>CAWEQK010000001.1:0-2411436 GCA_963811215.1 uncultured Actinomycetota bacterium
GGACCTCAACGAGGAGTCGCCCTTCGACTCCATCGACAAGGCACCCGAGGAGCGTCAGCGCGGCATCACCATCTCGATCGCGCACATCAGTGACACCGAGGCGCGCCACTACGCGCACGTCGACTGCCCCGGTCACGCCGACTACGTGAAGAACATGAGGCGCAGATGGACGGCGCGATCCTCGTGGTCGCGGCCACCGACGGCCCGATGCCGCAGACGCGTGAGCACGTGCTGCTCGCCCGCCAGGTCGGCGTGCCGGCCCTGGTCGTGGCGCTCAACAAGTGCGACATGGTCAACGACGAGGAGCTCATCGAGCTCGTCGAGATGGAGGTGCGCGAGCTCCTCTCGGAGTACGACTTCCCGGGCGACGACCTGCCGGTCGTCCGGTGGCGGCCTTCCCGGCGCTGCAGGGCGAGCAGAAGTGGGTCGACTCCATCGCCGAGCTCATGGACGCGGTGGACTCCTACATCCCGCAGCCCGAGCGCGACACCGACAAGCCCTGATGCCCGTCGAGGACGTCTTCACGATCACCGGTCGTGGCACCGTCATCACCGGTCGCATCAGCGCGGCATCGTCAAGGTGAACGAGGAGGTCGAAATCGTCGGCATCCGCGAGACCTCGCAGAAGTCCACGGTAACCGGCGTCGAGATGTTCCGCAAGCTGCTCGACGAGGGCCAGGCCGGCGAGAACGTCGGGCTGCTCCTGCGCGGTACCAAGCGCGAGGACGTCGAGCGCGGCATGGTCGTCATCAAGCCGGGCACCACGACCCCGCACACCAACTTCGACGCGTCGGTCTACATCCTGTCGAAGGAGGAGGGCGGCCGCCCACGCGTTCTTCAACAACTACCGCCCGCAGTTCTACTTCCGCACCACGGACGTGACCGGCGTCGTGACCCTCCCCGAGGGCACCGAGATGGTCATGCCGGGTGACAACACGGAGATGTCGGTCGAGCTGATCCAGCCGATCGCCATGGACGAGGGCCTGCGTTTCGCGATCCGCGAGGGTGGCCGCACCGTCGGCGCCGGTCGGGTCACCAAGATCACCAAGTGATCCCCGCCGGTCACTGACCGGCACTGTTCCACCTGCACGGCCCCGGACCCCTCGGTCCGGGGCCGTGCTGCATGTCCGGACCGCACCCCCCGGGCAGGGCGCGGATTCCGCGTCCCGCCCCCGAAGCGGCGATGATGGAGCCATGTCCGAGCACGACCTGCGCGTCGCACCCGCCCGCCCGCACCAGAGGCTGACCGAGGACGGACGCCGGATGCGCGAGGTGCTCAGCTACTCGCGGCGCGGCAGCAGGTTCACCCCCAGCCAGCAGGAGGCCTGGGACGCGCACGCGGACGCCTGGGTGGTCCCTGACCACGAGGTCGACCGGGCGGGCGTCGACGTCCGCACGTGGTTCGGGCGCGAGGCCCCGTTGGTGGTCGAGATCGGCTGCGGAGTGGGGGAGGCCACCGGCGTGCTGGCGGCGGCCCGGCCCGACGTCAACGTGCTCGCGCTCGAGGTCTGGCGCCCCGGAGTGGCCGCCTCGCTGGCCGAGGTCGCAGCCGCCGGCGCCGACAACGTGCGCTTCTGCTCCGTCGACGCGGCCTGGTGCCTGGAGCACCTGGTGCCCGAGGGCGGCCTCGCCGAGCTGTGGACCTTCTTCCCCGACCCCTGGCCCAAGACCCGGCACCACAAGCGCCGGCTGGTCTCGCCCGCCTTCGCCTCCGTGGTGGCTGCACGGCTGCAGGGCGGCGGGCTCTGGCGCCTGGCCACCGACTGGGCCGACTATGCCGAGCAGATGCTCGAGGTGCTCGACGCCGAGCCGGCCCTCGAGGGCGGCCGGGTGCCGCGGTGGCAGGACCGGCCGGTCACGAAGTTCGAGCGCAAGGGGCGCGAGGCCGGCCGCGAGATCACCGATCTCGCCTACCGCAGGCAGTGATCCGCCTCGATTTGGACGAGGTCCGACCGATCTGCCAAGATGTTCAGGTTGCTCCGGCGGGTCGCCGGGGTGCGGCACATCTTGACTACTGAATCGCGTCTCCCCATCACCTGATGGATCGTGGCTCGGTGTCCGGCGTGCAGCCGCACCGCTCCTGCTGCACAGCAGGGGGGAGACCCGATCAGCCCGACGAACCGTCGGGCGTCACCCAGACAGCACAGCAGGCAGGGCCCGGTCCTGTGTTGCGCCCGGAATTCGGTTCCGGTCCGCGACACGCCCGACCGCGGGGGTCGGCTGGGGTGAAGAGCAGCTGGGGGGACCGACTCAAGCCCGAGGACGTCCCGGACACGCACGCGGCAGATGAGAAGTAAGGACGAGAGAGACCTATGGCGGGACAGAAGATCCGCATCAGGCTCAAGGCCTATGACCACGAGGTGATCGACACCTCGGCGCGCAAGATCGTGGACACGGTCACCCGCACGGGTGCCAAGGTCGCCGGCCCGGTGCCGCTGCCGACCGAGAAGAACGTGTACTGCGTCATCCGCTCGCCCCACAAGTACAAGGATTCCCGCGAGCACTTCGAGATGCGCACCCACAAGCGCCTCATCGACATCATCGACCCCACCCCGAAGACCGTCGACTCGCTGATGCGTCTCGACCTTCCGGCCGGTGTCGACATCGAGATCAAGCTCTGAGGTCCGAGGACATGACGATCGAACACAACATGAAGGGGCTGCTGGGCACCAAGCTCGGCATGACCCAGCTGTGGGACGAGAACAACCGCGTCGTCCCCGTGACCGTGATCGCTGCGAGCACCAACGTGGTCACCCAGGTCCGCACGCCCGAGGTCGACGGCTACAACGCCGTGCAGATCGGGTACGGCGAGATCGAGGGCCGCAAGGTGAACAAGCCCAGCGCCGGTCACTTCGCCAAGGCGGGTCTCACCCCGCGCCGCCACCTCGTCGAGCTCCGCACCTCCGCGGCCGCTGAGTACACCGTGGGCCAGGAGCTCGCGGTCGACACCTTCGCCGCAGGCGAGGAGATCGACGTGACGGGCACCAGCAAGGGCAAGGGCTTCGCCGGCGTCATGAAGCGTCACGGCTTCGCCGGTGTCTCCGCCTCGCACGGTGCCCACCGCAACCACCGCAAGCCCGGTTCGATCGGCGCCTGCGCCACGCCGGGCCGCGTCTTCCGGGGTCAGCGGATGGCCGGTCGCATGGGTAACGACACCGTCACCACCCAGAACATCACCGTGCACGCCGTCGACACCGACAAGGGCCTGATCCTGCTGAAGGGCGCCGTCCCCGGCCCCAAGGGTGGTCTCGTGGTGCTGCGTTCGGCCGCCAAGAAGACCCAGGAGGCCTGAGCATGGCTGTCAAGACCGTCAAGGTCGACCTGCCCGCCGACATCTTCGACGCCAAGGTCAACGTGCCGTTGATCCACCAGGTCGTCGTCGCGCAGCAGGCCGCGGCCCGCCAGGGCACGCACGCCACCAAGACCCGCGGCGAGGTCCGCGGCGGTGGCCGCAAGCCCTACAAGCAGAAGGGCACCGGCCGCGCCCGCCAGGGCTCGACCCGCGCTCCGCAGTTCGCCGGTGGTGGCACCGTGCACGGCCCGCAGCCGCGCAGCTACGACCAGCGCACGCCCAAGAAGATGAAGGCCGCCGCCCTGCGCGGTGCCCTCTCCGACCGGGCCCGCCACGACCGCATCCACGTCGTCGAGTCGCTGGTCACCGGGGACAAGCCCGCGACCAAGCTGGCCCTGGCCTCGTTGGCCGAGCTGACCGAACGGACCAAGTTCCTCGTCGTGCTCGAGCGCACCGACTCGCTGACCTGGCTCTCGCTGCGCAACGCGCCCGAGGTGCACGTCGTCGCCGTCGACCAGCTCAACACCTACGACGTGCTCGCGGCCGACGACATCGTGTTCAGCAAGGGCGCCTACGACGCGCTCGTCGCCGGCACCGCCACGTCGACCAAGGAGGCCTCCAAGTGAGCACCCTGCACAAGGACCACCGCGACGTGCTGCTCGCGCCGGTCGTCTCCGAGAAGAGCTACAGCCTTCTCGACACGAACAAGTACACGTTCGTGGTGCGACCCGACGCCAACAAGACCGAGATCAAGATCGCCGTCGAGAAGATCTTCAACGTCAAGGTCACCTCGGTGAACACGCTGAACCGTCCCGGCAAGACCCGTCGCACGCGCAACGGGCTGGGCAAGCGCAAGGACACCAAGCGCGCCATCGTCAGCCTCGCCGAGGGTCACCGCATCGACATCTTCGGAGGTCCGGTCTCCTGACCGGGCCTGACGACACGAGGACTGAACACACATGGCTATCCGCAAGTACAAGCCGACAACGCCGGGCCGTCGCGGCTCGTCGGTCGCCGACTTCGTCGAGATCACTCGCACGACGCCGGAGAAGTCGCTGACGGTGCCGCTGCCCAAGAAGGGCGGCCGCAACAACCAGGGCCGGATCACCACCCGGCACCAGGGTGGCGGTCACAAGCGTGCCTACCGGATCATCGACTTCCGTCGCTACGACAAGGACGGCGTCCCCGCGAAGGTCGCGCACATCGAGTACGACCCGAACCGCACGGCGCGCATCGCGCTGCTGCACTACGCCGATGGCGAGAAGCGCTACATCATCGCTCCTCGCGGCCTGGCGCAGGGCACCGTGGTCGAGTCGGGCACCGGTGCTGACATCAAGACCGGCAACAACCTCCCGCTGCGCAACATCCCCGTGGGTTCGACGATCCACTGCGTGGAGATGCGTCCCGGTGGCGGCGCCAAGATCGCCCGCTCGGCCGGCAACTCCGCCCAGCTCGTCGCCCGTGAGGGCTCGCGCGCCACGCTGCGCATGCCCTCGGGCGAGATGCGCTTCGTCGACGTGCGCTGCCGCGCCACGCTCGGCGAGGTCGGCAACGCCGAGCAGTCCAACATCAACTGGGGCAAGGCCGGCCGCATGCGCTGGAAGGGCAAGCGCCCGACCGTGCGCGGTGTGGTCATGAACCCGGTCGACCACCCGCACGGTGGTGGCGAGGGCAAGACGTCCGGTGGACGTCACCCGGTGTCCCCCTGGGGCAAGCCCGAGGGCCGCACGCGCAAGCGCAAGGCCTCCGACTCCCAGATCATCCGTCGCCGCAAGTCCGGCAAGGGTAGGAAGTAAACGACATGCCTCGCAGCCTGAAGAAGGGCCCCTTCATCGACGGCCACCTGCAGAAGAAGGTGGACGCGGAGAACGAGAAGGGCACCCACAACGTCATCAAGACCTGGTCGCGCCGGTCGATGATCGTGCCGGACATGATCGGTCACACGATCGCCGTGCACGACGGTCGCAAGCACGTCCCGGTCTTCGTCACCGACTCGATGGTCGGTCACAAGCTGGGCGAGTTCGCCCCGACCCGCACCTACCGCGGGCACGTCAAGGAAGACCGGAAGGGACGTCGCCGATGAGCACCACCGAGCGCATGCGCACGAGTGCCCGCCGCGAGACGCTTCTCGGCGACCAGCCGGGAGCCTTCGCGACCGCCCGCTTCACGCGGATCACGCCGATGAAGGCGCGCCGCGTCGTGGACATGGTCCGCGGCATGGCCGTCGACGAGGCCCTGGCGCTGCTGCAGTTCGCGCCCCAGGCCGCGGCGCAGACCGTCTACAAGGTCCTCGAGAGCGCCATCGCCAACGCCGAGACCACCGAGGGTCTGGCCGCTGCCGACCTGGTCGTCTCGGTCGCGATGGTGGACGAGGGTCCCACGATGAAGCGCTGGCGTCCGCGAGCCCAGGGCCGGGCCACGCGCATCAACAAGCGCACGAGCCACATCACCCTGGCCGTCCAGCCTGCCGACGTCGTGGCCGCGAAGGCCACCAAGCGCGGCCCGAAGAACGGAAAGAGTGCCTGATGGGACAGAAGATCAACCCCAACGGCTTCCGTCTGGGTATCAGCACCGACCACAAGTCGCGCTGGTACGCCGACAAGCTGTACAAGTCCTACGTCGGCGAGGACGTCGCCATCCGCAAGCTGCTCAGCAAGGGCATGGAGCGGGCCGGCATCGCCAAGGTCGAGATCGAGCGCACCCGTGACCGTGTGCGTGTGGACATCCACACCGCGCGTCCGGGCATCGTCATCGGTCGCCGTGGCGCCGAGGCCGACCGCATCCGTGGCGAGCTCGAGAAGCTCACCGGCAAGCAGGTGCAGCTGAACATCCTCGAGGTCAAGAGCCCCGAGATGGACGCTCAGCTCGTCGCCCAGGGTGTCGCCGAGCAGCTCGCGGGTCGCGTGCAGTTCCGTCGCGCGATGCGCAAGGCGATGCAGACCACGATGCGCTCGGGTGCCAAGGGCATCCGGATCCAGTGCTCGGGTCGCCTCAACGGCGCCGAGATGTCGCGCACGGAGTTCTACCGCGAGGGCCGCGTCCCTCTGCACACGCTGCGTGCCGACATCGACTACGGCTTCTACGAGGCCAAGACCACCTTCGGCCGCATCGGTGTGAAGGTCTGGATCTACAAGGGCGAGGTGTCCGGTTCCCGTGCCGAGCGCCAGGCCCAGGCCGCCTCGCGTGCCGGTGTCCCCGGTCGCGGTGGCAGCAACCGCCCCGCACGCGGCGGCGAGCGTCCCAGCCGCGGCTCCCGCGGCGACCGCCCGGCTCGCACGGACCGCGAGGGCTCGGCCCCCGCTGCCGACGCGCCGACGCAGGCCGCGGCTCCCGCGAGCACCCCCGCTGAGTCCACGGCCGGATCGGAGGCCTGAGAACATGTTGATGCCCCGTCGCGTCAAGCACCGCAAGCAGCACCACCCCAAGCGGACCGGGATGGCCAAGGGCGGCACCCAGCTCGCCTTCGGTGACTTCGGTATCCAGGCGGTGGAGGGTCACTACGTCACGAACCGGCAGATCGAGTCGGCTCGTATCGCGATGACCCGGCACATCAAGCGAGGCGGCAAGGTGTGGATCAACATCTACCCCGACCGCCCGCTGACCAAGAAGCCCGCCGAGACCCGCATGGGTTCGGGCAAGGGCTCCCCCGAGTGGTGGGTGGCGAACGTCAAGCCCGGCCGCGTCATGTTCGAACTTTCCGGCGTCTCGGAGGACGTTGCCCGCGAGGCCATGCGCCGCGCGATGCACAAGCTCCCGATGAAGTGCCGGTTCATCTCGCGAGAGGCGGGTGAATTCTGATGGCCAACGGTGTCAAGGCCCACGAGCTCGACGAGATGAACGACGTCGACCTCGAGGCACGTCTGCGCGAGGCCAAGGAGGAGCTCTTCAACCTCCGGTTCCAGGCGGCCACCGGCCAGCTGGAGAGCCACGGTCGTCTGCGGACGGTCAAGAAGGACATCGCCCGGATCTACACCGTGGTGCGTGAGCGCGAGCTCGGCATCCGGACCAACCCGGGCAGCGACGAGAACGAGGACGGTGCCGCATGAGCGAGCAGGCAGTCGACAACGGCACCCCGCGCAACGACCGCAAGGTCCGCGAGGGTCTCGTCGTCAGCGACAAGATGGACAAGACCGTGGTCGTCTCCGTCGAGGACCGCGTCAAGCACGCGCTCTACGGCAAGGTGCTGCGCAAGACCAGCAAGCTCAAGGCGCACGACGAGCAGAACGAGTGCGGCACCGGCGACCGGGTCCTGATCATGGAGACCCGTCCGCTGTCGGCGACCAAGCGCTGGCGCGTCGTCGAGATCCTCGAGCGCGCCAAGTGACCCCTCGCCCCGGGCGAGAGAACAACCCCACCAGTTCGGCCAGGCTCGCCGTCCCTGAGACGCCGAGAACCGGCACGACAACCAGGAGAAATCGATGATTCAGCAGGAGTCGCGACTCAAGGTCGCCGACAACACCGGTGCGAAGGAGATCCTCTGCATCCGTGTTCTCGGCGGCTCGGGTCGGCGCTACGCCGGTATCGGCGACACCATCGTCGCCACCGTCAAGGACGCGATCCCCGGCGGCAACGTGAAGAAGGGTGACGTCGTCAAGGCCGTCATCGTGCGCACCGTCAAGGAGCGCCGCCGGGCCGACGGGTCCTACATCCGCTTCGACGAGAACGCGGCAGTGATCCTCAAGACCGATGGCGAGCCGCGCGGTACGCGCATCTTCGGCCCCGTCGGTCGTGAGCTTCGGGAGAAGAAGTTCATGAAGATCATCTCGCTCGCCCCGGAGGTGCTCTGAGCCATGGCGAAGAGTGTGAACATCAAGAAGGGCGACACCGTCAAGGTGATCGCCGGCAAGGACAAGGGTGCCGAGGGCAAGGTCATCCAGGTGCTCCGCGAGGAGCAGCGGGTGATCGTCGAGGGTGTGAACCGCATCAAGCGCCACACCAAGGTCGTCAACCAGGGTGGGCGTGCCGGCAACACCGGCGGCATCATCACCGCTGAGGCCCCCATCCACGTCTCCAACGTGATGCTGCTCGAGGACGGCGCCACGACCCGGATCGGCTTCCGCCGCGACCAGGTCACCAAGCGTCGCCCGGACGGCTCGACCTACGAGGCCGAGCGCAGCGTCCGCATCTCGCGCAAGACCGGCAAGGAGATCTGAGATGACTGAGACCCAGACCACCGACGCGCCGGAGATCTCGGCGAAGGTGCCGCCCCGGTTCAAGACCCGCTACCGCGAGGAGATCCTCCCCGCGCTCAAGGCGGAGTTCGAGATCGCCAACGTCATGCAGGTGCCCGGGCTGACCAAGATCGTGGTCAACATGGGCGTCGGCGAGGCCGCGCGCGACTCGAAGCTGATCGAGGGTGCGGTCAAGGACCTCACCGCGATCACCGGCCAGAAGCCCACCGTGACCAAGGCCCGCAAGTCCATCGCGCAGTTCAAGCTGCGCGAGGGCATGCCGATCGGTGCGCACGTCACGCTGCGCGGCGACCGCATGTGGGAGTTCCTGGACCGGCTGCTGACCCTGGCGCTGCCCCGCATCCGCGACTTCCGGGGTCTCAACCCCGGCCAGTTCGACGGTCGTGGCAACTACACCTTCGGTCTGACCGAGCAGGTCATGTTCCACGAGATCGACCAGGACAAGATCGACCGCTCGCGCGGCATGGACATCACCGTGGTCACCACGGCCACCACTGACGACCAGGGCCGCGCGCTGCTCAAGCAGCTCGGCTTCCCGTTCAAGGAGAACTGACATGGCGAAGACCGCCCTGAAGGTCAAGGCTGCTCGCAAGCCGAAGTTCGCGGTGCGTGGCTACACCCGTTGCCAGCGCTGCGGCCGTCCCAAGGCCGTGTACCGCAAGTTCGGCCTGTGCCGCATCTGCCTGCGGGAGATGGCGCACCGCGGCGAGCTGCCCGGTGTGACCAAGTCCAGCTGGTGAACCAGACCTCCCGTTCCATCTACACACGATCGCTGCAGGTCGCCCTTGAGATGCAGGGGCGATACCACGGTGGAGAAAGGGCCTCACGGCCATGACGATGACTGACCCGATCGCAGACATGCTGACCCGTCTGCGCAACGCCAACCAGGCGTACCACGACGCTGTGACCATGCCGTACAGCAAGCTCAAGCAGGGCGTCGCGGAGATCCTCAAGCAGGAGGGGTACATCACCTCCTTCGACGTTGCCGAGCCGGCTGAGGGCGAGGTCGGCAAGACGCTGACCATCACGCTCAAGTACGGCCGCAACCGGGAGCGCTCCATCGCGGGCGTTCGCCGCATCAGCAAGCCGGGCCTGCGGGTCTACGCCAAGCACACGGGTCTCCCGAAGGTGCTCGGCGGCCTGGGCGTCGCGATCATCTCGACGAGCCAGGGCCTGCTGACCGACCGCCAGGCAAACCAGAAGGGCGTGGGTGGGGAAGTCCTCGCCTACGTCTGGTGACGACGAGACCGAGATAGGAGAACTTCAAGCATGTCGCGAATTGGCAAGCTCCCCGTCGCGGTCCCGTCCGGTGTCGACGTGGCGATCGACGGCCCGCTGGTGACTGTGAAGGGGCCCAAGGGCACCCTCTCGCACTCCGTGGCGAGCCCGATCACCGTCGAGCAGGGTGACGGCGTCCTCGACGTCAAGCGTCCTGACGACGAGCGCGAGTCGCGTTCGTTGCACGGACTGACCCGCACGCTGGTCAACAACATGGTCGTCGGTGTCACCGACGGCTACGAGAAGAAGCTCGAGATCGTGGGCGTGGGCTACCGCGTCCTCTCGAAGGGACCGACCCAGCTGGAGTTCCAGCTCGGCTACTCCCACCCGATCATCTTCGACGCCCCCGAGGGGATCTCGTTCACGGTCGAGGGCCCCACCAAGCTCGGTGTCCAGGGCATCGACAAGCAGCTCGTCGGTGAGGTCGCGGCCAACATCCGCAAGCTGCGCAAGCCCGAGCCCTACAAGGGCAAGGGCGTGCGCTACGCCGGCGAGCAGGTCCGCCGCAAGGTCGGAAAGGCTGGTAAGTGACCATGGGTATCTCGCTGTCGAACAACAAGCACACTGCGACGCGCACCCGTTCGCGTCTGCGTCGTCAGATGCGCGGTCGCAAGAAGGTGCACGGCACCGCCGAGCGTCCGCGTCTCGTCGTGACCCGCAGCTCCAAGCACATCTCCGTCCAGGTCGTCGACGACCTGGTCGGCAAGACGCTGGCCAGCGCCTCCACCATGGAGGGCGACCTGCGGGGCTACGAGGGCGACAAGACCGCCAAGGCGAAGAAGGTCGGCGAGATCGTCGCCGAGCGCGCCAAGGCTGCCGGAGTCGACGAGGTCGTCTTCGACCGCGCCGGCAACAAGTACCACGGTCGCGTCGCGGCCCTGGCGGACGGCGCCCGCTCGGGCGGCCTGACCTTCTGATCGCACGTCAAGCAATAGAGAAGAGGAAAGTCTCATGAGCGGAGCCCAGCGCGGACAGCGTGGTGGCGAGCGCCGTGGTCGCGACGACCGTCGCGGTAACCAGGGTGCGGACAAGACCGCCTACATCGAGCGCGTCGTTGCGATCAACCGTGTCGCCAAGGTCGTGAAGGGTGGTCGTCGCTTCAGCTTCACCGCCCTCGTGGTCGTCGGTGACGGTGAGGGTCTGGTCGGCGTCGGCTACGGCAAGGCCAAGGAGGTGCCCGCGGCGATCGCCAAGGGCGTCGAGGAGGCGAAGAAGAACTTCTTCCGCGTCCCTCGCATCCAGGGCACCATCCCGCACCCGGTCCAGGGGGAGAAGGCGGCTGGCGTCGTCATGCTCCGCCCGGCCGCGCCCGGTACCGGTGTGATCGCCGGTGGCCCGGTGCGTGCGGTGCTCGAGTGCGCCGGCATCCACGACATCCTGAGCAAGTCGCTCGGGTCGTCGAACCAGATCAACATCGTGCACGCGACCGTCGAGGCGCTGCGCATGCTCGAGCAGCCCGAGGCCGTGGCCGCCCGTCGTGGGCTCCCGGTCGAGGACGTCGCCCCGGCGGCGCTGCTCAAGGCGCGCACCGAGGTCCCGGCGGGCGTGTCGCAGGAGGTGTCCTCCTGATGGCACAGCTCAAGGTCCAGCAGAACAAGGGCCTGGTCGGTCTCAAGGCCAACCAGCGCGAGACGCTGCGCACGCTCGGTCTCAAGCGGATCGGCGACGTGGTCGTCAAGGAGGACCGCCCGGAGATCCGGGGCATGGTCAACACGGTTCGTCACCTGGTGACCGTCGAGGAGGTCGAGTGACATGACGACGCTCAAGCTGCACCACCTGCGCCCGGCCAAGGGCGCGAAGACCGCCAAGACCCGTGTGGGTCGCGGTGAGGCCTCGAAGGGCAAGACCTCGGGTCGCGGTACCAAGGGCACCAAGGCCCGCTACCAGGTCCCGGTCGCCTTCGAGGGTGGCCAGATGCCCATCCACATGCGGCTCCCGAAGCTCAAGGGCTTCAAGAACCCGTTCAAGGTGGAGTTCCAGGTCGTCAACCTCGACCGCCTGAGCACGCTGTTCCCCGAGGGTGGCACCGTCACCGTCGAGGACCTCGTCGCCAAGGGGGCCGTGCGTGAGGGCCACCCGGTGAAGGTGCTGGGTCAGGGCGACATCTCGGTCAAGGTCGACGTGAGCGCGCAGGCGTTCTCGGCCTCGGCCGTCTCGAAGATCGAGGCCGCCGGCGGCTCGACCACCACGGTCTGAGCCCAGGCGACACGATGAGGGCGCGGGAGAGCGCCGCCGTGAGGCGGCCTCCCGCGCCCTTCGTCGTTCTCGGGCCCGGGTGCCTGCCCTGCCCGCCGGGGAGCGTGACATCGTGGCGCCGTCAGCCTGTTAGGCTTCCCGAGGCTTCCTGGGTGTGCCCGGGGAGCCGTCATTCTGTGTGGAGAAAGAGGATCTCGTGCTAGGCGCTTTCGCCAACGCTTTCAGGACGCCGGACCTGCGGCGCAAGCTGCTGTTCGTCCTGATGATCATCGTGATCTTCCGGGCCGGATCGCAGATCCCGGCACCGGGGGTGGACGTCGCCAACGTGCAGCAGTGCATCGACCTGGCCTCCCAGGGCGAGAACGCGAGCCTGTACAGCCTGGTGAACCTGTTCTCGGGCGGGGCGCTGCTGCAGCTGACGATCTTCGCGCTCGGGATCATGCCCTACATCACCGCCAGCATCATCCTGCAGCTGCTCGTCGTGGTCATCCCACGGCTCGAGGCGCTGAAGAAGGAAGGCCAGGCGGGCCAGACCAAGATCACCCAGTACACGCGCTACCTGACGCTGGGGCTCTCGGTCCTGCAGGCGACGGGCATCGTGGCGCTGGCGCGCTCGGGCAACCTGCTGCAGTGCAACCTGCCGCTGCTGCACGACGACTCCACCTCGACCTTCCTGGTCATGGTGATCACCATGACCGCCGGCACGGCGGTGATCATGTGGCTCGGCGAGCTGATCACCGAGCGCGGCGTCGGCAACGGCATGTCGATCCTGATCTTCTGCCAGGTCGTCGCGACCTTCCCGGCCGCGCTGTGGGAGGTCCAGAAGTCACAGGGCTGGTGGCTCTTCGGCGTGGTCCTGGCCATCGGCCTGGTGATCGTGGCCGCGGTGATCTTCATCGAGCAGGCCCAGCGCCGGATCCCGGTCCAGTACGCGCGACGCATGGTCGGGCGCAAGATGTTCGGCGGCTCCTCGACCTACATCCCGCTCAAGGTGAACCAGGCCGGCATCATCCCGGTCATCTTCGCCTCCTCGCTGCTCTACCTGCCGGCGATGGCCGTGCAGTTCAACCAGAACAGCAACTCGGGCTGGATCACGTTCGTGAGCCGCTACTTCGTCAACGGCGACCACCCGTTCTACATGATCACCTACTTCGCGCTGATCGTGTTCTTCACCTACTTCTACGTGTCGATCACCTTCAACCCCCACGAGGTGGCCGACAACATGAAGAAGTACGGCGGCTTCATCCCCGGGATCCGGGCGGGCAAGCCGACCGAGGACTACCTGTCCTACGTCCTGTCCCGCATCACGTTGCCGGGCGCTCTCTACCTGGGTCTGATCGCACTCATCCCGCTGATCGCGCTGGTGCTGATCGAGGCCAACCAGAACTTCCCGTTCGGCGGAACCTCCATCCTGATCATGGTGGGCGTCGCGCTCGACACGGTGAAGCAGATCGAGAGCCAGCTCCAGCAGCGCAACTACGAAGGATTCCTGCGTTGAGGCTGATCCTGATGGGCCCCCCGGGGGCCGGCAAGGGCACCCAGGCCAAGTTCGTGGCCGAGCACTACTCGGTGCCCGCGATCTCCACCGGTGACATCTTCCGGGCCAACGTCTCCCAGGGCACCCCCTTGGGCCTCGAGGCCCAGCGCTACATGGACGCCGGCGACTACGTGCCCGACGAGGTCACCAACTCGATGGTCGCCAACCGGATCGCCGAGGACGACGCCGAGAGCGGCTTCCTCCTCGACGGCTACCCGCGCACCCTCGCCCAGGTCGAGGAGCTCGACGCGATGGTCGGGGCCCGGGAGGAGCGGATCGACGCCGTGGTCGTCCTGACCGTCGAGATGGACGAGATCGTGCAGCGGCTGCTGCAGCGCGCCCAGACCGAGGGTCGCGCCGACGACACCGAGGAGGTCATCCGGCGCCGTCAGGAGATCTACGCCGAGCAGACCGAGCCGCTCATCGAGGTCTACCGCGAGCGCGGGCTGCTGGTCGAGGTCGACGGCATGGGTGAGGTCGCCGAGGTGACCCGCCGGGTGCTCGAGGCGCTCGACTCCTCTCCGCGCGGCTGAGGCTGTCGTGGGACTGCGTGATCGCGGGCTCGAGATCAAGAGCCCCGAGCAGGTCGACCTGATGCGCAGGGCCGGGTTGGTCGTGGGGGAGACCCTCGAGCTGCTGCGGGCCTCGGTGCGGGCCGGCATCTCCACTGCCGAGCTCGACGCGATCGCCGAGGACAGCATCCGCTCGCGCGGTGCGACCCCCTCGTTCAAGGGCTACTACGGGTTCCCGGGCTCGATCTGCGCCTCGGTCAACGAGGTGGTCGTCCACGGCATCCCCGACGAGCGGGTGCTCGCCGACGGCGACGTGATCTCGATCGACTGCGGCGCGATCGTGGACGGCTGGCACGGCGACGCGGCCGTGACCGTCGCGGTGGGGGAGGTCTCGGAGGAGGTCCACGCGCTCATGCGCACCACCGAGGAGGCGTTGTGGCGCGGGATCGCCGCCGCCCGTCCCGGTGGCCGGGTCACCGACATCTCCCACGCCGTCGAGACCCACGTCCGAGCTCAGGGCGCCTACGGCATCCTCGAGGACTACGTCGGGCACGGCATCGGCACCGAGATGCACCTGCCTCCCAACGTCCCCAACTACGGCAAGCCGGGCCGGGGACCGCGCCTGGTGGAGGGCCTGGCCCTGGCCGTCGAGCCGATGATCACCCTGGGCGGCAAGGACACCGCGGTCCTCGAGGACGACTGGACCGTGGTGACCACCGACGCGAGCTGGTCGGCCCACTACGAGCACACCTTCACCCTGACCGAGACCGGCACCTGGGTATTGACCGCCCTCGACGGCGGCGAGGCCGCGCTCGGCGGGCTCGGCGTCGCGTTCGGCGGTCGCTGAGCGGCGTACGCCGCCGGCGAGGCAGGCCTGTGCGGCCTGCCGTGCGATGATGAGCGCCGCAGGGGGGAGTATTCCTTCGCCACCGCCTCGTCAGCACGACCGGTCCTCGACCGGTCCGGGGCCGTGGGTCGCAGCAGCGGCGGGAGAGACCTCGGCGCGCTCGCCAACCCCATGACCCAGGAGGAACCCTGTGGACGTCTCCGCCCTCGAGTGGGGCATCACGATCACGATCACGTGCGCCGTGCTGCTCTTCGACGTCATCATCATCTCGCGCAACCCGCACGAGCCGACCATGCGCGAGAGCACCATCGCCTTCATCCTCTACATGGCCGCAGCCGTCGCCTTCGGCTTCTGGACCTGGATCTTCCACGGCCAGGACTACGGCGTGGACTACTTCACCGGCTTCGTGGTGGAGAAGAGCCTCTCGGTCGACAACCTCTTCGTCTTCATCGTCTTGATGGCGGCGCTGAAGGTGCCGCGCAAGTACCAGCAGGAGGCCCTGATGGTGGGCATCATCCTGGCCCTGGTCTTCCGCGGCATCTTCATCGCCGTCGGCTACGCCCTGATCCAGAACTTCAGCTGGGTCTTCTACATCTTCGGTGCCTTCCTGATCTACACCGCGGTCAACCTGGTGCGCTCCTACCGCAAGCACGAGGAGGAGCACCCCGAGGACTCCCGGATCGTGAAGTTCGCCCAGAACCACCTCAACGTCGGTGACCAGTGGCACGGCCTGAAGCTGTTCTATCGCGAGAACGGCGTGCGCTTCGCCTCGCCGATGCTCATCGTCATCATCGCGCTCGGCTTCACCGACGTCCTCTTCGCGCTGGACTCGATCCCGGCGATCTTCGGGATCACCCAGGAGCCCTACCTGGTCTTCACCGCCAACGTCTTCGCGCTGATGGGCCTGCGTCAGCTCTACTTCCTGATCGGCGGCCTGCTCGAGCGCCTGGTCTACCTCTCGCTGGGGCTGTCGTTCATCCTGGCCTGGATCGGCGCCAAGCTGGTGATCCACGCGCTCCACGAGAGCGAGATCATCGGCTGGGAGGTGCCGACCCTGCTCAGCCTGGCGGTGATCCTGGTGGCGCTGACCATCACGGCCGTGGCCAGCCTGGCCAAGACGAAGTCGGACGAGAAGGCCGAGGTCGAGGCGACCGACTCGGTGCCGCCCGCGCCCCGTCCCTCCGAGTAGCGGGCGCGGAATAAGCGACCGGTCGTCGAGCGCTCCTCCCGGGTGACCTCGCCGACTCTCTCCGTCCTCGACCTGGTGCCCGTGCGCACCGACCAGACGACCTCCGACGCGGTGCGGGCCAGCCTCGACCTGGCCCGCACCGCTGACGAGGTCGGCGCCGCGCGGTACTGGGTGGCCGAGCACCACAACATGCCCGCCGTCGCGGCCACCAACCCGCCGGTGCTGATCGGCCTGCTGGCCGCGGCCACCAGCCGCATCCGGGTCGGCTCCGGTGGGGTGATGCTGCCCAACCACGCCCCGCTCGTGGTCGCCGAGCAGTTCAGCCTGCTCGAGGCCGCGTTCCCCGGCCGGATCGACCTGGGCATCGGCCGGGCGCCCGGCACCGACCCGGTCACGTCCTACGCGCTGCGCCACGGCGCCGGCGGGGTCGGCGACGACGCCGTCTCCCGCTTCCCCGAGTACGTCGACAACGTCGCCGCGATGATGGCGCCCGAGGGCGTGGGCGTCTCGGTGCAGGGCCGCACCCAGTCGCTGCGCGCCACTCCCGTGGCCGCGAGCGTGCCGAGCCTGTGGCTGCTGGGCTCCTCCGACTACTCCGCGCGGCTGGCGGCCGAGCGCGGGTTGCCGTACGTGTTCGCGCACCACTTCTCGGGGCAGGGCACCGCCGAGGCGCTGGCGCTCTACCGCGAGGGCTTCCGGCCCTCGGAGGTGCTCGACGCGCCGCGGACCTTCCTGACCGTCAACGCCGCCGTCGCGCCCACGTCCGAGGAGGCGCAGCGCCTGGCGCTGCCGCACCTGCAGATGATGCTGGCGCTGCGCACCGGCCAGCCGCTGAGCGCCCAGCGCCTGGTCGAGGAGGCCGAGGAGGTGGGCATCCCCGAGCAGCAGCAGTCGCTGGTGGAGGCCATGTCGCGGCGCTGGGTGATCGGTGACCCCGAGACCGCACGCGCCAGGATCGCCGGGCTCGCCGCCGAGCACGGGGTCGACGAGGTGATGGTGCACCCGGTGGCGTCGGCGTACGCCGGCACCGATCCGGCCACCTCTCCCGCGCGCGAGCAGACCCTGCGCCTCCTGGCGTCCTGATTAGGGATCTCGAGCAGGCCACGTCTATGCTGGCGTGTCGGCCCAACGTGGGTCTGTTTCGTGGCGCCTCGCGGCTGCCCGATGCCGTGCTCGACCATCTCGACAGAGAGGGTCAGGCACGCTCGGGTGAGGGGCCAGGCGACGACCGCACGAGGTCCACCGGCACGAGGTCCGCCTCGTCGCCGGAGGTTCCCGGGCCACCTGCTCCGGCACCCGCCGGTGCAGTGCAGCAAACGATAGACAACAGATTGTGGAGGACATGCCGAAGAAAGAAGGCGTGATCGAGATCGAGGGCTCCGTCGTGGAAGCCCTGCCGAATGCCATGTTCCGCGTCGAGCTGAGCAACGGGCACAAGGTTCTCGCCCACATCAGCGGCAAGATGCGTCAGCACTACATCCGGATCCTCCCCGAGGACCGCGTGGTGGTGGAGCTCTCGCCGTACGACCTCACCCGAGGTCGGATCGTCTACCGCTACAAGTAAGCGAAGCCGACGGTTCCCGGCGGGAGCCACGAAAGGACCTCGACATGAAGGTCAACCCCAGCGTCAAGCGCATCTGTGACAAGTGCCAGGTGATCCGTCGCCACGGCCGCGTCATGGTGATCTGCTCCAACCCGCGCCACAAGCAGCGCCAGGGCTGAGCAGGTGCCGGCCCCGGTCGGCGCCGTACAACTGAACAACCTCCATACGTGAACGCTTAGCCGCACACCGCGGTGAAACCACCCCCGGAGCAGCAGGCCGGGGCCCGACCGACGAGGGACGGGACGCGTCACGACCGACACCTCTGCGAACCACCGAAAGGCCATCACATGGCACGCCTCGTTGGTGTGGACCTCCCGCGCGACAAGCGCATCGAGATCGCACTCACCTACATCTACGGCATCGGCCGTACCTCCGCCCAGCAGCTGCTCGCCGAGACCGGGGTCGACCCGAACACTCGCGTGCACGAGCTCGGCGACGACGAGCTGGTCAAGCTCCGCGACGCCATCGACGCCAACTTCAAGATCGAGGGTGACCTCCGCCGCGAGGTCCAGGCCGACATCCGTCGCAAGATCGAGATCGGCAGCTACCAGGGTCGCCGCCACCGCATGGGCCTCCCGGTCCGCGGTCAGCGCACCAAGACCAACGCGCGCACCCGCAAGGGTCCCAAGCGCACGGTCGCCGGAAAGAAGAAGTCCAAGTGATCGCACGCCTCCGGGCGTCTCACTGCACTTCGATCTCGAACTCACCGACCAGCTAACCCAGGAGTACATCTATGCCTCCCAAGAGCCGCACCGCGGCCGGCGCCAAGAAGGTGCGCCGCAAGGAGAAGAAGAACGTCGCGCAGGGCGAAGCCCACATCAAGAGCACGTTCAACAACACCATCGTCACCATCACCGACCCCACCGGTGCGGTGATCTCGTGGGCCTCGGCCGGCACCGTCGGCTTCAAGGGCTCGCGCAAGTCCACCCCGTTCGCCGCGCAGATGGCCGCCGAGGCCGCCGGTCGTCGGGCGATGGAGCACGGCATGAAGAAGATCGACGTCTTCGTCAAGGGCCCCGGCTCCGGGCGCGAGACGGCGATCCGTTCCCTGGGTGCGATCGGCCTCGAGGTCGGCACCATCCAGGACGTCACGCCCACGCCCCACAACGGCTGCCGCCCGCCCAAGCGCCGCCGCGTCTGACCCGCGCCCGAGAACAGGAGACTTGAGAGATGGCCCGTTACACCGGCCCCATGACCCGGAAGTCCCGCCGTCTCGGCGTGGACCTCGTCGGCGGTGACGCTTCGTTCGAGCGTCGCCCCTACCCTCCCGGCGCGCACGGCCGTGCCCGCATCAAGGAGAGCGAGTACCGCTCGCAGCTGCAGGAGAAGCAGAAGGCCCGCTTCACCTACGGCGTGATGGAGAAGCAGTTCCTGAACTACTACAAGGAGGCCTCGCGCCGCTCGGGCAAGACGGGTGACAACCTGCTGCAGATGCTCGAGTGCCGCCTCGACAACGTGGTCTACCGCGCCGGGTTCGCCCGCACGCGTCGCCACGCCCGCCAGCTGGTCTCGCACGGCCACTTCCTGGTCAACGGCAAGAAGGTCGACATCCCGTCGTTCCAGGTCACCGCGCACGACATCATCGACGTGCGGGAGAAGTCCCTGGAGATGACGCCCTTCATCGTGGCTCGCGAGACCCACGGCGAGCGCGTCGTCCCGGCCTGGATGCAGGCGCTCCCCGAGCGGATGCGGGTCCTGGTCCACCAGGTCCCGACCCGGGCGCAGATCGACCTCCCGGTCCAGGAGCAGCTCATCGTGGAGTACTACTCCAAGAAGTAACGCTCAGGGGCTCCGCCCCCGAGTGCCCCCGCTGGGGGCTCCGCCCCCAGACCCCCGGAACTCGTTCCGGGTGGGCGAGTCCCCGGCGGGGACCGCTCCATCTTCCTTCCACCTCGCAGTTCGGGCCCGTCAAATAGCGGTCGGACCCGGAAAGGAAAGAACCAGTGCTCATCGCACAGCGCCCCACCCTCTCGGAAGAGACCGTCGACGAGTTCCGCTCGCGCTTCGTCATCGAGCCGCTCGAGCCCGGCTTCGGCTACACGCTCGGCAACTCGCTGCGCCGCACGCTGCTCAGCTCGATCCCCGGCGCCTCGGTGACCAGCATCAAGATCGACAACGTCCTGCACGAGTTCTCGACCGTCGAGGGCGTCCGTGAGGACGTCACCGAGCTGATCTTGAACCTCAAGGGCCTCGTCGTCTCCTCCGAGCACGACGAGCCGGTGACCATGTACCTGCGCAAGTCCGGCGCCGGTGACGTCACCGCCGCCGACATCGCGCCGCCGGCCGGTGTCGAGGTGCACAACCCCGACCTGAAGATCGCCACGCTGTCCGACAAGGGCAAGCTGGAGATGGAGCTGGTCGTCGAGCGTGGCCGCGGCTACGTCTCGGCCGTGCTCAACAAGGGCGCCGACAACGAGATCGGCCGGATGCCCGTCGACTCGATCTACAGCCCCGTGCTGAAGGTGACCTACAAGGTCGAGGCCACCCGTGTCGAGCAGCGCACCGACTTCGACAAGCTCGTCATCGACGTCGAGACCAAGCCCTCGATCCGTCCCCGCGACGCGATCGCCTCGGCCGGCAAGACGCTGGTCGAGCTCTTCGGCCTGGCCCGCGAGCTCAACGTCGAGGCCGAGGGCATCGACATCGGGCCCTCGCCCGTCGACGAGCAGCTGGCGGCCGACCTCGCCCTCCCGGTCGAGGACCTGCAGCTGACCGTGCGCTCCTACAACTGCCTCAAGCGCGAGGGCATCCACACCGTGGGTGAGCTCATCGGCCGCTCGGAGCAGGACCTGCTCGACATCCGCAACTTCGGCGCGAAGTCGATCGACGAGGTCAAGGCCAAGCTGGTCGAGATGGGTCTGTCCCTCAAGGACAGCGCGCCCGGCTTCGACCCGCAGGCCGCCCTCGCGGCGTACGGCGACGACGACGACGACGCGTTCGTCGAGGACGAGCAGTACTGACACGCTCGGGGGCTCCGCCCCCGAGTGCCCCCGCTGGGGGCTTCGCCCCCAGACCCCCCGGTCCGTGAGGACCGGGACAACTAGAAACCGACCGGCGACTGCGTCGTCGGTCGTCTACCCCGGTACCTGGTACGGCCGGAGAGAAGAGAGAGAACGATGCCCAAGCCCACCAAGGGTCCCCGCCTCGGCGGCAGCCCCTCCCACCAGCGCCTGATCCTGGCGAACCTGGCCACCCAGCTCTTCGAGCACGGCCGGATCACCACCACCGAGTCGCGGGCCCGTGCCCTGCGTCCGTGGGCCGAGAAGCTGATCACCAAGGCCAAGAAGGGCGACCTGCACAACCGTCGCGAGGTCCTCAAGACCATCCGTGACAAGGGTGTCGTGCACGTGCTGTTCACCGAGATCGCCCCGACCTTCTCGGAGCGCCCCGGCGGCTACACCCGGATCACCAAGATCGGTCCGCGCAAGGGCGACAACGCGCCGATGGCCGTGATCGAGCTCGTCACCGAGGCCTACAGCCCCACGCCGAAGGCGGCCGCGCCCGCCCCGGCCGCCCCGGCCGCCGAGGAGACCCCCGCCGAGGAGACCGCCACGGACGAGGCCCCGACCGAGCTGAGCGAGGAGGCCTCCCCCGAGGAGTCCGTCGTCGCCGAGGCCGAGGCCGCCGACGAGGGCGACGCCAAGGCCTGAGTGGCCTGAGCAGCACCGCTCCACGAGGGGAGGTCCACCGGTTCGCCGGGGGCCTCCCCTTCGGCGTACCCGCCTCCGGGCCCGGCCCTAGACCTGCTCGCCGAGGACGGCGAGCAGGTCGGCCGCGTCCAGCCCCCGCACGCCCCCGGCGCCGCGGGCCAGCCCGTTGAGCGTGACCTGGACCAGCTCGTTGGCCGGGGTGGGCACCCCGTGCAGGCGACCCAGCAGCACCACCTCCCCGTTGAGGTGGTCGACCTCGACGTCGCCGGTGCGGCGCGCCAGGCTCTGCCACGTCGACGAGCCCGCCTCGTCGCGGCGCACCAGCGGGCGCAGCAGCTCGCCCCGCCGGGCCAGGTCGTCCTCGCGGGAGACGACCGCGATGCCGGCGGCCCGCAGCACCCGCTCGCCCTCCTCGCGCACCAGGGCGACGAGCCGCTCGGCGGCCTGGCCCTCCTGGCAGGCGGCGTCGACACCGTTGCCGAGGTTCATCAGCAGCTTGCGGTGCTTCCAGGCCATCGCGTCGGGACGCGGGAGGCTCTCGAACCCCGCTGAGCGCAGGTCGGCGCTGAGCGCCTCGTCGACGGCGTCGACCCCGCTGGGGTAGGTGCCGACGTCGAGCAGCCCCGGTGCACCCAAGGAGTGCACGACGACCCGGCCGGGAGCCAGGTGGCTGGCCGGCATCATCACGGTCACCGCATGCACGTGGGCGAAGTGGCGCAGCGCGGCGCGCTCGTTGCTGACACCGTTCTGCAGGCAGACCACGTGGGTGCTGGCTGGGGCGTGGGCGGCCAGGTCGGCCAGCACGGCCGCGGTCTGCTGCGACTTCACCGCCAGCAGCACCACCGTGTCGTCGTGCCAGTCGACCTCGGCCGCGCTGCCGACCGTGCGCAGTCGCACCAGGCGTTCGTCGTCACCGACGCTGAGCCGCAGGCCCTCGGCCCGCAGACGCGCCAGGTGCTCGCCGCGGGCGACCGCGGTCACGTCGAGCCCGGCCTCGTGCATCAGGGCCGCGACGCCCCCGCCGACAGCGCCGACACCGACGACGACGTAGCGGTGCCTGCTCACCGCGGCCACTCGCGCTCGACGAGACGCACCGCGTCGCTCGCCCCCAGGCCCAGGCGGCGTACGACGGCCACGTAGTCGGCGGCGGCCTGCTCGGCCTCCGGCGCGCCCGCCGGGGCGGCGGAGGCGACGAAGGTGCCCCGCCGCCCCTCGGTCACCACGACACCGTCGGCCTCGAGCTCACGGTAGGCGCGCGCCACCGTGCCGGTGGCCACGCGGAGCTGGTCGGCCAGCCCCCGCACCGTCGGCAGACGCGTGCCCGGGGCCAGGTCGCCCGACGCCGCGCGGGCGGCGACCTGGCGACGCAGCTGCTCGAAGGGAGGCTCGTCGGACCCGGGGTCGAGCGGCAGCACGGTCATGGCCGCACCCTACGACCCGGCCCGGGTCGGACCGAGGTGCTCGGACGTCTCGGCACGTGGTAGACCCAGGGCATGGATGCGGACGTGGTGGTGGTGGGGGAGGCCCTGGTCGACGTGGTGCGCACCGCGGACGGCGAGACCGGTGAGCACCCCGGCGGGAGCGCGGCCAACGTCGCGGTGGCACTGGCCCGCCTCGGACGCGGCGTGCGCTTCGCGACGTCGTACGGCGACGACGCCCACGGTCGTCTGCTCGGCGAGCACCTGCGCGCCTCGGGCGTCGAGCTGGCCCTCGATCCCCACGTCGTCGAGCGCACCTCGACCGCGGCGGCCACCATCGGCGCCGACGGCGCAGCCACCTACGAGTTCGACCTCGACTGGCGCCTGGGCGAGGTGCGCCTCTCGCCGGCGCCGGCCGCCGTGCACGTGTGCTCCCTCGGGGCGGTGGTCGAGCCCGGAGCGAGCGCGGTCCTCGAGCTGGTCGAGCGGCTGCGCGAGCGTGCCACCGTCACCTACGACGTCAACGTGCGCGCCGCGGTGACCGGCACCGGGCCCGAGGTGGTGGAGCGGGTCGAGCGGGTGGTCGCGCTGGCCGACCTGGTGAAGGTGAGCGACGAGGACCTCACCGAGCTGTGGCCCACCCTGCCCGTCGAGCAGTCCGCCGCCCGGTTGCTCTCGATGGGTCCGGCCGCGGTGGTGCTGACCCGTGGCGGCGAGGGCGCGACCTGGTTCGACCACGAGCGCGAGGTGACCGTGGCCCCACGACCGGTCGTGGTCGCCGACACCATCGGCGCCGGCGACACCTTCGCCGCCGCTCTCGTCGACGGGCTGGCCGAGGAGGGCCTGCTCGGCGGGCGCCTGACCGCGCTGCCGGCCGAGGTCGTCGAGCGGCTGCTGGCCCACGCCGCCCAGGCGGCGGCCGTCACCGTGTCGCGGCCCGGCGCCGACCCGCCGTACCGCTCCGAGCTGGGCTGAGGAGAGGATGGGCGGGTGCGCCTGCGGATCGACCTCGCCTACGACGGCACCGACTTCCGCGGCTGGGCCACCCAGCCCGGCCTGCGCACGGTCCAGCACCAGGTCGAGCACGCCCTGGCGGTGGCGCTGCGCGTCGGTGTGCGTGACGACGACCCGCCGGGCAGCGCCCGGGTGCCCGTGGTCTGCGCCGGTCGCACCGACGCCGGGGTGCACGCCCGCGGGCAGGTGGTCCACGCCGACGTCGACGAGGCGAGGGTGCTGGCCTCCGCCGGCCGTTCGCCCGCGCCGCCGCTCGAGGCGCTGGTGCGCCGGCTCAACGGCATCCTGCCCCCCGACGTCGTCGTACGCCGGGTCGAGCGGGCCCCGGAGGGCTTCGACGCCCGCTTCTCCGCGACCTGGCGCCGCTACGTCTACCGGGTCGTCGACCGGCCCGAGTCGCTCGACCCGCTGACCCGGCGCCACGTGCTGGCCTGGCCCCGCCCCCTCGACGTCGACGTGCTGCGCAGCGCCTCGGCGCCGCTGGTGGGCCACCACGACTTCGCCTCGTTCTGCAAGCGGCGCGAGGGCGCCACCACCGTGCGCACGCTGCTCGACCTCGACTGGTCACGCACCCCCGCCGGGGTCGTCGAGGCGACGGTGCGCGCCGACGCGTTCTGCCACTCGATGGTGCGTGCCCTGGTGGGCTGCCTGCTCGCCGTGGGGGAGGGGCGGCGACCCCCCGAGTGGCCCGCGCAGCTGCTCGCCGAGCGGGAGCGCTCGGCGCAGGTGGCGGTGGCCCACGCGCACGGGCTGACGCTCGAGGAGGTCGCCTACCCCGACGACGACGAGCTGGCGCTGCGCGCCGAGCAGACCAGGGCGCGCCGCGCGCAGCTGCCCCCGTCCGACACCGCGTCCGACACCCCCCGGGAGACCGCGTGAGCGACGAGCACTACTTCACCGCCGACCCCTCGGTGCCCTTCAAGCGGGCGCCGGTCACGGTGTCGGTGTGGGGCCACGACCTCGAGCTGGTCACCGGCTCGGGCGTCTTCGCCCAGGGCCGCCTCGACATCGGGACCGCGGTGCTCTTCCGCGAGACGCCGCCGCCGACCGGCGGGCGCCTGCTCGACCTGGGCTGCGGCTACGGCGTGATCGGGCTGGCGGCCGCGGTGGCCGCTCCCGAGGCGCAGGTGTGTGCCGTCGACGTCAACGAGCGCGCGCTGCTGCTGGCCCGCGACAACGCCCGCTCCCTCGGGGTGTCCGGGCGCTACCGCGCGCTGCTGCCCGACCAGGTGCCGGCGGGGGCGGCGTACGACGAGATCTGGTCGAACCCGCCCATCCGGATCGGCAAGCAGGCGCTGCACGACCTGCTGCTGACCTGGCTGCCGCGGCTGGCGCCGGGCGGGCGGGCGGTGATGGTGGTCGGCAAGAACCTCGGAGCGGACTCGTTGCAGCGGTGGCTGGGCGAGCAGGGCTGGCCGACCACCCGACTGGCGAGCGCCAAGGGCTTCCGGGTGCTGGAGACCCGACGCGCCGAGGGCTGAGCCCCCTCCCACGCACGGCCCCGGGTCAGGGCGTGAGGCCGTGGGCGAACAGCCCCGCGGCGGCGGGGTCGGTGCTGGTGCGGCGGCGGTAGGCCAGCAGCGCCAGCTCGCTCGCCGGGGCGTTGACCTCGACCACCGGTCGTCCCTCGCCGACGGCGACGGGTTCGGCGTCGAGGTCGGTCGGGGTCAGCAGCAGGGTGCCCGGTAACGGGTCGATGCGCCCCATCCGCAGCTGACGGGGGTAGAAGAGCGTGACGACCTCGCGGACGGCGTCCCAGGCCAGCGACGCCGGGACGTCCCACTCCTCGCTGCGGCCCTGCGAGTCGAGCAGGTCGAAGGTGTGCAGGGTGGTCTCGTGGGCCTGGCGTCGCGTCCACCACCCGGCGGTGCCGCGGCCGCGTCCGAAGGTCCAGACCTCCTGGTCGGGGTCGGTGCCCACCAGCACCCGCACCAGCTCGTCGGCGTGCCTGCGGAACCAGCCGGACAGCTCGCCGAGGTCCGTGGGCGCGGGCTCGACGTCACACTCGGGGTCGCCGGTGCGCACCACGTGGGCGGCCCACTGGTAGACCCCGCCGACGTGCTCGACCAGGTCAGCGGCGCACCAGTCGGGGCATCCCGGCACCGGGGCGGCCGGGTCGGCCTCGTCCACCAGCGCGGCCAGCCGCGCGGTGGAGGTCTGCAGGAACCTGTTCCAGTCGTGAGGCACCGGGCCATCCAAGCACGACGACGGCGCCCGGTCCGTGAGGGACCGGGCGCCGCCGTCAGTGGTGCGGTGCGGACGCGGGCGGATCAGCCGGCGTCGGGGATGCCGCCCTCGGGCGGGGCGTCGTTGGCCTGGTCGGAGGAGTCCTCCTCGATGGCCGCGTCACCGATGTCGCTGACCAGCACGGGGGTCAACGGCTCGGCCTCGCCGCCCTGGAGCTCCACGACGCGCATGCCGGAGATGCCCATGTGGCTGTCCTCGCTGAAGCGGAACGGAGCCAGCTGGGGGCCCTCGATGTCCTCGAAGGACTCGACGGCCTCCACGAGGCCGTCGCGGGTCAGGTCCTCGCCGGCCGCCTGGAGGGCCTGCACGAAGGCGTAGGCCTGCGACATGCCGTAGATGCGGTAGTTGGTGAGCTCGCCGCCCTCGCCCTCCTGGTCCCAGACCTCCTGCCACAGCTGGACCCACGGGTCGTCGGTCGCGTCGACGCCGGGGATGTACTCGGTGGTGAGAACGTCGTTGAGCGAGCTGTTGTCACCCTCGACAGCGCCCTCGGAGAAGCGGTTGAGCAGCGAGCCGACGAGCGCCGGGTCGGAACCGACGTTGGAGTAGAACCAGGTCGGCTCGTAGCCCAGCGCCAGCGAGGTGAGCTGGGTCAGCGCGGTGTAGGAGGGGGTGTTGAACGCGATCACCAGGTCGGCACCAGCAGCCTGCAGGCCTGCGACCTGCGGACCCACGTCGGTGTTGCCGGAGGTGTAGCGCTCGACGCCGACGATCTGCTTGTCGAGGTACTGGCGCACGCCCTTCTCGCCGTCCTCGCCGAAGTCGTCGTCCTGCAGGAAGAGGCCGACCTTGGCGTTGGGCATGTTCTCGGCGATGTACTGGCCGATGATCTTGCCCTCGATCTCGTAGTCGGGCTGCCAGCCGAAGGTGTAGGGCTTCGACTCGACGTCGTCGCCCCACTGCAGCGAGCCGGAGGAGACGAAGAGGTCGGGCACGCCCTCGGAGTTGAGGAAGTCGACCACGGCGCTGTGCGTGGGAGTGCCCAGCCCGCCCATCATCGCGAAGATCTCGTCCTGGAGCACCAGCTCGTTGGTGACCTGGCTGGTGTTGGTCGGGTTGTAGCCGTCGTCCTTGACGATGTACTCGATCTGGCGACCGTTGACGCCGCCGGCCTCGTTGACGTAGTCGAAGTAGGCCTTCGTGCCGGTGGGGATCTCGCTGTAGCCCGGCGCCGCTACTCCGGTCAGGGGGAAGTGGGCGCCGATGGTGACGGAGTCCTCGGTGACGCCGATGTCGGAGGCGCCCCCTCCCTCGCCGCCGCTCTCGCTCTCGCGGTCGCCTCCGGCGCCGCAGCCCGCCAGGACCATGGTGGCCGTGAGCAGGCCGGCCACAGGGGCCAGCAGTCGTGCCTTCATCGTGTACTTCCCTTCGAGGTGGTGGATCCGGTCGCCTGGGGCGAGCCGGGGTCGTGCTCGTCCGAGCTGTCGTGCGGGGGAGTCGTGCCGGGGGAGTCGCCGGTGGCACCGGAGTCGCCGGTGGCACCGGAGGCGCCGGCGGCGGCCATCTGGCGCCGGGCTCGGCGCCCGGCCAGCGACATCCGCGTGGTGCCCACGAGGCCGGCCGGGGCCAGCAGGATGACCAGCACCATCACCAGGCCGTAGACCAGCGGCGCCAGCTCGGCGGCTCGGATGTCGGAGAGGCCGGCGTCGCCGCCGATGCGGGTCACGAAGGGCGGCAGGAAGGTCAGCAGGCCCGCGCCGATCAGGGCCCCGGACAGGTAGCCCAGGCCACCGAGGACCACGGCGGTCAGCAGGGTCAGGCTGAGCACGATCGTGAAGCCGCTCGGGGCGGCCAGCCGTGCGGTGATGGCCAGGACGGAGCCGGCGGCACCGGCCGCGGCGGCGCTGACCATGAACGCCGAGATCCGCGCGCGACCCAGCCGGATGCCGGCCAGCTCGGCCGAGACCTCGTCGTCGCGCACCGCGCGCCAGCGGCGCCCGACCCGGCCGCGAGCCAGGTTGGCCAGCAGCACGAAGGTGACGATGAGGGTGATCCAGCCGAGGTAGGCGACGTACTGGCTGCGCGACATCTCGGTGCCGGTCAGGAGGTACTCGAGGTCCAGCGCCCAGACGGGCACGTCGGGCAGCGAGACCCGCAGGCCCTGCTCGCCGCCCAGGTACTCGCCGAAGTACAGCGCGATGCCGGGCACGGCGATGGCCAGCGCGAGCGTCGCGCCGGCCAGGTACGGGCCGTGCAACCGGGCTGCGGCGACACCGACCGCGGTGCCGACCAGCAGCGCGACGACCGTCGAGGCCAGCACCACCAGGGAGATCGGCATCGAGGACGTCGGGTCGTCGAGCAGCAGCGCGGTGGTGTAGGCGCCGAACGCCATCAGCGCGCCGTGGCCCAGCGAGATCTGGCCGTTGATGCCGGTGAGCACGGTCAGGCCGCCGGCGGCGATGCCGAGGTAGGCCATCGCGGCCAGCTGCAGGGCTCGGAAGTCGCCGACGCTCTCGAGGACCACGACCACCACGGCCAGGCCGATGAGCGCGGTCAGCAGGTGGCGACCCAGCACCGAGTGGCGCCACACGTCGAGGAAGCGGTTCATCAGACCCTCCTGGCCGAGGCCACGGCGAAGAGGCCGCCGGGCTTCAGGGTGAGCACGAGCATCAGGATCAGCAGTGCGGCCAGGGCGACCAGCTCGGAGCCGAGGTAGCCGCTGACGAAGCTCAGGGACAGGCCGAGCGTCAGCCCGCCCACCACAGCGCCCACCGGGCTCTCGAGCCCGCCGAGCACGGCGGCCACGAAGCCGTAGACGACGATGGAGTCCATGTAACCGGGGTGCACCAGACCGCCGCTGGCGATCAGGAGGCCCGAGAGCGAGCCGACGACCGCGGCCAGCGCCCACCCGAGGGTGAGCATCCGGCCGACCCGCACGCCCAGCAGTCGGGCCACCTCGGGGTTGTAGGCCGAGGCCCGCATCCGCAGGCCCACGTCGGTGTAGCGGAAGAGCAGCAGGAGCAGCACCATCACCGTGGCCACCGCGGCGATGGTGAAGATGTCGGAGGTGGTGAGCCGGATCGTGGTGTCACCCACCTCGAGGCCGCGCAGCCCGAAGGGAGCGGGGAAGGAGCGGAAGCGGTTGCCGAAGACGACCGCGGCCAGGGCGTGCAGGGTGATGAAGAGACCGAGGGTCAGGATGACCGCGTTGATCTCGGGCTTGTCCTCCACGGGCCGGATGATGACCCGCTCGATGACCGCCCCGAGCACCAGGCCCGAGAGCAGGGCGGCCGCGAAGCCGATCCAGTAGGAGTAGCCGGCGTCGATCAGGGTCAGCGCGATGAAGGTGGTCACCATCGCCATCGGCGCCTGGGCGAAGTTCACGATCCGGGTGGAGCGGAAGATCAGCACCAGCGCCAGCGCGAACGCGGCGTACACGGCGCCGAGCGTGAGCCCGCCGAGGGCGGTGTTCACGAGTTGTTGCACGTCGATCTCCGTTCTTGGGGTGGGCGGTGCGGCTCAGAAGCCGAGGTAGGCGTGGCGCAGCTGGTCGTCGGCGGCCAGGATCGAGGCCTTCTCGTCGGCGACGACCCGGCCGAGGTTGAGGACGACGCCGTGGTCGGCCACCGACAGAGCGCTGCGGGCGTTCTGCTCGACCAGCAGGACGCTGAGGCCCTGGTCGTCGACGAGACCGCGCAGCAGGTCGAAGATCTGGCCCACGATGCGGGGGGCCAGTCCCAGCGACGGCTCGTCGAGCAGCAGCAGCCGGGGCTCCGACATCAGGGCCCGGCCGATGACCAGCATCTGCCGCTCGCCGCCCGAGAGCGTGTGCGCCAGACCGGCGCGCCGGTCGGCCAGGACGGGGAACAGGTCGTAGACGCGCTGGAGGTCCTCGGAGCGAAGCTTGCCGCCCTTGGCCAGCCCGCCCAGGCGCAGGTTCTCCTCGATGGTCAGCTCGGTGATCACGCCCCGGCCCTCGGGCACGTGGACCATGCCCAGCGCCGGCATCTGCTCGGCGTTGACCTTGCGCAGCGGCTGGCCGTCGAGGGCGATGGTGCCGGACTCGGGGCGGTGCAGGCCCGACACGGTGCGCAGCAACGTGGTCTTGCCGGCGCCGTTGGCGCCGAGGACGGCGGTGATCTGGCCCTTGCCGGCGGAGAAGGAGACGTCCTGCAGGGCGGTGACGGGGCCGTAGCCGGCGGTGAGTCGGTCGAGGGTCAGCATCAGTGGGTCACCTCGTCGCCCAGGTAGGCCGCCAGCACGGCGGGGTCGTTGCGCACCTCGTCGGGGGTGCCGTGCGCGATCACCTTGCCGAAGTCGAGCACGGTGATCTCGTCGCAGACCCGCATCACCAGGTCCATGTGGTGCTCCACGAGCATCACCGACATCCGCGAGCCCAGCGACGTCACGAGGTCGCCGAGCTCGTCCATCTCGGCCGACGACAGGCCACTGGCCGGCTCGTCGAGCAGCAGGAGGGTGGGCTCGGCGGCGAGCGCACGCGCCAGCGCCACCCGCTTGCGCACCGGGTAGGGGAGGCTGCTGGGGTAGCGGTCGGCGTACTGCTCGATGTGCAGCTCGGCCAGCACCGCCCGGGCCCGCTCGCGCAGCGCCTTCTCCTCGCGTCCGGTGCGGGGCAGGGCCAGCAGCGAGCCGAGGAAGCCCGAGCGCGCGTGCCGGTCGGCGCCGACCACGACGTTGTCGAGCACCGTGATCCGGTCGAAGAGGCCCAGGCCCTGGAGGGTGCGGGCCATCTTGAGGCCGGCGAGCTGGTGCGGGGCCAGCTTGTCGAGCACGGTGCCCTCGCGCACGATCCGGCCGGTGTCGGGGGTGACGAAGCCGCAGGCGACGTTGAAGAGCGTGGTCTTGCCGGCGCCGTTGGGGCCGATGACGCCGTGCACCGACCCGGGGCGCACCGCCAGGCCGACCTCGCTGAGGGCGGTGATGCCCCCGAAGCGCACGGTGACGTCGGAGAGCTCCAGGGCCGGGGCGGCGCCGCCTTCGGCGGACGGTGTGGACGACATGAGGTCCTTCCAGGAGCGGGCAGCGGGACGCGTTCGTCCGCTTGTGACGTGCACCACCTTGGTCGCAGCGCACAGATCGCGCACTAGGCGCACAGCACAAAATTTCTTGGCTGGTGCGCCATTTCACTGCCTTTGCGCTGGCGCTCCTTGTGCAATGGGTGCGAACGTGCGACTCATGCGCGTTGACGTCGGCCCCGGACGGGCCACCTTGGAGGACGTCCAGCGCGCCTGGCTGCCCCTCGTGGAGCAGTCGGACCAGATCGCCGACAGCATCACCCTGACGCTCCTGGAGCGCGACGCCGACGTCTACGACCAGGTCGGACCCGAGCTGCGCGCCGACGTCCGCGAGAGCACCCGGGTGCACATCAGGCGCGGCCTCGAGGTCCTCACCGGCCAGCGCCGGGCCGGCAGCTCGGCGGCGGCCCAGGTGTGGCGCGACACGGGGCGCCGCAGGGCCCAGCAGGGCGTCCCGCTCGAGCTGGTGCTCAACGCCTACACCGTCGGCGCCCGGATGCTGTGGGAGGCGCTGGTGGCCCACTCGCAGCGCAGGGACGGGCGCGGGGACGAACCGGTGCTGCTGCTGGCGGCGCGGATCGTGTGGTCGAACCTCGACGTGCAGACCGCGGTGCTCATCGACGCCTACCGCCGCGAGAGCGCCCGCCTGACCCGGGTCGACCTGCAGCGCCAGCAGTCGGTGCTCGACGCCCTCGTGGAGGGCCGTGGCGCCGACCCCGAGTACGCCGCCGAGGTGCGCGACGCGCTGGGCGTGGACCCCGACGCACCCGTGGGCTGCCTCGTGGCGCTGCTCGACGGCGAGGTCGACGCAGGGCTCGGACCCAGCGAGGACCGGCTCGAACGGCTCGGTCTCACGGTGCGCTGGCACGTGCGCGGCGGCACCTACTTCGGGCTCGTCGCCGCCGCGGCCCCCGGCGCCACCGGGGGCGCCGCGTCGCCCCTGGGGGAGGACCAGCTCGTCGACGTGGTCGGGCCGCAGGTGCGGGCCCGGGTCGGGGTGTGCGTGGCTCCCGACGGCGTCGCCGGCTTCGCGGCGGCCTACCAGCTGGCGAGCCGGGCCGCCGAGACCATCGCACGGGGCACCACCGGAGCGGTGGCGGTCTCGCAGCGCCTGCCCGAGGTGCTGCTCGCCGGCTCGCCGCAGGTGGCGCCACTGCTGCTGCGCGAGACGCTGGGCCCGCTGCTGGCCCAGCCCGAGGCCCAGTCGCGCACCCTGCTCGACACGCTCGCCGCGCTGCTGCGCCACGACGGCTCACCCACGCACGCCGCCGAGGAGCTCTACTGCCACCGCAACACCGTGATCTACCGGCTCAAGCAGATCGAGGAGCTCACCGGCCGGTCCCTGGCCAGCCCCCGCGACAAGCTGCTTCTCGAGCTGGCGCTGATGGCCCGCGACCGCTGACCCGCCCCCCGCCGTCGGTCGAGCAGGGAGGAGCGCCAGCGACGACCGTCGTCGAGACCCCGTGAGGACCGCGCCCGGCGTACGCCATGGGGTCACGGGGTGTCGACGACGCTCGAGCCTTCGGCCCTCGCTGCTCAACCAGCGACGGCGCCGTCAGGGATGCAGCAGGGGGCGGAAGAGGGCGAGGGTCTCCTCCACGGCGCGGTCGGCCGCCTCGGAGTGGCGGCCCATGTCGACGAAGCCGTGGATCAGGCCGGGGAAGACCTGGTGCTGCACCGGGACCGCGGCGTCCTCGAGGGCGCGGGCGTAGGCGTTGCCGTCGTCGCGCAGCGGGTCGAGCTCGGCGGTGACCACCACGGCCGGGGCCAGGCCGTCGAGACGGCCGTGCAGTGGTGAGAGCCGCGGGTCGGCGGGGTCGAGGTCGGCTGCGTCACCGGCGTACTGGGCGCCGAACCAGGCCATCGTGGCGGTGTCGAGGAAGTAGCCCTCGGCGTTCTCGCTGTGCGAGGGGTAGGAGCCGGCCGAGTCGGTGACCGGGTAGATCAGCAGCTGCCCGGCCAGGGGGCGGCCCTCGTCGCGCAGCACCTGGGCGGTGACCGCGGCCAGGTTGCCGCCGGCGGAGTCGCCGGCCACACCCATCGCCTCGGAGCCGCCGAGGTCGGCGAGGTTGTCGCTGATCCAGTGGGCGGCGGCGAGCACGTCCTCCAGCCCGGCGGGGAAGGGGTGCTCGGGGGCGAGGCGGTAGTCGACCGAGACCACGACGGCCTCGCAGCGCGACGCGATCAGCCGGCAGGTCAGGTCGTGGGTGTCGAGGTCGCCGATCACGAAGCCACCGCCGTGGAAGAACGCGACCGTGGGCAGCTGCTCCAGGTCGCTCACCGGCCGGTAGACCCGGCCCGGGCGCGCCGCCGCGCCGCCGGGCAGGTGGACCTCCTCGACCGAGGTCATCTCGGGCAGGACCGAGGGGTCCCGCAGGTCGACCGACAGGGTGCGGAAGCCCGCGCGGGCCTCCTCGGCGCTGCCCTCGTGCATGGGCGGGGTGCCGGCCTGCTCGAGGAACGTGAGCAGGGTGGCCAGCTGCGGGTCGATCGGCACGGTGGGTCCTCCATGAGTGGTGCGGTGGGTGGTGCGGTGGATGTGGTGGATGCAGGAGTCGAGCGGGAGCGGGTCAGACGAAGGCGCTGATGCCGGTCTCGTCGCGACCGATCAGCAGCTTCTGGATCTGGCTGGTGCCTTCGTAGAGCGTCATCACGCGGGCGTCGCGCAGGTACTTGGCCGGCGGGTACTCGTCGACGTACCCCGCCCCGCCGTGCACCTGCAGCGCGTTGTTGGCCGCGCGCACCGCCGCCTCGGAGGCGAAGAGCTTGGCCTTGGACGCCGCCACCCCGTAGGGCTCGCCGCGGTCGATCAGGTCGGCGCAGCGCCAGGCCAGCAGCCGCGCCGCGTCGGCGTCGAGCGAGATGTCGGCGATCATGTCCTGGACCAGCTGGAAGCCGGCCAGCGGCCGGCCGAACTGGGTGCGGGAGGTGGCGTACTCGACCGCCGTCTCGAGGCAGCCCTGGATGATCCCGACGCAGCCGGAGGCCACCGCGAGGCGGCCCTTGTCGAGGGTGCTCATCGCGATCTTGAAGCCGGTGCCCTCCTCGCCGAGCATCGCCGAGGCGGGCACCCGGACCCCGTCGAGGAACAGCTCGGCGGTGGCCTGGCCGCGCAGCCCGAGCTTGCCCTTGATCTCGCGGGCCTCGAAGCCAGGGGCGTCGGTCGGGACCAGGAACGCCGAGATGCCCCGCGGGCCCTCGCCGCCCGTGCGGGCGAAGACCAGCGCGACGTCGGCCCAGGTGCCGTTGGTGATGTAGAGCTTCTGGCCGTCGATCACGTAGTCGTCACCGTCGCGGCGGGCCCGCGTGGTCAGGTTGCCGGCGTCGGAGCCCACGTCGGGCTCGGTGAGGCCGAAGCAGCCGAGCTTGGTGGCCTCCGCCAGCTGCGGCAGCCACTCCTGCTTCTGCTCCTCGCTGCCGTGGAAGAGGATCGACTTGCCGACCAGCCCGCTGGAGACCGAGACGATGCCCCGCAGCGCCGAGTCGGCGCGACCGAGCTCCTCCATGGCCAGCGAGTAGGTCACGTAGTCGCCGCCGAGGCCGCCGTACTCCTCGGGGATGGTCAGGCCGAAGAACCCGATCTCGGCCATCTTCGGCACGATCGCGAGGTCGACGGACTCGGCGCGGTCCCACTCGACGCGGTGCGGGACCGCCTCGCGGTCGAGGAAGTCGCGCGCCAGGGCGCGGAAGGCCTGCTGCTCGTCGTTCAGGGAGAGGTCCATGGGGTCATCCTGCCTCGGGGGTGGGGGCGGCCAGGTCGACCAGGCGCGCCAGGGCATCGCGGTGGGCGTCGGGGCTGCCGAGGAGCACGTGGTCGGCCTTGGCCCGCTTGAGCCGCAGGTGCACCGGGCTCTCCCAGGTCATGCCGAGCCCGCCGTGCAGCTGCACGGCCTCCTCGGCGGCGTGCACGGCGACCTCGGAGCAGAACGCCTGCGCGACCGCGACCGACACCGCTACGTCGGTCTCGCCGGCCAGCGCCGCGGCCGCGTGCGCCGCGACGGCGGAGGCCTGGCCGACCTCGGCGTAGAGGTCGGCGAGGCGGTGCTTGAGCGCCTGGAACCCGCCCACGACGCGCCCGAACTGACGGCGCTCCGAGAGGTGGGCGACGGTCTGCTCGAGGCACCAGGCGGCGAGCCCGGCCTGCTCGGCCGCCAGCACGCCCGCGGCGGTCGCCAGGGCGTGGTCGAGGGCGGCGGTGACCTCGTCGCCGCTGGCCAGGGGTGTGCTGGCCTCGACGTCGAGGCGGACGTCGCTGACCGGGCGGGTCGCGTCGAGGGAGGTGTGCGTGGAGACCGCCACCCCGCCGGCGTCGGCGGGCACCAGGTGCAACGCCGGGCCGTCGGGTCCGTGGACGGGGACCAGCAGCAGGTCGGCAGGGAGGCCGACGACGCCGCGCACCTCACCGACCAACCGGCCGCCGAAGACCTCGGCGCCGGGCCGCCGGGCCCAGACGGCGGTCGAGACGGTGCCCGCCGGGACGACGACGGCCGCGGTGCCGCCCTCGGCCAGCCGGGCGAGGGGCTCTGCGGCCCCGAGCCGGGCGAGCAGGCTGGTGGCCAGCACGGCGCTGGTCAGGAAGGGCACTGGCGCGCAGGCGCGCCCGCACTCCTCGGCGACGACGGCGGCCTCGCGGGGCCCGGCCCCGGCGCCGCCGTGCTCCTCGGGCACCAGCAGCGCGGCGAGACCGAGGTCGTGGGCCAGCGCCGACCAGGCGGGCCCCGAGACATCGTCGGTGCCGTCGGCCAGGGCGACCAGCGCCTCGGTGGGGCAGGTCTTGGCGAGCACCGCGCGCACCGAGCGGCGCAGGTCGGTATCGACGTCGCTGGGCAGCAGGTCCAGGTCGGGTGCAGCAGGGATCATCGGGGGAGGTCCTTCCACGCCACGTCCTTGTCGACGCGCGGCTCGCCGGGCAGACCGAGCACGCGCTCGGCGATGATGTTGCGCAGGATCTCGGAGGTGCCGCCCTCGATCGAGTTGCCCTTGGCGCGCAGGTAGCGGTAGCCGGCGTCGCGGCCGGTGAAGTCGACCTTGTCGGGGCGGCTCAGGGTCCAGTCGTCGTAGCGCAGGCCGTCCTCGCCCAGCAGCTCGACCTCGAGCGCGGAGAGCTCCTGGGCGAGCCGGGCGAAGACCAGCTTGGTGGCCGACCCCTCGGGCCCGGGGGCGCCGACGGCCAGCTGCTGGCGCACCCGGCTGCCGGTGATCCGGGCGGCCTCGGCCTGCACCCACAGGTCGAGGAGCCGACGGTGCGCCCCGTGCGTACGCCGCTCGGGTGCGGCACGCCAGGTGGCCGCGACCCTGCCGACCATCCCGGCCTCGCGCGGGACGGCTTGGCCGCCGATCGAGACCCGCTCGCTGTTGAGGGTGGTGTTGGCGATGCGCCAGCCCTCGCCGACCGCACCCAGGCGCTGGGCGTCGGGCACCCGCACGTCGGTGAGGAAGACCTCGTTGAACTCCGCCTCGCCGGTGAGCTGGCGCAGCGGGCGCACCTCGACGCCCGGCTCGCGCATGCCGAGCAGGAAGTAGCTGAGCCCGGCGTGCTTGGGCACGTCGGGGTCGGTGCGCGCGACCAGGATCGCGAAGTCGGCCAGGTGGGCGGACGAGGTCCACACCTTCTGCCCGTTGACGACCCACTCGTCGGCGGCCTCGTCGCGCACCGCTCGGGTGGCCACCGCGGCCAGGTCGGAGCCGGCGCCCGGCTCGGAGAAGAGCTGGCACCAGACCTCCTCGCCCAGCCACAGCGGGCGCAGGAAGCGCTCGTGCTGCTCGGGGGTGCCGTGCGCCAGGATCGTCGGCGCGGCCATCCCCAGCCCGATCCCGTTGCGCTCGGGAGCGTTGTCGGGGGCCCCGGCCGCGGCGAGCAGGTCGTCGACGTGGGCCTGCAGGTCGCGCGGCAGCGCGAGGCCGCCGAGGCCCTCGGGGAAGTGCACCCAGGCCAGGCCGGCGTCCCACCGGGCGCGCAGGAACTCGGCGCGTCCGGTGGTGGCGGGGTCGTGCGCCTCGAGCAGGGCGGCGACGCGCTGCTCGAGGTCGCTGCGGTGCTGCTCGCTCATGAGGCCGTGTGCGTCTGCTTGCGGATCTCGGCCTTGGCCAGGGCGTTCTTGTGCACCTCGTCGGGGCCGTCGGCGAAGCGCAGCGTGCGGATCGAGGCGTAGGCGTTGGCCAGCGGGAAGTCCTGGGAGAGGCCGCCGGCGCCGTGCACCTGGATGGCCTTGTCGAGGATCCACTGCACCGTCGAGGGCGTGGCGATCTTGATCGCCTGGATCTCGGTGTGGGCGCCGCGGGCACCCACGTCGTCCATCAGCCAGGCGGTCTTGAGCACCAGCAGGCGCAGCTGCTCGAGACGCACCCGCGACTCCGCGATCCAGTCGCGCACCACGCCCTGCTCGGAGATCGCGCGGCCGAAGGCCACCCGCGAGTCGGCGCGGGTGCACATCAGCTCGATGGCCTTCTCGGCCACGCCGATGGCGCGCATGCAGTGGTGGATGCGGCCGGGGCCCAGCCGGGCCTGGGCGACACCGAAGCCGCCGCCCTCCTCGCCGATCAGGTTCGAGACCGGCACCCGCACGTCCTCGAAGCGCAGCTCGGCGTGGCCGCCGTGCTCGTGGTCGTCGTAGCCCATCACGTGCATCGGCCGCACCACGGTGAGTCCCGGGGTGTCGCGGGGGACCAGCACCTGGCTCTGCTGGCGGTGCCGCGAGGCGCTCGGGTCGGTCTTGCCCATCACGATGAAGACCTCGGCCTGCGGGTTCATCGCGCCGGTGATCCACCACTTGCGCCCGTTGATGACGTACTCGTCACCGTCGCGCACGATCGAGGTCTCGATGTTGGTGGCGTCGGAGGAGGCCACGTCGGGCTCGGTCATCGCGAACGCCGAGCGGATCCGGCCCTCCATCAGCGGGTGCAGCCAGCGCTCCTGCTGCTCGGGGGTGCCGAACATCGCCAGCACCTCCATGTTGCCGGTGTCGGGGGCGGCGCAGTTGAGCGCGGCCGGGGCCAGGTGGCCGGCGCGCCCGGTGATCTCCGCGAGCGGGGCGTACTGCAGGTTGGTCAGCCCGGCACCCAGGTCGCCGTAGTGCCCGACCGGCAGGAAGAGGTTCCACAGCCCGCGGCTGCGGGCCTCGGCGCGCAGCTCCTGCAGCACCGGCGCGGTCGACCACGCCCAGCGGTCGTCGAGGCCGGCGAGCTGGTCGGCGAAGACCTGCTCGTTGGGGTGGACGTGGGTGTCCATGAAGTCGAGCAGGCTCTCGCGCAGCTCCTGCGTCCGGGCGTCGAAGGCGAAGTCCATGGTGGTCCCTCCAGGGGGTCGGGTCGGTCAGAGGTGCGAGGTGGCGGCGAGGCCGGCCGCCAGCAGCGGCGGCACCGCCTCGCCGATGGCGTCGAAGCCCTCGCCCACGGTCTGGCCGTGGGCGTGGCGGTAGTGGATCCCCTCGAGGATGACGGCGAGCTTGAGGTGGGCCAGGCCGAGGTGGAAGTCCATCGGGCCCAGGTCGCGACCCGAGGCGGCGGCGTACGCCGCGAGCTGGTCGTCGGCCGACGGGTAGCCGGGGGCGGTGGAGACGTCGGCCAGCCCGGCGTCGGCCACCGAGGCTCCGGACCCGGCGACCAGGCCCGCCAGCCGGTCGTAGACGACCAGCAGCGCCAGGTCGGTGAGCGGGTCGCCGAGCGTGGCCATCTCCCAGTCGACGACCGCGCGCACCGGCTGCGGGTGGTCGGCGTCGACGAGCAGGTTGTCGAGGCGGTAGTCGCCGTGCACCACGGCGGGCGCGGCGTCGGGCGGCACGTGGGAGGCCAGGCGCTCGAGCAGCAGGTCGGCGTCGGGCAGGTCGCGGCTGCGCGACCCCTCGAGCTGGCGGCCCCAGCGGCGCACCTGGCGCTCCAGGAAGCCGCCCGGGCGACCGAGGTCGCCCAGGCCGACTGCGTCGGGGTCGACGGCGTGCAGGTCGGCGAGCACCTCGACCATCCGCCCGACCAGCGCCCGGGTGCGCTCGGGACCCAGCGGCTCGATCTCCTCGGCGCGGCGCAGCGCCACCCCGTCGACGACCTCCATCAGGTAGAAGGGGGCCCCGAGCACCGACTCGTCGGCGCAGTGCGCGTACATCGCCGGCACCGGCACCGCGGTGCCGGCCAGCGCGTCCATGACCCGGTGCTCTCGTCCCATGTCGTGGGCGGTGGCCTGCACGTGGCCCAGCGGGGGACGGCGCAGCACCCAGCGGCGCGAGGGGTCCTCGCGCACGTGCAGCGCGTAGGTGAGGTTGGAGCGCCCGCCGGTCAGCAGCCGCGCCTCGAGGGCGTCGGCGGCCGGCATCTCGCCGGGACGCTGCGCGGCGTACCAGGCCTGGACCGCGACCAGGTCGAGGCCGGGCAGGGCGCCGCTCACGCCTGGTCCGCCAGGTGCTCGTCGAGCTTGGCCTGCAGCCGGCGCATCCCGCCCAGCCAGCGGTCGGTGTCGGTGGCCCGGGCGGCGTAGTAGGCGGCGACCTCGGGGTGCGGCAGCACCAGGAAGCGGTCGTCGGCCAGGGCGTCGACCCAGCAGCCGGCGACGGTCTCGGGGCTGAGCGCCTCGTCGTGGGAGAGCAGGTCCTGCAGCGGGCCGGCCTCCTCGAGCATCCGGGTGCGCACGCCCTGCGGGCAGATCGCCTGCACGGTGACGCCGCGGTGGCCGTAGGTCACCGACAGCCACTCGGCGAAGCCGACCGCGGCGTGCTTGGTCACCGAGTAGGGCGCGCTGCCGATCATCGTCAGCAGCCCCGCGGCCGAGGCGGTCACCACGAACCGACCGCCCGCGCCGCCGGCCTCGGCGGAGGCGACCCACTCGGGCACCAGCAGCCGGGCGGCGCGCACGTGGGCCATCACGTTGACGTCGACGACCCGCTCCCACACGTCGTCGGGGGTCTGCAGGCTGTCGGGACCGCCGGCCCCGTCGACGCCGGCGTTGGCCAGGTAGACGTCGATGCGGCCCAGCTCGGCCGTGGCCGCCTCGACCAGGGCGCGCACCCCCGCGTCGGAGGAGCAGTCGCCGGGCACGGCGACGGCGCCGATCTCCTCGGCCGTGCGGCGTACGGCGTCGGCGTCGAGGTCGTTGACCACCACCCGGGCGCCCTCGGCGACCAGGCGGGTGGCCAGGGCGCGACCGATGCCGCCGGCGGCGCCGGTGACGACCGCGCCGCGGCCGGCCAGCGCCTCGTGGCCGGCCATCACACGCCGCCGGTGAGGGTGACGCCGCCGTCGAGGAGCATCGTCTGGCCGGTCACCCAGCCGGCGTCGTCGGAGAGCAGGAAGGCGACCGCGCCGGCGACGTCCTCGGGCACGCCCAGGCGCTTGAGGGGGTACTGCGAGGACACCTCGTCCTCGCGGCCCTCGTAGAGCGCCGAGGCGAACTGGGTCTTGACCACAGCGGGGGCGACGGCGTTGACGCGGATGGTCGGGCCCAGCTCGACCGCCAGCGACTCGGTCAGCGAGATCATCATCGCCTTGCTGGCGCCGTACATCGAGATGCCCGGGGCGGGCTTGACGCCGCTGACCGAGGAGATGTTGACGACCGAGCCGCCGTGCTCGCCCATCCAGGCGCGGTGCGCGGCCTGCACCCAGGCCAGCGCGCCGATCGCGTTGACCTCGACGATCTTGCGGGCGGCGTCGAGGTCGAGGTCGACGAGGGGGCCGTAGGCGGGGTTGATGCCGGCGTTGTTCACCAGCAGGTCGAGGCTGCCGAAGGTCTCGACGGCACGGGTCACGACCTCCTCGCGGTGCGCGGGGTCGTCGGCCTTGCCGGCGACGGCGAGAGCCACGTCGGGACCGCCCAGGGCGCTCACGGCCTGCTCGAGGGCCTCGGGCTTGCGGGCGGTCAGCACGACGCGCGCGCCCTCGTCGACGAGTCGCTGGGCGATGCCCAGGCCGATGCCGCGGCTGGCGCCGGTCACGACGGCGGTGCGGCCCTTGAGTCCCTGCATGGTGCTCCCTCTCGAGTGGGTCGTTGCGCTCTGACTAAGCGCTTGCTTACTCTGACGCCATGGCCGCCGCCCGTCAACCCTCGACCACCGATGCCCGCGAGCGCCTGCTCGAGGCCGCGGTGGCTGCCTTCGCGGTGCGCGGCTTCCACGGCACCACCACCCGCGACATCGCGGCCGGTGCGGGGATGAGCCCGGCCGCGCTCTACGTGCACCACCGCTCCAAGGAGGAGCTGCTCCACCTGATCTCGCAGCGGGGCCACCTGCGCACGCTCGCGCTGGTGGAGGCCGCCGTCGCCGAAGGGGCCGGACCGGTCGGGCAGCTGACCCGGCTGGTCGAGGAGTTCGTGCGCCACCACGCGCTGACCCACACCACGGCGCGGGTCATCAACTACGAGATGGCCGCGCTGAGCGCCGAGCACCTCGACGAGATCATGGACCTGCGCCGCCGCATCGACGCGGTCGTGCGTGACGTGATCGAGCGGGGCGTGGCCGCCGGGGTGCTGGCCACGCCGGACCCGGCGATGACCGCCACCGCGCTGCTGTCGCTGGGCATCGACGTGGCGCGGTGGTACCGCGACGACGCCGGCTGGACGCCCGAGCAGGTCGCCCACCACTACCGCGACCTGGCGCTGCGGATGGCCGGCGCCTGAGTCGCGCCGTGGGTGGCTCAGGCCTCCTCGAGGGAGGAGACGACCAGGTCGGCCACCTCCGCGGCGTCGGCGGCGTCGGCCGAGGTCACGGTGATGGTGACGACGTCGCCACCGACCTGCGCCAGCAGCACCTCGAACTGGCCTGCGGTGCCGTTGATGTCGAGCTGGTAGTCGGCGCGCAGCACGTCGCCGACCGCGGAGTCGACGGTGGTCACGTCGCCGGTGACGTCGGCGAACTGCTCGAGCTGCTGGGCGAACAGCTGCTCCTCGGGCAGCTCGCCCGGCTGGTGCAGCACGTTGACGTTGGTCAGCACTCCACCCTGGGCGCCGCCGTCGGCGACCGCGACCAGGTCGACGTTCTGCAGCGTGGCCTCGAGCTGGGCGGGCGGCACGCCGAGCCGTTCGGCGATCGAGGCGAGCACGCCGTCCTCGCCGTCGGCCTCGGCCAGCGCCTCCTGGGCCTCGAGGCTCTCCCAGCCCTCCGGCAGGCGCAGCCGCACCTGCTCGGTGCTGACCTCCTGGGTGCCCTCCTGGGTGCCCTCGTCGGTGCCCTCGTCGGTCGAGGTGTCCTCGGAGGTGGCCGACGACGACTCGTCGGCGGTGCCGGTGTCGGCGTCGTCACCCCCGCAGGCGCTCAGGGCGCCGGCGGAGAGGACGGCGAGCAGGGCGAGGGAGGCGGGCGCGGTGCGCAGACGTGGCTTCACCCCCGGACGGTACCCACCTGCCTGGCCCCCACACCTGCCTCTCGCTCCCAGAGCCCGGCGACGGCCACCACGCCCAACGCCAGGGCGGCGCCGGCGACGATGTCGATCACGTAGTGCTCGGCGAAGTAGACCAGCGCCAGGCTCATCAGGGCCGGGTAGCCCAGCAGCAGCCAGCGCCACGACGAACGCAGCCGCTGCACCGCGTGCACCGCGACCAGGAAGGCGATCCCGGCGTGCAGGGAGGGCATGGCGGCCACGGGGTTGCCCACGCCCTGCAGGACCAGGTCGAGGCGGCCGACGCCCAGGTCGTCCCACCCCCGCCCCGTGAGCCGGGTGACCTCGCCCATCATCCCCTCGCGCGAGGCCATCCACGGCGGGGCCATCGGGTAGAGGACGTAGACGACCAGCGCCCCGGAGCAGATCATCAGGTAGCGCCGCATCCACCGCACCCAGGCCGCGCGATCGCGCACCCACAGCACCGCGGCGAGGCTCAGCCCGACCAGGAAGTGGCTGGCGTAGACGGTGGTCAGCACGACGTCGTACCAGGAGGGCGACGCCGCACGCAGGCACGGCCGCCCGCACCACGCGGACTGCAGGTGCTCGGTCGGGGTGGTCCCGCCGCCGAGCCACTCGTCCACCCGGATCGGCATGGTCCAGTGCACCGGCAGGCCCAGCTCGTCGGTCAGGCCGCGGCTGTAGAAGTAGACGACCAGGCCGAGCATCGGCAGCGACCAGTCGCGCAGGAAGCGCAGGTGGTGGCGGGCAGGGGCTTCGACGTCCCAGGCGATGGTGCCCAGCCACAGCCACACGAAGACCTGGACGGTGTCGTTGGGGATGCCCAGGGTGCTCGACCAGGCCACGAGCGCTGCGGCGTACACCGCCACCGCCAGCGCGCGGGGCAGCCGACGGGTGCGACCGGTGGTCCGGGGCGCCACCGTCGCCGGCGCGGTCCCGGTGACGCTCGAGGCCATGGGAGGAGCCTAGGCACAGCGACGGCCGGGTGGCGCCCGCAGGCGCCACCCGGCCGTCGTCGTCGAACCGGGTCGGACCAGGCTCAGGCGATGGCCAGCGGGTCGAGGTCGTCGTGGTCGGTGACCCGCTCCGCGAGCCCGCCGAGGTGGTGGCTGCCGTCGCCGAGCAGGTGCTCGAGCATGGTCAGCACCGAGGTGTAGGAGCCCACGGCGTACTCCGCGGTCATGCCGATGCCGCCGTGCAGCTGGATGGCCTCCTGGCCCACGTGCCGTCCGGCCCGGCTGACCTGCAGTCCGGCGCGGGCCGCGGCGTCGCGCACGGCGACCGGGTCGCCGCTCTCGACGACCATCGTGGCCCACTGCACGAGGCTGGTGGCCAGCTCGAGCGAGACGTACATGTCGGCGGCCCGGAAGGTCAGCGCCTGGAAGGTGCTGAGCGGGACCCCGAACTGCTTGCGGCTCTTGAGGTACGACGTGGTCTGCGCGAGCGCGACCTCCATCGCCCCGATCGCCTGGTTGCCGGCCATGATGCGGCCCAGGTCGAGGATCGTGGCGATGCTGTCGGCCAGGTCGCGGCCCGGCTCGCCCAGCGGCGTGGCCGGGGTGGCGTCGAGCACGACCTTGGCCGCGCGGCCGCCGTCGTACGTCGGGTAGGCGCTGCGGGTGGCCGCCTCGCCGTCGACGACGAAGAGGCCGGTGCCGCCGTCGGGCAGCCGGGCGCTGACCACGAGGGTCTCGGCGCGGGCGCCCTGCACGACCGGCTCCTTGGTGCCGCTCAGGCTCCACGAGCCGGCCTCGTCGGCTGGCGGTGACCGCGGAGGCGGTCGGGGCCCAGCGCGAGCCCGGCTCGTCGTGGGCGAAGGCCAGCAGCCGCTCACCGGCGGCCAGCGAGCCGAGGAGCTCGCTGCGCTGCTCGGTGCTGCCGCAGGCCTGCACCAGGCCGCCGGCGAGCACCACCGCGGTCAGGTAGGGCTCGGGGGCCACCACGCGGCCCAGCTCCTGGCACACGATCGCGATCTCGATCGGCCCGGCGCCCACGCCGCCGTCGTCCTCCGAGAACGGCAGGCCCAGCAGGCCCATCTCGGCCATCTGGGTCCAGGTCTTCTCGGAGAAGCCCGGGTCGGCCTTCGTGGTCTGGCGGCGCTGCTCGAAGTCGCCGTACGCCTTGCTCAGCAGCCCGCGCACCGCGTCGCGGAGGGCGTTCTGCTCGTCGTCGTAGGTGAAGTCCATGTCTGCTCCTCAGAGTCCCAGGATCGTGCGGGCGATGATCTGGCGCTGGATCTCGTTGGACCCGCCGTAGATCGAGGCCTTGCGCAGGTTGAGGTACGTCGGCGTGGTGTGGTGGGTCCACTCCTCGAGTGCGCTGTCCTCACCCGCGCCGGAGGCGATGCTCGCGGGGCCCGCGAGGTCGACCATCAGCTCGCTGACCGCCTGCTGCAGCTCGGTGCCGCGCAGCTTGAGCACGGAGGAGGCCGGGTGCGGCTCGCCGTCGGCGGAGTGGGCGACCACGCGCAGCGCGGTCAGCTCGAGGGCCAGGAGGTCGTTCTCGAGCTCGGCGACGCGGGCGGCGAGCAGCGGCTCGCCGGCCCGCTCGCCGGCGAGCGACTTGGCACGGGCCAGGACGCGCTTGGTGGTCCCGACCGGCGCGACGCCGACCCGCTCGTTGCCGAGCAGGAACTTCGCGATCGTCCAGCCGCTGTTGAGCTCCCCGACCAGGTTGTCGGCCGGCACGCGCACGTCCTCGAACCAGACCTCGTTGACCTCGTGGCCGCCGTCGATCAGCTCGATGGGGCGCACGGTGAGGCCCGGGCTGGTCATGTCGATGAGCAGCATCGAGATGCCGGCCTGCTTCTTCACGTCGGGGTCGGTGCGCACGAGCGTGAAGATCCAGTCGCCGTGCTGGCCCAGCGTGGTCCAGGTCTTCTGGCCGTTGACGACCCAGTCGTCGCCGTCCTTGACCGCGGTGGTGCGCAGGCTGGCGAGGTCGGAGCCGGCGTCGGGCTCGGAGAAGCCCTGGCTCCACCAGATGTCGAGGTTGGCGGTCCCGGGCAGGAACCGCTCCTTGATCTCCTGGCTGCCGAACTGGGCGATCACCGGGCCGATCATGCTGGCGTTGAAGGCGAGCGGTGTGGGCACGCCGGCGCGCTGCATCTCCTCGTTCCAGATGTGGCGCTGCAGGTCGCTCCAGTCCTGGCCCCCCCACTCGGTGGGCCAGTGCGGCACGGCGAGCCCGGCCTTGTTGAGCGTCTGCTGGCTCTCGACGATCTGCTCCTTGGAGAGCTCACGTCCCTCGATCACCGTGCGCCGGATGTCCTCGGACACCTCGGTGGTGAAGAAGGTACGCATCTCCTCGCGGAACTTCTGGTCCTCGGCGGACAGGGCAAGCTGCATCCGGGCCTCTCTCGGATCGGGTGGCGCCTCGGGGGACGAGGGGCGGTCGTGTCCATCATGACCCCTGCACGCAACGCGTGGTGCACCCGCACCGTTGCTGCCGCGCAGCCCGTGGCGGCCCGACCAGTCGGCGTTGTGGTCGGCGCCCAAAGCCGGACCGGTCGGCTCACACGTCGACCGCGACCTCCTCGCCGAGGCGGGCCCCGCGGCGCAGCTCGAGGTCGTCGCCCGACCAGAACCGTCCCGGGTCGTAGTAGTTGCTGGGCAGGTCGTCGGGCAGCAGCCCCATGGCGACGTACGCCGTCGCGACCACCTCGGCGCAGTAGGTCAGCTCGGCGGGTGCCGCGCGGCGTACGCGACCCCGGGCCCAGCGGCCCACCAGCGCGGCGGTGCTGGGGAAGGGGGTGCCGTCGAGGCGGGCGATGCTGCTCAGCAGCGCGTCCTCCATGGCCGGCGTGACCTCGGCATCGAGCTGGCGCAGCCACGCCCGCTGCTCGTAGCGCCCGGTCCACTGGCCCACGGCGTCGCGCAGGTCGTGCAGCTGGACCCCGCGCTGGTGCTTGCCGCTCCACACGTCGAGCAGGCCCTTGCCGAGCTCGGCGTGCCACATCAGCGGCGGCAGGTCGTCGACCACCACGGCCATCCCGACGTGGTTGACCGGGGCGTTGGTCAGCACCCGGATCGCCTGGTCGGCCGCCGAGCGGCCGCGGAAGAGCCAGAGGTCGCCGGTGCGGGTGAGCTCGACGGCCTCGTCGAGACCGATCCCCCCGCTCGCGCGGTGCCGGCCCGGGCCAGGGTGTCGTGGGTGCGCCATGGTGGAAGAGTCTGGGGCATGAGGGCGAGCAGGGTGTGGAAGGTGTTGGGGGTGGCCGGGCTGGCCGGGGTCGCGGCGACCGGGGCGGTGGTCGCGCGCGACCAGCGGCGGCGGACCCGGCTGAGCCCCGACGAGGTGCGGGCCCGGCTGCACCAGCGGGTCGCCGAGGCCGGCTCCGGGGAGCCCGGCCGGGCCGAGTGAGCGCTCCGGCACCGCCGGAGGGGGGTCCAGGGTGCCTGGGGGGACTCGCATGGTTTCCCGGCCCGGGTACCCGGGGAAACCGCAGGCTCACTGGCCGAGCATCGCTCCGACCCGCTGGCGCTGGAAGCCGGGGAAGACCACGGCGGGGGAGGCCGGGGTGCGGGCGGCGACGACCTCGGCGAGCACGGAGCGGTAGTCGGTGGTGACGGGCACGTCGGCGTCGAGGCCGGAGCCCAGCGGCGTCCAGGAACCGTGGTAGCCGCCGCGCACCCCGGCGCCGGCCAGGAGCATCACGGTGCCCCAGCCGTGGTCGAGGCCGTGGTTGGCGTTCTCGGCGACCCGGCGCCCGAACTCCGAGACCGTGACCAGCGTGACCCGGTCGGCGACGGGGCCCAGGTCCTCGAAGAAGGCGGCGATGCCGCGGGCCAGGGAGTCGCCCTCGCGGCGCATCCGGCCCCAGGCCAGGGTGCCGAGGTCGGTGTGCATGTCCCAGTCGCCGTGGTCGACGGTGACCAGCGAGACGCCGACGTCACCGCGCAGCGTGCGGGAGACCGAGGCGAGCGCCCGGCCCAGGTCGTCGTCGGGGTAGGACGCGCTGCGGTCGGCCTGCGCGCGCGCCGGCTCGAGGTCGCCCACCGCCTGCATGGCCGAGCGGAAGGCGCGTCCCATCGAGGTCGGTGACCTCGTCCACATCCGCTCCAGCGAGCGCACCCGGGTGCCGTGGGGGTCCCACTGGTCGTCACCGGCGATGCCGGTCTTGTCGAGGGAGCGGAAGCCCATCACCGGTTCGGGGCCGAACAGCGAGGTGGGCACCTCGGCCCCACCGGCCGCGAGGCCCTGCAAGGGAGACGAGCCGGGCAGCTCGCCGAGCAGCCGGTTGAGCCAGCCGACCCGCTCGGTGGAGCCCGGCGCGGCGTCCTCGACGGCCTCCATCGCTGCGAAGTGCGACCGGTTGACCACCGGCAGGCCGGTGCCGTGCACGGTCGCCAGTCGCCCCGAGCGCCACAGTGGCAGCAGCGGCTCGAGCGCGGGGTGCAGGCCGAAGAAGCCGTCGGGCACCAGCAGCTTCTCGGCCGGCACGGCGATCCGGGGGCGCGCCGCGTAGTAGGCCGGGTCGCCGTGAGGCACGACGAGCGAGAGCCCGTCGGCCGCGCCGCGCAGCGAGAGGACGACCAGCACCGACCCGGCGCCGGCTGTGGACGCCGCCGTGGCGGGCGCGCTCGCGGCGGCCGGGCCGGCGGCGCTGACCACGGCGGAGCCGACGCTCCAGGTGAGCCCGGCGACGCCGAGCCCGCGCAGCAGGCCGCGCCGCGACAGCGCGGCGTACTCGGGGCAGCCGCAGGGGGCAGGACTGCCGGAGGCAGTCAGCTCGGGGGTGCTCAAGAGGGACCTCAGCGGTGGTAGTGGTGCGGGTGGTCGAGCAGCACGCCCAGCAGCCGGTTGAACTGCCAGGCCATCAGCCGGTGGTCACGGGTGATCCGCTCGCCGGGACGGGCCTCGACCGCCTCGCACGCCGCGCGCAGCAGCTGGCGGCTCGAGCGGCGCCCGTGCACCGCCCGGGAGAGGTGGTCGACGAGGTCGCGGAACTCGATGGGCAGCTCGGGGGTCCACTCCTGGGGGGACTGCCAGGTGACGCCCTTCTTGGGCCACCAGCCACCGGCCAGCGACCAGTGCACGTCCATCGAGGCCAGGGCTCGGCTGGGCGAGGCCCACGGGTCGCCGTGCAGGGGCGGGCCGTCGGGGCGCGGCCAGGCGGCGGGACGCATCCCGACCGCGTCGCTCTGCCACAGCACGGCGTTGGCGGCGTGGTCGCCGGCCCGGGGGGCGACCACGCGGGCGCCGAGCGCGCGGTAGGAGGCCACGACGTCCTCGGCGGGGTCGCGCAGCTTCTGGCCCTTGGCCTGACGGAACTCCTGGGTGCGCACCAGCGCGCGCAGCACCGGCACCACCGCGGTGTCGTGCGCCAGGTAGACCGCCGCGAGCTCGTCGACGACCTGCTCGGAGGGGGTGTCGCTGATGAACTTGACCGCCAGCTTGCGCGCGATGCGCTGCGCGGTGGCAGGGTGCCGGGCCAGGTGGCGCAGGTAGCGGCGGGTCAGGGCGCGACCGTCGGGGTCGGCGTTGGCGTCACGGAAGCCGCCGACCGCGACCGGCCCGGTCCAGTGGTCCTTCTGCGAGTAGGAGGCCGCCCAGGTGCGCCACAGGTCGACGCGCCAGCCGGTGAGGATGCGCGCGGAGGCCTTGACGTCGTCCTCGGTGTGCGCGCCGACGCCGACGGTGTGCAGCTCGAGCAGCTCGCGGCCGAGGTTCTCGTTGGGGTGCGCCTTCGTCGAGGTGGCGTTGTCGAGGAAGATCAGCATCGCCGGGTGGGTGATCGCCTCGACGAGCAGCTCGTCGAAGCGCCCGAGGGCGTGGCGCCGCACGACGTCGCCGTACGACGCCCGCCAGACCGCCTGGGCGTCACCGTTGGCCGGCACGTGCAGGTGCGACTCCCAGAAGTCGGTCATCACCTCGTGCACCTGGTGCGGGGAGGTCATCCGCCGCACCAGCAGGCGCCGGGCGTAGTCGGCCATCACCTCCCAGGTGCCCCGGACCTCCTCGACCTGGCGGCGCCACAGGGCGGGGGCGTCGAGGTGCAGGTCGGGCCACCAGTCGCACAGCGCGGCGTCGGCCTGCGGGTCGTAGGGCCGGTCGAGCTGCGCGTCGAACCAGGCGAGCCCACCCCCGGCCCGTTTGACCGAGGCCACGAGCTCGGGGGTCAGCCCGTAGGAGAAGCGCAGCGCCAGGTGCCGGGCGCCACCCCCGAGCGTGGGGGTGGTCCGGTAGCGACCGGGTGCGTACGGCGACGGCACGGGGGACCTCTTCTCGGGGTCGGGCGGGGGGGGCGACGCCGGGGGACGACGTGGGGTCCACTGTGGGGTCCGCGGGCGCGGCGGGGGAGGTCTCCGGGCCCGATCCGGCCGCTCGTCGCCGATATCTGCCCGACCGGGGCCGGGCATGGCCCGAACGGACTACGTCGGTCGCAGCCGAGGGTCGGTAGGGTCGGCCCACCCGGTCCGGATCCCGGCCCGACGCCAGCCCGTTCCCAGCCCGAGCCGTGGAGGCCACCCGTGTCCGAGCAGAACCCCTTCCCGCCGCCTCCGCCGCCGTCGGGGGAGCCGCTGCCGGCCCACCAGCCGCCGCCGCCCTACGGCCATGCGCCGCAGGCCTACGGCCAGGCGCAGCCGCAGGGGCCGGGCCCGGTCGGCGAGGTGCGCAGCACCGGGGTGGCGATGCTGCTCTTCGTGGTGACCTTCGGCATCTACGGCTGGTACTGGTGGTTCAAGGTGCACGAGGAGATGAAGCGCCACACCGGGCAGGGCATCGGCGGCGTGGTCGCCCTGCTGCTGGCCATCTTTGTCGGCATCGTGATGCCCTACCTGACCTCCGCCGAGGTCGGCACGATGCAGGAGCGGGCCGGGCGTCGGCGCACGGTGAGCGGTGTGACCGGGCTCTGGTACTTCCCGGGAATGTTCATCCTCGTCGGCCCGATCATCTGGTTCGTCAAGACCAACGGCGCGATCAACGACTACTGGGAGTCGCTGGGCGCTCGCGGCTGAGCGGCGGGAGGTCCCACAGGTGCCGGCTGCTCGGCACCAGGTCGAGGTCGCGGTCGGCGCCGATGCGAGCCACGCTGGCCATCAGCTGCTCGAGGCGCCGGCCCAGCTCGGCGTCGTCGCCGGCGCTGCCGTAGAACGCGTGCACGTCGTGCACGGCGGCGGCGGGGAACAGCTCCTCGACCAGCGCCTCGACGCGCTCGTCCGCCGGGTCCGGTGTGCCGAGCGGGGCCGTGCAGATGTTCTGCACGTAGCCGGAGGTGGCCTGCGTGCGGATCGCCACGCCGGTGTGCTCGACCAGCCACCGGTGCAGCCAGGCCTCGCGGTCGAGGTCGACGGGACGCCGCAGCACCGCGACGTTGGCCAGCTCCTCGGCCCGGGCGCCGTCGTAGCGCTCGGCGGGGTCGAGGCGGCGGCGCTCGTCGACCACCCACCCCGAGGTCGCCCCGACCGCCTCGGTGACGACCGTGGCCACCCCGGCCGGGTCGTGCGCGGGGTCGGACCAGACGCTGAGCACCGCGCTCACCGGGGCGGCGCTCGCCAACCGCAGCGCCTGGGCGACGTGCTCGTCGTCGACGTTGAGCTGCACCCGCAGCGCGCCGGCGCCGGTCAGCTCCTCGCGCAGCGCGACTGCGCCCAGCGGCGCCGGGTCGGCGCGCACCACGAACATCGTCTTCGTCGTGCCCGCCGGCAGCCAGGTCGTCATGCGCGGCAGCCTAGGGGAGCGGCTCCTCAGACGCCGGGCAGCGCGTGCACCAGCCCGCGCACCAGGTCGTACGTCGTCCGGTCGGCCGCCGCGACCAGGCCCGCGGGCGCGGGCTCCTGGGGGCGGTAGGGCCCGCCCTCGAAGGTCCCGAGCACCCCGCCGGCCTCGCTGAGCAGCAGCGAGCCCGGGGCGTGGTCCCAGGGCTTGGTCTTGCGGTAGAGCGCGTAGTCGGCCCCCGCGTCGCCGCCCTCGACCACCCGCGGGTAGTCGACGCCGCAGCAGACCCAGGTCAGCTCCAGCGCCTGGAGGGTGCCCAGCGCCCGCCCGATCCAGCCGCGGCGCGAGGTGACGCCGCGCAGCCTCTCGCCGACCGGCGGCCGGGTGATCCGCTGTCCGTCGCGCCACGCACCGCGCCCGCGCTCGGCGACGTACGCCGTGCGGTGCTGGGGCTGCCAGATCCAGCTGCGCTCGACCTCGCCGCCGCGCAGCTCGGCGATCATCATCGCGTGGTCGGGGGAGCCCTTCACGAAGTTCTTGGTGCCGTCGACCGGGTCGATGGTGAACGCGTGGTCGGCGTCGGCGAAGCGTCCGAGCACGGACTCGTCGTCCTCGGCGGCCTCTTCGCCGAGGATCACCGCGCGGGGGTAGGCGCCCTGGAGCACCTCGGTGAGCCGGACCTCGGCCTCGCGGTCGGCGACGGTGACGAGGTCACCGGGGTTCTTCTCCTCCACCTCGGCGTCGCCGAGGCTGCGGAAGCGGGGTTCGACGACCTCCTCGCCCACGGTCCGGAGCAGGGTCAGCACGTCGGATGTCTGCACGTGCCGACCGTACCCAGGTCGGGCTCAGGCCGAGGCGGGCAGGCCCTGCGCCGGCAGGTCGTCGACGGGCAGGGGCACCAGCCGCTGGTCGGTGGCCAGGTGCACGACGTCGGTGACCACGCCGGCGCGCCGGCACGCCAGCGTCAGCTCGCGGGCCCAGGCACGGTCGGTCGCGTCGGGGCCGTGCCGACCCGGGCGGCTGCGCAGGAAGACCCACCGGCCCGGGGCGGCGCCTCCGACCCGGGCCAGCATCGAGGTCAGCGAGTCGAGGTCGCCGGCCACGGGATCGCCGGCGCAGTCCTCGATCTCGAGCAGGCGTCGCGTGGGGTGGTCGTCCTCGTCGAGGTGCAGCACCCAGGTGGAGGTGCGGGTGAAGCCGAGCTCACCCATCAGCGCCTGCCACAGCCGCAGCAGGTCGCTCTGGCTGCGGACGGGGGCGGGGTCGTGGGCGAGGGGCGTGGGGTCGGGTGTGGTGTCCATGGCGAGCACGCTGCCCCCTCGCGCCGCCGGCCGCGACCGGCTCTCCACAGGGCCACCGAGGAGCACGTCGGTGGCCGGCGGTGGTCCACAGGTGGTCGTGGCGGCCTTGACAGCGCACGGCCGGCGGGGCCCCTCACAGCACCGAGCGGTAGACCTCCATGGTCCGCTCGGCGATGGCCGGCCAACCGAAGGACTCCACGGCGCGCCGCCGCCCGGCCCGGCCCATGGCCGCGGCCCGGTCCGGGTCGGTGACCAGCGAGGTCAGCGCCTCGGCGAAGTCGGCGACGTAGCGCTCGGGGTCGAGGGGGGTGCCGCTGCCGTCGTCGGCCTGCTCGATCGGCACCAGCAGCCCGGTGGGCTCCGCAGCGCCGCCGGGTGCGACGACCACCTCGGGGATGCCCCCGGTGGCGGTGGCCACCACGGCCGTCTCGCAGGCCATCGCCTCGAGGTTGACGATGCCGAGCGGCTCGTAGACCGACGGGCAGGCGAAGACGGTCGCGGCGCTGAGCAGCGCGACCACGTCGGCGCGCGGCAGCATGTCGGCGATCCACACCACCCCGTCGCGCCCGGCGCGCAGGTCGGCGACGAGCCCCTCGACCTCGGTCATGATCTCCGGGGTGTCCGGCGCCCCGGCGCAGAGCACCACCTGGACGTCGGGCGGCAGCGCGGCGACGGCGCGCAGGAAGAGCGGCAGCCCCTTCTGGCGGGTGATCCGCCCGACGAAGACCACCGAGGGCCGGGCGGGGTCGACGCCGAGGCGGCGTACGCGCTCGGGGTCCTCGACCGGCGTCCACAGCGCGGTGTCGATGCCGTTGTGCACCGTGTGCACCCGGGCCGGGTCGACGGCGGGGTAGGAGCGCAGCACGTCGTCGCGCATCGCCGCGGACACCGCGACCACCGCGGCAGCCGACTCGTACGCCGTCCGCTCGACCCACGAGGAGAGCCGGTAGCCGCCGCCGAGCTGCTCGGCCTTCCAGGGCCGCAGCGGCTCCAGGGAGTGCGCCGAGACCACGTGCGGCACGTCGTGCAGCAGACCGGCGAGGTGCCCGGCGAGGTTGGCGTACCAGGTGTGGGAGTGCACCAGGTCGGTGCCGGCGCACCCGGCGGCGATGGTCAGGTCGACGCCCATCGTGCGCAGCGCGGCGTTGGCGTCCCCGAGCTCGGGGAGGTCGGCGTAGGAGGAGGTCAGCGGCTCCTCGCGCGGGGCGCCGAAGGCGTGGACCCGCGTGGTGAGGTCGTCGCGCGCCCGCAGCGCACGCACCAGCTCGGCCACGTGCACGCCGGCGCCGCCGTACACCTCGGGCGGGTACTCCTTGGACAGCACGTCGACTCGCACACCCGCAACCTACTCGCCCGCGGCCTCGCGGGCGCAGCCCGGCGTGGTCCGGCTCACAGGGGGCTACGGTGTGGCCATGAGCTCCTCGGCGCGCAAGAAGGTCCTGGCGATCGTGCTGGCCGGCGGGGAGGGCAAGCGGCTGATGCCGCTGACCGCCGACCGTGCCAAACCGGCGGTGCCCTTCGCCGGGATCTACCGGCTCATCGACTTCGCGCTGAGCAACGTCGTGAACTCCGGCTACCTCAAGGTGGTCGTGCTGACCCAGTACAAGTCGCACAGCCTCGACCGCCACGTCACGCAGACCTGGCGGATGTCGACGCTGCTGGGCAACTACGTCACCCCGGTGCCGGCGCAGCAGCGGGTCGGCAAGCACTGGTACCTCGGCAGCGCCGACGCGATCTTCCAGTCGCTCAACCTGATCAAGGACGAGAAGCCCGACATCGTGGTGGTGGTCGGCGCCGACCACGTCTACCGGATGGACTTCGCGCAGATGGTCGACCAGCACGTCGAGAGCGGCGCGGCCTGCACCGTGGCCGCCATCCGGCAGCCGATCGGGATGGCCGACCAGTTCGGCGTCATCGACGTGCATCCCGACGCGCCCTCGCGCATCCGCGACTTCCTGGAGAAGCCGACCGACCCGGTGGGCCTGCCCGACAGCCCGGGCGAGGTGCTGGCCTCGATGGGCAACTACGTCTTCGATGCCGACGCCCTGGTCGACGCGGTGACCCGCGACGCGACCACCACCGGCTCCAAGCACGACATGGGCGGCGACATCGTGCCCGCCTTCGTGCGCCGCTCGCAGGCGGGCGTCTACGACTACAAGGACAACGTGGTGCCCGGGGCCACCGACCGCGACAAGGGCTACTGGCGCGACGTGGGGACCCTGGGCTCCTACTACGCCGCGCACATGGACGTCGTCTCGCCGCTGCCGGTCTTCAACCTCTACAACTTCGACTGGCCGATCTACACCTCCTACGGCCCGCAGCCACCGGTCAAGGTGGTCCAGGGCGCCGGCGGTGTGCCGGGGGTGACCGACGAGGCGGTGCTCTCGCCGGGCGTGGTGGTGACCGGCGGGCAGGTGCGCCGCTCGGTGCTCTCGCCGGCCTGCTGGGTCGACAGCGGCGCCGAGGTGAGCGGCTCGGTGCTGCTCAACGGCGTGATCATCGGCGCCGGCGCGGTGGTGCGCGACGCGATCCTCGACAAGAACGTGGTGGTGCCGGCGGGCGCCCGCATCGGCGTCGACCCCGAGGAGGACGCCGCCCGCGGCCTCATCGTCCAGGACGGGCTGACCGTGATGGGCAAGGACCAGCAGCTGCCGCGCTGAGGTCCCGCGGCTCAGCCCGGGGCGGCTGGGAGGATGCCGGCGGCGCGCCCCACCTCGGCGTACGCCTCGGCGAGGGTGGCGGCGGTCTCGTGCGCGTTGAGGCCCGAGGGGTTGGGCACCACCCACAGCTCGCTGCCCGCCATGGGCTCGGGCTGGCGCCCGACCTGCGCCCTCGGATCGCCGAAGGCGCTGCGGTACGCCGTCACGCCGGCCACCGCGACCACGCGCGGGCGCACCTCGGCGACCAGCGCGTGCAGGCGCTCGCCGCCCTCGACCAGCTCGGCTCGCGAGAGCTCGGATGCCTTGGCGGTGGCACGGCGCACCAGGTTGGTGATCGCGATGCCGCGCCGTCGGAGCACCTCGCGCTCCGCCTCGCTCATGCCGGCCGCCGGGTCGATCGGCTCCTCGATCACCCCCGCTCGCAGCAGCGCGGGGTAGAAGCGGTTGCCGGGGTGGGCGAAGTGGGTGCCGGTGGCGGCGGTCCACAGCCCGGGGTTGATGCCCACGAAGAGCAGGCGCACGTCGGTGCCCAGCAGGTCGGGCACCTCCGCGTCTCGGAAGGACTCCAGCTCGGCGCGCGAGAACGATCGACCCACGCCCCGAGCCTCCCACGCCCCGCCCGGTGGTGAGCGGGGCGGTCCGCGCCGGTCGTGGTCCGGGTCGTGGTCCAGGTCGTGGTCCGGGTCGTGGTCCGGGTCGTGTGCCCGAGGACGCGCCATGACGCGTCAGGAGGCCACGACCCAGGCCACGACCCGGCACACGACCCAGGCCACGACCCCGCGCCGGCACCTGCCCACCGCATCCCAGGCGGCGTACGCCGGCGGGCGCGGTGGTGCCCGAGCCGGGCGCGCTCAGCGCTGGGTGACCACCAGGCCGTTGGCGACCTGGCGCAGCGACCCGTCGGAGGGCGAGTTCTGCACCTCCAGCGACCCCGACTCGCGCGCCACCATGGTGCTCGAGCCGCCGCCGTCGAGGTTCAGCGCCTCGTCGGCGCCGAGCTCGACCATGGTGCGCGCGAGCTCGACGAGGGTCTGCCCGCGGCTGGTCGAGGAGCGCCCGTCGACGACAAGCAGCAGCACCTCGTTGGTGTCGCGGTCGATGCCGACCGCGGTGCGCGGGTGCATCTCGCTGTCGTCGACGACCTGCACGACGCCCTCGTCGATCAGCGCCTTGCTGCCGGTGACGACCATGGAGGGCCGTCCGGCCAGCCACCAGCTCACGGTGGCGCTGCCGGTGCGCAGCTTGCGCAGCTGTCGCGCTCCCTCGCCGCGCCCGACGAGCACGAGCCCACGGATCTTCGCGCCGGGGCGCAGCCTGGCCCGGTTGGAGACCACCTTGCCGCGGCGGACCTCGACCATCCGCACGTCCTTCTCCTGGCCCTGGGTGACGGCGTAGCCGGGGGAGGTGCCCCAGCGCTGCGTGTAGACGCCGATGCCGCCGGGGGCCACGAAGTGGGAGTTGAAGTTGGTGACCGTGGCCCGGGGGCGCTCCTTGATGGCGCCGCGCAGGGTCACCTCACCGACCTGCGGACGGCCCTTGCGGGTCAGGTAGAACGCGGCGTTCCAGCCGCTCGCGCGGGCGTTGAAGAGCCCCCGGCCCACTGACCGGCCCACCCCCAGCGGGGCACCGGTGCGGCCGATGTCGAAGAAGTCACCGTTGACCGCGGCGATCGCCTCACGGGCCCGGGCCAGCGACATCATGTCGTCGGTGGCGGCCACCCTCGTCGGCGCCGCGTAGTCGAGGCGCAGGCTGCTCTCGTCGAGGTCGACGGCGAGCAGGTGCGAGCGCACCGGCCCGCGCGCGTCGGTCTCGCTCCACGACGAGAACCGCACGCCGGGGGCGATCCGGCGCTGCTCGAGCACCACGCGCGTCGTCGGCTCGCCGTCGTAGGCCGCGGCGCGGGGCGCCACCCGTCCACGCACCCCGTCGGAGCTGTGCGGGCCGTCGACGCCGGCGTGCGCCGGCAGGCCCGGGTCGACGCGGTCGGTGGGACCGGCGGAGCCGGCGGGGGAGTCGTCGGCGAGGGCGGGCGCGCCGAGGCCCGCCAGCACGACGGCGAGCGCGAGGGCGGTGGTCCGAGAGCGGGGAAGCACCGCCCAAGGCTAAGCGGGCCCGGGACCCGTCCGGCGCAGGTGCAGCACCGTGTCCTCGAGCACGATCGCGCCCGGGGTGCGGCTGCTCATCCCGACGAAGGTCTCGCTGAACGGGCTGGCCAGCAGGTAGAGGTTCTGGCCCGCGGGCACGCGCACGCCGACGGCCGGCAGCGGGATGCGGCGCCGCTCGCCGACGACCGGCAGGGCCTCGCGCAGCGGCAGCACGTTGTTCTGCACCAGTCGGGCGTCGAGCGGGTTGGTGCCGACGGCCAGGCCGTAGAAGGCGCGGTTCTCGACGCCGACCGCGGTGACGTCGGCGGTGAGGTGCGCCGAGCCCGCCACCTCGATCGGACCCTCGGCGACCAGGGTCCCGACCGGGACGCCCGCAGCGGTCGAGGTGGCGACGGTGCCGATCTCGACCCGGTGGTTCGTGCGCTCGGTCCGGGTGGTGAGGCACTCGTCGGTCGGGGTCGCGATGTGCAGGCGGCCGTAGCCGCCCAGACCGGTGCGGCGCCCGCGCAGCTGCTCGTCGAAGAAGCGCAGCGACAGCTGCTCGAAGTCGCCCCCGGCCAGCTCGGCGCTGCACGGGTCGGAGGTGATCGAGACGCCCATCGGCAGCACCGCCGGCAGCACGTGGCCGCCGTTGTAGCCGACGAAGATGCTGTCGCGGCGGGCCCGCTTCGTCAGGGCCGTGCGCCAGTTCTCGAGGCCCTCCTGCAGGGGGAAGAGCCCGTCGGTGGTGCCCTGGCCGAGCAGCACGGGGATGTCGAGGCGACGGCCGTTGGCGACGTGCCAGGCGGGGCCGTTCTTCTCCATGAACCCGACCATGTCCTCGGTGCCGGGCACCGAGCCGTCGGGCCACTGACCGAGTGCGGCGCCCTCGAGGAGGGCCTTGTAGACGTTCTGGGGCAGGGCGTCGTCGGGCACCGAGGCGGCTGCCAGCAGCAGCGCCCACTCGGTGCGCACCACGCCCTCGGGAGCCAGGCTGGTGGACAGGTCGTTCCAGGTGATCTGCGGGGCGAGCGCGTCGAAGACGGGCCGGCCCTTGGTGCGCAGCGACTCGAACGCGCCGAGGAACTGGTACCCGCCGCCGTAGGAGCCGCCGATCGCGCCCAGGCGCGGGTCGCCGGGCCGGTCCTGCTGCACCCACCCGAGCCGGCTGACCAGCCGCACCAGGCGACGTACGTCGCGGCCCTCGAGCGCGGGGTTCTCGACGTGCGCGTGGCCGCCGGACTCGCCCCAGCCGCGCTGGTCGAAGGAGAGCACGCCGTAGCCCGCGTCGAGGAAGGTGTCGAAGGCGGCGGCGTCGGTGGTGCGCGAACCACCCCAGCCGTGACTGTGCACGATCATCGGCACCGTGCGCTTGCGGGTCGCGCCCGCCGGGCGGAACAGCGAGTAGCAGATGTCGACCGCGTCGCTCTCGCCCGGCTCGGGCACGCTGCTGACGCAACCGTTGCTGACCCGCACCTGCTTCGCGGCGGGTGCGGCGTACGCCGACGTGGTGGCGGACCCGCCGAGGGCGGTGAGCCCCACGGTGGCCAGCGTGGCGGCCGCGGTGGCCAGGGCGGTGACTCGACGCATGTGTGCTCTCCCGGTGGATGGTGACGACCGGCACAACGAGTAGGCCGACCCGGGGTCACGCGAGCCGGCGCCAGTTCACGGCGTACGTCGCTCCGCGCCGTTGGTCGAGTCCCGTCGAGACCGCGCCGCACCGTTGGTCGAGCAGCAAGGAGCGCCAGCGACGCGCGTCCGTCGAGACCGCGTGAGGATCCGAGCAGACCTGATCTACGTCCGCCGGTGGAAGGTGACCTGGTTGTCGGCACCGACGTCGGTCTCGTACTCGGGGTCGTGGATGCGTCGGTGGTGGAACGGGCACAGCAGCCGTCCGCGGGCCAGGTCGGTGTGGCCGTGGCATGACCAGGGGTCGTCGTGGTGGGCGTGGCACATCGCCGGCGGTGCGTCGCAGCCGCGGGCGGTGCAGCCGCCGTCGCGGATGCCCATGGCGATCCGCTGGGCGGGGGTGAAGTACCGCTTCGCGCGTCCCACGTCGAGCGGCTGACTGGTCCCGCCGAGCACGACGGGGACGACGCCCGCCTCGCACGCCAGGCGCCGCGTGCGGTCGCGGCGCTGATCCGGTCACCGGTGTCGAGCGTGGCCGCAGCGAGGCCGTCCTTGAGGGACTCGAGGGTCATCGTGACGACCACGGTGGCGTTCACCCCACCCGCCTTGGGCAGCTCGTTCGGGTCGAGCCGCTCGATGAGCTCCACGAACGCCGCACCCAGCCGCTGCGCCGTGGGTCGGCGTACCGGCACCGGCGCCTCGCTCTGCTCTTCCTGGGCCTCACGGGTCGCGATCTGGTGCTTCGGGGCGGCGTAGGCGAGCAGCGCCCGTTCCAGCATCTGCCCGACCAGCAGCGGCACCGTGAACGATCCCTTGATCCGGCCGTGGCCGTCCTGGCGCATCCGGAACACCGCCGACTTCTCCGCCTCCCGCTCCTCCGTTCGCAGCTGCTCGGCCTCCCACGCCTCGGCCACCTCGGGTGCGACGACCTCGAGAATCCGTCGGCCCAGCACCCGCAAGCCCTTGGCGTCGTGGACCTCGGCGAACGCGACCAGCGCCTTGGCCGCCTGCTCCAGCACGGCGGCATCGAGGTCGTCGGGCAGCTCGTCCAACGCCGTGCAGATCACCGAGGCCTGCTCCGCGATGACGTCGCCGCGCCCGAGCGCCTCCCGCACCAGCTCGTACCGATCCAGCCCCGCAGCCAGCCGCACCTCCCGGAACGACTCCCGCTTCGTCGACCGTGTCGCGTTCGAGTGCCACACCGCCACCGACGGCGACGCGTTGCGCTCCTGCACCGCCACGGTCTCGGCGTGCGCCAGCAAGAGCGAGCGCACCTCCACCAACGCCTCGGCCGTCGCCGCTTGGCTCATCGACCACGCCGGCGTACCGGCCACCTCGTCGAGGGCGGCGTGCACCCGCGCGACAGCACCACCGATGGGGTGCGCCGCGGTGGTGGACATGAGTGAAGCATCCCAGGGCCCACCGACAAAGCTCCAGGTCAGAAGCGGTTTCCCACAGGTTGATCGAAACTTTTTTCGAGGGACTCAACTCGGTGCAGAACTGACTGCTCGGTGGTGCGAAAGTGACTGCTCGGCCGGCTCAGCAGCCGACGGCACCGAGGCGGGCGAGCCCTTCGAGGTCGCCCGAGCCGAGGTCGGTGCGCACCAGGTTGCCGCCGTACATGAGCTGGGTGTCGTCGTCGACGTGGGCCAGGCCCAGCACGTGGCCCAGCTCGTGGACGAGGATCGCGCGCATCGCCTGCTCGCCGCCGCGCTGGCCGGCCAGCCGGTCGAAGGTGTCGGTGTCGAGGGCGACCATGCCGGTCACGAAGCGCTCGGGCCCGACCTGGCGGGTCTCCCAGGCGCTGCCGCCGAGCCCGGCGACCTCGCCCTCGAGGGCGGGGACCTCGGTCTCGTCGGCCCAGCCGATCAGCACGGGGCTGGGTGCGCCGGCCGCCACCGAGCGCCGGTCGAAGTCGCGGTCGTCGGTCTCGCCCTCGTCGGCGAAGACGAAGCCGGAGGCCTCGGCGACGGTCTCGACCGACTCCTCGACGATCACCTCCCAGCCGTTCGGGGCGCCGTCGGGGTTGACGACGTAGGGGATCTCCTCGCAGGGCGACCAGGTCACCGGCTCCTCGCTGCCGCGTTGGGTGCGCACGAAGGCGTACTCGCCGTCGCCGTCGCCGATGCCGACGATCTCGCCGAGCCGCTCGTTGCTGCCGAGCAGCTCGCGCACCCGGGTGCCGGTGGCGCCGGGGTCGCGGGCCACGATCAGGCCGGCGAGCACCGCCGCGACCAGCAGGCCCGGCAGCACCGGCCCGCGCGCACGCCGCCCGCGTCGCCCCGGCGAGGAGGGGGAGGCAGCGGGGCCGCTGTGGCCGCCGGCCCGGTAGAGCTCGCCGTGGGTGGGGCCCCGCGAGTCGTCGAGGAGGGACGGGTCGAGGCCGTCGAGCTCGGCGAGGCGTCGCTCCATGTCGCGCACCCACCGCCGCTGGGCGCGCGCCTGCGCCCGTCGTTGCCAGAACCCCATGGCCCCATGCTCCCCGACCACTGGTGACGGCCGGGGCGCGGGGAGTGCGGCTAGGGTCGGCTGGTGGGCACCTGGAACACCTTCGTCGAGGGTGACAACCTCGACGTGCTCACCGACCTGGCCGCCCGGGAGCAGCTCGTCGACCTCGTCTACATCGACCCGCCGTACAACACCGGCAACGACTTCGCCTACAGCGACGACATCCGTGGCGCCGCGGGTGCCTCGCGACACCAGGCGTGGGTGGCGATGATGCGGCCGCGCCTGGAGCTGGCGCGCAGCGTGATGTCGCCGCGGGCGGCCCTCTTCGTGAGCATCGACGACCACGAGGCCGCCCACCTGCGGCTGCTCCTCGACGACGTCTTCGGCGAGGGGTCGTTCGTGGCCCAGGTCGTGGTCAACCTCAACCCCAAGGGTCGCCAGCTCGGCCGTGGCTTCGCCACCAGCCACGAGTACCTCCTGGTCTACGCGCTCGACCCGGCGAGCTGCGCTCTGAGCGCGACCAGCGCGGAGACCGTCGACGAGCGCGACTTCGCGCTGCTGCACGAGGAGAGCGGGCGCCGCTACCGCGAGCTGCCGCTGCGCAACACCAACAAGAAGTTCAACCCCGTCACCGCCCGCACCCTGCACTTCAGCGTGTGGGGCGACCCCGGCACCGGTCGGGTGTCGACGCTGCCCTTCGAGGGCGGCGTCGAGGTCACCCCGGTCTTCGGCGACGGCCGGCCCGCCGTGTGGCGCTGGAGCCGCCCGCTGATCGAGCAGCGCGCCGACGACCTGGTCTGCCGCACCGTGCGGGGGCGCACCGGCGAGCGCGTCGACGTCTTCCAGCGCGACTGGCTGCACCCGGGACGGCGCAAGAAGCTGACCACCATCTGGCTGGCCGAGGAGGTCGGCTCCACCGACACCGCGGTCGCCGAGCTCAAGGAGCTGGTCGGCCACGTCTTCGAGTCGCCCAAGCCGACCGGGCTGCTGCGTCGCATCCTGCAGACCATGCCCGACGACGTCGCCGTGCTCGACTTCTTCGCCGGCAGCGGCACCACCGGCCACGCCGTCGCCCTGCTCAACGAGGAGGACGGCGGCACCCGCACCTGCCTCAGCGTCAACCGGGCCGAGCCCACCCGGCCCGGCTCCAACGCGGCCCAGGCGGGGCTGGCCACGGTCGCCGACATCACCCGGGCGCGGCTGCGCGCGGTCGCCGAGCGCCACGGCGGCGGGCTGGTCGAGCTGGCCCTGCCCGCGCCCCCCGCCTGAGGCGTCGCCTCAGCCGACCCCGGCCGCCTTCTCCAGTGCCGCGACCTCGTCCTCGAGGTGCACCAGCAGCCGCTGCAGGTGCGGCACGGTGCGGCGGCAGCCGGTCAGCCCGAAGGCGATGCGCCCGTCGTACGACGTGCAGGTGATGTTGAGCGCCATCCCGTTGATCGGGATCGAGAGCGGGTAGGTGCCCACCAGTCGGGCGCCGTTCCAGTAGTGGGTGGTGCGCGGCCCGGGCACGTTGCTGATGATCAGGTTGTACGGCGGCCGCACGATGCCCTCCATGCGCAGCAGCGGCGCCAGGATCATCGGGGCCTGGCCCAGCGCGCTCATCGCCAGGATCTGCACCTGTGTCATCGACGACAGGGCGTCCTTGCCGGCCTGCATCGAGTCGTGGATGGCGCGCAGGCGGTCGGCGGGGTCGGGCCGGTCGGTGGCCAGCTGCACCATCACCGCGCCCACCGCGTTGCCGCCCTCGGCGGAGGCGATCTGCGACTGCTTGGCGTTGAGGCCCACCGGCACCATCGCCACCAGCGGCGTGTCGGGCAGGGCGTCGAGCTCGAGCAGGTAGGAGCGGATCGCCCCGCTGCACATGGCCATCACCACGTCGTTGATGGTGGTGCCGGTGGCCTTGCCGATGGCGCGCAGCCGCTCGATGGGCCAGTCCTCGGCGGCGAAGCGGCGAGCGCCCGTGATCTTCTGGTTGAAGATGGTGCGGGGCGCGTGGAAGGAGACCGCCGAGGTCTCGTTGCGCACCCCCTTGCTGAGCGTGCGCACCAGTGCGCCGGGCATCGCGGCCGCCTCGGCGGTCAGCGCCAGCGCGCTGCGCAGCGCGGCGACCGGGATCTGCGGCAGCGGCGGCGCCTCGACGCCGCGACCCGCCCGGCTGCGCGGCGGGCCGGCGGCCCACGGCGCGGGCATGCCACGCAGGTCGGGGTCGGTGGTGAGCACGCTCTGCAGCAGCCGCATGGCCGAGACGCCGTCGACCAGGGCGTGGTGGGTCTTGGTGTAGAGCGCGACCCGGCCGTCCTCGAGGCCCTCGATGACGTGCGCCTCCCACAGCGGGCGCTCCCAGGCCAGCCGGGTGGAGTGCAGGCGGGAGCACAGGTCGAACAGCTCGCGGTAGCGGCCCGGGGCCGGCAGTGCGCTGTGTCGCACGTGGTGATGGGCGTCGAACTGCAGGTCGGGCTTCCAGACCAGCTGCCCGGCCGTGCGCACCGAGCGGTGCGGGTGCTTGAGGAAGAGCGGCGCGATCTCGTCGACGTCGCGCATCGCCTCGTACATCTCGCGGATGTACTCCGGCCCGGCCCCGTCGGGCTTCTCGAAGAGCTGCAGACCACCCACGTGCATCGGCATGTTGCGGTTCTCCGCCAGCAGGAAGCCGGTGGCGGTGGGGTCGATCACTGAGACCACGGTGTGCCTTTCGCTCGGGGCGCCGTACGGCGTCGTGGCCCCCGTGACGTGACGGGGGCCACAAGGAGAACCTACGTCGGGCAAAGAAGTCACGGTCGTGGCCCCCTCGAGTTCGGTGAGCGGTCGTGCGGTGCTGGTGCCGGCTCGCGGGCCGGTTCCGGTGCACAGGGCGTCCGGGGGCGGGGTGCGTCCCCAGGGCCTGGTCGGTGGCAGGCGGTGGGGGAGGACGACTCCTAGCGTTCCCGACGAGCACCGGAACCGCCGGTGCCGGACCCCACGGGAGCAGACATGACCACCTCCACACCCCAGGCACAGCGCCAGACCCGTCCCGGCCCGCGAGCAGGTGCGGGACGCCGGTTGCTGGTGGCCCTCGGAGCCGGCGTCGTCTCCACCGGCCTGGTGGTGGGTGCCGCCCAGGCCACCGGGGCGGCGCGTGACACCCGGGCCCCCGCGCCCGACACGATCGTGCGCGTGACCGGCAACGCCGACGGTGGTTTCGGCATCCAGCACTACGACGGCTCCACCCAGTTCCCGCCCACGATGAGCGAGGCGATGGCCGAGTGCCAGGAGTACCCCAAGAAGATCGGGCGGGTGCGCTGCCGCAAGGAGGTCAAGATCTGGTACCGCGACCTCGCCGACCTCAAGCAGGCGATCAAGTACGCCCGCCGCGCCGGCTGAGCCCCGTGCCGCCCGGCGGTGGCAGGATCGAGCCATGGCAGCGGCCCCGATCGACGAGCTCTGGAACCGTGGCCTGGCGCGCGGGCGCTCGTCCTACCGCGGCCGCGTGGCCCGCTGGAAGACCAAGCGCTGGCACATCGCGCAGTGCGCGGTGGCCGCGGCGGTGGCCTGGCTGGTGGCCTCCGAGCTGCTCGGGCACAGCGTGCCGGTCTTCGCGCCCATCGCTGCGGTGGTCAGCCTCGGCACCTCCTACGGCCAGCGCCTGCGTCGGGTCGCGGAGGTCACCGTGGGCGTGGCGGTCGGCGTGGGCCTGGCCGACCTGCTCGTCGCCGGGCTCGGGGCGGGCTGGTGGCAGCTGGGCGTGATCGTCGGGCTGGCGATGACGGTGGCCGTGCTGCTCGACGGCGGCACCCTGCTGGTCAACCAGGCGGCGATCCAGTCGATCTTCGTGGTCGCCCTGCTGCCCGGCACCGGCGAGTCGCTGACCCGCTGGAGCGACGCGCTGGTGGGGGGTGCGGTGGCGCTGCTGGCCGCGACCGTGGTGCCGGCTGCGCCGCTGCGCCGACCGCGCGAGCAGGCGGCGGTGGTGCTGCGCAAGCAGGCCGACCTGCTGCGTGGGGCGGCCGGGGTGATGCTCGACGGCGACGCCGAGCGGGGCCTCGAGCTGCTCGCCGAGGCCCGCTCGACCGACCCGCTGCTGCGTGAGCTCAAGGCCGCTGCCGACGAGGGGATGGCGGTGGTGGCCTCCTCGCCGTTCCGGGTGCGGCACCGACCCGAGCTCCGCCGGATGGTCGACGTCGTCTCGCCGCTGGACCGCGCGATCCGCAGCACCCGGGTGCTGATGCGCCAGGTGGCGGTGGCGGCCTACCACCGCCGTCCCGTCCCGTCGTCGTACGCCGAGCTGGCCCGCGACCTCGCGCACGCCGTCGACGTCGTGGCCGCCGAGCTCGACACCGACCGGGTGCCGGTCGCTGCGCGCTCGTTCCTGGTGCGCGTCGGGCTCGACTCGGGCCGGGTCGAGCGCTCCCCGGAGATGACCGGCGACGTGGTGCTGGCCCAGCTGCGCTCCATCGTGGTCGACCTGCTGATGCTCACCGGGATGGGTCAGCTGGAGGCCACCGACACGCTGCCGCCCCCGCCGCGCTGAGGGGCCGGTCGACGTGAGCGAATCCACGTCGTGGAGGATTCGAGTCGCCTGCGGCGACCTGCCACCATCGCTGCATGCTCGAACCGCGCGAGGCGAACCTCACCATCGACCTGTGCCTGCGGGTCGGTGAGCTGTTGCTCTCCTCGGGCGCCGGGGCAGCCGACGTCACCGCGACCATGCAGGGCGTGGCGCGCGAGCTCGGCATGCGCAACGCCGACGTCGACATCACCTTCACCTCGTTGGCGATGTCCTACCAGGCCAACCCGGAGGAGCCGGCGCTCGGCTCGGCCCGCCAGGTCACTCGCCGGGCCATCGACTACGACCACCTGACCCAGGTCGACCACCTGGTGCGCCGGGTCCTCGACGGGGTCCTCGACGTGCACGAGGCGCGCAGCGAGCTGGCCCAGATCGTCTCCACCGGTCACGACCGTCGGCGGTGGGCCGTGACGGGCGGCTGGGGCGTCATGTGCGGAGGGGTGGCGATCCAGCTGGGCGGCGACCTGGTCGTGATCGGGCTCGCGGTCCTCTCGGCGATCATCATCGACAAGCTCCAGGACCGGATGCAGCGTCGCCGGATGCCCTCGTTCTACCAGCAGGTCGTCGGCGGCGGCGCCGCCACGTTGCTGGCACTGGGCGCCGGCGCGACCCCGCTCTCGGTCAACGTCTCCCTCGTCGTGACCGCCAACATCATCATGCTGCTGGCCGGGATCGGCTTCATGGGCGCGCTCCAGGACGCCCTGACCGGCTTCTACGTCACCGCCTCGGCGCGGCTGCTGGAGGCGTTCCTCGCGACCGCGGGCATCATCGCCGGCGTCACCGGAGGTCTCAGTGTCGCGCGGGCCCTCGGGGCGCGGATCCCCCAGCTGGAGCCGGGAGTCGCGAACCTGCAGACCATCGGCCTGCTGGCTCTGGGCTCCGCCGTCGCCGCCTCGGCCTTCGCCTACTCGACCTACGCGCCCCGTCGCATCCTGCTGCCGATCGCGCTGGTCGCCGGCATGGCGATCACGATCAGCCGCGTCATCGAGCTCGCCGAGGTCGGCCGGGCCTGGTCGGTGGCGATCGCGGCGCTCTTCGTGGGCCTGGTCAGCTTCACCGTCTCGGGCCGGATGCGCGTGCCGCCGCTGGTCGTGGTGGTGCCGGCGATCGTGCCGATGCTGCCCGGCCTGTCCATCTACCGCGGCCTCACCCTGCTCGGCGAGGGCGGCAGCGCCACCTCGCCCGGCCTGCTGGCCATGGTCGCGGCGATCTCGGTCGCCATCGCGCTGGCCAGCGGCGTGATCCTCGGCGAGTACGTCGCCCAGCCGCTCAAGCGCGAGGCGCAGCGCGTCGAGGCCCGCCTGGCGGGCCCGCGCCTGGTCGGCCCGGTGCACGTCATGAGCAGCACCCGCCGGCGTCGGCGCAAGCGCGCCGAGGCCGCCCGGGAGGCAGAGGAGGCCGACGGCTCCTAGCGGCCGGCGGCGGTGGTGGCGGCGAGACGATCCAGCCACCGCTGGGCGTGCCCGTCGTACGGCGCCTCGCCGGCCACCACGTGCTCGCGCACCCGCGCACACCACTCGAGCGCCGCGGCCTGCACCTCGGCCGGGTAGCCGAACGCGACGCGGTGCTCGTCGAACTCGTCCTCGTCGTCGACGTAGACGCGCCCCTCGCTGGTGCGCACCACGTCGAGGTCGAGGTCGACCGAGCGCAGCACGCCGCCGGCCCAGGCCGGGGGCGTGGCGAGGTCGACGTACACCGAGGCCCAGGTGCCCGGGGCGTGGAAGGTGGCGGCGTACCAGCCCTCGCGCGGGGCCAGGGTGACGGTGTCGACCTGGGAGTGGAACCGGGCGCCGGGGCGCTCGTGCAGCACCCCGGCCGGCACGCCGATCCAGTCGCCCCACTCGTCGGCGCCGAGCAGCAGCCCCTCGAAGGACCAGTGCGGGCGCTCGCCCCACTTGCTCATCTCGACGCGGACCGGGCGGGGGTCGGGCGGGCTCACCCGCCCGACCCTAGCCGCGGTCACCGGCTGCTCAGACGACGGTGGCGTCGGCCGGCAGCATCTTCTTGGCGCCCCTGGCGATGATGTCCTGGTAGCGCGACCCGGTCAGCTTGGCCAGGTGGTGCAGGGCGTGCGCATCGAGGCCGACCAGCACCCGCGCCTGGTTGCGGGTGATGCCGCGCACGATGATCTGCGCAGCCTTCTCGGGGGTCATCCGGGCCAGCTTCTTGTCGAACAGCTCGGCCGTCTTGGTCTTGTCCTCGCGCGCCGAGACCCGCGCGTTGCGGGCGATCGCGGTCTTGATGCCACCGGGGTGCACCGAGGTCACACCGACGGGGTGCCCGGCCACCAGCATCTCCTCACGCAACGCCTCGGTCATGCCGCGCACGGCGTACTTGGCGGCGTTGTACATGCTCTGGCCGGGCATCGAGATCAGCCCGAAGAGCGAGGAGATGTTGACGACGTGGCCATCGCCGGAGGCGATCAGGTGGGGCAGGAACGCCTTGGTGCCGTGCACGACGCCCCAGAAGTTGATGCCGATGATCCAGTCGATGTCGTCGTACTCGAGGTCGAGCAGGTCGCCGGCCAGGGCGACGCCGGCGTTGTTGACCACGACGTTGACGCGCCCGAAGTGCGCGGCGACGGCCTCGGCGTAGGCCTCGAACGCGGCTCGGTCGGCCACGTCGAGCCGGTCGCCGCGGACCTCGCGCGCGCCGGCGGCGCGGGCCAGCTCGACGGTGCCGGACAGCCCGACCTCGTCGACGTCGCTGAGGGCGAGGAGGGCGCCCTTGCCGGCCAGGTCGAGCGCGAGCGCGCGGCCGATGCCGGACGCGGCTCCGGTGATCACGACGACCTTGTCGCGGAGGTTCTTCATGCGGTCACTGCCTCTCGGTCGGGGGTGCTGGGGTGCGGGGGCGCTGCGGGGGAGCCGGGGGAGCCGGGCTCGGCGGTGACGGCGTACGCCGACACGTCGAAGCGCGCCAGCAGCCGGCGGAAGGTGAAGGTGCTGCGCGGCCACAGCGTGGTGTTGCGCCCGTGCTCGTCGAGGTACCAGCTCGAGCAGCCGCCGGTCGACCACACGGTGCGGCGCATCCGGCGCTGCAGGTCGTCGTTGAAGGCGGTGGTGGCGCGCTCGGTGGGCTCGACGCTGGCGTAGCGGTCGCGGCGCAGGGTGGCGATCGCGTCGCGCACGTAGGCGACCTGCGACTCGATCATGAAGACCATGCTGGAGTGGCCCAGGCCGGTGTTCGGACCCACCAGCATGAACAGGTTGGGGAACTCCGGCACCGTGGTGCCCTTGTAGGCGGCCATGCCGGTCTCGTCCCACCGCTGGGCCAGCGTGCGGCCGGTGCGCCCGGTGGTGTGGTGGGCGAAGGGCAGGTCGGTGGCGGTGAAGCCGGTGGCCACCACCAGCACGTCGACCGGGCGCTCGGTGCCGTCGGCGGTCACGACGCCCGTGGCGCTGACCCGCGCGATCGGGTCGGTGACGAGGTCGACGTTGTCGGAGGCCACCGCCGGGTAGTAGCGGTTGGAGATCAGTACCCGCTTGCAGCCCAGCTCGAAGGTCGGGGTGAGTCGCTCGCGCAGGTGGGGGTCGGCCACCGCCTTGCGCAGGTTGGCCAGGGCGGCCTTCTTGGCCGGCAGCGCGATCCTGGCGTCGACGGTGAAGGCCGGCACGTAGGTCTCGCGGCCCCAGTAGATGGCCGAGCGGTAGGCGCGCTGCAGGCCGGGGACGTGGCGCAGCGCGGCCTTCTCGAGGGCGGTGTAGCGGCGGTCGTGGCGCGGCAGCACGTAGGGCGCGGTGCGCTGGTAGAGGTCGAGGTGGGAGACGACCTCCTGCAGCTCGGGCACGATCTGGATCGCCGAGGCGCCGGTGCCGATGACGGCCACCCGCTTGCCGCGCAGGTCGACCGAGTGGTCCCAGCGCGCGGAGTGGAAGACCTCCCCGGCGAAGTCGTCGATGCCCTCGATGTCGGGCAGCCGCGGCTCCGAGAGGCTGCCGGCGCCCATCAGCAGGGTGCGCGAGGTCCAGGTGGTGCGGCCCTCCGGCCCCTCGGTGACAACGCTCCAGCGCTGGGTCGTGTCGTCCCAGGAGGCGTCGACGAAGGCGGTGTGCAGCTCGACGCGGTCGAGGAGCCCCGACTCGCGCGCCACCCGCTGCAGGTAGGCCTGGATCTCCGGCTGGGGCGAGAAGGACATCGACCAGTCGGGGTTGGGTGCGAAGGAGAAGGAGTAGAGCTGGCTGGGCACGTCGCAGGCGGCGCCGGGGTAGCTGTTGTCGCGCCAGGTGCCACCCACGTCACCGCCCTTCTCGACGACCACCAGGTCGTGCTCGCCGTCCTCGGCGAGCTTGATCGCGGCGCACAGGCCGGCGAAACCGGCGCCGACGACGACGTGGTCGACGGTCCGGGCGCGGGCGGGAGCAGCAGTGGACATGTGTGCACGGTATTGCGACTATTGAATGAGTGTCAATAGTATGGTGCTCGTGAGTCCCGACACGCCAGCACCCCGCACCCGGCTGAGCCCCGAGCAGCGCCGCTCCCAGCTCCTCGACCTCGGCGTGCGGCTGCTGGCCACCCGCTCGGTCGACGAGCTGAGCATCGACCTGCTCGCCGAGGAGGCGGGCATCTCGCGGGGCCTGCTCTACCACTACTTCGGCAACAAGCAGCAGTTCCACGAGGCCGTCGTGCGCCGCGCGGCCGACGACCTGGTCAGCCAGACCGCGCCGCCGGTCGAGGGCGACCCGGTGCACCGGCTGCTGGTCTCGGTCACGGCGTACGTCGACTACGTGGATGCCAACTACGAGGGCTACCTGTCGCTGGTGCGGGGTGCGGCCAGCGGCAACGAGACGATGCGCGAGATCTACGAGGACGCCCGGCGGGCGCTGACCGACCGGATCTTCGAGGAGGACCCCAACGGCAACCTGGTGCCCGACACCCCCGCCGCCCGGCTGCTCGCGCGGGGCTGGGCGGCGATGGTGGAGGAGCTGGTGCTGCGCTGGAAGGTGCAGCCCGAGGGGGTCACCCGCGACGAGCTGCTGACGCTGATCGCCGGGTCGCTGCCGGCGCTGGCCCAGCTGCTGCCCGAGCAGCAGTAGGGCCGGCGCGGCGGCGGCGGGGACGGCGTCGGGGCCGCTCAGGCCCCGCGCACGACCTCGGCGAGCTGGTCGAGGCCCCACGTGAGGTCCTCGGCGGAGATGACCAGCGGCGGGGCCAGGCGGATGGTCGAGCCGTGGGTGTCCTTGGCGAGCACGCCGCGCGCCATCAGGGCCTCGCACACCTCGCGCCCGGTGCCGACGGCCGGGTCGATGTCGATGCCGGCCCACAGCCCGCGCACCCGCACCGCCAGCACGCCGTGGCCCACGAGGGCCTCGAGGCGCTCGCGCAGGATGGTGCCGAGCTCGGTCGCGCGGGCCTGGTACTCACCGGTGGCCAGCATCCGCACCACGGCCAGGCCCACGGCGCAGGCCAGCGGGTTGCCGCCGAAGGTGGAGCCGTGCTGGCCGGGCTGCAGGACGCCGAGCACGTCGCGGTCGGCGACCACGGCCGAGACCGGCACGATGCCGGCGCCCAGCGCCTTGCCGAGCACGTAGAGGTCGGGCACGACGTCCTCGTGGTCGCTGGCGAAGGTCTTGCCGGTGCGTCCCAGGCCCGCCTGGATCTCGTCCATGGCCATCAGCACGTCGGTGCGGGTGCACAGCTCGCGCAGGTCGCGCAGGAAGCCCTCGGGGGGCAGCACGACCCCGCCCTCGCCCTGGATCGGCTCCATCAGCACGCCGACGGTGTTCTCGTCGATCGCGGCCTCCACGGCCGCGATGTCACCGTAGGCCACCATCTCGAAGCCGGGGGCGAACGGGCCGAACCCGTCGCGGGCGTCGGGGTCGTCGGAGAAACCGACGATGGTGCTGGTGCGGCCGTGGAAGTTGCCGGTGGCCACGATGATCTTGGCCTGGCCGGGCGTGACGCCCTTGACCTCGTATCCCCACTTGCGCATCACCTTGATGGCCGTCTCGACGGCCTCGGCGCCGGTGTTCATCGGCAGCACCAGCTCCTTGCCGCACAGGTCGCCGAGCTCGGCGCAGAAGTCGGCGAACTGGTCGTGCACGAACGCGCGGCTGGTCAGCGTGAGCCGGTCGAGCTGCTCGTGCGCGACGCGCAGCAGGTCGGGGTGGCTGTGACCGAAGTTGAGCGCGGAGTAGCCGGCCAGCAGGTCGAGGTAGCGCTTGCCCTCGACGTCGGTCATCCAGGCGCCCTCGGCGTGCTCGATCACGACCGGCAGCGGCTTGTAGTTGCGGGCCGTGCGGGCCTCGCTGCGCTGGAACAGCTCGCTGCTGGAGCGGGTCTCGGTCGCGGATGCCGTCATGGCGTCCTCCTGCTGCGTCGAAGGTGGCCGGCACGGCGTCGGCGTGCAGGTCGTGGGAGATCGTGCGGTCCTACGACTCCCAGGGGAGCAGATCGGAGCCCGAAAACCAAGATCGCGCGCGATCGTACGGTGCCGCCGTCCCGGCGTCGCCCCGGGGCGGACTGATGCCGGCGTGGCCCCGCGACGTAACCTGCCGCCCGACACGCGGTCTGGTGCCGCTCCGCCCGACCGTCTGGACCGCTGCATGCTCCTCCCGCGCGCGCACGCGCCCGTGCTCTCCGCCCTCCTCCTCGCCGCCCTCGTCCTGGGGGTCTCGGCCCCGGTCTCGGCCGAGGACACGCCCCAGGACGACGAGAGGTCCGCGACGGTCGTCCTCCCCGAGACCAGGGGGATCAACCCGACCATCGACGAGTACGTCGTCGAGGTCTCCGACAGCGACTACGACAGGCTGCGTGCGTCGTGGAAGGGACACCGGACCACGCTGGCCGCCGACGGCCCCAGCACCGTGGCGCTGCCCGTGGACGGCGCCGGGCGGGTCACCGTCGAGGGGTGCGTGCGGCGCTCGTGCTCCGAGGTCGCGCGATCGAAGTGGCTGGTGGTGGCGCGCTCGCTGCACGCCTCGTGGGACGGCAGGGTCCGGGTGGCCCAGGGAACGGTCCCTGTCCCGGTCGACCTGGCCTTCCATCTGCAGACCGTCGAGGGCTCCGTCGCCTGGGAGCTGTTGGCCGGTGACGGCTCCGGACCGCTCGCTGCCGGCGAGACCGGCTACGAGACCGGCTACGCCCGGGGGAGGGCCGGCCGGCTCGACTTCGAGCTGGAGGTGCCACCCGGGCTGCCCGAGGGCCGCCACGTCCTTCGAGCTCACCTGACCGGCAGCTACCCGAGGTTCGGCGTCCTGGAGGGGGAGGTCACCGGGGCCGTCGTGATCGACCGGACCGCTCCCGTCATCGAGTCCCTGACCCTGTCGAGCGACACGGTCTACCCGCCCAGCGACGGCTACCTCGACTTCACCGAGATCGAGGTCGCTGCCGCCCCCGGGGCCGTGGGCGGCTCCTGGCGCGTCGAGAACGCGACCGGCGAGGTCGTTCGTCGCGGCGTCCTGCAGAGGCGGCCCAGGAGCGACCTCCTGGTCAGCACCTGGTCGGGGTCGGTCGAGGACGACGACGGCGACTGGGTCCACGTGCCCGCGGGCGACTACGAGGTCCACGTCGAGGTCGTGGACAGGGTCGGCAACCGCAGCGAGGGGGCGTGGGCGCCGCTCGCGGTGGTCAACCAGCGGATGGTCAAGCGCTCTTTCGACCTGCGGCTGCGCCCGAGCGGGGTGGAGCTGCAGCGGTGGGTCGGGCGGTGCTCGCGCCTCAAGAGCCCCTCGTCGCGCAAGAGGCCCGGCTCCATCGGCCTCTACTCGAACCTGCGGTGCACCAAGCCCGACGAGGGGCTCGTCGCCACGGCCAACGGCGTCTACCTGCCCCCCAGCGCCGACGGGCACTACCGCAACCTCGAGCTGAGCATCACCGGTGGTCGGTCGAAGCGTCACCGCAACGGCGCGCCGGCCTACCTGGTCGCCTACGTCGAGAACCCGAAGGGAAGGCTGAAGGGCCGCACCCAGCTGGGTCGCCGCCACCGTGAGTGGCCGGTCGACAGGCTCGGCGACAAGATGGTGCACGACCGCAGCGAGCGGCCCTACGTCATCTGGCACGTGGCCCTGAGCGAGGGCAGCCGCTACGACGTCGACGAGTACCGGGTGCGTGGGCGCTACCACGAGCTCGTGGACGTCCCGACCGGCTGAGCCCGCCCCGCGTCGACCCGGCTCGTCCGGACCAGCCGGCTCGGCGGGGTGTGGGGATGTTTGAGAGGATCGGCGGGTCATGGACGCGGCAGGTACGACGGCACCCGAGCCGAGCAGCACCCCGTTCGAGATCTCCTACCCGCCCGAGCTGCCGGTCACCCAGCGTCGCGAGGACATCGCCGAGGCGATCCGCGACCACCAGGTCGTCGTGGTCGCCGGCGAGACCGGGTCGGGCAAGACCACCCAGCTGCCGAAGATCTGCCTCGAGCTCGGCCGGGGCCGCTCGACCCAGCACACCGCCCGCGACGGGAGGACCCGGCGCCGCGGTGGCCTGATCGGGCACACCCAGCCCCGCCGCATCGCGGCCCGCTCGGTGGCCGAGCGGATCGCCGACGAGCTCGGTCGGCCGCTGGGCGAGGAGTCCGTGGTCGGCTACCAGGTGCGCTTCACCGACCGCACCTCGCGCTCCACCCGGGTCAAGCTGATGACCGACGGCATCCTGCTGGCCGAGCTGCAACGCGACCGGATGCTGTGGAAGTACGACACGATCATCATCGACGAGGCCCACGAGCGCTCGCTCAACATCGACTTCCTGCTCGGCTACCTCAAGCGGCTGCTGCCGCGCCGGCCCGACCTCAAGCTGGTCATCACCTCGGCCACCATCGACGTCGACCGCTTCGCCGCCCACTTCGCCGACCGCGACGGCAACCCGGCGCCCGTCGTGGAGGTCTCCGGGCGCACCTACCCCGTCGAGGTCCGCTACCGACCTCTCCTGGACCTCGGCGAGGACGACGACGAGGGCGAGCCGGTCCAGCGCGACCAGACCGAGGCGATCGTCGACGCGGTGCGCGAGCTCAGCGCCGAGGGACCCGGCGACGTGCTGGTCTTCCTGCCCGGCGAGCGCGAGATCCGTGACACCGCCGACGCCCTGGCCGAGCTGACCACCTCCACCCGCGGCGGCGGCACCGAGGTGGTGCCGCTCTACTCGCGGCTCTCGGCCGCCGAGCAGCACCGCGTCTTCTCCGCCCACACCGGGCGCCGCATCGTGCTGGCCACCAACGTCGCCGAGACCTCCCTGACCGTGCCGGGCATCCGGTACGTCGTCGACACCGGCGTCGCGCGGATCTCGCGCTACTCCGCGCGCACCAAGGTGCAGCGGCTGCCGGTCGAGCCGATCAGCCAGGCCTCGGCCAACCAGCGATCGGGGCGCTGCGGCCGCGTGGCCGCGGGCATCGCGATCCGGCTCTACTCCGAGGAGGACTTCGAGGGCCGCCCCGAGTTCACCGACCCGGAGATCCTGCGCACCAACCTGGCCAGCGTCATCCTGCAGATGACCAGCCTGGGCCTCGGCGACGTGGCCGGCTTCCCGTTCGTGGAGCCGCCCGACCGGCGCAACGTCGCCTCCGGGGTGCAGCTGCTCGAGGAGCTGGGCGCCCTGCAGACGGGCGGCAAGGACGCGGGGCCGCGCCTGACCCGGCTGGGTCAGCGGCTGGCCCGGATGCCCCTCGACCCGCGCCTGGGCCGGATGGTGCTCGAGGCCGAGCGCCTCGGCTGCCTGCGCGACGTGCTGGTCATCACCGCCGCGCTGAGCCTGCAGGACCCCCGCGAGCGACCCGCCGAGCAGCGCGCCCAGGCCGACCAGCAGCACGCCCGCTTCAACGCCGAGGAGTCCGACTTCCTCACCTGGCTGAACCTGTGGCGCTACGTCAAGGAGCAGCAGAAGGAGCTCAGCTCGAGCGCCTTCCGGCGGATGTGCAAGCGCGAGCACCTCAACTACCTGCGGGTGCGCGAGTGGCAGGACTTCGAGTCCCAGCTGCGCCAGGTCTGCAAGGAGATGGGCCTCGACCTGGGCCGAGCCGGCTCGTCGGGCGGGGCGGCGTACGACGCCGACGGCATCCACCAGGCCCTGCTGTCGGGGCTGCTCAGCCAGATCGGGCTGCTGGAGGAGCGCGAGAAGCCCCCGCCGGGCGCCAAGCAGGGCAAGGGCCGTCGGCCGATGCGCGAGTACCAGGGTGCCCGCGGCGCCCGGTTCGCGATCTTCCCCGGCAGTGCGCTGTCGCGGAAGAACCCGGCCTACGTGATGGCCGGCGAGCTCGTCGAGACCAGCCGGCTGTGGGCGCGCCAGGTCGCGGCCATCGACCCCGCGTGGGCCGAGCGGCTGGGTGGCGACCTGGTCAAGCGCACCTGGTCGGAGCCCCACTGGAGCACCAAGCGCGCCGCGGTGATGGCCTACGAGCGCGCCACCCTGTACGGCGTCCCGCTGGTCGCCGACCGGCTCGTCTCCTACGGCAAGGTCGACCGCGAGGTGGCCCGCGAGCTGTTCATCCGCCACGCGCTGGTGCAGGGGGAGTGGCGCACCAACCAGACGTTCCTCGAGCGCAACCGCGCGCGCCTCGAGGAGGCCGCCGAGCTCGAGCACCGGGCCCGTCGGCGCGACATCGTCGTCGACGAGGAGACCCTCTTCGACTTCTACGACGCCCGGGTCGGCCCCGAGGTGGTCAGCGGGGCGCACTTCGACCAGTGGTGGAAGAAGGAGCGCCAGCGCAACGGGCGCCTCCTCGACCTCGACCCCGCGATGCTCACCCACGACACCGCCGAGGAGGTCCGCGCCGACGACTACCCCGAGCAGTGGGAGGGCGAGGGGCTGACCTTCTCCATCGCCTACCACTTCGAGCCGGGCGCCGCCGAGGACGGCCTGACCATCGACGTGCCGGTCGCCACCCTCAACCGGGTCGCCGCCGACGACTTCTCCTGGAACGTGCCGGGCCTGCGCGAGGAGCTGGTGACCAGCCTGATCCGCAGCCTGCCCAAGAACCTGCGGGTCAGCTTCGTGCCCGCCCCCGACCGGGCCCGCGACTTCCTGCGCGAGACGCCGCCGGGCGAGGAACCGCTGCTCGACGCGCTCGAGCGCTGGTGCCGGGCCACCGCCGGGGTCGTGGTGCCGCGCGAGGCGTGGGACTGGACCAAGGTGCCCGAGCACCTGCGCCCCACCTACCGCGTCGTCGACGACCACGGCCGCGAGCAGGCCCGCGGCAAGGACCTCGAGGCGCTCAAGGCACCGCTGCGGGGGCAGTTCACCCAGGCGCTCGCCGCGGTGGCCACCGACTCCGGGCTGGCCCGCACCGGCGAGACCACCTGGGTCTTCGGCGACCTCGAGGCCTCGTTCACCCAGAAGCGCGCCGGCCACGAGGTCACCGCCTTCCCGGGGCTCGTCGACGAGGGCACCACCGTGGGGCTGCAGGTCGCCGGCTCCGAGGACGAGCGCGACGCCCGGCACCGGCTGGGGGTGCGCCGCCTGCTGCTGCTCGACCTCGACCGCGGCGGCGACGCCTCGGTCAAGAGGGTGCTCGACAGCCTCGACAACGCCCGGAAGCTCGGCCTCGCCGGCTCGCCCTACTCCTCGGTGGCCGAGCTGCTCGAGGACTGCCGGGCCGCGGTCGTGCAGGACGCCGTCGACGCGCGGCCCGCGGTGCGCACCCGGGCGGCGTACGACGCGCTGCTGGGGGTCGTGGGCGCTGAGCTGGAGGCCCGACTGCGCGGCGTGCTGGCCGACGTGGTGCGGGTGCTGGAGGTGTGGCGGCGCGCCGAGAAGGCGTTGTCGGGGCGCGCGGAGATGATGGTGCTGCCGGCGCTGACCGACATGCGCGCCCAGCTCGAGCGGCTGGTGCACCGCGGCTTCGTCGCGCAGGCCGGGCCGGCGCGGTTGCGCCGCTACCCGACCTACCTCGCCGCGTTGCTGGCCCGGCGCGAGAAGCTCGACGGGGGCCACCTGGCCGTGAGCCAGGACCGACGGCTCATGGACGCGGTCGCCGAGCTGCAGGAGTCCTACCTGCACCGGGTCGCCGCGCTGCCCGAGGCTCGCCCGGCGGGCGAGGCGCTGCGCCGGGTGCGCTGGATGCTGGAGGAGTACCGCGTCTCGCTGTGGGCCCAGCAGCTCGGCACCGACGGGCCGGTCTCCGACCAGCGGATCCGCAAGGTGCTGGGCTGAGCCCACCCGCGGCCACCCTCGGCGTAGCGTGGAGCGGGTGAGCAGCGACCAGCCACGGCCCCACCACCGCCCGATGCAGATGACCAGCGCGTTCTTCGACGACGTCGAGGGCGGGCTCGATCCCGCCCTGGTCAGCGAGGCCGCCGACCGCGCCGCCCAGCTGCTGGTGCGCGGGGCCCGCGAGAGCGACGACGAGGCGGTCGCCGAGCGGCTGCTGCACCTGGCCGACACCGAGGGCATCGAGGGAGTCGCCGAGGTCTGGGCGGGCTCGCCGGCCGACTCGTTGGCCGGTTGCCTGTGGCGGCTCTACCTGCTGCGGGCCTGGGTGCACGCCGAGCCGGTGCGCGCCGCGGGGGAGTTCGAGGAGGGCCGCACCCGTGCACCCGTCGCCCGCGTGGTCGCCGGGGTCGCGGAGCCGCCGGGTCCCGAGGAGCTCAAGGCGATGGTCGACGAGGTGCTGCGCGGCATCGCGAGTGGTGACTTCGCCGACGTGCTCTTCCGCGGCGCCGCGTTCGCGCGGGTCGTCAGCGTCGGTCGCGCAGGCCGCGCCGACACCGTCCACGACGACGTACGCCGCATGCTCGCGGTCGCCGAGCAGCTCGAGGCCGCGGGCCACGCCGAGCTGGCCGGGCGCCTGGGGTGAACGCCTGCGCGCGCACCTGTGCGGACCGGGCTTGAGTCGTGTGGCTCAGCGTTTATGCTGGTTCACGGTGCGCCGGACCGCGGCAGCCCCGGGTCCCACATATAGCCGCTACGAGCGGCCACGCGCCGTGAGGCGCTCCCGGTCCGGCGTACCATCACAGGCCTCATGAGCTTCCTGCCGCGTGCCTTCTCGCCCACCCGCCGGCGCAGGCCGCGCGTCTCCTACCGCCCGCTTCGCGACGGGCGCGCCGACCCGGGCGAGGTCGTGTGGGCGTGGGTGCCCTACGAGGAGGACGCCTCGCAGGGCAAGGACCGCCCGGTGCTGCTGGTGGCAGCCGACCGCACCCATGTCTACGGCCTGATGCTCACCAGCCAGGACCACGACCGCGACGCGGCCGACGAGGCCCGCTGGGGCCGGTACTGGATGGACGTCGGCTCCGGCGGATGGGACCGCGAACGGCGCCCGAGCGAGGTCCGGCTCGACCGGCTGCTGCGCCTGGACCCCGCCGACGTCCGCCGCGAGGGTGCGGCCCTGGACCGCCACGTGTTCGACGCGGTCGTCGCGCAGACCCGGCGCTTCCACCGGTTGGGGTGAGGGAGAGCCCGCTCACGTTGCGCGATCGTGACCGTCCTCGGCCCCGGCCCCTCGGCGGCGCTGGATAGGGTGGCGCGGCAGACCCCCGATGGACGAGGTGGCAGTGGAGAGCAAGCGCAGGCAGGCCCGACGAGGTGTGGCCACGACCGTCGCCCTCCTGGCCCTCGCCCTGGTCGCGACCGCGTGCGACGGCGACGCCGGCAGCGAGGAGCCGCTGCCCGGGCCCGAGCCGGTGCCGGCGCCGCAGGCCAAGACCGAGCTGACCCTGGGCGTGTGGGGCAAGGAGGAGGAGGTCGCGGGCTACCAGCAGGTCGTCGACGAGTACAACGAGACCTCCACCACCAGCACCGTGAGCCTCGAGACCTGGCCCGACCGCGACGCGCTCGACGACGCCCTGCGCGCCGGCGAGGCCAGCCCCGACGTCTACCTCGCCTCGCGGCGCGACCTGACGTTCCTGCGCGAGGAGGGGTACGCGACGCCGGTCGACGAGCTGCTCGACGAGCGCTCGGTCGAGTTCGGCGACGGCTACTCCCGTGATGCCCTCGAGGCCTTCTCCGCCGACGCCCGGCTGCAGTGCATGCCTTTCGGGGTCTCGCCGATGGTGATCTACCGCAACACCGACCTCGTCGACTTCGAGCGGATGGCCGAGCTCGAGCTCGACACGCCTTCGCCCGGGTCGAGCCGCTTCACCTTCGACGAGTTCGCGGCCGCTGCCGAGTTCGCCACCAAGCCGCGCCGCCGCAGCAAGGGCGTCTACATCGAGCCGTCGCTGCGCGGCCTGGCGCCGTTCGTCTACTCCGGTGGCGGCGAGCTCTTCGACGACGGCGACACGCCGACGTCGTTGGCGCTGTCGAGCGACGAGTCGCGCGACGCCCTGGAGCGCACCCTCGAGCTGCTGCGCCGCCCCAGCCTGTCCCTGACCGAGGAGCAGCTGGACAAGGCCACGGCCCAGGAGTGGTTCGAGCGCGGCCGGCTGGGCATGATCGCCGGCTACCGCGACCTGGTCCCCGAGCTGCGCGACGTCGACGGCCTGGAGTTCGACGTGCTCCCGATGCCGACCCTCGACTCCCCGGCGACCATCGGCGACCTGACCGGCCTGTGCCTGAACCCGGCCACCGAGTCGATCGCCGATGCCGCCGACCTGCTGGTGCACATGATCTCCGACGAGGTCGTCAGCGAGCTGACCCGCACCGGCTACCTGGTGCCGGCCAACCAGCAGGTGGCCCTCACCGAGGACTTCACCCAGCCCGCCCTGGAGCCCGAGCGCGCCGACGTCTTCACCTCGGCCGTGCGCTCGATGCGGGTCCCGCCGCTGCTCGACACCTGGACCCAGCTGCAGCGCCTGGTCGACGGCCCGGTCGCCGAGCTGGTCACCTCTCCCGGCGTGCTCGACCTCGAGACCGCCACCACGGTGATCGACGAGCTCTCCCGCCAGGTGCTGGAGCCCGAGGCCGAGGAGGGCGAGGACCCCGACTCCGGGGAGACCGACGGCGGGGAGACCGACGGCGAGGGATAGTCCCTGACCCTGCTCACCGCGACACGCGGGTGGGCGGTGTGGAACGCCAGGGACTACCCGTCCCCGGGCTCGGCTGCTCCAGCGTCGGGATCGGCCGGGGTCTCGGGCTCTGCGTCGGCGCGCAGCACGGCGTCGACGACCACGGGGCCGACGAGCCCGACCTGCCACGGGCGGGCGCCCATGGTGGCCAGCGCCTCGGCGACGGCCCCGGCCAGCTCCTGCGGCTCGCGGGCCGACGGCGGCGCCCAGAGCACCCGGCGCAGCGAGTCGGGGGTCAGCAGGTTCTCCAGCGGCATGCCGTGCTCCTCGGCCAGCGCGCTCATCGCCTCGCGGGCCAGCACCAGGCGACGGGCCGCGACCGGGTCGCGGTCGGCCCAGGCGCGCGGGGGAGGCGGACCGTCGGTGCGCGGGCTGCGGGCCGGCAGCTCGGCCTCGGGCAGCTCGGCGACCTCGCGCAGCACGGCGGCGAAGCGCGCCGAGTAGCGGTCGGCGCCCCGGCCGTGGAAGCCCTTGAGCGCCATCAGGGTCGCCCGGTCGGTCGGCAGGCTGGGGGCGGTCGCGGCGGCGGTCAGCGCCGAGTCGGGCACGATCCGGCCCGGGGTCACGTCGCGCTGCTCGGCGATCTGGTCGCGCAGCTCCCACATCGCCTTGACCGCGCCGAGGGCCCGGCGACCGCGGACCTTGTGCAGGCCCGACGTACGACGCCAGGCATCGACGCGCACCGGCTGCTCGAAGCTGCGCAGGGCGTCGAACTCCTGGCGGGCCCACTCGTCCTTGCCGGTGGCGACCAGCTCGGCCGCGATCAGGTCGCGCAGCTCGACGAGGACCTCGACGTCGAGGGCGGCGTACTCGAGCCAGGGCCGCGGCAGCGGGCGGGTCGACCAGTCGACCGCCGAGTGCTCCTTCTTCATCCGGCGCCCGATGAGGGTCTCGACGAGGGTGGCCAGGCCGACACGGGGGTAGCCCAGCAGCCGGCCCGCCAGCTCGGTGTCGAAGAGCGCGGTGGGCCACAGGCCCTCCGCGCGCAGGCACGGCAGGTCCTGGGTGGCGGCGTGCAGGATCCACTCGGCCTCCCCGATGGCCTCCTGCAGCGGCGCGAGACCGTCGAAGGCGATCGGGTCGAGCAGGTGGGTGCCCGAGCCCTCGCGGCGCAGCTGGATCAGGTAGGCCCGGTTGGAGTAGCGGTAGCCCGAGGCCCGCTCGGCATCGATCGCGACCGGCCCCTCGCCGCCGGCGATCGCCTCGCACAGCGCCGCCAGCCCGGCCTCGGTGTCGACGACCTCGCCGAGGCCGTCGCGCAGCGTCAGCAACGGGGCCGGCTCGACCTCCTCGACGGGCTCGACGGGCTCGACGGGCTCGGTCGAGCCGGTGGGCCCGACCTCCTCGGAGCGGGTCGCCATCAGCGCGCGCCGCGCTGACCGCGCCGGCTCGGGAGCACCGCGACCCCGTCGGGGACCGGCTCGAGGCCGGCGGCGGTGCACAGCAGCTCGCCCCAGGCCTCGACGTGCGGCGCGGTGTCGGGCACCCCGTCCTCGCCGACGGCCGGGGTCCACGAGGCGCGGACCTCGATCTGGGCGGTGCCGCCCTCGTCGGCCATCGAGCCGAAGGCCTCGGTGGCCACCCGGGTGACGGTGCCGGACTGGTGCGAGTACGCCGCGCCGTGCGCGTCGAGCGCATCGGTGAGCCAGCTCCACCCCACACCGGCCAGCAGCGGGTCGCTGACCAGGTCGACCTCGATATCGGCGCGGGCGTAGGCCACGCAGCGGAAGGTGCCGCCCCAGGCGTCGTTGCCCTCGGGGTCGTGGAGCAGGATGATCCGCCCGGTCGCCACGTCGGTGTCGTCGACGGTGACGTCGGCGCTCAGCGCGGAGGACCAGGGCGCGATGCGCTGCGGCGCCGGCATCTCCTCGCAGAGGACCTCGGGTCGCAGACGGGCCGTGCGCAGCCCGGCGACGGCCGCGGTGAACTCGGCGGGGGCAGCGGGCACCCCGGCGCCGGGGTGCGTCTCCTGGCGGACGACCATGTCCCCCAGCCTAGGCGCGGGGGCGTCGAACCGATGTGCGAACACGCCGTGGCACCTGCGACCCTTGCCTGGTGAGCACCGCCGCAGCCGACCCGTCCGGCACGACCAGCCCCGCCCACGACAGTGCGTTCCTGCGTGCCGCCCGCGGCCTGGACGTGCCGCACACGCCCGTGTGGTTCATGCGCCAGGCCGGCCGCTCGCTGCCCGAGTACCTGCGCGTGCGCGAGGGCGTCGCGATGCTCGACGCCTGCATGGATCCCGAGCTGGTCGTCGAGATCACGATGCAGCCGGTGCGCCGCTACGGCGTCGATGCCGCGATCTTCTTCTCCGACATCGTGCTGCCCCTCAAGGCGGTCGGCGTCGACCTCGACATCGTGCCCGGGGTCGGGCCCGTGGTCGCCGAGCCGGTGCGCACCCTCGCCGACGTCGAGCGGATCCCCGACCTGACCCCCGAGCACGTCGGGTTCATCACCGAGGCGGTGCGCGGCCTGGTCGGCGAGCTCGGGTCGACCCCGCTGATCGGCTTCGCCGGCGCGCCCTTCACCGTCGCCTCCTACCTCGTCGAGGGCGGGCCCTCGAAGGAGCACGCCAAGACCAAGGCGATGATGTTCGGTGCCCCCGAGGTCTGGGACGCGCTGATGCGCAAGATCGCCCAGATGGCCGCCTCCTACCTCGAGGTGCAGGTCGCGGCCGGCGCCTCGGCCGTGCAGCTCTTCGACTCGTGGGCCGGCGCGCTCACTCCCGCCGACTACGCCGAGCACGTCGCGCCGCACTCCACCGCTGTGCTCGAGCGCGCGGGTGCCCTGGGCGTGCCGCGCATCCACTTCGGGGTCGGCACCGCCAACCTGCTCGACCTGATGGGCGAGGCCGGCGCCGACGTGGTCGGCGTCGACTGGCGCACCCCGCTGGAGCGCGCGATCCCGCTGGTCGGCGACCGGGCGGTGCAGGGCAACCTCGACCCCACCCTGGTCTTCGCGCCCACCGACGTGATGACCGCCCGGGCCGCCCAGGTCATCGAGGCCGGCCGCGCCGCGCGCGGGCACATCTTCAACCTGGGTCACGGCGTCATCCCCGCCACCGACCCCGACCAGCTGGCGCGGCTGACCGAGTTCGTGCAGGGCTACCCGCTCGACGAGCGCTGACCTCGGCGCTCAGGCGGCCGCACGGCGGCGTCGTACGACGGGACGCAGCAGCAGCCAGGCCGGCACCCCGAGCAGCAGCGCCAGCGCGGCGAACGGCACCAGGGCGCCGCTGACCGTGGCCAGGCCGACCAGCACCGTGGTCAGCCCGTCCCACCCGGCGCGCAGGCCGGGCAGGAAGCCGGCGTCGTCGGGGGCCGGCTCGGTGCGCGCGGCGTCGGTGCGCTCGACGTGCACGGTGATCGTCGACATCGAGGTCTGGTCGGCCAGGTAGGCCTGCTGGCGCAGCAGCGAGTTGAGCCGCTCCTGGCGCTGGGTCAGCTGCTGCTCGACGGCCACGACGTCGCGGATCGAGCCGGCGCGCTGCAGCAGCTCCTCGATGCGGGCGATGCTGGCGCGCTGCACACGGATCCGCACCCGGGTGTCGACGACCTGCGTCGTGACGTCCTCGCTGGTCGAGGTCGAGGCCTCGAGATCGGCCACCTTCTCCAGCTCGTCCATCGCCTCGGTGAAGTCCGCGCTCGGGACCCGCAGCACCAGGCGGGCGTCGCGCACCTCGCCGTCCTCGTCGGTGCGGGTCTCGCTGTCGGTGACCTGCCCGCGGTAGCGGTCGGCGACCTTCTGCACGTCGAAGCGGGTGTCGGCGACGTCGTCGCTGCGCAGCGAGACGGTGCCGGTGGAGATGAGCGCCGGCTGCTGGGCCTGGCTCGCGTCGACGGCCCCCGACCCGGCGACGGGCCCGCCGGGCGAGCCGTCCGCCGACGAGAAGGCGTTGCGTCCGGCGCGGTCCTCGACGGCGCCGGCGTCGGCGTCCGACATCGGCGCCGCCTCGCCCGAGGACGAGTCGGACCCGCCGCCGGCGCCGGAGCAGGCGCTCAGCGTGGTGAGCAGGGCGAGGCAGGTGCCGGCGAGCAGCAGGCGGGGCGTTCTGGCGTCCATGGGGGTGGGACGCCGCTCGTGGCCGCCCGGTTCCCGGCCGGGTGCGCGTGCCAGCATGGGGGCGTGCACAGGGAGGTCGTGGTCGTCGGGGGCGGGATCGCCGGGTTGACGGCCGCCCACGAGCTGGCCCTGGCCGGGCGCGACGTGCTGCTGCTCGAGGGCTCGCCCGAGACCGGCGGCAAGCTGCGGGTGCGCCACGTGGCCGGCGTGGGAGTCGACGTGGGCGCCGAGGCGATGCTCAACCGGCGCCCCGAGGGCGTCGACCTGGCCCGGGCCGTCGGCCTCGAGGTCGAGCACCCCGCCGTGGTGTCGTCGCGCATCTGGACCGGCGGCTCGCTGCGGCCGCTGCCGCGCTCGCTGATGGGCGTCCCGCTCGACCTCGACCAGCTCGAGTCGTCGGGAGTCCTCGACGCCGAGGCCCTGGCCCGGGTGCGCGCCGAGCCGTCGCTGCCGCCCACCGACGTCGGCGACGACCTCAGCGTCGGCGACCTCGTCGACGCCCGGCTGGGCCCTGCGGTCACCGATCTGCTCGTCGAGCCGTTGCTGGGCGGCGTGTACGCCGGTCGCGCCCGGCGGATCTCCGCGCGCGCCGCCGTGCCGCAGCTGGTGGCGATGGCCGAGCGGGGCTCGCTCGTCGAGCAGGGCGCGGCGATGGCGGCCACCGGCGCGACGTACGCCGCCCCGGTCTTCGCAGGCATCGCCGGGGGGATGGGGCGGCTGCCCGAGGTGCTGGTCGAGGCGGTGCGCGCGGCCGGTGGCGAGGTGCGCACCGGCGCGACCGTGCGGGCGCTGGCGCGCGAGGGCGCCGGCTTCCGGCTGACCGTGGGGCCGACGACCACGCCCGAGACCGTCACCGCCGATGCCGTCGTGCTGGCCACCCCGGCCGCGGCGACCGCGCGTCTGCTGGGCGAGGTGGCCCCGGACGCGGCCGCCGCGCTGGCCGGGGTCGAGGCCGCCTCGGTCGGGGTGGTCTCGCTCGCCTTCGCCGTCGACGACGTGCCCGACCTGGTCACCACCGGCTCGTCGGGGTTCCTGGTGCCGCCGGTGGAGGGGCGCGCGATCAAGGCTTCGACCTTCTCGTGCACCAAGTGGGCGTGGGTGCGCGAGGCGGGCGCCGAGCAGGGTGTCGTGCACCTGCGCACCTCCATCGGCCGGCACGGCGACGAGGCCTCGCTGCAGGCCCCGGACGACCGGCTCGTCGAGCTCTCGCTGGCCGACCTGCGCGACGCGGTCGGGCTGCGGGCCCGGCCCGTCGACACCCACGTGCAGCGCTGGGGCGGCGGGCTGCCGCAGTACGCCGTGGGCCACCTCGCCCTGGTGGCGCGGGTCCGCGAGGCGGTGGCGGGGGTGCCGGGGCTCGCGGTGTGCGGAGCGGCGTACGACGGCGTGGGCATCCCGGCCGTGATCGGCTCGGCGCGCCTGGCGGTCGAACGGGTGAGCGGCTGACGGGCGGCTCGGGGTGGTTGGCACAATGTGGCCATGAGCGACACCCAGAGCAACGCCTCCCGGGTCCGGGAGATCAACGACTCGATCCGCTACACGATGTGGTCGGTCTTCCGCCTGCGCGACGTGCTCGGCGAGGGCGCCGACCGCGCCGCCGAGGCCGCCGAGGTCGAGGAGCTCCTCGAGGCGCTCGCCGGCGACGACGTGGTGGTGCGGGGCGTGTACGACGTCAGCGGCCTGCGCGCCGACGCCGACGTGATGATCTGGACCCACGCGGTCGACTCGGTGCAGCTGCAGGACGCCTACCACCGCTTCCGGCGCACCGCCTTCGGTGCCCGGCTCGAGCCGGTGTGGTCGCAGATGGCGCTGCACCGCCCGGCCGAGTTCAACAAGAGCCACGTGCCGGCGTTCCTCGCCGACGAGGAGCCCAAGCAGCACATCTGCGTCTACCCCTTCGTGCGGTCCTACGAGTGGTACCTGCTCGAGGACGGCGAGCGCCGCGCGATGCTCGCCGAGCACGGCAAGATGGCGCGCGACTACAAGGACGTGCGCGCCAACACCGTGGCCAGCTTCGCGCTCGGCGACTACGAGTGGATGCTGGCCTTCGAGGCCGACGAGCTCTACCGCATCGTCGACCTGATGCGGCACCTGCGCGGCTCCACCGCCCGCCGCCACGTGCGCGAGGAGGTGCCGTTCTACACCGGCGCACTGACCCCCGTCCCCGACCTCCTGCACCGCCTGCCCTGACCCGGCCTGAATCTCGCGCTGACCCGGCCTGAATCTCGCGCTGACCCGGCCCGGAGCTCCGCCCCGAAAGTTCGGGCCGGCTCAACGCGAAGTCTGGGCCGGGTGGGCGGGAGATCTGGGCCGGGTCGACGATGATGGAACCCCCGCCCGAGAGGAACCGTCCCACCCCCATGCGCACCCCAGCCCGCCGGCGTACGACCGGTCTCGCCCTGCTCGTCGCCCCGCTGCTGCTGGTCTCCGCGTGCGGCGGGGGAGAGGACGAGGTGGCCGTCGACGACGGTGCGGCGAGCTCGCCTGCGCCCCTGGAGCCGCAGGCGGCCCCGGGCCCGGTGCGCACCCGCGACCTGGTGGTGGTGATGGACACCGGTGAGGGGCCCGAGATGTGCCTGGGGCCGGTCGCCGAGTCCTACCCGCCGCAGTGCAGCGGTCCGGCGATCGAGGGTTGGAGGTGGCGCGACCAGCAGGCCTTCGAGAAGGCAGGCGACGTGCGCTGGGGCTACTTCGCGCTCACCGGCGACTGGGACGGCACCACTTTCACCGTCTCCGACGCGACCCCGGCGGCGCTCTACAGCCCGGTGCGCGAGGACGAGCAGGACACGCCCCCGCCGCTGCGCCAGCGCGACGAGGCCTCGATCACCGAGATCGCCCGCGAGGCGAGCGCGCTGCCGGGCGTGACCGGCACCTACGTCGAGGACAACCAGGTCGTGGTCGAGGTCGCCTACGACGACGGCGCGCTGCAGCAGCGCCTCGACGAGCAGTACGGCGCCAACGCGGCGCGGGTCGTCCCGCAGCTCGTCGGCGCGGGCTGATCAGCCCGCGACGGGCCCCGAGCCGTCGGCCGGCTCGAGGGTCATGCTGATCGAGTTGATGCAGTAGCGGTCACCGGTCGGCGTGCCGTAGCCGTCGGGGAAGACGTGGCCCAGGTGCGAGCCGCACCCGGCGCAGCGCACCTCGACGCGCTTCATGCCGTGCGAGGTGTCCTCGATGTACTCGATGGTGTCGCTGATCGGCTGGTAGAACGACGGCCAGCCGCAGCCGGAGTGGAACTTGGTGTCGGACTCGAAGAGCTTGGTCCGGCACGCCTTGCAGCGGTAGACGCCGGTGGTCTCGGTGTCGGTCAGCCGCCCCACGCCGGCGCGCTCGGTGCCTGCCTGGCGCAGCACGGCGTACTCCTCGGGTGAGAGCTGCTCGCGCCACTCGGCGTCGGTCTTCTCCACGTCGTAACCCATGTCTCCAGCCTACGTGGGCCACCTCATCCCTCCGGGGCGTTGACGAGGGTCGGTGCACGGATGTTCACTATGGTCGGCAAAGGACCCAGCCCGAGGAGGCACCCGGTTGAGCGCGACGATCCCGTGGGAGCGCGTACGACGTGCAGGCGCGAAGCTGACCACGCCGCTGCACCCCGACGACTACCTCTCGCTCATCAACCCGCTGTGGAGCCAGCGCGAGCTGCGCGGGCGGGTCGAGAAGGTCGTGCAGGAGACCGAGGACGCCGCCACCCTGGTGATCCGACCCGGCTGGGGCTGGCGCTTCGACCACCGCCCCGGCCAGTACGTCGGCATCGGGGTGCAGGTCGAGGGCCGGTTCCAGTGGCGCTCCTACTCGGTCAGCTCGCCCCCGCGCCGCTCGGGTCGCCACATCGCGATCACGGTGCGGGCGATGCCCGAGGGGCTGCTGTCCTCCCACCTGGTCAACGGGCTGGAGCCGGGCACCATCGTGCGGTTGGCCAAGCCCGAGGGCGACTTCGTGCTGCCCGACCCGCCCCCGCAGCGTCTGCTCTTCCTGGTCGGCGGCTCGGGCATCACCCCGGTGATGGCGATGCTGCGCACCCTGGACCGCCGCCACACGATGCCCGACGTCGTCCTGCACTACTCCTCCCCGACGCCCGAGCGGATGATCTTCCGTGACGAGCTGTCCCGGCTCGAGGAGGCCCACGAGCGGCTGACGGTGCACCGGATGCACACCGACACCGACGGCATGCTCGAGGTGGGGCACCCCGAGCGCGGGCTCGACAGCGTCTGTCCCGACTGGCGCGAGCGCGAGACCTGGGCGTGCGGCCCCGGGCCGATGCTCGACGCGATCAGCGAGCACTTCGAGGCCCAGGGGCTCGAGGAGCAGCTGCATCTCGAGCGCTTCACCCTGCAGCTCGGCGGCGACGGGGGCGAGGGCGGCCAGATCCGCTTCCAGACCTCCGGCAAGGAGGTCGAGGTCGACGGGGCCACGACCGTCCTCGAGGCCGGCGAGCAGGCCGGGGTCGGGATGCCCTACGGCTGCCGGATGGGCATCTGCCACACCTGCACCCTGACGCTCGTCTCCGGCACCGTGCGCGACCTGCGCAACGGTGAGGAGTACGCCCAGCCCAACGAGCAGGTGCAGACCTGCGTCACCGCCGCCGTCGGTGACTGCGTCATCGACATCTGACCTGGCCCCACCCACCGACCACCAGCCCCCGCACGACCACGGAGGAGACGACATGGCGATCGCCGACGTCCAGGAGTACACCCACCTCACCGACGACGAGGTCGAGCAGATCGGCCGCGAGCTCGACCGGATCCGCGCCGACGTCGAGGCCTCGCGCGGCGCCGCCGACGCGGCGTACATCAACCGGATGATCAAGGTGCAGCGCGGCCTCGCGGCTGCGGCCCGGGTCACCCTGATGACGACCTGCCACTCCAAGAAGGCGCGGGTGCCGGGCGCGGTCGCCGGCGCCACCATGCTCGGCCTGGCCAAGATCCTCGAGAACATGGAGATCGGCCACAACGTCATGCACGGGCAGTGGGACTGGATGAACGACCCCGAGATCCACTCCTCCAACTGGGAGTGGGACACCGCCCAGCCCGCCGAGCAGTGGAAGCACTCGCACAACTACATCCACCACCAGTTCACCAACGTGCTCGGCTACGACAACGACATCGGCTACGGCGTGCTGCGGATGGCGCGCGAGCAGCGCTGGAACCCCGCCAACCTGGGCCAGCCGGTCTACAACGCGCTGCTGGCCTCGTTGTTCCAGTGGGGCGTGGCGCTGCACGACCTCGACCTGGAGAAGATCCGCAAGGGCGAGAAGGACCCGAAGGAGATGAAGCGCCAGCTCAAGCAGATCTGGCGCAAGGGCCGCAACCAGGCGCTCAAGGACTACGTCGTGTACCCGGCGCTCGCGGGGCCGCACTGGCGCACCACGATGAAGGCCAACGCGACCGCCAACCTGGCGCGCAACCTGTGGTCGTACATGATCATCTTCTGCGGGCACTTCCCCGACGGGGCGATGCACTTCACCGAGGAGGAGCTCGAGGACGAGACCCGCTCGGAGTGGTACCTGCGCCAGATCCTCGGCGCCGCCAACTTCGAGGGCGGCCCGCTGCTGCACATCCTCTCGGGCAACCTCGGCTTCCAGATCGAGCACCACCTCTTCCCGGACCTGCCCAGCAACCGCTACGCCGAGATCTCCGAGCGGGTGCGCGCGCTGTGCGACAAGTACGACCTGCCGTACACGACCGGGCCCCTGCACCGGCAGTACGGCCAGACGCTGCGCACCATCATGAAGCTCTCGCTGCCCAACCGCTTCACCTCCACCGACTCCCCGCCGGAGCCGCCGAACCGCCCCGACGCCGTCGAGGCGCCGCCGGTCGACAAGGGCCGCAAGTCCGACGCCGAGCTGCCTCCGCGCCGCTCCGAGCTCGGCGGGTGGTCGCGCTCGGGCATCGGGCGGGCCTCGTGATCCGCGGCCTGGGCCGCGACGTCGACGCGCGTACGGCGCCCTTCGCCTGGGAGCCCGACGAGCTGGGCCGACCCGCGCTCATGGGGGCGCGGGTCACCCAGTGCGCGCTGAGCAGGATCTGCGGTGCCTGCGCCGAGTCGCTGGGTCGCCCGATCGCTTTCGTGGGGGACGCCGACGAGGTGGCGCGCAACGCCTTCCACGCCCCTCCGCTGCACGAGGAGTGCGCGCGCGGGCTGGCCGCCGACGAGCCGGGGTGGCGGGTGGTGCTGACCGCGGGCTTCGAGTTCGTGCGGCCGGTGACCGGCGCCGAGGACCGGCGCCCGACGTTCGAGCCGAACTCGCTGCTCTGAGGCTCGCCTGGGTCGTGGTTCGGGTCGTGGTCCCTGGACGCGCCATGGCGCGTGCTGGGGCACACGAGCCGGACCACGAGCCGAACCACGACCCGGCTCAGCGCTCGAGGCGCACGAGGACCTCGTACGCCACGCCCGTCGGCGCCCGGAACCGCGCGACCCGCTCGAAGCCGAGCGACTCCACCACCCGCAGCGCCCGCGTGTTGAAGCTGGCGACCGTCATCCGGTACGCCGTCGGGGCGAACCGCGCGCGGCCGTACGCCAGCCCGGCCCGGATGGCCTCGCGGCCGAGGCCCTGGCCGACCAGACCTGGGTGCAGCCCGCCGCCGGTGTCGAGCGCGGCGTCGTCGTAGGCCCACCCAGGCACCTGCCCGTCCGGACCGAACGAGCGGAAGCCCACCAGCCGGCCGTCCCCGGTGAGCGCGTGGAAGCCGGAGGCCGGGTCGGCCATCTCGTCGGGGTCGGCGCGGGTCATGTCGTAGACGTCGTACGGCGCCGGGTAGCGCCAGGCGCAGACCTCGACGGCCTGGTCGCGGGTGAGCGGGGTCAGCGCCATCGGGCCGAGCGGCGTCACTGCACCAGGCCCAGCGCCGCGTCGACGACGGCCGCGACGTCGAGGCCGTGCAGGCGGTAGGCGTCGTCGAGCCCGGAGGACTGACCGAACTCCTCGACGCCCAGGCAGCGGATCCGGTCGCCGCGGGCACCGGCGAGGAACGACAGCGTGTGGGGGTGCCCGTCGAGCACGGTGACCAGCGGCGCCGGCGCGCCGGCAGGGAGCAGCTCGGCCAGGATGTCGCCGCCCGTGCCACCGTCGCGGCGGCCGCGTTGCTGGAAGGAGCGGAAGACCAGGTCGGGGCTGGTCAGGCAGACCACCCCGGCCCGCACGCCGTGGGCGCGCAGGCCCTCGGCCGCCGCGAGCACCTCGGGCATGATCGCGCCCACCCCGACCAGCGTGACCTGCTCGTCGGCGAGCGCGTGCTCCGCGGGCAGCCGGTAGCCGCCGGCGACCGCCTGCCGGCGGCGCCGCTCGACCAGCGCGGGGTCGTCGGGCAGCGCGGCGAGGGTGGGGTCGAGGGGGCGCGTGGAGAGCCGGAAGTACGACGACGTGCCGCCCGGCACCCCGACCGACTCCATCGCGGCCAGGAAGCACCACTCCAGGTCCTGCGCGAACGCCGGCTCCCAGGCGGTGCAGCCGGGCTGCTCCAGCCCGATCGACGGCGTGGTGATCGACTGGTGCGCCCCGCCCTCGGGCGCCAGCGTGACGCCCGACGGGGTGCCGACCAGGATCGACTGGCCGCCGGAGTAGATGCCGTAGGACCACGGCTCCAGCGCGCGGGAGACGAAGGGGTCGTAGATGGTCGCGATCGGGATCAGCCGCTCGCCCCACCGCGACCAGGTCGCGCCCAGCTCGCCGAGCAGCGAGACCAGGTTGACCTCGGCGATGCCGAGCTCGATGTGCTGCCCGCTCTGGCGCTCCGACCAGCGCAGCAGCCGCTCGGTGTCGTCGGCGAACCAGTCGCGACGGTCCTCCACCGACCACACCCCGGCCTTGTTGATCCAGCCGCCGAGGTTGGTCGAGGAGGCCACGTCGGGGCTGCAGGTGACCACCCGCGCAGCCACGGCGGGCGCGTCGCGGTGCAGGTCGGCCAGCAGTCGGCCCAGGGCGGCCTGGGTCGAGACCGGGCGCTTGTGGGCGTGGCCCAGCGCCACCGGCACCGGGAGCGGGGTCGTCGGCGGCTGCGGCGTACGACGCAGGGTCGCGGCGCGCTGCTCGCACAGGTCGGCGGCGGCGCTGCCCGCGGGGAAGCGTGACCACGGCGCCGACCGGTCGCCGTCGGTCTGCTCGGCCAGGGCGTCCATCTGCTCGCCGGTCAGCAGCGCGGAGTGGTTGTTGGGGTGGCCCTCGGTGGGCAGCCCGCGCCCCTTGATCGTGTAGGCGAACACGACCGTGGGCCGGTCGTCGGCGACGTCGGCGAAGGTGTCGACCAGCAGCCCGAGGTCGTGGCCGCCCAGGTCGCGCACCAGTCCGGCCAGGTCGTCCGCGTCGAGGGAGTCCACGAGCCCGCGCAGCTCGGTCGAGGGCGACCACGCCCCCGACTCGGCGAGCAGCCGGGTCGCGAGCTCGTCGCTGCCGGCGCGCAGCATCCGCTGGTACTCCTCGTTGGGCATCTCCTCCAGGCGGGTGCGCAGCTCGGCGCCGCCCGGGCGCTCGAAGAGCTCGCTGATGCGCCGGCCCCACTTGACCGTCACGACCTGCCAGCCGGCCGCCTCGAACATCCCCGCCAGCCGGGCGATCTGCAGCTCGGGCACGACCCGGTCGAGCGACTGCCGGTTGACGTCGACGACCCACAGCACCTCGCCGAGCCGCGCCACCGCGGGGTCGGCCACGGCCTCCCAGATCGCGCCCTCGTCGAGCTCGGCGTCCCCGAGCAGGCTCACGAACCGGCCGGCCGGAGGAGCGCCCTCGAAGCGGGAGGCGACGTAGCGGTGCGACATCGCCGCCCACAGCGCCGCCGTCGCGCCGATGCCGACCGAGCCGGTGGAGAAGTCGACGGTGTCGGGGTCCTTGAGCCGCGAGGGGTAGGACTGCAGCCCGCCCTTCGCGCGCAGCGTCGGCAGGTAGGCCTCGTCGAGGTCGCCGAGCAGGTAGTTGAGCGCGTGCAGCACCGGCGAGGCGTGCGGCTTGACCGAGACCCGGTCATCGCGCTCGAGCTCGGCGAACCACAGCGCCACCATGATGTCGACCATCGAGGCCGAGGAGGCCTGGTGACCCCCGACCTTCACCCCGCTGTCGTTGGGCCGCCCCGCGTTGGCGGCGTCGACGATCGAGGTCGCCAGCCACAGCACGCGGCGCGAGACCTCGCGGAGAAGGGCAGGGTCGGGCGTGGTCACGGGTCTCCTCCGGAGGGGGTCGGTCAGGCGCCGACGGGCTGGGGCGCCTGGTTGCTCGGGCGACACTGTGCCACCGCCGGGGCCGCCGAGGGGGCCACCCGGCTGGCCTCCAGCGCAGCGGCGAGGTCGTCGACCAGGTCGCGCGGGTCCTCCAGCCCGACCGAGAACCGTACGACGCCCGCCCCGGGCCGCGCGTGCGGCGCGACCGGGCGGTGGGTCAGCGCCGCGGGGTGCTGGACCAGCGAGTCGACGCCGCCCAGCGACACCGCGTGGGTGAACAGCCGCACCGCCGAGGTCAGCCGCGCGGCGGCGTCGTACCCGCCGTGCAGGGTGATGGCGACCATCGCGCCGGAGCCGCGCATCTGGGTGCCGACCAGGCCCCGGGGGTCGTCGAGGCCGGGGTGGTGCACGGCAGCGACCTCGTCGCGGCCCTGGAGGAACTCGACCAGGCGGTGGGCGCCGTCCTGCTGGGCGCGCACCCGCAGCGGCAGGGTGGCCAGGCCGCGGTGCAGCAGGTAGGCCCCGAGCGGGTGCAGGATGCCGCCGGTGACCGCGCGCACCTGGCGCAGCCCGGTGGCGGTCTCCTCGCTGCAGGCGATGACGCCGCCGACGACGTCGCCGTGCCCGCCGAGGTACTTGGTGGCGCTGTGCAGCGCCATCGCGGCGCCGTGGTCGAGCGGGTTCTGCAGCACGGGGGTGGCGAAGGTGTTGTCGACGAGCACCGGCACGTCGCCGGCGGCCGCCACGGCCGCGCGGACGTCGAGCAGCTCCAGCGTCGGGTTGGCCGGGGTCTCCACGACGACCAGCGCGGTGTCGGGGCGCACCGTGGCGGCGATCTCGGCCTCGGTGCACCAGCTGACCTCGGTGCCGAGCAGCCCGGTGGAGAGCAGGTGGTCGGTGCCGCCGTACATCGGGCGGACCGCGACGACGTGGCGCTTGCCGGTCAGCATCGTGCGCGAGAGCACCGCGGCCGACATCGCGGCCATGCCGGAGGCGAAGGCGACCGCCGACTCGGCGTGCTCGAGCGTGGCGAGCGCAGTCTCGAAGCGGGCCACCGTGGGGTTCCACAGGCGCTGGTAGACGTGGCCGCCGTCGGTGGGGTGACCACCGGTGGCCATGGACTCGTAGGACTCGCCGCCGCTGTCGAGGTCGGGCAGCGGGTTGGTCGAGGAGAGGTCGAGCGGCAGGGCGTGCACGCCGAGGGCGGTCAGGTCGTCACGGCCGCTGTGCACGGCCAGGGAGTCGGGACGCAGGCCGGCGGTTCGCGAGGTGGGGCGCATGCGGAGATCGTCGCTGACATCGTGAGCGATATCCGTTCGTCTTGCTGAGGACGTAGGCTGACTGAGGATCGGTTGCAGAAGAAGCAGGATCGGACCGCTGTCGAGGAGTGCGTGTTGCCCGGATCACAACCCGTCGGGTCGGCCCCGGGTCTCGACACGCTCGACCTCGACATCCTGCGCGCCCTCGGCGCCGACGGTCGGCTCACCAACAAGGCGCTCGCCTCGCGACTGGGGGTCGCGGAGTCCACGTGCGCCTACCGGGTGCGCTCGCTGCGCGACCGCGGCGTCATCACCGGCACCAGCGTGCAGGTGCAGGTCGCCGCGCTGGGCTTCCCGCTGCAGGCCGTCATCAAGGTGCGCCTGGGCAGCCACGACGCCCAGCACGTGACCCGCCTGTACGACGCCCTGGTCGAGGCGCCGGGCGTCCTCCAGGCGCTGCACGTGGCCGGGGAGGACGACTTCCACCTGCTCGTCGCCGTCGCCGACCCCGAGGCGCTGCGCGACCTGGTGCTCGAGCACGTGACCGTGCACCCGGTGGTGCGCTCGACCGAGACCCAGCTGGTCTTCGAGCGACGCAAGGGCCACGGAGTGCTGTGAAGACCTGCGGGTGGCGGAGCCGGAACCGTGGCCGGTCCCGTGACGTCCGAGGGAGACGACTCAGTGAAGGAGGCAGATGTGCGCGCAGCAGGTCCTTGGTTGGTGGGTGCGGTGGTCCTGGTCGTCCTGTGGCCGACGCTCTGCGTGTCCTGAGAGGACGGCCCGACCAGCTGCCGCAGCGTGGTCCTGCCCTCGCCGTGGGGCGACAGCGCCGACACCTGGGGGATGGTCGTGGCGGTGGGGGCGGCAGCGATCGCGTCCGTCGCGGCTCGACTGCTCCTGCGAGGCGCCCGGCGGCACAGCTGACCGGGGCTCAGCCGCGGGCTCGGGCTCAGTCAACCGACGACGTACGCCCGGCGAGCCAGTCGTGCAGCTCGGGCCCGTCGGCCTCGACCCGCTCCATCTCCTCACCGCCGTCGCAGGTGAGCAGCACCACCGTGGTGTGCGCGGGGGAGGAGGCGACGACCTGCCAGTGCCCGCCGCGCAACGCCCACTCCTCGAGGGTGCGGGCGGGTCGCGGGGCGGAAGGCATCAGAATCCCGTGGTGCACCAGGGTGTCGGACCGCCGTCGGCCATCGCCGCGAAGGCGCCGGCCCCAGCGCCGGTGACCCGTCCGGCGAGCGCCAGGTCAGCGGCGTCCACGTCACCGAGGTAGAGCTGCCCCAGGGTCTCGGACGAGAGCCGTACGTCGGCGGCCCCGTCGGTACGCCGCACCGTCGCGGCGCCGCCGCTGGTGGTGACCCGCCAGCGCCCGGCGACGTGGCCCAGGGGGTCGTCCACCTCGAGCACCACGTCGCCGTCGGCCTGCCACGGACGGGCCTCGAGCGCGACCGGCAGGTCGAGCACCCGCACCCACAGGGTGTCGTGCAGCGCGGTGGTGGTCACGACGCGCGGGTCGACCAGCGCGAGGTCGAGCGTGCCGAGCAAAGGACTGCGGCCCCAGCGGACCTTCTCGACGAGGTCGATGTCGGCGAGGAAGCGCCACAGCCGCAGGTACGACGGCGTGGTGTCGGCGGCGAGGTCGACCAGGTCGACCGCCGCGTCCTTGCGGTGCTCGCCGTTGTGCTTGAAGAGGGCGTAGCCGTCGACGGCGCCGGCGGCGTCGAGGTGCAGCACCGCACGCAGCATCTTGTCGGGCGCGCCCTTGTCCCAGTCGTACTCGCCGGTCAGGAACATCTCGTAGAACGAGGGCCGGCTGACCGCGCCGCGGGTGCGCTGCAGGTGGCGCCCGAAGACCTCGCGCACGTGCGGCCACGCCTCGGTCGGCTCCACCATCTCCAGGCTGCCCGGGTCGTCGAGGTCGCGCAGCCCGAAGCGGGCTCCCGTGTCGATCTCCACGCGTCGCCCGCGCACGGCGGGGCCGAAGCCGAAGCGGCCGTAGATCGAGCCCTCGGTCGCGGTCAGCGCGGCCAGCGGGCGCCCCTGCGCCACCGCGTGGTCGAGGTCCTCGGTCATCAGCCGGCGCAGCAGACCCTGGCGCCGGTGGGTGGGTGCGACGGTGACGTCGCTGATCATGTGCAGGCCGAGCGTGCGGCCGCCGCCGACGTTGAGCCCGCCCGCCCAGCTGGCGAAGGTGCCGACCGGCAGCGTGCCGTCGGCGACCCGGGCGGCCGGCCAGGCGCCGCGCACCACCGCCCCGTCGTTCGCGGCGTGCTTGCGCCAGCGGCCGAACTCGGCGTCGTCGTTGCGGCCGTCGTGGAACCCACGCGAGAGGCCTTCCAGCCAACCGCGCAGCAGTCCGGCGTCGGTGCCCTCGTCGCCGGGCTCGAGGGTGCGGAAGGTCAGGTCGGCGTGCGGCTCACTCACCCCGCCACCCTAGGAGCCACCCCACCCACCCCTCCACGCGATATCCGCCCCGTTGGTCGAGCAGTGACGAGCGCCAGCGAGAAGCGGGTGTCGAGACCCGGTGACGTGGCTGCTCGCCGTACGCCGGGTGGTTGCGGGGTCTCGACGTCGCTCGAGCCTTCGGCCCTCGCTGCTCGACCAACGGGGCTCGTTGGTCGAGCAGTGACGAGCGCCAGCGAGGAGCGTCGCCGAGACCGGGTGAGTGACCCGCCCGCCGTACGCCATGGGGTTGCGGGGTCTCGACGTCGCTCGAGCCTTCGGCCCTCGCTGCTCGACCAACGGGGCTCGTTGGTCGAGCAGTGACGAGCGCCAGCGAGGAGCGGGTGTCGAGACCCGGTGACGTGGCTGCCGCCGTACGCCGGGTGGTTGCGGGGTCTCGACGTCGCTCGAGCCTTCGGCCCTCGCTGCTCGACCAACGGGCTCGTTGGTCGAGCAGTGACGAGCACCAGCGAGGAGCGTCGCCGAGACCGGGTGAGTGACCCGCCCGCCGTACGCCATGGGGTTGCGGGGTCTCGGCGTCGCTCGAGCCTTCGGCCCTCGCTGCTCGACCAACGGTGGTGGTTGCGGGGTCTCGGCGTCGCTCGAGCCTTCGGCCCTCGCTGCTCGACCGACGGTGGTCGCGACCACTGCGGCGGGGCCGCCGGCCTCGACCAACGACGCACGCGGACGCAGCCGCCTAGGGTGGCGCCATGGCGAAGGCGAGCGCGGCCGAGGTGGAGGCGGGCGGGCGCGCGGTGCGCGTCTCGAGCCCCGACCGGATCATCTACGAGGCGACCGAGCGCACGCCCGGGGTGACCAAGCTGATGGTCGCGCAGTACGTCGCCTCGGTCGAGGACGGCCTGATGCGCGCGCTGCGCGACCGGCCCACGGCGCTGGAGCGCTGGCCCTCGGGCGTGCGCGAGGGCATGCGCCTGGCCACCGGCCCGCAGGACTCGAAGGCCGACGCGTTCTACCAGAAGCGGGTCCCCAAGGGGGCGCCCGACTACCTCGAGACCGCCACCGTCACCTTCCCGTCCGGGCGCACCGCCGACGAGATCTGTCCCACCGAGATCGCGGTGCCCGTGTGGTGCGCCCACATGGGCACGCTGACCTTCCACCCCTGGCCGGTGCGCCGCGACGACGTCGACCACCCCGACGAGCTGCGCATCGACCTCGACCCCCAGCCCGGCACCGGCTTCGCCGACGCGGTGCGGGTGGCGGGGGTGGCGCGCGAGCTGCTCGCCGAGCTCGGGCTGACGGCGTACGTGAAGACCTCGGGCAACCGGGGTGTGCACGTCTACGTGCGCATCGAGCCTCGCTGGGAGTTCCTCGACGTGCGGCACGCCGCGATCGGCTTCGGGCGCGCGCTGGAGCGTCGCGACGAGCAGGTCACCACGGCGTGGTGGAAGGAGGAGCGGGGTGAGCGGATCTTCGTCGACTACAACCAGAACTGCCGCGACCGCACCATCGCCTCGGCGTACTCGCTGCGGCCGCTGCCCGGCGCGCCGGTCTCGACGCCGCTGTCGTGGGACGACCTGGCCGGGATCGCCGACCCGCGCGAGCTGAACCTCGTCACGGTGCCCGAGCGGCTCGCCGACGGCGGTGACCCGTGGGCCGGCATCGACGACGAGGCGTTCTCGATCCAGCCGCTGCTCGACCTCTACGAGGAGCTGCCCGGGGGCGAGATGCCCTACCCGCCGGACCACCCGAAGATGCCGGGCGAGCCGCCGCGGGTGCAGCCGAGCAAGAAGGTGGCTGGGCACTGGGACGCCGACGGCAACCGCATCGAGGACTGAGACCGGGCCCGGGGACCGCGAACGGGAAGGGCCCGCCCGGCGGAGTCTCGGCTGCGCCGGACGGGCTCCCGTCTCTGCGTCCGAGATTCCCCCCGGATCCTCGGACGCGGTGGTCGGTCCGGAGCGAGTCCGCGTTCCCCCCAGAATCGCGGCATGCTCTCCGGTCCGACCGGTGAGGTCGCCCCCCGGCGACCTCGTGGCTCCACACTATGAGCGGATCCCCCGACGTGGGGGAACGCGTCATCCACAATCGCTCCAGGGTTTGGTAACAGGCAGGGGCGCGCCCCGCCTCCCGTAGGCTGCGGGCCGTGACAACAGCTGGGTGGCAGGGTGACGAGGCGAGCAGCGCTCGCCGGCTGGTGCTGGTGACCGGCTCGGGACGCAGCGGGACCAGCTCGTTGGCGGGGTCGCTGCAGCGGCTCGGCTGGCACGTCCCGCTACCTCTCCTGGACGCCACGGAGATCAACCCGCGCGGCTTCTACGAGAGCCAACGGGTCGTCGAGCTCCACGAGCGGCTGCTGGGCTCGGTGCCGGTACGGACCAACGACGCGCGTCCGGAGGCGGCCGAGGCGGCCGCGGCCGCGGCCGCCGACCCCGCCGTGCTCGACGAGCTGGTGGTCTGGCTCAGGGAGCAGGATGGCGCGGACCGGCTGCTCATCAAGGACCCCCGGATCTTCTGGGTGCCTCAGTTGTGGCGCGACGCTGCTGCTGCCACCGGTCGTGACCTGGTCTTCCTCGTGACGCTGCGCCACCCGACCGTCGTCGCCCGGTCCCGCGACACCGCCTTCCTGTCCGGCGAGAGCGACGAGGTCCGCCTGCGCCGCTCGTCGGCCAACGTCGCCGGCTGGGTGAACAACACGCTGGAGTCCGTGGCCGCGACCCAGGGCGTACGGCGCGCCTGGGTCAGGTACGACGACCTGCTGGCCGACTGGCGCTCGTGCCTGGCCCGCGTGGACGCCCAGACCGGCCTGGGGCTGCCCGCCACCGTGCGCGACGGGTCACCGCACGACGTCGACGACTTCCTGACCCCGGAGCTGAACCGGTCCCGGGTGTCGTGGAGCGACGTCGAGGTCCTCGACGAGCTCCGAGTCCTCGCCGAGCGGTTGTGGAACGCGGTGACCGGACTGGTCGAGGAACCGGATGACGTCGAGTGCCTCGCCGAGGTCGCCGCCTGCCGTGCCGCGTACGCCCGGCTGCACAGCCTGGCCGCCGGACTGGCCTTCCACGAGACCGAGGCGAGCGTGATCACGGCCCGGCGCCGGGTCCAGCGTCGGCTCAACCGCCGCCACCGTGCCGAGCTGCAGGACCTGCGCACTCAGCTCGGCTGAGGCGGCGGCTGCTCGTCGAGCTCCCAGGGGGCCCGCACCGGGTAGTAGGCCTCGCACCAGCTGCCGAGCACCTCCTCGAGCTGGCCGGCGCGCATCGCGTGGTCGTGGTCGTCGGCCAGACAGATGAAGTCGTGGTCGCGGGTCTCGAGCAGCTGCTGCAGCTGCCGCGGGAGGTCGCTGCCGCCGAGGTTGACGAAGGCCAGCGATCCGGTGCCGACGAAGGAGGACCCCGTCAGCACCCCGTAGTGCTGGGCCAGGGAGCTGAGCAGCGACACGTCGCTCGCGGAGCGGAACGGGGACCGCGCCGTGCGGTCGATGTCGGCGGCGAAGCGCTCGGCGATCTCCGCGAGCACCGAGCGGCGGTGCGGGTGCGGCGAGTGCGCCATCGTGTGGGTGATGTGGACGCCGAACGCGTCCTGCAGCAGCACCCGGTTGTTCCAGGCCGCCGCGAGGAAGGGCGGCACGTCACCGGTGTCGCTGGGACCGATCGGGACCGTGGAGAAGAACGACGCGAACTGGCCGCCGGGGCCGAAGAAGGTCTCCGGGCCGACCGGTCGCCCGAGCAGCACGTCGTCGTTGAAGTAGACGAACTGCTCGCTGAGGTCGGGCACCCGGTGCAGACCGGTCTCGATGGCGTGGGAGTTGAACGTCGGCAGGGCCTCGGTGGGCAGGATGTCGTGGTGGTCCACCAGCTGCACCCGCGGGTGCGTGGTGTCGAGCCACGCGGGGGCCTGTCCCGCGGTGACGAGGTGGATGCGGCGTACCCACGGCGCGAAGAGGTGCAGCGAGCGCATCGAGTAGCGCAGCTCGTCGTGGGAGGCGAAGCGGGCGCGACCGCCGGCCTCGCGCCGCAGCGCCCCGCCGTCGGCCTCGTCGAGCCGTCGCTGCCGGGCCTGGTCCCACTGCGGGTCGGCGCCGTCGACCCAGGTGTAGACCACGTCGACGGGCCCACGGACCTCGGTCGGCGTGGGCGTCGTCATGACCGGGAAGGTGCGCACCGGCACCCCGTCGACCTCGGTGTCGCGCGGGATCTCGCGCACCTCGGTCCGGGAGAACCGAGAGGCGTAGAGGTTGAGGCGCGGCGCGACCAGGTCGTCGTCGGGCGACTCGGTCCAGAACTGGACCTCGACGCTGCACCCGACGCCGAGGTGGGTGGCGCGACCGTCCGCGGTCGGCCACGGGCCCAGGACCAGGCGCGAGGTACGGCCCTGCCGGAGGCGCTGCGCCAGCTCGGGCACGGGACCGAGCCGGTCGGGCCAGCCCTGGTCGCCCGGGTCGAGCAGGGACAGGTAGTCGGGCAGCGGCGCGGCGGCGAGTGCGGCCAGGAACGCGTCGCGCGCGTGCATCGGCACCACGACCACGGGGGTCGGCGTACCGTGCCGGGGCAGCACGAACCACGCGTCGGTGACCGTTCGCGCGCAGGCCGCCGCTGCGTCGAGTGCGAGCCGGCGCGCCTCGTCGGGCGTGACCGATGCGATGTCGCCGGACCCGGGCGACGCGGGCGGGGTCGGCTGCTCGTCGGCTGCGGGGCTCGCCTCGTCGCGCACAGCCAGGCGGCTGCGGCCACCACGGCGGTCGACGACCCGCTGCAGCAGCTCCTCCCAGCGCGCGGCCACGGCGTCGGGGCGCCACTGCGCCGACGTGGCTGCAGCCGCGGCGCCCAGGCGGTGCCGGGTGGTGTCGTCCTCGCCCAGGTCGACCAGGGCCGAGGCCAGTCCGGCCACGGTGTCCGGGGTGGTCAGCAGGCCGTCGACCCCGTGCCGCACCCAGTGCCGCGCACCGTCGGGGGCGTCGAACGCGACCGGGGGCACCCCGGCGGCCATCGCCTGCTGCAGCGCCCACGGCGCCTCGGGACCGCTCCAGCGCGAGGTGAACGCGGCGATCGACGCCTGGGCCCACTCGGTGCGCATGTCCGGCACGGTGCCGGGCAGCTCCACCTGGTCGTAGAGCCCCTCGCGGCGGGCCTGGCGCAGGAGCTGCCACCGCAGGCGGCCCTCGCCGTACACGCGCAGTCGCCACCCGGGCAGCCGGTCGGCCGCCTCCGCGAAGGCGTGCACCAGCTTCTGGACCTGCCCGTCCGGGGTCAGCCGGGTCGAGGTCATCACGAGTCGCCCGTCGCCGAGGGAGCGCGGCGCGTGACCGGCGGGGAGGGCCAGCGCGATGTCGACGACCTCGGCCCCGAGGGGGGCCGGAGCACTGCGCTCACGCAGCCATGCGGCCATGCTGGGCGTCAGCACCACGATCGCGTCGGCCTGGTCGAGGTGATCGAGGAGGGGCCCGACGGACGGGCCGCGGCTCGACGACGTACCGCCCTCGTGGTGGACCAGGGCGGTGCTGGGCGGCAGCAGGCGGGCGGCGGCCGCCTGGAGCGGTGCCGAGGTCGTGACCACCACGTCGGTGCTCTCGGCGCGCAGGGCCCGCTCGAGCGCGGCATCGGAGTCGGGCCCGTGGCCGGCCGCCCCGGGGCTCAGGGCCGACCCGGTGGGGGTGGGGTCGTCGGCGGTGCGAGCCAGCAGGGGGACCACATCCAGGCGGGGCGGCGCTGGGACCGCGGTGCCACTCGGGCCCGGGGACAGCAACGACAGCACCCGTACGTCGTGGCGTTGCGCAAGCACACCGGCCACGGCGAGCGCCGAGGCCTCGAGCCCCCCGGGCACGGCGGAGTCCTCGAGCAACCAGGTGATCCTCATCCGGTGGCCCCGGTCGTGAGTCGCGCGCCGAGCTCGGCCTGCGGGCCGACCCAGCGCAGGCGCAGCACCCGGTCGCCGCCGTCGGAGAGCTCCGGCAGCAGCGTGTCCTTGCCGGGCGCGGCCAGGTTGTTGCGGTCGCGCCGCACGGCCAGCTGCCGGTCACCGGAGGTCGCGACCAGGGTGAGCGGCTGCGGCTCCAGTGCGGCCAGCGCGTCGACGGTGCCGACGCTGATCTCGACGAGCCAGGTGTCCACGGGGGTCGGCGTCGCCGCGACCTGCGCCACGCTCTCGCCGTCGCGGCCCAGCAGCAGCAGGGAGTCGAGGGGGGAGGTGCCGGTGCCGGCGACCAGCTCGAGCACCACGGTGTCGCCGCTGGTGCGGACGTCGACCACGCGCACCCCGGGCGCCAGTGCCCGGCGGCGCAGGCGCAGGGCACCGGCGTCGGTCCGCTGCAGCGAGAGCACGGTGTCGCCCCGGGGACCGACAGGCACGGCGAGCCGGCCCCGGGCGTCACCGGGCGGGACCCACACGGGCAGGAGCGTTCCCCTCGCGGTCTGCACGACCACGTCCCAGGCCTCGTCCCGGGCCGGCAGGTCGGCGGGGCCGACGACCGACTCCACGGCCACGACGACCGCGACGGCGTGCTCGGCCCCACCCAGGGCACCCCGGGCCTCGTCGGCACCGAGCCGCTCGCAGGGCAGGGCCAGGACCTGTTCCGGGTCGCGGGTCGAGCGCAGCGCGGGTCGCTGGTCGGGCGCCGCGAGGGCGAAGCTCGCCCACAAGTGGGCGCCGTCGAAGACACCGACGCCGTCCACGCGCACCGCGCCCGCCGGCGGGTGCGGGCTCGCGGGGCCAGGTGCGTGCGACTGGCTCTGAGCAGCCGGGGGAGGTCCGGGCTCGGGGTCGGGGACCGGAGCGGTGGATCGGGACGGTGTCGCGGCGGACCGGAGCAGGCCCAGCTTGTTCCTCACCGAGCCGTCACAGCCCCGTGACGCCCTCGCCGCCGCCGGCCTGCTCGTCGAAGGTCTCGTGCTCGAGCAGGTGCAGCACCGGCACCCCCAGCTTGCGTCGGGCCTGCGAGGTCCAGTCGAGGTGGAAGAGCTCGGCCACGATGTGCGGGCGGGTCAGCACGATCGCCTCGCGGCCGTCGACGGCGGCCACCTCGGCGGCCAGCGCGTCGACCGGGGGCTCGGTGATGATCCGCCCGGTCGCCTCGGCCCCGGCGCGTCGCAGGTGCTCCAGGGTGGCGCTCAGCTCGGCCTCGGAGCGCTCGCGGCAGTCCTGGCGCACGGCGTCGAGGTCGATCTCCGACATCGTCATGGCGGGCGAGGCCAGCATCTCCCCGCCGGAGAGCGAGCCCATCGCGGCCTCCACCCGTGCCGCGGCGTCCTCGAGCGGCAGCAGCACGTGGTAGCGCACCCGCTCGCCCTCCGCGGTGAGCTCGGTGTGCAGCGAGCGCACCTGGGTGGCGTCGGCGGTGGAGAGCGCCTTCTCGATCAGGAGTACGACGTCGTAGTCGGCCATGGCTCCATCCTAGTCCGGCGGCGGTGCGGACCTACCCCTGTCCGAGCACCTCGTCGAGGTCGTAGCCGGTGACCTCGTCGAGCTGCTCGTAGCCGCAGGAGGCGGGGTCGCGGTCGTCACGCCAGCGCTTGAAGTGCGCGGTGTGGCGCAAGCGGCGGCCCTCCATGTGGTCGTACTTGACCTCCAGGACCCGCTCGGGGCGCAGCGGCACGAACGAGAGGTCCTTGCCGGCGCTCCAGCGGCTCTGGGTGCCCGGCACCCGGTCGGGGTTGGCGATCGCACCGTCGTGCCAGCGCGCCCACGGGTGCTCCTCGATCGGGCAGGCGAGGTCGACCAGCTCGTCCCACAGCTCGGCGCGGCGCTTCTCGGTGAAGCTCGCGCTGACGCCGATGTGCTGCAGCACCGGCCCCTCGTCGCCCTCGCTCCACAGCCCCAGCAGCAGGCTGCCGAGCAGCGGGCGCTCCGGGGTCGAGGTCTTGTGCTCGCGCATCCCGGCCAGCACCACGTCGGCGGTGCGCTCGTGCTTGATCTTCAGCATCGTGCGCGCGTTCTCGACGTACGCCGCCCCGAGCGGCTTGGCCACCACGCCGTCGAGGCCGGCCCCCTCGAACTGATCCAGCCACTGCGCGGCCAGCGCCGGGTCGGTGGTGGTGCGGGTCAGGTGGCAGGGTCCGGCGACCCCGGGGTCGGAGAGGTGGGCCAGGGCCTCCTCGAGCGCGGCGCGGCGCTCGGCGAAGGGCCGGTCGACGTACGACTCGTCGCCGAGGGCGAGCAGGTCGAAGGCCACGAAGCCTGCGGGGGTCGTCTCCGAGAGCATGTCGACGCGGGAGGCGGCGGGGTGGATGCGCTCCTGCAGCACCTCGAACTCCAGGCGCTGGCCGCCGTCGGGCGTCGGCAGCGCCACGAACACCTCGCCGTCGAGCACGCAGCGCTCGGGCAGCTGCTCTCGCGCGGCGGCGACGAGCTCGGGGAAGTAGCGGGTCAGCGGCTTGGTGTTGCGGCTGGTCAGCTCGACCTCGTCGCCGTCCTTGAACACCAGGCAGCGGAAGCCGTCCCACTTCGGCTCGAAGGACAGCCCGCCATGCCTCTCGGGGTCGGGCACGCCCTTGACGGACTTGGCGAGCATCGGCCGCACCGGCGGCATCACGGGCAGGTCCACGACATCGACCCTAGACCCGACCACCCCCACCCGACGGGCCGCGAGGACCCTAGGGTGGTGTCCTCATTCCCCGGTTGGTCTGCCGGCAGGGCCCGCCTGACTTTGAATCAGGACTAGCGACGTAGGTTCGACTCCTACCCGGGGAGCAACGCAAGCAGAACGTGCAGGTCAGGGCGTTGTACTTGGTCCTGGGTCCTCTTGACCAGTGAGTGGGGCCAGCGAACTGGTCACGGATTGGTCACACGGCTCCGCCTGCTGGCGCGGGACGAGTGCGTCGGCAGCGTCGGCGGCCTTCCTGCCCACGCCCTCCAGCAGGTGCGAGTAGGTGTCTGCGGTGATGGCGATGGAGGAGTGGCCGAGCATCTTCGAGACCACGGCGATGTCGGTGCCGGACGCCATCAGCAGTGACGCTCGCCCGTGGCGCAGGTCGTGTAGGCGTACGTGTCGGGCTCCCGAGGCCCGCGCAGGTTCTGGAACCCACCCGGGGCTAACTAGGGCACTTCAGAATGCGCCAGCCAGACCCGACCCTGGACCCACGGGGGGTTGCGGATCGCGGGGGCGCAGTGTCAGATCCACACTGAACAGTAGAAACTGTCTCGGGTGGGATGACGTCATGAGTGTTCAATCGGTCAAGCACGTTGGTGGGCGTCTGTGAACGCGCACGCAATCTGGGTCAACCCATTCGCTGGCCCACTGTCCTACGTGATCGTGTTCGCAGTCTTTGCGGCGATCTACCTGCTCGCTGCGTGGGTCGGCAAGCGCAAGGGCACGACGCAGCAACTGTCCCCAGCTCGCAAGGTGCTGGCCATAGCGGTGAGCATGGCCTTCTTGATCGGGGCTCTGGGGCTGTGGGAGGCCCGCTGGGAGGACGACGACAGCCCCGCCGCTGGGCCGAGCGCCATCCAGGTGCTCCCCGTCATCCACAGCGCCTCGGAGAACGCTGACAAGTGCGCTGACAGTTGCCCCACCGCGAAGCAGCGGGTCAAGGGCCACGGGGCGGGGAAGAAGTACGGGACCGCCAAGGGCATCAAGTTGCGCCCCGGGATCCAGAAGAAAATCAGCAAGGCGATGGCCAAGAAGGGCTACGGGGCCCGGTTCGGCGACGACCCGTGGTGGAAGCGCACCCTCACCACCGCCAACTGCTTCACCGGTGTGGTCCAGGCATCGCTGTGCATGGCCGGCCAGAAAGCCAAGGCCGTGCACGTCACCAAGGTGTGGGTCAGGTGCGGCGGTGAGGCCGTGATCCTGGGGCTCACCGGAGCGGGAGTCGGCGCTGTGGGTGGTGGAGCCCCCGGCGGCGCGGTCGGCGCAGCCATAGGCCTGGGCGGCGGGCACACCTTGTGCATGTACAACTCCTGGATGGACCACCTCGGGTGGAAGTGACCCCGACCCGAGTCACAGAGGGCGTGCCCTGTGCGAACCTCAGGTGCCTTGGGTTGCAATCAAGCGGTTCGAGCCGGTCGCTCTAAGGGCGCGAGAGCGGGATTCGACCACCGCGTGGAGCGCAGCCCGTTCTGGGACCGCAGTCCTGCGCTGTCGGCGACGCCTGAAAACTGACCCCCGGAGCCCGCCGTTGAGCGTGAATCCGGACGCAGCCGGACTTGGCGGGACTCCGAAGTGCGGTGGGTAGCGATCTTTGAATCAGGACTAGCGACGTAGGTTCGACTCCTACCCGGGGAGCCACCGCGGGGTACCGCATGGCGGCTGCCTCAGCGCGAGGAACGGTTCAGGGGCAGGACTCGCCCTCACCGGTCTCGATGATGTTGTCGGTGGAGTCCAGGTAGGCCCACACCCCGTCGGTGTCGTTGACCAGGCACAGCTGGAAGGACTCCTCGTCGATGCCGAAGGACCGGACGCGGGCGTTCTTGCTGATGGTGGCTGAGTCGACGCTCTGGCGCATGTCCTCGGCGTTGGTGGAGTAGCCGTCGCCGTTCCACATGTCGGCCTCGACCTGGCCTGCGACGGTCCGCATGTCGACGGCGGCGGCGGCCCGACCGGAGGTGGCGACCTTGATGGCCTTCTGGTCCCCGTCCTTGTCGGCAGCCTCCGGAGCATCGGTGGTGTCGCTCGGGCGGGGTCGGTGGCCTCGGTGGAGCAGGCGCTGAGGGAGACCAGGGCGGCGAGCGCGGCGCCGGTGAGGACGTGCTTCATCATCGGGAAGCGACCGTTGCAGGGCTAGGGGACGGGAAAACAGGGTGCTTCGTCCCCTCAGTGTCCGGGGCCGTTGCTGGGGCTGAAGATCCATGTCACGTCCTCACCTGGGCCCGCCCGGGCCGCTCAGCCCCGCGAGATCACCGCGTGGGTGCCGGTGGCCCGCGCGATGACCCGGCCGGCCTGGGTGACCTCGCCCTGGGTGGTGCAGATCCGGCCGCCGATGCTCGTGCAGGTCGCCGTGCAGACCAGCGGCTGACCGGCGACACCGGCGCGCAGGAACTGCGCGTTCAGCTGCACGTGCGGCGCGACCACGCCCTCGCCTCCGGCGGCGTGGACCGCCCATCCGGTGGCGCTGTCGAGCAGGGCGCTCAGGTAGCCGCCGTGCAGGATGCCGCCGCCGTTGAGGTGCTCGGGGCCGGGGTCGGCCTCCACGACGGCGCCGTCGGCGTCGGCCTGCACCACCCGGAACCCGAGGTGTGCCGAGAACGGTCCGGGGTCTCCGACGGCGGTCATGGGCACACCGTAGGTGGCGGGCGCCGTTCACCGGTCCGCGGGAGGGCGGTCGCCCCCGGCCGTGCACCCGCGACGTAGGTTCGACCCCGACCCGGGGAGCCCGTTCCCCGACCCCACCCCCTCCGATGTGGAGAAGCCAGTGCTCCGACGCTCGCGTCCCGTGGCCGCCCTGTGCGCCGTCGTCCTGCTGTCCGGCCTGGCGGCCTGCGGCTCCGACCCCGAGGAGGAGTCGAGCGGCTCGGGCGCCGCGAGCACCGAGGGCCTCGAGGAGGTCAGCTTCACCGGTGAGGTGGGCGAGAGCCTCACCGCCGAGTGGAGCGGGGCCGTCGAGCAGCCCGAGGAGACACGGGTGGAGACGCTGGTGGAGGGCGACGGCGAGGAGATCGCCGACGGCGCCACGGTGAGCACCTACGTGTACGTCGGCAACGGCAGCACGCAGGAGGACGTCTTCAGCGACTACGACAACGGCGCCCCGGAGTCGATCCCCAACGACGAGCAGGTCGGCGAGGTCTTCCTCGAGATGATGGACGGCGCGACGTACGGCTCACGGGTCGTGGCGGTCACGACGCCCACCGACCTGCTGGGCCCCGGCGCCGAGAGCAACTCCCTCGGGCTGGGCCTCGACGACAGCGTGGTCGTGGTGATGGACCTCGTGGAGGAGCAGGAGGTCGCGCCGACACCGTCGAGCGACGAGGCCGAGGACGCCTCGCCCGACAGCCAGCCCGGCGTGGTCTCCGAGGGCGGCGACCCCGTGGGCCTCGACTTCTCCGGCATCGACGAGCCCGCGCTCGACACCCCCGTGCAGCGGGTCGTGCTCGAGGAGGGCGACGGCCCCGCGGTGAAGCCCTCCGACACCGTCACCGTCGACTACCTGGGCGCGACGTACGAGGCCGACGCGCCGTTCGACGAGAGCTACTCGCGCGACGAGCCGCTCGTCTCGCCGCTGAGCGGGCTGATCCCCGGGTGGAGCATCGGCCTCGAGGGGGTGCCGGTCGGCAGCCGGGTGCTGCTGCAGATCCCGCCGGCCTACGGCTACGGCGCGCAGGGCAGCCCGCCCAACATCCCGGGCAACGCCACCTTGTGGTTCCTCATCGACGTGGTCGCGGCCGAGTAGCCCCACCGCGACCGGTCGGGGCCGCTGGCTTAGGGTCCCCTCACATGAGCGTCACCACTCCCGACCGGCCGTTGCAGGCGCTGTGGCAGCGCCACCACGCCTACCGGCGACGCTTCGTCCTGGCCGTTGTCATGTCGACGATCAACAAGGTCGCCGACGTCGTGCCCGAGTTGCTGATCGGCGCGGCGGTCGACGTCGTCGTGCGCGGCGACGACTCGCTGGTCGGCGCGGTGCTGGGGGTGGATTCCCGCTACGCGCAGCTGGCCTGGCTGGCCGGTATCAACGTCGTGGTCTGGATCGTCGAGTCGGCCTCGCAGTACGCCGCCGACGTGCTGTGGCGGGGCCTGGCCCAGGGCGTCGAGCACGACCTGCGCGTCGAGGCCTACGACCACGCCCAGCACCTCGACCTGTCGTGGCACGAGTCGCGCTCGAGCGGCTCGACCCTGGCCACGCTCAACGACGACGTCAACCAGCTCGAGCGCTTCCTCGACGTCGGCGCGCCCGCGATCCTGCAGACGATGCTCAACGTGCTGCTCGTCGGCGCGGTCTTCGCGGCCTCGTCGTGGACGTTGCTGCTCCTGGCCTTCACCCCGATCCCGGTGATCGTGGTCGGCTCGCTGGTCTTCCAGCGCCGGCTCGAGCCGCTCTATGCCCGGGTGCGCGACGCGGTGGCCGACCTGTCCGGCGCGCTGGGCGCCAACCTGGCCGGGATCGCGACCATCAAGGCCTTCACCGCCGAGGAGCGTGAGCGCGAGCGGATCGCCGGCGTCTCGAGCGCCTACCGCGAGGCCAACACCGCCGCGATCCGCTCCTCGGCCGCGTTCGTGCCGCTGGTGCGGATGGCGATCCTGGCCGGCTTCACCTGCACCCTGCTCCTCGGCGGCTGGTCGGTATTGCGCGGCGACCTGGCCGTCGGGCTCTACTCGGTGCTGGTCTTCATGACCCAGCGGCTGCTGTGGCCGCTCACCGAGGTCGCCACCGTGCTCGACCTCTACCAGCGCGGCCGAGCCTCGACCCAGCGCATCCTGGCGCTGCTGGCGGTGCCGGTCTCGGTGCCGGCGGGCAGCACCGCGCTGGCCCGCCCGGTGCAGGGGCGCATCGAGCTGCGCGGGGTCCGGGCCGGGTACGCCGAGGGCCCGGACGTGCTGCACGGCATCGACCTGGTGGTGCCGGCGGGGGAGACCCACGCGATCGTCGGCGCGACCGGGTCGGGCAAGTCCACGCTGCTGCGGCTGGTGCTGCGCTTCGACGACCCGCGGCAGGGCAGCGTGCTGCTCGACGGGCACGACACCCGCGACCTCGACTGGGACTCGCTGCGCGGGTCGATGGCCTACGTCGCCCAGGACGTCTACATGTTCGCCGGCACGATCGCCGACAACATCGCCTACGGCCGACCCGACGCGACCCGCGAGGAGGTCGTCGCGGCCGCCGAGGCCGCCACCGCCCGCGACTTCGTCGAGGCCACCTCCGACGGCTTCGACACCCTGGTCGGCGAACGCGGCGTCACCCTCTCGGGCGGCCAGCGCCAGCGCCTGGCCCTGGCGCGTGCGCTGCTGCGCCGCCCCAGCGTGCTGGTGCTCGACGAGGCGACCAGCGCGGTCGACAACGAGACCGAGGCGGCCATCCAGCGCTCGCTGCGGGTGGCCACCCGCAGCTGCACCGCGCTGGTGGTCGCCCACCGGCTCTCGACGGTGCGCCAGGCGCACCGGATCTGGGTCCTCGACGGGGGACGGATCACCGAGGCGGGAACCCACGTCGAGCTGCTGGCCGCCGACGGGGCGTACGCCGCGCTGTGGCGGGTCCAGACCGGCGAGCCGGACCCGGTGGTGCTGCGGTGAGCCGCGTCGAGCGGTGGGAGCGACGCTCCGAGGTGCCGCTGGTCCTGCTGGCCCTGGCCTTCCTGGTCGCCTACGCCTGGCCGGTGCTCGACCCCCGGCTCGACCCCGACGTCCGCGCCGTGCTGACCGGGGTCTCCTGGACCGTGTGGGTGGCCTTCGCCGCCGACCTCGCGGTGCGGCTGGTGCTGGCGCCCCACGCCCGCGCCTACGCGCTGCGGCACTGGTACGACGTCGCGCTGGTCGCCCTGCCCCTGCTCCGCCCGCTGCGGCTGCTGCGGCTGCTGACGCTGGTGCGGATGCTCGACCGCTCCGCCGCCTCCTCGCTGGCCGGACGGGTGCTCGTCTACGTCTCGGGCGCCTCCGTCCTCGCGGTCGGTCTGGGGGCGCTCGCGGTGCTCGACACCGAGCGCGGCGCCCCCGGTGCCAACCTGACCAGCGTCGGCGACTCGCTCTGGTGGGCGGCCACCACCGTGACGACCGTCGGCTACGGCGAGCACTACCCGGTCACCACCGAGGGCCGCCTCGTGGCGGTGGCGCTGATGCTCGTCGGCATCGGCCTCGTCGGTGCCGTGACGGCCTCGGTGGCCACCTGGATCCTCGGCCACGTCGCCCAGGATCGCGCTACTTGAGCGCGCTTCACCCGCGGGCTCTACAGTGAGCCCGCTCCTTCCCTCGCTGATTCGGAGATCCCGTGGCCGACCCCGTCCTGCACGACCTGACCGTGATCGTCCTCGCCGCCGGCGGAGGGACACGGATGCGGTCGAAGACCGCCAAGGTCCTGCACCCCATCGGCGGGCGCAGCATGGTGGGCCACGTGCTGGTGGCCGTGCGCGGCTGCGCACCGCGCCGGGTCGTCGCGGTCATCGGCCACCAGCGTGACCAGGTCGGCGCGCACATCGCCGAGCTGGCCCCCGAGGCGCTGTTGGCGGTGCAGGAGGAGCAGGCCGGCACCGGCCACGCCGTACGCGTGGGGGTGGAGGCGGCCGACGCCCGCGAGGGCACCGTGCTGGTGGCCTACGGCGACACCCCGCTGCTGACGGCCGAGAGCCTGCGTGCCTTCGTCTCCGAGCACGAGGCCGCCCAGCGCGCCGTCAGCGTGCTCTCCGGCGTCGTCGACGACCCGTACGGCTACGGGCGCGTGGTGCGCGACGAGGACGGCGAGGTCGTGGCGATCGTGGAGCAGAAGGACGCCTCGCCCGACCAGCGCGAGATCCACGAGATCAACTCGGGGATCATGGCCTTCGACGCCGCGTTCCTGCACGAGGCGCTGCCGCGGCTGGGCAACGACAACGCCAACGGCGAGTACTACCTCACCGACCTGCTGGGCCTGGCCCGCGACGCCGGGCTGACCGTCGGCGCCCACCCGGTCGACGACGTGCGCCAGACCGAGGGCGCCAACGACCGCGCCCAGCTCGCCGAGCTCGGACGCGAGCTCAACACCCGCATCGTGGAGCGCTGGATGCGCGAGGGCGTCACCGTGATGGACCCCGCCACGACCTGGGTCGACGCCGACGTGGTTCTTGCGCCCGACGTGGTGCTGCTGCCCGGCACCCAGCTGCTCGGCGCCACCGTCGTCGGCGAGGACGCCGTCATCGGTCCGGACACCACGCTCAAGGACTGCGAGATCGGCGCCGGGGCCCGCGTCGTGCGGGTGCACGGCGAGCTGGCCGTGGTCGGGGAGCAGGCCGACGTCGGCCCGTTCTCCCACCTGCGGCCCGGGACCCGCCTGGGCGAGCGCGGCAAGATCGGCGGGTTCGTCGAGACCAAGAACGCCGACATCGGCCCGGGCGCCAAGGTGCCGCACCTGTCCTACGTCGGTGACGCCGAGATCGGCGAGGGCGCCAACATCGGGGCCGGCACGATCTTCGCCAACTACGACGGCGTGGCCAAGCACCGCACCAGCGTCGGGCGGCACGCCCGCACCGGCTCCAACAACACCTTCGTGGCCCCGGTGACGATCGGCGACGGCGCCAGCACCGGCGGCGGCACCGTCGTACGAGGTGACGTGCCGGCGGGTGCGCTGGCGCTGAGCGCGGGGCCGATGCGGGTGATCGAGCAGTGGGCCCAGGAGCGGCGCGCGGGCACCGCGCAGGCCGAGGCAGCGCAGCGCGCGCAGCCGTCCGGGGAGGGCTCCGGACCCGCCTAGGCAAAGACTGCGCGTCACGTCCGTCACACGCGGCCTCGGAGGCTGGTCTCGGGTTTCGCGGCCGACCGTCCGGGGGGCAGACTGTCGGGCGCACCCCACCCGTCGGCGACCCAGGAGCTGCTCGTGACCGGATACAAGAAGACCACCGAGAAGAACCTCATGGTCTTCAGCGGTCGAGCACACCCCGCCCTGGCCGAGGAGGTCGCGGGCATCCTGGAGACCGAGCTGGTGCCGACCTCGGCCTACGAGTTCGCCAACTCCGAGATCTACGTGCGCTACGAGGAGTCGGTGCGCGGCTGCGACGCCTTCGTGATCCAGAGCCACACCGCTCCGATCAACGAGTGGATCATGGAGCACCTGATCATGGTCGACGCGCTCAAGCGCGCCAGTGCCAAGCGGATCACGGTGGTGATGCCGTTCTACGGCTACGCCCGCCAGGACAAGAAGCACCGTGGCCGCGAGCCGATCTCGGCGCGCCTGATGGCCGACCTGTTCAAGACCGCCGGCGCCGACCGGCTGATCGCGGTCGACCTGCACGCCGACCAGATCCAGGGCTACTTCGACGGCCCCGTCGACCACCTGATGGCGCTGCCGATCCTCACCGAGTACGTCTTGTCCAAGTACGGCGACCAGCCGCTCGCGGTGGTCTCGCCCGACGCGGGCCGGATCAAGGTCGCCGAGCGCTGGTCGGCCAAGCTCGGCGGCGTCCCGCTGGCCTTCATCCACAAGACCCGCCGCACCGACCGGCCCAACGAGACCGTCGCCAACCGCGTCGTGGGTGAGGTCGCCGGCAAGATCTGCGTCCTGACCGACGACATGATCGACACCGGCGGCACCATCGTGAAGGCCGCCGAGGCCCTGGTGGCCGACGGTGCCGCGGGCGTGGTCATCGCCGCGACCCACGCGATCCTCTCCGACCCCGCCGTCGACCGGCTCAAGAACAGCCCGGCCGTCGAGGTCATCGTCACCGACACCCTTCCGATCCCCGAGGACCGCCGGTTCGACAAGCTGACGATCCTCTCGATCGCCCCCCTGGTCGCCCGCGCCATCCGCGAGGTCTTCGAGGACGGCTCGGTCACCTCGATGTTCGACGGCCACGCCTGAGCGCCGACCCGGCCCGAACTTCACCCCGACCCGGCCCGAACTTCACCCCGAGTCGGCCCGGACTTCGCCGTGAGTCGGCCCGGACCGCGCGCTGACCCGGTCTGAACCCGTACCTGCGGCCTCGGGCCGGCTCGGCGGGAGATCCGGGCCGGGTCAGCGCGAAGTCTGGGCCGGGTCGGTGGGAGATTCAGGCCGGGTCGGGCAGGTCGTCGAGCTGGTCGTTCCAGAGCCGGGCGAGGACGGTCGGCACCGAGCCGGAGGCCAGGGTGTCGGCGAGCCGCCGGTGCTGGTGCGGCGCTGAGCTCGAGGGCGGGGAAGGCGTTGCGGCCCACGACCAGCGAGAAGCCCTGCCCGCGACGCTCGCAGATGGCAGGGGAGTCGGCCAGGTAGGCGTCGACGTAGGCCGTGCACAGCTCCACGCGCTCGGGGTCCCACAGGCCCTGGGCGCAGGCCTCGAAGACCCGGTTCGAGACGTCGGGAGCGCTCATCGTGGCCCAGGCCGCGGCCTTGGCCTCGGCGGTCGGGCGGGCCGCCAGCGCGCGGGCGGCGCCCAGCTCCCCGGCGAAGGTCTGGTCGCGCCGCCGCTCGGCCTCGATCGCGGCCTCGTCGAGCGCGCCCAGCGCGGCGAGGCGCGCCACCGTCGACCAGCGCAGCCCGGGATCGAGGTCGACCCCGGCGTCGGTGCGCCCGGAGGCGAGCCACCCGAGCAGCGCGGAGGCGTCGCGGCTGGTGGCGGCCAGCCCGCGGGTCAGCGCGATCGCCACCTGGTCGTCGTCGGTGGCGACCAGCGCGGACCGGCAGGCAGCGGCGACCCGGTCGACCAGCGCGGGCGCCTCGGCGGCCGGGGTGGAGCGGGTGAGCACCGGACCGAGCGCGCGGTCGAGCACCGCCGAGACCAGCGCGGGCCGCCGCTCGCCGGGCAGGTGCCGCTCGAGCAGGTCGAGGAAGCCGGTGGGCGCCAGCGCACCGGTGCGCACCTCGTCGAAGGCGTGCGCCCACAGCACGGTGCGGGTGACCTCGTCGTCGACGGCGCCGAGGTGCTCGGCCACGGTCGCGGCCGAGAGGTCGTCGAGGCGCAGACCGCGCGAAGGTCTCGCCCCGGCTGTTGGGCACCACGGCCAGCCCGGCCCAGTCGGGCAGCGGCCACCGCCTCGTCGGCGAGGTCGACCAGGCGGGTCCCGACGAGCACCCCGTCGGCGTCGAGGGCGCTGACCGAGAAGCGGTGCGGACGCACGCCCTCGCGCACCAGCACCGGCACCCCGTCGTCGCGGCGACGCACGACCACGGTGTCGAAGCCGGAGCGGCGCAGCCACACCTCGGCCCACCCGCGCACGTCGCGGGGCGAGGCCGCGTCGAGAGCCTCGACCAGGTCGTCGAGCGTGGCGTTGCCGAAGCGGTGCCGGGTCAGGTGGGCGTTGACGCCGGCGAGGAAGTCCTGGTCACCCAGCCAGGTCACCAGCTGGCGCAGGCAGGAGTTGCCCTTCGCGTAGGAGATGGCGTCGAAGTTGGTGAAGGCCGCATCGACGTCGGGCACGTCCTGCGGCGCCGGCGCGACCGGGTGCGTCGAGCGCCGCTCGTCGGCGACGTACGCCGCGGGCTTGCGGACCGCCTCGTGCACCACGAGCGTGCCCCCGAAGCCGGCCCCCTCGGCGGCGACCCGGTAGCCCATGTAGTCGGCGAAGCTCTCGTTGAGCCAGGTGTCCTCCCACCAGCGCATCGTCACCAGGTTGCCGAACCACATGTGCGCCATCTCGTGGGCGATGACCGTCGCGCGACGCGAGCGCTGGTCGTCGGTGACCCGCCCGCGCGGCAGCAGCTCGTCGCGGTAGGTCACGCAGCCGGGGGTCTCCATGGCGCCCCAGTTGTGCCCGGGCCCGAACAGCTGGTCGTAGGAGTCGAAGGGGTAGGGCTCGTCGAAGAGCGTCGCGTAGTGGTCGAAGCAGTCGACGGTGGTCCGGCGCAGCTCGTCGGCGTCGCGGTCGAGCTCGGCTGCCAGCGAGGCGCGGGCGTGCCAGCCGAAGGGCAGCCCGGCGTGCTCCCAGGTCACCGAGTGCCACGGCCCGGCGCACACCACGAACAGCGAGGGGCACAGCCGCGGCGTCGTCGCGAAGACCCAGCGCCCGTCCTCCCCGGAGGTCGCGCGCCCGTTGCCGATCACCTGCCAGCGCGGGTCGGCCGCGACCGCGACCGCCATGGTGGCCTTGATGTCGGGCTGGTCGAAGCAGGCGAAGACCCGCTGCGCGATGTCGAGCGACAGGTACGCCGACACGTAGGTCTCGCCGTCGACCGGGTCGGTCATCCGGTGCATCCCGTCGCCGTCGCTGACGTAGGGCACCTGCGCCTCGACCCGCACCTCCACCGGCACCCCGACCGGCAGGCCCTCGAGCGCGATCCGCCGCCCGTCGTACGCCGCCTCCACGCGCCGGCCGTCGACGGTGACCACCAGGTCGCGGGCGTCGGTCAGCTCCACGAAGGTGCTGGGCCCGGTGGTCGTGAACCGCAGCGTGGTCGTCGAGCCGAACGTCTCGCCCGCGTGGTCGCGCAGGTCGAGGTCGAGCTCGTAGGAGACGTCGGAGACCTGGGCGGAGCGGGCACGGGCCTCGGCGAGGGTGAGCGACATGCGGGCCACCCTAGGCACCGCGACGGATTGGCACTCGCCGCGCGCACGCGGCTAGACTGCTGCGGTTGCCTCGGCGAGGGAGCCGACCGTCCGCGGTCGCTCCGTGATCGACGCGGTCGGCTGCGAGAGCTCGCGCCGCGCTGTGTCGTGATCCCGACGGGCGCGGCGCTTCGTGCGTCCGGGCCCACCCGCAGGTGACCACCCGACCTTGCGGGGGTCCTGCCAGGACCCCGCACCGCTGTAGCGCACGAGGAGACACACACATGGCTGCCGAGAAGATCGCCGCTGAGGCCCGCACCGAGTTCGGCAAGGGCGCCGCGCGCCGGATCCGCCGCGACGACAAGGTGCCGGCCGTCATCTACGGGCACGGCAACGAGCCGACCCACATCACCCTCCCGGGTCACGAGATCATGCTCGCGCTCAAGCACGGCGGCGCGAACGCCCTGCTCGACATCGACGTCGACGGCGAGAGCCACCTCGCGCTGACCAAGCAGGTCCAGGTCGACCCGATCAAGCGCTTCATCGAGCACGTCGACTTCGTGGCCGTGCGCCGCGGCGAGAAGGTCACCGTCGACATCCCCGTGCACGTGGTGGGCGAGGCCGTCGCCGAGACCCTCGTGGTCCTCGAGAACGCGGTCGTCTCGGTCGAGGCCGAGGCCACCCACATCCCCGAGTTCGTCGAGGTCGACGTCGAGGGCGCCGAGATCGGCACCCAGGTGCACGCCTCCGACCTGACGCTGCCGAAGGGCACCGAGCTGCTCACCGACGGCGACATCCTGGTCGTCAACGTCACCCAGCAGCAGAGCCAGGCGTCCCTCGACGCCGAGCTCGAGGAGCTCGAGGCCGAGGCCGGCATCGAGCACGAGGAGTCGGGCGACGAGGAGTCCAGCGAGGGTGAGGACCAGTCCGGCGACGCCGAGGCCGGCGACTCGCAGGAGTGACCGCGACGGGCCCGGGGGAGCACCATGACCGACGATCGTGAGACCGGCGGCGCCAGCAGCGCCGTCTGGCTGGTCGTCGGCCTGGGCAACCCGGGCCCGACGTACGCCGGGCACCGGCACAACATCGGCTACCTCGTGGCCGACGAGCTGGCCGCCCGGCTCGGCTCGGGCTTCCGGGCCCACAAGTCCGGGCGCGCCGACGTCGTCGAGGGACGACTCGGCGCGCCGGGCACCGGCGGCCCGCGGGTGGTGCTGGCGCGTCCCCGCTCGTACATGAACGAGGTCGGCGGGCCGGTCAAGGCGCTGGCCACCTTCTACAAGGTGCCGCCGGAGCGGGTGGTGGCCATCCACGACGAGCTCGACATCGGATTCGACACCCTGCGCGTCAAGCTGGGCGGCGGCGACAACGGCCACAACGGCCTGAAGTCGATGCGCTCCTCGCTGGGCACCGGCGACTTCCACCGGGTGCGGGTCGGCATCGGCCGCCCCCCGGGTCGCCAGGAGGTCGCCGACTTCGTGCTGTCCAACTACTCCTCGGCCGAGCGCAAGGTGCTGCCCTTCGTCGTCGACACCGCCGCCGACGCGGTGGAGTGCCTGGTCGGCGAGGGCCTGGAGAAGACCCAGCAGCGCTTCAACTCCTGATCGCGGCTACCCTCTGCTGCGTGACTTTCGAGCCCGGAACCCCGCCCCCCGCCGCCGACGACCACGTGCTGGCCACCTGGTTGGCCGAGGCGGCCGGCCGCCGTCTGATCGAGGTCCGAGGCGAGGGCCTGGAGGGCCGTGAGCTCAAGGACGCCGGCGACGCCGCCGCCCACGAGCTGCTGATGGGGCTGCTGGCCCAGCACCGCCCCGACGACGCGGTGCTCTCCGAGGAGGGCAAGGACGACAAGGCGCGGCTGTCGGCCGACCGGGTCTGGATCATCGACCCGCTCGACGGCACCCGTGAGTTCTCCGAGCCGCCGCGCGACGACTGGGCCGTGCACGTCGCGCTGTGGCAGGGCGGCGCCCTGGTCGCCGGCGCCGTCGCCCAGCCCGAGCTCGGCGAGACCTTCAACACCGGGCAGGCGCCCGTCGTGCCGCCCCGCACCTCCGAGCGTCCGCGGATCGCGGTCTCGCGCAGCCGCCCGCCGGCCTTCGTGCAGGCGCTGGCCGAGGAGATCGGCGCCGAGCTGGTGCCGATGGGCTCGGCCGGGGTGAAGATGATGTCGGTCGTGCGCGACGTCGCCGACGCCTACGTGCACGCCGGCGGCCAGTACGAGTGGGACTCCGCCGCCCCCGTGGCCGTGGCCCGCTCGGCCGGCCTGTTCACCTCGCGCGTCGACGGCAGCGAGCTGGTCTACAACCAGGACGACGTCTACCTGCCCGACCTCGTGGTCTGCCGCCCCGAGCTCAGCGAGCAGATCCTGGCCTTCATCGCGGCCCACGGCACCGAGTGAGCCGCCGGCCGTGAGCGTCGAGCACGTGCTGCTGGACGCCGACGGCGTCCTGCAGCGCAGCGTCCCCGACCCCGTCGGGCTGCTGCGCGCCTGGGCCGGGGAACGTGCCGAGGAGCTCGCGCACGCCCTGTGGCGCGCCGAGCGGGGGCCGCTGCGTGGGGAGGGGGACTTCCTCGAGGCCCTCGAGCGGATCGTGCCGGCGTACGCCGACGCGGCGCCGCGCGAGGTCTACGACGCGCTGTGGCGCGACATCGCCGTCTCCGAGGAGTCCCTGGCGCTGGCCGGGCGGCTGCGCGAGGCCGGTCTCGGGGTCCACCTCGGCACCAACCAGCACCGCCAGCGGGCCGAGCTGATGCGCACGGGGCTCGGCTACGACGAGCACTTCGACGTCTCCTGCTACTCGTGGGAGCTGGGCACCAAGAAGCCCGAGCCCGCGTACTTCGAGATCGCCGTCGAGCGCATCGGTGCCGCGCCCGCGCAGGTGCTCTTCGTCGACGACGTGGTCTCCAACGTCGAGGCCGCCCGCGAGGTCGGGCTGCGCGCCGTGCACTGGCACCTCGACGAGGGGCACGACGTGCTGCTCGACGCCCTGGGCGGCCACGGCCTGCCGGTCGGCGGGGCGGGCGCCGCGTGATCTCCGGACCGCGCTCGATCGTGCTCTTCTCCTTCCTGCTGCTGGCGCTGTCGGGCGCTGCCTTCGCGCTGTCGCGGCTCTACACACCCGAGCGCACCGTCGACCTGACCCCGCCTGCGGCCTACGTCGGTGCCCCGGTGCCGGCGCAGGCCGACCCAGGCACCCAGGTGCGCCGCACCCAGCTCGTCGACGAGGGCTGGCTGCGCCGCACCAGCCGGGCCACCGGCATCCCGTCGCCCGCGCTGCGGGCCTATGCCGACGCCCAGCTCTCGGGCGTCGGTGGTTGCGACGTCGGGTGGACCACCCTGGCCGGCATCGGCTGGATCGAGTCGCAGCACGGCACCCTCGGCGGTCGCGCCCTCGACGCCGACGGTCGCTCCTCGTCGGCGATCCTGGGACCGGCCCTCGACGGCTCCGGTGACTTCGCCGCCATCCGCTCCACGGCCGCCTCGCGCGCCTGGCACGGCGACGCGACCTGGGAGCACGCCGTGGGTCCGATGCAGTTCCTGCGCTCGTCGTGGGAGCCGTGGGCCGCCGACGGCGACCGCGACGGCACCATCGACCCGCACGACCTCGACGACGCCGCCGCGACAGCGGCGCGCTACCTGTGCGCCGGCGGCCGCGACCTGGCCCGCGGCGACGGCTGGGCGAGCGCGGTGCTCTCCTACAACCACTCCGACGAGTACGTCGCGGCCGTGCACGCCGCTGCCAGTGCCTACGCCGAGCGGGCCGCCGGGCGCCGTGCCGGCTGACCCGGGCTAGCCTGCCGCTCATGCTGCTGACCTTCGACACCGCGACACCCCGTGTGGCCGTGGCCCTGCACGACGGCTCCGCCGTGGTGGCCGAGCTCGAGGCCGAGCGGTCGATGAAGCACGGTGAGCAGCTCGCGCCGCTCGTCGACGCCGTGATGCGCCAGGTCGGGGTGGTCCGCCAGGACCTCACCGCCATCGGCGTGGGGGTCGGCCCGGGCCCCTTCACGGGCCTGCGGGTCGGGCTGGTGACGGCCCGGACCCTGGCCTTCGTGCTCGAGATCCCGGTCTACGGCGTCTGCACCCTCGACGTGCTGGCGGTCGAGGCCGTCGACACCGGGGCCGTCGACCGCGACTTCGTGGTCGCCACCGACGCCCGGCGCAAGGAGGTCTACCTCGCGTCGTACGACGCCGAGGGCGTGCGGCTGGCTGGCCCGGTGGTCGACAAGCCCGCCGAGCTGGCCACCGACCTCCCCGTGGTGGGGGAGGGGGCCGCGCTCTACCCCGAGGCCTTCCCGCTCGCGGTCGGCCCGCAGCGACCCAGCGCCGGCTGGCTGGCGCGGGTGGTGGCCGAGGAGCGAGCCGAGCTCGTCGATCCTGAGCCGATGTACCTGCGCCGCCCGGACGCGGAGGTCACGCGCAGCCGCAAGACGGTCTCGTGACCGTCCGCGAGGCGGGCCCCGACGACCTGGCCGCACTCGTCTCGCTCGAGCAGGACAACCTGGGCGCCGACGCCTGGCCACCGGGGCTGCTGCAGGAGGGCATTGATGGCCGGGTGCCCTACGCGACGTACCTGGTCGCGGAGGTCGAGGCCGCGACCGGTCCGGTGGTCGCCGGGCACGCCGTGCTCAGCGTGGTCGGTGACGTCGCGGAGCTGCAGCGGATCTCCGTCGGCGCCGAGCACCGTCGCGCCGGGCTGGCCACCGCGCTGCTCGACACCGTCGTGGCCGAGGCCTGTGCCGGGGGCGCTGACCGGCTGCTGCTCGAAGTGCGCGAGGACAACGCCGGGGCGCTGTCGTTCTACGCCGCGCGCGGTTTCGTCGAGGTCGACCGGCGCCGCCGCTACTACCGCGACGGGGCCACCGCGGTCGTGCTGCGCCGCGGTCTCGGTCCGGCCTGCGGCGGCGGGACCAGCTAGGAGAGCACGGCCGAGCGGAACGTGTGCACCGTGCGGTAGCCGAGCCGCTCGTAGAGATGGATGGCCGGCGCGTTGTCGGTGTAGACGCCGAGGCTGGCAGTGCCCGAGGCGCCGGCGAGCGCACGGCGGGTCAGCGCGGTCGAGACCATGCGGCCCAGGCCGCGCCGCTCCTCGGTGGGCAGCACGGTGATGCCGCGCAGCTGACCGGTGCCGTCGTGCTGACGGTTCAGCGCGCCGGCGGCGACCAGCCGGTCGCCCTCGACGATGCCGAGCCAGGCCTCGACGCCGGGACTGTCGGGGCGCGCGAACGAGCCGGGGTTGCCCGCGTCGAGCAGGGCGACCAGATCCTCGCGGGCACCGACCTCCACGACCTGCGGCGTCGGCTCGACGGGTTGCTCACGGGTCAGCATCCAGTCCCACCGGGTGGCCGCGTCGTGCCTCCAGCCCACGGGCAGCGCGTCGTACGCCGCTGCCTCGACGGTGACCCGCCAGGGCCTCGGCTGCGTGGCCGCCACGCCCGCCATCAGCGCCCCGAGCGCCTCGGTGGGGCCCAGGCAGACCATCTGCGGCCCGGGTGCGGGGCCGGTCCAGCGCGGGTGGTTCTCGACCACCGCGGCGTCGCCATCGACCCAGGCGCGGCGCGCGAGCGCGGGGTCGACCTGGTGGCGCACGAAGTGGTGCTGCGAGGTGGTCAGCAGCTGCTCGACGACGATCTCCTGCACGGCCAGATCATGCCCGGGGCCCGGTGGCGATCTGGGCGTGGGGTCGGTGCGGGCGCGTGCGACGATGAGCCGCGTGAGCGAACCGCTGGTGCTGGGGATCGAGACCTCCTGCGACGAGACCGGGGTGGGGATCGTGCGCGGCCACACGTTGCTGGCCGACGCGGTCGCGAGCAGCGTCGACGAGCACGCCCGCTTCGGCGGCGTGGTGCCCGAGGTCGCCAGCCGAGCGCACCTGGAGGCGATGGTGCCGACGATCGAGCGGGCCTGCGAGACCGCCGGCGTCGCGCTGCACGACCTCGACGCGATCGCAGTGACCAACGGGCCCGGCCTCGCCGGCGCGCTGCTGGTCGGGGTGGCCTCCGCGAAGGCCCTCGCGCTGGGCCTGGGCAAGCCGCTCTACGGCGTCAACCACCTGGCCTCGCACGTGGCGGTCGACCAGCTCGAGCACGGCCCGCTGCCCGAGCCGTGCCTGGCGATGCTGGTCAGCGGCGGCCACTCCAGCCTGCTGCGCGTCGAGGACGTCACCGTCGGGGTCGACCCGATGGGCGAGACCATCGACGACGCGGCCGGGGAGGCCTTCGACAAGGTGGCCCGGCTGCTCGGCCTGCCGTTCCCCGGCGGCCCGCACATCGACCGTGTCGCCCGTGACGGCGACAGCGTCGCCATCGACTTCCCGCGCGGGCTGACGGCCCGGCGCGACCTCGAGCGGCACCGCTTCGACTTCTCCTTCTCGGGCCTGAAGACCGCGGTGGCGCGGTGGGTCGAGGCCCGCGAGCGCGCCGGCGATCCGGTGCCGGTCGCCGACGTGGCAGCGTCGTTCCAGGAGGCGGTCTGCGACGTGCTGGTGCGCAAGGCGCTCGACGCCGCTGCCAGCGAGGGCATCGACCACCTGCTGATCGGCGGCGGGGTCGCGGCGAACTCACGGCTGCGTCACCTGGCCGAGGAGCGCGCCGAGCGCCTGGGCATCCGGGTGCGGGTGCCGCGCCCGGGCCTGTGCACCGACAACGGCGCGATGGTCGCGGCGCTGGGCGCCGAGATGGTCGCCCGCGGCCGCACGCCGTCGTCGCTGGACCTGCCGGCCGACTCGAGCCTGCCGGTCTCCTCGGTGCTCGCCGGCTGAGCCGGCCCCCGTCCTCAGTCGAGGACGGGCGAGTGCCCCTCGTCGTCGGTCCAGTCCTCCTCGGTGGCGAAGAAGTCCTGCCCCTTCTTCCGCTCGCCGTCACGGCCCTTGCCGCGCACGGCGGCGCCGCCGACGCCCGCGGCCCCGCGGCCCGTGGCCCCACCCTTCGACCGAGCGCCGGTGCTGCCGCCCGTGCCACGAGAGCCGGCACGCCCGGCACCGGTCGCCCCGGCCGCTCCGGCTGCGCCTCGAGCACCCGGCCCGGCTGCTGCGCTCCGAGCGCCCGTGCCTGCCGTTCCGGCCCGGGTGACGCTCGCCCCCGCGGCCGCGCCGCGGGCACCGCCGGCAGCGCTCGAGGTGGACCCGGTCGCGCTCACGCCGCGACCGAGGGTCGCGCCGCCCGACGTACGCCCGGCGCCGATGGCCCGGGCCGAGGAGGAGGTGGACCGCCCGGCGGTCGAGCCGGCTCCCGCGGCCGTCACAGAGGTGGCCCCGCCGCCGGCGAGGCGCCCGCCCAGGAACGCGGCGCCGCCCATCACCGCGCTGCCGGCCAGGCCGCCACCGAGACCGGCTCCGAGGCCGCCGATCCCGCCGGTGCTGCTGCCCGGTGCGGTGGGCTGGCCCAGGACCGGGGGCTCGTTGCCCGGGAGCCCGGGCTCCGAGCCCGGCTCGGTGCCGACCGTCGTCGGGTCCGTGGGCGGCGTCGTGAGGCTCGGCTCCGTGGTGGTGCCGGTCGGCTCGGTGGTCGTGGTCGTGGTCGTGGTGGTCGGTCGTGGTCGTGGTCGGCGTCGGCTGCTGGGAGGTGGGTGTCGTGCTGGCGTAGCCACCCGGAGTGCTGCCCCCGCCACCGCCGCTGGTCCAGCCGCCCGGGACGCCGCGACCCGGCGTCGGGCCGTCGCCGCCGGTGCGCCCGCCCATCACCCGCTCGTCGGGTTCGCCGTGGATGCGCCGCATCACCTCGGCGGCCTCGGTGTAGGTGGTGTCGACCTCGTCCGCGCGCTGCTTGGCGCGCATCTCCCGGTCCGCCATCGCGGACTGGTAGCTGCTCATCTGCCGGCTGTAGTTCTGCTCGGCGCGGATCGTGTCGGCCGACTCCGGGACGCCGGGCGTCCGCTCCGGTGCCTGGGGCTCGCTGGGGGCGGAGGCCGCCAGCGCGCGCTGCTCGGCGGCGGCGGCGCTCAACGAGGTGTTCGCCCGGTCGAGGGCGTCGGAGGCGTCGCGCATCTGCTTGCTGCGCGTGCGCGCCTTCTCGGCGACCCGCTCGAAGGCGGTGACGGCGGCCGCGCTGACCTCGGAGCTCTCGCCGAAGCCGTTGCGGACGTCGTCCAGCGCCTCGAGCAGCATCTTCTCGACCCGCTCGAGCTTCAGGCTGCCCTCGCTCCAGCGGAAGCCGGAGGTGGAGATGTCGGCGAAGTTCGCCCCGGCCACGGTGCGGTTGAGGCGCTGCTCCTGCTCGCCCATCAGCCCTGTGCTGCCTGCTCGTTGCGGGCCTGGTCGTAGGCGGCGTCGCCCTCGGAGGTCACCCAGGCGTCGTTCATCATCTCCACCGCCTGCTGGGCGCGGACCAGCTCCTCGGCCGTCGCGTCGTCGGCGTCGCGGATCATCCCCGCGGCCTGCTGGACCCCGGTCGCGAAGGCCGTCAGGTCGGCGATGATGCCGCGCACGGTCTCGGCCATCACCTGCTGGGCGCGGTCGTGGTGCAGCCCCAGCTCGTCGGCCCGGTCGCCGCGTCCCAGCGAGGGGAGCGCGATCGGCGCGCCGCTGGCGAACTGCTCGCCCCAGCTCTCGGCGGTGCAGTCCTCGAGAGCCGCGATGACGCGGTCGACGGTGTCAGGCTCGACCTGGATGGACGACAGCGCTGCGGAGAACCCTGGGATCAGCATCGGGTGACGACTCCGTCGTGAGAAGGACGTGGACAGATCGCGGATACCCGCGGGCGCGGAAGGTTAAACCCGGTGGGTGGGGGGCTGGCGATACCGTTCGACGACCTCATCACCCGTCGACTCGGAGACCTCGTGATCAAGCCTGCCTCACCGCACCTGCTCGTGCCCCTGCTGCTGGGCGCGACCCTGGCACTCGGGTTGTCGGCCTGCGGCTCCGGCGAGGAGCCGGAGGCCGCCCCCGCACCGTCGTCCGGTGCGTCCGCGTCCCCGGGTGAGTCCGAGGCCTCGCCCAGTGCCGAGCCCGAGACCGAGGCCGAACCGGAGGCGGAGCCCGCGACCGGGCCACGGGTGCGGCTGCCGGAGCTGCAGGTCCGGCTGCCGGACGACACGTGGACCCCGTCGCCGGTGCAGGGCGGGTTCGGCGGAGGGTTCACCGAGGACGGCACCGGCCAGCTCTTCGTCAACCAGTTCCCGACGATCTCGAGCAACCCCAGCCTGGACCAGCTCGCGGAGATCCAGCTGCAGCAGCTGCGGCGCCGCGAGTCCTTCCCCGTGGCGATCGGCGACGAGATCACCGTGGACGGCATCGGCGGGATCAGCCTCGAGGGCAGCGGGGGCGGCACCCACGTCTTCGTCCTCGAGACGGTGATCCTGCAGCCCGAACCGCTGGCGGTCTCGCTCGAGATCCGCACCCGCGGCGACCAGGCGCTGCACCGCGAGCGCGTCGAGTCGGTCCTGGCCTCCTGGGAGTGGCGCTGAGCTCCCTGGCGGCTCGCTTGATGTGCGCGGGCCTGGTCCTGGTGGTGTCAGGGTGCGGCTCCGACGACCAGCCGCAGGGCGCCCCTACGCCCTCGACCGCCGCGTCGGTCTCGCCCACCGACCTCGAGACCGAGACCGAGGCCTCGACCTCGCCCACCAGCGAGCCCGAGCCTGCGACCGGGCCCCGGCTCCAGGTCCCCGAGGCCGCGCTGAGGCTCCCCGACGACGACTGGATGGTCCTGAGCCGCGACACCGGGAGCCAGAGCGGCGGGAAGGTCGACGACGGGATCGGCTACATCAACATCAGCAGCTTCCCGCAGCTGAGCAGCACCCCTGACCTGGACTACTCCGCCGAGCAGGTGCTCGATCGGTTCACCGGTCGCGCGGGCTTCGACGTGCGACCGGGCGAGGACCTCGAGATCGGCGGCCTCGAGGGCCGCACGTTCGTCGGCACCAGCGAGCGCGGTCCGTTCTTCGTCTACCTCACCATCGTCGGGACCACGCAGGCATCCTCGCTCACCGTGGAGATCGAGACCTCCGGCAGCACCAGGGCCCACCAGCGGGTCGTGGACTCGGTGATGGCCTCGCTCGAGTGGCGATGAGCAGACGCCGACCGGTGTCACTGGGCACCTCGCTGCTGTGCGCCGTCCTGGCGGTCGGGGTCTCGGGGTGCGGCTCCGACGACGAGGCGGCTCCCACGCCCTCGTCCGGCGCGTCCACCTCCCCGAGCGAGTCCCCGTCCGAGGCCTCGCCCAGCGCCGAGCCCGAGCCGTTCCCGGTGGCGTTCGGGGAGGACCTCACCATCGACGGAGTCGATGCTCGCACCATCGAGGGCAGCGGAGGCGGCGTCCACGTCTTCGTGTTGAAGAGCCTCCTCACCCAGCCCGAGCAGCTCAGCCTGACCCTCGAGATCCGCACCACGGGCAGCAGGGCGCTGCACCGCGAGCGCGTCGAGTCGGTCCTGGCCTCCTGGGAGTGGCGCTGAGCGTCACGACGACATGAGGAACTCAGCCCGCAGCTCGGGGTTCTCTCCGGGCACCGGCCCCTCGACGGTGCTGGGCTCGCTGCCGTCGACCGGCACCTCCAGCAGCGACCACTGGTTGTCCTGCAGCCCGGCGACCGAGACCAGCAGGGTGTCGGGTGAGGCCCAGCCGGTCCGGCTGACCACACGACCCTCGCCGGGCTCGTAGGCGAGCACGGTCTCCAGCGACAGGTCGAGCACCCGCAGGTCGCCCAGCATGTTGTTCTCGGCGAAGGCGGCCGACACGAAATATCCGTCGGGGGAGAAGGACAGTCCCCAGGCGTCGCAGGAGCGGGCGGTGGTGGTGGCGGCAGCGACGTCGTACAGGCCGACGCAGCCGTACTGCTCGAGCTCGCCCGGCGGCTCGGCGTAGGCCCACAGCCCCCCGTCGGGGCTGACGTCGTGGATGCGCACCGGCTGCCCGATGTCGAACGGCTCGGCGGACCCGAGGCCCACCTCGTGCGTGGTGGTGCTCCCGTCGCCGGTGAGCACCGTGCAACCCCCGTCGGCGCAGCCGCTGCCCAGCACGGCGTCGACCGTGCGGAACGTCCCGGGGGAGGCGGGCGGTGAGGCCAGCACCGTCGGCTCCGGCGTACCCGACTCGAGGACCCGCACGGCTCCGTCGGCGCCGATCCAGGCCACGGTGTCGCTCGTCGGCCCGGCCACCACGTGGTTGATCTCGGCGGGGTACGCCGCCTGGCGCTGCCCGTCGGGAGCCAGCACGTCGATCGACCGGGCGCCGTCGGCCACGGCCACCACCCGCCCGTCGCCCAGCACGACCAGCTCGGCGAGCCGGTCGTCGGGCAGGTCCAGCTCGGTCGTGCTGCCGTCGGGGCGGGTCAGGGTGTCGCCCCGCAGCACCGACGAGCCCGGTGCGGTGATCGCCTCGACCGCCTCGGTGGGGATCGGCGAGGGCGCGGCCGGGTCGGGTGCGCTGGTGCGGTCCAGGCCGCCGCCCAGCAGCAGCGCCGACGGCACGACCACGGCGAGCGCAGCTGCCGCGGCACCCGCCGCCAAGCCATGGCGGCGGCGCCGGATGCCGCGTGCCCGGCCCTGCACGTCAGCCAGGCGGATCGGGGTCTCCTCGAGCCCAGCGACCTGGCGCTCGAGCGCGGCCCCGACCTCGTCGGCGTACTGGTGGTCGTTCATCGCTCCTCCTCCCGGGGGTGCAGGTGGGCAGGCGTGCGCTCGCGCAGCAGCGCGAGCGCACGGTTCGCCTGCGACTTCACGGTGCCGGTCGAGACACCGAGCGCCTCGGCGGTCTCGGCCTCGCTGAGCTGTTCGTAGTAGCGCAGCACCACCACGGCACGCGCTCGCGGCGGCAGGCTGCGCACGGCCTCCCACAGCGCCGTGGACCCGCCCAGGTCGTAGGTGTCATGGTGCGTCGCGGTGTCGGGCAACCGCTCGCTGGCCTGTTCACGTCGGTGCCAGGGCCGCCGCCACGCCGACGTGGCCTCGTTGACGACGATGCGCCGCACGTAGGCGTCGATCGCGCCGCGGTCGCGCACCTTGTCCCACGACAGGTAGAGCTTGGCCAAGGCGGTCTGCAGCACGTCCTCGGCCTGGTGCCGGTCGCCGCACACCAGGTACGCCGTGCGCAGCAGCGCCGCCTGGCGTGCCGCGAGGTACTCGGTGAACTCGGCGTCGCGCCGCTCGCTCCTGCCGCGGACCGGCGCCCGGTCGATCTCCACGGCGCTCACCTCCCCGCCCTGCCTGTCCGGTGCTCGTGCGTGCATCGTCTCCTCCTCGGTCCCACACCCACCAGACGCAGCGCCGGCGCCGGAGGTTGGAACTGCCTCCCCCGGGGGTGCCCTCGCCCCCTCGGATGGGGTTGCATGGGAGCACAGGCATCCGGACCGACCAGGGAGATCGCACATGCAGCAGGTGAAGGCCGTCGTCGCTCGCGCCAAGGGCGCGCCCGTCGAGGTGACCACGATCAACGTCCCGGCTCCGGGGCCGGGGGAGGCCGTGGTGCAGGTGCAGACGTGCGGCGTGTGCCACACCGACCTGCACTACCGCGAGGGCGGGATCAACGACGAGTTCCCGTTCCTGCTGGGCCACGAGGCGGCAGGCGTCGTCGAGTCCGTCGGCGAGGGTGTCACCAGCGTCGCGCCCGGCGACTTCGTGGTGCTGAACTGGCGGGCGGTGTGCGGCGACTGTCGCGCCTGCAACCGCGGCGAGCCGCAGTACTGCTTCGACACCCACAACGCGACCCAGAAGATGACGCTGGCCGAAGGCGACGACGCCGGCGCCGAGCTGTCGCCGGCGCTGGGCATCGGTGCCTTCGCCGAGAAGACCCTCGTCGCTGCCGGTCAGTGCACCAAGGTCGACCCCGAGGCGCGTCCCGCCGCGGTCGGCCTGCTGGGCTGCGGCGTGATGGCCGGCATCGGCGCGGCCATCAACACAGGGCAGACCACCCGGGGCCGCTCGGCCGCCGTCATCGGGTGCGGTGGCGTCGGCGTCGCCGCGATCGCCGGGGCCGCGCTGTCGGGAGCCAGCCCCGTCATCGCCGTCGACATCGACCCCAAGAAGCTGGAGAAGGCCCGCGAGCTCGGCGCCACGCACACGGTGGACTCCTCGCAGGTCGACCCGGTCGAGGAGATCAAGCGGATCTGCGCCGAGACCTACCCCGGCGCCGAGGGCGCCGACGTGGTGGTCGAGGCCGTGGGCCGCCCCGAGACCTGGGAGCAGGCGTTCTACGCCCGCGACCTGGCCGGCACCGTGGTGCTGGTGGGCGTGCCGACGCCGGAGATGAAGGTGCCCGAGCTGCCGCTCATCGACGTCTTCGGGCGCGGCGGGGCGCTGAAGTCGAGCTGGTACGGCGACTGCCTGCCCAGCCGTGACTTCCCGATGCTGGTCGACCTCTACACCTCCGGGCGCCTCGACCTCGACGCGTTCGTCACCGAGGAGATCGGCATCGACGACGTGGAGGCCGCCTTCGAGAAGATGCACCACGGCGACGTGCTGCGATCGGTGGTGGTGCTCTGATGACCGCCCGAGTGGACCACGCGGTCGTCTCGGGGACCTTCTCGCTCGACGGGGAGACTCACGAGGTCGACAACAACATCTGGGTCGTGGGCGACGACGACGAGTGCGTCGTCATCGACGCGCCGCACGACGTGGACGCCATCATGGAGCTGGTGGGCGACCGGGCGGTGCGCGCCATCCTGCTCACCCACGCCCACGACGACCACAGCCGCGTCGCTCCCGAGCTGCGCGAACGGGTGGTGGCCCCGATCATGCTGCACCCCGACGACCGGCCGCTGTGGGAGCTCACCCACCCGCAGGACGAGGGGGGCCACCTCTGGGACGTCGACCTCGGCGACGGGTTCGAGATCCTGGTCGGCGGCACCCGGCTGCAGGCCATCCACACCCCCGGCCACGCCCCGGGGGCGGTCTGCTTCCACGCCCCGTCGCTGGGGTGCGTCTTCACCGGGGACACCCTCTTCCAGGGCGGGCCGGGTGCCACCGGGCGCTCGTTCAGCGACGAGGACACCATCAAGGCGTCGATCCGGCAGCGTCTCTTCGACCTGCCCGAGGAGACCGTCGTGCACACCGGCCACGGCCCCGACACGACCATCGGTGCGGAGAAGACTGCCCTCGGCTCCTCCTGAGCCGGCCTCAGAGCGGGCGGACCAGCAGCGCGGTGCCGGCGCCGGCGGCCCGGGTCAGCACGATCGTGGCCTCGGCCTCGCCGGAGAGGGCGAGCCGCTTGCGCAGCTCCTCGGGCACCACGTCGACGCCGCGCTTCTTGATGGTCAGCCGGCCCACGCCACGCTCGCGCAGGGCCGCGCGCAGCGCCTTCTCGCGGTAGGGCAGCTCCTCGAGCACCTCGTAGCCGCGGGCGAACGGGGTCGGGCGAGCGGTGTCGGTGGTGACGTAGGCGATGTGCGCGTCGAGCAGCCCGCCGTCGTACGCCGCCGCCACGGCGGTCACCAGCCCGGCGCGGATCACCGCCCCGTCCGGCTCGTAGAGGTAGCGACCCACGGCTCGTACGCCGGCGCCCGGGTCGTCCTCGTCGGTGAGAGTGGCCAGGCCTCCGTCGCCGATGACGGTCGCGCGCCGGCGGGTGGTGGCGAGGCGGCCCGACCACAGGGCGGCCTCCTTCACCTCGCCGTGGTCGCTGACCCACTCGGCCTCGACGCCCTCGGGCACCAGGTCGTGGGGGATGCCCGGGGCGACCTTGACGCAGGAGTCGCGGGCCAGCAGGGACTCCACGAACGACCACGGGGGCGTCCAGTCGTCGACGTCGAAGCTGCGTCCGCGCGCCGAGCGGCGCGCGGGGTCGGCGTACGCGACGTCGAAGGGGGTGGTGTCGATCGTGGTCGCGTCGACCACGCTGACGATGCCGTCGAGGTCGAGTGCCGCGAGGTTGGCGCCGGCGACCGCGACCCGCACGGGGTCGAGGTCGACACCCACGCTCACGATCCCTGTCTCGGCCGCCGCCATCAGGTCGCCGCCGATGCCGCAGCCGAGGTCGACCAGGCTCAGGGCGTCGAAGGCGTGCAGCCGCGCCGCACGGTGCCGGGCGACGGCCAGACGGGTGGCCTGCTCGAGGCCGTCGGGGGTGAAGTAGAGCCGCCCGGCCAGGTCGCCGAACTTCGCGACCGCCCGACGTCGCAGCCCGGCCTGGGTCAGTGCGGCCGCCGCGTGCTCGGCGCCGGCGTGGCGGCGCAGCGCCGTCTGGGCGCGCAGCGGGTCGGCCGGGTCGAGCTGCTCGGCGCGGGCCAGGAGTGCCTGACCGTCGTCGGTGAGCAGCCACCGGAAGGCGTCGAGGTCCATCGGGCGATCCTGTCACCGCCCTCCCGCTCTGGCACTCCTCGAAGGGGAGTGCTAGTTTTTGGACTGGCACTCTCCCCGTGAGTGTGCCAGCGCTCACCAGGTCGGCACGACCCCCGCGACGGCGTGCCGGGGCCTGCGAGCACCTTTACGTTTTCCACCAGCCAACGTGTGCAAGAAAGTGGAGGTCGATCCAACGTGTCGATCAACATCAAGCCCCTCGAGGACCGCATCGTCGTGAAGACGCTCGAGGCGGAGCAGACCACCGCCTCGGGCCTCGTCATCCCCGACACGGCCAAGGAGAAGCCCCAGGAGGGCGAGGTCGTGGCCGTGGGCCCGGGTCGCTTCAACGAGGACGGCGACGAGCGCGTCCCGATGGACATCTCCGTGGGCGACAAGGTCATCTACAGCAAGTACGGCGGCACCGAGGTCAAGTACGGCGGCGAGGAGCTGCTGATCCTCTCGGCGCGCGACGTCCTCGCGATCGTCAACTGATCCACCGGCCCGGGCGTCATGCCGACCGGTCGCCCTGCGACCCGCGTCGCATGGCGCCCGGGCCCGTTTCATCTCCCACACCACTGACCTAGGAGCATCCACATGCCCAAGATCCTGGAGTTCGACGAGAACGCCCGCCGCGCGCTCGAGCGCGGCGTCGACGCCCTCGCCAACGCCGTCAAGGTGACCCTCGGCCCCAAGGGCCGCTACGTCGTCCTCGACAAGAAGTGGGGCGCCCCCACGATCACCAACGACGGCGTGACCGTCGCGCGGGAGATCGAGCTGGACGACCCGTTCGAGAACCTCGGTGCCCAGCTCACCAAGGAGGTCGCCACCAAGACCAACGACATCGCCGGTGACGGCACCACCACCGCGACGGTCCTGGCCCAGGCCATGGTCCACGAGGGCCTGCGCGCCGTGGCCGCGGGTGCGAACCCGATGGGTCTCAAGCGCGGCATGGACGCTGCGGCCAAGGCCGTGGGCGACGCGCTGCTCGAAGCGGCCCGCGAGGTCGACTCGGTGGAGGACATGGCCTCGGTGGCCACCATCTCCAGCCGCGACAAGGTCATCGGCGACCTGCTCTCGCAGGCCTTCGACAAGGTCGGCAAGGACGGTGTCATCACCGTCGAGGAGTCCAGCTCGATGGGCACCGAGCTCGACTTCACCGAGGGCATGCAGTTCGACAAGGGCTACCTGTCGCAGTACTTCGTGACCGACCCCGAGCGCATGGAGGCCGTCCTCGACGACCCCTACATCCTCCTGCACCAGGGCAAGATCTCGGCGATCGCCGAGCTGCTGCCGCTGCTGGAGAAGGTCATCGCCGCCGGCAAGCCGCTCTTCATCCTGGCCGAGGACGTCGAGGGCGAGGCGCTCTCGACCCTGGTCGTCAACAAGATCCGCGGCACCTTCAACGCCGTCGCGGTCAAGAGCCCCGCCTTCGGTGACCGCCGCAAGGCGATGATGCAGGACATCGCGACCCTGACCGGTGGTCAGGTCATCGCCCCCGAGGTCGGCCTCAAGCTCGACCAGGTCGGTCTCGAGGTGCTGGGCCAGGCCCGCCGCGTCGTGATCACCAAGGACAACACGACCATCGTCGACGGTGCCGGCGACGCCACCGCTGTCGAGGGCCGCGTCAACCAGATCAAGGCCGAGATCGAGAACACCGACTCCGACTGGGACCGCGAGAAGCTCCAGGAGCGTCTCGCCAAGCTCGCCGGTGGTGTCTGCGTGATCAAGGTCGGCGCCGCCACCGAGGTGGAGCTGAAGGAGAAGAAGCACCGCATCGAGGACGCCGTCTCCGCGACGCGTGCTGCCATCGAGGAGGGCATCGTCCCCGGTGGTGGCTCCGCGCTGATCCACGCCGTCTCGGTGCTGGACAAGGACCTCGGCCTCGAGGGCGACGAGGCGGTCGGTGTGCGCATCGTGCGCAAGTCGGCCGACGAGCCGCTGCGCTGGATCGCCGAGAACGGTGGCGTCAACGGCTACGTCGTGACCACCAAGGTCCGCGAGATGGGCGTCGGCAACGGCTACAACGCCGCCACCGAGGAGTACGGCGACCTGGTCGCGCAGGGCGTCCTGGACCCGGTCAAGGTCACCCGCTCCGCACTGGTCAACGCCACCTCGATCGCCGGCATGCTGCTGACGACCGAGACGCTGATCGTCGACAAGCCCGAGGACGAGGACGAGTCCGCCGCCGGCGGTCACGGCCACGGCCACGGCCACTGACCAGGCACTGGTCCCACCTGCGGCGCAGCACGCGCCGCACCGCACGTCGGCCCGTCCGGGGAGACCCGGGCGGGCCGTCGTCATGTCTGCGCCAGGTTTCACTCGGGCGCGGGCCGGGTAGGTCGCGAGCGCCAGCGCGAACAGCCACAACGGTCTGCGCGTCGACGACGTCGCCGACGCGACCCACGGAGGACGAGAACCTGACCTCGTCGAGTTCGACCAGGCCGAGGGCCGCTGGCCGCGGCGGAGCAGCGTGACCGCCACGGAGACGCGCCGGGTCTGGGGCGTTCCGCTCGGTGGCGCACGGCCGGCTACGGAAGCCAGAACCGGTTCACGAGCGGGGTGGGGGCGCTCGTCTGCTTCCTGTTCATCCACACCTTCTTCTTCCTCGAGGTGGGCAACCTGTTGTCCCTGGTGGCGATCGTGCTCAACCCGCTCGCGGGCTACGTGCTGGTGCGCGGTTGGGCCTACCGGTCGATCCCGTGGCTGAGTGCGGGCATCGCGTTCGCATTCGCGGTGACCGCTGGGCCGTTCTACTTCGTGTGACGGGGCCGCCTCAGCCGTGGCACCGCGGCTCCGGTGTGGCTCGCTCGACGTCGCGGCGCAGGTAGACCCGGTGGTCGCCGCACGCGCCGCCCACCTCGACGTAGTGCTCCTCGAGCTCCTGGCGCAGCGCGGCACCCGCCTCCGGCGTCCAGGCGCCGAGGTAGACCCACTCGACGAACCAGGTGGGCCGGTCCTCGGAGTCCAGCAGCCCCCGCAGCTGCTCCAGCTCCGGGTCGAGGGTGCGCATCGGCAGGCTCCACAGGTAGCGGTACGGCGAGTCCATGCCGCTGAGCAGCTGCAGGTCGGCGCGCCCGCCGAAGACGGTGAGGGTGTCGCCGGGCTCGGCGGCCGCGGCCAGCGCCGCGCCCGTGTCGGCCTCGTCGAGCTCCTGCAGGCCGAGCACCTGCACCGCGCCCCACACCACCAGCGCCACTGCGCTCGAGACCGCCGTGGCCGCCACCACCGCCCGCATCGCCACGCCGCGCCGCGAGCGCCGCCGCACCAGCAGGGCCGCGGCGAGCGCTGTCGAGGGCACCAGCACGAAGAGGTAGTCGCGCCAGTAGGACCCGCTGGCCACCAGCGCCGCGGTGTCGGCGCCCAGCATCGCCAGCACCGCCCAGGTCACCGGGGCGTCGCGACCGACCTCGTCGCGCACGTGCACCAGCAGCCCGCCGATCACTGCGACCATCCCGGCCCCGGCCGCCACGACCACCAGCAGCGCCGCCCGCTCGGTGGGCGCCGAGGCCGGCTGCGCCGCCAGCACCGCCGAGGCGTCGGCGCGGAAGCCCCACACGGCGTAGGTCAGCACCTCGAGCCGTACGCCGGCCGCCACGGCCCAGCCGAGCGTCGCCAGCACCGGCACCGCGGCCCCGGCGAGCGCCGCGCCGGCGAGGGCCGCGCCCCGCCGCGGTGCGATCTCGCGGCTCAGCACGGCCGCGAGCAGCAGCACCGCCCCGAAGACCAGTCCGCCCCCGAGGCTCTGCTTCAGGCCCAGCGCGGTCGCCGACACCGCGCCCGCGGCGCCGGCCAGGAGCAGCGCCCGGCGGCCATCGGCACGCCGCAGCGCCAGCAGCGCGAGCAGGCAGCCGCCCATCACCAGCGGCAGCCCGAGCAGCTCGCCCTTGGCGGCCACCACGTCGATCAACGGGGTCACGCAGAGCGCCGCCACCAGCACCGCGGTCCACCGCGCCGCCGAAGGCCCCGCGACCAGCCGCGCGGTCGCTGCGGCCAGCAGCACCAACGCGGTCACCGCCAGCGCTCCCAGCGCCCGCACCGCGAGCGGCCCGGCCAGCCAGTCGGCGGCGCCGTAGGTGGCCACCAGCAGCGGCGGCCGGTCGACGAAGTACGGCCCGTAGACGCTGTCGGCGGCGGGGGCCCACGCGCGCGCCACGAGCGTGAAGCCCGCCTCGTCGCCGCGCACCGGGCGCAACAGCCCGACCAGCCGCAGCGCACCCGCCACCAGGGCGACCAGCAGCACGACGCGCCGCTCCCGGCCCATCGCCCACCTCCACCCCGCTTCACGTCATCCCACGACCCACGACCGAAACGTCCGCGCAACGTCGGTGGGCCAACGTAGTCCACGCCCCGCCGCCGGAGCGGGCGCACGGAGGAGGAACCCATGCTCTGGAAGGTGCGGGCAAGCTCGCCGGACCGCCCGGGAGGTCTCGCCACGCTCGCGCAGCGCTGCGCAGAGGCGGGCGCCGACATCCGGGCCATGCAGGTCTTCCCCGGTGTCGACGAGGTCACCGACGAGGTGGTCGTCGATGCGCCGGGCGAGTGGGGCGAGGCCGACGTGGCGGTGCTGGTGGAGTCCGCCGGCTGGCGGCACGTCTTCTCCACCCCCTGCACCGGCGCGGCGCTGACCGATCAGCCGACCCGCTACGTCGAGGCCGCCCGGCAGGTGCTGGCCTCTCCCGAGAGCTTCCCCGAGGTGGTGGCCGCGCTCTTCGACACCGAGCCTGAGCAGGGCCCCGGCGGAGACCTGCTGGAGATGACGGTCGGCGACGTGCTCGTGCAGGTGCGCCGCGCCACTCCCTTCACCGACACCGAGCGGGCGCGCGGCGTCGCCGTGGCCGAGCTGGTCACCGACGTGCTGCGGCGCGGGCGCCCCGAGCCGTCGCTGGCCGGCCCGGTCGCCGGGCGCCGCCTCGGCGACGGTGCGCGGCCGGCGTACGTCGTGGAGGGCAGGGTGGTCTCGGCGGTCGTCGCCGACGTGGTCGTGGGTCGTGCGACCCTCGGGCTTCCCGGGGAGCCGGTGACCGAGGAGCTCGAGGACGGCTGCCTGCCGCTGGTGCTGCGGGTCGACCCGGCCTGGCGCCGGCGGGGGGTCGGGACCCGGCTGCTGGTGGCCGCGTCGCGCCTGGCGCTGGGCCTCGGCGCCCGCGAGGTCGCGCTCAGCACCACCGCGGACAACCGTGCGGTGCTGCCACTGGTGCTGGCGGCCGGCATGCACGGACGCATCCGGCTGGCCTCCGACCAGCTGACGGTGCGGGTGCCGGTGCAGGGTCTGCGGCCGCTCGAGGTCGGCTCCGCGCCGGTGTGACGCGAGACGCGCCCTCCGCCAGCGCCGGGCCCCGCCGCCGCCCGTACGATGAACGGGTGGAGATCCCGGAGAAGTTCGCCGCCCTCGGCCTCACCTACGACGACGTGCTGCTGCTGCCCGGTCACTCCGACCTGGCGCCGGCCGACATCGACACGACCTCGCGCCTGACTCGTGAGATCTCGCTGAAGATGCCGCTGGTCAGCGCCGCGATGGACACCGTGACCGAGTCGCGGATGGCCATCGCGATGGCCCGCGAGGGCGGCATGGGCGTGCTGCACCGCAACCTCTCCATCGAGGACCAGGCCTACCAGGTCGACCTGGTCAAGCGGACCCAGACCGGCATCATCTCCAACCCGGTCGTCATCGGCCCCGACGCGACCCTCGAGGAGCTCGACCGGATCTGCGGCGAGTACCGCGTCTCCGGGCTGCCCGTCGTCGACGCCGACTCGCGCCTGCTGGGCATCATCACCAACCGCGACCTGCGCTTCACTCCGGTCGCGGAGTGGTCGACACTCAAGGTCGAGGAGGTGATGACCCCGATGCCGCTGATCACCGGCCCGGTCGGCATCTCCCGCGACGAGGCCACCGCCCTGCTGCGCAGGCACAAGCGGGAGCGGCTGCCGCTGGTCGACGACCAGGGCCGCCTGGCCGGCTTGATCACGGTCAAGGACTTCGTCAAGAGCGAGCAGTTCCCGCACGCGTCGTACGACGCCCACGGCCGGCTGCTCGTGGGTGCCGCGATCGGCTACTTCGGCGACGCGTGGCAGCGCGCCACCACCCTGGTCGAGGCCGGTGTCGACGTGCTGGTAGCCGACACCGCCCACGGCAACGTGCGGCTCCTGCTCGACATGGTCGCTCGCCTCAAGAACGACCCGGCCACCCGCCACGTGCAGGTGATCGGCGGCAACGTCGCGACCCGCGAGGGCGCCCAGGCCTTCGTCGACGCCGGCGCCGACGCCGTCAAGGTCGGCGTCGGCCCCGGGTCGATCTGCACCACCAGGGTCGTCACCGGCGTGGGCGTGCCGCAGGTCAGCGCCGTCTACGAGGCCTCGCTGGCCACCAGGCCGGCCGGCGTGCCGCTGATCGCCGACGGCGGGATGAAGTACTCCGGCGAGATCGCGAAGGCGATCGTCGCGGGCGCCGACGCCGTGATGCTCGGCTCGCTGCTGGCCGGTTGCGAGGAGTCGCCCGGCGAGCTGGTCTTCGTCAACGGCAAGCAGTACAAGTCCTACCGCGGCATGGGCTCGCTCGGCGCGATGTCGAGCCGCGGCAAGAAGTCCTACTCCAAGGACCGCTACTTCCAGGCCGAGGTCGCCAGCGACGACCAGATCGTGCCCGAGGGCATCGAGGGCCAGGTGGCCTACCGCGGACCGCTCTCCGCGGTCTCCCATCAGCTCACCGGTGGGCTGACCCAGTCGATGTTCTACGTCGGGGCTCGCACCGTGCCCGAGCTGCAGGAGAAGGGCCGCTTCGTGCGGATCACCTCGGCCTCGCTGCACGAGAGCCACCCGCACGGCGTGCAGATGACCGTCGAGGCGCCCAACTACACCGGGCGCTGAGCCCGCCGGGGAGTCGGGGATGGGCGCCGGGCACGACCACGGGGCGGGTGCGAACCGCACCCGGCTGGGCCTCGCCCTGGCGCTGACCAGTGTGGTCGTCGTCGCCCAGACGGTCGGCGCGGTCGTCACCGGCAGCCTGGCACTGCTGGTCGACACCGCCCACATGCTCACCGACACCGTCGGGCTGGCCATGGCCCTGGTGGCCAGCGTGCTGATGACCCGGCCGGCCACCGACCGGCACACCTGGGGGCTGCGGCGTGCCGAGGTGATCGCCGCGCTGGCCCAGGCCGCGCTGCTGCTGGTGGTGGGCGGCTTCGCGCTCGTCGAGGGGGTACGGCGCCTGGTCACCCCCGCCGACGTGCCGTCCACGTCGCTGCTGGTCTTCGGCGTGGTCGGCCTGGTGGCCAACCTCGTCGCGCTGGTGGTGCTGACCGGGGGCCGCCGGTCGAACCTCAACATGCGCGCGGCGTACCTCGAGGTGGCCAACGACGCGCTGGGCTCGGTGGCGGTGATCGTGAGCGCGGTGCTGATCGCCGCGTTCGGGTGGGTGCGCGCCGACAGCGTCGCCGCCCTGCTGATCGCGTTGCTCATCCTGCCGCGCACGCTGCTGCTGCTGCGCGACAGCACCCGGGTGCTGCTCGAGTCGGTGCCGCCGGGGCTCGACCTGGCCGACGTGCGCCGCCACATCCTGCAGGTGCGCCACGTCGTCGACGTGCACGACCTGCACGTCACCCGGGTCTCCTCCGACCTGCCGGTGCTGACCGCCCACGTGACCATGCAACGCGCCTGCTTCGAGTCGGGGCACTCCGGCGAGGTGCTGCGCGAGCTGCAGGAGTGCGTGGCCGAGCACTTCGACGTGGCCATCGAGCACTCGACCTTCCAGGTCGAGCCCGAGGGCCACGCGGGCACCGAGCACGCCGGTCACTGAGCGAACCGATAGCCTGGCGCGGTGAGCGAGATCGAGATCGGCCGCGCCAAGCGGGCCCGCCGGGCCTACTCCTTCGACGACGTCGCGATCGTGCCCTCGCGGCGCACGCGCGACCCCGAGGAGGTCAGCACGCACTGGCAGATCGACGCCTACCGCTTCGACCTGCCGGTGATGGCCGCCCCGATGGACTCGGTGATGTCGCCGAGCACCGCGATCGCCTTCGGTCGCCACGGCGGCCTGGGCGTGCTCAACCTCGAGGGCCTGTGGACCCGCTACGAGGACCCCGAGCCGCTGCTGGAGGAGGTCTCGGCGCTGACCGGCACCGAGGCGACCCGCCGGATGCAGGAGATCTACCTCGAGCCGGTCAAGGCCGAGCTGATCACCCAACGGCTGCGCGAGGTCCGCGAGTCCGGGGTGACCGTCGCCGGGTCGCTCTCGCCGCAGCGCACCAAGGAGTTCGCCAAGACGGTCGTCGACGCCGGCGTCGACATGTTCGTCATCCGCGGCACCACCGTCTCGGCCGAGCACGTCTCCAGCCAGGCCGAGCCGCTGAATCTCAAGGAGTTCATCTACGAGCTCGACGTGCCCGTCATCGTCGGCGGCTGCGCGACCCACCAGGCCGCGCTGCACCTGATGCGCACCGGCGCCGCCGGTGTGCTCGTCGGCTTCGGCGGGGGAGCCGCCCACACCACCCGCACCGTGCTGGGCGTGGCCGTGCCGATGGCCTCCGCGGTGGCCGACGTGGCCGCCGCGCGCCGCGACTACCTCGACGAGTCGGGCGGGCGCTACGTGCACGTCATCGCCGACGGCTCGATCGGCAGGTCCGGCGACATCGCCAAGGCGATCGCCTGCGGCGCCGACGCGGTGATGGTCGGCTCGCCCTTCGCCCGCGCCAGCGACGCCCCGGGTCGCGGCTTCCACTGGGGCACCGAGGCGCACCACTCCGAGCTGCCCCGCGGCGAGCGGGTCCAGTTCGAGACCGTCGGCACCTTCGAGGAGATCCTCTTCGGCCCGTCCCGGGTAGCCGACGGCACCATGAACCTCATCGGCGCGCTGCGTCGGTCGATGGCCACCACCGGCTACACCGACTGCAAGGAGTTCCAGCGCGTCGAGGTCGTCGTCGAGTAGCCCCGGTGCCGAGCATCGCGACCACCGCCCTGCGCGTCGCCGCCGGCCAGGCCGCGGCCGCGCCGGGCGACCTCGACGCCAACCTGCGCACCACCGCCCGGCTCGCCGCCCTGGCAGGCGACCAGGGCGTGCGGCTGCTGGTGCTGCCCGAGGCGTTCCTGACCGGGTACGACGCCGCCGTCTTCGCCGGCCTCCTGCCCGGCGCCGACGACCTCACCGGGCCGCGGCTCGACCCGGTGCGCGAGCAGGTGCGACGCACGGGCGTGACGGTGGTGGTCGGCACCGCCCTCGACCGTGGCACCCGGCGGACGCTGTCGACGCTCGTGGTGCGACCCGACGACGCGGCCGACGACGCGGTGGCGGCCCACCTGCCCTACGACAAGCAGCACGTCGACCGACCCGAGCGCGAGTGGTTCGAGGCCGGCGACCACGGCGCCTCGGTGGTCGTCGACGGCGTGCAGCTGGGGCTGTCCACGTGCTACGACGGCTGCTTCCCCGAGCACGCCCGGGCCGCCAGCGACGCCGGCGCGCTCGGCTACCTGTGCTCGGCGGCGTACTTCCCCGGCGGCGCCCACCGGCGCGACCTCTACTACGCCGCCCGCGCGCTCGACAACGGCTTCTACGTCGTCCTCGCCGGGCTCACCGGCAGCTGCGGCGCCAGCTCCTTCATCGGTGGTTCGGCCGTCTACGACCCCGAGGGCCACCCGCTGGCCCGGCTGGGGGAGGAGGAGGGGCTCGCCATCGCCGAGATCCAGCCTGAGCTGGTGACGGCGACCCGCGAGCGGCACCGCATGCACCACGAGCACCGCGACGACCTGGGGGGTCGCGTGCGGGTCTGACGTCCTCCTGCTCCGCAAGGTGCCGTCGGTGGCGCCTGCCGGGTGAGGTCGTTGCTCTGGGAGGATGCCGGGCGTGAGCGAGGACGTGCCCGATGTCGTGGTCATCCACACCGACGGGGCGTGCGTGCCCAATCCCGGTCCCGGCGGGTGGGGCGCCGTGCTGCGGCAGGGCTCCCACGAGCTCGAGCTGTGCGGGGGCGAGGCCGGCTCGACGACCAACAACCGGATGGAGCTGACCGCGCCGATCATGGCGCTCGCGGCGCTCAAGCGACCGGTGCGCGTCGAGCTCTACACCGACAGCACCTACGTGCGCTCGGGCATCACGACCTGGGTGGCGGGTTGGATGCGCAACGGCTGGCGCACCTCGGCCAAGCAGCCGGTCAAGAACGTCGACCTGTGGCAGCAGCTGCACGCGGCCTGCGAGCGCCACGAGGTGCACTGGCACTGGGTCAAGGGCCACGCCGGCGACGAGGGCAACGAGCGGGCCGACCGGCTCGCGGCGCGCGGGCTGGCCGAGGCGGTCGCGGGCGCGCGTTGAACCGGTGCCGGGCTTCTCGACGTCGCTGGGGATCAGGATCGCCGACACCGTCCGTGGAGCACCACCGAGCTCGGGACCGAGCGAGCCGGTCCTGTCCCGGACGCTGGTCGCGACGAAGCTCGAGCTCCTCGGCGACGTGGCCGACCATTGACAAACGAGAACACGTTCCACCAGTCTGACGCGTGTCAACTCATGACCCACGTCACAGGGGGCCGTCCGCGTGAACCACCCCGCGCCGCCCGGCGCCGACCTGCCGATGCGTCGTTCGAGCCGAGACCCGGACGACGTCGCCGCCCGGCTGTCGCGATGGCTGACCACGTGCCTGCCCGAGGGTGCCGACCCCGAGGTGAGGCTGTGCTCCGGTGTCGACGCCAACGGCATGAGCTCGGAGACGGTGGTCCTCGACGTCACCTGGGGTGAGGAGGGCCGGCGGGGCACCCGGGGGTTCGTCGCGCGAGTCGCGCCGACGCCGCAGGACGTGCCGGTCTTCCCCGGCTACGACCTGGTCGGCCAGCGCGAGGCGATGCGCCTGGTCGCCGAGCTCACCGACGTGCCGGTCCCGGCCGTGCGCTGGATCGAGCCCACCGGCGAGGTCCTCGGCACCCCCTTCTTCCTGATGGAGCGGGTCGAGGGCCGGGTGCCGCCCGACGTGCTGCCCTACCCCTTCGGTGACAACTGGCTCTTCGACGCCTCGCCCGACGAGCAGCGCAGGCTGCAGGACCGCACGGTCGAGGTGGTCGCCGCGCTGCACTCCGTGCCCGACGCCGCGTCGCGGTTCGCCTTCCTCGATCCCGGCCCCGGCACCGACACCCTGCGGGCCGTCCTGGCCCGCACCCGCGCCTGGTACGAGTTCGCGAAGGCCGACGTCGGCCCCTCGCCCACCGCGGAGCGGGCGCTGGCCTGGCTCGAGAGCCACGAGCCCGCGACGGCCACCGGCACGGTGCTGTGCTGGGGCGACGCCCGCATCGGCAACATCCTCTACGACGGCTTCGAGCCCGCCGGCGTCCTCGACTGGGAGATGGCCACGCTGGGCCCGCGCGAGCTCGACCTGAGCTGGCTGGTCACCGCCCACCAGGTGTTCCAGTCGATCGTGGAGACGCTGGGCCTGCCGGGGATGCCCGCCTTCCTTCGCGAGGACGAGGTGCTCGCGACGTACGAGCGCGCGAGCGGTGTCCGGCTCGGGGACCTGGACTGGTACCACGTGCACGCCGGGCTGCAGTGGTGCATCGTCTTCATGCGCACCGGCTTCCGACAGCTGCACTTCGGCGAGATCACCGCACCCGACGACATCGAGTCGTTGATGCACCACCTGCCCCTGCTGCTCGCCACGATGGACCGGGTGGGTGCCTGAGGTGGTCGGACCACTCGACGAGTTCCCGCTGCACCAGGCGCCGCTGCCCGTGGAGTGGGCCGCCACCAGCGACCGCAACTTCTACGACCGCAGCTACTTCAACGCCCACGACCGCAGCGGCGACTGCTTCCTGGTCATGGGGCTGGGCTACTACCCCAACCTCGGCACCAAGGACGCGTTCGTGGTGTGGCGCCGCGGTGACACCCAGACCGCCCTGCACCTCGGCGACCCCGTCGACGGGGACCGCCTCAACATGCACGTCGGCCCCTTCCGGATCGAGGTGCCTGAGCCGTTGCGCCGACTCCGCGTGGTGCTCGAGGAGACCGAGGGGATGGCCCTCGACCTGCAGTGGACGGGCTCCTTCGACGCCCTGCAGGAGCTGCCGCACGTGATGCGCTCGGGCAGCCGCGTCACCCTCGACGCGCAGCGCTTCGCGCAGGTCGGCTCCTGGGAGGGCACGATGCTCGTCGACGGGCAGGAGATCACGGTCTCGCCCGACACCTGGCTCGGCACCCGGGACCGCTCGTGGGGCATCCGCCCGGTCGGTGAGCCCGAGCCCGCCGGCCGGCCCTCCGACCCGCCCTTCGACGGGATGTGGTGGACCTACGTGCCGATGCGCTTCGACGACTTCTGCGTCGTGCTGCTGATGCAGGAGACCCCCGAGGGCCACCGCACCTTCAACGACTGCAGCCGGGTCTTCCCCGACGGACGCATCGAGCAGCTCGGCTGGCCCCTCGTGCAGGTGCACTACGCCTCGGGCACCCGCAGCGCCACGGGCGCGACGATCCGCTGCACCCGCCCCGACGGCGTCGAGGTGCTGCTCGAGGTCGAGGCCAGGCTGCCCACCCCGCTGCACCTCGGTGGCGGCTACGGCGGCGACGGCGACTGGAGCCACGGGTCGTGGAAGGGCGAGGGGTTCGTCGAGCGGCTCAGCTACGACGTCACCACCCCCGAGAACGCCGGCAAGCTCATGTTCGGCGTCGTCGACTACGTCGGGCGCAGCACCTGCCACGAGGAGGGCCGCACCAGCGAGGGCTGGGGCCTTTTCGAGCACGGTGTGATCGGCCGCCACGACCGCAGCGGTTTCTCCGACTGGTTCGACCTCGCGCCCTGAGCGGCGTCCACCCACTCGCCGCCACGCAGCAACCCGCCACCAGGAGCCCCGGATGACCCAGACCCAGGACCACCGACCGATCAGCGTCGAGGCGCTCGACCGCGACACCTTCTACATCGACGGGCGGTGGGCCCGACCTGCCACGGGTGACGTCATCGAAGTCGTCTCCCCGCACACCGAGCAGGTCGTGGCCCGGGTGCCCCAGGGGCGCCCGGCCGACATCGACGCCGCGGTGGCGGCTGCACGCCGGGCCTTCGACGAGGGGCCCTGGCCCCGGACGCCACCCGCCGAGCGGATCGACGTCGTCCAGCGCTTCTCCCACCTGTACGCCGCCCGGCTGGGCGACATGGCCGAGCTCATCACCGTCGAGATGGGCTCGCCCACCTCGTTCGCCAACCTGGCGCAGTCGCCGGCGCCCTGGATGCAGATCGAGGCGTTCATCTCCATCGCTCGCGACTTCCCCTGGGAGGCCGCCCGGCCCGGCGTGCTGGGCTCCGAGGTGCTGGTGCGCCACGAGCCGGTGGGCGTGGTCGCGGCGATCGCGCCGTGGAACGTCCCGCAGTTCACCCTGATCTCCAAGGTGGTGCCGGCGCTGCTCGCCGGGTGCACCGTGGTGGCCAAGCCCGCCTCCGAGTCGCCGCTCGACGCCTACCTGCTCGCCGAGCTGCTCGACGAGGCCGGGGTGCCCCCGGGCGTGGTCAACATCGTCGCCGGCGATCGCGACACCGGAGCCCACCTGGTCGCCCACGCGGGCATCGACAAGGTGGCCTTCACCGGCTCCACCGCTGCGGGCCGCACCATCGGAGCGCTGTGCGGCGAGCAGCTCAAGCGCTGCTCGCTCGAGCTGGGCGGGAAGTCGGCGGCCATCGTGCTCGACGACGCCGACCTCGCCGCCACCATGGAGGGGCTGCGCTTCACCTCCTTCATGAACTCCGGGCAGGCCTGCGTGGCCCAGACCCGGGTGCTGGCCCCGCGCAGCCGCTACGCCGAGGTGGTCGACGCGCTGGCGCAGACCGCCGCGTCGATGCCCGTCGGTGACCCGGCCGACCCCGCCACCGAGGTGGGCCCGATGGTGGCGCGCCGGCAGCAGCAACGGGTGATGGCCTACATCGAGATCGGCCGCAGCGAGGGCGCCCGCGTGGTCACCGGCGGCACGGGGATGCCCGGGGGCCTCGAGCGCGGCTGGTACGTGCGCCCGACGGTCTTCGCCGACGTCGACAACCGGATGCGCATCGCCCAGGAGGAGATCTTCGGGCCGGTGGTCTCGGTGATCGCCTACGACGGTGTCGACGAGGCGGTGCGCATCGCCAACGACTCCGACTACGGGCTCGCCGGGACCGTGTGGACCGCTGATGTCGAGGCCGGGCTCGACGTGGCTCGACGGGTACGCACCGGCACCTACGGCGTCAACACCTACACGATGGACTTCGCCGCGCCCTTCGGGGGGTTCAAGGCCTCCGGGCTGGGCCGCGAGTTCGGACCCGAGGGGATGGCGCAGTACACCGAGGTCAAGTCCATCTACACCCCGCCGCCGGCGCAGGGGGGCGCTTGACAATTTCTTTTGCTGTGTAAAAGAGCACACTGACTACCAATCGGTAGTGAGCGAGACCGCGGTCACATACTCTCGGTACATGAACGCGCAGCAGCCCGACCGGCCCGGTGCCCCGTCGCTCGACGGGCCGCACGACCCCGAGCACGACCCGACCGCGTCGTACGCGCTCGAGCCCGAGTACGTCGCGTCCCTGACCCGGCGCGTGCTCAGCAGCACCGGGCGCACCGTCGAGGTGCGCACCCCGATCAGCGGCGCGCCGTTGGCACACGTGCCGCAGTCGAGCGAGCAGGACGTGCGGGAGGCCTTCAACCGGGCGCGGCGCGCCCAGGCCGCCTGGGCGCGCACCAGCCTCGAGCACCGCTCGGCCATCATGATGCGCCTGCACGACCTGGTGCTCGACCGCCAGCAGGAGATCCTCGACCTGATCGTGTGGGAGTCGGGCAAGTCGCGCCAGCACGCCTTCGACGAGCCGATCCACATCGCGCTGACCGCGCGCTACTACGCCCGCACCGCCCACCAGCACCTCGCCACCCAGCGTCGCCTCGGCGTGGTGCCGGGGCTGACCCGCGTCGAGGTCAACCGGGTGCCCAAGGGCGTCGTGGGCATCATCTCACCCTGGAACTACCCCTTCACGATGGCGCTGTGCGACGGGCTGCCCGCCCTGATGGCGGGCAACGCCGTGGTCGCCAAGCCCGACGCCCAGACCATGCTCTCGGCGCTGCTGGGCGCCCAGCTGCTCGAGGAGGCCGGGTTCCCGAAGGACCTGTGGCAGGTCGTGGCCGGCCCCGGCTCCGAGGTCGGCCCCCAGGTGATCGGCCAGGCCGACTACGTCTGCTTCACCGGCTCGACCGCCACCGGCCGTCGCGTGGCGGCCGGCTGCGCCGAGCGGTTGATCGGCTGCTCCCTCGAGCTCGGCGGCAAGAACCCGTTGCTGGTGCTGCGCGACGCCGACGTCGAGCGGGCCGCGGAGGGTGCGGTGCGGGCGTCGTTCTCCAACGCGGGCCAGCTGTGCGTCTCGGCCGAGCGGCTCTTCGTCGCCGACCAGGTCTACGACCGGTTCGTCGAGCGCTTCGTGGCCCGCACCCAGGCGATGACCCTGGGCGCGAGCCTCGAGTGGGGCAACGACATGGGCTCGCTGATCAGCCAGGCACAGCTCGACACCGTCACCACCCAGGTCGAGGACGCCGTGGCCAAGGGTGCACGGGTGCTGACCGGCGGGCGGGCCCGGCCCGACCTCGGCCCCTACGTCTTCGAGCCGACCATCCTCGAGGGCGTCACCCCGGAGATGACCTGCTTCGGCCAGGAGACCTTCGGCCCGGTCGTCTCCCTCTACCGCTTCCACGACGAGGCCGACGCGGTGGCGCGCGCCAACGCGGGGGAGTACGGCCTCAACGGCTCGGTCTACAGCCGCGACGGCGCCCGGGCCCGGGCCATCGCCCGCGAGATCGCCTGCGGCACCGTCAACGTCAACGAGGCCTTCGCGGCCACCTTCGCCTCGGTCGACTCGCCCATGGGCGGCATGCGCGAGTCGGGCATGGGCCGCCGCCAGGGCGGCGAGGGCATCCACCGCTACACCGAGCCCCAGTCGGTCGCCACCCAGCGGCTGATCCGCATCGCCCCGATGCTGGGCATGTCCGACGAGACCTACGCACGGGTGATGACCGCCCAGCTGCGTGTGATGAAGAAGCTGGGAAGGGCCTGACATGAGCGAGCACGACTACGACGTCCTGGTGATCGGCTCCGGCTTCGGCGGCTCGGTGAGCGCCCTGCGGCTGACCGAGAAGGGCTACCGGGTGGGTGTGGTCGAGGCGGGCGCCCGCTTCGAGGACGACGACTTCTCCTCGGGCACCTTCGACCTCACCCGCTACCTGTGGGCGCCCGCGCTGGGCTGCTACGGCATCCAGCGCATCGACGCGGTGCGCGACACGATGATCGTGGCCGGCGCGGGCGTCGGCGGTGGCTCGCTGGTCTATGCCAACACGCTCTACGAACCGTTGCCGGCCTTCTACAACGACCCGCAGTGGAGCCACATCACCGACTGGAAGGCCGAGCTGGCCCCCTACTACGACCAGGCCAAGCGGATGCTCGGCGTGGTCGAGAACCCGGTCCGTACCCCGGCCGACGACGTCATGGAGAAGGTAGCCGGCGACATGGGCGTGGCCGACTCCTTCCACCCGACCCCGGTGGGCGTCTTCTTCGGCGGGCCGGGGCAGCAGCCGGGGGAGCAGGCCGAGGACCCCTTCTTCGGAGGCGCCGGCCCCGCGCGCAACGCCTGCCTCAACTGCGGCGAGTGCATGTCGGGCTGTCGCCACAACGCCAAGAACACCCTGGTCAAGAACTACCTCTTCCTCGCCGAGAAGCAGGGCGCGCGGGTGATGCCGCTGAGCACCGTGACCCGCATCCAGCCCCGCGAGGGCGGCGGGTACGAGGTCACCATCAGGTACACCAAGGCCAAGCGCGCCACGGCGCGCACCACGCGCACCCTCACCGCCGAGCACGTGGTGATGGCTGCGGCCTCGCTCGGCACCCAGAAGCTGCTGCACCGGATGAAGGACGAGGGGCGCCTGCCGCGCCTCTCCGACCGGTTGGGCTACCTCTCGCGTACCAACTCCGAGTCGATCCTGGGCGCCATCGCACCCAAGTCGGACTCCACCGACTACTCCTACGGCGTCGCGATCACCTCGAGCTTCCACCCCGACGCCGACACCCACGTCGAGCCGGTGCGCTACGGCAAGGGCTTCAACGCGATGGCGATGATGCAGACCGTGCTCACCGACGGTGACGGCGACGTGCCGCGCTGGCGCGCGTGGCTGAAGGAGATGTGGACCCAGCGCCGCGAGATCGCGAACCTCTACGACCTCAAGCACTGGTCGGAGCGGACCGTGATCGCGCTGGTGATGCAGAGCCTCGACAACTCCATCACCACCTACGGCAAGCGCAACCGGCTCACCGGGCACTGGCGGATGACCTCGCGCCAGGGCCACGGCGCGCCCAACCCGACGTGGATCCCGGCCGCCAACGACGCGGTGCGCCGCATCGCCGGAGTCCTCGGCGGCACCGCCGGCGGCAACATCGGCGAGCCGTTCAACATGCCGCTGACCGCCCACTTCATCGGCGGCTGCGCGATCGGCGACTCGCCCGAGAGCGGCGTGATCGACCCCTACCAGCGCGTCTACGGCCACCCTGGGCTGCACGTGATGGACGGCGCTGCGATCACCGCCAACCTCGGGGTCAACCCGTCGCTGACGATCACCGCGCAGGCTGAGCGCGCGATGGCCCTGTGGCCCAACAAGGGCGAGGTCGACCGGCGCCCCGGGCTGGGTGCCGACTACCGCCGCGTCGACCCCGTCGCGCCGCTGCACCCGGTGGTCCCCGAGGGTGCCCCCGGCGCCCTGCGGCTGCCCATCGTCGGGGTCTCGTGAGGCTGGTCGTCCAGCCCACGAAAAAAAGGCGCGAGAAAGACCGTCACCCGCGTAACCCCCCGAGATCGACCTCGTTGTGAAGGTCAGACCCGGCAGTCATGCTCCCTCCCAAAGGTCGGGTCGTTTGTCCAAGCTGCTGTCCAACAGAGGCGTGGACGATCAGGGCCCGGCCATCCTCCCTCCCCGGCCGGGCCCTGGTGCCATTTCCGGGCCCGCTGCAGGAGCCACCGGGCAGGTGGCGACCCGGGACGCCGGCCGGTACGCCGATAGGCTGGCCCCATGAGCGACGCGACCTCCGGCATCCCCGACCACGACCTCGTGCTGGTCGTCGACTTCGGGGCGCAGTACGCGCAGCTGATCGCCCGGCGGGTGCGCGAGGCCCGGGTCTACTCCGAGATCGTGCCGCACCACCTGCCGGTCGAGGAGATGCTGGCGCGCAGGCCGAAGGCGATCATCCTCTCCGGCGGCCCGAGCTCGGTCTACGCCGAGGGCGCGCCGGGCATCGACCCCTCGATCTTCACGTCCGGGACCCCGGTCTTCGGCATGTGCTACGGCTTCCAGCTGATGGCGGCCGGCCTGGGCGGCACCGTGGCCCGCACCGGCTCGCGTGAGTACGGCCGGACCCCGGTCACCGTCGGCGAGCCGGGCACCCTGCTGGCCGACGTACCCTCGGCGCACACCGTGTGGATGTCGCACGGCGACGCCGTCACCGCCGCCCCCGAGGGCTTCTCGGTGCTCGCCGAGACCACGAAGACCCCCGTCGCCGCCTTCGAGCAGGTCGACCGTGGCCTGGCCGGGGTGCAGTGGCACCCCGAGGTGCTGCACACCGAGCACGGCCAGCAGGTCCTCGAGCACTTCCTCGTCGACATCGCCGGATGCCGCCAGACCTGGACGATGGTCAACATCGTCGAGGAGCAGATCGAGTCGATCCGCGCCCAGATCGGCGAGCGCGGCCAGGCGATCTGCGGGCTGTCAGGCGGCGTCGACTCCGCTGTGGCCGCCGCGATCGTGCAGCGCGCCATCGGCGACCGGCTCACCTGCGTGTACGTCGACCACGGGCTGATGCGCTCGGGCGAGACCGAGCAGGTCGAGCGTGACTTCGTGGCCGCCACCGGGGTCGACCTGCGCGTGGTCGACGCCGAGAAGCAGTTCCTCGACGCGCTCGCCGGGGTCTCGGACCCCGAGGAGAAGCGCAAGATCATCGGCCGCGAGTTCATCCGCACCTTCGAGGCCGCCGAGGCCGAGGTGCTGGCAGACAAGATGCCCGACGCCGTGACCGGCGAGGCCGGCGGCAAGGTCGCGTTCCTGGTGCAGGGGACCCTCTACCCCGACGTGGTGGAGTCGGGCGGCGGGGCCGGCACCTCCAACATCAAGAGCCACCACAACGTGGGCGGACTGCCCGAGGACCTCGAGTTCGAGCTCGTCGAGCCGCTGCGGACGCTCTTCAAGGACGAGGTGCGCCTGGTCGGCGAGCAGCTGGGCCTGCCTGCCGAGATCGTGCACCGTCAGCCGTTCCCCGGCCCCGGCCTGGGCATCCGGATCATCGGCGAGGTCACCCGCGAGCGGCTCGACATCCTGCGCCAGGCCGACGCGATCGTGCGCGAGGAGATGACCCGCGCCGGGCTCGACCGCGACATCTGGCAGATGCCGGTGGTGCTGCTCGCCGACGTCCGCTCGGTCGGGGTGCAGGGTGACGGGCGCACCTACGGTCACCCGGTCGTGCTGCGCCCGGTCACCTCCGAGGACGCCATGACCGCCGACTGGGCGCGGCTGCCCTACGAGGTCCTCGAGACCGTCTCGACCCGCATCACCAACGAGGTCGAGGACGTCAACCGGGTCACGGTCGACATCACCAGCAAGCCCCCGGGCACCATCGAGTGGGAGTGAGCGGGGCGGGCCTCAGCGCTGCTTGAGGTCCTTCTTCGTACGCCGCCGGAGCTGGATGATGCGCAGGCTGCCCGCGGTCGCCGTCAGCAGGATGCCGGCGGTCGTGGCGATCAGCATCGCGACCGCCACCGGGGTCTCGCCCTCGAAGGACAGGAATCGCACCGTCGTGGAGTCGGTGTTCTGCGCGATGAAGATGATCAGCAGCACCAGCAGCACGCCGAGCCCGACGATCGCGGCGTAGAAGCCGCTGGTGCGTGAGCCGCGCAGCGGGTCGTCGCCGGCCGCCCGGGCGGCTGGCTCGGTCGGGGGGTGCTCCTCGCCGGTGCCGTTCTTGCCCTTGGTCTTGTCACCGGTCTTGTCGGCGGGCTCGTCACCGGGGGTGGGCTGCGTGGTGCTCATGTGGTTCACCGTAGTCCGGTGCCCGGCTCCGTGGGGCCACCCCGGCGGGCGGGGGAGCGCCGAGCGGGACGCACCTGACGCGAAATCGCGTGAGCGCCGTCACGATCTCCAGGTTTTACTGGCGAGCGGGCTCGAGACGTTGTACATTCTTCAACAGAACCGCCGGAGACCCGAGACTCCGGCGGTTCTTTCTATTTCCGGGGCGCCGTGTCACGCCACCAGGACGACCTCGACCTCGAAGCCCTCCGAGCTCTCGACGTAGAGCGCCGTGTGCTGCTCGCCGCCGGCGTGCGGGTAGCGGTCGGCGAACATCTCGTGCCACCCGTGTGCGGTCGACTCCGCACGGATCCGGTCGAGCAGGGCGCGCGAGTCGACGCACAGCGCGAGGTGGTTGACCCCCGCCCGCATCCGGTCGTACGCCGCGTCGTGCTGGTCGGGGGAGTGCTCGAGGAAGAGGTAGGTGCCGTCGGGGTGGCACCACGACGACCCCGGGAGGTCGACCTCCCAGCCCAGCTCGCCGAGGAGCCAGCCCCACTCGTCGACCGCCCGCTCGAGGTCGCCGACCCACAGGTCGAGGTGGTGCAGGGCCCGGGACGGCTGCTCGCTCATGACCGGGACCCTATGCCCACCTCAGGGCGCGCGTCAGGCGTCGGCGGGGTCGTCGGGGACGACGTGCACCGCGGCCTCCTCGGCCGACGCGGCCGCACCGTCGATACCGACGTCGTCGCCGACCAGGTCCTTCTCGAGGTCCTCGCCCAGGCCTTCGTCGGGGTCGACGAGGCGCCCGGCCCGCTCGTCGCCGACCTCGCCGGCGACCTGCTCGCGGTCGGCCGCGGCCTCCGCCTCGGCGTACGGGTCGGGCTCGGGGACCTCCTGGGCCACCCGCTGGTCGAGCGACTCGCCGGTGGCCTCCTCGTAGGGGGTGTTGCCGAAGCCCTGGCCGGGCGAGTACTTCTCGGGCGGCGAGTAGCCGCGGTCGAGCTGGTCCTCCACGTCGCCGTCGGCAAGGGTGTCCTCGCCGGTCAGCTGGTCGCTCTCCTCGACGGAGTAGTCGCCGTAGGTGTCGTCCTGTTCGTTCGGTCCGGTGCTCATGGCCCCACCGTAGCCACGCAGCGCAGCCGAGCGTCCCACCCGTCCGGCGTCGCGAGGACTCACTGCCCGTCGAGCAGCAGCCGCTGCACGGGCAGCGCGTCGGGCTGCTGCTCGCGGACCCACCGGACCAGCTCCTCGCGCACGTGGCAGCGCAGGTCGTAGAGCGTGGGGGCGTCGTACGACGTCACCAGGACCCGCACCCGCACCCAGCCGTTGACCGCGTCGGTGACCTGCACGTGCGAGACGCGGCCGTCCCACATCTCGCCGGCCCGCTCCATCACCGAGGGAAGGTGCTCGCGCAGCGCGTCGACCCCGGCCCGCCAGTCGAGGTCGAGCTCGACGGAGCCCATCAGCTCGGAGTTCTTGCGCGTCCAGTTCTGGAAGGGCGTGGTGGTGAAGTAGGTCGAGGGCAGGATCATCCGGCGCTCGTCCCAGATCCGCACCACGACGTAGCTCAAGGTGATCTCCTCGATGGTGCCCCACTCGCCCTCGACGATGACGGCGTCGTCGACCTTGACCGCGTCGTTGAAGGCCAGCTGCATGCCGGCGAAGACGTTGGCGAGCATCGACTGCGCCGCGAGGGCCGCGACGACCGAGATCAGGCCGGCCGAGGCCAGCACGCTGGCCCCGATGGTGCGCACGGCGGGGAAGGAGAAGAGGACCGCGCCGATGGTCACGATGGTCACCAGCGCGATGGTGAGCCGGCGCACCAGCAGCACCTGGGTGCGCACCCGCCGGGCCAGCCGGTTGTCACGCACGTCGGTGCGGGTGCGGCCCAGCGTCAGGTCCTCGACGAAGAGCAGCACGGCGGTCAGCAGCCACCCGCCCGCCCCGATCGCCAGCACCCGCAGGGCCAGTGCGGCGGCGTCCCACCAGGTCGCCCAGTCGGAGGAGGGGTCGGGTCGGACCCCGGCGACCCAGCCGCTGAGCGCGAGGAGCAGGACCAGAGCCCGGAACGGCCGTCGCGCCGAGTGGGCCAGTCGCGACGCTGGCGGCCAGCGACGCGCCACGAGGCGCACCACCAGGTGCGTGAGCACGACGATGGCGAGCGCCCCGGCGAGCGCGGAGCCGGCGGCGAGCAGGGCGTTGGTCCAGGTGACGGCCATGCGACCCATCGTGCACCCGGCGCGAGGGGACCCCTCAGGCACCTCTGGGTGAGCCGGACGGCCCCTGTCGACGCCTCGGTGGTGCAGGAGTGACTGGTCGGTGGTGCGAACGTGACTGCTCGTGCGTCAGCGGGTCCCGTACAGGGTGGTGCGCTCGTGGACGGGACGGCCGATGTCGGCTCCCATCTCGCGCAGCTCCTCCACCGTCTTGGCGGAGCCGTGCTCGGAGCCCGCCATCCGGCTGATGGTCTCCTCCATCAGGGTGCCGCCGAGGTCGTTGGCGCCGGCGCGGAGCATGTCCTGGGTGCCCTCGACGCCGAGCTTGACCCACGAGGTCTGGATGTTGTCGATGCGCCCGTGCAGCAGGATGCGCGCCATCGCGTGCACCGCGAGGTTGTCACGGTGGGTGGGGCCGGGGCGGGCGACGCCGGCGAGGTAGATCGGCGAGGAGGTGTGCACGAAGGGCAGCGGCACGAACTCGGTGAAGCCGCCGGCCCCGGCCTCGCGGGCTCGGTCCTGGATGCCGGCGAGCACCCGCAGGTGGCCGACCCAGTGCCGCGGGTGGTCGACGTGGCCGTACATCATCGTGCTGGTCGTCGGCAGCCCCACGCGGTGCGCGGTGGAGACGATCTCGACCCAGGTGCTGGTGGGCAGCTTGCCCTTCGTCAGCACCCAGCGCACCTCGTCGTCGAGGATCTCCGCGGCGGTGCCCGGCAGCGACCCGAGCCCCGCCTCGCGGGCCTTGATCAGGAAGTCCTCGATGGAGAGCCCGGTGCGCGCGGTGCCGTTGACGACCTCCATCGGCGAGAACGCGTGCACGTGCATCTCGGGCACCCGCTGCTTGACCGCCGCCGTCAGGTCGAAGTACGCCGTCGCGGGCAGCTCGGGGTCGATGCCGCCCTGCATGCACACCTCGGTGGCGCCCAGGTCCCACGCCTCGGCCGCCCGGTCGGCGACCTCGTCGAGGGAGAGCGAGTAGGCGTCGGCGTCGCTCCGGCGCTGCGCGAACGCGCAGAAGCGGCATCCGACGTAGCAGACGTTGGTGAAGTTGATGTTGCGGTTGACGACGTAGGTGACGTCGTCGCCGACCACCTGCCGGCGCAGGTCGTCGGCGAGGCGGCAGACCTCCTCGAGCAGCGCGCCCTCGGCGGTCATCAGGGTCAGCGCGTGCTCGTCGGAGAGCCCGCCCGGGTCGGCCTCGGCGGCGGCCAGCGCCTCCCGGCCGTCGGCGTGCAGCACCGCGGGTGCGCCGCCACCTGAGGTGCCGGCGGCGGCGTCGCGCACCGACTCCCAGTCGCCGTAGACCTCGCTGAAGTCGGAGCGCCGGTCATCGGTGCGGCCGTCGCTGTCGACGGCCTCGTGCAGGTCGGTGCGCCCGGTGGACTCGAAGCCGCCGTCCGGCTCCTGCCACGCCCGCCCCACGGGTCGTACGCCGACGCGGGCCAGGCCGTCGGGGGCTGCCAGGGCCGCGACGTGGCCGGCCAGCCGCGGGTCGAGCCACGGGGCGCCGTCGTCGAGCGCGGCGCGCACGTACTCGGGGTGCACGGTCAGCCGAGGCGCCAGCCGGAAGCCGGCGTCCTGGCTGATCGTGCCGAGTCGCTCCACCGAGGGCCAGGGCCGCTCGGGGTTGACGTGGTCGGGGGTCAGCGGCGAGACGCCGCCCCAGTCGTCGACGCCGGCGCCGAGCAGGGCGCGGCACTCCTCGACGTCGGTCAGGTTGGGCGGTGCCTGCACCCGGGCGCGCGGCCCGAGGACGAGCCGGGTGACGGCGAGGGCGGCGCGGTACTCGTCGAGGGCGAGGTCGTCGCTGTGCCGCATCGCGGTGTCGGGCTTGGCGCGGAAGTTCTGCACGATGATCTCGTGCAGCGAGCCGTAGGCCTTCATCACCTTGCGCAGCGCGAAGATCGTCTCGGCGCGCTCGGCCAGCGTCTCGCCGATGCCGACCAGCAGGCCGGTGGTGAACGGGATCGAGAGCCGCCCCGCGTCCTCGAGCACCCGCAGGCGCACCGCCGGGTCCTTGTCGGGGGAGCCGAAGTGGGCCTCGCCCCTGGTCTCGAAGAGCCGCCGCGAGGTGGTCTCGAGCATCATGCCCATCGACGGCGAGACCGGCTTGAGGCGGTTCATCTCCTCCCAGGTCATCACCCCCGGGTTGAGGTGCGGCAGCAGCCCGGTCTCCTCGAGCACCCGCACCGCCATCGCGCGCACGTAGGCCAGCGTGGAGTCGTAACCCTGCTCGTCGAGCCACTCCTGGGCCTCGGGCCAGCGGTCCTCGGGCCGGTCACCGAGGGTGAAGAGCGCCTCGAGACACCCGAGCTCGGCACCCTGGCGGGCGATGTCGAGGATCTCGTCGGGGGACAGGTACGGCGCCCGGCCCTCGCGCGTGGCCTGTCCCGGGGTCTCGACGAACGTGCAGTAGTGGCACCGGTCGCGGCACAGCCGCGTCACCGGGATGAAGACCTTGGGCGAGTAGGTCACCACGCCGGGTCGGCCCGCGGCGAGCAGCCCGGCATCGCGGACCTGCGCGGCCGCGGCGCACAGGCGGTCGAGGTCGGTGCCGGTCGCGGCCAGCAGCGCCTCGGCCTCGGCCACGTCGAGAGCCGCACCGCGCTCGGCGCGGGCGAGCGCGCGGCGTACCTGCTGGGGTGTGGGCGCGGCATTCATCACCGCACATTAACCCCCGGTCGGCGGGGCCCCCCGAGCCGGGACCACCGGTCGGGACGTCAGGCGGCGTGCTCGGTGTGCTGCCCTCCGGAGGCCAGTGCCGAGGGCCACCAGGTGCGCGGGCCGACCAGGTAGCAGACCGCCGGCACCAGCAGCGATCGCACCACCAGGGTGTCGAGCAGGACGCCGAAGGCCACGATGAACGCGATCTGGGCCAGGAACAGGATCGGGACCACGCCCAGGGCCGCGAACGTCGCGGCCAGCACCACGCCGGCCGAGGTGATGACCCCGCCGGTGACCGAGAGCCCCCGCAGGATGCCCGGGCGGGTGCCCAGGCGCAGCGACTCCTCGCGCACGCGGGTCATCAGGAAGATGGAGTAGTCGATGCCCAGGGCGACCAGGAAGACGAACGCGATCAGCAGGGTCGAGGGGTCGCTGGCCGGGAAGCCGAAGACGTGCTCGAAGACCAGCGCGCTCACGCCCATGGTCGCGCCGAAGGACAGCACGTTGGCCACGATCAGCAGCCCGGCGGCGGCCAGCGAGCGCAGCAGCAGCGCCAGCACCACGAAGATCACCACCAGGATCGCCGGGATCACCACGGCGCGGTCGCGGCTGGTGGTCTCGCGGGTGTCGAGCAGGGTGGCGGTGGAGCCGCCGACCAGGATGTCGTCGTCGACCTCCGACAGGTCGGCGCGCAGGCGCTGGACCGTCTCGGTGGCGGCCTCGGTCTCGCTGCCGTCGGCCAGGTTGGCCAGCAGGATGGAGACCCCGTCGATGCTGCGCGGCTGCTCCGGGTCGCCCGGCTCGGGGATCGGCGCGATCGCCGGCTGCGGGCCCTCGCTCTGCTGGGAGACGCCCTCGTCGGCGCGCAGCACCTCGACGGCCGCACCGATCTGGTCGGTCGGCACCACGATCTGCAGCGGGCTGGCGGTGTCGGCCTCGTAGTGGGCGTCGAGCACGTCCTGGGCGGCGACCGACTCCTCGGCGGTGAGGAACAGGTCGGTCTGGGGGACGGGGTCCTCGTCGAGGGTGAAGGCGAAGCCGGCGAAGACGGCCAGCACCAGCGTGGTCACGGCGGCGACGGCCACGGTCCGGTCACGCACCAGTCGGGCCACGGCGCCCCACAGGCCCTCGGTGTTCGTGTGCTCGGAGCCGTAGGTCGGCACGAGCGGCCAGAAGGCGCGGCGGCCCAGCAGCACCAGCGCCGCCGGCAGGAAGGTCAACGAGACCAGCATCGCCGCGGCGATGCCCAGCGCGCCGACCGGACCGAGGCCCTGCAGGCTGGCCAGGTCGGAGAGCAGCAGGCACAGCAGGCCCAGGATCACCGTCGCGCCCGAGGCGCCGATCGGCTCGACGACCGCACGCAGCGAGGCCCGCATGGCGTCGTACTTCGACTCCCGGTCCTTCAGCTCCTCGCGGTAGCGGGCCACCAGCAGCAGCGAGTAGTCGGTCGCGGCACCGATGGCCAGGATGAACAAGATGCCCTGGCTCTGGCCGTTGAGTGCCAGCAGGTCGGCCGAGGCCAGCGCGTAGATCACCGCGGAGGCGGCGCCCAGGCCGAGCACGGCGGAGAAGAGCACCACGAACGGCAGGACCGGGGTGCGGTAGACCACGACCAGGATCACCAGCACGACCGCGAGCGCGACGACCAGCAGCAGGCCGTCGATGGCGCCGAAGGCGTTGACCAGGTCGGCGAGGATGCCGCCGGGGCCGCCGACGAGCGCCTCGAGGCCCTCGGGCGGGTCGTCGAGCACCGCCCGCAGCGCCTCGACGCGCTCGATGATCACCTCGCCGTCGGTGGTGGCCACCTGCACGACCAGCTGGGCCGCCTCGCCGTCGTCGGAGGGCACCGGGCCCTGCACGCCGGTGACGTCGTCGACCTGGCCCAGCTCCTCGGCGTACGCCGCGATCGCCTGCTGGTCGGAGTCCTCGAGGCCGCCCTGGCGCTCGAAGACGACCGTGACCGGGATGGTCTCCTGCTCCTGGAAGCTCGTGAGGGTCTCCAGGACCTGCGTCGACTCGGCGGTCTCGGGCAGGAAGGCCGCGTTGTCGTTCTCCTGCACGCTGCCGAGCTGGCCGGCGAACGAGCCCAGCGGCCCGCCCACGACCACCCAGACGAGCACGATCAGCAGCGGCCAGACCCAACGACGCTTCATGGCAGCAGCCTGCCAGAGACGTCGAGAGACCGCGTCGTCAGGACCGGTCCCTAGATGCCCAGTGCGCGCCCGATGATCTCCTTCTGGATCTCGGTGGTGCCGCCGTAGATCGTCTGGATGCGGCTGTCGACGTAGGCCTTGGCGATGGGGTACTCCATCATGTAGCCGTAGCCACCGTGCAGCTGCACGCCCTGGTCGACCAGCTTCTTCTGGAGCTCGGTGGTCCACCACTTGGCCATCGAGGCCAGGCTGGCGTCGACCTCGCCGGCGTTGAGCCTGGTGACGCAGTCGTTGACGAAGGTGCGCGCGATGTAGACCTCGGTGGCCATCTCGGCGAGCGTGAAGCGGGTGTTCTGGAACTTGCCGATCGGCTTGCCGAAGGCCTCGCGCTCCTTGACGTAGGACAGCGACAGGTCGAGCACGTGCTCGCAGGCGGCCAGCGCGATGCAGGCGATCGAGACCCGCTCCTGGGGCAGGTTCTCCATCAGGTGGATGAAGCCGTGGCCCTCGGTGCCGAGCAGGTTGTCCTTGGGCACCTCGACGTTGTCGAAGAACAGCTCGGCGGTGTCCTGGGCCTTGAGGCCCATCTTGTCGAGGTTGCGACCACGCTCGAAGCCCGCCATCCCGGCCTCGACGACCAGCAGGCTGAAGCCCATGTGGCCGGCGTCGGGGTCGGTGCGGGCCACGACGATGACGACGTCGCTCATGATGCCGTTGCTGATGAAGGTCTTGGAGCCGTTGAGCACCCAGTGGTCGCCCTTGTCGACGGCGCTGGTGCGGATGCCCTGCAGGTCGGAGCCGGCGCCGGGCTCGGTCATCGCGATCGAGGAGATCAGCTCGCCGGAGACCAGGCCGGGCAGCCAGCGCCGCTTCTGCTCCTCGGTGCCCAGGGAGGAGATGTAGGGCACGATGATGTCGGTGTGCACGGGGAAGCCCAGCCCGCTGGCGCCGACCTTGGAGATCTCCTCCGCGACGATGGCGTTGTAGCGGAAGTCGCGCACGCCCATGCCGCCGTACTGCTCGTCGACGTCGAAGCACAGCAGCCCCGACTCGCCGGCCTTGCGCCACACCTCTCGGCTGACCTGGCCGTCCTTCTCCCACTGGTCGTGGTGGGCCACGACCTCCTTCTCCATGAAGGCGCGCACCATGGCGCGGAAGTCCTCGTGCTCCTCGGTGTAGATCGACGTGGGCTGGGCCATGGGTGCCTCCAAGTGGTGCCTGCCGCGGGTGCGGACCGTACGAGCAGAACTGTGACAGCAGAACTGTCACACTTCAAGCGTTAGGGTCGTCTGCATGACGGTGAGCACCCGGGCGGACGAGGCCGACGCGCTGCTGACGGTCGACGAGCTCGCGGCCGCCGTCGGCCTGACGGTGCGCACCACGCGCTACTACGCCAGCCTCGGGCTGCTGCCCCCGCCGCTGCGCCGGGGCCGGGTCGCCTACTACGACAGCGTGCACCGTGCGCGGCTCGAGCTGGTGCGCGCGCTGCAGGAGCACGGCTTCACCCTCCAGGCCATCGAGCGGTACGTCGCCTCGGTGCCGGCCGGGGCGGGCGTCGAGGAGCTGGCGATGCAGCGGGCGATGCTGACCTCGTGGACCTCGCAGGTGCCCGAGGAGCTGGACCGCGCCGAGCTCGACGCCCGGGCGGGGCGGGCGCTGGGCGACGAGGACCTCGGGCTGCTGGAGCGGCTCGCGCTGCTCGACCCGGTCGAGGGGGGTCGGTTCCGGGTGATGCCCAACCTGCAGATCGGCCTCGACCTGCTCGCCCTCGACGTGCCCCCCGACAGCGTGGGCGCCGCCGGCGACGCGATCACCCGGCACATGACCGCCCTGGCCGAGGAGCTCACCGACATCCTGCGCAGCGGCGTGCTGGCGCCCTACCGACGGGGCGAGCACAGTCCGGCCGAGGCCGAGCGGATCGAGCGCACGCTGCCGCAGCTGCGCCGGCTGACCCTGGAGTCGGTGGTGGCCGGCTTCCAGCGCGCGGCCAACGCGGTGATCACCCGGTCGCTGGCCCGCGACTGAGGCCGCCGCGGACGGTCAGCGCCGCATCACGCGGCGGGCCAGCCGGTTGCCGCCGAACTGGACCAGCTGCACGAAGGCGATGATCACCAGCACCGCGGCCCAGGTCACCACCGGGTCGAACTGGCGATACCCGTAGGTCAGCGCGAAGGCGCCCAGGCCGCCGCCGCCGACCACCCCGGCGATCGCGGTCATGTCGACGATCGCGACCAGCACGAAGGTGTAGCCCAGGACCAACGGACCGAGGGCCTCGGGCAGCAGCACGGTCAGGATCGTGCGCAGCCGGCCGGCGCCCATCGCGCGCGAGGCCTCGATGACCCCGGGGTCGACCGAGACGAGGTTCTGCTCGACGATCCGGCTGATGCCGAAGGTCGCTGCCAACGAGAGGGCGAAGATGATGGCCCGGTTGCCGATGCCGGTGCCGACCACCAGGCGCGCCAGCGGCTGCGCGGCGGCGATGAAGATGACGAAGGGGATCGGGCGGAAGAAGTTGACGACCAGGTTGAGGCCGACGTGCACGGCCCGGTTGGGCGTGATCCCGCCGGCGCGGGTCGTGTAGAGCAGCGTGCCCAGCAGCAGCCCGCCGGTGCCGCCGATGCCGAGGGTGATGGCGACGATGTAGAGCGTCTCCAGGGCCGCCTCGGCGAAGAGGGAGTCGAGCTCGAGCAGGCGGTCCATCAGCGGTCCTCCGTCCGGTGGGGCTCGGTGACCTCGGCCAGCATCGCGACGTGCGCCAGCGCCTTGCCCACGGCCGCGTCGTCGCCGGTCAGGGTGAAGGTCAGGTGGCCGAAGGTGCGGCCGCGGACGTCCTCGACGCCCCCGTGCACCAGCTCGAAGGTCACACCGCGCTCGATGAAGGCGGCGAAGACGTCGGCGGGGGAGGCGTGCTCGTCGCGGAAGGAGAGCGTCACCATCCGGCCCGGGTGCCGCTCGCGCAACCGCTCGAGCGCCCGCGGGGGCGGGCCCTTCTCCACCAGCGTGCTGACGAAGCGCTGGGTGGCGGGGTGCTGCGGGTCGGCGAAGACGTCGTAGGTGTCGCCGATCTCGACGACACGGCCGCCCTCCATCACCGCGACGCGGTGGGCCAGCGAGCGCACCACCTCCATCTCGTGGGTGATCAGCACGACGGTCAGCCCCAGCTCCTCGTTGACCCGACGCAGCAGCGCCAGGACCTCGCTGGTGGTCTGCGGGTCCAGCGCGCTGGTCGGCTCGTCGGCGAGCAGGATGCGCGGGCTGGTGGCCAGCGCACGGGCGATGCCCACGCGCTGCTTCTGCCCACCCGAGAGCTGCTCGACGTGGGTGTGCGCCTTGTCGGCGAGGCCGACGAAGTGCAGCAGCTCGGAGATCCGGGCGCGGTGCTGGTCCTTCGGCACGCCGGCCACCTGCAGCGGGTAGGCGATGTTGCCCCACACGGTGCGCGAGGAGAACAGGTTGAACTGCTGGAAGATCATCCCGATGTCGCGGCGCACCTCGCGCAGGTCACGCTCCGAGAGGGCGCTGACCTCGCGGCCGGCGACGCTCACGCTGCCGCTGGTGGGCCGGTCCAGCGCGTTGACCAGGCGCAGCAGCGTCGACTTCCCGGCCCCGGAGTAGCCCACCACCCCCAGCACCTCGCCCTGCGCCACGTCGAGGTCGACGTGGTCGAGGGCGTGCACCGGCGCCCCGCGCCGCGAGGCGGCGGGGAAGGTGCGGCTGACGTCCGCGAGCCGGATGAGCGGGGTGCTGGAGGTGTCGAGCACGCTGCGCTCAGCCCTGCTGGTCGCGCGTGTCGGCCTCGACCTCGGCCAGCGTGGCCCGCAGGTCCTCGACGGGGGTCTCGAGCATGACGGCGGTGCCGCCGGAGACCTCGACGACGCCCTCCTGCACGGTCTGGGTCTCCTGGTAGATCTCCACCAGGCGCTGGTACGTCGGGTCGTCGAGGTCGTCGGCCTGCGCGGCGAACACGTTGGCGTAGGGCAGCGCCTTGGCGTCGTCGGGGTCGTCCTGGGCCAGGGCGTCGTCGAAGTCGAGGCCGGCGCGCTCCACGAAGTCGTTGTTGACCACGGCGCCGGCGAGGTCGTCGAGCGAGGTCGCGGTCAGGGCGGCGTCGAGCGCCTCGACCTGCACGCGCGAGGCCTCGGTGTCGATGTCGGCGAGGTCGGAGAAGATCGTCCCGCCGCTCTTCAGCTCGATCAGTCCGGCCGACTGCAGCAGCACCAGGGCACGGGCCTGGTTGCTGGCGTCGTTGGGCACCGCCACGGTCGCGCCGTCGGGGATCTCCTCCACCGAGTCGTGCTGCTTGGAGTGCAGGCCGAGGGGGTAGATCGCGGTCGCACCGATGGGCTGCAGGTCGTCGCCGCTGGCGATGTTGTAGTCGGCCAGGAAGACGATGTGCTGGAACTGGTTGAGGTCGAGCTCGCCCTCGGAGACCGCCGGGTTGGGCTGGTTGTAGTCGGCGAAGTCGACGATCTCGACGTCGATGCCCTCGTCCTCGGCGGCCTGCTCGTAGGTCGCCCAGTAGGGGTCGCTGGCGCCCACGACGCCGATGCGCACGGTCTCGCCGGCGGTGGCGGAGTCGTCGTCGCCGGTGGTGGCGACCACGACGCCGGCGACGACCGCCAGGGCCACGAGGGCGCCCAGCACGAGCGGCCAGCGGCGTCGGCTCGGCGCCTCGACGAGGTCGGGGCCGTGCGGGGAGGCGGGGGTGGGGGAGGAGTCAGGCACGGGAGCGGCCTTCCGGGTCAGCAACGGGGAACGTGGCTACAACCGGTGGGCGACCACGACATTCCGGGTCCAGGCCTCCCGGCGCCGTCATGTGCGTCACACGAGCAGGAAGTCGAGCACCACGCGGGCGAACATCGCCGGGTCGGTCTGGTCGGCGACGTGCTGGTGGCCCTCGAGCGTCACCACCTGGGCGTGCGGTACGCCGGCGGCCACGCGGCGTACGGCGTCGTGCAGGAAGGCGGGGCTCTCGCTGCCGCGCACCAGCAGTGTCGGCGCCGACACGGCGGCCAGCTCGGCGTCGCCGACCACCATCCGGGTGCCCTCCTCCCGGGGAAGGGTGGGGGCGGTGGAGACCCGCGCCGGCCAGCTGGGCTGGGAGCGCAGCGCCGCGACCTGGTCGGCAGGCATGTGCAGCACCTCGTGGAGCATCAGCTCCACCGCCTCCTCGAGGCGTCCGGCGTCGACCGCGGCCTGCATGCGGGCGACCAGCTCGGCGGGCTGCGGCGACTCGACGACGGCCGGCTCGTAGAGCACCAGGCGACGTACGTCGGGGGTGCGGGCGGCCGCGCGCAAGGCGAGGTAGCCCCCGAGCGAGTGCCCCAGCACGTCGACGGGCTCGCCGGCCTCGACGGCCAGGGCCGTGACGACCGCGACCACGTCCTCGACCTCGCGCTCGGGCGACCAGACGGGGCCGTCGGTGCTGCGGCCGCGGCCGCGGCGGTCGAGAGCGTGCACGCGCCGGTGCTGGCCGAGGTGCTCGGTGATGCGCCAGCGGTGGTGGTCGGACATCGAGCCGTGCACCAGCAGCAGCGGCGGCCCCTCGCCGCTGCTCCACACGGCGATGCTCGTGCCGTCGGGCGACGGCACGAAGCACGGGCCGGACACCTCTGCTGGACTCATCTCACCCTCGTGGCAACGGACCCACCCAGGATCCCACCGTGGCCGGGTGGTGTCGAGACCCTGCGGGGGAGGGCCGACGACCGCGTGCCTGGTTGGCTGGCGGGCATGCGCATCTTCTTCACCGGCGGCAGCGGCAAGGCCGGCCGTCACGTCGCCCCGTTCCTGGCCGACCAGGGCCACGAGGTCACCAACGCCGACCTGGTGCCGCTGGACCATCCCGGGGTGGCCGACCTGCGGGTCGACCTGACCGACGCGGGCGAGACCTACTCCGCGATGGCGGGGCTGGCCACCTTCGAGGAGCTGGACCTGCCCGAGAAGCCGTCGTACGACGCGCTCGTGCACTTCGCCGCGGTGCCGCGGATCCTGCTCACCTCGGACGCGACGACGTACGCGACCAACGTGCTGAGCACCTACCACGTGCTGGAGGCCGCGACCCGGCTGGGCGTGCGCAAGGTGGTCTTCGCCTCCTCGGAGACGACGTACGGGATCTGCTTCGCGCAGGGCGAGCGTCAACCCTCGTACGTCCCCGTGGACGAGGAGCACCCGACGGTGCCGGAGGACTCGTACGCGATGTCGAAGGTGGCGGGCGAGGTCACCGCGCGCTCCTTCCAGGCCCGCACCGGCGCCGACGTCTACGGGCTGCGGATCAACAACGTCATCGAGCCCCACGAGTACGCCGAGATGTTCCCGGCGTTCCTCGAGGACCCCGCGCTGCGCCGGCGCAACGTCTTCGCCTACATCGACGCCCGCGATCTCGGGCAGATGGTCCAGCGCTGCCTGGAGACCGACGGGCTGGGCTACGAGGTCTTCAACGTCGCCAACGCCGACATGTCGGTCGCCGCGACCACCGACGAGGTGCGCGAGCGCTTCTACGCCGGCGTCGAGCAGCGCAGGGAGATGGGGCGTGACGAGACCTTCTACTCCATCGACAAGGCGCGGCGGCTGCTCGGCTACGAGCCGCAGCACTCGTGGCGCGACGTGCTCGCCGACCCGGGGGCGTCCTCGTGACGCGGCTCGAGGAGCGAGTGGTCTCGTGCGAGCGGTGCGGGGAGCCGGTCGGCGCCGAGCGCCTGGCGGCGCTGCCGCGGGCGACTACGTGCATCGCGTGCGCCAGCCTGCGCAAGCGGCCCTCGCGGGGCCGGACCTGCTCCTGAACGGTCCTGCCCCCTCCTGGTGCCTCGCCGGCCACGCACCATGGCTGCAGCCCGCTCCTCCAGCCCGGCGCCGGTCTCCTCGTCGTCGAGGTCTCATCCGTCGGACGTGGGCGCAGCCTGGCGGCCGAACCGCTCAGGCCGCGTAGTCGATGTCGAGGGTCCAGGCAGGCTTGTAGATCTCGAAGCTCGATCGTGGTCTGGGCGGTGGTGGGGCTGGCGGGGTGGGTGGTCGGCCGGGTGGGGCGAGGGTGCGGGTGCCGGTGTGGTCGACCAGGTAGGTGCCGCCGTAGGCGTCGCGCCACAGGTAGATCCCAGGGAAAGGTTGTCGCGTCTGCCAGTCGCCGTGGGTCTTGGCCCGATGGTGCGCGAGCGTCAGCGGGCCGTAGTTCCCGACCTGGCTGGCGCCGCCCCGCCCGTGCGGGTCGGTGTGGTCGATCTGCATGGTGCGGCTGGTGCAAGCACCCCAGGGGAAGCAGTCGGCAGGGGTCATCAGCTGCACCGCACGACGGTGCCGCGCTGGTACCTCGTAGGCATCGACCGGGCTCTGGTCGGCCAGGTCGATCACCGGGCGCACCACGAACCGCGCGAAACGACCCAGCACCCCCCGCAACCACGCCTCGGTGACCGGGCTGTGGCCCTCGATCCGCGCCACCCGGTCCAACGACTCACCCTCGGCGCCCACATCACGCGCCTGGTCGCCCTCGCTGCAGTTGCTCGCGCGGGTGGCGGTGTCGTGGCCGGACAGGTGCACGAACAACGTCACGTCAGGCATCAGGTCACGCAGGTCCACCCCCGCGTCGTCGGCTCGTCCAGCGGCGGCCGGGTCGGCCAGCAACGCCACCGCGTGCACCCGCAGGTCATCCATGCTCTCGGGGCTGTCGGACGCGAGGCCGGTCTCATCGGGCGGGTCGGGCTCGGTCTCGCTGGCCGGGTCGGGCTGGGTGGCGCGCAGACGACGAGCGAGCTCGGTGACCGCGCCGTCGAGGGCCTCGATCACCGGGATCGGGGCCCGGATGAGGAAGCTGGCCATGCCGTTCTCGCTGGTCCCGATCCGCTTCGCGAACCGCGCCCTGGCCCGCCGCTCCTCGGCCTCACGCGCCAGCGCCGGCGCCGCAGCGGCGACCTTGCCCTCCACCAGGGAGGTGAACCGCGACCAGGCGATCCGCCCGTCCGCGGACTCGGCGACCTCACCATCGACCCAGGCCGCCTCCGCCTTCGACAGGTGACGGGTCCGGTCGGCCACATGGATGGCGTAGGAGTCACGCACCTCCAGGGCCTGCACCCGCGACCACAACAACGGCAACCGCAACCGCAGGTCCAGCGCCGCGGCCATCAACCGCCGCCCCGCATGGCTCGTGCGCCCGATCGCGGCGCCGAACGTCGACGCTGCGAACTCGGTGACCTCGGGAGTTGCCTCGCCGCCGAAGGGCCGCGCCTGCTCCCGGCCCGGCTTGCCCGAGGCGCGCGCATCCAGACGCTGCTCGGGGTGCGCGACCGCCCACTCGTAGGCCAGCACCAACAACTCCACCCCAGCACGCCGCTGGGCGTCTGCGCACGTCGCCGCCCTGGCGAGGATCTGCTCCTCCGCCAGGTCGCTCACCGCCGCAGTGCTGGACATGCACCCCACTCAAGCACCAGCCACCGACAGTCCCGCTGCACGCCGCTGACCTGCGCCAACCCGTCGCCCTGCCAGCTGAGGTGTGCTGAGATGTGGCCGTCCACGACAGGAGATGCCAGTGGCAGGCGAACGCTTCGGCCGTTTCTGGGCGGCGGCGACCATCAGCTCGTTCGGCACGGCAGTCACGGCCGTGGCCATGCCCGTGCTGGTGTGGAGCAGCCTGGGTCGGGCCTTCGCCCTGGGCGCGATCCCGGTGCTGTGGGCGTGCGGGACGCTCGGCGTGTGGACGCTGGTCGCGCTGCTGCTGGCCTTCGGTGCCTTCTCGGTGTTCGGGTTCGCTGCCACCCAGTCCCTGTTGCCCGCGTCTGGTTCCCCGCGGCCTGCTGGGCGCGCCCGTGGCCATCGCGATCGACGCGGTCAGCTACGTGGTGGATGCCCGTCTCAACGCCCGGCTCGGGATCGACGACAGCCCGCCGGAACGGACTGCTGAGCGGCACCTGCGGCGTGAGGTCGTAGAAGGTCTGCGGTGGACCTATCGACATCCCACGCTCGGACCGCTCGCGGTCTCCACGCACGTCTGGTTCCTCGCCAACGGGGCAGCCTTCACAGCACTGGCGATCGTGGCCCTGCGAGAGATGGGTCTCTCAGCGGTCGTCTTCGGCCTGCTCGTCGCCACTGGTGGCGTCTCCCGCCTCCTCGGAGCGACACTCGCGCCCGCGATGGGAGGTAGGCTCGGCACTGGTCCGGCCGCCACGTCGTGCACATGGCCGGAGAGGGCGTGCTCGGCGGTGGGCAGGGGCGCACCGAAGCAGTCGGAGGAGAAGAGCGCGCCGGTGCGGTGGTCGACGACGTCGACGGTGGCGGGGTTGTCGAAGAGCGGCGGCCGCAGGCCCGACAGCGTCCGGTCGCCGACGTCGAGCTGCTGTCCGGGGTTGAGCAGGCACACCCGGTCCATCGGCAGGGGACGCTCGGTGCCGAGGATGCCGACACCGATGAACGTCGTCACCACCCGCGCCTGCGGTGCAGCCTCCAGCAGGTCGTGGAGACCTCCGGTGTGGTCGCGGTCGGGATGGGTCAGCCAGATCCACCGGACGTCGACGGGGTCGATCGCATCGCTCAGCCACGACACGAAGTCCTTGTCGTCGGTGCTCAGGCCGGTGTCGACGACCACCGGCTGCTCGGTGCGGTGGGTCTGCATCGGTGTCTCCTCGGTGCGGTCCTGGTGTCCTCAGAAGGGGACGGCCACGCCGAGCAGGGCGTGCTCGGTCGTGGTGCGGGCCGGTCGCCCCGAGAGCAGCCGGCAGAAGTCGACGGCGTCGAGGCTCAGCTCGGGTCCGCCGTCGCCGTGCGTGAAGTCGCCCCCGGCCGGCCCGGTCAGGTGGAGCCGGAAGGGCTCCCCGTGACGCTCGGCCCACTCGACGACGGCGTCGGCGACCAGCACGCCGTCGTGGTCGGCGGTCAGGTCGGGGGTGCGTCCGGTCGCCCGGGAGATGTCCATCCGGTGCATCCACGGGTCGCGGGTCAGGATCGTGTCGAGCAGGAAGCCGTTGGTCCACCGCTCCGTGCGACCGCCGACGTGCTGGGGGTCGGGCAGCTTCATGCGGCGTACGACGGCGGGGACGCGCCGCCGGCCCCGCGCGGCCCGCGGGCCGAGGGCGGCGAAGCGCTCGACCAGCTCGTCGGTGGACAGTTCGGCGTGCTCCTCGACCTGGAGGGCCGTCAGCGCGTCGAGGGGGTCGCCGCCCCGGCGCCTGGCCGCCGAGGACTGGCGCAGCGTCTGCCTGATGCCGGTGGCCATCAGCGCCATGCCGGTGGTGTGGCCGGCCATCGCGCGCACGTCCCAGGCGGGGCAGTCGGTCGGGCGGGCCCAGTCGTCGGGTGCCAGCGAGCGCAGCAGGTCGAGGAAGCGTGCGTACTCGGTCTCGGCGAGCCGCATCGCGGTGTCGCGGTCGAGGCGAGGTCGGCGCGGTGCCGCCGTGGTGCCAGGTCGTTCGAGGGTCATGTCGGGTCCTTCCTCATCGGTGGGGTGCGACCTCGCCGAGGAACATCTCGACGGCGCGGGGGGCCAGACGCCGCCAGCGCCGGCCACCCGGGTCGTTGGCCTCCTGCTGGCCGGCGAGGCCTGCGAGGAGGGCGGTCCAGAGGTCGGCGGCGTCGGGGTCGGTGATGTCGCAGTGCGCCAGGGTGCGGTGCAGGCGGTGCAGCACGCGTACGGCGTGCGTGTAGGCCTCGGCGCTCGGCGTGAAGCCGGGCACGGGGCGCTGGTTCATCAGGGCGTGCCGCTCCGGCTGGGCGGCCATCGCGTCCAGCCAGGAGGTCGCGACGAGCAGGAGGGCCTCGCGCGGGTCTCGGGGCAGGTCGTCCTCGAGGGCGGCGCTGGCCTCGTCGAAGTCGGCCCAGGCCTGGCCGTACATCGCGTCGACGATGGCGAGCTTGGAGTCGAAGTGGCCGTAGAGGGAGGGGGCGCGCATGCCGACGCGATCGGCGACCGCGCGCAGGGTCAGGCCCGTCCAGCCGGACTCCCCGACGACCGCCCAGGCAGCGGCGAGGATCTCGTCGCGGGTGTCCTGTCGTCGTCGTGTCCTAACGGCGTTCGGTTCTCCTAACACTGTTAGAGGATGCCCCCGGAGATCTGCCCACGTCAAGGGTCGGCCGTCCCGTGCGTGCGGGCAGGTGTGGTTCTTCGGCCCGTGCCCTCCCATGTCCCCGGGGGTACCCTTGAAGGTCATCGCGGACGGATGGACGGTTCCATGTGGTGGTTGCTCTGGCTGACAGCGGCGGTGGTGCTCGGCGCGGCGGAGTTCGTCACGCTGACGCTGTTCCTCGGCCTGCTGGCGGGCGCGTCGCTGGTCGCGGCGGTGGCCGCCGGTCTCGGTGCCTCGGTGCCCGTGCAGCTGCTGGCCTTCGCCCTCACCGGTGGGGTCGGCCTGGCTGCTGTCCGGCCGATCGCCAAGCGCACCCTGGCGCTGCCGCCGCCCTCGCGAGAAGGCAGCGACGCCCTCGTCGGACGCTCCGCGCTGGTCACCCGCGAGGTCACCGCCGACGGCGGCCTGGTGCACCTGTCCGGTGAGGACTGGTCGGCGCGCTCCTTCGACGAAGGCCTGGTGATCCCGCCGGGGGTCCGCGTCGACGTCTTCGCGATCGAGGGCGCGACCGCCGTGGTCCACCCGCGTGAGCCTCTGCCCGAGCCCGAACCCCTGGAGGAGTGAGTGTCGTGGACCTGCTCGTGCCGATCGCCGTCCTGGCCGCCCTGGTCGTCTTCGTGGTCGCCTCGGCGATCCGGATCGTGCCGCAGGCGCGCCGCTACAACATCGAGAGGTTCGGTCGCTACCAGCGCACCCTGCAACCGGGGCTCAACCTGATCATCCCGCTCGTCGACCGGGTCAACACCAAGCTCGACGTCCGCGAGCACGTCTACTCCTCCGACCCCAAGCCGGTCATCACCGAGGACAACCTCGTGGTCGCCATCGACACGGTGCTCTACTACCAGATCACCGACCCCCGGGCGGCGGCGTACGAGGTGGCCGACTACCTGCAGGCCATCGACCACCTGACCGTCACGACGCTGCGCAACCTGATCGGCTCGATGGACCTCGAGAGCACCCTGACCTCGCGCGAGACGATCAACACCCGGTTGCGCGAGGTGCTCGACGAGGCCACCGGGCGCTGGGGCATCCGGGTGAACCGTGTGGAGATCAAGGCCATCGACCCGCCGACCAACATCAAGGAGGCGATGGAGAAGCAGATGCGCGCCGAGCGTGACAAGCGTGCGGCGATCCTGCACGCCGAGGGCGAGCGGCAGGCGCTGATCCTGACCGCGGAGGGCACCCGCAACAAGCTGATCCTCGAGGCCGAGGGACGCCAGCAGGCCACCATCCTCGAGGCCGACGGCGAGGCGAAGGCGCTCGAGCGGGTCTTCCAGTCGGTGCACGCCAACGACGCCGACCCCAAGGTGCTGGCCTACAAGTACCTGGAGATGCTGCCGCGGCTCGCCGAGGGCGGCAACGGCTTCTTCGTGATACCGGGCGAGCTCACCGAGGCGGTCCGGACGGTGACGGCGGCGTTCGCCCCCGAGCACGGTGTCGACCAGGACCGTGGGGCACCGGCGCGACCGGTCCGCGAGACGGCGCAGCGGATCGGACCGGTGGCCCGGCCGCAGGCGATCGAGGCCGAGGCGGCCCGAGCGGCGGAGCTGGCACGCGCCGCGGCCGACGAGGCGAAGAACGAGGTCGAGCGCGCCAGCCTGTGAGGGCGGGCCGGGTCAGTCGGTCCAGCTGCGGTGCAGGGCGCGCGGCAGCGCCCACACGCCGCGCTCGGTCAGCCGCTCCTCGTCGTCGAGCACGCCGAGTGCCCGCCAGCGCGGTGCCAGGTGGTCCAGCGCCTCCGCCATGACCGCGAGGTGGCCGTCGGGATCCTCGATCTCGCCGTCGACCTCGTCGAGGGCCACCACGTCGGCCTGCACCCGGGCCGCGTCGAGGTCGCTGCCGGGGCCGCGGCGTACGACGCCCAGGGCCAGGCCCAACCAGTCCACGTGCTGCAGGGCCATCACCGCGGCCAGCGACTCCACCTCGTCGTCGCCCGGCAGCTCCGACGGCGAGATGGTGTCGACGAGCTCGTCGAGCCACGCGGCCCTGTCGTCCGGGACGTCCTCGACGCCGGGGATGCGCTCGGCCAGGTAGCGCGCCGCCTCGCGGTCCACCGCCGCCCACTCCTCGAGCCAGGCGTCGGACTCCTCGTCGCTGGGCGCCCAGTCGTCGCTCATGGGGCGACGCTAGCGCGGTCAGCGGCGGGCCCCTATGCGATCGAGGTGTGAACCCTTCCCGTAGAGGCGTCCGGATCGATCCCGGGAACGCTGCTCGGCCTGTGGATCTGCGTCGAAGGCGTTGAGGAGAGCTCGACAATCCTTGTTGCTGTAGGAGCCCTACTGGGCGCCCCCATGCTCGCCATCGCAGTCGTGGTGTCCTTGCTCAAGGGGTCCGGCTCGGCATCGCCTGGAGCAAGCAAGACGACCGAACCCCCTAGGACCACCCGGCAATCGGCACCTCAAGACACCCGCTCGCCGTGTCGCGTTGTGGCTCGCTGGGGGATGGCAACGAGCGTCTCAGCCTGAGCACTCTCTATAGCCGTCAGGCCACCAGCCGTCGTCGTGTCTGATCACCTGGAAGGCGCGGAACACCGAGTCGTCAGCGCGCAGGCCGAAGACCGTGGTTTCGCCCGCGTCTTCTTGCTTGATCAGGGTGAGCGCACCGGCATGCGGTGACACCGCATCTCGCGGGGTGGGCTGTCCTGGGCCAGGGACGTCCCAAGCAGCATCGGCTGCTCGCTTCTCGTCACTGACCCCGGCGGGGTTGCACGTGTGAGAGGCCGGTGTCGGCCCTCAAGCCCCGTCACATGCGGAGAAGAGGGCCGACACCGGCTCCGTTCCTGGGGCGGCCTCAGCGCACCCGGCCGTAGGAGACCGACTTGGTCCAGATGCGCGCCCGGCTCACGCGAGATCCGGTCGACGGGGCGTGCCAGATGGAGCGGGATCCCGCGTAGATGCCGACGTGGTAGACCCCCGAGGAGCCGTGGAAGAACACGAGGTCGCCGCGCCGGACGCGCGCGGGGCTGATGCGCTTGGTGGCGGCTCGCTGGGCCGACGACGTTCGGGGCAGATGGCGACCGACCCTCTTGAAGGCGAAGGAGGTCAGGCCGGAGCAGTCGAAGGCGTGCGGGCCGCTGGCTCCCCAGCGGTAGGGGTCACCGGCCTGTCTGGCAGCCACGCGCACGGCGCGCCTACTTGTACGGATCTTCTTCGAGGGCCTCCGGCTGCTGAGGACCTTGCCGCTGAGGCTCTGGACGAGACCCCCCAGGGCGACTGACTGCCCCTGACCTGCGACGGGAGCCGCGGCGGCCGGAGGGGAGATGGAGGTCGTCAGGACCAGGGCGAGGAAGGCGGTGGTGATGAGTCGGGTCAGGCGGTACATGGGGTGGCTCCGGCAGTCACCTGCGGAAGTTGCCCTGTCGGATTCGAGACGCCGTGTCTCGGGCTCTGGTGAGCCTTCACCCCGAGGAGCGCGTGGGCTCCGTGATGCCTGGGTCCCCCGTGCTCGTCGTTGCTTTCGTGTGGGGGGGGCGGGAGCCGACGAGCCTCGGTGTCTCCCGCTCGTGCCCGGCCGTGTGGCCGGCCACGGGTAACACCATACGGGGTGGTGGGCAGGGAGGTCCTCGCGTGGCGGTGAGCCCGATCGCTGCGGCGCTCAGCGCTCCGGCGGGCAGGGGCGACCGGAGATGGCGCTGGCCGGGCTGTGGTTCGAGGACGAGCAACGAGGAGGCTGGCCGCCTCCGCGCAGCCGACTTCACGTAGGGGGAACTTGGCTGCACGCCCGCGGACGTTTCGACCAGGCCGTGGAGGTGCTGTTCGCCTGGGACATGCCCGCCGCGTGGGGCTGCGCGTGCGCCCGTGGGCGAGCTGGCCCGGCGGTTGCGCGCCACCCAGCCCGCCGCCGACCCCGACGCGGTCGCGTTGCTGGCCGACCCTGCTGCCGCGGCGCGAGCGGACGAGGCGGGGGTGGACCTGCGCGACCTGATGCCGGACGTGACGTTGTTCGTGCACCTCTCCGGCTCGCCCACGCGTGACGTGGGCGCGGAGGGTGAGCTGCTGGAGCGGGTGGTGCGGGTGGAGGGCCATGGTGCGGTGACGGAGTCGTGGCTGCGCGGGGTGCTGGGTCGGTTCGCGCGGTTCGTGGTCCGTCCGGTGATCGACCTGGCTGCCTAGGCGCCGGTCGATGCCTACGAGGTGCCGGCGCGGCATCGTCGGGCGGTGCAGCTGATGAGCCCGGCCGACTGCTTCCCGTGGGGTGCGTGCACCAGTCGCACGATGCAGACCGACCACACCCGTGCGCACGCGGCTGGTGGGGTGCAGCAGCCCTTCCCCGGGATCTACCAGTCCGACCGGAACCTCGAGCTCGACCCCACCGCCTGGGCGGCCTGACCCGGCGGCAGTGGGGGCCAGGCTCAGGCCAGCCACTCCTTGACCTGCGCGATGGTCGCGGCGGGGTCCTCGGTGGCGGGGTTGACCTGCAGGTTGGTGACGCCGGCCTCGCGGAAGGCGGCGATGCGCTCCTTGACGTACGACGCCGGGCCGACCAGGTTGCCGGCCTCGAGCCACTCGAGCGGCACCAGCGCCTCGGCCTCCTTCTTCTTGCCGTCGAGGTAGAGGTCCTGGATCTGCTTGGCCTCGGACTCGTAGCCGTACTTGCAGGCCATCTCGTTGTAGAAGTTCTTGCCGCGCGCGCCCATGCCGCCGACGTACAGCGCGTACATCGGGCGCATCAGGTCGAGCATGCCCTTGACGTCGTCGCCGATCGCGACCATGCCGCCGGCGCTGATCTCGAGCGGCGCGAGCTCGTCGGACCGCTTCGCGCGACCCTTGGCCAGCGACTCGCCCCACACCGCGTCGGCCTTCTCGGGGTAGAACAGGAACGGCAGCCACCCGTCGGCGACCTCCGCGGTCATCGCGACGTTGGCGTTGCCGAGGGCGGCCACCCACAGCGGGATCGAGGATCGCTCGGGCTTGTTGAGCAGCTTGAGCGGCTTGCCCAGGCCCAACCCCTGGTCGGCGGGCAGCGGCAGGGTGAAGATGCCGTCGGCCTCGAGCTTCTCGTGGCGCAGCCCCGAGCGCAGCAGCCGGATCACCTCGCGGGTGCGACCCAGCGGCTTCTCGTAGGGCATCCCGTGGAAGCCCTCGATGACCTGCGGGCCCGAGGCGCCCAGGCCGATGACCGCACGGCCGCCGGACACGTTGTCGAGGCCTGCTGCCGTCTGCAGCAGAGCCCCCGGGGTGCGGGAGTAGACGTTGAGGATGCCGGCGGCGATCTCGACGGTCTCGGTCTTCGCAGCCAGGTAGCCCATCAGCGTGGGGGCGTCGAAGCCGTAGGGCTCGGCCACCCAGATCATGTCCAGCCCGGCCTTCTCCAGGTCGACGACCTGGTCGGCGGTCTCTCGCGGGTTGCCGGCGTAGACGAGCGGCATCGACAGCTTCATGGGTCCCCTTGCGGTGCTGAGATCGGCGTACAACGTCGATCGTGACCGTAGCAGCGCCGCTGTCAGGGTCCGAGGGTCCGGCTCATCAGCCGGTCATCTCCAGGGCCCGGCCCAGGGAGCCGGCCAGCCCCGCGGCGTACTCGGTGGTGAGGTGGTCGGTGTCGCGGTAGGTGAGCGTGCCGCCGACCACGACCGGGCAGTCGCCCTCGAAGCACAGCCATGGCGTCGGGTCGACGACCTCGGCACCGGCCAGCAGGGCCGACTTCACCACGACGTCGCCGAGGATGGTCGCGCGCTCGACCGGCTCGAACATGCAGCTGCCGAGACTGGGGGTCGCCGAGGTCAGGCACTCGCCCGGGTCGGTCGCCGACTTCGGCACGTCCTTGACGACCACCACCCGCCCGGCGTGGGCGCGCAGCTCGTCGAAGAGCTCGTCGTAGCCGCGCTCGAGCTCGGGTGCGATCTTCTCGATCGTGAGGACCCGTCGGCCCTCCACCCACACGCCGTTGACGGGCGGGGCGGACGAGACCACGACCAGGTCGGGGGAGAGGGCCGCCACCTGGTCGGCCGCCCAGTCCTGGAACTCGTCGCAGCCGGTGAAGACCACGGCCTTCTTCAGCGGCGCCACGCTCACGTGGCCGGCCGGGCACTGCGGCTTGACCAGGTAGAAGGACCGCCAGCCGGAGTCGAGGGTGATCCGCTCCAGCGCCGGGATCCAGGCCCGGGCGTGCGAGTCGCCGATCACCACGACGGTGCGCTCGCCGTCGGGGTCGCCGCGCACGCACAGACGGCGGACGTCGTCCTCGTAGTCGCAGGCGCCGACATCGGCCACGCTCTGGCGCAGGTCGAGCAGGTCGGGAGTCAGGTCGCTGGGGACCGCGACCTCGTCGCGCGCGGCGCGCACCGAGGCCTTGACCAGCGCGACCGTCTCGTCGTGGTGCTCGCGGTCCCGCACCGCGATCGCGGGGTTGTCACCCCTCTCGCCGCCGCGCCACTCGGTGAGCTGCCACGAGCCGGCCGCGGCGCCGACGACCAGCGCCAGGCTGACCGGGTAGAGCACCAGCGGGCGCGGCGAGGGCAGGCGCACGGCGACCCGGCCGCTGCGGAACGGCGTCTCGACGTAGCGGTAGGTCAGCGCCGCCAGGTTGAGGACCACCAGCACCGCCACGAGCCGCTCGGTGACGGTGAGCGCGCGATCCAGGTGCTGCTCGGCGATCACCAGTGCCGGCCAGTGCCACAGGTAGAGCGAGAAGGACCAGTCACCCAGCACCCGCGCCGGGCGGCAGGTCAGCAGCCAGCGCACCGGGCCGGGCTGGCCCGTGCTGGTGCTGCCCGCGGTCACCAGGGCGGCGGCGCCGAGGACGGGCAGGAGGGCGGCGTACCCGGGGAAGGCGGTCGCGGGGGAGAGCACGACGCCGGCGGCGACGACCGCGGCCAGTCCGCCCAGCGCGAGCAGCCACGAGGCCGCCCGCGGCACCCGGGGCGCGAGCCGCGGCAGCACCAGCGCCAGGACCCCGCCGACCCCCAGCTCCCAGACGCGGGCGGGGGTGGAGAAGTACGCCGCCGCGGGGTCGGCCGTGGTGGCGAGCAGCGACCAGGTGAGCGAGGCGCCGCTCACGACGAGCAGCACCACCAGCAGCGCCCGGCGGGTCAGGTGTCCGCGTCCGGGGCGGCGCGCCAGCGCCGCGAGGCCGAGCACCAGCAGCGGCCAGACGACGTAGAACTGCTCCTCGACGGCCAGCGACCAGTAGTGCTGCAGGGGAGAGGGACCGGTGCCCTCGGCGAAGTACGAGACGCCCTCGCCGGCGAAGTGGACGTTGGCGGCGAACAGGCCAGACCACACGGCGTCGTCGACGAGGTCGCGGGCGTTGACCAGCGGCAGCCAGACCAGCGCCGCCAGCAGCGTCACGACCAGCACCAGCGTTGCGGCGGGCAGGATCCGTCGGGCCCGGCGTGACCAGAACCCGGTCAGCGACAGGCGGCCCTCGGCCTCGACCTCGCGCACCAGCAGGCCGGTGATCAGGAAGCCGGAGATGACGAAGAAGACGTCGACGCCGACGAAGCCGCCGGTCAGGAACGGCACCCCGGCGTGCGCGGCGACGACCAGCACGACGGCCAGCGCTCGCATGCCCTGCACGTCGGCGCGGTGCCGCGTGCCGCCGGGTGCCGCCACCTCGTGCCTCCCCCATGTCCGAGCCCGTGTCCGACCTGCCTCCACGGTCTTAACAAGTGACCGGGCCGATCGTTACGGGCCACGAGGGTGCCATGATCGCGGGGCGCCCGGGCGGGACCCGCCCGAGGCGGTCCAGATCTTCGCCGAGCCTGAGGAGCACCAGCGTGACGACCTACCGCATCGCAGTGATCGGCGGCACCGGCCCGCAGGGCAAGGGCCTGGGCTACCGCTTCGCGAGGGCCGGACACAGCGTGGTGCTCGGCTCGCGCTCCGTCGAGAAGGCCGGCCCGGTCGCCGACGAGGTCACCGAGCGGCTCGCCGGCGTCGAGGGTGCCGGCTCGGTGACCGGTGCGGCCAACGCCGACGCGATCGGCGACGCCGACGTGGTGCTGCTCGCCGTGCCGTACGACGGCCACGCCGAGCTGGTCGAGTCGCTCCCGCTCGCCGGCAGGACGGTCATCTCCTGCGTCAACCCGCTCGCCTTCGACAAGCGCGGCGCCCACGGCCGGATCATCGACGGCGGCGAGGGGTCGGCGGCCGAGGAGGCCCAGCGCCTGCAGCCCGAGGCCACCGTGGTCGGTGCCTTCCACAACGTCTCCGCGGTGCTGCTGTGGGGCGAGGACGACCACCTCGACGAGGACGTCCTCGTCGTCGGTGACGTCGTCGAGGCCAAGGAGGTCGCCATGGACCTCGCCGAGGCCGTCACCTCCCGCCGCGGCATCGATGCCGGCAAGCTGCGACTGGCCCGCCAGCTCGAGCCGTTCACCGCCGTGCTCATCTCCATCAACCGCAAGTACAAGACCCACGCCGGGGTGCGCATCTCCGGGGTCTGACCGCCCCGTTGGTCGAGCAGTGACGAGCGCCAGCGAGGAGCGGTTGTCGAGACCCGGTGACGTGCCCGCTCGCCGTACGCCATGGGGTTGCGGGGTCTCGACGTCGCTCGAGCCCTCGGCCCTCGCTGCTCGACCAACGGCGTGGCGCCTCGTCCGCTCAGCCGCGCCCGTGCCAGGACTCCCACAGGTCGGAGTAGGAGCCGCCGGAGGCGATCAGCTCGTCGTGGGTGCCGAGCTCGGTGATCCGGCCGCCGTCGACGACCGCGACCCGGTCGGCGTCGTGGGCGGAGAAGAGCCGGTGCGCGATCGCGACGACCGTGCGTCCCTCGAGCACCGAGGCCATCGAGCGCTCGAGGTGCCGGGCGGCGCGCGGGTCGATCAGCGACGTCGCCTCGTCGAGCACCAGCGTGTGCGGGTCGGCGAGCACCAGCCGGGCCAGGGCCACCTGTTGGGCCTGGGCGTCGGTCAGGGCTCGCCCGCCCGAGCCGACGAGGGTGTCGAGCCCCGCGGGCAGCGCCTCGACCCACGCCCGGGCGTCCACCGACTCCAGCGCGGCCAGCACCGCCTCGTCGTCGGCGGAGGGTCGGGCCAGCACCAGGTTCTCGCGGACCGTGCCGACGAAGACGTGGTGCTCCTGGGTCACCAGCGCCACGTGCCCGCGCAGCTCGCCCAGCGGCAGGTCGACCAGGGGCACGCCGCCGACGGTGACCGCGCCCTCGCGGGGCGGGTGGATGCCGGCCATCAGCCGACCCAGCGTCGACTTGCCGGCTCCGGACGGCCCGACCATGGCGATCCGTTCGCCGACCCCGACCGCCATCGACACGTCGTGCAGCACGTCGCGCCCGCCGTCGTACGAGAACCGCACCCGGTCGACGTCGAGCTGCTCGTCGACCGGCCGGGCCTCGCCCTCGGTGCGGTCGTCCGGTACGTGCGCCACCCCGAGCAAACGGGCCAGCGACGCCGCACCGGCCTGCAGCTCGTCGAGGATCGAGACGATCCGGTCGACCGGGTCGATGAGCATCTGCACGTAGAGCGTCGCCGCGGTCACGTCGCCGAGCGAGACCTCGCCGCGGCGTGTAGAGCCATCCACCGAGCAGCAGCGTCGCCACGGTCGGCACCAGGTAGGACAGCTCCATGCTGGGGAAGAACACGGTGCGCAGGTGCAGCGTGTACTTCTCGGCGTCGTAGGAGTCGCGGATGTCGTCGTCGACGCGGGCGACCTGCTCGCGCTCGAGGCCCAGGGCCTCCACGGTGCGCGCGCCCTCGACGGTCTCGGTCAGGCTGGCGCTGATCGCCGAGTACGTCGCCGACTCGCGCAGGTAGCCGTCCTTGGCGCGCGCCAGGTACCACCGCAGCCCGACCACCAGCGGCGGCACGCCCAGCAGGCACGGCAGCGCCACCCACCAGCCGATGCTCAGCGCCGCGACCAGGGTGAGCGCGGCGGTGACGACGGCGATCGTCCACTCCGGCAGCGCCATCCGCACCGACCAGCCGAGCTGGTCGACGTCGCGGCTGGTGCGGGTCAGCAGGTCGCCGGAGCCGGCCGACTCCACCACCCCGACCGGCAGCGCCAACGCGTTGTCGACGAAGTCCTCGCGCAGGTCGGCCAGCACCTGTTCGCCCAGCACCTGGCTGACGTAGCGGGCGTAGCGGGTCAGCACCGTCTGGGCGGCGAGGAAGCCGACCAGGACCATCAGCACCCGGTCGACGTACCCGGTCGTGGTGCCCTGCTCGACCGCCTCGACGAGGTCACCGAGCAACCGGGGTGCGGCCAGCGCCGCGACGGCGGCGAGCACGTGCAGCCCGAGCGCGCCGAAGAGCATCCGGGGGTGGCGGCGCGCCAGCGCCCGCACGTAGCGGCGCAGCGCGGGGGAGTCGGCGACCGGCAGCCGGGTCGTGGCGCTCATCGCGCGGCCCCCTCGGGCAGGACCTCGCGGGCCACCACGCGCCGGTAGTCGGGAGAGGTGTCGAGCAGGTCACCGTGCGTGCCGGTGGCCACGACCTTCCCGTCGACCAGGAACGCGACCTCGTCGACGGCCGCCAGCACCAGCGGGCTGCTGGTCGTCACCACCGTGGTGCGCCCGGCGCGGTGCGGGCGAAGGCGCTGGGCGATGCGGGCCTCGGTGTGGGCGTCGACGGCGCTGGTCGGCTCGACCAGCACCAGCACCTCGGGGTCGAGCGCGAGCGCCCGCGCCAGCACGAGCCGCTGGCGCTGGCCGCCCGAGAAGGTACGGCCCCGCTCGGCGACGACCGTGTCGAGGCGCTCGGGCAGCGCGTCGAGCACGTCCTGCGCCGACGCGGTGAGCAGCGCACGTTCGACGTCGCCGCGGCCGGTCACGTCGAGGCGCTCGCCCAGCCGGCCCGAGAACAGCACCGAGCCGGTGTGGGAGACGACGACGCGGCGGCGTACCTCCTCGCGCGACAGCGCCACCAGCGCCACCCCGCCCAGGCGTACGCCGGCGTCGGGCTCGGCGTCGCAGAGCCCGATCCGGTCGGCGAGCGCGGCCGACTCGTCGGGCTGCTCGCTGACCACCGCGACCAGGCGCCCGGCGCGCACGCGCAGCCCCGAGCGTTCGTCGACCAGGTCGGAGCCGGGCGGGGGAGCGGACGCGGCCCGCACCGGCGGGCCGGACTCGGGCTCGAGCGCGAGCACCCGGCAGACCCGGCGGGCGGAGACCAGCCCACGGATCAGCTTGTTGGCGTACTCGGTCGCGGTGCGCAGCGGGATCATCAGGAACGCGGCGTAGCCGTAGAAGGCGACCAGCTCGCCGGGCGAGATGCGCCCGGCCACGGCGTACCGGGCTCCGAGCCAGACCACCACCACGACGAAGACGCCCGGCAGCAGCACCTGCAGCGCGTCGAGCAGCGACTGCAGCCGCGCGACCTGGACGCCGGCGCGGCGGGTGGCCTGCGACTCGCGGGCGTAGCGGGCGTGGAAGACCTGCTCGCCGCCGATGCCGCGCAGCACCCGCAGGCCGCTGACGATGTCGGTGGCGGTGTTGGACAGCTCGCCCATCAGGTGGCGCTGGTGGGTGCTGCGGCGCTGCAGCGGCGAGAGCAGCGGGCCGATCAGCAGCACCAGCGTCGGCACGCCGAGGAGCACCACCAGCCCCAGCGTGGTGGAGGTCTGCAGCAGGATCACCGCGACCAGCACGAACGAGACGACCGCCCCCGCGAACCGCGCCGACACGTCCATCACCTGGCCCAGGTGCGACAGGTCGCTGGTGCCGATCGCGACGACCTCGCCGGTGGAGACCTGGCGTGGCAGGCTGCCGCCGAGCCGGACGCTCTGGCGGGTCACCAGCTGGACGGTGCGGTAGGCGGTGGTCAGCCAGTTGGTGACCGCGAAGCGGTGCCGCACGATCCCGCTGACCGCCTGCACCAGGCCGACGGCGAAGAGCAGCCCGGTCCACATCAGCAGCGCCGACGAGTCACGGTCGGCCACGCCCCGGTCGATGGCGCGACCGATCAGCGCGGGCAGCACCGCCTGGCTGCTCATCCAGATGACACCGAAGAACATCCCGAGCGCCAGGGTGTGCCACTGGCCGCGGGCCAGCCACCACAGGAAGCGCCCCGGGGAACGGTGGTCGGCGGTCCCGGGATCGTCGAAGGGCAGCGCGCGCACAGCAGAAGGTAGAGCGTCAGCGGCCGCTCCCGCGAGTCCTTTTGGGCGCGCGGGTGAGCAGCCGGCTCAGGACGAGTGGCGCAGCATCCGCTCGGGCACGCCGACCAGCAGGAGCAGCACCACCGCGAGCAGCGGCACCCCGACCACGACGCCGGCCGTGCGGCCCAGCACGACGTCGAAGACGAACATGCTGATCCCGACCAGCAGCAGCCCGATGCCGCACAGCACGCCGGCCACGAACAGCTCGGCCACCCGCACCAGGCGTTGCTTGACGTGGCGCCCCGAGATCCGCCGGTGCACCGCGATCGGCGTCACCACCAGCGCCGTGGTGAGCAGGGCGATCAGCACGATCACCAGGTAGACGGTGCGCTGGTAGGTGTCGAGCTCGTCGAACTTGCTCTGGAACGGCAGTGTCAGCAGGAACCCGGCGATCAGCTGGGTGCCGGTCTGCATCACCCGCAGCTCCTGCAGCAGGTCGTTCCACTTGCGGTCCGCCTGCTCGTCGATCGTCTCCTCGCGCCCCGACCCCCGCGCGTCCCTGCTCGCCATGGCGGCAACCTACCGAACGGCGAGCGGCCCGCCGCCGGTCGAGCAGCGCCCTAGGGGGCGAGGGCCAGGTCGTCGACCTGCTCGGCGCCGGGGAGCGCGGCGACGAGGTGGCCGGGCACGAGCAGCTTGGAGCGCCGCAGACCGGAGCCGAGGACGGCGACCTCGATGCCGGCGACGCGGGCGTCGACCAGCACCCGCCAGACGGCGGGCAGGCCGGCGGGGGTGATCCCGCCATGCTCCATGCCGCTCTCCTCGGTGGCGCGCTCCATCGGCAGGAACGAGCACTTGCGCACGTCGAGGGTGCGCTTGACGAAGCCGTTGACGTCGGCGCGGGTGTCGGCGCGCACCACGCAGGCCGCGACCCGCTCCTCCCCGCCCCGCTTGCCCGAGACGACCACGCAGTTGGCCCCGGTGGTCATCGGCAGGTGGTAGGCCGCCGAGAGGGCCGCGGTGTCGGCCAACGCCGGGTCGATCGCGGTGACCGCGACCTCGTCGACGTGCGCCCAGTGCGCCAGCGCGGCCGCCACCGGGGCGGCCAGCAGGTCGAGGTGCTCACGGACGGGCAGCGGCTGCAGGGCGCCGAGGGTCGGGAGGCTCATGTGGCCATCCTGCCGTCCAGGCCTCACCGGCCGTTCACCTGCGCGTCGCCGCGCGGTCCCCACCCCCACGCACGCTGGCGGTCGTGACCACGCAGCAGCACCGTCCGCTCCGTCGTACGTCGTCCCTGGCCGTCACCCCGGCCGTCGTCGCCCACCGCGGCGCCAGCGGCTACCTGCCCGAGCACACGCTCGCCGCCTACCGCGCCGCCATCGACCTGGGTGCCGACGACATCGAGCTCGACCTGGTCAGCACCCGCGACGGCGTGCTGCTGGCCCGCCACGAGCCCGAGCTCTCGCACACCACCGACGTCGCCGAGCACCGCGAGCTCGCGCACCTGCGCACCACCAAGGTGGTGGGCGGTGCCGAGGTCACCGGCTGGTTCGCCGGCGACCTGACCCTCGAGCAGGTACGCCGCCTCCGCGCGCGCGAGCGCCTCGCCGAGCTGCGGCCGGGCTCGGCCGCCCACGACGGGCTGCACCCGGTGCCGACCTTCGACGAGGTGCTCGCCATGGTCGCCGAGGAGTCCGCGGACCGCGGGCGCAGCATCGGCGTGATGGTCGAGCTCAAGGACCCGGCCTGGTCCGCGGCCCAGGGCCTGTCACTGGTCGAGCCGCTGGTGGCCGACCTGCGCCGGCACGACCTCGACCACACCCGCTCCCGGGTCACGGTGATGTCCTTCGAGCCGACCGTGCTGCAGGCCCTGGCCCCGCTGCTGCGGGTGCCGCTGGTGCAGCTGCTCGGCGAGCTCGGCCGGCGCCCCGCCGACCTCGCCGCGCTCGGCGACCCCCGCACCTTCGCCGACCTCGCCTCCCCGGCCGGCCTCGCGGCCATCGAGCGGTACGCCGACGGTGTCGGCGCCCGGCACAGCCTGGTCACCCGCGACGTGGCCGGCCGCATGGTCGCCTCCGACCTGGTCCGTGACGCCCACCGCGAGTGGCTGACGGTCCACGTGTGGACCCTGCGCGCGGAGGCGGCGTACCTGCCGGCGCCCTTCCGGGGCCAGGCGGCGCACGGCGACCTCGTCGGCTACGCCTCGCTGCTGCTCGACCTCGGGGTCGACGGCTTGATCACCGACCACCCCGACCTCGTCGTCGCCGCCCGCGACACCCACGTGAGCGGCGCCGCGCCGGTGCGTGTCGCGGCTTAGCCACCGCTCAGCGGTTCCCGCCCCGGCGCCGGGCCGCGCCCAGGGTGGTGGCCAGCAGGCCGGCCGCCCCGGCGACCAGCCACGGCACCGGCAGCAGCCAGCGCAGCGCGTCGCCGTCGACGGCGTCGGCGGCCAGCACCGCCCAGACCGTGACCAGGCCCAGGAAGGCCAGGCCCATCACCAGCTGCCCCACGTTGACGGGGTGGCGGCCCTCGGCCCAGAAGCTCTGCGCGGCCGGGGCCGGCTCCTGCGTCGTCTGCTCGGTCTCGTGCTCGCTCACGGGGTCCTCATCTCGATCTCGCCGACGCCGACCTCGGCGTCGATCGTCAGGCGGGGCGCGTCGGCGCTCCGGTCGGGGCTGGTGCGGCGCAGGGCGGTGTCGATGCCGCCGGTCTCGTCACCGAAGAGGTCGATGTGGCCTGGTCCGGAGACGCGCGCGTCGGCGAGCACCTCGAGGCCCTCGGGCACGACCACCTCGACCCGGCCCAGGTCGACCTCGAGCCTCAGGGTGCGCCCGTCGAGCTCGTCGAGGTCGGCCACCGAGGTGAGGTCGATGACCATCTCGCCGGCGTCGAGTCGGTAGCCCTCGCCCAGGGAGGCGGCCGAGACCGGCACCCGCAGCAGGTCCTCGCCCTCGTAGTGGTCGGCGGCGGCGCTCACACCCAGGACCGGGAGCAGCAGCAGCCCGACGAGGATCAGCCCGCCGGCGCGGCCGAAGAACGAGCCGACCACCAGCACCGCGCCCACCAGTGCCAGCGCGAGCGCCGGGTAGGCGGCCGCGGCCACCGGTGCGCCGGCCAGGTCGGCGGTGCCCACCACGCCCATCGTCAGCGCGACCAGCGCCAGGGTGAAGAGGAAGAGTCGGGGGCCGCGCCGCCGCGGGGGGCGGGTCGGGGCCGGGGGAGCGGCCAGGGGCGACCCCGGTGGCTGTCCCGCGGCCGCGGCGGGTGCCGCGGCCCGGCGCTCGTCGCGACGGCTCAGCAGCCAGGCCACGAACAGCGCCACCAGCACCAGCGGCCACGGGAACCACCAGTCCCCGCCCGGCGAGCCGGTCACCACGTCGCCGAGCAGGGACAGGCCGGCGACGACCGCGACGAGCACGAGGACCACGTTGCGGCTCCTCGTGTCGAGGTTGATCGTCGCCTCCCCGGTGTCGTCGCGGGGCACGAACAGCCAGCCGGCGGCGTACAGCAGCAGGCCGGCGCCGCCGAAGAACGCGAGCACCACGAAGGCGACGCGCAGGATCACCGGGTCGACGTCGAGGTGGCGGCCCAGGCCGCCCGCCACCCCGGCGACGTGGCGGTCGGTCGACGAGCGGCGCAGGCGCGAGAGGTCGCGGACCTCGGCGGCGCTCACGCGCGGGCCCTCCTCGTCGGGGGCGTCGGCGGGGCCGGAGCCGTGGGGCGCCTCGGGCGGTGTCGTGGTCATGGCTCCAGCCTGGCCCCGCGCGCTCGCCACGACCATCGGGGAACACCCTGGTCCTGCCGGCCGGGATCCCGGGGTTCCTCCTCATGGTCCGCGCCCGGCGGCGGTGCGACGATGGACCCCTGATGACCAGCCCCCAGCTCCAGCCGCGCACGGCCTACCGCGACGCCCACGACCCGGTGCTCGGCGGTGTCGCCGGCGGCCTCGCGCGTCACCTGGGCGTGCCGGTGCTCTGGGTGCGTCTGGCCTTCCTGCTCACCGCCGCGGCCGGCGGCCTGGGCATCGTGCTCTACGCCGGCCTGTGGCTGGTGCTGCCCACCGACGCCGGCTTCGAGCGCAGCGCCCCTGGGCTGGAGGGCGCCACCCGTGACGGACGCCGCCCCCGGAGGGCCCGGCGGCTCGGCGACGTGGGTCAGGTGGTCGCCCTGGGCGCGCTGGCCCTCGGGCTGCTGCTCGCGGTCGAGGCGGTCCTCGGGCAGGGCGTGGTCTTCTGGCCGGTGGCCATCGGGCTGGCCGGTGTCGCCCTGCTGTGGCGCCAGGCCGACGAGGCGCAGCGCGAGCGCTGGCTCGACACCACCGGGCGCATCGACCCGGTGCGGGTCGTCTTCGGCTCGGGCGGGTGGGCGTCGTACGCCCGCGTGGGTGCGGGGGCGCTGCTGGTGGTGACCGCGCTCGGGCTGGTGTTCCTGCGCGGCGGCGGTGGCGCGGCGGCGCGCGACCTGGTGCTGGCGACTCTCATCGGCGTCGCCGGCATCGGCGTGGTCGTCGGCCCGTGGGTCTACCGCCTGGCCTCCGACCTGACGGCCGAGCGCGAGGAGCGGGTGCGCAGCCAGGAGCGCGCCGACGTCGCTGCCCACCTGCACGACTCGGTGCTGCAGACGCTCGCACTGATCCAGCGCTCCGCCGACGACGGCCCCACCGTCGCCCGGCTGGCGCGCAGCCAGGAGCGTGACCTGCGCGCCTGGCTCTACAGCGAGGAGTCGGTCGACGAGAGCAGCGTGGCCAGCGCGCTGCGCGCCGCCGCTGCGAACGTCGAGGACACCCACGGCGTGGCCGTCGACGTGGTCGCGGTCGGTGACGCCCCGCTCGAGGAGGCCCTGCGCCCGGTCGTCGCGGCCGCCGGCGAGGCCCTGGCCAACGCCGCACGGCACGCCGGGGTGCCCCGCATCGACGTCTACGCCGAGATCGACGATGACGCCGTCGAGGTCTTCGTCCGCGACCGAGGGCGCGGGTTCGACCTCGACGAGGTGCCTGCCGACCGCTACGGAGTACGCCGCAGCATCCTCGACCGGATGCGACGCCACGGCGGCACCGCCGAGGTGCGCACCACCCCCGGCGCCGGCACCGAGGTGCGCCTGCGCCTGCCCCGTCCAGCACGCCCGCCCCAGGAGGACCAGTGAGCACAGCCCGCCCGAGCGGCGCCCCGACCAGTGTCGTCGTGGTCGACGACCACGCGATGTTCCGCTCCGGCGTACGCGCCGAGCTCGCTGCCGTCGGGGCCGGGATCGTCGAGGTGGTCGCCGAGGCCGCCGACGTCGACGAGGCGGTGCGCGCGGTGGCCGAGCACGCCCCCGACGTGGTGCTCCTCGACGTGCACCTGCCCGGGGGCGGTGGTGTGGAGGTGATGCGCCGCGACCGCGCCGGCGCGACGCGCTACCTGGCGCTGTCGGTCAGCGACGCCGCCGAGGACGTCATCGGCACCATCCGTGGCGGCGCCCGGGGCTACGTCACCAAGACGATCACCGGCGCCGAGCTCGTCGACGCCGTACGCCGCGTGGCCGACGGCGACGCGGTCTTCTCGCCCCGGCTGGCCGGCTTCGTGCTCGACGCCTTCGCCGGTACCTTCGCCGTCGCGGAGGTCGACGAGGACCTCGACCGGCTCACCGAGCGCGAGCGTGAGGTGATGCGGCTGATCGCGCGCGGCTACTCCTACCGCGAGGTCGCCGGCGAGCTCTTCATCTCCGTCAAGACCGTCGAGACCCACATGTCGAGCGTGCTGCGCAAGCTGCAGCTCTCCTCGCGCCACGAGCTGACCCGCTGGGCCTCCGACCGTCGGCTGCTCTAATGGAACTCATGCGCTACACGACCCTCGGGCACAGCGGCTGCGCCGTCTCCCGCCTCTGCCTCGGCACGATGACCTTCGGTGCCGAGACCGACGAGGCCGGCTCCCACGAGCAGCTCGACGTCTTCGTCGAGGCCGGCGGCACCCTCGTCGACACCGCCGACGTCTACACCGCGGGCACGTCCGAGGAGATCATCGGCCGCTGGCTGGCCGACCGGCCGGCCGACGTGACCGACCGGGTGGTGCTGGCCACCAAGGCCCGCTTCCCGATGGGTGCCGACCCGCAGGGCGGCGGCTCCTCGACGCGCCACCTGACCCGGGCCCTCGACGCCTCGCTGCGCCGGCTCGGGGTGGAGGCGGTGGACCTCTACCAGGTGCACGCGTGGGACCCGCGCACGCCGCTCGAGGAGACCCTGCGCACCCTCGACGGGTTCGTGCGCTCGGGGCGCATCGGCTACTACGGGCTCTCCAACTTCACCGGCTGGCAGCTGACCAAGGCCGTGCACACCGCGCGCCGCCTGGGTCTCGCCGAGCCGGTCACCCTGCAGCCGCAGTACAACCTCGTCGCCCGCGAGGTCGAGTGGGAGGTCGTCCCGGCCGTGCTCGACGCCGGCATGGGGATGCTGCCGTGGGGGCCGCTGGCCGGGGGCTGGCTGAGCGGCAAGTACACCCGCGACGAGCGGCCCACCGGCGCGACCCGGCTGGGGGAGGACCCCGACCGCGGGATGGAGGCGTGGGAGCGTCGCGGCACCGAGCGCACCTGGACGATCGTCGACGCCGTACGCCGCGTGGCAGACGAGACGGGCGCCTCCCCGTCGCAGGTGGCCCTGGCCTGGCTGCGTGAGCGCCCCGGCGTCAGCTCGACGATCCTGGGTGCCCGCACCACCGAGCAGCTGCGGGCCAACCTGGCCTCGATCGACGTCGTCCTCGACGACGACGCCACCGCGCTGCTCGACAGCGCCAGTGACCTGCACGCCGCCGACTACCCCTACGGCGAGCTGGGGCAGGACCAGCGTTCGCGCACGCTGGGGGAGGCCTAGGTGTTCTCCCCACGGAGGTTGGGTACGCGGTCTGCGGGGGTCTTGCCGGCCAGTGAGGTGTGGCCTCGGTGGTGATTGTAGGTGTGGAGGAAGCCGGGGAAGGCTGCGGCGCGTTCTGACTCGGACAGGTAGGGCTGGGCGTAGGCCCATTCTTCGAGCATGGTGCGGTTGAACCGTTCGACTTTGCCGTTGGTCTGTGGCCGGTAGGGGCGAGTCCGCTTGTGGGTGATCGCGGCGTCGGTGAGGGTCGTGGCGAAGACCTGTGAGCGGTAGCAGGATCCGTTGTCGGTCAGCACGCGAGTGATGGTGATGCCGGCTGACTCGAAGTAGGCCTGGGCGCGGTTCCAGAACGCGACAGCGGTCTCCTTCTTCTCATCGCTGAGCAGCTCGCTGTAGGCCAGGCGTGAGTGGTCGTCGACAGCGTTGTGGATGTACCAGTAGCCATGCTTGATCGAGCGGCGGTTCTTCTTGCCCTGTTGGCGGCCGTGGATGCGGTGACCGCCGCCGTCGGGGATCCGGCCGAGCTTCTTGATGTCGACGTGGACCAGGTCGCCGGGGGCGTCGTGCTCGTAGCGGCGCACGACGCGCCGGCTGCCCCGGGGGCCGCGCACGCGTACCCCGGTGGCGGGGTCGGTCCAGGCCAGCGGCGGGCAGCCGTAACGGCGCAGGATCTTGTGCGCCGTGGAGGGCTGCAGCCCGAGGCGGTAGGCGATGCGTGCTGGGCCCCATCGCCGTGAGACCCGCAGCCCCAGGACCCGTCGCTCGGTCTTGGTGGGTGTGCGGTGAGGACACGAGCGCGGCCGTGAGGAGCGATCGGCCATGCCTGCTGGCCCGTGCTCGCGGTAACGATCGGCCCAGCGCCGCGCGGTGGTGACCGAGACGTTGAACCGCTCAGCAGCGCGTCGCAGCGGCCAGTGTTGGTCGACCACGCAGCGCGCGATACGCAGACGACCGGTTTCGGACAGGGGTGACATAGCGTGGGTCACGAAGGCCTCTTGGTGAGTGGTGGTTGCTGTGGTAGCTCCACACCTCACCGGAGGCCTTCACCCATGTCCGGACGCCGCGCCGTTCCTAACCTCCGTGGTCAGTACACCTAGGCTCACCGTCGTGGACACCCTTCGCCTGATCCTGCTGTTCGTGCACGTCCTGGGCTTCGCCGCCCTCATCGGGGGCGCCCTGGCCCAGGCCGGCGCCGGCCCCAAGCGCGTCAACGCCGCGATGCGCGACGGCGCCGGCACCGCCTTCGTCGCGGGGCTCGCCCTGGTCGGGGTGCTCGAGGCCGGCGACGCCGACGTCGACCACGCCAAGATCGCGGTCAAGCTCGTCGTCGGGCTGGCAGTGCTCGGGCTGGTGATGGCCAACGTGCGCAAGGAGCAGGTCTCGCAGGCGCTGTGGGCCGGCGTGCTGGGGCTCAGCGTCCTCAACGTGGCCGTGGCGATCTTCTGGTCCTCCGCGCACGTCTGAGCAGGGCCTCCCCCCTTTGGGGTGAGGTCGGGGCTCGTAGGGTCCGGCAGGTTCGAAGACCTCGGGAACCCTCCTGTGGGGCGCCCCCGCTCCCCGGCGTCGGCGGCTCGACGCGCCACGGGTGGGAACCGGTTCGACCTGAGGTCACTGCTGGGATCCCCTGAGGCGCCGAACCCCCCGAGGAGTGCCGTGCCCGACCTGTTCATCGACGGAACCTGGTGCGACGCCGCTGACGGCGCCACCCGTGACATCCACTGCCCTGCCGACGGCCGCCACGTGGCGACCGTCTCCGAGGGCGGGGAGAAGGACGCGGTCGCGGCGGTCGTGGCCGCCCGCAGCGCGTTCGACAACGGCCCCTGGCCCCGCACCCCCGCCCCCGAGCGGGCCGCCCTGCTGCACCGCCTGGCCGACCGTCTCGAGGCCGACAAGGACGAGGTCGCGCGGCTGGAGTCCCTCGACACCGGCAAGCGCTTCGCCGAGTCGCAGATCGACGTCGACGACATCGTCTCCGTCTTCCGTCACTACGCCTCCCTGGCCCAGGCCGAGGCCGGCCGGGTCGTCGACACCGGGATGCCCGACGTGGTCAGCCGGGTGGTGCACGAGCCCATCGGTGTCTGCTCGCTCATCACCCCCTGGAACTACCCGCTGCTGCAGACGTCGTGGAAGGTCGCGCCCTGCCTGGCGGCCGGCAACACGTTCGTGCTCAAGCCCAGCGAGGTCACGCCCTCCACCGCCATCTGGCTGGTGCGGGCGCTCAGCGACGTGGGGCTTCCCGGCGGTGTGGCCAACCTGGTGCTCGGCGCCGGTGACCGGGTCGGGCCGACCCTGACCGAGGCTGCCGAGGTCGACATGGTCTCCTTCACCGGCGGCATCGTCACCGGACGGCGGATCATGGCCGCGGCCGCCCCCACGGTCAAGAAGGTCGCGCTCGAGCTCGGCGGCAAGAACCCCAACGTGGTCTTCGCGGACGCCGACCTCGACGCCGCGATCGACAACGCCCTCACCGCGGTCTTCCTCGACTCCGGCCAGGTCTGCTCGGCCGGTGCCCGGCTGGTGGTGGAGGACACCGTGCACGACCGGGTCGTCGACGAGCTGGTGCGCCGCGCGGGGCGGATCCGCCTCGGCGGACCCTTCGAGGACGGGGCCGAGACCGGCCCGCTGATCAGCGCCGCCCACCGCGAGAAGGTCGAGGCCTACGTGGCGGCCGGCCTCGCCGAGGGCGCCACGCTGCGCGTGGGCGGCGCCCGACCCGAGGGTGCGGCATACGACGACGGCTTCTACTACCTGCCGACCATCCTCGACGACTGCTCCGCCGACATGTCCTGCGTGCAGGAGGAGAGCTTCGGGCCGGTGCTGACCGTGGAGCGCTTCACCGGCGAGGACGCCGACGCCCGTGAGGAGGCGGCCGTCTCGATCGCCAACGACACCGTCTACGGCCTGACCGGTGCGGTGTGGACCAGCGACGCGGGCCGGGCCGAGCGGGTCGCCGCGCGGCTGCGGCACGGCACGATCTGGATCAACGACTACCACCCCTACGTGCCGCAGGCCGAGTGGGGCGGCTACAAGCAGAGCGGCACCGGCCGCGAGCTCGGCATCGCCGGCCTCGAGGAGTACCGCGAGACCAAGCACATCTGGCACAACACCCGACCCGCGCGCGCGGGGTGGTTCTCCGACGACCGCACCGACCGAGAGGGAGCACAGGCGTGAGCACGAAGAGGTACGACTACGTCATCGTCGGCGGCGGGTCGGCGGGCTCCGCCCTGGCCAACCGCCTCTCCGCCGATCCCGCCACGAGCGTGCTGGTGCTCGAGGCCGGACGCAACGACACCAAGCTCGACCCGTTCATCCACATGCCGGCAGCGCTGCCGTACCCGATCGGCAACCGGCTCTACGACTGGAAGTACGAGTCGGAGCCCGAGCCGCACATGGGCGGGCGCAGGGTCTACCACGCCCGCGGCAAGGTGCTCGGTGGGTCGTCCTCGATCAACGGGATGATCTTCCAGCGCGGCAACCCCTCCGACTACGAGCGCTGGGCCGCCGAGGCCGGGATGGAGCAGTGGGACTACGCCCACTGCCTGCCCTACTTCAAGCGGATGGAGACCTGCACCGCGGGTGCCGACGCCTGGCGCGGCGGCTCCGGCCCGTTGGTGCTCGAGCGCGGACCGGCCAGCTCGCCCCTCTTCGGCGCCTTCTTCGAGGCCGTGCAGCAGGCCGGGCACCCGCTGACCGACGACGTCAACGGCTACCGCCAGGAGGGCTTCGCCAAGTTCGACCGCAACGTGCACCGCGGGCGGCGCCTGAGCGCCAGCCAGGCCTACCTGCACCCGGTGATGAACCGCAAGAACCTCGACGTGCAGACCCTGGCCATGGTCACCGGGCTGCGCACGCAGGGCACCCGCGTCACCGGCGTCGACTACGTGCGCGGCGGTCGGCTCCAGCGCAGCGTCGATGCCGGCGAGGTGATCCTGTGCGGCGGCGCCATCAACTCCCCGCAGCTGCTGCAGCTGAGCGGCATCGGCCCGGCCGAGCACCTGCGCTCGCTGGGCATCGACGTGCTGGCCGACCTGCCCGGGGTGGGCGCGAACATGCAGGACCACCTCGAGGTCTACATCCAGCACGCGGCCAAGCAGCCCGTCTCGATCGCGCCGTGGCTCAAGCACCGCCACAAGCCGCGCATCGGCGCCGAGTGGCTCTTCGGCCGCAAGGGTGTCGGGGCCTCGAACCACTTCGAGGCCGGCGGCTTCATCCGCAGCAACGACGAGGTCGCCTACCCCAACCTGATGTTCCACTTCCTGCCGATCGCGATCCGGTACGACGGCTCGAAGCCGGCCGCCGAGCACGGCTACCAGGTGCACATCGGACCGATGTACTCCGACGTGCGGGGCACCCTGCGGATCAAGAGCCGCGACCCGATGGAGCACCCGGCGCTGCAGTTCAACTACCTCTCCACCGAGCGCGATCGACAGGAGTGGATCGAGATGGTGCGCGCGGCGCGGCACATCCTCGAGCAGCCGGCCTTCGCGCCGTTCTCGGCGGGCGAGATCTCGCCCGGACCCTCGGTGAGCACCGACCAGGAGATCCTCGACTGGGTCGCCGAGGACGCCGAGACCGCGCTGCACCCCTCGTGCACCGCCAAGATGGGCACCGACGACATGTCGGTCGTCGACCCGGCCACGATGCGGGTGCACGGCGTCGAGGGGCTGCGCGTCGTCGACGCCTCGGTGATGCCGTTCGTGACCAACGGCAACATCTACGCCCCGGTGATGATGCTGGCCGAGAAGGCCGCCGACCTGATCGCCGGCAACGAGCCGCTCGCCCCGCTCGACGCCCCGTACTACAAGCACGGGGCGGGGATGCCCCTCTACCCCGAGGGCGACCCGCGCAACGACGCGGCGCCCGGCACCGTCAAGGGCAGCAGCCAGCCCGCCGGGACCATGGGAGGCCAGCGATGAGCACCGACACCGCCGGCCCCACCGGACACCTCGACCCCCACCCGTCGGGGGAGCCCGGGGCCCGCATCAACCTGCCCGTCTTCGTGCCCTCGGCCGTGGTCGCGCTCGCGGTGACCGTGTGGTGCGTCGCGGCGCCCGACCACGCCCTGAGCACCCTCGAGGGCGTCGTGGGCTGGGTCTCCACCTGGTTCGGCTGGTTCTACATCGCCCTGACCACCGCGGTGCTGATCTTCGTCATCTACCTCGGGGTGTCGCGCTACGGCTCGGTGCGGCTGGGCCCCGAGCACTCCAAGCCGGAGTTCTCCACCGGCGCCTGGGCGGCGATGCTCTTCGCCGCCGGCATCGGCACCGACCTGATGTTCTTCGCCGTCTACGAGCCGGTCACCCAGTACCTGACCCCGCCCTCCATCGAGGGCGGGACGGTGACCGCCGCCCGCGAGGCGACCGTGTGGACCCTGTTCCACTACGGGATCTCCGGGTGGGGCATGTACGCGCTGATGGGCATGGCGCTGGCCTACTTCGCCTACCGGATGAACCTGCCGCTGGCGGTGCGCTCGGCCCTGTTCCCGCTGGTCGGCAAGAGGGTCGACGGGCCGATCGGGCACACCGTCGACACCGCCGCCGTGATCGGCACCATCTTCGGTGTCGCCACCTCGCTGGGCATCGGCGTGGTCAGCCTCAACGTCGGCCTCAACGTGGTCTTCGGCATCCCGCAGGGCCTGGCCACCCAGAGCGCCCTCATCGTGCTGGCGGTCGCGATCGCCACGGTCTCGGCCGTCAGCGGCATCGAGAAGGGCATCAAGCGGATCTCCCAGCTCAACGTGCTCCTCGCGATCCTGCTCGCCGTCTACGTGCTGGTCACCGGACGCACGGCGTACCTGCTCAACGCGCTGGTGCTCAACGTCGGCGACTACGCCCGGCTCTTCCCCGACATGACGATGCAGACCTTCGCCTACGAGGACACCGGCGACTGGATGAGCTTCTGGACGCTGTTCTTCTGGGCCTGGTGGATCGCGTGGGCCGCCTTCGTCGGGCTCTTCCTGGCCCGGATCTCCCGCGGCCGCACGATCAAGCAGTTCGTGGCCGGCACCATGATCATCCCGTTCAGCTACATCCTGATGTGGGTGGCGATCTTCGGCAACGCCGCGATCGGCGAGATCCGCAGCGGCAACACCGACTTCGCCGAGGCGGCGGCCGAGGCCGTCGACCCCTCGGAGGGACTGTGGTCGCTGCTGCAGGAGTACCCCGCCTTCCCGGTGGTCGCCTCGCTGGCGATCCTGGTCGGGCTGCTCTTCTACGTGACCTCGGCCGACTCCGGCGCGCTGGTGATGGGCAACCTGACCTCGCGGCTGCGCACCGTCAACGACGACGCCACCTCGGGGCTGCGGGTCTTCTGGGCCGTCGTCACCGGCGCGCTCACGCTGGCCATCCTGGCCGCGGGCAACATCTACGCGCTGCAGTACGCCACCGTCATCGTCGGCCTGCCCTTCGCCTTCGTCATGATCGTGGTGATGTGGGGGCTCTACCGGGCGCTCGCCATCGAGGGCCACATGGTCGACAGCCGCAGATCGGCACTGCCGGGCGCGCTCTCGAGCCGCACCACCGCCCCCGACCCCCGGCGCCACGTCCCGTGGCAGGCGCGGATGCGCAGGGTGATGACCTTCCCGAGCGGGGAGCGCGTCGAGGAGTTCGTCTCCTCGGTGGTCGTGCCGGCGCTCGAGGAGGTCGCCGGGGAGCTGCGCGAGCAGGGCGTGGGTGCCGAGGTGGTCTCGGTCGTCGACGAGCACGGCGAGGGCGCGATCGAGCTGACCGCCGACGTGGGCGCCGAGCTGGCCTTCCACTACAAGGTGCAGCGACGCACGGTGCCGATCCCGGCGTACGGCGGGTGGGCCCCGCGCGGCAACGACGTCTACTGCCGCCTCGAGGTCCACCTGCGCGACGGCGGCCAGGACTACGACGTGATGGGCTACACGCACACCCAGCTCATCGACGACGTCCTCGACCAGTACGAGCGGCACCTGGAGTTCCTGCGCCGCGCCGACGGGGCCGGGCTGTGAGCCGTCGCATGTGCCGCGGGGCCCGCTGAGCCCGCGGGCAGGGGGTGGGGGCGCTCGCCCGTAGGCTGGTCCCAGCATGAGCGAACCCACCACCCTGCCCGGCTTCGAGCACCTCCGACCCGCCGCCGACGACGCCCCGGCCCCCCGCCGGGGCCCGTCGCGCGAGCAGCTGCTGGAGGGGCTCAACGAGCCCCAGCGCGCCGCCGTCGTCCACGAGGGCGCCCCGCTGCTGGTCGTCGCCGGCGCCGGGTCGGGCAAGACCCGGGTGCTGACCAGGCGCATCGCGTGGTTGATCTCCGAGCGCGGGGCCCACCCCGGCTCGGTGCTGGCCATCACCTTCACCAACAAGGCCGCAGCCGAGATGAAGGAGCGGGTCGAGGACCTCGTCGGCCGTCGCGCCCGCATCATGTGGGTCTCGACGTTCCACTCCGCCTGCGTGCGCATCCTGCGCAAGGAGGCCGACAAGCTGGGCTGGAAGTCGAACTTCTCGATCTACGACGCCGCCGACCAGAAGCGGTTGATGTCGCTGGTCTGCAACGACCTCGACCTCGACCCCAAGCGCTACCAGCCGGGCGCGCTGCTGCACTGGGTCTCGGACCAGAAGAACGAGCTGCGCGACCCCGAGCAGGTCGCCGCCGAGACCCGCAACAAGCTCGAGGAGACCTACGCGTCGGTCTACGCGCTCTACCAGCGCCGCCTGCGCGAGGCCAACGCGCTGGACTTCGACGACCTGATCATGTCGACGGTGCGTCTGTTCCAGACCTTCCCCGACGTGCGCGAGACCTACCGGCGCCGCTTCCGCCACGTGCTGGTCGACGAGTACCAGGACACCAACCACGCGCAGTACGCGCTGATCCACCAGCTGTGCGCCGAGCAGCTCGAGGAGCCGCTGGCCGGTGGCGGCGCCCCCGAGCGGGTCGAGCCGGCCGAGCTGATGGTCGTCGGCGACGCCGACCAGTCGATCTACGCCTTCCGCGGTGCCAACATCCGCAACATCCTCGACTTCGAGCAGGACTTCCCCGACGCCAGCTCGGTGCTGCTCGAGCAGAACTACCGCTCCACCCAGACCATCCTCACCGCCGCCAACGCCGTGATCGGCAACAACCGCGGGCGCAAGCCCAAGCGGCTGTGGTCCGATGCCGGCGAGGGCGAGCGGATCGTGGGCTACGTCGCCGACGACGAGCACGACGAGGCCCGCTTCATCTCCGAGCGCATCGACAAGCTCACCGACGCCGGTGTGCGCGCGGGCGACGTGGCGGTCTTCTACCGCACCAACGCCCAGTCGCGGGTGCTGGAGGAGGTGTTCATGCGCACCGGCCAGCCCTACAAGGTCGTGGGCGGGGTGCGCTTCTACGAGCGCCGCGAGGTCCGTGACGCACTGGCCTACCTGCGGATGCTGGCCAACCCCGCCGACCAGGTCTCGCTGCGACGCATCCTGAACACCCCCAAACGCGGCATCGGCGACCGGGCGGTGGCCTGCGTCAACGCCCTGGCCGAGGGCGAGGGCCTGACCTTCTGGGAGGCGTTGCGCCGCGCGGAGCAGGCGCCGGGCCTGGCGACCCGCTCGTTGACCCAGATCCGCGGCTTCGTCGACATGGTCGAGGAGCTGCAGTCGATGGTCGACGCGGGGGAGCGCCCCGACGTGGTCCTGGAGTCGGTGCTGGCCCGCTCGGGCTACCTGACCTCGCTGGAGGACTCCGACGACCCGCAGGACGCCACCCGGCTCGAGAACCTCGCCGAGCTCGTCGCCGTGGCCCGCGAGTTCGCCGAGGACCCCCAGCCGGGGCCGTCGGTCGACCCGGCCGACATCGAGGAGGGGGTCGTGGCCGTCGGTCTCGGTGACTTCCTCGAGCGAGTCGCGCTGGTCGCCGACGCCGACCAGATCCCCGACGACGACCCCGACAGCACCGGCGTGGTCACCCTGATGACCCTGCACACCGCCAAGGGCCTGGAGTTCCCCGTCGTCTTCCTCACCGGCCTCGAGGACGGGGTCTTCCCGCACTCGCGCGCCCTGGGCGACCAGAGCGAGCTCGAGGAGGAGCGCCGCCTGGCCTACGTCGGCATCACCCGCGCCCGCGAGCGGCTGCACCTGTCGCGGGCGCTGGTCCGCTCGGCCTGGGGTGCACCCTCGCACAACCCGCCCTCGCGCTTCATCGACGAGCTGCCGGTCGACCTCATCGACTGGGAGCGCACCGAGGCCGCGCAGACCCGTTGGTCGCGCCCCGACGTCAGCGGCTCGTGGGGCGGGGGGCAGCGCGGCAGCACCGGCGCCCCCACCGCCGCCGGCCGCCGCAACTTCTCCTCCGCCGCGGCCCGCGCCGACGCCGCCGCCAAGGCCAAGAAGCCCGCCAAGCAGATCCCCAGCCTCGACCCCGGTGACCGGGTCCTGCACGACTCCTTCGGCATGGGCAGCGTCGTCGTCCGTCGAGGGCGCCGGGGACAAGTCGGTCGCCTCCATCGACTTCGGCTCCGAGGGCGTCAAGCGCCTCCTGCTGCGCTACGCCCCCGTCGAGAAGCTCTGACCCACCCCCGCCCCTGTTGGTCGAGCAGTGACGAGCGCCAGCGAGGAGCGGTCGTCGAGACCCGGTGAGGTGCGTGCTCGCCGTACGCCGGGTGGTTGCGGGGTCTCGACGGGCGCTCGAGCCTTCGGCCCTCGCTGCTCGACCAACGGTGGGTGCGGTGCACGCTCGTCGTACGCCGTCGTTGGTCGAGCAGTGACGAGCGTCAGCGAGGAGCGGTTGTCGAGACCCGGTGAGGTGCGTGCTCGCCGTACGCCGGGTGGTTGCGGGGTCTCGACGGGCGCTCGAGCCTTCGGCCCTCGCTGCTCGACCAACGGTGGGTGACCGACGTGCTCGCCTACGCCGTCGTTGGTCGAGCAGTGACGAGCGCCAGCGAGGAGCGGTTGTCGAGACCCGGTGAGGTGCGTGCTCGCCGTACGCCGGGTGGTTGCGGGGTCTCGACGGGCGCTCGAGCCTTCGGCCCTCGCTGCTCGACCTGCGGGAGCGTGGGTCAGGGGGTGATGCCGCGGGCGATGAGCGCCGCGTAGGGGTCCACCGGGTCGCCGCCGCCGGGGCGGACCTCGAGGTGGAGGTGGGCGCCGGTGCTGTTGCCGGTCGAGCCCACGGTGCCGATCGAGTCGCCAGCGGTGACGCTCTCGCCGACCGAGACGTTGATGGAGGTCTGGTGGGCGTACCAGATCTCGGTGCCGTCCTCGAGGGTGAGCACGGTCTTGTTGCCGTAGGAACCGTCGTAGCCGGCCGAGGTGATGGTGCCGTTGGCGACGGCCACGAGCGGGGTGCCGGCGGGGGCCGCGAAGTCGAGGCCGGTGTGGTAGCTGGCCCACAGCCCGTAGTCGCCGAACTCGGCGGTCAGGCGGTAGCCGGCCACCGGGAGCTGCCACAGGTTCTTCTCGAGCACCTTGGCGTGCTTCTCGGCGGCGGCGGCGAGGTTGGAGAGCTCGGCGTTGCGCTGCTCGGCCTGCTGCTCGACCTTGGCGGCCAGCTTGCCGCCGGCGGCGTCCTCGAGGGCGTCGCGCGAGGAGTCGCGGGAGACGACGGAGTCGCGGTCTGCGACCACGCTGTCCTGGCCCAGCGAGCCGCTCAGCGCGCCGGCCTGGGCGACCTTGGCGGGCGCGGCGGCGGCCGGCTCGATCTCGGTGCCACCGGTGGTGCTCAGCGCTCCGCCGACGGAGACGGCCAGCGCGGCCACGCCGAGCAGCACCGGGGCCGAGGGCAGACGGCGCAGGACGGAGGGGCGGGCGGTGCGCACGGCGCGGCGCTTGCCGGCAGGTGCGGGGGAGGCGATGTCCGAGGCACGCAGCGCCGCGAGCGGCAGCGACATCGTCTGCTCGGTCTCGAACGACGTCGTGTGGTCGACCGGCTCGAGGTCGGCGAGGACCCGCTCGATCGTGCCCGTGTCGACGGTCGGCGAGGCGGCGCGGCGGCGACCGACGTACGGCATCTCGGGGACCGTCTCGACCGGCGCCACCGGCTCGGTGAGGACGGCGCGACGGCGGCCGACGTAGGGCTCGGCGCTCAGCAGGGTCCCGGCCTGGCCGCGACCGGGGTCGTGGCTCTCTGCTCGGTGGTGACCCATGCGTCAAGGCTCCGCATCTGTCGGAATCGGGGGATCGGCGACCCGGAAGGGTGATCGGGCGCAACGGTCGTGAACTGTAACGGATCGGTGACAGCGGGCGAAACCGGATCCGTCGTCCTGGGGACAACCCGGGAGAGCACGGGAGGTCACGCCCGCGGCACAGCGCGGCAAACCGGTCTGGACCGCTGTCGTGCATGACGTCGGTCACGTCGACGGGGTCGGACCTCGTGCCGGGCGGGGCAAGAGGTCTAGTGTGCCGCGGAGACGACCAGGGTGCAGGTGTCCGACTGCACCGTTGAGTGCAAGCGATGACTAGCGATGACTAGAGAACTGGTGGATCAGTGGACCTGATGGAGTTCCAGGCGAAGAAGCTCTTCGCCAAGCACGACGTCCCGGTGACCGAGGGCATCGTCGCCCAGACCCCCGAGGAGGCGAGGGCAGCAGCCGAGAAGCTCGGCGTCGTCGTCGTCAAGGCGCAGGTCAAGGCCGGCGGTCGGGGCAAGGCGGGCGGCGTCAAGCTCGCCAAGACCCCCGACGAGGCCTTCGAGCACGCGTCGAACATCCTGGGGATGACGATCAAGGACCTGACGGTCCACCGGGTGCTGATCGCGCCGGCCGCGAGCATCGAGGAGGAGTACTACTTCTCCTTCCTGCTCGACCGCGCGAACCGCAGCTACCTGTGCATCGCCTCGGTGGAGGGCGGTGTGGAGATCGAGGAGGTCGCCAAGACCAACCCCGACGCCGTCAAGCAGATCGCGATCGACCCGGGCACCGGCGTCGACGAGGCCAAGGCGCGCGAGATCGTCGCCGAGGCCGGCTTCCCCGAGGTGTTGACCGACCAGGCCGTGCAGACCGTGCTCGGGCTGTGGAAGACCTTCGTCGAGGAGGACGCCACCCTCGTCGAGGTCAACCCGCTGGCCCGCCTGGCCGGTGACAAGCTCGAGGCCCTCGACGGCAAGGTCTCCCTCGACGAGAACGCCGAGTTCCGCCACGAGGACCACGCCGAGTTCGAGGACAAGGAGGCCGCCGACCCGCTCGAGGCCAAGGCCAAGGGCATGGGTCTCAACTACGTCAAGCTCGACGGCGAGGTCGGCATCATCGGCAACGGCGCGGGCCTGGTCATGTCGACCCTCGACGTGGTCGCCTACGCCGGCGAGAAGCACGGCGGCGTCAAGCCCGCCAACTTCCTCGACATCGGCGGCGGCGCGTCCGCGACCGTGATGGCCAACGGCCTCGACGTGATCCTCAACGACCCCCAGGTCAAGAGCGTCTTCGTCAACGTCTTCGGCGGCATCACCTCCTGCGACGCCGTCGCCGACGGCATCGTGGGTGCCCTCGACATCCTGGGCGACGAGGCCACCAAGCCCCTCGTCGTACGCCTCGACGGCAACAACGTCGAGGAGGGCCGTCGCATCCTCGGGGAGAAGAACCACCCGCTGGTGACGCTGGTCGAGACGATGGACGGTGCGGCCGACAAGGCCGCCGAGCTGGCGAACGCCTGAGAAGGACGAGGAACCTAGAACTATGTCGATCTACCTCAACAAGGACTCGAAGGTCATCGTCCAGGGCATCACCGGCGGTGAGGGCACCAAGCACACCCGCCTGATGATGAAGTCCGGCACGCAGGTCGTGGGCGGCGTCAACGCCCGCAAGGCCGGCACGACCGTGACCCACCAGGACGCCGACGGCAACGACGTCGAGCTGCCGGTCTTCGCCAGCGTCGCCGAGGCGATGGCCGAGACCGGTGCCGACGTCTCCGTGGCGTTCGTGCCCCCCGCCTTCACCAAGGACGCCTGCATCGAGGCCATCGACGCCGGCATCGGCCTGCTGGTGGTCATCACCGAGGGCGTCCCGGTGCTGGACTCCGCTGAGGTCTTCGCCTACCTCGACGGCAAGAAGACCCGGATGATCGGGCCCAACTGCCCCGGCATCATCACCCCGGGCGAGGCGCTGGCCGGCATCACCCCGGCGACCATCGCCGGCAAGGGCCCCGTGGGCCTGGTCTCCAAGTCGGGCACGCTGACCTACCAGATGATGTTCGAGCTGCGTGACTTCGGCTTCTCGACCGCCATCGGCATCGGCGGCGACCCGGTCATCGGCACCACCCACATCGACGCCCTCGAGGCGTTCGAGGCGGACCCCGAGACCAAGGCGATCGTGATGATCGGCGAGATCGGCGGCGACGCCGAGGAGCGGGCCGCGGCCTACATCAAGGAGCACGTCACCAAGCCGGTCGTCGGCTACGTGGCCGGCTTCACCGCCCCCGAGGGCAAGACCATGGGCCACGCCGGCGCCATCGTCTCCTCGGGTGCGGGCACCGCGCAGGGCAAGAAGGACGCCCTCGAGGCGGCGGGTGTGAAGGTCGGCAAGACGCCGTCCGAGACCGCCGACCTGATGCGCGAGATCCTCAAGGACCTCTGAGTCCCAGCACCACCCAGCACGACCGACGGGGGAGGTCCTCCGGCACCAGGTGCCGGAGGACCTCCCCCGTCGCCGTCCCCGGCGCTGCTCAGCCCCCGAAGGCCGCCCGCACGGCCTCGAGCACCGGGGCCGTCTCGGCGGTGAGGTCGTCGGCGCCGGCCTCGACGGTGGTGGTCGCCCACTCCGCGCCCCAGCTGGTCGCCAGCACGACGTTGTCGACCCGCGTGAGCTGGAAGAGGGTGCCGCCGAGGGCGTCGTCGCTCCGGGTCATCGCGAAGGTCACCGACTCGGCCGGGGCGTCCGCGGGAGCCAGCTCCGACCAGATGACCGGTTCGCCCCGGCTGCCGCCGATCGAGGAGCAGGCGGCGATCGCGTCGCGCACGCCGGCGAGCACCTGCTCGGCGGCCGCCACCGACCCGTACGTCGCCAGCTCGCGCACCCGCAGCGTCTCCGGGCCCGCCAGTGCATAGGCCAGACGGTCCACCGGGTCGGCCGGCCACGTGTCGCGCAGCGTGGAGCACATCGCCGACAGGTCCACCCCGTCGCCGTCGGGCGCGGGCCCGATGGCCTCGCTGTCGCCGTCGACGACGAGGCCGGCGTCGAGCGCGAAGCCCTCCGGGATCGCGGCGTCGACCGAGGCCGGGTCGACCGGCTGCGGCTTCGCCGGCGGCTCCTCGCAGGGGTCGGCCGCGAAGATGCACATCGACGACACGACGTACGCCGAGTCCTCGCGGACCTGCTCCACGGTCAGGTCGACCACCGCCGGGTCGCCGGCACCACCGAAGTTGGCGTTGTCGTAGAGCACCGCGTTGCCGACCCGCACCAGCTGGTGCACGTGCGCCTCGCCGGTCTGCTCGCCGTCGGAGTACCAGCTGTTGACGAAGGCGTAGGACTGCTCGCCCAGGTCGGAGGTGGCCTCGACGGCGAAGATCGAGTCGCCCCGCGTGGCCGGCTGCTCGCAGGCCGCCAGCTGGGCGCGCACGTCGTCGATCGCGGCCGCCGCGGCGGCGTCGTCGGCGTACACCGCGACCGCGCGCTGCTCGGAGGCCTGGACGCCGTCGGTCCACAGAGCGTCCTCGGTGTCGAGGGCGCCCTCGGCGGTGAAGCCCGGGCCGCCGCAGGGCCCCACGATCTGCTGCTGGTAGTCGGGGGAGCGCTCGGCGCCCTCGGGCATCTCGTCGAGCAACGGGAGGTTCACGGGCACCGAGGTGCGCCACTCCACCTCGCCGGGCCCGGCCGGGTCGAGAGGGCGGGTGGAGTCGGCGCCGCCGGCGACGCAGCGCCAGCGGGGTGGCGACGAGGACCCCGACCGCCGCGACGCTGCCCACGGCCACGAGGGCCGTGCGTCGGCGGCGCATCCGGTCGCCGCGCCGGCGTACCTCGGAGGCGGGCAGCGGGTCCACGGGCAGCCCCTGGTGGGTGAAGGTGGCGAACAGGTCGTCGTTCTCAGGCATGGCTGGCTCCCTCCTGGAGTCCGTCGTCGTCGGTGAGCAGGGCCGCCAGGGCGGCCCGTCCGCGCGAGAGTCGTGCCTTGACGGTGCCCTCGGGCACCCCCAGCTCGCGGGCCACCTCGTGCACGGGCAGGTCGGCGATGTGGTGCAGCACCAACGTGTGCCGCTGCGTCTCCGGCAACCGCTCGAGCGCCCGCACCAGCGCGACGTGGGCCTCGTTCGGTGGGGGAGTGCTGGTGCGGGGTCCGACCGCGCGGTCGGTGGGCCGCTTCGCCAGGCGGGTACGCCGCCACCGGCTGACCGCCAGGCGGTGCGCGGTGGTGCGCACCCAGGCCTCGGGGTGCTCGGCGCGGTCGAGCTTGCGCCGGTGCGACCAGGCGCGCACGAACGCCTCCTGCACGCACTCCTCGGCCTCGTCCCGGCTCCCGATCATGGCGTAGAGCTGGGCCACGACGCGTGGGTACGAGACGGCGTAGAAGTCGTCGAACTCGCGTTCGTCCATCGACCCGTCCTCATCTCCAGTAGTGCTTGCACACAGGAGTACGCCCCAGGGTCCTCCTCGGTTGCACCGGAGGAGGGGAAATCGCCGAGGTCGGGGAGGGGCGCCGGTTCAGGGGGCCGAGCGGAGCCGCTCGAGGGCCCGCTCAGCCAGGGCGGCGAAGGCGCCGTCGGCCATCTGCACCTGCGGCGTCGGCACGAACGCCACCTGCATCAGCCGGCCGCCGACCCGGCCCACGGCCATGTCGTAGCGCACCACGGTGTCGTCGGAGACCTCGATGCTGACCCGCCAGGCGTGCAGCTCGGTGTCGCCGTCGCTGCGCGAGAGGGTCGAGACCACCTCGGAGCCGAGCTCGCGGTCCTCGCAGCTGGCCATCTCGCGGCGCACGGTGTCGACGAAGCCGCCGGCCTGGCGTGCCGGGAGGGTGCCGACGGTCTCGCTGAGGCCGAACTCGACCGGCAGCTTGGCGCCGGGCACCAGGTAGGTGCGGGTGGAGGCGTCGCGGATCGGCTGGCCGCCGACCTTGCCGGTGAACACGCTCTGGTCGCAGCGCGTCGCAGCGGGGTTGCCACCGCGTGGCCGGGTGGCGCGGGTGGCGACCCAGGCCCGCTCCACGGTGCTGACCGGGGGCAGGTCGGTCTCGACCAGCAGTCGCGGGGCCGCGCCCACCGGCTCGGCGTCGCGCGGGGCCAGGCGCACCCGCCCGGTGGTGCAGGCTCCGCCGGGGGCCAGGTCGCACAGCGCGTCGACGGCCTCACCGAGCAGCTCGGCGTTGCCGGGCGGGTTCTCGATGTTGCTGCCGAGCACCGAGGTCAGCGTGGTCGTCACGTAACGCCCCGACCGGGCGACACCGAGCACGTAGGTGCGCACCGGGTCGGCCCAGTCGCGCAGCACCATCTGCACGGCCTCGTCGCCCACGCCCTGCACCGTGCTGGTGCGCAGCAGCTGGGTGCGGCCCTGGGTGCAGCCGGAGTACCAGCCCTCGACGGTGCGGAGCCCGTCCTTGGCCGCCTTGCGGCTGCGCGAGACCTCGGTGACCTGCCAGGCCAGGCGCTTGGGCTCGGCCCTCGCGCCGCCGCCGGCGGGGGTGGCCACGCTGAACTCGCGCACGAGCGCGTCGACGACCTGCGGGTCGGCGTACCGGCTGGCGCGACACGGCAGCAGCAACCCGTCGCCGGCGGTGTTGTCGGTGGTCTCGAGGGCGCTCCAGCCCTGCCCGGGCACCCGCTGCGGCGACCGCGCTGGCCGGCACCATCGCCGTCTCGGGCAGCGGCTCGGCCTCGGGGGCCGGGGCCAGGGCCCCCTCGCTGGGGGCGGCCGAGGTGGGCGCCGCGCTCGGCACCGAGAGCGCGGCCCGGTCGAGGGTCGGGCGCAGCCCGGCGGGCCCGGTGAGCAGCGCGCCGGCGACCCCGACGGCGGCGACGGTCGCGACCGCGCCCACGAGCGTGTGCGTACGACGCCGGGTCGTGCCCGCGCGGCGCACGATGCTCGCCCGGGGCCAGCGGACCTGGCCGGTCACGCTCTCGAGCCGCCGCAGCAGCAGCGCGGTCTGGGTGCTCGGCGCGGCGCGGTGCAGGGAGAACTGGGCGGTGGCGTGCTGCAGCTCGCGCGCGGCCGTCTCGTCGGTCATCCCGACCTCGCGCGCCAGCTCCGGCATGCTGGTGCTGGCCAGGTGCGCCAGCAGCAGCACCCGGCGCTGGGTGGTGCTCAGCTGGCCGAGCGACTCGAGGGTCGCCTGCAGCTCGGGGTCCAGGCCCTTCTCGCGGTGCCAGACCCGTGCGGTGTGGCGGCGGTGGGCGTGCTGCCACACGTGCGGGCGCACCCACGTCTCGGCCGACCCGGTGCGCCCCACCTTGCGCCAGTGGTGCCAGGCCAGCACGAACCCGTCGCGCACCGAGGAGCGGGCGGCGGGCAGGTCGCCCGTCAACGCGTAGGCCTGCAGCAGCAGGCGGGCGCGGGCGTCCTTGTAGAACGCGTCGAACTCCTCGGGATCCCTCATGGCGGGTCGACGATACGGGGTCGCCACAGGCCGCAGCGAGTCGGCGTGGCGACGCCGAGGTGGGTGCGGGCCGCGCGAGGATGGGGCGGTCATGACTTCGCTGATGCCCGGTTCGTCCGCCTCCCGCACCGCCCCCGGCGGGGCCGTCCGCACCGCTGCGCCGCACCGCTGGCCGCTCGCGCTGCTGTCGGTCCTGGGCGGCCTCGCGGCGGCCCTGGGGCCGCTGCTGGTCTGCTTGGCGCTGGGCGTCAGCGGCTGGTTCCTCACCGACGCCGGCGCCCACGGCACCCCCAGCGACGGCATGCGCGTCGGCGCGACGGCCTGGCTGATGGCGCACGGCTCGGGGGTGCAGGTCGACGGGGTGGCCGTCACCGCCGTGCCGCTCGGCCTCACCCTGGTCGCCGGCTGGGCGCTGTGGCGCGCTGGGCGACGCGTGGGCGAGGCGGTCTCGCAGCACGGCCCCGACGCCGACGCGATCAGCGACGGCGAGCGGGACTGGACCGTGCCGGTCGCCGGCGCCTTCCTGGCCCTGGGCTACGTCGTGGTGGGCATCCTCACGGTCGCGCTGGCCGGCACCGCGCAGAGCGCGCCGTCGACGACCGGTGTGGTCGCGTGGTCGGTCGGGCTGTGCCTGCTGGTGGGCCTGCCCGCGCTGGCCGTGGGCTCCGGGCGGGCCGCGATCTGGTCGTCGTACCTGCCGGCTGCGCTGGTCGCCGCCGCCGGCATCGCGCGTCGGCTGCTGGTGACCTGGCTGGTGGTCTCGGTGCTGGCGCTGCTGGGGGCGCTGCTGGTCGACGTCGGTACCGCCGCCAACGTGATGTCGCAGCTGCACACCCGCGCCGGGGACGTGGTCGTCGTCACCGCGGTCAGCCTGGTGCTGGCCCCCAACGCGGTCACCTTCGCCGGCTCCTACCTGCTCGGGCCCGGCTTCACCGTCGGGGCCGGCACCCTGGTGGCGCCCTCGGCGGTGGTGCTCGGCCCGCTGCCGATGTTCCCGCTGCTCGCCGCGCTGCCCGACAACGGCACCCCACCGGTGTGGACCACCGCGCTGGTGGCGCTGCCGCCGGTCGTGGCCGCCGTGGTGGTGGCGCGGGCGATGCGCCGCACCCCCACGCTGCGCCTCGACGAGGGCGCCCTGCGCGGCTGCGTCGGCGGCGCCCTGGCCGGGGTCGGCTTCACGGTGCTCGCGGCGCTCGCCGGGGGAGCGGTGGGCCCGGGGCGGATGCGCGAGGTGTCACCGCTGGTCGGCGAGGTGGTGGTGCACTCGATCGTCTCCTTCGGTCTCGGCGGTCTCCTCGGCGGCGTGGCGGCGACCCTGTGGCATCGCCGCACGCTGCGCGACGCCGACGCCGGGTAGGCCCGGGTAGGCGCGCACACCGCTGGAGTCGGCACTAGAGTCGGCGCCGTGCCAGCGCGTCTCGTCGTCCTCGTCTCCGGCTCCGGCACCAACCTGCAGGCCCTGCTCGACACCTGCACCGACCCGGCGTACGGCGCCGAGGTGGTCGCGGTCGGCGCCGACCGCGACGGCATCGAGGGGCTGGCCCGCGCGGAGCGCGCGGGCGTGCCGACCTTCGTCGAGCGCGTCGGCGACCACGACGACCGGGCCGCCTGGGACGCCGCGCTGAGCGAGGCGGTGGCCGTCCACGAGCCCGACCTGGTGGTGCTCGCGGGATTCATGAAGCTGGTCGGCCCGGCCTTCCTGGACCGCTTCGGCGGGCGCACCGTCAACACCCACCCCGCCCTCTCGCCATCGTTCCCCGGCACGAGCGGGCCTGCCGACGCGCTGGCGTACGGCGTCAAGGTCACCGGCTGCACCCTCTTCGTGGTCGACGAGGGCGTCGACACCGGCCAGATCGTGGCCCAGGTGGCGGTGCCGGTCGAGGACGACGACGACGTCGCGTCGCTGCACGAGCGCATCAAGACCGCCGAGCGGGCGATGCTGGTCGACGCGGTCGGGGTGATGGCGCGCGACGGCTTCAGCGTCGAGGGCCGCCACGTGCGCCTGGGCCGGAGCAGCCCGCTAGGCTGCGGGCACACGACTGGCGCAGGTGGGTGACCACCGGGGAGTGACATGTCGGGGCATCGTCCGCCTGGGTGCCCTCCTTCCGCCGTTTCCACAGCCCGCAGGAGTGCTCGTGAGCGAGAACCGTGTCCCGATCAGGCGTGCCCTGGTCTCCGTGTACGACAAGTCCGGCCTCGAGGACCTCGTCCGCGGGCTGCACGACGCCGACGTCACCCTGGTCTCCACCGGCGGCTCCGCCGCGCTGATCGAGGGCCTGGGCCTGCCGGTCACGAAGGTCGAGGACCTCACCGGCTTCCCCGAGTGCCTCGACGGCCGGGTCAAGACGCTGCACCCGCGGGTGCACGCCGGCATCCTCGCCGACCGGCGCCTCGAGAGCCACGTGCAGCAGCTGGCCGAGCTCGAGGTCGAGCCCTTCGACCTCGTCGTCTCGAACCTCTACCCCTTCACCGCAGACCGTCGAGTCGGGCGCGTCGAGCGACGAGTGCGTCGAGCAGATCGACATCGGCGGCCCCTCGATGGTGCGCGCGGCGGCCAAGAACCACCCCTCGGTCGCCATCGTGACCAGCCCCGAGCGCTACGCCGACGTGCTGGGCGCGGTCGCCGCCGGCGGCTTCACGCTCGAGGAGCGCCAGCGGCTGGCCGCCGAGGCGTTCGTGCACACCGCGTCGTACGACGTGGCGGTCGCATCGTGGATGGGCAACGTGCTGACCGACACCAGCGACGGTGCGGGCTTCCCGGCGTGGATGGGCGGGACCTGGCAGCGCCAGGACGTGCTGCGCTACGGCGAGAACCCGCACCAGTCGGCGGCGATCTACCGCACGGGCCACGGGCCGGCGGGGCTCGCCGGGGCGCAGCAGCTGCACGGCAAGGAGATGTCCTACAACAACTACGTCGACACCGACGCGGCGCGCCGCGCGGCGTACGACTTCGACGAGCCCGCCGTGGCGGTCATCAAGCACGCCAACCCCTGCGGCATCGCGGTCGGCGCCGACATCGCCGAGGCGCACCGCCGCGCCCACGCCTGCGACCCCGTCTCGGCCTTCGGCGGTGTGATCGCCGCCAACCGCCCGGTCTCGGTCGCGATGGCCGAGCAGGTGGCCGAGGTGTTCACCGAGGTCGTCGTCGCGCCGGCCTACGAGGACGGCGCCGTCGAGGTGCTGGCCCGCAAGAAGAACATCCGCATCCTCGTCTGCGAGCCGCTCGAGCGCGGCGGTGTCGAGACCCGTCCGGTCTCCGGCGGCCTGCTCGTGCAGCAGCGCGACGCCGTCGACGCGGCCACCGAGACCGGTGGCGACGACCCGTCGTCGTGGACCCTGGTGACCGGCGAGGCCGCTCGCCGACGACGTGCTCGCCGACCTCGCCTTCGCGTGGAAGGCCTGCCGCGCCGCGAAGTCCAACGCGATCCTGCTGGCCACGCGACGGCGCCGCGGTCGGCATCGGGATGGGCCAGGTCAACCGGGTCGACTCCTGCCGGCTCGCGGTCGACCCGCGCCGACGACCGCGCCGCGGGCTCGGTGGCGGCCTCCGACGCCTTCTTCCCCTTCGAGGACGGCCCGCAGATCCTCATCGACGCCGGCGTCACGCGCGATCGTCCAGCCCGGCGGCTCGGTGCGCGACGAGCTGACCGTCGAGGCCTGCAAGGCCGCCGGCGTGACGCATGTACTTCACCGGCACCCGGCACTTCTTCCACTGAGCGACGGCGTCGGCGACACCCCGGCGTACGCCGAGCGGCCCGCGGCCGCGTCGCGGCAGCACCAGACGCACCAGATGACAGGATGAGCACGATGACCGCACAGAAGCTGGACGGAAGCGCGACGCTGCGCACGATCAAGGCCGAGCTCGCCGAGCGCGTGGCGGCGCTCAAGGAGCGCGGCGTGGTGCCCGGGCTCGGCACCGTGCTGGTCGGCGACGACCCGGGCTCGCACTGGTACGTCGGGGCCAAGCACAAGGACTGCGCCGAGATCGGCATCGAGTCCATCCGCGTCGACCTGCCGGCCAGCGCCACGCAGGCCGAGGTCGAGGCGGAGATCGACCGGCTCAACGCCGACCCCGGCTGCACCGGGTTCCTGGTGCAGCAGCCGACCGGGCTCGACGAGTTCGCGCTGCTCTCGCGGGTGGACCCCGACAAGGACGTCGACGGCCTGCACCCGGTCAGCCTCGGCAAGCTGGCGCTCAACGTCGAGGGCTCGCTGCCCTGCACCCCGGTGGGCTGCATCGAGCTGCTGCGCCGCCACGGCATCGAGATCGCCGGCGCCGAGGTCGTCGTGGTCGGTCGCGGCCTGACCGTGGGCCGGCCGCTGGGGCTGCTGCTGACCCGCCGCTCCGAGAACGCCACGGTCACGCTGTGCCACACCGGCACCCGCGACCTGGCCAAGCACGTGCGCGAGGCCGACATCGTCGTCGCCGCGGCCGGTGTGCCGGGCATCATCACCGGCGACATGGTCAAGCCCGGCGCGGCGGTGCTCGACGTGGGCGTCTCGCGCGTCGACGGCAGGATCGCTGGCGACGTGGCCGCCGACGTGCTGGGAGGTCGCGGGCTGGGTCTCGCCCAACCCCGGCGGCGTGGGGCCGATGACCCGCGCGATGCTGCTGTCCAACATCGTCGGCATGGCCGAGAAGGCCGCGGCCTGAGCGTGGTCCTGGTGAGCGACCCGGCGGCCGGCGCCGGACCCCCGAGCGGCACGGTCGACCCGCGGACGAGGAGCAGGCCACCCTCGGTCGAGGAGATCGCCGACGAGATCGCCGAGGAGCAGGCCCCGCCGCTACCCCTCGACCCTCGGCGGGGCGCTCTACCTCGTGCGTGCTCGCCGCCGGCGCCGTCGGGACTCGTGCTGGCCGTCGTCGACGACTGGCGGCTCGGGCGTCAGCGTCCTCGCCGGCGCGCTGCTGTCGGCGGCCGCGCCTGCGCCTGGTCCTCCCGGCCCGCGACGCCGGCATGCTCGCCGTGCGCCACCGCCTCTTCGACGTCCTGCTCCTCGGCGGGGTCGGCGGCCTCCTGCTCTTCCTGGCCCGCACCATCCCCAACCAGCCCGGCCTCTGACCGGCCGAGCAGTCACTTTCGCACCACCGACCGGTCAGCATCTGGCCACCGGCGGTCCACCGGTCAGCTTCCTGCAGCGCCGGGTCGACGGCGCGCCCGGACCCCTCGCCGCGCGCGTGGCGACGAGCGACGCTGGCCCCAGCCGCTCGGCCACGGCGGCGCGGAGCTCGGCGGAGCCACGTGGTCGAGACCCGGGCCGCTCAGCCGGTCCTTGCGCACGACGACGACGATCCAGCCGCGCGCCGAGCCAGCGCCTCGCGGCGCAGCCGGTCGCGCTCGCGGTCCTCAGGGGTCGAGTGGTGCTCCTCGCCGTCGTACTCGATGGCGATGCGCAGCCGGGGGTAGGCCAGGTCGAGACGGAACTCGCCCTCGGGCAGCTGTACCACGACCTGCGGCGTCGGGCGTCGGCAGCTGGTGGTCGACCACCAGTCGGCGGACCCACGACTCGCCCGGTGACTCGACGCAGGCCGCAGGCGGCCAGGGCGCGAGCTCGCGCAGCTGGGTCACGCCTCGGCGGCCGGCGAACCGCGCCGTCAGTCGCGCGCAGCTCGTCCGGCGTGACGCCGTGGGGCCGGGCGAACTGGTCGAGCACGGCCGCGGCGCCCAGGCGCCCGCGCAAGCAGGCGAGGTCGGCCGCGGTGCGCAGCGGCGTGGTCACCGCGACGCCCGCCAGCACCATCACGTCGTCCGCGGCCAGCGCGCGCAGCGCGCCGCTGGTGCCGGCGAGCCGGGTGCGGGTGCCGCTGCGGGCCACCACCTCGAGGTCAGGCGGTACGTCGAGCGCGCTGGGCTCCCAGTGGTCGACCCCGTGCAGCCAGGCTGCGCTGCGGTCGCACACGACCATGCGGGGCGGCAGCACCAGCGCGGCCGCGGCGACCCGCAGCTCGATGCCGTCGGGCACGCTGGCGTCGACGTACACGCCCGCGCAGCACCCGGCGTACCCGGCCGTCGTCGACCGCGCGCTGCAGGCGGCGCCTGGTCCAGCCGAGCCGCTCGGCCTGCTCGAGGGTGGGGGGGTTCGAGGGGGGCGCGCGCGGGCAGACGTCGCATGCGCGGCAGGCTGCCCGTGTCGGCCGCGGCCGCGTGAACGACGCCGCCCCCGACCTGTGGACAACAGATCGGGGGCGGCGGACGAGCGGGTGCAGAACTGACTGGTCAGTGGTGCGGGAGCTGACCGCTCGGTGGTGCGAAAGTGACTGCTCGTGCCGTCAGATGAGGCCGAGGTCGGTGACCGCGTCGCGCTCCTCGGCGAGCTCGGCGGTCGAGGCGTCGATGCGGGCGCGGGAGAAGTCGTTGACCTCCAGGCCCTCGACGATGCTCCAGTCGCCGCCGGAGGTGGTGACGGGGAAGGAGGAGATGAGGCCCTCGGGGACGCCGTACTCGCCGTTGGAGCGCACCGCCATCGAGACCCAGTCGCCCTCGGCGGAGCCGTAGAGCCAGTCGCGGGCCGCGTCGATGGTGGCCGAGGCGGCGGAGGCGGCCGAGGAGGAGCCGCGGGCCTCGATGATCGCGGCGCCGCGCTTGGCGACGGTGGGGATGAAGGTGTTCTCGAGCCAGTCCTGGTCGTCCACGGTCTCGGCGGCGTTCTTGCCGGCGACCTCGGCGTTGAACAGGTCGGGGTACTGCGTCGCGGAGTGGTTGCCCCAGATCGTCATCTTGGTGATGTCGGTGACCGGGGCGCCGGTCTTGGCGGCCAGCTGCGAGATCGCGCGGTTGTGGTCGAGGCGGGTCAGCGCCGAGAACCGCTCGTGCGGGATGTCGGGGGCGTTGCTCATCGCGATCAGCGCGTTGGTGTTGGCCGGGTTGCCGGTCACGCCGATGCGCACGTCGGAGGCGGCCACCTTGTTGAGGGCCTTGCCCTGCGCGGTGAAGATCGCGCCGTTGGCCGAGAGCAGGTCGCCGCGCTCCATGCCGGGCCCGCGCGGGCGGGCGCCGACGAGCAGGGCGAGGTTGACGCCGTCGAAGATCCTGCTCGGCGTCGTCGCCGATCTCGACGCCGGCCAGGCCCGGGAAGGCGCAGTCGTCGAGCTCCATGACGACGCCCTCGAGGGCCTTCAGGGCGGGGGTGATCTCGAGCAGGCGCAGCTCGATGGGCTGACCACCGGTCAGCGCGCCGCTCGCGAGGCGGAACAGCAGGCTGTAGCCGATCTGGCCGGCGGCGCCGGTGACGGCGACCTTCAACGGGGTAGTGCTCACGCGGATCTCCTAGCGATGGTCTGGGTGCGCCCGACGCTAGCAGCGCAGCCGGGGTGAGCGCCCCGCGGGACACCTCCGGGTGAGGCCGTGCGTGCTTGTGTGGAGGGCATGAGCGAAGCCACCAGCACCCCCGACCGTCGTCGTCACCGGCGCCAACGGGCTCGTCGGCGCCGCGACCTGCGCGGCGCTGGTCGAGCGCGGCGCCCGCGTGCGAGCCGTCGTACGCCGCGCGGGCACCGCGCCGGGCCCGTCGGCGTCCCCGGGGTGGAGGAGCACGTCGGCGACTTCCACGACGCCGACCTGGCCGCGAGCGTGGTCGCGGGCGCCGACGCGGTCGTGAGCACCGTGCACCCGATGGGCAGCGACCGGGAGACCCAGCACCGCATCGGGGTCGAGGGCACCCCGCTGCTGGCGCGGGCGGCCGCCGCGGCGGGGGTCGACCGCTTCGTGCACGTCTCGACCGCGGCGGTCTACGACCGCTCCCCGGGCGCCGGTGACGTCGAGGAGCGGGCGGCGCTGGTCGGCGACGACGGTGGGGACTACCCGGTGACCAAGCGCGACACCGACGCGGAGCTGGGACGGGTCGCGGGCCGACCCGGGTGCTGGTGCGCCCGCCGGCGATCCTCGGGCCGGGGGAGAGCTCGGTGTGGAACACCCTGCGGCCCGAGCGGATCCGCGATGACGAGGACGCCCGTCGGGCCAACCCCGAGCAGTCCTTCGCCTGGGTGCACCTCGACGACCTGGCGGCGCTGGTCGCCGACGTGGCCACCGGGCGGATCGCCACCTCCGACGACCCGGAGCGCGGTCCCGTGGCCGGCGGCTGCACCCCGGTCAACGTGGCCGGGGAGCCGGCCCGGGTGCGCGACTACCACGAGGCCGTGACGGGGGCGCTGGGCGTGCAGCCGCAGTGGCAGGAGGAGCCGGCCTGGACCGGGCGGGTGCGCGCCGACCGGGCGCGCGGGTGGGGCTGGACCCCCCGCGTCGACCTGGCCACCGCCCTCGAGGAGCTGCGGCGCGACCTGCAGCAGTAGACCGCACGACGGCTAGGGCCGGACCTGGGTGCGCCCGTCGTCGCCACGGTGTGGGGGCGCCGCCTGGTCGAGCGGGCGCCACTGGCGGGCGACCGGGTCCCACTGCCAGCCGTCCTGGATGATCGGCGCCTGCTCGTGCGCGGCCGGCGCCGCTCGCACCCGCGGCGCGCGCCGCGGCACGCCCGATCCGGCGACCGGCTCCGTGTCGTGCCCGAAGAGCATCGGGTAGGCGAGCCCGGCCACCGCGGCGCCGAGCAGCGGGGCGAGGACGAAGAGCCACAGCTGGAGGAGCGCGTCGGGGCCCGCCAGCAGGCCCGGGCCGATCGAGCGGGCCGGGTTCAGCGAGGCGCCGGTGGCCGGCAGCGCGACGACGTAGCCGGCCGCCAGGGCCAGGCCGATCACCACCGGCGCGAGCGCGCGGTGCTCCTGGCGCGCGTCGGTCGCGGCCAGCACCACCCCGACCAGCACCGCGGTCAGCAGCATCTCGAGCAGGAAGGCCGCCCAGGCGGCGTACCCGCTGCCCTGGTCGCCGAAGGAGTTCTGGGCCAGCCCGCTGCTCGCCTCGAAGCCGACGAAGCCCTGCATCAGCCCCAGCAGCACCGCGGCCGCCGCGACCGCGCCCGCCAGCTGCGCGCCGACGTACGCCGGCACCTCGCGCCAGGCCAGCCGCCCGCCCAGCACCATCGCCAGCGTGGTGGCCGGGTTGAAGTGGCCGCCGGAGACCCGGCCGAAGCCATGGACCACCACCATCATCGCCAGCCCGAAGGCCAGCGCGACGGTGGTGATCGTGCTGATCGCGCCGACCTCGCGCGCGTAGACGACCGACCCGCACCCGAGGAGCACCAGGACGAACGTCCCGATCGCCTCGGCCGCGACCTTCTGGGCGGTGGTGGGGGTGGCGCCGAGCTCGCTCATGGCCAGGAGACTAGTGCCGCGGGGTCGACCCCGAGGGGCGTTGCCGGGTGAGCCCCCGGCTGCGAGGGTGGGGACGGATCGCGCGGCGCGCGGTCAGGTATCTTGACGTCAAGAAATCACTTGCACTCGATCGCCGAGGAGTCGCCCCGCACCATGGCCACCATCATCTACACCCACACGGACGAGGCGCCGCTGCTGGCGACCTACTCCTTCCTGCCGATCATCCAGGCGTACGCCGCCAAGGCGGGCGTCGAGGTCGAGACCCGCGACATCTCGCTGGCCGGCCGCATCCTGGCCCAGTTCCCCGACCGCCTCACCGAGGACCAGCGCATCGGCGACCACCTCGCCGAGCTCGGCGAGCTGGCCACCAAGCCCGAGGCCAACATCATCAAGCTGCCCAACATCTCCGCCTCCACGCCGCAGCTCAAGGCCGCGATCAAGGAGCTGCAGGAGAAGGGCTACGACCTGCCGGCCTACCCCGAGAACCCGCAGAGCGACGAGGAGAAGGACGCCCGCGCCAAGTACGACAAGGTCAAGGGCTCCGCGGTCAACCCGGTCCTGCGCGAGGGCAACTCCGACCGCCGTGCGCCCGCCGCGGTGAAGGGCTACGCCAAGAAGTACCCGCACCGCATGGGCGAGTGGAAGAGCGACTCCAAGACCGCGGTGGCCACCATGGACGGCGGCGACTTCCGCTCCAACGAGCAGTCGGTGGTCATCGAGTCGCCCGACACCCTCTCGATCGTGCACGTCGGCGCCGACGGCACCGAGACCGTGCTCAAGGACGCCCTGCCCGTCGAGGCCGGCGAGGTCGTCGACTCGACCTTCATGAGCGTCTCGGCGCTGCGCCGCTTCCTGACCGAGCAGATCGCGCGCGCCAAGGCCGACGACGTGCTCTTCTCGGTGCACCTGAAGGCCACGATGATGAAGGTCTCCGACCCGATCGTCTTCGGCCACGCCGTGCAGGCGTTCTTCCCCACCCTCTTCGAGCAGTACGGCGAGCAGCTGGCCGCCGCGGGCATCTCGCCCAACGACGGGCTCGGCGCGCTGATGTCCTCGCTCGACCAGCTGCCCGACGGCGAGGCGATCAAGGCCTCGGTCGAGCAGGGCCTGGCCGAGGGTCCGCGGATGGCGATGGTCGACGACCGCAAGGGCATCACCAACCTGCACGTGCCCTCCGACGTCATCATCGACGCCTCGATGCCGGCGATGATCCGCATCGGCGGCCACATGTGGGGCCCGGACGGCCAGGAGGACGACTGCCTCGCGGTCATCCCCGACTCCTCCTACGCCGGCGTCTACGCCGCGGTGATCGAGGACTGCAGGGCCAACGGCGCCTACGACCCCTCGACCATGGGCTCGGTGCCCAACGTGGGCCTGATGGCCCGCAAGGCCGAGGAGTACGGCTCGCACGACAAGACCTTCGAGATCCCGGCCGCGGGCACCGTCGAGGTGCGCAGCGGCGCCGGCGAGGTGCTGACCTCCCACGTGGTCGAGCCGGGCGACATCTGGCGCGCCTGCCAGACCAAGGACGAGCCGATCCGCGACTGGGTCAAGCTCGCCGTGACCCGCGCCCGCGCCAGCGGCTCGCCCGCCGTGTTCTGGCTCGACGAGACCCGCGCCCACGACGCGAACCTGGTCAAGAAGGTCAACGCCTACCTGCCCGAGCACGACACCGACGGGCTGACCATCGAGGTCATGGCCCCGGCCGAGGCGACGACGTACTCGGTCGAGCGGATCCGCCGCGGCGAGGACACCATCTCGGTGACCGGCAACGTGCTGCGCGACTACAACACCGACCTGTTCCCGATCCTGGAGGTCGGCACGTCGGCGAAGATGCTCTCGATCGTGCCGCTGATGAACGGCGGCGGCCTGTTCGAGACCGGCGCCGGCGGCTCGGCGCCCAAGCACGTGCAGCAGCTCATCGAGGAGAACTACCTGCGCTGGGACAGCCTGGGCGAGTTCTTCGCGCTGGCCGCCTCCTTCGAGCACCTCGCCGGGTACGCCGACAACCGCGGCGCGCAGGTCCTCGCCGACACCCTCGACGCCGCGACCGCGACGTTCCTGGAGGAGGACAAGTCCCCGACCCGCAAGATCGGCGGCATCGACAACCGCGGCTCGCACTTCTACCTGGCGCTCTACTGGGCCCAGGAGCTGGCGAGGCAGAGCGTCGACGCCGACCTGGCCGAGGCGTTCAGGCCGCTGGCCGAGAAGCTGGCCGCCGAGGAGGAGACCATCGTCTCCGAGCTCAACGGCGTGCAGGGCAGCCCGGCCGACATCGGTGGCTACTACCAGCCCGAGGACGACAAGGCCGACACGGTGATGCGTCCCTCGAGCACGCTCAACGAGGCGCTCGCCTCGCTCTGACGCGCACCCGCAGCACCCGCACGAGCCCCGGACCGCCACGGTCCGGGGCTCGTCGTGGAATAGCGGTAAACCATCGTGGTGTTGGACGATGATGACCCGCCCTCCCACGTCTCGGAAGTCCCTCGCATGACCGCTCTCGCCCAGGCCGCGCCGGCCGCCGAGCCGGTGACCCGCGCCCGCTTCGTGCTGGCCGTGGTGGCCCTGGCCACCGGTGGCTTCGCGATCGGCACCACCGAGTTCGTCACGATGGGCCTGCTGCCCCAGATCGCCGGCGGCATCGGCGTCACCATCCCGCAGGCCGGCCACCTGATCTCCGCCTACGCCCTGGGTGTGGTCGTCGGCGCCCCGACCCTGGCCGCGCTGGGGGCGCGGCTGCCCCGGCGTGCGCTGCTGGTGTGGCTGATGGTCGCCTACGCGGTGCTCAACCTGCTCAGCGCGGCCGTCTCCCACTACGGCCTGCTGGCGTTCGTGCGCTTCCTCGACGGGCTGCCGCACGGCGCCTACTTCGGCGTCTCGGCGCTGGTGGCCTCCGGCATGGTCAGCCCCGAGCGGCGCGGTCGCGCCCTGGCGCTGGTGATGATGGGGATCCCCGTCGCCAACCTGGCCGGCGTCCCCGCCGCCACGCTGCTCGGCCAGGCCTACGGCTGGCGTGCGGCGTACGTCGCCGTCGGGCTGGTCTCGGTGCTCACGGTCCTGCTGATCCTGCTCTTCGTGCCCAGCACCCCGGGCGACGCCACCGCCACCGGCCGGCGCGAGCTCGCCGCGCTGCGCCACCCCCAGCTCTGGTACGCCGTCCTCGCCGGCGCGATCGGCTTCGGCGGCCTCTTCGCCCTGGTCTCCTACATCGCCCCGATCACCACCGACGTCGGCGGCCTGCCGGAGTCGGCCGTCGCGGTCTTCCTGCTGGTCCTCGGGTCCGGGATGGTGGTGGGCAACGTGGTGGCCGGTCGCCTCGTCGACTGGTCGATCGAGAAGTCCCTGCGCGGTGCCGCGGTGGGGCTGGCGCTCGCGCTGCTGCTCTACTTCGTGCTGGCCCCCACCGGCTGGTGGGCGGTGCTGGCCGGCTTCCTGGTCACCGTCATCGGCTCGGTGCTCGCGCTGGGCTTCATGGCCCGCCTCATGGACGCCGCCGAGCACGCCCAGACCCTCGGCGCGGCGATGAGCCACGCCAGCCTCAACATCGGCAACGCCCTCGGCGCCTGGCTCGGTGGGCTGGTGATCGCGGCCGGCTACGGCCTGCGCGCGCCCCTGGTCGTCGGTGCCGCGCTGGCGATCGCCGGCCTCGTCGTGCTGGTGGTGGCGCGGCGCGCCCACCTGCTCGAGCGCTGAACCTGCCCGGGCGGGCACCCCGGCAGGACTGTTTCGGCAACGGTCGGGGAGAATGGCGTCCATGGCAGCCACCACCCAGCCCGAGGTGTCCGTGCCGGCAGCACCCCCCTCGGGCGCACGTCCGCGTGTGCTCTCGGGCATCCAGCCGACGGCCGACTCCTTCCACTTCGGCAACTACCTCGGCGCGCTGCGCCAGTGGGTGGGGCTCCAGCACGACCACCAGCCGTTCTTCTTCATCGCCGACCTGCACGCGATCACCGTCGAGCAGGACCCCAAGGTGCTGCGCGAGCGCACCCTGCGGGCCGCGGCGCAGCTGCTGGCCATGGGCATCGACCCCGAGCGCTCCGCGATCTTCGTGCAGAGCCAGGTGCCGGCCCACGCCCAGCTCGGGTGGGTGCTGCAGTGCCTGACCGGCTTCGGCGAGGCGCGCCGGATGACCCAGTTCAAGGACAAGTCGGCCAAGGGCGGCGAGGGCGCGGCCAGCGTCGGCCTGTTCACCTATCCGGTCCTCCAGGCCGCGGACGTCCTGCTCTACCGGCCCCACTTCGTGCCGGTCGGTGAGGACCAGCGCCAGCACCTCGAGCTGACCCGCGACCTCGCGCAGCGCTTCAACCACCGCTACAAGAAGACCTTCCGGCTGCCCGAGCCCTACATCCTCAAGGCGACCGCCAAGATCGCCGACCTGCAGGAGCCCACGGCCAAGATGTCGAAGTCGGCCTCGTCGGCCGCCGGCATCATCGACCTGCTCGACCAGCCGTCGGTGAGCGCCAAGAAGATCCGCTCGGCCGTCACCGACTCCGATGGCGAGATCCGGTTCGACCGCGACGAGAAGCCCGGGGTCAGCAACCTGCTCACGATCTACTCGGCCCTGACCGGCGAGGGCGTCAGCGACCTCGTCGAGCAGTACGCCGGCCGCGGCTACGGCGACCTCAAGAAGGACCTCGCCGAGGTGGTGGTCGACGTGGTGACGCCGTTCCGCGACAAGACGCTCGCGCTGCTCGATGACCAGGCGTACCTCAGCGAGGTGCTGCGCCGCGGGGCGGAGCAGGCCGGCGAGGTCGCCGAGGCCACCCTGCGCGACGTCTACCAGCGCGTCGGGTTCGTGGCACCGACGCGCACCTCGTGACCGCCAGGGTCGCGGGCGTGGTCACGATCGGAGTCGCCGTCGCCATCCCTGAACCCTGGGGCAGCGAGCTGCAGGACTACCGCACACGGATCGGTGACACGACCGCCACGCAGATCCCGACCCACATCACGCTGGTGCCGCCCACGGAGGTCGACGCCGAGGCGGTGCCCGACGTCGAGCAGCACCTGGCGCAGGCCGCCGCGGTGGTCGACCCGTTCGTCGTCCGGCTGCGCGGCACCGGCACCTTCCGCCCGGTCTCGCCCGTGGTCTTCGTGGCCGTCGCCGAGGGCATCTCCGGCTGCGAGCAGCTGGCGGGGGCGGTCCGCCGGGGCCCGCTCGACGTCGAGCTCTCCTTCCCCTACCACCCGCACGTGACAGTGGCCCACGAGCTCGACGACCCCGTGCTCGACGAGGTCTTCGAGGACCTGGCTCGCTTCGAGTGCCGCTTCGACGTCGACGCCTTCCACCTCTACGTCCACGACCACCACCACGGCTGGCAGCCGACCCGTGAGTTCCCGCTCGTGGCGCGCAACGATCCAGAGGAGTAGGAGATGGCCTCGATCAAGCAGCAGGTCGACGACGTGCGTGAACGACGTCCGTTCGTCGACCACCTGGTGCGGATGCAGGCCCACTACGGGCAGCTCGCGGGCCAGCCAGCACGCCGGCGCGATCACCTACTTCGCGTTCCTGTCGTTCTTCCCGATCCTGGCGCTCGCGTTCTTCGCGGTGGGCATGCTGTCCAACATCTACCCCGGCGCGGACGAGGCACTCACCAAGGCGATCGAGTCGCTCTTCCCGGGCATGATCGGTTCCGAGGAGGGGCAGCTGGAGCTCAAGGACTTCCGCACCTTCTCCGGGCTCGCCGGAGTGGTCGGCTTCCTGGGTGTCCTCTACGCCGGCCTGGGCTGGATCTCCGCGCTGCGACTGGCACTCTTCGCGGTCTTCGAGCCGCCCGAGCAGGAGCTGCCGAACTTCGTCGATGGGCAAGCTGCGCGACCTGCTGACCCTGGCCGTCATCGGCGTGACCCTGCTGGTCGCCGTGGCCGCGACGGGTCTGGTCGCCTCCTTCTCCACCGAGCTGCTGGGCTGGGTGGGGCTCGACGAGGAGCTGGCCTGGCTGGTCCGGCTGCTGACGGTCGCGCTGGGCCTGGCAGCCAACGCGCTGCTGTTCTTCTCGATGTTCCGGCTGCTGGGCAAGCCGAGCGCCCCGCCGATCGCGCTGGTCAAGGCCTCGCTGCTCGGCGCGGTGCTCTTCGAGGCGCTCAAGCAGGCCTCGCAGTACCTCATCGCCGCCACCCAGGGCCAGGCCGCCTTCCAGGCCTTCGGCATCGCGCTGGTGCTGCTGGTCTGGATCAACTACTTCAGCCGTGTGGTCCTCTACGCCGCCGCCTTCGCCCACACCTCGCCCGAGGCGCGGGCGTTGCGTCCCGCCGACGTGCCCGACCCCGTGCAGGGCCCGGCGCTGCCCAGCGGCCCCGACGCCGCCGGCGTACGCGCGGCGGAGCCGGGGCAGCGCTCCTCGCCGGTGCCGGCGGCCGCCGGGGGTGCCGCCGGGGGTGCCGTGGCCACCCTGGCCCTGGTGGCGATCGCGCGCCGCCTCGGTGGCCGGGACGGGGCCTGAGGATGCGCTTCGAGCGCAAGCACGGCTGGTTCCTGCTGGCCGTCGCGGCCTGGGGCTACTACAGCTGGACGATGTTCGCGCTGAACCTGTGGAACGCCTGGTCGGCGGGGAGGAGCGGGCCACCGGCTACTGGGTGGCCCACACCGGGCTGATCGTGGTCAACGTGGCACTGGCTGTCGTCTTCACCGTGTGGGGCGTGCGCGTGCTGCGCGCGGTCCGCGACGCCGAACGCCCCGCCTCCCCGGCCGAGGAGGCCGGGCAGACGGGGCGCCAGGAGTAGCGCTGCGGCTCAGTACCCCGCGCGCAGGGCGTCGCGCAGGTCCTTGTTGAGCTGCGAGATCACGTCGAGCGGGATCTCCTTGGGGCAGGCGGCGGTGCACTCGCCGATGTTGGTGCAGCCACCGAAGCCCTCGGCGTCGTGCTGGGCGACCATGCTGGCCACCCGGCCCATCCGCTCGGGCTGGCCCTGGGGGAGCTCGCCGAGGTGGGTGATCTTCGCGCCCAGGAACAGCGATGCCGAGCCGTTGGGGCAGGCCGCCACGCAGGCGCCACAGCCGATGCAGGTGGCGACGTTGAAGGCGCGCATGGCCTTGTCACGCGGGGCCGGCACCGAGTTGGCCTCGGGGGCCGAGCCGGTGTTGACCGAGATGTAGCCGCCGGACTGGATGATCCGGTCGAAGGCCGACCGGTCGACGATGAGGTCCTTGACGACGGGGAACGCGCCCGCGCGCCACGGCTCGATCGTGATGGTCTGGCCGTCGGAGAAGGAGCGCATGTGCAGCTGGCAGGTCGTGGTGACCTCGGGGCCGTGCGCCTGGCCGTTGATCATCAGGTCGCAGGACCCGCAGATGCCCTCGCGGCAGTCGTGGTCGAAGGCGACCGGCTCCTCGCCGCGCTCGTTGAGCTGCTCGTTGAGCGTGTCGAGCATCTCCAGGAACGACATGTCCTCCGAGATGCCCTCGACGGCGTACGACTGCATCGAGCCGGACGACTGGGCGTCCTTCTGACGCCAGATCTTGAGAGTGAGGTTCACTTGTAGCTCCGCTGCTTCATCTCGATGGCGGTGTAGATCAGGTCTTCCTTGTGCAGCACGGGCTGGCCGCCCTCGCCGCCGAACTCCCAGGCCGCGACGTAGGCGAACTCCTCGTCATGGCGCAGCGCCTCGCCGTCCTCGGTCTGGGACTCGGCTCGGAAGTGGCCACCGCACGACTCGCGCCGGTTGAGGGCGTCGATGCACATCAGCTCGCCGAGCTCGATGAAGTCGATGACGCGACCGGCCTTCTCGAGGCTCTGGTTGAGGGAGTCGGCGGTGCCGAGCACCTTCAGGTTGCTCCAGAACTCCGCCTTGAGCTCGCGGATCATGTCGATCGCCTTGCGCAGGCCCTCCTCGGAGCGCTCCATGCCGCAGTACTCCCACATGATGTTGCCGAGCTCCTTGTGGAAGGAGTCCGCGGAGCGGGAGCCGCCGATCGAGAGGAACTTCTCGATGCGCTCCTCCACCGAGGTGCGCGCCTCGACCACGGCCGGGTGCGACTCGTCGACCCGCTCGAACGGACCGTCGGCGAGGTAGTCGCGGATGGTGTTCGGCAGCACGAAGTAGCCGTCGGCCAGGCCCTGCATCAGCGCCGAGGCTCCGAGGCGGTTGGCGCCGTGGTCGGAGAAGTTCGCCTCACCGGTCACGAAGAGGCCGGGGATGTTGGACTGCAGGTCGTAGTCGACCCAGAGCCCGCCCATGACGTAGTGCACGGCGGGGTAGATCCGCATCGGGACCTGGTAGGGGTTCTCGCCCGTGATCCGCTCGTACATGTCGAAGAGGTTGTCGTACTTCTCGCGCACGGCGTCCTCGCCCAGGCGGGCGATCGCGTCGGCGAAGTCGAGGTAGACGCCGCGACGGAAGTCGCCGACCATCGGTCCCACGCCGCGACCCTCGTCGCACATGTTCTTGGCCTGGCGCGAGGCGATGTCGCGGGGCACCAGGTTGCCGAACGAGGGGTAGATCCGCTCCAGGTAGTAGTCGCGGTCCTCCTCGGGGATGTCGCGCGGGTCCTTGGTGCAGTCCTCCTTGTTCTTCGGCACCCAGATCCGGCCGTCGTTGCGCAACGACTCCGACATCAGCGTCAGCTTCGACTGGTGGTCGCCGGAGACCGGGATGCACGTGGGGTGGATCTGCGTGTAGCAGGGGTTGGCCATGTAGGCGCCCTTGCGGTGCGCGCGCCACGTCGCGGTGACGTTGGAGCCCATCGCGTTGGTGGAGAGGTAGAAGACGTTGCCGTAGCCGCCGGAGGCCAGGACCACCACGTCGGCCAGGTGGGTCTCGATCTCGCCGGTGACCAGGTCGCGGGCGATGATCCCGCGCGCCTTGCCGTCGACGACGATGACCTCGAGCATCTCGTGGCGGGTGTACTGGGTGACGGTGCCGGCCGCGACCTGGCGCTCCATGGCCTGGTAGGCGCCGATCAGCAGCTGCTGGCCGGTCTGCCCACGGGCGTAGAAGGTGCGCGAGACCTGAACGCCGCCGAAGGAGCGGTTGTCGAGCAGGCCGCCGTAGTCGCGGGCGAACGGCACGCCCTGGGCGACGCACTGGTCGATGATGTTGGCGCTGACCTCGGCGAGGCGGTAGACGTTCGACTCCCGCGAGCGGTAGTCGCCGCCCTTCACGGTGTCGTAGAAGAGGCGGTAGGTGGAGTCGCCGTCCTCCTTGTAGTTCTTGGCCGCGTTGATGCCGCCCTGTGCGGCGATCGAGTGCGCCCGGCGCGGGGAGTCCTGGTAGCAGAAGGACTTCACGTTGTAGCCGGCCTCGCCGAGGGTGGCGGCGGCCGCGCCGCCGGCCAGGCCGGTGCCGACGATGATGACGTCGAGCTTGCGGCGGTTGGCGGGGTTGACCAGCCGGTTGTCCATCTTGCGGGTGGTCCAGCGGTCCTTGATCAGGCCGGTGGGCGCCTTGGCGTCGACGAGCTTCTCGGGCGCCGGCGTGTAGTAGCCGTGGGCGTCGTCGGAGCGCTGGTCGGGAGGGCCGTTGAGGACGGTCAGGCCGCTGACGTCTGCGGTGGATGCCATGAGTCGATCTCCCTTAGTCGATGACGCCGAAGAGCGTGAAGAGGGGCACCAGCGAGAACCCGCCGGCGACCACGACCGCCAGCACCCAGCCGGCGGTGCGCGCGCGGGTGCGGGAGGCAGCGGTGTTGGTCCAGCCGAGCGTCTGGGCGGCGCTGAAGGTGCCGTGGTGCAGGTGCAGGCCGAGCGCGGCCATCGCGGCGAGGTAGATGAGCGTCATCCACCACACGCCGAAGGTGTCGACCATCAGCTGGTAGGGGTTGTTGGTCTCCCCGCCGGTCGGGTTGATCTTGACGACCGTGAAGTTGAGCAGGTGCCAGACCAGGAAGAGCAGCAGCGTCAGCCCGCCCCAGCGCATGGTGCGCGAGGAGAACGAGGAGTTGCGGCGCTTGCTCACCTCGTACTTCACCGGCCGGGCCGCCTGGGCGCGCTTCCACAGCACGACCGCCGCGTAGACGTGCACCACGAGCGCGATGATCAGCGCCGCACGGAACAGCCACAGGAAGCCGGAGTAGGGGAGCATCGGCTCACCGAGCTCGCGCAGGTGCTCGGCGTACTCGTTGAACGCGCTCTCTCCCGAGAACGCCTTCAGGTTGCCGTACATGTGCGCGAGCACGTAGAGGATGAACAGCGCTCCGCTGCCGGCCATCATGATCTTCAGGGTGATCGTCGAGCGCGAAGCGCGCGCTCCTCTGACGAGAGTCGAGGTTGCCACGTCGGTCACGTTACCTCCCGGCGCGCAGGCGTTCGGTTGTCGGGAGTGTGACAAATACCCCTCCGACGCCTGCGTGGCGGGTGAGTGAGGGTAACCTAACTCGCCGCTCGAGCCCCGATCGTGGCTCGGAGCAGCACCTCGAGCTCGTCCCCGGGCTCGTGCAGCAGCCCGGTCTCGAGGTGGCGCACCACCTCGCGAGCACCCCCGGCCCGGGGGCCGACGTACGCCGTGACGCTCAGGCAGGCTGCCCACGAAGCCGACCACCACCACGACGTCGGCGTCGCTAGCCGGGGAGGACGCCTCGAGCACCAACAGCCGGCCGACCCGTCCCAGATCTCACGCTGACCCGGCCTGGACCCTCGCCTGCAGAAGTTCGGGCCGACTCAGTGGGAAGTCCGGGCCGACTCGACGCGAAGTCTGGGCCGGGTCGACGCGGAAAACATCACACTCTGTGGCCGAGGCCACGCGGGGCTCCTAGGGTTCGGCTCATGACCTCACCCGAAGGTGCCGTGGAGGGCGGACTCGACGAGCCCACCGGCCTGGAGCCGGAGCAGGGCTCGCTGGAGCTGCTCGGACCCGACGACGACTGGCAGCCGGCCGACTGGGAGAAGGCGACGGCGGCGGTGCTGCGCAAGTCGCGCCGGATGCGCGAGGAGGACCCCGACTCGCTGGTCTGGGAGAAGCTGACGCGCACCACGCTCGACGACATCCCCGTCACGCCGCTGGGCACCGCCTCGCTGCTCGACGACCTGCTCACCGCCGGGCGGCCCGCCCGGGCCGGCGACTGGGACGTGCGCGCTCACCTGGCCGCCGGGCCCGCCAAGGCCGGCAACGAGGCGCTGCTGGTCGACCTCGAGGGCGGGGTCACCTCGGTGTGGGTCGAGGCCGACGCCGACACCGACCTGGGGGTGCTCCTCGACGGCGTGCTGGTCGACCTGGCCCCCGTCGTCCTCGACGCGCCGACGGCCCCGCTCACGGTCGCCGAGGCGTTCCTGGCCCACGTCGGCGACACCGACCTGCCCGCCGGCACCAACCTCGGCGTCAGCGCCACCGCCGCGGCCGACGACCTGGTCGCCGTGGCCCGCCTCGCGGCCGAGCGCGGCGTGCTCGGCGTGGTCGTCGACGCCACCGCGGTGCACGACCGCGGCGCCTCCGACGCCCAGGAGCTGGGCTGGTCGATGGCCGCCGCGGCCCGGGTGCTGCGGGTGCTCACCGAGGCCGGCATGGGCGTCGACGACGCCGCCGGCCTGGTCGAGCTGCGCTACGCGGTCACCGACGAGCAGTTCGCCTCGATCGCCAAGCTGCGCGCCGCGCGGCGCCTGTGGGCGCGCGTGCTCGAGCTCAGCGGCGCGACGCCGGGCTCCTCCCAGCGGGTGCACGCCGTGACCAGCCGGCCGATGATGAGCCGCTACGACCCCTGGGTGAACATGCTGCGCACCACCGTGGCCGCCTTCGCCGCGGGCGTGGGCGGCGCCGACGCCGTCACCGTGCTGCCCTTCGACGCGCCCCTCGGCCGGCCGGACGCGTTCGGGCGCCGGATCGCGCGCAACACCTCGCACCTGCTCATCGACGAGGCGCACGTCGCCCACGTGGCCGACCCCGCCGGCGGCTCGTACGCCGTCGAGAAGCTCACCGACGACCTGGCGCGGGCCTCGTGGGAGGTGCTCGGGCGGCTCGACACCCCCGAGGGCCCGGCCGAGCAGGCGCTCGAGGAGATGGTGGCCCGCACCGTCGAGCGGCGCGACCAGCAGGTCGCCACCCGCGAGCGCCCGCTGACCGGGCTCACCGAGTTCCCCAACCTGGCCGAGGAGCTGCCCGAGCGCGAGCCGTACGACGGCTGGGCCGGGGTCCGCTCCTACGGCGCGGCCTTCGAGGCGCTGCGCGACGAGCCGCCCGCCGCCCGCGTGCTGCTGGCCACCATGGGCCCGGTCGCTGCGCACACCGCGCGTGCCACCTTCGCCACCAACCTGCTGGCCGCCGGCGGGGTCGCGGTCGACGTGGCCGGGGCCACCGAGGGCCCCGACGACCTTGCGGCCGCGCTCGACGGGCACACCGTGGTGTGCCTGGCCGGCGCCGACGCGGCGTACGACGAGTGGGGCCGGGCGGCCGCGGAGGCTCTGCGCGCCGCGGGCGCCGCCCACGTCGTGGTCGCCGGCAAGCCGCGTGAGTGGGCCGACGACTCCTGCGCGACGGGCCTCGACGCCCTCGCCTTCCTGACCCGCACCCGAGAGGCGCTGGCATGAGCATCCCGAAGTCCTTCCGCGACCTGCCGCTGACCGGCGACGGCCCGGCGCCCTCGACGGGCACCCCGGCCCACGACCTGTGGACCGCGCCCGAGGGCATCCAGATCAAGACGTCCTACGGCCCCGAGGACCTCGAGGGCCTCGACGCGCTCGACACGCTGCCGGGGCTGAGCCCCTTCCTGCGCGGGCCCTACCCGACGATGTACACGACCCAGCCGTGGACGATCCGGCAGTACGCCGGCTTCTCCACCGCCGAGGAGTCCAACGCGTTCTACCGGCGCAACCTGGCCGCGGGCCAGAAGGGTCTCTCGGTCGCCTTCGACCTGGCCACCCACCGCGGCTACGACTCCGACCACCCGCGGGTGCGCGGCGACGTCGGCATGGCCGGCGTCGCGATCGACTCGATCTACGACGCCCGCACCCTCTTCGACGGCATCCCGCTGGACAAGATGTCGGTGTCGATGACCATGAACGGCGCCGTGCTGCCGGTGCTGGCGCTCTACATCGCCGCCGCCGAGGAGCAGGGGGTGGCGCCCGAGCAGCTCGCGGGGACCATCCAGAACGACATCCTCAAGGAGTTCATGGTCCGCAACACCTACATCTACCCGCCGGCGCCGTCGATGCGGATCATCTCCGACATCTTCAGCTACACCTCGGCGAAGATGCCGCGCTTCAACTCGATCTCGATCTCCGGCTACCACATCCAGGAGGCCGGGGCGACCAACGACCTCGAGCTGGCCTACACGCTGGCCGACGGCGTGGAGTACATCCGCGCCGGCCTCGAGACCGGGATGACGATCGACCAGTTCGCCCCGCGCCTGTCGTTCTTCTGGGCGATCGGGATGAACTTCTACATGGAGGTCGCCAAGATGCGCGCGGCCCGGGCGCTGTGGGCGCGGCTGGTGCGCCAGTTCGACCCGCAGAACCCCAAGTCGCTCTCGCTGCGCACGCACTCGCAGACCTCCGGCTGGAGCCTGACCGCCCAGGACGTCTTCAACAACGTCCAGCGCACCTGCATCGAGGCGATGGCCTCCACCCAGGGCCACACCCAGTCGCTGCACACCAACGCCCTCGACGAGGCCATCGCGCTGCCGACCGACTTCTCGGCGCGCATCGCCCGCAACACCCAGCTCCTGCTCCAGCAGGAGAGCGGCACCACCGGCACCATCGACCCGTGGGCGGGCTCGTACTACGTCGAGCGGCTGACCCACGACCTGGCCGAGCGCGCCTGGGCCCACATCCAGGAGGCCGAGGCGGCCGGCGGGATGGCCAAGGCGATCGAGCAGGGCATCCCGAAGATGCGCATCGAGGAGGCGGCCGCCCGCACCCAGGCGCGCCTCGACTCCGGCGCGCAGAAGCTGATCGGCGTCAACACCTACCGACTGGCCGCCGAGGACAAGCTCGACGTGCTGCGCGTCGACAACGACGACGTCTACCGCCAGCAGGTCGCCAAGCTCGAGCGGCTGCGGGCCGAGCGCGACGACGAGCAGGTGCGCTCGGCGCTCGAGGCGCTGACCCGCTCGGCCGAGCAGGGTCCGCGCCAGGGCTCGCTCGAGGGCAACCTGCTCGCGCTGGCCGTCGACGCCGCGCGCGCCAAGGCGACCGTCGGGGAGATCTCCGACGCCCTGGAGAAGGTCTACGGCCGCCACCAGGCCGTGATCCGTACGATCAGCGGCGTGTTCCGCGACGAGTCCGCCAACGCCGGCGAGGGCGGCAGCCTGGTCACCCAGGTGCTGCAGGCCACCGAGGAGTTCGAGGAGGCCGAGGGCCGGCGTCCGCGCATCCTGGTGGCCAAGATGGGCCAGGACGGCCACGACCGGGGCCAGAAGGTGATCGTCTCCGCCTTCGCCGACATGGGCTTCGACGTCGACGTGGGGCCGCTGTTCTCCACACCCGAGGAGGTCGCCCAGCAGGCCGTGGACGCCGACGTGCACATCGTCGGCGTCAGCTCGCTGGCCGCGGGCCACCTCGCGCTGCTGCCGGCGCTGCGCGAGGCGCTGGCCGAGGAGGGGCGCCCCGACATCATGGTCGTCATCGGCGGGGTGATCCCGCCCGACGACGTCCCGACGCTGCGCGAGATGGGGGCCGCCGAGGTGTTCCTGCCCGGCACGGTCATCGCCGAGTCGGCGCTGTCGCTGCTGGGCACCCTGCGCGACCAGCTCGGGCACTGAGGCGTGCAGGACCGCGTCGCCACGCTCGTCTCCGGCATCCGTGAGGGCCGCCGGGCGGCGGTGTCGCAGGCGATCACCCTGGTGGAGTCCTCGCGTCCGCAGCACCGGCTGCAGGCGCGCGAGCTGCTGACCGCGCTGGCCGGGGACCCGGACGAGCCGGGACGCGGCGACGTGGTGCGGGTGGGGATCTCGGGCGTGCCCGGGGTCGGCAAGTCCACCTTCATCGAGGCGCTCGGCACCCGGCTCACCGCCGCCGGGCACCGGGTCGGGGTGCTGGCCGTCGACCCCTCCAGCGTGCGCACCGGCGGCTCGGTGCTGGGCGACAAGACCCGGATGGGGCGCCTGGCCACCGACCCCGACGCCTTCATCCGGCCCTCGCCCTCGGCCGGCACCCTGGGCGGCGTCGCCCGTGCCACCGTGCAGGCGATGGCGGTGCTCGAGGCCGCCGGCTACGACGTGGTGCTCGTCGAGACCGTCGGTGTGGGCCAGTCCGAGGTGACCGTGGCCGGCATGGTCGACACGTTCCTGTTCCTGACCCTGGCCCGCACCGGCGACCAGCTGCAGGGCATCAAGAAGGGCATCCTCGAGATCGCCGACGTGATCGCGGTCAACAAGGCCGACGGCGACCGCGCCCAGGAGGCGCGCGCCGCGGCCCGTGACCTGGCCGGCGCGCTGCGGATGGTGCGCGGCAAGGGGGAGTGGGCCCCGCCCGTGGTGACCTGCTCGGCGCTGGAGGACATCGGTGTCGACGACCTGTGGGAGCGGGTGCTGGCCCACCGCGACCACCTCGGCGACCAGGGACTGCTCGCCAAGCGCGCCGAGCAGCAGCTCGACTTCACGTGGGCGATGGTGCGCGACGAGCTCGACCAGCGCCTGCGCCTCTCGCCGGGGGTGCGCGGGGTGCGCGACGAGATCCGCGCCGCGGTGCTCGCCGGCGAGCTGCCCGCCACGGTGGCCGCCGACCGGCTGCTCGCGGCGTACGACGCCGACCCGAGGTAGCGCACAAGCGGTTCCTCACATCTGGGCATGCCACTGCGGCCGCCGAGGTCCACCATCGAGATGACCTCGAGCGTGGAGGGCTCCTCCACCCGACCCGTTGCTGCTGACCCGGATCGGGCCGGGTGGGAAGCGGCGAGTGGTCGCCTCGGCCGCGCGCTGGCCGACCTCGGCCGGTACGAGCGCCGCAGGAACCCCGACGGGTCGACGACCGACGGGTTCACGGGCCTGCGCACGAAGTGCGAGGCCAAGCTGCCGCAGTACCTGGGCCCGGCGAGGTAGACGGGCATGTGGAGACCCACCCCTACGCGACGACCGGCGTGGGCGAGACCGTCGGCTCGCGCTACCGCTTCGCGTCGGTGCCCACCGACGTCGAGGTCGGCCCCGACGGAGACCTCTGCAGCGCATCGACCCCGCCACCGGTGACACGACGCGGGTCGTGCGTGGGCCTGCTGAGTGCGACCGGCCTGGCCGTCGCCGGCAACGGCGACCTCTATGTCGCCGAGCTCTTCGGCGGACGCATCGTGCGGGTGAGGGCGGGAAGGTGCGCAGCTTCCCGCTGCCCTGGCAGGAGGCCTGACGGCGCGCCGTCCGGCGGTCGCACTAACCTGGGCCCGATGTCCAGCGACGCACGCCCTGACGCCCGCTTCCGCGACCTCGTCCGCGACGAGGTGGAGGCGGGAGCCGAGGCGCTCTCGCTGCTGCGGCGCGACCTGCACGCCCACCCCGAGCTGTCGTGGGAGGAGACCCGCACCACTGCAGTGGTCGCCGAGCGGCTCGAGGCCCTGGGCTGGCGCATCGAGCGGCTGCCCGGCTCGGGGCTGGTCGCCGACCTGGGGGAGCGCAGCGCCCGCCCGGTCGTGGGCCTGCGCGCCGACATCGATGCGCTGCCGGTGCAGGAGACGACCGGCGACCCGTGGAGCAGCACCGTGCCGGGCGTGGCCCACGCCTGCGGCCACGACGTGCACACCACGGCCCTCGTCGGCGCCGCGGGCGCGATCGCGCGTGCCCACGCGGAGGGCCTCCTGACCGGGCGGGTGCGGCTGTTCTTCCAGCCGGCCGAGGAGGTGATGCCCGGGGGCGCGCTGCGCCTGATCGGGCTCGGCCTGCTCGACGGTGTCGACCGCGTCTTCGCGCTGCACTGCGACCCGGGCGTCGACGTGGGCCAGGTGGGCCTGCGCCTGGGCCCGATGACCAGCGCCGCCGACCAGGTCGACGTGCGCTTCGAGGGTGCGGGCGGGCACACCTCACGCCCGCACCTGACCGCCGACCTGACCTTCGCACTGGCCAAGGTGACCACCGAGCTGCCGGCGATCCTCTCGCGCCGCTTCGACCCGCGCTCCGGCGTCTCGGTCGTGTGGGGCCGCATCGAGGCCGGCAGCGCCCCCAACGTGATCCCCGAGCGGGGGCTCCTGTCCGGCACGGTGCGCATCCTCGATGCCGCCGCCTGGGCCGAGGCCGAGAAGATGGTGCGCGAGATGGTGCACGAGATCGTGCGCCCCTACGGCGTCACCGCCCACGTCGACTACGTGCGCGGTGTGCCGCCGGTGGTCAACGAGGCCGTCTCCCACAAGCTGCTCGGCGACGCCGTGGCCTCGGTGCTCGGCCCCGACGGCCGGGTGCTGGCCCCGCAGAGCCTCGGCGGTGAGGACTTCGGCTGGTACGTCGACGAGGTGCCCGGCGCGATGATGCGCCTGGGCACCCGCACCCCCGGGGGCGCGACGTACGACCTGCACCAGGGCGACCTGCGCGTCGACGAGCGGGCCCTGGCCATCGGGGCCCGGCTGCTCGCCGAGGTCGCGCTGCGCGCCGCCGCTCAGCCCTTGCGGTAGGGAGTGCCCACCGCCGCGGGTGGCCGCGAGCGGCCCACCAGGCCGGCGACCGCGAAGATGGTGACGACGTAGGGCAGCATCAGCATGAACTCGCTGGGCACCGGGGAGCCGATCACCGACAGCACGCCCTGCAGGTTGGAGGCGAAGCCGAAGAGCAGCGCCGCCAACGTCGCCCGGATCGGGTCCCACTTGCCGAAGATGACCGCGGCCAGGGCGATGTAGCCGGCGCCGCCGGTCATCTCGCGGTTGAACTGCGAGACGGAGACCAGCGTGTAGAAGGCACCACCTGCGCCGGCGGTCGCGCCGGCGATCAGCAGGGTGCGGTAGCGGGTGCGCAGGACGTTGATGCCCACCGTGTCCGCGGCCTGGGGGTGCTCACCGACGGCGCGCACCCGCAGACCCCACCGGGTGCGGTAGAGCGCGAAGGTCACCACGGCCACGGCCACGTAGAGCAGGTAGACCACGACCGACTGACGGAACAGGATCGGCCCGATGACCGGGATCTGGCCCAGCAGGGGGATGGAGACCGGGCCCAGGCGCGGCGGGCTGTTGAGGGAGGCCGCGTTGGGCGCCAGGACCTGGGAGAACATGAAGCTCGTCAGGCCGATGATCAGCACGTTGAGCACCACGCCCACGATGACCTGGTCGACGAAGTAGCTGATCGCGAAGACACCGAGCACCAGCCCGACCAGCGCGCCGGCGAGCATCGCCCCGATCAGGCCGGCCCACGCCGATCCGACCAGGGAGCCGACCAGCGCAGCCGCGAAGGCACCGGCCAGCAGCTGGCCGTCGATGGCGATGTTGACGACGCCGACGCGCTCGCCCAGCACACCGCCCAGGGCGCCGAAGACGAGGGGCACCGCGAGCGCCAGCGCACCCGCGAGCAGCCCGATCACCGGCAGCGTCGCGCCGGCCGCGGCCCAGGCCAGGAAGCCGATCATGGCGACGACGCCGTACGCGGCCGGCAGCCAGAGCGGGACCTTGGTGCCTGCCAGGTAGCGGCGTACGGCCTCGGCGGTGGCCAGGGCCATCAGCGCGATCGCCACCCAGGCGGTGGCGTTGGCGGGCACCGTGATGTCGGGCAGCTGGACCAGGTCGCGGCGGGTCGAGAGGCGGAAGGTGGTGTCGCCGGTCTGCGAGCCCAGCGCCACCACGGCCGCGAGCAGGAGCGTGATGACCCCCAGGATGATCGCGACCTTGGGGCTGGCCGTCGTCATCACGTGCGGGCCGTCGGGCCGCCCGGAGCGGTCGTCGGTGGGAGCGGCGGCGTGCGGCGTGCTCACTTGGCCTCCTGGGCGGGCAGGCGGAACATCGCCCGCACCAGCGGGGGAGCGGCGATGAACAGCACGATGAGTGACTGGATGACGAGGACGATGTCGACCGGGATGCCCTCGGAGGCCTGCATGGAGAAGCCGCCGGCCTTGAAGGCGCCGAAGAGGAGCCCCGCCCCGAGGATGCCCAGCGGGTGCGAGCGGCCGAGCAGGGCCACGGTGATGGCGTCGAAGCCGATGCCGGCGTCGAGGTCGACGGTGACACCGCTGGTCGCGGTGCCGAGGATCTGGTTGGCACCGGCCAGGCCGACCAGGGCGCCCGAGATCAGCATCGCCAGCACGTAGGTGCGGCCCACGTCGATGCCCGCGGTGCGGGCCGCGTGCGGGTTCGCACCCACGGCGCGGAAGCGGAAGCCGAGCGCCGAGCGGTTCAGCACCCACCACACGACCACGACCGCGACCAGGGCCAGCACGAAGCCCAGGTGCAGGTTGAAGCGGTCACCGAGCAGGTCGGGCAGGATCGCGGAGTCCTGCATGGGCAGCGACTTGGGGTTGATGGACCCCGGTGCCTGCAGCAGGCTCTGGCGCGAGAGGGCGTAGAAGACCAGGTAGAAGCCCACGTAGTTGAGCATGATCGTCACGATCACCTCGTGGGCGCCGGTACGGGCCTTGAGCACGCCCGCGATGCCCGCCCAGAACGCACCGGCGGCCATGCCGGCGAGCACGGCCACCGTGAGGTGCAGCGGGAAGGGCAGGTCGACGTTGATGCCGACCCAGCCCGCCGCAGCGCCGGCGAGCAGCATCTGGCCGCGGCCACCGATGTTGAACATGCCGGCGCGGAAGGTCAGCCCGACGCCGAGCCCGGCCATGATCAGCGGGCCGGCGAACTTGAGGGTCTCGGTCAGGGGGCGGATCTGCGAGGCGAAGTCGGCGCCGCGGGAGTTGTAGATCGAGCCGCGGAACAGGGAGCCGTAGGCCCCGGAGATCGCGCGACCGGCCGCGGAGAAGAAGTCGCCGGGGCGCGAGAACAGGTAGCCGGAGGTCTCGCGCACCGCGTCGTCGGTGAGGAGGATCAGCAACGATCCGATCGCGAGCGCGAGCAGCACCGAGAGCAGCGCGACCAGGCCGTTGCCGGTGGTGATGGAGCGCACCGCCTCGCGCCACCGGTCCTCGGACGGCGGCGGTGCCGCCGGGCCGGTCGCGGTGCTGGTGCCGGCCGTGCGGTCGGTGGGGCCGGGGATGCCCTGGCTCGCGGCTCCGGTGGGCTGGTCCTCGGGGCGGTTCATGCGACCTCTCCTGTGGGGGGTTCTCCGGTCATCATCAGGCCGAGCACCTCACGGGGCGTGTCGGCCGGGACGATGCCGACCACCCGGCCCCGGTAGAGCACCATGATGCGGTCGGCGAGCGCGACGACCTCGTCGAGCTCGGTGGAGACCACGAGCACCGGGACCCCGGCGTCGCGGGTGGCGACGATCTGGCTGTGGATGAACTCGATGGACCCGACGTCGACGCCACGGGTGGGCTGGGCCGCCACCAGGAGCCGCAGCTCGCGCGAGAGCTCGCGGGCGACGACGACCTTCTGCTGGTTGCCCCCGGAGAGGTTGCCGGCGGGGGTGGTGATGCCCGGGGCGCGCACGTCGTACTGCGCCAGCTTCTCCTCGGCGAACTCCTGCAGCGCGGAGAGCTGCAGGGAGCCGGCGCGCACGAAGGGGGCTCCGAAGCTGCGGTCGAGCATCAGGTTCTCGGCGATCGTGAAGGAGCCGACCAGCCCGTCGGCCTGCCGGTCCTCGGGGATGAAGCCGACGCCGGCGTCGAGCACGTCGCGGACCTTGCGGCCCACCAGCTCGCGCCCGTCGAGCCGGATCGAGCCCAGCACGTGGTCCTGCAGGCCCAGCAGCGCCTCGGTCAGCTCGGTCTGGCCGTTGCCCTGGACGCCGGCCACCGCGAGGATCTCGCCGTCGCGGACCTCGAAGCTGATGTCGTCGACGTGCACGAGCCCGGCCGGGTCGACGACGGTGAGCCCCTCGACGACAAGAGAGGCGGCGCCGAGGTCGGGCTCGTTCTTGCTGACCGTCAGCTCGACCGGTCGCCCGACCATCATGGCCGCGAGCTCGGCGTTGCTGGCCGACGGGTCGGCCTCGCCCACGACCTGGCCGCGGCGGATCACGGTGATGCGGTCGGCGACCTCGCGGACCTCGCGCAGCTTGTGGGTGATGAAGACGATCGCGGCGCCGGAGCGGCGCAGCTCGCGCATGATCTCCATCAGCTCGTCGGTCTCCTGGGGGGTCAGCACCGCGGTCGGCTCGTCGAAGACGAGCACCTTGGCGTCGCGGGAGAGCACCTTGATGATCTCGACCCGCTGCTGGACGCCCACCGGCAGGTCGCCGACCACGGCGTCGGGGTCGACGTGGAAGCCGAACCGCGCGGAGATCTCCCGCACGCGCTCGCGCGCGGACTCGAGGTCCAGGGACCCGGCGAAGCCGGTCTGCTCGTTGCCGAGCATCACGTTCTCGGCGACCGTGAAGACGGGCACGAGCATGAAGTGCTGGTGGACCATGCCGATGCCGGCCGCGATGGCGTCGCCGGGACCGGTGAAGGACTGGACCTCGTCGTCGAGGACGATCTGGCCCTCGTCGGCGCGGTAGAGGCCGTAGAGGACGTTCATCAGCGTCGACTTGCCGGCGCCGTTCTCCCCGAGCAGGCAGTGGATCTCACCGCCCTCGACGGTCAACGAGATCCGGTCGTTGGCGACCAGGCTGCCGAAGCGCTTGGTCACCTCGCGTAGTGCCAGTTGCATGGGTCAGTCCTTGCGACACAGGGGAGTGGTGGACGTGGCAGCGGGGGGAGGCGGGCCGTGGTGGCCCGCCTCCCCCCGCCGGTGCTCAGTTCAGGTAGGACTCGACGCTGATGGAGCCGTCGATGATGCCCGCCTTGACCTGCTCGAGCTCGTCGGCCAGCGAGTCGGACACCTTGTCCTCGAAGTTGTGGAACGGGGCGAGGCTCACGCCCTCGTTCTCGAGGGTGCCGACGTAGGCGGTCGCGTCGAACTCGCCGTTGCTGGCGGCCATGACCGTGTCGTACGTCGAGACGTCCATGCCCTTCTGGATGGAGGTCAGGATGACGTCCTGGGTGGCCGGGTCGGTCTCGAACTGGTCGGCGTCGACGCCGATCATGGCGACGTCGCGGTTCGAGTCGGCGATCGCGGTGAGGGCACCCTGGTAGATGGGGCCGCCGACCGGGAGGATCACGTCGACGTCCTGGTCGAGCAGCTGCTTGGCGGTGTTGGTGGCCTTCTCGTTGGCCTCGAAGCCACCGGTGAAGGAGCCGTTCTCGCCGTCCCAGCCGACCACCTCGACGTCGGTGTCCTTCTGCTCGTTGTAGTACTCCACGCCCTGGCGGAAGCCGTCCATGAAGATGGTGACGGTCGGGAAGGGCTGGCCGCCGAAGGTGCCCACGACGCCCGTCTCGGTGTAGTCGGCAGCCGCGTAGCCGGCCAGGAACGCCGCCTGCGCGGTGTCGTAGAGCAGCGGCTTGACGTTGTCCGCGTCCTTCTCGCCGTCGAAATCGGTGTCGGCCGCGTCGTCGATCAGCGCGTACTGCATCTCGGGGTTGGCGTTGGCCGACTCGACCGTGGCCGCGGCGAGCGCGAAGCCGACCGAGACGATGATGTCGCAGCCCTCGGCGACCAGGCTGTCGAGGTTCGGGCCGTAGTCGTTCTCGCTGTTGGACTCGACGCCGTTGGCCTCGGTGCCGATCTCCTCGGCGGCCTGCTGGACGCCCTCGAAGCTCAGCTGGTTGAAGGACTTGTCGTCGAAGCCGCCGGCATCGGAGACGATGCAGGGCAGGAAGTCGCTCGCCCCGTCGGTGCTGGTGCTGTTCTCTTCGCTGGGTGCGTCGCCGCAGGCCACGAGGGTCGTGGTGGCCGCGAGGGCTGCAATGCCGCCGACGACGGTCTTCCTGATGCTGTTCAACGTGTTCCTCCAGTTCCGAGCCCCTCACCTCCGGGGGCCAACAGCGGAACGGTAGTACCCGAGGGGGTGGTGCGGGGGCGCATCACGACAGCGGGACGCAACAGTTATCGACTTGGAATCTCGTGAAGGCACCGTGGCGACGCCTCCCCCGTGGCCTCTCGTGGTCAACTGGGGGCCGAGCGAGGAGGCACGATGGCACGAGCGGAGCAGGTCCACGGCGAGCCGTGGGAGTCGCTGCGGGAGCGAGCGGTGGAGGCGATGCGCCTGGCCTACGCGCCCTACTCCTCCTACCGCGTCGGCGCCGCGGCGCTGGTGGAGGACGGCCGCACGGTCGTGGGGTGCAACGTCGAGAACGCGGCGTACGGCGTCACGCTGTGCGCGGAGTGCGGCCTGGTCAGCCAGCTGCACCTGACCGGCGGCGGACGCCTGACCCACTTCGTGTGCGTGGGCGGCGAGGGCCAGGTGATCATGCCCTGCGGCCGGTGCCGCCAGCTGCTGTTCGAGAACGGCGGACGCGAGCTGCTGCTCTGGACCGTCAGCGGGCTGCGGACCATGGACCAGGTGCTGCCCGACGCGTTCGGCCCCGACGACCTGGACGAGAGGAAACGATGAGCAAGCACGATGCGGTGGAGGTCATCCAGGCCAAGCGCGACGGCCACGGCCTGAGCGACAGCCAGATCGACTGGGTGGTCGACGCCTACACCCGCGGCGACGTCGCCGACGAGCAGATGTCGGCGCTGGCCATGGCGATCCTGCTGCGCGGCATGGACCGCGGCGAGATCAGCCGCTGGACGGCCGCGATGATCGCCTCGGGGGAGCGGATGGACTTCTCCTCGCTCTCGCGCCCCACCGCCGACAAGCACTCCACCGGCGGCGTGGGCGACAAGATCACCCTCCCGCTGGCGCCGCTCGTGGCCGCCTGCGGGGTCGCGGTGCCTCAGCTCTCCGGGCGCGGGCTGGGCCACACCGGCGGCACCCTCGACAAGCTCGAGGCGATCCCGGGCTGGCAGGCCGACCTGTCGAACTCCGCGCTGCTCGAGCAGCTCGAGGAGATCGGCGCTGTCATCTGCGCCGCCGGCGCCGAGCTGGCCCCGGCCGACAAGAAGCTCTACGCGCTGCGCGACGTCACCGGCACCGTCGAGGCGATCCCGCTGATCGCCTCCTCGATCATGAGCAAGAAGATCGCCGAGGGCACCGGCGCGCTGGTGCTCGACGTCAAGGTCGGCACCGGCGCCTTCATGAAGTCCATCGAGGACGCCCGCGAGCTCGCCGAGACGATGGTGGCGCTGGGCAACGACGCCGGCGTCACCACGGTCGCGCTGCTCACCGACATGTCCACCCCGCTGGGCCTGAGCGCCGGCAACGCGATCGAGGTCGCCGAGTCCGTCGACGTGCTGGCCGGCGGCGGTCCCGCCGACGTGGTCGAGCTGACCGTGGCCCTGGCCCGCGAGATGCTCACCGCCGCCGGCGTCACCGACGTCGACCCCGCCGACAAGCTCGCCGACGGCTCGGCCATGGACACCTGGAAGGCGATGATCCGCGCCCAGGGCGGCGACCCCGACGCCGAGATGCCACGCGCCAAGGAGGAGCACGTCGTCGAGGCACCCACCAGCGGCGTGCTGACCCGCCTCGACGCGATGGCGGTCGGGATGGCCGCGTGGCGCCTGGGCGCCGGCCGGGCCCGCAAGGAGGACCCGGTGCAGGCCGGTGCCGGTGTCGTGTGGCACGCCCGTCCGGGCGACGAGGTCACCGCGGGCCAGCCGCTCTTCACGCTGCTCACCGACGAGCCCCAGCGCTTCGAGCGGGCGCTGGCCTCGCTCGAGGACGGCTACGACATCAGCGACGCGGGCGGCGACGGCTTCACCCCCGAGCCGCTGGTGATCGACCGCATCGGCTGAGCGCGCAGCCATGGACGGGCAGCCGTGAACGAGAGGGGCGCCGTCGCCCTGGTGTTCGGCTCCTCGGCGGCCGTGCTGGTCGTCGAGCTGGTGGCGCTGCGGCTGCTGGCGCCGTACCTGGGTCTGACGCTCGAGACCAGCACCCTGGTCATCGGGCTCGCGCTCTCCGCCATCGCGCTGGGCTCGTGGGGCGGCGGCCGAGCCGCCGACCGGGTGCCGCCACGCCGGACGCTGGGGCCGCTGCTTGGCGTCTCGGGGGTGGTCGTGGCGCTCACCCCCCTGCTGGTGCGCGGGGGAGCCGAGTCCGGCGCCGGCACGCTGGTCGTGCCGGCCGCGATCGTCACGATCGTGGTGCCGGGAGCGCTGCTCTCGGCGATCACCCCGATGGTCACCAAGCTGCAGCTCACCAGCCTCGAGGAGACCGGCACCGTCGTCGGCCGGCTCTCCGGCATCGCCACCGCCGGGTCGATCGCCGGCACCGTGGTCACCGGGTTCTTCCTGATCTCGCTGGTGCCGGTCAGCGCCATCCTCGTCGCCCTGGGCGTCACCCTCGTGCTCTGCGGCGTGCTGGTCGACTGGCGGGTCCGCGGCTGGCGCACCGTCGCCGCGCCGGTGGCCCTGGTGCTGCTCGGCGGGCTGGGGGCAGCCGCCGCGCCCGGCGGGTGCGACGTCGAGACGACCTACCACTGTGCGGTGGTGCAGGAGGACCCTGAGCGCGAGGGCGGCCTGGTGCTGGTCCTCGACGGCGTGCGGCACTCCTACGTCGACCCCGACGACCCGACCCACCTCGACTTCGCCTACGTGCGCGCGGCGGCGGCCGCGATCGACTCGGTGCGACCGCCCGGCGAGCCGCTGGAGGCCTACCACCTGGGCGGCGGCGGGCTGACCCTGCCGCGGTGGCTCGAGGCGACCCGTCCCGGCAGCCGCAGCCTGGTCTCCGAGATCGACGCCGGCGTGGTCGACCTCGACGTGGAGCGGCTCGGGCTCGAGACCGGCCCCGACCTCGAGGTGCGCGTGGAGGACGGCCGCCTGGGGCTCGAGCGCCTCGACGACGCGGCGTACGACGTGGTCGTGGGCGACGCCTTCGGCGGCCTGAGCGTGCCCTGGCACCTGACCACGCTCGAGGCCGTGCGCGAGGTGCGGCGCGTCCTGGTCGACGACGGCGCCTACGTGCAGAACCTCATCGACCGCGGTCCGCTGGCCTTCGCCCGCGCCGAGCTGGCCACGCTCGACGCGGTCTTCGAGCACGTCGCCCTGCTCGCCCCGCCCGCCACGCTGGCGCGCGAGGACGGTGGCAACCTGGTCGTCGTGGCCTCGCCCGCACCCCTCGACCTCGAGCAGGTGCAGGCCGGGCTCGACGAGCGCGAGACCGGCTGGGGTCTGCTCACGGGCGCGGCCCTGCGGGAGTGGGTCGACGGGGCCGAGGTGCTCACCGACGACCACGCCCCGGTCGACCAGCTGCTGACGCCGTACGGCTGAGGGCACCGGGCCTGACACCATGGCGCGATGACCTCCCGTGTGCTGCTCGCGACGTTCTGCCTGCTGCCCGGGGGCGAGCCAGGGGGCTCGCTGCTCGTCGACGCCCTCGCCGAGCGGGGCGTGGAGGCCGCGTGGGCGACCTGGGACGACCCGGGTGTCGACTGGGCCCGCGCCGACCTGGTCGCGGTCCGTGCGACGTGGGACTACCAGCGCCGGTTGCCGGCCTGGCGCGACTGGGTACGGCGTGTGGAGGCCTCGACGCGCCTGCTCAACGGGGGCGAGGTCTTCGACTGGAACGCCGACAAGGCCTACCTCGAGACCCTGGGCGAGCACGTGCCGGTGGTGCCCTCCGAGCTCGTCGACGACGAGGACCTGGTCGGGGGACTGCGCCGCGCCCTGGCCCGCTGGGGCAGCGTGGTGGTCAAGCCGCGCATCGGCGCCGGTGGCGTGGGCGTCGTCGTCGTCGACTCGGTCGAGGACGACCGGCTGGTCGGGTTGACCCCGGGGCCGTGGCTGGCGCAGCCGCTCGTGGAGTCGGTGCGCACCCGGGGCGAGACCTCGGTGGTGGTCCTCGACGGGGTGGCGCGCACCCAGGTCGACAAGGTCCCCGGCGCCGGGGAGGTGCGGGTGCACACCGAGCACGGCGGGCGCAGCAGCCTGGTCGACATCGACCCCGCGGCCGAGCGGCTGGCGCTCGACGCCGTGCGCGCGGCCGAGGCGCTGCTGGGGCAGCGCCTCGACTACGCGCGCGTCGACATGATGGAGCTCGACGGTCGGCTCGCGGTCAGCGAGCTCGAGCTCATCGAGCCCGGTCTCTACCTCGACCTGGCCCCGGGGGCGGCCGGTCCCTTCGCCGACCTGGTCGTGGACCGGCTGGTCAGTCGGTGAGCAGCAGTACGACGGACTCGGCGACGCAGGCCGGCTTGTCGACGCCGTCGATCTCGACGGTGTAGCGCACGGTGGCCTGCTTGCCGGCCGGGATGTCGGTGACCTCGCCGAGGGTGACCGTGGCGCGGATCCGGCTGCCGACCAGCACCGGGTTCGGGAAGCGCACCTTGTTGACGCCGTAGTTCAGCTTGGCGCCGGGGGTGTCGAAGCTGAAGACCTTGCTGCCCAGCCACGGGACCAGCGACAGCGTGAGGTAGCCGTGGGCGATGGTGCCACCGAAGGGTCCGTCCTTGGCCCGGTCCACGTCGACGTGGATCCACTGGTGGTCACCGGTGGCGTCGGCGAAGGTGTCGACCCGCTGCTGGTCGATCTCGACCCACTCGCTGGTGCCGAGCTCCTGGCCGGCGGCCTCGGAGACCTCGTCGAGGGAGGTGAACACGCGCATGGACTGCTCCTGTCTGGGGGTTGCCCGGGGGTGGGGTGCGAGGATGCCGCCATGAGCGGCACTGCCACCGAACCTATCGTCCCGACCCCCGACCAGGTCGCCCGCGCGCCCAAGGTCGTCCTGCACGACCACCTCGACGGCGGGCTGCGCCCGGCGACCATCCTGGAGCTGGCCCACGAGGTCGGCCACGATCTGCCGGCCGACACCGTCGAGTCGCTCGCGCGCTGGTTCGCGGAGTCGGCCGACTCCGGCTCGCTGGAGCGCTACCTCGAGACCTTCGCCCACACCGTCGCTGTGATGCAGACGGCGCCGGCGCTGACCCGGGTGGCCCGCGAGTTCGTCGAGGACCTGGTCGCCGACGGGGTCGTCTACGCGGAGATGCGCTACGCCCCCGAGCAGCACGTCGACCAGGGGCTGAGCCTCGACGAGGTCGTCGCGGCCGTGCAGCAGGGCATCGACGAGGCGGTCGTCGCCGCCGACGGCGCGATCGTGGTGCGTCAGCTGCTGACCGCGATGCGCCACCAGGCCCGCTCGATGGAGATCGCCGAGCTCGCCGTGGCCTGGCGCGACCGCGGCGTGGCCGGCTTCGACATCGCGGGTGCCGAGGCCGGCTACCCCCCGACCCGTCACCTCGACGCCTTCGAGTACCTGCAGCGCGAGAACGGCCACTTCACCATCCACGCCGGCGAGGCCTTCGGGCTGCCCTCGATCTGGCAGGCGCTGCAGTGGTGCGGGGCCGACCGGCTCGGGCACGGCGTGCGCATCGTCGACGACATCGAGGTCGCGGACGACGGCAGTGTGAAGCTGGGTCGGCTGGCGGCGTACGTGCGCGACCGGCGGGTGCCGCTCGAGCTGTGCCCGGCCAGCAACGTGCAGACCGGCGCTGCGACGTCGATCGCCGAGCACCCGATCGGGCTGCTGACGCGGCTGCGCTTCCGGGTCACGGTCAACACCGACAACCGGCTGATGTCGGACACGTCGATGACCAAGGAGATGACCGCGCTCGTCGACGCGTTCGGCTACACCCTCGACGACCTGCGCTGGTTCACCATCAACGCGATGAAGTCGGCCTTCCTGCCCTTCGACGAGCGGTTGGCGATCATCGACGAGGTCATCAAGCCGGGGTACGCCGCCCTGGCCGCGGAGGGCGCGTGAGCCTCGCGCTGAGCGTGGTGATGCTGGGCGCCGCAGTGCTGGCCCTGCTCGCCGGCGTGGTCCTGGCGGCCCGTGGCCTGCACCAGCGGCGCGAGGCGGCCGGCTTCGGGGACCGCTCGGAGCCGACCACCGCCGAGGTGCTCGAGTCGCTGCCCAAGGACGTGGCGATGGCCGGCGAGCCGGTCACCATCTACTACCAGCAGCTGCGCTTCCGCGTCGGTGAGCGCGACGTCGAGGCGCAGACCATGACCGGTGTCGAGCCGCCGGTGCCGCACGTGGGGGAGCAGGTCGAGGTCCGTTACGACCCCCGGCACCCCTCCCGCGTCGTGCTCGCCAGCGCCGACCCCACTGCGGGCGCCGGCGCCACCTCGCTGGCCCTGTCCCGCATCATGCTCGGCCTGGGCATGTCGCTGCCTGTCGCCTGGGTCGTCATCCTCGGGATCGCCCGCACCCTCTGATCTCGAGCCCGGCCGAGGTCCCGCGGGCGTGGCGGGCCCAGAGAACCCGTCCGCTCCGGGCACTTCTCCCCGGACAGCACGAGGCGCGGGGCGGCAGGATGTGTCCATGAATGCTGAAGCACTCTCCCTGCGCCCGTCTGCTGACGAGCTGCTGCACGCGCTCGGGCATGCCGTGATCCTGACGGACCCGCAGGGGAAGGTGCTGTTCTGGAACGGTGCCGCGGAGGAGCTGTACGGCTGGCCCGCCGTGGAGGCCGTGGGTCGTGACATCGCGGAGGTGACGGTGCCGGAGGTCTCGCAGCCGGCGGCGGGGGAGATCATGGCGGCGCTGCGGGAAGGCCGCTCGTGGTCCGGCGGGTTCCCGGTCCGGCGCCGCAGCGGTGAGGTGCTGCACGCGCTGGTCACCGACAGCGGCGTGTACCGGGACGGGGAGCTGATCGGGATCGTCGGCGCCTCGCTCAACCTCGGCGACGCCGTGCGGCACCTGATGGAGCGCTCCAGCGACGCCGCGGTCCTGGTCGAGGACCAGCACGTCGTCAGCTATGCCAGCCCGGCGGTCACGAACCTGTTCGGCTGGCCGGTCGAGGCGGTCGTGGGCACACCGCTCACGGACCGCATCCACCCCGAGGACCAGCTCGCCTTCGAGGAGCTGCTGGCCGTGGACCCGTCCCGGGCCGAGCGGATCGGTGAGCTACGGGTCCGCACCGACGACGACTGGTCCTGGGTCGAGGTGGCGGTGACCGACCTCTACACCCAGCCCGGATCGCCGGGCCGGGTCTGCAACATCCGGCACAGCGTGCGCCTGGCCCGCCTGGAGGAGCGCGAGCGCATCATCGAGGCGGTCCACTCCCAGGTGCTGCAGGAGATGTTCGTGGCCGCGCTCGAGCTCGACCGCGCGCTGGTGCACGCGGCGCCCTCGATCGCGGCCCGGATCGCCGCCGCCCACGAGGCCGTCGGTCGGGCCATGGCGACCCTGCGCGAGGTCGTCAAGCCGTAGGGCGCGGCGGAGTCAATCGGCACGACGGCGAGCGGGACGAGCCGGACGCCTGGACCTGCGTCTGGCCCCGTCCGCAGCTGCCGCGGTCCACGCCATCGGGCCGCATGGTCGACCGCGGAGAAGGGATCGAAAAAAGTTTCGATCTGCCTGTGGAAAACGGCTTCTGACCTGGTGCTTTGTCGGTGGGGCCTGGGATGCTTTACTCATGGCCACCACCGCGGCGCACCCTATCGGCGGTGCTGTCGCGCGGGTGCACTCGGCGTTGGACGAGGTGGCGGAGGTGCCGGTCTGGTCGATGGGGCAGGCGGCCACGGCGGACGTGCTGGTCGAGATCGCGCGGGCCGAGGCGCGGCTGGTGGAACTGCGATCGCGGGCTCTCTCACATGCTGAGGCGGTGGCGGTGGCGGAGGTGAATGCGTCGCCGTCGGTGGCGGTGTGGCACGCGAACGCGACGCGGTCGACGAAGCGGGAGTCGTTCCGTCAGGTCCGCCTCGCCGCAGGGCTGGATCGGCACGAGCTGGTGGCCGAGGCGCTGGGTCGAGGCGATGTCATCGCGGAGCAGGCGTCGGTGATCGTGAACGCCTTGGACGAGCTGCCCGACGACCTCGAGGCGGCCGTGGTGGAGCAGGCGGCCAAGACGCTGGTCTCGTATGCCGAGGTCCACGATGCGAAGGGCCTGCGGGTGCTGGGTCGGCGGATCCTCGAGGTGGTCGCACCGGAGGTGGCCGAGGCGTGGGAGGCCGAGCAGCTGGACCGCGAGGAGCGCGAGGCGGAGAAGTCCGCGGTGTTCCGGATGCGCCAGGACGGCCAGGGCCGGGTCAAGGGATCGTTCACGGTGCCGCTGCTGGTCGGTCAGATGCTGGAGCGGGCACTGCTCGCGTACGCCGCCCCGAAGCACCAGATCGCCAACCGGGCCGCCGCAGACGCCAATGAGCAGGACGAGCAGGAGGAGCAGGCTCCGGTGCCGGTACGCCGCCCGACCGCGCAGCGACTCGGTGCCGCGTTCGTCGAGCTCATCGAACGCCTCGACCCGGCCGAGCTGCCGCGTGCCGGCGGGGTGAACGCGACCGTGGTCGTCACCATGACCCTCGACTCACTCAAGGACGGCCTGGCCGCGGCGACCCTGGACGCACGAAGAGGTACTTCACCCCCGCCCAGCGGATCGCCATGGGCATCCGCGGACGGCGGCTGCACCGCCCGGCTGCGACGCACCCCCGGCCATGTGCCCCTTCCACCACCGCCGGATCCATGACCCGGGGTACGAGGTCGACATCGGTGCCGACAACCAGGTCAGCTTCCACCGGCGGACGTAGACAGGACGCCTCAGCCGGCGAGCCGGCGTGGGGCGACCACGCACCATGGCGTGCGCCAGCGCCCGAACGGCAGCCGGCCGGTCTCGAACGCCACCCGGGTCACGCGCAGCGTCGCGCCGCGCGCCGGGTCCCACACCAGCAGGTCCTCCTTGCTGGCGCCGACGACCAGCACCACGTGGCGCGGGAGCAGCCGGGAGCCGACGTAGAGCGGCAGCGGCACGCCGTGGTGGGCGAGCGGCAGCAGCGAGTCGAACGAGTCGACGCGGGGGCCCAGGCGCAGCAGCCGGGTGCGCCAGCGCCCACCGGGCCGGCGCCCCAGCCGGCGGGCGACCGCCCACGGGGGAGTGCCCAGCAGCCGCGGCCACGGCACGCCGAGCCGGCCGGCGTCACGCAGCCCGGTCGCCCCGCGGTGCGTGCGCAGCACCTCGGCGGGCCAGAGACCGGGGTCGGCGCGCAGACGGGCGTCGTACGACGCGTCGGTGCGCATCGCGGCCAGCACGAGGCAGGCAGCGCCGCAGGAGCGCTGGTCGGGCTGGCGGTGCGGCCAGGCTGGCTCGTCCACGGGCCCGCTCAGACGCGGTCCGGGTGCAGCGAGGCCACCCGCTCCAACGCCTCGGTGGGCGAGACCGGCTCGCAACCCTTCGCGACCGCGTCGGCCACGACCGCGCGCTGCGCGCGCGCCAGGGCCAGCCCGCGGCGCACCAGCACGAGCGGTGGCTTGCGCCGCTCACGCAGGTCGCGGGTCAGCCGCAGCCAGAACGTGCGGGCGGTGCTGCGCCTGATGCAGTACGCCGCCGCCAGCAGCCCGGCGACCCGCGCCGGCTCGACCGCGTCGGGAGCGAAGATCCCCTCGGCCACGAAGAGCGGCGCCCCGCCCAGGTCGACCGGGCGCCACCCGGTGCGGCCGTTGCGCGCGATCTCGTAGGTCGGCACCTCGGCGCGACCGGTCTCGCACAGCTGGCGCATGGTCGCCAGGGCGTCGGTCGGGAGCCACGAGTCGGGGTGGTCCCAGTCGACGATCCCGGCGTTGGGACCCTCACAGATGCGCGGCAGCGACGGGTCGTCGCCGTCCTTGTAGAAGTCGTCGAGGCGCAGCACCGGCAGGCCGAGGCGTTCGGCGAGCCGGGACTTGCCCGACCCCGAGGGGCCGGCCAGGACGATGACCTGGGCGAGCAGGGCGCTCACACCCCCATGGGGTGCCAGACCGTCTTGGTCTCCAGGAACGCCGTCATCGGCAGGAGACCGGGATCGGCGCTCCAGTCGGGCTCGGCGGCGGGCGCGCGGCGCACCCGCTTGAGGTTGTCGGCGGCCGCGACCTCGAGGTCGGTGGCCAGCGGCGGCGTCACCCGCGACACCGGTCAGGTCGATGGCGTTGACGTCCATGTGGGCGGCCAGCCACGGCGCCACGGTGGCCGCCTTGCCGGTGAGGATGTTGACCACGCCGCCGGGCACGTCGCTGGTGGCGAGCACCTCGGCGAGGTTCACCGCCGGCAGCGGGCGCGAGTGGGAGGAGACCAGCACGGCGGTGTTGCCGCTGACGATCACCGGCGCGAGCACCGAGACCAGGCCCAGCAACGAGGAGCGCTCGGGGGCGAGCACCGCCACGACACCGGTCGGCTCGGGGGTGGAGAGGTTGAAGTACGGCCCGGCGACGGGGTTGGCGTTGCCGACCACCTGGGCGAGCTTGTCGGCCCACCCGGCGTACCAGACCCAGCGGTCGACGGCCTCGTCGACCACGCGCTCCGCCTTGCTGCCCGAGAGGCCCTCGGACTGCTGGACGGCCTGCACGAACTGCGGGCGGCGGTCCTCCATCACCTCGGCGACGCGGTAGAGGATCTGCGCCCGGTTGTAGGCGGTGCGCCCGGCCCAGCCGGCTTGGGCCTTGCGGGCGGCGCCGACGGCGTCGCGGGCGTCCTTGCGCGAGGCGAGCGCGGCGTTGGCCACGAAGGCCCCCTTGTGGTCGTTGACGACGTAGGAGTAGCCCGACTCCGAGCGGGGGAAGGCCCCGCCGATGAAGAGCTTGTAGGTCTTGCGGACGTCGATGCGGCTGCTCACGCGTCGGCTCCCTTCAGGTAGGCGGCGAGGCCGTGGCGCCCGCCCTCGCGGCCGTAGCCCGACTCCTTGTAGCCACCGAAGGGGCTGGTGGGGTCGAACTTGTTGAACGTGTTGGCCCACACCACGCCGGCGCGCAGGCGCCCGGCGATGTCGAGGATGCGCGAGCCCTTCTCGGTCCAGATCCCTGCCGACAGCCCGTACGGCGTGTTGTTGGCCTTCTCGACCGCCTCGCTGGGCGTGCGGAAGGTCAGCACCGACAGCACCGGACCGAAGATCTCCTCGCGCGCGATGCGGTGCGCCTGGGAGACCCCGGTGAAGAGCGGTCGGGCGGGAACCAGAAGCCGTGGGCCGGCAGCTCGCACTCGGGCGACCACGCGCCCGGCGCCCTCGGCCTCGCCGACGTCGGAGAGCTCGTGGATGCGGGCGAGCTGGGCGGCGGAGTTGATCGCGCCGACGTCGGTGTTCTTGTCGAGCGGGTCGCCCAGGCGCAGCGTCGACATCCGGCGCTTGAGGCGCTCGAGCACCTCGTCGGCCACCGACTCCTGCACCAGCAGCCGCGAGCCGGCGCAGCACACGTGGCCCTGGTTGAAGAAGATGCCGTTGACGATGCCCTCGACCGCCTGGTCCATCGGGGCGTCGTCGAAGACGATGTTGGCGGCCTTGCCGCCCAGCTCGAGGGTGACCTTCTTGCTGGCTGCCGGCGACCGTGCGGGCGATCGCCTTGCCGACGCCGGTGGAGCCGGTGAAGGCGACCTTGTCGATGCCCGGGTGGCCCACCAGGGTCTCGCCGGTCGCGCCGGCGCCGGTGATGATGTTGACCACGCCCGGGGGCAGGTCGGCCTGCTGGCAGATCTCGGCGAAGAGCAGCGCCGTCAGCGGCGTGGTCTCGGCCGGCTTGAGGACCACGGTGTTGCCGCAGGCCAGGGCGGGGGCGATCTTCCAGGCCAGCATCAGCAGCGGGAAGTTCCACGGGATGACCTGGCCGGCGACGCCGAGCGGGGTGCTGCCGTAGCCGGAGTGCTCGAGCTTGTCGGCCCAGCCGGCGTAGTAGAAGAAGAACGCGGCCGCGGTCGGCACGTCGACGTCGCGCGACTCCTTGATCGGCTTGCCGTTGTCGATCGTCTCCAGCACCGCGATCTCGCGGGCGCGCTCCTGCAGGATGCGCGCGATCCGGTAGAGGTACTTGGCGCGCTCGCGCCCGGGCATCGGGCCCCAGACCTTGTCGTAGGCCTTGCGGGCGGCCTTGACCGCGGCGTCGACGTCGGAGGCGTCGGCCTCGGCGACCTCGGCGAGCACCTCCTCGGTGGCCGGGTTGACCGTCTTGAAGGGGGTGCCGTGGCCGTCGGTGAACTCGCCGTTGACGAAGAGCCCGTAGGAGCCCTTGATGTCGACGATCGCGCGGGACTCGGGGGCGGGTGCGTACTCGAAGATGCTCATGGCGATCAGTCCAGGGTGAAGTAGTCGGGGCCGGAGTAGCGGCCGGTGCGCATCTTGGTGCGCTGCATCAGCAGGTCGTTGAGCAGCGTGGAGGCGCCGAAGCGGAACCAGTCGGGGTCGAGCCAGTCGGGGCCGGCGACCTCGTTGACGGTCACCAGGTACTTGATCGCGTCCTTGGCGGTGCGGATGCCGCCGGCGGGCTTGACGCCGACCATCTGCCCGGTGGCCGCGCGGAAGTCGCGCACCGCCTCGAGCATGACCATGGTCACCGGCAGGGTCGCGGCCGGCTGGGTCTTGCCGGTGGAGGTCTTGATGAAGTGGGCGCCGGCCATCATCGCCAGCCACGAGGCACGGCGGACGTTGTCGTAGGTCTGCAGCTCGCCGGTCTCGAAGATCACCTTGAGGTGCGCCGGTGCCGTGGGCGGCGCAGGCCTCCTTGACCGCGACGATCTCCTCGAAGACCTCGAGGTAGCGGCCCGACAGGAACGCGCCACGGTCGATGACCATGTCGATCTCGTCGGCGCCGGCCGCGACCGCGTCACGGGTGTCGGCGAGCTTGACCTCGCGCGAGGCGCGGCCGCTGGGGAACGCGGTGGCGACGGCGGCGACGTGGACGCCGCTGTCGCCGAGGGTCTCGCGGGCGGTGGCCACCAGGTCGCCGTACACGCAGACGGCCGCGACCGAGGGACAGGTCGGGTCGGCGGGGTCGGGGCGCACGGCCTTGGTGGCCAGGGCGCGGACCTTGCCGTCGGTGTCGGCCCCTCGAGCGTGGTCAGGTCGACCATCCGGATGGCCAGGTCGAGCGCCTGCGCCTTCGCGGTCGTCTTGATCGACCGGGTGCCGAGCGAGGCGGCGCGGGCCTCGGCGCCGACCTGGTCGACGCCCGGGCAGGCCGTGCAGGAACCGGCGCAGGGACGCATCGGAGCGGGTGACGTCGGAGAAGTCCCCGCCGGGTGCGGAGCGGCGGCGGCGGTGGCGGCCGGGGCGTCCGTGGTGGGCGTGGTGGGCATTGGACCAGCATAGGGTTGGCGGCCGACGGCGCCACAACCGTCGGAGCCAGCCCGACCCCCCGACCCCACGTCAGGAGCCCCCCCGATGAGCGCCCCGCAGGAGTACGTCGAGGTCTTCAGGCCGACCAGCGGTCGCTTCCTCGGGGTGGTCGGCGTGCTGGTCTGCGCCGGGGTGGTCGTGATCGCCGTGGTCGACCCCGGCTCCGGCATCGGGGTGACGGGGCCGCCGTGGCGGTGCTCGTCGGCGTGCTGGTGCACGGCTCGATGCTCAAGCCGCTCGTGCGCGCCACCGAGGACGAGCTCGAGCTGGTCAACCTCTTCGAGACCGTGCGGCTGCCGCTGGCGGCCGTCGAGTCGGTCGTGGTGCGCCAGGTGCTGGCCGTCTGCGTCGGCGACAAGCGCTACGTCTCCCCGGCGGTGGGGCGCACCTTCCGCCAGGCGCTGCGCAAGCCCCGATCGACCCGCGAGCTGGCGATGACGCCGGTGCCCGGCGAGGGCCTGGTCGCCGAGGAGGGCATGAACTACGCCGACTACGTCGAGGACCGGCTGCGCGAGCTGTGCGCGCAGGCCCGCAGCCGGCACCGCGTGAAGATGGGCAGCGAGCAGCAGGCCGAGCTCGCCGGTCGGCGTCTCCCGCCGCCCCGCGGTGGTCCAGACGGCGTCGTGGTCGCCGCCGGGCTGGTCATGGTGCTCAGCCTCGTGCTCGGGTAGCGCCCCCTGCCAGCAGTCCGCGGCGGGTCCGGCTACAGCCCGAGCGCGGCCCGTACGTCGCCGCCGAGCGCGTCGAGGCGGGTCGCGGCCGCTATCCGGGCAGCCTCGACGGGCTCGCCGCGCACCGGCACCACGACCTCGAGGTAGGCCTTGAGCTTGGGCTCGGTGCCGCTGGGGCGCACCACGACCCGGGCGCCGTCGGCCAGGCGGTAGCGCAGCCCCTCGGTGGGGGGCAGGTCGCCCGAGCCCTCGGCGAGGTCGTCGACGCCCTCCACGGCCAGGCCGCCGAGCTCGGTGGGCGGCTGCTCGCGCAGCCGGGCCATGGCGTCGGTGATGAGGGCGAGGTCGTCGACGCGCACGCTGACCTGGTCGGTGGCGTGCAGGCCGTGCTCGGTGGCCAGGTCGTCGAGCAGGTCGAGCAGCGTGCGGCCCTCGGACTTCGCGTCGGCGGCCAGCTCGCAGAGCAGCAGCAGCGCCGAGACGCCGTCCTTGTCGCGGACGTGCTCGGGGTCGCAGCAGTAGCCCAGCGCCTCCTCGTAACCGAAGGAGAGCCCCTCGACCCGGCCGATCCACTTGAAGCCGGTGAGCGTCTCGGCGTAGGGCAGGCCGGCGGCCGCGGCGATCTTGCCGAGCAGGCTCGACGACACGATGCTGGTGGCCAGGGTGCCGGTGACCCCGCGGCGCACCAGGTGCGAGGCCAGCAGGGCCCCGACCTCGTCGCCGCGCAGCATCCGCCAGCCGGTCGGGGTCGGCACCGCCGCGGCGCACCGGTCGGCGTCGGGGTCGTTGGCCACCACGAGGTCGGCGCCCGTGCGCGCGGCCAGGTCCAGGGCCAGGTCCATCGCGCCGTCCTCCTCGGGGTTCGGGAAGGGCACGGTGGGGAAGTCGGCGTCGGGCTGCTCCTGCTGCTCCACGATGCGGGGGGCCGCGAAGCCGGCGGTCTCGAGCACCTGCGCCACGGTGCTGCCGCCGACGCCGTGCAGGGGCGTGTAGACCACGTCGAGGTCGCGGGGGCCGTCGCCGGCCAGCGCTGCGACGGTGTCGAGGTAGGAGTCGAGGATGTTCTCGTCGAGCACCCGGGCGCCGTCGGCGCGCGGCACCGACGACAGCTCGCCGACCGCGGCGATCCGCTCGGCGATCTCGGCGTCGGCGGGCGGCACGATCTGGCTGCCGTCGCCCAGGTAGACCTTGTAGCCGTTGTCCTGCGGCGGGTTGTGGCTGGCGGTGACCATCACGCCGGCCACGCAGCCCAGCTCGCGGATGGCGTAGGCCAGCACGGGCGTGGGCAGCGGGCGCGGCAGCAGCCACACGTCGAGCCCGGCGCCGTTGAGGATCTCGGCACTGTCGCGCGCGAACTGCTCGGAGAGGTGGCGGGCGTCGTAGCCGATCACCACTGCGCCTCGGCCGGCGTGCCCGCCCTCGGCCTCGGCCACCAGGTAGGCAGCCAGCCCGGCCGCGGCGCGCGACACGACGACCCGGTTCATCCGGTTGGGCCCGGCCCCCATGGCGCCGCGCAGACCGGCGGTGCCGAACTCCAGGGTGCCGTCGAACCTGTCGGCCAGCTCGTCCGAGGCGGCCTCGTCGCCCGCCTCAGCGGCGGCGACGAGCTGGTCGAGCTCGTCGCGGGTCGTCGGGTCGGGATCGGCGCCGGCCCAGGCACGGGCACGGTCGAGCAGCTCGGTCGAGGAGGTCGGCGAGGTCATGGACGCACGCTAGCCGCTGGTGAGGGGTCCTGCCCGGGGGAGGTGTCGGTGCGCCCGCCTAGGATCGGGGCGTGAAGCGACGATGAGCAAGATGGACGCCCTGCGGGCGATGCGCGAGGCCAAGTACGAGGCCGCCCAGAAGGCCGGCGCCAAGGCCCCCCAGGCGCGCACCCGGCCCCCGGTGGCCCCACCCGCCACGACCCCAGCAGCCAAGGCGAAGCCGAGCGCGGCGTCGCCCGACACCCTGTGCGGGCACCGCAACATGAGCGGTCGCACCTGCACCCGCGAGCAGGGGCACGCGGCCAAGAGCCACCGCTACTCCTGAGCGGCCGACGGGCGCGTCGAGACGGGCCGCCGGAAGGTCGTCGAGCGCTCCCGGATCAGGGTGCGCTGAGCCCTGCGGGCAGCTCGACGCTGAGCATCGCCACGATCATCGCGACCAGGTTGGCCACGAAGTCCTCCGTGCCCAGCTGCTGGCGGCCGGGCTCCTCGCGCTCCAGCGCGCGCGCCCGGTCGCTGATGGCGCGCAGCAGGAAGCTGGTCATCAGCGCGAGGCGCTCGTCGACGAGGTGCTCGGGCATGGCCGGCACCCGGGCGCGGATCTCCTCGAAGACGGCGTACCCGCCGGTGCGCTCGAGCGCACCGCGCACGTCGGGGTGGACGTCGATGCGTTCCTCGGCGACGAGCTCGGCCACGATCTGCACGTAGTGCCGGCCGCTGCTGCTGGTCTCGGCCAGCTCGGTGGTGGGCCGGGCGGCGGCCTCGACGGCCGCGCCCAGGTCGCCGGGCCGTTCGCGGGCCAGCGCCAGCAGGGCGAGCTCGCGCTCGGCCAGGAACGACGCGTGCTGGTCGAGCACGGCGGCGACCAGGCCCTCACGGGAGCCGAAGTGGTAGTGCACCGCGCCCCGGTTGCGCTGGCCGGCCTGCCGGGTGATGTCGAGCAGGGAGGCGTGGGCGGTGCCGTGCTCGGCGAAGGCCCGGCTGGCTGCCGCGATCAGCAGCTGCCGGGTCTCGACCCCCGCCCCGGAGGCCATCTCAGACCCGTGGGACGAGTCGGCCCAGCAGGCTGCCCATCCGCTCCGCCGCGGCCCGACCGGCCTCGATGACCTCCTGGTGGTCCAGGGGCTGGTCGCTGATGCCGGCGGCCAGGTTGGTGACCAGGCTGATCCCCAGCACCTCCATCCCCGCCTCACGGGCCGCGATCGCCTCGAGGGTCGTCGACATCCCGACCAGGTCGGCGCCGAGCACACCGGCCATCCGCACCTCGGCAGGGGTCTCGTAGTGCGGGCCGGGGAACTGGGCGTAGACGCCCTCGTCGAGGGTCTCGTCGACCTCCTTGCACAACGCCCGCAGCCGCGAGGAGTAGAGGTCGGTCAGGTCGACGAAGGTCGCGCCGACGATGGGGGAGCGACCGGTGAGGTTGAGGTGGTCCTTGATGAGGACCGGCGTGCCGGGCGTCCAGGCCTCGTTGAGGCCGCCGCAGCCGTTGGTCAGCACGATGGTCGAGCAGCCGGCCGCCGCCGCCGTCCGCACCGGGTGCACCACCGCCGCGACGCCCCGGCCCTCGTAGTAGTGGGTGCGGGAGAGGAAGACCAGCAGGTTGCGCTCGCCCGAGCGCACCGAACGGATCTTGCCGGAGTGGCCGGCCACCGCCGCGGCGCTGAAGCCGGGGAGGTCGGTGGTCTCGATCTCGGCGGTCGCCTCGCCCAGCGCGTCCACGGCGGGCAGCCAGCCGGAGCCGAGGACGAGCGCGACGTCGTGGCGCTCGATCCCGGTCAGCTCGGCGAGGCGGCGCGCGGCCGCCTCTGCGAGGGCGTACGGCGTGTCGGCGGACGTGTCGCTGGTCGTGTCGCTGGGGTTCACGCCGTGAGCCTAGACGCTGCGGACGGGTGTCGTCAGAGCCCGGTCGAGCGGCACGGCCGGCGGCGCAGCGCCGCGACGTAGTCGTCCGGCGCGGCCGCCGCCTCCGCGGCGTCGGCCAGCAACCCCAGGTGCAGCGCCGAGGGCAGCCCGCCCTCGTAGGCGTCGAGGACGTAGGTCCAGGCCACCTCCTCGCCGTTCATGGTCGAGACCCGCACCTTGGTCTTGCGGTAGAGGCCGGAGTCGGCCGACTCCAGGGAGTCCAGCAGCTTGGCGTCCTCGGGGGTGACGTCGTAGAGCGCGACGAAGACCTGCTCGAAGGGGTCCTGCACCAGCGTGGGCAGGGCGCCGTCCCAGCCGTGCTCCTCGCCGCCGAAGGTCAGCCGCCAGCCGCCCAGCCAGCCGGTGGTGCGCAGCGGCGAGTGCGGGCAGCGCTCGCCCATGCGGGCCGGATCGAGGTTGGTGCCGTAGGCGGCGTAGAGGCTCACGACACCGAAGGCTAGACCGTCGGGCGTCGGCATTAGGGTGGTGGGCGTGACCCACTTCGATGTTCTCGTTCTTGGTGCCGGCCCCGGTGGCTACGTCGCGGCGATCCGAGCGGCTCAGCTCGGCAAGTCGGTGGCGGTCGTGGAGGAGAAGTACTGGGGCGGTGTGTGCCTCAACGTCGGCTGCATCCCCTCCAAGGCCCTGCTGCGCAACGCCGAGATCTCCCACCTGATCACCCACGAGAAGAAGACCTTCGGCATCGAGGGCGACGCCACGATGGCCTTCGGCCCGACCCACGCGCGCAGCCGCAAGGTGGCCGAGGCCAGCGCCAAGGGCGTGCACTACCTGATGAAGAAGAACAAGATCACCGAGGTCGACGGCTGGGGCACCCTGACCGGCACCCAGGACGGCAAGCACGGCATCGACGTCAAGGACGCCGACGGCAACGTCGCCTCCCACACCTGCGACGACCTGGTCATCGCCACCGGCGCGAAGACCCGCCTGATCCCCGGCACCGAGCTCAGCGAGCGGGTGGTCACCTACGAGGAGCAGATCCTCACCGACGAGCTGCCCGGCTCGATCATCATCGCCGGCTCCGGTGCCATCGGCGTCGAGTTCGCCTACGTGATGGTCAACTTCGGGGTCAAGGTCACGATCGTGGAGTTCCTCGACCGGATGGTGCCCACCGAGGACGCCGACGTGTCGAAGGAGCTGCTCAAGCAGTACAAGAAGCTCGGCGTCGACGTCATGCTCTCGACCAAGGTCGAGAAGATCGACGACTCCGGCGAGAAGGTGAAGGTCACCGTCACCAAGGACGGTCAGGAGCAGGTGCTCGAGGCCGACAAGGTGATGCAGGCCATCGGCTTCGCGCCCCGGGTCGAGGGCTTCGGCCTCGACGCCACCGGCGTCGAGCTGACCGAGCGCGGCGCGATCGCGGTCGACGCCCGCGGGCGCACCAACGTCGACGGCGTGTGGGCGATCGGTGACGTCACCGGCAAGCTGATGCTGGCCCACACCGCCGAGTCGATGGGCGTCATCGCCGCCGAGACGATCGCCGGCGCCGAGACCGTCGAGATCGACTTCGACATGATCCCGCGCGCCACCTTCTGCCAGCCCCAGATCGCCTCCTTCGGCTACTCCGAGGAGCAGGCCGAGGAGAAGGGCTACGACGTCAAGACGGCCCAGTTCCCCTTCTCGGCCAACGGCAAGGCCCGCGGCATGGCCGAGAGCGTCGGCTTCGTCAAGATCGTCGCCGACGCCGAGCACAACGAGATCATCGGCGCCCACCTGATCGGCCCCGAGGTCACCGAGCTGCTGCCGGCGCTGACGCTGGCGCAGAAGTGGGACCTGACCGCCGACGAGGTCGCCCGCAACGTCTTCGCGCACCCGACCCTGTCGGAGGCGATGAAGGAGGCCGTCGAGGGGATCGCCGGCCACATGATCAACCTCTGAGACACCAGCACACGCGGAAGGAACAGATGAGCGACAAGGTCGTCATCGTCGGGGGAGGCCCCGGCGGGTACGAGGCGGCGCACGTGGCCGCCCAGCTCGGGGCGGACGTGACGATCGTCGACAGCGACGGTCTGGGCGGCTCGGCCGTGCTGACCGACTGCGTGCCGAGCAAGACCCTGATCGCCACCAGCGAGGTGATGAGCGAGGTGGCCGAGGCCGCCGAGCTCGGGATCACCTTCAACGACCCGCAGGGCGACGCCGCGACGGCGATCAAGGTCGACCTGGGCCGGGTCAACCGACGGGTCAAGCAGCTGGCCACCGACCAGTCCGGTGACATCCGCCGCCGCCTCGAGCGCGACGGGGTCGAGCTGGTCGTGGGTCGCGGTCGCCTCGACGGGCCGGGCCGTGTCGTCGTCACCGACGCCGAGGGCGCCGAGTCCGTCCTCGAGGCCGACGCGGTGCTGGTCGCCACGGGCGCCGCGCCGCGGGTGCTGCCCACCGCGCAGCCCGACGGGGAGCGGATCCTCACCTGGGAGCAGGTCTACGACCTCGACGAGCTGCCCACCGAGCTGATCGTGGTCGGCTCCGGCGTCACCGGCGCCGAGTTCGCCAGCGCCTACCTGGCCCTCGGCGTGCCGGTCACCCTGGTCTCCTCGCGCGACCGGGTGCTGCCGGGCGAGGACGCCGACGCCTCGCTGGTGCTGCAGGAGGTCTCCGAGCGCCGCGGCATGAAGGTGCTCTCGAAGTCGCGGATGGAGTCGGTGACCCGCGAGGGCGACGTCGTCACGGTCACCCTCACCGACGGGCGCGCGGTGCAGGGCTCGCACTGCATCCTGGCGCTGGGCTCGGTCCCCAACACCGCCGACCTGGGCCTCGAGGAGTCCGGGGTGGTGCTCAAGGACGGGGGCTTCGTCAACGTCGACCGGGTCTCGCGCACCTCGGCCCGTGGCGTGTACGCCGCCGGCGACTGCACCGGCGTGCTGATGCTCGCCTCGGTGGCCGCGATGCAGGGCCGGATCGCGATGTGGCACTTCCTCGGCGACACCGTGCACCCGCTGGACCTCAAGAAGGTCTCCTCCAACGTCTTCACCGCCCCCGAGATCGCCACCGTGGGCTGGTCGCAGCAGGCCGTGGACGCCGGCGAGATCCAGGCCGAGGTGGTGATGCTGCCGCTGGGCGGCAACCCGCGCGCCAAGATGCAGGGTGTGCGCGACGGCTTCGTCAAGCTCTTCTGCCGTCCCGGCACCGGCATCGTCGTCGGGGGCGTCGTGGTGGGCCCGAGGGCCAGCGAGCTGATCCACCCGGTGGCCCTGGCGGTCGCCGAGTCGATCACCGCCGACCAGCTGGCCCAGACCTTCACCGTCTACCCCTCGATGAGCGGTTCCATCGCCGAGGCCGCCCGCCGGCTGCACCGGGTCTGAGCACGGAGGTGTCGTCGCGCGGGGCAGCCACCATCAGCCGGCAGGGCGTCGCTCTCTTCGGAGCCGTCCTGGTCGTCCTCGCGGCGCTGGTGCCGCTGGTGCTGGCGATCGACGACCGGGCCGACCGGCAGCGACCGATGTACCAGGACCGCCTGGAGATGGCGCTGCTCCAGTTCGAGGAGGCGGACGTCCGCGGCGAGGCCGTGGCGCTGACGCTCGCCCCGGGGGAGTCCGTCGAGCTCGCTGGCTCGTCGTTCACTGCCTCGCCCGGAGTGACCGTCGCCGTGGAGACCTCGGAGGACGGCTACTGCGTCCAGGCCAGCAACAGCCACGGCGACGCGACCGAGTGGCGCTGCTGGGCCGACGACGAGGACCCGGACGAGTCCCCCGGAGTCGCACGGTCCTGACCGTCCTCACGCGACACGCCGACGGCGGCGTACGGGACGTCAGGACGGCTGCAGCACCCGCTCGTCGCGGACCCGTCCGCGCGCGGTCGGCGCTGCCCGACGGCCGGTCGCGACCAGCGCCAGCCACACCGTGAACCACAGCTCGGCGACCACGGAGGGCACCGCGACGATCGCCAGCATCAGGTCGGCGTACGCCTCGTAGTCGCCGAGCACCAGGTGCGCGACGGTGTCGGTGGCGTACGCCGCTCCCGCGACCACCAGCAGCCACGCCAGCGGGCGTGGGGCGCCGGTGGCTCGCAGCAGCAGGAGCCCGACGAGCACCAGGTGCACGCCGAAGGCCGAGAGCCCCACGACCCACAGGAAGTCGAAGGACTGCAGGGCCAGCAGCACCGAGCTGTCCGCGGCGCCGGGGGTCTCGACCAGCTCGAGGGCCACGAAGAGCGCCACCATCGACGCGCCGAGCAGCACCGTGTAGGTCAGCCGGAACCACGCCGCGAGCAGCGCCAGGTCGGGCTGGACCGCGCGCAGCAGCACGAGCAACGCCCAGGCGATGACCACGTCGAGCAGGAAGATCGCCAGGAAGGCGGCCGCCCCCAGCCTCATGGACGTCTCGTTCTCGACGAGGGCCGCGGCTGTGGCGGGGGCGTCGGTGGGGTCGAGCACCTGGTCCAGCGCGATGAAGTTGGCGAAGATCGCCAGCACGAACAGCAGGGCGTAGGACACCGCGGCCCAGCCGGCGGCGGTGCGCGCCGAGGTGCGCGGCGCCGTGGTCGCCGTGGTCGCCGTGGTCACCGTGCTCACGGGGCCACCACGATCTTGCCGCGCACGTGGCCGTCGACCAGGTGGTCGATCGCCTTGGCGGCCTCCTCCAGGGCGTAGGTGCGCTCCAGCACCGGTCGCAGCTCGCCCCGGTCGGCCATGTCGGCGAGCGTGGCGAAGTCGGCGGCGGTCTCCTTGCTGAGCAGCGAGGTCAGGCGCTGCCGGACGAAGGGGGAGAGCGCCATCGCTCCGAGCTGGCGGTGGGTGCCGCCGAGCCAGCGGTCGCCGCCCTCGCCGCCGGCGATCACGAGCGTGCCCGCCGGCGCCAGGCAGCGGCGCAGCAGCGAGAGGCGACGCAGACCGGCGAGGTCGATGATGACGTCCCAGCGGCGGCCGGACGCGTCGATCTCCTCGCGGGTGTGGTCGATGACGTCGGTGGCGCCCAGCGAACGCACCAGGTCGGCCTTGGCTCCGCTGGCCACCCCGGTGACCTCGGCGCCGCGCGCGGCGGCGACCTGCACGGCGTACGACCCGACGCCGCCGGAGGCGCCGATGACCAGCACCCGGTCGCCGGCCCCGACGCCGGCGCGGCGGACGACCTGGAGGGCGGTGCCGCCGGAGATCGGCAGGGTGGCTGCCTCCTCGAAGGAGAGGCTGGCGGGCTTGCGGGCCAGTCGGGTGACCGGGACGACCGCGAAGTCGGCGTACGAGCCGTCGGCGGTGCCGATCACCTCGTCGCCGATCGCGAACGAGGTCACCTCGGCGCCGACCCGGTCGACGACGCCGGCGACGTCGCGGCCCACCACCGGGAACTTGGGACGGCGCATCCCGAAGGCCAGGCGCACGGCGTAGGGCTCCCCGGCCATCAGGTGCCAGGTGCCGCGGTCGACTCCGGCGGCGCGGACCCGCACGAGCACCTCGTCGGGCCCGGGGGCGGGGGCATCGATCTCGGTGAGCTGCAGGGTCTCGGTGCCGCCGTAGCGGTGCTGCGTGATCGCACGCATCGTGGTCTCCGTTTCTTACGTCGTAAGGTTGTGGTGCCCACCGTAGACTTACGGTGTAAGTTCAGTCAACGACCAGATCGGGTACGGAGGCACACATGGGCAGGAGCGGCCTGACACGAGCCGGGATCGTGGCGGCGGCGGTGGGGATCGCCGACGCCGAGGGCGTGGCGAGGCTGTCGATGCGCTCGGTCGGCAAGGCGCTGGGGGTGGAGGCGATGTCGCTCTACCACCACGTGGCCAACAAGGAGGACCTGCTCGACGGCATGGTCGACGCCGTCTTCGCGGAGTTCCACGCCCCCGAGATCGGGGGAGCCTGGCGAGAGGAGATGCGCGCGCGCCACCACTCGGCGCGCGCGGTGCTGAAGAGGCACCCGTGGGCGGTGGGGATGATGGACTCGCGCCGCAACGCCGGCTTCGAGACGCTGCGCCACCACGACGCGGTGCTCGGCTGCCTGCGCCAGGCCGGCTTCTCGCTGGCGCTGACGGGGCACGCCTTCGCCGTCCTCGACGCGCACCTCTACGGCTTCCTGGTCCAGGAGCTCAGCCTGGCCTTCGACGGCGAGCAGGACCTCGCCGAGCTCGGGGAGCAGATCCTCACCGCGCTGCCCGAGGGCCAGCTGCCGTACTTCCGCGAGTTCACCCTCGAGCACGCGCTGCAGCCGGGCTACGACTTCGGTGACGAGTTCGAGGTCGGGCTGGAGCTGGTGCTCGACGGGCTCGCGGCCCGCCTCGAGGAGTCCTAGTCTGTCGAGATGTCCGACGACGCCGTGCTGCAGCAGGCGCTCGCCCACGCGCTGGCCTGGCGCGCCGGCGCCCCGGACCACCCGGTGGGCCCGAGCGCCGGCGTCGAGGAGATGCTCACGACCTTCGGAGGGCCCCTGCCCCAGCGGGGCGCCGAACCCGCCGAGGTGGTCGACGAGCTGGCGCACGGGGCCGCGAACGGGCTGATGAACATCCAGTCGGGACGGTTCTTCGGCTGGGTGATGGGTGGCACGCTGCCTGCCGCGCTGGGCGCGGACTGGCTGGTGAGCACCTGGGACCAGAACGCCGGCCTGCGCGACGCGATGCCCGCGGTCGCGGCCCTCGAGCAGGTGGCCGGCGCCTGGCTCCTCGAGCTGCTCGACCTGCCGCGCGGGGCCGACGTCGGGTTCGTGACGGGCGCGACGATGGCCAACTTCACCGGGCTCGCCGCGGGCCGGTTCGCCGTGCTGGACCGTGCGGGGTGGGACGTCCACCGCGACGGGCTGACCGGCGCGCCGCGGGTGCACGTGCTGGTGGGCGCCGAGCGGCACGACACGGTCGACCTGGCGCTGCGCTACCTGGGGCTGGGCGCACCGGGCGTGGTGGCGGCCGACGACCAGGGCCGGATGGACCCCGCCGCCCTGGAGTCCGCGCTGGCCGACGTGCCCAGTGGGGAGCCGGTGATCGTGTGCCTGCAGGCGGGCAACCTGCACTCGGGCGCCTTCGACCCGTTCGGCGAGCTCGTCGCCGCGGCCCACGACCGGGGCGCCTGGGTGCACGTCGACGGCGCCTTCGGGCTGTGGGCGCTGGCGTCGCGACGCCTGGCTCCCCTCGCCCGCGGGGTCGAGGCGGCAGACTCGTGGGCCACCGACGCCCACAAGACCCTCAACGTCACCTACGACTGCGGCATCGCCGTCGTGCGGGACCCGGTGGCGGTGCGCAGCGCGATGGGCGTGCACGCGAGCTACCTGCCCGACGCCGTCGGCCCCGGCAACCCCTACGAGAAGGTCCCCGAGCTCTCGCGGCGGGCCCGGGGCGTGCCCGTGTGGGCGGCGCTGCGCTCGCTGGGCAGCACCGGCGTCGCCGCCCAGGTCGACCGGCTGGCCGAGCGGGCGCGCGGCATCGCCGACGGGCTGGCCGGGGTGGCGGGCGTCGAGGTGCTCAACGACGTCGTCTACACCCAGGTCTGCCTCGCCGTCGGCGACGGCCGCACGCAGGAGGTCTGCGCGGAGCTGACCGGGTCGGGGGAGGTGTGGATGTCGCCGTCACGCTGGCAGGACCGCGACGTCGTGCGGGTCTCGGTCTCCAACGCCGCCACGACCGAGGACGACGTACGTCGCACGGTGGCGGCGGTGCGCCGGGCGGTGGGCGGCTGAGGTCCCGCCCCGTCAGGACGGCTGGTCCGCGCTGCTCTCCGGCGACGCGCGCGCACGCCGGCGTACTCGCAGCTCGTAGGTGCTGAGCAGGACCAGCGTGAGCGCGGAGAGCGGCACCACGAACCCGAGCATCACGGCGCTGAACCGCGGCAGCGCGTCGTGACCGGCGGAGTCGAGCAGCAGGTAGGCCACATAGGCGGAGTAGTAGGCGAGGAACAGCCCGGCCTCCCACCGGGCGACGGTGAAGCCGGTGAAGGCGACCGGCAGCATCGCGAAGGCGACGGCGACCATCACCGGCAGGTCGAAGCCGACAGCCGCGGCGTCCACCGGCACGCCGCCGTCCGCGACCACCGACGTGAGGCCCATCACCGCGCCGATGTTGAAGATGTTGGACCCGATGGCGTTGCCCACGGCCATCTCCACCTTCCCCCGGAGCGCGGCGAGCACCGACGTGGCCAGCTCGGGCAGCGAGGTGCCCACCGCCACCACCGTGAGACCGATGACGGTGTCGCTCAGCCCGACGGCCGAGGCGATCTCGGTGGCCGCCGACACCAGCCAGCGCGCGCCGAGGACGAGCAGGGCCACCCCGACCGCGACCATCACGGCGGAGACGACCAGTCGTCGGGACCGGCTTGCCTCGAGCGCCGTGGGCTCGTCGTCGGGCTCGTCGTCGCGGGCGCGCGACTCGGCTCGGATGCCCCGACGGCTGCCCACCACGGTCCACACGACGTAGACCGCGAGCAGGAGCACGAGCACCGCGCCGTCGACGGTGGACACCGCGCCGTCCAGGCTCATCAGCCAGAAGAGCAGCGAGAGCCCGATCATCACCGGGACGTCGCGTCGGACGACGGCGGCGTGGACGGCCAGCGGCAGGATCAGCCCCGCGACCCCGAGCACCAGCAGGATGTTGACGACGTTGGAGCCCACCACGTTGCCGACCGCGAGACCGGGGCTGCCGGCGGCGCTGGCCTGCAGGGTCACCGCGAGCTCGGGTGCCGACGTCGCGAACGACACCACGGTGAGGCCGACGACGAGCGGCGAGATCCCGACCGCCGTGGCGATGGTGCTGGCGCCGCGGACGAGCACCTCACCTCCGACGACCAGGAGGACGAGGCCGGCGACGAGCAGCAGGACGGTCACGGCACACAGCCTCCCACGACCCCGGTGACGCGGCGCTCAGTCGGCCGCGACCTCGGAGCGGTCGCCCGACCACAGTGTGTGGAAGACCCCGTCGCGGTCGGTGCGCCGGTAGGTGTGGGCGCCGAAGAAGTCGCGCTGGGCCTGGATCAGGGCGGCGGGCAGGCGCTCGGAGGCGAGCGCGTCGTACGACGCCAGCGCGGAGCCGAAGGCGGGGGCGGGGACGCCGGCGGACACGGCGAGCGCCACGACGCGGCGCCAGGCGGCCTCACCGTCGCGGACGGCGTCGGCGAAGTAGGGGTGCGCGAGCAGGGTGACCAGCGACGGGTCGTCGTCGTAGGCCTCGGCGATCCGGTCGAGGAACTTCGCGCGGATGATGCAGCCGCCACGCCAGATCCGGGCCATCGCGCCGAGGTCGATCTCCCAGCCGTGCTCCTCGGCGCCGGCGCGGACCAGGTCGAAGCCCTGGGCGTAGGCGACCACCTTGGAGGCGTAGAGGGCGGCGCGCACGTCGTCCTCGAAGCCGTCGGGCGCCTGCGGCACCTCGGGCCGGTCGGTGAAGGTGCGCCGCACCGCGTCGCGGTGCTCGGCGGAGGAGGAGAGGGCGCGGGCGAAGACGGCCTCGCCGATCGCCGTGGTCGGGACTCCGAGGCCGGCGGCGTTCTGCACCGTCCACACGCCGGTGCCCTTGGAGCCGGCGTGGTCGAGGATGACGTCGACCAGCGGCCCGCCGGTCTCGGCGTCGCCCTGGCGCAGCACCTCGGCGGTGATCTCGATCAGGTAGGACTCCAGGTCGCCGCCGTTCCACTCGGCGTACACGTCGGCCAGCGAGGCGGGGTCGTGGCCGCCGATGCGGCGCAGCAGGTCGTAGGACTCGGCGATGAGCTGCATGTCGGCGTACTCGATGCCGTTGTGCACCATCTTGACGAAGTGGCCGGCACCGTCGCTGCCGACGTGGGTCACGCACGGCTCGTCCTGGGCGACGGCGGCGATGGAGCGCAGCGCGGGGCCGAGGATCTCCCAGGCCTCGTCGGAGCCGCCGGGCATGAGCGAGGGGCCGTTGAGCGCGCCCTCCTCGCCGCCGGAGATGCCGCAGCCGACGAAGTGCAGACCGCGCTCGCGCAGCTCCTCCTCGCGGCGGATGGTGTCGTGGAAGTCGGCGTTGCCGCCGTCGACGATGACATCGCCCTCCTCGAACCGCTCGGCGAGCTGCTCGATGACCGCGTCGGTGCCCGCGCCGGCCTGCACCATGATGATCGCCGTACGCGGCGTGGCCAGGGAGGCGACGAAGTCGTCGATGGTCTCCGCGGCGACGAAGCCGGCCTCGGGGTGCTCCTCGACCAACGTGTCGGTCTTGGCGGTGGTGCGGTTGTAGACCGCGACCGAGTTGCCCTCGCGGGAGGCGAGGTTGCGCGCGAGGTTGGAGCCCATCACCGCCAGCCCGATGACGCCGATGGTCGCCTCGCCGGACTTCTTGCTGCTGGTCTGCCCGTTGTCGCTCACGGCTGCTCCTGGGTGGGTGGGGGCTCGTCCTCCGACGGTAGGTCGTGGACGAGAGGCGCCGAGCCACCAGAGGGGTGAAGGTGGTCCGACGGCCCCCGGGGCCACCGTGGTCAGGGCAGGTGGTCCGGTGGCAGGTGGTGGCTGCCCGGCACAGGAGTCCGCGCCCCCCGGCGGACCTCGGTCGTGCAGACCGGTTGCTCCCATCCTGCCGAGGTGTTCCACCCGGCCCGGGCCAGGTAGCACGGCCGTTCGACGCGGGTCACCGAGTCCTCCGTGTGTGCCACGACAGGAGTCGCCTGGGCGCCGGTCACGGGAACGAGGAAGACGGCGCTCACGGCAGCGGTGCCCAGCGCGCCCGCGATGGCTGCGGGGCAGGACCTGCGGTGCGAGCGGGGGGATGGGTGGTGGTGGCGGTCCATGGTGAGCTCCTTGGTCTCGGCGGCCGGTGGGCCTTGCCGTCCGTTCTCCGGCACACCGGTACCAGCGGGGTGCTCCGCCGGTATCGGTTCGGTATCCGGCGCGTTGACGGGGCTCTTCGGGGGGAGGAATCTGACTGGGTGGGCATCACTGTTCTCGGCCCGCTGACAGTGGACGGCTCGGGACGTCTGGGGCCACGCGACCGCGTCGTCCTCCAGGCCCTCGTCAGCCGGGAGGGCCAGCCCGTCGGCGCCGAGGAGCTGATGGACGCGCTGTGGGGTGACCATCCGCCGAAGTCCGCGGCCAAGAACCTGCAGTCGTGCATCGTCCGGCTCCGCAAGCTGCTCGGTGCCGGGGCCATCGAGACGTCCGCGCAGGGCTATGCCCTGACGGTCCCGGCCGACACCATCGACGTCCGGGAGTTCGAGGCACGCGCGGAGCGCGCTCGCGAGCTGCTCGCGTTGGGCGAGGCCGACCGCGTCGTCTTCCTGCTCGAGAAGGCGCTCGCCGTGTGGCGCGGCCACCCGTTCCCCGATCTGCCCGATTGGCCCCCGGCGCAGCAGGAGGCGGCGCGCCTCGTCGAGCTGCGTCTCGAGGTCGAGGAGATGTACGTCGACGCGCTGCTGCGCAGTGGTCGTCCGCGCGACGTGCTGGCTCGCGGACACGCCATGGTGCGCGCGGCGCCGCTGCGCGAACGTCGCTGGGAGCTCCTCGCGCTCGCGCAGTACCAGGCGGGCGCCCAGGGCGAGGCGCTGCGCACCATCCGCCAGCTGCGAGCCGTGCTCGCCCACGAGCTGGGGATCGACCCCTCTCCTGAGATGGCCGCCCTGGAGCAGTCCATCCTGCAGCAGGATCCCGACCTCCTGGTCCCACAGCGACGAGGACCGGCCGCCAGGTGTCCCTGGCAAGGACTCAAGGCGTACGACGTCGAGGACACCGAGCGGTTCTTCGGCCGTGGCCGCGACGTGCGGGCCTGCCTGGAGCTGCTCGAGGCGGGCTCGTTCGCGGCCATCGTGGGTCCGTCCGGGTCAGGGAAGTCCTCCATCATGCGCGCCGGGGTGCTGGCCGCGCTGCAGCGACGAGGCCACCGGATCGTCGTCCTGACACCCGGGCGACGGCCGATGGAGTCCTTGAGCGCGCTCCCCGAGGACGCCGACGCTCGCACCGTGCTCGCGGTCGACCAGACGGAGGAGGTCTTCGCGCTCTGCGAGGACGTGCAGGAGCGCCGCGACTTCCTGGAGCGGCTCGCCCACGAGGCCACCAGACGGCCGGTCATCCTGACCCTTCGTGGGGATCGGCTGGCGCAGGTCACCGAGCACGCGGGCTTCAGTCGTCTGGTCGAGCACGGTCTGCACCTGGTCGGCGCCCTGGACGAGGCCGCGCTGCGTGAAGCCGTCAGCGCCCCTGCGCAGCAGGCCGGACTGATCCTCGAACCCGGGCTGGTGGACCTGCTGGTCAGGGAGGTGGGCGACGATCCGGGTGCGCTGCCGCTCATGTCGCACGTCCTGCTCGAGACGTGGCGTCGACGCGAGGGCAACACCTTGACCCTCGACGGCTACCACGCCACGGGTGGGATCCACGGTGCGGTGGCGCAGTCCGCCGAGCTGCTCTACGGCCGGGTGGACTCCGAGCAACGCCACCTGTTGCGCGACCTCGTCCTGAGGCTGGTCCTCCCCGGCATCGATGGCGAGGCCATCCGTACGCAGGTCCCGCGCCGGCTGATCGTCTCGGACGATCGACATGAGCAGATGATCCAGATGCTCGTCGATGCGCGCCTGGTGACCAGCGACGAGGGGGTCCTCGAGATCACGCACGAGGCACTCGCGCGAGCGTGGCCGCGACTGCGCGGCTGGCTCGACGACGACGTGGAGGGCCAGCGGATCCGGCACCACCTCAGCGGCGCTGCGGACGCCTGGGAGACCCTCGGACGCCCTGAGAGCGAGCTCTACCGTGGTGTGCGGCTGACCCGCGCACTCGACTGGCAGTCCCGCACCGACTCGGTGCTCACCGCCACCGATCGGGCTTTCCTCGCCGCCGCCCGGTCCGTCTCCGACGCCGAGGAGCAGGACGCCGCCGAACGGGTACGCACCCAGTCCCGGCTGATCCGACGACTCCGGACGGCGCTCACCGGCGCGGCCGCCCTGCTCGTCCTCGCCCTGGTCGCCGTCGGCACCGCGGCTGTCCAGTCGGACCGCGCGAACGAGCAGGCACAGATGGCCAACCAGGCCGCGGCCTCCGCCCTCGCCCGCGGCTCCGCCGCCCGCGGCTCCGCCTCGGGCGACCTCGACACCGAGATGCTGCTGGCGGCGGCCGGGGTGGTCCTGGACGAGTCCCCTGAGACGGTCGGCAACCTGCAGGAGGTCATCAGCGAGCACCCGGCGCTGATCGGCTCCACCACGTTGGCGGGCGACGAGGTGCTGGCCGTGGACGTCGATCCCGATGGCCGCACGGCGGTCCTGCTCGACACCTCCCACTCGGTCAGCAGGATCGACCTGGACACCGGTGCCGAGCTGGCCAGGCGACAGATCGGCAGCAGCCGGCCCGAGATCGACCCGCGCAGAGTGCTCCGTGTCAGTCCCGACGGCCGCGTGGTCGCCGTGGGTGCTGCGGCGTACTCGGACCGACTGCTGCACCTCCTCGACGCGGAGACGTTGCAGCCCGTCGCAGCCCAGCCGGCGGGGCTGCCGCAGGGGGCGTGGCGGATCATCGACGCCGCGTACAGCCAGGACAGCTCGACCCTGGCGGTCGTGGTGAACAGGCTCGTGCGCTCGGGCGAGTACCGCACGTCGGACGCCACCCGGGCGTACGTCTGGTCGCGAGGCTCGGCGGAGCCGGTGGTGGTCGACCTCTCTCGCTGGACGAGGGACTGGGCGTCGGTCGTCCTGTCGCCCGACGGACGGCTTCTCTACTCCGCCACCCCGACCGTCCGGGTCCACGACCTGCGCTCGGGTGGCGTGCGCACGCTGGCCTCGCAGGCACCCTCGTGGGACCAGATGGGCTTCGACATCAGCCCCCGGGGAGACCTCCTGGTCCTGGCCCGTGGCGACCAGGCCAAGGACGCCGTCCTCCTCGACGCCCAGACCGGTCGTGTCCGGAGCAGGCTGCAGCACACCAGCCCGACCTTCGACGCCCGGTTCAGCGACGACGGCGCTCGCCTGCTCACCGTGCACGACCGGCCGACCGGCGTGTCCGTCTGGGACGTCCGCAGGAGTCGCCGGATCACCCAGTTCGTCATCCCCTCGGGCAGCACCCGCTCCGTGGACCTGGCCGGGGACGGAGACCTGGTCGTGAGCTCCGCAGGCGACCAGAGCCTGCGGCAGTGGGACGTGGACGGAACCGGGCGCTACCTGCGCCGGGTTCCGATGAAGGGCCTGCCCTGGCCGGGACCTGGGGCGCCCTGCATCTCCACCAGCTCGGCGGACGGTGCCTACGTCGCCTTCGTCCTGTGCGGCGAAGAGGGTGGCAGCGACTCGAGCCTCGTCCTCCTGGACGTGGCTCGACGACAGGCGCACCCGCCGACGAGAGCCGTCGACGGATACAGCTTCGGAGGCGGCAGCTGGTACTCCCCACGGGCGGAGTACCTGCGCGCGGTCGGCGGCACCATCTACGCCTGGGACGGTCGAACGGGCCGGGAGCGGGCTGCCGCGCACCCGGTGGGTGACCAGGTGTCCGAGGTCGACCACAGCCCCGACGGGTCCCGCGTCGTGGTGTCCGAGCTCGCGGGCACCCTCACCCTTCTCGACGGATCGACCTTGGAGCCCGTCGGGCGACCGGTCGACCTCGGCGCGAACGTGTGCTGCGTCGCGCTGGGCCCTGACAACCGCACCGCCTTCGCGCTCGTCGGCGGACCCGAGCGCACGTTCTTCTGGAACGACCCCTCCGACCGATGGGCGCTCGTCGACCTGGAGGCCGGCGAGGTCGTCGAGGCGGGCTCCCTCGGACTCGAGAACGGGGTCTGGGCGGCCTACGCCCCTGACGGTCGACACGTGGCCGCGGGTGGGTTCGACGGCGACGTGGCCATCATCGACACCGAGTCGGGCCGCCTCGTCAGGGAACCGGTCCGTGCGCACGGCGGCATGGTGCCGTGGGTGTCGTTCTCCGACGACGGGACCCGAGCGGTCAGCGGGGGCCTCGACGGAACCGTCGTGGTGTGGGACCCGGCGACGGGCGGCGTCACAGGTCGGGTCACCGTCCCGACGGAGTGGCTCTCCGTCCCGGTGTTCCTGCCCAGCGGCGAGGTCGTCATCCCTCCGTGGGGCCGGGATCCCGCGGTCTACGTGTGGGACCCCTCAGCCGAGAGAGCGGTCCAGTTCGCGTGCCGTGCAGCCGGGCGCGACCTGACGAGGGCCGAGTGGGCGGCGCACTTCCCCGGGCAGCGCTTCCGTCCCGTGTGCCCGCAGGACCAGGACCGGACCTCCGTGCTGTCGCGCGACTAGGGCGACTGCCCGTGGTGGGCGATCACGACCGCGCGTCGAGGCGGTGGCGCACCACCCTGCGGCGCAGGGTGGGGGAGGCGACGACCTCGTAGCCGGCGTCGAGGAAGACCTGCAGCAGCCCCACCGACGCCTCGTCCCAGATCACGGTCTTCCCGGGCTCCGGCTCGGTGGGGTAGCCCTCGAGCACCCGGGCGCCGACCCGGCGCCCGTGCTCGACGGTGGCGGCGGCCAGCTCGTACATCAGCCCCTCCCGGCGGAACCCCTTGCGCACCACGAAGCAGGTCACCGACCAGACGCCCTCGAGGTCGGGGTCCGTGCGCATCCACGCCTTCTGGCGGTTCCAGATCCGGGGGTAGTTCTCCCGCGGCTCGACCGCCACCCAGCCGGCCGGCTCGCCGTCGACGTACCCGACCAGGCCGGAGGTGGGGCCCGGCGTGCCGCAGGCGGTCTGCTCGAGCAGGGCCGCGTCGCGCTGCTCCTGGGTGGAGTCGCGCCAGATCCAGCCGGGCACCTTGAGCGCCTGGCAGCGGCACTTGCGGGCGCCGCCGGCGGCGAAGACCGCCTCGACGTCCTCGGCCGTGGCCTCGTTGGCCGGGCGCCAGGTGAACTCGGGCATGTCGGATCGTCTCAGTCGCGCCAGAACAGGTGGTGGACCACGCCGTCCCGGCCGGGGACGACGTCGCGGTGGTAGCGGTCGAGCAGCTGGTCGGGGGAGTCCCAGAGCCGGGTGCCGGCGCCCAGCTGCACGGGTGCGACGGCGACGTGGAGCGTGTCGACGAGTCCGGCGTCCAGGAACTGCCGCACGGTGGTGGCGCCACCGCCGAGGCGGACGTCCTTGCCGTCGGCCGCCTCGAGGGCGCGCGCCAGCACGGTCGCGGGGTCGCCGTCCACGAAGTGGAAGGTCGTGTCGGAGAGTGTGAAGGACGGCCGCTCGTGGTGGGTCATCACGAAGACCGGGGTGTGGAACGGCGGCTCCTGCCCCCACCAGCCCTGCCACTCGTGGTCGGTCCACGGACCGCGCTGGGGGCCGAACTTGTTGCGCCCCATGATCTCGGCGCCGACGTTGCGGTGGAACTCGCGGACCAGGTAGTCCTCCAGGCCGCGGCTGCCGTCGTCCTCCGCCCGGCCGGGCCAGCTGGCGGTGCCCATCGCCCAGCCGACGAGGGCCTGCGGGTCGGCGTGGCCGAAGGGGCGCTCGAGGCTCTGGCCCTCGCCGGCGGCGTAGCCGTCCTGCGACACCCCGAAGTTGTGGACCCTGACCAGCTGTGTCATTGCTGCTCCTCACCGGACGTGCGTGGTCGACACGATGGCAGACCGGGTGCCCGCGCCGCACTCATCGTTCAGACATCCTCGGTCAGGGCCGCCGGCGGCAGCCAGTCGGCGCCGAGGAGCTCTGCGAGGTCGGTGAGCCCGGTGGTGTCGCTGCCGACGGTGTCGGAGGCGGCGGCGATGCGCTCGACCATCACCTTGCCGACCTGCTCCTCGACGGTGCCCTCGGCGTAGGCGATGTGCCACGGCGAGACCTGGTGGTCGCGGTGGGTGCGGCCGGTGACCTGGCGCCCGGCGATGCCGGAGAAGCGGGCCTGGTGGAAGACGCCGACGCGGGGATCGGTGCTCGCCTGGCGGCCGTCGGCGAGGCTCTCGCCGGCGTGCAGGCTGATCGAGGCGACGGTGGTGAAGACGCAGACCCTGGCCTGCCCGGTCTGGAACCGCAGCCGCTCGGCCTCGGGGTCGAACCGGTCGCGGCCGTAGATCGTGGCGACCTCGATGCCGGACTCGCGCAGCCGGTCGGCGATGGGGTCGGCGGCGGTGGCGACGAACTCGACCGAGCAGGCCACCTGGCGCTCGGCCTGCACCTGCTGGGCGATCCAGTCGACGGTGGAGTCGACGCGGATCAGCCCGGCCTTCTGCCGGAAGCGCAGCAGCGCGGCCCGGCCCTTCGCGGTGTTGCGACCGCGGCGGGCGATGTCCATCTCGCGGCAGAACTCGCCCCACTCGGCCTCGTACGCCGCCCGCTCAGCCGGCGTGAGCGTCACCGGCATGCCCGAGATCGGCACCGGCCCCCAGGGGGCGGCGCGGTGCAGCATCGCCGGCGGCTGCTCCTCGTCGAGCCAACCGCGCACCAGCTTGAGGTCGGCGGCGCGCCGGGCCGGGTCGGTGGTCCAGGTGGCGCCGTAGCGGCCGTGCTCGACCTCGACGCCGTGGCGCTCGAGGGCGGTGGCGAAGGCGGCGCCGGGCTGCGTGGCCGAGGTCCACTCCTTCATCGGCTCGCCGAGCACCTGCGCGTAGGCCGGGGCGAGGTAGGGCAGCTCGAGGGGCGTGTGGCCGGGGGTGGCGGTGGTGGCGATGACGAAGGGCGCCTTGTCGTGGGGCTTGGCGTGACCGGAGATGCGGGCCCAGAGCTTCCACCGCTTGGTCGTCGTACGCCGCAGCGCGTGGGCCTCGTCGGCGACGATCACGTCCCACGTGTGGTCCTTGACCTTCTCGAGCCGGTCCCAGGTGATCACCACCCACTCGAGACCGCCGTCGCCGAGCGCCGTGATGGTGCGGCACCAGTGGCCGATCGTGATGGCGGCGGGCCGGTCGGCGACCACGAGCACGCGCTGCGCGCCGCGGAGGTCTCCGACCGCCGTCGCGCCGAGGACGGCGGAGATCGTCTTGCCCACACCGGGCTCGTCGGCGAGCAGGAACTGCCGCCCACCCGCCGCGGCGCGCTCCGCGATCGCGTCGGCCGCCTCGAACTGGAGCCTGCGCGGCTCGAGCGTGTCGGTCGGCTCGGGGGCGGGGGCCGGGTCGTCGGGGTTGAGGGTGTTCTCGATGAACCGCCCGAGCGTGTGCGGCCCCGGCGCGTACGGCGCCAGGTGCGCCGGCAGCGCGCGCCCGACGTAGAGGTGGGTCTTGACCGCGGGATGCCAGCTCGCGCCGTCGACCTGCGTCCCGTAGGGCACGTCGAGCACCCACACCCGCTCGCCCGGCCCGGCGACGGGCAACGGCCGGGGTGGTTGTCGTCTGCCGCTCTTGCGTGGGGACCCGCTGCGTCGACGAGCAGCGGATCGACGAGAGGTGGCCACCCCCGGACGCTAGCGGGACCCCGACCGGGAACGGAGTCGGCTCGCCCCAAACTCCACCACGGGGCGAGGACGACTACCCGATCCGCTCGAACACCATTGTCGCCTGGAGCCCTGCGAGCGTCATCTCCTCGGAGAAGTGGGTGGACGTGGTCCCGGTGGGAAGCCCGGTGGGGGAGGCTCGTTCCTGGTGTTCACGCAGCGCGTGCACGTCGTCGCCGGCGCTCATCGGGCCGCTGAGCGCGGTGCGGGTGGCGGCCCGCGAGCGACCATCCGGCTTCGCGGTCGCGCCCGGTCCCGTGAGAGCGCCTTGGAGTGGGGTCACCGCCCGGCTCGGGACTGACCGAGGGGGTCGGCGCCGGACGCTTCTGGTCCGTGGCAATACGTCCGGGACGCGAAGCCCGGATGCCCCCGTGGTCATCTGGCAGGGGCGTACCGTCGATAGCGTGACGGAGCAGCAGCCCTACGAGGTGCTCGAACAGCGCGACGGCTTCGAAGTGCGTTGCTACCCACCCCACCTCCTCGCCCAGGTCGAGATAGACGGCTCATTCGAAGATGCCGGCAACCGCGCCTTCGGCGCCCTGTTCCGCTACATCACCGGAAACAACCAGTCCCAGCGTGTGGTGAACATGACCGCACCGGTGTTGCAGCAGCGCGCCCGCACCGAAGAGATCGCCATGACGGCCCCTGTCGTGCAGGTCGAGAAGGCGAAAGGACGCCATGTCGTCGCGTTCGTCCTGCCCGCATCCATGACGCTGGAGACCGCGCCGCTCCCTGTGGACCCGGACATCCAGGTGCGTGCTGTACCCGAGCGGATGGCTGCCGCACGTCGCTATTCGGGTCGGTGGAGCCAGTCCTTGTACCAGCGAAACCTCAACACCCTGGTAGCTGCTGTTGTGGCGGACGGATACGTACCTGTGGGGGCGCCGCGGTTCGCCCGCTACGACCCGCCGTTCAAGCCGTGGTTACTGCGTCGCAACGAGGTCATCCAGGACGTCACACGCTGACCGCAGCCCACGGATGCCGGCGCACCGTCACGCCTGTGGACGGCGCAGCGGTTTCGGTCTGGTCCGATGGGCGCCGCCCCACGATGCTTGTCAGGCGCCATCAATGACCACAGGCTGGTCGTCTCGCGGCGGACAGACGCGAAAGTTGGCGCCGGGTTGGCTCGACGAAGGCGTCGCTCTACCCGACGTCGATGACCGCGCCGTTGCGGGGTACGTGGCCACCGAAGGTGACTGGCACAGCGGAGGCGTGTCGCACGTCCATGCAGTCCATGGCTTGGATGTGGACATGAGGTTCGGTGCTGTTGCCGGAGTTGCCGCACCGTCCGAGTTCTTCGCCGACCCGCACCTCTTGGCCAACGCGCACGGCGACGCTGCCTCGCTGCAGGTGACACACCGCGACCACCGCGCCGTCACCCATCTCGATCATGACGTGATTGCCTGCCAACGACTCCCAACCTGCCGCCGCCCGGCGTCGCTGGGTTAGGCCATAGCCCACGGACGGCAGCCCCCGGTAGGACTCATGGTCGAGGGCCGTGTCGTGGACCTTGACCACGACACCTCGGACAGGCGCGAGGATGCCGCGCCCGAACCCAGGAAACCGCTCAGCCGGTTCTGAACCGAAGAGCGACCCGAGCCTGAACGGTGCTGTCCGCCCTCGCCCGTCCACGGGCACGAAGTCAATCGCGTACGAGGTAGCCAACACCACAGTGCCGTGACTGGGCACCCGGTTGGCAGGACTGTTGCGGGTCAGCCAGCGCCCCTCGAACGGGTACACCAGATCGATAGCCGGTTGCATCAGCCGCCCCTGTCTGTCGTATGCGACCTGAGCCATGGTGCTGCACTTGCCAGGTGTCACGACAGGGTGTCACTCCCGAGCAAGGCCATGCACGAGAGCGATCAGGAGCGTCCGTCCGCATCGCGGCGGAGTGACGCGCCTGCTCTGGGGCTACGCATCGCTGGTAGGAAGCCGAGGAGCTGCGCTGAGGGCGCTCTTCGACTCCGACGAGTGCGACGACCCACGTGATCCTGGTCCCCTGAGCTCTTTGCAGAGGCCAGTGCAGTGGGCGAGGTGTCCGGTGTGTGAGGCCCGCATGGCCTTCGCGCCGCGTGCGTGAGTACCCCAGCACCGACGCCCTCCTATCCGGCCTACTGAGCCTGGCCGGTCGTCGGCCGGGGCGTGCCCGGGTCCCGGTGGTGACACGGACGACGTGTGGAAGTGCGAGGGTGGAGCAATGATCGATGTCACTTTCGACGAGCTCATGGAACTCGTGGTGCACGGCTTCGAGATCGGTGGTGTCACGGTCCTCGTGCTCGGTGCTCTCGGCGCCTTCGCGCACGCGGTGATGGTCGCGCGACGGAGTGGTTTGCGTGATGCGTACGAGACCGCGCGGCGAAGCGTGGGCCGCGCAATCCTCCTGGGGCTGGAGCTGCTCATCATCGCCGACATCGTCCTGACCATCACGGTCGATCCCACTCTGGAGAGTGCGTTGGCACTCGGCCTCATCGTCTTGGTGAGGACGTTCCTCAGCTTCTCCCTCGAGGTCGAGCTCGAAGGCACGTTGCCGTGGCGACGCAGGCCGGATGTGAGGGGCAACACAGAGCAGGAACGAGAAGCCCCGGTGTGACCTCGTCTTGCGCGGGACCACGAGGGATGGCCGTGCGGCATGGCGAGTCGGACGCGGCGCAATGCCTCGCTCGTGATCAGTCCGCGGCGCTCAGCTCTCGCGTGAGCTCCTTCATCACGTCCCGGGCGTCCGCAGCCGGGGCAAACGGCCCAGGCATGCGGAACACACGCGCTCCCCATGGTGTCGTTCGCTCCTGAAAGCCAGGGCGTCCACTCCTCCCGAGAAGTGCAGTGACGGGATGGCGGAACACGCAGACGACCAACGTGACGCGGTGGGACGCCAAGTCTCGAACGAGGGCGCTACGTCCGAATTCGAGCTCGCCAGCGCCTACATCGCGCTCGCCGCGGGTAGGACGCTTGATGACGTCGGTGAATCCCACCCGAGCGCGGAGCGCCGCAGCTTCGAAACCGAACTCGTCGGCTTGCGGCCGCTCGAACAACCCGGCGTCAGCCAAGCGGAACAGCTGTCTCTGCCCCGATCGTCCTTGGTAGTAGTGCCCCGTCTCGACGCTAGCTGGCGCGGGATTGAGACCGACGATCATCGCTCGAGGATCTTCGGGCCAGAGGTCCTGAAGAGTCAGGACCCGCTCGCCCATCCAATCGACTTCGGTCTGGTATGCCTGTGCGTCGCCAACGTCCACGTGGCCTTCCTACACCCATGAGCTTCGGTCGATACGGCAGGCGTCCAGACTCGCATGATCGAGGTCCCAGCCCTCAGCGATCGACCGCTCGACCGGTTGCGCCGCATGCGAAACGGGCGACGTCAGAGGAGTGCTGCGGCGTTGTCGGTGGTGGGTGCTTGAGTGGTCTCATGGTCAAGGACCCGGTGGTGGAGGAGATGTCGGAGGATGCTGTCCTCGACACCGCTGCCGGTTTCGCGACGCACTGCGCAGCGGGGCGAGGTGGGGTTGTTGCGGGCGGCGTACCGGTGGGCGGTGCTGCACGACCCCGCCCGCCCTGGGGTGCTGGACCCGGAGGTGGCGGTGCTGCCGGGGCGGGAGAAGGCCCGCCAGTACGGCGGGGAGGGCACCGCTGCGGTGAGCGAGTTCGCGGCCGCGGAGTTCGGTGCCCGGATCGGGCGCACCACCCACGCCGCTGCGGCGCTGATCGCGGACGCCCAGGACCTGCACCACCGCCACCCGGTGCTGTGGGCGCGGGTGGTGGCCGGGGAGGTGCGTTCCTCCTACGCCCGGTTCGTGGTCACCAAGACCCGTGAGCTGACCGCGCTGGAGGCAGAGTGGGTCGACGCCGAGGTCGCCGAGTCCGCTGATGGCCGGATCCCGTGGACCAGGTTCGAGGCGCTCGTGGTCGGCAAGGTCGCCGCCGCAGCACCCGAGCTGGCGCGGGAGAAGGAGGAGCGCGCCCGGCGGGCGACGTTCGCGAAGATCATCGGCCGGCCCGAGCACGGGATGGCCTCGTTCCTGATCCGCGCCCCGATCCCGGTGATCGCCCAGCTCGATGCGGCGGTCGGGGCACTCGCGGAGCGGTTGCGTGAGCAGCTGCCGGATGACCCGCACGCCGCCGACGTCCTGCGTCAGCCGGCGGGCGAGGAGCAGCCCGACGAGGCCACCACGGTCGTGTGCGCCGACGAGCGGCGGGTGCTGGCGGTGCTGATGCTCGCGAACCCCGGCACGGCTCCCGAGAACCTCGACCTGACCTCGTTGACACCGAGAGTCGAGGTGGTGGTCCACCTCGACGGCCACGACATCGACACCGACGACACCAGCGGCGCTCTGCCGGGGATCGCCCGGGTGGAGGGCCACGGCCCGGTGACCCGGGACTGGGTCCGCGAGGTCCTGGGCCCGCACGCCAGGTTCACCATCCGGCCCGTCTTCGACCCACTCGGTCAGGTGCCGGTCGATGCCTACGAGATCCCGGCCCGACATAGACGGGCCGTGCGACTGATCTCGCCGGCCGACGTCTTCCCCTACTCCTCCTGCACCAGCAACCGGATGCAGGTCGACCACACCGACCCCTGGGCACCCGGGCAGGCCGGTGGATCGAGCGAGGTCGGGAACTACGGACCGATGACCACCACCCACCACCGCATCAAGACCTTCGGACACCTACGGGTCAAGCAACCCTTCCCAGGCATCTTCCTGTGGCGCGACCACCACGGCGGCTTCTACCTCGTCGACCACACCGGCACCCGCCGCCTCGACCAAGCCGCCTGAGCCAGCCCTACAGCCGGCCCCCGGTCATGCCCGACTGAGAGATGCCGGCGCGCGTGCCCGCCTCGGCCTTCGCGACGCTGCTCAACCACCCCGAGGTCGACGCGTTCGCCACCGAGCTCCACGAGTGCATCGCCGCGTCGTCGGCGGCGTACCAGGGCACGTAGCGGTCGCCCACCCGCACCTGACGCACATCCGGTGCCTCGCCGTCGTCGAGGCGCACCGCGTCGTTGCGGCAGACCTCCACCTCGCGCTCGGTGCCGTGCGGGGGAGTCCACGACACCGTCGTCACCGCCGGGCCGTGCTGAGGGTTGAAGAAGCACGGGCCGCGACGCTCCGGCAACGGCTCGTCGGCCCGCAGCGCCAGCACCGCCGCCCGGGCGTAGCGGCCCCGGTTCAACAGCTCCTCGACGGCGCCGACCTCCTGCGCCGTCGACGCCTCCTCCAGCGCCGCCGCGGCCGCGGCGTACGCATCGAGCGCCTCCTGGTGGAAGTCGCGCACCTCGTGGCCGCGCGAGCCCTCGACGTCGACGTCGAGCTCGGCGACCTGCTCCCCGAGCACCGTCACGTCCTCGCGTGCCAACCGCCTGGCCGAGCGGAACTCCTCCGCGGCCAGCAGCTCCTGCTCATGACGCTCCCGACGGGCTCCCCACGGTGTCCTCATGCTTCCTCTTTACCCTGGACGCCCCGGTCTCATGCACCCCGGGTGACCGGCCAGCAGACCAGCGTGCGCCACTGCTGCGGGTCGGGTTCGGCCTCCGGGTCGCTCAGGTAGGACTCCCACGGCGGCCCCGCCGGCACCATTCCCTGCTCGCTCATCCACGACTCCAGAGCGGCGTACGTCTCGCCGACCTTGTCGTAGGGACCCGTGTGCAGCGCCTGCGCCACCTCGCCGCCCGGCAGCAGCAGGTCGTGCACCCCCTCGGCCTCTCCCGTGCCGCCCGTCGCGCCCGTCGTCGCCGAGACCGGGAAGCCCGCCTCCACCTCCACCGTCTCGCCCGGCATCGACGGGTACAGCCCGAACGGTGGACCGACCACCTCGACCCCCGCGGCCGCGGCCGCGGCCGGCACCGTCGAGAAGGCCCGCCCGAAGAGACCCGTCAGGTCGGGCGGCGCGACGTCGCCGTGCACGGCGAGCGCGGGCTGGGGTTCCAGGGTGACGATCTCGACAGACGAGGTGACCATGCTCCAGCCTGCGCCTCGGGATCTCCCAAAACAACCAACCGGCGCAGCCGCGCGTCGTACGGTGCACACCCCCGTCTCGAGAAGGCCCCCCATGCCCCGTCGCACCGCGCTGCTCGCGCTCCCGCTGGCCGCGCTCCTGGCCGCCACGCCCACCGCCGCCGCCTTCGCAACGCCCGAGCGCGACGACCGCGCCGCCGACCGCGCCGCCGACGTGGTGCTCGAGGGCCGCGGCTTCGGCCACGGCAAGGGCCTCTCGCAGTACGGCGCCAAGGCCGCGGCCGAGCAGGGCCGCACCCACCAGGAGATCCTCGACTTCTACTACCCGGGCACCCAGCGCGGCACCGTCGAGGGCGACGTCGAGGTGCTGATCAGCGCCGACACGACCACCGACGTCAGGGTCCTGCCCGCCCGCGGCCTGCGGGTGCGCAGCGTCGACACCGGCCGCAGCCGCTGGCTCGCCCGCCTCGCCCCCGACGCCCGCGCCTGGCGGATCACCTCGGCCACGGGCGGACGCAGCAACGTCGAGGCCAGGGCCAGGGGCGGCTGGAGCCGCCTGCGCACCCTCGCCGGCGACGCCGAGCTGCTCGCCAAGGAGCCGCTCACCCTCCTGCTGCCCGGCGGCGCCCGCGCCGCCTACCGCGGCGCGCTGCGCTCGGCCTCCACCGGCGCCGGCCGCGCCCGCGACACCGTCAACGTCGTGGCCTTCGAGGACTACCTTCGCGGCGTCGTGCCCGGCGAGGTCCCGGCCCTCTGGCCGGCCGAGGCCGTGCGCGCCCAGGCCGTCGCCGCCCGCACCTACGCGGCGTACGAGCGCGACCACGCGCCCGCCGCCCGCCACTACGAGCTCTGCGACACCTCCGCGTGCCAGGTCTACCGCGGCGTCGACGCCGAGCACCCCGGCTCCGACGCCGCCGTGGCCGCCACCGCCGGCGTCGTCGTCACCGCCGACGGCGCCCCTGCCTTCACCCAGTTCTCCGCCAGCAACGGTGGCTGGACCCGGGCCGGCTCCTTCGACTACCTCCGCGCCGTCGAGGACCCCTGGGACGCCGCCCCCGGCAACCCCTACTCGCAGTGGAGCAAGACCCTGACGCCCGCCGCCCTGGAGAGGGCCTGGCCCGGCTCCGGCAGCTTCGTCTCCCTCGGGGTCGTCGCCCGCGACGGCAACGGTGCCTGGGGCGGGCGGGCCGTGCGCGTCGAGGTGCGCTTCACCGGCGCCACCCGCAGCCTCACCGGCGACCAGTTCCGCAGCTGGTTCGGGCTGCGCTCCGACTGGTTCCGGCGCCAGCCCTAGGCGCCAGCGCCTAGACGACGCCGACCGTGACCCGGCCGCCCTCGACGTGCCAGCGCTGGTCGAGGCGCACCCCGGCCAGCAGCCGCCGGTCGTGCGAGACCAGCAGCAGCGCGCCGTCGTACGACGCCAGCGCCTGCTCGAGCTGCTCGATCGCCGGCAGGTCGAGGTGGTTGGTCGGCTCGTCGAGCACCAGCAGGTTGACCCCGCGCGCCTGCAGCAGCGCCATCGCCGCGCGGGTGCGCTCGCCGGGGGAGAGGCGGCCGACCACGGCACCCACCTGGTCGGCCTTGAGGCCGAACTTCGCCAGCAGCGTGCGCACCTCGGCCTGGGTCATCTCGGGCACCGCCCGCTCGAACGCCTCGCCCAGCGCCAGGTCGTGGTCGAGGCCGGTGCGGGCCTGGTCGATGACACCCACGGCCACCGACGCCCCCAGCGACGCCGAGCCGCTGTCGGGCTCGGACCAGCCCAGCAGCAGCCCCAGCAGTGTGGTCTTGCCGGCGCCGTTGGGCCCGGTCACGCCGATCCGGTCGCCCGCCTCGACCTGCAGCGACACCGGCCCGAACGTGAAGTCGCCCAGGCGACGCGTCGCCTCGTTGAGCGTCGCGACCACCGCGCTCGAGCGCGGCGCCGCCGCGATGTCGAACTGCAGGCGCCACTCCTTGCGCGGCTCCTCGACCTCCTCGAGCCGCGCGATGCGCGACTCCATCTGCCGCACCTTCTGCGCCTGCTTCTCCGAGGACTCCGTGGCCGCCTTGCGTCGGATCTTGTCGTTGTCGGGGCTCTTCTTCATCGCGTTGCGCACGCCCTGCGAGCTCCACTCGCGCTGGGTGCGAGCCCGCGCCACCAGGTCGGCGCGGGTGCCGGCGTACTGCTCGTAGGCCTCGCGCGCGTGTCGCCGCGCCACCTCGCGCTCCTCGAGGAACGCTTCGTAGCCGCCGTCGTAGACGCTGACCTGGCCCTGGGCAAGGTCGAGCTCGACCACCCGGGTCACGCACCGGGCCAGGAACTCGCGATCGTGCGAGACCAGCACCGCCCCGCCCCGTAACCCCTGCACGAATGCCTCGAGCCGGGCCAGCCCGTCGAGGTCGAGGTCGTTGGTCGGCTCGTCGAGCAGCACGACGTCGAAGCGGCTCAGCAGCAGCGCCGCCAGCGCCGCGCGCGCCGCCTGGCCGCCCGACAGCGCGGTCATCGGGGTGGCGGTGTCGACGTGGAGACCGAGGTCGGCCAGCACCGGGCCGAGGCGGTCCTCCAGGTCGGGGGCGCCGCTGCCCAACCAGCGGTCGAACGCCGTGGCGTACGCGTCGTCGGCGCCGGGCTCGCCCGAGCCGAGCGCGCCGGCCGTGCGCTCCATCTCGGCGGTGGCCTCGGCCGCGCCCGTACGCCGGGCGACGTACTGCGCCACCGTCTCGCCCGGCACCCGCTCGTGCTCCTGCGGCAACCAGCCCACGAAGGCGTCGCGCGGTGCGCAGGCGACGCTGCCGGCGAGCGGGGCCGTGGCGCCGGCCAGCAGCCGCAGCAGCGTGGACTTGCCGGCACCGTTGGCGCCGACCACCCCGACCACGTCACCAGGGGCGACGCTCAGGTCGAGCCCCTCGAAGAGCACCCGGTGGCCGTGGCCGCCGGACAGGTCCTTGGCGACGAGGGTGGCGGTCACGGCTGGAGCGTAGGCCATCGCTGCCGAACTACAGATCTGTAGTTCCCTCTGGTCGATTGCGCACCCCTGTGACCCGTGGTGCGATGGGGGCCGGTGTGGTCACTCCAGCCACATCCTTCCCCCCTCGTCGGTGTCTCCGGGAGTCCTCCATGCGCCCTGCGCCGCTCTGCCTGCGGGCAGCGCTGCTGCCTGCGCTCGCCCTCGCCCTGGTGTCGGTCGGCGCGCCCTCCGCGGTGGCCGCGTCGGACTCCTGGAAGGTGCCCTCGAAGGCGAGCATCACGGTGCGCGGGCACGGCTTCGGGCACGGTCACGGCATGTCGCAGCACGGCGCCGAGGGCGCCGCCCGCCGCGGGCTCAGCGCCGCGCAGATCCTCGACTTCTACTACCCGGGCACCACCGCGGGGAAGCGTGGCGGACGGGTCAGCGTGCTGATCTCGGCCGACACCACCGACGACCTCGTGGTCCGCAGCCGCGACGGGCTGCGGGTGCGCGACCTCCGCACCGGCGCCACCACCCGGCTGCCGAAGAAGATCGACGGCCGGACCCCGGCGCTGTGGCGGGTGCGGCAGGACCACCGTGACCGCACCCGCGTCTCGTGGCGCACCTCCGCCGGCGGCAAGGGCTCCTGGACCCGGTGGCGCGACCTGAAGGGCAACGGAGAGCTCAGCGCCGGCAACGCGCCGGTCACCCTCGTCACCCCGTCCGGCGACCGCGCCTACCGCGGCCGGCTGCGCGCGCTGCCCCCCAGCGCCGGCTCCCGGGCTCGCGACACCGTCAACAAGCTGCGCCTCGACGACTACCTGCGCGGCGTCGTGCCGCTCGAGATCCCCGCGTCGTGGAGCCCGGCCGCCGTGCGCGCCCAGGCGGTCGCCGCCCGCAGCTACGCCGTCTTCGAGCGACGTACCCCGCGCGCGGCGCACCACCAGCTCTGCGACACCTCCTCCTGCCAGGTCTACGGCGGGGTCCGCGCCGAGCAGCCGGGCTCCGACGCCGCCGTGCGCGCCACCGCCAAGCAGGTGCGGCTCGCCGACGGCCAGGCCGCCTTCACCCAGTTCTCCTCCAGCAGCGGTGGCTGGACCTCCGCCGGCTCGCGGCCCTACCTGCGGGCCCGGTCCGACCCGTACGACGACTGGGCCGGCAACCCGCACCACGACTGGTCGGTGACCCTCACCGACGCGCGCCTCGAGAGCGCGTTCCCCGCCGTCGGCGACCTGCGCTCGATCAAGGTCCTCGACCGCGACGGCAACGGCCAGTGGGGCGGACGGGTGCGCTCGGTGCGCCTGGCGGGCACCCGCGGCAGGGTCACGGTGAGCGGTGACGCCCTGCGCTTCGGGCTGGGCCTGAAGTCGCCGTGGGTGACGTTCCGGGTGCGCTCGCGCTGAGCGCGGCCCGGGGCACGACCGCGCGCACGACCAGCCCGACCACCAGCGCCCAGAACGCCGCGCCGACGCCCAGCACCGTGACGCCGCTGGCGGCCACCACCAGGCAGCTCACCGCCGCCACCCGCTCGGCCGGGTCGGCCAGGGCGTCGGCCAGGGACGCGGCCAGGGTGCCCAGCAGGGCCAGCCCGGCAGCAGCCTGCACCACCCCGTCGGGCGCCGCGGTGACGAGCGCGGTCAGGCCCGCCGCCGCGGCGGCCAGCACCAGGTAGGTGACGGCGGCCGCGATCGCGCCGCGCCAGCGCTGCGACCGGTCGGGACCGCCCTCGGGGCCGGCCACCATCGCAGCGGTGATCGCGGCGAGGTTGACCGCGTGCCCGCCCAACGGCGCGGCCAGGGCGGTGCCGAGGCCGGTCACCACCATCGTCTCGCGCCACGGCACCGGGTAGCCGTTGCCGGCCATCACCGCCACGCCCGGCACGTTCTGCGAGGCCATCGTCACCACGTAGAGCGGCAGCGCGATGCCGACCAGCGCGGGCACGCTCCACGTCGGCGTGGTCCACGCCAGCGCGGGAGCGGCGTCGCCGAGGCCGACCTCGCCGGCGGTCTCGACGAGCACCACCACCAGCGCCACGACCAACGAGGCGGGCACCGCCCACCGCGGGAAGAGTCGCTGTCCGACCAGCCACGCCAGCACCACCGGGCCGACCAGCAGCGGCGCCGCGGCCACGCCCAGCACCGGCTCGAGGCAGATCGGCAGCAGCACCCCGGCCAGCATCGCGCGGGCCAGGCTCGGCGGGATTCGCGCCACCAGGTCGCCCAGCGCGGGCACCAGGCCGGTCAGCGCGATCAGCGCCGCGGTGGCCAGGAACGCCCCCACCGCCGCCGACCAGCCACCGGCGACGGCGCCCGTGGAGACCAGCAGCGCCGCCCCGGGCGTCGACCAGGCGAGCGAGAGCGGTGTGCGGTGCCGCACCGCCAGCCACGCCATGCCCAGCCCCTGCGCCACGCACAGCGCCAGCAGGCCCGACGCCGCCTGGGCCGGCGTCGCGCCCACCGCGACCAGGCCGGCGAGCACGACCACGAACGAGCTGCTGAAGCCGACGACGGCCGCGACCACGCCGGCCACGACGGGGGAGTGGTCCTGGGTCATGCGGCGCCTTCCGGAGTATCGTTCTGTTTGTGGAACGATCCTACGATGCCGGTGCCTCGGCCGGCGCCCGCATCCGCCTGCTGCGCACCGAGCGCGGTCTCTCCCTCAGCGCCCTGGCCGCCGCGGCCGGCGTCGGCAAGGGCACCCTCTCCGAGCTCGAGGGCGGTCGGCGCAACCCCACGCTCGAGACGCTGTACGCCGTCGCCGGCCCGCTCGGCGTACCCCTCGCGGCCCTGCTGGAGGACCACGACGGCGCGACCGCGGCCGACGAGGCGCTCACCGCCCGGCGGCTGCACGTCGCGACCGAGGACGGCACCACCAGCGAGGTCTACCTGGTGCAGGTCGCGCCGGGCCGCACCCGGCGCTCACCGGCGCACGCGCGCGGCGCCCACGAGCAGCTGGTGGTGCTCACCGGGCGCTGCGGCCTCGACGTCGACGGGGCCGTCGTCGAGCTGGGTCCGGGCGAGCACCACGCCTGGGCCGCCGACGTGCCGCACTCCTACACCGGCGGGCCCGAGGGCTTCACCGGCTTGGACGTGATCCGCACGCCCCGCTGAGCGCTCGTCAGGACAGCACGACCACCAGGTCGCCGCCCTCGACGGCCTGGGTGCCGCCCAGCGCCACCCGCTCGACCGTGCCGGCGACCGGCGCGGTGATCGCGGCCTCCATCTTCATCGCCTCGATCGTGGCCAGCGTCTCGCCGGCGGCCACCTGCTGGCCCGCCTCGACCACGACCGTGACGACTCCCTGGAACGGCGCCGCGACCTGGCCGGGCACGCCCGGGTCGGCCTTCTCGGCGGCCGCGACCTCGGAGGCGACCGAGGTGTCGCGCACGCTCACCGGGCGCATCTGGCCGTTGAGCAGCGCCATCACGGTGCGGTAGCCGCGCTCGTCGGGCTCGCTGATCGACTGCACGCCGAGCAGCAGGGTCTTGCCCTCGTCGAGCTCGACCTCGTGCTCCTCGCCCTGGCGCAGGCCGTAGAGGTAGTCCATGGTCGAGAGCACCGACACGTCGCCGTAGGTCTCGCAGGACTCCAGGTAGCTCGTCGTCGGCCCGGGGAAGAGCAGCTCGTTGAGCGCGCGGCGACGCTGCGCGGAGGAGCCCGCCAGCCGCTCGGCGTCCTCGGCAGCCAGCTCCTCGGCCGGCGGCGTCCACGACCGGCCCTCGAGCGCGCGGGTGCGGAACGGCTCGGGCCAGCCGCCCGGCGGGTCGCCGAGCTCGCCGTTGAGGAAGCCGATCACCGAGTCGGGGATGTCGTAGGAGCCGGGGTCGGCCGCGAACTCGGCGGGGTCGGCGCCCAGGCCGACCAGCGACAGCGCCAGGTCGCCGATCACCTTCGACGAGGGCGTCACCTTCGGCACGTTGCCGAGGATGTCGTTGGCGGCGGCGTACATGTCCTCGACCTGCTCGAACTTCTCGCCCAGGCCCAGCGCGATCGCCTGCTGGCGCAGGTTGGAGAGCTGGCCGCCGGGGATCTCGTGGCGGTAGACCCGCCCGGTCGGGGCGCTGAGCCCCGACTCGAAGGGCGCGTAGACGCGGCGGGTGGCCTCCCAGTAGGGCTCCAGGGCGTTGATCGCGGCCAGGGAGAGGCCGGTGGGGCGATCGGAGTGGTCGGTGGCCGCGACCAGCGCCGCCAGCGAGGGCTGCGAGGTGGTGCCGGCCATCGACGCGGTGGCCGCGTCGACGGCGTCGACGCCCGCGTCGATCGCGGCGGTCAGGGTGGCCAGCTGGCCGCCGGTGGTGTCGTGGGTGTGCAGGTGCACCGGCAGGTCGAAGCGCTCGCGCAGGGCGGTGACCAGGGTGCGCGCCGCTGGGGCCCGCAGCAGGCCGGCCATGTCCTTGATCGCCAGCACGTGGGCGCCCGCGTCGACGATCCGCTCGGCCAGGCGCAGGTAGTAGTCGAGGGTGTAGAGCTGCTCGCCGGGATCGGAGAGGTCGCCGGTGTAGCACAGCGCCACCTCGGCCACGGCCGTGCCGGTGGCCCGCACCGCCTCGATCGCCGGACGCATCTGCTCGACGTCGTTGAGGGCGTCGAAGATGCGGAAGACGTCGAGCCCGGTGGCGGCCGCCTCGGCGACGAACGCGTCGGTGACGGTGGTCGGGTAGGGCGTGTAGCCGACGGTGTTGCGCCCGCGCAGCAGCATCTGCAGGCACACGTTGGGCACGGCCTGGCGCAGCTGGGCCAGCCGCTCCCAGGGGTCCTCGGAGAGGAAGCGCAGCGCCACGTCGTACGTCGCCCCGCCCCAGCACTCCAGGGACCACAGCTCGGGGGTGGTGCGGGCGACGTGCGGCGCGACGGTGAGCAGGTCACGGGTGCGCACCCGGGTGGCCAGCAGCGACTGGTGGGCGTCGCGGAAGGTGGTGTCGGTGACGGCCACCTCGCGCTGCTCGCGCAGCTGTCGCGCGAAGCCCTCGGGGCCCAGGCGCAGCAGGGCCTGGCGACTGCCGTCGGGCGCCGGCACCGCGAGGTCGGTCGGTGGCAGCTTGAGGGCCGGGTCGAGGCTGACCGGGGCGGGGCCGTGCGGCTGGTTGACGGTCACCTCGGCGAGGTAGGTCAGCAGCTTGGTGCCGCGGTCGCCCGAGCCGCGCGCCGACAGCAGCTCGGGGTGGGTCTCGATGAAGGAGGTGGTGACCCGGCCGGCGGCGAAGTCGGGGTCGTCGAGCACGGCCTGCAGGAACGGGATGTTGGTGGCCACGCCGCGGATGCGGAACTCGGCCACGGCGCGACGGGCCTTCTCGACGGCCTTGTCGAAGGTGCGGCCGCGGCAGGTGAGCTTGGCCAGCATCGAGTCGAAGTGGGCCGAGACCTCGGCGCCGGTGTAGACGGTGCCGCCGTCGAGGCGCACCCCGCCGCCGCCGGGGGAGCGGTAGGTGGTGATCTGGCCGGTGTCGGGGCGGAAGCCGTTGGCCGGGTCCTCGGTCGTGATCCGGCACTGCAGGGCCGCGCCGCGCAGCACCAGCGTGTCCTGGGAGAGCCCCAGGTCGGCCAGGCTCTCGCCCGAGGCGATGCGCAGCTGGGCCTGCACCAGGTCGACGTCGGTGACCTCCTCGGTCACCGTGTGCTCGACCTGGATGCGCGGGTTCATCTCGATGAAGACGTAGTGGCCTGCGGGGTCCAGGAGGAACTCCACGGTGCCGGCGTTGCGGTAGCCGATCTCGCGGGCGAAGCGCACCGCGTCGGCGCACATCCGCTCCCGCAGGTCGGGGTCGAGGTTGGGCGCCGGGGCGATCTCGATGACCTTCTGGTGGCGGCGCTGCACCGAGCAGTCGCGCTCGAAGAGGTGCACCACGTCGCCGGCGCCGTCGGCGAGGACCTGCACCTCGATGTGGCGCGGCTCCACGACCGCCTGCTCGATGAAGACCGTGGGGTCGCCGAACGCGGCCTCGCCCTCGCGCATGCAGGTCTCGACGGCCTCGCGCAGCTTCGCCGGGTCGTCGACGCGGCGCATGCCGCGCCCGCCGCCGCCCGCCACGGCCTTGACGAACAGCGGGTAGGGCAGCTCCTCGGCGGCGGCCACGAGGGCGTCGACGTCGGTGGACGGCTCGACCGAGGCCAGGGTCGGCACCCCGGCTGCCTTTGCGGCGGCGATCGCCCGGGCCTTGTTGCCGGTCAGCTCGAGGACCTCGCTGGTGGGACCCACGAAGGTGATGCCGGCCGCGGCGCAGGCCTCGGCGAGGCCGGGGTTCTCGGAGAGGAACCCGTAGCCGGGGTAGACCGCGTCGGCGCCGGCGCGCACGGCGACGTCGACGATCGCCTGCGGGTCGAGGTAGGCGCGCACCGGGTGGCCGCGCTCGCCGATCTCGTAGGCCTCGTCGGCCTTGAGCCGGTGCTCGGACCAGCGGTCCTCGTGGGGGAAGACGGCGACCGTGCGCGCCCCGAGCTCGTAGGCGGCGCGGAACGCGCGCACCGCGATCTCGCCCCGATTGGCCACCAGCACCTTGGAGAACATGCCCCGCAACCTATCGAGACCCGCGCCCGGGCGCCGGAGGTGTCTCAGGCGCGGAACTGGGCCAGCAGGTCGGGCGTGGCCGCGGCGGCGAGCTCGACCGCCTCGCGCTCCGGCACGTCGGGCACCTCGACCCGTTGCCGGCCGCCGGCCGTGGTGGCCACCAGCGTGGTCAGCCCGGCCCGGCGCTGGAACCACGAGTCCTGCAGGTTCCAGCCGATCACGTGCTCGACGCCGAGCACGTCGCGGCGGCAGGTCAGGCTGCCGCTCTGTGCGACCAGGCGAGCGTCGAGCAGGGCGTGGCCCAGCGTGCGGGAGCGGTCCAGCGCCAGCAGCGCGCCGGCGGCCGGTGCCAGCACCGCGACACCCAGCAGCCACGCGCCGACCCCGGTCTGCGCGACCACCACCACCGCGGCCACGGCGACGGCCAGCGCGGGCGTCAGGGCCCGCACCCAGCGGCGGCGTACGGCGGCGGGGCCGTGGGGTCGCAGGGACGCGGCGGCCGGAGCGTGGTCGCCCAGCACCTCGCCGGCCACCCCGACGACGACGGCGCGCGGGGCCGGGGGGACCAGCTCCATCTGCGACTGGCCCTCGCCCTGCAGGCCCGTGACGATGCTGGAGAGCCGGGCGGCGCCGGCCAGGCGCAGGTTGAGCGGCTGGGCGATGGAGACCCCGGCCAGACGCACGTCGTCGACGCTGGTCTCGCGGGTGGTGGTCAGTCCACGGCGCAGGTGCCAGCTGCCGTGCTCGTGGGTCAGGGTCAGCCCCCAGTTGGCCACCAGGTAGCCGCCGACCGCCAGCACCGAGACCACGACCGCCAGCGCCAGCAGCGCCGCGACCACCACCGCGACGCCGGCCACCGCGAGGTCGTCGGCGTCGATGCGCAGGCGCAGCTGGCTCAGCGCCGCGAGCAGCGCCCCGGCGATCGCCAGGCCGGTGCTGGTCAGGGGCGCGTAGCGGCTCCAGGTCGGGTCGAGCCGCAGCACCGGACGTGCCGGCGCGGCCTCGGGCTCGGGCTCGAGGGTCTCGTCGGTGGGCGCGGCCGCGCTCTCGCGCAGCAGCTGGGCGCGCAGCTCGCGGGCGGGGCCGGCGCGCAGCCCGTCGAGGTCGAGGTCCTGCTCGCTGGCACCGGTGCCGATGCGCACCGTGGCCAGGTCGAGCACGCGCTGGATCAGCGAGGCCGAGGTGTCGACGGTGCGGACCCGGTCGAGGCGGGCCGCCAACAGGTGGCGCTGCAGCAGCCCGCGGCGCAGCTCCACGCGGCCGTCGTGGATCCGGTAGGCGGTCGTCAGGTAGCGCAGCACGCCCAGCGCCACCGGCACCAGCGACGCCCAGCAGCTCCCAGCGCACGCCGAGGCTGCCGCCGGAGGTGGAGCCGAAGACCGCCACGCCGATCAGGACCGGCATGAAGCGCAGCACCTCGCGCACCGGGTGGACCAGCAGCATCCGCCGGTCCAGGCGCTGCCAGTCCTCGCTCACGTGGCGTCCCCGGCGACCGCGTCGGCCTTCTCGGTCAGCTCGGCGACCAGCTGCTCGGCGGTGCGCCGGTCGAGGCCCGCGACGGAGAGGGCACCGGCGGCCGAGGCCGTGGTGACGGTGACGTTCGCCAGCCCGAAGAGGCGCTCCACGGGGCCCTGGTTCCAGTCGACCGTCTGGATCCGCGACATCGGGGCCACCCGGCGCTCCCGCGACCACCACCCGGTCTGGGTGTAGACGGCCGTCTCGGTGACCTCCCAGCGGTGCACCCGGTAGCGCCACGCCGGCACCACGGCGACGTACGCCGCGTCGAGCAGCACCAGCGGCGTCAGCATCCACCAGCGCAGGTCGAAGAGACCCAGCACCGGCCCGAGCACGACGACGAGGGCCACCAGCGCGACGGCCTCGATCGTCGCGGTGGTGACCCACATCGTGCGGGCCCGCGGGTGCACCCGGTGCAGCGGAGGGCGCAGGCCGGTCGTGGCGATCAGTCCTTCAGCTCGCAGATGACCTCGCCGTTGGTGACGGTCACGCCGACCTCGGCCTTCAGCCCGGTCACCGTGCCCGCCTTGTGCGCCTTGAGGGGCTGCTCCATCTTCATCGCCTCGATGACGACCACGGTCTCGCCCTCGGCGACCTCCTGGCCCTCCTCGACGACGACCTTGACCACGGTGCCCTGCATCGGGCTGGTCACGGAGTCGCCGCTGGCGGCCGCGCCGGCCTTCTTGCCCTTGGCCCGCTTGGGCTTCTTGGCCGCGCCGCTGCCGGCGCCCCCGCCGAGACCGCCGATGCCCGCGGGCACGACGACCTCGAGGCGCTTCCCGCCGACCTCGACGACGACGCTCTGGCGCTCCTCGGGCTCCTCGGCCTCGGCCGAGTCGCCGGAGTAGGGCTCGAGCTGGTTGTCGAACTCGGTCTCGATCCACTGCGTGTAGACGTCGAAGGAGCCCTCGCCGCTCGGGTTCGAGGCGCCGACGTACGCCGGGTCGTCGAGCACGGTGCGGTGGAAGGGGATGACGGTGGGCATGCCGTCGACCACGAACTCGTCGAGCGCGCGGCGCGAGCGCTCGATGGCCTGGGTGCGGTCGCGGCCCGTGACGATCAGCTTGGCGATCAGGGAGTCGAACGAGCCGGGGACGGTCTGGCCGTTCTCGTAGCCGCCGTCGACGCGGACACCGGGGCCCTGCGGCGGGGACCAGGCCGACAGGGTGCCGGGCGCGGGCATGAAGTTGCGCCCGCCGTCCTCGGCGTTGATGCGGAACTCGATGGAGTGGCCGCGGATCTCGGGGTCGTCGTAGCCGAGCTCCTCGCCGGCGGCGATGCGGAACATCTCGCGCACCAGGTCGATGCCGGTGACCTCCTCGGAGACGCAGTGCTCGACCTGGAGGCGGGTGTTGACCTCGAGGAAGGAGATGGTGCCGTCCTGGGCGACCAGGAACTCGCAGGTGCCGGCGCCGTAGTAGCCGGCCTCGCGCAGGATCCGCTTGGAGGACTCGTAGAGCTCGGTGAGCTGGGCGTCGCTCAGGAACGGCGCGGGCGCCTCCTCGACCAGCTTCTGGTTGCGACGCTGCAGCGAGCAGTCGCGGGTGGAGACCACCACGACGTTGCCGTGCTGGTCGGCCAGGCACTGGGTCTCGACGTGGCGGGGCTTGTCGAGGAACTTCTCGACCAGGCACTCGCCGCGGCCGAAGGCGCTGACCGCCTCGCGGACCGCGGACTCGAAGGCGTCGGGGATCTCCTCGAGGGTGCGCGCCACCTTCAGCCCGCGACCGCCGCCGCCGAAGACGGCCTTGATGGCCACCGGCAGCCCGGCCTCCTTCGCGAACGCCACGACCTCGTCGGCGTCGGCGACCGGGTCCTTGGTGCCCGGCGCCAGCGGTGCCTGGGCCTTGTCGGCGATGTGCTTGGCCTTGGCCTTGTCGCCCAGCGCCTCGATGGCCGCGGGCGGCGGGCCGATCCAGGTCAGCCCGGCGTCCATGACGGCCTGGGCGAAGTCGGCGTTCTCGGCCAGGAACCCGTAGCCGGGGTGCACCGAGTCGGCACCCGCCTTCTGGGCCACCGCGATGATCTTGGCGATGTCGAGGTAGGAGTCGGCCGGCGTCGCGCCGCCCAGCGAGTGCGCCTCGTCGGCCATCCGCACGAAGATGGCGTCGCGGTCGGGCTCGGCGTACACGGCGACGCTGCCGATGCCGGCGTCCTTGCAGGCCCGGATGACCCGGACCGCGATCTCGCCACGGTTGGCGATGAGGACCTTCTGCAACGGCTTGACTTGCGACACCCTGGCTCCTGACTCACGACGGCACGGTGTCCCGGAGTCTAGGGGTAGCCGGGACCGCGGTGGCCGGTGCCTCGCGTCGTGGACTCAGCCCCAGGGGTGTGATGCCCGGCACCGTGCGATGGGTAGGCATGCGGTGCCCGTCCCCCCGATCTCGGAGGCCACCCATGCTGGACGTCCTCTCCCGCGAGCGCATCGTCGCCCGTCCCGGCTACTCCCGATGGTTGATCCCGCCCGCCGCGCTGGCGGTGCACCTGTCCATCGGGCAGGTCTACGCCACCAGCGTCTACAAGAGCGCGCTGGTCCAGCACTTCGACACCACGCTGACGCGGGTCGGCTTCGTCTTCTCGCTGGCCATCGTGATGCTCGGCCTCTCGGCCGCGCTGTTCGGCACCTGGGTGGACCGCAACGGCCCGCGCGCCGCGATGGTCGTCGCCGCGACGTTCTGGTCCTCCGGGTTCATGGTGGCGGCGCTGGGCATCGCCACCGACCAGCTCTGGGTGGTCTACCTGGGGTACGGCGTGCTGGGAGGCATCGGCCTGGGCATCGGCTACATCTCCCCGGTCTCCACCCTGATCAAGTGGTTCCCCGACCGCCCCGGGCTGGCCACCGGGATGGCGATCATGGGCTTCGGTGGCGGTGCGCTCGTCGCCAGCCCGCTCAGCGGTCGCCTGATGTCCCTCTACGACTCCGACTACGCCACCTCCGACTCCGGCTCGGTGGCCAGCGGCAACGCCGTGGCGATGCTGTTCGTGACCCTGGGTGTGGTCTACCTGGTCTTCATGCTCTTCGGCGCCCTCATCGTCCGCGTGCCCGCCGACGACTGGGTCCCGGAGGGCTACGACCCCTCGGAGTCGAAGGACAAGAAGATGGTCACCGACGCCAGCGTCTCGGCCAACAACGCGGTCCGCTCCCCCCAGTTCTGGTTGCTGTGGACGGTGCTGTTCTGCAACGTCACGGCCGGCATCGGCATCCTCGAGCAGGCCTCGCCGATGATCCAGGACTTCTTCCGCGACGGTGGGTCCTCGGCGATCAGCGCCGCGGCCGCAGCCGGTTTCGTCGGCGTGCTGTCGATCGCCAACATGGCCGGTCGCTTCGTGTGGTCCTCGACCTCCGACAAGCTGGGCCGCAAGCCGATCTACTCGATCTACCTCGGTGGCGGGATCGCGCTCTACCTCGCGCTGGCGCTCGGGGGCTCGATGTCGGTCGTGCTGTTCGTGGCGCTGGCCGCCGTCATCATCAGCTTCTACGGCGGTGGTTTCGCCACCGCGCCCGCCTACCTGCGCGACCTGTTCGGCACCTTCGAGGTCGGCGCCATCCACGGTCGGCTGCTGACCGCCTGGTCGGCGGCCGGCGTGGCCGGGCCGCTGATCATCAACGCTTTCCTGGACGCCCAGGGTGAACCGGGCAACCTGGTGGCCGGCGACTACCGGCCGGCGCTGCTGACCATGGTCGGTGTGCTGGTGGTCGGGCTGCTGGCCAACCTGGCGATCCGCCCGGTCGAGGAGAAGTACCACGAGCCCGAGGACGCCGAGCCCGAGGACGCCGAGGCCGACGACGTGGAGAGGAGCAACGCGTGAGCACCGAGGACTCCGGCAAGGACACCAGCTACACCGGACGGATCGCCGTGGCCTGGACCCTGGTGACCGTCCCGCTGGTCTACGGGCTGGCCGAGACGGTCCGGCGAGCGGCCAACCTCTTCACGGGTTAACAAACGTTAACCACGTGGGTAGCATGGCCGCCATGACGAGCACCGGTTTCGAGCTGTCCCGCGAGCACGAGGAGTTCCGCGCCAGCGTGCGCGAGTTCGCCGCCGCCGAGATCGCGCCGCACGCGGCGCAGTGGGACCGCGACCACCACTTCCCGGTCGACGTGGTGCGCAAGATGGGGTCCCTGGGCCTCTTCGGCCTCACCGCTCCCGAGGAGTTCGGTGGGGCGGGCGAGGACGGCGACTTCACCAGCCTGTGCGTGGCCATCGAGGAGATCGGTCGTGTCGACCAGTCGATGGGGATCACCCTGCAGGCCGGGGTCGGGCTGGGCATCAACCCGCTGCTGACCTACGGCACCGAGGCGCAGAAGAAGCAGTGGCTGCCCGACCTGGTCGCCGGTGAGCGGCTCGCTGGTTTCGGTCTCACCGAGCCCGGCGCCGGTTCCGACGCCGGGGCCACGCGCACCAAGGCGGTGCTCGACGGCGGGGAGTGGGTCCTCGACGGCTCCAAGCAGTTCATCACCAACTCGGGCTCCGAGATCACCTCCCTGGTCACCGTCACCGCCCGCACCGGCACCCGCGAGGACGGACGGCCCGAGATCTCCACGATCATGGTGCCGGCCGGCACCCCCGGCTTCACCGCGGAGAAGGCCTACGACAAGCTCGGCTGGCACGCCTCCGACACGCACCCGCTCAGCTTCGAGTCCTGCCGGGTGCCGGCCGAGAACCTGCTGGGTCAGCAGGGACGCGGCTACGCGCAGTTCCTGGCCACCCTCGACGACGGCCGGGTGGCCATCTCGGCGCTCTCGGTCGGCTGCATCCAGGCCTGCCTCGACATGAGCGTGGCCTACGCCGGCGAGCGCCAGACCTTCGGCGGCCCGATCGGGCGCAAGCAGGGTGTGGCCTTCCAGGTCGCCGACCTCGAGGTGATGCTGCACGCCAGCCGGATGCTCACCTACCGGGCGGCCGCGCTCAAGGACGCGGGAGCGCCGTACCAGGAGTTCAAGCAGGCCGCCGCGGTCGCCAAGCTCTACTCCACCGAGTCGGCGGTCACCGCCACCCGCATCGCCACCCAGGTCTTCGGGGGCTACGGCTTCATGGAGGAGTACCCGGTCGCCCGCTTCTACCGCGACGCCAAGGTGCTCGAGATCGGCGAGGGCACCTCCGAGGTGCAGCGGATGCTGATCGCCCGGGGTCTGGGCCTGCCCGTCGAGTGAGGGGCGGTTAGCCTGGCCCGCATGGGTCCCCGCCGCCAGCGTCTCCTCGGCGAGGCCGGACGCTTCCTGGCCGTCGGCGGCCTGGCCACCATCGTGGCGCTGGTGCTCTTCAACCTGCTCGTGCACGGCTTCAACACCGGCGACCACGCGCTCCTCGACGACCGGCCGATCCTGGCCTACGTCCTGGCCAACACGGTGGGCATGGTCATCAGCTACCGCGGCACCCGCATGTGGGCCTTCCGCGACCGCCCCCCGCGCCACGCCGACGGCGGCCGCTCGGCGTTCGTGGCCATCAACGTGGCGACGATGACGATCCCGGTGGTGTGCCTCTACGTCAGCCGCGACCTGCTCGGGCTCGACGACCCGGTCAGCGACAACATCGCCGCCAACGTGATCGGGCTGGCCCTCGGGGTCGCGGCGCGGTTCTGGCTCTTCCGCACCCTGGTCTTCCGGCGTCCGATCAAGCTGGGCGACATCTACCCGGCCGAGCCGGCCTGGCCGGGCGACCCCGGCGCGCCCGTCAGCGGCGGGCGGAGGACCAGAGAGCCGTCCATGAGTGACCCAGCTCCGCCACCAGCAGTCGGAGGCGGGGCAGGCTGAGGCCGACCACGTTGTGGTGGTCGCCCTCGATCCCGCTCACGAAGGCCCCGCCCAGCCCGTCGATGGTGAAGGCCCCGGCGACGTGCAGCGGCTCGCCGGTCGCGACGTAGGCCTCGATCTCGTCGTCGGCGACGTCGGCGAAGTGCACCGTGGTGGAGACCGTCGCCTCCGCGACCCGCCCGGTCGTGGTGTCGTGCAGGCTGTGGCCGCTGTGCAGCACGCCGGTGCGCCCGCGCATCGCCTGCCAGCGCTGCACCGCCTCCTCGGGGCCTCCGGGCTTGCCCAGCGCCTGCCCGTCGAGCTCGAGCACCGAGTCGCAGCCGAGCACCAGGGCCGCGGGGGGCACGTCCTCGCGGCCCACGACGGCTGCCGCCTTGAGCCGCGCCAGTGCTCCGGCGACGTCGACAGGGGCGAGGTCGCCGACCTGCGACTCGTCGACGCCGGAGACGACGACCACCGGCTCCACGCCGGCGCTGCGCAGCGTGGCCAGACGGGCGGGGGAGGCGGAGCCGAGGACGAGCACGGGGCAGGCGGTGGTCACGGTGCGCCACCCTACGACGCTTGGCACACTGGGCCGGTGCGCGTGCCCCGTCCCCTCCTGCTGGTCGTCGCCCTGCTCGCGGTCGCGGCCTGCCTCGCGCTGGTGCTGACCGGGTTCGGCGGCTCGGGACCGCAGGAGCGGAACCTGCTGGCCGAGCGGGGCCAGTACGCCGACCCCGGGGCGAAGGCCGCGGCGGCGGCCGACCAGGCCCGCGCCGACGGCGACGTAGCCCGCGCCGATCTGTTCGACGAGCTGGCCTCGGTGCCGTCAGGCATCTGGCTGACCCCCGAGCAGCACCCGGTGGAGACGGTCGGCGACCACGTGACCACCCTGGTGACCAGTGCCGACGAGCGCGGCGAGGTCGCGCTCCTGGTCGTCTACGGGGTGCCGGAGCGCGACTGCGCCGGCCTGCTCTCCGCCGGCGGCCTGCCGCCCGAGGACTACCCGACCTGGGTGGGCCGCATCGCCACGGCGCTCGCGCAGGCGCCCGGTCCGGCCGTCGTCGTGCTCGAGCCCGACGCCCTGGCCACCGCCCAGGAGTGCGGACGCCGCGCCGAGCGGGTCGAGCAGATCGAGGGCGCGGTCGGGCTGCTGGCGCAGGCCGGGGTGACGACGTACGTCGACGCGGGCCACTCGGACTGGGTCGGCGCCCGGGCGATGGCGCAGCTGCTCGAGGACGTCGGCGTCGAGCGGGTGCGCGGCTTCGCGACCAACGTGTCGAACTTCCAGCTCGACGACGACGAGCGCGCCTACGCCGAGATGCTCGACGAGCTGGTGCCCGGGGAGCAGCACTGGCTCATCGACCGCGGTCGCAACGGCAGCGGAGCCGGCGAGGACTGGTGCAACCCCGAGGGCGCCACGCTCGGGCAGCGCCCGGGCTTCGTCGACGACGGCACCGGCCTCGACGCGTTCGTCTGGGTCAAGCCGCCGGGGGAGTCCGACGGCACCTGCGCCGGGGGGCCGCCGGCAGGGGAGTTCTGGCCGGACGGCGCCTGGCGGCTGGCCGGGGAGTAGTGGGACTGCCCACACCGGGCCGGGAGCCGTTGTTAGTCTTCGGCCATGACAGCGGACGCGTGGACCGCGGTGATCGTCGAGGACGACCCGGACGTCCGCGACCTCATCGACATCGTGCTCACCCAGTCCGGTTTCCAGACCTTCCTGGCCGAGGACGGCCCCTCGGGCGTGGAGGCCGTGCGCCGCCACGACCCCCTCATCACCACCCTCGACGTCAACATGCCGGGCATGGACGGGTTCGCGGTGGCCAAGCGACTGCGCGAGTTCAGCAACACCTACCTGATCATGATCACCGCCCTGGCCGACGAGATCGACGTGGTCCAGGGCTTCGAGGCCGGCGCCGACGACTACCTGGTCAAGCCGTTCCGGCCCCGCGAGCTGCGGGCCCGTGCCGACTCGATGCTGCGGCGGCCCCGCGAGCGCGTGGAGCAGCCGTTGGCGCCCGACCCCGTGCCCGCGCCGGAGCCGCGGTCGTGGGCTGCCGAGGCTGCGCGCGACCTCCAGGAGCAGTCGATGGCCCCGCTCGCCGCGCGCCCTTCGCCCGCCCCGCCCGCGCCTCGGCACGCTGCCCCGCCGCCGCCCGTCGAGCCCGTCCCGCCCGCGGACCCGGCGCCCCCCACGCACCTGCACGCCGTGGCGCAGCCGCACCAGGCCGAGCACCACGGGCCCGCGGCCGACGGCTCCTGGGTGCGCTTCAACGGGCTGGCGCTCAACAACGAGACCCGTAGCGTGACCGTCGGCGGTGTCGGCGTCGAGCTGACCCGCACCGAGTTCGACCTGCTCGCCTCGCTGCTCAGCACGGGCCGCCGGGTGCGCTCCAAGGCCGACCTGGTGCTGACGATGCGCGGGCAGCAGTACGTCACGTCGTACTTCGTCAACGAGGCCGACAAGCGCTCGGTCGAGGTGCACATCGCCAACCTGCGCCGCAAGATCGGTGACGACAGCGCCAACCCGCGCTTCGTCGAGACGGTGCGCGGCGTCGGCTACCGGCTCGCCGAGGCGACCTGAGCGTTCCCGCGGAGCCGGTCGCCAGCAGGAGGGGCGTTCGGACTCGGGGCAGGGCGCCCAACCCGGAGGTGAGGATTCAGGCGCGAACCTCGGAGACGGCCTCGAGGGAGAAGAAGATGAATCCGATGAAACGGGTGGGATCGGATTCGCTCGGCGCCAGCAGCTCGGGCGGCGTATCGGGCGACACCGGCGGCTCACTGATCGCCAAGATTCGAAAACCCGCGGCGGTAAACGACTCCGACATCGCGCTGAGCGACCGGTACCAGATCGTCAGTGTCGCGGAGACGCCGTCGAAGTCGTACTCCTCCTTGTTCGGCACGGTCTCGAAGTAGTTCACCTCGGGGTACATCACCGGTGGGATGACCGGGTGGTTGACCACCACGACCAGCCGACCGCCGGGCTTCAGGACGCGGCGCAGCTCGCCCAGCGGCCGCGACCAGTCCTCGAGGTAGTGCAGCACGAGCACCGCCAACGCATCGTCGAACGCCTCGTCGTCGTACGCAAGCGGCTGGACCAGGTCGGCCACTGTCAGGTCGGCCTCGTCTCCTAGCCGCTCACGGGCGAGCCGGATCATCGCTGGGCTCGCGTCGAACCCGGCCACGCTCGCGCCCCGCTCCTTCAGCTCGGCGAGGAGCGGCCCGGAACCGCAGCCAGCGTCCACGATCCGACGCCCGGCGACGTCACCGAGCAGGTCCAGCACCGCCGGCCGGGCGTACCACCTGTTGAACAGGCCGTTCTCGTTCGCCCGCGCATACGCATCAGCGAAGTCGTCGTAGTGGTCCGGCTGCTGCTCGGTGGTCTGCGTCTCGGAGGTCATGCGGCGCCACTGTGCCAGTTCGGATGGTTGGTGGCGTGGCCCACGCCGTTCCTACGCACCGCCCCCAACGACCGCATCTGCGCCGCGAGCCCGGACGTGCCGAGATCCGGTCGCCGCTGATCGACCCCGGGTAGAGGCCGCGATGGCAAGTGGGAGGAATCGGTCGAGGACTTGCTCCGCCACACCTACGGATGACCCATGGCCCTCGCCGCGCGCCTTCTTCGCGGTCTGGCACTGCCGGTTGGCCGCACGTCAGGACGCACCTGGGATGTGGCTCGACGCGGCTGCAGCCGAAGCGGAGGTGCGTGACCGCCACTGGTGGCCACTGGCTGCCCATGCGACAGCACTGGGACGCTGGGCCATGGCCCATCCGCCACCCCTTGCTGGCGACCGAGCCAGCGGACGCCTAGTTGGCGTTGATCGGGATCTTCGCCTTCTCGGTCTTCTCCTCGGACTCGAAGATGGCGATCGGGACCGTCTGCTTCACGGTGCGCTGGATGAACCGGCTGCTGCCCGGGCTCTCCTGGATCGACACCGTCGCCGAGAACATCAGCTCGATACCGCGGGTGTCGAGCGAGGTGCCCTTGATCTTCTGGTTGCGCAGCTCGAAGGCGCCCTTCGGCGAGGTGACGAGCATGCCGTACTGGGTGCTCACGGCCTCCGGGTCGAAGGTGATGGTGCGGGCCTCGGCGTCGAGCTGGTAGGGGCGCTGGGTCTTGCCGCCGTCGCTGGTGACGGTGCGCGAGGTGACCTCGATGCGGTCGAGGTAGACCTTGCGCTTGCTGGCGAAGGGTGCCCGCAGGGGCTTGGAGAGGTCGTAGGCCTGGAAGGTGAAGGAGAAGAACTTCGCTCCGCGGGGGTACCACTCGTTGGTGCGCGGCGTCGACTTGGTCGGGTAGAGCGTGTAGACGAAGTCCATGCCCTTCGCGCCGTCGACCGAGATGTGCGACTGGAAGGTGCCGTCGCGGGTGAACTGCGAGTCGTAGAGCGCCTCGGTCGGGCTGCGCGCTGGGAGCCGCCACCGGATCGGAGCCGCGGTCGAGCAGCGAGCACGAGGTGAGCCCGGTGCTGATCCCCACGCTGAGCGCGAGGGCCGCCCCCAGGAGACCCAGGCGGTGACGGGTCCTGCCGACGTGGTGCCTGCTCATGCCTTGAACCCCCGGTAGCGCCTGCTGGCCTTGATGATCATCCATGCGGTCTGCAGGACGGTGATGACGCCGAGGACGGGCCAGCCGAAGGCCAGCACGTCGGACTTCTGGTCGATGTCGAGGGGGCCGTAGACCCAGGCGGCGAACAGGCCGGCCAGGAGGAGGCCCACCACGAGGAAGGGGTAGGTCCAGGCCACGCCCTTGCCGCGCTCGGCCTTGGCCTGGGCGGCCCAGTTGTCGGTCTGCTGCTTGGAGAAGAACTTCAGCCAGGCCCGCACGAAGTGGCCCATCCGGGTCATCATGTAGAGCTCGGCGGGGAAGACGAGCAGCACGAAGAGGTAGTCGCGACGGTTGCGGAACTGCATCGAGTGCGCGACCCGGAAGTTCAGCCACACCGCGGCCACCGGGCGGGATCAGCCACAGCGGGCTGAACACGAAGGCGTCGAGCTGGAGCGACCACATCAGCAGCACCACGAAGAGGAAGCGCGTGGTCATGTTGATGACCATCGACATGTGCTCGAACCAGCGCAGCCGCAGGTTGGGGTGGAAGGGCTGGCCCTTCGTGTCGCCGCGCTGCCCGGGCCACATCAGGTCGATGGCGCCGAAGTTCCACTTCACCTGCTGGGCGTCGAGGGAGCGCAGCGTGGTCATCCCGCCGACGTGGGCGCGGGCGCGGGCCGAGATCTTGGTCAGGTAGCCGGCGGACTTGATCTGCAGCGAGAGCAGCGAGTCCTCCACCTCGGAGTCGCTGACCCAGGGGGTGCGCTGGTGGCTGTCGCGCATCACGTCGCGCAGCGCCTGGGTGGAGAAGATGGAGAACTGTCCGCCCAGCACCGCCATGTTGCGGCCCTTGAGCAGGTTCTGCATGTTGAAGGCCGAGAACTGCGCCCGCTGGCCGGCGATCAGGAACTTCGACATCACGCCCTCGAGCGCGGAGTCGTCGATGGAGTAGATGGCCGAGATGCCGCCGATGCGGTCGTCGCTGGAGATCTCGTCGACCAGGTGCTGGATGGCGTCGGGCTCGGGCGTGGTGTCGCCGTCGACGCCCAGCAGGTAGTCCATGTGCTCGACCAGCGAGTAGCCGTAGTTGAGCGCGCCGACCTTCTTGTCGGGGTTCTTGCCGATGTCGTGCACGTAGATGACGGTGCTCTGCTCGCCGGTCGGCGTCATCCGGGTGTGCGGACCCGGCGTAGTGGCTGGCGATCTCGACCGACTCGTCGCTGGTGTTGTTGACGATCAGGTGGACGACGTCGGGCAGGCGGGTCTGCTGCAGCAGCGAGTCCAGGACGCCCGCGATCGTCTCGGCCTCGTTGTAGGCGGGGATGATGCAGCCCACGGTGGCGCGCGCCGTCGGGATGGCGTCCAGGCCGTCGAGGAAGTCCTCGGCGTAGGCCTCCAGCGCCGGGTCGGGGCGCTGGACGAACTCTGCGGGGCAGCGAGGTGTTTCGAGCCGTGGGCCGGCTCGGAGGTCGTCGCTCATCGCTCATCTTCCGTCGTCCCTGGCCCGGCTGGGCCGACGTCGTCCTCAGGAGTCTCGCGTGCCGACCTCAAGGGCTCGCCGACGGTTTGGCGAAAGATTCACGCGGGACTTGTCAAGACGCCCGCTCCTCAGTGCGGCAGCGCGCTGGCGCGCCAGGCGCCGGGGCCGTGCGCGCAGCGTGCGACGTACGCTGCGCGCGGGCGAGGACCACTCGGGGCGGCGCCGCGGTGCGGGAGGCGCCTGCGGCCCCCGCCGAGCGCGGAGAGGACGGCGACCACGGCCGCGGCGACCTCCTCGGCGTGGCGCAGGCGTCGAGGATGCGCAGCACCGGCCGCTGCTCGGCGGCCGGCTGCTCGTCGTGGGTCGGGGCGGCCATCAGAGCGGGATGTTCCCGTGCTTCTTCGGCGGCAGGCTGGCGCGCTTGGAGCGCAGCAGCCGCAGCGCGCGGACCACCTCGGTGCGGGTCTCGTGCGGCTGGATGACCGCGTCGATGTAGCCCCGCTCGGCCGCGATGTAGGGGTTGGCCAGCGTGGTCTCGTACTCGTCGATCAGCTCGGCGCGCCGGGCCTCGACGTCGCCGCCCTCGGCCTCGACCTGCGCCAGGGTCTTGCGGTGCACGATGTTGGCCGCGCCCTGGGCGCCCATCACCGCGATCTGGGCGGTGGGCCACGCGACGTTGATGTCGGCGCCGAGGTGCTTGGAGCCCATCACGTCGTAGGCGCCGCCGTAGGCCTTGCGGGTGATGATGGTGACCAGCGGGACGGTGGCCTCGGAGTAGGCGTAGATCAGCTTGGCGCCGCGGCGGATGATGCCGTTCCACTCCTGGTCGGTGCCGGGCAGGAAGCCGGGCACGTCGACGAAGGTGAGCACCGGGATGTTGAAGGCGTCGCAGAACCGCACGAAGCGGGCGGCCTTCTCGCTGGCGTCGATGTCGAGGGTGCCGGCGAACTGCATCGGCTGGTTGGCCACGACGCCGACCGGACGGCCCTCGACCCGGCCGTAGCCGATGATGATGTTGGGCGCGAAGAGCTCCTGGACCTCCAGGAACTCGCCGTCGTCGACGACCGAGGCGATCACGTCGTGCATGTCGTAGGGCTGGTTCGCGCCGTCGGGGATGATCGTGTCGAGGGCGCGGTCCTCGTCGCTGATCTCCAGCGCGGCGGGCTCGTCGTAGACCACCGGCTCGTCGAGGTTGTTCTGGGGCAGGTAGGACAGCAGCGCCTTGACGTACTCGATCGCGTCCTCCTCGTCGGAGCCCATGTAGTGGGCGTTGCCCGACTTGGTGTTGTGGGTGCGCGCGCCGCCGAGGTCCTCCATCGAGACGTCCTCGCCGGTGACGGTCTTGATGACGTCGGGGCCGGTGATGAACATCGCCGAGGTCTGGTCGACCATCACGGTGAAGTCGGTGACGGCGGGGGAGTAGACGTGCCCGCCGGCGCAGTTGCCCATGATCATCGAGATCTGCGGGATGACTCCCGAGGCATGCACGTTGCGGCGGAAGATCTCGCCGTAGAGCCCGAGCGAGACGACACCCTCCTGGATGCGCGCGCCGGCGCCCTCGTTGATGCCGATGATGGGGCAGCCGGTCTTGATGGCCAGGTCCATCACCTTGGTGATCTTCTCGCCGTAGACCTCGCCGAGCGAGCCGCCGAAGACCGTGAAGTCCTGGCTGAACACGCACACCTGGCGCCCGTCGATGGTGCCGTAGCCGGTCACCACGCCGTCGCCGTAGGGGCGGTTCTTCTCCAGCCCGAACGCCGTGGAGCGGTGCCGCGCCAGCTCGTCGAGCTCGACGAAGCTGCCCTCGTCGAAGAGCATCTCGATGCGCTCGCGCGCAGTCTTGCGACCCTTGGCGTGCTGCTTCTCGACCGCCTTCGCGGACCCGGCGTGGACGGCCTCGTCCAGCCTCCGGTCCAGGTCGGCGAGCTTGCCCGCCGTGGTGTGCAGGTCGATGTCCTGCGGGACGTCGGTGCCCTCGCCTGGCTGTGCGCTCACGTGTTCCGGCCTCCTGACTGGGCCCGTCCGTCTGGCCCTCGCGTCTGCTCGTGCGTCAATGTAGTGCCCGTGCCCGACACCGCGCCCCGGCGCCCACCCCTCGACGACCCCCTTGACACGGCACGGCTGGCGGTGCCCGGTCTCCTCGTCGAGGTGCTCGAGGAGTCACCGTCCACCAATGCGCTGGTCGCCGGGCGCGCCCGCGAGGGCGCACCCGAGGGTCTGGTGGTCGCCACCGAGCACCAGACCGCCGGACGGGGTCGCCTCGACCGCACCTGGAGCACGCCCGCACGCTCGGCACTGACCTTCTCGCTGCTGCTGCGGCCCCGGGTGCCCGCCGAGCAGTGGCCGTGGCTGCCGCTGCTGACAGGCCACGCCGTGGCGGGGGCGCTGCTCGCCCACGGCTTCCCGGCCGGGGTCAAGTGGCCCAACGACGTGCTGGTCGACGACCGCAAGGTCGCCGGCATCCTGGTCGAGCGGGTCGAGACCCCCACCGGCCCCGCGGCCGTGGTGGGCATCGGCCTCAACGTGCGGCTGCCGGCCGACCTGCTCCCGGTGCCGACCGCCACCTCGTTGCTGGTGGAGGCCGAGGAACGGGGCGTCGACCTGCCCGCTCGCGACAGTCTCCTCGTGACGCTGCTCGAGACCCTGCGTGCCGCCTACGACGCCTGGCAGGCGGGCGGCGACGCGGCCGCCGACCGGTTGCGAGCGGCGTACGCCGACGCCTGCGTGACGCTCGGGCGGTCGGTGCGCGTCGAGCTGCCGGCGACCGAGGCGCTGGTGGGCACCGCGGTCGGGGTCGACCGCCACGGCCGGCTGCTGGTCGAGCCCGCCGACCAGGCTCCCGGGGGTGCCGCGGTGGCCGTCTCCGCCGGCGACGTCGTGCACGTGCGTCCGGCGTGAGCGACGTGCGTCACGCCGGGTGAGAGGATCGGGCTCGTGCCGACCAACCGCAGAGTGACCGACGACGGTGAGCAGCGGGCCCGGGTCACCCACACCGATCTCGAGAGCGCGATCCTGCGCGACAGCCCGTCGCTCAGCGGCGCCGAGCTGGCGCGCACCGCCGACATCAGCACCGAGCAGGCCAAGCGCCTGTGGCGGGCCCTGGGCTTCCCCGAGCACGCCGACGACGTCGTGGCCTACCTGCCCTCAGACGCCCGGGCCATCTCGACCCTGCTCGGGGTGATGGCCGAGGGCGTGCTCGACGACGACATGGCCGTCAACATGACCCGGGCCCTGGGTCAGACCATGGCCCGGCTCGCCGAGTGGGAGGTCACCGCGCTGGTCCAGCGCGTCGAGCAGCTGCACGAGGACGGCGACGCCGGCGGCGCCTCGGAGGCCGGCGGGGTGCCCGGCTCGCGGGTGGGCTCGGCCCTCCAGCTCGTCGAGGACCTCAGCGAGCCCTTCGAGGAGCTGCTGATCTACGCCTGGCGGCGCCACCTCGCTGCCGCCGCCGCCCGCATCGAGGCGCTGGCCGCCGACGACGAGGACCTGCACACGGTCGAGCTCACGGTCGGCTTCGCCGACATCGTCGGGTTCACGGCCCTGTCGAACACGCTGACCGAGGAGCGCATCGGCGACCTGGTCGAGCTGTTCGAGATGCGTTGCGCCGACGTGGTGGCCGCCCAGCGCGGGCGGGTCATCAAGAGCATCGGCGACTCCGTGCTCTTCGTGAACGACGACCCGTTGCGCGCCTACGACACCGCCGAGGGGATCATCAACGTGATCGGTCGCGACCCCCGGATGCCCGACGTGCGGGTCGGCCTGGCCAGCGGCTCGGTGGTGCTGCGCCTGGGCGACGTCTTCGGCCCGCCGGTCAACATGGCCGCGCGGCTGACCAACGTCGCACGGCGCAACCGGATCATCACCGACGAGGCCACCTCGCGGCTGCTGCCCGCGGACCAGTTCGAGACCCGCCGGATGGCCGCGCGCCCGGTGCGTGGCTTCGGCATCGTCGAGCCCGTCGCCGTCCGCCGGCACTGAGCCGGTCCACCGCCGCAGCCCACCGCGCCGTTACCGATCCGTGTCGCTGGTGGCCTTGTGCAGAGCCGGTTGTCCTTTACCTGCCGCGCCGAGCGGGGGTAAAGGTTCGTCGGCGTGTTGGATGTCATCAAAATGCCAGTGACATTTAGTCCCTTCCACTACCGACCGGTCTCCGCGGTTCCTAGGATCGCCGCATGATCAATGTCCAGGAGATCAGCCTCGACCCCGACACCCGACGAGCCTGGCGCGCGGGCGACGAGATCGCCCTGTCACGCAAGGAGTTCGACCTGGTGCACGCCCTGATCGCCCGCGCCGGCGACATCGTCACCCGGGAGGAGCTGATGCGCGACGTGTGGCACACGTCCTTCTGGACGAGCTCGAAGACCATCGACGTGCACCTCGGCTGGGTGCGCCGCAAGCTCGGCGACGACAGCCGCAACCCGCACCTGATCACCACGATCCGCGGCAAGGGGCTGCGCTTCGAGAAGGTCGGCCCCGCCGCCTGAGGCACCCGGCCAGGTCCTAGGCTGGCGCCGTGCCCGAGCCAGCCGCGTCCACGCCAGCCACGCCTACGACCGCTCCCACCCTGGCTGTCATCGGTGGGGGACAGCTGGCCCGGATGATGGCCCAGCCGGCCATCGCGCTCGGCCTGCCGCTGCGGCTGCTGGCCGAGGCGCCCGGCGTCTCGGCTGCGCAGGTCGTCGTCGACCACCAGGTCGGCGACCACCGCGACCTCGAGACGCTGCGCCGCGTGACCGAGGGCTGCGCGGTGGTGACCTTCGACCACGAGCACGTGCCCACCGAGCACCTGCGCGCCCTCGAGGCCGACGGGATCGCGGTGCGCCCCGGACCCGATGCGCTCGTGCACGCCCAGGACAAGGCCGTCATGCGTGAGCGGCTCACCGCGCTCGGCGTGCCGTGCCCGCGCCACGCCGTCGTCGACGACGTCGCGGCGGTCGAGGCCTTCGGCTTCCCGTGCGTGCTCAAGACCACCCGGGGCGGCTACGACGGCAAGGGCGTGTGGGTCGTGCGGAGCGCCGACGAGTGCGCCGAGCCGCTGCGCACCGCCGCCGGGACCGGCGTCCGGCTGCTGGCCGAGGAGCTCGTCGACTTCCGCCGCGAGCTGTCCGCGCTGGTGGTCCGCTCGCCGAGCGGCCAGGCGGCGGCCTACCCCGTGGTGGCCTCCACACAGCTCGACGGCATCTGCCACGAGGTGGTCGCCCCCGCCCCCGACCTCGACGAGGACCTGGCGGGCCAGGCGCAGTCGATCGCGCTGCGCGTGGCCGGCGAGCTCGACGTGACCGGGGTGCTGGCCGTGGAGCTGTTCGAGACCACCGACGGGCGGATCCTGGTCAACGAGCTCGCCATGCGACCCCACAACACCGGTCACTGGACCCAGGACGGTGCGGTGACCTCGCAGTTCGAGAACCACCTGCGCGCGGTCCTGGACCTGCCCCTCGGCTCGCCCGCGCCCCGGGCCCGGTGGACGGTGATGGTCAACATCCTCGGCGGCGAGCGCGCCGAGGTCGGCCACCTCTACGACGGCTTCCCGCACGCGATGGCCCGCGACCCCGACCTGCGGGTGCACCTGTACGGCAAGGACCTGCGACCCGGGCGCAAGGTCGGCCACGTCAACGCCTACGGCAACGACCTCGAGGACTGCCTGGAGCGGGCGCGGCACGCCGCCGCCTGGTTCCGTGGCGACCTCGGCGACGAGAGCGAGTGAGATGACCCACCCCGAGACCGGCGCCACGACCCCCCGCGTGGGGATCGTGATGGGCTCCGACTCCGACTGGCCCGTGATGCGGGCCGCCGCGGAGGCCCTCGAGGAGTTCGGCGTGCCGCACGAGGCCGACGTCGTCTCCGCGCACCGGATGCCCCAGGAGATGATCGACTACGGCCGCGACGCCGCCGGGCGCGGTCTCTCGGTGATCATCGCCGGCGCCGGGGGAGCCGCGCACCTGCCGGGCATGCTGGCCGCGGTCACCCCGCTGCCGGTGATCGGGGTCCCGGTGCCGCTGGCCCACCTCGACGGCATGGACTCCCTGCTCTCCATCGTCCAGATGCCGGCGGGCGTCCCGGTGGCCACGGTGGCCGTCGGCGGGGCCCGCAACGCGGGGCTGCTGGCCGTGCGGGTGCTGGCCGCCACCGACCGCGCCCTGCAGGAGCGGATGGTCGACTTCCAGGAGACGCTGCGCGAGGCCGCGCACGCCAAGGGCGAGGTCGTGCGCCGCGAGGCCGGCCGCCGCGCGCCGCGGGTCGGGTTCTGACCGAGGTGGTGCGGCCGGGCCGTCTGGTCGGGATCGACCTGGCGCGCTGCCTGGCGCTGCTGGCCATGATGGCCACCCACCTTCTCGACCAGCGCGACCCCGACGGGTCGCTGAGCGCGTCGGCATGGCTCTTCTCGGGCCGTGCCTCGGCGCTCTTCGCCCTGCTGGCCGGGGTCAGCCTGGCCCTGATGTCGGGTCGGACCCGGCCGTTGCGCGCTCACGCGCGGGCCCGCCGCTCGGCCGGCCTGGCCGTGCGGGCACTCCTGGTGGCGCTGGTCGGCCTGGCCCTGGGCGAGGTCGACTCGGGGATCGCGGTGATCCTGACCCACTACGGGCTGCTCCTGCTGCTGGGCCTGCTCGTGCTCGGCCTCGAGGCCCGCGCTCTCGCCGCGCTGGCCGCGGTGTGGGTGGTGCTCGGGCCCGTGGTGGCGCAGGTCCTGCGTCCCGAGCTGCCGCCCCGGGGGTTCGCGAGCCCGTCCTTCGAGCAGCTCGCCGAACCCGGGCGGCTGCTCTCTGAGCTGCTGTTCACCGGGTACTACCCGATGGCCTCGTGGTTCGCCTACCTGCTGGCCGGGATGGCGCTCGGACGCCTCGACCTCGCGGGCCTGCGCCGTCGTACGCTCGTGGCGCTGGCACTGGCCGGGGCGGCGCTGGCCGTCGCGACGACCTGGCTGTCGCACCGCCTGACCGAGCGCGAGGACGTGCTCTCGGCGCTGCTGCCCGGCGTCACCGCCCGCCAGGGTCCCGAGGTCGCCGCGTCGCGGCTGCGCGCCCAGGTCGAGGGCGGGCTCTTCGGGCAGACCCCGGTCGAAGGACCCTGGCAGTGGCTGCTCGTCGTGGCGCCGCACTCGACCACGCCCTTCGACCTGGCCCAGACCATCGGCAGCGCCGTCCTCGTGGTCGCGCTGTGCCTGCTGCTGGTGCGGCTGCTGCCGGGCCCGGCGATCGATGCCGTGGCCGTGGCGGCGGGGGCGGGCGCGGCCACCCTGAGCCTGTACACCCTGCACGTGCTGATGACCTCGGAGGCGGTGTGGCCCTCGGAGTCCTCCGACGGCACGGCTGTGCAGTACGTCGTGGTGCTGGGCCTCGGCGCTCTGCTGGCGGCCACGGGGCGGCGCGGGCCGTTGGAAGCGGTGGTGGCGCGCCTCAGCGACGGCGCCACTCGATAGCCGGGCAGGTGTCCATGACCATGGGCACCCCGGCCGCGGTGGTGCGCTCGAAGGCCGCCTCGTCGACCACGCCGAGCTGGAACCAGACCCCGCGTGCACCGATGCGCACCGCCTCGTCGGCGAACTGCCCGGCGGCCTCGGAACGTCGGAAGACGTCGACGACGTCGACGGGCACGTCGATGTCGGTCAAGGACGCGAACGCGGGCTCCCCGAGCACCTCCAGGCCGCCCTCCCGGGAGGCCGCGGGGTGCACGGGGACGATCCGCTTGCCGCGGTCCTGCAGCAGCGAGGCGATCGAGTACGCCGTGCGGCTCGGGTCGCCGGACAGGCCCACCACCGCCCAGGTCGAGCACTCCTCGAGCATCATCTCCACCCAGGCGGGGTCCTGCCAGCTGCGGCTCATGCGGCGAGCCTAGGTCGCGCGGACGCCCATCCCCAGGGGTGGTGGGTGCACCCGGGGGGCGGGCTAGGTTCGGCCCCATGGCCAACATCAAGTACACCGTCCCCGGCATGACCGACGCCGACGCGGAGCGCGTCATCACGCTCCTGCAGGACCGGCTGCACGCCGCCAACGACCTGCACCTGACGCTCAAGCACGTGCACTGGAACGTCGTGGGCCCGCACTTCATCGCCGTGCACGAGATGATCGACCCCCAGGTCGAGGCCGTGCGCGGTTTCGCGGACGACCTCGCCGAGCGGATCGCCACCATGGGCGGCTCCCCGAAGGGCACGCCCGGCTCGATCGTGGACAACCGCAGCTGGGCGGAGTACTCCCTGGGCCGCGGCACCACCCAGGAGCACCTCGGCGCGCTGGACCTCGTCTACCAGGGTGTGATCAGCAGCTACCGCGACGGCATCAAGGAGCTCGGCGAGCTCGACCCGGTCACCGAGGACATGTTCATCGGGCAGACCGACAAGCTGGAGCTGTTCCACTGGTTCATCCGCGCCCACCTCGAGGACAAGGGCGGCGCCCTGTCCACCGAGGGTGCGTCGTCGGAGAAGGACGCTGCCCAGTCGGCCGGCTGACTGCTCGTCACAGGACGCCCGCACCCCTCGGGGTGCGGGCGTCTCGTGCATGGAGGCGTCCGGCTGCGCCGACGGCTCGCCGACGCCGCCTAGCTCTTGTCCGACTGGCTCGTGGGGTGGATGCGGGGCAGGGCCGAGGCCTTGCCGCCGAACTGCGGTGCGCGCTTCTCGCGGAAGGCCGCCACGCCCTCCTTGCCGTCGCCCAGCGAGGTCCAGTACATCGCGAGCGAGTCCGAGAGGTGCGCCTCCAGCGGGTGCGCCAGGGCGCTGTTGCGGTAGAGCATCTGCTTGGCCAGGCCCAGCGCCACCGGTGAGCGGTCGCGCACGAACGAACGAGCGAGCTCCTGGGCGGCGGGCACCAGGTCGTCAGGCTCGTGCACCGAGCGCAGGAGGCGCCCCTCGAGCGCCTGCTCGGCGGTCAGGACGTCGGCCGAGTAGACCCACTCCAGTGCCTGCTGGATGCCGACGATGCGCGGCAGGAACCAGCTCGACGCGGCCTCGGGCACGATGCCCAGGCGACCGAAGACGAAGCCGATCTTCGCCTTGGTCGAGGCCAGGCGCAGGTCCATCGCCAGCGTCATCGTCGCGCCGATGCCGACCGCGGGGCCGTTGATCGCCGCGATGACCGGCTTGGGCAGCGCGTGCACGGCCAGGGTCACCTTGCCGCCGGTGTCGCGCACACCGGCGTCGTACGGCGCCTCGTCGTAGGCGGAGCGGAACTCCTCCGGGGTCGGGCGCAGCGACTCGTCGAGCCCGAAGACGTTGCCCTCGGCCGAGAGGTCCATGCCGGCGCAGAAGGCCCGGCCGGCGCCGGTCACGACCACGGCGCGCACGTCGTCGCTGCGCAGCTCGGTGCGGAAGACCGACTCGAGCTCGCGGGCCATCGTCAGGTCGAAGGCGTTGAGCTGGTCGGGACGGTGCAGGGTCAGGGTGGCGACGCCGTCGTCGTCGGTGGTGATGTCGAGCGTGTCGTGGCTGGTCTGGCTCATCCGGTGGTCCCCTTCGGCAGTCCGGACGGCGAGCACAGGCCCTGGCCGATCCGGTCGGTGTCGTCGTCGATGATCGCCTGGAACATCTGCGGCGCGCGCTCGGGGTCCCAGTTGACCTGCAGGTCGCGGATCGGCACGCCGCAGGTGAGGCCGTTCTCGCCGTTGACCCGGGTCATCGCCATCGCCCACATGCCCGCGCGCCAGGGCGTCATGCCCTTGCCGAGCTCGACGGTGTCGGTGGCGGCCATGTTGAGGCGCCAGTAGCGCACCGGGTTGAGCACCGACCACGGCGAGAGCACCTCGTCGCCGACCGCGGAGACCACCTCGCGCTGCGCCTGGGCGCGCTGCACGTCGCCCAGGGCCGTGTAGGTCTTGCGGGAGCGTGCGTAGCCCAGCGCCGTGACGCCGTCGGCCTCCTGGCAGCCCGCCTCCACCTCGAGGTTGGCCAGCGGGTCCTGCATCGCCTTCTCGGGGCAGATCTGCACGCCGCCGACGGCGTCGACGAGGCCGACGAAGCCGCCGATGCCGATCTCGACGTACTCGTCGACGCGGATGCCGGTGTTCTGCTCGATCGTCTTGACCAGCAGCTTGGGGCCGCCGAAGGCGTAGGCGGCGTTGATCTTGGTGGTGCCGCGGTCGGGCACCTCGACCAACGAGTCGCGGGGGATCGACATCAGCAGGTTGGGGCCGGCGCCGGTGTGCAGCAGCATGATCGTGTCGGTGCGCTGGCCGGCCGCGTTGCCGGTGCCGAACTCCTGGCGCTGCTCGGGCGTGAGGCCCTCGCGCGAGTCGCTGCCGACCAGCAGGTACGTCGTGCCCGGCTGCTCGTCGGGGCGCTCGCCACCCGGCGCGAAGGGGACCTTGTCGACCTGGGTCCAGGCGTAGATCGGCACCGCGACCAGGAAGACGACCCAGGCCACCAGCAGCAGCGCCAGGTGGCGCAGCCGCGGGCGCGGGCGCCAGGAACGGCCGCCGCGGCCGCCGCGCTGGGCCGGTGGCGGGGCCGGCGGCTGGGCCGGCGGCGGGGTGGGCCGGGGCTCGCTGGGTGTGGGTCGTGGCTGTACGGGCATCCGCCGGGTGGCGTCGGGCTCGGGGGGCGAGCCCTTGGCGCCGTACAACCAGTCGAAGCGCTCTTCGTCGCCGTTCCCGTTCCCGTTCCCGTTCCCGGGCCGCTGTGCCATGCGCCGGAGGCTACCGTGCCGCCATGACCCCACCGCGCGCCTCGTCCTTCGCCCGGGTCTCGTTGTCGGTGATGACCTCGAGCAGCCAGGCCAACCTGCTGGGCAACATCCACGGCGGCGAGGTGGTCAAGCTCGCCGACTCCACTGCGGGCGCGGTGGCCCAGCGCCACAGCGGGGGACCGGCCGTGACCGCGGCGCTCGACGAGATGGTCTTCCTGCGCCCGGTGCACGTCGGCGACATCGTGCGCACCCTGGCGCAGGTGAACTGGGCCGGTCGCTCCTCGATGGAGATCGGGGTGCGGGTGGAGACCCAGCCGTGGAACGACCCGTCGGTCGGATCGCTGCACGTGGCGTCGGCGTACTTCGTCTTCGTCGCGGTCGACGCCGACGGACACGCACGCGAGGTGCCGGGGCTGGTGCCGGAGGACGACGACGACGAGCGGCGCTGGCGCGAGGCGGAGATCCGGCGCGCGCACCGCCTCGCCCGCAAGAGCGAGATCGAGGAGGGTCGGCGCGGCGCTCCCTCGTGACGGCTGGGACTGGTGATACTGCTGGGACGACACGTTCCGCCCCAGCAGGAAGGCACTCTCGATGCCACCCGTCTCTTCCCCCCGGGTGCTCGACGGCCACCAGGCCCCGGCACGCTCCAGCGCCGCCGACCGCGCTGCTCGGGTGCGCTTCCGGCGCGCCCTGGCCCTGATGGCGATGACGCTCGTCGCGCCCGGCTCGGCCCAGCTCGCCGCCGGCAACCGGCGCGTGGGTCGCCTCGCCCTGCGCGTGTGGCTGGTCGTCGTGGCCGTCACGCTGCTCACCGGCCTCGTCGTGCTGCTGGACCCCGAGAAGGCCGTGACCCTGGGCTCGAAGGCCTGGCTCCTGCTCGCTGCTGCGCACCGCCCTGCTCGCGGGCGCCGTCGGCTGGGCGGTGCTCTTCATGGACGCCTGGCGCCTGGGGCAGCCGCTGAGCCTGGGGCTCGCGCACCGGCGCGCGGCCGTCGGTGGTCAACGGGGTGCTCTCGCTCAGCGTCGCCGGGTCGCTGCTCTTCGGGGCACACCTGGTGGGCGTGCAGCGCGACCTGATCGTGACGATGTTCGGCTCCAGCGAGGTGGCCGGCTCGGCCGACGGCCGCTTCAACGTGCTGCTCATGGGCGGCGACTCCGGTGCCGGGCGCTGGGGGCTGCGCCCCGACTCCCTGACCGTGGCCTCGATCGACGCGACCACCGGTCGCACCGTGCTGGTCTCGCTGCCGCGCAACATGCAGGACTTCCCCTTCACCGAGGGGTCGGTGATGGCCGAGCAGTTCCCCGACGGCTTCGACGCCGACTACCTCAACGGCGTCAGCACCTGGGCCCAGGACCACGCCGAGCTGTTCGGCGACTCCGAGGAGGACCCCGGCGTGCAGGCGACCGTCTCGGCCGTCGAGGGCATCACCGGCCTCGAGGTCAGCTACTGGGCGATGGTCAACCTGCAGGGCTTCAAGGACCTCGTCGACGCCGTGGGCGGGGTGACCCTCACGGTGCGTCAGCCGATCCCCGTCGGCGGCCTGGGCTCCGACGTCTACGACTACATCGAGCCCGGCACGCGCCGGCTGAACGGCTTCGAGACCCTCTGGTACGCCCGGGCCCGCGAGGGCTCCGACGACTACTCGCGGATGGCCCGGCAGAAGTGCGTGATGAACGCGATGCTGCAGCAGGTCAGCCCGCAGTCAGCACTGCAGAACTTCGAGAAGATCGCCCAGGCCTCCTCCGAGATGATCTCGACCAACCTGCCGGCCTCCGAGCTCGACCGCTTCCTGTCGCTGGCGATGCGGGCCAAGGAGCAGAAGATGTCGAGCCTGTCGCTGGTGCCGCCGATGATCAACACCGCCGACCCCGACATCGACCTGGTCCAGCGCAAGGTCGCCGCGGCCATCGAGAAGGCCGAGGGCAGCGCCGCGCCGAAGACGAAGCCGAAGCCGAAGCAGGACTCCACCTCCGCGGTCACCGGCGGCTCCGTCGGCTCGCTCTCGGAGGGGTACGCCGCCAACCAGGCCGGCGACCTGTCCGGCGCCTGCTGAGAGCGGGGTCGACGCCGCCGCCTAGCCTGGGGGTGATGTCTCCTGATCCCGGCACCGTGCTGGTCGTCGACGGCAACTCGTTGCTGCACCGTGCCTTCCACGCCTCCGCGCGCAGCGGCTTCCGCGACGCCGCCGGGCGCCCCGCGTGGGCGGTGCGTGGGCTGCTCTCGCAGCTGGTCGCGGCCGTCGACCGTGCGATGGCCGACGCGGTGGTGGTCGGCTTCGACGACCCCGGGGCCAGCGTGCGCCGCGAGCGGTGGCCCACCTACAAGGCGCACCGCACCGAGAAGCCCGAGACGCTCGTCGAGCAGCTCGGCTCGGTGGTGGGGGTGCTGCGCGAGCTGGGCGCCGCCGTCGTGGTGCCGCCGGGGCTCGAGGCCGACGACGTGCTGGCCAGCGTCGCCGCCCAGGCGCCGGCCGCCGGGTGGCGCACGGTGCTGGCCACCTCCGACCGCGACAGCTTCGCGCTCGTCGACCAGCACACCCGGGTGCTGCGGATCCTCAACGGCGGGGTCGACGCCTCGCCGCTGCTCGACCCCGCCCGGCTGTTCCTGGTCACCGGGGTGCGACCCGAGCAGTACCTCGACCTCGCGGCCCTGCGGGGCGACGCCTCCGACAACCTGCCCGGGGTCGCCGGCTTCGGGGCCAAGACCGCCGCCAAGCTGCTCGCCGCGCTCGGCACCGGCGCCGACGCGCTCGCCGACGCCGCCGCCGGGGGAGAGCGCTGCCGGGCCGCGGTCGGTCCCGCCCGTGCCCGCACCCTGGCCACCGACGAGGCCCGCGAGCGGTTCTGGCTCAACCGCGAGGTGATGGCCATGGCGCGCACCGTCGACGTGGGGATCGCCCCGGGCTCGCCCGCGCCCGGCGCCCTGCCCCTCGACGAGGCGGCGGTGCGCTCGGTCTTCGGGCGCCACGACCTCTTCGTCAACGGCGCGGTGCGGGCCCTGACCCTCGCCGAGCCCACCCCCGGCGCGCCCGAGCGCGAGCACACGGCGTACGCCGACCCCCGCTGGCGCGCCGCCCCCACCCCCCGCCCGCCCCGCCTCCCCGCGGCGGCACCCCCCACCGCCCCGACCTTCTCCCAGGACACCCTCTTCTGACGGCCGAGCAGTCACTTTCGCACCATCGACCAGTCAGTTCCGCACCGAGTTGGGTCCCTCGAAAAAAGTTTCGATCTGCCTGTGGAAAACGGCTTCTGACCTGGTGCTTTGTCGGTGGGCTCTGGGATACTTTACTCATGTCCACCACCGCGGCGCACCCCATCGGCGGGGCTCTCGCGCGCGTGCACTCGGCTGCTCGACGAGGTCGCCGAGGTGCCGGTCTGGTCGATGGGCCAGGCCGCCACGGCGGAGGCGACTGGTCGAGATCGCGCGGCTCGAGGCGAGGGTGGTCGAGCTGAAGTCTCGGACCCTGGTGCACGCGGAGACCGTGGCGGTGGCGGAGACGAATGCGTCGCCGTCGGTGGCGGTGTGGCACGCGAACGCGACGCGGTCGACGAAGCGGGAGTCGTTCCGGGAGGTGCGGCTGGCTGCGGGGCTGGATCGGTACGACGTGGTGCGGGAGGCGCTCGGTCGCGGCGATGTCATCGCGGAGCAGGCGTCGGTGATCTGCGCGGCGTTGGACGAGCTGCCCGACGACCTCGACGCGTCGGTGTTGGAGCAGGCGGCGAAGGCGCTGGTCGCCTTCGCGCGAGGTCCATGACGCCAAGGGCCTGCGGGTGCTGGGGCGCCGGATTCTCGAGGTGGTCGCACCGGAGGTGGCCGAGGCGTGGGAGGCCGAGCAGCTGGACGGCGAGGAACGAGAGGCCGAGAAGTCCGCGGTGTTCCGGATGCGCGAGGACGGCCACGGGCGGATCAAGGGATCGCTTCACGGTGCCGCTGCTGGTCGGTCAGATGCTGGAGCGGGCGCTGTTGGCCTTTGCTGCGCCGAAGCACCAGATCGCCAACCGTGAGGCTCAGGAGGAGCAGAGCGAGGCGCCGGCGCCGATGCCGGTACGACGCCCGACCGCGCAGCGGCTGGGTGCGGCGTTCGTGGAGCTCATCGAGCGGCTCGACCCGAACGAGCTGCCCAAGGCGGGTGGGGTGAACGCCACCGTGGTGGTGACGATGACCCTCGAGTCGCTGCAAGGGCGGGCTGGCGGCGGCGACGCTGGACACCGGTGACCGGATCAGCGCCGCGACCGCGCGGCGGTTGGCGTGCGAGGCGGGCGTCGTCCCCGTCGTGCTCGGCGGGAAGAGTCAGCCGCTGGACGTGGGACGCAGCGAAGCGGTACTTCACCCCCGCCCAGCGGATCGCGCATGGGCATCCGCGACGGCGGCTGCACCGCCCGCGGCTGCGACGCCCCACCGGCCATGTGCCACGCCCACCACGACGACCCCTGGGGATGCCACGGCCACACCGACCTGGCCAGAGGGCGGCTGCTGTGCCCGTTCCACCACCGCCGCATCCACGACCCCGGGTACGAGGTCGATGTCGGTGCCGACCACCAGGTCACCTTCCACCGGCGGACGTAGTCATCGCCTCCGGGTGCGGGCTGCGAACACACGCGCCCGTCGACACGGCAATGTCTGCATGCCTCCGTGCGCGAGCGAAGCGACCGGAACGGCCGATGGGCGCACACCGCTGGCGCGCTCGTGTGTGACCCGGCAGCATGACGCCCGATGGGCACGCTGACGACGTACGAAGACCTCCTCAGGCACGTCCGAGCGCTGATCTCCACTAGCGATCGCATCCCGGTGATCGGCATCAGTGGACACGGGGGCTCCGGCAAGTCGACCCTAGCCGCGAGGCTCGGCGCCGACCTCGGCCTCGTCGAGGACCAGGTCGTCCCGACCGACTGCTTCTACGCCACCACGTGCGGCCCGTATGCCGGCCTGTGGGAGCAGCACGATTGGCGACTCATCGAGGAGCTGGTGCGGGTCGCGCGCAGCGTCCCTGCTCCGCGTCGGCTCCGTTTCGAGTACCGCTGGTGGACCGGCGAGACGGGCTTGGAGGACCATGCGATGCCTCCCGTCCTCATCATCGAGGGCATCCGACTCATCCACGACCGCACGCGGGACTGGTTCGACCTGACCGTGTGGATCGACCTCGAACCCGAAGTCGCCGGTGCCCGGGCCAAGGCGCGCAACCTGCTTCAGGGCGATGACCAGGCGGAGCTCGACCTCTGGGATACGAAGTGGATTCCAGAGGGGCACGCGTACATGGCTGCGGTGGACCCAGTCCAGTCGGCCGATCTGGTGCTGCCGGCTACATGACGTCGCGGTGTTCCGAGGTGGGCGATCGCCAGGTCAACGTCCTACTTCAGTCTGGCGCCCACGGTCCGGGATCCAACTCGCCGAGGTCCGCTGGGGTGGGCAGTCTGCCATGGGTGCGCGCGGTTCTGTCGCGCAGGGTGCGCCCTCAGCTGATGACACGTACGTCGCGCCCGCCCGTGTTCGAGCAGCCGTCTACGGCCCGACCTTGGTTGCTGATGCCCGCCCCCGCGCGCGAGAGCGGCGTACCGCAGGAACTGGCGCCGGGTCAGTGCGGTCGGGGCTGCCCGTAGGGTGTCGGCCGTGCCTGACCCGAGCCCCGACCCTCGCCGCGTGGTCGCCGTGGTGGTGACGTTCAACCGGCTCGACCTGCTGCAGCGCCTGGTCGCGCGGCTGCGCGAGCTGTCGGAGGTCGACGAGGTGCTCGTGGTCGACAACGCCTCCTCCGACGGCACCGGGGCCTGGCTGGCCGAGGCGGCCGCCGCGTCCGGTACGCCGCTGCTGACCCGCACCCTCGAACGCAACGCCGGTGGCGCCGGCGGCTTCCACGACGGGCTGGAGTGGGCCGTCGAGCGCGACGCCGACCTGGTCTGGCTGATGGACGACGACGGCCTGCCCGAGCCGGCATGCCTGGCCCGGCTGCTGGCAGAGGACGGCCTCGACTTCTGGGGACCGCTCGTCGTCGACGAGGCCGACCCTGAGCGCCTGGTCTTCCCGATCCGGCTGCCCGGCGGCACCCGCGTGGTGCACCGCCTCGCCGACGTCGAGCGGGCCGGGGGAGCGCGCGGACGGCTCGACGACATCGTGATCCCCTTCAACGGGGTGCTGGTCACCCGCGAGCTGGTGCAGCGCATCGGGCTGCCACGCTCGGAGTTCTTCATCTGGGGCGACGACCACGAGTACCGGCTGCGCGCCGAGAAGGCCGGTGCCCGCATCGCCACCGTCACCGGCGCCCGTGTGCACCACCCCTCGGTCGGCGAGCTCGGCACCCCGATGATGGGCGGGCGCACCACCTACAACCACAGCCCCAGCGAGCTCAAGGCCTACTGCATGGCCCGCAACAACACCGTCAACCTGCGCGACTACCGCGGCTGGGCGCACGTCGCGATGTTCTGGGCCAAGACCGTGTGGTTCTACCTGCTCACCCGGCGTGACCCCGGCCGCGTCGCGCTCAGCGCCCGCGCCGCCCTGGCGGGGCTGCGCGGCGACTTCACCGGCCACGAGAGGTTCCTGCGATGAGCGCCCCCGAGACGACCCGGGAGAGCACCGGCGTCGTGGTCGTCACCTACAACCGGGCCGACCTGCTCGAGCGGATGCTCGCGGGCCTGGGCGCGCTCGATCCCGCGCCCGAGCTGGTCGTGGTCGTCGACAACGCCAGCACCGATCACACCCCCGACGTGCTGGCCGCCTGCACGCTGCCGGGTCTGCGGGTGGTCCGCACGTCCGAGAACCTCGGCGGCGCGGGCGGCTTCCACCTCGGCACCCGCACGGCGTACGACGCCGGCGTCGAGCGGATCTGGCTGATGGACGACGACGTGCTGCCCGCCCCCGACTGTCTCGGCGTGCTGCTGGCCACCGACGAGGACTGCCTGATGGCGGTGCGCGAGGACTCCCACGGCCGCCTGTGCGAGAAGGCGGCGACCCGCTTCGACCTGCGCAACCCGCTGGCCATCAAGCCCAAGTCGAGGATGGTCGAGACCGACTGGGGCAGCCGGGCCGCGATGCCCGAGCGGGTCGAGCTCGAGAACGTCGCCTTCGAGGGGTTCATGGTGCGCCGAGGCGTGCTGGAGCGGATCGGGCTGCCCGACCCGAGCTACTTCATCTTCTACGACGACGTCGACTTCGCGGTACGCGCACGACGGGCGGGCTACCGGATCTGGGCGCTGCGCGACGCGGTGCTGGTGCGCCAGCTCGACTTCGACCAGCAGCACGACCTGGCCGGGTGGAAGGGGTTCTACATGTACCGCAACCTGTTCACCGTGCACCTGCGCTACGGCGAGAACGGGTTGGTGCGGCTCAAGCCCTGGCTGATCGCGGTGGCCGTGGTGGTGCTGAGCCCGGCGCGCGGGGGGCGTGCGGAGGCCGGCAACGTGATCCGGGCCATGCGCGCAGCGCGTGGGATGCGCCGGCTGCCGCCATCGTCCGTAGACTGACCGACCGTGCCAGCCCCTCACACTGACCCCGCCCAGCAGCCCGACCTCGTGGTCGTGGGCTCCGGCTTCTTCGGACTCACCGTCGCGGAGCGCTGCGCCAGCGAGCTCGGACTCAAGGTCCTCGTGCTCGAGCGGCGCGACCACCTCGGTGGCAACGCCTACAGCGAGATCGACCCGGAGACCGGGATCGAGGTGCACAAGTACGGCACGCACCTCTTCCACACCTCCAACAAGCGGGTCTGGGAGTACGTCAACCGGTTCACCGACTTCACCGGCTACCAGCACCGGGTCTTCGCCAAGTACCAGGGCCAGGTCTACTCCTTCCCGATGAACCTGGGCCTGATCAACCAGTTCTTCGGCAAGAGCCACACCCCCGACGAGGCCCGTGCGCTGATCGCCGAGCAGGCCAGCGAGATCGCCACCGAGGACGCCACGAACCTCGAGGAGAAGGCGATCAGCCTGATCGGCCGCCCGCTCTACGAGGCGTTCGTCAAGGGCTACACCGCCAAGCAGTGGCAGACCGACCCGACGCAGCTCAGCGCCGACATCATCACCCGGCTGCCGGTGCGCTACACCTTCGACAACCGCTACTTCAACGACACCTACGAGGGACTGCCGGTCGACGGCTACACCGCGTGGCTGACTCGGATGGCCGAGCACCCCGACATCGAGGTGCGCACCTCCACCGACTTCTTCGACGTCGCCGAGCAGTACAAGGGCAAGGTGCCGATCGTCTACACCGGCCCCGTCGACGAGTACTTCGACAACTCCGAGGGCCGGCTGTCGTGGCGCACCATCGACCTCGAGGCCGAGACCCTCGACGTCGACGACTTCCAGGGCACCGGCGTGGTCAACGCCAACGACCAGGACGTGCCGCACACCCGGGTGCTGGAGTTCAAGCACCTGCATCCCGAGCGCACCTACCTGCCCGGCAAGACGATCGTGGTCCACGAGTACTCCCGCTTCGCCGAGGAGGGCGACGAGCCGTACTACCCGGTCAACACCGCCGAGGACCGCGCCAAGCTGTTGAAGTACCGCGAGCTGGCCAAGGCCGAGCCGATGGTGCTCTTCGGCGGTCGCCTGGGCACCTACAAGTACCTCGACATGCACATGGCCATCGGCTCTGCGCTCTCGATGGTCGACAACAAGCTCGCCCCGCACTTCCGCGACGGCGAGACCCTGATGAGCGGAGGAGTCGACGCATGAGCACCACGACCACCCGGCTGCTGCAGCGCCAGGTCCTGCCCGTCGACCGCGACCTCGACGTGCTGCCGCTCTACGTCGACCCCGAGCCGGCCGTCCTCGACGCCGACAAGTACGAGGTGGGCAGCAACCGACATGCCCGCGAGCTCAACGTGGCCACGATGCGCAAGGGCGTCACCACCGGCGCCCAGCTGCACCCCGACCAGATCGTCTCTCGCACGGCGCTGAGCGTCCCCGCGGGCGACCGGCTCTCCTTCGGCACCTACTTCAACGCCTTCCCGGCCAGCTACTGGCGCCGCTGGAGCGTCGTCGACGCGGTGCGCCTGAGCATCACCGTCAGCGGTCGCGGCGCGACGGTGATCGTCTACAAGTCGATGGCGCGCGGCAACAGCCAGCGCGTCGACACCGCCAGCACCGGCAGCGAGAGCGGCGGGACCTTCACCTTCGACCTCAGCCTCAAGCCCTTCGTCGATGGCGGCTGGTACTGGTACGACGTCGTGGCCGGCGATGACGGGGCCGTCGTGGAGTCCGCGGAGTGGACCGCGCAGGTGCCCGAGGACCGGGCCGCCCACGGCACCGTCGACCTGGTCATCACCACGATGAACCGCCCCGACTTCTGCGCCAAGCTGCTGCAGCAGGTGGGCGACGACGAGGCGCTGCGCCCCTACCTCGACTCGGTCATGGTGATGGAGCAGGGCAAGGACAAGGTCGTGGACTCCCCGGAGCTCCCCGCCGCCCGCGAGTCGCTCGGCGACCTGCTGCGCATCATCGAGCAGGGCAACCTCGGCGGCTCGGGCGGCTACGCCCGGGGCCAGCTGGAGTCGGTGCGCAAGGGCACCGCGACGTACGCGATGATGATGGACGACGACGTCGTCTGCGAGCCCGAGGGCATCATCCGCGCCATCACCTTCGGTGACCTGGCCCGGCGCCCCACCATCGTCGGTGGGCACATGTTCAACCTCTACTCCCGCAGCCGCCTGCACAGCTTCGGCGAGATCGTGCAGCCGTGGCGGTTCTGGTGGCAGTCGGCGCCGGGCGTCTTCAGCGACTGGGACTTCGCCTCGCGCAACCTGCGCTCGACCCGCTGGCTGCACCAGCGCATCGACGTCGACTTCAACGGCTGGTTCATGTGCCTCATCCCGCGCCGGGTGCTCGAGGACATCGGCCTCTCGCTGCCGGTCTTCATCAAGTGGGACGACTCGGAGTTCGGGTTGCGCGCCAAGGCCGCGGGCTACCCGACGGTGACGTTCCCGGGCGCGGCGGTGTGGCACGTGCCGTGGACCGACAAGAACGACGCGCTGGACTGGCAGGCCTACTTCCACGTGCGCAACCGCTTCGTCGCGGCGCTGCTGCACTCGCCGTACCCGCACGGCGGCCGGATGATCCGCGAGAGCCGCAACCACCAGATCGCCCACCTCGTCGCCATGCAGTACTCGACGGTGGAGATCCGCCACCAGGCGCTGCTCGACGTGCTCGAGGGGCCGCGGGCGCTGCACGGCCAGCTGGCCACCAAGCTCGCCGAGGTCAACGCCACCCGCAAGCAGTTCTCCGACGCACAGCTGCAGGTCGACCCCGACGCCTTCGCGCCGGTGCGCCGCAGCAAGCCGCCGCGCAAGGGCCGCGACGACTCCGCGGTGCCGGGCCGTCTGGCCACGCTGGTCAGCGCCGGGCTGCAGCCGATCCGCCAGCTCAAGAAGCCGCGACCACTCTCGCGGACCAACCCCGAGGCCGAGATCCGGGCCATGGACGCCAAGTGGTACCGGCTGGGGCGCTACGACTCCGCCGTCGTCTCGATGAACGACGGCACGTCGGCCGCGCTCTACCGGCGCGACCCCGAGCAGTTCCGCGAGCTGATCACCAAGACCCTGCAGATCCACGAGCGCCTCAAGCGCGAGTGGCCGCGCCTGGTCGAGGAGTACCGCGCCGAGCTGAGCCACGTCACCTCGCCCGAGGCGTGGGAGGAGACGTTCCGGCCCTGGACGCAGGAACCGGCGGGCACGGATGGCTGAGTCGACCCGCCCGCCGGCCGACCACCTCGTCGACGCCCCGCTCACCTCGCCGGCGGCCACGCAGGGGCTGCTCGAGGTCTTCCGGCACCGCTACCTGCTCAAGCTGCTGGTCAGGCGCGAGATCAGTGCGCGCTACTCCGGGTCGTTCCTGGGCCTGCTGTGGTCCTACATCAACCCGCTGAGCCAGTTCCTGATCTACGTCTTCATCTTCACGCTGCTGCTGGGCCGCGACCGCACCGAGAACTTCGCGATCCACATCTTCACCGGCCTGATCGTCGTGCACTTCTTCACCGAGACGTTCAACGCCGGCACCCGTTCGATCGTGCGCAACAAGGCACTGATCCGGAAGATGTCCTTGCCCAAGGAGATGTTCCCGGTCGCCTCGATGCTGGTCTCGCTCTACCACGTGGCGCCGCAGGTGCTGATCCTCGTGGTGGCGTGCGTGCCCTTGGGGTGGACGCCCGACGTGGTCGGTCTGTTCGCGTTCGTGCTGGCGCTGGGCATCATCATGCTGCTGGGCACGGCGCTGGCGCTGCTGTTCAGCGTCGCCAACGTCTACTTCCGCGACTTCTCGAGTGCCGTGGCGATCCTGACGAACTTCGTGCGCTTCAGCGTGCCGATGATCTACCCCTACACCCTGGTCGAGGAGCGGTTCGGCGCGCTGGCGCAGTACTACCTGTACAACCCGCTCGCGGAGGCGGTGCTCCTGGTGCAGCGGGCGTTCTGGGTCGGCACGACCGAGGATCCCGTGCAGACCGCCGCCACCGAGCTGCCCGACCACCTCTTCACCCGCGGCCTGGTCATGCTGGCGATCTCGGCGGTGGCCCTGGTCGTCGCCCAGGTGGTCTTCCGCGCGCTGGAGGACAAGATCCCGGAGCGGTTGAATTGAGCTACCCGTCCTCGACCTCGATCGTGGTGGAGAACGCCACCAAGGCCTTCACCCTGCGCTACCACCGCACCTTCAAGGAGGTGAGTGTGGCGAAGCTGCGCGGGCAGCAGATCAGCGACACCTTCAAGGCCCTCGACGACGTGTCGTTCACCGTCGAGCAGGGGGAGTCGATCGGGCTGATGGGCCTCAACGGCTCCGGCAAGTCGACGCTGCTCAAGCTGGTCAACGGGATCATGAAGCCCGACTCCGGCAAGGTGCTGACCCGCGGCCGGATCGCTGGGCTGATCGCCACGGGCGCCGGCTTCCACCCGCAGCTGACGGGCCGGGAGAACATCTACCTCAACGCTGCCGTCTTCGGGATGAGCGAGCGCGAGACCAACCGCAAGCTCGACGAGATCATCGAGTTCGCCAGCATCGGCAAGCACCTGGACTCCCCGGTGGGCAACTACTCCTCCGGCATGTTCGCCCGCCTCGGCTTCGCGGTGGCGATCAACGTCGACTGCGACATCTTCCTGGCCGACGAGGCGTTGGCGGTGGGGGACAAGCCCTTCAAGCGCAAGTGCATGGAGAAGATGGAGGAGGTCCGCGACTCGGGGGCCACGGTCTTCTACGTCAGCCACGCCGCGGGCTCGGTGCGCCGCATGTGCAACCGGGTCCTCGTCCTCGAGGAGGGTCGCCTCGGCTTCGACGGTGACGTCGACGAGGGGATCAAGTACGTCAAGTACGACTCCGACGACGAGGACCAGGACGACGAGGAGCTCGGCGCCGACGTCTGACACGCCGACCTGAGACGCCGACCCGGCTCGTGCCAACGAGCCCGGTCGGCGTTTCTGCGTCTGCAGGAGGCCCGAGAACTTGACTTTTCTCGAGGTCGTCGGCGTGGCGACTGGAAATTACACGATTGTAGTTACTCACGAAACCTTCCGTGTCGCGTGTGACTCATGTGAAAGTTGCGCACCGTGTGAACTTCCCCGCGCACCGTGAAGGACCGTCGTATGCCCCCCAGCAGCTCTCGTTTCGTCAGTGGCTGCCAGCAGCTGCTGGTGCTCGGTGCCGTCGTCGCCGTGCTCGCGCCCGCCGCGAGCGTGATCAACCTCGACGTCGTCCAGCGCCCCGGCAGCAGTGCCGTGCCCGGCTACGACGGCGCGCTCGCGGCGTACGTCCGCTCGGCGCAGCAGACGGCCACCGTGCCGACCGCGCCGGTCGAGGCGGTCGTGGAGGAGCACGCACTGACCGCCCCCTCCGGTGCGGCCCTGGGCCGGGTCCAGGCGCGCACGCTCGGCGGTGAGCGCGCCACGGTGCTGACCAGCAGCCCCGAGGTGGTCAGCGGCTACGGCGCCGTCGGCGTCACCTGGGAGCCCGGCACCGAGCTCGAGGAGGACGACATCGCCTTCGAGGTGCGCACCCGCACCGGGGGCGAGTGGAGCACGTGGGCCGAGCTCGAGTACCACGACGAGCACGCCCCCGACCCGGACAGCGCCGAGGCCGCCGACGCGCGGCCGGGCACCGAGCCGATGATGCTGGGCGAGGTCGACGAGGTGCAGGTGCGCAGCACCGAGCGCGCCGGCGCGCTGCCCGCCGACATGCGGATGGCCGTGATCGACCCCGGCACCGCCGAGACCACCGCCGAGGAGCGCGCCGCCCTCGACACCGCCACCCTCGACGGCGCCGGCGACGCGGTCTCGGTCAGCGACCTCGAGGTCGACGACAGCGCGGGCACCGACGTGCTCACCCTGCAGTCGTCGCAGGTGACGCCCAAGCCGGTGATCTACTCGCGAGCCCAGTGGGGCGCCGACGAGCGGCTGCGCAGCGGCTCGCCGGGCTACCACGAGGTGCACGCGGGCTTCGTGCACCACACGGTCAACGCCAACAGCTACACCAAGGACGAGGTCCCGGCGATGCTGCGCAGCATCTACGCGTACCACACCCGGTCCCGGGGCTGGTCCGACGTCGGCTACAACTACCTCGTCGACCGCTTCGGCCGGATCTGGGAGGGCCGCGCCGGTGGTGTCGACCGCCCCGTGGTCGGCGCGCACACCCTGGGCTACAACGAGAACTCCTTCGCGATGTCGGCGATCGGCAACTTCGAGCAGGTGCGGCCCAGCGAGGCCGTGGTGCAGGCCTACGGCGCGCTCTTCGCGTGGAAGCTGTCGCTGCACGGCGTCGACGCCGCCTCGGGCTCCCAGAAGGTCGGCAACCGCTCCTTCCCGGCCGTCAACGGCCACCGGGACGCCGGCTCGACCGCCTGCCCCGGCGCGTTCCTCTACCAGCGCCTCGGCGACATCCGCGCGCTGGCCGACGCCGCCCAGGCCGACGTCGGCGGCCGCCAGCTGCCCGCCGACCTCGTCGACTCCCCGCACCCCGACCTGGTGGCGCGCCGCGCCTCCGACGGGCGCGTCTTCATCATCCCCACCGGCGGGATGAGCCGGGTCCGCAAGCCGGCCACGGTCTCGTCGGGCTGGTCGGGCTACGAGTCGGTGCTGCTCTCCGACGACGTGACCGGCGACGGGCGTCCCGACGCGCTGGGCGTGACCACGTCCGGGTCCGTCGACGTGCGGCCCGGGCAGGACGACGGATTCGGCGAGACCACCCGCACCGCCACCGCCACCGCGGGCCACGACCTGGTCACCGCCGTCGGCGACGTCGACGGCGACGGACGCCCCGACCTGGTCGGCCGCGACGGCGACACCCTGGAGGTGCTCTCGGGCCGTGGCGACGGACGCTTCCGTGCCGGGGCGGCCACCACCGGCTGGTCCGGGTACGACGCGCTGGCCGGCAGCGACCTCGACGGCGACGGGTTCGCCGACCTGGTCGCGCGGCGTACCGACGGGACGATGCTCTGGCACCGCGGCTCGGCCGCCGGGTTCGCGGCCGCGCAGCCGCTCGCCGGCGCCGGGTCCGGCTCCGCGTGGGACGTGCTCAGCGCCCTGGGCGACTGGAACGGCGACGGCCACGCCGACCTCTTCGTGCGGCGCGAGCGCGGGCACGGCTACGTGCTGCCCGGTCGCGGCGACGGCAGCGTGGGTCACCCGCTGGGCCCGATCAAGCGGCTCAAGGGCCGCCCGGGCCTGACCGGGGGAGCCGACCTCAGTGGGGACGGGGTCCCCGACCTGGTCTTCCTCAAGGGCGAGACCCTGATGAAGATCGTCTCCACCGGCGAGGCCGAGACCCGTGCCCCGGTGGACACCGGCACCCGGATGCGCTCGGCCGACCTGCTGCTCAACGTCGGCGACTGGGACGGTGACGGCCTGGGCGACCTGGTGCTGCGCAAGCGCAAGAACGGTGCGCTGAAGATGCGCCCCGGCGACGGTGCAGGCTCGTTCGGCAAGGCCGTGCTGCTGGGCCGCGGCATGGGCGGGGTCCGCCTGCTGGAGTCGGTCGGCGACGTCACCGGCGACGGCTGGCCCGACCTGATGGGCCAGCCGACCGGCGGCTCGATGATGATCTATCCCGGCCGGGGCGCGGCGCAGCTGGGCTCGGCGTACGTCGCGCACAGCGCGATCAGTGCGACCCGCCAGGTCGGGGTCGGCCTCTGGAACCGCGACGGCGCACCGGACTCCATGTTCCGGCAGGGCGACGCGCTGGTGGCCTACCCCGGCAACGGGCCCGGCGGGCTGACCGACCCCCAGCGCCTCGACCTGGACCTGCGCGGCTACGACCTCGTGACCGGGATCGGCGACATGACGCTCGCGACGCGTGCCGACCTGGTGGTGCGTGAGAGCGCCACCGGCCACCTCTGGCTCCTCGAGGGCAAGGCGTCGGGCTTCCGGGCGCCGCGCTTCCTCGCCGACGGGGCGGGGGTCTACGACCTGGTGGACTGATCCCTGTCCGTGACGCGCTCGTCGGCCGAGGTCGACTCGAGGCGCGCCGGGTCAGGGTGCGCGACCAGGACCAGCGAGCCGCCGCGTGCGAGCGGCTCGGTGAAGGTGGCGAGCTCCGGTGGGGAAGCCGGGTTCGCCGCCGAGAGGAGACGGCCGCCGTCGGTGACGAGAGTCCCGGCGGCGGCCGCGCTCCACAGCTCCGCCTGGCTCGGCGCCAGCCCGGGCGCGCGCACGGCGAGGTCGTCGGCCTCCGGGGGGTCGAAGGCGATGAACGAGTCGGGCTGGCCCCAGATCTCCACGCCGACGTCGTGGACGCCCTCGGGCAGCGGCTCGGCGAAGCGCACCCCCATCGGGAGCAGCGCGCAGGCCAGCACCGGCACGTCCGCGGCGCGCGCCGCGTGCTCGGCGACGGACCCGGGGCCGCACACGACGGCGTCGGCCGTGCCCGCCTCCTCGGGTCCCACCACCGCCAGGCCCGCGCTCCACGCGGCGCCCAGGAACACCGGGCCCAGCCAGTGGGCGGGCAGGTCGAGGCACAGTGCGTCGCCGCGCTCGAGGTCGTGCTCCTCCACGAGCAGCGAGGCCGCCTTGGCCACCCAGTTGGCGTACGTCGTCACCGACAGCTCGGTGCGCTCGCCCGAGGCGTGGTCGTAGAAGGTCACCAGCGGGCGGCCCGGGTCGCGGGAGAGCTCGCGCTGCAGCAGGGTGGGGAAGGTCGTCACGGGCCCGACACTAGGGTGTCGCCCATGACGAGCCTCGCGCCCATCGACTCCTTCTGGGCCGTGGTGCCCGCCGGCGGCGCAGGCACCCGCCTGTGGCCGCTGAGCCGCGCCGGGGCGCCGAAGTTCCTGCACGACCTGCGGGGCAGCGGCCGCACGCTGATCCAGGAGACCCACGACCGGCTGGGACCGCTCGCCCCGGGCCGGGTGCTGGTGGTGACGGGGGCCGCCCACCGTGACGCGGTGGCCGCCCAGCTCGACACGCTGGCGCCCGAGGCGATCCTCGCCGAGCCGTCGGCCCGTGACTCCATGGCCGCGATCGGGCTCGCGGCGGCGCTGGTCGAGCGCGCCGACCCCGACGCGGTGCTGGGCTCCTTCGCCGCCGACCACGTCATCACCGACGTCGAGGGCTTCGCCGGCGCGGTGCGCACCGCCGTCGAGGTGGCCAGCGAGGGGTGGCTGGTCACGCTCGGCGTGGAGCCGACCTTCCCCTCCTCGGCCTTCGGCTACATCCGCTCCGGCGAGCCGCTCGCCGGGCACCCTGGCGTCGCGCGGGTCTCACAGTTCGTCGAGAAGCCGTCGGCGGAGGTGGCCGAGGCGCTACCTGGCCGAGGGCGGCTACCGCTGGAACGCCGGCATGTTCGTGGCCCGGCCCACCGTGCTGCTGGACCTGCTGGCCGACTCCGACCCGGGCTTCGCCGCCGACCTGCGCGCGCTCGCCGCCGACGGCTCGCGGATGGGCGAGATCTGGCCGCGCCTGCCGCGCATCGCCGTCGACCACGCGGTGGCCGAGCCCGCTGCCGCGGCCGGTCGGGTGGCCACGGTGCCGGCCGCCTTCGACTGGGAGGACGTGGGCGACTTCGACTCCCTCGCCGCGCTGCTGGGTGCCGACGGGGTCCCGATGACGGTGCTCGGCGACGCCGACGTGCGGGTCGTCGACGCCTCCGGCCTGGTCGTGGCCGGTGGCCGGACGGTGGCGGTCGTCGGGCTCGACGACGTCGTGGTCGTGGACACTCCTGACGCGCTGCTGGTCACCACCCGCGAGCGCGCCCAGGACGTCAAGGCCGTGGTGGCCGCCCTGAAGGAGTCCGGGCGCGCCGACCTGACCTGAGGGCCTACAGCATCGTGTTGGGCTCGGGGGAGTCCTGCTGGGGGTACTCGGTCATGAACTCCTCGAGCGCCGCGCCACTGGGCTCGGAGCAGTACTGGAACACCCCGAGCTGGTTCGCGGTGTCGGTCTCACCGGCGCCACCGGCCGACCAGTGGGTCAGGGCGACGTGCTGGCCGTCGGGGAAGGCGCCGCCGTCCTCGGAGATCCAGGGCGCGGCGATGAAGGCGTTGCGGCGGTCGGAGTCGTCGGAGAACTTCTCGGCGAGGCCGCGCACGTCGTCGAGCGCCTCGTCGTCGTCGGCGATGGTCTCGTCGTACCAGAGCACGGTGAAGCCGTGCTCGAGGTTGTGCACCAGGGCCTCGAGCTCGGGACGGTCCTCCGCGGTGTAGAACTCGCGCGCCCCCGAGACCGGCGCGACGCCGGCGATGTTCCAGTGCGGGCCGTACGCCGGCGGCGAGCTGTCGTAGGTGACCTGCTGCTCCTGCGGGACGTGGGTGCCGCTGTCGGCCGCCGGCTCGGTGGTGATCTCGCCGCACACGTCTGCCGGGGCGCCGATCTCGTCGATGTCCAGCGAGCTGTACTGGCCGCTGGCGACCTCGTCGCTGATGATCCCGTAGAGCGGCACCGCGATGATGGCGGCGGCGATGACGCCGCAGACGGCGACGATCGCGTAGCCGCGGCGCTTGTCGGCGCCCTTCTGCTGCTTGCGGATCGCGTCGATCTTGGCCTGGCGGTCGGACTTGGCGGGCTTGGCCACGGTTCGGCTGTCCTCGGTGTCGGGGGCGGTGTCTCGGGTCGGGCCCGGGGGCTGGCGGAGATTCTACGGAGTGCGCGGTCGCAACTCGGCAACGACGGCGGATCCCGTCTCGGCGGGGGTGTGCGCCGACCACCCGTGCGCGAACGCGAGCGGCGCCAGGAGGGCGGCCAGTCGATGCCGGTCGCCGCAGGCCAGCCGGACCTCCAGCGTGGTGGGGTCGCCCCCGGCCGGGGCCGTGGTGGCGGCGCCCCCGCTGACGCGCTCGACGGCCACGACCAGCTCCTCCGACGGTGCGGGGGCCCCGAAGGGCGCCTGGTCGTGCGCCGCGCCGCGCAGCGCTCGCACGACGGCCTCGCGGGCGCCGTACCCGAAGAGGTCGCCGCCCTCGGCCCGCACCAGCGCGGTGGCACCGGGGCCGGGGTCGTGGAGGGGGAGCACCAGGTCGGCGCGGCCGCGCAGCACCGCGAACGGCCGGCCGCCGAGCTTGCCCTGGGCCAGCTCGGCGGCGCCCGCGATCTCGTCGGCGACGGCGGGCGCGGTCACCGCCAATTCGTTGCCGTGCGCGTCGACCCGCCCGGCGAAGCTCTCAGCCACGCTGAGCCCGGCGGCGCCGATCGCGATGTCGGTCTGCCCCTCGCGCCAGGCGCGACCCGCCGTGTCGGTGACGACCACGCCGACGGTGCGGCCGCACAGCTCGTGCAGGCGCGCGCGCAGGCGGCGGGCGGAGGCGTCGGGATCGACCGGCAGCAGCACGATCGAGCCCAGCTCGACGTTGGAGGCGTCGATGCCGGCGGCGGCCATGGTCAGGCCGTGGTGCGTGCGCACGATCGTGGTCGGCCCGCGGCGGGCCACCACCCGGGCGGTCTCGTCGGCCAGCGCCTGCGCCCGGTCGCCGCGGCGCACCCGGCCCTCCGACTTGCTCACGACCTTGCTGGTGACCACCACGACGTCGCCGTCGGCGAGGTCGTGGCCACCTGCGCCGCGACCGAGCGCCGCGAGGAGCGCGGCGGCCAGGTCGGTGCCCTCGACGACCTCGGGCACACCGTCGGGCGCGTGCACCGTGAGGGACGTCATCGGCTCACGAGGTCGACCGCGGCGGCCACCATCGCCGCGGTGGCGTCGGGCGAGGTCATCATCAGCGGCACGGCGGCGGCCCGCAGGTCGGCCGCCTCGAGGGCCGCGACGTCGCCCGCGTCACCGGTGTCGACCAGCCAGCCGTCGAGCACGCCCCCCTGCGAGCGGGCCCCGTAGTGCAGCCCGACGCCGGCCGCGCTGACCTCGACCCCGATGGCGCTCAGCAGCTGGCGGGCCATGCCGCGCACGTGCTGGCCCTCGACGACGGGGGAGAGGCCCACCACCGGCGCGTCGGTGCCGACCAGGGCCTCGCGGACCCCGGGCACGCCCAGGATCGTGCCGACCGACACGACGGGGTTCGACGGCGGCACCAGCACCAGGTCGGCGCCGGTGATCGCCTCGAGCACACCGGGGGCGGGGGTGGCTCGGTCGAGGCCGACGACGACGACCGTCTCGGCCGGGACCTCGGCGCGCATCCGGATCCAGTACTCCTGGAAGTGCACGACCCGGGTGCCGCTCGGGGAGTCGGGGTCGGCGACGGCGACGTGGGTCTCGACCCGGTCGTCGGTCATCGGCAGCAGCCGGACGCGCTCGCCGTGCACGGGTTCGAGCCAGCGGCGGCACAGAGCGGTCGTGACCGCCGAGAGCGGGTAGCCGGCCTCGAGCATCTGGGTGCGCACCAGGTGGGTGGCCACGTCGCGGTCGCCGAGGCCGAACCAGGTCGGCTCGACGCCGTAGGCCGCCAGCTCCTCGCGCACGCTCCAGGTCTCCTCGCGCCGGCCCCAGCCCCTCTCGGGGTCGATGCCGTCGCCGAGGGTGTACATCACCGTGTCGAGGTCGGGGCAGACCTTGAGCCCGTGCACCCACAGGTCGTCGGCGGTGTTGGTGACGACCGTGACGACCGCGTCGGGCGCGACACCGGGCAGGGCGCCGGTGTCGATCGCGTGCAGGAGACCCTGCAGGAAGCGGGCGCCGCCGATGCCCCCGGAGAGGACGGTGAGGGAACGCATGGGGCTACTGTGCCGCAGCGAGCGGCGCGGTCCGTCCGGAGACCCCGGTGACGGGGTCTGGACCCGGTGGGGTAATACCAGACTTTCGCTTGACTTCCGGTGTACGACAGGCATGTAATTCCCACAGTGTTCTTCGGGATTTCCACTGGGTCGAAAGGGCGTACGCCGTGAGAGAGCTGTTTCTCCTCGAATCGGACGCCACCGAGGCGGGCTGGCAGGATCGCGCCCTGTGCGCACAGACCGACCCCGAGGCGTTCTTCCCTGAAAAGGGTGGTTCCACCAGGGAGGCCAAGAAGGTCTGCCTGACCTGCGAGGTGCGCGACGAGTGCCTCGAGTCCGCGCTGATGAACGACGAGCGCTTCGGCATCTGGGGCGGCCTCTCCGAGCGGGAGCGTCGCAAGCTGAAGAAGCGCGCAGTCTGAGGGTGCTCCCCGCGCCCTGGTGAGGGTCAGCCCCGGTCGTCAGCGACCGGGGCCCCTTGCATTTCGGGACCGCGGCCCGAGGCCACGTACGATTGCCGATCGTGTCCAGGTCGGGTCGGGGGGCGGTGGCCGCCCTCGTGGTCAGTCACGACGGTGCGCGCTGGCTGCCCGTCGTGATCGATGCGCTGCGCTCGCAGACCCGCGCCCCCGACCGGGTCGTGGCCGTCGACACCGGCAGCCGCGACGAGAGCGCCGACCTGCTCGACGCCGCCTTCGGCCCGGTGGTGCCCGCGCCGGCGAGCACCGGCTACCCCGAGGCGGTGCGCCGCGGCCTCGCCGAGCTCGGGCCCGAGGTCGAGTGGCTCTGGCTGCTGCACGACGACTCCACCCCCGACGCCGGAGCGCTCGAGGCGCTGCTCGCGGCGGCCGACGAGCATCCCGAGGCCGACATCCTCGGGCCCAAGCTGCGCGAGTGGCCCTCGCTGCGCCGCCTCCTGGAGGTCGGCGTGACGATCTCGGGGACCGGGCGCCGCGAGACCGGGCTCGAGCGCGGCGAGTACGACCAGGGCCAGCACGACGAGGTGCGACGGGTGCTCGCGGTCAACACCGCCGGCATGCTCGTGCGCCGCAGGGTCCTGGAGGACCTCGGCGGCCTCGACGACCACCTGCCCGTCTTCGGCAACGACCTCGACCTCGGCTGGCGCGCCGCCGCCGCCGGGCACACCACGCTGGTCGTGCCGCAGGCCGTGGTCTTCCACGCCGAGGCCGCCCACCGCGGGTTGCGCCGCACCGCCCTCACCGGGCGGCACACGCACTTCCAGGAGCGTCGCGCCGCGCTGTTCACGCTGCTCGTCAACGTGCGCCCGCGCGCGCTGCCGCTGCAGGTCGTGCGCCTCGTGCTCGGCACGGTGCTACGGGCGCTGGGCTTCCTGCTCGTGCGCTCGGTCGGGGAGGCCCTCGACGAGCTGGCCGCGCTGCTCTCGCTGGTCGGGTCGGCCGGCGACGTCCGCCGTGCCCGACGCGAGCGCCGCGCCCGGACCACCGCCTCGCCGCAGGAGGTGCGGCGCCTGCTCGCGCCGCCCTGGCTGCCCTACCGCCACGGTCTCGACGCCGTCAGCGACCTGGCCTCGGCCCTGACCGACCAGGCGGCCGACGTCGCCGAGCGGCGCCGGGCCGCGGCCGCCGAGCGCGACCCCGCGGCGTACGCCGCCCGCCCCGGCACGCGCCGGGCGGTCGCCGAGGACGACGACGAGGATGTCCCCGAGGACACCTCGTTCGTGGCCCGGTTCCTGACCGACCCGGTGGCGGTGGTGCTGTCGCTGGTGGTGCTGGCACTCCTGGTGGCGACCAGGGCCGGCTTCGGCCAGGCCGTCGGCGGCGCGCTGGCGCCGGTGCCCGACTCGGTCGGGGCGTGGTGGGGGCTGCTGCTGGAGACCTGGCACGCCTTGGGCCAGGGCACCGCCGTGCCCGCCCCGGCGTACCTGCTGCCCCTGGCGCTGCTCGCCACGGTGCTGGGCGGCAGCCCCGGCGCGGCGGTCTCGGCGGTGCTGCTGCTGGCGGCGCCGCTGGCGCTGTGGGGCGCCTGGCGCCTGCTGCGGGTCGCCGGCCGCCTCGTCTCGGTGCGCGGTGCGCCGCGGTGGCTGCTGGTGTGGGGCTCGGTCTCCTACGCGCTGGTGCCGCTGACCAGCGGTGCCTGGGCCGAGGGCCGGATCGGCCCGGTCGTCAGCACAGCCCTGCTGCCCTGGGCGGCGCACGCCGCGCTCGGCTTCGCCGACCCGGTGCCCGACCGCCGCTGGCGGGCGGCGTGGCGCCTGGGGCTGCTGCTCGCCCTGCTCACCGCCTTCACGCCCACCGCATGGCTGGTCGCGGCGCTGCTGACCGCCGTCGTCGTCACCGTCGTGGTCCTCGTCCTTCCCGGCGCCGCGCGGGACCGGTCGACCTGGCTGCCCCCGGTCACCGCGGTCGCCGTCCCGCTGGCACTGCTCGCGCCCTGGTGGGTGGGCTCGCTGCGCCGCGGCGCAGCCGAGGCGCTGCTGCTGGACCCCGGCCGCCTCCCCGCCGCCGAGCCCTCCGGCCTCCAGCTGCTGGCGGGCCGTCTCACCGACACCGGGGCTCCTTGGTGGCTGGGGCTGGTGCTGGTCGTCCTGGCGCTGCTCGCGCTGGTGCCGCGTCCGACCCGTGCGGCCGTGCTCCTCACGTGGGTGGTGGCCCTGGTGGCCGTGCTCGTGGCCCTCGCGCTCTCGCTGGTGCGGCTGGACCTCTCGGTCGGCGCCGCCGCACCGGGTGTGGCCGCGCCGTTGGCGGTGCTGGCCGGTGCCCTGGTGACCGCGGTGGTGCTCGGCGGGGTCGGTGCGCGCGATGCTGCTGTGCGGCCGCTGCTGGTGGGGCTGGCCGTCGTCGCTGCCGTGGTGCCGGTGCTCGGCCTGGGCTGGGCGGTGCTCGCCGACGACAAGCTCGGCGACGAGCCGGCCCCCGACGTGCCTGCCTACATGGTCCAGCGCTCCGAGCTGGGCCCCGAGCACGGCATCCTCGTGCTGCGCGGCGACGTCGCCGGCGGTCTCGAGCACACCGTGCGCCGCGGCGACGGCACCACCCTCGGCGAGGACGAGATCCTCGCGTTGAGCGGCGAGGACGCCGACCTGACCGCCACGGTGCGCGAGCTCGTCTCGGCGCCCACCAGCGACACCGTCGAACGGCTCGGCGAGCTGGGCATCGAGCACGTCGTGCTGCCGGCGCCGGCCGACGGCGACGTGGCGGCCGGCCTCGACGCCGCCGGCGGCCTGGTGCAGGCCAGCGCCGCCGACCCCGACACCCGGGCGTGGCAGGTCGACGAGCCCCTCTCGACGCAGGCCCTCGAGACCGGCACCTCCCCGCTGCACGTCGTGCTCCTCGTGGTCCAGGGCGTCACGCTCGTGGTGGTCCTGGTCCTCTGCGCGCCCACCCGCGAGCGCAGGAGGCGCCGATGAGTCCCGGGACCCGTGAGCGCAGGGCCGGTGCCGGGTCCGGACGCCGCTTCGACCGCGTGCTGGTGGCGGCGGTGGTCGTGCCGGTCCTGGCCGTCGGCGGCGCCCTGCTGGCCGACGCCGCCGTCGAGCCCCGTCCGGTCGACCAGCCGCCCCGCGAGGCCGACCTCGAGCGCGCCACCGTGGTCTGCCCGACGGCCACCAGCGACGGCCGCGTGGTCGTGGCCAGCGGCACCGACGCGCGGGGCGAGGTGGGCGTCGGCGCCGAGGGCGACGACCTGCGCCTCGACCGTGGAGCCGCCGGCGTCGTGGACACCGACGACGTCACCGTGGTCAGCGGCACCGGCGCGCTGGCCCCCGGGCTGGTCGCGCTGCGCACCGCCGGGCCGGGGCTGCGTGCGGTGGGCTGCCCCGCCACCCGCTCCGAGCAGTGGTTCACCGGCGTCGGCGCCGGCGCCGAGCACACCTCGGTCCTCGAGCTCACCAACCCCGACGCCGGGCCGGCGACCGTCGACGTCGAGGTGCACGGCCAGTCCGGGCCGGTGCAGGCAGACGGGCTGCGCGGTGTCGCGGTGCCCGGTCGGGGGACCGTGCGGCTGCGCCTCGGTGCGGAGGTCCCCCAGCGCGAGGAGCTGGCCCTGCGGGTGAGCACCGAGCGGGGGCGGGTCGCCGCCATGGTCGTCGACGCCTTCGTGCCGATCGGTCGCGGCGTGCCTACCAAGGAGTACCTGCCCGGCCAGGAGGAGCCGGCCCTGGTCAACGTGCTGATGGGGCTGCCCGAGGGTGATCAGCAGGATGGCGACGAGCGCTCGGTGGTGCTGGCCAACGGCGGCGACGACGTCGCGCGGGTGCGGCTCGAGGTGGTCACGTCGAGCTCCGTCTTCGCACCGACGGAGCTCCAGGAGGTCACCGTCGACCCCGGGAGCGTCGAGCGGATCTCGGTCGAGGGCCTGCTGGGATCCGACGCCGTCGACGGCGCCCTGGGTCTGCGCGTGGTCAGCAGCCGTCCGGTGACCGCGACCTTCCGGGCCCGCAGCGGGGCCGACCTGCTCCAGTCGGTGCCCGGCGCACGGGTGGAGGGCAGCACCCTGCTGCCGGTGCCCGCCGGGGCCAAGCAGCTGCTTCTCGCCGACGCCGACGGCGTCGGGACGGTGCGCGTCGAGGCCCGCGACGCCGACGGCCAGCGGCTGCTGCGCCGCCGCTACGAGCTGGCGCCGGAGGTCGGGCTCCCGGTGCCGCTGCCCGACGGTGCCGAGCTGGTCGAGGTGAGCACCGAGGACCTCGAGCTCGTCGGTTCGGTGCTGGTCGAGACCGGGGCCGGCGCGGCGGTGCTGCCGCTACGGCCGCTGGTGCTGACCGACCTGGTGCCGGCGGTGCGCCCCGGCCTGCCCTAGTCGGCGTCAGTCGGCGTCAGTCGGCGTCGTAGCGGGGGTCGACGTCGGCGGGGTCGCAGCCGAGCAGCTCGGCGACCTGCTCGACCAGCACGGTCAGGAGCAGCGCGTGCAGCTCCGAGCGGGTCTCGCAGCGGTGCTCGATCGGGCGCCGGAAGACCACCAGACGGCTGGGCCGCCCGCCTGCGCCGCGCACCAGCGAGGCCAGCGGCACGCTGTCGGGGGTCCAGTCGTCGGGCACCAGCGGGGTGTCCTCGACGGCGAACTCGACGAGCCCGAGCCGGTCGGACCACCGGTCCTCGAGATCGGTGACCAGGTCGAGCACCAGGTCGTCGAAGCGCTGGCGCCGGGTGCGGACGGCGACGGTGCCCGGCACCGTGGGCAGCACGCCGGGCCCGCGCGGACCCCGCCCACGTCGATCGCGGGTCCGACGTCGGGACACGGGGTCGTCGGGCATGCCGCGAGCCTAGTCGGCGCCGCCCGCGGCGCGAGGTAGCGTCTGCGCCGTGAAGCCCGCCCGCCGCTGCTCCCGCACCGCGTGCGGTCGGCCTGCGGTGATGACGCTGACCTACGTCTACGCCGACCAGACCGCCGTCCTGGGTCCGCTGGCCACCTATGCCGAGCCGCACGCCTACGACCTGTGCGAGACCCACAGCGAGCGGCTCTCGGCCCCTCGCGGCTGGGAGGTGCTCAGGCTTGCCCAGCCGGCGCCCCCGGGCCCCAGCAACGACGACCTGCTCGCGCTCGCCGACGCGGTGCGCGAGGCCGGCCGGCCGGCGCCCGTGCAGCGGACCCTGCCCGAGGCGGAGACCGGTCGCGAGACGACGCGTCGGGGCCATCTGCGGGTGCTCAGCTCCGACCACTAGGGTTCGGGCCATGGCCGACACCCTGAGTGCCGACAACGTCCACGCGGTCTTCAAGGCCTACGACGTGCGCGGGATCGCCCCCGACCAGGTCGACGAGACGCTGGCCCGCGCCACCGGCCGCGCCTACGTGCAGGTGCTGGGCGTCGACTCGGTCGTGGTCGGCCACGACATGCGTCCCAGCTCCCCTGGCCTGGCGGGGGCGTTCGCCGAGGGCGCCACCGAGGCGGGTGCCGACGTGGTGATGATCGGCCTGGCCTCGACCGACCAGCTCTACTTCGCGTCGGGCTTCCTGGGCCGGGCCGGCGTGATGTTCACCGCCAGCCACAACCCGGCGCAGTACAACGGCATCAAGATGTGTCGGGCGCACGCGGTGCCGGTCGGCGCCGACACCGGCCTCGCCGAGATCCGCGACCTGGTGGTGGCCGGAGCGGAGGTCGAATCCGTCGGCACCGGCTCGATCAGCAGCCACGACGTGCTCGAGGCCTATGCCGCCCACCTGCTGACCCTGGCGCCCGTCTCCGGGCGGCGGCTGAAGGTGGTCGTCGACGCGGGCAACGGGATGGCCGGGCACACCGCACCGGCGGTCTTCGGGCGCCTGGGCGAGGACGTCGTCGAGGTGGTGCCGATGTACTTCGAGCTCGACGGCACCTTCCCGAACCACGACGCCAACCCCATCGACGCCGAGACGCTGGTCGACCTGCAGGCGCGCGTCGTGGGAGAGGGTGCCGACGTCGGCCTGGCCTTCGACGGTGACGCCGACCGCTGCTTCCTGGTCGACGAACGCGGCGTCGCGGTCTCGCCGTCGACGCTGACGGCGCTGATCGCTGCGCGCGAGCTGGCCAAGCACCCCGGGTCGACCGTCATCCACAACCTGATCACCAGCCGGGCCGTCCCGCAGCTGGTCGAGGAGCTGGGCGGGCGCCCGGTGCGCACCCGGGTGGGGCACTCCTACATCAAGGCCACGATGGCCCAGACCGACGCGGTCTTCGGCGGTGAGCACTCGGGGCACTTCTACTTCCGCGACTTCTGGCGCGCCGACTCGGGCATGCTCGCGGCGCTGCACGCGTTGGCCGCGCTCGCCGAGACCGACCTCCCGCTCTCCGCGCTGCTGGCGCAGTACGAGCGCTACCCGCTCAGCGGCGAGATCAACTCCACGGTCGCCGACCAGGGGGCGGTGATCGCCGCGATCGAGGCGGCGTACGCCGGCCGCGAGGGCGTCAGCACCGACCGGCTCGACGGGCTCAGCGTGCTGCACGCAGACTGGGCCTTCAACGTGCGCGGCTCCAACACGGAGCCGCTGCTGCGGCTCAACGCCGAGGGGAAGGACCAGCAGACCATGACGAGCGTGCGCGACGAGGTGCTGAGCATGATCCGGGGTGCGCGATGAGCGGCCTGGACCTCGACCCGGCCCTGCTGGAGATCATCGTGTGCCCCGACTGCCACGGTGACCTGGCCGAGGGCCCCGGCGTGGGTGCCGGCCCCGAGCTGGTCTGCGGCTCGTGCGGCCTGGCTTATCCCGTGCGCGACCAGATCCCGGTGCTGCTCGTCGACGAGGCACGTCTCCCGTGACCTGGTTCGACGAGTCCCGGCTCGACGACGAGGCGGCGCTGGGGCGCATCGACGTGCGGCTGCGCACGCTGGCCGAGTCCGGCTCGCGGGTGCGCCGCGAGGCCGGCGACGCCGCCTCGGCGATGGCCGACGCGGTCGCCCGCGCCCAGGACCTGCCCCGGCCGCGTGCCGTGATCGCGGCCGGCCCCGACTCGCGGCTGCTGCGGGCGGTGCTGGAGCCCTGGTGCCCGGTGCCCTTCGTGGCCTGGCCCGGCCACGCGCTGCCCGGCTGGGCCGGCAGCCTCGACCTCGTCGCGGTGCTCGCACCCGACGGCGGCGGCCCGGGCACGGCCTCGGCCGTGGCCGAGGCGGTGCGCCGCGGCTGCCAGGTGGTGGTGGCCTGCCCGCCCGGGTCGATGGTCGCCGAGCACGCCGAGGGCCGCTGGAGCGCGATCCTGCCGACGACGACCCGCGACCCGCTGGCCACGGCCGTGGTGATGCTCTCCTACCTGGAGCAGGTGCGGCTGGGCCCCAGCGCCGACCCCGGCACCGTGGCCGACGCCCTCGACCAGGTGGCGCTGGCCTGCGCCCCGCGCCGCGACCTGGCCGTGAACCCGGCCAAGACCCTCGCGATCGGGCTGGCCGACACCAACCCCGTGGTCTGGGGCGGCAGCGTGCTGGCGGCCCGAGCGGCACGCCGGGTGGCGGAGTCGATCCGCCGCTCCAGCGGGCGCACCGCCATCGCCGGCGAGGTCGACCAGCTGCTGCCCGTGATCGAGGCCACCCGGCCCCGCGACGTCTTCGACGACCCGTTCGCCGAGAGCGGCGGCGACCTGCGGCCGGTGCTGGTGGTGCTCGACGACGGTGTCGAGGACCCGCTGGTGCGCGAGCAGCGCCAGCAGCTGGAGTCGGCGGCCGCCGAGCGCGGGGTGCGGGTCGAGACGCTGACGTGCGAGGAGGGCGACGAGGTCGCCCGCTACGCCTCGCTGCTGCTCAGCGGCACCTACGCGGCCGAGTACCTGCGGCTCGGGCTGGTCGACGACTGAGGTTTGTCCGCCCGTCCCCGGCGGGTATGACTGGCTCCATGGCCTCCCGACGAGACCCGTGGTTCGACAACGCCAAGATGGCCCTCGTGACGCTGGTGGTCCTGGGTCACTCGTGGGTGCTGCTGCCCGACAGCGTGCTGGTCGAACACCTCTACGACTTCCTCTATGCCTGGCACGTGCCGGCCTTCGTGCTGGTCACCGGCTACCTGTCGCGCTCCTTCTCCTACACCCGTGCCCGGATGTGGAGCCTGGTGCGCACCGTCGCGGTGCCCTACGTGCTCTTCGAGGCCGGCATCGCGCTCTTCCGCATCCACGTGGGCGGCGAGCAGCTCGAGGACCTGTGGCGCGACCCGCACTGGCCGATGTGGTTCCTCTCGGCCCTGTTCTTCTGGCGGCTGCTCACCCCGGTCTTCCGAGGTCTGTGGGGCGGCCTGGCGGTCGCGGTCGGCGTCAGCCTGGTCGCGGGCCTGTACGCCGGTGACACCCTCGACGTGGCCCGCGTCCTGGGGCTGCTGCCGTTCTTCGTGATGGGCCTCAAGGCCACGCCCGAGCGGCTCGAGCTGCTGCGGGCGCGCTGGGTGCAGGTGGTCTCGGTGGGCGTGCTGGTGGGCATCTGGTTCCTCACCGCCCGCACCGACCAGTGGGCGGCCACCGAGTGGCTGTACTACCGGGCGCGCTACGACGAGCTCGACGTCAGCGACTCGCGCGCCTTCCTGACCCGGGCCAGCCTGCTGGTGCTCGGCACGCTCGGCGCGTGGGCGTTCCTGGCCCTGGTGCCGCGGGTCGGTGGCTGGTTCACCCGGATGGGCTCGGCCACGCTCGTGGTCTACCTCTTCCACGGCTTCGCCGTGAAGGGCGCCGGGTACGCCGGCTGGGGCGGCTTCGCCGAGCAGCACCCGGCGCTGGGCCTGGCGGCGACCAGCGTGGTGGCCGTCGCGCTGGCGCTGCTGCTGGCGAGTCCACCGGTGGCACGCGTGCTGGCCCACCTGGTGGACCCGCTCGGGTTCGCCGGGCGCAAGGTGGGGGAGGCCGCCGACGTCGCGGTCGCCTCGCAGCGCGTCGACGACCACGCCGACGAGCTGGCCGACCTCGTCGCCGCGCAGCAGCGCGCACCGGCGGCGCGTGGGTAGGCTCCTGGTCGTGCCCACCCACCACCCCCACGCCCGCCGCGGATCCCTGCGATGAGCGGCGGCCTGTTCGCCCTCCTCGACGACGTCGCCGCCCTGGCCCGCCTGGCCGCCGCGTCGGTCGACGACGTGGGCGCGGCCGCGGGCCGGGCCAGCATGAAGGCCGCGGGCGTGGTCGTCGACGACACCGCCGTCACCCCGCAGTACGTCCAGGGCGTCGCCGCCGAGCGCGAGCTGCCGATGATCCGCAAGATCGCCGTCGGCTCGCTGCGCAACAAGCTGCTCATCATCCTGCCGGCGGCCCTTCTGCTCTCGCAGTTCCTGCCCTGGCTGCTGACCCCGATCCTGATGCTCGGCGGCGCTTTCCTCTGCTACGAGGGCGCGGAGAAGATCTGGGAGAAGGTGGGCGGCCACCATGCCGAGGAGCACGCCCAGGCCGCCGACGTCGCGGCGAACCCCGTGGAGACCGAGAAGAAGATGGTCGCGGGGGCGATCCGCACCGACCTGATCCTCTCGGCCGAGATCATGGTGATCAGCCTCAACGAGGTGGCCGACGAGTCGTTCTGGTCCCGTGCCGTGATCCTGGCCGTGGTCGGGGTGGGCATCACCGCCCTGGTGTACGGCGTGGTGGCGCTGATCGTGAAGACCGACGACGTCGGGCTGGGCCTGACCCAGCGGGGTTCGGCGACCGCGCAGCGCGTCGGCCACGCGATGGTCGCCGCGATGCCGCGGCTGCTCACGGTCATCGGCGTCGTCGGCACCGTCGCGATGCTGTGGGTGGGCGGGCACATCCTGCTCGTCGGGCTGGACGAGCTCGGCTGGCACGCGCTCTACGACCTGGTGCACCACCTCGAGGAGGACGTCCACGAGGCGCTCGGCGCGTTCGGCGCGACGGCGGCCTGGCTGGTCAACACCGCGGCCTCCGCCGTGCTGGGGCTGCTGGCCGGCGCGGCGGTCGTGGCGCTGGCCCACCTGCGCCCGCGTCGGGGCTCCTCCGCGAATTCCTGAATCGCTCGGATCGCGACCTACGCTGGAGGGGTCCGCGTGGGAGATCCCGACGATGCGCAGATGCGCGACGCAGACCTGCTCCAGACGCTTCGAGGAGACAATCAGATGGACTTCAAGGTCGCCGACCTGTCCCTGGCCGACTACGGCCGCACCGAGATCACCCTGGCCGAGCACGAGATGCCCGGCCTGATGGCGATGCGCGAGCGCTACGGCGCGGACAAGCCGCTGGCGGGTGCCCGGATCGCGGGTTCGCTGCACATGACCATCCAGACGGCGGTGCTCATCGAGACCCTCGTGGCGCTGGGCGCCGAGGTCCGCTGGGCCTCGTGCAACATCTTCTCCACCCAGGACCACGCCGCGGCCGCGGTCGTCGTGGGCCCCGAGGGCACCCCCGAGGACCCGCAGGGCGTCCCGGTCTTCGCCTGGAAGGGCGAGAGCCTCGAGGAGTACTGGTGGTGCACCCAGCAGATCCTCGACTGGCCGGGCGACGCCTTCGCCAACATGATCCTCGACGACGGTGGCGACGCCACCCTGCTGGTCCACCTCGGCACCGAGGCCGAGAAGTCCGGCCAGGCGCCTGACCCGGCCACCGCCGCCAGCCACGAGCAGAAGGTCATCTTCGACGTCCTGCAGGCCTCCCTGGCCGCGACCCCGGAGCGGTTCACCACGATCGGCAACGAGGTCCGTGGCGTCACCGAGGAGACCACCACCGGTGTGCTGCGCCTCTACGACATGATGCGCGAGGGCACGCTGCTCTTCCCCGCCATCAACGTCAACGACTCGGTCACCAAGTCGAAGTTCGACAACAAGTACGGCTGCCGCCACAGCCTCGTCGACGGCATCAACCGCGCCACCGACGTCCTGATCGGTGGCAAGGTCGCGGTCGTGTGCGGCTACGGCGACGTGGGCAAGGGCAGCGCCGACTCCCTGCGCGGCCAGGGCGCCCGCGTCATCGTCACCGAGATCGACCCGATCTGCGCGCTGCAGGCGGCGATGGACGGCTACCAGGTGACCACGCTCGACGACGTCCTCGACGTCGCCGACATCATCATCACCGCGACCGGCAACAAGGACGTCGTCTCGGTCGACCAGATGCGCCGGATGAAGCACAACGCGATCCTGGGCAACATCGGGCACTTCGACAACGAGATCGACATGGCCGGGCTCGAGACCTTCCCGGGGGTGCACCGCAAGACCGTCAAGCCGCAGGTCGACGTGTGGACCTTCCCCGCGGCCGAGGGTCGCGAGGAGTCCTCGATCATCGTGCTGTCCGAGGGGCGCCTGATGAACCTCGGCAACGCGACCGGTCACCCGTCGTTCGTGATGTCGAACTCCTTCACCAACCAGGTGCTGGCCCAGATCGAGATCTTCACCAAGCCCGAGGAGTACCCCGTCGGGGTCTACGTGCTGCCCAAGCACCTCGACGAGGAGGTCGCCCGGCTGCACCTCGGAGCGCTGGGCGTCAAGCTCACCGAGCTGTCCGGTGACCAGGCCGCCTACCTCGGTGTCGACGTGGCCGGGCCCTACAAGTCCGACCAGTACCGCTACTGAGCACGACGACCACCGACGACTAGTCGTCCCTGGCACCACGACCGGCCCGCGCGCCGGCGTGGTGCCAGGGTGCAGGATGGGGACCATGAGCGAGGCAGCGAGCCGCAACGAGTACGCCACCAAGGGGCGCGTGCTCGTCGTCGACGACGACGCCTCCCTCGCGGAGATGCTCACCATCGTGCTGCGCCAGGAGGGCTTCGACAGCCGGATGGTGACCCGAGGCGACCTCGCCCTCGACGTGTTCCGCGACTACCGGCCCGACGTGGTGCTGCTCGACCTGATGCTGCCCGGCAAGGACGGCATCGACGTGTGCAAGGAGATCCGGGCGGAGTCCGGCGTGCCGATCGTGATGCTGACGGCCAAGGGCGACACCGTCGACGTGGTGGTGGGCCTGGAGTCGGGCGCCGACGACTACGTCGTCAAGCCCTTCAAGCCCAAGGAGCTCGTGGCACGCATCCGGGCCCGGGTCCGGCGCAACGACTCCACGTCCCAGGCCGAGACCCTCACGATCGGGGACCTGTCCATCGACGTCGCCGGCCACCAGGTCTCGCGCGACGGCGAGGCCGTGAGCCTGACGCCGCTGGAGTTCGACCTGCTGGTGTGCCTGGCCCGCAAGCCCTGGCAGGTCTTCACCCGTGAGGTGCTGCTCGAGCAGGTGTGGGGCTACCGGCACGCCGCCGACACGCGCCTGGTCAACGTGCACGTGCAGCGGCTGCGCTCCAAGATCGAGCACGACCCCGAGAACCCGGAGGTCGTGGTGACCGTGCGTGGCGTCGGCTACAAGGCCGGGAACGCCTGAGCGAGGGCACGATGTCCACGGGGGCGCGCGGAGCGCTGACGTTCTGGCGCCGCTCCATCCAGGCACGCGTGGTGGCCAGCACCGTGCTGCTCTCGGCCGTCGTCGTCGGCGTGGTGGGATGGCTGCTGCTGCAGCAGACCCGTGACGGCCTGCTCGACCAGCGCGTCGCTGCGGTCGTGGCCGAGGCCGGCAACGAGACCGACGACGCCCGGGCGCGGCTGCAGTCGACGCCCTTCAACGACGTGGACGCCACCCAGCAGCAGCGGGCCCTGGTCGAGCCGATCATCGCGCGGGGGGCCACTCGCGACTTCGCGGTGGTCCTGGCCGGCCCGACCGGCGCCGGCGACCTCAGCGAGGCAGGGGCCACCTACACCCGGGGACTGGACCGCACCTCGGTGCCGGCCTCCCTCGTCGAGCACTTCGCCGAGGTCGCGGAGCCGGCGTGGACCTACACCCGGATCCGGCGCGAGGGCCCCGATGGCAACCGTGTCGTCGAGCCCGGCGTCGTCGTCGGCTCCCAGGTCACGCTGCCGGCTGACGGACGCACCTACACGCTCTACCTGCTCTTCCCGCTCTCCGGTGAGGAGCGCACCCTCGACCTGGTCAGCCGCGCCCTGCTGACCGCGGGGTCCCTGCTGCTGGTGCTGGTGGCCGGGGTCGCGTTCCTGGTCACCCGTCAGGTGGTCACCCCGGTACGGATGGCCCGCCAGGTCGCGGAGCGGCTGGCCGCGGGCCGGCTGCGCGAGCGTCTGGAGGTCAAGGGCGAGGACGACCTGGCGCGACTGGCGACCTCCTTCAACCAGATGGCCAGCAACCTGCAGCGCCAGATCCGTCAGCTCGAGGAGCTCAGCCGGGTCCAGCAGCGCTTCGTCTCCGACGTCTCCCACGAGCTGCGCACCCCGCTGACGACGGTACGGATGGCCGGTGACGTCCTGCACGACGCCCGAGGCGACTTCGACCCGGTCTCGGCGCGGGCCGCCGAGCTGCTGCAGGTCGAGCTCGACCGGTTCGAGACACTGCTCTCGGACCTGCTGGAGATCAGCCGCTTCGACGCCGGCGCGGCGGTGCTGGACCTCGACGACGTCAACCTCACCGACGTGGCGCACCGCGTGGTCGACAGCACGGCCCCGCTGGCCGACCAGCGCGGGGTGCGCCTGGTGGTGCGCGCCCCCGACGACCACCCGTGCCTGGCCCAGGCCGACGTGCGTCGGGTCGAGCGGATCGTGCGGAACCTGGTCACCAACGCCATCGACCACGCCGGGCCCGCTCGGGCCGGCGGCACCACCGAGGTGCTCGTGCACGTGGAGGGCGACCAGCACTCGGCGGCCGTCGCGGTGCGCGACCACGGCGTGGGCCTGGCCCCGGGGGAGTCCGCGATGGTCTTCAACCGGTTCTGGCGCGCCGACCCCGCCCGGGCCCGTACGTCCGGCGGCACCGGGCTGGGCCTGTCGATCTCCCTCGAGGACACCCACCTGCACGGTGGCTGGCTGCAGGCGTGGGGTCGGCCGGGCGAGGGTGCGCAGTTCCGGCTCACCCTGCCGCGCCGGACCGGCGAGCCGCTGCGCCGCAGCCCGATCAGCCTGATCCCCGACGACGCCGTGGAGCCCGTGTGAGACGCCTGCTGAGCGCCCTGCTGCTCCCACTGCTGCTCCTGGCCGGCGGCTGCGTGAGCATGCCGGAGAGCGGGCCCGTCGTCGGGGCAGGGGTCGGCGACGAGGTGGACGCGGACATGGGCGGGGTGCCCGCCATCGATGCCCGAGCCCCCCAGGAGGGACCAGAGCGCCACCGAGGTGGTGCGCGGCTTCCTCGACGCGATGCAGGCCTGGCCGCGCGAGCTGACGACCGCCAAGGAGTACCTGTCCTCCGACGCGGCCGCGACCTGGAACCCCGACGGCCTGGTGACCTACGTCGAGGCCCAGCCGCCGCAGAGCACCAGCAGCGACCGGGTCTCGCTGCGGCTGGCCGGCGCCGACCGGCTCGACTCGCCGGGGAGCCTACGAAGGCGCGCTGTCGGCGTACGAGTCGATCCTGCAGTTCTCCCTCACCACGGAGGGCGACCAGCTGCGGATCACCAACCCCCCGTCCGACCTGGTGGTCCCGCAGACCTGGTTCGAGGCCCGCTACGAGCAGCTCGCGCTCTACTTCCTCGCCCCCGGCGGCGACGTGCTGGTGCCCGAGCCCGTGTTCGTCGCCGACGACGACAAGCTCGCCAGCACCCTCGTCGCCGGACTGGTGGCCGGCCCCGACGACGAGCGCGCCGCGCGCTCGCTGCTCCCGGCCGACGTCTCGCTGGAGCTGTCGGTGCCGGTCTCCGACGACGGCACGGCGGCCATCGAGCTCACCGGCGAGGAGACCGCGCTGACCCCGACCGAGAACGCCCAGATGCTCGCGCAGCTGGCGTGGACGCTGCGCCAGGACCCCGACATCGAGCAGTTCACGCTCAGCATCGGCGGTCAGCGGATCCGCCTGGCCGACGGCGAGGACCGCATCCCCGTCGAGGCCGGGGCTCGGCTGGACCCCACCGGCTACCAGGCCAGCTCGCTGCTCTACGGGCTGCGCGACGGCCTGCTGGTCTCGGGCACGCCCGGCTCTCTGGACCCCGTCGACGGGCCCTTCGGCTGAGAACGACCTGGGCGCGCGCAGCGTCGCGGTCGACCTGCGCGGCGAGCAGGCCGCCGTGGTCTCCCAGGACGGCACCACCCTGTTCACCGGGCCCGTGCGCGGCGACGGCGACGTGGCGACCGCGCTGCAGGACGCCACCGACCTGGCCACCCCGGCCTGGGACCACGGCGACCGGCTCTGGCTGCTGGACCGCACCGACGACGGCGCCCAGGTCCGGTGGCTGCGTGGACGGCGCGGCGCGACGGTCGAGGTGCCCGGCATCACCGGCGAGCAGGTCAAGAGCTTCCTGGTCTCGCGCGACGGCACCCGGCTGGTCGCGGTGGTGCGCCTGGCCCGCGCCGACGAGGTGCGGGCCGCGCGGCTGCACCACGACCAGCGCGGGCGGGTCGTGGGTGCGTCACGGGCCCGGGAGCTGGAGCCGCAGGAGGCGCCGGGGCGCATCGTCGACATCGCCTGGCGCACCGCCACCACCATCGCGGTGCTCAACCGGCTCAGCCAGGCCAGCGGCAAAGTGGGCACGATCGGCGTGGACGGGGCCCCGACCGGACTCGCGGGCATCACCACCACCCTGGGCGGCGCCACCGCGCTGGCCGGCTCGCCGGTTCCCGCGCAGGTCGTCTACGCGGTCACCGGCGCCGGCCTGGTCGACCTGTCGGTGGCGGTGCGCGGCCCGCAGGTGCTCGACGAGGGGGTCACCTACGTCGGCTACGTCGGCTGAGCCGTCCGCCGGGCCGTCTGCCTGGGCGTCTGTCCACAGGCCGCTCGGACCCGCTTGAGGTGCCGGCCGGGAACTGGTGGCATCGGCGTGTGCTGCTGCGCGACGCCGCCCTCGACCTGCTGCTGGGCAGCGCCTGCGTGGGCTGCGGCGAGCCGGGCCGGCTGCTGTGCCACCGCTGCCGCGCGGCGCTGCCCACCACGGCCGTGCCGGCCCGTCCCGACCCCTGTCCACCTGGACTGGTCGACTGCTGGGCAGCGGGGGACTACGACGCCGTCCTGCGTGCGCTGGTCCTGGGCCACAAGGAGCGCGGCCTGCACGCACTTCGGGCGCCCCTGCGCGGCCTGCTGCTGACCGCGCTGGGTCCCTGCCTCGACCGGGTCCGCCCCGGCGGTGCCGAGGCACTGGTGCTGGTGCCGGTGCCCTCGCGCGCGGCCACCGTGCGGGCCCGCGGGCACGACCCCACGTGGACGGTGACGCGCGGGGCCGCGGCCGCGGCCGCGCACGGCGGGCTGCCGGTGGGCGCCGCGCGGCTGCTGCGGCTGCGTCCCGGGGTGCTCGACCAGGCCGGGCTCGACACGGCGGCGCGCTCGGCCAACCTGACGGGGTCGATGAGCTGCCCGTCACCCGCGTTGCGGCGCCTGGCCGCGGCGCGGCCCCGCGTGCAGGTGGTCGTGTGCGACGACGTGGTGACCACCGGCTCCACCCTGCGCGAGGCCCAGCGGGCGCTGGAGGCCGTCGGGCTCGCGGTGGCCGGCGCCGCGGTCGTCGCGGCGACGCGGCGGCGACGCCCGTCGGGGGCGGGGCCAGGCTGCCGAGGGTGAAAGGTGCGGGGGTCCCTTTCGCCGCGACCGCGCCTCGCCTATCGTCTCGACATGGAGTCCGTCCGGGTCCGTGGTTGCGTCGTCGGGACGCACCGGCCAGCCCGGACGTCCCCGCGGCAAGCCGATGCCAGTCGCAGGCGAAGCGGTCCACGTAAGTCGGTGCACGGGGCGCACGTCCTGTGGGCACGACGATCACGGTGCGGCTTAGACGTAAGTCCTGCCCCGGTCCGGCCACCAGATGTGGCCGCCGCCGGGAGAAGGTGGGTAGTGGCAGAGAAGCTGCGAGAGCCTCGGCAGGCGATTGTGGGGTCGAAGACCAGGTCGGCCGGACGGGCTCCATCTCGTTCCCACCACCGGGCGCATCGCGTCCGGTGGTCGGCCTGGCGCCGTCCTGTGCGCACCGCGCGAGCGGGAGGCGTGCCAGGAGCCTGAGAGATCACCCATCGCGCACCTGGTGCGCACGAGGAGGTTCACATGGAAGTTGTGGTCACCGGCCGGCACTGCGAGATCAAGGAGGGCTTCAGGGCCCACTGCTCGGAGAAGCTGGCGAAGCTCGAGAAGCACGACCACCGGATCATGCGGGTCCACGTGGAGGTCGACTGCGAACCCAACCCCCGACAGCACGACCGCGCCGTGCACGTGGAGCTGACCGCCTTCTCCAAGGGCCCGGTCATCCGCGCCGAGGCGGCGGCCGACGACAAGATGGCCGCCCTGGACCTGGCGCTGGACAAGATGGCGCGCCAGATGCAGCGTGCCGCCGACCGGCGCCGCGTGCACCGGGGCCGCAAGACGCCGGTCTCGGTGGGCGAGGCGCTCTCGGGCACCCCGATGGTCGAGGACCTCGTCGGCGACGACGACGCCGCCACTGCGGAGACCGAGACCGAGCGCGAGGTCGGACCCGTCGCCATGGACGGCGACGGACCGATGATCGTGCGCGAGAAGACCCACCCGGCCAGTCCGATGACCCTCGACCAGGCCCTCTACGAGATGGAGCTGGTGGGCCACGACTTCTACCTCTTCGTCGACAAGGAGAGCGAGCGACCCTCGGTCGTCTACCGGCGCCGGGGCTACGACTACGGCGTGCTCTCGCTGGACCTGGGCCAGGCCTGACCCACGGCGCACCGACTCGCCCGCGTGGCCCGGACGGGTGGGAGGACCACCCGATCGGGCCACGTCCGTGCCATGATGCGCGCGTGGCCGACGAGACGACGGGTCCCGCTGGGGCGGGCACCGAACCCATCCGCGTGATGGTGGTGGACGACCAGGAGCTCTTCCGCCGTGGCCTGACGATGCTCCTCGGTGTCGAGGACGGCATCGAGGTCGTCGGCGAGGCGGGCGACGGGATCGAGGGCACGACGCTGGCCGCCGGGGTGGCCCCCGACGTCATCCTGCTCGACATCCGGATGCCCAAGCGCACCGGCATCGAGGCCTGCAACGCGATCAAGGAGGCCGTGCCCTCGGCCAAGATCATCATGCTCACCGTCTCCGACGAGGAGGCCGACCTCTACGAGGCCGTCAAGAGCGGTGCCTCCGGCTACCTGCTCAAGGACTCCTCGATCGAGGAGGTCGCCCAGGCGGTGCGGGTCGTCGCCGACGGCCAGTCGCTGATCAGCCCCTCCATGGCCGTCAAGCTCATCGACGAGTTCAAGCAGATGAGCAAGCCCGAGCGCGAGCACGTGCCGGGCCTGCGCCTGACCGAGCGCGAGCTCGAGGTGCTGCGCCTGGTGGCCAAGGGCATGAACAACCGCGAGATCGCCAAGCAGCTGTTCATCTCCGAGAACACCGTCAAGAACCACGTGCGCAACATCTTGGAGAAGCTGCAGCTGCACTCGCGGATGGAGGCGGTCATGTACGCCGTGCGCGAGAAGCTGCTGGACCTGCCGTAGCGACCGTGCCCCCGACCACCCGGACGCCGACCACCCAGACGCTGAGCCGTTCCCAGGCGCGCCGCGTCGCGCTGGCGGCGCAGGGCTTCACCGACCCGCCGCACGCCACGCCCACGATGCGCACCCTCGAGCGGGCGCTGCGCCGCACCGGCGTGCTCCAGGTCGACTCGGTCAACGTGCTCCAGCGCGCCCACTACGTGCCGCTCTACTCCCGGATGGGTCCCTACGACACGGCGCTGCTGCACCGGGCCGCTGAGCGCTCCCCACGCCGCATGGTGGAGTACTGGGCGCACGTGCAGGCCTTCATGCCCGTGGACCTCTGGCCGGTGATGCGGCACCGGATGGAGGACCACCGCGCGCGGCGGGGCAAGTGGCGGGTCGTGGAGGCCGATCCGGCGCTCGAGGCCGGGGTGCTGCACGCGGTCGACGTGCTCGGCGCCTCGACCTCGCGCGAGGTCGCGGCGTACCTGGGGGAGGGGGCGTCGTCGTCGAAGGACCACTGGGGCTGGAACTGGTCGTCGACGCGACGCATCCTCGACTACCTCTTCACGGTCGGCGACGTCGCGGTGGCCTCGCGCACCGCCCAGTTCGAGATCCGTTACGACCTGCCCGAGCGGGTGCTGCCGCGCGAGGTGCTCGACGCTCCCGTGCCCGACGTGGCCGAGTCCGCCGTCGAGCTGGTGCGCCGGGCGGCCCGCTCGCACGGCGTGGCCACCGAGCGCTGCCTGGCCGACTACTACCGGATGCGCGCCCAGCCGGCCCCGGGCCTGGCCAGCGCGCGCGAGGCCGTCGTCACGCTGCTGGAGACCGGGGAGCTGGAGCCGGTGCGCGTCGAGGGCTGGTCGCGTCCGGCCTACCTGCACCGTGACGCCCGGCTGCCGCGCCGGGTGCGCGCCCGCACCCTGCTCAGCCCCTTCGACCCGGTCGTGTGGGAGCGCGAGCGCACCGAGCGCCTCTTCGGCTTCCGCTACCGCATCGAGATCTACACCCCGGCCGCGCAGCGGGTGCACGGCTACTACGTGCTGCCGTTCCTGCTCGGCGAGCACCTGGTGGCCCGGGTCGACCTCAAGGCCGACCGGCGCGTCCCCGGTGGCGAGCTCGTGGTCCGAGGGGCCTTCGCCGAGCCCGGCGCACCGGAGGAGACCGCGCCCGAGCTGCTCGTCGAGCTGCAGCGGATGGCCACCTGGTTGGGCCTGGCCGGCCTGCGGATCGAGGGCCGTGGCGACCTGGTGCCGCGGTTAGGGGCTCTCCGCGGCCCTGGGTAGAGTGAAGGCGCCGAGGCGTGAGCCGTCGTCGGTCGTCCACCGCAAGGAGCAGCTACGCCGTGCCCGTGATTCTCGACAAACTCCTCCGCATCGGCGAGGGCAAGATCCTGCGTCAGCTCGAGGGGATCGCGAAGGCCGTCAACGCCATCGAGGACGACTTCGTCGCGATGAGCGACGCCGAGCTCCAGGCCATGACCGGCGAGCTGCGTCAGCGCCACGCCGACGGCGAGAGCCTCGACGACCTGATGCCCGAGGCCTTCGCCACCGTGCGCGAGGCCGCCAAGCGGGTGCTGGGCATGCGTCCCTTCGACGTGCAGGTGATGGGCGGTGCGGCCCTGCACCTGGGCAACATCGCCGAGATGAAGACCGGTGAGGGCAAGACGCTGGTCGCGGTGCTGCCCTCCTACCTCAACGCCCTCTCGGGCAAGGGCGTCCACGTCGTCACCGTCAACGACTACCTGGCCACCTACCAGGCCGAGCAGATGGGCCGGGTGCACCACTTCCTCGGCCTCACGGTCGGGGTGATCACCCCCGACCTGCGCCCCGACGCGCGGCGCGAGCAGTACGCCTGCGACATCACCTACGCCACCAACAACGAGCTCGGCTTCGACTACCTGCGCGACAACATGGCCTCCTCGATCGAGGACTGCGTGCAGCGCGGGCACAACTTCGCCGTGGTCGACGAGGTCGACTCGATCCTCATCGACGAGGCCCGGACCCCGCTGATCATCAGCGGTCCGACCCAGGACGAGGTGAAGTGGTACGGCGAGTTCGCCAAGATCGCCCGCCGCCTGGAGAAGGACGTCGACTACGAGGTCGACGAGAAGAAGCGCACCATCTCCGTGCTGGAGCCCGGCATCACCAAGGTGGAGGACCACCTGGGCATCGAGAACCTCTACGAGTCGGCGAACACCCCGCTCATCTCGTTCCTGAACAACTCCATCAAGGCCAAGGAGCTGTTCCGCAACGACAAGGAGTACGTCGTCATGAACGGCGAGGTGCTCATCGTCGACGAGCACACCGGCCGGATGCTGGCCGGGCGCCGCTACAACGACGGCCTGCACCAGGCGATCGAGGCCAAGGAGGGCGTCCAGGTCCGCGAGGAGTACCAGACGCTGGCCAACGTCACCCTGCAGAACTACTTCCGCCTCTACGACACCCTGTCGGGCATGACCGGCACGGCGATGACGGAGGCCTCGGAGTTCGACAAGATCTACAAGCTCGGTGTCGTCCCGATCCCCACCAACCGCCCGATGGCGCGCGTGGACCAGCCCGACCTGGTCTACCGCACCGAGGAGGCGAAGTACGACGCCGTGGCCGCCGACATCGCCGAGCGGCACGCCAAGGGCCAGCCGGTGCTCGTGGGCACGGTCTCGGTCGAGAAGTCGGAGTACCTGGGCGCTCTGCTGAAGAAGCAGGGCATCCCGCACAGCGTCCTGAACGCCAAGGTGCACGCCGACGAGGCCAAGATCGTCGCGATGGCCGGCCACCGGGGCGCGGTCACGGTGGCCACCAACATGGCCGGTCGCGGCACCGACATCATGCTCGGTGGCGCGGTGGAGTTCCTCGCCGACGCCGAGCTGCGCGCCAAGGGCCTCGAGCCCGCCGGCGAGAGCGCCGAGGAGTACGAGGCCGCCTGGCCCGCGACCGTGGAGCGCGTGCGCGAGCAGGTCAAGGCCGACCACGACGAGGTCAAGGATCTCGGCGGTCTCTACGTCGTGGGCACCGAGCGGCACGAGTCGCGCCGCATCGACAACCAGCTGCGCGGACGCTCCGGCCGTCAGGGCGACCCGGGCGAGTCCCGGTTCTACCTGTCGCTGCAGGACGAGCTGATGCGCCTGTTCAAGTCCGACTGGGTCGACCGCGTGCTCCAGGTCCTCAAGATCCCCGACGACGTGCCGATCGAGAACAAGCGGGTCACCAACGCCATCGCCAACGCCCAGGGCCAGGTGGAGTCGCAGAACTTCGAGTCGCGCAAGAACGTCCTGAAGTACGACGACGTCATGGACCGCCAGCGCAAGGTGATCTACGCCGAGCGCCGCGAGGTGCTCGAGGGCGCCGACATCGAGGACCAGATCCGCACCTTCATCGACGACGTCGTGCGCGGCTACGTCACCGGCTCCACGCAGGGGCTGGCCGAGGAGTGGGACCTCGAGCAGGCCTGGACCGACCTGCAGCAGGTCTACCCCGTGGCTGTCGACCTCGACGCGCTGGTCGCCGAGGCCGGCGGCGACAAGGCCAACCTCGACCGCGACACCGTGATCGAGCGCCTGCGCGCCGACGCCCAGTCGGCCTACGACCAGCGGGTCGCGGAGATGGGCGAGGAGGTCGCGCGCGAGCTCGAGCGCCGGGTGATCCTCTCGGTGCTCGACCGCAAGTGGCGCGAGCACCTCTACGAGATGGACTACCTGCGCGAGGGCATCTACCTGCGCGCCTACTCGCAGCGCGATCCGCTGGTGGAGTACCAGCGCGAGGGCTTCGACATGTTCGCGGCGATGATGGACGGCATCAAGGAGGAGACCGTCGGGTTCCTCTTCAACCTCGAGGTCACCGTCGACGAGCAGCAGGACGAGGACGAGCAGCAGGTCCTCACCGTCGCGCCCGGCCTGCGCGCCCCGGTGCTGGGCCAGCAGGGCGAGGCGCCGCACATCCACGCCAAGGGCCTCGACGCGCCGAGCGCGCCGCAGAACCTCACCTACTCGGCGCCCGCCGAGGACGGCGAGGCCGAGGTGCGTGCCGATGTCGCTACCGCGGAGGATCCCTACGCCGGGGTCAGCCGCAACGCCACCTGCCCCTGCGGTTCGGGCAAGAAGTTCAAGCAGTGCCACGGAGCCCCCGGTGGGCCCACGGGCACGACGGCTCGCGCCCAGGGCTGAGACCGGGCTCGACCGAACGGCTCAGGCGAACTGGAGAGCGGTGCACAGCCACCGCTCTCCGGTCCGCGCGCCGGCCGAGCCCGCAGTCGCCCGGCGCTCGAAGCGCGCCGCGATCGCCCGGGAGCGGTGCCCGTAGCGCACGTGCACGCTGGTCTCGAGGACGTCGCGGCACGGGAAGCAGGTGTGCACGCTGAGCACCTGGGGACGCACCGGCTGGACCCGGGCCAGGCCTGGCTGGTGACCGCCCGCGCGCGCCACGAGCTGCGCACGGCGGGTGAGGTCCTCGTGGACGCTGCGCGTGGTCCAGCGCACCAGCTGGGAGGCCGGACGGTCGCCGCCGACCACCTCGACCACGGCCTGGGCGAACGCCCCGGCCCACTGCTCGCCCTCGCGCCGGGCCCGCTGGTCGATGGGCAGCACCTGCCCGGGAGCGCCGGTGCGGGGCCGGGGACCCCGCGGCGGGGCGGTGCGAGGCTGCAGGTCGAGGGCGAGGGTGCCCTGGACGGCCGCCAGCGGCACGCTCTCCGGGGCCCGGTCGTGGGCGAGCGGGAAGGTGGTCATGGGGTGCTCCTCGGGTGGTCGTGGGGACGGGCTAGTCGGGTGGCAGGCGCAGGGCCTGGCCGGGGCGCAGCAGGTCGGGGTCGGCGCCGACGACGTCGCGGTTGGCCGCGTGCAGCCGCGGCCAGTAGGCCGCGACCGCGGCGTCGGTGGCTCGCGCGCCGTCCCCGGTCAGGTGCTCGGCGCTGAGCGACCAGAGGCTGTCGCCCGGCCGGACCAGCAGCGGCGTCCTGCCGGAGCGGTGTGCGGCCCCGATGGCCCGTTGCGGCAGCGGCAGGCCGACCAGCGGGTCCACCGTCCCGGCGCCGACGACGGTGCCCTGCTGCAGGTGGTCGGGGGTGGCCGCCACCGGGGCGACGCCGACCGCGGCGGCCCCGACCAGGGCGAGGCCGCAGGCGCGCAGCACCAGCCGGCGCAGCAGACGGGGGACGCCCTGGCGTGACCCGGCGCGCCCGCCGCCCGAGTGTGCCTCGACGATGACCACGGTGACCGAGAGCCAGGCCCAGGCGGTGCAGGCCAGCAGCGCCGCGCTGCAACCCCGCACCAGCAGGGCGTCGAAGCCCTCGGCGGGCGCCAGCGTGGCCGGCGCCAGGAGCGTCAGCAGCAGCGCAGCCACCGCCGTGGTGGCCGCCCACACGAGCAGGCAGCGTGCGGCCGAGGCGGGCGTGGCGTCGATCATCCCGAGAACCTTGTCAATCGTTTCGTTTGCGTTCGTTTGCATCATTCAACGCTCGGCACGCTCCATCGTCAATCGGTCGTCCACAGGGTCGGTCGCGGTGCGGGCGTGAGAGAGTCCGGTGCATGACGTGGGAGGACCGGCTCTTCGACGTGCTCGACGACCTCGAGCAGCAGGCCGAGGCGCTCTACGACGCCGAGCGCGGCCTCGAGCTCGCCGACCGGGCCCGGGCGGCGTACGCCGAGGTGAGCATGGCCAGCCGGCTGATGGCGGCGACGGGCACGCCGGTGCGCCTCGACGTGCGGGGTGTCGGGCCGGTGCTCGGCGACCTCGAGCGGGTCGGCACCGGCTGGGTGCTGCTGCGCGGGCCGGCGCAGGACTGGGTGCTGCGCACCACGGCGATCACCGCCGCTCACGGCCTGCCCGAGCGCGCCGTGCCCGAGGTGGCCTGGCCGGCCACCGCGCGGCTCGCGGTGGGCTCCGCGCTGCGCCGGCTCGCCGACAGTGCCGAGCGCTGCGTGCTGCACCTCGTCGACGGCTCACGCCACGACGGGGTCCTGCAGCGGGTGGGGGCCGACTTCGTCGAGGTGCGCGCGGCGGTGGGGCCGGTCGTACTGGTCGCGATCGAGGCGCTGGCCGCGGTGCAGAGCCGCGACGCGGGCTAGACCCGGCTCAGGTCGCCTCGAGGTCGTACGGCGGCGTCTCGCCGTCGTCGAGGGGGCGGGCGCCGGGGCGACGCTGCTCGCGCTCCTCCTCGTCGTCGGCGTCCTCCATCGCCTCGATGATGTGCTTGCGCACGATGGTGCGCGGGTCCAGGTCGCGCAGCTCCAGGTCGGCGTACTCGGGGCCGAGCTCCGTGCGCAGCTCGTCGCGGGCGTTGTTGGCGAACTTCTTGGCCATCTTGAGCCACTGCCCGGCCTGGCGGGCCAGGTCGGGCACCTTGTCGGGCCCGAACACCACGATGGCGACCAACGCGATGACCGCCAGCTCCGCCAGCCCGATTCCGAACACGCCGACAGCCTAGGGGGCTGGCCTCAGAACTTGCTGGTCGGCGTCAGCCCGAGCTGCATGCCGGCCAGGCCGCGACCACGCCCGGCGAGCCGTTCGGCGACCGAGGCGAGCACCCGGGCGGCCGGGGCGGTGGGGTCGGCGTCGACGATCGGCTTGCCGACGTCGCCGCCCTCGCGCAGCGAGGTGTCGAGGGGGATCTCGCCCAGCACCGGCACGTCGTAGCCGAAGCGGCCGGAGAGGGTGGCGGCCACCCGCGCCCCGCCGCCGCTGCCGAAGATCTCGAGACGGTGCTCGGTGCCGTCCGCGGCGCAGTGCGGGCACGGCAGGAAGCTCATGTTCTCGACCACGCCGACGACGCGCTGGTGCATCATCGAGGCCATCGTCCCGGCGCGCTCGGCGACCTCGGCCGCGGCCTCCTGGGGCGTGGTGACGACCACGACCTCGGCGCCGGGCAGGTGCTGGCCCAGCGAGATCGCCACGTCGCCGGTGCCCGGCGGCAGGTCGAGCAGCAGCACGTCGAGGTCGCCCCAGTAGACGTCGGCGAGCATCTGCACCAGGGCTCGGTCGAGCATCGGGCCGCGCCAGGCGACGACCTGGTCGCGGCGCGGCTTGAGCATCCCGATCGAGATGACCGAGACGCCCGAGGAGGTCGGCACCGGCATGATCAGGTCCTCGACCTGGGTGGGGCGTGCGTCGGCGACACCGAGCATCGCCGGCACCGAGTGGCCGTAGATGTCGGCGTCGACCACACCGACCTTGAGGCCGCTCTTGGCCATCGAGAGGGCCAGGTTGACGGTGACCGACGACTTGCCCACGCCGCCCTTGCCGCTGGCGATCGCGAAGACCTTGGTCAACGAGCCGGGCTGGGCGAAGGGGATCTCGCGCTGCGCCTTGCCACCGCTCAGCGTCTCCTTCAGGCCCGAGCGCTGCTCGTCGGTCATCACGCCCAGCGTCAGCGCCACGTCGGTGACCCCGGGGACCTTGCCGACGGCGGTGGTCACGTCGCGGGTGATGGTCTCCTTGAGCGGGCACCCGGCCACGGTGAGCAGCACGGTCAGGGTGACCACGCCGGACTCGGAGATCTCGACGGTGTCGACCATGCCGAGGTCGGTGATCGGCCGCTTGATCTCGGGGTCGTTGACCGTCGCCAGCGCTGCCTGGACCTGCTCGAGGGAGGGACTGCTCATGATCCCCGAGTCTAGGTGGTGCCCTGCAGGGTCCGGGCCCCGGCCGGGGTGGGCTGGGTCTCAGCGGCTCCCGGGCGGCTCGGGCCGGTCCTCGCGCCCCTCGCGCTCGTCTCGCTCGTCCAGCTCGGCCAGCAGGGAGCGCAGCTCGCTGCGCACGAAGTCGCGCGTGGCCACCTCGCCGACCGACATCCGCAGCGAGGCCACCTCGCGGGCCAGGAACTCCATGTCGGCGTGCGCGCGGCTGTTGGCCTGGCGGTCCTGCTCGGCGATCACCTTGTCGCGCTGCTCCTGGCGGTTCTGGGCCAGCAGGATCAGCGGCGCGGCGTAGGAGGCCTGCAGGCTCAGCATCAGGGTCAGGAAGATGAAGGGGTAGTCGTCGAAGGCGATGCCGCCGGGGGCCAGGACGTTGAAGACGAGCCAGAACGCCACGAACATCGTCATGTAGAACAAGAAGCTCGCGGTGCCCATGAACCGGGCGAACTGCTCGGCGAAGACCCCGAACGTCTCGGAGTCGTAGGCCGGGCGCCGCACCAGCTGGCGGCGCGCGTCGCGCGGGGTGTCGAGCCGGCTGCGGCGCTGCTCAGCCACGCGGCACCCCGGGGGTCACGGGGGCCACCTTGCGGGGGCGCCGGTCGCGCCAGCCCTCGGGCAGCATGTGGTCGAGCAGGTCGTCGACCGTCACGGCGCCCAGCAGGTGGCCGTTCTCGTCGACCACCGGCGCCGCGACCAGGTTGTAGGTGGCCAGGTGGGCCGCGACCTCGTCCATGCCGGCCTCGGCGCGCAGACTCTCCATGCTGTCGTCGAGCGCGCCGGCGACCAGCGTCGAGGGTGGCTCGCGCAGGAGCCGCTGGATGTGGCCGACCCCGAGGAACTTGCCGGTCGGCGTCTCCAGCGGCTGGCGGCAGATGTAGACCTGCGAGGCCAGCGACGGGGTGAGGTCGGGGTTGCGCACGTGGGCCAGGGCGTCGGCGATCGTGGCGTCGGGCCCGAGGATGACCGGCTCGGGCGTCATCATCGCCCCGGCGGTGTCCTCGACGTACGACATCAGGCGCCGCACGTCCTCGGCCTCCTCCGGCTCCATGAGCGCCAGCAGGGTCGCCGCGGTCTCGGGGGGCAGCTCGGCGATCAGGTCGGCGGCGTCGTCGGCCGACATCTCCTCGAGCACGTCGGCCGCGCGCTCGTCGCCGAGGTGGCTCAGGATCTCGACCTGGTCCTCGTCGGGCAGCTCCTCGAGCACGTCGGCGAGCCGCTCGTCGTCGAGCGCGCCCACCACCGCAGCACGCCGCTCGAGCGGCAGGTCGTGGATCATCGTGGCCGCGTCGGCGGGGCGCATCTCGTTGAGCGCGTGCACCAGGTGGGTCGCCCCCTGGGTCTCCTCGCGCCGGGTCAGCCCCTCGACGTCGCGCCACTCGGCCACGTGCGTCTGCCCGCGCCGGCGCAGACCCTTGGCCGGCTCCTGCACGGCCACCCGGCTCAGCACCCAGTCACGGTTGCGCGCCTGCTCCATGGCCACGTCGTAGACGACCCCGGTGACGCCCTCGCCCGGCCCGTTGCCCCGGATCGTGACGGTCCGGTCGAGCATCTGGCCGATCACCAGGGTCTCGGTGGAGCGCTGCTCGAAGCGACGCATGTTGAGCAGGCCGGTCGTGTAGACCTGCCCGCTGTCGATGTTGGTCACCCGGGTCATCGGCACGAAGATCCGGCGCCGGCCGAAGACCTCGGCCACCAGGCCCAGGACCCGTGGCTGGCTGACCTCGGAGCGCACGGCGACGACGAGGTCGCGCACCTTGCCGACCTGGTCGCCGCGCGGGTCGAAGATGGGCAGCCCGACCAGTCGTGCGGCGTAGACGCGGGACGGGCTCGAGCTCACGGACCCAAACTAGCGTCCGCACCCCGGGTCCGCTGCGATGGCACGATGGGCGGGTGCGCGTCGTCCTCCACGTGGGCCTGCCCAAGACGGGCACCACCTACCTCCAGGCCCTGCTCGCCGGTCAGCGCGACGCGCTGCGGGCCGGCGGGGTCGTCCACCCCTTCGTGCGCCCCGGCGCGATGTTCGAGGGCGCGGTCGAGGTGCGCGGCAGCGCCGCCAAGTTCGGTCTCGACCCCGCGCGGGTCGAGGGCACCTGGAAGGCGCTGTGCGAGCGGGCCCGGACCTTCCTGGAGCAGGAGGGCGGCTCGACGGCGGTGCTGAGCCACGAGGTGCTCGCGGGCGCCACGACCGATCAGGTGCGCTGGGCGCTGGCGCCGCTGGCCGGCTTGGACGTGCACGTGGTGGTCACGGCGCGCGACCTGGGCAGGCAGGCGGTGGCGCACTGGCAGGAGGAGGTCAAGCTCGGCTCGACCGCGAGCTTCGCCGAGGTCGAGCGCGACCAGCTGCGCCGAGACACCGGTCGCGACGCCGGCCCCGACGCAGGCGGGCGGCGTCCGCACTTCTGGCACGCCCAGGACTTCGCGGCCGCCCTGGACCGCTGGACCCAGCCGTTGCCGGCCGGGCGCGGCCACCTGGTGCTGGCCCCGCGGCCGGGCGCGCCGCGCGAGCAGCTGTGGCAGCGCTTCGCGGCGGCCTGCGGCATCGACCCGGGGCTGCTGGACCCGAAGGCCGAGGTCGGGGCCAACCCGTCCCTGGGCGCCGCGCAGGTGGCGCTGCTGCGCGAGGTCAACCGGGAGGTGCAGCGCCTCGGCGAGCGGGGTAGCGGTCTGGACGCCGCGCAGCGCCACCAGGTGGTCAAGCGCGGGTACGCCGAGGTCGTGCTGGCCGCACAGGCCGGCAGGCCGGCGCGCGCCCCGGCCGCGCTGGCCGACGTCCTCGGTCCGCCGGCGCGGCGCTGGCTGGGCGAGGCGCAGGCCGCGGGGCACTCGCTGCACGGCGATCCCGACGACCTGTCCCCGGTCCTGGCCGGCCCCGGTGACGACGGCCCCGACGTCGCGCCGCCGCCGGGGGCCGACCCGGTCGCACTGGCGCGTGAGCTGGTGGCGGCCGGCCGACCGCGCGGGCGGCGGAGGTGGTGGCGCCCGTCCGCTCCGTGAGCCGCTGGTGTGACGTCGGGTACCCTGACGCCGCGCCACACTGACACGCCGCCGTCATGGAGAGGGTCACCGATGACCAAGCACGCCGGTGCCCCCGCCGGCCCCGGGGGTCCGCTCGTCCAGGGCCTGCTCGCGGGCGTGCTGGCGCTGGTCATCGGCGCCGTGGCCGTCCTGCTGGTGCTCTCGCGTGACGGTGACGCGACCGTGGCGGTCGGCGCCGGCGGGCAGCCGCCAGCCGAGGCCAACCGGGCCGGGCCGCGCAGCATCGTGACCGGCGTCGTGATGCAGCCCGAGGAGTGGCTGGGCGAGCCCGGCGCGACCCGCACCCCCTCGCCGCAGCGGATTCCGGGGTGGTGGGCGCCTGGCGCGCGCCGCCCAGCGCGCCACCCTCCGCGAGGAGGAGCAGGAGGAGCAGGAGGAGCAGGAGGAGGAGACGCTGGCCCCCACGACCTTCCGGGTCAGCTCGTTCAACGTGCTGGGCGCCAACCACACCAAGCCCGGGGGGCGCCACGCCCGCTTCACCGACGGCGTGACCCGAACGCGCTGGGCCGTGCAGATCCTGGCCGGGCAGGGCGTGACCGTCGCCGGGTTGCAGGAGCTGCAGGCGCCGCAGTACAACACCCTGCGCTCGATCGCTCCGGTCTGGCAGGTCTTCCCGGGCCCCGGCATGGGGCCCGGCCCGCTGGCGAACTCGATCGTGTGGCGCAGCGACGTGTGGACCCGCGTCGAGGCCGCCACCGTGCCGATCCCCTACTTCGGCGGCCGGCGGGTGCCGATGCCCTACGTGAAGCTGCAGCACAACCAGACCGGTCAGCAGGTCTGGGTCGCCAACTTCCACAACCCCGCCGATGCCCACGGTCCGGCCCAGAAGTGGCGCAACGCCGCGGTGGCGATCGAGGCCCAGCTGGCCAACCGGCTCACCGCCGACGGCACCCCTCTGGTGATGACCGGCGACTTCAACGACCGGGCCGAGTTCTTCTGCCCCATCACCCGCAGCAGCAGCCTTCGCGCCGCCAACGGCGGCTCGACCGGCACCGCCTGCGCGCCGCCGGCCCGGATGAACGTCGACTGGATCCTCGGCTCGCCCGACATCGCCTTCTCCCAGTTCGCGGCGCTGGAGACGGAGCTGGTCAACCGCACCACCGACCACCCGGTCATCGTGGCGACCGCCTCGATCGGCGGGTCGGGGGAGTAGCCTCCGCGCGCCTCAGCGGTAGTAGGTCGACGGGCACTGCTCGCCCGCGCAGCTGCTGGTGCGGCGCATCAGCTTCTTGAGCCGGGCCACCTGGTCGGCGTACCGGGGGTCGCCGGCGATGTTCTCCATCTCCCACTCGTCGACCTCGCGGTAGTAGACCTCCGCCCGCCCTGCCCGGTTCTGCACGTAGGTCCACGGGCCCACCACGACGCCGCGGTAGAGCCGCTCGCGTCCGCGCTTGACCGGGTAGGCCTCGATCGGGACGACGCGGCGCTCGGCGTCGCTGCCGATCCAGGGCATCACGTCGACGCCGTCGACCACGGCGGTGGGCCGGGCGCCGGCGAGGGCGGCGAAGGTGGGGGCCCAGTCGACGTTGGTGACCGGCGCCCGGCTGGTGGTGCCGGCAGCCAGACCCGGGCCGCGGACGTACATCGGCACGCCCACCATCTCGCGGAAGTACCAGAGCTTGCCCTCGAGGTTGTGCGCGCCGAGCGTGTAGCCGTTGTCGGAGGTCAGCACCACGTAGGTCTCGTCGAGCTGGCCGGTCTGCTCCAGCGTCTCCATGGTGCGCCCCAGCGCGCGGTCCACCGACTGCAGCGACTCGATGCGCTGCTGGTGCGCCTCGGTCATCTGCGCGCGCCGGTCGGCCGAGACCGTGCGCTGGGTGGGGCGCACCAGCACCTTGTCGCTGACGTCCTCCTCGAACATGTTCGGGGTGTCGGGCAGGTCCAGGTCGGCGAAGGTGTCGACGTCCTGGGGTGCGGGCGTGGTGGTCTTCACCGGGTCGGGGTCGTCGGGGAAGAGGACCGCCGGGTCGTCCGGGGCGTCCGGGCCGCCGTGGTGCGGGGCCACGTAGTTGAGCCACATGTACCACGGGTCCTCGACGCGTTCCGGGTCGCGCAGCATCTCCTCGCTCTGCTCGGAGAGCAGGGTGGTGGAGTAGGTCTCGAAGCGCTGCTCGACGCCGTCGACGCTGAGCTTGGGTCGCACGAAGTTGTACGTCGTGGGGTCGACCAGCCCGCGCCAGCCCGTCCAGCCCGGCGGTACGACGGTGCCGTCCTCGTAGCCGTTGGGGTACTTGCCCAGGAAGAACGTGTCGTAGCCGGCCTCCTGGAGCCACACCGCGAGGGTCTGGGACTCGTCGAGCGCCTCGAGCCCGTGACCGCCCTCCTCGGTGGTGTTCCAGGTGCCGTGGTTGTGCGAGTGCTGCCCGGTCATCAGCGAGCTGCGGGCCGGCACGCAGATCGGGTTCGGGGCCAGGGCCCCGCGCAGGGTGACCCCCTCGTCGACGAGCAGCTCCTGCAGGCGGGGCATGTGGACCATGTCGCCCCAGGCGGCGTCGTCGAGGGTGATCATCAGCAGGTTCGGCTGGTCCGGTGAGTCCACCGGCACCGGCTCGGCCAGCCCGTCGTCACCCGCGGGCAGCACCCGGTCGGAGGGGCGGGGGTCGCGCACCGCCGCGCGACCGGGCTCGACCTCGTTGCGCGGGGGCGGGCTCGCCCCGGTCTGCGGCCCGGGCTCGGTCTCGCTGGGCGCAGGGCCCGGGCCGGTGCACCCGGCCAGGGCCAGCGCGGCCACCACCGCGGCGGCGCCCAGCCGTCGGGTGCCGATGCTGCGCGACATGGGGGAGGAGCTCCTGACGGTGGCGGACGGGCGCCGCCGAGTGTAGGCGCTCAGCCCAACGGGTCGGTCAGCACGTTGAGCCGCTGGTCCCGGTTCATCAGGCTGCCCGGCAGGGCCGGCAGGCCCAGCACGCTGAGCGCGAGGTTGGCGACCACGCCGGTGTGGATCGGTGCCGGCGTCTGGTAGTCGTCCTGCTCGTTGCCGGGGTCGCTCCACTGCGGGTTGAGGTCGTAGAGGTCGGCCCCCGCCACGACGCCGGGGCCCCACACCATCAGCGGCACGGTGTAGTTGCCGTCGCGCTCGTTGTCGCGGGCCGCACCGTCGACCCCGCCGTTGGTGCCCGCCACGACGAGCAGGGTGCGACCGGCGAGCTTGCGCGAGCCCTCGATGCTGCTCATGGTGCGCCCGATCATCCGCTCGATCTTGCCGACGAACTTGGTGTAGCGCTCGGAGCCGAAGCCCGACTTGCGCCCCACCTTGTCGAGGCTGGACAGCTCGGCGTAGGTGAACGCGGCGGGTCGCCGCTCGAGGCGGGCCCGCAGGTCCTCGACGAGCCGGTAGTCGTTGCCGCCGCGGAAGTACTTGTCGACCTTGTCGGCACCGTCGTCGAAGCCGTAGGGGTCGCGCCCGCCGTGGTCGGCGTCCCACGAGCGGTCGACCATGTCGATGCGGTTGCGGTTGGCGGCCAGGTAGGTGCGCCCGCCCTGGTTGTGCACCAGGTCGAAGACGCTCGAGACGTAGCGGCCGGCGGTCGCGCGGACCACCTCGCCGCGGTCGTTGTTGTAGGTGACGCCGTGACCGAGCGCGGCGGCGTCGACACGGCGACCGGTCAGCATCGAGAGCACGTTGGGCAGCGGGGACGTCGACTCGACCGTGGTGCGCGCGTTGAGGGTCACCGCTCCCTCGGCGGCCAGGCGACCGTAGGGCCCCGAGGTCAGGTCGAGGGCCGAGGAGCGCAGCCCCTCGACGCCGATGACCACGACGCGGTCGACGGGTGAGGCCTGCACGACGGCGGAGGGCACCAGCGCGTCGGCCACGATGACCGGGTGGTCGGTGGTGGCCTTGACCAGCTCGTCGGTGAGCGCGGCGTACCCGGTGAAGACGGTGGGCGCGGTGCCCAGCAGCCAGTCGACCTTCATCGCCGGGGGCGGCTGGCAGCCGCTGTCGTCGGAGCCGCCGCCGTTGGCGGCCTCGAGCTCGGTGCGCGCGACCACCGGGCAGAAGAACTCGTCACGGTCGTTCATGTCGCCGGTCAGGAAGACCGGGACGCCGGGGTGCTCGGCGCGCAGCCGGTTGACCAGGGCGCTCTCGCGCCGCACCGCCTCGTCGCGCCACTTCTGCGCCGGCCCCCGGGCGTCGGCCGGGTTGTGCACGTTGAGGAACCACGCCTGCTGGCCGGTCTCGACGTGCTCGAGCAGCACGTAGGGCATCTTGATCTCGTTGCCCTTGAAGTAGGGGATCTTGATCGCCTCGGTGCGCAGCGCCCGCCACTGCGCGGTGCGCCACGCGATCGAGTTGTGCATCGGGGCCGTGCCGAGCGCGGCGCCGGGGTAGAGGCCGAAGCGCTCGCTCTCCCAGCTGGTGAACTTCGTGTACTGCGCCTTGTGCATCTCCTGGAAGCCGACGACGTCGATGCTCTCGCGGTCGAGCAGCTCGATCGCGCGCTTGAGGCGCGGTCCGCTCTTGTCGAAGCCCTTGCGCGGGTTGCTGCCGTCGGTGTGCCCGGCGCCGAGCAGGTTGAAGGAGCTGACCTGGAAGGTGAGCGGGCCCGGCGGCTGCTCGCCCAGGACGGTGCGCGCGTCCGGTTGGGCCGAGGGGGCGGCGCTGCTGGAGCCGGCGGTCGTGGCGACCCCGGTGAGCAGCAGCGCGGTGGCGACAAGTGCGGTCGTGAGTCGGCGACCGGACCGGGGGGGAGCGATCCTGCTGGGCCTCATGGGTACGACGTCCTGACGTGCTCGCTGGTGGGAAGGCCTCGCGGCGTTGCGTGCGGGGCCAGCGGTGCTGGTGATGCTACTGTGACGAACCGGTTTTCGTCTCGTGCTCGGGACGCTCCAGGTGGCGTAGCGTGTGGGCGGCCGTGGCCGCGGGTGCCACGAGGAGCAGCACGAGGAGCAGGGAGTGTGATGGGTCGCCGCGTCGTGCTGCACATCGGTGCCATGAAGACGGGCACCAGCTACGTCCAGTCGGTCCTGGGCAGCAACAAGGACGAGCTCGTCGGCACCGGCGTCGAGTTCCTGGGCGGCTTCGCCCGCCAGACCAAGGCCGTGCGCGACGTGCTGCGCCTGCCCAAGGACGAGGGCCGCAACCGCCGACGCTGGGAGAAGATCGCCCGCGCCGCCCACGACATGGACGCCCACACCGGCATCGTGTCCATGGAGTTCCTCAGCTTCGCAGCCCCCCGCCACGTGGAGGCCTTCCTGGCGCCTCTGGAGGGGCTCGAGGTCCGGGTGCTGCTGACCGTGCGCGACCAGATGCGCGTGGTGCCGGCCCAGTGGCAGACCTACACGCGCAACCTGGGCACCGACGACTGGTCGAGCTACCTGCGCGCCATCGAGGCCGCGCCCGGGCGGCGTACGCCCTCGCGCGCGCACCGCACCTTCCACCGTGCGCAGGACGTCGCCACCATCGTGGAACGCTGGTCGGCGCCGGGCGTGCAGGGCATCGACGTGGTCACCGTGCCGCCGTCGTCGGCGCCGCGCGACGAGCTGTGGCGCCGTTTCGCGCAGGCCTCCGGGGTCCGCCCCGACATCGCCGACCTCGGCGAGGTCAAGGACAACGAGTCGCTGGGCTACGCCGCGTGCGACTGGCTGCGTCGGGCCAACCCGCACCTCGACGACCTGGCGCCGCGCAGCTACCGACGCCTGGTGCGTCCGCTGGCCCGCGGGGTGCTGGCGCCGCTGCGTGAGGAGCAGGACCGCCCGCGGCTCGACGCCCGCGCGGCGGCCTGGGCGCGCGCGCGCAACCAGGAGCTGCGCGACCTGGTCACCTCGGGCCGGGTGGGCCTGGTCGGGGACCTCGACGACCTGCCGGTGCCCGCGGACCTCTCGGCCCACCCCAGCCAGGCGCCGGCCCCGCCGGCCGACCAGCTGCTGCGCTGTGCGCAGGCCGTGCACGACCACGCGGTCGCCCTCACCGGGGGAGCCCAGCGCGGCGGCCCGGACCGCGGCGACGTCGACGCCCTGGTCCGCGACGCGGTCGCCCGCCTGCGCCGCGCCAGCGAGGAGAAGCGATGAGCGCCCCGGTGGTCCTCGAGGCCCACGCCGACGACGAGGGCCTGCGGCTGTCGCTGCCGCGCGGCGCCGAGGACCGGCCCGTCGACCTGCTCCTCGACGACCAGCGCATCGGCTCCTTCTGGCTCGAGCGCGACACCGTCGAGCGGGAGGGCGCGCGCTGGTGGGCCTGGCCGGCCGCACTGCGGCCGCACCTCGTCGGGCGGACCCGGCTCTCGCTCGTCGACCACGCCAGCTCCGAGCAGCTCGCCGCGCTCGACCTGGTGCTGGGCGGGCCGAGCGACCCCGAGCAGCGGATCGTGGTGGCCGACGCCCAGGGCAACCCGCTGGGCCTCGACAAGTCGATGCGGCTGATGCGCCTCTTCGCGGACCGTTCGGCCGAGCACCTCGACCCCCTGCTCGACTCCATCGAGGACGTGCTGGCCGCCCTGCGCAGCTGCGGCGTCGAGGCGTTCGTCGCCTACGGCACCCTGCTCGGCGCGGTGCGCCAGGGCGGTTTCATCGGCCACGACTCCGACGCCGACCTCGGCTACGTCAGCGCCCACGACCACCCCGCCGACGTGGTGCGCGAGTCCTTCCGCCTGCAGCGGGCACTGGTCGAGATGGGCTACCCGGTCACCCGTTACTCGGGGCTGGCCTTCAAGATCTTCGTCCAGGAGTCCGACGGGACGCGTCGGGGCCTCGACGTCTTCGGCGGCTTCCTGCGCGAGGGCGTGCTCTACCTGATGGGCGAGGTGGGTCACCCCTTCGAGCCCGACTGGATCTGGCCCCTGGGCACGGCCAGCCTCGAGGGGCGCCAGGTGCCCGTGCCGGCGCAGCCCGAGCACCTGCTGGCCGCCATGTACGGCGAGTCGTGGCGGGTGCCCGACCCGGCGTACCAGTTCGAGACCCCCGCTGCTACCCGCCGGCGCCTCAACGGCTGGTTCCGCGGCACCCGTGTGCAGCGCGAGGAGGTCTGGGACCCCTACTACGCCCGCCGGGGTGCCGGGGCCAAGGACCGACCCAGCGACTTCGTGCGCTGGGTGCGCCGCCGCGAGCGCCGTGCCGTGCGCGCCGTCGACATCGGCTGCGGTACCGGCGCCGACGTCGCGTTCCTGGCCCGCCACGGTGTCGAGGCGGTCGGGCTCGACTACTGCCGCCGGGCCTTCGCGCGCAAGCAGCGCAAGCTGGCCCGCCGCGAGCTGCCCGCGACCTTCCGCTGGGCCAACCTGACCGAGGTGCGCTCCACGCTGGTCACCGGCGCCCTGCTCTCCCGCCTGCCCGGCCCCACCGTGGTGCTGGCCCGCCACGTCGCGGACGCCACGAACGCCGACGGCCGGGCCAACCTGCTGCGCCTGGCCAGGATGGCGCTGGGCGGCCAGGGCCGGCTCTACCTCCAGGTGCTCACCGCCCCGGCCCCGGGTGGCAACCCGCTGGGGGTGCACCCGATCGACGTCGACGCCCTCGTGGAGCAGGTCCGGGCCTCGGGCGGCACCGTCGTGGCCCGGCACGACCTCGCCGGGGAGCGCCCCGGCGCGACCGACCCCGGTGCGACCCCGTACCTCTGCAGATTGGTGGTCCAGTGGCCAAAGTGAAGAACCTCCTTCGTCAGTATCGCGACCAGGCGGGGCTCGCGCGCCGTCTCACCGAGCTCGAGGCCGAGGTGCAGGAGTGCCGCTCGATGAACCTCCGGGTCGCCGAGCTCACCGACCTGGTCACCGAGCTCCTGGTGCCGCTGGCCGCGAGCGAGGACCCCCGGGTCGTGGAGATCCTCGAGCGCTACCGCGCCGGCGTGAGCGACCCTGCGGGTCCCGCGCAGCGATGAGCCCCACCCCGGAGCGCACCGGGCCGCGTCGCGTCTTCCTGCACGTCGGGCTGCCGAAGACCGGCACCACCTACCTCCAGGACGCGCTGTGGACCAACAAGCACGTGCTGCGCGAGCGGGGCCTGCTGCTGCCCGGCGCCCGGCGGCGGCACCTGCTGGCCTCCCTCGACGTGCGCGAGGACCCGGGCCTGGCGCGCCGGCCCGGCGACACCGCGCACCCGTGGCAGGACCTGGTCACCGAGGCGCAGCAGTGGGCGGGCGACGTGCTGGTGACCCACGAGTTCTTCGCCGCCGCCTCGGTCGAGCAGGTACGACGCGTGGTCGCCGACCTGGCGGGCGCCGAGGTGCACGTGCTGGTCACGGCGCGCGCCATGCCCGACCTGTTCATCTCGCGGTGGCAGGAGTGGGTCAAGAACGGCGCCCGCGGGCCCATCGACGCCTACCCGCCCGAGGGACCGCGTGCCGACACGGGGGAGTGGGGTTGGCCCAGCTTCGACCTGGGCATCGTGCTCGAGCGCTGGGGCACGGTGCTGCCCCACGACCGGGTGCACGTGCTGCCGATGGCGCCGGGCAGCTCGGACCCCGGCGAGCTGCTGCGCCGCTTCCTGGGGGTGCTCGGTCTCGACGACCAGGGGCTCGAGGTGCCGGCCTCGGCGGCGAACGCCTCCCTCGGCCTGGTCGAGGTCGAGCTGCTGCGCCGCGTCAACGCGCACCTCGGCGACTTCCGCTCGGCGCACGACCGCGGCACCTGGATCCGCGGCTATCTCGGCGAGGGCGGCGTGCTGCCCGGCTCGCGCGAGAAGTTCCGCCCGTCCCGCGAGACCGTGGCCGACCTCGTCGCGCGCGGCGAGCGGGCTCAGCGGATGCTGCGCGAGGAGGGCTTCGACGTCGTCGGCGACGCGGCGCTGCTGGAGCCGGGTGACCTCGACGGACGCCGCCACCCGGACGAGGTCGGCGAGGCGGAGATGCTGGCCTGCGCCACCGAGGCGATGGCCCGACTGACCGGCGACGTGAGGTCGCTCACGCGCGAGCGCGACGCCCTCTCCCAGACTCCGTCGCGACCGCCGAGACTGTCATGGCTGCGTGTTAACGTTCGCGGTCGCGGGCCCCGCACGGGGTAGCGAGAGGGGAAGCACGTGACACGCGACAGGAGACTGGCGACCGCGCTGGCCACCGCGACCGTCCTCGTCCTGAGCGGCTTGGTCTCGGGCACCGCCGCCTCGGCCGGTGCCGCGGCGCCTGCGGCCCGTGCAGCGGCGCCGCTCGCCTCCCTGGAGACGGCGGCGCGGATGCAGACGGCGGCGAGGAAGACGGGCTGGAAGCCGGTCGCCGGGGCCAAGTTCAACACCCCCCGGTCCAAGCCGGGCACCCAGTTCCGCCTCGAGGCGCAGGTGCTCGGCGCGATCCGGCACGCCAAGAAGGGCTCGACGATCCGGATCTCGCTCTTCTCCTTCGACCGCTACCCGGTCGCCGACGCGCTGATCAAGGCCCATCGCCGCGGTGTCGACGTGCAGGTGCTGATGAACAACCACGAGGTGCCGGGCGCGCAGAAGAAGCTGCGCAGCGTCATCGGGGCCAACCGCTCCAAGCGCAGCTACATCTACCAGTGCACCAACGGCTGCCGCTCCTCGGGCGAGAACAACCACGACAAGTACTTCATCTTCTCCCACACCGGGATCGCCAAGAACGTCGTGATGACCGGCTCGGTCAACATGAAGATGAACGGCGCCAAGAACCAGTTCAACGACCTGTGGACGCGCAACAACGCCCCGAAGCTCTACCGGGCCTTCGACGCGCTGCACGAGCAGATGGAGCGCGACAGGGTCGCCCGGCCCAACTACTGGGTGCAGAACATCGGCAAGAACTTCCAGCTCCAGGCGCTGCCCTTCCACGGCAACGGCCCCAACCACGACCCGATCGACACCATCCTCGACCCGGTGCGCTGCCTGGGTGCGACCGGCGGCACCGGCAACCAGGGACGCACCCGCATCCGGGTCAACATGCACGCCTGGGACGGCGACCGGGGCACCTACCTGGCGCGGCGGCTGCGCAAGCTCTACGCGCTGGGCTGCGACGTGCGTCTGCAGTACGGCTATGCCGGCAAGCGCGTGCGCAGCGAGCTCGGGGTGCGCACCCCGCGCGGCTACGTGCCGGTGCGCTCCAGCGGCATGGACACCAACGCCGACGGCGAGATCGACCTCTACAGCCACATGAAGCTGCTCGTCATCGCCGGCAACTACGGCAACGACTCCTCCAAGCGGGTCGTGGTCACCGGCTCCAGCAACTACCAGGACAGCGGCCTGCGCGGCGACGAGCTGCTGTTCCGCATGTACGACCAGGGCAAGGCCACCAAGCAGTACTTCGCCCACTTCGACTGGATGTGGACCAACCACACCCGGGCCGTTCCTTACCAGAACAAGACCGTCTCCGGGCGGGGCCTCGACGGCGCGGCCCCGACCGAGCGGCGCATCTACGACGACGGGCTCGGGACGGACAGTCCCGAGTGGAAGGACCAGTGACCCATGGCGCGACTGTGTGAGACCGAGGGCCTCGGCGAGGACCAGCAGGAGATCCTCAAGGCGGTGCGCGGCTTCGTCGAGAAGTCGATCCTGCCGGTGGCCACCGAGCTCGAGCACGCCGACGAGTACCCGACCGAGATCGTCGAGGGGCTCAAGGAGCTCGGGGTGTTCGGTCTGATGATCCCCGAGGAGTACGGCGGCCTCGGCGAGTCGCTGCTCACCTACGCGCTGTGCGTCGAGGAGATCGCTCGCGGCTGGATGAGCGTCTCCGGTGTCATCAACACCCACTTCATCGTCGCCTACATGCTGATGCAGCACGGCACCGAGGAGCAGAAGCAGAAGTACCTGCCGCGGATGGCCACCGGCGACGTCCGCGGGTCGTTCTCGATGTCCGAGCCCGGCCTGGGCTCCGACGTCGCCGCGATCAAGACCAAGGCCGTCAAGGGCGACGACGGTGGCTACACCATCGACGGCCAGAAGATGTGGCTGACCAACGGCGGCTCCTCGAACCTGGTCGCCGTGCTGGTCAAGACCGACGAGGGCTCCGACTCGGTCTACCAGAACATGTCGACGTTCCTGGTCGAGAAGGAGCCCGGCTTCGGCGAGACCGCCCAGGGCGTGACGGTGCCCGGCAAGATCGACAAGATGGGCTACAAGGGCGTCGACACCACCGAGCTGGTGCTCGAGGGCCACCGGATCTCGGCCGACCAGGTCCTGGGCGGCGAGTCGGGCAGGGGCTTCTACCAGATGATGGACGGCGTCGAGGTGGGCCGGGTCAACGTGGCGGCGCGCGCCTGCGGCGTGGCCAACCGCGCCTTCGAGCTGGCCATCGCCTACGCCCAGCAGCGCGAGACCTTCGGCAAGCCGATCGCCCAGCACCAGGCCATCCAGTTCAAGCTCGCCGAGATGGCCGTCAAGGTCGAGGCCGCGCACGCGATGATGGTCAAGGCGGCGCGGATCAAGGACAAGGGCCAGCGCAACGACGTCGAGGCCGGCATGGCCAAGTACCTGGCTGCGGAGTACTGCAACGAGGTCGTCGAGGCCTCGTTCCGCATCCACGGCGGCTACGGCTACTCCAAGGAGTACGAGATCGAGCGCCTCTACCGCGAGGCGGCGTTCCTGCTCATCGGCGAGGGCACCGCTGAGATCCAGAAGATGATCATCGGACGCAGCCTGCTCAAGGACTACAAGCTCCCCTGAGGCAGCGCCTGCTCACGAACCGGCGTCGCGGCCCTTGCCGCGGCGCCGGTTCTTCTTCCCGCCCCGGTTCTTGCCGCCTTGCCCGGGACGCTTGACCCCGCCCTCGCGCAGCACGTGCACCAGCGCGGCGACCGCCGCGTCGAGCTGGGCCTGGGCGTCGACGGACGCCGGGTCGGCCCCGGGCACGTCGAGCGGCTCCAGCTCGCGCAGGTCGCCCACGACCCGGGCGCCGCTGGCCTCGATGCCGGCCACCATGCTCGCCGAGCGCTTGCGCAGCCAGCGCGGCACGGTGAAGCCGATCGGCTCCTCGTCGCGGCGCCGGTGCACCAGCACGTGCTTGCCCAGCGCCTTGATCTTCTTGTTGTACTCCGGAAGGGCCAGGTCGCCCACCAGCTCGTTGATGCGACCCATCAGCAGCGCCGAGGCCACGCCCAGCGACTCGTTGGCGCGGGGAGCCTCGTCCCACTCGGTGCCGGTGATGCCGGCCACCTCGCTGAAGCGCTCCCACAGCAGCTCGCCGGGAGCCCCGGGTGGCGGCACCGTGACGACGTGCACGTTCTCGGGGCCCAACACCTCGGCCCAGCGGCCCACCACCCGGTCGGCGGCCTGCTGGCGCCAGAAGCGGCGGCCGGCGTCGCCACCGTCCTCGAGGGCGCCCAGGTACTCGGTCCAGCCCCAGGACTGGCGGTTCTTCAGCGTCTCCTGCCACATCGCCGGCACGCTGCGACCCAGGTCGCGCACGGTCACCACGGCGTGCACGGGTGAACCGGCCAGGTCGTCACGCACCTGGCGGATGCGATCGGCGGAGATGGGGCCGAGGTACTCCATCGAGACGATCGCGGTGCCGGGGTGGGCGCGCAGCTCCTCGGCCAAGGAGGCCCAGGCACCCTCCTCGGCGTGCTTGGAGCCGATCAGGTCGGAGACCGCGCGAGCGTGCCGGGCCCAGCTGGGGCCGGGGAACAGGATGCCCTGCTCGGCCAGGCGCTCCCGGTTGGCGTTGAGCCGTCCCTGGATGAAGGTCGTGCCCGACTTCATCAGCCCGACGTGCAGCAGCACCCGCTCCGCCATCGCCTGCCTCTCGCTCGCCCACGTCCTGCCGGCGCTCATCCTCGCACGTGCGGCTCACCGCGGGGCGTCAGCCACCTCGACGTCGTCGACCAGGTAGCCGAACTCCTCGTCGACCGCCCGCTCGGAGGGGTCCACGGCCACCGAGCTGGGGTGGTCCTGGCCCTCCGGCCAGTCGACCTCCACCCGGTGGGCGTCCGGTGTCTCGGCGGCCGCGATCACCTCGTCGATGGTCACGACCCGCGAGAGCGGGACCGGGTCGCCGGCCACCACGCCGCTGCGCCCGCCACCGCGTGCGTAGAGCGCCGAGACGACCTCGTCGTCGGCCACGGTGACCCGGATCGGCACCCCGGCGTCGGGGCAGTAGCAGGTCAGCGTCAACGTGTAGGAGTAGTCGGTCGGCGCGAACCCTCCGGGCTCCTCGGTGGGCTCCTGGGTGGGCTCCTCGGTGGGCTCCTGCGTCGGTTCCTCGGCCGACTGCTCGGTCGGGGCGGGGTCGGGGGCCAGACCGGGATCGCTGTCGCCGCAGCCGGCGAGGGCCGGCAGGGTGAGGGCGAGCACGGGCAGGACGGCACGGGCGGGTCTCATGGGCGTTGGACGGTGGGGGCGCGCTGCGGGTTGCACGTCCCCATCCTGCGCCACCGGCGCCAACGGTGACGAAGGCCACCCCGCCGGGGGCTGACGTCGGCGCCCGGGTCCGACACCATGGGCGCGTCCGACCGCGGCTCCGGCCCGGTCCACCCGATCAGGAGGAGCCCGCCGTGCAGTTCGGTCGCAGCTACGAGGAGTTCGAGGTCGGCGCGACCTACAAGCACTGGCCCGGCAAGACGGTCACCGAGTTCGACGACCACATGTTCTGCCTGCTGACGATGAACCACCACCCGCTGCACCTCGACAGCAACTACGCCGAGGAGACCACCCAGTTCGCCAAGAACGTCGTGGTGGGCAACTACGTCTACTCGATCCTGCTCGGCATGTCGGTGCCCGACATCTCCGGCAAGGCGATCGCCAACCTCGAGATCGAGTCGCTGCGCCACGTGGCGCCGACCTTCCACGGGGACACGCTCTACGGCGAGACCCGGGTGCTCGACAAGTGGGAGAGCACCTCGAAGGACGACCGTGGGGTCGTGCACGTCGAGACGATCGGCTACAACCAGGACGGCAAGGTCGTGTGCATCTTCCGCCGCAAGGTGATGGTGCCCAAGGACAACTACCTCGAGCAGCGCGGTGGCGAGCAGCCCGGGCGCCCCGTGCCGCAGCCGGACAAGAACTGGCCAGGGACCGACGCGCAGCAGTGAGCCGCGTGCGGCCCGAGGCTCAGGCCTGCTGCAGCCGCACCGTCGCGGGGCCCTCGCCACGCAGCAGCCGCAGGTGCAGACCGCGGGTCTGGTGGGACGGCTCGACCCCGAGGTCGTCGACCAGGCAGGCGCGGAAGTCGGCGTAGACGCGCAGCGCGCGGGCCACGTCGCCGAGCTCCGACAGAGCCGTCATCAAGGTGCGGACGGCGATCTCGGAGGTCGGCTCGAAGTGCAGGGCCGCCTTCGCGAGCGTCGCGGCCTCGCGGTGGCAGCCGATGGCCACCGCGCACTCGGCAGCGTCGGTGAGCAGGTCCTGGCGCACCAGGCGCAGCCGCTCGCGCTCGGCCCGCACCCAGTCGGCGTCGTCGTCGTAGGCGTGCAGGTCGTCGCGGTAGAGGTCGCGCGCGTCCATCGCGGCCATCGCGCCCTCGCTGGGCCGGCCCTGCTCCCGCATCGCGCGGACCCGGCTCGCGACGTGCTGGAAGGCCGCGACGTCGACCCAGACCCCGGTGAGCACCAGGCTGTCGTGGATGCGTGCCACGGACTCCTTGTCGCCCAGCTGTCGGCGGACCTCGCTGACGGCTGTGCGCAGGCTGCCGCGGCCGCGTTCGCGGCTCGCGTCAGGCCACAGCCGCTCGATGATCGTCTCGACCCGCACGGGTCGCTCGACGTGGACCGCGAGCATCCGCAACAGGTCCATGGTCTTGCCGGTGCGCCAGTCGGCGGGATGCACCGGGGTGCCGTCGGCCCGCACGACGAAGAGGTCGTCGAGCAGCCGGATCCTGGTGATGCCTACAGGTGGTGTGCTTCTCATTGCGTGTTTCCCCCCAGCAACTGACCCGAGAAGGTCGGCTTGCCCCGAGTGCAGCACCGGTATGACCGCACCTCGAGTGTGCGCCTGATCGGTGTGATGTTCAACTCATGCACGTGCACAGGCTCTGCTCAAGACGGTAAAAGCGGCATCCCTCAGATCGGGTAGGGGCTCCAGCGGCCCCAGCGCGTCCCGTCGTCCGCCCTGTACCCAACATCGGTGGATTGGACTCCCGGACCGCTCGGCGCCCCCAGCCGCGGTCGCACGATGTTGGCTGGCGCCAGGGCTCCTCCCGGCGCCGTCGTGCGAGGTGCTGGAGGGGACATGAGAGCAGCGGTCATCGGGCTGGGGTACGTCGGGGCGGTCACGGCCGCGGGCCTGGCCGCCCGGGGTCACGAGGTGGTGGGCGTCGACGTCGACGAGGCCAAGGTCGCTCAGCTGTCGGCCGGTCGCAGCCCCGTCGTGGAGCCGGGGCTGAACGAGCTGATCGCCGACGGGGTGGCGTCGGGCCGGCTGCGGGCGACGACCCGCGTCGTCGAGGCGATGGAGCGGGCCGAGGTGTGCCTGGTCTGCGTCGGGACGCCGTCGGGGGCGCACGGCGAGACCGACCTGAGTCACGTCGAGCGGGCCCTGGCCGGGGTCCGCGACGCGCTCGCCCGGGCCACCCCGCCCGAGGGCGGGCTGCTGTCGGTGGTGGTGCGCTCGACGGTGCCGCCCGGCACGGGCGACCAGGTGGTGGCCCCGGTCTTCGACGACGCCGTCGCCGACGGCTGGGAGGTGGCGACCGCGATGTGCCCGGAGTTCCTGCGCGAGGGCTGCGGGGTGGCGGACTTCTACGACCCGCCCTTCCTGGTGGTCGGCACCGAGCACCCCGGCACCCGTGTCCAGCTCGAGCAGCTCTTCGCCTTCCTCGACACCCCGGCCCACCAGGTCGACGTGCGCACCGCCGAGGCCCTGAAGTACGCCTGCAACGCCTTCCACGCGACCAAGGTGGTCTTCGCCAACGAGGTCGCCCGCGTCTTCCGCGCCTACGGTGTCGACGCGCGGCGGGTGATGGAGATCTTCTGCGAGGACCACAAGCTCAACATCGCCCCGGCCTACCTGCGCCCGGGCTTCGCCTTCGGCGGGTCGTGCCTGCCCAAGGACCTCCGCTCCCTGCACCACATGGCCCGCGAGAGCGACGTCGACGTGCCGCTGATGTTCGCCACCACGACCAGCAACGAGCTGGTCGTGCGCGAGGTCGTCGACCGGGTCGTGGCCAGCGGGCGCTGCCGGGTCGGGATGCTGGGGCTGAGCTTCAAGGCCGACACCGACGACGTGCGCGAGAGCCCCAGCGTCGACCTCGCCGAGCGGCTGCTCGGCAAGGGCTACGACGTGCGGATCTACGACCCGGTGCTGGTGCCGGAGGACCTGGTCGGCGAGAACCGGGCGCACCTGACCTCACGCCTGCCGCACCTGAGCCGCCTGTTGGCACCGACGGCGGAGGCGGCCCTGGTCGGCGCCGACGTCGCCCTGGTCTCCACCGCCGCCCGCCCGGCCGTCGAGGCGCTGCTGGCTGCTGACCCGCCGGTCGTGCTGGACCTGCACGGGGCGCTCGGCCCCGAGGTCGAGGCGCTCGCGGGCTACCGGGGGACCGGGTGGTGAGCCGCGCACGCCCCGGCGCCGGAGCAGCGCGGGTGCTCATCGTCGTGCAGAACCTGCCGGTGCCCTTCGACCGCCGCGTGTGGCTGGAGTGCCGCACCCTGACCCGCGCCGGGCACGACGTCACCGTCGTGTGCCCCCGTGGCAGCGGCACCGGCCGCTTCCAGGTCGTCGACGGCGTCACCATCCACGCCTACCGCCCGCACGCCCCGGGTGGCGGCGCCGCGGGCTACGTGGCGGAGTACGTCTGGTCGTTCCTGGCCACCGCGTGGCTGGTGCTGCGCGCGCGGCGGGCCGGACGCTTCGACGTGATGCAGGCCTGCAACCCGCCCGACATCTTCTGGCCGCTGGCGCGCTGGCTGCGGCTGCGCGACGGCACCCGCTTCGTCTTCGACCACCACGACCTGTGCCCCGAGCTCTACGAGTCGCGCTTCCCCGACGGCCCTCGCCTGGCGCTCCGCGGCCTGCTGGCGCTCGAGCGGCGTACCTTCCGCACCGCCGACCGGGTGGTCTCGACCAACGAGTCGTACGCCGCCGTCGCGGTCTCGCGGGGCGGCAAGGACCCCGAGCACGTGCGCGTGGTGCGCACCGGGCCCGACCTCGAGCGCCTGCACCCGGTCGAGCCCGACGAGCGGCTGCGCCGCGGCAGGCGCCACCTGGTGGCCTACCTGGGCGTGATGGGGCCGCAGGACGGGGTCGACCTGGTCGTCGCGGCCGCCGACCTCGTCGTCAACCGGTGGGGCCGCGACGACGTGGCCTTCGCGGTGATGGGCGGTGGCGACTGCCACGAGGAGCTGGTCGCCGAGCGCGACCGCCTCGGCCTGCAGGACGCGGTCGAGATGCCCGGCCGGGTCAGCGACGAGCACGTGCTCGCGGTGCTCTCGACTGCCGACGTCGGGCTCTCGCCGGACCCCAGCAACGCCCTCAACGACGTCTCGACCATGAACAAGACGATGGAGTACATGGCCCTCGGGCTCCCGGTGCTGGCCTTCGACCTGCCCGAGACCCGCGTCTCGGCCGGCGACGCCGCCTGCTTCGTCGCCCGGGAGGCCGGGGCCGAGGAGTACGCCCGGGCGCTGCTGGCACTGCTCGACGACCCGGCCCGGCGCGAGGAGATGGCGCGCGCCGGACGGCGCCGGGTCGAGGACGAGCTCGCCTGGGTGCACCAGGAGCGGGGCTACCTCGCCGTCGTCGAGGAGCTGGCCGGTCGCGTCGACGACCTGCAGGAAGCGCGGGGCTGAGCCGTGTGCGGCATCGCAGGCGCCTACCAGCAGGACGACGGCAAGGTGCTCGTCGACACGATGACCGAGCGCCTGGAGCACCGCGGCCCCGACGCGCGCGGGGTCGTCGAGCTCGTCGACCCGACCACCTCGGTCGTCCTCGGGCACCGCCGGCTCTCCATCATCGACCCGGTCGCGGCCTCCGACCAGCCGTTCTCGAAGGACGGCCTGTGCCTGGTCTACAACGGCGAGGTCTACAACTACCGCGAGCTGCGTGGCGAGCTGGAGTCGCGTGGGGTGCGCTTCGCCACGGCCTGCGACACCGAGGTGGTGCTCGAGGTCTGGCGGGCCTGGGGGAGCGCGGGACTGGCCCGCCTGCGCGGCATGTTCGCGCTGGCCGTCCACGACGAGCGCACCGGCCACCTGACCCTGGCGCGCGACCCCTTCGGCATCAAGCCCCTCTACGTGCTGCGCCGCGGCGCCGGCGTCGTCTTCGCCTCCGAGCTCAAGGCGGTCGTCGCCGCACTCGGCCCCGAGCTGTCCGTCGACCCGGCCGGGATGGTCGCCTCGACGCTGTACTACTGGCTGCCCACCGAGACCGACGCCGTGCGTGGCGTGCGCAAGCTGGCGCCGGGCACCTGGTCGGAGCACCGGCCCGACGGCACCAGCCGCAGCGGGGTCTTCTGCAGCCTCGCCGAGGAGGCCGCCGACGCGGCCGCCGGACCGCCCGTCGACCTTGCTTCGGTCGTGGAGGACTCGGTGCGCGCCCACCTGGTCTCCGACGTGCCGGTGGCGACCTTCCTCAGCGGCGGGCTCGACTCGAGCATCGTGACCGCGCTGGCGCACCGGCACGACCCCGGCATCGAGGCGTGGACCATCGGCTTCCGGGCCGTTGACCGGCGCCTCGAGGCGATGCCCGACGACGCGGCGTACGCCCGCCGGCTCGCGCAGCACCTCGGCGTGCGCCTGCACGAGATCGAGATCGGCCCCGACGTGGTCTCGATGCTGCCGCGCATGGTCGATGTGCTCGACGAGCCGGTCGGCGACCCGGCCGCGCTCAACACGTTCCTGATGTGCGAGGCCGCCCGCACTGCGGGCGTCGAGGTGCTGCTGTCGGGCACCGGCGCCGACGAGCTCTTCGGCGGCTACCGCAAGCACCTGGCCAACCTGCTGGCCGCCCGCTACCGCCGCCTGCCCGAGTCGCTGCGCTCGCGGGTGGTCGGGCCGACGGTCGAACGTCTCCCGGTCGCCCTCGCCGGGCGGGGGGTCCGAGCGGTGCGGTGGGCCCAGCGCTTCGTCGCGTTCGCCGGACTGCCCGAGCAGGAGGCGTTCCGCCGCAGCTACACGCTGCACGACCCGCAGGGGCTGCGGGCGCTGCTCGACCCCGAGCTCGGCGGCCTGGTCGACGACCTGGTCGAGCAGCACCGCGCGACGTACGAGGACACGACGCTCGACGACCACGTCGAGCGGATGTGCCTGGCCGACACGCGGATGTTCCTGCCGGGCCTCAACCTGACCTACACGGACCGGGCGTCGATGGCGGCCTCCACCGAGGTGCGGGTGCCCTTCGTCGACATCGAGGTGCTGCGAGCGGCCTTCGCGCCGCAGGCGGTCCCCAAGATCGACGGGCGGGTCCAGAAGGCCGGCCTGAAGGCGGTCGCGCGGTCCTGGCTGCCCGACGAGGTGATCGACCGGCCCAAGGCGTCCTTCGGGGCGCCCCTGCGGGCCTGGACCACCCACGACCTGCGCCCGATGATCGACGACCTCCTGCTGGGCGGCGAGCTGGTCGGCTCGGGCTTCCTGCGGCGCGAGCCCCTGGCCGCGCTGGTCCACGACCAGCGCAGCGGGCGGCGCGACCGCTCCCAGCAGATCTACCAGCTGCTCAGCCTGGAGCTGTGGCTGCGCAACGCCCGCGGTGCCGGTGTCGGCGCCGGGACAGGAGGTGCCCGATGAGGAGACCCGACGAGGAGACGCGGATGTGGCACGTGGCCCAGAACTACAGCTCCGGTGAGCTCGCGGTGCTCGAGGCACCCGTGCCCTCCTGCCGGCCCGGCGGGGTGCTGGTGCGTTCGTCGTACTCGCTGATCTCGGCCGGCACCGAGCTGATGAAGGTCTCCGAGGCACGGATGTCGCTGGTGTCGAAGGCGCGGCACCGCCCCGACCAGGTGCGTCAGGTGCTCGACGCGGTGGCCCAGAACGGTGCGGTGGCGACCTATCGCAAGACCCGCAACCGGCTCGACTCCTGGACGCCGCTGGGCTACTCGCTGTGCGGCGTGGTCGTCGAGGTCGGCGAGGGCGTGCACGGCTTCGCGGTCGGCGACCTGGTCGCCGCCGCCGGCAACGAGTTCGCGCTGCACGCCGAGGTCAACTGGGTGCCGCGCAACCTGTGCGTGCGGGTGCCCGACGGGGTGCTCGCCGAGCACGCCGCCTTCTCGACGGTCGGTGCCATCGCCATGCAGGCGCTGCGCCGGGCGGAGGTACAGCTGGGGGAGACGGCCTGTGTCATCGGGCTGGGACTCGTCGGCCAGCTGCTGGTGCGGCTGCTGGTCGGCGCCGGGGTCCGGGTGGTGGGCCTCGACACCGTCGAGGAGCGCTGCCGCACCGCCGAGGACGGCGGCGCGGTGGGCTGCGCGGGTCCCGACCCGGCAGGGGTGGACCGGCTCGAGGCGCTGCTGCGGGCGGGGGCGCCCGGGGGCGCCGACCACGTCTTCCTGGCCGCGGGCGGGGCCAGCAACGCCCCCGTCGAGCTCGCCGCGCGCTTGGCGCGCGACCGGGCCTGCGTGGTCGACATCGGCAAGACCCGCCTCGACCTGCCCTGGAACGCCTACTACGAGAAGGAGCTCGACGTCCGGTTCTCGCGCTCCTACGGGCCGGGGCGCTACGACGACCGCTACGAGCTCGACGGCATCGACTACCCGCTGGGCTACGTGCGCTGGACCGAGGAGCGCAACATCGCCTGCTTCCTGGCGCTGCTGGCCGAGGGCTCGCTCGACATCGCGGCGCTCGTCTCGAGCAGCCACCCGGTCACCGAGGCACCGCAGGTCTACGAGCGGCTGCGCACCGGCGGGATCACCGGTGTCGGCCATCTGCTGTCCTACCCGGCCCGGGACGGGTCGGGACCGGTCGGCGCCCACGCGGCGCGCCCCGCTGCGCCCAGGGCCGCCCGCAGGCCCAGGACCCGCGACGGCGCGGTGCGCCTGGGCGTCATCGGCGCCGGCAGCCACGCCTCGGCGATGCTGCTGCCCGGCCTGGCCGCCGCAGACGACGTCGAGCTGGTCCGGGTCGCCACGGCGAGGTCGTTGTCGAGCATCAACGCCCAGCGTGCCTTCGGCTTCACCTCGGCCGGCACCGAGGCCCGGGCGGTGCTCGAGGACGAGAGCCTCGACGCCGTGCTCGTGGCCACCCGGCACCGCACGCACGCCGACCTCGTCTGCGCCGCTCTCGAGAACGGCAAGGCGGTCTACGTCGAGAAGCCGCTGGCGATCACCCACGAGGAGCTGGCGCGGGTCGAGGAGACGATGGCCCGCACCGGCAACGAGCGCCTGATGGTCGGGTTCAACCGGCGCTTCGCGCCCAGCTTCGTCGACCTGCGGCGCCGCTTCGGCGAGGTCGGCGAGCCGGTCGCGCTGCGCTACCTGGTCAACGCCGGGCGGCTCGGGGCGAGCAGCTGGTACCTCGACGAGGCCGAGGGTTCCCGGTTCGTCGGCGAGGGTGGGCACTTCATCGACCTGCTCTGCGCCTGGACCGGCGAGGACCCGGTGGCCGTCTGCGCCCAGCACGGCGAGGGCCAGGACGTGAGCCTGGTGCTGCGCTTCGCCGGAGGGTCGCTGGCCACGCTCACCTACGCGACGGGCGGCTCGCGCCGCTGCGGCAAGGAGAGCCTCGACGTGCTCGGGGGAGGGCGCACCGCCCACCTCGACAACTTCGTGCGCACGACGGTGTGGACCGAGAGGGGCCGGCGGTCCCGGCGCTCGCGCACCGGACCCGACAAGGGACACCGCGCGGCCGTCGCGGCCTTCGTCACCGCGGTGCGCACGGGCGGGCCGATGCCCATCGACCCGGTCTCGCTGGTGACCACCACCCGCACCACCCTGGAGGCGGCACGATGAGCACACCCCTGTCCTGGTACGCCCGGCGTCTGACGCGGATGAGCACCCGCGAGGTCGCGCTGCGCGTGGGCGACGAGGCCCGACGGGCGGTGGCGGTGCACACCCTGCCGCAGCGGGCGGGCGGGCCGGTGCCGGGCCTGCTGCCGCAGCGCTGCTTCGCCGCGGCGGTGCCCGCCGCGGCCGCCGAGCGCGTGCTGCCGCACGACGCCGCCGGCCTCACCGCGGCGGCGGACCGGCTGCTGGGCGGGCGGTGGAGCGTGCTGGGCCACGAGCGCACCGACCTGCGCGACCCCGACTGGTTCCTGGACCCGGTGTCCGGCATCCGTGCCCCCCACGACGTCCTGGCCTTCCGCGTCGACCACCGCGACCCGTCGCGTCACCGGGGACGTCAAGCAGGTGTGGGAGCTCTCCCGCCACCAGCACGTGACCGTGCTGGCCGCGGCGTACTGGCTGACCGGCGAGGACGAGTACGCCGCCGCCGCGGCCGCACAGCTGCGCTCGTGGTGGGCGGCCAACCCGGTGCTGCGCGGCGTGCACTGGACCAGCGGCATCGAGCTGGGGCTGCGCCTGGTCTCGTGGGCCTGGACCCGGCGCCTGCTCGACGGCTGGGCGGGGGCGGCCGGACTCTTCGAGGAGGACGAGACGGCCCTGGCCCAGCTGCGCTGGCACCAGGAGATGCTGCGCGGCTTCCCGAGCCGGGGCAGCTCGGCCAACAACCACGCCGTCGCCGAGACCTGCGGACGGCTGGTCGCTGCCTGCGCGTTCCCGTGGTTCGAGGAGAGTGAGCGGTGGCGGGTCGAGGCGGGCCGCCTGCTGGGCCGGCACCTGCGGGCGAACACGTTCCCCAGCGGGGTCAACCGCGAGCAGGCCGCCGACTACCACCGCTTCGTCTGCGAGCTGGCCGGACTGGCGCTGGTCGAGGCCCGCGCCTGCGGGCACGCCGAGGACGGCCCCGACCCCGACCTGGTCACCGCGGGCCTCGACGCGGCCGCGGCCATGCTCGACATCGCCGGCCGCCCGCCCCGCAACGGTGACGGCGACGAGGGACGTGCGCTGCTGGTGGCCGACCCCGGCGACGACCCGTGGGAGCAGCTGCTCGGGCTCGGCCAGGCGCTCGTGGGGCCGCGGCCGTGGTGGCCACGGCGCCGCGGCGGGGTCGTCTCGGTCCTGGTCGATGCGCTGCTCGCCCCGGCCGGCCCGCTGGCCGGCGACCGGCCGCGCCCGCAGCAGCGGCCCGACCTCTTCGAGGACGCCGGGCTGGCGATCCTGCGCACCCCGGCCGGCCGGCAGCCGGAGATCTGGGTCCGCTGCGACAGCGGGCCGCACGGCTTCGGCTCGCTGGCCGCCCACGCACACGCCGACGCCCTGTCGGTGGAGCTGCGCCACGAGGGCGTGGAGGTCCTGTGCGACCCGGGCACCTACCGCTACCACGGCGAGCCCCGCTGGCGCGACTACTTCCGCTCCACCCTGGCCCACAGCACCGTCGAGGTCGACGGCTGCGACCAGTCGACCAGCGGCGGGCCCTTCCTGTGGACCCAGCACGCGAGGACCTACCTGGACCGCGCCGAGGTCGGTGACCTCGACGTCCAGCTCTGGTCGGCCCACCACACCGGCTACGCCCGTCTCGACCCGGCCATGCGCCACGCCCGCACCGTCCGGCTGGACCGCGGCTCGGGCGCCCTGCAGGTCGTCGACGAGCTGCGCTCCGGACGCCCGCACGGTTTCCGGATGGCCTGGCACCTGGGCCCGGACGTCGAGCTGGTGCTGCACGGCTCGCTGGCCCGGCTGAGCTGGTCGCGCCCGCTGGGCGACGGTGCTCGCCGTGACGGGAGGGAGACGGTGATGGCGCTGATGCACCTGCCCCCCGAGCTGGCATGGACCCGGCACCGCGGCGAGGAGGACCCGCCGCTGGGCTGGTGGGCCGAGGGACTGGGGCGCCGCCGCCCCACCACCACGCTCGTGGGCACCGGGGACCTCCGCACGCGTGCGCTGCTGCGGACCCTCCTCGTCCTCGACGTCCAGGCGCCCGGTGCGGGCCACGACCGCAGGAGCAGCGATGTCTGAGCAGAGCCTCGACCTGAAGGCCACGTGGACGGTGCTGCGTCGTCACGCCTTCCTGCTGACGGTGGCGCTGCTGGTCGGCGCGGTCGCGGGCGTCGCGCTGGCGGTGTCGCGTCCCCCGCAGTGGACCAGTGCCAGCACGGTGCTGCTGCCCCCGGCCTCGGAGTCGGGGGTCGGTGCCGCCGAGCGCGACGCGGGCACCCAGGTGCGGGTGGCCGCGAGCGACCTGGTGCTCGGCCAGGCCGGACGCCGCGTCTCGCCGGCGATGGACCTCACCGCGATGCAGGAGGCTGTCGAGGTCAGTGCCCCGACGCCCGACGTGCTGCGCTTCAGCGCCCGCGCCGAGGATCCCGAGCTGGCTCGGGAGCTGGCCGCCGCGACGGCGGCCGCCGAGCTGCGCTACATCTCCAGCGCGGCCGCCCGGCTGCGCGACGCGGCACGCGCCGGCCGGGAGACCCGGCTGGAGACCCTGCGCGCCACCCTTCGCACCGTCAGGCGCGACATCCAGGAGACCACCGAACGGCGGGACGCGGAGGTCTTCGGGTCGGTCGCCGAGAAGGCGATGACGGCCGCGCTCGCCCAGCTCAGCGCCCAGCAGGCCTCGCTCGTGCTGCAGGCCGACCAGGTGGCCGAGGCTGCGTCGGCCGACGTCGGGCGCGACACCGCCTCGCTCATCGAGGACGCCTCGCCGGCCACCCGCCCCGGTCTCCTGCTCTCGCGGTTCCTGCACGGCCTGGCCGGGGGCGCGGCCCTGCTCCTCCTCGTGGGGCTCCTGCTGGTGGTCTCCGAGCGCCGAGACCGACGCCTGCGCTACCGCGACGAGATCGCCGACGCCCTGGGCAACACGGTGGTGGCCTCGGTCTCCTCGCGTCCGGCACGCAACGTGTCGGCCTGGCGCACGCTGCTCGCGCGCTACGTCCCCGGCCCGGTCGACGCCTGGTCGCTGCGCCAGGTGCTGCGCGAGGTGTTGCCCGCCGGCACGCTGACCCGCGCCCATGCGGGCAGATCGGAGGAGCCCGCGGTCGACGTGGTCGTGGTGACCCTGTCCGACGACACCGCCGCGCTGGCCCTGGGCCCGCAGCTGGCGGCGTACGCCGCGTCGGTGGGGCTGCGCACCCGTCTGGTGCCCCACCACGGGCACGACTCGTCGGCGGCACTGTGGGCCGCCTGCGCGCGGGTGCACCCCGAGCACGAGCTGCGTGGCCACCTGTGGGTCAACCGGCCGCTGCACGAGGGTGAGCCCGACGACCTGCGCGTGCTGATGGTGGTGCTCGACCGCACCCGTCCCGAGCGGCTCGAGCTGCCGTCGGGATGCGTGGGTGTGGTGGCCGTGAGTGCCGGCACCGCGACGGCCGCCGACCTGGCCCGCCTCGCGGTCAGCCTCGACGAGGCGGGGGTGGGGGTGCAGGGCGTGGTCGTCCTCGACCCCGACCGCCTCGACCGCACGACCGGGCGTCGGCTGCAGCCCGAGCGGCTCCGTGAGCCCCAGCTGCCGGTGCGGCTGACCGGCGCGGTGCCTGCGGACCGGCGCGGCCGGACCCGGCTGGGCAGCGTGGGCCGCACGAACGGACCCGAGGGAGGTGCGCAGTGAGGACGTCAGCCTGGGCGGTGGAGACCGAGCAGTCGGAGGACCCCGAGCTCGCGGAGGTGGCCCCCGCGGTCGTGAGCCTGCACTTCCTGCGCCGCGCGCTGAGGCGGCGCTGGCGGGTCTGGGTCGGCTGCGCGCTGGTCGGCCTGCTGCTCGGCGCGGTCGTCGCGCTGGCACTGCCCACGCGCAGCGCCGCGAGCGTGACGCTGCTCCTCGCGCACCCCGACGGCGCGGATCCGACGATGGCGATGAACACCGACGTCAGCCTGCTGCGCACCCGCACGGTGGCCGAGCGGGTGGTCGACCGGCTCGACCTCGAGCTGACCCCCGAGGAGATGCAGGACTCGATCCTGGCCAGCGTGGAGACGACCACGGTGCTGCAGCTCGAGGTCTCGGGGCCCGACGCCGCCGAGGCGCGCCGGCGCACCGAGGCGGTCGCCAGCACGTTCCTCGACTTCCGCAACGAGACCATGGACGTGCAGACCGCCGCGCGCACCGACCGCTACCGGATCCGGGTCGAGGCCCTGCGCAGCGAGGCCGGCACGCTCACGTCCCAGTACGACGTGCTCAGCAGCAGCGGCCGCCGGGGGCGGGCCGAGGCGGCCGAGGTGCTGACCCGTCGCGCCCAGGTGGACGCCCAGGTCAGCGAGCTGGAGCAGGAGATCGAGCGCACCCGGATCGTGGCGGGAGCGGTCGCGGGCGCGAGCCACGTGCTCGACCCCACCGACCCGCTCGACGGCCGCTCGCTGGTGCGCAGCCTGGCCCTCGACACCACCGCCGGGCTCGTGGCCGGTGGGTCCGTGGGCGCCGGCTGGGTGCTCCTGGGCGCCCTGCTGTCGCAGCGGGTGCGGCGTCGCGAGGAGATCGCGATGGCCCTGGGCACGCGGGTGTGCTGCAGCGTGGGCCGGGTGCCCACGCGGGTGTGGCGCGGCGCGCCTCGCCCCGCCCGTCGACGTGCGTCGCTCGGGCGAGCCGTCGGGTGCGTCTCGCAGCTGGTGGCACCCGGCCCGGCCGCGGACGGCCCCGGCCCGGTGCGCTGGGCCGTCGGTGCGGTCGAGAACGGCCCGGAGACCACCGTGCTCGCCGCGGCCCTGGCTGTGGACCGGGCCCGGCTCGGCAACCGGGTGCTGGTGGTGGACCTGACCGAGCGCGGCCGGGTCGGCCGCACGGTCGCCGGCCTGTGGACCGGTGCCGGGAGCCGGCCGGTGGTGCTGCGACCCGACGGGGTGCCCACCCGCACGGTCGGGCCGGTGCCGGGGGCCGAGCTGTCGGCCTCGACGGTGACCGAGGCCGAGTCGGCCGCCGACCTGGTGCTGGTGGTGGTGGACATCGATCCCGCCGTCGGGCTCGACCACGTCGCGGCTCGCGCCGAGCGCCTGGTGGTCGTGGTCAGCGCGGGCGGCTCGACGGCCGAGCGCCTGCGCACCACCGCCGAGCTGGCCCGGGCAGCCGGACTGGAGCCGGCCGAGGCCGTGCTCGTGGGTGCCGACGCCACCGACGACAGCCTGGGCCTGGCGCCCGTCGACGACGAGGACGCCCGGTCGGGGCGCTCGCTGCTCTCGGGGCGGTGGGGTCGGTGAGCGCGCTGCGCCCCGTCCTGACGGGATCAGCCGTCGGCCCCCCGGCCCCGGACCCGCGCCTGGGGCGGCGCGAGCGGAGGCTGGTCGGCCTCGCGTGGGGCGCCCTGCTGCTCAACGTGCTCACCTACGCCGACACCGCCACCGTGGTGCCCCTGCCGACCCTGGTGGGCTCGGCGCTGACCCAGGGCGCGGTGCTGGTGGCGCTGCTGCTGGCGCTGGTGGTCAACCCGGGCGGGGTGGTGCGCCCCTCGGTCTTCCTGCTGCTGCTGAGCGTGCTGGCCATCGGCGCGAGCGCCGCCAGCCTCTACTCCGAGTTCTTCCTCTCCTCGACCTTCCGGGCCGGGCGGATGGTGCTCTTCGTGACCGTGCTGTGGCTGCTCAGCACCTGGTTCGGACGGCGCGACCTGCTGCTGCTGCGGCTGCACCGCACGGCGCTGGCCGTGGTGATGGCCACCGTCTACCTCGGGGCGCTGGTGGCGCCCGGGCTGGCCTTCGCCTTCCAGGGCCGCCTGGCCGGGGTGGTCTGGCCGATCCCGCCCACCCAGGTCGCGCACTACGCCGCGGTGCTGCTGGGCACCTCGCTGCTGCTGTGGATGTGCCGGCTGGTCGGCGGCGTGCGGGCTGGACTGATGGTCCTGCTCTCGCTGCTGCCCCTCGTGGCCACCCACACCCGCACCGCCGTGATCGGGGTGCTCGTCGGTCTCGTGGTCGCCTCCCTGAGCCTGCTGCTGGGGCACGTGCGCGTGCGTCGCACCCTGGTGGTCGCCGGTGGTGGCGGCGCGATCGCGGCGGCCCTGTTCATCTCGCCGCTGACGGTCTGGTTGCTGCGCGGCCAGTCCAGCGCCGAGGCCAACAGGCTCACCGGGCGCGCCGACGTGTGGGGCGCGGTCGCCGACCTCGAGCGGCCCTGGATCGAGGAGCTGTTCGGCTGGGGCCTCTCCGACCAGTCCTTCAACGGCCTGCCCATCGACAGCAGCTGGGTGGCGACGTACGTCGACCAGGGCTGGTTGGGCGTCGGGGTGCAGGCCGCGGTGCTGCTGCTGCTGCTGCTGATGGCGGTCGTGCACCGGCCCGGGCCCGAACGGGCCATCGCCCTCTTCCTGGTCGTCTACTGCCTGGTCGCCTCGGTCACCGAGACCGGGCTGGGCGCCCCGTCGGTCTACCTGCTCGACCTGACGGTCGCTGCGTCGCTGCTGACGACCGGCTGGCGGGCGAGGCAGCCATGAGGGTCGTGGTGGTGCACGGGCGCTACCGCTCGGTCGCGCCGAGCGGGGAGAACCGCGTGGTCGACCAGGAGGTCCGGATGCTGCGCGAGGCCGGTCACGACGTACGGACCTACGAGCGGCACAGCGACGACATCGCCGACTGGCCGGCCCGGCGCCGGGCACTGCTGGCGGCGCACAGCGTGCGCAACGGCCCGGTGCGCGCCGACCTGGCGGCGTTCCTGCGCCGCGTGCGCCCCGACGTGGTGCACGTGCACAACACCTTCCCGCTGCTCAGCCCCTCGGTGCTGCTGGCCTGCCACGACGCGGGGGTCCCCGCGGTGGCCACGGTGCACAACTACAAGCTGCTGTGCGCCAGCGGCGACTTCTACCGTGACGGCGCGCCCTGCCACGACTGCGCGGACGGTCAGGTCTGGCCGGCACTGCAGCACGGCTGCTACCGGGCCTCGCACGCAGCGACCCTGCCGGTCGCGGCCGGGCTGGTGCTCAACCGCCGGCTGTGGCAGCAGCTGGTCTCGGCGTACCTGCTCATCAGCGAGTCGCAGCGTGGGCTGCTCCAGGGCCTGGCGCTGCCGGAGGAGCGGGTCTTCGTCAAGCCCAACTTCGTCGACCGGGCCGAGGCCTCGCCGGTGCCGCGCGAGCACCTCGTCGCGCACCTGGGTCGCCTCGACGAGGCGAAGGGGATCCGTCTCACGATGGCCGCCTGGGAGCTCCACGAGCGCACCGCGCCGGGCTCGCGGCTGCAGCTGGTGGTCGCCGGCGGTGGCCCCCTCGAGGACCTGGTGCGCGAGTGGGCCGCCGGGCGCGACCGGGTGCGGATGGTCGGCACCCTCGACCCTGTGGCCGTCGGCGACCTGCTCGACCGGGCCCTGCTCGCGGTGGTGCCCTCGGCGTGGGAGGAGGTCTTCGGCCTGGTGGCGGTCGAGGCGATGGCCCACGGGTCGGTGCCGGTGGCACCGGCGCGTGGCTCCTTCCCCGAGCTGGTGCGCGACGGCTGGGACGGCGTGCTCTTCGAGCCCGGCAGCGCCGCCGACCTGGCTCGCGTGCTCGCCCGCGCCGACCGGGACCCCGCCCCCCTTCTCGAGCTCGGTGAGCGGGCCCGGGCGACCTCACGGCACCGCTTCTCGCGCGAGCGCAACCTCGACCAGCTGCTCTCCATCTATCGGTACGCCATCGCTCACCCGGCAGGAAGGACCTCCCATGCCCCTCGACCCGTCAGCGGTCCCCGCTCCGCCCGCCCCGCGCCGGCGACGGAGGGCTGAGGCGTGACCGGGTCGTCGCGCGCGCCGCGCGTGAGCATCGGGCTGCCCGTCTACAACGGCGCCGACTACGTGGCACAGTCCCTCGACGCCCTGCTCGGCCAGAGCTTCGAGGACCTCGAGGTCGTCGTCTCGAGCAACGCCTCGACCGACGGCACCGACGACGTCGTGCGCGAGTACGCCGCGCGCGACCCCCGGGTGCGCTTCGAGCGCCTGGCGACCAACCTGGGCGCGGCCGCCAACCACGACGTCGTGCTGCGGCGCGCGCGCGGCGAGCTGTTCAAGTGGGCCTCGGCCGACGACCTGTACGCCGTCGAGCTCGTCGAGCAGTGCGTGCGGCTGCTCGACGCCCATCCCGACGCCGTGCTGGCCCACTCGTGGACCGCCGCGATCGACGAGAAGGGCGCGGTGGTGCAGGCCCACGAGTACCCGCTGCTGACCAACTCGCGCCGGCCGTCCCGGCGTTTTCGCAGCATGCTCCTCGACGGCGACCGCATGCCCGGCGCGATCCGCTCCGACGACTTCTACGGCCTGGTGCGCGCCGACGTGCTGCGTCGGATCCGGCCGCACGACAGCTTCTACCGCGCCGACCACGTCTTCGTCAGCGAGCTGGTCCTGCACGGTCGCTTCGTGCAGGTGCCCGACTGGCTCTACTTCCGCCGCCACCACGGAGGCCGGCTCTCGCACGAGGAGGCGACGGTGCGCTCGTGGTGCGCCTCGCTCGACCCGCGCCGCGCCGACCGGCTCCGCAACCCGACGGTGCGGCTGGTCGGGGAGATGTTCACCGGCTACCTCGGCGCGGTGCAGCGCGCGCCGGTGAGCGCTGCGGAGAAGCGGGCCTGCGTGCGCCACCTGGTCTCGTGGGCGGCCTCGCGGGCGGGTCGCCGCATCGGCGGCGCCGACCCGGGAGTGCCCGCCGACGAGTACGACGTCGTGCCGCGGCGCCGCGACCTGGCCACCCGGGTCGTGGCCGGGCAGGGCGTCCGGCCGTGAGCCCGCCCGACGGGTCGCTCCGGGTCGGCTTCCTGGGACGGCTGGGTGCCGGCAACCTGGGCAACGACGCGAGCCTCGAGGTGGTGCTGGGCCTGGTGCGCTCCCGGCGACCCGACGCGGAGCTCGACGCCATGTGCTCGGGGCCCGAGGCCGTGCGCGAGCGTTACGGCCTGCCCGCCGTCGAGCTGCACCGCGCGCTGCGCGGTCCCACGGCCTGGCGGGTGCTCGCCGGGCTGGTCGTCGACGCCGTCCGCGTCAGCCGGTGGGTGCGCCGCCACGACGTCGTGCTGGTGCCCGGCATGGGCACGCTCGAGTCGACGCTGCAGGAGCGGGCCTGGCAGATGCCCTGGACGCTGCTGGTGATGGCCGTCAGCGGACGGCTGTGGCGCACCCGGGTGGCCCTGGTGGGCGTCGGGGCCGGAGCGGTGCCCGAGCGGGTCCAGCGCTGGATGTTCGTCACCACCGCCCGCCTGGCCGCCTACCGCTCCTTCCGCGACGAGCGCTCCCGCGAGGAGCTGCGACGCATGGGCCTGCGCACCCATGACGGGGTCCACCCCGACGTGGTGCTGGCCCTGCCGGAGCCGCCGCACCCGCCGGCGCGCCCGCGCAGCGTCGGGCTCGGGGTGATGGCCTGGTCGGGCAGCAATGCCGAGCGTGCGGGGGCGGAGCGCCTGCACGCGGCGTACGTCGCCGCGATGGGGCGCGTGGTCGACCTGCTGCTCGAGCGCCACTACGACGTCAGTGTGCTGGTCGGCGACGCCGACGACGTGCCGGTGGCCCGCGGCCTGGTCTCGCGGGCGGACAGCGAGCACGTGCGGCTGCTGGTGCCGATGACCCCCGGTGAGCTGGTCGAGGCGGTCTCGTCGGTCGAGGTCGTGGTCGCCGCGCGCTACCACAACGTGGTCGGGGCGCTGCGCTGCGCGACCCCGGTGGTGGCGCTGTGCTACGCGCCCAAGCATCGCGACCTGATGGGCCTGATGGGGCTCGAGGAGCTGTGCCACGAGCTGCGCGGGCTCGACGCCGAGCGCCTGGTGGACCAGATCGACGAGGTGTACCGCGACCGCGAGGCCCTGCGGGCGCACCTGGAACGACGGCTCGCGGAGCTGGCGCCGACCGTCGAGCGGCACTTCGACGAGATGGCCGCCCAGGTGCTCGACACCCGGGCCGCGGAGTTGGCGTGAGCGCCGTGGTGGTCGGGCGCGCGGCCCTGCTGCGCACCGCCGGCCGGCTGGGCTGGGGGGTCGCCGACCAGGGCGTCTCCAGCGTCAAGAACTTCGTGCTGGGCGTCTTCGTGGCCACCACGTTGGGAGCGCAGAGCCTCGGCGCGCTGGGCCTGGTGCTGGTGACCTACGCGATCGTGCTGCAGGCCGCGCGCGGCCTGGCCACCGACCCCTTGATGGTGCGCTACACCGGCACCGAGCCGAGGACCTGGCGCTCCTCCAGCGCCGCGGCCACCGCCACCGCCACGGTCGTCGGCCTCGTCGCCGGGGCGCTCTGCCTGGGCGGCGGCGTCGTGCTGACCCGGTGGGTCAGCGGCGAGGGCGGGGCGGCCTTCACCGCACTGGCCCCCTGCCTGCCGCTGCTGGCCCTCCAGGACAGCTACCGCTACGCCTTCTTCGCCGCCGGTCGCGGCGGCGCGGCCTGTGCCACCGACATGGTCTGGGCGGTCTCGCTGGTGCTGCTGCTGCCGCTGGGCGCCCCCCTGGGCCTCGACGGCATCGCCTGGGCCGTGGTGGCCTTCGGCGCCAGCGCCGGTCTCTCCGCGGCGTTCGCGGCCTGGCGGGCGCGCACCCTGCCCGACCCGCGACGGGTCATGTGGTGGTGGCGCGAGCACCACGACCTCGGCACCCGCTTCATGAGCGAGAACATGACCCTCGGGGTGGGCCAACAGGTCACGGTCCTGGTCGTCGCGGCCGTCGCGGGGCTCGGCGCGCTGGGCGCGGTGCGCGGCGCGGAGATGCTCATCGGGCCGGTGGCCAGCCTGCTGATGGGGATCTCCCAGGTGGCGGTGCCCGAGGCGGTGCGGGCCCGCGCCGACGGGCGCTCGGCGCTCGAGCGGCTCTGCCGCGCGCTGAGCGGCGGGCTGGCCGCGGTCGCGCTGCTGTGGGGCGTGCTGGTCTTCGTCGTGCTGCCCCACGGGCTCGGCGACCGGTTGCTGGGCGAGGTCTGGCCGTCCGCGCACGCGCTGCTGCCGGCCGTCGTCATCGGGGCCACCGCCAGCTGCCTGCACGTGGGGCCCTCGGCGGGGCTGCGCGCCCTGGGGCGCGCCGACCTGACGCTGCGCATGCAGGTGCTGGTGACGTCGACGTACGCCGTGCTCGGCACCGCCGGCGCCGCCACGGCCGGCGCCGGCGGCATGGTGTGGGGCACCGCCCTGGCCGCCTGCCTGGGAGCCGTGGCGTGGTGGCTGGCCCTCGACCGGGCCGCGCGGGCGGCGCTGCCGCTGCCGCCGGCCACGGCCCTGGTCGAGCCCGAGGAGGTCGACGGTCGTGTCGGCTGAGCGGCCGGTCGAGCGGGCGCCCGACGACCTGCAGGTCGTCGTCGCGACGGTGATGCGCCGTGCGGGCGGCAGCGGCGTCCAGACCCACGTGCGCACCGTGGTCGAGCACCTCGAGGCGACCGGGCTGCCGGTGCGGGTGGTCAGTCCCTTCGACGCGGCCTCGCCGCTGGTGCGACCCGTCTTCGCGGTGCGGCGGGCGCTGCAGCCGCTCTCCGGCGCGGCCGGTGTGTGGTGGTACCGGCACTGGCACGTGGCCTACCTGCGCGCCGCCCTCGCCCCGGTCCTGGGGGCTGCCCGGGCCGGTGACGGCCGGGCCCCTGTCGTCTATGCACAGTGCCCCGGCTCCGCGTGGGCCGCGCTCGACGTGCGCGAGCGCGCCGGCGGCTCCGAGTCGGTGGTGATGGCCGTGCACTTCAACGTCTCCGAGGCCGACGAGTGGGCCGGCAAGGGGGAGATCAGCGCGAGCGGGCGGGTCTTCCGTGCGATCCGCGCACTCGAGGCCCGGGTGCTGCCACGCCTCGACGGGCTGGTCTTCGTCTCCGAGGCCGCGCGCCGGGACTGCCTGGCCCGGGTGCCCGCGGCGGCCCGCGTGCCGTCGGTGGTGGTGCCCAACGCGGTGCCGGCCCTGCCCGACGCGCCGCCCCTGGCACCCGTCAGCGCGGCGGCGCCCCTGCGCGACCTGGTCAGCGTCGGGTCGGTGGAGCCCCGCAAGAACCAGGGCTTCCTGCTCGAGGTGCTCGCTGAGGCCCGCCGCCGGGGCCGGCCGTGCACGCTGACCGTGGTCGGCGACGGCCCCCAGCGACGCGAGCTCCAGCGGCGCTCGCGGACGCTGGGCGTCGAGGCCGACGTCCGTCTGGTGGGCCACCGCACCGACGTACCGGCCTGGTTGGCCGGGCACCGCGTCTACTGCCACGCCGCGCTGACCGAGTCCTTCGGCATCGCGCTCGCCGAGGCGATGCGGGCCGGGCTGCCGGTGCTCGCAGGAGCCGTCGGCGGGATTCCCGAGGTGGTGCGCGACGGGGTCGAGGGCCGGCACTGGCCGCTCGACGACGTCGCCACGGCCACCGACCTGCTGCTCGACCTGCTCGACGACGACGAGACCCGTGAGCGGATGGGCCGGGCCGGCAGGGCTCGCGCCACCGACGAGCTCGGCACCCACGTCGTGGTGCCCCGGCTGGTCGACTTCCTGGGTGCGCTCAGCGCGCGCCCAGCGCCGGCTCCAGCAGGTGGCGCACCTCGCTGAGCGGAGGCGCCGCGCGGTCGTTCGCCGAGAGCAGGGCGACCGGCAGCGGCCACGCGACCGCGATGTCCGGGTCGTCGTGTGCGATCGCCAGCGACGCGGTCGGGTCGTGGCGCCGGTCGATGCGGTAGGAGGTGTCCGAGGGCTCGCGCAACGCCTGGAAGCCGTGCGCGCAGCCCTGCGGGGATGTAGACCGAGCGCTGCGACTCCTCGCTGAGCTCGAAGCCCTCCCACTCGCCGTACGTCGGCGAGCCGACGCGCAGGTCGACCACGACGTCGTACAGGGCGCCGCGTGAGCAGCGCACCAGCTTGGCCTCGCCCTCGCCGGTGCGCACGTGCAGCCCGCGCACCACGCCGCGGTGCGAGCGCGAGACGCTGTCCTGCACGAAGTCCTCGGCACGCACGCCGTGCCGGCGCGCGACGTCGGCGTCGAAGGTGCGCGCGAACCAGCCGCGCTCGTCGTGCACCGGCTCCGGCTCCATGACCAGCACCCCGGCGATCCGGGTCCGTCGTACCTGCACGCTCGTCACCTCCTGGCCCGAGCCTCTCCCGCCGCCCGCGGGGGGGCCTCACGAAATTGAGGTAATCGGGCCGCTCGCCGCGTCGGGGCGCCTCCGGCGGGCCCACGCTGGTGGCTCACGCAACGAGGAGGACGAGCATGCGATCACGCCGCTGCCGGCTGTGCGGGGCCGATCTGAGGACCACCTTCGTGGATCTGGGGATGTCGCCGCCCTGCGAGAGCTACCTGGCCGAGGAGGACCTGGACCGCGCGGAGGTCTTCCACCCCTTGCACGTGCGGGTCTGCGACGAGTGCCTGCTGGTCCAGCTGCCGGCCTACATCCCGGCCGAGGACATCTTCAGCGACTACGCCTACTTCTCCTCCTACTCCGACTCGTGGGTGCGCCACTGCGAGCGCTTCGTCGAGGCCGCCGTCGAGCGGCTCGGCCTGGGCGCCGACTCGTTCGTCGTCGAGGTGGCCAGCAACGACGGCTACCTCCTCCAGCACGCCGTGGCCCGCGGGATCCGCTCGCTGGGCATCGAGCCCGCCGCCAACGTGGCCGTGGCCGCCGAGCAGCGGGGGGTCCCCACCGAGGTGTTGTTCCTGGGCCAGGAGACCGGCCGCAAGATCGCCGAGGTGCACGGGCGCGCCGACCTGGTCGTGGCCAACAACGTCTTCGCCCACGTGCCCGACATCGTCGACTTCAGCCGCGGGATGCGCGAGCTGGTCGCCGACGACGGCCGGGTGAGCATCGAGATCCCGCACCTGCTGCGCCTGGTGGAGGGCCGCGAGTTCGACACGATCTACCACGAGCACTACTCGTACCTCTCGCTGCTGACCACCCAGCGCGTCCTCGCGGCCGCCGGCCTGAGCGTCGTCGACGTGGAGGAGCTCCCCACGCACGGCGGCTCGCTGCGCACCTGGTCGGCGCGCACCGAGAGCGCCCCCGAGCCGTCGGAGGCGGTGGGACGGGTGCTCGCCGACGAGGCCCGTGCGGGCCTGCACACCCTCGAGGGCCACGCCGGGTTCGCCGAGGCCGTCGCGCAGGTGCGCGACGACTTCGTGGAGTTCCTCATCGACTGCCGGCGCCGGGGTCGCAGCGTCGCGGCGTACGGCGCCCCCGGCAAGGGCAACACGCTGCTCAACCACTGCGGCGTACGCGCCGACCTGCTGTCCTTCGCGGTCGACCGCAACCCGCACAAGCACGGCAGGTTCCTGCCCGGCACCCACATCCCGGTGCTGCCCGTCGAGGCGCTGGCCCAGGCCCGTCCCGACTACGTGGTGGTCATGCCGTGGAACCTCCGCAAGGAGATCACGGCCCAGCTCGGCTACGTGGGCGAGTGGGGCGGCCAGCTGGTCGTGGCCCTGCCGCGCCTCGAGGTCTTCCAGGCCGGACCGGCCTGACGAGAGGAGTACGACATGAAGGTGGTCCTGTTCTGCGGTGGCCTGGGGATGCGCATGCGCGCCGACAACCAGTCCCTGCCCAAGCCGATGATGTCCATCGGGAGCCGGCCGGTGCTGTGGCACGTGATGCGCTACTACGCCTACTTCGGGCACACCGACTTCGTGCTGTGCCTGGGGCACGGTGCGCAGGCGGTCAAGGACTACTTCCTGAACTACCAGGAGACCGCCTCCAACGACTTCGTGCTGACCAAGGGCGGCTCCTACATCGAGATGCTGGGCACCGACATCAGCGACTGGACGATCCGGTTCATCGACACCGGCATGGACACCGCGATCGGTGAGCGGCTGCGCCGCGTGCGTCCGCACCTGGAGGGCGACGGCGTCTTCCTGGCCAACTACGGCGACGTGCTCACCGACGCGCCGATGGACGAGCTGGTCGCCCAGTTCGAGCAGACCGATGCCGTGGCGCAGATGCTGGCCGTCAAGCCGCAGGACTCCTTCCACGTCATCGACGTCGACGGCGCCGGGCAGGTCTCCGGGCTGGTGCCGGTCGCCGACATGTCGCTGTGCATCAACGGCGGCTACTTCGTGCTGAGCCAGGGCATCTTCGACTACCTCGAGGAGGGCGACGACCTGGTCATGGACGGGTGCGTGCGCGCTGCTCGCGACGGCCGGGTGCGTGCGGTGCGCTACGACGGCTTCTGGGCCCCCATGGACACGCTCAAGGAGCGCACCGCCCTGGAGGAGCAGTACCGCCACGGCGTCAGCCCCTGGGCGCTGTGGCGCGACCGTCCCGTCCAGCCCGGCACCCCGGTCACCCCGGTCACCCTCTGACCCGGCCAGGACTTCGCCCCGAGTCGGCCCGAACTTCCCGCTGAGCCGGCCGGACATCTCGTCGAGCGCGCCCACGGCGCCGATCGCGGTACGACGCCGCAGCAGCACGGGGGAGCTGCGCCGGCTCGATGCGAGATCCGGGCCGGGTCAGGGCGAGATCTGGGCCGGGTCGGCTACTGGGTGCTGCTGTCGGCGTCCTGCAGGTAGGGCTCGCTGCGCCACTGGTTCCAGGTCACGAAGCGGCCGGCCTCGAACGCCATGAACAGCCAGGGGCCGCGGTAGCTGTTGTCCCAGAAGCGGTTGTCCTGATCGAGCGTCACCGCCTCCTCGACGAGCGTGCCCTGGAAGGGCGAGTGCGGCGGGAAGGTGCCCCAGTTGGAGAAGATGCCGCTGACCCCGCAGATGTTCTCCTCGGTGCACCCGGGGCCCAGCTGGTCGGGGTCGAGCTCGAAGAGATTGTCGTGCACGTACACGTGCTGGGACTTCCAGCGGCAGTCGTCGAAGTAGGGGTCCTCGGCGATCAGGTCGGGGTCGGCGCAGGCCTCGAAGGTGGCGACCTCCGGGTTGACCAGGGTGGTGTCCTGGGTGGGGTTGGCCGGTGATCCGGCGTACCGGTCGGCGTTCTCCCAGATCGCCACCCCTCCCCAGTTGTTCACGAAGTGGTTGCCGGAGATCACCAGGGCGTCGCCGTGCAGCCGGCCTGCGCGCGGGTCGGCCCCGGACTCGGAGACGTAGATCGCGGGGGTGGGGAAGCCCGGGTTGCGCGGGCCCTTGACGGTGCCGTTGCCGATGAAGGTGTTGCCCACGATCGAGGCGTTGTAGCTGGTCTCGTAGACCAGGCCCTCGGAGTCGTTGTGCTCGACCAGGTTGCCCTCGATGGTGAAGCCGGTGTTGTTGTTGTCGGCCCACAGCCCGGGACCGGCGTTGTGGTGCACCCAGTTGTCGGTGATCTCGGCGCCGGTCGTGGCCCAGAACTTGCCGCCGCCGGTGCACCCGCAGGTCGGGATGCGCTTCTCCCAGTCGGCGGTGTTGTTGTGGCTGATCTCGTTGTGGTGCAGCACGACCCCCTGCGGACCGGTCGGGGAGTAGGCGCTGAAGCCGTACTGTCCGTTCTCGGTCAGGCAGTTGTGGCGCACCACCGCGTCGTCGCCGAGGAAGACCCCGGCCCCGCCGTTGCGGCGCAGGGTGTTGTGCTCGACCAGCCACCCGGGCGCGCTGTCGTGGTTGACGACGCCCTGGTTGCGGTTGTCGAGCCGTCCGCCGAAGCCCTCGACGGTCAGGTGCCGCACCGTCACGTCGCTGGCCTCGCCGGTGAAGGCGTAGAGGTTGGTGCCGGCGCCGTCGAGCACCGCACCGGGCGCGCCGACGAAGGTGTCGCCGTCGTGCGGGCGCACCGAGTCGTACGCCGTCTCGCCGAGGCGGTGCCGACCGGGCGCCAGCCAGAAGGTGGTGCCGGGCGGCGACTGGCTCACCACCAGTGGCAGGTTGTCGGAGGTCGGGACCACGACGGCCCCGGCGGGGGGCTCGGCCGGGCCGTCGAGGCTCGGCGAGCCGCACACGGGTGCCGGTGCGTCGTCGGGGGCCGCGGCACGTGCCTGCGGCTCGGCACCGGGGCCGCCCGCCGGGCCGCCGGCCGCCGGGTCGGCGGCCTCCAGCGTCGAGGTGCGCAGCGCCGCCATCGCGGCGACGAGGACGACGGCGAGGCCCACCCAGCCCAGCAGCGGGAGGCCTGGGCGGGGGCGTGGGCGGCTCGGACGTGAGGGCACCCGGCCACGGTAGGGCCGCGGCCCGCCCCCCGGGCGAGCCCTGCGGGCCGATCTACCGCATATCGGGGACCTCTGAGCACCGACGGCCCACACCACCGCGGCCATGGGCAGGATCGCCCTGACGGCCGCGTGGGCGACGGTGAGGGGGACCGACGTGCTGGAGCTGGGGATCGGCGCTGGGGCGCTGGAGGTGGTGTGCCTGGGTGCGCACCCCGACGACATCGAGATCGGGTGCGGGGGCACCCTGCTGCGCCTGGCGAGCCGGCCGCAGACCTCGGTCGCCGCGCTGGTGCTGACCGGGACGCCCGACCGCGTCCGCGAGTCGGAGCAGGCGCTGGAGCGGCTGTTCCCCGGCACCCGGCTGAGCTGCGCGGGCCTGCCGGACGGCCGGCTGCCGGAGCACTGGGGCGCGGTCAAGCAGGCGCTCGAGGACCTCGCCGCCACGCACACCCCGCACGTCGTGCTGGCGCCGCGCGCCGACGACGCCCACCAGGACCACCGCGTGGTGGGCGAGCTGGTGGCCACGGTCTGGCGCGACGCGCTGGCGCTGCACTACGAGATCCCCAAGTGGGACGCCGACCTGCGCCCACCCACCCACTACGTCGCCCTCGACGAGGAGACCGCCCGCCGCAAGTTCGCCGTCCTCGACGCCTCGTTCCCCAGCCAGCACGGGCGCGACTGGTGGGACCAGGAGACCTTCCTGGGCCTGATGCGGCTGCGGGGCGTCGAGTGCCGCGCCAGGTACGCCGAGGGCTTCTCGTCCGCGAAGGTCCTGGTCGGCCTCGACGGCGCACGCGGGGGAGTGGAGCCATGAGCGGCGGGACCGACCCGGACTTCACGCGCTCGCTGCGGGCGCAGGCCCGGCTGCACGAGCTGGTGCCCGGCGGGGCGCACACCTACGCCCGCGGCAGCGACCAGTACCCCGAGCAGATGGCGCCGGTGATCGTGCGCGGCTCGGGAGCCCGGGTCGAGGACCTCGACGGCAACGTCTTCGTGGAGTACGGCATGGGCCTGCGGTCGGTCACCCTGGGCCACGGCTTCGCGCCCGTGGTCGACGCGGTGTGCCGCGCGGTGCGCGACGGGGTCAGCTTCACGCGGCCCTCGGTGTGGGAGCTGCGCGCGGCCGAGCGCTTCCTGGAGCAGGTGCCGGGTGCCGACATGGTCAAGTTCGCCAAGAACGGCTCGGACGTCACGACTGCGGCGGTGCGCCTGGCCCGGGCCGCGACCGGGCGTGCGGTGGTGGCCATCTGCCGCACCCAGCCGTTCTTCTCCACCGACGACTGGTTCATCGGCACGACCGCGATGCCCCACGGCGTGCTGCCCGCGCACCGCGACGACACCGTCGGCTTCGACTACAACGACCTCGACTCGCTGCGAGCGGTGCTCGCCGCCCACCCGGGTCGGGTCGCGGCGGTGGTGCTGGAGCCGGCCTCGGCGACCGCCGAGCCGGAGCCCGGCTTCCTCGAGGGCGTACGCCGCCTGGCCGACGAGGACGGCTTCGTGCTGGTCTTCGACGAGATCATCTGCGGGATGAGGTGGTCGCGCCACGGGGCCCAGCACGTCTACGGAGTGCGCCCCGACCTGTCGTGCTGGGGCAAGGCGCTGGGCAACGGGTTCCCGATCGCGGCGCTGGCCGGACGGCGCGAGCTGATGGAGCTGGGCGGGCTGCGCACCGACGCCGAGCGGGTCTTCCTGGTCTCCACCACGCACGGCCCGGAGACGGGCGGGCTGGCGGCGTACCTGGCGGTCGACGACGAGTACGCGCAGCACGACGTGGTGGCCACGATGAGCGACCGCGGCACCCGCCTGGCCGACGCCGTGCGGCACGAGGTCGCGACCGCGGGGCTGGGCGAGCACGTGCAGCTGCACGGACGCCCGACCTCGATGGTCTTCGCCACCCTCGACGGACGGGGACGGCCGTGCCAGTCGATGCGCACGCTCTTCCTGCAGGAGCTGCTGCGCCACGGCGTGCTGGGCCAGTCGTTCGTGGTCTCGGCCGCACACACCGACGACGACCTCGACCTCACCGTGCGCGCGGTGCGGCACGCGCTGCCGGTCTACGCGCGTGCCCTCGAGCAGGGCGGCGTCGAGGGCCTGCTGGTGGGGCGACCGGTCGCGCCGGCGCTGCGTCCGGTGGCGGCTCCCCGCCGGCTGTGAGAAAGCGGCGCTCGGCTCAGCCGCGCTGGGTCTCGGCGTGCCGCTCGAGGTAGCAGTCGACCTGGCGGTCGACGGCCTCGCGGGCAGGCTCGCCGGCGCGCACCGACTTCTCCCAGTCGACGGTGATCGCGACCGCCTCCCGGGCCCTCAGCACGGGGTGCCACCCGAGCTCGGTGCGCGCCAGCGTCGAGTCCAGCGCCAGCAGCCCCGCCTCGTGGGGGCCGGGGTCGCCGGTGGCCTCCCAGCGCGCGCCCTCGCCCCACTGGCGCGCCATCAGGTCGGCGACGCCGGCGACGCTGAGCGTGTCGGCGCTCGTCGGGCCGAAGTTCCACCCCCGGTCGTGCGCGCGCCCGGGCAGGTGCTCGGCGACGGTCAGGTAGCCGCTGAGCGGCTCCAGCACGTGCTGCCAGGGGCGTACGGCGTCGGGGCGCCGCAGCCGGGCCGGCTCCCCTGCCGCGAACCGGGCGACGAGCTCGGGCAGCAGCGCGTCGGCGGTGGCGTCGCCGCCGCCGACCACGTTGCCGGCGCGGGCCGTCGCGACGCCCAGGCCCTCGCGCGGGAAGGAGGCGACCATCGCGTGGGTCAGCAGCTCGGCGCAGGCCTTGCTGGCGCTGTACGGGTCGTCTCCGCCGAGCGGCTCGCTCTCCCGGTAGCCCCAGTGCCACTCGTTGTTGCGGTAGACCTTGTCGGTGGTCACCACCACGCAGCTGCTCACCCGCGGCACCGCGAGCACGGCCTCGAGGACCGCCAGCGTGCCGTCGACGTTGCTCGAGAAGGTCTCTCGCGGGTCGCGGTAGGACTCGCGCACCACCGACTGCGCGGCCAGGTGCAGCACCGTGTCGGCACCCGAGTCCTCGAGGGCGGCGGTGAGCCGCTCACGCTCGCGGATGTCCCCCACCCGGTCGCCGGCGAGGTCGTCGGCGCAGCGGGCGCGGGTGTGCAGGAAGTGCTCGGGCGTGGCGAGGGCGTAGCCGTGCACGCGCGCGCCCATCCGGTGCAGCAGCCGGCTCAGCCAGGCGCCCTTGAAGCCGGTGTGGCCGGTGACGAAGACGTCCCGGTCCCTCCAGTGGGCTGGGTCCATGGCCGGTGACGCTAGTAGGGGCGCAGCGGCTGGCGCAGCGCCTCGCGCGGCGATCCCCAGTTGTGGGTAGACCCGACGGAGGAGGCGAACGGCGCGCGAGCCGGGAGGCAGGGTGAGCGCGTGGAGGACGACGAGGCGGCCGGTCGCAGGCGGCGGATGCGCGCGCGGATGCAGCGCCTCTACCCCTTGTGCCGCAGCATCACCGGCGACGGCGTGCGCGCCACCCTCGACGTGATCGGGCAGGACCTGCCGCCGGGGGTCGAGCTGCGCCGCCACGAGGTGCCCTCCGGCACCCGGGTGCACGACTGGGTCGTCAACGACGAGTGGAACGCGCGGGCCGCGTGGATCGCCGACGCGACCGGTCGCCGCCTGGTCGACCTGGCCCGGCACACCCTGCACCTGGTGGGCTACAGCGTGCCGGTGCGAGCCTCGATGAGCTTCGAAGAGCTGCGTCCGCACCTGCACACCTTGCCCGACCGGCCCGACTGGATCCCCTACCGCACGACCTACTACGAGCGCACCTGGGGCTTCTGCCTGGCCCACCGCGACCTGGCCGACCTCGAGCAGGCCGCGCGCCTGGGACCGCTCGAGGTCGTCGTCGACACCACCGTCGCGCCGGGCTCGCTGACGTACGGCGAGGTGGTGCTGCCCGGCAGCGAGGAGGGCGAGATCCTGCTCTGGGCGCACCTGTGCCACCCCTCGCTGGCCAACGACAACCTCTCGGGGCTGAGCGTGGCCACCGAGCTCGTGCGCGAGCTGGCCCGGCGCCCGCTCCGGCTGGGCGTGCGGCTGCTGCTCGCCCCCGGGACCATCGGCTCGATCACCTGGCTGGCGCGCAACGCCGAGCACCTGCCGCGGCTGCGGCACGGGCTGGTGCTGACCGGCCTCGGCGGGCCGGGGCCCCTGGTCTACAAGCGCACCCGGCGCGGCGCCCGCCCGGTCGACCGGGCCGCCGAGCTCGTCGTGGCCGCGCACGGCGGGCAGGTGCGCGACTACTCGCCCTACGGCTACGACGAGCGGCAGTTCAACGCGCTGGGCTTCGACCTCCCGGTGGGCAGGATCTCGCGCACACCGCACGGGGAGTACCCCGAGTACCACACCTCGGCCGACGACCTGGCCTTCGTGACCGACGACCAGCTCGCGGCGTCGTACGACGCGGTGCTCGAGGTCGTCGCGTCGCTCCAGGCCGACGTCACCTACCGCAACCTCAGCCCCTACGGCGAGCCGCAGCTGGGCCGGCGCGGGCTCTACCCGACGACCGGCGGCAAGAACGCCACGGACGCGGTGATGGCGATGCTGTGGCTGCTGGCCGCCTCCGACGGGGCGACGTCGCTGGTGGAGGTCGCCGCGCTCTCGGGCGCCTCGGTGGCCTCGCTGCACGCGGCCGCGCAGGACCTCGAGGGCGCCGGCCTGCTGGCCCGTCAGGCGACCCCGGAGACCGCTCACCACTATTAGGCATCTTCGCCCCGGGCGCCGCGCCGGCCCCGGCCGCCTTCCTAGGCTGCGGCCACGGGCCGGGGAGGCCCGATCGCAGACCGGGGAGGGGGTGGGCACGTGGACCTGGCTGCCCGCCCGGAGAGCAACGAGAGCAACGACCCGAGCGCGGAGTCCCCGGTGCGCTCGACCACCGGCTCCCGCGTCCTCTTCGTCTCAGGACGCCACCTCGTCGGTGACGCCATCCGCGTCGCGCTCGAGAGCCGCGGCCTCGAGATGATCATGCTGCCGGCCACGAAGCCCGGCCAGGAGCCCGTCTCGCGGCACCGCCTCGCCGGGTGGCGTGTGGGCGCCGCCCTGGTCGTCGGTGACTTCCTGAGCGCCGAGCAGCGCGAGGCCGTCCTGCGGCTGCCGCACCTGCCGCTGCCCTGGCTGCTGCTCGTCGACGAGCCCGGCGACCCACGGTGGAGCGACCTGGTCGCCGCCGGGGCCAGCTCGGTGGTGCCGAGCTCGGTGGGTCTCGACGACCTCGTGCGGATGCTCGACGACCTCGTGATGGGCCGCGCGATCGCGTGGCCGGGCCGCGAGGAGCTCGAGCAGGAGTGGCGCCGCCTGCGGGAGGAGCAGGAGGAGGTGCAGCGGCGGATGAGCAGCCTGAGCCCTCGCGAGCGCTCCGTCCTGGCACTCCTGCACGACGGCCTGTCGGTGCGCGAGGTCGCGGAGCTGACCGGCGTGCGCGAGGGCACCGTGCGCAGCCAGGTCAAGGCGGTGCTGCGCAAGCTCGCGGTCAGCTCGCAGCTCGCCGCGGTCGCGCAGTACGACCGCTGGCTGCAGCAGGCCGACCGCTTCTGACGCCGGGCTCCCCGCCCGGCTGGCCGGTCGGCAACGCTGCTCAGTAGGCGCCGTCGTGGCTGAGCACGGCGCGCACGGTGCGCGCGAGGATCCACGCGTCGAGGCGCAGGCTCCAGTTGTCGACGTAGCGTGAGTCCAGGCGCACCGTCATCGACCACGGCAGGTCGGAGCGGCCCGAGACCTGCCACAGCCCGGTGATGCCCGGGCGCACCGCCAGGCGACGCAGGGCGTCCTCGTCGTACGTCGTGACCTCACCGGGCAGTGGCGGGCGCGGGCCGACCAGGGCCATGTCGCCGCGCACCACGTTGACCAGCTGCGGCAGCTCGTCGAGCGAGAGCCGGCGCAGCCAGCGCCCGGCCCGGGTGACCCGCGGGTCCTGGCGCATCTTGAACAGCGCGCCGTCGCTCTCGTTGTGGGCGCGCAGCTCGTCGAGGCGCGCCTCGGCGTCGACGTGCATGGTGCGCAGCTTGAGGATCGAGAAGACCCGGCCGTCGCGGCCCACGCGCTGCTGGCGGAAGAGCGCGGGGCCGGGGGAGTCGAGGCGCACCAGCGCCAGGAGGGCCAGGAGCAGCGGCGCGAGGACCACCAGGGCCACGAGGCAGGCGGTGCGCTCCCAGAGCGTCTTGAGGGCCCGCCTGGGGCCCGTCAGGTCCGCGTGGCGCACGTGCAGCAGCGAGAGGCCGCCAGTGCGGCGCAGCGCGGCCCGGCCGGTGTCGACGTCGTGCAGGCCCGGGCCGATCAGCAGGTGCACGCGGTCGCGCTCGAGCAGCCAGCCCAGGCGGCGCAGCGACGTCGCATCGAGGTGGCGGCAGGGCAGGGCGACGACGCACTCGGCCCGGTGCTCGCGCACCAGGTCGGGCACCGAGTCGAAGCCCGACGCGGTCGGCAGTTCGAGCCCGGCGCAGCCCTTGGGGCCGGCGACGCACAGCGCCACGACCTCGACCTCGCCACTCTCGCGCAGCTCCGTCGCCAGCCGGCGGACCTGTCGGCGGTGACCGACCAGGACCACGCGGGTGCGCGGCGGACGACGCAGCGACGAGGCCAGGCGCAGCCCGGCGCTGGTGAGGCAGGCCGCCCCGGCGGCCCGCACGAGCTGGTCGGCGGGCACGAGGAGACCGGTCACGCCGCTGAGCAGCGCGCCGAGGGCGACCAGGTGGATGCCGGACAGGCAGATGCGCAGCAGGTCGGCGCGCCGCGGCACCGGCCCGGGGTCGTAGGTGCGGGCCAGGCCCAGCAGCACCACCCAGGCCACCGCGAAGGCCACCGCCAGTGCGGGGCCCGGCACGAGGTCGGGCGGCAGCCAGAGGATCGCGGCGACCATCGCCACCACACCGTCGGTGGCTGCCATCCAGTACCACCGCGTACGTCGCTGCACCGGGCCCGCGACGCGGCCCACATGGGGATGCGCGACGCGCGGGCCCTGGTCGGCGTAGGCGCTCATGGACCCCCCTCACCTCGCACCTGTGTCGGCCCCGTGCAGCCAATCTAGGAGCCGGTGGGAGTCCTGGCATGCCGCGAATGCGGTATCGCCGGCGGGGTCCCGGGTGAGGGGGGGTGCTGTCTCAGTGCGGGACGAGGTGGCTCTGCGCCCGGTGGGCCATGCCCACCGCGGCCAGCTGCGAGCAGACCTCGAGCTTGGCCAGGATCGACTTGACCTGGGTACGCACCGTGGCCTCCGAGACGAAGGAGGACTTGGCGATCTCGCGCACCGTGGTGCCCTGCATCAGGCAGCCGAGCACCTCCCGCTCGCGGGGGGTGAGCCGGTCGAGGCGAGCCCGCACGACGGCGAGCTCCTGCTTCTCCTGGTGGTAGACGAGCATCAGGCGCTCGCGCTCCTCGCGGCTCATCACCGGTCGCCCGTCGCCGATCAGCCTGATGGTGGCCAGGATGGTGTTGAGCGAGACCGTCTTCTCGAGCACGGCGCGCGCACCGCGGCGCAGGCACTCGCCCCACACCGCCTCGCGGGTCTCACCGGTGACGACCACCACCGCGGCCTTCGTGCGCACGAGCGGCTCGATGAGCCGGGTCCCCGGCCCGCCGGGGCCCAGATCGAGGTCGAGGAGCACGACCCGGGGCCGCACCCGCAGCAGCGCCGTGAGGAGCCAGCCGGCGGGCGGCGTGCCCTCCGGCACCTCGATGCGGTGCACGTCGTGGCCCTCCAGCGTCAGCGCGACCTCGAGGGACTCGGCGAAGAGCTGGTGGTCCTCGACCACCGCGACGCGGGTCAGGCCGAGTGCGCGTGGCATGACGGGACGGCCAGGAGCCGGTCGGTGGTGGGCATGGTGGCGTCCTCCGTGGTGGTGCTGTGGTCGTGGTCGAAGTGGTCGAAGTGGTCGTGCGGGCCGGCCGGCAGGTGCAGGGCGAAGGTGGTGCCGTCGGCGCCGGTCTGCTCCAGGTGCAGGGCGCCGTGGTTGCGCTCGGCCAGGCGTCGGGCCACGGCCAGGCCGAGGCCCGAGCCGGGTGACGACGGCCCGCGGGCGCCCCGGCTGAACAGCGTCGAGCGCAGTCCCTCCGGCACACCGGGGCCCTCGTCGATGACCCGTACGCAGACGGAGTCGTGGGCAGCCTCCACCTCGACCCGGACCTCGACGCGAGCGCCCGGCGCGTGCCGCGCGGCATTGCGCAGCAGGATGTCGAGGATCTCGGCCACGTCGCGGGCCTCGGCACGCACCGTCGCGTCCGGGAGCCCCAGGACCGACTCCTCGACGGGCTCGCCGCGCAGCTGCGCGGAGGTGAGAGCGTCGACGACGAGCGCGGTCACCGGCACGTCGTCGTGCGCCACCTCCCGGTCGGCCTCGTGGGCCTCGTCGGCTTCGGCGGCCTCGTCGGACTGCTCGGTCTCGCCGGTCCCCGCGGACTCGCCGTGGGCCGGCCCCGGCGACGGCGGCGGGTGGTGCAGGCCCCCGGAGAGCAGGTGCTGGATGCGGTCGAGCTCGCGCTCGCGCAGGTGCAGCAGGCGGGCGCGGGTCTCGCCGTCGAGCAGCTCGTCGTGCTCCTGGAGCAGCCGGTCGCTGAGCACCAGGCCGGCGAGAGCCGTACGCACCTCGTGCAGGGTGTCCTCGTCCTCGCCGAGCAGCCGCTCGGTCTCGTCGACGCGCGCGCAGACCTGGTCGAGCTCGCGGCTCGTCCGCTGGCAGGCGGCTCGGGCGCGGGCCCAGGCGACGAGGAGGACGATCAGCGAGCCGGCGGCGAGCCAGGAGGAGGCGGTGGTGGCGTCCCGGCTGGCACCGTGCACGAGCACGGTCGCGGCGACGACGGTGAGGACCGCGAGGGGCACCAGCCAGAAGCGGGGCCGTCGCCGGTCGTCGCCTGCGGCCTCCCCGGTCGTCGTGCTGATCGCGTGGCGTGCTGCGCGCGTCATCCGTCCCCCCTTGTCCCGTGACCCCAATCTGGTCATGGAACGCACAAAGATTCGTCACACGAGCGTGAAATCCCCGCTCAGGGCCCGGGTGGCCCCGTGCACTCCTCGCGGCCCTCCACGAGCCCCCGGGCGAGGTCGCGGACCTTGACCTGGCGCTCCTGGGAGACCCGCCGGAGATAGGCCATGGCCTGCTCGGAGCCCAACGAGAAGCGCTCCATGAAGATCCCCTGGGCCTGGGCGATGAGGCTGCGGGTGCGCAGCGCCTCCGCGAGGTGCTCGACCCGCTCGGTCTGGGCGATCATCAGGGCCGCCAGTCGCACCCGGTCGATGGTGAGCGGTGCGCCGTCGGCGAAGGCGCCCGGTCGTGCGGCCCAGGCGTGCAGGGCCAGCGGTCGGTGCACCATGCTGGGCAGGCTGATCACCTGCACCGAGCGGTAGCCGGCGTCCAGGACCTGCCGGGCCCAGCCGGGCCACCGGTCCTCGGTCTCCACGTCGTGGATCGTCAGGATCCCGTCGGGGTGAGCCTCGGCGGGGACCAGTGGACAGATCGGACCGTCGGCCAGGTCGCACAACCGCGCGGTGCACACCGCGTCGGTGCTGGCCAGGTGCTCCAGGCTGCCCCGGGCGTCCCAGGCGACCAGGCCCGCGACGTCGGCGCCCAGCATGCCGCGTGCGGTGCCGAGCAGGCCGCTGCACGCGGCCTCGAGACTGGGGGCCCCGGTCAGAGACTCCAGCAGGGCGTCGACCGCGTCGTCGGTCACAGCAGCCTCCTCGACCCGGCCGGGTCGAGGGTGACCAGCGCGCATCGGGTGCGCCAGAGTAAAACGCCGGAGCGCGCCTGTCAGCACCCTGCTGGAGAGGGCTGGACCAGCATCGGTGCTGGTCAGGGTCTTGACGCGCCGCGGGCCGCTGAGGACCGTTGTCACCGTGCCCAGCGCCTCCTGCCCCCGATGTCCCGCGCCGGTCGCCCCGCCCGGCGACGGCTCGTCGCTGTGGTCGTGCCCCGAGCACGGTCCGGTGCCGCCGCTGTGGCTCACCGCGGAGGCGTCGTACGACGCGTTCGCCGAGCACCTGCGCCGCGCCGGGCTCTTCCCGACCTTCCTGCCGTGGCCGCTGAGCCCCGGCTGGGCGGTCACCGACTTCGCCGCGGTCGGGGAGGGCGGGGCCACCGTCGCCACGATGACCTGCGTCAGCGGGACCAGCAGCATCGACGGGCCCGTCGACGTGCACCTGGTGGCCGAGGAGCCCGGCACCGGCTTCGCGGCTCGGGTGGCCGGCGCCGCGCGCACCGACCCCGGGCCGGAGGCCGGGCACGGTCCCGCCGACGTGCGGGTGCGCCTGGAGCGCCAGCAGGTGCCGCTGTGGACGGTCTCCACCAGCGCCAGCCCGGGGGAGTGGGACCGCTCGGTGCTCGCGGGCGAGGCCCAGGGACGCTGGCTGTGGCTGGTGGTGCGCCCCGCCTCGGCGGTGCTGCTGCTGCGCGACGAATGGATCCTGCGCGACGTCTCGGCGCTCGGACCTGCCGTGGTCGAGCTGCCCTTCGGCGGGCCGGCCCCCGGCTGGACCTAGTCTGGCCGCGTGCGCATCGACCTCCACACCCACTCGCGGGCCAGCGACGGCACCCAGTCGCCGACCGAGCTGGTGCACGCCGCGCTCGCAGCCGGCCTCGACGTGCTCGCCCTGACCGACCACGACAGCGCCGAGGGCTGGGCCGAGGCGGCGCGGGCCGCCGACGCGAGCGGGCTGCGGCTGGTGCGGGGCATGGAGATCAGCACCCGACACGAGGGGCAGGGCGTGCACCTGCTCGCCTACCTCCCCGACGCGACGTACCCGCCGCTGGCCGCCGAGCTCGAGCGGGTGCTCGAGGGCCGGCGCTCGCGGGTGCCCGGCATGCTGGCGGCGCTGCGCGCGGCGGGCGTCGACCTCACCGAGGACGACGTCGACCGGGTCTCGGGCCACAGCGCGGCCAGCGGGCGACCGCACGTCGCCGACGCGATGGTCGCGGCCGGCGTGGTCGCCGACCGCACCGAGGCGTTCGACCGGTGGCTCAGCCCGGGCCGGCCCGGGTACGTGGACCGCTACGCCGCGCCGCTGCGCGACACGATCCGACTGGTGACCGAGGCCGGCGGCGTCTCGGTGGTGGCCCACGCGTGGGGCCGGCGCAGCGACGAGCGCCCCGACGCCGAGGCCTTCGCCGAGCTGGCCGACCTCGGGCTGGCCGGCATCGAGGTCGACCACCAGGACCACGCGCCGTCCGCCCGCGAGCGGCTGCGCGAGATCGCACGCGACCTCGACCTGGTCGCCACCGGCTCCAGCGACCACCACGGTCTGGGCAAGGTCGACCACGACCTCGGCTGCCACACCACGGCGCCCGAGCAGCTCGAGCGGCTGCTGGGCCTCGCAGCGGCCGCCGCGCTCGCCTCGGGTCGGGAGACGCCGGACGTCGTCTGAAGGGCGGCTCCGGCTACTTCCTGCCCAGCGACTGGAAGCGCTGCAGCACCCCGCGGGGCACCAGGCGTGCGGCGCCGGTGATCACCTTGTAGCGCGTGCTGGGGATCGAGTAGACCTTGCCCTGCTCGAGGTCGGCCAGCGCGGAGCGCACCAGGTCGTCGGCGTCGAGCCACAGGAAGTCGGGGGCGGAGTCCCGGCCGACCTGCATCCGCTCGTGGAACTCGGTGCGCACGAAGCCCGGGCACAGGGTCGTCACGGTCACGCCGTGGGGCGCGTACTCGGCGGCGGCCCACTCGCCCAGCTTGTTGACGTAGGCCTTGGCCGCCGAGTACGAGCCGCGAGGCAGGAACGCGGCCACGCTCGAGACGTTGAGCACCTGGCCGTGCCCGCGCTCGACCATCGGGCCCAGCGCCGCGTGCATCAAGCGCACCACCGCGGTCACCAGCACGTCGAGCATGGCGGTCTCGGCGGCCACGTCGTTGTCGAGGAAGCGCCCCTTCAGACCGAAGCCGGCATTGTTGACCAGCAGGTCGACGGGCGCCGACCGGTCGGCCAGGCGCTGCTCGACGCGGGCGAGCTGGTCGCGGTCGGCCAGGTCGGCGGCGAGCACCTCGACGTCGACGCCGAAGCGGTCGCGCAGGTCGCCCGCCACCTGCGCCAGGCGCTGCTCGTCGCGGGCCACCAGGACCAGGTCGTGGCCGCGCTCGGCGAGCTGGACGGCGAAGCTGTGACCGATGCCGGCGGTGGGGCCGGTGACCAGGGCGCGGGGCATGGGAGCAGTAGAACAGGTGGCTTGCGCCTGTGGCTGGCCCGGATCGGGCATGATGAGGCCCGATGACCACCACACTCGCCGTCGCCAACCAGAAGGGCGGCGTCGCCAAGACGACGTCCGTGGCCTCCCTGGGCGCCGCGCTCGCCGAGCTGGGCCACCGCGTCCTGCTGGTCGACCTCGACCCGCAGGCCTGCCTGACCTTCTCCCTGGGCATCGACCCGGAGGACCTCGAGACCTCGGTGCACCACGTGCTGACCCGTGGTCTCGACGCGACCGAGGTGATCATCGAGACCGAGGAGGGCGTCGACCTGCTGCCGGCCACGATCGAGCTGGCGCGCGCCGAGGCCGATCTGCTGACCCGCACCGGGCGCGAGCACGTGGTCAAGGGGGTCGTGGAGGACCTCGACGGCGCCTACGACTGGGTGCTGCTCGACTGCCCGCCCTCGCTGGGCGTGCTCACCGTCGCCGCGCTCACCGCCGCCGACGGCGTGCTGGTGCCGCTGCAGTGCGAGACGCTCTCGCACCGCGGGGTGGGCCAGCTGCTCGACACGGTGCACGACGTGCGCCGCTTCACCAACCGCGGCCTCGAGGTGTGGGGCGTGCTGCCGACGCTGTACGACGGCCGCACCAACCACGCGCGCACCGTGCTCGACACGATCTCGGAGACCTACGACCTCGAGGTCGTCGAGCCGCCGATCCCCAAGACGATCAAGTTCGCCGAGGCGCCCGCCGCGGGTCGCTCCATCCTGGCCACGAGCCGCACCAGCAAGGGCGCCAAGGCCTACCGCGAGGCGGCGGCCAACCTCGTCACCCGCTCCCAGCGCTCCCGCTGACCCGGCCCAGATAGTGCACTGACCCGGCCCGAACTTCTCCTCGGAGGGAAGTTCGGGCCGGGTCAGCGGAGATCCGGGCCGGGTCGGCTCAGGCCTGGGTCGCGGTCTCGGCGGCCTGGTTGCCCTGGTTGCCCTGGTCCTGGTGTTCTGGCCACCACCCTGACCGCCACGGGAACGACGACGACGGCGGTTGCGGCTGCCCGAGCCGGCACCCTCGACGGGCTTCTCGACCTTCTCGCCGGACTCGTTGGTGCTCACCTCGGCGACCACCTCGCCGCCTCGGCTGCGGCTGCGGGTGCGCTCGCGGTTGCGCGGCGCGCGCTGGCCGCCCTCGCGGCCACCGTCACGACCGCCGCGACCGCCCTCGCGCGGGGCGCGGGGCTCGCGCGGGGCCTCGGGCACCACGCGGCCCTTGGTGCCCTCGGGGATGCCCTGGTCGGTGGCCAGGTGCGGGGAGGTGGAGTAGGTCTCCTGCGGCTCGTCGAAGGGCAGGTCGAGGGTCTTGTTGATCATCTTCCAACGGTGCAGGTCGGCCCAGTCCACGAAGGTGATCGCGATGCCCGAGGCGCCGGCGCGACCGGTGCGGCCGATGCGGTGCACGTAGGTCTTGTCGTCCTCGGGGCAGGTGTAGTTGATGACGTGCGAGACGCCGCGCACGTCGATGCCGCGGGCCGCCACGTCGGTGGCCACCAGCACCCGGATCTTGTCCTCGCGGAACTTCGTCAGTGCCTTCTCGCGCGCGACCTGGGCCATGTCGCCGTGCAGCGGGCTCGCGGCGAAGCCGCGCTCGGAGAGGTCGTCGGCCACCCGCTGGCTCTGGCGCTTGGTGCGGGTGAAGACGATGATCTTCTCGGCGTCGGGGGCCTGCAGGATGCGCCCGATGATCTCGGGCTTGTCGAGGTCGTGGGCCTGGTAGATGAACTGCGCGGTCGCCGGCACGGTCGCGTTCTCGTACGACGACTCAGCGCGGATGTTCATCGGGTGGCGCATGTGGGTGCGGGCCAGCGCGACGATCGCGGAGGGCATCGTGGCCGAGAACAGCATCGTCTGGCGGGTCTCGGGGGTCATCTTGAGCAGCCGCTCGACGTCGGGCAGGAAGCCCAGGTCGAGCATCTCGTCGGCCTCGTCGAGCACCAGTGCGTGCACGTGGCTGAGGTCGAGCACCTTGCGGTGCGCCAGGTCGATCAGACGGCCGGGGGTGCCGACGACCACGTCGACGCCGCTCTCGAGCGCCTCGAGCTGGGGCTCGTAGCCCACGCCGCCGTAGACGGTCAGCACGCGCAGGCCGAGGTCCTTGCTGGCCAGGGCGAGGTCGTTCGAGACCTGCAGGGCCAGCTCGCGGGTCGGCGCCACGATGAGCGCCTGCGGCTTGCCCTGGGGCAGGTCGGCGTACGCCGGGTCGTCGACGGTGGTGCTGCGCTGCAGCACCGGGATGCCGAAGGCGAGGGTCTTGCCGGTGCCCGTGCGGGCCTGGCCGATCAGGTCGGTGCCCATCAGGGCGACCGAGAGGGTCATCTCCTGGATGGCGAAGGGGGTGGTGATGCCGGCGCGCTCGAGCGCGTCACAGATCTTGGGGAGGACCCCCAGGTCACGGAAGGTGGTCACGTTGGTCTTCTGCTTTCGTCGTCAGCCGCGGTGGGCCGGGTGGCTCGGAGCGGCGGACCCGGCGGACTCGGAAAGCTCGCTGGCGCGTCTGCCGCGCACATGCTGGCGGGTGGTTTCCCGCCTCGGCGCCGTGCCCGGGTGCCCGCTCGTGGCGGCACCGGCGCAGCGCTCGATGGGCCCAGGGTATCGGTAGGGTGCGCGCATGACTGAATCCCAGGCCGGCGACACGCCCGTCTCGCCGGCGCGGGAGGCCGAGCTCGCGCTGGCCGACCCCGCCTACCGCGAGGCGGTCGTCGACCTGCTCGGCGTGCTGGCCTACGGCGAGATCTCGGCCTTCGAGCGGCTCGCCGAGGACGCCAAGCTGGCCCCCACGATCGAGGACAAGCTGGCCATCGCGCAGATGGCGGCCAGCGAGGTCGCCCGGGTCGACCGGTTGCACCGGCGCATCCGCGAGCTCGACGGCGACCCGTTCGTCGCGATGGCGCCGTTCCGCAGCGCGCTCGACCTCTTCCACGAGCACACCGCGCCCTCCGACTGGTACGAGGGGTTGATCAAGGCCTATGTCGGCGACGGGCTCGCCGACGACTTCTACCGCGAGATCGCCGCCTACCTCGACGCCGGCACCCGCGAGCTGGTGCTGTCCTCGCTGGAGGAGGGCCCGCACGCGGCCTTCGTGGTCGACCGGGTGCGCGCGGCGATCGCGCGTGACCACCGCCTGGGCGGCCGGCTGGCGCTGTGGGGACGACGGCTGATGGGCGAGGCGCTGATCCAGGCCCAGCGGGTGGCCGCCGAGCGCGAGGCGCTCTCGGCGCTGCTGGCCGGGGGAGTGGACCGCCCCGGCCTCGACCTGGCCGCGCTGGGCCGGATGTTCACCCGCCTCACCGAGCGGCACACGGAGCGGATGTCCGAGCTCGGCCTCGACGCCTGAGCCCGGACCCTCCGCGGGCCGGGGTCAGCTGCGGAAGCCGACCGTCCCGACGCTCGCGGTGCCGATCTCGACGTAGGCGAGCTTGGCGGCCGGCACGAGCACGGTGCGGCCCTTGGTGTCGGTCAGGGTCACGACGCCGCCGGACTCGACGGCGGTGGCGACCTGCTGCTGCACCTGCTCGGCCGTCTCGTCGGTCTCGACGCTCAGCTCGCGCTGGGCCTGCTGGATGCCGATCTTGACCTCCACGGGTCCTCCTCCTGTTGGGTGCTGCGGACGCTCGATCCTTGCCGACGGCTCAGTGCTCGTCGGTCTTGGGGTAGCCGCGGATGCCCCGCCAGGCCAGGCCGGCGATCAGAGCGGTGGCGTCGGCGCGGTCGATGCCCGCGGTGTCGTTGAGCCAGAACCGCGCGCTGACCTGTGCCATTCCCACCAGCGAGACCGCCAGCAGGCGCGAGGACTCGTCGGGCAGCCCGGTGTCGTCGCGGATCACCTCGGCGATCATCGCCGCGCACTCGGTGGTGACGCGGTCGACCAGCTGGCGCACCGCGGCCTCGTTGGTCAGGTCGGACTCGAAGACCAGGCGGAAGGCGCCGTTGTCGTCGGCGACGTAGTCGTAGAAGGCGTCGATGGTCGCGGCCACGCGCTGCTTGTTGTCGGGTGTCGAGGCCAGGGCTGCGCGGCAGTTGTCGATCACCTGGTCGCAGGCGATGTCGAGCAGCGCGAGGTAGAGGTCCATCTTGCCGGGGAAGTGCTGGTAGAGCACCGGCTTCGAGACGCCCGCCCGCTCCGCGATGTCGTCCATCGCGGCGGCGTGGTAGCCCGAGGCCACGAAGACCCCGAGGGCCGACTCGAGCAGCTGGGCGCGGCGCTCGCGGCGCGGCATCCGGGCTCCGCGCTGCCGGGAGGGCGCGACGGAGGCGGCCTCGACGTCGTACTGGCCAGCTGGCACTGCTGCCCTCCTCGAAGGTGCGGTCACGGTCGTCCTCCTGCTCGGGGCGCGAGCCTACCCCGCGGTAGCGGCGGTCCGGATGACGGGACGCCGCCGGGTCGCGCAGCGGCCGCGGCCACGATGGAGCACGCCGTGGGAACAGGACGCGTCGGCAGGCTGTTGCGTCCACCAGACCCCTGCCAACAGACCGAGGAGCCCAGCAGTGACCTACCCAGCACTCGTGGAGCCGGCAGCCGAGCTGACCGTCGACGAGGTACGCCGCTACAGCCGGCACCTGATCATCCCCGACGTCGGGATGACCGGTCAGAAGCGGCTGAAGAACGCCAAGGTGCTCGTGATCGGCGCCGGCGGACTCGGCAGCCCCGCGCTGCTCTACCTGGCCGCGGCGGGTGTCGGCACGATCGGCATCGCCGAGTTCGACGAGGTCGACGAGTCGAACCTGCAGCGCCAGATCATCCACACCCAGTCCGACATCGGGAAGTCCAAGGCGGTCTCGGCCAAGGAGTCGATCGCCGAGGCCAACCCGTACGTCGAGGTGGTGCTGCACGAGGAGCGCCTCGACAACGACAACGTGATGGACGTCTTCCGCGGCTACGACCTGATCGTCGACGGCACCGACAACTTCGCGACCCGTTACATGGTCAACGACGCGGCGTACTTCCTCGGGATCCCCTACGTGTGGGGCTCGATCTACCGCTTCGACGGCCAGGCCTCGGTCTTCGCGCCGTCGATGGCCGACGACGCACCGTGCTACCGCTGCCTCTACCCCGAGCCCCCGCCGCCGGGCATGGTGCCCAGCTGCGCCGAGGGCGGCGTGCTGGGCGTGCTGTGCGCCTCGATCGGCTCGATCCAGGTCAACGAGGCCATCAAGCTGCTCACCGGTGCGGGCGAGCCCGCCATCGGCAAGCTCGTCATCTACGACGCCCTCGAGCTGGAGTGGCGCAAGCTGAAGGTGCGCAAGGACCCGGCCTGCCGCCTGTGCGGCCCCGACGCCGACGTCACCGGCCTGATCGACTACGACGCGTTCTGCGGCGCGATCTCCGAGGACGCCGCCGACGCCGCGGCCGGCTCGACGATCTCGGTCACCCAGCTCGAGACGATGCTGGGCGAGCGCGAGACCGGAGAGCGCGACTTCGTGCTGGTCGACGTGCGCGAGCCCAACGAGTACGAGATCAACAAGATCCCCGGCTCGGTGCTGATCCCCAAGGGCGAGTTCCTCAACGGCAACGCGCTGGGCCAGCTGCCCTCCGACAAGCAGGTCGTGCTGCACTGCAAGTCGGGGGTGCGCTCGGCCGAGGCGCTGGCGGTGCTCAAGGGCGCCGGCTTCGACGACAGCGTGCACGTCGGCGGCGGCGTCGTGGCCTGGGTCAACCAGGTCGACCCCAGCCAGCCGTCGTACTGAGCTGCTGACCCGTTCGGGCCACGCCCGGGTAGTCCGTCCGGACTACCCGGGCGTAACCGGGTCAGGACCCGGTCGTTGAGCAGTCGATGTGACCTCCATCTCGGGAGGTCGCCGGCCACGACCAGGAGGACCTCGTCCCGATGAAGACAGCCAGCCACCGCAGCGCCACCCTGCGCCGCGCCACCGGCGCCCTCGCCGCGCTCGCCGCCACCGGACTCGCGGGCGGGGCGGCCGTCTCGGCCCCCGCCGTGGCCGCCCCCACCTGGGCGCCGGCCGACCAGGCGACGATCACGCCGGGCACGCAGATGTACACCGACGGGGCACAGTGCACCTCGAACTTCGTCTTCACCGATGCAGCCGCCAACGTCTACGTCGGCTACGCGGCGCACTGCGCCGGCACGGGCGCGGCCACCGACACCAACGGCTGTCTCAACGACTCGGTGCCGCTGGGCACCGAGGTCACCTTCCGCAAGGGCGGAAGCCTCCTCGGCTCGGGGAGCGAGCTCGGCAGCGGCGAGCTCGCCTACTCCTCGTGGCGCACCATGCGCGACATCGGCACCACCGACGAGAACGCCTGCGCCTACAACGACTTCGCGCTGGTCAAGGTCGACGCGGACGACGTGTCCAAGGTGAACCCGAGCATCCCGTTCTGGGGCGGCCCGACCGGCATCGACACCGACGGCACCGCCGCGGGCGACCGGGTCTACAGCTACGGCAACTCCAGCCTGCGCGCCGGCCTCGAGCCGCTCTCGCCCAAGACCGGCATCAGCCTGGGTGACAGCGCGGCCGACGAGGGGTGGAGCCACCCGCTCTACACCCTGACCCCCGGCGTCCCCGGTGACTCCGGCTCGGCGTTCGTGAGCGAGGACGGCGAGGCGATCGGCACCCTGTCGACGCTGGGTCTGGCGCCCCTGCCGCTGTCGAACAACATCGGCGACCTCGAGCGTGAGCTGGCCTTCGCCCAGCAGCACTCCGGCATCGCCGGTCTGGAGCTGGCGCTGGGCACGGAGCCCTTCTCGCCGCTGCTCTGACCCGCACCGATCGATGCCCCCGCTCGCGTAGCCGAGCGGGGGCATCGATCGTTGAGCAGGCATGCGCACCCGACCCGTGACGGCTCCCGCCGCCGTCGTCCTTGCCGTCCTGCCCGTCCTGCTCGGGCTCCTGCTGCCCGCGAGCGCCGGGACCGCGCCCGCCCGCCGCTTCGACTCCTGGGCGCCCGCCGGCGAGGCCACGATCGCGCCCGGCGTGCAGATGTACACCGACGGCTCGCAGTGCACCGCCAACTTCGTCTACACCGACCGGCGCGGGCGTGTGTACGTCGGCTACGCCGCGCACTGCGCCGGTCTGGGCGAGGCGACCGACACCAGTGGCTGCGGCACACCGACGCTGCCCAGCGGCACCAGGGTGCGCTTCGCGCAGGGCGGCAACCTCGCCTCGGGCGGCACCACGGTGGGCCGCGGCCGCCTGGTCTACTCGTCGTGGGAGACGATGCAGCGCCTGGGCACCACCGACGCCGACACCTGCGACTACAACGACTTCGCGCTGGTGCGCCTGCAGCAGCGCTTCGCCCGCTCGGTCAACCCCAGCGTGCCGTTCTTCGGCGGCCCCACCGCGCTGTCGAAGGACGGCGCGCCTGCCGGCTCGCAGGTCTACAGCTACGGCCAGTCGAGCCTGCGGCCCACGACGCTGCTCTCGCCCAAGGTCGGGCTCTCCCTGGGGGCCGTCGGTGACTGGAGCTGGGACGTCTACACCCTGACCCCGGGGGTGCCCGGCGACTCGGGCTCCGGTCTGCTCGACGCGGACGGCGCAGCCTTCGGCACCCTCTCGACCGTGGCGCTGGCTCCGCTGCCGCTGAGCAACGGCGTCGGCGACCTGGCCTCCGAGCTCGAGTTCGCCCGCCGCCACTCGGGCATCAAGGGGCTGCGCCTGGCCACGGGCACCGAGCCGTTCTCGGCGCTGCCGCTGGGCTGAGCCCACCGCGGGCCCCCGGTAGGTTCGTCGTGTGCGGCACCCCGAGGAGTACGTCGAGGACGTGCTGTCGTGCGTCGAGCAGGTGCCGCCGGGGCGGGTGACGACGTACGGCGCGATCGCCGAGGCCGTGGGTCGCTACGGCCCGCGCCGGGTCGGCAACGTGATGGCCGGCCACGGCGCGGCGGTGGCCTGGTGGCGAGTGGTGCGCGCCGACGGCTCGCTGCCGCCCAGCCACGACGGCGAGGCCCGCCAGGCCTACCTCGAGGAGGGCACCGCGCTGCGGCCCTCCGGCCGGGTCGACCTCGAGGTCGCCTTCTTCAGGCCTGCTCCCCCCGGTCCGCCTGCCATGATCGGGGGGTGAGCAGCCAGCAGCCGGGCACCGACCTGAGCGTCCACTCCAGCGCCCGCGCGATGGCGGCGGCCGTGCGCGAGCGCCGGATCTCGGCCCGCGAGCTGCTCGAGCTGCACCTGGCGCGCATCGAGGAACGCAACCCCGAGCTCAACGCGGTCGTCAACCTCGACGCCGAGCGGGCCCGGGCCGGAGCAGCCGCGGCCGACGAGCACCTGGCCCGGGGAGGTCCGCTCGGTGCGCTGCACGGGCTGCCGTTCGCCTTCGAGGACACCCACGCGGTGGCCGGATGGCCGACCACCTTCGGCTCGCGGATCTTCGCCGACCACGTGCCCCGGCACGACGAGCTCCTCGTCGAGCGGGTGCGCCGCGCCGGCGTGGTGGTGCTCGGGCGCACCAACGTGCCCGAGCTCGCCGCCGGCTCGCACACCTCCAACCGGCTCTTCGGCACCACCCGCAACCCGCACGACCCCCGTCGCAGCGCCGGCGGCTCCAGCGGCGGGGCCGCGGCGGCGCTGGCCAGCGGCATGGTGCCGCTGGCCGACGGCTCCGACATGGGGGGCTCGTTGCGCCACCCGGCGTCGTTCTGCGGCGTGGTCGGGATGCGACCGAGCCTGGGCCGGGTGCCCGAGTGGCCGCTCTACAACCAGTGGGAGACCACGTCGGTCGGGGGACCGCTGGCCCGCGACGTCGGTGACCTCGCCCTGCTGCTCTCGGTCATGGCCGGCCCGGACCCCCGGACCCCGATGGCGCTCGGCGATCCCGGGCACCTCTTCGGCGCCCCGCTCGACCCCACGCCCCGCGCCCTGCACGGGCTGCGGGTCGCCTGGTCGCTCGACCTCGGCGGCGCCTTCGCCGTCGACGAGCAGGTCGCGGTCGTCACCGAGCAGGCCGGCCGACTGATGGCGCGCCACGGCGCCCGGGTGCACGGCGCCCACCCCGATCTCGCCGAGGGCGACGACACCTTCCGCACCCTGCGAGCCTGGCACCTGCACGCCAGGCTCGGCCCGTTGCTCGCCGAGCATCCCGGCGAGCTCGAGGCCGGCCTCGCCGACGACATCCGTGCCGGGGCGTCGTTGAGCGGCACCGACGTGGCGCGCGCCTACACCCAGCGCACCGCGCTCGGCGAGCGGATGCGACAGTTCTTCACCCAGCACGACCTGCTGGTGCTGCCGGTCTCGCAGGTGGCGCCGTTCCCCGCCGAGCAGGAGCACCCGACCCAGGTCGCCGGCCGCCCGATGCGCTCCTACCTCGACTGGATGCGCTCGGCCTACCTCGTCACCGTCACCGGCTGCCCCGCGATCGCGGTGCCGGCCGGTCGCACGCCGGAGGGGCTGCCCGTCGGGGTGCAGCTGGTGGGCCCGCACGGCAGCGACCGGCGTCTGCTCGAGGTCGCCGCCGCCTTCGAGGTCGCCGCCGCGTCCGAGGCCGGCGCACATGGCTGAGGACCCGCTGTTCGAGCTGGCCGGCTCGCTTCGTCCGGCGTACGCCGGCGTCGACTGGGAGGCGGCCGGCCTGGGCGAGCCGTGCACCTGGAGCCCTGCGCTGCGCAGCACCCTGGCCCTGGCCCTCGAGACCCGCTTCGCGATGGCGCTCTTCTGGGGCCCCGACCACGTGCTGCTCTACAACGAGGCGTTCGTCGAGCTGATCGCCGACAAGCACCCCGCGGCGCTGGGCCGGCGCACCCAGGACGTCTTCGCCGAGGCCTGGGAGCAGGTCGGGCCGATGATGCGCTCGGTCCTCGAGGACGCCACTCCCACCTGGGTCGTCGACGCCGAGGTGCCACTGCAGCGCTCGGGCTTCCTCGAGGAGTGCTACTTCACCTTCTCCTACTCACCCGTGCGCGGCCCCGACGGCCGCGTCGAGGGGGTGGTCGACATCGTCGCCGAGACGACCCGCCAGGTCGTGGCCCGGCGCCGCCTGCAGGTGCTGACCCGCCTCGACCAGGCCCTGGCGGGGGTCTCGAGCGCCGCCGCGCTGGTGGACCTGGCGGTGCGCGAGCTGCGCGAGGACCCCGGTGACCTCACCGAGGTCGCGGTCTGCGCCGGGGCCGTGGCCGAGCCCGTGGTGCTCGAGAGCCTCGGTGGCCCCGGGCACGGCACCGTGGCCCGGATCGCGCTGCCCGGACCCGACCCGCGCTCGCCCGAGGAGCACCTGCGGCTGCGCCTCAGCGACCGCCTGGCCCTCGACAGCGAGTACGTCGACTTCCTGCGCTCCCTGGCCGGGGCGCTGCAGCAGTCCTTCGAGCTGCTCGCTGCGCGCGAGAGCGACCGTCAGCTCTCCGAGGCGCTGCAGCGCAGCCTGCTGACCCGCCCCGCCCACGGACCGGCGCTGCAGGTCGCGGTGCGCTACCAGCCGGCCGCCGAGAAGGCGAGGGTCGGCGGCGACTGGTACGACGCCTACGTGCTGCCCGACGGCGCCCTCGCGGTGATGGTCGGCGATGTCGCCGGCCACGACCAGGACGCCGCGGCCGCGATGGGCCAGCTGCGCAACCTGGCCCGGGGCGTGGCGTACAGCGCCCGCCTGGCGCTGCCGGCCCGGGTGCTCAGCGACCTCGACCGGGCGATGGCCGGGCTCGGTGTCGACGAGGTCGCCACCGCGGTGCTGGCCGTCGTCGAGGACGGTGGCCCCGACGGCCAGCTGCTGCACTGGAGCAACGCCGGCCACCCGCCGCCGGTGCTGGTGACCGCGGAGGGGACGGCGCGGCTGCTGGAGGAGGTGCCCGACCTGCTGCTGGGCCTCGACCCCGACACCCCGCGCGCCGACCACCGGCTGCGGCTGCGCCCCGGTGACACGCTGCTGCTCTACACCGACGGCCTGGTCGAGCGCCGCGACGCGGGGCTCTCGGAGGGGCTGGCCTGGCTGGTGGGCTCGCTGACCGGCTGGGGTGACGCCGACCCCGAGGACCTGTGCGACCACCTGCTCGACGCGGTGGGCGAGCACGAGGACGACCTGGTGCTGCTGGCCCTGCGCGCCCGCGACTGACCGGGCGGCCCTGCTCTTGTCGTATGCTCGCCAACCGTCCGGGAGGCACCCCGGGCGCACCGCGAGGAGGCACACGATCACCGCACCCAGCGCCGCCCAGACCGAGGCATCCCACGGCACCGTCCCGATCGGGTTGGTCCTCGGTGGTGTGCAGAAGGCCGCGACCAGCACCCTCTACCGGGTCCTGGTCAGCCACCAGCACATCACCCGTGCCCCGCAGAAGGAGTGGCACTTCTTCGACGACGACTCCCTCGACTGGGAGCGCCCCGACTTCAGCGGCTACCACGTCGCCCTGCGCTCGGCCCGCTCGAAGGCGACGATGGGCGTCGACGCGACCCCCTCGTACCTCTTCTGGCCCGGGGCGCTGGAGCGGATCCGTGCCTGGAACCCCGACGTGCCGCTGATCTTCTGCTTCCGCGACCCGATCGAGCGCGCCTTCTCGCACTGGGTGATGAACTGGACGCGTCGGCTGCCCGCCGAGGAGCGGATCACCTTCGCCGAGTCGGTGCGCATCGACTTCGAGCCCTCCTGGGTCGGCACCCGTCCGGAGGGCTGGGACGCCAAGGCGCTGCGCACCCGCACCGTGGTCGCCCGCGGCTTCTACGGCGCCCAGCTCGCTCGGGTGCGCTCGATCTTCCCGAGCGAGCAGGTGCACCTGGTCGACTTCCACCAGATGGTCAAGGCCCAGCACGACACCGCCGAGGACCTCGTGGCCCGCCTGGGGCTGCCGCCGTACAAGAAGCGCTTCGAGCCGCTGGCGCGCAGCGCCTCGCAGACCGACTTCGAGGCCGACGCGCCCACCGCCGACGACATCGCGGTGCTGCGCGACCGGTTCGCCGACGACCACCGCGCCTTCAGCGAGGCCTCCGGGCTCGACACGTCGGCGTGGACGACCAGCCGGCTGCTGGCGGGCGAGCTCACCCCGGGCGACGTCGCGGAGAAGCTGGGGCGCAAGGCCGGCCTGCTCTGACGCCGGATCGGCGGACCCACCGGTAACCAGCACACTGGCCACGTGCCCCCCTCCGCCCCGCCGCCCCACGAGCCCAGCGACCGGATGTACCGGGCCCTGCACGCGGTCGTGCCGCCGGTGGCCCGCGCGCTGTGGCGCCCGCACGTGGAGGGCCTCGAGCACGTGCCGGCCACCGGTGGGGTGCTGCTGGCCAGCAACCACCTCTCCTTCGTCGACTCGGTGGTCATCCCGGTCGTGGTGCCGCGCAAGGTCGTCTTCCTCGCCAAGTCCGACTACTTCACCGGGCCCGGGCTGCGCGGCGCCGCCCGGCGCGCCTGGTTCGAGGGTCTGGGGATGCTGCCCGTCGACCGCGACGACCCACGGGCGGCGATCGGCAGCCTCGACACCGCGCTCGAGGTGCTGCGCCGCGGGGAGGCCTTCGGCCTCTACCCCGAGGGCTCGCGCTCGCGCGACGGTCGGCTCTACCGGGGTCGCACCGGCGTCGGCCACCTCGCCCTGACCGCCGGGGTGCCCGTGGTGCCCGTCGGCCTGGTCGGCACCGACCGTCTCCAGCCTGTCGGCTCCAGCCTGCCCCGCCCGGTGCGGGTCACCGTGCGTTTCGGCCCGCCGGTGCGCGCCGGGAGCCGCTTCGACGGCGTCCCGCTCGGGCGGGCCCGCCGCGCGCTCACCGACGAGGTGATGGCCGCGATCGCGGCCCTGAGCGGCCAGGTCGAGGCCGGCGTCTACAACGACCGGGCGCCCGGCTCCTGAGGGGCGATATCGACGTCGGGCCGAGATGATCAGCCCTCCTTACCTCATCAGGCGAAATGCGCGCAAGTTATCTCGTCGAGAACTGAGACGGTGCATTAATTTTCGGTTTCGTCCTTCCGGTGGCGGCGATCTTCGGTCAGGGTGACGGTCCGGGACGCCGATGGGTGGGGTCCCAGTCAAGAGAAATGAGCACATCTGTGAGGACCTCACGTGCGCTGGTCGCCCCCCTGGGGCTGGCACTGGCCGCCACCACCGCCCTGGCCGGCTCCGGACTGCCGGCCGCGGCCGACCCCACGTCCGCGCCGCGCGTCGACTCGAGCAACGGACGCGGCCCCGACACCGCCACCCGGGTCGAGGCGCCGACCAAGGCGGAGATCGTGCAGCGCGCCGCGGAGACGGCCGTCGCGGGCGACCCGATCGAGATGCCGACCTCCTACCCCTACCAGCCGGCGCTGCGCCTCTACCGCGACAACCCCGACGACGCGGCGCAGACCGCCGAGCTGATGGGCCACCCCGAGATCGCGCCCAAGCTGATGGAGCTGATGGCGAAGAGCGACCGGGTCTCCACCCAGGTCGTGGGCCAGTCCACCGAGGGTCGCGACCTCTACCTGGTGACCGTCACCGCGCCGGAGCGCGAGCAGGACACCGCCCAGCAGACCGCGTGGCGCGAGGCCATCAAGAACGACCCGACCGCCGCGGCCGCCGACCCCGAGCTGCTCGCGCAGTACAAGACCCCCGTGTGGACCAGCCACAACATCCACGGCAACGAGTGGGAGGGCACCGATGCGGCGATGGACTACATCGAGTACCTGGCCACCGCGCCGATGTCGGAGGTCGGCAGCATCCTGCGCAACAACCGGCTCTACTTCTCCCCGTCGCTCAACCCCGACGGGCGCACCGACGCCACCCGCGCCACCGCGATCGGCCTCGACCCCAACCGCGACCTGATCACCAACCAGACGCCCGAGACGCGCTCCTTCATCCGCACCGCCCAGGCCGTCCAGGCGCTCTACGCCGCCGACTTCCACGGCTACACCCGGGTGCTGCAGATCGAGCCCGCCGGTCCGCCGCACGGCTCGAACTACGAGTTCGACCTGGTCCTGCCGCACAACTACGCCATGGCCCTCAAGGTCGAGCAGGACGTCGTCGACGCGGCGATCCCCGGCAACACCTACCGCAACGTCGAGACCGGCGAGATCGTCTCGGAGGTCACCGACGAGGCGACCGCCCACATCAAGATCCCCTACCGCGACACCCCGTCCGGCTGGGACGACTTCCCGCCCATCTTCACCGCGCAGTACGCCGCGTTCTACGGCGCCGCGACCACCACGGTCGAGCTGCCCCTGAGCCGTGGCGCGAGCGGCGGTCGCCAGACCCCCGAGCGGGCCGCGATCAACAGCGCGGTGGCCTACCAGACCCTCGAGAGCATGGTGGAGTACCTCAACGAGCCCACCACGGCCCGCGAGATGCTCGAGAACCAGATCGAGACCTTCCGCCGCGGGGTGGCCGGTGAGCCGAAGGTCTCGCTGACCAGCGACGCCGTCGCCGCGGTGCCCGGCCCCGACCAGTGGAAGGCGCTCTGGGACGTCGCCGACGACCAGGAGCCGGTGACCCTGCCGCGCGCCTACGTGATCCCGGTCGGGGAGGGCCAGCGCTCCGCGAGCGACGCCACCTCGCTGGTCGAGCAGCTGCTGCTGCACGAGATCGAGGTCGCCACGCTCGACGCCGACACCACGATCGGTGGCGCCACGTACCCGGCCGGCTCGTACGTGGTCGACATGCACCAGCCGCTGCGCGGCCTGGCCAACAGCCTGCTCGACCTCGGTGACGACATCTCCACCAAGGTGCCGACGATGTACGACGTCTCCGCGTGGAGCTACGCCTACCTCTGGGGGGCCGACGTCGACAAGGTCGGGCTGACCACCGATGCGCCCCTGGGCGCCACCACGCCGGTCAGCGCGCCCACCGACCTCACCTCCGTGCCCTCCGCGCCCGGCCACACCACCTTCGACGTCGCCGGTGTCGTGGACTTCCAGGCGCTCAACTCGCTGCTCGAGGACAGCGTGCCCGTCTCGATGCTCGCCGACGGCTCGGTGGTCGTCGGTGCCGGCGACTTCGACGCCGCGGTCGCCGCGGCGAAGGAGCACCGCATCGTGCTCGAGGCCGCCACCGCGGCCGACCTCGACGCCCTCGACGACGAGGACACCGCGGCGCTGAGCGACCTGACCATCGGCTACGTCGGCTCGCAGGACGACCGGCTCTCACTGACCGAGCTCGGCTTCGACGACCTCGTGCAGCTCAGCTCGAGCACGCTCGAGGCCGACCCGTCGCTGATGGACGACGTCGACGTGCTGTGGGTGGCCTCCACCTTCGACCCCGCGGCAGGCTCGGCCGCCCGCGCGGCGGTGCAGTCGTTCGTCGACGACGGCGGTGCCCTGCTCGGGCGCACCAACCGCGGGTTCGAGGCGGCGGTCTCCTTCGGGCTGATGAGCGGCGAGGTCGTCAACGGCAACGGTCGTGGCAACGGCATCGTGGCCGTCGACACCCCCGAGGGCTCGGTGCTGGCCCCCTACGCCCAGGACCACGCCTTCATCTACCCGGCCTACCACTTCACCGGCCTCGGTGAGGAGGTCTCGGTCGAGCAGACCTACGACGCCGAGAACCCGTTCCTGGCCGGCCACTGGCGCGCCTCGGGCGCCACCGACGGTCCCGAGGCCGCTGCAGGCAACGCCTCGGTGGTCTCGTCCGAGGACGCCGAGACCGGCGCCAAGTCGATGGTCTTCGGCACCTCGGTCTTCTTCCGCACCCACCCCAAGGGCGGGCTGAGCCAGGCTGCCCGGGCGCTGATGTGGGCCGCGCCGGCCGGTGAGGCCGTGGTCGCTCCCGAGGAGACCCGGGGCGCCTCGACGACCACGCTCGCGGCGACGGCCAAGAACAAGCGCAAGGCGACGATCACCGTCGAGGTGGCGATCGACGGCGAGCCCGGCACCGGCACCGTGGTCCTGAAGGACAAGGGCACCAGGATCGAGACCTTCGACGTCACGACCGACGACGACGGCTCGGTCACGGTGACCCTGCGCCTGGGCACCGGCCGCCACAAGCTCAAGGCCGTGCGCAAGGGCGACGAGGTCGCCACGCGCAGCGTCTCCGCACCCGTGGTGCTGCGCCTGGGCTGAGCCCCCTTCCGGCGTGGGTGAGCGCCGGACGATCGACGACGGACCCGCTCGGCAGCTCCTGCCGGGCGGGTCCGTCCGTCGTGGTGACGGGCCTGTCGGTGCCGGGTGGTCGAATGGTCGCCATGAGGAGCCCCGCCGCGACCACCACCTACCGGCTCGCCGCGCCGCAGCAGGCGGCCGCGGTGCCTACGCTCGACGAGCACCAGCGCCGGGTGCTGGAGCACCCCGGCGGCCCGCTGCTGGTGCTGGCGGGGCCGGGCACCGGCAAGACCACGACGCTGGTCGAGACGATCGTGCACCGCATCGAGCAGGGGGCCCGGCCCGAGCAGGTGCTGGCGCTGACGTTCTCGCGCAAGGCCGCCGAGCAGCTGCGCGACCGGGTCACCGCCCGCCTGGGCCTGACCTCGGCGGTGGCGATCGGCACCACGTTCCACTCCTTCGCCTACGGCCTGATCCGCCAGCACCAGCCCGCGGAGCTCTACGAAGGTCCGCTGCAGCTGCTCAGCGCCCCCGAGCAGGACGTGGTGCTCCAGCAGCTGCTCACCGACGCGCCCGAGTCGGTGCGCTGGCCCGAGGGGCTGCGTCACGCCGTCGGCACCCGCGGGTTCGCCGGCGAGGTGCAGGCCGTGCTGGCCCGCGCCCGGGAGAAGGGCCTCGACGGCGAGGAGCTGCGCCGCCTGGGCCTCGAGTCCGGGCGCGACGAGCTGGTCGCCTCCGGGTGGTTCCTCGACCAGTACCTCGACGTGCTCGACTCGCGAGGCGCCATCGACTACGCCGACCTCATCCGGCGCGCGGCGATCCTGGCCGAGGCGCACCGCGAGGAGCTGCGGGCCACCTACCGACACGTCTTCGTCGACGAGTACCAGGACACCGACCCGGGCCAGGTGGCGCTGCTCCAGGCACTGGCCGGCGACGGGCGCGACATCACCGTGGTCGGCGACCCGCACCAGTCGATCTACGCGTTCCGCGGTGCCGAGGTGCGCGGCATCCTCGAGTTCCCCACCACCTTCCCCTGCCGCGACGGCAGCCCGGCCGGCACCGTCGTGCTGCGCGGCACCCGCCGATTCGGCGCCTCGCTGCTGCGCTGCTCGCAGCGGGTCGCGGCGCGGCTGCCGCTGATCGGCACGATCGAGAGCGGGGCCCGCGACGACTTCCTGGCCCCCGTGCCGGTCGGCGACCACGGCGACGGGCGGGTGCAGGTGCTGACCTACGACACCGAGCGCGCCGAGGCCGAGCACCTCGCCGACCTGCTGCGCCGCGCGCACCTCGAGGACGGCCTCGCCTGGGACGACATGGCCGTGCTGGTGCGCTCGGGGCGCACGTCGATCCCCGGTCTGCGCCGCTCGCTGCTGGCCGCGGGCGTGCCGGTGGAGGTCGCCGGTGACGACACCCCGCTGGTGGGCGAGCCGGCCGTGCGCACCCTCGTCGACGCGCTGACGGCGGTGCTGCACCTCGACGACGACGACCCGCGCAGCGTCGACCACCTCGACGCCCAGCACGCCCAGGCCCTGCTCCACTCCCACCTGGCCGGGCTGGACGCGGCCGACGTCCGGGTGCTGGCCCGGCTGCTGCGCACCCGCGAGAAGCAGCGGGTCGCCGAGACCGGCGAGGGCGCCGCCGCCCCCCGCAGCTCGCCGGAGCTGCTGCGCGCAGCGGTCGTCGACGAGGGCGTGCTCGAGGACCTGACCGGCACCCCGGGCGCCGACCTCCCGGCGGTGGCGCGGGCGGCGCGCCTGGCCCGCCTGCTGCGCGAGGCGCGCGTCCTGGTCGAGGCTGGCGCCTCGGCCGAGGAGGTGCTCTGGCACCTCTGGTCGGGCACCGACTGGCCCGCACGGCTGCAGTCCGCCTCCACCCGCGGCGGGCAGGGCGGGCGCACCGCCCACCGCGACCTCGACGCCGTGTGCGCCCTCTTCGACGAGGCGGCCCGCGTCGAGGAGCGTCGCGGCCACACCGGCCTGGCTTCCTTCCTCTCCACCCTGGTCGCCCAGCAGATCCCCGCCGACACGCTGGCCGAGCAGGGCATCCGAGGCGAGGCCGTGCGGCTGCTGACCGCCCACCGCTCCAAGGGCCTGGAGTGGCGCCTGGTGGTCGTGGCCCACGTGCAGGAGGAGGGCTGGCCCGACCTGCGCCGCCGCTCGACGCTGCTGCAGGCCGACCGGATCGGCAGCGGCCACCTGGTGCCCCCGACGTCGGCGCGCGAGCTGCTGGCCGACGAGCGCCGGCTCTTCTACGTCGCGTGCACCCGGGCCCGCGAGCGCCTGGTCGTGACGGCGGTCGCCTCGCCCGACGACGACGGCGAGCAGGCCTCGCGCTTCCTCGCCGAGCTCGGTCCGACGCCCCAGCACGTGCAGGGCCGGCCCCGGCGGCCGCTGTCGCTGGCCGGGCTGGTCGCCGAGCTGCGGCGCACCGTCGCCGACGACACCCAGTCCAAGGTGCTGCGTCACGCGGCCGCCGAGCGCCTGGCCCGCCTGGGTGCCCAGCACCGCGAGGGCGCGGCGTGGGTGCCGGCCGCCGACCCCGCCACCTGGTGGGGCACCCGCGCCTTCACCGCCTCCGAGCAGCCGGTGCGCGACCCCGACGAGCCGGTGCGCCTGTCCGCCAGCGCCCTGACCACGCTCGAGCAGTGCCCGGCGAAGTGGTTCCTGGAGTCCGAGGCCGGGGGTGCGCGGGCCGCCACCCAGGCCCAGGGCTTCGGCAACGTCGTGCACGCCCTGGCCGACCGGATCAGCCGCGGCGAGGTCGACCTGTCGGGCCCCGACCCGGTCGAGGCGCTGATGGAGCACGTCGACGCCGTCTGGTCCCGTCTGCCCTTCCGCACCCCCTGGTCGGGCGGCCGCGAGCGCGAGGAGGTGCGCAAGGCCCTGACCCGCTTCCTGGCCTGGCACCAGCGCCCCGGGGCGCGCGAGGTGCTGGCCACCGAGCAGCGGATCAGCACCAGGGTCGAGCTGCCCGACGGCCAGCAGGTGCACCTGCACGGCTACGCCGACCGGCTCGAGGTCGACGCGCAGGGCCGCGTGGTCGTCATCGACCTCAAGACCAGCAAGTACAAGCCGACGGGGGAGGAGATCACGGTGCACCCGCAGCTCGGGCTCTACCAGCTCGCCGTCGAGCACGGGGCGGTCGACGAGGTCCTCACCGAGCGCCGCGGCGAGCCCTCGACCGCGCAGCCCGGCGGCGCCGAGCTGTGGCAGCTGCGCCACGAGGCCCGGGGCCGGCTCACCGTCCAGACCCAGGCGCCCCAGGAGCCCGACGAGCAGGGCGTCCGCACGATCGAGCACCAGCTGATGGCGGCCGCACGAGCGGTGCGCGAGGAGGACTTCGTGGCCCGGCCCGGCAAGCACTGCGACTTCTGCGACTTCCAGCCCCTCTGTCCGGCGAAGAGCTCCGGGACGGTGCTGTCGTGAGCGCGCCGGGCGGCCCCGCGGCCCTGCGCACGGTGGACACCCCGCAGGAGCTGCAGCAGGTCATGCAGTCCGAGTTCCCGCCCAGCCCCGAGCAGTGGGAGGCGATCCGGGCGCCCCTCGACCCGGCCGTGGTGGTCGCCGGCGCCGGCTCGGGGAAGACGACGCTGATGGCCGCGCGGGTGGTCTACCTCGTGGTCACCGGCCAGGTGCGCCCCGACGAGGTCCTCGGGCTGACCTTCACCACCAAGGCTGCCAGCGAGCTGCGCCAGCGCATCCGCGAGGCCCTCGAGCGCGCCGGGTTCGGCCCGGCGCGGCCAGGAGGCGGGCGGGCGCGAGGCGCAGGACGAGGAGGCCGTGGAGCTGCTCGAGCCCACGGTGTCGACGTACAACGCCTATGCCTCGGCGCTGCTCTCCGAGCACGGGCTGCGCATCGGCCACGAGCCCGACACCCGGGTGATGGCCGACGCCTCGCGCTACCAGCTCGCCGCCCGGGTCATCGACCGGCACACCGGTCGGGTCGAGCTGCTCTCCGACAGCCCGCGCCACGTCATCGACTACGTGCTGCGTCTCGAGGGCGCGCTGAGCGAGCACCTGGTCGACGTCGCGGCCCTGCGCGGCTTCGACGCCGCGCAGGCGCCCCGCTTCGCCGAGGCGCTGCTCGCCGGGCCGAAGAAGACCCGCGACGACGTCGCCAGCGCCTTCGCCCGCCGCGCCGAGGCGCTCGACCTGGTCGAGGAGTACCGCCGGCTCAAGCAGGCGCTCGGGCTGATGGACTTCTCCGACCAGATCGCGCTGGCCGCCCGGCTGGCGGAGAGCCACGCCGAGGTCGGTGAGCAGGAGCGCGGCAAGTTCAAGGTGGTGCTGCTCGACGAGTACCAGGACACCTCGGTGGCCCAGGCCCGGATGCTGCGCCGGCTCTTCGGGTGCGGGCACCCGGTGATGGCGGTGGGGGACCCCAACCAGGCCATCTACGGCTGGCGCGGCGCGTCGGTCTCCAACATCCTGCGCTTCGGCGAGGACTTCCCCCGCGGCGACGGCGCCGAGGTGGCGCGCTTCCGGCTCAGCGTCAACCGCCGCTCCGACACCCGCATCCTCGACGTCGCCAACGCGCTGGCCGACCCGCTCTACCGCCAGTTCCCGATGGTGGCGCCGCTGCGCTCGGGCACCGCCGCCCTCGGCGCCGTCGACGTGGCCGTGCACGAGACGTACGCCGAGGAGCTGGGCTGGCTCGCCGAGCAGGTGCGGGCGGCCCACGACGCCGGGACGCCGTGGCGCGAGGTGGGGGTGCTGGTGCGCGACAACGCCCACGCGGCCGACGTCTTCGACGCGCTCAGCGCGGCCGAGGTGCCGGTGGAGATCGTGGGCCTCAGCGGCCTGCTGCGCCTGCCCGAGGTCGCCGAGGTGCTCGCCACCCTCACCCTGCTCGAGGACCTCACCGCCAACGCCGACCTGCTGACCCTGCTGACGGGTCCGCGCTGGGCGGTGGGCCCGCGCGACCTGGCGCTGCTGGGCCAGCGCGCCGAGGAGCTCGCCGGAGCCCGGCGCGGCCGGGCCGGAGCGGGCGACCAGGCCCTGGGCGAGGAGCTCGAGCAGGCCGTCTCCGGCGCCGACCCCACCGAGGTGCCCGCGCTGTGCGACGCGCTCGACGACCCAGGCGAGCTGCCCTACTCGGCTGCGGCCCGCGAGCGCCTGGCACTGCTGGCCGCCGAGCTGCGGATGCTGCGCTCGCACGTCGGCGAGCCGCTGCTCGAGCTGGTGCGCCGCATCATCGAGACCTGCGGCATCGACCTCGAGCTGGCCGCCTCGGTCAGCGAGGCCGCACGGGCCCGCCGCGACAACCTCGACATCTTCGTCAAGGCCGTCGCGGACTTCCAGGCGATCGACGGCTCGGTGAGCCTGACCTCGCTGTTGGCCTGGCTGCAGGCCGAGGACGAGCTCGGCAACGGCCTCGACGCCGCCACCCCGTCGGAGGCCGACTCGGTCAAGCTGCTGACGGTGCACCGCGCCAAGGGCCTGGAGTGGGACGTGGTGTTCCTCGTCGGCACCTGCCGCGACAAGTTCCCCCACACCCGCAGCCGCGGCCTGTGGCCGCGCCGCCTCGAGATGCTGCCCACGCCGCTGCGGGGCGACGAGCGCGACCTGCCCCAGCTGCTCGGGTCACGACGCCGAGGCGCTCAAGCGCCTCGAGACCGACACCAAGGCGCACGAGGCGACCGAGGAGCTGCGTCTGGGCTACGTCGCCTTCACCCGGGCGCGGCACCGGCTGGTCGTCTCCTCCTACGTGTGGACGGAGGGTCGCAAGGGCGGCCTGGGCCCCTCGCCCTACCAGGTCGTCGTCCGTGACTTCCTGGCGCTGGCCGACGTCGCGCCCCTGGCCTGGCGCGAGTGCCCCGACAAGAGCGAGGTCAACCCGCTGCTCCAGGCCGAGGTGCCCGAGCATCCCTGGCCGGTCACCGAGCACACCGCCGAGGCGCTGCGCCGGCTCGAGGCCGCCGAGCTCGTCGTCGAGGCCACCGAGCAGCTGGCGGCCGGGCGCGGCGGCGACTGGGACCAGCAGGCCGACCTGGTCGAGCGCTCGGTGCTCGACACCTGGGACGACGAGCTCGAGCGGCTCCTGGCCGAAGCGCGCCGCGACCGGAGCCCCGAGGTCGAGGTGCCGCTGCCGGGCAGCATCTCCGTGACCGCCCTGTCGCGCCTGCGCGACGACCCCGAGACGTTCGCTCGCGAGCTGGTCCGCCCGATGCCGCGCCCGCCCTCGCCGGCGGCCCGCTTCGGCACCCGCTTCCACGCCTGGGTCGAGGCCCGCTTCGGCCAGCAGCCGCTGCTCGACCCCGACGAGCTGCCCGGGCGCGGCGACGAGGGCATCGACGACGCGGCCGACCTCGAGGAGCTCGTGCGCCGCTTCGAGGAGGGCCCCTTCGCCGACCGCGTGCCCTACGCCGTCGAGGCGCCGTTCGCGCTGGTGCTCGCCGGGCAGGTGGTGCGCGGCCGCATCGACGCGGTCTTCCGCGAACCGGACGGCTCGTTCCTGCTGGTGGACTGGAAGACCAACCGCCGTGCCGACGCCGACCCCCTCCAGCTCGCGCTCTACCGCACCGCCTGGGCCGAGCTCCAGGGCCTGGCGCCCGACGAGGTGCGCGCGGCCTTCTACTACGTGCGCACCGGCGACCTGGTCGAGCCCGTCGACCTGCCGGGTCGCCGGCGGCTCGAGGCGCTGCTGGCCGGGTCGTAGGGTCGGGGGATGAGCACCGAGGAGTCGTCCGGGCGCCGGGTCGTCGTCGTGGTCGGGGCCGGGCCGGGCGTGAGCGGGTCGCTGGCGCGCCGCTGCGCCGCCGAGGGCTGGGCCGTCGGCCTGGTCGGCAACGACGAGGGCGCCCTGGCCGACCTGGCCTCGACGCTGGTGCCGGTGCAGGTCGAGCGCCGGGTCGCCGACGTGTCCGACCCGGTGACCGGGGGCGGGGCGATCGCCGACCTGGGCCGCCGGCTGGGCCGCATCGACCTGCTGCACGTCAACCCCAGCGCCTACCGCCAGGCCGACCCGCTGCACCTGGGGGTCGAGGAGCTGCTCGACGACGTACGGCTCGGGGTGGGGGCCCTGCTGGTGGCCGTGCAGGCCGCGCACCCCTACCTGCACCCGGGCTCCCGGGTCACCGTCACCGGCTCGATGGCCGCCGACGAGCCAGCGGCGGCCGCCGCGTCGCTGGGCGTGCAGAAGGCCGGCGTGCGCAACCTGGTGCGCTCCCTCGACGCGACCCTGGCTCCCGAGGGCGTGCGCGCGGTCTCGGTGACCGTGCGCGGCGCGTTGACCCGCGAGGGCACCTTCAGCCACGCCGCTGTCGCCGAGGCGATCTGGCAGGCCGCCCACCAGCCAGCGAGCGACTGGCGCCCCGAGGTCTCCTACCCGGCCTGAGCCGCGCCGTCGCGGCCCGCGCGCAGGGCGGCGACGACACCGACGGCGGCGTGCCGACCGGCCCGGTTGGCGCCGATGGTGCTCGCCGAGGGGCCATAGCCGACCAGCTGCACCCGCGGGTCGTCGACTGCGGTCGTGCCGTGCCGGTCCAGCCGGATCCCGCCCTCGCGGGTGCGCAGGTGCAGCGGCGCGAGGTGGCGTAGCGCCGGACGGAAGCCGGTGGCCCACAGCAGCGCCTGGGCCGGCTCGAACCGGCCGTCGGCCCACCGCACGCCGTCGTGCTCGAGCGAGCTGAACATCGGTTGCCGGTCGTAGGCGCCGAGCGCGGCCGCGGGCCGCTCCTGCTCGCGCAGCGCCAGCCCGGTGACACCCACGACGCTGGCGGGCGGCAGCCCCCGACGCACCCGGTCCTCGACGAGCGCCACCGCGGTCCGGCCGGCCTCGCTGGTGAAGTCGTCGGTGCGCCACCGCGGCTCGCGCCGGGTGACCCACAGGGTGTCGGTGACGGGTGCGACCTCGCCGAGCAGCTGCACCGCCGACGCGCCGCCGCCGACCACGACGGTGCGGCGGCCGCGGAACGCCGCGGCGCCGGGGTAGTCGCGGGTGTGCACCTGCAGCCCGGCGAAGTCGGCGGCGCCGGGGTAGGCCGGCAGGTAGGGCTGCGACCAGGTGCCCGAGGCGTTGACCAGCGTGCGGGTCAGCCAGGTGCGCTCGCCGGCGTGCACGGTGAGCAGCGCCCCGGGGCCCTCGGTGACCCGGTCGACGCGCACCGGGCGCAGCACCGGCAGCGCGTGCCGGCGCTCGTAGTCGGCGAAGTACGCCGGGACCGCGCGGTTGGCCGGCCGCTCGTCGCGACCGGGCGCCCGGGGCTCGCTCGCCGTGTCGTCGGGGTCGTCGGGGTCGTCGGGGTCGTGCGGCAGCTCGTGCACGCCGTGCACGTCGACCATCGACAGCGAGTCCCACCGGTGCTGCCACGCGCCCCCAGGAGCGCGGGCGGCGTCGAGCACCAGGTGCCCGACGCCTCGCCGGGCCAGGTGGAAGGAGGCCGAGAGGCCGGCTTGCCCGGCGCCCACCACGATGCTGTCCCAGATCTGCACCTGGGTGGAACGCGCCTCGGGCCCGCGCTGTTCCGCGCGCTACCGTCGCGCTCGTGAGCTACCCGCACCAGATGATGGCCGCCGACCCGCACGACCGCGCCGCGCTGCACCGCACCGACGAGGCCTGGCTCGAGCAGCGGTGGGCCGACCCCGAGAGCCGGGTCCTCGTGGTCTCGGGCACCCGCATCCGCCCGAACGAGGGTCGCGTCGAGTGGATCCCGCCGGCCGACGCGCCCGAGGGCCTGCAGGTGCTGCTGGGGGAGTGGGACGGCCGGGCCTGGTTCGCGGTCGTGACCGACGCGGGGCTCTCCCGCCGGGGCGAGGGCTGGGTGCCGTTGCGCGGGCTGCTGCCGTCGCTGGCCGACGACGCGTTGGCCTACGCCCCGCTGGTCTTCCACGCCCTGGGGCTGGCCGAGTGGCTCTTCGTGACCCGCTTCTGCCCGCGCTGCGCGGGCGACCTCGAACCGCGCAAGTCGGGCCACGAGCTGGTGTGCTCGCGCTGCGGCAAGGCGCAGTTCCCGCGCACCGACCCCGCGGTGATCATGGTCGTCGCGCACGGCGAACCGGGTAGCGACGACGAGCGATGCCTGCTGGGGCGCCAGTCGGTGTGGCCCGAGGGGCGCTTCTCGACGCTGGCGGGCTTCTGCGAGCCCGGTGAGAGCCTCGAGGACGCCGTGCGGCGCGAGGTCCTGGAGGAGACCGGCGTGCGCGTCGGCGAGGTCACCTACTTCGGCAACCAGCCGTGGCCGCTGCCGGCGAGCCTGATGGTCGGCTTCACGGCGCGGGCGACCAGCACCGCCATCGAGGTCGACCACGACGAGCTCGAGGACGCGCGCTGGTTCACCCGCGCCGAGATGCGCGAGCAGGCAGAGGCAGGCAGCCTCGTGCTGCCGGGCGGGGTCTCCATCAGCCGCTCGCTGGTCGAGCACTGGTACGGCGGTCCGCTGCCCGGCCACTGGTGAGGCGGCGGCGGCCGGCCGGTCTCAGGCCAGCGCGGCCAGCTTGTCCTTGACCTGCACCAGCGAGGGGTTGGTCATGGCGCTGCCGTCGGAGAAGACCAGCGTCGGCACCGTCTGGTTGCCGTTGTTGACCTCCTCGACGATGTCGGCGGCGGCAGGGTCCTGCTCGATGTCGACGATGGCGAAGGGGATGCCCTCACGGTCCAGCTGTGACTTCAGGCGGTGGCAGTAGCCGCACCACGGGGTGCTGTACATCGTGAACCCGGTCGTGGGGGTGGTCTCCACAGGTGCTTCGGTGCTCATCTCTGGCTGTCGCCTCCGGCATCTAGGGTGTGGTCGGTCCCCATGCCAACCACGTCCGAAGCGGAGTTGTTCCCCCTGATGCCCGACCCCGACGCCCTGCTCACCGCTCTCGATCCCGAGCAGCGCCAGGTCGCGGAGGCGCTGCGCGGCCCGGTGCGGGTGCTGGCCGGTGCCGGCACCGGCAAGACCCGGGCGATCACCCACCGCATCGCCTACGGCGTCGCCTCGGGGGTCTACACCCCCACCGAGGTGCTCGCGGTCACCTTCACCACCCGCGCCGCCGGCGAGATGCGCCAACGGCTGCGCACCATGGGCGCCGGTGCGGTGCAGGCGCGTACCTTCCACGCAGCCGCGCTGCGCCAGCTGCGCTACTTCTGGCCCCACGTGCACGGCACCGAGCTGCCCCGCCTGACCGAGTCGAAGATCCCGCTGCTCGCCGGCGCCGCGCGGCGCCAGCGGCTGCGGGTCGACCAGGCCCTGCTGCGCGACCTGGCCTCCGAGGTCGAGTGGGCCAAGGTCAGCAACGTCCACCCCGACGACTACGCGCGGGTCGCCACCCGTCGCGGGCGCAGCGTCACCGGTCACGACCCCGAGACCGTGGCGCGCGTCTTCGCGGCGTACGAGGACGTCAAGCGCGGCGAGGGCCGGATGGACATGGAGGACATCCTGCTGCTGAGCGCCGGGCTGCTCGCCGAGGACGAGCGGGTGGCCGCGCAGGTGCGCCGGCAGTACAAGTACTTCGTCGTCGACGAGTTCCAGGACGTCTCGCCGCTGCAGTCGGCACTGCTGGACCTGTGGCTCGGTGGCCGCGACGAGCTGTGCGTGGTCGGCGACCCCGCGCAGACCATCTACTCCTTCGCCGGCGCCGACGCCGACTACCTGCGCGACTTCCCCGCCAAGCACCCCGGCACCACCTCGGTCGAGCTGGTCCGCAACTACCGCTCGACCCCCGAGGTGGTCTCAGCGGCCAACGCGCTGCTCGAGGGCTCGGCCACCACCAGCGTCTCGCTGCGCTCCCAGCGCCCCTCCGGCCGTGCGGTCGAGTACCGCTCGGCCCCCGACGAGGTAGCCGAGGCCGAGTCGGTCGCCGCGCGCGTCCTGCAGCTGCGCGAGGCCGGGACCTCGCTCGGCGAGGTCGCCATCCTGTTCCGCATCAACGCCCAGTCCGAGACCTTCGAGGAGGCACTCGCGGCGCGCAAGATCCCCTACGTGATCCGCGGCGCGGCCCGCTTCTTCGACCGGCCCGAGGTGCGCGAGGCGGTCACCCGCATCCGGGGGGCCGCGCGCAGCGGCGAGGGCGAGGAGCTCGTCGAGCTGGTGCGCTCCACGCTGGCCGGCATGGGCTGGACCTCGGCGCCGCCGACCGGTCGGGGCCAGACCCGCGACCGGTGGGAGTCCTGGCAGGCGCTGGTCGACCAGGCCGAGGAGTTCGCAGCGGGGGAGGGCAAGGACCACGCCGACCCTGCCGGCGCCTTCGTCGACGACCTCGACCGACGGGCCGCCGAGCAGCACGCCCCGGTGGCCGAGGGCGTCACCCTGGCCACCTTCCACGCCGCCAAGGGCCTGGAGTGGGACCACGTCTTCCTCTGCGGTCTGCAGGACGGCACCCTGCCCATCACCTACGCCGACACCCCGGTGGCGGTCGAGGAGGAGCGCCGGTTGCTCTACGTCGGCATGACCCGCGCCCGGCTGGAGCTCTCCTGCTCGTGGTCGCTGGCGCGCAACCCCGGCGGCCGCGGCTCCCGCAAGCCCTCGCGGTTCCTCGACCCGCTGCTGCCCGAGGAGGCTCGACCTCGCCCCGCGGGCTCCACGCGGGCCGGTCGTGCCATGAGCTGTCGCGAGTGCGGCACCCCGCTGCGCACCCCGGCCGACAAGAAGCGCGCGCGCTGCGAGGACTGTCCCGCCTCCTACGACGAGGAGCTCTTCGAGCGGCTGCGCGAGTGGCGCAAGGAGCGCGCCGGCGAGGAGAAGGTGCCGGCCTTCGTGGTCTTCTCCGACGCCACCCTCGAGCTGATCGCCGAGCAGAAGCCGCAGACCCCCGAAGCGCTGCTGCGCATCAGCGGGATCGGGCGCCAGAAGCTCGACCGCTACGGCGAGGACGTGCTCGGCGTCGTGGGCTGAGAGGGCGAACCGCACCCCCGCTGACGGGTCCACGAAAAAGTTCTCGAGAAATAGTCAATAAATGGTTTGCCCCTTACACGAGGGGGCCGCTAGTTTACTCAGCACCAGCAAACGCGCACCCGGGCAGTGACGACGCCCGCGCACGAGACCACGAGGAGGTGGAGCAGATGTTCAGCACTCAGATCGCGATGACGGCCATGACCGCCGCGACGACCGCGCGCCCGTACGGCACCTTCCTGCCCACGTCCGGTCACGTCGTCGATCGCGACCGTTGTGGCGTCATCGGCGCCGTGAAGGGCCAGGCCGGCTTCGCCGCCGCCCGGGGGACCTCTGCCTGGAGACCACCGACCTGCTGAGAGCAGTCGTCGAGAGCCTCCAGGCCGCGGAACCCGAAACCGGGATCCGCGGCCTTTGTCTTTGCCACCAGCGGCCCACCGATCGTTTTCCACCCGCTACCAGGTCGACAAGGAGGTGACATCCATGACCATCAGCGTTCTCGACCGCATCGACGAGGCCCTGCCCGCCGACCAGATGCCCTGCCGGGTCGCCAACCCCGAGCTCTGGTTCGCCGAGTCCCCCCAGGACGTCGAGCGTGCCAAGGCGCTCTGTCTCGACTGCCCCGTGCGTCAGCTGTGCCTGGCCGGGGCACTCGAGCGGCGTGAGCCCTGGGGCGTGTGGGGCGGTGAGCTCTTCCTCCAAGGAGTCGTGATCCCGCGCAAGCGGCCCCGCGGCCGGCCCCGCAAGGACGAGCAGGCGGCCTGACCGCCCAGCAGCACCAGCAGCACCAGCAGCACCAGCAGCACCGTTCCGCAGCACCCACGCACCAGTCACAGAGAGACGACCACCATGCACATCCAGCCCGACACCCTCGCCGCGGCGCAGATCAGCGCCCGGCTCGACGAGGCAGGACGACGGCGACGCCATCACGAGCTGGCTCGCGCGCACCGCTTCAGCCGACGTGCTGAGCGTGCCGCGGCCCAGGCCCGCACCGCCTTCGCCCGGGCGCTCTGAGCGCCACCACCTCGTCTGGGAGACAGAGACACCATGACCACGCACACGAACCGGAGCAACGACATGAGCTTGATGAACGAAGATCTGGCCCGCGCACAGATGACCGCGCGCCTGGGAGAGGCGCATTCCCTTCGCCGCGGCCACCAGCTGGCCCGGGCCCAGCGCCTGAGCCGCAGGGCCGAGGCCGCCGCCCAGCAGGCGCGCCTCGCCCTCGCCCGCGCGCTGTAGCAGGACGGAGCCGGGCACGACACCTGTCGTGCCCGGCTCCGTCGCGTGCACGACCAGCACGCCTAGGGTGGCGGGCATGCGCACCTGTGACTTCTGCGGCCGCGAGGAGGACGACGACGCCGCGACCCTCTCGTGGTCGACAGCCGTCGAGCGCGGTCGCACCCGCGTCTTCTGCGACACCTGCTCGCGTGAGCACCTGCGCGCCATGGAGGGCAAGCTCGACTCCGAGTGGTGGTGAGCCGCCCGGGTCAGGCCGTGGCCAGCTCGTCCCACGCGCAGCCGCAGTGGGGGTGGCGCAGCAGCTTCGAGCGGACCGGTGCCAGGTCGGGGCCCAGGGCCGTGGTCGCCGACCACGTCGAGGGCTGCTGGCCATCGAGGTGACGCACCACGTCGCGCACCGCCCACGCCACCGCCAGCCGGCGCAGCGCAGGGTCGCTGGGCTCGGGCCTGGTCGCGGGGCTCCGCGCACGCTGCGCGTGCTGGGCCAGCACGACCGGGCGCCGGGGGTCGCTGTCGCCGGCGTGCGCGTCGAGGCAGCGCAGGCACGCCGTGCGACCCGGCACCACGAACGGACCCACCACGTAGGTCTCGAGGTGCGCGGTCACCAGCAGGTGCGGCACCTGCTCGCGCACCAGGTCGTCGACCACCTCACGGTCGGGCTCGGAGCCGACGAGCAGCGTCAGCGTGGGCGGCGCGGTGTCGGAAGGGGTGCTCGAGCCCGGGGAGTGCACGCCCACCCCCGACTCGCGCAGCACACCGAGGACCTCGGCGCAGGTGCCCCTCTCGCCCAGCACCTGCACGCGAGCCCGCGCCCTCTCGCGCAGCCGACGGGGGGCGTCGAGCGGCGCCTCGCAGAACGCCGCGCCCACCCCGGCCTCGTCGGGGCCCCCGCCGTCGCGTGCCTCCCGCAAGCAGCCGGCGAGCTCGTCGGCGTCGACCAGCAGCCCGGCGGCGGCCAGCGCCGACAGCGCCGACAGCGCTGCCGCCGGGCGCGGACCAGCAGGGGAGGCGGCGTACGACGCGGGGGCCTCGAGCAAGCGCAGCAGGGTGCGCGTGTCGGGGTGGTCCGCCAGCACCACGCGGCGTGGCGAGGCGAGGCCGACCTGGAGGTGTCGGTCGTCGCGACGGTAGATCCCGGCGCCAGGCAGCAGCCGGGGCCGCGCGGGCAGTGGTGGGGGCAGGCTCATGCGTCCTTCCTACCCACCCCACGCCGGCGCCGCTCCGGCTCCTCCACAGGTCTGGTGGGCTCAGGCCTTGCCGAGGATCCGGTTGAGGTTGGTGCTGCAGACCGGGCACACGGCCTTGGCCATCCGGGTGCCCTTGTCGTTGACCTTGACCTCGCCCTCCGCCTCGCGCTTCTCCTTGCACTTCACGCAGTAGAACTCGCCGCTCCAGGTCTCCGCCATGACGGCCTCCTCGCTGTCTCACTCGGGTCGCCGCGGCGGGAGCCGCCGGGCCGGCACGACCCTACGGCACCGCGAGGGCGCCCCGTAGGCTCCTGGTCGTGGCCGACCAGACCAACCAGGAGCCCTACGACGCCGGACCGGTCGCCGCGCTGCGGCGGATCGCCTTCCTGCTCGAGCGCGGCCGCGAGGACACCTACAAGGTCAAGGCGTACCGGGGTGCGGCCGCAGCGATCCTGCCGATGGGCGAGGACGCGGTGGCGACCGCGGTCGCCGACGGCACCCTGCGCCGCGTCGACGGCGTGGGCGCCAGCACCGCGACGGTGATCGAGCAGGCGGTGCGCGGGCAGCGCCCCGACCGGCTGGTGCGGGCCGAGGCCGAGCACGGCGGAGCACTGGTCGAGGGCGGCGAGGAGCTGCACGCGCTGCTGCGTGGCGACCTGCACTCGCACTCCGACTGGTCCGACGGGGGCTCGCCGATCGAGGAGATGGCTTTCAGCGCCATCGAGCTCGGCCGGGAGTACCAGGTGCTCACCGACCACTCGCCGCGCCTCAAGGTCGCGCGTGGGCTCTCCGCCGAGCGGCTCGCGCGCCAGCTCGACGTGGTCGACGCGGTCAACGACCACCTGGCCGGCTCCGGCTTCACGCTGCTCAAGGGCATCGAGGTCGACATCCTCGACGACGGCTCCCTCGACCAGAGCGACGAGATGCTCGACCGTCTCGACGTGCGGGTGGCCAGCGTGCACTCCCAGCTGAAGATGGAGCCCGAGGCGATGACGCGGCGGATGGTGGCCGCGGTGCGCAACCCGCGGGTCGACGTGCTGGGCCACTGCACGGGTCGCCTGGTCACCGGAGGCCGCGGCACCCGCGCCGAGTCGAGCTTCGACGCGCGCGCGGTCTTCGAGGCCTGCGCCGAGAGCGGCACCGCGGTCGAGATCAACTCCCGCCCCGAGCGACGCGACCCCCCGACCCGGCTCCTCGAGCTGGCCCGCGACCTGGGCTGCCTGTTCTCCATCGACACCGACGCCCACGCCCCGGGGCAGCTCGATTTCCTCGCCTACGGCGCCCAGCGCGCCGAGGCTGCCGGCATCGATCCGGAGCGGATCGTCAACACCTGGCCCAAGCAGCGCCTGCTGGAGTGGGCGAACGGCTAGCCTGCGGGGTATGGCGGTCCTGCCGGACTCCCGGCCAGACGACGACCCGCGCTCGGGGTCGGTCCCGCCCTGCCCGCCCGAGGTCGAGGTACGCCGCTCGGCCCGCCGCCGCCGCACCGTGTCGGCCTATCGCGACGGCGGTCGCATCGTGGTGCTGGTGCCGGCCTCGCTGACCCGCGCCGAGGAGGCCGACTGGGTCGCGACCATGGTGGCGCGCATCGAGCGCTCCGAGCAGCGGCGCCGGCCCAGCGACGACGACCTGATGGGTCGGGCGCGGAGCCTGTCGGACCGCTACCTCGGCGGGCTCGCGGTGCCCGAGTCGGTGCGCTGGGTGGAGAACCAGTCGACGCGCTGGGGGTCGTGCACCCCGGGGGAGCGCACGATCCGGATCTCGTCGCGGCTGCAGCAGATGCCGCAGTGGGTCGTCGACTACGTCATCGTGCACGAGCTGGCGCACCTGGTGGAGGCCCACCACAACGAGCGGTTCTGGGCCTGGGTCGACAACTACCCGCAGGCCGAGCGCGCGAAGGGCTACCTGATGGGCTGGTCGGCCGCGCGCGACGAGGGTGACGAGGTCGACTGAGCCCGGTGCGGCTCGGCGCCCACCCGGGCACGGGCCAGCCGTACCAGCTCGACGAGGTCGGCCTCGGGGTCGGGCAGCGCGTCGACCGGCCACCACCGCAGGTCGAGGGACTCCTCGCTGAGCGCGTGCCGCTCGTCGTCGGCGAGCGCCACGAAGCGCACGTCGAGGTGGTGCACCGGACGATCGGGCGGACCGCCGCAGAAGGGGACCGGGTGCGCGCTGAGCTGCACCGGGACCGGGTCGAGACGCAGGCCGGAGAGCCCCGACTCCTCGGTGGCCTCGCGCAGCGCCGCCGCGGCCAGGGTCGGGTCGGCGTCCTCGCAGTGCCCGCCCAGCTGGAACCAGCGCCGCGCCTTGGCGTGCAACGTCAGCAGTACCCGCCCGCGGTCGGCGCTGAGCACCAGGGTGCTGGCCGTCAGGTGGTCGGGGCGGCCTTCGCGGCGCAGCGCCTCGGGGTCCGCGTGCAGCTGCGCGACGTAGCGCTCACGCAGCGCCTCCTGGCGTGCGTCAGGGGCGGACCAGCCCGAGAGCAGCGACAGAGCATCGGCGTGCAGGCTCACTCGTCGTCGTCGCGTTGCGCGTCGTCCTGGGTGTCGTCCTGGCCGTTGCCGAGGAGCTTGGCGAGCTCGGCGTCGAAGTCCTCTGCGCTGAGCGCCTCGGGCGCGTTGGCCTCGTCGCGGAAGCCGAGCGGGTCGTCGAGGTCGGCCGAGGTCGGCAGCAGGTCGGGGTGGGTCCACACGCCGTCGCGGGCCTCGGGGCCCTGGCGGCGTGCGCAGCGAGCCCCACAGGGTGGAGGCGTCGCGCAGCCGCCGCGGGCGCAGCTCGAGGCCCACCAGGGCCGCGAAGGTCTCCTCGGCGGGGCCGCCGGCCGCGCGGCGGCGGCGTACGGCCTCCTGCAGCTTGGCAGCGGAGGGCATCTTGGCCTCGGTGGCCTGGCCCACGACCTCGTCGACCCAGCCCTCGACGAGGGCGAGCACGATCTCGAGCCGCTCGAGCGCGGCCACCTGCAGCGGCGACTTGGGCAGGTCGAAGAGCCCGCCCTCGAGCAGCTGCTGCACCGACTCGGGGTTGGTGGGGTCGACGCCGCGCATCTGCTCCTCGATGCGCTCCTGGATCGCCTCGGTGTTGATGTCGATGCCGCGGCCGTAGTCCTTGACCGCACCCAGCACGTGCTCGCGCAGCCACGGGACGCTGCCGTAGAGGCGTTGGTGGGCGGCCTCGCGCAGCGCCAGGTAGAGCAGCACGTCGTCGTAACCGACGTCGAGGCCCTCGGCGAACGCCTCGATGTTGGCCGGCAGCAGCGCCGCGCGGCCGGCGGGTGCGAGCGGCAGCCCGACGTCGGAGACCGAGAGCACCTCGGAGGCCAGGGTGCCGATGCCCGAGCCGGCCTGGGTGGCCAGCATCGAGCCCATGAAGGTGCCGAGCATGCCCAGCAACGGGCCGCCCATGGCGCGTGCCTCCTCGGGCAGCGCGCCCGAGAGCGACTGGGTGGACTGGGCGGCGACCGGCTCGACCAGCCCGCGCCAGACCTCCTGGGTGCCCACGACCCACTCCGCGCGGCTCCAGGCGCTGGTGCTGGTGATCGCCGAGGGCAGGTCGGTGGCGGCGTCGAGCCAGTGGTCGGCCAGCCCCAGGGCGTCGGCGACCGCGTCCTTCTGTCGCTGCGACGGGCTGGGGTCGGGCTGCTGGGCCACGGTCTTGCGGGCGGTGTCGACCGCGAGGTCCCAGTTGACCGGCCCCTCGTAGGGCTGCATCAGCGACTGGATCTGGCTCATGATCTGGTTGAGGTCGGGCATCTTGCCGCCGAACAGGGCGCTGAGGTCGGGCATCTGCCCGCCGGCGCCGCCCATGGCGCCCATCGGGCCGCCGGCACCGAAGAGGTGCTCGAACGGCGTGCCCTTGAAGGGGTTCTGCTGCTCGTCGTCGCCGTCTCCGGGGCCGTCCGCAGGCTTGTCAGTCATGGGGTCAGGCTACGCCGGGGCGCCCAAGGCCGGCAGGCCCCGGTGGGGGCCGGCCCGCACGCCGTAGGCTCGGGTCGTGACCAGCAGCACACCCCCTGTCGTCCGGCTCGTCGACCTGCGCGAGACCCCGCTCGAGGTCGAGGAGGTGATGGCCGCGCTCGACGACGACGCAGCCGGCGGCCTGACCCTCTTCGTGGGCCGGGTGCGCGACCACGACGGGGGCAAGGGCGTCGTGGGTCTCGACTACTCCGCCCACCCCACCGCCCTGGCCCGGCTGCGCGAGGTCTGCGAGCAGGTCGCTGCCGACCACGACGTGCAGGGTGTCGCCGCCCTGCACCGCACCGGCTCGCTCGCCATCGGCGACGTCGCGGTGGTCGTGGCCACCGTCGCCAGCCACCGCGGGCAGGCGTTCGCCGCGTCGCGCGACCTCATCGACACCCTCAAGTCCGAGGTGCCGATCTGGAAGCACCAGCGTTTCACCGACGGCCACGACGAGTGGGTCGGCACCCCCTGACGGACACCCCCACCACCGTGTGGCGTGGCGTCGGCCCGCAGGGCACTCGGGTCCCTAGCCTGGGGGAGTGGAGATCCTGCTGTGGCTGGTGCCGGCCGTGCTGGTCACGGTCGGTGCGATGTGCTGGGTCGGCTGGGCCGGGCGTGAGCCCCGCGAGGTCGACCGCGAGGTGATGGTGCGGCGTCTGGCCAAGGGGATGGCGCGCGAGACGCCGCTGCGCTACGCCGCACCCCGTCCCGAGCGCGACCGCAGCACCGGCATCGCCGTACGCCCCTCCCGGGCGCGCAAGGCCTCCTGACCAGCGCTCTTGGCTGGTGATGAGATGGTGTGACCATGAGCCAGCGACTGATCGCCGCCCTCGTCGCGGCGCCGTTGGTGCTCGCGCTGTTCGTGGCGGCCTGGTTCACCTCCCTGCCCTACGCCACCTACCAGCCCGGGCCGACCGTCGACGTGCTCGACCAGCCCGACGGCTCCGAGACGATCCAGGTGCGGGGCGTGAAGTCCTACCGCGACGCCGGTGAGCTGCGCCTGACCACGGTCAGCGTCAGCCCGGTGGGCAAGCGGCTCTCGCTGCCCGAGCTGATGTGGGCGTGGTTCGACGACGAGGAGGCGGTGCTGCCCTACGACTACGTGCACCCCGACGACGTCACCGCCGAGGAGGACGAGCGCCAGGGCGCGGTGTCGATGGTGACCTCGCAGGACGTCGCGATCGCGAACGCGCTGGAGGCCCTCGACTACGAGGTCGAGTCGGCGCTGCAGGTCGCCTACGTCGTGCCCGACAGCCCCGCCGACGGCAAGCTCGAGGTGCGCGACGTCGTGCTGCGCATCGACGGCGAGGCGGTGGAGTCGCCGCAGATGCTGGTGGAGGCCATCCGCGACACGCCCGCGGGGGAGCCGGTCACCCTGCAGGTCGAGCGCGACGGCACGAAGCGTGACATCGAGCTGACCCCCGAGGAGGACCCAGAGGACGGCGTGCAGCGCGTCGGGTTCACGCCCGGTCAGGGCTTCCGCTACCCCTTCGACGTCTCGGTCAGCATCGACCCCAACATCGGCGGGCCCAGCGCCGGGCTGATGTTCGCGCTGGGCATCTACGACACGCTCACCGAGGGCTCGCTGACCGGGGGCGGCACGGTCGCCGGCACCGGCACCCTCGACCTCGACGGGGCGGTGGGCCCCATCGGCGGCGTCCAGCAGAAGATCGCCGGCGCCGAGCGCGACGGCGCCGAGCTGTTCCTGGTGCCGCCCGACGACTGCGACCAGGCGCTGGGCGTCGACGACGGCAGCCCCCGCCTGGTGCGAGCCGAGACCTTCGAGAGCGCGCTGGCCGCGGTCCAGGCCTGGGCCGACGACCCCGACGCCGACCTCCCCAGCTGCGAGGACTGATGGACGACCCGAAGGACGAGACCCCCGTGGACCCGCACACCGTGGACGACGTGCCCGTGCCCGCCGACCAGCTCGCCGACCTCGATGTCGACCCGGCGCTGGCCGCAGCGGTGCTGGAGATCGAGAAGCACGCCAGCGAGGCCGGCTGGGACCAGCCGGCTCGGCTCTTCGCGCTGGTCGACACCGCCCAGCTGGTCGCCCACGAGCCCCAGCTGGCCGCAGCGATGGGCCTCGACGCCTCCTCGGAGCGCGGGTCGCTGACCTCGGTCGAGCAGGACCAGCTCGACCCCTCCCAGCAGCTCGAGCGGGTGCTGGAGACCATCGCCTGGCCCGCGGAGGTCACCGGGTGTGCCGCGGTGGTCGAGCGGCTGGTGCTGCCGCCCGAGGCCGACGACGAGCTGCCCGAGGACCCCGACGAGGCGGCGGCGTACGCCCGCGAGCACCCGGCCCGCCAGGAGCTGCGGATGGTGGCCGGGGTGACCCGCGAGGGCTCGCGCTACTGCGCCATGCGCTTCCGCAGCCACGACGACGACACCAAGGTGGTCGGCGGCGCCGAGCTCGTGCCGGCGCTCCTGGAGCTGCTCGACGCCACCCTCACCGACGACGACCAGTGACCGACGACCAGTGACGGACCACCAGATGAACGACGAGAGGCACCACCCGTGAGCGAGACCTTCGGCCCCGAGCCGCCGGCAGCCGCCCCCCAGGCCCCTGCGACCAGCGGACGCTCGCGCGCCCTGGTGATCACCGCCGGCGTCCTCATCGCGTTCTTCTTCGCGCTGACGACGTTCTCGGGCTTCTACACCGACCGGCTCTGGTACGTCTCCGGAGGCTACGGCGAGGTCTTCTCCACGATGCTGTGGACCCGGGTCGCGCTGTTCGTGGTCTTCGGCACCGTGATGGCGGCCGTCGTGGCGCTCAACGTGGTGCTGGCCTACCGGCTGCGCCCGGTCTTCGCCGGGATGGGCGACACCAACGGGATGGGTCGCTATCGCGACGCGATCACGCCGATCCGGCGCTGGGTGGTGCTCGGTGTGGCCGTGGTGCTCGCGCTCTTCTCCGGCACCTCGGGGGCCGGGGCGTGGCGCACCTACCTGCTGTGGCGCAACGGCAACGACTTCGGCACCGAGGACGCCCAGTTCGGTCGCGACATCGGCTTCTTCGTCTTCGACCTGCCCTGGCTGCACTTCCTGGTCGACTTCGCGATGGCCGTCTTCGTGGTCTCGCTGCTGGCCGCGGCGCTGACCCACTACCTGTACGGCGGCATCTCGCTCCAGACGCCGGGCGAGCGGTTGACCGGGGCCGCGCAGGCGCAGCTCTCGCTGCTGCTGGGCCTGTTCGTGCTGGCCAAGGGTGCCGACTACTGGCTCGACCGCTTCGACCTGGTCAGCCAGTCCGGGGCGCTGATCACCGGCATCACCTACACCGACGACAACGCGGTGCTGCCGGCCAAGAACATCCTGCTGGGCATCTCGATCATCTGCGCGGTGCTGTTCTTCCTCAACGTGTGGCGCCGCACCTGGATGCTGCCCTCGGTCGGCATCGCGCTGCTGGCGCTGTCGGCGATCCTGCTCGGCGCCATCTGGCCCGGCATCGTCCAGCAGTTCCAGGTCAACCCCTCCGAGCCCGACCGGGAGCGGCCCTACATCGAGCGCAACATCGAGGCGACCAGAGCGGCGTACGACCTGACCGACGTGGAGGTGGAGGGCTACACGCCCGACACCCAGATCGGCTCGTCCTTGGCCTCGCTCGACAACCAGACCAAGTCGGTCCCGCTGGTCGACCCGCAGGTCGTCCGCCCGGCCTTCGAGCAGACCCAGCAGGTGCGCGCCTACTACTCGGTGGCCGACGTGCTCGACGTGGACCGCTACGAGATCGACGGCGTCGACCGGGCGCTGGTGCTCGGCGTGCGTGAGCTCAACCCCGAGGGCGTGCCCGACCAGACCTGGTCGAACCTGCACACCGTCTACACCCACGGCAACGGCATCATCGCGGCGTACGCCAACCAGCGCGACCGCGAGGACGCGGCCCAGATCGACACCGAGACCGCCGGCGCGGGCGACGTGGGCATCGAGTGGGCACAGGGCACCAACGCCGGCGAGCAGGACCTCGCCGACGCGACCGGCGGCTTCGAGCAGCGGGTCTACTACGGCGAGCAGAGCCCGGACTACTCGGTGGTCGGCAAGCCGTCGGAGGACGCCCCCGCGGTGGAGCTGAACCTCCCGGCCGCCGGCGCAGAGGTCGACGACACGACGACGACCTTCGAGGGTGACGGCGACGCCGGTGTCGGGGGCGTCTTCAACCAGCTGATGTTCGCGATCAAGTTCGGTGAGCCGAACTTCCTGCTCTCGGAGCGGGTCAACGAGAACTCGCGGGTGCTCTACGACCGCCAGCCGGCCCTGCGGGTCGAGAAGGTGGCCCCCTGGCTGACCGTCGACTCCGACCCCTACCCGGCCGTCGTGGACGGACGGATCGTGTGGATCCTCGACGGGTACACGGTCACCGACCGCTACCCGCTGGCCGAGCGCGAGTCGTTCGACGAGATGACCGACGACGCGCTGGCGCCGGAGACCACGGGCCTGCAGACGCTGCCGACCGACGAGATCAACTACATGCGCAACGCGGTGAAGGCCACCGTCGATGCCTACGACGGCTCGGTGACCCTCTACGAGTGGGACACCGAGGACCCGATCCTGCAGGCCTGGAAGGGTGCCTTCCCCGGCACCGTCGAGCCCCGCGAGGAGATCTCCGAGGACCTGCTGCGCCACCTGCGCTACCCCGAGGACCTCTTCAAGGTGCAGCGCTACCAGTTCGCGCGCTACCACGTCACCGACCCCGGTGACTGGTACCAGGGCAACAACCGCTGGGAGGTGCCCGAGGACCCCGACGTGAGCGGCACGTTCCAGCCGCCGTACCGGCTCTTCGTCGACAACCCCGGTGTCGAGGGCGACGAGGAGGACTTCTCGCTGACCTCGGTCTACGTGCCCTTCCGCAAGAACAACCTCGCCTCCTTCGTCTCGGTCAACTCCGACGCCACCGACGAGGAGGGGTACGGCGACATGCGGGTGCTCGAGCTGCCCAACGAGCAGACGCCGGGCCCGGCGCTGGTGGCCAACCAGTTCGCCTCCGACCCCGACGTGGCCGACCTGCTGGCGCAGTTCAACCGCTCGGGCGCGCGTCCGGTGCGAGGCAACCTGCTGACGCTGCCGGTCAACGACGGGCTGATGTACGTGCAGCCGGTCTACGCCCTGCGTGAGCTCTCCGACGCCAGCTTCCCGATCCTGCGCTACGTGCTGACCAAGTACGGCGACAACATCGGGATCGGCTCGACGCTGCGCGACTCGCTGGAGGACCTGATCCGCTCCTCGGGCGTCACCCCGGAGCAGACCGGCGGCAACGGTGGCGGCGGCGACGGCAACAACGGTGACGGTGGCAACGGCGACGGTGGGAACACCGGCGGCGAGGCTCCCACCGGCACGGTGCAGGAGCAGATCGACCGGCTGCTGCAGCAGGCCGAGGACGCCTTCAACGCCGCCGACGAGGCGGTCGCCGACGGTGACCTGGGCGAGTACCAGCGTCAGGTGACGATCGCCCAGGAGGCCATCGCCGAGGCGCTGGACCTGACCGGCGCCGGTGACGACATCGACGACAGCTCCAACGGCAGTACCGACGGCGGGGCCGGGGTCGACCCGGGCACCGACACCGACACCGGCGACGGGGGCTGAGACCCACCTCACGGACCCCGGGGCGCATCCGATTTGGAGGCGCCCCGGGGGCTTGTGTAAGTTGGTGAACACCGACGCGGGGTGGAGCAGCTCGGTAGCTCGCTGGGCTCATAACCCAGAGGTCGCAGGTTCAAATCCTGCCCCCGCTACACAGAGGACGAGGCCCGGACCGACAGGTCCGGGCCTCGTCCGTTCTGCAGGGTGTGGCTTCCGGGTGCCGACCATCAGTGGCGTCGGCGCCCAGGGTCGACCCGGCCGCTCTCGAAGGCCCAGATCACCAGCTCCACGCGGTTGCGTGCCGACAGCTTGGTCATCAACGCGCCGATGTGGGTCTTGACGGTGCTCAGCGAGAGGAACAGGTCGTCGGCGACCTCGGCGTTGGTCCGGCCGGCGGCGACCAGGTCGAGGACCGCCTCCTCGCGGGGTGTCAGCGGGTCGACCGGCTCGCGCACCGTGCCGGACCGCGACGAGGCGAAGGTGGCCAGCAGACGGGCGGTCACGGCGGGGGCGATGAGCGCCTCGCCCTGCGCGGCAGCCAGCACGGCGCGGTACAGCAGCTCGGGGTCGGCGTCCTTGAGCAGGAAGCCGCGGGCCCCGGCGCGCAGTGCGTCGTAGACGTGCTCGTCCTCATCGAAGGTGGTGACCACGATGACCGGGACCGGGTCGGCGACGTCGGGCCCGGCCACGCGGCGGGTGGCCTCGATGCCGTCGAGGTGCGGCATCCGGATGTCGAAGAGGCACACGTCGGGGCGCAACTCTGCGACGAGCGTGACCGCCTCCAGCCCGTCGCGGGCCTGGCCGACCACCTCGATCGACGGCTCGGCGTCGAGGATCGTCGAGAGACCGACGCGGACCATGTCCTGGTCGTCGGCCACCAGCACCCGCACCGGCACCTGCCCCGGCGCCGTCACGGGTGCGCCTCCGCGCCGGTGGCGCTCGCCGGGACGGTGGCCTCGACGGTCCAGCCACCATCGGGGTCGGGACCGGCGTGCACGGCGCCGCCGAGCAGCGAGAACCGCTCGCGCATCCCGGCCAGGCCGTACGCCGTCTGGTGGCGGCGCACGCGTCCGACACCGGGAGCGCGACCGTCGTCGTGGACCCGCAGCCGCACCACGTCGTGGTCGCGGCCGAGGTGGACCGCCACCAGGGTGGCGCCCACTGCGTGCCGCCGGGCGTTGGTCACGGCCTCCTGCGTGGCGCGGAACAGCGCGGAGCCGACGGGGGACGGCAACCGTTCGAGGTCGCCGGAGGTCTCGACGACCACGCGCGGTCCCGGACCCTCGTCGCGGGCCAGGTGCGAGATGTCGGCGACGCCGTGGGCGGGGGAGCGGCCGGGGCCGACCGCCCTGTCGTCGCGCAGCACGGCCACCATCGACCGCATGTCCTCCAGCGCCCGTGACGCCGCCTCCTCCACGCCGTCGACCGCCGCGGCAGCCGCGCCGGGGTCGGTCCGGGCCCGCACCTGGGCGGCCCGGGCGTGCATCAGGATGCCGGTGACGTGGTGCGCGACGGTGTCGTGCAGGTCGCGGGCCAGCTGCTCGCGCTCGCGGAGCCGGACCTCCTCGCGGGCGCGCACCTGCGCGGTGGTCCACAGTCGCATCACCGCACCCAGGGCCACCGGCAGCATCAGCGCCGCGACCCCGAGCAGCATCGAGGTCCCGGTGGCGTCGTAGAGCGGTTCGCGGAGCAGGTGCAGCGCCAGCAGGAAGCCGCTCCCGACCAGCACGCCGCGTCCGCTGGCCCAGCGGCCCAGCGAGTAGGCGACCAGCAGCACGACGGCGGTCACGTCGAGCACGCTGTTGGGCTCCCCGGCCAGCGCGGGCACGACGCCGGCGGCGCTCTGGGCGCCGAAGGACACGACCACCATCGCCAGCGGCCGGTGGGAGCGCCACAGCAGGGCGGCCACGCACACCAGCGCCCACGTCCCGTGCCAGAGCGGCCACACGACGTCGGCACGCAGGGCGGCCTCGAGCACGGTCAGCGGGACGAGCCCGGCAACCAGGGCCCGGTCCCACCAGGGCGTCCCCGGCGGCGGCTCGGCCCGCGGCTCGTCCCACAGCGCGCGCAGCGGGCTCCTGGTCACCCGACCAGGGTAGGCCCGGCGCGTCAAAGGGCGGATGGGACTTTCGGCCGAGCGGGACCGGCCTCGAGGACGACCCGGTTCCGGCCCCCGCTCCGATGCGCCGCCGCCCCGGTTGCAGCGACGGTGGAGGCATGAGACGACACACCGACACCATCACCGACACCGCTGCTGACGCACCCACCACGACGGGCTCCGCGCCCCGCCCCACCCCCACGTCGTACGCACTGGCGCGCACCGGCGGCATCGCCGCGCAGCTCGTCGCCGGCACCTACGTGCTGGGCTTCCTCGCGATGGCCGCCTACTTCGTGCCCCGCGGCCTCGTGTCGCCTGTCGACGACCCCGAGGGCTCGCTGGCCTTCCTGCTCGAGCACCATGCCGCGCTGGCGGGGTGGTACCTGGTCCTCTACCTGCTCGGCGGCGCCGCGATGGTGCTGGTCTCGCTGGGCGTCGGCGCACGCCTGTCCCCGGCGCCCGCCCTCGCCCGGGTGTCCACGGCCCTGGGACTGGTCTGGTCGGGGATGCTCGTGGCCAGCGGCAGCGTGGCCCTCGTCGCGCAGCAGGCAGCCGTCGAGCTGCATGCGCAGGACACCGCGCTGGCGCTCGACACCTGGGTCGCGACCAGCGTGGTGCAGGACGCGCTGGGCGGCGGCATCGAGGTCGCCGGCGCGCTCTGGGCGGGCGTGGTCGGGTACGCCGTGCTGCGGACCCGGGCGCTCTCGGCCGGGCTCGGAGGGCTCGCGCTCGGTCTCGCGGCCGTCGGCGCGGCAACGGTCGTGCCGGCCGCCTCCGAGGTCGCCACGTCGGTCTTCGGGCTGGGCTTCATCGTCTGGTTCACCTGGCTCGGGCTGGCGCTGCTGCGCCCCCGGTCCTGAGACCATCGCTCCACACGAACCAGGAGGCACCTGATGCGCACCATCGCCCGAGCCACCACCCTCTCGCCACGAGCCCGACGCACGCTGGGCCTCGTGGGCGCGCTGCCGCTGCTCGCTGCGGCCGGCTTCCAGGTCGCGCTGTGGCGTGGCGCGCCGTACGGCGACGCGGTGCTCGGCGGCCGGGCGCCCACCACCGACGGGGTGCTCACCACCCCCTACCGCTGGGCCGCCCTGGGGCAGGGCGGGCTGCTGGTCGCCATGGCGGGGGTGCTCGCCCGGGCCGGCTCGCCCGGCCCGCGCAGCGCGGTGGGGACGATCGCGGGCCTGATGGCGCTCAACACGGTCGCCAACGTGACCTCGCCGCACCCGCTGGAGCGCCGGATGGGCGCCGCGACGCTGCTCGCGGCCCTCTGCGGCGCGTGCCTCGCCGCGCAGCGCCAGCCGGGCCTCAGGGTGTGACGACGAGCTTGCCGACGAGGCCTCGGCCCTCCAGGTCGGCGTGCGCGGCGGCGAGGTCGGCCAGGTCGTAGGCGCGGGCCACGACCGGGCGCACCTCGCCGCGACGGGCCAGGGCGACCAGCGTCTCGAAGTGGGCGGGGGTGTGCATGGTCGAGCCGACCAGGGCGAGATTGGCCAGGTAGAGGCGGCGTACGTCGAGCTCGACCAGGTGACCGCCGAGCGCTCCGGCCACCACCCAGCGTCCACCGTCGCGCAGCAGCCCCAGGGCCTGGGCGACGAAGGGGCCGGCGACCACGTCGACGACCACGTCGATGCCCTCGGGACAGGCCAGGGACAGGGCCCCGAGCAGATCGCCCTCGGTGCGGTCGACGGTGGCCCAGGCGCCGGCGGCCCGCACCGCCCCGGCGTGCACGCCGCTGGTCACCGCCACCACGCGGGCGCCCCGGGCCGCGGCGAGCTGCACGGCCGCCAGGCCCACGCCGCCGGAGGAGCCGGTGACCACCACCGTGTCGCCGCTCGCTGCGTGACCGCGCTCGAGCATGCCCAGGGCGGTGCCGTAGGCGATGGGCAGCGCGGCCAGCTCGACGTCGCTCAGCGGGGAGTCGTCGACGACGTGGGCTCGCGCGGCGTCGACGACCACGAGCTCGGCGAACCCGCCGTCGCCCTCGCTGCCCATGATGTGCGTCGGGTGCGCGTCGGGCCCGTCGTGGTCGTAGCGCATCGCGGGGTCGACCAGCACCCGGCGCCCGACCAGGTCGTCGGGCGCTCCCGGCCCGGCGGCGACGACCTCGCCGGCCACGTCGCCGCCCTGGATGCGGGGGAAGTCGATCGGTCCGCGCCAGCCCGAGCGGGCCTCGGGCTCCTCGGCGCTGCTGCCGTAGGCGCCCTCGCGGGTCCACAGGTCGGTGTTGTTGAGCCCGGCGGCGCCCACGCGCACCAGCACCTCGCCGGCGCCCGGCTCGGGGGTCGGGACCTCCCGCAGCTCGACGGCCTCGGGGCCGCCGTGCCGGGTCAGCACCGCTGCGCGCATGGTGCGGGGGAACAGTTCCTGGTCCACGACTTCCTCCTCGCCACGGCGACCGCCTGCCCATGCCACTGTAGGGACCGGTAGACAGGGGCCATGTGGTTCGACACCTGGTCCGACATCTGGCGGGTGCTCCTGGTGGGCCCCGCGTCGTACGCCGCCCTGGTGCTGGTGCTGCGCACCTCGGGCAAGCGGACGCTCTCGAAGCTCAACGCCTTCGACCTCGTCGTCACCGTGGCCCTGGGCTCGACCCTGGCGACGATCTTCCTGAGCAAGGACGTGTCGTGGGCGGAGGGCGTGGTGGCGCTGGCGGTGCTGGCACTGCTGCAGCTGCTCGTCGCGGTGGTCACCTCGCGGCTGCCGGTGGTGCGCTCCGCGGTGACCGCCGGGCCCACGCTGCTGCTGCGCGACGGGAAGATGGTCGAGCACGCCCTGCGCGACGCCCGCCTCACCGCGGCCGAGGTGAGGCAGGCGATCCGGGGGAGCGGGGCCGGTGACGTCGCCATGGTCGCCGCGGTGGTGCTGGAGAGCGACGGCAGCCTCAGCGTGATCACCCGGGAGCAGGCCGGCGACCTCAGCGCGCTGCAGGACCTCCCGCAGCGGGCCTGATGCCGTGCAAGTGGGGTGCGGTCGTGCGGTCGACCCACGCCTCGTCGAGCCCCTCGGGCCCGCGCACGAGCACGGCGACGAGGGCGGCGCCGATGGCGAGCCCGAGGACGGTGACCGCGTCGACGTCGCGCCGGACCCGCCCTGCCGCGGCGGTGACAAGGGCTGCGCAAGCGCTCCGCCGACGGCCGCCCACCTGTCGTCGTCCTCAGACGACGTCTCGTCTCTGGACCGCCACGAGGCCGGCGGCCGCCGGGACCAGTCCCCAGGCGACGACCGCCAGCACGGCAGCGCCCAGGCTGACCTCGGTGCTGACCCCGGAGATCACGGCGAAGAGCGTCGGCGGGATCCAGGACGCAGCGTCACTGACGAGCTGGACGGCCAGCGGAGGGATCACGAAGAGCGCCAGGATGACGACGGTGACCGCGCCACCCAGGTTGCGGATGAGGGCACCGAGCCCGGCGCCCAGGACGGCACCGATCATCCCGGCCAGGGTCGATGCCGCGAGCAGTCGAGCGAGGTCTCCGGCCGAGACCAGGAAGTTGTAGTCGGTGCTCGGCAGCGCCAGCGCGACGCCGGTGACGACGAGGACCTGACCGATGAGCGCCAGTGCCGCGCCACCCAGCAGGACCGCGGTCAGCTGGGCGAGGACCGCTCGGGAGCGCTTCGGGGAGGTCAGGAAGGTCGGCACGACGGTGGAGTGTCCGTACTCGCGAGCCACGGCGATGGCGCCGAACAACGCGGTGCCCAGCATGGCGTTGAACCCGAAGGCCATCAGGGACTGCTGGTCGGCGGCGGTGGCCACGAACGCCTTGCTGCCGTCCATGTCGGTGCCGAACGCGACGACGGCCGCGTCGAGACCGGCGATCAGGACGAGGACCGCGAGGAACCCCCAGGGCAGCTTCGTGGTGGTGAGCTTGCGGATCTCTGCCCGCACGAGACGTAGCCAGGTCATAGCGGTACTGCCTTCCTCGGGTTCTCGTCCACCTCGGCGGTCTCGCCGTGGGCTCCGGTGCCGTCGTTGCTCGTCCAGTCGAGGAAGAGCTCCTCGAGCGAGCCGGCCTGGGGGGTCAGCTCGTGCAGCGGGATCGTCGCGGCGCAGGCCCGATCGCCGATGTCGGAGATCGTGGCTCCCCGGACGACGAGCTCGCCCTCGCTGCCGGTGTGCACCGTGGCACCGGCCGCTCTCAGGATCGCGGTGAGCTGGTCGGGCAGCGGTGTGCGCACCGACGTGCCTGCCTTCTGCAGGGTGGCCAGTGCGCCGGTGGCGACGAGCCGGCCCTGGCGCAGGACGACGACCTCGTCGGCCAGGTGCTCGACCTCGGTGAGCAGGTGGCTGGAGACGAAGACCGTGCCGCCGGCCGCGGCACGCTCCCGCAGCAGGTCACGCAGCCAGCGGATGCCTTGCGGGTCCAGCCCGTTGCCGGGCTCGTCGAGCACGAGCACCGGCGGATCGCCGAGCAGCGCGGCCGCGATGCCGAGTCGCTGTCGCATGCCGAGGGAGTACCCACCCACGTGGCGGTCGGCGGCGTGGGTCAGGCCGATCGTCTCCAGCAGGGCCTCCACCCGTGCAGCCGGGATGCCCGCGCCGTCGGCGAGGATCCTGAGGTGGTTGCGACCGCTGCGTCCGGGGTGGAAGGCGTTCGGCTCGAGCACCACTCCCACGGCGCGGGCAGGTTCCTCCAGGTTCCGGTACCGGGTGCCGCCGATGTGGGCGTGACCGCTGTCGGCGGAGGCCAGGCCCAGCAGGATCTTCATGGTGGTCGACTTGCCGGCGCCGTTGGGCCCCAGGAAGCCGGTGACGCGCCCGGGGGTGACGGTGAAGGTGAGGTCGTCGACGACCACCTCACGGCCGTAGCGTTTGGTCAGGTGCTCGATCTCGATCGGGTACATGGTGGTGTTCTCCTTCGGTGGTGGGACCAGCGGTCCCTGTGCCAGGTCGGGACCGGACCAGCCGGACGGCCCTGAGGGTCGCGGCAGCGGCCAGCAGCAGGGCCAGGGCGGCCATGACGACGGCGAGGTCGGGCGCCCAGGTCCACAGGGCGCCCCACCCGGACCCCTGGGCCGGGACGCCGACCAGCGAGGCCGGCCCCCAGGGCCCGGACCAGGACCCCGGCCCAGCCGCGCGCGCGACGTCTCGACGAGGACGGCGGCTCGGACGCCCCCACCGAACGCCGCAGCCCCCAGGCGGCGCCGCCGAGCAGGAGGAGGGCGACCAGGTCGAAGGCGAGGTAGAAGCGCCACATCGACGGCAGCTCCAGGACGGGCTGGCCGAGGGCGGCGTGCACCACGTTGCGGGTGACCCGGTCGGCGATGAAGGGGTTGCCCGGCACCGGGAGCTCGTTGCCGGAGCTGACCACGACCGCCACTGCCATGTCCCGCTGCGGGAACAGGGTCAGCATGGTGGTGGTGTCGGGTGTGTTGCCCGGGTGGAGGACGGCGTCCTCGCCCCAGGGCCCGCCGACGAACCAGCCCATCGCATAGCGGGAGTCCTGGCCCTGCGCCCACGGTCCCAGGCGTGCCTCCGGCCCCGGCGTGAGCAGGGTCCGTACGCCTTCGGCCGAGACGATGCGGGTGCCGTCGGGGCCGAGGCCTCCAGACAGGTACAGCGAGAGGTAGCGGCCGAGGTCCTCGGCCGTCGAGATCAGGTATCCCGCGGCGAGCGTCGCGTCGCGTCGGGTCGGCTCGGTCGCGACCGGGACGCCGAACCAGGGCTGGTGGCCGTCGGCCAGCAGGTCGTCGCCGACGGGGTCGGCGCTCGCGGAGCTGTGCGTCATGGCGAGTGGGGAGAGGATCTCGCGCTGCACGTAGTCGGCGTAGGGCGTGCCCGAAGCGCGCTCCACTACCAGTCCGGCCAGCACGTAGTTCGCGTTGGCGTAGCGCCAGGTCGCGCCGGGCTCGGAGGCGAGCTCGGCGTCCCTCAGCTCGGCTATCGCCTCCCCGGGGCTGCCGTCCGCAGCCGAGGCCAGCAACGGACCGCCCGCGAGGTCGTCGAGGCCGCTGGTCTGGTGCAGGAGGTGGCGCACGGTGATGTCGTCGACCGGCTGGTCGTCGGCCAGCTCGAGCTCCGGGACGTAGTCGCGCACCGGCGCGTCGAGGTCGACCCGGCCGGCGTCGACCAGCTGCATGACCGCGAGCGCCGTGAACGACTTGGAGGCGGAGCCGATCACGAAAGGGGTGTCCGCCGCGACCTGACGCCCGTCGCCGGCGCTTCCGGCCCCGCGGGCCTCGATGCCCGCGTCGGAGACGACTGCGACGGCGCCGCCCGCGACCCCGGAGTCCTCGAGCTGCTCAGCCAGGACGTCCTGCACCTCGCTCATCGGGACGGCGCCCGCTGCGGCTCCGGAGGCGCTGATCAGCGCCAGCGCCGTCATCACCACCAGCGCGCGTCCCGCGCGCCGGGCACGGCCACCGGATGTCGCCCTGCGAAGGCTGCGCACGTGTCTCACCCCTCCGACAGGTGGTGCGACTCCACCGAGAGTGCCAGTGCGACCCCGCTGGTCCAGCCCGGTGCCCGACCTCGCCCCGGCGGGTGGACGAAGCGCAGGTCGTGACCGCTGCGCAGGAGCAGCCAGGCGATGATCGAGTTCGAGTTCCACATCTCGCCCAGGCCGAGCTCGTCGCGTCCCCAGGTCAGTGGCGGCACCTGGGGCACCTGCGCCAGCAGGTTCCTCGCCCGCGCCGGGTCGCGGCTCATCACCGTGGGCCGACCCACGGCGAGGTCCAGGTCGGGGATCGAGCCGTCGCGCCAGGCCCGCACCTCGTAGCGGAACAGGCGCGAGCGTCCCAGGACGCGCAGGGCGACCGGCCCCTCGACCACGACACCACGCTGGGCGGCGGCGTTCCCCCACGCCGGGCCCATCTCGATGGCGTAGGAGTCCTCGCCGAGCCTCAGGGACAACGCCGCGTGGAGGAGAGGGGCGGCGCGTCGGTGCTGTCGTCGAGCGCAGACGGCCTCGTAGACCCGCCCGTTGAAGGCCACGACATGTCCTCCGGCGCCCAGCGGCAACCAGTGCAGCAGCACCTCGGTGGAGCCGGACCCCTCGTCCGGGGCGGGGTTCACGATCGCTCCCGCTCAGGAGGGTGCGCCGGGACCGAGCGCAGCCAGAGGGCCAGCGGGAGGAGGGTCGCGGTGGCGAGCACGGCGAACAGCACGACGCCGGCCTGGCTCGCCACGTCGGACGTGGGATCGGCACGGTGACCGAACCACTGGTCGACTGCGACACCGACGGCCTCGAGCAACCAGAAGACCAGGCCGGCGCCGGCGAGGAAGACGCCGGATGGTCGGCGTCGCCAGAGCAGCACGGCCACGATCGCCAGGGCGGGCAGCCACACCGCCAGGTCCTGGACGTAGATCGGGTTGGTGGTGAGGCCGGTCCCGTCCAGGAAGCCGGGCGGGTCCTCGCCCAGAGCGGGGACGACGGACCGCAGCCAGGCCAGGGCGTTGAGCGCGACCACGGCCACGATGAACCCGGCGATGCCCCGCGCGGGCAGCCTGCTGTCCGCCACGACGAGCGGGCGGGGGTCGAGCAGCGCGCTGACGAGCGACCACAGCGACAGTCCGAGCAGGGCGACGTAGGCCAGGAACAGCTGGTTGAACGGGGTGGCGTACACCAGCAGGGTGGCGTTGTAGGTGAGGTAGCCGAGCGCGCCGATCACAGCGACGCGCCCCCACACCGAGCCCCGGGCCGAGGTGGCCAGCCCGGCGACGAGCACAGGTAGCGCCAGGGTGAGCATGACGAGTGCCGTGCCGCGCGCGGAGCCGTTCATCACCGGTGTCCCGTTGAGGATGCCGTCCACGAAGAACGTGGGAACGGTCGAGACGACGACGAGCGCGGCCACGCCGGCGCAGAGGCGTCGGGTCCGGCGGCTGATCCCCTCGCCGGAGCGTCGCACCTGGTCGGCCAGCGTCATCGGCCCCGCCTCACGAGCCTCGTGCCGCGGTCGGGTGAGGAGGTGCCTGTTCCCCCCGGTCAGGCGGTGGAGCCGTGCTCCTCTCGCGCGAAGGAGTCCAGGCCACGACCAGCGCACCGGTCACGAGGTAGACCACCTGCAGGAAGTGGAAGGCACGGATCGAGGCGACCTCCCCGAGGATCCAGAACACCATGATGGTCCCGGCGACGATGCTGGCGAGCTGCCAGCCGTCGGTGCGCTTGACCCGCGCGGCGGCGGCGAGCAGGGAGCTGCCGCCGACGACCGCCATCAGCACCACGCCCGGGAAGTAGTCGCTGGGGAAGTCGGTGGCCACGACCCAGGACTCCTGCTCGGGGATCCAGTCCGCCATCAGCGCGAGCCCCCCGACCGTGGCGCTCAGGCCGTTGAACAGCAGCAGCCCGAGCAAGACCCTGCTCCTGCTGAACATCGCCACACTCCGTCGCCAGCGCTGTGGGGGACCCCCGGTCCGTGCCCACGCTAGGAAGCCCCCGACGAGTCGAGGCAGTGCCGAAGGTCCCTCCCGCCCGGGACGGCCGCGCGGCCCGTCAGACCATCACGACCAGCTCGCCGACGAGGCCGCACGACGCGGCCGGCGTGACCTCGGCGCCCTGGTGGACCTCCTGGCGCTCGTGATCCCTCAGCCTGCGCGCGGTCGGGGCTCCAGGTCGGCGTAGCCCTCGCGGTAGGTGGGGTAGGCCGGCACCCACCCGGTCGCGCGCAACCGGGTGTTGGAGATCCGCTTGCCGTGCACCTGCTCGGGATCGACGGGTGGCGGTGGGGCCACAGCGAGCCGGCGGGCGATCTCGGCGGCCACGTGGCCCATGAGGGCGGGCTCGTCGTCGTTGCCGAGGTAGACCGGCTCTGGCGTCTCGGGACGGGTGAGCAGGTGGACCGCGGCCGTGGCGGCGTCGTCGCGGTGGATGCGGTTGGTCCAGCGGCCCGGGTCGTCGACGTCGCCGGCCGCGACCTTGTCGACCAGCCGCGACCGCTGCCCGCCGTACAGGCCGGAGCAGCGCAGCACGGTGCCGCCGGGCACGCGGGTGGCGAAGAGCTGCTCGGCCTCGAGCAGCACCCGCGCCGGCCCGTCGGCGGGGGAGGGGACGTGGGACTCGTCGACGAGGGTGCCGTCGGGCACGTCGCCGTGCACGCCGGTGGAGGAGATGAGGACAGCGCGCTCCGGCAGCCGGCCGACGGCCTCGACGGCGTCGAGCGCGCGCTGCATGCCGTCCACGTACGTCGCGCGGTAGGCGTCCTCGGAGCGCGGCCGGGCGGTCAGGGCGACGACCAGGTGGTGCAGGTCGAGCGCGGGGAGGTCGGGGGGCCCCTGCGTCAGGTCGACCGAAAGCCCGTGCAGCGGGGCCGGCACCAGCTCGGCACGGCGGCGCAGCGCCAGCACGCGGTGCCCCCGCTCGGCGAGGCGCAGGCCGATGCGCGACCCGAGGTCGCCGCACCCGATCATCAGCACGTCAGCGTCTGCGGCATCCACGTCTCGACCCTAGGTCAGCGCTCCGCACCCGGAGACGTCGCTCGGTCTCGAATTGTGCGCGGTGGGCGTCGTGTGTGACGGTTGACCCACCGACGCGGGGTGGAGCAGCTCGGTAGCTCGCTGGGCTCATAACCCAGAGGTCGCAGGTTCAAATCCTGCCCCCGCTACAACAAAAGTGGCCCCTGACCTGCGGAAACGCAGATCAGGGGCCACTTGCTTTCTTGAATCATTTCGACCTGTGTCGCGCTCTGCTCCCCGACGACCGACCTGAGACCTGGTTCGTGCGCTGGCATCCCAGTCGCGGCTAGCACCACGAGTGGTGCGGCGACTCATCCGTTGCGACCGCGTGTCGCTGGTTCAAATTCCTCGGCATGCCATGTGAGAGCGTTGCTGCTCTGCGGCACGCGCTGGATTCGGGGCCGTCGCCGCGAGCCTTGCCTCCAGCCCTTCGGACTGCTGTCGGCACCGCAGAAGGCCCCGGTCCCGGCGACCGCCTCCGGACAGGTCCATCGGGACGTCCGGATGCTCACGCGGCTGATGATGAGCGCCGTTGGCGTCAGAGGTTTGGCTTACGGGACGGTGGGACGGCTGATGGCTGCAGGCGCCCCCTGGTTTCTAGGCGGTGCCGGGTCTGCCGATGTAGGCGATGCCGAGCCGGGGCCGGTGGCATCGGTCTCGTCGCGTTCAACGGCTCGGACAATGCCCTCTTCGAGATCGTCCTCGGCCTGTACCTCCTCGGCCAAGGCTTCACCGAACGGGGACCGCGACCTTCGCCTGCGACAGGCGATCTGAGCAACGACAAGCACCTCGAAGACCGCTGAGACCGCAAAGGGATCGTCTACTGACACAAGACACTGGCCGCGCTAGAATTCTGTACATGACGACACTCTCGCTGGCTGATGCCCGAGCGAACCTGTCCAAGCTCGTGGAGTCCGCGGTGACGACCCACGAGCGGTTCGAGGTCACCCGCAACGGTGACCGGGCCGTCGTGGTGCTCAGCGCTGAGGACTACGACGCCCTGCTGGAGACCGTCGACGTCCTCAGCCGCGCCGAGGAGGTGCAGGCCCTGAAGGAGGGGCTCGATGACCTCGACGCCGGGCTCACCTCGCCCCTAGATGAGGTCCGCTCGGCGATGCTGCGGCGCGGGCGCATCCAGTCTTGAGTACGGACCCGGGCGAGGACGGCGGCTACGACGTCGTCCTGACCCGGAGCGCAAGACGAGCCCTCGAGGAGCTGTTGCCCGAAGCGGTCGCTGCGGCCGCCTTCGAGTTCATTGCTGGCCCGCTGCGCACCGATCCCCACCGTGTCGGCAAGCCCTTACGCGAACCATTGGCGCCCCTGTGGTCAGCACGGCGAGGCGAGTACCGCGTCCTCTACCGGATCCTCGAACGTCGCCTCGTCATCGAGGTCGTCTCGGTGGTCCACCGTCGAGACGCCTATCGCCAATGACCGATAGTTGAGCGGGGCGACCGCGCGGGTCGCGGCGAGATTCGGGTGTTCCCGACGATTGGCTTCGCGAAGTCAGGCCGCAGGGTCGTAGTGACGGAATAGGCAGCGTCGGGTTCAGTACTACGATCGGGTCTCCATGGCGACAGACGATCGGTCGTCTGCCAACCCAGGAGGCGGCTTGAAACAACGCGGCACGCCTCTGGACGAAGCCAGTTCAGGGGGTTCGTCATGCGAGGGGCGATTTCGATTTGAGTCGTGTCGCGTTTACTCCCCGAGAACGCCAGCGCAAGCCGTCAAGTCCGAGCAGACAAAGTCACGTTGATCGGGGGACCAGTCCTCTGGTCGTTCGCGTCTGCGCAGGTCCAGACACACGTCGGCAAGAGCGGTCAAAGATGTCAGATCGGGAAAGCTCGCACGCCGTAGGTCCAGAGGTCGCAGGTTCGAATCCTGCCCCCGCTACAAGTAAGAGATAGAAGCTCAGAGGCCCTTTCGGAGTGATCCGGGAAGGGCCTCTGGTGCTCCCGGCGGTTGGTGCCAGCACGGCAGTGACCGCGCCGTCGGGTGCGGGACCGGCGGCCGGCGCGGCGTGCGGCTCGGTGAGGATCTCCGCGATGTCGTCGCTCTCGAGCGCGTCGACCGACCCGTCCCGGTTCCCGGTGGGTCAGGATGTCGAGGACCCGGATGGTCCCGTTCTCGCAGAGCCGGGCCAGCTCAGCTGCCGCCTCACCCGTGAAGTTCTGGTCCTCGGCCGGGAACTCGAGGACCAGGTAGTCCACCGGTCCCATGGCATCGATGTCGCTGCGGACCATCCCTTCTGAGTGAGGTGGCCAGCGCAGGGCAGCGAGGTAATGGGGTGACGTCTTCTCTGAAGTGGGTGGTGGGCATGGCCTTGACCGAGTACGAGCCGGGCGCGAGGTTCCCTGGCACGATCGGCCGGACGACGGACGAGTCGACGCCGGCCTGGCCGAGACCCACGCGCGCTGCGCCGGGCACGCCGAACGTTCTGATGGTCGTGCTCGATGACACCGGCTTCGGACATCTCGGGTGCTACGGCAGCCCGATCGAGACCCCGACGTTCGACGCACTCGCTGCCGACGGGCTGCGGTTCAACAACATGCACACGACGGCGTTGTGCTCGCCGAGCCGCTCGTGCATCCTGACGGGGCGCAACCACCACAGCAACGCCATGGCCTGCATCACCGAGTTCGCGACCGGTTATCCCGGCTACAACGGGGTCATCCCGTTCGAGAACGGCATGCTCTCGGAGATGCTGCTCGGCCAGGGCTTCAACACCTTCATGATCGGCAAGTGGCACCTGACGCCGAGCAACCAGGAGACCGCCGCCGGGCCCTACGACCGGTGGCCGCTGGCCCGCGGGTTCGAACGTTTCTACGGCTTCCTCGGCGGCGACACCAGCCAGTGGTATCCCGACCTGGTCTACGACAACCATCAGGTGGAGCCGCCGGCAACGCCGGAGGAGGGCTACCACCTGACCGAGGACCTGGTGGACAAGTCGATCCAGTTCATCGCCGACGCGCGCCAGGTCGATCCGGACAAGCCGTTCTACCTCCACCTCTGTTTCGGGGCGACGCACGCGCCCCACCACGCCCCGAAGGAGTGGGCAGACCGGTACGCGGGCAAGTTCGACGACGGGTGGGAGGCCTATCGCCAGCGGGTCTTCGCCAAGCAGCAGGAGCTGGGGGTCGTCCCCGCCGGGACCGTGCTGTCCCGGCAGGACCCCGACGTACCTGACTGGGACGCCCAGCCTGCAGAAGCCCGGCGGTTGTACAGCCGGATGATGGAGGTCTTCGCCGGTTTCCTCAGCCACACCGACCACCACCTGGGCCGGCTGCTGGCCTTCCTGCGTGCCCAGGGGGTGCTCGACAACACCATCGTCATGGTGGTCTCCGACAACGGCGCGAGCGCCGAGGGCGGGCCGACCGGAACCACCAACGAGGCGCAGTTCTTCAACAACGCCCAGGAGCCCTTGGAGGACAGCCTGGCGCAGATCGACGAGATCGGTGGGCCCAACCACTTCAACCACTACCCGTGGGGCTGGACCCATGCCGGGAACACTCCGTTCCGGCGGTGGAAGCGCGAGACCTACCGCGGTGGCTCGTCCGATCCGTTCATCGTGTCCTGGCCGGCGGGGATCAAGACTCGCGGTGAGGTGCGCACCCAGTACGCCCACATCATCGACATGGTGCCCACCGTCCTCGACCTGCTCGGGATCGAGCCACCATCCTCCGTACGCGGGGTCACCCAGTCCCCGATCCACGGGGTCAGCTTCGCCGAGGCCCTGGACGACGCCAACGCGCTCAGCAAGCACCGCACGCAGTACTTCGAGATGCTCGGCCACCGCTCCATCTACCACGACGGCTGGCGCGCGGTGTGCCCGTGGCCGGGACCTTCGTTCACAGAGGCGGGTGCCGGCTTCGGGCAACCGATCTCAGCCGACAGGCTCACCGAGCTCGACGCCACCGGGTGGGAGCTCTACCACGTCGCCGAGGACTTCGCGGAGACCCACGACATCGCGGGCGAGCACCGCGACAAGCTCATCGCACTGATCGGTCTGTGGTACGCCGAGGCCGGCAAGTACGACGTCCTGCCGGTCGACGGCAGCGGGGTCGCCCGCGTCGCCGTCGAGAAGCCGCTGGTCGCCGTACCGCGCGATCGCTACGTGTACCAGCCGGACACCCAGTCGATCCCGTTCTTCGCGGCGCCACGCGTGCTCAACCGGCCCCACAGCATCACGGCCAGCGTGGAGATCCCCGACGCTGGTGCCGAGGGCGTGCTCCTGTGCCAAGGGGCTGCCGCTGGTGGCTACTCGCTGTTCCTCCGGGACCAGCGCCTGCACTACGTGCACAACTACGTCGGACGCAGCCTGCACAAGGTGTCCACTGCCGACCCCCTCGAGCCTGGCCCGCACGAGCTGCGCTTCGAGTTCGAGCCCACCGGCGAACCCGATCTGGCGCACGGAAAGGGGACCCCCGGCCGGCTCCAGCTCTACGTCGACGGTTCGCTGGCCGCGGAGGCCGAGGCGCCGGAGACGACACCGTTCCTGATCAATCCAGGCGCCCTCACGTGCGGGGCCAACCCCGGCTCACCGGTGACCCCGGACTACCCGTCCCCGTACCGGTTCACCGGCACCCTGCACTCGGTGACCGTCGACGTGTCCGGGGAGCTCATCACCGACAGCGAGAGCGAGATGCGCGCGGCGATGGCCCGCCAGTAACGCCCACCAGCGGGGGTGCGCCCATCTGGCCACCGAGATGGGAGTGCCGATCTCCGACGCCGCCCGCCTTCCGCTGCAGCAGCCGCGCCACGACGGGGGCCGCTACCTGCAGATCCTCGCCCTTCCGTCGGGTGGACGGCCCCGTCGCTGCTACCGATACGAGGAACAGATGACTCAGGAAATCAGCACACGGAGTCCCAGCCTGACCATGCCGGGTGCGTCCTCGGCATTCCATGTGATGGTCAAGCCGACAGGCGCGGTGTGCAACCTGGACTGCGAGTACTGCTTCTTCCTGTCCAAGGAGATGCTCTACCCGGGCAGCCGCTTCCGGATGGCCGAGGAGCTGCAGGAGAACTACATCAGGCAGCTGCTGGCGGCCCATGCCGGCATGCCCGAGGTGGTGATGGCCTGGCAGGGCGGCGAGCCCACCATGATGGGCCTGGACTTCTTCCGCCGGGCAGTCGAGCTGCAGGCGAGGTACCGGCAGCCGGGTCAGCAGATCCTCAACACGTTGCAGACCAACGGCACCCTGCTCACCGATGAGTGGGGCGTGTTCTTGAAGGAGAACGACTTCCTCGTCGGCATCTCCATCGATGGGCCGCCAGCCATGCACGACGCCTACCGGGTCGACAAGGGCGGCAAGCCGACGTCGCACCGGGTGCTGAGAGGTCTCGACGTGCTCAGGAAGCACGAGGTGGACTGGAACGTGCTGACCACCATCCATGCCGTCAACGGCGACCACGGTGGCGAGGTCTACCGATACCTGCGCGACGAGCTCGGCGCGACCTTCATCCAGTTCATCCCGATCATCGAGCGCGCCACCCCCGAGACCCTGGAGATCGCCGACCAGGGCTGGGGGAGCGGGGTGCACGGCCGCCCGCTGTACGTCCAGGACGGATCGCTGGTCACGCACCGGTCGGTGACGCCCCAGCAGTACGGCCGGTTCATGATCGAGGCCTTCGAAGACTGGGTGCGCCATGACATCGGGGAGGTCTACGTCCAGGCCTTCGACTCCGCCCTGGCCTCCTGGTACGGCGAGGGGGGCGGCATGTGCATACACGCGGAGACCTGCGGACTGCAGCTCGCCCTGGAGCACAACGGGGACCTCTACTCGTGCGACCATTTCGTCGAGCCCGCCCACCTGCTGGGCAACATCGGGGAGCGCACCATGCTCGAGCTGGTCTCCTCGCCGCAGCAGCAGGAGTTCGGTCAGGACAAGCGCGACACCCTGACGCAGTCCTGCCGGGAGTGCGACGTGCGCTTCGCCTGCAACGGCGGGTGCCCCAAGGACCGGTTCGCCACCTCGCCGTACGGCGAGCCCGGACAGCACTACCTGTGCCCCGGGTACCAGGACTTCTTCCACCACGTCCGCAAGCCGATGCAAGCCATGACCCAGCTGCTGCGGCAGAAGCGTGCGCCGGCTGAGCTGATGTCCCTCTACGCCCGCGACGACGCCGCCCGCGGCCGCAACGAGCCCTGCACCTGCGGGTCCGGACGGAAGTGGAAGAAGTGCCACGCATCCGCGGGCAGCACGAGCCCGGGGATGGAGTGACCCGCACTTCCGCTGGCTCCTCGCCGCCGACGTGCCGGGCCACGGCGAGCTGGTCAAGGGGACTCACTGCCCCCTTGACTCAGACAGATGTAGTTCCATCCCTCCATGATCGACAGGCGGTTCGGTCGGTCGCGAGTGCCTACGTGCTGCCCTCCACGACGAGCGAGGTCAGCGTCACCGCGGTCAACCTGATGACCTCGCTCGGGGCGCTGGGCTTCCTCGTGGGCGCAGGACTGCTCACCCGCGTGGGCATCCGGGACGACGCCGCTGGAGCGGCCGGTCGCGCGGCCGCGCACGATCCGTGATCGCGGATTCCTGACCCAGGCACTGCCGCCGATCACGTCCTGACCGTCCATCGTGCAGGGGCGAAGCGTGGCACCGAGGCGATGCCGATCGACCACGTCTCCACTCCCGTGCTACTCGAGGCCGCTGACGCCATGGACCACCAGGAAGATGCCCACGAGCATCCCGACCACGGCACCCGTCGCCGGCCAGGCCGAGACCACCTGGTCCCGCATCGCTGCCAGCCTCGTCTTCGCCTCACCGGGTTTTCGCGTGTAGTACAAGAACATCGCGGTGACGGTCGCCGTCGAGGCGATCGTGAACAGCACGAATGCGATGAGGACCTTCACGGTCGTGGGTTGGCTGTGCACGACGACCAGAGCAGCCGCGGTGGTGATCGCCCAGGGTTGCTTGAGGATTCCGACTACGGTGGCGCCGGCCGGGGTCAGGCCCTGCATGGATCGGTTGAATCGGCTCGCGCCCCAGGTCGGCGTACCACTCACACGGGGGGTGCGGTCCTTGCGCCGCCACAGACGTACGGCGAGCCCGAGCAGGACGACGCCCAGGGCGATCTCGAGGACGTAGACCGACATGCGGCCGCCGTCGGTCTCGCTCACGCCGCTGGTCGCCAAGCTGTAGCTCCCGGCGAACACGAGCGTGAGCGAGAGCCCCCAGCCGAACAGGAACGCGGCGGCGTTCACGCGAGCCCTGGCCGTTCCGAGGACCAGCAGGAACACCACGATCGTGGCGGGCGACAGGCTTGCCAGCAGACCGAGCAGCAGGACCGGGAGGATCAGCTCCACCGCGGGGCTCCGTGTCTGTCCGGAGCTGTCGACGACACCGAGACACCAGCCACGATGCTCCCTCCTGCTCCTGCGCGACGAATGCCACCCGGCGTCGTCTGGATCTTCGTCCGCTCCTGCGGGCCGCTACGTCGCTTCGTCCATCGCGCCCTCGTGCGCAAGCAGTCCAGCGTCGTGGGGGTCATCGACCCGGGCCAGTCCGCGCGTGACGAGTCGCCTCTGGAGCTCCTCGACGGCCTCGTTCACGTCGAGCACCACCTCGTCGCCCATGAGGCTGACTGCCCCGGACCCCTCACCGGTCAGCATCCTGAGCACCAGAGCGCAACAAGTGCTGCGCAGCAGGACGGGTCTCGGTCGGCCTCGTCGGAGGGGGTGATGATGAGAGTTCCGACATGGGCTCCTCCGTCGATGCTCCTGCGGCGACGTCCGGTGCCCGGCGCCGCTCTCACTGTGGCGCGGCTCATCGTGCTGCACCTCGCCCAGAGCGGACGAGTTGTCGTCCGGACTGCGATGGGCCGGTGACGCCGCCCGCTGTCCGAGCCTGGTGATCGGCGACTCGAAGCTGCCCGAGGAGCTGAGGCGGCAAGCAGGTGCTGCGGGGCTGCTGGGGTTCGGCAGCGCCGTCCTCGGCGCCTTCGTCATGAGGACGCCGTTCTCACTCGCATCGGATGATGCGGCGGGGGCTGGAGCGGCAGATGCTTCACGTATCCAACGGAGCACATCAGCGAAAGGATCGAACATGTCTCAAACAGCAAGGTCGGGGCAGCTGCCACCCACCTCTACGAACACTGCAGGCAGGCAGAACGTCCAGTCGACGGAGATGACCGGCTGGGTGGGCTGGATCGCGTTCGCCAGCACGATGATGGTCCTGCTGGGGACCTTCCACGCCATCGAGGGGCTCGTCGCCCTCTTCAAGGACGAGGTCTTCCTGGTCGGGGAGAGGGGGCTGGTCGTCAACGTCGACTACACGGCCTGGGGGTGGGCCCACCTGCTCGGCGGCATCCTCATCGCCGCCGCCGGCATCGGGTTGCTGAGCGGCAAGATCTGGGCGCGCACGGTCGGCGTCCTCCTGGCCATGGTGAGCGCGGTCATCAACATCGCGTTCCTGCCTGCGTACCCGATCTGGTCCACCATCATGATCGCGGTCGGCATCCTCGTGATCTGGGCCCTGACGGTCCACGGCAGCGAGCTCAGGGAGCAGTAGGCGGCCACGGAGTGTCAGCCTTGCCCCGTCCGGAGCCCTCCGGTCGGGGGTCGGTCCGTTCCTCGAGTTTCGAGCTCGGGGACCGAGCCTGGGCCAGACGCGCCGGCGAGAGCTCGGGCGTCCGCTCGACGTGACGGTGGGCGTCGCGGCGCTCGCGATCGGGGAGACAACTGCCCCAGCTCTCGCCGTCCTCCACCTCAGCCCGTCCTGCACCTCAGCTCGCCCAGCTTCGCAAGCTGGTCCAGCTTGCCGTCAGGGGCGCCGGCGGGAGGGGCAGCCGAGAAGTCGCTCTGCGGCGCGCCGAACCCTCGGACTGGTATGCCTGCTGCCTCTGGCACGACCGCTGTGCGTGCTACTCCGCCCAGCAGTCGTCCCATCTCTCTCCTCAGCTCGTCGGCGGTGCGAGAACGTCGTCGGACTCCATCGCTGCCAGAGCATCCGTGACGTCCTGCGCGGGGATGCGCGCGCTGGCCACCATCTCGCCGCCGGACTCACGAGCCGCGGCCACGAAGGGGATCGCCCAGGTGTTCTCGTAGACGACGAGCGCTGCCAGTCGACCGGGCAGCAGGGCACCGGCGGCCTCGGTCATGTCCTCGTCGGTGAGGAGCCCGGACCGGGCCCACGCCAGGTCGGCGAATCCACCGAGCTGCTCGGACGCGACCTGGGCGAGATCGACGCCGTAGATGTCGCCGTCGGTGTCCTTGCCGACCACGAGCACGTCGAAGATGCGGACGACCCCACGATCGACGAGGGTCATCAGCTCCTCGGCCGCTCGGCCCGTGAGCCGGTCGTCCGGGAACTCGATGAGCACGAAGTCCACCGGCCCGTGCACGTCTTGGTCTGTCATCGGGATCCCGCGCCTTTCTCAGCTGGTCTGGTGGCCGTCAGCCTCCGCCGCACCGGAGGGAGCGGCATCACCCGCGGGGGATGAGCCGGGTCCCCCGCCCTGAGCGCCTGACCGGTCCGGAGGTTCGTCGTACGTCGAGGACCACGAGCCCCCTCTACTGCGAACCACGCGGTCGTGCCCGGGCTCGAGGCAGAGCTTGCGTGGGGCCTTGTTGCTGTCGCAACGGTGCTGGGCGTGGTGGGCGCCGACGACCGGCTCACGCGGCTCATTCGATGCGGGTGATGCAGTGGGGGCCGAGCGGTAGGACGGTGATCCCACCGACCGAGCACATGCATGTCCCTGCTTCGAGCACATGAGGAGGTAGCGAGATGGTCTGGGCGATCCTCGTGCTGTTGGGGGTGCCGCTGTGGCTGTGCGCCATCGCGATCCTGGCTCTGGTGTTCCGGAACAGGTCGTTGCGGCAGCGGCCGGGTGACATCCCGGTCCGGATCCAACGCGCGGGGGAGACCCGATGGACCCGCGGCCACGGCGTGTGGATCTCCGACGTGTTCGCCTGGCGCGGCAGCCCAGCGGCCTGGAGCGAGGACCTCGTCCACGTGACCGCCGCCCGGGTCGGAGCCTTGGAGCCGGATGAGCTGAAGAAGCTGCACCGGTTGGGTGACGACCCGGCCGTGGCCACCCTGACTCCCGAGGTGGGTGAGCCGCTCCGCGTGGCTGTCGAAGCCGAACACCGCGCGGCGCTGCTCGGACCGTACGGCGCGACGGTTGACGGCGGCTGACCGGCAAGGGTTCTGGCGTTCGGAGCTGAGACTGTAGCGACGCCTCGCGGCTCCAGACCGACGGGGCGCGCCTTCTCATCCTGCGGGGGTGATTCGGGCGTGGGCACACCGGGGTGCAATGGCGCAGACCCGATGGGAGCGTCCTCATGTGTCGTTGGCTCGCGTACTCAGGCTCTCCGGTGCTCCTGGAGGACCTGCTCTACCAACCCGAGAACTCACTGGTCGTGCAGAGCATGCACTCCACGCTCACCACACGTCGCCGCGCGTGTTCGCCCACATCCGCGCAGCCATCGGCTTCCCTGTGCAGCAGACGAACTGCCATCCGTTCCGTCACGGGCGATGGCGGTGGATGCACCACGGGTTCATCGACGGGTTCCAGGCGATGAAGCGTGACCTTGCGCTGCAGGTCGAGCCCGAGCGCTTCGCCGACATCGAGGGGCCCACCGACTCCGTGATGCTGCTCTTCCCCACCATGACCTCCCACCGTCACGGCATCAGCTTCCCGTTCCAGGGCACGATCGCGCTGACGGCGGCGCCATGCTGACGAAGGTCGAGCACCTGAGCGACGTGCAACGCATCGCGCGCGGCGAGTCCGCCCGCGACCTGGTCCCTGCGTCGAGCCACGCCGGATGGGTGCCGAGCACGGACCGGCCAGACCCCGTGGACCTGATCGAGGAGCAGAACGCGAGCCGCGACGCAGATCTCATCCCGGTGCGGCACGGGCGCATGATGGCCTCGCCGTTCACGTTCTACCGGGGTACGGCGAAGATCATGGCTGCCGACCTCGCCGGCACCCCGACCGCGGGACTCGAGGTGCAGCTCTGCGGGGACGCGCACCTGTCGAACTTCGGGGTGTTCGGTGCCCCGGACAGACGGATCGTCTTCGACATCAACGACTTCGACGAGACTCTCCCGGGGCCTTTCGAGTATGACGTCAAGCGGCTCGCGGCCAGCATGACCGTGGCGGCGTACGACAACGCTTTCTCGAGGTCCGACGCCACGTCGGTCACCCGGGCGGCGGTGGAGTCCTACCGCGAGGCGATGGCCGAGTTCTCGACGATGAGGACGCTCGACGTGTGGTACGCCCGCGTGTCCGAGGACGACCTGAGGCGGGCAGTCGGACAGCGCACCTCAGCCCTGAAGCGGGACGAGGGGCACGCCGGAAGGCAAGGGCAAGGGCAGGGCCGCGGCCAAGGAGGCGAAGAAGCTGCAGAAGCGGTTCGAGAAGAACATCGCGAAGGCGCGGTCCCGCGACAGCCTCCAGGCTCTGACCAAGCTCACCGAGGTCGTCGACGGCAGCTGCCGGATCGTCAGCGCACCCCCGGTCATCGTCCCGGCACGCGAGCTGCACGACACCTACGGGATCAAGCCGGAGATGCTCGAGGGCGTCATCCTCAGGCAGCTGGCGGAGTACCGGCGAAGCCTCCCGCCGGATCGTCGCCGGCTGCTCGAGCAGTTCGAAGTGGTGGACTGGGCGCGGAAGGTCGTCGGCGTCGGGAGCGTGGGCACCCGGGCGTTCATCGCGTTGCTCGAGGGCCGCGACGCCGAGGATCCCCTCTTCCTCCAGATCAAGGAGGCGACCGCCTCCGTTCTCGAGGGCCCCCTGCCGAGGAGCGGTTACAGCCAGCCGGGCGAGCGGGTGGTGGAGGGGCAGCGCCTGATGCAGGCGGCCAGCGACATCTTCCTGGGCTGGAGCCGGGGTGAGGACGCCGGACGCTCCTACTACTGGCGCCAGCTGCGGGACATGAAGGGTTCGGCCGTCGTCGAGCTGATGCCGCCGGAGGCCCTGACCACCTACGGCCGCCTCTGCGGATGGACCCTGGCCCGCGCACATGCCCGCTCCGGGGATCCGGTCGCCATCGCGGCGTACCTCGGGTCGGACGACGCCTTCGACCGGGCGATCACGGACTTCGCCCAACGATATGCGGAGCAGAACGAACGCGACTTCGCCGGCTTCAGCGAGGCCATCCGGACGTCGCGTATCGACGCGCTCCAAGGCGTGTGAGAGGAAGGGAGATCGGACGCGCCAGCGGCTGGTCCCCATCGGAGACGACTTCTGGATCGAGACGGACGATGGGGAACGCGCCTACCAGGTCAACAAGAAGGCCCTGATCAGCCCGCTCCGCGACCGCGGGGGCGTCGAGGTCACCACGCCACGTGAGATGCGGTCCGCTGGTTCGCTTCTCATCCTCCTCGGAGGAGGTGTGCACGCGGGGGACTGTCCACACTGGCACTCTCGGTCTGACACACCTGTGGAGGTTCGTCGTGGCAGTCTCTTGGCGCACGCGTTGGGCCATCTACGAGTACGTGCGCAACAGCCTGTGGATAGTGCCGCTGATCCTGGTAGCCGTGGCCACAGGGATGGCCCTGGCCCTGCCCATGATCGACGAACGGACAAGCACCACGCTCGGCATCTCCTTCGGGGAGGACGCGGCCCGGGCTGTGCTGGGATCTATCGCCAGCGGCATGATCACCTTCACCGGCTTCGTCTTCTCGATCCTGCTCCTCGCCGTCCAGTTCGGCTCCAGCCAGTTCTCACCTCGCCTGCTTCGCCGCTTCCTTCGCGACCCGACCACCAAGGTCGCACTGGGCATCTTCATGGCCACCTTCATCTACGCCTTCGGCGTGCTCCGCGTCGTGGGCACCGGCACCGACGCAGACTTCGTCCCCGACAACGCCATCGCGGTCGCCATCCTGCTGCTCCTGGCCAGCATGCTCATGTTCCTGAAGCTGATCAGCCGGACCACTCAGGGTCTCCGGGTGGCCGCCGTGCTCAGTGACCTCGGCCGGGACGCCCGCCGCGTCGTGGACGCCGCCTACCCCGAGCCGGCCGAGGATGACGAACCCGAGCCCGAGGACCGCCCGACCGGCTCCGCCCGCGAGGTGACCTACCGCGGCGCCCCCGGGATCATCCAGAGCGTCGACGTGAAGGGCCTGGTGCGGCGTGCCCAGCAGGCCGGCGCCGTGATCGTGCTGCGCCCACGTTTCGGCGAGCTGGTCGCCGACGGCTCTGCGCTGTTCAGCGTGTACGACGAGCAGGGCAGGCTCGGCGACGAGTGGCTGCGCGGGACTGTCGCCACCGGTGACGAGCGGACGATGCGCCAGGATCCGGCCTTCGCCTTCCGCCTCTTCGCCGACATCTCCGCCAGAGCCCTCTCGCCCGGCGTGAACGACCCCACCACCTCCACCCAGGCGCTCGACCAGATCGAGCTGCTGCTGCGCTTGGTCGGAGGCCGCCGTCTGACTCCAGGTGTCGCTCGGGACGAGACCGGCGCGATCCGCTTCCACTACGAGGCGCCCACGTGGGAGGACTACCTCAGCCTCGCCATCGACGAGACCCGCCAGTACGGCGAGGGGTCGGTACAGGTGATGCGCCGGCTGAGGGCGCTCCTCGAGAACGTGCACGACTGCGTGCCCCCGAGTCGACGAGTCGCGGTGGAGGTCGAGCTGACGCTGCTGGACGCGGCAGCGGTCCGCGCGTACGGCGACTCCGCCGACAGGGTCACCGCCGCCGCCGGCGACCGCCAGGGGCTGGGCGCGACCGAGCTGCCGCGGCCGCAGCAGATCCCGCGGCAGAACGAGAGTGCCGATGCAAGGATCCTGAGCCGCGAGGAAGCCGATGGCGGAGGTGACGCCGTGATCCGGGCCATGCCGGGGGGGTCTGCCCCGGGTTCGGTTGACACCTGACTCTGAGGTTTCGGCCTCAGGCGGAAGGGAGTCCTCGCGGCAAGGCCCTACCCAGGGAGTTCCGCGACGACGTCGACACGTTCGACCACGAGCGCCGCCGTCAGCTGCTCAGGCGACCTACGTGCCTGGGGGGACCCCGTGGGGGTGCGCACACGGGAGGCGCTGAACCGGGCCCCTGGGTCGTCGAGTCCCTGGGTGGTGGCGGTCGTGGCTCAGTCCTCGGCGCTCACCTCGAACGTGGGGACCGCCGAACGGCACACGGCCGACACCTCGGTCTCGCGGCCCTCCTCGCCCTGCCCCTCGAAGGCCACGTCGACCTCGTCCGGCCCCCGCTTGTTCACCTCCACCACGAAGCCCGCGTCGGCCTGGGCGGCGACCAGCGAGATCGCTCGACCGAGGCACTCGACCGAGACGTATCCTCCTGGGCCCTGCCAGGTACGCCGCTGGGCCTCACGGTCCGGGCGGTCCGTCGACGTGGACGGCTGGGGTCTCGGGGTCGCTGCGGATGGGCCACCCGGCGTCGCTGTCGCGGCGGGTACCGACATCTCGGGGCCGGGCTCGACGTCACCGGCCCGCGAGATGACCGTCCAGATGAGCACGGAGCCGACGGCCACCACCGCGAGCCAACCGGCGGCGGCGGTCAGCACGGTACGGGACACGCTCACGAGCCGATCATCGCAGCCCGCTGGCACCCCGACCGGCGTAGCGTTCCAGCATGTCGAGCATCCTGGTCGTCGAGGACGACGACGCGATCCGTGAGGCGGTGCGCCGGGGGCTCACCCACCGGGGTCACGCCGTCCTCGTCGCCGCCACCGGTCTTGCCGGGCTCGAGGTGGTGCTCGCGGATCGCCCCGACGTGGTGCTGCTGGATCTGGGCCTGCCAGATGTCGACGGGCTGGCCCTGATCTCGATGATCCGCGCGGCAACCCAGGTGCCGATCATCGTCATCACGGCGCAGGACGACGACCCCACGATGATCACGGCCCTCGACCGGGGGGCCGACGACTACGTCGTGAAGCCTTTCGGCACCGAACAGGTCGCGGCGCGGATCCGGGCCGTGCTGCGGCGCAGCGGCCGCGTCCTGGACACCGAGCCGATCCGGGTGGGGGACCTCGTCATCGACGAGGGCACGCGCAGTGCCACGCTCGAAGGGCGCCGCTTGGAGCTGGCCCGCAAGGAGTTCGACCTGCTGCTCGCGCTCGCTCAGCGTCAGGGGCGCGTCGCCTCCAAGCGTGAGCTGCTCGCCGAGGTGTGGCATCAGTCGTACGGCGGCGCGGAGCGCACCGTGGACGTGCACCTGTCCTGGCTCCGGCGCAAGCTCGGGGAGACCGCCGCCGAGCCCCGCTACCTGGTCAGCGTGCGCGGGGTCGGCGTGCGCCTGGTCGACCCGGGCGCCGCCTGATGCGTCGGAGGATCTCATGGCTGGTCGTCGCGACGACCTCGGCCGTGATCGTCTCGTTCGTGATCCCCCTGTGCCTGCTGGTGCGCACGCTGGCCGAGGACCGGGGCATGGCTGCTGCGGACCAGGAGGCACGCAACGTCGCGATCCTGGTCGCCGGGCTGCACGACGACCCGCAGCTCGATGCGCTCGTCGGGGGTCTGGACCAGCGGGGCGCACCGTCGACGAGCGTCATCACCGCCGACGGCAGGGTGCTGGGCTCGGGTCCCGCGACACTTCGTGAGGATCCCGAGGTGCGGCGTGCGGCCGAGGGCGAAGGTTTCCGGGTGCTCGACGACGAGGGTGGGCGGGTGCTGCTTCCGGTCGTGGTCGAGGACGGCACCGCCGTGGTGCGCAGCAGCGTCGAGGAGGGGGAGCTGCGGCGTGGCGTGGCCCCGGCATGGGCGGGGATCATCGGGATGGGCATCGGCCTCCTCGGACTCGCCCTGCTCATCGCCTCCCGCCTCGGACGGCGGGTCAGCGAACCTCTCCTCCAGGTGGCAGGTGTTGCGCACAGGCTGCGTGAAGGAGACCTCTCCGCGCGCGCTGGCGTGGTGGGGACGGAGGAGACCCAGGAGCTCGCGCGTGCCCTCAACGGCCTGGCTGAGCGCACTGGTGAGCTGCTGGCAGCCGAGCGCGCCGCGGTCGGCGATCTCTCGCACCGCTTGCGCACTCCGGTGACCGCGCTGCGGCTCGATGCCGAGGCGGTGCCGGACCCGGCCCTGGCCGAGCGTCTCCAGCAGCACATCGCGGTCCTGCAGCGCTCGATCGACGCGATCGTGAAGGAGGCGCGACGGCCGGTCCGCACCGACCTCCAGGGTGCGAGCGACGTGGTCGCGACCGTCCGTGAACGGGCGACCTTCTGGGCTCCTCTGGCCGAGGACCAGGCCCGGCCGATGCGGGTCACCCTCCCGCCCGGTCCTGTGCACGTCCCGGTCTCGGGCGATGACCTGGCCGACCTCGTGGACGTGCTGGTCGACAACGTCTTCGCGCACACCCCCGACGGCACCCCCTTCGAGGTGGAGGTGGCCGAGGCAGGCGACGAGACGGTCCTGGTGGTCGAGGACCGCGGGCCGGGTCTCGGCTCGAGGAGGACGGGAAGTCGGACCGGCAGCACCGGTCTGGGTCTGGACATCGCTCGACGTACGGCTGAGGGCTGCGGCGGTGGGCTGCGCACCGGGCCGGCGACGCCGAGCGGTGTCCGGGTCGAAGTCCGGCTTCCTCGGGTCCACGACTGAGATCATCGGATCAGTCGTCCTCGTCCTCGTCTTCGTCATCCTCCTCGTGGTCGTCGTCGGCCTCGTCGTCGTCGCTCTCGTCGTCGTCACCCTGGTAGGACGGGGCCGCGGGGGCCACGCTCGCCGCGTTCGGCGGCGCGGTCGACGTGGCAGCAGCCGCGGCCGGACCAGGCAGCACCACCGTGCGGACGACCGAGGTGACGCAGGTGTTGCCCTGCAGCTCGGCGGGTGGTCGGCAGGGAGCCCAGCGCAAGCGGGTGCCAGGCACGACCGTGGCGGGCGCCTCGTCGACGACTGCCGTGGTGCCGGTGGTCCCCGAGGCCCCGGTCGGCTCGCCGTCGCCCGCCGCGAGCTCGTAGGCCGCCCATCCGCCGCCGGCGCCGGCGGCGAGGGTGACCAGGGACAGGACTGCGGTGGAAGGTCTCATGGCGCGAGCGTGCATCGGGGAGCGTTGTGCCCGCCTCACGGGCGCGTCAAGAGTCCATCAAGGGAAGGATGATTCCGACTTGACGACGCGATGACACGCTCATCGCACGGTCCGGGCGAGCGTGGTGCCATGACCTACTCAGCACGGACTCGCGACCGGTTCCGGCTCGCCGTCGCCGGCCTCACGGGGGTCACGACCGTCGCCGCGCTCGCCGCCACCGGATGGCTGACGGGTGCCGCCGCCCACGACTCGGAGGCGCGACAGCAGGAGCAGGCCGCGGTGGCTCAGGCGAAGTACCGCTCCGAGCTCGCGGCCTGGCGCAAGGCCAACGGCGCCTTCGCGGCCACCCGGCAGCCGCGACCACGCGTCGAGCTGCGCGACCGCCCCTACCGCACCGAGACGACCTTGCGGTACGTCCAGGGCACGGGTACCAGTGCCGTCGGGACCGGCGGCCAGGTCACCGCAGCGCCCCCTTCCACCCCGCAGCCGTCCACCCAGCCCCCATCCCCGCCCCCGCCCCCGCCGCCCCCGGTGCCCGCACCGGCCCCGGTGCCCGCGCCGGCCCCGAGCAGTGGGTCCTGAGATGACGACTGCGATCTTCGAGACGTGGGGCACCTACGTCTTCCTAGGTACCCGTGACCCCGCCGACCTGGAACCGGCACACCGGCTGGCCACCTCGGTGCTGGCCGACATCGGCCGGGTCTGCTCCCGCTTCCGTGAGGACTCCGACCTCACGCGAGCGAACGCGCACCCTGGCCGGTGGGTCGAGGTGGACCCCCTCCTGGTCGCTGCGGTCTCCGTGGCATGTGGGGCTGCGGACCAGACGGACGGCCTGGTCAACCCGCTCCTCGGGCGCCACCTGGTCCAGCTCGGCTACGACCGCGACTTCGGGCTCCTCGCCGCCTGCGAGGACGACATGACCCTGCCCGACCCGACGGCCGTCCTCGACGCTGGAGCGTGGCGCCGGATCGGGCTCGACCCCGGGGGCGCGGTCCGGGTTCCCACCGGCACCGCGCTCGACCTCGGGGCCACCGCGAAGGCCTGGGCCGCCGACGTCATCGCCGCCGCCATCGAGCACGAGCTGTCCGGCTCCGCTGTGATCAGCGTCGGTGGCGACCTCGCGGTCGCGGCGGGCGACGGCGAGCCCTGGGCGGTGGCGATCTCCGAGCGCCCGGGCGCCGCGCCCGACCAGACCATCCTCCTGCACGGGGGTGGGCTGGCCACCTCGAGCACCCGGGTCCGGCGGTGGCGGCGCGGTGGGACCGAACGGCACCACCTGCTCGACCCCCGCACGGGGCAGCCGGTCACCGATGCCCGGTGCACGGTGACCGCGACCGGTCCCACCTGCACGGCGGCCAACACCGCCTCCACTGCCGCCGTGGTGCTCGGCGCCGCCTCCGAGGACTGGCTCACGGCCCGCGGGGTCACCGCACGTCTCGTCGACTCCGACGGTGTCGTCCACACGACCGGTGCCTGGCCGGTCGACCTCCAGATGAGGACCAGCGCATGATCGACGGACCGTTCCTGTGGTACCTCAACCGGGGGACAGGGGTGGTGCTCCTCGCACTCCTCACCGCCTCGGTGGTGCTGGGCATCCTGGCGACGCACAGCCGTGCCGGTGGCCGGGTGCCGGGCTTCGTGACCCAGGCGCTGCACCGCAACGTGGCCCTGCTGGCGGTGAGCATGCTCGGGGCGCACGTCGCCACCGCGGTGCTCGACACCTACGTCGACATCCGGTGGTGGCAGGCCCTGGTGCCCTACGTCGGGTCGACGTACCTGCCGATCTGGCTGGGACTCGGGACGCTCGCCCTCGACCTGTTCCTGGTGGTCACGGTGACCAGCCTGGTGCGAGCTCGGATGAAGCACCGGTCCTGGCGAGCCGTGCACCTGCTGACCTACGTGGGCTGGGCGCTGTCGGTGGCTCACGCGATCGGCACCGGGACGGACCTGCGCGCCGGTGCCGGCTGGGCCGTCGGCGTCACCGCAGGGTGTGTCGCCCTCGTCGCGGCGTCGGGCGCCCTGCGGGTGGGCCGCCTGCTCGCCCGGCGACCTGTCGTGGGGGTCGGACGATGATGGTCGCCTCGCCCATCCCCGCGCAGGTCGAGCCGCGGATCCGTCCCGGGCCGGGGCTCCTGGACGGCATCGGCCGCGGCCCGGGACTGGCAGCACACCGACAGCAGTACGGCGAGATCGCGCAGGTGACCCTGGACGAGCTCGTCGACCGGGTCGACCTGATGCGTCTGCGGGGCCGGGGCGGTGCTGCCTTCCCGTTCGCGGTCAAGCTCCGTGCCGCGGCCGCCGGTCGCCGTCCGGTGGTGGTGGTCAACGCCAGCGAGGGCGAACCGGCCAGCCACAAGGACGGCGCCCTCGCAGTGACCCGGCCGCACCTGGTGCTCGACGGGGCGCTGGCCGCCGCGGGCGCCCTCGGCGCCCGCGAGGTCCACGTCATCGTCCCCCACGAGCGCCGCCACGTGGCTGCGGCGCTGCGGGCGGCCGTCGCCGAGCGCCCCGAGCGAGAACGGATCACCGTCCATGCTGCCGCGGACCGGTTCGTGGCCGGGCAGGCGAGGGCCGTGCTCGAGCTGATGGCCGGTCGACCCAACCTCCCGGTCACTGCTTGGCAGCCGGAGGCAGTCGAGGGACATCGCGGCAGGCCCACCCTGCTCTCCAACGCCGAGACCTGGGCCCACGTCGGCCGCCTCCTCCTCGTCGGTGATGCGGCGTACGCCGAGCAGGGCACGGCCGCCGAGCCCGGGACCACCCTGCTGACCCTGTCCGGGCCGGTGCCGGTGGTGGTCGAGGAGGCGTTCGGGACGCCCCTGGCCGATGTCGTGCCCAGCGAGTGGATGAGCCGACCCGTCCTGGTGGGAGGGTTCCACGGTGCCTGGATGTCCGGTGCCGACGTGAGCCGTGCCCGGGTCTCGGTCGACGGGCTCCGGGAGCTGGATGCCCCGTTGGGCGCCGGAGCTCTCGTGAGCCCGACCGGATGCCCGGTGGTCTTCACCAGTCGAGTCGTGGACTATCTCGCGGGCCAGAGCGCCGGTCGGTGCGGCCCCTGCCTGCACGGCATGCCCGCCCTGGCCGGGGCGCTCCGCGGGGTGGTCGACGGCACTGGCGGGACTGCCCGGGTCGAGCAGCTGGCCGCCCTCGTCGAGGGCCGGGGCGCGTGCGCGCACCCGGACGGCACGGTTCGCCTGGTTCGCTCGCTCCTCACCGCCCTCCCGGACGAGGTGGCCGCGCACGGGCTGGGCCGTTGCGCCTGGGCCGCCTCGAGGGGCCAGGAGGCTCCGTGAGCACTCAGCTCCGGGTCGACTGGCCCGCCTGTCGCGGCCGTGGGCTCTGCCACGAGGTGCTGCCCGAGCTGATCGAGCTCGACGAGTGGGGCTACCCGATCATCACCGGTGCCGTGCCCCCTGACCTGAGCAGCCGCGCCCGGGAGGCGGTCCGGGTGTGCCCTCAGCTGGCGTTGCGCCTCCGTCCGGCGCCGTCACGCTGAGGCGTCGGTCCAACCACCCGATCCGCACCGACGGGTCGAGCCCCGGTGCCATGTTGACGCGGTGCGGCTCGGTGCTGTGGGGGAGCGCTCAGGCCGAAGGCGCCCAACAGCGACGCGGCGTGCCGGGCGTGACGCAGGGGAGCGGCACCGGCCATCTGCGAGTAGGCCCTCGACAAGGAGTAGTGGCTCAAGGACCGGTGAGACACTGCCCTGTGGACGCTGGGGTGTGCGACGACGGTCAACACTCGGTTGTCCTGGTCGTGGGCGTCCTCATCGGCGGTGATGACGACCACGAGCCTTCCCAGCTTCCAATCGTCCCCGGCTCGCAGGACGGTCATCTGACGCCTCAACCAGCGATCGGCTGACCGAAGAGGGCAGTCGTGGGCATCGTGGCACAGATTGGGGACGACCATCCCCACCGTCGGCAGCCGGCCGCGCCTGACGTCGGCCTTCATCCTCCTCAACGGCACATCGTGGCGTCGACAGGCAGCCCGCTCACCGTGTTGGTAGGCCCACGGATTGTGCCGCACGGCGTAACGACCACGGTTCACGGTCAAGCACGCCTTCGTCATGCTCTCGGCGTACACCGTGGCCGTCCTGCCGCTGCGGAGGGCCTGGCCGAACACTGATGTGCCGGGCAGGGGGTGCGCTGCGGGTGGTTTGTCGTCACGGATGCCGTGGGTCGAGCCGGTGGTGATGGCGAGGTAGTTCGGCAGGGACGGGTGGGTGATGGCGCGGTAGCCGGTCGCATGGCCGTACCGGTTGCCCAGACGCCGCGTGAACGGCATCTGGGCGCGCATCTGGCGCAAGGAGTGGTTCTCGACCACGAAGACGAGCAGCTTGCTGGGCGGCTCGTCAGGAGCGGCGCCGACGATCCGTGAGTCGTTGGACGTGCCGGTCTCGGCGATGCTCGTCGACGCGTGAGAACCGCTGGCGACCAGCGTCAGCAGGAGCGCGGCCGTCAACAGGACCCGCCTCACGGGGCTCACGGTCGACGAGGCGGGCATGGGCATCATCTGGCTGCTCCTGTCCTGGGGTGTGGGACCGCTCTGCCGAGTGGTGCCAGCGTGGCTGCGGGCATGAAGGGCGCCCAGGGCACTAAGTCCTCGTCGTTCGGGGTGGTGGGCGCCCGTCGGCGTGAGATGGTGAGGGTCGCCGCCGTGGGTTGCTGTCGGGCGGGCCCTGCGAGGGCCCGACTGGATCGGGGCAGGTGGCGTACGTAGGAGTGACCGGTCGCCTCGGGAGACGCTGATGGACGCAGAACAGATCTTCGCTGGGCGCCTGCCAGGCATGACGCACCACGAGCGTGCCCTCAGCGAGCGCAGCGAGCACTACCGGTCCATGTTCACCTACCACCCGCTCGCGGCGTACTCGGTGGACCTGAACGGCTACTACACCGCCGCGAACGCTCCGGCGCTGGCGATGACGGGGTTGAGCCTGGAGGCGATGGTGGAGACCCACTTCGCCGACGTCATCCACCCGGAGGACCTGCACGTCGTCCAGGCCGCTTTCGACCGGGCCCTGGGCCGCGCCCCTCAGCAGGTCGAGGCCCGCGTGGTGCGCGCCGACGGTGAGGTCCTGGAGATCCGGTGCACCGTCATCCCGATCATCGTCGCCGGCGAGGTCGTCGGCGTGCACGGGATCACCGAGGACATCACCGAGGCCAACCGGCTCGTGCGCGAGCTCGAGGAGGCGAACTGCGCCAAGGCGACGTTCCTCGCCAACGTCAGCCACGAGGTCCGCACGCCGTTGTCGTCGATCGTCGGTGCGACCGAGCTCCTGATGGACGCCGAGCTCGCACCCGAGTCGGAGCGTCTCGTGCGCATGCTGCACCGGGCCAGCGAGAGGCTGTCGCACCTGATCGACGACATCCTGGACTTCTCCCGCCTGGCGGCGGACCACCTCGCCCTGCGACCTCGGCCGTTCAGTGTGGCCGCCGTCGTCCGGGAGGTCGCCGAGTGGTCGGTCCCGCTGGCCGAGAGCCGTGGCCTGGACACCTCCTTCGAGGTCGACCAGGCGGTGCCGGCCACCGCAGTGGGAGACGGCGGGCGGGTCCACCAGGTGCTGACCCACCTGGTGCAGAACGCGATCAAGTTCACCGAGAGCGGCGGCGTCGAGGTCCGGGCCGGCCTCGCGAGCGCCGCGCCCGGTGCCCACGACGCCACCCGGGGAGGCGCCACCTGGGTCGAGCTCGCGGTGACCGACACGGGGATCGGCATCCCGGAGGAGCGGCTGCACACGCTGTTCGAGCCGTTCACCCAGGTCGACCCCTCCGCGACCCGCAGCTACGCGGGGGTCGGACTCGGCCTGGCCATCTGTCGCGACCTCGTCGCCCTGATGGGTGGGCAGCTGGAGGCCACGACCGCCGTGGGTGAAGGGACCACCTTCACGGTCCTGCTCCCCCTGGTCCCGGTCGGCGACGGCGTCACCCTGGACCAGGAACCGCCCTGGCCCCGAGATGTCGTGTCCGCACCCGTCACCGGCTCGTGAACGTGGCACCCTGGGCAGGAGCTCCGATCACGCCCGGCGCGCTCACTCCTGCGGCGGGGCCGGCTTCCTCGGCCCGCGCCGGCGCAGGAGGTAGACGATGGCGACCAGGCCGAGGATCGTGACGAGCCGGTTCGCGTCGACGGCCGGTCGCCAGTGCAGACGGCCGCCCTCGATCACGTACGCCCCGACCGGGCGGGCGCTGGCGCCGAAGCCGGCGCCCTCGCCCTGCTGGCCGTCGTGGTCGGTGCCGGAGCCGCCGCCTGCTCCGCCGCTCACGGCGGCGGCGGGGATGACGGTCAGGCCGTCCTTCTCGTAGGGCTCGGCGTACACCCGCCTGACGGTGATCGCGTCGCCGGCCCTGCTGAGTGCGTCGGTGATCTTCATGTGGGCTCCTTCAGTCGGTGTCGGGGAGGGGCCCGGCCGTGTCGGCCAGGACCGTGGTCATGAGGTCGTGGAACTGCTCGGGCTGCTCCCACAGGGGCCGGTGGCCCGAGGTCTCGAAGGTGACCCAGCTCTTGTCCGGTGCCTCGAGGAGGTCGAACCACTCCCGGGCCGGCTCGGCCCGGCCCGGCGCCTCGTGGGCTCCCTGGGCGAGGTAGACGGGCACGTCGAGGTCGGCGGCATGGGTGCGGAGGTCGACGTCCTGGATCTGCGGGTAGAGGACCGTGAAGGTGTCGAGGACCCCGCCGAAGACGTGGAGCTGCTCGAGCAGGGTGTACTCGTCTACGACGATGTTCTCGGCCATCTGCCCCGAGCCCTCCGAGTTCCCCGCGTGGCTGTAGGGGTAGACCTCCTGCTCGTGGGAGAGCGCCGGTGGGTAGGCGAGCATGTCGGTGTACGGCGGCGGCCCGTTGCTGGTCAACGTGGCCTCGAGCCCGTCGTCGCCCGTCTCCCGGGCCCAGGCCAGCGTGTCGCGGTAGAAGATCCGGTCGGTCTCGACCGGGCTGACCATCTGCCCGACCCCCACGAAGGCGGAGAAGAGCTCGGGGTCCCGCTGGACCGCGAGGACCCCCAGGAGGGTGCCCCAGGACTGGCCCGCCAGGTAGATCCGGTCCTGGTCGAAGCGGTCGCGCAGGTGGTCGGCCACCGCGATCGTGTCGGCGACGGCCGAGTCGAGGGTCAGGGTCGAGGCGGGGTCGAGCTGGTCGTAGGACTTGCCGGTGCCGCGCTGGTCGAACGTGACGACCACGAAGTCGTCCTCGAGCGCCTCGCTGTGGCGTCGCATCGCGCCCAGCTCGCTGCCGCCGGGTCCGCCGGCCAGGAACAGGAGCACCGGGTTCTCGGCGTCGCGTCCGCGGATCATCAGCGCCAGGTCGTGGCCCCCGACCTCGACGCTGCCCAGCTCCGCGACGCTGCCCGGGACCTCGCGCCCGTCGGCGTCGACGATCGGCTCGGTGCTGGCGGGCCGTGCCACGAGCGCGGCCAGCCCCACCAGCGCCACCGCGGTGCCGACGGCGACGCCGCGCCGGGCCCACAGGGCCACCCGCCCGGGAAGGCCCCGTGGGGGTGACCCGTCCGACAGCCGTCGGCGCGCCAGCCCCGCACCCACGGCGGCGCCCAGCACCATCGGCAGCAGGGCCAGGAGCCCGTGCACCCCGCGGCCGACCGCGAACGCGATGGCGCCGTACGTGCTGCCCAGGTGGATGCCGTCCACGGTGGGACCTGAGGTGTCGAGACGCACCAGCTCGACGACCACGACGAAGACCGCGGGGGCCAGCAGCATGGCCCACCGGGTGCGGAGCAGGAACCCGGCGAGGAACCCGACAAGGAGCCCGAGCCCCATCGTCACGAGGCCCTCGACGGCCGACACCGGGCCGCGCGGCGTCCACCATCCGGCGAGCAGGCCGTAGCCGACCGCCGCAGCGGTCGCGAGTGCCCAGGCCAGTGGAGGCCGGATCGATGACGGCCGCGGCTGAGGGTCGATGCGCATGGTGGGAACCTCCCCGTGCATCCTCACCATCGGGCGGGTCGACCAGCAGGGCCGAAGGACTCCCCGACCGGGGCAGTGCGGCCCGAGAGGCAGGGCATCGGCCTGTCCCGGCAGGTCCGGGGGAGTCGCCCGGTCACCGGGGTGATCTACACCCACAGCCACGTCGACCACGTGAACGGTGGCGTCCGTGGCGCGGTGAGCGAGAACGTCTACGCCGGCGCGGGGATGGCTCGACGAGCCGGCGACATGTACGGCGCCGCCCTCCCGCCCGACCCTGGACGTCACCGCCACGGAGCAGGAGGACTGGCATGCCCGCACCCTCCCGAGGCTCGGGAGTTGTCCGCCGCCGGTGACCCCCTGACCCCCGGGTTGTGAGCGACGCGGAGGTGAGCTGCCCGCTCCGCTAGGCCACGACCTCCTCCGGCGGTCGCGTCGGGGGCCACGGCAGCACGCCGAGCTGTCGGGCACGCCGCACTGCGGCGTTGCGCCTCGAGACCCCGAGCTTGCGCAGGACCGAGCGGATGTGGGTGCGCACCGTGTTGACAGAGACGAACATCGAGTCCGCGATCTCCTCGGTGCTGTACAGCTCGGACAGGTAGCCGAGCACCTCCGTCTCCTTCAGCGTCAGCGGCTCGGTGAAGGCCAGCCCCTCGTGCGGTCCCGACGGTGCCGGGACGACGGGGAGCAGGCGTGACTCCAGGACCTCGACCCCGAGGCCCTGCATGCGCTGCTGGAGTCCCCGCAGGGCGACGGCGTCGCTGACAGCGGCGCGCAGGACCGTCTGCGTCGACAAGAGAGCGGGGCACATGTTGGCCAGCTCCAGCAGGACCGCGTCCGGCACCCGACCGCGGACGTGGATCTCGTAGTCCTGGGGCATGTCAGGCTCCCGGGTCCGAGCACTTGGTTCTCACGATTCCTCCTCGGCTGACCTGACGTGGTGGATCCACCGTGCTGCGCGCTCGTGGCGGGCGACAGGGCCAGAGTCCGTGGTGCGGCCGGTCTAAGGTCCCGGGCGCCAGGGCATGGTGGGGCGCGAGCTGCCGCACCACCCGCGCTCCGACGCCGTCGTCGACCGTGTGCACGAGGCATTCGCCGGTCCGGACACGGACCTGATCCAGACCCACCTGTGTCGCCAGCCGGTGCCTGGCGCGCTCGCCCTCGGCCCGGTACACCGTCACGAGTCCGGTGACCCCATCGACGAGCGCCCAGGCGCCGAGCAGCGCGACGAGCGCCACGAGGGTCGACACTGGCGCGAACATCGCTAGCAGACCGACGACCAGCGCAGCGACGCCCCGCCCGACGAGCACCTTCCAGTCCCACTCCAACCACTCCACGATGCACTCCTCCGTTCCCCTGCCACTCGGCAGCTGGTCGTTGCCGGCGATGTCAGGCCTCGCTGGCACGCTGGGCGAAGACGCGCTCCCAGTCGCGAGCCATGCTGACCACCGTCCAGCCCAGGCGCGCGGCGACGTCGATGGCCGCCTCGTCCTCCTCGAAGCTCTGGGCCACGCCGACGTAGCTGAACTCCCGCTCGGCGTCGTCGTGGTCCACCAGCAGCGCCAGGGTGGGCCCCTCGCCCGCTGCGGCCCACTCGAGCATCTCGCGGTCGCCCCCGGAGTTGCCGACCGCGAGGATCGGCCGACGGCCGAGCTGGGTCTGGATGTTGGCGACCTTCGTGGGCCCCTCGTTGGCGGCGCCGACCAGACGGGAGGAGCGGCGCAGGCGCGGCGTGGACCGGTCCGACCCGTCGGCGACCCGGTCGTAGTCGTACTCGATGAGGGTGCCCACCACCGCCTCCGGCGCGACCCCGTAGAGCTCCTCGCTGACGGCCCGCACGAACTCGGTGCCGCCGCCGGTCACGATCGCCACCGCGAAGCTGCGTCGTCGCAGCTCCTCGATCAGCTCGAGCATCGGTCGGTAGGTGCAGGCCCGGTGCGGGCGGCCCAGGGTGGGGTGCTGGGCGCGGGCCATGAACTCCCTGGTCCGGGCCGTGAACTCCTGCGGGCCGACGCCCTCGAAGAGACCGGTCAGCGCCATCGCCACGCGCTCGAGCCCGACGTCGCCCAGCGCCTGCGGGTCGTCGGCCAGCACGGCGGCGAACTCGGGTCGTCGCGCCAGCGAGGGCTCCTCGTCGACGCGCGTGCGCAGCGCGTCGGCGAAGAAGTCGAGCTGCACGTACGACGGCCGCTCGCACCACAGGGTGCCGTCGTTGTCGAAGCACGCGACGCGGTCGGCCACCGGCACCTCGTCGGCGGCGGCCAGGAAGTCGAGCACGGCGTCGCGCGTCGCCCCCGGCCGCCACGACGGGAGCAGCGACGCGGTCACGACCGCGCCCCGGCGGTCGCGTCCCCCGGTCGGCGCACGCAGCGGAAGCCGATGTGGCTGGTGCCCGTGTCGACCATCTGGGGGCGACGGGCAGCGGGGCGGTAGCGCAGGCAGTAGGAGTCGGCGCACAGGTGCGAGCCGCCCTTGACGACCTTGCGCGGGATCGCGAACTGCGGCTGGCGCCGGGTCGTAGCTCTCCTCCAGGACGCCGGGGCGCGGGTTCGAGGGGATGCAGCAGGGCTTGTCGGCGTCCTCCGGGTGGGTCTCGGTCCACCAGTCGTCGGTCCACTCCCAGACGTTGCCCGCCATGTCGAGGAGCCCGAAGCCGTTGGCCGGGAAGCTGCCCACCGGTGCCGTGCGCAGGAAGCCGCTCTGCCCGGTGCTGCGCCACGGGAAGTCCGGGCCGTCCCAGGTGTTCGCCATGATCGCGCCCCCGGGCCGGGCCTCGTCGCCCCAGGTGTACGCCGCTCCCTCGAGCCCGCCGCGGGCGGCGTACTCCCACTCGGCCTCGGTCGGCAACGATGCGCCGACCCAGGCGGCGTACGCCGCCGCGTCCTCGTGCGAGACGTGCACGACCGGGTGGTCGAGCAGGGTGTCGATCGAGCTCCTCGGCCCGCGCGGGTGCTGCCACGACGCACCCGGCTTCCAGCGCCACCACTGGCTGAGGTGGCGCAGGTCGACCGGGCCGCGGGTCGGCACGAAGACCATCGACCCCGGCTGCAGGTTCTCGGCGGGCGCGTCGGGGTAGTCGGCCGGGTCGAGGTCGCGCTCGGCGACGGTGAGGTGGCCGGTCGCGTCCACGAACGCCGCGAACTCGGCGTTGGTCACGGCTGTCGCACTGATCGAGAAGGCATCGACCCGCACGGTGTGGGTCGGCGCCTCCTCGGGGTAGTGGTCGTCGGAGCCCATCCGGAACGTCCCGCCCGGGAGGTCGACGAAGCCGTGGAGCCGCTCAGGCGCTCGTGATGCCGCCACGCATCTTCTCCATGACCTTGCCGACGGTGAAGCTGGCCGACTCCTGGCGCGGCGGGAACTCCTGCAGCGTCTGGAGCATGCGGGCGACGTAGGCCTGGGCAGGCACGAGCACCCAGGCGTGGTCGAGCAGCCAGTCGTAGTAGGTGTTCGAGGTGATGTCGGCCCGCTCGTAGGGGTCGGTGCGCAGGTTGAAGACCTTGGGCACTCGCAGCTGCGTGTAGGGCTCGGCCCACACGTTGAGGGTGCCGGTGGCACGCTGCTCGAGGAAGACGATCTTCCAGTTGTCGTAGCGCAGCGCGGTCAGGTCGCCGTCGTCGGAGCAGTAGAAGAAGTGCTTGCGCGGGCTCTCGTCGCTCGTGCCGACGATGTGGTCGAGCTGGTCGTGGCCGTCGAGGTGGACGTGGAAGTCCGCACCCGCGAGGGCGGTGCCCTCCTTGAGCCGGTCCTTGACGTCCTTGTCTCCCGCGGCGGACAGGAGGGTCACGAACCAGTCGGCGTGGCTGACGATGCCGTTGCGCACCTCGCCGGCCGGGATCCGGCCGGGCCAGCGCACCATCGCCGGCACCCGGTAGGCGCCCTCCCAGTTGGAGTTCTTCTCGTTGCGGAACGGCGTCATGCCGGCGTCGGGCCAGGTGTTCATGTGGGGGCCGTTGTCGGTGGAGTACATGACGATCGTGTCCTCGGCCAGGCCCTGCTCGTCGAGCCAGTCGAGCACCGAGCCGACCAGCTCGTCGTGGTCGCACATCGTGTCGTGGTACTCCGACTGCCAGCGCCCGGCCTTGCCCGCGGCTGCCGTCCTTGACGTGGGTGCGGAAGTGCATGTGGGTGGTGTTGAGCCACACGAAGAACGGCGTGTCCGCGTCCTTCGCCTCACCCATGAAGCGCAGCGCCTCGGGCACCACCTCGTCGTCGATGGTCTTCATCCGCTCCCTCGTGAGCGGACCGGTGTCCTCGATGCGCTGGGTGCCGTCGCCGTTGCGCCCAGGAGTGGATGACGCCCCGCGGTCCGAAGTTCTTGCGGAAGTCGGGGAAGTCCTCCTCGGTGGGGTAGTCGTCGAGCTCCGGCTCCTCCTCGGCGTTGAGGTGGTAGAGGTTGCCGAAGAACTCGTCGAACCCGTGGGCGGTCGGCAGGAACTCGTCGCGGTCGCCGAAGTGGTTCTTGCCGAACTGCCCGGTGGCGTAGCCGAGGTTCTTCAGCGCGGTCGCGATGGTCGGGTCCTCGGCGCGCAGCCCGATGTCGGCCCCCGGCATCCCGACCTTGGTCAGCCCGGTGCGGTAGGGGTTCTGGCCGGTGATGAACGCCGCCCGGCCGGCGGTGCAGCTCTGCTCGCCGTAGTAGTCGGTGAAGCGCACCCCCTCGGCGGCGATCCGGTCGATGTTGGGGGTGCGGTAGCCCATCAACCCGTCGCTGTAGCAGCTCAGGTTGCTGATGCCGATGTCGTCGCCCCAGATCACCAGGATGTTGGGTCGGTCGGACATGTGGTCTCCTCTGCCAGTGGGCGCGTGCGCCCTCGGTTCTGGACGCTAGGTCCCGTCGGTCGCTCGGGCGTCACCCGGTCCGGGTGAGCCGCGGTCGAGGCGGTCCAGGCGCAGGGTCAGCCAGTCGATCAGTGCGCGCACGGCGAGGGCCAGGATCGCGTAGACGATCATCGCGAAGAGGACCGACGTGTCGAGCACCGAGGAGACCTGGTTGCCGCCCGTCGATCCCCAGGTCGATCGGGGTGAAGATGCCACGGAAGGGCTCCATGGCGCGCTCGAGGGAGCGGTAGACCCACTGCACGAACGCCGGTGCGGGGTTGGCTCCGAAGAGCAGGAGGACGAACCCGAGCGCCAGGATGATCTCGGTGACGACCACGTAGGCGTACACCGCGTAGGAGAGGGCCCGCGCGCCCCACAGCGCGACACGTCCGGGGGAGCGGCCGGCCGGCGAGGCTCCCGCGGGGGCTGGTCGGTCACTGGTCATGCTTCCTCCACGGATGTGCTGGGCGCTCCCGGATGGTCCGACCCCCACCCTCGCCGCTGCGCCGCCCGCGGCGACTCGCCCGAGCCGGGTGAGATCAGCCCGGTGCCCGCCCGCGGCCCGCCGTGACCGCCGCGTCCAGTGACGGGTGCACGTGGGACAGCGGGTCGGGGCGGCTGCCATCGCGTGGCGCGGCGCGCAGGACGTCGCGCACCTGCCCGAGGCTGCGCGCCACGTGGAGGGTGACACCCGACTGCCGTTGCAGCAGCAGCAGGAGCGAGAGGACGACACCGACGAGCAGGCCCAGGAGGGTGTCGAGCACGAGCACGCCGACGAGGGCGCCGAGGGCGGCCAGGAAGTCGGCCCGTGCCGTGCGGTGGTAGATCTGTCCGAGCCGGCTGCTCCACACCGAGTGCAGGGCCCGGATGGCGGGGAGGTCGACCAGCTCGACCACGGCGCTGATGACCACGGCACCGCCTCGGGCAGGCTCTCGAACAGTCCGGTGAGCAGGAGCAGCGTGACGAGCGTCAGTGCGGCGACGATCACGTTCGAGAGCTGCGAGCGGGCGCCCGCCGAGCCGTTCACGGCCGTCTTGGACAGGCTCCCGTTGACCACCATGCCGCCGAGTGCCCCCGAACCCAGGTTGGCGGCTCATAGGGCCACCAGCTCCTGGTTGGCGTCGATGTCGTAGCCGAGCCTGCTGGCGTAGGTCTTGGCCGCCGCCAGGCCCTCCACGAAGCCGATCAGGACCACCGCGGCGGCCGGGCCGACGAGGTCGCCCCGACCACCTCGACGCCACGCTCCTCGAGGCCCAGCGCTCCGACCGCCGCGATTGGCCGTGGTGAAGAAGCCCGCCTCCGGCTTGTCCAGGCCCAGCAGCGCGGGCACCTGCCCGATGATGATCGTGAGGGCCAGCCCGACGATGAAGCCGTTGAGGACGGGCTCGGAGATGAAGGCGGAGATGAAGTCCAGTCGGCAGGCCCCGGCGACCAGTCCGACGACGCCGGCGGCGTACGCCGCGGCGATGGTGGCCGAGAGCGCTGCGGTCGCCGACATCGGTCCCACGACGAGGTGGCGCGAGGAGCCCAGGGCTGCATACAGCAGCAGCGCGGGGACGGCCGCGTAGAGGCCGACCACCGGAGGGCCGCGACCAGGTCGTGGCGCACCCGGTCACGGCGGTAGCCCGACAGCGGTGGCGGGCGCAGGGCGGTCAGGTGCGACGCCCACGTCCGGGTGGCCGGAGATGTGCTCATGTCGGGGTGTCCTCTCCGGAGCCGCTGATGTCGTGCCAGGCGTCGTCGTGGGCTCGTCGTACCGTCGCTCCCAGCCAGGAGCTGCCCAGGTAGACCTGCTCCTCGCCGATGAGGCCGCCCTCCGCGGCCAGCAGCTGCCGCCGGACCGTTTCGCTGCTGACGACCAGCCGCAGCTCGCTGCCGACCCCGGCCAGCTGTTCGGCGTAGGACCTCAGGACGTCGACGATGGACAGGCCCAGCTGGTCGATGCCGCGCAGCCGGATGATGACCACCGAGCCGGCGCTGCCCGCCGTGACCTGCGGCAGCTGGGCGCGCAGCAGAGGTGCGCTGGCGAAGAAGAGGCTGCCGTAGGGCTGCAGCACCAGCACCTGCCGCTCCCCGACCACCGGCGCCGGCGTGGTCTCTCGCACGCGGCCGTCCTCGGCCAGCTCGAGCGCCCGCAGCGTCAGCCGGTTGGACTGCTGGGCCACGTGCAGGATGATCGCCAGGCCGACACCGGTCAGCACGGCGTACTGCAGCGGTATCAGCAGGGTGAGGACGAAGGTCACGGTCATCACCGCGACCTGCAGGGGGGTCGTGCCCGCCACCGACCTGATCTGGGTCGGCTTGACGGCCCCGACACCCACGACGATCAGCAGGGCGGCCAGGGCCGGCATCGCGACCCGGCCCACCAGGTCGGCAAGCAGCAGGATGACGACCGCCATGGTCGCGCCGGCGACCAGCAGCGACGTGCGGGTGCGGGCGCCGGCGCCCTCGACGAGCGCGGAGGCGGACATGGAGCCACCGACAGGCATGCCTTGGAAGAGGCCGGCCGCGATGTTGCCGGCCCCCTGGCCCACGAAGTCGCGGGAGGCGTCGGCCCGTCGGCCGTCGGGGTTGGGGACCCCGGCCGAGACCGCGGCACCCTGCACCAGGCCGACGAACGCCAGGGAGAGCGCGGGCAGGACCAGGAAGGCCAGCTCGCCCGGGTCGGGCAGCCGGGGGGCCGGCAGCGCCCGGGGCAGCTCGGCCAGGTCGCCGACGACCGCGATCCCCTCCGACCAGGCGGCCAGCACGGAGCCGAGGACGACCGCGACGACCATGCCGAGGCTGCGCAGGCGCGTCCGGGTCAGGAGCACGATGGCCACGCCGGTCACGGCTCCCACGGCCAGGGACGCTGGGTCGGCGCGCCAGGGGTGCAGGAGGAGGTCGAAGGCGCGGGTGACGCGGTTGGCCCCACTGGCCTCGTAGCCGCTGAGGTTGGACAGCTGCCCGAGCACGATGTTGACGCCGACTGCGGTGACGAAGCCCGTCATGACTGCCGTCGGCACGAAGCGCAGGAGGGTCCCGCCGCCCACGAGGCCGGCCGCCACCATCACCACCCCGGTCAGCACGGCCAGGGTGAACAGGGCCCGTTCCGGGTCGGCCCGGGACGCGAGTCCGGCGTCGGAGACCACCAGAGCCATGGCACCGGTGGCCTGGACCGCCATGAACGCGCTGCTGGCGAACACGGCCGCACCGACCATCCCGAACAGCGACCCGTAGAGCCCGGCGAGCGGGTTGACCCCGGCCAGCACACCGCTGGCCAGGCCATCGGGGACGCTCTCGACACCGAGCACGAGCCCGGCTCCGGTGTCCGACCTGAGGTCGGCACGCGAGGGCCGCGAGCGCCAGGTGCGCGACAGGAGCCTGGCCGCGCGCTGCGGGTGCCACCGCCTCATCCCGCGATCGCCAGCCCCTCGCCGAGCGTCTTGGCGCCCAGCACCAGCAACAGCACGGTCATGACGGTGTGGTTGTTCGCCGTCAGCCAGGACCTCGCCTCGCGCAGTGCGCTCTGCGCCGACGACCCGTCCACGTAGTAGTAGACGACGGGTCCCAGGATGCTGACGGAGGCCAGGAGCACGTAGACGACCAGGGCGACCGCCTCTGCGGTGGCGGTGAGGTCGTAGGCGCCCAGGCTCGACGCGGCGGACAGCGTGAGCCCGAGGTTCTTGGGGTTGACGCCTGCCAGCAGCAGAGCGAGGCCGAAGGACCGCGCCGGCGAGAACCCGTCGACCGTCTCCATCCAGCCGGGCAGCGAGGGCTCCTCGCCCTCGGTGGGGCGGGTGCGCCACTGCCGCCCGGCGAGCAGCAGGAAGACCGCGCCGATGACGAGCTTCAGCACGCCGCCCGGGGTCGACGGCTCGCCGCCGCTCCCGCCGGGATCGGCCAACAGGACGAGGGTCCCGACCAGCGCGAGGGCCAGGACCCAGCCGAGCGAGAAGGCCAGGGCGTTCGCCGGGGCCCGGTGCGAGAAGAGCATGAGGATCACCGCGATGACCGGGACCGGGCTGACCGCCACACCTGCGGCACTGCCCAGGATGCTCCCTATCGCCTCGCCGAGCATGTCGTCCTCTCCCTCCCCCCGGACGAGGGGATGCGCCCAGCACAGCCGGACCCGGCTCTCCTCGACTCACCCACCGCGGGCGATCGTGGCGGACCGGGTTCACCCGTCGAGGGGGAGGGGACATCGCGGCGTGGCCTCCACCCTGGGCCCATGGAGCACGCACACGACCCGGTCTCCTCGGCTGCTCCGTCTCCGGAGGGCTGGCGGTCGTGGCTCCTCCTGCGACCGGCCGACGCCGAGCGGATGGCCGACAAGCTGTTCCTCAGCCGCGGCGACTCCGGTCGCAACCGCTCGGCTTTCTGGGTCCTGCTCCTGCTGGCGGCCGTCATCGCCTCGGCCGGGGTCGTGGGCGACTCCACGGCCACGGTGATCGGGGCCATGATCGTGGCGCCGTTGATGACACCCATCCTCGGGACCGCCCTCGCGATCGTCACTGCCAACCGTCGTCATCTGCGCAGCAGCGCTCTGCTCGTGATCGCCGGTGCCGCGTCCGTGGTGCTGGTGGGCTTCCTGCTCGGGCTCTTGATCCCCGTCGAGGTGGTGGCCAGCACCAACAGCCAGGTGGCCAGCCGGGTGAGCCCCACACTCATCGACCTGGTGGCGGCGATCGCCACGGGGCTGGTGGGTGCCTTCGCCCTGGTGCGCTCCGACGTCTCGGACACCCTGCCGGGCGTGGCCATCGCGATCTCGCTGGTCCCCCCGCTCGCGGTGGTGGGACTCACTCTCGAGTCCGGCGCGGTGTCGCAGTCGCTGGGCGCACTGCTGCTCTTCGGCACCAACGTCGCAGCCATCATCGCGACGGGCACCGTTCTGCTGCTGCTCGCCGAGGTGCGCGGCGCCGTGCTCGAGGCCGGGGTGGAGCTGGGCGAGCTGGGCACGAGGACCGTCGCCACGGTGATGCTCGGGGTGACCCTGGTCGCGGTGCCCCTGGGGATCGGCAGCTGGCACGTGCTCCAGGAGCAGCTGCTCATCGCGCGGGCCCAGCCGGTCGCCGACGAGTGGGCCGAGAGCCAGGGGTGGCAGCTGACGCAGATGACCGTGCGTCAGAGCGTGCTGCAGGTCGTGGCGCTCGGACGTCCGCCCGAGGCCGACGAGGCCGAGCTGCGTGACCTCCTGGACGAGGCGGGCTTGGAGGACGTGACCGTGTCGGTGACCCTGGTGGTCGGAGCGAGCAGGATCCTGGAGCAGTAGCGCGGCCGGGTCGGTGCGTCACCCGCCGCAGGTGAGGGCCCCGGGCCCGGGCCGGTGGGACTCCGACGATGCAGGTGTCCGACACGTCCGTGATCGCCTCGATCGTCGCGGTGGTCGTCGTGCTCCTCAACATCGCCGTGCGCGTGGCGTCGCTGGGGCTCGACCCGGAGAACCGGCGTCCGTCGTCGGGCGCAGCGTGGCTGAGGACCTGGTGCTCCCGCTCGAGATGCCCGCCTACCTCCCACCTGCCCTCACCTCAACCGACGTCTCGGCGGGTTCAGCCCGGTGCCCGCCGGTCCGGTGCGGGTCTTCGACCAGTACGACGACTTCGTGGGCGCGATGACCTCCGCCGTGGAGCGCGGAGTCGGTGTGCGCCTGCTCGACCACATCGGCTCGCGAGGCCTGGAGCGGGATCGAGTGGCACCCCCCATGCCGACCTTCCAGTCGGCACGTGGCCGGATCCGGCGCCCGGACCTGCGCAATCACCGCAAGATCGCGGTCGTGGACGGGGTCCGCGCCTTCACCGGCTCACAGAACCTCGTCGAGCCGTACTACCACGACGACGACAACCGACGCGTCGGTCGCGCCCGGGTGGAGCTGACCGTGGAGGTCGAGGGGTGCTGGCACGCTCCCTCGACGACGGCAGCATCGGCCAGGTCGTGCCCAGCGGGCACGGTGTCGTCGCGGAGAACCACTTGCGTCTCTTCACGACGCTGCTCCACGGAGCCACCCGCTGCATCTCGATCACCCGTGCGTACTTCGTGCCGGACGAGTCCCTGCTCTACGCGGTGACCACGGCCGCGCACCGCGGGGTGGGCGTGGGAGCTGTTCGTCAGCGAGGAGGGCGACCAGTTCATGGTCCACCACGCTCAGTGCTCCTATTACCAGGCGCTGCTCGAGGCGGGCGTCGTCATCTGGCTGCACCCGGCCCCCGAGGTGCTGCACGCCAAGCACTTCTCCGTCGACGACGACGTCGTCGTGTGGGGCTCCAGCAACATGGACATGTGCTCGTTCGCGCTCAACTACGAGGTCTCGCTGCTGCTCACCGGCCCCTCGGTCCTCGCCCAGGTGCGTGCGGTGGAGGACGCCTACCGGGCCCGGTCGCGTCGCCTGACCATCGAGGAGTGGCAGACCCGGCCTTGGCGTCGCAGGTACGTCGACAACGTGATGCGCCTGACCGCGGCGCTGCAGTGAGCCTCGCTCACCCGCAGCGGATGACGTGCTGCCCGGCACGAGCGGTGCAGGCTCGGCGCAGGTCGAGACAGGAGGTCCGCAGATGAGTGGAACCCGTGGCACGCCCCGCCCCCGACCGGCGTGGTGGTTGGGGTCCGTCGCCTTCGCGTCCGTCCTGATGGCGCTGGCCGGCATCTCCAACATGATCAGCGGGTTCGGCGCCATCTTCAGCGACGACATCTTCGTCACGGGGCCGGTGGGCGCGCTGGTGCTCAACGTCACCGGCTGGGGCTGGGTGCACCTGATCCTCGGGGTCATGCTGGTGGCCACCGGCATCGGGGTGCTGCTGGGAGCGCTGTGGGCGCAGATGGCGGCGATCGCCCTGGTCTTCCTCCACATGTGCAGCCAGCTCATGCTGCTGCCGGCGTACCCGTTGTGGTCCCTGTTGATCATCGCGCTGGGCGCGGTTGTGCTGTGGGCCCTGATGATGCACGCGGACGAGGTGCCGGCATGAGGCCGGCCGGTGGTCCCGAGCCCGACGACGACCCGCCGGTCCGCTACGAGTTCCTGCTGGCCGGCCGGCTCTCGGACCGCGTGATCGCCTCCTTCCCCGAGCTGCGTGCCCGCTCCGGCCCGGCCGGCGGCACCGTGATGTTCGGCGAGGTCTCCGACGCCGCGCACCTGCGCGGGCTGCTCGACCGGTTCCAGAACCTGGCCGTCTCGGTCGTGGAGATGCGCCAGCTGCCCGATTGAGGCCCCCACACCTCCGGCGTCAGGCGCCGGCGCGGGACGGATGGTCCGCCCGCAGCACCAGAAGAGAGGGAACCACGCATGGCCACCATGACGGTCTGGAAGTTCAACACCGCGGACGGTGCGGACGAGGCGATCGCCACCTTGAAGTCCCTGGTGAGCAAGCAGCTCATCACCGTCCACGACGGGGCCACCGTCTCGTGGCCGCAGGGCAAGAAGAAGCCCCGCACCCAGCAGCTCAACGACCTGAAGGCCAGCGGTGCTCTCGGTGGTGCCTTCTGGGGCCTGCTCTTCGGGTTGATCTTCTTCGTCCCGTTCCTGGGCGCCGCTGTGGGCGCCGCTTCGGGCGCGCTGAGCGGCGCGCTGACCGACGTCGGCATCGACGACGGCTTCGTCAACCGGGTCCGCGACCAGCTGACGGAGGGCACCTCCGCCCTCTTCGTCCTCTCCTCGGACGCGGTGATCGACCGCGTCCACGAGGCTTTCGCCGGTCAGGACATGGAGCTCATCCAGACCAACCTCTCCGGCGAGGAGGAGGAGAAGCTGCGCGCCACCTTCGCCGAGGACTGAGAGGGTTGACCGGGACCTGCGCGGGACACCGGCCAAGCAAGGACAGCTCGCCCGCGGTGCCGCACGGCCTCGGGCGACGACCTCGGGTCTGGACGGGCCCGGGGTCAACGCGCAGGGTGGGTGGTGTGCCCAGGGGAGTGGGCACGGCGGTGATCTGCCCAGGGAGGACGGATGAGGTGGCACACCTCGATCAGGACCAGGTGGCAACCAACGGCGCGGAGGAGGTCAGGCATGCTCCCGTCGTGGTGACGCGCGAGCGCCTGGAGAGGCAGCTCGACGCGGTCGCCGACGAGCTGGCGGCGCCCTCCACCGCCCTGATCTGCGCGGGGCCGGGCTTCGGCAAGACGACGCTGGTGCGCTCCTGGTGCGACGGCAGCGACCTGCCGGTGGCCTACGCCAGCTTCCAGGGCCTGCACGTGACCGTCCACGTCTTCTGGCGCATGGTGGTCCAGGCGGTGCGGGCGGCGGACCCGGTGCTCTCCGAGGCGCTCGCCGCGCTGGCCCTGCCCGACCGGCCCGGTCAGCACGACGTCGTGGTCGAGCTGGCCGACGTCCTGGCCAACCACAGGCTGGTGCTCGTGCTCGACGACGTGCACGACCTCGCCGACCCGCAGGTGCTGGCCGAGCTGGACCTTGTCCTGCGTCGGCTACCCAGCTCGGTGAGGACCGTGCTGCTCAGCCGCAGCGAGCCGCCACTGACCGTCGTCCACGAACGCAAGATGGCCGGCTCCCTGCACGAGCTGCGAGCACAGGCGCTCGCCTTCACCCCGGACGAGGTCGCGGCCGCCTGCCCCGACCTCTCCGGCTCCCAGCAGCGCTTGGTCTGGCAGCACACCGAGGGGTGGCCGGCCATGGTGCGGCTCATGCACGCGGCACTGCGCCACGGCCTGGAGCTGAGCGAGGTGTGGGACCGGGAGCAGGGGCTCTTCGACTTCCTGTTCACCGAGGTCTTCAACCGTCAGGACGCCAAGGCGCAGGAGGTGCTCCTGATGAGCTGCCTGTCCGACCCGGCTCCGCTGGAGCTGGTGGTGGAGCTGAGCGGGCACGCGGACGCCGGCAGGGTGCTCGACGAGGCGGGTCGCCGCTCCGGGCTGGTCACGCCGCAGCGGCACCGAGACGGCATGGCATACCACGTGCACCCCATCCTGGGCGCCTACCTGCACGGCGAGCTGCTGCGCCGGGACCTGCGGGCCGAGAGGGCCGCACACGTGCGTGCCGCGGGGTGGTTCCAGCGACAGGGGCAGGGGCTCGATGCCGTCCGGCACGCCGTCCACTCCGGGGAGGAGGAGGTCCTCGAGAGGGTGCTCGCCTCGGAGGGTCTGGGGCTGGTCAACGACGGCAAGGCTGAGCGGCTCGTGACCGTCCTGGCCTCGAGCCGTCGCGGCCGTGGGCCGTGGGAGGCGCTGGTGCGTGCCGCCGCCGAGCTGGACCTGGGGCGCACGGCCGAGGCCTCGACCTGGCTCCAGGGGGTGCCGGTGGCCGGGGTGCCCGACGAGCTGCTCCGGCTCCGTGCCGCGGTGACCGGGCACCTGGGCCGACGACTCGGCGCTCCCCCGGGGCAGCACGGCGACGGGGCGCACGGACCGCCGACGGCCGACGCGACGTCCGACGCGATGTCTGCCGATGCCCGCCTCTACATCTGCCTGCACCACGGCACCGACCTCGTGCGTGCGGGGCACCTCGATGCAGCGGAGCTGGAGGTGGGCGTCGCGGTCCAGCTCGCCGAGGGGCTGCGTCGACCCGCGGCCCTGGTGGAGGCGCTCACCGTCTCGGCCCAGATCAGCTCGGCCAAGTCGGACTTCCACACGCTGGAGGTGCGCGCCCGGCACGGCATCGAGGTCGCGGAACGGGCGGGGCTGGCCGGTTCGCAGCGCGCGGCCTTCCTGCACCTCTTCGCCGGCTGGTCGGCGCGCCAGCGCCTCGAGGACGTGCGGGCCCGCCACCACGCGACCACGGCTCGCAACCTCGTGGAGCAGGAGGACGAGCCAACGGTCATCCTCGCCGTCCGGGCCCTGCACGCGGCGACGCTGTTCCAGACGGACGACGGGGTGCCCGCCGACGCGCACCGGCTCCACGGCCTCTGGCACCTCGCCGAGGGCTCGCACCTCAGCCCGGAGCTGGTGGTCTACGCCGCCACCGTCGACGCGCACTTCAGCCTCGCGCTGGGGCGCGTGGAGCGACTGCGTCGCATCCAGGACGAGGCCTCGAACCGTCTGCCCCCAGCGAGCGCTACGGCCGACCTCACGCTGCTGAGAGCGATGGTGGCCCTGGGCTCGGGCAAGCGGCGGTTGGCCGCCACCCTCCTGGCCACGGCCACCGACCAGGCCGCGCTCGTGCCCCTCAGCCACCTCGAGGCGACGACGCTGTCGGCCAGGCTCTGCCTCGAGGACGGCGACCAGTTCGCCGCTAGGCAGTGGCTGGTGCGGGCACTCGACCTCGCCGCCGTCCTCGGAGGGATCCGGCCGATCGCGGACGCGGGGGGAGCGACCGTCGTCGACTTCCTGCGCGACCACGGCGGTGGGTGGGGTGACCACGAGGAGCTGGTGGGCAGGATCGTGGCCCACGCCTCGACGCCCCGGGGGCCCGTGACGGCCCTGACCGAGCGAGAGCTCGACGTGCTGCGCCAGCTCCCGACGATGCGGACCGTCGAGGAGATCGCCGAGGTCATGCTCGTCTCGATCAACACGGTCAAGACCCATCTGCGCAACGTCTACCGCAAGCTGGGCACCGCGTCCCGCCGTGACGCGGTGACCGAGGCTCGTCGACTGGGTCTGCTCTAGGCCGGTCCGCCCCCGGCCCGCTGGAGCCCATCTCCGCTCCCACCGCCGCGACCGCGACGATGAAGACCGCGAGCACCACCAGCCACGAGATCAGTGCCACCGCCACCCCCACGACCCCGTGTCCCAGGCCGGCGACGAAGGCACCCGGAGCAGGGACGGACCGGCACCCGACCCGAGAGCAGCAGCCAGGTCAGGGCCCACCAGACCGACCAGCGTGGCGAGGAGCAGCAGGCCGATCACGGATGTGCCGGACGTGGCGGACGGGGGACGGGAGAAGAGCACGGAGCCGGCGAAGGGCGGTGGGTCGGCTCACACCGGGCTGACAGCGGCAGGCGCGACCCGTCGTGACATGACGCCGGCGACGACGAGCACGATGCCCCAGAGCACACTGGTGACGCCGAGCCAAAAGGCCAGGCTGAGGGCGGCGGAACCGGGGTTGAGCAGCACCAGCGCGCCGGCCACGAGCGAGAGCAGGGCGGCCAGCAGCCGCAGCCAGCGAGGCTCCGAGCCGGTGTCAATGAAGGCGGCGACCGCCTCGACCACGCCGCGTACGGCCAGCCAGGCCCCGATGAACCAGGTGACGACCGCGGCGCCGAGCAGCGGGCTGGTCAGCGCCAGGACGCCGGTGGCCAGGGCGATGACCGCCACGGCGCTCTGCAGGATCCTGGCGTCGACTCCGTCGGCCCGGTACACCGTCACGAGACCGGTGATCCCGTCGACCAGGGCCCAGGCCCCGAGCAGCACCATCAGCGCGACGATCGTCGGGAGCGGGGCGAACATGGCCAGCAGCCCGACGACGAGTGCGGCGGCGCCTCGACCGACCAGCAGCCTCCAGTCCCACTCCAACCACTCCACGGCGCCCTCCCGGCTCCCGAGCCGCCTGCGCGTCCCACCGTGACGCTAGCCAGGCCGGTCGTGCAGAGCCCTCACCCACGGCGGGTGAAGGGCGACCGGCCGTCCGGGGTAGCACGCTGGGGGCGCCGAGGCGGGCCCGACCGCGGACGCGGAAGAGGTGCGGACGGGTGACGCAGATGAGTGGTGGTCAGGACGTCGACCAGGCGGACGGGTACGGGCTGCCTCGGGAAGTGCCGACGCCGCTGGTCCTCACCATCGCCGCCCTCCCGATCCGCGAGATGCTCGAGCGGCGGGGCGTCCCACGCCTGGCCGGGACCGGGCCTGACGGTGCTGGCCGTGTACGTCGGGCTGATCCTGCTCACGGTGGCGCTCGTGGTGTCGGCCGCCCGGTTCGCCGAACTGGTGCCGGCGTACGAGGACGAGCCGGCCGGACTGCTCGACGGGATCGATCCTTCGATCTGTCCAGGCTCGCGGCCTTCGTCACCTCACTGCTGGCCGGAGTGCTGTCGCTGCTGACGAACCTGGCGTTCGTCGTGACCCTGGTGCTCTTCATCTGCCTGGACTCCAGCTCCTTCGCCCAGCACCTGACCGGCGTGCGCGGGCTGAGCCCGGGTTTCGTGGCGGCCATGGAGTACTTCGCCGCCGGGACACGGACCTACCTGCTGGTCAGCACGGCCTTCGGCCTGGTGGTCGCGGTCATCGACACCGCGCTGCTCTGGTGCTCGGCGTCCCGGGTGCGCTGCTGTGGGGTCTCCTGGCGTTCATCACCAACTACATCCCCAACATCGGCTTCCTCATCGGCCTGGTCCCGCCCGCAGTGATCGCGCTGCTCGAGGGCGGCCCGGGCCTGAGGCTGGGGGTCGTGGCGGCCTGCTGCGTGATCAACGTCGTGATCCAGTCGGTCATCCAGCCCAAGCTCGTGGGTGACGCCGTGGGGCTCTCCGCCAGCGTTACCTTCCTGTCCCTGGTGGTCTGGGCCTGGATCCTCGGCCCCCTCGGTGCGGTGCTCGCGATTCCGCTGACCCTGCTCGCCAAGGCACTGCTCATCCACGTCGACCCCCACACGCGCTGGATCGTCGGCGGCCTGGTCGGCGACCGGTCGGAGAGGCCGGCCGCCTAGGAGCCCCGGACCGCCGCCCGGACCAGCAAGGCTCACTACTCCTTGCCGGCGTCGAACCTCGCGTGCAGCGCCGCCTCCTTCTCGGGCCCCAGCCCGGGCCGGCGGCCCAGGCTGATGTCGACGCGCTCGATGGTCCCGGAGAACGCGTAGGGGGCGCGGTAGTCGTCGCACACTTGCGACCTCGCGGCCGTCGAGCGACAGCACCGCCTCTCCGCCCTTGCCGGCACCGTCACCGTCGTAGAGGACCCGCTGCTCGACCACGCACGGCCATCGAGCAGGCGCACGTCGGAGCGCAGCGAGAACCACGACCTCGCGGACACACACCCGGAGAAGCTCGACGAAGCACTGGCGGGCCCGGACCGCGGCTGCCTCCGGGTCCTCCAAGGTCGAGCGGAGCGACACCCCGTCGAGCGGCTTCTGGTCGAAGCCGTCGACGGCGACGCGTGCCGGCCAGGGGACGACCATCGGGTTGCGGGTGCCCCCGAGGTGGCTGGCCACCCGCCCTGACCCACTGGAAGGGCGCGTTGGCGGCCCAGGCCCAGCCGAGGGGTAGTGCGGCTCGGTCTGCGGTCGCCGATCTCGTCGATCCGGCTCAGCGTCTCCGCGAAGTCGGAGGGCCGCGCAGTTCTCCATGACACGTGGCGTGGAGGGCCGCGTCCCAGCCCTGGTCGAAGTGGCCGCGCAACTGCTCGCGTCACTTCCAGCGAGCGTGGTGCGGGGCGTGCGGGGCGCCGGGTGCGAAGTAGGTCATCAGCGGCTTGTCGGGGTGCACCGACTTTGAGTAGCGCATCCAGTCGATGGCACGGTCCGCGAGGTCGATGTCGAGGTGGTAGCCCTCCTCAGGCCTCGCTGGCCCGCTCGAGGGATGCGGTGGGGACGGGCGTGGCGAGCAGCGCGCGGAAGACGAGGCCGGCCAGCGCGGCTCCCGCCAGGGGCGCCAGCCAGAAGGCCCACAGCTGGGTCAACGGCTCGGTGCCTGCGAACAGCGCCGGGCCGGTGGAGCGGGCGGGGTTGACCGAGGTGTTGCTCACGGGGATCGACACCAGGTGGATCAGGGTCAGGCACAGCCCGATCGCCAGCGGCGCGAAACCGCGCGGAGCGGCGGTGTCGGTGGCCCCGAGGATCACCAGCAGGAAGACCGCGGTGAGGACGACCTCGGTCAGCAGCACGGCGGCCAGCCCGTACCCGCCGGGGGAGAGGTCGCCGTAGCCGTTGGTCGCGAAGCCCGACTCCTGGGCGTCGAAGCCGGGTGCGCCGGAGGCGATCACGAACAGCACGCCGGCCGCCGCGACCGCGGCCACGACCTGGGTGGCGACGTACGCCGGGACGTCGCGCCAGCCGATGCGGCCCGCGACGGCGAGGCCCACGGTGACGGCGGGGTTGAAGTGCCCGCCGGACAGGTGGCCCACGGCGTAGGCCATGGTCAGCACGCTGAGGCCGAAGGCCAGCCCCACGCCCGCGAAGCCGATCCCGACCTGCACGGCGCCGGCGTCGGTGTCGCTGAGCACGACGGCGGCCAGGACCGCGCTGCCGCACCCGGCCAGGACCAGCCAGAAGGTGCCCAGGAACTCGGCGGCGAGCCGTTGGACCGCGGTGGTCTCGGACATCTCGTCTCCCCGTCCGGCCACCGACGCGGTGGCCACGACCCAGCCTCCCGTCGTGCACCACTGGTGACCTCATCCGCCACGGGTGACAACGTCGGCCGTCCCGCGCGGGAGAGCGATGGCTCGCTCGGCGATCAGCGGCCCTCTTCCGAGGGGCTCGAGGTCGCGCTCGTGCAGCAGGTCGTCACGGCGAAGCGCTCCAGCGTCGGCAGGATGTCCTCGCGCAGGGTGCAGCTCACGCAAGCGTCCTCGAGCCGGACCTGCGCCCACCTGGAAGCTCGCGCCGAGGGCGTCGCGCTCGCCGGCGGCAGCACGACGATGCGGTGACGTCAGGTCGGCTCTCGTACGCTGGCAGCGCCGCGGGTCCCCGGACGCGCCATCGACGTCGTCACCCGCGGTGGAGGAAACACCACGTGGCAGCCCACCCCGCAGCCCCCGCAGTTCCCGCAGTTCCCGCAGTTCCCGCAGTCCCCGCAGCGCAGCCCGACTCCGCGCCGCACCGTCCGAGCCTCGGCTCCGTCGTGCGGCGGGTCTCCTCGAGCCTGCTCGTGGCCGTCGTCGTGCCGGCTGTGCTCTTCTACGGCGTCTTCGCCCTGGCTGGGGTCTGGCCGGCGATCGTGGCCGCGCTGCTCTGGTCGTACGGCGCCATCGGGTGGCGTCTGGTGACCGGTCGCCGCACCTCGGGACTGCTGGTCCTGGCCGCGGTGCTGCTCACCGGGCGCACCCTGCTCTCGGTGCTGGCCGACAGCACCTGGCTCTACTTCCTGCAGCCGGTCATCAGCGACGGCGTGGTCGGACTGCTCTTCCTCCTCTCCCTCGCCAGCGCTCGGCCGATGGTCGCCCGGCTGGCCGGCGACTTCTACCCGATGGACCACGAGATCGCGCTGCGCCCGCGCATCCGGCGACTCTTCTGGCACCTCACCGCCCTGTGGGCCGTGCTGGGCATCGGCAAGGCGGCGCTGACGCTGTGGCTGCTGCAGACCCAGACGCTCGAGACCTTCGTGCTCGTCAAGAGCATCGTGATGCTCGCCATCAACGTGCTCGCCGCGATCGCCACCGTCGCGCTCGCCGCCTTCGTCGCGGGGCGTGAGGGGCTGCTCGGCGGACCGCACCCCGCCCCGCGCCTCGAGGCGACCCACACGCAGGTGCGGGTCGACGGCTGAGCCACCGCCCTGGGACGAGGCATTCGACACCGTCACCCGGGACCTAGGGCCCTGACGACGCGGGCGTCGGGTCGTCGAGGGTGGGGTCATGAGGGTGACCCGAGCCGATGCTGTCGTCGTCGACACGCCCGCACCGCCCGGCGCTCCCGGGCACGCCGAGGAGCTCGACGAGATCGCGGACCTCAGCGAGTCCCTGCGCCCCGAGGGTGCCGAGATCGACGACCTGGCGGGTGCGTCGGGGCTGCCCGCCTGGCGCCAGGGCTACCCGTACGACACCAAGCTGGGTCGCCGCGAGTACGAGCGCACCAAGCGCAAGCTGCAGATCGAGCTCTTGAAGCTGCAGGCGCACGTGAAGGACTCCGGCCTGCGGGTGGCTGTGTTGTTCGAGGGGCGCGACGCGGCCGGCAAGGGGGGCGCGATCAAGCGCTTCAGCGAGCACCTGAACCCCCGCGGCGCGCGCGTCGTGGCGCTCGGCGTGCCCACGGAGCGCGAACGCAGCGAGTGGTACTTCCAGCGCTACGTCCCGCACCTGCCCGGCGGCGGCGAGATCGTGCTCTTCGACCGTTCCTGGTACAACCGGGCCGGCGTGGAGCGGGTGATGGGCTACTGCACACCCCCGGAGTACCTGAACTTCATGCGGGAGACCCCCGAGCTGGAGCGGATGCTGGTGCGCTCGGGGATGCACCTGGTCAAGCTGTGGTTCTCGGTCTCCAAGCAGGAGCAGCTCGCCCGGTTCGAGGCGCGCGGCCAGGACCCGGTCAAGCAGTGGAAGCTCTCCCCGACCGACCTGGCGAGCCTCGACAAGTGGGACGCCTACACCAGTGCGAAGCAGACGATGTTCTTCCACACCCACACCGGGGACGCCCCGTGGACGGTGATCAAGTCCAACGACAAGAAGCGCGCCCGGATCGAGGCGATGCGGGTGCTGCTGTCGCAGTTCGACTACCCGTCGAAGGACCACGAGCTGGTGGGCGAGCCCGACCCGCTGCTCGTCGGGGTGCCGAAGGAGGTCGCCGACGCCGAGGACAGCCCGGCGCGGCACTTCCCCAACCCCGTCGAGGCCTGGTCCTGACCCGGGTCTCGAGAGTCGAGCCCCGAGCCCAGCCTGCTCCGGACCCGCGACTGCGCCGGGCGGAGCGCGACCTCCTACGATGACCCGGTGCGTGGGGCCGCGGGGGTCTCGTGCGGCGCCGGGGGTGAGACGTGAGCAGCGGACGGCACCGCGCGCTGCGCGCGTCGCCGCGGGCCCAGCGTGCGCGGCGCCTGGCCGCTGTCCTCGGGACGGTCGGCGCGGTGGTGCTCGGGGTGCTCGTGCTGCCCGAGCCGGTCGCGACGGAGCCGTCGGTGGCCGAGGAGACGCCTGCCCCGGTGCCCACGGGGGTAGCGGCACCCTCCGCCGGTGATCCCGGCGCCGGCGTCGCGGACCCGCTGCGCGGGCGCGACCCGCGACCCGCGCCGGAGCCCGAGCCGGTGCCGTACTCCGGACCGGGCACCTTCGAGGTGGCCCCGGTCGAGCAGTCGCCGCCGCCGGGCACCCGCACGACGTACACGGTCGAGGTCGAGCAGGGACTGGCTGCCTCGGGCATCGACCCCGCCGAGGTCGCCGCACAGGTGCGCGCCATCCTGAGCGACCCGCGCAGCTGGGTGCGCGGGGAGCCCGGGGTGCTCGAGCCCGTCGGCGCCGACCCCGACCTGCGGATCCTGCTGACCACGCCGGCCACCACGGACCGTCTCTGCGCCCCGCTGAACACCCGCGGCGAGCTGTCGTGCCGCAACGGGGCAGTGGTGGCGCTCAACGCGGTGCGCTGGGTGCGGGGCTCGCTGGCCTACGACGGCGGGCTGCGCGGCTACCGCCGCTACCTGGTCAACCACGAGGTCGGCCACGCGCTCGGCCACGGCCACGAGGGCTGCCCGGGCCCCGGCCTGCCGGCCCCGGTGATGCTGCAGCAGACGGTGGTCCTCGACGGCTGCGTGCCCAACGCCTGGCCCTACCCCTGATCGTCGTCGGCGCGCCGCGACCGCGACGCGACTCACCCCCGGAGCCGGGCCCTGCCTCCCGCGATCGGCGGGCCGGTCTCGGCACAATCGCCCTCATGTCACCCGAGCCCACCCACCGACGTTCCCTCGTGAAGGCGGCCGTCGTCGGCGGTGTCGCCGTCGGCGCGGTCGGGGTCGCCGTGCGACTCGACCCCTCCTCGCGCCCCGACGACGACCTCGCGCCCGGCGGCGCGCTCGAGCTCTCCGCCGACAGCGGGTCGGACGTGAAGTCCCTCGAGGTGCGCCTCGACGACACCATGCTGCGCCGCTCCTCGCAGGCGCGCTGGTCGACCAAGGCGCTGCCCACCTCCGTGCACTCCATGGTCGCGGTGACCTGGCAGGGCGAGAGCGCCGCTGAGGTGTCGCTGCGCTCGAAGGTCGCCGGTCAGTGGGGCCAGTGGGCGGTGCTGCCGGCCCTCGACGACCACCCTGACCCCACCGACGCCGAGGACACCGCGGTCAACGGCACCCACCTGCGCTGGGTGGGCGCCGCCGAGGGCGTGCAGGTGCAGGTCGCCGGCGTGCGCCCCGAGGCGCTGACCCTGGTGCTGCTGCACCCCGAGCCGCGGCCCGAGGACGAGCTCGACGAGGTGCCCTCCTCGCTGGTCGCCGGCCGCTCCGCCGTCGCGCGCCAGGGCGAGCCGGTGCCGCGGCCGGCCATCCGCACCCGCAAGCAGTGGGGAGCCACGGAGTCGTGGCGCAACGGATCACCGCGCTACAACCCCACCATCGAGCAGCTGCACGTGCACCACAGCGCCAGCGGCAACGACTACTCCAAGGCCGACGTGCCCGCGATCATCCGCGGCTTCTACCGCTACCACACCCAGAACCTGGGCTGGAGCGACATCGCCTACAACTTCCTCGTCGACAAGTACGGCCGTCTCTGGGAGGGCCGTGCCGGGGGTGTGACCAGGCCGGTGCGCGGCGCGCACACCCTCGGCTTCAACGCGACCTCGGCCGGCGTCGCGGCCATCGGCAACTTCGAGGTCGCCGGACCGTCGAAGAAGATGCTGGGCGCGCTGGCCGACCTCGCGGCCTGGAAGCTCGACCAGTACGGCCGCAAGCCGCGGGGCAAGATCACGGTGCGCTCGGAGGGCAGCGACAGGTACGCCGCCGGCGCGATGGTGACGCTGCGCATCATCGACGGCCACCGCGACACCAACGGCACGGCCTGCCCCGGCAGGCTGCTCTACGCCCGGCTCGACGACGTGCGCTCCCAAGCCCACCAGATCGTCAAGAGGTACCGCAGCAGCACGCCGAAGGTGCGGGCCACCCGGCGCCCCGAGATCACTGGTCGCAGCCGGCCGGGCAAGCGGCTGCAGCTCGACCCCGGTGCCTACGAGCCCTCGGGCGCCAAGGTCAGCGTGCAGTGGCGTCGCGACGGCAGGGCCGTGAGCGGGGCCACCGGGATGCGCTACCGCTGCACCGAGGCCGACCTGGGCAGCGAGATCACCGCCCTGGTGCGGGCCACCAGCCCTGGCGCGGAGGCCGCCCAGGACGTCGTCTCGGCCGGCCGGGTCACCACGCCGGTCAAGGTGGTGCCCTCGGCGCGGTCGCGCCGCGGGCGGGTGCGGGTCCTGGTCGACTTCGTGCCGCCGCGGGGGCTGGCGGTGACGCCGACGGGGCGGGTGAGCATCAAGGTCGGCAGTCGCACCAAGACCGTCGCCCTGCGCGACGGCAAGGTGCGCACCACGCTGGGCAAGCGCCGCGCCATGCGGCCGGGCCCGCGCCGCGTCGTGGTCAGCTACACCGGCGACCGCTCCTGCAACCCCTCGCAGCGCGAGACCACGGTCGAGATCGTCAGCTGAGCCCGGTGCTCGCCCTCAGCCGGCGCTCGGTTCGGCAGCAAGGTGTGACAGATGTGTGAAAGTGTCCGTGGTCACCGGCACAGTGTCGGTCATGCCGAAGTCCCGTTCGCAGATCCCGACCCGGGTGGTCGCGCCCAGCGCTGGAGTGTCGGTGCGGACTCGGCTGCGTCTCGACCCGGAGGAGCGCGCCCTGCTGGCTGCGGTCGGTGTCCATCTGACCCGGGCCCGGAACGCGGACGTCGCGGCCGCGCGCCGCGGCGACAAGGCCAACGACCGGTACAAGGTTCTGGTCGCGGAGTTCGGGATCCACTCTCGGTACGCGGGCACCATCTGCGTCGACAACGATGCGGCGACGAAGGCCACGAAGGAGCACCTGTGGCGACACCGCGCCGGGCTCCGTCGTGCGGTCGCGACGCTGGAGCGGCGTACCGCGGCGCCTGCCCGGTCGGCGTGCGGGTGCGGTGAGCGCCGGGGCTGCGCGGTGTGCCGCGAGGGGTACGCGACGCCGAACGAGCGGTTCCAGAAACAGCGTCGCCTTGCATCTCGAACGGCGGAGCTAGCGCGAGTCGAGGCGCTGCTGGCAGCGAAGGACTACCCGGTCGTGTACGGCGGCCGTCGGCTGGCCGGCACCCGTCACCACCTCAACCAGGCCCATCTCACCCTCCATGAGTGGCGCCGGTCGTGGGCGGAAGCCCGGTCCTGGTTCGGATGCGCCGGGAACGCCGGCGGGCCTGGCGGGAACCCGTGCCTCACCCTTGCCCGCGGGCCCGGCGGAGCGTGGTTCTTGACCGTTGCGGTGCCGAAGCCGGTTGCGGAGCAGTTCGGGGTCCCGACCCGCCTCACCCTGCGGCACCCGGTGTCGCTGCACCATCGCAGTGCTGAGCTCGAGCAGCGCCTCGACGATCGGTCCGCAGTCCGCGTCGGCATCCAGCCGTCCACCGATGCGAGGGGGCGGTCCCGCACGTACCTGGGGGTTTCCTGGGTCCGACCCGCAGCTGATCCAGCGGTGCTGGCCGTCGTTCGGGCAGGTGGGGTCGTTGGTGTCGACCTGAACGCCGACCACCTCGCCGCCACGCGCGTCGACACCGTTGGCAATCCGGTCGGGCGCCCCATCCGGATCCCGCTCCACCTGGTTGGCGTCTCAACGGCGACCCGAGACGGCCGGCTCCGGGCCGCGATCACCGCAGTCCTCGAGCACGCCAAGTCCACCGGCGCAACCGCGGTCGCGGTCGAAGACCTCGACTTCGCCGATGACAAGACGCGGGAGAAGTTCGGCCGCCGCAAAGCGTTCCGGCACACCATTCACGGGTTCCCCACCACGCAGTTCAAGGACCGGGTCGTCGCGATGGCGGCGACCCAGGGGTTAGCGGTGATCGCGGTTGATCCGCGCTACACCTCTCGGTACGGCGGCGCGTCCTGGCAGCGGGCGCTGAGCACCCCCACAGTTGTCGCGACCAGGCACGAGGGTGCTTCGGTCGCGATCGGACGCCGAGCCCTCGGGCACGGCCTCACCACCCGCGCCGGCAGGCCCGGGAAGCCGCGTCAGCGGCCCGTTCCCCACCAGAGCGATGGAAGCACGAGCCGCGATGCGGTTCAGGAACGGGCAACCACTGACACGGCCGAGGCCCGCACCCACATCGGCGCCCACCAACCACCAGCTCGCACACGACAGCCCTCCCAGCGCCCACCCCGTTCATCGGGAGTGGTCACGCCGGGAGGGCTGTCGGAGTTGGTGCAGGCCGGGCATAGGTTCCCCGGCGACCCACCCGCAGGGTGAGTCAGAACGGCACCCAGGTGTTTTCACACAGCGGAACACACCTTGCTGCCGAACCTAGCCGAGGGCGAGCACCGGCCCCGCGACCAGGCCGAGGGCGAGCGCGCCCGCGGCGCAGCCCATCGCGAGCCCTGCCGGCAGCCGCCGGGTGCTGCTGTGCTCGTCCTGGTCCGCCGGGGCCAGGCAGGTCGCCAGCCAGCGCAGGTAGTAGGCCAGGCTCAGCACCGTGTTGGCCGCGACCAGCACGGCCAGCCACGCCAGCCCGGCCTCCCAGGTGACCGCGATGGTGGCGACCTTGGCCACGAAGACCGCCGTGGGTGGGGTGCCCACCAGGCCCAGCAGCGCCACGCCGAGCGCGACGACGAGCCCGGGGCGGCGCCGGGCCACCCCGCGCCACTGCTCCACGCGTACCCGCTCCGGCTCGGCCCGCAGCACGGCGAAGCAGGCGAGGTTGGTCACGGCGTAGCCGGCGAGGAAGAGCAGCACCGCCGGCCGCGCGCGCTCGACCGTCGGGACGGCGGCGACCACGGCGAGCAGGTAGCCGACCTGGCTGATCGTCGACCAGCCCAGCAGCCGGCGCACGTCACCCTGGGTCAGCGCCGCCAGGTTGCCCACGCTCATGCCGAGCGCGGCCAGGGCCGCCACCAGCAGCGGCCACACGTCCTGGCGGGGCAGTGCCTCGAGCAGCCGCATCATCGCCACCACCGCCCCGAGCTTGGGCACCGTGGTCAGGAAGGCGGCGCTGGTGACCCACGAGCCCTGCACCGCGTCGGGCACCCAGAAGTGCGCCGGCACCGCCCCGGCCTTGAACAGCAGCCCGAAGAGGACCAGCACGATCCCGGCGGCCCCGGCCGCGACCGGCGCGTCACGCACCCCGGCGGCCAGGTCGGCGTACGCCGTGGAGCCGGAGAGGCCGAAGAGGACCCCGGCGCCCAGCATCAGCACGATGCCGGAGAGCGCGCCGACCAGGTAGGTCTTCAGCGCCGCCTCGGGGGCGCTGGTGGCCGTGGACAGGCCGATCAGCCCGTACAGGGGGATGCTGGCCAGCAGGAAGCCGACCACGAGGACCGCCAGGTCGGTGGCTCCGCCGACCACCAGCACCCCGTCGGCCCCGAGCAGGAGCAGGACGTAGACCTCGCTCTCGCGCGGGTTGCCGGCCACCTCGTCGCCGGCCAGCGCCAGCAGCACGAGCAGGGCGAGACCGACCACGAGTCGCAGCAGGCCGGTCGTGTCGTCGACGGCGAACGTGCCCGAGAACGCGGTCGTCGCGCCGGTCAGCAGGCCTCGGACAGCGACCGCCAGAAAGGCCAGCACCGCCAGCGCGGCCACCGCCCGGACCCGGCCCTGGCGCGACCGGGGGGTCCACGAGCCCAGCAGCAGGCAGCCGATCGCCCCGAGCAGCAGCACCAGCTCGGGCAGCAGCGCGAGGACGCTCCCCGTCACCGGGACACCAGCGCGGCCGCCGCGGCGGCCGCGGGCTCGAGGAGGTCGAGCAGCGGACGCGGGGCCAGACCGATCACCACGGCCAGGGTGAGCAGCAGCGCGACCGGCGCCCACTCGCGCGCCCGCAGGTCGGCGAAGCCCTCGGCGAGCCCGTGCACCGGGCCGGTGAGCAGCTGCTGGACCGCGCGCAGCAGCACCGCCGTCATCAGCAGGATGCCCAGCAGGGCGACCGCGCTCCAGGGGACGACCGCGACGGCGCCGGCGAAGACCTGCAGCTCCGCGACGAAGCCGGAGAGCCCCGGCAGGCCCAGCGAGCCCAGGGCCGCCAGCACCAGGAGGGCGGCGAAGCGGGGGGCGCGCGCGGCGAGCCCGCCGTACGCCGCCAGGTCGTAGCTCTCCCGGCGGGTCCAGAGCACCCCGGCCAGCAGGAACAGTGCGCTGGTCAGCAGGCCGTGGCTGACCATCTGGGTGGCCGCGCCGGTGATGGCGGTGGCCCGGGCCCCCTCGTCGGCGGGGCCCTCGCCCAGCAGGCCGGCGGCCCCGACGGCGAGCACGACGTAGCCCATGTGGTTGACCGAGGTGTAGGCGATCATCCGCTTCAGGTCACTCTGCGCGAGGGCCACCAGCGCGCCCCACAGCACCGAGACGACGCCGACGACCACGAGCACCGGTGCCCAGGCGCGCCAGGCCTCGGGCAGCATCGGCATCGCGATCCGCACGAACCCGTAGGTGCCGAGCTTGAGCATCACGCCGGCCAGCACGGCCGAGCCGATCGTCGGCGCATCGGTGTGCGCTGGCGGCAGCCAGGTGTGGAAGGGCACGGTCGGGGTCTTGACGGCCAGCCCGAGCAGCACCGCGCCGAGCACCAGCACCCCGGTGGTGCCGCTGCCCTGCAGCGGCGGGTCGGCGGCCAGCGCGACCATGTCGAAGGTGCGCGGCTCGGAGGCGACGTAGAGGCCGATGAAGCCGAGCAGCAGCGCCAGGGACCCCAGGAAGGTGTAGAGGAAGAACTGCAGCGCCGAGCGCGCCCGGTCGCCGTGGCCCCAGCCGTGGATGGAGAAGTACATGCCCACGATGGACAGGTCGAAGAAGAGGAAGAAGACGATCAGGTCGGCGGCGGCGAAGACCCCTAGGCAGGTGGTCTCGAGAGCCAGGAACAGGGCGGCTTGCAGCCGTGGGCGCTGCTCGTCGCCGAGGGCGTAGACCGCGCAGGCGGCGAACACGACGGTGGTCATGAGGACCAGCGCCAGGGAGAGCCCGTCGAGGCCGACGTGGTAGCTCGCGCCCAGCCCGGGGATCCACTGCACCTGCTGCTCGAAGGCCAGGGCGTGGGGTCCCGGGTCCTCGAAGCGGGCCCACAGCACCCCGGCGAGCACCACCTCGAGGACCGTGACGGCCACGAAGGCCCATCGGGCCCACCGGTCGGGGACCGCCGGTACCAGCAGGGCGGCTGCGGCGAGCAGGGGGAGGAGCACCAGGACGGAGAGCACGCTCTACCTCGAACTTCCGAAGAGGACGACCAGGGAAACGACGACGAGCACGACCAGCAGCAGGGCGACCTGCTGCAGGTAGTAGTGGTGCAGCTGGCCGCTCGCCGAGGTGCGGCGCACCATGCGGCCTCCGCGGGCGAGCGCACCGGCGACGCCGTGGACGGCGTGGTCGGTGACGGCGTCGGCGGACCCGGCGGCCCGCGCCAGCCACAGCACCGTGCCCGCGACGCCCGCCACCGACCGGGCCAGCAGCCGGTCGTCGGCCCGGGCGGCCGCGGCGGCCAGGCGCAGGCAGGGTCGCACCAGCACGACGTGCACGGCCTGCTCGAGGTGCAGCCAGGCGTGGAGCCCGTGGGCGAGGCGACCACGGGCGGCCCCGGGCCGGGCTCGACGCACCAGCGCGACGGTGAGCACCGCAGCGGCGACCACCAGCGCCGAGGTGCCGGCGACCTCGACCGGCGAGGGCTCCGCCGGGACCCGGCCCGGCAGACGCTCGAGGACCGGTGGCAGGGCCAGCACGCCCAGCAGGACCGCCCCGAGGGCGAGCGGAGCCAGTGCCAGGGGGATTCCGGCGCGGGATTCCGGCGCGGGGCCGATCCACCGGCCGGCTCCTCCGGCGTTCCGGAGCCGACCAGGCGCACCAGCGCGAGCACGGCGTACCCGACCGCGGCCACCGTCGCGACCAGGCCGGCGGCGTACAGAGCAGCCGACTCGGCGTGCGCGGCGGCCAGGACCGCGTCCTTGGTGCCCCACAGCGAGAGGGGCGGCAGCCCGGCGAGCGCGAGCAGCCCCGCGACGGCGAGCGCCCCGAGCACGGGCCAGCGCCTCGCCGCTCCGGAGAGGACGCCGAGATCCTTGCTGCCCAGTGCCTCCAGCCAGGCCCCGGCCGCCAGGAACAACAACGCCTTGACCGCCGCGTGCGCGATGAGGTGGGCGGTGCCGGCCGCGGTCGCACCGACGCCCGCGGCGAGCACGACGAAGCCGAGCTGGGCGCTGGTGGAGGCCGCCAGCAGCAGCTTGAGGTCGGTCTGGGTGAGGGCCACCGCTCCGAGGACCACGGCGGTGGTGACCCCGATCCAGGCGGTGGTCTGCGCCGCCCAGGTGGTGGAGGCCAGCAGCGGCGAGAGGCGCACCAGCAGGTAGCCGCCCAGCGCCACCATCGCTGCCGAGTGCAGCAGCGCCGAGACGGGGCTGGGCCCGTCCATGGCCCGGGCCAGCCAGAAGGAGAACGGCAGCTGGGCCGCCTTGCCGAGCGCGGCCACCAGCACCCCGGCCGCCGCCACGTCGCGCCAGCCGCCCTCGATGCCGGCCAGCGCGTCGAGCGAGAGGTCGGTGCCGCCGGCCAGCGCGGCCGCCGTGGCCAGGTAGAGGCCCAGGTCGGCGGCGCGGGTGGTGAGGAAGGCGGTGGCACCGGAGGCCACCCGCCGGGGGTCCGCGTAGCGGTAGCCGATCAGCGCGTACGACGCCGCGCCCATCAGCTCCCAGCCCACCAGCAGCCCCGGCAGGCTGGTGGCCAGGACGGTCAGCGCCGCCGCGGCGGTGAAGAGCAGCATCAGCCCGGTGAAGCGCGGCTCCCGGGTCTCGGCCACGGACCCGGCCACGACCAGCACGAGCGTGGCGACGACGAGGACGGTGGGCAGCAGCACGCCGGCCGGACCGCTCGTGCTCAGCCCCCACCGGGAGCCGGCCACGAACGCCGCGGACACCTCGGCGCCGGCGACGACCGCGGGCACCGACGCGGTGGCCGCCACGGCGAGGGTGGTCGCCCCCGTGGCTGCCGACAGGCGGGACGAGACGCGTGCCCGGCCGGCCAGCACCAGCGCGGCGCCGACCGACGCGGGCAGCGCCACGACGAGGAGCAGCAGCAGGTCGGGGGCGCTCACTCGTGCAGCTCCGTGGCCATGTCCGTCATGTCGGAGCCGGCCCGGCGGTGCAGCAGGGTGGCGACCGCGAAGCCGGTGGCCATCTCGACGGTCATCGCCGCCAGCACCACCAGCAGCAGCACCTGGCCGGAGGGGTCGGGGGAGAGGAACCACCAGAAGCCGCCGAGCGCGAGCAGCACGCCGGCGATCATCAGCTCCAGGCCCATCATCACCATCACCACGACCTGCTGCGAGAGGGCGCCGTACAGGCCCACGGCCAGCAGGGCCGAGGCGACGAGCAGGACGGTCTCGAGGGTCATCGGTGCTCCTCGCGGCGGTCGAGGTCGGGCGGGTCGAGGGCGGGCTGGTCGAGGTCGTCGCCCATCCGGTCGTAGCGGGTGCGCGAGGACGACAGCACCACGCCCACGACGATCGTGGCCACCATCACCGGGCCGACGACCATCATCACCAGCATGTGGCTCTCCATGATCGCGGTGCCCAGCGCCTCGGTGACGTCGGGCGAAGGGGACCCCCGGCGCTCGGGCCACGGCACCAGGACCGCGCCGCCGCCCAGGGCCACGAAGGCCACCACCGCGACCCCGATGGCGGTGCGGTGCGAGTGCACCATGCTCATCGGCATCAGCGCCGGGTTCATCCCCATGAACATGACCATGTAGACGGCCATCACGGCCATCTCCATGACCATCATCAACACCACGACCACCCCGAGGTAGGACTGCTGCATCAGCAGCAGGGCGCCCCCGGTGGCCACGAACGAGGTCGCCAGCGCGTACGTCGCCCGCGCCATCGAGTCGACCACGAAGACCAGCACGCCCATCGCCACCGCTACCAGTGCGCAGCCCCAGAAGGCGACATCGACCAGGTCGACCACTCCCACCGTGCTCACCGGCCCGCCACGACGACGATGCCGACGACGAGGTCCTGCAGCACCACCAGCGGCAGCAGCACCGTCCACAGCGGCTCCATCAGCCGGTGCACGCGCAGCGCGGGCAGCCGGCCGGCCACCCAGGCCAGGCCGGCGGTGAGCAGCAGCGCCTTGAGGAGCACCCAGACCGCCCCGGGGAGCCACGGTCCCGACCCGCCGCCCAGGAACAGCGGCACCGCCACGGCGGCACCCGCGCCGAGCAGGGCGTAGCGCGCCGCGCGCACCACCAGCGCGTCGGACCCCGACAGCTCGGCCAGGACCCCCTCGGCGCTCTCGCGCCCGGCCGGTGCGGCGAGGGGCCCGAGCACCGAGAAGCCGAGCACCCCCAGCAGGTAGGCGGCGAAGGCGACCGGCATCCACGCGGCGTACCAGAGCGAGCCCTGGGCGCCGGCGACCACGGCGAGGTCGAGGCTGCCGGCGGCGAGGGCCGGCGCGACCAGCGCGAACATCAGGGGCAGCTCGTAGGCGAGCGCCAGGGCCAGGAAGCGGTAGCCGCCGACGAGGCCGACCACGGAGTTGGCGCCCCAGCCCAGCAGCCAGACGAAGGCCCACACGAGGATGTCGAGGGTGTTGGCCCAGACCACGCCGAGCGAGCCGGGCAGCGGCGCGGCGCCGCCGATCGGCACGAGGGCGACCAGCAGCACGGCCACGGGCAGCAGCGACCAGCCGGCGAGCCGCCAGAGCAGCCGGTCGGCCGAGATCGTGCGACGCCGGCGCTGGCGCAGCAGGCGGGCCGTCTCGCGGGGGGCGTGCAGCACGGCGTCGCCACCGCTGCGACCCGTCGCGACGGCGTACGACGCGCTGGCCGTCCAGGCGAGCGCGAGGGTCAGCAGCAGGACCCCGGCGGCGCCGGTGGTCGCTCCGAGCGTCTCAGCCACGGCCCGTCCCTGCGGCTGGCGTCGCGAGCAGCGGTGCATGGGCGGCGACCAGCAGGCGCACGTCGCCCAGGTCGCGACCCTCGAGCAGGGACGCCAGCGCCGGGTCGTCGAGCCGGTGCGTCGAGGCGTCGACCCGCTCGTCGAGCAGCCGCCCGAGCACGTCGGTCACGGAGAGCGGCAGCACCTGGTGCCGGGCCAGGCGGGCCAGGTGGGTGCGCAGCGGGCGCTCACCACGGTCGAGCTCGGGCCCGGGGCGCAGGTCGCGCACCGCACGTGCGCGGGCGGCCCAGACATCGTCGCCGACCAGTGCCAGCACGCGCGCCACGGCGTCCCAGGCCGCGACGGCTGCCGACTCCTGGGTGGGGCTCGCCGGACGGCGCACCTCGACGTGCGCCACGACGTCGCCGTACAGCCGGGTGCACAGCTCGAGGCCGCCGGGCCAGTGGTCGAGGAGCGGCCCGAGCGGGTGCACCAGGACGTCCATCTCCAGGCCGTCGCGGTCGTCGTCGCCCTCGGCGAGCGGGAGGTCGTCCGACGGCGCGTCCGGGACGCGCTCGCGGGCGTCGGCCCCTTGCCGGGGGTCGTCACGCAGCGACACCTGGGCCGCGTCGAGCTCGGCGGCGACGTCGTCGGGGCCGGCGGGGTGGGCTCGGGCCCGGGGGCCCGGCAGCTGGTCCCAGAGCAGGTCCACGGCGCCGGTCAGCTCGTCGGGCAGCCTCCCCGCGAGGAGCAGCACGTCGACGCTCCCCGGGGCGGTGCCGCTGGGCCAACCGCGGCGGTCGAGCTCGCGCTCGGCCGCCATCCGCACCCCGGCTCCGCCCGGCATCTCGACGACCAGCACGCGGGGCCGACTGGTGGCGGCGCGCACCACGATCTCCCTCAGGCCCACCGGAAGGCCCCCTCCCGGCGTGCCCAGGCGACGGCGGCCAGCAGGACGGCCAGGAAGGCGAACATCTCGACCACCGCGCCCGGGCCGAGGTCCTCGACGACCACCGCCCACGGGTACATGAACAGCATCTCGACGTCGAAGGCGAGGAAGACGACGCTGGCGGCGTACCAGCGCGGGTGGTAGCGCGAGAGTGCGTGCTGCTGCGGCACCCGGCCCGAGGCGTGCGGCAGCACCAGCAGGGGTGTGCGCTCGATGACCAGAGCGCGGTGGAGAGCGCCCACGGTGAGCAGGCCCAGGGCCACCAGGGTCCCGATCGCCAGCAGGTGCAGCACCGGCCCTCCTCCGTCCGCTCAGCAGTACGACGGTGCTGACGACCCTAACCAGGAAATGACTTCCTCGTGGACCAGGGCCCCCGGCGAGGGGTCGACGGCGCCCTCGCCCGGGCCTGGGACGTGCTGCGGTGGTGGCGCCGGGTGCGAGGATGAGGCCATGGCGTTGCGACAGGTGCGGTCCGGTGTGGTCGGCGAGGGTCAGCGGGTCGGCACCCGCCCGCCTCGTCCCGAGTTCCTGGTGCTCGGCGGACGCCGCGTGGCCGCCGTCGGCACCGCCCGGGTCTACGTCTGCGGCATCACGCCCTACGACGTCACGCACCTGGGGCACGCCTCGACCTTCGTGTGGGCCGACGTGCTCGCCTCGGTGCTCGAGGGCCTCGGCACCGCCACCCACGTGTGCCGCAACGTGACCGACGTGGACGACGTGCTGATGGAGGCCGCGCGCACCCGCGGGCGCTACTTCGACGAGTTCGCCCTGGGCCAGGAGGCCGTCTTCGACCAGAGCATGCGCGCGCTGCGGGTGGCCACGCCCGTGGCCCAGCCGCGCGCGCGCCACCACGTCGACGACGTGCAGCAGCTGGCGCAGGCGCTGCTCGACGCGGGGGCGGCGTACGAGCGCGAGGGCACCGTCTGGTTCCGCGGCGACGACGTCGTGCGTGCCTCGGGGCTGGATCGCGCAGAGGCACGTCGGCTCTCCGAGGCCTACGGCGACGCCCCGGGCGACCCGGCCAAGGACTCGCCGGCCGACGTCGCGGTGTGGCGCTCGTCCGGCCCCGAGGACCCGGCCTGGTCGAGCCCGTGGGGCTGGGGGCGGCCCGGCTGGCACGCGGAGTGCGCCGCGATGGCGATGGCGGTGCAGGGGGTCTCGGTCGACGTGCTCGTCGGCGGTGACGACCTCGTCTTCCCGCACCACGCCTACCAGTCCGCGATGGTCTCCGCGGTCGCCGGCTCGGCGCCGTTCGCGCGCAGCCACCTGCACGTGGGGGAGGTGCGCCTGGACGGGCGGAAGATGGCCAAGTCCACCGGCAACCTCGTGCTGGTCGACGACCTGCTCTCGGCCGCCACCCCGGCGGCGGTGCGGATGATGCTGCTGGGACGGCCCTACGGCGAGCCGTGGAGCTACGAGCCGGGTCTCCTCGTCGAGGCGCAGCACCAGGTGGAGCGCCTGTACGCCGCTGCCGGTCGCCGGGGCGCCGGCGCCGACGACCCGGGCGCCGCGACAGCCGTGCTGCGCCAGGACCTCGACGTGCCCGGCGCGCTGGCACGCGCCGAGGAGGCCGGTGGCGAGGCGGCGCGCAAGCTCATCGCGACGCTTCGACTGGGCTGAGCCCTGCGCCTGTGCGGGTGCTCAGGACTGCGCTTGGGCGGCCTCGGCCTTGGCCTTCTCGACGTCGAGGGCCCGCACGGCCCCGATCAGCTCGCCGAGCGCCGGCGCGGGCAGGGCGCCCGGCTGGGCGAAGACGAGGGTGCCGCCCTTGAAGGCCATCAGCGTCGGGATCGAGGTGATGTTGGCGGCCGCGGCCAGGCTCTGCTCGGCCTCGGTGTCGACCTTGGCGAAGACGATGTCGGTGTTCTCCTCCGAGGCCTTCTCGTAGACCGGGGCGAACTGGCGGCACGGGCCGCACCAGGAGGCCCAGAAGTCCACGAGGACGATCTCGTTGTCGTTGATGGTGGTCTCGAACGTGGCGGCGGTCAGGTCGGTGGTGGCCATCGGGTGGTCTCCTGTTCGGTCGGAAGTGGTTATCCCCTAGGGGGGTTACTCGTCCCAACAGGTGTCGCCTCGTCGTTGTTCCCGTCCGCGTCGCGGCGCACCCGACGCAGCGCCGTGAGCCCGGCCACGACGAGGACCACGGCCGGGAGGGCCCAGAGGGGCAGGGCGGCCGCCCACTCGCCGACCGCCTGCTGGGCGGCGAACTCGAGGTCGACCGTGTCGACGCCCAGCACGCCGGTGATCCCCGCGGTGCCGTCGTAGCGCAGGAACAGGACGCCGATGACGATGAAGAGCACGCCGGCGACCGCGGAGGTGGTGTGCACGCTGACGCGGCCCCACGACAGCGTGCGACCGCGCAACCAGCGCCGGCTGCCCAGGTCGTAGCGGTCCCACAGCGCGGCCAGGACCAGCAGGGGCGCGGTCATGCCCAGCGCGTAGACGGCCAGCAGCACGCCGCCCTGCCAGGGGGAGCCGGAGGTCGCGGCCACCGTCAGGATCGCGCCCAGCACCGGGCCGGAGCAGAAGCCGGCGAGGCCGTACACGGCGCCGAGCGCCAGCGTCGATGCCCAGCCGCTGCCGCTGTGCGTGCCCGCCCACGACTGCAGGCGCGCCGAGAACGGCACGGCGAAGCCGCGCCCGAGCAGCTGCAGCACGCCGAGGGCGATGATCGTCCACCCCGCGACGGCGACCAGGGTGCTGCGGTGGCCGTAGAACAGCTCGGAGGCGAAGCCGGCGCCGGTGCCCAGCGGCACCAGGGTCAGCAGCAACCCCAGGTAGAAGACCGTCGTGCGGGCCACCAGGGCGCGCGTGTCGGCGAAGGCGTAGGCGAAGAACGACGGCAGCAGCAGCGCGCTGCACGGCGAGAGCAGCGCCAGCACGCCGGCGGCGAAGGCGGCGACCAGGCCGATCTCGGTCATCGGGAGGCGTCGGCGGCGTCGGCGGCGTCCTCGATGACCTGCTCGAAGGTCGCGGTCGGCTGCGCACCGATCACGGGCTGGCCGTTGATGATGAACGCCGGGGTGCCGGTGACCCCGATCTGCTGGCCCTCGGTGAAGTCCGCCGCCATCGCCTGCTGCGCCTGGGGGCCGGCCATGTCGCGGCGGAAGTCGGCGACGTCGAGACCGATCTCCTCGGCCATGGTGTCGAGGTGCTCCTGGTCGATCGCGCCGCTGTTGGGGCTGGGCTGGTCGGCGTACATCGCGTCGTGGAACTCCCAGAACCTGCCCTGCGCGGCGGCCGCGCGTCCGGCCAGGGCGGCGGTGGTCGACTCCTGGCCCAGGTAGGGGAAGTCGCGCCACTCGATGCGCAGGGTGCCGTCCTCCACGTACTTCTCCACCAGAACAGGCTCGGTGTCACGGGCGAACCTGCCGCAGAAGGGGCACTGGAAGTCGGAGTAGCTGACCATCACGACGGGGGCGTCCACGTCGCCGAGGGCCATCGGGTCGCCCTTCTCCCGGCGCGGCAGCTGGGCGAGCGGGTCGTCCTCCGGTGCCACCTGGGGCGAGGTGTCGGTGACCTCGGCGCGGGCGTCGGCGTCGGGCTCGGAGTCGTCCGCCCCGCCGGTGCCGACGAGCACGCCGACCAGGACGACGGCAGCGATGCCGGCCACGGCGAGGGGGACGACGGGGGACGTGCGCTTGCGGGTCACGAGGGATCACTCCGGACGGTGGTGGCGGGCACGTCGGTGGGGGTGGCGCAGGTGCTCTCGCCGGCCAGGCGGCGGTGCAGCGCCCACGCCAGCAGGGCGACGGCGAGCAGCTGGAGGAGCGGTTGCACGGGCTCGAACCAGGTCATCGCGCCGGCGCTGCCGAGCGCGAGGAGCACGAGCTTGTTGCAGACCGGGCAGCCGACGGCGAAGAAGGTGAGCGTGGCGCCGACCCAGCCGCCCCTCCCGGCGGGGTCGGGACCCTGCTGCTCCGGCGCGGCGACGTAGGTCGCCACCAGCAGGCCGGCCAGCAGCGAGGAGACGGCCAGCGACGGCCAGGCCCACCAGGTCGGTGGCACCTCGCGGCCGAAGAACGGGGTGTCGACCAGGTCGGTGGGCACGGCCACGACCAGCGCGAACCCGAGGCTCGCCACGGCGGCGGCGCCCCAGCGGCGCGGCGTCCAGGCCTGCAGCGCCGACCCGGCCGACGGGGCGGGGGAGGTGGTCATGCGCCCACCTCGACGGGGTGCCCGTGGGTGCGCCACTCGAGCATGCCGTCCTCGAGGCGGCGGGCATCGATGCCGGCGGCGGCCAGGATGCGCACCGCGTCGTGGGCCATGACGCAGAACGCGCCACGGCAGTAGGTGATGACCGGTCCGCGTGCTCGCAGGTCGTCGACCGCGGCGCCCAGCTCCTCGAGCGGCACGCTGCGGGCCCCTGGCACGTGCCCGGCGAGGAACTCCTCGACGGGGCGTACGTCGATGACGTCAGTGCCGCCCTCGTCGAGCGCCGCGACGAGGTCGGCGCGGGTCACCAGGCCGACCTCGCCGGAGCCGGGCACGTCGAGGTATGCCGCCAGGGCGCGCTCCACGTCGGCCGATCGGTGCCGACCCACGGTGCGCAGGGCGTCGTACAGCGCGGCGACGTCGTCACCGGCGAGGCGGTAGTGGACGCGCGTGCCCTCGCGCCGGGTGCTCACCAGGTTGGCCAGCTTGAGCACCTGCAGGTGGGCCGAGACCGTGGTGACACCCATGCCCGCGGCGCGGGCCAGGGCGTCGACGGTGCGTTCCCCCTGGGCCAGCAGGTCGACCAGCTCGAGGCGGCGCGGGCTGGCGAAGGCCTTGCCGACCACCCCGAGCTCGTCGAAGAGGGAGCTGCGTCGCTCGTCATCCATCCATTCCTCCAATGATCTTTGGAAGACTGTACTCGAGGGGTGGCGACGCGCCAGGGCCGGCGGGAGGTCTCCCTCCCGCCGGCCCTCCGGTCACGCGCGGTGGCGCGTCAGCGGCCCAGGAGCCGGCTGAACCAGCCGCCCTGGGAGTCGGCGCCCTTGGCGGCCTGCGCCTGCTGGAGCTCGGCCTTGGAGTGCCCGGGGCACCACTGGCCGGCGGGGACGCTCGCCTTGACCTGGGCGACGTGGTTGCCGCAGCCGGCCCAGGTGGTCTTCTTGCAGGTCTTGCAGGTGGTGGGGCGGCACATGGTGCCCCTCCTCTCCGCGGCCGCTGCCGCAGTCGTCGATTCTGTCGTCGGTCTGTTCCCGTGCGGGATCAGTCGTGGGCGAAGGTGATGTTCGGCAGCACCTTGCGCAGCCAGGCCGGGGTGTACCAGGCAGCCCTGCCGGTCAGGCGCAGCATCACCGGCAGCAGCACCAGGCGCACCAGGAAGGCGTCGAGCAGCACCGCGATGCCGAGCACGACACCCATCTCCTTGGGCGGGATCGGGCCGGAGAGGGCGAAGGTGAAGAACACCGCCACCATCACCGCGCCGGCCGCGAAGATGACCCGGCCCGAGTGGGCCAGCGAGCCGACCATGGCGTCCTTCGGGTCGCCGGTGCGTTCGTAGTGCTCCTTGGCCGAGGCCAGCAGGAAGACCGTGTAGTCCATCGCGATCGCGAAGATCATGGCGAAGAAGAACACCGGCGCCCAGGCGTCCAGGAAGCCCTGGGGCTCGAAGCCGAGCAGGTCGGAGCCGTAGCCCTCCTGGAAGATCAGCCGAGCCACACCGAAGGCGGCGGCGGTCGAGAGCAGGCTGGCCAAGGTGCCCAGCAGCGAGATGAGCGGCGCCTGCAGCGCGAAGAGCAGGAGCAGGAAGCCGAGCACCATCACGATGCCGATCACCAGCGGCGTGGACTCGTCGAGCTGGTCCTTGAGGTCGAGGTTCTCGACCGCGGCGCCGCCGACGAGGGCGGACTCCGGCAGGTCGGCCCGCAGCCGGTCGACGGTCTCGCCGAGCTCGGGGTCGGACGGGTCGACCGTCGGGACCGCCTGGACGAGCACCAGCCCGCTGTCGTCGCTGGCCGGCATCGGGGGCATGGCCCCCGCGATGCCCGCGTCGCCCTGCAGGGTGGCGGCGGTCTCGTCGGCGTCGGCCGCGTCGGCCACCACCTGCAGGGTGCCGGGGGCGCCTTCACCGAACGACTCCTGGACCACGTCGTAGCCGACCCGGGCGGAGGACTCCTCGGGCAGCACCTTGATCGAGGGCATCGCGGTCTTCAGGCCCATGATCGGCGCGGCCAGCGCGAGCAGGACCACCAGCGAGGCCAGGCCCCAGACCAGCGGGCGCTTCCACAGGCGCTCGCCCCAGGCCTCGAAGCGCGGCGAGCGGTGCTCCCCGGACCTCGACCAGGGCAGCGCACCCTTGTTGATCTTGTCGTCGAGCTTGTGCAGCACCAGTGGCAGCAGGGTCAGCGTGGCGGCGAGGATGAAGACGACCGAGAGCATGATGCCGCCGGCCATCGACCGGAAGGACGGCGAGGGCACGATCATCACCGCGGACAGGGAGACCAGCACGGTCAGGCCCGAGAGGAGCACCGCCTTGCCGGCGGTGTCCATCATCTGCGCGATGGCCCACGGCTTGTCGTGGGGACGCGCGGCCCGGGCGGCGCGGTACCGCACCACCAGGAACAGCGCGTAGTCGATGCCCAGCGCCAGCGCGAACATCATCGCGAAGTTCATCGCCCAGATCGAGACCGGCACCAGCTCGTTGATCAGCACCAGCGAGCCCGCCGAGGCGACCAGGCCGGACAGGGTCAGGATGAGCGGGAGCCCAGCGGCCACCAGCGCGCCGAAGGCGAGCACCAGGATGGCCATGGTCACCGGCCACGACATCAGCTCGGACTGCAGCATCGCCTCGAGGTTGGCCTCGTTGAAGTCCGACCACAGCAGCGACGAGCCGGTCGGGTTGACCTGGACCGTGTCCGTGGACAGACCCTGCAGCTCCTCCTTGATGTCGGTCGCGACGCGCACCATCTCGTTGGTGTCGGCGCCGGCTCCGGCCAGCACGATGGCGGTCGAGCCGTCCTCCGACAAGGTGGCGCCCGGCTGCGGTGCGATCACGTCGGCGATGCGCGGCTCGTCCTCGAGGATCGCGGTGACCTCGGCGACGATCGCCTTGCCCTCACCCTCGGTGACCGGGCCCTCGTCGGAGTGCACGACGACCTGGATCGCCGAGGAGGCGTTGCCGCCGAAGCTGTCGCGGGCCAGCTCGCGCGCGGCCACGGACTCCGAGCCGTCGGCCTGCCAGCCGGCGCCGGAGAGGTTCTTCTCGACCTGCGGGGCGAAGATGCCCAGCCCGACGATCAGCAGGGCCCACACGATCGCCACGACCTTGCCGTGGCTGGTGACCCACAGGCCGAGGCGGCCCAGGGGGCCGGCCGCGGGCGGTGCGGTCTCGTCGGGAGGGGTACCGGCCCGGTGGGCCGGGGTCGTGGTGGTGCTCATGGGGTTCCGTTCTGTGAGTCAGGTCCGTGGGTCAGAGGAGTGCGGGGAAGGCGCGGGCGGCGGTGTAGACCGCGACGCCCAGGACGAGGAGCGTGAAGGCTGCCTGGAGCTTGTCGGTGTCGACCCGGTCGGCCAGCCGGGCGCCCAGCACGGCCGCGACCGAGGACGCGATCGTGAGGACCAGGACCAGCCACCAGTCGGGAGCCGCGCCGGCACCGGCACGCACGACCAGGGCCGAGGCCGAGGTGATGGTGATGACCACCAGCGACGTGCCCACGGCGTAGGTCATCGGCAGGGCGAGGGCCAGCAGCAGCGCCGGCACGACCAGGAAGCCGCCGCCGACGCCGAGGAAGCCGGTGAGCAGCCCGACCACGGTGGCGGTCACGAGCACCTTGAGTGCGCGCGGGCAGTTGCAGCCGAAGGTGGGGCTGAAGGAGATGATCGGGTCGTCGAGGCCCGGTCGGTCGCCCGTGTCGGGCCTCGTCGGGTCGCCGTGGCCGAGGCGGCGCCAGGCCATCAGGGCGCCGACCAGCAGCATCAGCGCGGCGAAGCAGGCCAGCAGCACGTCGTCGCTGACCGCTGCGGCGCTCTTGGCGCCCACGGCCGCGCCGCCGATCGCGACCACGCCGAAGACGACGCCGCGCCCCAGCAGCACGTTGCCCTGGCGGTGGGCGGAGACGGCGCCCGCCAGCGACGTCACCCCCACCACCACCAACGAGCCGGTCGTGGCCTGGGTCGCGGACTGGTCGAGCAGGTAGACCAGCACCGGCACCGCCAGGATCGACCCGCCGCCGCCGAGCGCGCCCAGGGACAGCCCGATGAGCGCGCCGGCGAGGACGGCGACGACCACGAGGACAGGGGTCACCCTCAGGCCTCGGGGCCGACCAGGTGCAGCCCGACCTTCTCGGCGTTGTCGAAGGTGTCGTCGATCGAGACGAGGTCGCGGCCGGCCGCGGCCAGGAACGACGCGGCGACCGAGGCGCGGTAGCCCCCGGCGCAGTGCACCCAGACCTCGCCCTCGGGCACCTCGTCGACGCGTCGGGGGATCTCGTGGATCGGGATGTTGACGGCGCCGTCGATCGCGGCCTTCTCGTGCTCGTCGACGCGGCGGACGTCGAGCACGACCACCGGACGGTGGTGGCGAACCTGGGCCAGGTCGGCGAAGGTGGCGGTCTCGAAGCTGCCCAGGTCACCCTCGGCCCAGTCCTTCGGTCCGCCGGTGGCGTGCGCCGCCGGACGGTCGATGCCGATGCGGACCAGCTCGCGCTGGGCCTCCGCGACGTCGTCGGCGCTCTCGCCGAGCAGGGTCACCGGGGTGCCCCACTCGATCAGCCAGCCGAGGTACGTCGCGAACCCGCCGTCGAGCCCGAAGTTCACGGTGCCCGGGGCGTGCCCGGCCGCGAACGCGGTGCGGTTGCGCAGGTCGACGACCCACTCGCCGGCCTCGATGCGGCGGCGCAGCTCGGCCGCGTCCGCCCGCTCGGGGGTGCTCAGGTCGGGCGCGTCGGGACCCTCGGCGTTGCGCGGACCCATCTGCGCGTAGTAGGCGGGGTAGGCGCCGAGGCCGTCGAGGAGCTCGCGGACGTAGGTCTCCTCGTCCTGGGTCAGCACCGGGTTCTGCGTCTTCTCCTGGCCGATGGTCGAGGAGGTCGCGTCGGTCTGGGTGGCCGAGCAGAACGAGCCGAAGCCGTGGGTCGGGTAGACCTCGGCGTCGTCTGGCAGCTCCTCGGCGAGCCGGTGCGCCGAGGCGTGCTGGTGACGCACCAACGCGTCGGTGTGGTCGGGGCCCAGCAGGTCGGGGCGACCGGTCGCGCCGAAGAGCAGCGAGCCGCCGGTGAAGACGGCGAACGGCTCGCCGCCGTCGGTGACGGCGTACGACAGGTGGGTGTAGGTGTGGCCGGGGGTGGCGATGGCGCGCACCGCCATCCGCTCGCCGACCTCGACGACCTCGCCGTCGGCGATCGGCGTGCGGTCGAACGACACGTCGTCCTCGCCGTTGACCAGGTAGGCGGCACCGGTCTCGCGGGCCAGGGCCAGCCCGCCGGTCACGTAGTCGTTGTGGATGTGGGTCTCGAAGACGTGCGTCAGCCGCACGCCGTCGGACTCGAGGATCTCGAGGACCCGGTCGATGTCGCGCTGCGGGTCGATCACGATCGCGGCCTCGCCGTCGTGGACGACGTAGCTGCGGTCGCCGAGGGTGGAGGTCTCGATGACCCGCACGGTCAGGTCGGTGGTGTGCTCGCTCATGGTTGCTCCTCACTTCTCGGTCGGACGGCCGGCGCGGATCCACGCGGAGGTGCCGCCGGCGATGTTGACGGCGTCGAAGCCCGAGCCGGTCAGGAAGTCGGTCATCGCGCCGCTGCGGTTGCCCGAGGCGCAGACCACGTAGGTGGTGGCGTCCTTGTCGAGCTCGTCGGTGCGGCCGGGCAGCTGGCCCATCGGGATGTTCAGCGCGCCGGGCAGGTGACCGTCGGCGTACTCGGAGGGCTCCCGCACGTCCACGACGGTGGCGCCCCGCTCGAGCGCTGCGGCGGCCTGGTCGATGTCGATCTCTCGCATGTCGTCTCCTCTGCGAAGTGGTCGGCAGGGCTCGCTCTCGAACCCCTGGGGGGGATGTGAGTCAACCTAGCACAACCCCCTAGGGGGATGTATAGTTCGTGGCGCACGCAGCCACGTCACCCGGGTGGGTGACCACTCGACGAGAGGACGTCCATGAGCAGCTACACGATCAGCACGACCCTGGACCGCCCGTACGACGAGACCGTCGAGGCGGTGCGCGCGCAGCTGGCCGAGGTCGGCTTCGGGGTCCTCACGGAGATCGACCTCAGGGCCACCTTGAAGAAGAAGCTCGACGTCGACGTCGCGCCCCAGGTCATCCTGGGTGCCTGCCGACCGCAGCTGGCGCACCAGGCGCTGGAGGTCGAGCCCTCGATCGCCGCGCTGCTGCCCTGCAACGTGGTCGTGCGCGCGATCGACGACACCACGACCGTGGTGGAGGCCTTTGACCCCGACGTCATGATGTCGGTCGGGACTCGCGGACGCCGACGGTCCTGCCGGCGACGCGATCCGCAGCGTCGCCACCGATGCCCGCGAGCGCCTCTCGAAGGCCCTCGCCTCCCTGGAAGGAACCACCTGATGGACCTCGAGCCCGACGAGATCAAGGCGATCATCACCCGGATGAAGCGCGCCAACGGCCACCTGGCCAGCGTGATCCGGATGATGGAGGAGGGCTCGGACTGCGAGTCCGTGCTCACCCAGCTCGCCGCGGTGAACAAGGCGCTCTCGCGCGCCGGCTACGCGATCGTGGCCACCGGCCTGCAGCAGTGCCTGACCGCCAACGACGAAGACCTCGACGGGGTCGACGTCAAGAAGATGGAGAAGCTCTTCCTGGCGCTGGCCTGAGTCGCTGGCGGTAGCCTGCGGCCATGGCCTCCCTGCTGCTGACCGTCATCGGCGACGACCGGCCGGGACTGGTCTCGGCCGTCTCCGCTCTCGTGGAGGCGCGCGGCGGCTCCTGGCAGCGCAGCCAGCTGACCCGTCTGGCCGGGAAGTTCGCCGGCATCGCGCTGGTGGAGGTGCCCGACACCCAGCGCGCCGGCCTCGAGGAGGCTCTCGCGGCGCTCGCTGCCGAGGGCCTCTCGGTGCGCGTGGAGGACGCCGGGCCGGCCGGCTCCACCGACGCCCCGGAGGGCGACGGGCCCGCGACCTTCGCCCTGCACCTGGTCGGCCAGGACCATCCGGGCATCGTCGCCGAGATCTCCTCGGCCCTGGCCGCGCGGGGCGTGGGCATCGAGGAGCTGCTCACCGACGTCGTCGACGCCCCGATGGGCGGCGGCACCCTCTTCGAGGCCCGCGCCACGTTGCGGATGCCCCCTGGCGCCGACAGCGAGGTGCGCGCCGATCTCGAGCGCCTCGCCGACGAGCTGATGGTCGACCTCGACCTCGACCCGGCCCAGATCTCGCGCTGAGCAGGCCCAGATCTCGCGCTGACCCGGCCCGAACTTCGCGCTGAGGTTGCTCAGCCCGAGTGGTTGGCCTCCCACGAGCGCGCGACCAGCTCGCGCAGCACCTCGTGGTCGAGGTCCTCGAGGCGCTTGACGTAGAGGCAGCCCTTGCCGGTCGTGTGCGGCCCGAGCCGCTCGAGCAGGTCGGCGAAGCTGCCGTAGTAGGTGAGGCCGTAGAGCGTCAGTGCAGCCTTGCGCGGCGCCAGGCCGATCGCGAACCACTGGTGCTGCTTGCCGTCGGAGGTCGTGTAGTCCTGGCGGCCGAACCCGACGATCGAGGGCCCCCACATCCGGGGCTCGGTGCCGCTGACCTCGCGCATCAGGGTCAACGCGGCCAGGGCGTCCTCACGGCGGCGCGGCTGCTCGACCGAGTCGAGGTAGGCCTCGACGTCACCGTCGGTCGGCTGCGTCGTGCGGGTGTCCCTCTCGGCCATGAGCACGATGCTCGCAGACCCGGCTAGCGTGGCGGGATGCACCCGGCCGGCGACGCCACGCGCGCGCCGGTCACGCGCCCGGCGCGCGGCAGCGTCGTACGACTGGTGCTGCTGGCCGCGCTGGGCGCCTTCGGCACCAGCCCCGGGCGGCTCTTCGCGGGCCTCGAGGCGCGCGCCGAGGGGGCAGGCACATGAGCGAGCTGCTGCTGCTCGCCCTGACGGTGCTGGGCTATGCGCTGGTCTCGTCGCGGCTCAGCCTGTCGCCGGTCACCGCACCGATGGTCTTCACCGGCGTCGGCTTGCTGGCCGGCGCCGCCGGGCTGTTCGACCTCGATCTCGACGGTGAGGTCGTCACCGTGCTGGTCGAGGTCACCCTCACGCTGGTGCTGTTCACCGACGCGATCCGCATCGACCTGCGCGAGCTGCGCCGCCACCTCGGGCTGCCGGTGCGCCTGCTGGCCGTGGGTCTGCCGCTCACGATCCTCGCGGGCACCGCCGTCGGCCTCTGGCTGCTGCCGGGGCTGGGGCTCCTGGGCGCGGCCCTGCTCGCCACGGTGCTCGCGCCCACCGACGCCGCGCTGGGGCAGGCCGTGGTCAGCGACCACCGGCTGCCGGTGCGGATCCGGCAGGCCGTCAACGTCGAGAGCGGCCTCAACGACGGCATCGTGCTGCCCGGTGGTGACCGTGCTGCTGGCGGTCGTGGTGGCCGACGAGGCGACCGGGGGCGGCGCCGACGGGTGGTGGAGCCTGGCGCTGAGCCAAGTCGGCCTCGGCGTCGCGGCCGGGGCGGCGACCGGGCTGCTGGGTGGCTGGCTGCTCGACCGGCGCGCGGCCGTCGAAGCCGTGGAGGGCGTCTACCGCCAGCTGGCCGCGCTGGCTGTCGTGGCGGCGGCGTACGCCGGCGCCTCGCTGCTGGGGGGCAACGGCTTCATCGCCGCCTTCGTCGCCGGCCTGGCGTTCGGGCACGTCGCGCGCGGGCACAGCGTGCCGGTGCAGGACTTCACCGAGGACGAGGGCGAGCTGCTGACCGTCACGACGTTCCTGGTCTTCGGTGCGGTGCTGGTCGGTCCGGTGCTCGACGAGGTCTCCTGGCGCTCCGCGGCGTACGCCGTGTGCTCGCTGAGCGTGGTGCGCATGCTGCCGGTGCTGGTCGCCCTCGCCGGCTCGCGGACCCTGCTCGAGACGCGGCTCTTCCTCGGCTGGTTCGGCCCACGCGGGTTGGCCTCGATCCTGTTCGCGCTGCTCGTGGTGGAGGAGGTCGAGGGCCCGATGGGCCAGGAGGTCTTCGAGGTGGCGTGCCTGACGGTGCTGCTCAGCGTCCTGCTCCACGGGGTGAGCGCGTCGACGTGGTCGGCGCGGCTGGCGCGACGCCTCCGCGAGGCCGGGGGCGACCGGGCCGAGCACGGCACCGCGGCCGAGATGCCGACGCGGCGTCGTCTGAGCCCGTGAAGGCCTACTGCGCGACAAGAACGTGTTCTAGTCTGCGGGGATGAGCAAGGGTGCGTCGCTGGGGCGGATCGCGGTCCTCTACGTCCTCGCCGCCGCCGCGGGGCTGGCCTGGCTGCTCGCGGGGCCCTCGACGCCGTGGCTGGTGCTGGACACGCTGCTGGCCGACGTCGTGGCGACGCTGGTCATCTTCGCCGGCAGCCGACTGTGGGGCAGCTCGTCGTGCTACGACGCCTGGTGGAGCGTCGCGCCGCCGCTGCTGCTGGCCTGGTGGTGGGTCGAGCGCGATCCCGGCGCCGACCCGGTGCGCCTGGGCCTGGTGGCGCTGGTGGTGGGCCTGTGGGCGGTCCGGCTGACCGCCAACTGGGCCGTCACCTACCCGGGGCTGCCGCACGAGGACTGGCGCTACCCGCTGCTGCGCGCCCGGGCTCCGCGAGCAGCTCTGCTCGTCGACCTGACCGGGGTGCACCTGGTGCCGACCCTCCAGGTCTTCGTCGCCACCCTGCCGGTGCTGGTGGTGACCCGCTCGACCCGCGAGGTGGGCTGGCTCGACGCGGTCGCGGTGGTCGTCGGTGTGGGGGCGGTGTCGCTGCAGCACGTCTCCGACCGCCAGCTGCACCGCTTCACCCGCACCCGCACGCCCGGGCAGGTCCTCGACACCGGGCCCTGGGCCTGGTCGCGGCACCCCAACTACTTCGGCGAGCTGGTCTTCTGGGTCTCGGTGGCCCTCTTCGGGGTGGCCGCCGCGCCCGACCTGTGGTGGTGGGTGCTGCCGGGGCCGGTGCTGATGCTGGCGATCCTGCTCGGCGCGAGCATCCCGATGATGGACGCGCGCAGTCTCGCGCGCCGACCGGGCTACCAGGAGGTCATCGACCGGGTGCCGGCGCTGGTGCCGCGCCCGCCGCGGTGAGCAGGGAGCGGGCGCCCGGCCCGGCCCGGGTCGTGGTCGCCGGCCTCGGCGACACCGGGGTGCTCAGCGCCGTGGAGCTGATCAGGAGGCGGCCGGGGCTGCAGGTCACCGGCGTCTCGCCGACCACCGGCCTGGTCAGCGGCCAGGAGCTCGGGCTGCGGCTGACGCGCCCGCAGGAGTGGTCGCGCGACTACCGCACGCCGTACGCGGCCTTCCGCCGGCTCGACCCCGCCACGGTGCTGCACGGCCGGCTCACGGGGCTCGACCCCGCCGCCCGGACCGTGCACGTCGAGGAAGCCGGCGGAGCGCGGCGCGACCTCGACTACGACGTGCTCGTGGTGGCGACCGGGGTCGCCAACGGGTTCTGGCGCTCCGACGCGGTGCGCGACGACGTCGACGTGGCCCGGGCCCTGCGCGACGACCACGAGCGCCTGGCCACCGCCCGGTCGGTGCTGGTCGTCGGCGGCGGTGCGGCCGCGGTCGGTGCCGCCGGCAACATCGCCGAGACCTGGCCGGGGCGGCCGGTGCGGTTGGCCTTCCCCGGCGAGCGGGCCCTGCCGCAGCACCACGGCCGCACCTGGGCCCACGTGCGCGGTCGTCTCGAGGCCGCCGGCGTACGCCTGCACCCGCGGCACCGCGCGGTGCTCCCCGACCCGGCCGACCTCGGGCGGCTCGGCTCGGGGCCGGTGCGCTTCAGCACCGGCCAGCGGCCCATCGAGGCCGACGTCGTGCTGTGGGCCGTCGGCCGGGTGCGCCCGCACACGGGGTGGCTGCCGCCCGCGCTGCTCGACGCCGACGGCTTCGTGCGGGTCGACCCGCAGCTGCGGGTGCCGGGCTGCGCGGGCGTCTTCGCCGTCGGCGACGTCGCGGCCAGTGACCCGCTGCGCAGCTCGGCGCGCAACTTCGGGCACCGGCTGCTGGCCGCCAACGTGCTCGCCCACCTCGACGGCCGCCCGCTGGCCGACCTGCGGGTGCCCGGGCGGCGGTGGGGCTCGGTGCTGGGCCCGCAGCGCGACGGGATGCGCGTCTACGGCCCCACCGGGCGGGGCGCCCGGGTGCCGCGGTGGGCGCTCGAGCGGGTGCTGCAGCCGTGGGTGGTGCGGCGTGCGATCTACGGCGGCGTACGCCTCGACGACTCAGCCGGTTGAGCCGTCGGGCCAGGGCTCGCGCAGGGCGTCGGGGTCGAGCACGGTGATGCGTCCGCGGCCCAGCCCGACGACGCCGCGTGCGGCCAGCTCGCCGAGCACCTTGGTGGTGGTCTCGCGGGAGGTGCCGACCAGCGCGGCGAGCTGCTCGTGGGTGACCTGCACGACCGGCGCCCGCCCGAGGCTGCGCTGGGAGGCCAGGGTCAGCAGCGTGTCGCCGACCCGCTGCGGGACGCTCTTGAAGACGGTGTCGGAGAGCCGTTGCTCGAGGGCGGCCAGGCGGCGGCCGAGGATCTCGGAGATGCGCGCCGCGACCCGGGGATCGGCCAGCAGGAGGCGGCGTACATCACTGCGGCTCATCACGCACACGGTGACGTCGTCCAGTGCCTCGGCGTAGCTGTCGTGCATCGACTGCCCCACCAGCACCATCTCGCCGAAGACGGTGCCGGGGGAGAGGATGGCCGTGGTCAGCGCGCGGCCGTCGCCGGAGAGGCGGAAGATCCGCACCCGGCCCTGCTTGAGGATGTAGAGCGTCTCGCTGTGCTGCTCGGGCGCGTGCACCAGCTCGCCGGCCGCGAAGCGGCGCATCGGCGCGGCCGCGGCGATGGTCGCCATGTCGGACTCGTCGAGGTCGGCGAAGATGTCGACCTCCGACATGCACCACAGTCGGTCGGGCGCGGGCGCGGGCGCGGGCGCAGGGCCGGGTGTCGGCTCGGGTCCGGCGTCGGAGGAGCTCACGGTGGCCCGGCTCCTCTCGCTCTCGCGCACCAGCGGCGACCAGGGTCGGGGTGCGGTGGCCGCCAGCACGGGCAGGCCGCCCACGTGCAGGCACCCGCCGTGGGTGGTCCTCATCGTCGCAGCGGGGCCGGTGAGCGGCAAGGGCCCCGGCAGCCGGCCGACCCTCACGGCGAGACGAGCTCGGTGTCGGGCTGGAAGGCCACCCAGGAGAACCAGAAGGTGTCGAGGTGGACGGCCGGGCGCAGCCGCTGCCCGGCGAGTGGGCCGTCGGTGGCGCGCCCGAAGGCGTTCCAGGTCGAGCCGGTGGCCTCGTCGGTGACCGCGCCTGCGGCATCGCGCGCGAAGCGCAGCTCCTCGCCGTCGAGACGGGCCACGAAGGCGGCGACGGTGCCGATCTCGGCTCCCTCGGCGATCTCGGCGGCGCCGAGGGCGGAGCGCTGGCCGGGCAGGTGCCACAGGGTCACCGGGCGCTCGCCGACGTCCACCGCGACCGCCCCGACCGACGCGAGCCGGCTCCGCTCGACGGCCACGGCGTCGTCGCCGGTGCCGACCCCGACCACGCGCGCCTTGGCCGGCAGCCGGCGGTCGAGCTCCTCCGGCAGCGGGAACAGCGGGTCGGAGCCGGGGTCGTCGTAGCCGACGTAGGGGTTGCGCCCGTAGTCGCGGTCGTGCCCGGTCTCGCGGCTCAGGACCAGCGCGTCGGGGTGCTCGTCGCGGAACTGGGCCCACCCGACCGTGCCCACGGGGATGCTGCGCAGCTCGGTGCCGGTGCGCACCCCCACCGCCGCCCGGCCAGTCAGCTGCGGCCACAGCGACTCGGTGGCCCGGTCGAACATCACGAGGTTGTCGGCGTAGAGCAGCCCCGAGACCCCGAACGTCGTCTCCTCGCCCTCGACGGTGCGCTCGAAGGCCACCCCCGAGTTGCACAGCGGGCAGTAGGTCACCGCGACCGGCACGCCGCCGACGACGTCGTTGGCGATCTCGTGCCAGGTCAGCACCCGCAGCGGGTAGGCGCGGGTCTCCTCGCCCACGGTCAGGCTGAGCACCGGCTCGTCGTCGTCGAGCCAGTCGACGTCGCCGACCGGCTGGTGCTGCGGGTCGTCGATGGCCGGGATGCCGTCGGGCGGCGGGCCGCCCGACAGCAGGTCGTCGAGCGGCAGCAGCGGCTCGGGGAACGCCGGGTCGCGCAGGTCGTCCAGCGCGGAACCGCCGGGCCGGTCGGCGGCCGCCGAGGGGCCCTCCGACGAGCCCGCGTCCGTCCCCTCGTCGGCGCCCGAGCAGGCGGTGAGGAGCAGGACCCCGGCCAGTACGGCGGCCGCGGCGGTCGAGGTACGACGCGGCCTCATCGCAGCGCCCCCTCGTCGGTGGGCTGCCCCGTCGCGCGGGAGCTCGTTCGCGCCATCCGGCGCCGCAGCCGGGACACGACGAGGGTCAGGGCGACCAGCGCGAGCACGACCAGCGCCCAGCCGCCCGGCCCGACTGCGCCCACCACGTCGACGACTGCACGCTGCAGCGCCGCCGCGGCCCTGATCACCGGGTCGTCGGCGGCGTCCGCGCCGCCCAGGATCCGCAGCTCCCACCAGCCGTAGTAGGCGACGTAGGCGCCGGCGACGACCAGCACCGCGCCGGCCACGCGCGGCGCCCAGGCGCCCGAGCGGCGCAGGCGCTGCACGGTGGTCGGGGAGGCCAGGGCGGTGGCCACGGCCAGGGCGCCGACCACCGAACCCATCCCGGCGGCGTACGCCGCGAAGAGCACCACGCCCTCGACCACCGATTCGCTGCGGAAGCCCGCGACCACGACGGCCAGGAACGGTGCGACGGTGCACGACAGGGAGGCCACGGCGTAGCCGGCGCCGAAGCCGGTCATCGACCAGAACGACCGCCGCAGGGGCCGCGCCTGGCGTGGGCGGCGGCCCGGCCGCGGCAGCGACGGCAGCGCCAGCCGACGGCCCGCGACCAGCCAGGCGCCCACCAGCGTGAGGGCGATGCCCAGCACCACCGTGACCCACGGCAGGTGCCGCTGCACCTGCGAGACGACCGGTGCGACGGCCAGGCCGAAGAGCAGGAAGACGCCGGAGAACCCGAGCGTCATCGCGCCGGTCATGCCCAGCGCACGCAGCACCGCGCGGGAGCGGTCGGGGGAGTCGTCACCGGCGACCAGCAGCGAGACGTACGCCGGCAGCAGCGCGAAGCCGCACGGGTTGACGGCCGCGAGCATCCCGGCTCCGAGGGCGACGGCGAGCAGTGCCTCGGACACGGTGCAGCCTCAGCCGGCCTGCTCGACCAGGTCGTCGACGATCCCGGCCAGCTCGGCCTCGTCGAGGTAGCCCTCGGCGCGCACCTCGCCATCGGCGTCGAGGACCAGGTAGGTGCTCTGCGCGGTCACCTCGTAGTGGCGCCACACCGACCCGTCGACGTCGGAGAGGTTGGTGACCGCGGGGTCGACCGAGGAGGCGAACTCCGCGATCGCCTCCGCGTCGTCCTGCGCACCGACCCCCACGAGGGCGACGTCGTCGCCGTGGGTGCGCGCGAGCTCGCCGACGCCGGAGACCTGTGCGCGGCAGGTGGGGCACCACGGTGCCCAGAACCACAGCACCGCCGGCTTGCCGGCCAGGTCGGCCCCGTCCCAGTCGGCACCGTCGACGGTGCTCGCGGAGACGTCGTACAGCGCGTTGCCCGCGGTGCCGGTGCCGGTGCTGCGTGCTGGTGCTCGTGCTGGTGCCGCAGGCGGCGAGCAGCAGGGCGCCGACGACCAACCCGGCGCCGGCGCGGGCGGCTCGCAGCCGGTGCTCACTCATGCCACGAGCCTAGGCCGGTCGCCCAGTGCCCTCCGTGAGCGCGCTCACACAGGAGCGCAGCGACTCCTGCAGGCCCCGGTTTGGACGGACAGCGGAGGATGGCGGGGGAGGCCAAGACATGTCCCTACAGCGACGTCGCGTCATCGTCCTCGGCGTGGTGTGCGCGCTCGTCGTCGCCGTGCTGGCCGGCGCCGCGCAGCGCTACGACGACCGGTCGGCCCCCGACGACCGCGATCGCGCCGCCCCGGGCCAGGGGGCGCAGGGACGGGGCGCGGCCCAGGACGCAGGAGACGAGGCCGAGCCCGACGAGGCCGAGCCCGACGAGTCCGGGCCCAGCGGCGTCGTCACGCTGGCGATCGGGGGCGACGTGCACTTCGAGGCCGGGGTGCGTGCCCTGCTGGGCCGGCCCCGCGCCACGCTCGGCCCGGTCTCGCCGGTGCTGCGCGAGGCCGACGTCGCGATCGTCAACCTCGAGAGCGCGCTGGCCACCCGGGCCTCACCGACGCGCAAGGAGCTGGAGGACCCTGACAACAGGTACTGGTTCCGCAGTCCTCCCGCGGCGCTCGACCTGCTGGCCCGTTCCGGGGTCGACGTCGTCTCGATGGCCAACAACCACGGCGTCGACCACGGTCGCGCCGGGCTGCGGGAGACGCTGCGGATCGCCCGCGACGCCCCGGTCGCGGTGGTGGGCGTGGACCGCGACGCGCGCCGGGCCTACCGACCCCACCGCGTCGAGGTCGGTGCCACCACGGTGGCGGTGCTCGCCGCCGACGCCTCGCCCCGCGAGAGCGCCGACGGCATCTGGGCCGCCGGCAACGACAGCCCCGGTCTCGCCACGGCGCGCCAGGACCCGCCGCGGCGGCTGCTGGGCGCCGTGCGCCGCGCCGACCGGGCCGGCGACCTCGTCGTGCTCTACCTGCACTGGGGGCAGGAGGGCGCACGCTGCCCGACGGGCGACCAGCGCCGGCTGGCCGGTGCGCTGGCCGAGGCCGGTGCCGACGTCGTGGTCGGCGCGCACGCCCACGAGCTGCAGGGCGCCGGCATGCTCGGCGACACCTACGTGGGCTACGGGCTGGGCAACCTGCTCTGGTACCACGGCCGTCGCCCGCAGACCGGCGTGCTGCGGCTGCGGGTCGTCGACGGCGAGGTGCGCCGCGAGACGTTCCGGCCGGCGATCATCCCCGCCGCAGGTGGGCAGCCGCGGCTGCTCCAGGGTCGGGCCCGCGCCGAGGGCCTCGCCCGGTGGCGCGACCTGCGCTCCTGCACCCGGCTCGACCCGGTGCCGGGCGAGGAGTCCCGCGCGCCCGATTCGGATGCCGAGCAGGCCGGGCTGCCGGCGTACGACGCGAGCGTGCGGCGGATCGGGCCCGAGCTGGCCCGCCGGATGCGCAGCAGCCACGACCCCGACCGTTGCCCGGTGCAGCTGGAGGCGCTGCGGCACCTCACCGTCAGCCACGTCGACTTCGAGGGCCGAGCGCGCACCGGCGAGATCGTGGTGCACCGCGACCACGCCGTCGACGTGGTCGGGGTCTTCCGCGAGCTCTACGACGCCGGCTTCCCGATCCGCCGGATGCGTCTCGTCGACGCCTACGGCGGCGACGACGACCGCTCGATGGCGGCCGACAACACCTCCGGCTACAACTGCCGGCGCGTGGCCGGCACCCAGCGCTGGTCGCGCCACGCGTTCGGGGACGCGGTCGACATCAACCCCCGCGAGAACCCCTACGTCACCGACGGCGGCGTGCAGCCGCCGTCGGGACGCCGCTTCGCCGAGGTCTCGCGGGCGCCGGGGGCCGAGGTCGCACCCGGCGTGATCCGCCGCGGTGGCGTGGTGGCCCGCGCCTTCGAGCGGATCGGCTGGTCGTGGGGCGGCACCTGGAGCCAGCCCGACTACCAGCACTTCACCGCGCCGTGAGCGCGCTCGCGGCCGGCCGGGAGCGGGTCAGGGCAGCGGCGAGGGCGTGATCGTGCCGGGCAGGCCGAGGACCTTCATCGTCCGACGCGCCATCTGCTCCTCGCCGAGCGCGTTGGGGTGCACGATCACCGGGTTGGTGCCGGCGAGCACCGGCTCGACCCACCGGGTGCCCGGCAGCTGGCAGGCGTCGTGGCCGTCGGAGACCTTGTTGAGGTTCACGTACGTCGACCCGGTGGCCTTCGCAGCACGCTTGACCGCGTTGTTGAGGGTGCGCTGGATCGTGCGCAGGTAGGGCACGTCGCCCCGAGCCACCGGCATCAGGGGGTAGCAGCCCACCCGCTTCGGCATGATCCACGGGTAGCCCAGGATCGCCACCTCGGCCTTGGGGGCCCGGCGGTGCACGTCGCGCAGGGCCCTGCGGACGGCCGGGAAGGTCGTCTCGCGGATGGTGTCGGTGAAGGAGTCGCCGTACTGGTCCTGGCAGGGGCTGCCCTGCCCGAGGGTGGTCAGGCCGGCGGCGCCGCACTGCAGGATCGAGTTGAGGAAGACGCTGCTGTCGTTGCCGCCGATGGTCATCGTCACCAGCCGGGTGCGCCGGCTCAGCGCGTCGAGCTGGGGTGCCACGTCGGGGTGCTGCGAGCCGCGGAAGTCGCCGGTGTCGGCCGCCCCGCAGGTGACGTCGGTCAGCCGGGCGCCGACGGCCTCGGCCAGCACATGGGGGTAGTTGCGCAGCGAGCGCAGGCACTGCACCGGCGCGGCCGGGTCGAGGGGGAGCACGCCCGAGGCGGCGCTGTAGGAGTCGCCCATCGCGACGTAGCGCAGGCCCACGCGCTCCGCGGTGGCCGGCTCGGCGACGGCGGTGGTGCCGGAGGGCAGCAGGGTGCCCACCAGGGCGAGGGCGGCGGCGGCGAGCAGGGCGGGGCGACGAGACACGGGGACTCCAGGCGGGCGGCGGGTGCACGGGATGCGGCGGTGGCGGCCTGGGAAGGGTAGGCCGGGCCAGTGGCGTGGGCCACACCCCGCCCACGGTGCGGACGTAGGCGCAGGAACTGGCGCCGGCTCGCCGTGAACTGGCGCCGGCTCGCGGTCAGGTGCGCAGGCGTCGGGTGTCGTCGGCGAGGCGCACGGTGCGCCCGCCCTTGTCGAGGTGGGCCAGCAGCGCGAGGGCGACGCGGCGGCTGGTGCCCAGGGCGGTGCGGGCGGCGGTGACGGGGAACGGCTGGTCGAGCCCGCCCAGCAGGGCCAGCGCCTGGGCGTCGGCGCCGGCGCGCACCACCACGCCGCCGCCCAGGTGCAGCAGCGCACCGGCCCGGTCGAGGCGGGCCAGCGCCCGGGCGTCGAGGCCCAGCTCGCGCAGCCGGTCGGCGCTGGGCGCGGCGAACGGTCCGGCCGCGAGGTCGTCCTGCAGCAGCGCCAGCGCCGGGGCGAGGTCGGCCGGTACCTCGGGCGCCCCAGGGGTGCCGGTGCGCCAGCGGCCGTCCTCCAGGCGGGCCCCCGGCGGTCCGCCCGGCCCGCGCAGCACCGGCTCCAGCAGGGCCGGGTCGGGCAGGCGGGCGGCCTTCGCGAGCTCGGTGGGCGCCAGCCCGTCGGCAGCCTCGGGCGCGGCCAGCGCCGCCGACGCCAGCTCCAGGGCCGCCGCGGCCCGGGCGGGGTCGAGCACCCAACCGCCGGCACGCACTGCACCCGGCGGCGCGGCGGCGGGGTCCAGCCCGGCGCGGCGCAGGTCGTCGGCGCGGGCCGGCCCGCGCACTCGCAGGTCGGCGGCGGTGGACCCGTCGAGACCGGCGAGGTCGACCGCCCGGGCCCGGGCCGCGCCGCGGCGGCGCAGCGAGGGCGGCCGCGGGTCGAGCACGCGGACGCCGCGCACGACCCGGTCGCCGGTCGAGCGCAGCACCGCGCGGTCGCCGACCCGCAGCGGCAGCGGCCGGTTCAGGCGCAACCGGGCCAGCCCCGGGGCGAGCGGGCGCGCGTGCACCTCGAGCTGGGCCGAGCCGACGTGCAGCAGCGGGCGTTCGGGCAGGGCGTCGAGGTCGGGGCCGCTCACCTCGACGTCGACCAGGTCGACCGCCAGGAAGGCGCCCGGGCTCAGCAGCGCGTCGCCGCGGCCCAGGGCGGCCACCGCGCCGGCGGAGCGGTCGGCCAGCGCCAGCGCCACCCGGGCGACCCCGCTCACCTCGTCGCGGCGGCGGCCCAGCGACTCGACGCGGCGCACCCGCACCGGCCCGCCCGGGCCGTCGAGCTCGTCGCCCTCGCGCACGGTGCCGGCGGGCAGGGTGCCGGTGACGACGGTGCCGGTGCCGCGCACGTGGAAGACCCGGTCGACCCACAGCCGCACGTCGGCGCCCGGGTCGGGCGGGGGCACGTCGGCGAGCACCCGCGCCAGCGCGGCCCCGACCTCCTGGCGCAGGGCGCTGAGACCGGCCTCGTCGCCGGCCCGGGTCACGACGTGCGGCACCCCGGCCAGGCCGGTGCGGGCCAGCTCCTCACGGGCCCGGGCCAGCGCGGGCGCGGGGTCGGCCAGGTCGGCGCGCGAGACGACCAGCAACCCGTGCCGCACGCCCAGCGCGTCGAGCACGGCCAGGTGCTCGGCGGTCTGCGGCATCCACGGGTCGTCGGCGGCCACCACCAGCACCGCGACCGGCACCGGCCCGACGCCGGCGAGCATCGTGGCCACGAAGCGCTCGTGGCCCGGCACGTCGACGAAGGCCACCTCGCCGGCGCCCGAAAGGTCCGTCCACGCGTAGCCCAGCTCGATCGTCAGCCCGCGCCGCTTCTCCTCGGCCAGCCGATCGGGGTCCGCCCCGGTCAGGGCGCGCACCAGCGTCGACTTGCCGTGGTCGACGTGGCCCGCGGTCGCCACCACGTGCACTCAGCGACCGCCTTCGACGTCGTGCGCGAGCAGGCGGCGTACGCCCTCGGCGAGGGTGTGGTCGTCGTCGGGCGGCAGCGCCAGCAGGTCGAGCAGCAGGCGTCCGTCGTGCACGTGGCCGACGATGGCGGGGGAGGCGTGGCGCAACGCCGCGGCCAGCCGGTGGGGCAGGGCCACTGCGGCACTGGGCAGGGGCACGCCGGGCGCGCCACCGCCGCCGACGCGGCCCTGCGAGACCACGGCCTCGGCCGGCGCCCCGATGGCCGCGGCCAGCCGCCGGGCCCGGCCGAGCAGCTCCTCGGGCCGGGTGGCCAGGGCGGCCGCCACCGGCGGCACCGGACCGGTCAGGGTGGCCTCCAGCGCGGCCAGGGTGAGCTTGTCGACGCGCAGCGCGCGGGCGAACGGGTGGCGCCGCAACCGCTGCACGAGCCCGGCCTCGCCGAGCAGCAGGCCGGCCTGCGGCCCGCCGAGCAGCTTGTCGCCCGAGGCCGTCACCAGGTCGGCGCCGGCGCGCAGCGTGGTCGCGGCGTCGGGCTCGTCGGGCAGCCGGGGGTGCGGGGCCAGCAGCCCCGAGCCGATGTCGGCCACGACCGGCACCCCCAGCCCCTGCAGCCCCGCGACGGGCACGGCGGAGGTGAAGCCCTCGACCCGGAAGTTGGAGGGGTGCACCTTGAGCACGAACGCCGTGCGGTCGCCGACCGCCCGCTCGTAGTCCTCGCGGCGCACCCGGTTGGTGGTGCCCACCTCGCGCAGCCGCGCGCCCAGCGACTCCATCAGCTCGGGGATGCGGAAGCCGTCGCCGATCTCGACGAGCTCGCCGCGCGAGACCACGACCTCGCGCCCGGCCGCGAGCGCACAGGTCACCAGCGCCAGTGCGGCGGCGCCGTTGTTGACCACGTGGACCCCACCGGCATCGGGCACCGCGGCCGCGAGGGCGGCCAGGGCCGCCGCGCCCCGGCGCCCGCGCAGTCCGGTCTCGAGGTCGAGCTCGACGTCGGTGGCACCCGCCGCCAGCGCGAGGGCGTCGACGGCCGCCGCCGACAGCGGCGCCCGCCCCAGGTTGGTGTGCACGACCACCCCGGTGGCGTTCAGCACCCGCCGCATCGAGACCGGCGCGGCCGGCAGGTCGGCGAGCACCGCGGCGACCACCTCGTCGGGGGCCAGGCGCCCCTCTCGGCACGAGGTCTGGGCCGCGGCGACAGCCTCCTTCACCCGCGGCCGGCCCAGGCGGGCCAGGGCCGACGCCAGGGCCGGGTCGTCCAGCACGGCGTCGGTGCGCGGGACCCGACGGCGAGCGTCCTCCACAGGGGTCCTCCGGCGACGGTTGCTGGTCAGAGCTGGCGGAGGCGGACGGGAATCGAACCCGCCTGACCGGGATGCCCGGTCACCACGGCTTTGAGGGCCGCGCCCGTCACCAGACGAGGTACGCCTCCGCAGGTCAACCTAGACGGTCGCGTCGACACGACTCCCACCCCCCTGGGGGGCTTCCACCGGGGCGGTCCGGCTGGCAGGGTGTGGCTCCCGGTGACCTCGGTCGCCGACCACGACCGTCACGGCGCAGGAGGTCCGCATGGTGCAGCTGCTCGGGTGGCCGGTGCTGCGCCAGGCCCTGGGCCGCGACCGGCTCGGGCGCGGCGAGGCCGCGATGTCGCAGCGCAGCCGCACCCTCGAGCCCCGCACCACCCAGGCCGACAAGGTCGTCGACTCGGTGTGCCCCTTCTGCGCGGTCGGCTGCGCGCAGAAGGTCTTCGTCAAGGACGGCGCCGTCACCCAGATCGAGGGCAGCCCCGAGAGCCCCGTCTCGCGCGGGCGGCTGTGCCCCAAGGGCAGCGCCAGCAAGCAGCTGGTCACCTCCCCGAGCCGGGTCACCACGGTGCGCTACCGGCGCCCGCACGGCACCGAGTGGGAGGACCTCGACCGCGACACCGCGATCGACATGATCGCCGACCGGGTCATCGCGACCCGCAAGCAGTTCTGGGAGTGGGAGGACGAGCAGGGTCGTCGTACCCGCCGCACCCTCGGCATCGCCAGCCTCGGAGGAGCGACCCTCGACAACGAGGAGAACTACCTCATGAAGAAGCTGTACACGGCCATGGGGGCGATCCAGATCGAGAACCAGGCCCGGATATGACACTCCTCCACGGTGCCCGGTCTGGGTGCCTCGTTCGGCCGTGGTGGGGCTACCACCAGCCTGCAGGACCTGCAGAACGCTGACTGCATCCTCATCGAGGGATCCAACATGGCGGAGGCCCACCCCGTGGGCTTCCAGTGGGTGATGGAGGCCAAGCGTCGCGGCGCGACGGTGATCCACGTCGACCCCCGCTTCACGCGCACCTCGGCGGTCTCCGACCTGCACGTCCCGATCCGCGCCGGCAGCGACATCGCCTTCCTGGGCGGTCTGGTCAACCACGTGCTGAGCAACGACCTCGACTTCCGTGAGTACGTCGTGGCCTACACCAACGCCGCCAACGTCATCGACGGCGACTTCGCCGGCCCCGACGACCTCGACGGACTGTTCTCCGGCTTCGACCCGGAGACGGGTCGCTATGACCCGATCTCGTGGCGCTACGACCCGCCCGCGGACATGGACGAGGAGGAGCGCCTGCGCGAGCAGCGAGCTGCAGGACGACGCCGAGGCGGCGGCCGCCACCGGCGAGGACTCGAAGCGCTCGCACCAGGCCGCGCACTCGGAGAGCCACGGCTCCGGCGGTGCGCCGGTGAACTGGAAGGGGCTGCGCGACGAGACGCTGCAGCACCCGCGCTGCGTCTTCCAGATCCTCAAGCGGCACTTCTCCCGCTACACCCCGGAGATGGTGCAGGAGGTCTGCGGCATCAGCCCCGACCAGCTGCGCCAGGTCGCCGAGGCGCTGACCTCCAACAGCGGGCGTGAGCGCACCACCGCGTTCGCCTACGCCGTGGGCTGGACCCACCACAGCACCGGCGCGCAGATGATCCGCACCGCGGCGATCCTGCAGCTGCTGCTGGGCAACATCGGGCGCCCCGGCGGCGGCATCCTGGCCCTGCGCGGGCACGCCAGCATCCAGGGCTCCACCGACATCCCGACCCTGTTCAACATCCTGCCCGGCTACCTGCCGATGCCGCTGGCCGACCACCACCAGAGCCTCGACGAGTGGGTGCGCGCCGACGAGGGCAAGGCCGGCTTCTGGGGCAACATCCGCTCCTACGCCGTCAGCCTGCTCAAGTCCTACTGGGGCGACGCGGCCACCGCCGACAACGACTTCTGCTTCGACTACCTGCCGCGCCTGACCGGCGACCACTCGACGTACCACACCGTCAAGGGGCAGATCGAGGGTCGGGTGAAGGGCTACTTCCTGGTGGGGGAGAACCCCGCGGTCGGCTCGGCCAACGGCAAGATGCAGCGCCTGGGCCTGGCCGCCCTCGACTGGCTGGTGGTGCGAGACCTGCAGATGATCGAGTCGGCCACCTTCTGGAAGGACGGCCCCGAGATCGAGACCGGCGAGCTGGTCACCGAGGAGATCGGCACCGAGATCTTCTTCCTGCCCGCCGCCAACCACGTCGAGAAGGCGGGCTCCTTCACCCAGACCCAGCGGATGCTGCAGTGGCGCGACCAGGCGGTCCAGCCGCCCGGCGACTGCCAGAGCGAGCTGGAGTTCTACGTCGACCTCGGCAACCGGATCCGCGAGAAGCTCGCCGGCTCCACCGACGAGATGGACCGCCCGCTGCTCGACCTGGCCTGGGACTACCCGGTCGACGAGCACGGCGAGCCCGACCCGGAGGCGGTGCTCAAGGAGATCAACGGCACCGGCCCCGACGGGGCGCCGCTCTCGGCCTACACCGAGCTGAAGGCCGACGGGTCGACGGCCTGCGGCTGCTGGATCTACTGCGGCGTGTACGCCGACGGGGTCAACCAGGCGCGGCGCCGCAAGCCGCACTGGGAGCAGGACCAGGTCGCCTCGGAGTGGGGCTGGGCGTGGCCGGCCAACCGCCGCATCCTCTACAACCGCGCCTCGGCCGCGCCCGACGGCACCCCGTGGAGCGAGCGCAAGCGCTACGTGTGGTGGGACGCCGAGCAGGGCCGCTGGACCGGCGCCGACGTGCCCGACTTCATCGCCGACCGGGCCCCCGACCACGTGCCCGAGAAGGGCGCCAAGGGCCCCGACGCGATCGGCGGGCAGGACCCGTTCGTGATGCAGACCGACGGCAAGGGCTGGTTGTTCTCGCCGGTCGGGGTGGCCGACGGCCCGCTGCCGACGCACTACGAGCCGCCCGAGTCGCCGCTGCACAACCCGCTCTACCCGCAGCAGAACAACCCCTCGCGGCGCAAGCTCGACCACTCCTCGAACCCGATCAACCCCAGCTACTCCGAGGTCTTCCCCTACGTCTTCACCACCTACCGGCTCACCGAGCACCACACGACGGGCGCGATGAGCCGGACCCTGCCCTACCTGACCGAGCTGCAGCCCGAGCCGTTCTGCGAGGTCTCGCCACGCCTGGCCCGGCGAGCGCGGGCTCGAGCACGGCGAGTGGGTCACCATCGTCACCGCGCGCACCGCGATCGAGGCGAAGGTGCTGGTCACCGACCGGATGCGCTCGCTGCGCCTGGGCGAGCACTGGGTCGAGCAGGTGGGCCTGCCCTACCACTGGGGTGCCAACGGCATCTCGACCGGTGACTCGCCCAACGACCTGGTCAACGTGACGATGGACCCCAACGTCTACATCCAGGACAAGGTCGGCACCTGTGACATCCGGCCCGGGCGACGCCCGCGCGGGCGCGACCTGACGGCGTACGTCGAGGACTACCGCCGCCGCGCCGGCGTCGACCTGCGAGACCATCCCGACGACGGAGGCACCGACACGTGAGCAGGCTCAGCGAGTTCCTCTCCCCGGAGTCGCTGTGGGGGCGGCTCGACGACCCCAGCGGCGACGCGGGGCACCAGGACCACCCCGCCCGCAAGGGCTTCTTCACCGACACCTCGGTCTGCATCGGCTGCAAGGCCTGCGAGGTGGCGTGCAAGGAGTGGAACCAGGTGCCCGACGACGGCTACCTGCTGACGGGGATGTCCTACGACAACACCCAGCAGCTCGGGCGCCAGCACCTGGCGCCACGTCGCCTTCATCGAGCAGCCGGTCGCAGCACCCTCGACGGGCGCACCGCCGACCGACCTGGGGATGCCGGGCAGCAGGCCACCCGGCTGGGAGCGCGAGGTGACGCTGGGCGAGGACCTCGTCGGCGACCCCCAGGGTGCCGCCTCCGGTGACAGCGGGGTGCGCTGGCTGATGTCCTCCGACGTCTGCAAGCACTGCACGCACGCCGCCTGCCTCGACGTCTGCCCGACCGGCTCGTTGTTCCGCACCGAGTTCGGCACCGTGGTGGTCCAGGAGGACATCTGCAACGGCTGCGGCTACTGCGTGCCGGCCTGCCCCTACGGCGTCATCGACCAGCGCAAGCCCGACGGGCGCGCCTTCAAGTGCACGCTGTGCTACGACCGGCTCAAGGAGGGCCAGACGCCCGCCTGCGCGCAGGCCTGCCCCACCGAGTCGATCCAGTTCGGTGACCTCGACGAGCTGCGCGAGCGCGCAGCCGCCCGGGTCGAGCAGCTGCACGACCAGGGCGTCGACGTGGCCCGGCTCTACGGCGCCGACCCCGACGACGGCGTGGGCGGCGACGGGGCGTTCTTCCTGCTGCTCGACGAGCCCGAGGTCTACGGGCTGCCGCCCGACCCGGTGGTCACCACCCGCGACCTGGGCTCGATGTGGCGCCACGTCGGTGCCGGGGCGCTGGCCCTGGCCGGTCTGGGCGCCGCGTCCTTCCTGGGGAGGCGGGACCGGTGAGCCGGCGCGAGCAGTCGATGGTGCCCGAGCCCGACTTCCAGTCCTACTACGGGCGCCCGATCCTCAAGGAGCCCACCTGGAAGACCCCCGACGTGCCGATCTACCTGTGGATCGGTGGCATCGCCGGCGGCTCGGCGCTGCTGGCCGAGGGAGCGGCGCTCGAGCGGACGCCCGGGCCTCGAGCGGGTCACCCGGCTGACGGCGGCGACCGGGGCCGCGCATCGGCACGGTCGCGCTGGTGCACGACCTGGGCCGCCCCGAACGGTTCCTCAACATGCTGCGGGTCTTCAAGCCGACCTCGCCGCTGTCGGTGGGCTCCTACATCCTCGCCCCCTTCAGCAGCCTCGCCGGTGCCGCCGCGGCCTCGCACGTCACCGGGGTCGCGCCCCGCCTGGGCCGCCTGGCCGGAGCAGGCGCCGCGCTCTTCGGACCCCCGCTGGCGACCTACACCGCCGCCCTGTTCTCCAACACCGCGATCCCGGTCTGGCACGAGGCGCACCGCGAGCTGCCCTTCGTCTTCGGCGCCTCCGCGGCGGCCGCGGCCGGCGGCACCGCGATGATGCTGGCCCCGGCCGCCGAGAGCGGTCCCGCGGTGCGGATGGCTGGCCTCGGCGCGGTCGCCGAGCTCGGCCTGGCCCACCACATGGAGCAGCGCCTCGGGCATGCTCGCCGAGCCCTACGAGAAGGGGCTGGCCGGGAGGCTGACCAGGCTCTCGCGGGCACTGAGCGTCACCGGGCTCGGGCTGAGCGCGCTCTCGCGGCGTCGTCCGTGGGTGCGCCGGGTGGCCGGGGCGTCGTACTCCGCCGGCTCGCTGGCGCTGCGCTTCGCGGTCTTCGAGGCGGGGCGCGAGTCGGCGCGGGACCCGAAGTACGTCGTGGTGCCGCAGCGCGAGCGGATTCGCGCCCGGGAGGAGGAGGCGCGTCGCCAGGGATCCGGCACTGTGTCGGTGTGACCGGTGAGACGACGCCCCCAGACACCCTCCGACTGACCCAGCACGCCTCCGGGGGCGGCTGCGCCTGCAAGGTGCCGCCCGGCGAGCTCGAACGCGTGCTGGCCGGGCTGCCGGTGGCCGCCGGCCCCGACCTGCTGGTCGGGCTCGAGCACGGCGACGACGGCGCGGTGGTGCGCCTCGACGACGACCGCGCCGTGGTGCTGACCACCGACTTCTTCACCCCGGTCGTCGACGACCCCTTCGACTGGGGCCGGATCGCCGCCGCCAACGCGCTCTCCGACGTCTACGCGATGGGCGGCGAGCCGCTGGTCGCGGTCAACCTGCTGGCCTGGCCGCGCGACCGGATCCCCTTCGAGGTGGCCGCCGAGGTGCTGCGCGGGGGAGCGGCGACCTGCGCCGAGGCCGGCTGCCTGCTGGCCGGTGGGCACAGCATCGACGACCCCGAGCCCAAGTACGGCCTGGCCGTGACCGGCACCGCCGACCCCTCCCGGCTGCTGCGCAACGACGCCGCTGTGCCCGGCACCCCTCTGACGCTGACCAAGCCGCTGGGCCTCGGGGTGCTCAACAACCGCCACAAGGCGACCGGCGAGCGCTTCGAGGAGGCGGTCGCGGTGATGACCGCGCTCAACCGCGACGCCTCGCGCGCGGCGCTGGCCGCGGGGCACACCGCCGCCACCGACGTCACCGGCTTCGGGCTGCTGGGCCACCTCTACAAGATGTGCCGGGCCAGCGGGGTCGACGCCGTGGTCGACGCCGCGGCCGTGCCCTACCTCGAGCCGGCGCGGGCGTCGTACGCCGCCGGCTTCGTGCCGGGCGGCAGCCGCCGCAACCTCGACTGGGTGCGCCCGCACCTCGACGCCGGGGTCGGCGAGGACGAGCTGGTGCTGCTGGCCGACGCCCAGACCTCGGGGGGGCTGCTGGTCGCCGGCGAGCTTCCCGGCCACCCGGTCGTCGGCGAGGTCGTGGCCCGCGCCGGGGCGGACCCCCGCATCACGGTGCGCTGAGCCGCCACGAGCGGTCAGTTGTTCACCTCCGAGCAGTCAGCTGTGCACCCGGGGGTGGTACGAAAGTGACCGGTCGAGGGTGCATGAGTGACTGCTCGACCGTCCCGACCCGCGAGGAGAGCGCATGAGCAGCACCGACGTCCCGCAGATCGTCTTCGCCTGTGTCCGCAACGGCGGGCGCTCGGTGATCAGCCGCGTGCTGGCCGAGCACTACTCCCGGGGCAGGGTGCGGGCACTGTCGGCCGGCACCCAGCCGGGCGAGCACATCCACCCGGAGGTCGCCGAGGCCCTCGAGCGCCTCGGCCTCGACACCTCGCGCGAGCAGCCGACCCGCCTGACCCACGAGACCATCGCGGCCAGCACCATGGCGATCACGCTGGGCTGCGGCGAGGAGTGCCCCTACGTGCCGGGCGTGCGCTACGTCGACTGGCCGGTCGCCGACCCGGGCGGGCAGGACCCCGAGACCGTGCGCGCGATCGTGGCCGACCTCGACGAGCGGGTCCGCGGGCTGCTGGTCGAGCTGGTGCCCGACCTCGACCTGGGGCCCTCAGTCCTGACCTGAGCCGGCGGCTGCGGCAGGGGTGTCGACCAGGGCCTCGACCGCGGCCACGGCCTCCCGGGCCGGGCGACCCACGCCGACCAGGGTCGCCGACGCCGGCCCGCACCAGTCGCCGTACCCCAGCAGCAGCACACGGGGCTCGCCGGCCGCCTGCACCGGCATCGTGCCGCCCGTGGGCGCCTCGGTGAGCGGGTGCCCGTCGGCGGCGGCCAGTCCCAGGGCCCGCAGATGACCCAGCGCGGGTCGGAATCCGGTGGCCCACACGATCGCGTCGAGGGGCTCCTCGTGCCCGTCGGGCCAGCGGGCGCCGGTGCGGGTCAGCCGCTCGACCATCGGCACCGCGCGCAGCCCGCCCCGGTCGCGCGCCTCGCGCACCGCGGGCACGGCGACCACGTCGCCCAGCGAGGCGACGCCTCGGGCCGGCCGGCCGGCGGCCCGGTCACGCACCGCCTGGGTGGCGGTCTCGAAGAGCACCCGGCCGTCGACGTGGTCGGGCAGGTAGCGCGGCGGGCGCAGCGCCGCCCAGTGCAGTCGCTCGACCACCGGCAGCAGGTCGGCGGCCACCTGGGCCGCGGAGTTGGCCCCGCCCACGACGAGCACGCGCTGCCCGGCGTACGCCGCGGGGCCGCGGTAGCCGGCGGTGTGCACCTGGGTGCCCTCGAAGTCGTCCGCGCCGGGCACGGCCGGCACGAAGGGCCGCGACTGCGTGCCGGTGGCGCTGATGACCGCGCGGGCCGACCAGTCACCGTGGTCGGTGCGCACCCGCAGCCGCTCACCGGCGGCGCGGCGCACCTCGTGCACCCGCACCGGGCGGCGCACGTCGAGGCCGTAGCGCTGCTCGTAGTCGCGCAGGTAGGCGACCACGTGGGAGGCGGGCGGGTTGTCCTCGCCGCTCCAGTGCGGCATCCGCCAGCCGGGCAGCGAGCTGTAGGCCGCGGGGGAGAAGAGCCGCAGGCTCGGCCACGTCTCGGGCCACGAGCCGCCCGGCCGGTCGTGCGCGTCGAGGAGCAGCCACGACAGCCCGCGAGCGCCGCGGCGGCGCCGCTCGCGGTCGGCGCGCTGCAGGTAGAACCCGGCCGCCAGCCCGGCCTGCCCGGCCCCGATGACGCACACGTCGACCTGCGGGTCGGTGCCCCGGCGCTCGCTCACCCGCCCGACCCTAGACAGCCCCGTCGTCCTTTCGGACATTTCCCCTGGTCCGGTCGGGCCTGGGGTGCGTGCCGGGCGCCGCCCCGGGCCGTGGCCCCGATACCCTCCGGCTGGGAGTCGACGACGAGGTGGTGGCAGTGGTGCGCAGGCGCAGGGTGGTGACCCGACGCGACCGCGACCTGCGTCTGGGGTACGCCGGCCTGCTGGTCGGCGCAGGCGCCTTCGTCGGTGCTCTCGTGGTCACCACGACCGTGGTCGACGTGCTGCCCGAGCTGGGTGGCGAGGGGCCGGTGCTGGCTGCGGAGCAGCCGGTCGTGACCGGCGCGCAGCTGCGGCCCGCGACGAACCGCGCTCCTCGGCCTGCCCCGAGGGCCACGGACCCGGTGGCGCTCGCGCCTGCAGGCACGCCGACCGCCACCACCACCCAGCCGACCAGCCAGAGCGCAACGCTGCCGGTGGCGCAGCAGCCGCCCCCGCCGGCGCCGCAGGAACCCCAGGAGCCGCGGAACCCGCAGGGTCCCTCGACCCCGGGGACGCCGCCGCCGGCCTCCCCGCCGGGCACCCAGCCGGGCGGTGGCGGCGACGGCCCGGTCTCCGCGGTGCTGAACCCGATCGCCGGCACTGCCGCGCAGACCCTCGAGGGGCTCACCGGCGGGCTGAGCCAGCCGGTCGGCCAGGGCGTGGTGGGCGTGGTCGGCGCCCTGGGCCAGATCGCCGACGGGCCCCTCGGGGGTCAGGCCAAGGCGTCGCCCGGCAGAGGCCCCCGGTTTGAGGTTCCGCGCGGCAAGGGACCACGCGGCAAGGGACCACGCGGCAAGGGTGCGCGGCTCAGCGCCGGAAGGCCGTGGCGGTGACGCGGAACGGCTTCTCGTCGTGCTCGGCCACGCCCGAGCACGAGTAGGGCTCGTCCTCGTGGCAGTCGAAGCTCGTCGAGGTGTTGACGAACGAGACGGTGACCGCCTCGACTCGTGAGGCCGAGAACGGCACCCTGGCGCTGGCCCGGCCGTCGTCGCCGAAGCCCAGGATCTTCTGGGTGCGCCCGCCCTTCTGCGTCGTCACCGTCACCGCTGCCATCGGCCGGGAGGCCGACCCCGGACCCTCCAGCGCCAGTCGCAGCCGCCACCTGCGCCCCTTCAGCGCCCCGGCGGGCCTGACGTCGACGTGCTTGGCCGCCATGTGGTCGACCGCGGTGCGTCGGGTCGCGGTGGGCGCGTCCTTCGTCAGGCGTGCTCGGGCCGCCCGGGTGGGGCTCGGCCAGTGCCGGCCCTCGGCGTACGACGCGCGGGTGTCGAGGTTGGCAACGACGAAGCGCGTGTACTCGCGGCTGAAGCCGCCCTTCGACCGGAGCGCCGCGGTCAGGGCCTTGGTCGAGTAGTCGCGCCCGGCGCCGCGGAACTGACCGGCCTGCTTCCAGACCTTGGCCACGATGGCGTTGCCGTGGCGCTGGCTCAGGTGCTCCCACCACGCCCAGTTGCCGTAGTGGCGCCCGAAGGTGGTGCTGAAGACGTCGAGGGGCGCGTCGGGCACCCGCACCTGACCGACCGGGAGGTACTGCCGGTTGTCGTCGACGTCGTCGGCGAAGCGCTCCTCGATCCAGGTCGCGGTCGACTCCATCAACCAGCGGTCCTCGCGGTAGTCGTAGTTGAACTGGATCGCGTGGAAGAACTCGTGGGCGGCGGTGACGCGCAGCGTGTCCTGGGGCTTGCGGCCGTACTCGGAGCGGGCGAAGTCGTCGTCGAGCACGCAGTAGCCGTTGGCGAGGCGCTTGTTGCCCTTGACGCGGTACTCGGGGGCGCAGTAGCCGTAGAGCCGCTGGCCGCTGAGCTCCTTGAGGTAGACGTCGAACTTGCCGTTGCCGCCGTTCTGCCGCTGGGGCAGGGTGCGGTCGCTGACGGGGGTGCGGTAGCCGAGCCGGCCGGTCTCGACGTCCCACACCCGCTCCATCACCGCGAGCGTGGTGCGCACCCAGGCCTGGCTCGAAGGCTTGTCGGCGCCCTTGGTCACGTAGTGGACGCACACGTGGTCGCCACAGATCCGCTTCGACCGGCTGGCGTAGCCCTGGCCGACCGGGTCGGCGGCGCCGTCGGTGGGCCGGGACAGCAGCGCCTCGCCCTGGTCGCGCTGGTCGTCGGCGAGACGGGGCAGCGCGACCTGCAGGTCGCGCAGCGCCAGGGTCGCCTCGCGGGCCTCGCCGACAGGCTGGCCCGGCCCGCGACCCTCGGTGGCGCCGGCCAGGCCGAGCGCCTCGCGGGCGGCGGCGAGCACCTGCTGCGGGTCGTCCCCGCCGGTGGCCGTCCCGGCAGCAAGGGCCGGGACGTCGGAGAGGCCGGGCCCGGGGGTGGAGGCTGCCGTGCTGGCTGCCGTGCTCGACAGCAGGGTGGCGGCGAGGGTCACCGTGAGCGCCGCCGCGGTCGTGCGGCGGCGGGGCGGAGCGACGGGTCTGCGGCGCATCGTGGTCCTAGCGTCTGGGGCCTGCGTCTGGGGCCCGCGGGAGGTCTGGACCACCTTGCACCGCGCCGGCGCCTCGGGCCGGTCGGACGCGCCGGTCAGCCGGTCGCGGAGATCTTCTCGATCAGCGCTGTCGTGGAGATGGCGGGAGTGCGCGGCAGGTAGACGACGTCGCAGATGTCGCGGAACTCGTCGAAGCGGCCCTCCCAGTCGTCACCCATCACCAGCACGTCGGCGCCGTGCTCGAGGATGTAGTCGCGCTTGAGCTCGAGGCTCTCCTCGAGGAAGACCGCGTGCACGGGCTTCAGCGCGGCCACGATCGCCATCCGCTCGCCCTCGCTGAAGACGGGCTCGCGGCCCTTCTTGCGCATGTTCAGCTCGTCGGCGGAGACGCCCACCACGAGCCGGTCGCCGAGGGCCGCGGCGCGCTCGATGACACGCAGGTGCCCGACGTGGAAGACGTCGAAGGTCCCGAAGGTGATCACGGTGCGGGCCGTGGAGGAGGGTGCCGACATGCCGCGAAGTCTCGCACCAGACACTCGTGCGCGAGAATCTGGCCTTGATGAGCACCCACACCGCGGCCCCGGCCCCCCGCACCGACACCTCGCAGGACGACGTACGCCGTCGTGCCCTGCGCCGCATGCGCAGCGTGGCCCTCGGACTGCTGGTCCTGGCCGCCGTCGTCTACGCCCTGACCCGTGACACCGACGGCTTCTGGGGCTTCGTCAACGCGGGCGCGGAGGCGTCGATGGTGGGTGCGATCGCCGACTGGTTCGCCGTGACCGCGCTGTTCCGGCACCCCCTGGGGATCCCGATCCCGCACACGGCGCTGATCCCGCGCCGCAAGGACGACCTGGGCCGGGGCCTGCAGGAGTTCGTCGGCGAGAACTTCCTGCAGGAGGCGGTCGTGCGCGAGCGTGTCGGCGCCGCTCAGGTCGCCGCCCGGGTCGGGGCCTGGCTCTCGGAGCCCGCGCACTCGCGACGGGTGGTCGACGAGGTGGCCGAGGTGGTCGCGACCGGGCTGGCCAAGGTGCGCGACGAGCACGTGCGCAGCCTGGTCGAGGACGCGCTGGTGCCGCGTTTCCACGAGGAGCCGATCTCGCCGCTGCTGGGCAACCTGCTGGCCGAGGCGATGCGCGACGACCTGCACCACGGGGTGATCGACCTGGTGCTCGACGAGCTGCACGGGTGGCTGGTCGACAACCCCGACACCGTTGCCGAGGTGCTGGGGGAGCGGGCGCCGTGGTGGGCCCCGCAGAGCGTCAACGAGCGGGTCACCTCGCGCATCCACCTCGAGCTGGTGCGCTGGGTCGCCGACATCCGCGACGACCCGCGCCACCGCGCCCGGGCCGCTCTCGACTCGATGCTGCGCCAGCTCTCGCACGACCTGCTGGAGGACCCCGGCACCCGTGAGCGGGCCGAGGCGCTCAAGGACCGCCTGCTCGACCAGCCGCAGGTGATCGCTACCGCCATCGCGCTGTGGGACGCCCTGCGCCGGGCCCTGACCGAGTCGCTCGGGGATCCCCGCGGGGCGGTGCGCGAGCGGCTGCAGACCGAGGTCGACCGGTTCGCCCACCGCCTCGTCACCGAGCCCGACCTGCGCGCCGGCCTCGACGCCGGCGCCGCCGACGCCGCCGTCTTCGTCGTCGAGCGCTACGGCCAGGAGGTCACCGCCGTCATCACCCACACCATCGAGCGCTGGGACGGCCGCGAGGCCGCCGAGCGCATCGAGCTGCACGTGGGCCGCGACCTGCAGTTCATCCGGATCAACGGCACCATCGTCGGCGGGCTGGTCGGCGTGCTGATCCACACCCTCGACGTGCTGCTGCCCTGACCCGCGTCGGCGCCAGCTCCTCGCCGAGCGTGACGGATGGGTACGTCGCTAGGGTCGCCTCGTGATCGGCCGTCCTGAGATCGTCTGCATCTGCGGATCGGCGAGGTTCATGACCCGGATGCGCGAGGCGAACCGCGAGCTCACCGTCGCCGGGATCGTCGTCCTCGCCCCCAGCGAGACGGACGAGTCGCCCACGACTGAGCAGAAGGCCGTCCTCGACGGCCTCCACCTGCGCAAGATCGACCTCGCTGACCGGGTGCTCGTCGTCAACCCCGGCGGGTACATCGGCGAGTCGACGCGAAGAGAGATCGACTACGCCCGGGCGACGGGGAAGCCGATCACCTTCACCGATCCCGGCTGACGACGAGGGGCGCAGTCGTCGGGGAAGGCTGCGCACCGTCGGCGGCATGTGCGTGCATGACAGGGACCTTGCATCACATGGGTGGGTGGGCGTGCGCAGCCATCGGTGGAACGATGGCGGGATGGCAGACGGACTTGCTAGCCGCGTCTCGGACGTGGACGAGCACGGGTGGGAACTGCGCAGGGAAGCCTTGACCATGGCTCTGTATGTGGCGATCTGCCTGATGGCCGGGTTCATCGCGATACCGGTCAGCGCTATCGAGCACACCAACGTGGTGGGCTTGATCTGGGGCGTGACGATCGGCCTCGCCCTCGCGCACTGGTTCGCGTTCCGGGTCTCGGCGCGGATGGTCGGGGCTGGCACGGTCCGCTCTTCCGATGTCGAGCTGGCCGGCGCCCAACTGCTCGGTGCGGCCGGAGTCGCAGCAGTAGTCTCCGTCGGGGTGCTCCTGCTGCCCGACTCGGCAGAGTTCGAAGGCGCCGGGTACCTCCTCGCCGCGCTGATCTCCCTGACCGGGTACGCCGTCGCCCGAAACGCTGGCGCGACGCGCGTGCGAGCCGTGGTCTACGCGCTCGTGGTGCTTGTGGGTGCGGTCGCCATCGCCGTCGTCAAGAACCTGCTGGCGGGTCACTAGTCAAGATCCCCAACCGCGCGACGCGTAGGGATCTCAGGTCTCCCGCGCTCCGCGTTCATCCGCACATCGGCACGACCTCGCACTACCTGCGGCACGAGCGGGCGGTGCGTCAGCAACCCTTCCGCCTGCGGGTTCGGTTGTCAGCGCACCGCTGGGCGACGTCCGGACGGTCCAGCGGTGTGCCAGCGACCAAGGCTGGGTGACTAACGGTTGCTGGATCACCGCTGACCCGCGCGCACGACTATCGGCACGACCCACTGCGTCCAGCCGCGTTGACCATGGTCCGGCTGTGCGACCTCACACCGCGATCCGGAGTCCAAGCGACGAAGGAAGTCGGGCAGCCCAGCATTACTGAGAACCGCTGACCCCAGGGTGCGAGACTGCTCACCGGATAGTCGGGCGACGCACGTGAGCTGCACGTGGCTCGATCCACCCGTCGATCCTGCACGTCGCCAGGCCGCGGGCGAGACCCGACGGCCCGGATAGGTCGTCGCCGGTGAGGGCGTCCCGGGTGGCGGTTCTGCGGCGACGAGCCGGCGAGGTGGGGCAACGGGTCGAGGGGTGCGGGCGGTCCGGCCAGGCCTGCTGGAGCGGTGCTGACATGGCGTCGGGAGTCCTTTCGGCACCCTTGTGCTCGAACAGGTGTTCGAGTAAAGTAGGGCCATGGCTCCCGCTCCCGTTCCCGGTCTCGACCTGGCTGACCTCTCCGAGGTCGAGCTGGTCGAGGTGCTGCGCGCGGCCGAGGAGGAGAAGTGCCGGCTCGAGGCGTTGCAGGTCGAGGTGACGGCGCGTCTCGACGAGGTCGTACGCCGCCGCCACGCCGCGGCCGGTGTGCGCGCGGAGAAGCAGGGCACGGGGGTGGCCTCCCAGGTCGCGCTGGCCCGGCGCGAGTCACCGAACCGGGGCGCCCGCCATCTCGGGTTGGCGAAGATCCTGGTGGCCGAGCTGCCGCACACGCTGGCCGCGATGCGGGCCGGGTGGTGCACCGAGTGGCGCGCGACCCTGGTGGCCCGCGAGACCGCCTGCCTGTCGCTGGCGGACCGTCGCCGCGTCGATGCGGAGCTGATGGCCGACCCGACCACGACCGAGGGATGGGGTGACCGGCGGCTGGTCGCGGCGGCGCGTGCGCGGGCCTACGAGCTCGACCCGCACGCCGCGCTGAAGCGCTCGCGCAAGGCCGAGGGCGAGCGGCACGTCTCGCTGCGACCGGCGCCGGACACGATGACCTGGCTGACCGCGCTGCTCCCGGTCGCCCAGGGCGTCTCGGTCTATGCCGCCCTCACCCGGACCGCGGACCAGGCCCGCGCCGCGCGGTGACGAGCGCAGCCGGGGCCAGGTGATGGCCGACGCCCTCGTCACCTCCCTCACCACCCGGGAGCCCGCCGAGCCGGCGCCAGTTCCTGGCCCGGCTTCTGGCCCGGTGCCCGCACCGGTGCCGGTGGCGGTCAACCTGACCGTCTCCGATGCGACCCTGTTCGGTGGCGGGCACGCGCCGGGGTGGGTCGCGGGGTACGGCCCGGTGCCGGCCGGGGTCGCTCGCGACCTGGTCGCCACCGCGCTGCAGGAGGCGCACGCGACCCTGCGGCGGCTCTACACCACCGGCAGCGGCGCCCTGGTCGCGATGGACGCCCGCTCCCGGACCTTCCCCGCCGCACTCGGGCTGTTCATCGACCTGCGTGACCAGTCGTGTCGCACCCCGTGGTGCGACGCACCGATCCGGCACCGCGACCACGTCGTCCCCGACGCAGCCGGCGGCCCCACCAGCGCCGGCAACGGCCAAGGCCTGTGCGAGGCCTGCAACCAGGCCAAGGAAGCGCCCGGCTTCACCGCCCTCGCCCACGACGGCGTCGTCACCACGACGACCCCCACCGGCCACCAGGTCAGATCCCGCGCCCCCGCCCTGCCGCCAGGCGACCCGCCGGCCCAGCAGCGACCCCGACGGCCCCGCCCCGAGGTCCACCTCCACCGCCCCCACCTCCAGGTCGTCCTCGCCGACGACTTCCAGGCGGCCTGAGGCGCGCGCCGTCGCGTGAGTGGTTGACTGGGGGAGTGCCTGAACCCGTGGAGCCCTTCGACGTCCCCGTCCGCGAGGAGTCCGTCATCCGCCTGGGCCAGTTCCTCAAGCTGGCCAACCTGATCGAGTCGGGCTCGCAGGCCAAGGAGGTCGTCGCCTCGGGTGAGGTGCTGGTCAACGGCGAGGTCGAGACCCGCCGCGGGCGCCAGCTCGCCATGGGCGACGTGGTGCGGCTCGGACCGCAGGCGGCGCGCGTAGCCGACGAGGCGACGTACGACGACGGGCTGCCCTGGTAGCAGCCGCGTCGGCAGGGCTCAGGCTCGGACCAGTGCCTCCGGGCCCAGGTCGCGGTGGCTGGCGTAGCCGGCGTTGCCGAGCGTCAGGTCGAGCTCGGCCAGCAGGCAGCGCAGCACGTGCTCGACACCAGGCTGCCCGCCCAGGGCGAGGCCGTAGAGGTAGGGCCGGCCCAGCAGCACCGCCTCGGCGCCCAGCGCCAGCGCCTTGAAGACGTCGGGGCCCGAGCGCACGCCGGAGTCGAAGAGCACGCACAGGTCGTCGCCGACGGCCTCGGCGATGCCGGGCAGCACGTCGAGCGAGGCCACCGCGCCGTCGACCTGGCGGCCGCCGTGGTTGGAGACCACGATGCCCTCGACCCCGTGGTCGCGGGCCAGCCGCGCGTCGTCGACGTGCTGGATGCCCTTGAGCACGATCGGGCCGGGCCAGCGCTCGCGCAGCCACGGCAGCTGGTCCCAGCTCAAGCCGGGGTTGGGGAAGACGCCGGCGAACGCGATGCCGGCGCCGACCGGGTCCTCGTCGGCCGGCTTCTCGAGGCGGGCGTTGAAGACCGGGTCGGTGGTGTAGGAGGCGATGCCCTGGTTGGCCAGGAACGGCAGGTAGCCGCGGTCGAGGTCCTGGGGGCGCCAACCCAGCATCGTGGTGTCGAGGGTGACGACGAGGTGGGTGTAGCCGGAGGCCTGGGCCCGGGCCAGGAAGCTCTCGCAGAGCTCGGGGTCGGAGGGCCAGTAGAGCTGGTACCAGCGGGCGCCGTCGCCGGAGGCCTGGGCGACCTGCTCCATGGAGTGGTCGGCCTGGGTGGACTGCACGAACGGCAGTCCCATCGCGGTCGCGGCCCGGGCGCTGGCCAGCTCGCCGTCGGGGTGGGCGAGAGTCTGCACGCCCACCGGCCCCAGCAGCACCGGGGCGGTCATCGGGGTGCCGAGCACCTCGGTGGACAGCTCACGGGTGGCGTGGTCGCGCAGCATCCGCGGCACGATCCGCCACCGCTCGAAGGCCGCGACGTTGGCGCGCGCCGTCGAGCCACCGCCCGCGCTCGGCACGATGTAGCCGAGCGGGGCGGGGTCGAGCACCTGGGCCGCAGCGGTCTCCAGCGATGCCAGGTCGGTCGTGATGGCCGGCGTGGTGCCGCCGATCATCCCGTCGACGTAGATCGAGATCTGGTGGTCTCCGAAGTGGCCCATGTGCTCAGCGGGCCCTCAGGAGACGCCGAGCAGGTCGACGACGAAGATCAGCGTCTCGCCGGGCTTGATGACGCCCCCGGCGCCGCGGTCGCCGTAGCCCAGGTGGGGCGGGATCACGAGCTGGCGGCGGCCGCCGACCTTCATGCCCTGCACGCCCTGGTCCCAGCCGCTGATGACCTGGCCGATGCCCAGGCGGAACTGCAGCGGGGTGCCGCGGTTGTACGACGCGTCGAACTCCTCGCCGGTGGAGTGGGCCACGCCCACGTAGTGCACCGACACCGTCTGGCCGGAGGCGGCCTCGGCGCCGTCGCCGACGGTGACGTCGGTGACCACGAGGTCGGCGGGCGGGTCGAAGTCGGGGAAGTCGATCTCAGGCTTGTCCATGGGCCCGACCCTAGTCCCGGCGGGTAGGGTCTGCCGCGACCGGTGGGGTGCCGGCGCAGCGAGGGAGGGCACCGTGCCGGACGAAGCGTCAGCCGCCGACAGGGCAGGCAAGCGCCGCTCGATGCCGTTGTGGCAGGAGTCGCTGCTGCTCATGGGGCTGGCGGTCGTGCTCGCGCTCGTGGTCAAGACCTTCCTGGTGCAGGCCTTCTACATCCCCTCGGGATCGATGGAGCCCGGCCTGGAGGTCAACGACCGGATCCTCGTGCAGAAGGTCTCCTACTGGACCGGCGAGCCGCAGCGCGGCGACGTCGTCGTCTTCGAGGACCCCGGCAGCTGGCTGAGCCCCGCCGAGTCGGCCGGCCCCTCCGGTGCCGTGGCCAGCACGCTGAGCCGGATCGGGCTCTACCCCGCCGGCGGTCACCTGGTGAAGCGGGTCATCGGTGTCGCCGGCGACACCATCACCTGTTGCGACGACCAGGGTCGGCTGATGGTCAACGGCGAGCCGCTCGACTCCAGCGTCTTCACCCGCAACGACCGTGACTGCGACGGTCCGATGATCGCCTCGTGCGAGTGGTCGGCCGGGCCGGTGCCGGAGGGCTCGGTCTTCGTGATGGGCGACCACCGCGACGACTCCGCCGACTCCAGCTTCCACCTGCGCTGCGACGTCACCGAGGAGCGCGAGCGCCGCCGGGGCGACGAGGCCGGGACCGACCCCGGGGCCGGCAGCTGCGATGCCAGCGACGCCTACGTGGCCACCGACCTGGTGGTCGGCAAGGTCTTCGCGCGGGTCTGGCCCGCCAGCCGGTTCGCGCTGCTCGACAAGCCCGACGCCTTCGACGCGCTCGACTGACCGCCGGCCTCAGACCAGCACGGCCACGCCTGCGCCCGCAGCAGCCACGAAGGCCCCGGCCAGGCGCACCCGGTCGGCGAGCAGCAGGCGGTGGACGAGCGCAGGGGTGGGGCCCTCGCGGCCCAACCGGGCGTGCGTGGGTGCGGCGGACACAGCGGTCGTGCCGACTGCCACCGCCACGCCCAGGAGGGCAACCCAGCCCGCAGCGCCGGGACCGTCGACGACCAGCCACGCCCCGCTGAGCACCAGCGCGGGGTAGAGCACCGCGACGAGCGGCGTGATGTGGCGGCTGTGCTGCTCGTGCGCCCGGCGCCACTGCGGCTCGCCCGCCAGCCGTGCCAGCGCGGGGTAGACCAGCACGGTGACGGTCGCCTGGAAGCCCAGGTGGGCGGTCGTCACCAGGCCCAGCACCACCTCCGGCGTGCTCACCGTGCTCGGGCCCCGACCAGTCGGCGTGCCGCCGCCGCCGCGCGGTGTCCGCTGACCAGCGCCCCCTGCAGCGAGGCAGTGTCGCGGTGGTCGCCGCAGACCACCAGGCGAGGGCCCGAGCACCTGCTCCTGGCGGTGCGCCAGGGGAGCGGGCTGCGCGGGCAGGGCGTCGCGCACCTCGTGGCGCGCCACCGTCTCCCAGCCGGCGTCGCCGGCCCCCAGGAGCTCGGCGGCGTGGCGGCGCATCGCTGGTTCGTCGGGCGCGGTGCGGTCGACGCCGAGCAGCGCCGAGGCCTGCACGAGGTGCCGGCCCGCCGGTGCGTACGACGGCGCGGCGGCCGAGACCACGGCGGTGTTGACCAGCGGGCCGCTCGGCCGGCTGCGGGCGTCGACGTGCAGCAGGCCCGGGCCGGGCTCGACCAGGCCCGGTGGCACCGCCCACCAGTGGGTCACCACGCCGCGGGTGCGGGCGGTCGGCAGCGTGGCATCGCCGACCAGGCGGGAGGCGGCCGGCGCCGAGGTGGCCACCACCACGACCCGGGCCCGTAGCGCTCCGTCGTCGGTCTGCAGCCTCGCCCCGTCGTCGTCGTGGTGCAGCGTGCGGACGCCCCGGCGCAGCCGCAACCGTGCGCCGAGCCCGCGGGCCAGCTGGTCGGGCAGCGCCTGCATGCCCTCGCGGGGCAGCGAGGGCGTGCCGTCGAGGAAGGCGCGGGTGAGCAGGAGCGCGAAGTGGTCGGAGGTCTCGCCGCTGTCGTCGAGCACCACCCCGGCCAGGAAGGCGTCGAGCACCCGGCGCAGGTCGCCGCGCACCCCGTGGGCGTCGAGGGCGGCGTGCAGCGACCGGTCGGTCCGGGTGGCCGCGGCGCGCCGCACCAGCCCGCGGTGGTCGCGAGTCAGCAGCGGGCGCCCCCATCGGGCCGCAGCTGGCCCCCCGCGCAGCAGGGGCAGCGCACCGCGCAGGCTCGCCGGCAGCAGCCGCGGCTCGCGGCGCGGGTCGGCGACCCGCACGGTGCGGCTGTCGAGACGTGCGGCGACCCCCGCGGGCAGCGGTTGCAGGCCCAGCGCCGTGGTGTCGACCCAGCGGCGCACCGCGGGGTAGGAGGGGTTGAGCAGCTGGAAGCCGCGGTCGACGGTGAACCCGTCCACCCGCTCGGAGCGAACCCGGCCGCCGACCGCCTCGGCGGCCTCGAGCACCACGACGTCGAGGCCCGCGCCGACGAGCTCGCGGGCGCACTGCAGGCCGGCGAGCCCGGCGCCCACGACCGCGACGTCGACGGGGGCGGGCCCGCTCACGCGCGCGAGCGCGGCGCGCGGTCGACGTACGCGACGACCCGGTTGAACAGGGTGGTGACCGAGCGCAGGTCGGCCATGCCGGGCCCGGGCTCGTCGGCGAGGTGGTAGAGCGCGGCGGCCGCGGGCGCCCCCGCGTCAGCGGCCACGCGGGCGCACACGCGGGCCGCGTCGCGCACCGCACGGGGCTCGACCGTCCAGGCCGACTCGAAGATCTTCTCGCGGTTGGGGACGTCCTCCTGTCCGGGCAGCTCCCACGCCGTCAGCGCGATGGGCAGGTCGACGCTGTCGACCACGACCGCCCACTCGCGCCGCATCGGGGCGTCAGGGGCCAGCGGCACCCGCACCGGCCGGCGGATGCTGCTCGTGGAGTGGTCGGGCAGGTCGTCGAAGTCGGCGAAGACGAACGTCGAGGCGGCCACGCGCGCGAGCTCGTCCCAGCGGTGCTCGGCGCGCTCGAAGTTGCGCTGCAGCTGGAAGAGCCCGAAGAGGTGCGCCCGATCGGCACGAGCGGCGAACTCGTCCTCGATCGCCCACGACAGCGCCAGCAGCGTCGACTTGGTCAGTCGGTGGCGTGTCGAGCTGCGGGTGCCGGCGGCGCAGCTCGGCCCACACCGAAGGGGTGCGCGGCTCGGCCTCGGCCTGCAGCGCACGCACCGCCTGCTCGATCGCCACGTCGAGGCGGGTGCCCGCGTCGCGGCTCTCCAGCACCCGGCGTACGGCGTCGACGTCGGTCTCGAGGTAGCGCCGGTGCCCGCTCTCGAGACGCTGCGGCACCGGGAAGCCGTGGCGCTGCTCCCACATGCGCAGCGTGGCGGGGGAGACGCCGGTCTGGTCGGCGAGGTCGCCGATCGACAGGCGGGCGTCGTGGGCGGCGGGCGGCTGCGTCATGCCAGAGCATAATACTCAACAGGCTGTTGAGGAAATTGATGCAGATCAATTTCGCCGGGGGGAAGAATCGTCTGCGCGCCCACAGCGACACGTAGACCAGCGCCACCAGCACCGGCACCTCGATCAGCGGCCCCACGACGCCGGCCAGGGCCTGGCCCGACGTCACGCCGAAGACCCCGATCGCCACGGCGATCGCCAGCTCGAAGTTGTTGCCGGCCGCGGTGAAGGCGAGGGTGGTGGTGCGCTCGTAGGTCATCCCCAGCGCCATCGCGAAGGCGAACGCGCCCGACCCACATCAGGGCGAAGTAGGCCAGCAGTGGCAGCGCGATGCGGGCCACGTCGAGCGGCTGGCTGGTGATGGTGTCGCCCTGCAGCGCGAAGAGCACCACGATCGTGAAGAGCAGGCCGTAGAGCGCCCACGGGCCGATGGCCGGCAGCAGGCGGGCCTCGTACCATTCACGGCCCTTCGCCCGCTCGCCCAGCGTGCGGGTCAGGAACCCGGCCAGCAGTGGGATGCCGAGGAAGATCAGCACCGAGACCGCGATCGACCAGACGGAGACGTCGAGGCTGCCACCGGCGCCGTCCTCGCCGAGGCCGAGCCAGCCGGGCAGCACGTCGAGGTAGAACCAGCCGAGGCCGGCGAAGGCGACGATCTGGAAGACCGAGTTGATGGCCACCAGGATGGCCGCGGCCTCGCGGTCGCCGCAGGCCAGGTCGTTCCAGATCAGCACCATCGCGATGCAGCGCGCCAGGCCGACGATGATCAGCCCGGTGCGGTACTCGGGCAGGTCGGGCAGCAGCAGCCAGGCCAGCGCGAACATCAGCGCCGGCCCGACGACCCAGTTGAGGAAGATCGAGGCGCCCAGCAGGCGCTTGTCGGCGGTGACGTGGCCCAGCTCGTCGTAGCGGACCTTCGCCAGCACCGGGTACATCATCACCAGCAGGCCGATCGCGATCGGCAGCGAGACCGAGGCCACCTCGACCCGCGCCAGCGCGTCGTCGAGGCCGGAGACGCTGCGGCCCAGCAGCAGCCCGGCGGCCATCGCCACCAGGATCCACACCGGCAGGAAGCGGTCGAGGGTCGAGAGCCTGGCCACGACCGCGGTGTCGGGGGACTGCTGCCCGGTGCTCATGCCGGCGCTCCTGCGGTGGTGGCGGCGCTCGTCGTGCCGGCGAGCGGGTCGGGGACGGCGGCGAAGAGCGTCAGGAACGCCTGCATCGCCTCGGGCCGCACCCGGTAGTAGACCCACACGCCCCGCTTCTCGCGGTGCAGCAGGCCGGCGTCGTGCAGCACCTTGAGATGGTGGCTGATCGTGGGCTGCGAGAGGTCGAAGGCTGGCTGCAGGTCGCAGACGCACGCCTCGCCGTCCTGGTGCGAGAGCACCAGGGAGAGAAGCCGCAGGCGCACCGGGTCGGCCACGGCCTTGAGCATCGGGGCGATCGCGGTGGCCTGCTCGGCGCTCAGCGGCTCGCGAGCCAGCGGGGTGCAGCCGGCCAGGGGATCGTCAGGGGCGCATGCGGACATCGACATGCGTCAATAGTGACATGTGTCGATGTCTTGCGGGTGAACAGGGTCGGTCAGGCTTGGTGCAGGTAGGAGTCGAGCTGGTCGCGCTCGAAGGTGAGCTGGTCGATCTTGTGCTTGACCACGTCGCCGATGCTCACGATGCCCACCAGGGCGCCGGCCTGGCGCACCGGCACGTGGCGGATCCGCCGCTGCGTCATCAGCTGCATCACCGTGTCGAGGTCGGTGTCGGGCTCGGCGCACTCGACCACCGGCGTCATGATCGCGCCGACGGTGTTGTTGACGACCGTGCCGTCCTGGGCCAGGCGGCGTACGACGTCGCGCTCGCTGACGATGCCCTCGATCGCGCTGCCGTCGCTGCTGACGACGACCGCGCCGATGTTGTGCTCGGCCAGCAGCGCCACGAGCTCGCGCACGCCCGCCTCCGGGGAGATGGTCACGACGCCCTCGACGCCGTGCTTGTCGTGCAACAGGTCCGCGATCCTCATGTGCCAGCACCTCCGTGACCGGGGTCGCCGACGTCGGCGGCCGCTACCTCGACGGTACAAGTGTGAGCGCGCTCACGCACGAGACCTGCCCAGGTCGTGGACGCGGTGCTACTCGCTGCCCCGGCGCCCGCGCAGCGGGGAGACCGAGCCCGGGCCGCTGCGCGGCCAGTCGGGGTCCTCGCCGCCGTCGTGGTCGTCGGGCAGTGAGCCCAGGAAGGTCAGTGCCGCCTCGTGCAGGTGGGAGTTGGTGGCCAGCGCGTTGCCGCCGAACGGGCCGTCGGTGCCGTCGAGGCTGGTGAAGCGGCCACCGGCCTCGCGCACGATCACGTCGAGGGCGGCCATGTCGTAGACCTCCAGCTCGGGCTCGGCGGCGATGTCGACCGCCCCCTCGGCCACCAGCATGTAGGACCAGAAGTCGCCGTAGGCACGGGTGCGCCAGCAGCGGCGCATCAGCCCGACCATGTCGTCGAGCCGCCCGCGCTCGTCCCAGCCCGAGAGCGAGGAGTAGGACAGCGACGCGTCCTCGAGGCGGCGTACGTCGGAGACCTGCATGCGGGTGGCCTTCAGCAGCGAGCGGCCGGTCCATGCCCCGTTGCCGCTCGAGGCCCACCAGCGCCGCTGCAGCTGCGGTGCGGAGACGACGCCGAGCACCACCTCGTCCTCGACGACCAGCGAGATCAGGGTCGCCCACACCGGGACGCCACGCACGAAGTTCTTGGTGCCGTCGATGGGATCGACGATCCAGCGGCGCTGGCTGTTGCCGGTGGTGCCCTGCTCCTCCCCGGTCACCGCGTCGCGCGAGCGCACCCGCGACAGGGTGCGCCGGATCGCCTCCTCGACCGCCTGGTCGGCGTCGGTGACCGGCGTGAGGTCGGGCTTGCTCATCACGTGCAGGTCGAGCGCCTTGAAGCGCGCGGTGCTCAGCGAGTCGGCGTCGTCGGCCAGCAGGTGGGCCAGGCGCAGGTCGTCGGTGTAGTCGTGCGCGGGGCTCTGGTCGGGGGACACGCCCACAGGCTAGTGGTCGGAGGCCGATCGGGCGGCCAGGAGTCGCCGGAAGGACGTCACCCGGTCGGGGTCGGCCGCGCCGGCGGCGACCGCCTCGTCGAGCCCGCACTCGGGCTCGTCGTCGCCGTGGGTGCAGCCGCGCGGGCAGCCCTCGGTCATCTCGTCGAGGTCGGGGAAGGCCTCGATGAGGTGCTCGGGCTCGACGTGGGCCAGGCCGAAGGAGCGGATGCCCGGCGTGTCGACGATCCAGCCCGCCTCGGCCTCGGAGCGACCCGGCAGCGGCGGCAGGCGCAGCATGTAGGCCGACGTGGAGGTGTGCCTTCCGCGGCCGGTGACCGCGTTGACGTGGCCGACCTCGCGGTGCGCGTCGGGCACCAGGGCGTTGACCAGCGTCGACTTGCCCACCCCGCTGTGCCCGACCATCACGCTGACCTGCCCGGCCAGCCGCTCGCGCAGCTCGTCGAGGTCGCCGCCGCGCTGGGTCACCACCCACGGCACGCCCAGGGAGCGGTAGGTCGACAGCAGCACCTCGGGGTCGGCGAGGTCCGACTTGGTCATGCACAGCAGCGGCGCCATCCGGGCGTCGTACGCCGCCACGAGGGCGCGGTCGAGCAGCCGCGGGCGGGGCTCGGGGTCGGCGAGGGCGGTGACCACGACCAGCTGCGTGGCGTTGGAGACGATCACCCGCTCGACGGGGTCGTCGTCGTCGGCGGTGCGCCGCAGCACGGTGCTGCGCTCGTGCACCTCGACGATGCGCGCCAGGGAGCCGTCGTCGCCGGTGGTGTCGCCCACGACGCGCACACGGTCGCCGACGACCACGGCCTTGCGCCCGAGCGGGCGGGCCTTCATGGCGGTGACGGTGCGCTCCTGGACCAGCAGCGTGTAGCGCCCGCGGTCGACGGTGACGACGAGGCCGTCGAGGGCGTCGTCGTAGGTCGGGCGCTCCTTGGTGCGCGGGCGGGTGCGCCGGCGCGGCCGCTCGTAGTGCTCGTGGTCGTGGGTCGAGTAGCGACCGCGCACCGGGCTCACGTCGCCTCAGCCCCGCTCGTCCGGAGCCGGTCCCAGGAGCCGGGACCAGAAGCCGGCGAAGTCGGGGAAGGTCTTGCCGGTGGTGGCGACGTCCTCGACCACGACGCCGTCGACGCCCGCGCCGACGATCACCGCGGCGTGCGCCATCCGGTGGTCGGCGTAGGTGTGGAAGACCCCGCCGTGCAACGGCGCCGGGCGCAGGCTCAGCCCGTCAGGGTGCTCGACCACGTCGGCGCCCAGGGCCCCCAGCTCGGTGGCCAGCGCGGCGAGCCGGTCGGTCTCGTGGTGGCGGATGTGCGCGATGCCGCGCAGGTGGCTGGGCCCCTCGGCCAGCGCGCACAGCGCGGTCACCGCCGGCGCCAGCTCGCCCACGTCGTGCAGGTCGTGGTCGATGCCCTGCAGCCGGTCGGGGCCGGTGACCCGCAGCCCGCGCCCCGAGCTCGCGTCGGGCACGTCGACCATCGCGACCTCGCAGCCCATCAGCGCCAGGATCTCGCGCAGCGCGTCACCGGCCTGGGTGGTGCTCGTGGGCCAGTCGCGCACCGTCACGGTGCCGCCGCTGATCGCGGCCAGCGCGAGGAACGGCGCGGCGTTGGAGAGGTCGGGCTCGATGAGGTGGTCGACGGCGCGCACCGGGCCGGGCGACACCGACCAGCGGTTCGGCGACGAGTCGTCGACCTCGACGCCGTGCGTGCGCAGCATCGCGGTGGTCATGTCGATGTGCGGCTGCGAGGGCACCGGCTTGCCGTCGTGGCGCACGTCGACGCCCTGGTCGTAGCGGGCTCCGGCGAGCAGCAGCGCCGAGACGAACTGGGAGGAGGCCGACGCGTCGAGCACGACGGTGCCGCCGCGCACCGACCCGCGCCCGCGCACGGTGAAGGGCAGCGCGCCGCGACCGGCGTCGTCGACGTCGACGCCCAGGCCGCGCAGGGCGGCGAGCACCTCGCCGACCGGACGGTTGCGCATGTGCGGGTCGCCGTCGAAGGCGACCTCACCCTCGGCCAGGGCAGCGACCGGCGGCACGAAGCGCATCACGGTGCCGGCCAGGCCGCAGTCGACCTGGGCGGGCCCGCGCAGCGTGCCGGGGCTCACCTGCCAGTCCTCGCCGTCGGTGTCGACGTGGGCGCCCATCGCGCTCAGCGAGCGCGCCATCAGCGTCGTGTCGCGCGAGCGCAGGGCCCGGCGTACGGCGCTCGGGCCGTCGGCGAGCGCCGCCAGCACCAGCGCCCGGTTGGTCAGCGACTTGCTGCCCGGCAGCGAGAGGGTCGCGGAGACGGGGCCGTGCGCCCGGGGCGCGGGCCAGTGCTCGGAGGGGGCGGACCGGGGGTCGGCGGCTGCGTCGGGCACCCGCGAAGACTACCGACCCCTGGTCGGACCCGGACCCTCAGCCGACCGGCGACTTGGCGCGCGCGAGGCGGGCTTCCTGCTTGGCGGCGCTGGCCAGGTGGTGGGCCTCGCGGCGCGCGTCCTTGCCGGCGCGTCGGGCGCGCCAGGCCATGCCGGGCCGACCGTCGGTGTCGCCGCTCGCGACGAGCAGGCCGCCGATGATCGAGAGGTTCTTGAAGAAGGCCATCTGCTGGGTGCGCTTGACGTCGGGGTCGCTCTCGCCCCAGAAGGCGTGCGCGGCGAGGGTGCTGGGCACCAGCGAGGCGGTGAGCACGCCGGCCGAGAGACGGGGGGCGCGCCCGGTCGCCAGCGCCAGGCCCGCAGCGATCTGCACGCCGGCGTTGATGCGCACCAGCGTGGCCGGGTCGTCGGGGATGACGCGGGCCTGCGGGACCGCCTTCTTGGCGGCCGGCACCACCTTGTCGGTCACCGTCGCGGCCTTGGGGGCCAGGTCGTCGGTGTGGCGCAGGGCGTTCTGGGCGCCGTAGAGGATCCCGGCGGCGATCAGGGGACGGGCGAACATGCGGCTCAAGGACATGTGCCCCTGTCTACACGAACCGCCCGGCGCTGAGGTCGCCTCCCGGGGTGAGGGCGCGACTAGGGTGGAGGCCATGTGCGGCAGGTACGCCTCGAGCCGTCGGCCCGAGGACCTCATCGAGGAGTTCGAGATCGACCAGCCGCGCATCGTGGCCCCGCTGGAGCCCGACTACAACGTCGCGCCCACCAAGGAGGTCTACGCGGTCGTGCAGCGGCCCCCTCGCGGAGCCGACGAGACCGACGCCGCTCCGGAGCGCCAGCTGCGGGTGCTGCGCTGGGGGCTGGTGCCCTCGTGGGCCAAGGACCCCTCGATCGGCAACCGGATGATCAACGCGCGCAGCGAGACCGTGGCCGAGAAGCCGGCCTTCAAGCGGGCCTTCGCCCGGCGCCGCTGCCTGCTGCCGGCCGACGGCTACTACGAGTGGTACCCGACCTCGCAGACCACCACGGCCGGCCGGCCGCGCAAGCAGCCCTTCTTCATCCGCCCCACCGACGGCGGGGTGCTGGCCATGGCCGGGCTCTACGAGATCTGGCGCGACCCGACCCGCGACGACGACGACCCCGAGCGGTTCCGCTGGACCTGCACGGTGCTGACGACCGAGGCCGAGGACGCCCTGGGTCGCATCCACGACCGGATGCCGATGATGGTCGAGCGCGAACGCTGGGCCCAGTGGCTCGACCCGACGACCACGCCCCGGCCCGGCGAGCTCGAGGCGCTGCTCAGCCCCGCCGCCCCCGGTCGGCTCGAGGCCTACCCGGTCGCACCGCTGGTCAGCAACGTGCGCAACAACGGCCCCGAGCTGGTGGCGCCGCTGCCGCTCGACGACCTGCCCGCCGAGGTCGCCGAGGAGCTCGCCGGCGACCTGGTCGGTGCACCGCCCGAGGGGTCGCCATGAGCAGCCACGACGACGTCAGCGCCGTCGAGACCCCGCACGGGCCGGGCCGGCTGGTCGTCACCCCCGCCCCCGAGGAGGGGTGCCGGCTGCTCCTGAGCCACGGCGCCGGGGTCGGCATCGACACCCGCGACCTCGAGGCGCTGACCGCGGCGCTGCCCGCCAACGGGATCACCGTGGCCCGGTTCGAGCAGCCGTGGCGCCTGGCCGGGCGCAAGGTCGCCTCGCCGCCCCCCACCCTCGACGACGGCCTGCGCGCGGCGGCCGCAGCGCTCGAGTCGTCGCGTCCGACGGGTACGCCGCTCGTGGTGGGCGGGCGCTCCGCCGGGGCCCGCTCGGCGGCCCGGTGCGCCCGCGACCTCGGCGCCGCCGGCTGCCTGGCGCTGGCTTTCCCGCTGCACCCGCCCGGGCGGCCCGAGCGCTCGCGGCTCGACGAGCTCACCGGCTGCGGCGTACCCACGCTGGTGGTGCAGGGCGAGCGCGACACGATGGGGCGGCCCGAGGAGTTCCCCGACGAGCTGCCCGCCGACGTGGTGCTCTCGGTCGTGCCCGGCGCCGACCACGGGTTCGCGGTGCTCAAGCGTGGCGAGCTGACGCAGGAGGAGGCGCTCGCGGTGCTCGTCGAGACCACCTTGGAGTGGCTGGTGCGCGACGTGGTGGGCAGCAGCGCCGACGACCGTCGCTGAGGGGCCTCGCCGCGCCGGGAACATCCGGCCGTCCTCGCTGGTTCCCCCTGCGTGATGGCCCTGCTCGAACCGACCGCACCGCGGCTAGGCTGGGACTCGATGAGCGACACCACCGAGTCCCCGGCCCCGGCGCCCGCGGACCTGACCCCTGACGACGCCTCGACGACCCCCGAGGTCGTCGACCGCGACACCGAGACCGACGTCGAGCGGTCCGCGCGCTTCGAGCGCGACGCCCTGCCCTTCCTCGACCAGCTCTACTCGGCGGCGATGCGGATGACCCGCAACCCCGCCGACGCCGAGGACCTGGTGCAGGAGACCTTCGCGAAGGCCTACTCGTCCTTCCACCAGTTCAAGCCCGGCACCAACCTCAAGGCCTGGCTGTACCGGATCCTGACCAACACCTTCATCAACACCTATCGCAAGAAGCAGCGCCAGCCGCAGCAGTCGATGGGTGAGGACGTGGAGGACTGGCAGCTGCACCGTGCCGAGTCGCACACCTCCTCGGGGCTGAAGTCCGCCGAGACCGAGGCGCTCGAGCACCTGCCCGACTCGCAGGTCAAGGACGCCCTCCAGCGCCTGCCCGAGGAGTTCCGTCTGGCGGTCTACCTCGCCGACGTGGAGGGCTTCGCCTACAAGGAGATCGCCGAGATCATGGACACCCCCATCGGCACGGTGATGTCGCGGTTGCACCGCGGCCGCCGTCAGCTGCGCGACATGCTCTCCGACCACGTGCGCCGCAACGACCTGCTGCCCGCCTCGACGGTGCCGGGGGAGGTGTCATGACCAGCAACGAGACCCCCTCCCACGAGGACCGGCCCCACGACGCGCACCACCACGACGAGGTGTCGGCCGAGGAGTGCGTCGACTTCCTCGAGCGGATCGTCTACTTCCTCGACAACGAGCTCGACGCCTCCGACTGCGACGCCGTGCGCCTGCACCTCGACTCCTGCAACCCGTGCCTGGCGAAGTACGACCTGCAGCGCACCGTCAAGCAGATCGTCGCCCGTTCCTGCTCGGAGGCCGCGCCCGCCGAGCTGCGCGAGCGCGTGATGATGCGCGTGCGCCAGGTGCACGTGGAGATCACCGAGCGCTGAGCCGCTCGAGCTGGGCAGCTGACGACCATCCCACACGGGCACCTGCCCTGCCCTGGCGCTCTGCCCGACCTCCTCTGGCAGCAACCACTCAGTGACGACGAGACCCCGAGCCGATCCGGCTCGGGGTCTTGTCACATGTGCGCTGTCAGGCGTTGGGGCGCTTCCCGTGGTTGGCGCCCTTCTTGCGACGAGCGCGGCGCTTGCGGCCGGTCTTGCCCATGGTGTTCTCCTCCGAATCGCGGTCGACCCGTGGCTGGGCCACGGGTCAGTCTCTCAAATGACCGTCCCGGGCACGAATTCACCCCCGCCGAGCCGGCGCCACTTCCTGCCGATCGGGAGGTTCGGGCCGGGTCAGCGGGAAGTCCGGGCCGGGTCGGCGCGAAGTACGGGCCGGGTCAGAGGCGGGACAGGAACCGCTCGGCGTCCACGACCACCCGGGTCACCTCGCCGGAGGCCACGACCTTGCCGCCCGAGTCGCCGGTGTGGCGGGCCGAGACCGAGAAGCGGTGCAGCCGGCCGTCGACGTGGGTGAGCGTGGCGGTCACCTCGAGGGTGGCCCCCACCGGGCTCGCGCCGCGGTGCTCGAGCTCGACACGGGTGCCGACGCTGGTCGAGCCCTCGGGCAGCGTGGGGTCGATGGCGGCGCAGGTCGCCGCCTCGCACCACGCCAGCAGCCGCGGGGTGCCCAGCACGGGCAGCGAGCCCGACCCGACCGCGAGCGCGGTGTCGGCGTCGCCCACCTCGTGGCTGGTCGTGGCGTGCATCGGGTCGTTCACAGGTGCCTCCGGAAACAGATCAGGTGGACGTCGGGGACCGGCTGCCAGTCCCGCTCAGGCAGCCGCTCGAAGCCGAGACGGGTGTAGAGACGGTGCGCGCCGGCCATCTCGCGCAACGAGGAGAGCACCACGGCGCCGGCGCCGCGCCCGCGCCAGCGATCGAGCACGTGCTCGACCAGGGCGGCGCCGACGCCCTGGCCCTGGGCGCCGGGCGCGACCGACAGCATCCGGAACTCGCCCTCGCCCTCGGCGGCGACCTCGCGCCACGGCGAGCCCGGCGGGCAGTCGGTGACGCTGCCGAGCACCTCGTCGGAGTCGTCGGGCGAGGCCACCCACAGCTCGGCCTCGCTCGCGCGGGCGGCGGCGTCGCGCAGGCGGGCGACGTACGGGTCGTCGGGCCCGTCGAGGAACGGCGCGTACGCCGCGGCCGTGACGTCGCCGACCACGACCAGCTGGTCGGGCGCGGGCCAGGCGGATCCGCACGCTCAGATGCCGAAGGTGGCGCGCGGGTAGGCCGCGTCCACGTCGGTGATGATGTTGACCAGGTAGGGCACGCCCGAGGCGAAGGCCCGGTCGAGGGCGGGGCCGATCTGGCGCGGGTCGGTGACGCTCTCGCCGGCGCCGCCGAGGGCCTTGACCACCTCGTGGTAGGCCGTGCGGGGGGCCAGGTCGGCGGCCACGTCGTAGCCGTAGAGCATCTGCATCGGGCCCTTCTCGAGGCCCCACGCGGAGTTGTTGCCCATCACCATCACCACGGGCAGGCCGTGGCGCACCAGGGTGTCGACGTCCATCAGCGAGAAACCCGCGGCGCCGTCGCCGAGCAGCAGCACCACCTGGGCCGAGGGCCGGGCGATGCGGGCGGCGATGGCGGCGCCCAGCCCGGCGCCGAGGCAGCCGTAGGGGCCCGGGTCGAGCCAGCCGCCCGGGCGCTTGGGCTCCACGAACTTGCCGGCGAACGACACGAAGTCGCCGCCGTCGCCGATGACCACCGCGTCGTCGGCCAGGCGCGGCACCAGCTCGCCGTAGATGCGCGCGGGGTGGATCGGGTCGGCCTCCGCGCTGAGCAGCGCGCGGTCGCGCTCGGTGGCGGCGCGCACGGTCTCCTGCAGGCTGCTCGCCCACGCGGCGTACGACGACTGGCCGCGGCGCTCGAGGGCGCCGAGCAGGCCGTCGAGCACGGCGGTGAGGTCGCCGCTGAGCGAGGCCGCGAGCTCGGCGTGGCCGGAGAGCTGGGCGGGGGAGTCGGCGACGTGCACGACCCGGGCGGCCGGGGCGCCCTCCTTGCCGCCGAAGACGCCGTAGCCCAGGCGGAAGTCGAGGGGGGTGCCGACGACGACGACCAGGTCGGCGCCGCCGAGCGCCTGGCCCCGGGCCTTGGTCACCAGCAGCGGGTGCCCACCGGGCACCAGGCCGCGGCCCATCCCGTTGGTCAGCGTCGGGACCCCGGTGGCCTCGACGAAGCGCAGCGCGGCCTCCTCGGCGCGGTCGGCCCACACGTCGGTGCCCAGCACCAGCACCGGGCGCTCGGCGCCGGCCAGCAGCCCGGCGATCGTGTCGATCGCGTCGGTGTCGGGCTCGGCCCCGCGCTGCGGACCGCCAGCGGGCACGACGCCGCTGGCGGTGTTGAAGAACTCGTCCATCGGCACGTCGACGAAGACCGGGCCGCGGTGCGAGGAGCCGGCGAGCGTGAAGGCCTCGTCCATCCCGCTCATCACGTCGCCGGCGGTGGGCAGGGTGCGCGCCAGCTTCGAGACCGGCGCCAGGATCGGGGGCTGGTCGAGCTCCTGCAGGCTGCCGGAGCCCCAGCGGTTCTGCGGTGCACGGCCGCCGACGACGACCATGGGGGAGCCGTTGAACTGGGCCTGCGCGATCGCGCTGACGCCGTTGGTGACGCCCGGGCCGGCGGTCAGCACCGCGAGACCCGGCACCCGGGTCAGCTTGCCGGTCGCCTCCGCGGCGAAGGCCGCGGTCTGCTCGTGCCGCACGTCGAGCAGCCGCATCGGCGGGTCGGCGGTGACGGCGGCGTCGTACATCGGGAAGACGTGGGCGCCGGAGAGCGTGAACATCGTCTCCACGCCGTGGGCGCGCGCCGCCGCCGTGGCCAGCACACCGGCGTGGCCGGTGAGCTCCTCGCCCGCTCGTGCGGTGGTGGTGGCGGCGGGCCGGTCGGCACCCTGGTCGGTGGTCTGCTCACTCATGTGACGCAGGTTACCGAGACGGTGCTCAGCCCAGGAACGCGTGGTTGGTGCGACGCAGCGCGTCGACCACCACCAGCACCAGGTCGGCCCGGACGGCGGGCGGTCGGCTGGTCAGTGCGAGCTGCACGTAGAGCGCGCGCAGGAAGCCCTCGGCGTGGTTCCAGCGGGGGAAGGGGTCCTGGCCCGCAGGCGCGGCCATCGCCTCGGTCGCGGCGCCCGCGATCCGGTTGACCCAGGGCTCGAGCACCGTCAGCGGCAGCAGGTCGCGACGCAGCAGGCTGCAGGGTCGCGATCGCGAGGCGGTCGAGCTCCCCGTGGTCGAGCGGGGGCTGCCCGGGCAGCGGCTCGGCCAGCACCCGGTCGGCGAGCACGTCGAGCAGCACCGTCAGCTCGGGCGCGCTCAGGTGCGGCGAGCCGCCCAGCGCGCCGATGGCGTCGGCACCCCGCGCCACGGCGTGCGCCCAGCCCTTGCCCTCGACCAGGCTGCGCAGGTCCTGCTCGCGCAGCAGCCAGGTCGCCAACCGGTCGCCCCAGTCGAGGATGGTGGGCTGGCCCACGAGGCCGTGCGCGTTGGCGCGCTCGAGGCACCGGGCGAGCACCAGTGCTGAGCAGCTGCGGCGGAAGACGTCGTCGGTGCCCGGCGCCTCGACCCCGACCCGCAGGCCCTCGCTCATCCCGTCGCCCAGGCCGACCAGCAGGTCGTCGTAGACCCCGCGCTCGATCCACGCGGTGAGGGTGAGCAGGGCGATCTCGTCCCGACGGCCTGGATCGGGGTCGCCGAGCATGCGCGTGAGCTCTGCCGTGAGGTCCCCGAGAGGACGGTCCTCGGGGACCGTCAGACCGTCGGCGAGCACCTGGTTCCAGTACGACGCCGACATGGCGCCCATCCTGCCAAACCCCGTCCCCGGGCGCACCTGCGGACCGGTCGTCGCCGCGATCGACCACGATGCGGCACTACGCTGTCGGCGTGTCGTCGTTCGCCGAGCTCGTCCGCGCCCACACCGACCTCGACGACGACGACGTCGCCTGGCTGCAGCTGCTGCAGGCCGACTGGCAGATCATCGCCGACCTGTCCTTCGCCGACCTCGTGCTGTGGCTGCCCGACCGCACCGGCGCGGGGTTCTGGGCGGCCGGGCAGATGCGGCCCACGACGGCCCCCACGGCGTACGTCGACGACGTGCTCGGCGACTTCGCCGCCACCGGTGAGCGGCCCCTGCTCGACCAGGCCCACGCCGAGGGCCGGCTGGTGCGCGAGGGCGACCCGGAGTGGCGCGACGACGTGCCGGTGCGGGTCGAGACGATCCCGGTGCGCCGGCGCGGCCGGGTGGTCGCGGTGGTGGCGCGCAACACCAACCTGCTGGGCGTGCGCACCCCCAGCCGGCTCGAGCTGGCCTACCTGCAGTCGGCCGCCGACCTGACCCGGATGATCGCGCAGGGCCACTTCCCGCCCCCGGGCCAGCGCAGCGACCACGCCGACTCCCCGCGGGTGGGCGACGGGTTCGTGCGGGTGGACCCGTCCGGGCGCGTGGTCTACGCCAGCCCCAACGCCCAGTCGGTCTTCCGCCGGCTGGGGCTCTCGGGCGACCTGGCCGGGCACGTGCTGCCCGACCTGACCCGGTCGCTGGTGCCGCCGCGGCGCCGGGTCGACGAGGAGACCCTGAGCGCGGTGATGGGCGGTCGTGTGCACCGCGACACCGAGCTGAGCGGCGACGGCGTCGCGCTGATCGCCCGGTCGATCCCGCTGCGCTCCGACCGCGAGCACCTCGGCGCCCTGGTGCTGGTGCGCGACGTCACCGACCTGCGTCGGCGCGACCGCGAGCTGATCACCAAGGACGCCACGATCCGCGAGATCCACCACCGGGTGAAGAACAACCTGCAGACCGTCGCCGCGCTGCTGCGTCTGCAGGCGCGCCGGATCGGCTCGCCCGAGGCCCGCGAGGCGCTGGAGGAGGCCGTGCGCCGGGTCGGGTCGATCGCGATCGTGCACGAGACGCTGAGCCAGGCCGTCGAGGAGGACGTCGACTTCGACGAGATCGCCGACCGGCTCGGACAGATGGTCACCGAGGTCAGCGCGGCTCCTGGGCGGGTGCGGGTGCGGCGGGAGGGCACGTTCGGCCGGTTGCCGTCGGAGTCGGCGACCGCGCTGTCGATGGTGCTGACCGAGGTGCTGCAGAACGCGGTCGAGCACGGCTACGACGCCGGGGTGGACGACGCGCGCGAGGGCACGGTGACGGTGCGCGTGCAGCGGCCCGGCTCGAGCCTGCACCTGACCGTCGACGACGACGGCCACGGGCTGCCGGCCGACTTCGACCTGGCCGGGTCGACGAGCCTGGGGCTCTCGATCGTGCGCACGCTGGTGGAGTCCGAGCTCGGAGGCCACCTGGCCCTGGGCCAGGTGCCGCACGGGCCCGGCACCCGCGTCGACATCGACCTGCCGCTGGACTAGTCCTGCCGCCGGATAGTCCGCCGCGGGACCCAGGCGCCGCCTCAGGCGGTGCGCACCCGGGCGCGGGCGTTGCGGCGCTTGAGCGCGCGGCGCTCGTCCTCGCTCAGTCCGCCCCACACGCCGTGGTCCTGGCCGGCCTCGAGAGCCCACTGCAGGCAGAGCTCGCGCACGTCGCAGCGTCGGCAGACCTGCTTGGCCTCCTCGATCTGGAGGATGGCCGGGCCGGTGTTGCCGATCGGGAAGAACAGCTCAGGGTCCTCGTCGAGGCAGGCCGAACGGTGGCGCCAATCCATGGCTGGGGTGTCCCTCTTTCTGTACGACGTGCAGGCCAGGGGTGGCAGGGCCTGCGAGGCTGCGGCGTTGGGCACGCGAAGGTGCACGCGACGACGACGAGCGCAGCGACAAGCGTCCCAACGATTGGACCGTTAAACAACCCCCAACGCCGCAAGGAGTCGGGTCTCCTACGTCACAGCGGCCACAATTTGCCAAGTGGGCGGGACGTGCGGCCTCGGCGGGGCACTCTACGCTCGTCGTCGTGGACCCCGACACGAGCCCCGAGCGCCGCCGCGCCCCCGCGCCCCTGCTGGTCGCCGCCTCCATCGGCGCGGTGCAAGGGGTGGTGCTGCTGCTGCTCGCGGCGGCCGAGCTGGCCAGCCTGTCGAGCGAGCGGCTGGCGCTGGGCACGACCACCTCGGCCTTCTTCGCGCTCTTCGGGCTGCTGCTGCTCGGGTGCGCCGGCGCGCTGACCCGCCTGGCCTCCTGGTCCCGCGGCCCCCTGCTGCTCGCCCAGCTCATCGGCCTGGGCCTGGCCTTCAGCTTCCGTGGCGCCTGGGCGATCGTGGTGGTCCTGGCTGTGAGCAGCGGCGTGGCCCTCGCCGGGCTGGTCCACCCCGAGTCGATGCGGGCCCTCGGCGACGAGCCGGCCGGATAGCCGAGCAGTCACTTTTGCACCACCGAGAAGTCACTTTCGCACCTGTCGGTGGTGAATGGTGACTGGTCGCTGGTGCGAAAGTGACCGCTCGTGCGTCAGTCCTGGGTCTCGAGCGAGGCGCGCAGCTGATCGAGTGTGCGGCTGAGCAGGCGGGAGACGTGCATCTGCGAGACGCCGATCTCCTCGGCGATCTGTGACTGGGTCTGGTTCTTGAAGAAGCGCAGCAGCAGGATCCGCTTCTCGCGGGGCTCGAGACGGTCGAGCAGCGGCTTGAGCGACTCGCGGATCTCGACGTGCTCGAGACCGGCGTCGTCGGCGCCGAGGGCGTCGAGCATCGAGGCGGTGCCGTCGTCGGAGTCGTCGGTGGCGTCGAGGGAGAGGGTGGAGTAGGCGTTGGAGGACTCGATGCCCTCGATGATCTCCTCGACGCTGCAGCCGACCCTTTCGGCCAGCTCGCTCGCGGTGGGGGAGCGGCCCAGCGACTGGGTCAGCTCGGCGGTCGCGCTGCCGATCTGCATCCGCAGCTCCTGCAGTCGCCGCGGCACCCGGATCGCCCAGCCCTTGTCGCGGAAGTAGCGCTTGATCTCGCCGATGATGGTGGGGGTGGCGTAGGTGGAGAACTCCACGCCCCGCTCGGGGTCGAAGCGGTCGACCGACTTGATCAGCCCGATCGTGCCGACCTGCACCAGGTCCTCGAAGGGCTCGCCGCGGTTGCGGAAGCGCCGCGCGCAGTGCTCGACGAGCGGCAGGTGCAGGTGCACCAGCGAGTCGCGCGCACCCTCGCGCGCCGCGTCGACGACGTCGTCCTCGCGCATCTGGGCGAAGAGCTCGGCGCTGCGGCGCCTGGTCCGCTCGATGCCCAGGCGGCGCTGGGTCGCGTCGTCGTCCTCCGGGGGGTCCGGGGGTGCCTCGCCCGGCAACAGGGTCGGGACCACGACCGGCGGGTCCGGGGGGAGGGAGGCGGGCACCGGCTACCTGCCCGTGCCGAGGTCGGTCGGGTGCATCACCATGGTGACCACGAACCGACCCTCGCTGGTGCCCACGGTGGCCGCGTGGGCCAGCGTGGTCAGCACCTGCCAGGCGAAGCTGTCGTAGTCGGGCGCTGAGGGTGCGGCGGCGGTGACGGCCACCGAGACGGTGAGCTCGCCGGGGTGCAGGTGGAACTGCCCGACGAGGTCGGACCCGGCGTCGGCCTCGGGCAGCACCATCGCGCATGCCTCGCCGACGGCGATGCGCAGGTCCTCGATGTCGTCGATGGTGAAGTCGAGCCGGGCGGCCAGGCCCGCGGTGGTCGTGCGCAGCACCGAGACGTAGGCGCCGTCCGCGGGCAGCCGGATCTCGACGTCGGGTCGGTCCGCGACCGGACCGGTCGTCGCAGTGGTGGCAGACATGGAGGCCGTCCTCGAGGAGATGGGGATGGCAGGCACCTTAGTGGGGCCGGCACGGACGTGGGGCGACGGCACAGGTGCCGGTCCCGGGGTGCTACCCCGGGACCGGCTCGCGCAAACGCCTCGGCGCAGCCGCACCACGGCGGCCAGGTCGGCGTCCGGGGGTTGGGCGCTGGGCTAGCATCGGCCACGGAGGGGAGTAGTCCTCGCTGGTAGTCGTCAGCACGGCGTCGGCGCTCGACGCCCGGTGACCAGGGCCCCACGGGGCTGATGAGACCTCCGGTCGATGGACTGGAGGTCGTGCGGTGCAGATGTCCCCGCGGTTCCCCATCTCGGCGCATGCGCGCCTGCTCCGGCCAGCCCGGGCGACGTCCACCCGCGACCACCCCACCCCTCACCGAAGCGTCGCGGAGTCGACCGTCGAGAAACGAGTCCGAGGATGACCAGGAAGCCCGCCGCCGACCACGTCGTGAGCGCCAGCACGGTGGTCATGCTGCAATCGATGACCAGCTACCCCAGCGTGTCACTGCTGATGCCCACCACGCCCGGGCGCCTCGATGCCGACCAGCGTCACCGACTCGTGGCACTACGGGACTCGGCAGCCGCTCGGCTCACCACCGAGCAGATGTCCGAGTCGGATCGCTCCTTCAGCACCCGCCGGGTGCTCGACGAGCTCGACGAGCTGGTCGACCGGGCGGCGGAGGTGCCGCTGGACCGGGCCCTGGCGCTGTACACGAACGAGCACCACGCGCAGCTCCTCGTCCTCCCCGTCTCGGTTCGCGAACGAGCGGTGGTGGATCCGACCTTCGCCACCCGCGACCTGGTCCGCGCGCTGCACCGCACGCCTCGTCACGTGGTGCTGATCCTGTCCGGCCGCGAAGCTCGCCTCCTCGAGGGCCACCTGGGCTCCTTGGGGCCCGCCCAGACCTCGAAGTTCCCGATGGCGCCGGGTCGGGGCGCCCGTGGTGAGGACGAGCACCGAGACGCCTTCCTGGGGCGGGTCGACCGGGCGCTGGGTGCCTACCTGCGGCTGCGTCCGGCCCCGGTCGTGGTCATCGGCGCCGAGCCCACCCTGAGCCGGTTCTGCCGGGCATCCCAGAACACGGGCCGTCTGGCCGGCAAGGTCCCCGGCGACCACGTCAGCACACCGACGAGCCAGATCGCCGATCTCGTCGCCCCGCACCTGGAGGCCTACCTCGCCTCGCGTCAGGACGAGGCGCTCGCCCTGCTCGCGCAGCGCCGGGGCCAGGACCGCGCCGTGCTGGGCCTGGACTCGGTGTGGCTCGCAGCCCGGTGGGAGCGCCCGGAGATGCTGGCCGTCGAGGTCGACTTCTTCTACCCCGCTCGGCTCTCGCCCGACGGTGACCGTCTGGAGCCCGCCGAGGACGTCGAGCATCCAGACGTCATCGACGACGTCGTCGACGAGCTCGTCGAGCAGGTCCTGGCCCGCGGCGCCTGGGTCGCGCTGGTGGAGCCCGGCCACGTCCCGGAGGGGCAACGCGTCGCGCTGACCACTCGGTGACACCGGCGTGCGGGCCTGACGACACGACTGCCGTCGCAGTGTGCGCGTCCTCGAGGGGCCTCGCCGACGTGACCTACCATGGGGCGCCATGACCCGTGACGACTGGACCTTCCTGTCCAACCACGGGCACGTCCTGGTCGCCCTGGCACGAGACCCAGAGGCGCGGACCCGCGATCTCGCGGACGCCGTGGGCATCACCGAGAGGGCGGTGCAGCAGATCGTCGCGGACCTGGTGCGCCACGGCTACGTGGACAAGGACAAGGTGGGTCGGCGCAACCGCTACCGAGTCACCCGCAGCTCCCGCTTCCGGCACGAGCTCGAGTCCGGGGTGACCCTCGGAGCCTTCGTGGACCTCGTCAGCAGGACGACGGCAGACGAAAGCGCGAAAAATATTTCCTGATATGCTTTGCGCATGTCAGGGGTGGGAGCACCTGCCGCCGGTCACAGGGGACCATTCCTGATCGCCACCCGGGCGGAGCGCCCGGGCCGACGACAACGGTGGTGATCAGCATGGACGACCGTCTCGACCTTCTTCTCGCCCTGGCCGTCTGGCTCGGCCTCTGGGTGCCTCGCGAGCTGGGCAGGTGCGGCGTCAGGCGAGGTCAGGCAGGTGCCGCGGCTCGGCGCAGCCGGCTCCGACCGAGCCTCGAGCCACTGCCGCAGGCCGGTGCCCGGCCCCTGTACGTCGACGCGGTGGGCCGGCGGCCATGAGTCTCTCGTCGCCCCTCGCGGCGCGGCTGGGTGGTCGACATGGGGGAGGAACCGTGCTCGACGAGCTGCTCGCGTCGGCCGAGCGCCCCCTCGACGAGAGGGGGCCCTGTGACGGCAGGCCGCACGTGCTCGCGGTCGCGACGGCGTCACTGTCGGGGGACACGCGCGACCAGCTCCAGCGCTGGATGTCCGCCGGCCGCGAGGCCCACCTGGTGCTGAGGCTGCCCCCCTCCCCGGTCTCGCGCGACCCGGAGCTGCACCTCCTGTGGGAGCGTCGCATGGCTCGTGACGTCGCCGAGCGTGCGCGAGAGGTCGCCCTGCTGGGGCCGGGCGAGCCGCTCGTGCGGATCGACGTGATCAGGACCCGGCCGACCGCGGGCCGCGGTCGACGGGCTCGTCTGTCGGCTCGCCGCACGCGATGAGCCCCCAGGTGCGTCTCGCCGCGGCCCAGGAGCAGCGTCCGGGAGGAGGAGCGCCGTGAGCGACAGCGACGCGGGCCGGGCGAGCGACGACGCGTCGGCCACGCCAGCCCGCAGAGTCACCCACGGCGACCTGACCCCGGAGTCTGTCGCGCACCTGGCGGTGGCCAGGGGCTACCCCTGCATCTCGGTGCTGATGCCGACCACCCCGGCACCGCGGATGCGCCTCGCGGACCGTGAGCGGCTCGACGGCCTGCTCCTCGACGTCGAACGCCGCCTGGCCGACGACAGGGTGGTCGACCGCGGGCGGCTCGTGCGCGAGCTCCGGCGACAGGCCCGCGTCGCCCAGGAGTCGAGCACGTGGAACGCGCTCGGTCTCTTCGTCGACCACAGCGTGTCGCAGGCCTGGACGCTCGCCGTGACGGTCCACCCGAGAGTCGTGATCGAGTCCACCTTCGCCACCCGTGACCTGCTCCGCGACCTCCACCGGACGCCGCCCCACCTCGTCGTACGGGTCGATGAGTTCGGGGCGCGCGTCTTCTGGGTGTCAGCGCGCGCGACGCTGCTCGAGACGGTCGAGCGACTCCCCGACTCCACCGCCCAGGTCATCTCCTCGAGGGGCCCCGCCGGTGGCGACCCCGCCGCCGGCGCGGATCGCGCGGTCGACGCGCGCAGGGACTGGCTCGCCAGGCTGGACGCCTGCATGGAGCGCCTGCGGGCAGAGCGACCGGCCCCGCTCGTGCTCGCCGGCGACCGGGCGCTCGTCGGCGAGCTCAAGGTCCACCGCACGGTGGCTGCACCGGCTCGCGGGCGAGGTCGTCGGTGCCGAGGCCGATGCGCCGGACGAGCTGTTCAGTGCTACCTCGCTGTGCCTGGAGGACTACCTGCACCGGCGTGGTGAGCAGAGCCTCGCTGCCCTGCACGAGGCTGTCGCCACCGATCCCGAGCAGGTCCTGGCAGGGTTGGACCAGTGCTGGGAAGCCGTGGTCCGTCGGGTCCCGGGCACCCTCGTGGTCGAGCACGGCTACGTCCACCCCCGACCGCACGAAGCAGGTGGGCCAGCGGCCTCGCACGACCTCATCGACGACCTTCTCGAGCTCGCGATCCAGGCGGGCAATCTCATCGCCTTCGTGGACGACGCCCAGCTGCACCAGTTCGGGGGGATCGCGCTCCTGCGGAGCCGGTGACGCCAGCGGCCCCGCAACGTGGTCGACGCCGCCTCGTTCCGCGAGCGGACTCGCTGCGGACCGGGACGGCGTCGACCGGGCAAGGAGGCAGGTCCGGAGACCTGCGCAGGGCCTCAGCCCTTCTTGGTCTCCCAGAAGATCTCGGCGATCTCGTCGATCTTGGCCAGCAGCTGGTCGGCGACCTCGGCGTCGAGCGCGCCCTTGGCGCCGGAGGCGCCGGCGAGCTTGGTGGCCTCGTTGACCAGCACGTGCAGCTGAGGGTACTTCTCGAAGTGCGGCGGCTTGAAGTAGTCGGTCCACAGCACCCACAGGTGGTGCTTGACCATCTCGGCGCGCTGCTCCTTGATGATGATCGCGCGGGTGCGGAAGTCGGGGTCGTCGTTGTCGGCGACCTTGGCGATGATGCCCTTGATCGACTCGGCCTCGATGCGGGCCTGCGCGGGGTCGTAGACGCCGCAGGGCAGGTCGCAGTGGGCGGAGACCTCGACGGTGGGTGCGAACAGCTTGGCGAACATGCAGGTCCTCTCGTACGTCGTCTGGCTTCTGGCTGGGACACTACTCCGCGTGAGCGACACGTCCCCACCCGCTCGGGCGGGCCGCGGCCCGCGCCCGACCCGGCCGTGGGGCTGGGCGCTGGTGCGCGGCGACTCGATGCGTCCGGGCCTGCGCCCCGGAGACCGACTGCTGGTCTCCTACCGGCGCCCGGTGCGCCCCGGGCACGTGGTGGTCGCACGCCTCGGCCGACGGCACGCTCGCCGTCAAGCGCGCCGCGGAGAGGCGGCGCACGGCGTCGGGTGCCGCGGGGTGGTGGCTGCTCAGCGACGACCCCGACGTCGGCGTGGACTCGCGGCACCGGGGCCCTGTCGCCGACCCCGAGGTGCTGGGCGTCGTGGTCGCCCGGGCCTGGCCACGGCCCCGTCGGCTCTGAGCGGCTCTGAGCGGCTCTGAGCCGCTCGGTGTGACCCACTGCACGGTGGGACGCCCCCCGGGGCGTCGGCCGTGCTGTGCGAGACTGCGAGCACGCGCACCCCGCCCGGGTCCCGGCGCTCCGAGGCACCACCCCGCCCGTCGAGCCGGATCCGTCCCCGACGGCCCTCAGCCTGGAAAGACCTCAACGAGATGTCCTCAGTCCCCGAGCCGCCCCAGCCGGCCACCGCCACGAGCCACCCCTTCGAGGGCGACCCCGTCTTCGACCTGCACCTGGGCGGCAAGATGCGGGTCGCCGCGACCGCGCCGCTCAAGGACGCCGCTGACCTGTCGCTGGCCTACACCCCTGGCGTGGCACTGGTGTGCGAGGCGATCGCCGCCGACCCGAGCATGACCCAGCACTACACGTGGGTGCCCAACACCGTCGCTGTCGTCAGCGACGGCACCGCCGTCCTCGGCCTGGGCGACATCGGCCCGGCGGCCGCGATGCCGGTGATGGAGGGCAAGGCGGTGCTGTTCAAGCAGTTCGGCGGCGTCGACGCCGTCCCGATCTGTCTCGACACCACCGACACCGAGCAGATCATCGAGACCGTCGCCCGCCTCGCGCCGAGCTTCGGCGGCATCAACCTCGAGGACATCTCCGCGCCGCGCTGCTTCGAGATCGAGGACCGGCTCAAGGAGATGCTCGACATCCCGGTCTTCCACGACGACCAGCACGGCACCGCAGTGGTGGCCCTGGCCGCCCTGAAGAACGCCCTCAAGATCACCGGCCGCGACGCCGCGACCACGCGCGTGGTCATCTCCGGCGCCGGCGCCGCCGGGGTCGCGGTGGCCAAGATCCTGCTCGAGGCCGGCATCACCGACCTCGCCGTGACCGACCGCAAGGGCGTCCTGCACTCCTCGCGCGGCGACCTGACCCCGGTCAAGAAGGCGCTCGCCGAGATGACGGCCGACAAGACCGGCCGCACCGGCACGCTCGGCGACGTGCTCGCCGGCGCCGACGTCTACCTCGGCGTCTCCGGCGGCACCGTGCCCGAGGAGGACGTGGCCCGGATGGCGCCCGACGCGATCATCTTCGGGCTGGCCAACCCCACGCCCGAGGTGCACCCCGACGTCGCCCACCAGTACGCGCGCGTGGTGGCCACCGGTCGCTCGGACTTCCCCAACCAGATCAACAACGTGCTCGCCTTCCCCGGGATCTTCCGCGGGGCGCTCGACGTGCACGCCACCGGCATCACCGAGGGCATGAAGCTCGCGGCGGCCAACGCGCTGGCCGAGCTGGTGGGCGACGAGCTGAGCGAGACCTTCATCATCCCCTCGCCGTTCGACGAGCGGGTGCCGGGTGCGGTCTCCAGCGCGGTCGCCGAGGCGGCGCGGCGCGACGGGGTCGCTCGCCGCTGAGGCGGTGCCGACCCTCACCGCTGCGGGTGGTCGCCGGGCCAGTAACGTGAGCCACATGTTCGCCGTCTACGCCGACTCCTTCTCCTCCGACGACCCGCTCTCCGGCCTGGTGGTGGGGGAGCGACCCGACCCGGTCGCTCCCGACGGCTGGACCACCGTCACCGTCAAGGCCGCCTCGCTGAACCACCACGACGTGTGGTCGCTGCGCGGGGTGGGCCTCAAGCAGGAGGCGCTGCCGATGATCCTCGGCTGCGACGCCGCGGGCCTCGACGAGGACGGCAACGAGGTCGTGGTGCACGCCGTCGTCAGCGACCCGTCCTGGAGCGGCGACGAGACCTTCGACCCGAAGCGCTCGCTGCTCTCCGAGCGCCACCAGGGCACCTTCGCCGACAAGGTCGTCGTGCCGCGCCGCAACGTGGTGCCCAAGCCGGCCTCGCTGTCCTTCGAGGAGGCCGCCTGCCTGCCGACCGCCTGGCTGACCGCCTACCGGATGCTCTTCACCCGCGGCGACCTGACCGCCGGCGACACGGTGCTGGTGCAGGGCGCCGGCGGTGGGGTCGCGACCGCCGCGATCATCCTGGGCCGTGCCGCGGGGCTGCGGGTGCTGGCCACCAGCCGCGACGAGGCCAAGCGCGCCCGCGCGCTCGAGATCGGCGCCCACGAGGTCTTCGAGTCCGGTGCCCGGCTGCCGGTCAAGGTCGACGCGGTCATGGAGACGGTCGGGCGGGCCACCTGGTCGCACTCGGTGCGCTCGCTGCGGCCCGGTGGGCGGCTGGTCATCTCCGGCACCACCTCCGGCCCCCAGCTCGACGACGCCGAGCTGACCCGGATCTTCTTCCTGCAGCTCTCGGTGGTGGGCTCGACGATGGGCACCCGCGACGAGCTGGCCTCGCTGGTCTCCATGCTCGACGCCACCGGTGCCCGACCGCTCGTCGACCGGATCCTGCCGATGGAGCAGGCCGCTGAGGGCTTCGCCGCCATGGTCGACGGCGACGTCTTCGGCAAGGTCGTCCTGACCCGCTGACCGCCCGTGACCATCCCACCCACCTGCTGACCGGTGCCGGCTCGGGCATCGGCGGAGTCCTGGCCCACGAGCTGCGCGAGCGCGGCGACGAGGTGTGGCTGCTGGCTCGTTCTGACGAGCGTGCCGGCGAGCTCGCCGAGGCCTGTCCCGGTGCCCGCACGCTGGTCGCCGACCTCGCCGACCCCGCTGCGGTCGAGGCACTGGCGGACCGGCTGCCGCAGCGGCTCGACTCCCTCGTGCACGCCGGCGGCGTGGTCGAGCTCGGCACCGTGGCCGAGCTGTCGGCCGCGGCCTGGGTCGATCAGGTGACCGTCAACCTGGTGGCCCCCGCCGTCCTGACCAGGCTCGCGCTGCCGGCGCTGCGCTCGGCGCGAGGCACGGTCGTGCTGGTCAACTCCGGCGCCGGGCTCGTCGCCAAGCCGCAGTGGTCGGCGTACGCCGCCAGCAAGCACGGGCTCAAGGCCCTGGCCGACTCGCTGCGCGCGGAGGAGTCGGGGAACGGCGTGCGGGTGACCACGATCTATCCCGGCCGCACCGCCACGGCGATGCAGGAGAAGGTGCACGCCCAGGAGGGCAAGGACTACGACCCGTCGCAGTGGATCGACCCGGCCACCGTGGCGGCGGCGATCCTGCAGGCCCTCGACCTGCCCGACGACGCGGTGCTGACGGACCTGTCGCTCACGCCCCGGGGGTAGGTGCGCTCCGCGCCAGTGGCTCCAGCCGGTAGTGCAGCGTCACCGCGCGCGCCGACCACAGCGAGAGGTGGTGGTCGGTGCGCAGCACGCCCTCCCTGTCGACGTAGACATGGAAGCGCTCGTGCACGGGCACCCTGGCCGCGAAGGCCCGGCCGCGGTGGCGGACGCTGACGTAGCAGCCGTCGTCGCCGAACGTGCCCGCGGGCGACTCCAGCACCAGGGATCCGTCGGGACCGAGCTCGGGACGCAGGAAGACCTGCACGTTGCCCTGCTCCAGCGGGAAGGTGACGTGCACGCTGGGCCGGTCGGCGCCCGGCAGGCGTCGGTGGGAGTAGCAGCCCGAGAAGACGTACTCGCCGGACGAGCGCAGCGTGCGCAGCCATCCGGCCGCCAGCTGCACGTCGTGCTCGTCGGTGATGACCGAGACCCGGCTGTCCATGCCGTGGGCGACGTCGAGGGGCCGCATGGGCAGGGCCAGCTGGCCGATCCGGCGCCCGAAGAGCCGGGCGACGAGCTCGCCGCCGGGCCAGAAGAGCGGCTGCCACCCGGTCCACACCTCCATCCTCCACGCGGCGGTGTGCTCGTAGAAGTCGCGCACCTCCGGTCGCAGGTCGCCCGCGGCGAAGCCGGGGCCGTCGAGGTCGGCCAGGTCGGCGACGAGGCCGGCGTCGGCGCGACCCTCGGTGACGCGCCCGCCGAGGCGCGCAGCCTCATCGACCAGCCAGGTGTCGCGCACCAGCGAAGCGCTGCTCGTCGGCGCCTGCAACCACGCGTGGTCACCCTCGAGGTCCACCCGTCGGCCGACCGCACGCCACCAGGCGCGGGTGACGGTGTCGAGCAGCGCGGCGGATCGGTGGGACCGGGATCCGGTCACGTGCGCGAGCGCCAGTTCAGGGCGCCGACCAGCACCATCCGCAGCTGGGTGCGGGCCTTCTCCACGATCTGCTTCTCGGCCTCGGGTCGTTGGGCGGCGGCGAGGATCTCCTCGGCCACGGCCACCATCGCCGAGACGATGAGGCCGGAGAGGATGCGCAGGTCCTCGGGCGACCAGTCGGCGGTGCCCGGCAGCCGGGCGAGGTCGGTGGCGAGCTCGCGCTCGCACAGCTCGATCTCGTGACGGATCGCCTCGCGGACGGCGGGCTGGCCCGCGGTGCGCTCGCGGGCGATGAAGGCGAAGTGCGAGCGCTGCCGGTGCACGTGGTCGACCAGGATCGAGACCGAGCCGTCGACGATGTCGGTGGTGGAGCCCTGGTCCCGCCGCACGTCGCGCAGCAGCGCGCGCAGCGAGGCGAACGACTCGTCGACCAGGGTCAGGCCCAGCGACTCGATGGAGTCGAAGTGGCGGTAGAAGCCCGTGGGGACGATCCCCACCTCCTTGGCGACCTGGCGCAGCGAGAGGGCCACCAGGCTGCTGTCCTCGCAGAGCTCGAGCGCGGCGTCGAGGATCGCTCGACGGGTGCGCTCCTTGCGCTCGACACGGGTCTCGGTCACGTGTCGATCGTATCGCCGCCGCGTGGACGCGCTGCCGCTGGCCCGGGCCCCGGGTGGCGCGGCTCACCCGCGGCTGCCGTTGACGCCGGCCGACCGAGGTCGCCATAGTTTGGGTGTACGCACGTTCACTGAATCGAGGAGGCAACCCATGGGTGTGCTGAGCACCGTCCTGCAGTCCCGCGCCATGGCCGCTCTCGCCTCGCCCCACGGCGTGGACCGGTTCCTCGAGCAGGTCAACCCGCTCTGGGCCGCCCACGAGGTGCGCGGACGCGTCGTCGACGTGCGTCACGAGACAACGGGTGTGCACCCGGTCAGCACCCTGACCGTGCAGCCCACCTCGACCTGGCGCGGACACCGTGCCGGACAGCACGTGCAGGTCGGCATCGACCTCCCCGGGGCGCGCCGGGCCACCCGCTGCTTCTCGGTCTCCTCGGCCGCCTCCGGTCCCGGGGAGCGGTTCACGCTGACCGTGCGTTCCCACGACGACGCCGAGGAGCGCACCTCCGTCTCCCGCCACCTGGCGACGGCGGCGGCCCCCGGCACCCTGCTGCACCTGAGCCAGGCCGGCGGCGACTTCACCATGCAGGCCACCCCCGCCACGCCGACACCGCACCCGCTGCTGCTGATCAGCGGTGGATCGGGCATCACGCCGGTGATGTCGATGCTGCGCACGCTGCTGCGCGACGGGTACGACGGGCGCGCCGGCCGTCCGGTCACGTTCCTGCACTACGCGAGCAGCGCGGCCGAGCAGATCTACGCCGAGGAGCTCGCCGCTGTCGCCCGCTTCGACAACCACGTCGACGTGCGGCTGGTGCACACCGGCGAGGGCGGGCAGCGGTTCAGCCCCGCCGCACTGGGCCGGCTGGTGCCCGGCTTCCGCGACACCGACACCTGGGCCTGTGGGCCCACGGGGCTGGTGCAGGCCGTGCAAGCGGCCTACGACGGCAGCGCGCGGCTGCGCGTCGAGCACTTCAAGGCTCCGACGACCGCCCCGGGTGCCCCGGGTGCCCGGGGTGCCGAGCAGGCCGAGGGCGAGACCAGCTTCGCCCGCAGCGGGCTCGGCGCGGCCAACACCGGCGAGACCCTGCTCGCCCAGGCCGAGGCGCTCGGGCTGCGTCCGCAGACGGGCTGCCGGATGGGCATCTGCTTCTCCTGCACCACGCGCAAGACCAGCGGCACCGTGCGCGACGTCGTCACCGGCGAGGAGTCGTCACGTCCCGACGAGGACGTGCGGATCTGCGTCTCCACGCCCGTCGGCAGCTGCGCCGTCGACCTCTGAGCACCCGACCCGAGAGGACCACCCATGACCATCAGCACCAGCACCAGCCCCCGCCTGACCCCTGACCAGCTCGACGCCCTGGGCGCCGAGCTGGACGCGATCCGCCAGCGCGTCCTGGCCGACCTCGGCGAGGCCGACGCCGACTACATCCACGGGGTCGTGCGTCTGCAGCGCCGTCTCGAGGTCGCCGGCCGGGCGCTGTTCTACCTGCCGCCCGCGTGGCCGCTGGCCGTGGCGGCCCTGAGCGTCTCGAAGATCCTCGACAACATGGAGATCGGCCACAACGTCATGCACGGCCAGTACGACTGGATGGGCGAGCCCGGCCTGAGCTCGCGGATGTACGAGTGGGACAACGTGTGCCCCTCCGAGCAGTGGCGCTACTCCCACAACTACATCCACCACACCTTCACCAACGTGCTCGGCAAGGACCGCGACATCGGCTACGGCATCCTGCGCATGGACGAGGACCAGCCCTGGCACCCCTACTACCTCGGCAACCCGATCTACGCCTTCTTGTTGATGGTGTTCTTCGAGTGGGGCGTGGCGATGCACGACCTCGAGGTCGAGAACATCGTCGCCGGGCGCCGGTCCCTGGCCGACAACCAGGCTCTGCACGCGGGCATCATGCGCAAGGTGCGCCGCCAGGCGTTCAAGGACTACGTGCTGTTCCCGGCCCTCACGGGTCCGTTCTTCCCGCTGACCCTGGCCGGCAACGCCACCGCGAACCTGGTGCGCAACGTCTGGGCCTTCAACATCATCTTCTGCGGGCACTTCCCGGCCGGGGTGGCGACCTTCTCGGAGGAGGAGTGCGAGGACGAGTCCCGCGGACACTGGTACTACCGCCAGCTGCTGGGCTCGGCCAACATCGACGGCGGGCCGTTGTTCCACCTGATGACCGGCAACCTGTCCTTCCAGGTCGAGCACCACCTCTTCCCCGACCTGCCTGCTCGTCGCTACCCGGAGGTCTCCGGGGAGGTGCGGGAGATCTGCGAGCGCTACGGGCTTCCCTACAACACCGGTCCGCTGGGCAGGCAGCTGTTCAGCGTGGCCCGCAAGATCTGTCGCCTCGCGCTGCCCGGCCGCCACCGTGAGCCGGCGCCCGCCGAGCCGGCACGCCCGGCCGAGGCCGCGTGAGGCAGCACACCTGTTCAACCGCCCCGCGGGCGGCCAGACTGGTCGCATGAGCCAGACCCCCAGCACCGACGGCGAAGAGCGGCTGAGCCGCGCCGAGATCGGCAAGGACGCCGCGCAGAGCGCCGTCGAGGCAGCGGCGACGACCGTCGGTGAGGTCGCCACGATCATCACCGGGGCGGTCAAGGGCGTGGCCGGCGCCCTGGGCGGCCTGGCCACCGAGGTCTTCGAGATCCGCGAGGCCGCCCGTCGCGCGGCCTCGCGCTCGGAGGAGTGAGCCTGCTCAGCCGAACGACAGCGTGAAGTCGCGCTGGCGGAAGGAGACCAGGCTGCGGTGGCCGGCCAGCCACCCGAGCGGGCCGGCGGGGTCGAAGTCCCACCGGGCGCTGCACGGGGCCACCTTCGACCGCCCGGCCATGTCGGTCTCCACCGGCACGGTGTGGGCGTCGATGGGCGCCTGCCAGGTGCCGCTCTTGGCGGGCAGCCGCGGTGCCAGTGCGGACAGGTCGCTGAAGCGCGCGCACGCGACCGGCACGCCGTCGGTGCTCATCGTCCACGACGCCCGCGACAGCGGGCCACGCTGCGAGGTCGACGACTCGAAGTCGCCCAGCCCCTTGGGGATCGCCCACAGGCCGCGCCCGCCCGCCACCGAGGCGGGGGAGTCGACCCAGATGTCGGTGATGCTGACCCGTCGCTCGCCGGCGGGGGTGCGCATCACGCGGGCCACCAGCAGCTCGGAGTAGATCAGTGGGCTGCCCTCCTCGTAGGAGACGAAGGCGGCACCGTAGATCCCTCGCGGGTGCCGGTCGTCCACGTCGCGACCGATGCGGAAGACCGAGACCCACATCTGGCCCACCATCCGCCAGGGTGCCGGCGGGTAGTCCACCGAGCTGTTGCCGGGACCGGGGGCGGAGGCGGCGTCCGTGCTCATGGCCGGAGTCTAGCCACGCCGCAGCCGCCGTACGCCGAATCTGACAGGTCAGTCTTCCGGATCGTCGAGCCGGGCCAGCCAGGTCGCCAGCCGCTCCACCGCGGTCTCGAACTCCGGGTGGGTGTCGGTGAAGGCCTGCAGCTGCTCGGCCAGCCACGCCAGGGTGACCTCCTCGTCACCCCGGCGTCGCTCGAGCTCCTCGATGCCTCGGTCGGTGTAGTACATGACCTCAGGCGAAGGCCTGGTCGAGCAGGTCCTTCTGCTCGGCCTGGTGGCGCTTGGCGGTGCCGACCGACGGGGAGGAGGACTCCGGGCGGGTGACCGGCTCGACCTGCGCGTCGACCTCGGGCCAGGCGTTGAGCTGGTAGTGCGGCCACGGGCCCATGTTGCGGGGCTCGTCCTGCACCCAGCGCACCGTCTTGAGGTGCGGGTAGCGCGCGATCTCGGCCTTGATGTCGTCGAGCGGACGCGGGTAGAGCTGCTCGACGCGCGCGATGGCGAAGCGCTCCGAGCCCTCCCGCTTGGCCCGCTCGACCATCAGGTCCCAGGTCACGCGACCCGAGCAGATGAGCAGCGTGTCGACCTTCGAGGCGTCCGCGTCGGCGTCACCGATGAAGGGCCGGAAGGCCCCCGAGGTGAAGTCCTCGGGATGCGAGGCGGCCTCCTTGCGCTTGAGCATCGACTTGGGAGTGAAGACGATCAGCGGCCGGTGCGCCTCGCCCAGCGAGTGCTGGCGCAGCAGGTGGAAGTACGACGCCGGCGTCGAGGGCTGGGCGACCACGAACGCCTCGTCGGCGGCCATGGTCAGGAAGCGCTCGATGCGGGCCGAGGAGTGGTCGGGGCCCTGGCCCTCGTAGCCGTGCGGCAGCAGCAGCACGACACCCGACTGCTGGCGCCACTTGGTCTCGCCGGCCGAGATGAACTCGTCGATGACGGTCTGGGCGCCGTTGACGAAGTCGCCGAACTGCGCCTCCCACAGCACCAGCGCCTCGGGACGCGCCACGGAGTAGCCGTACTCGAAGCCGAGCGCGGCGTACTCGGAGAGCAGCGAGTCGTAGAGGTAGAGCTTGGCCTGGTCCTCGGTCAGCGACGACAGCGGCGTCCACTCGTCGGCGTTGACCCGGTCGATGATCGTGCCGAAGCGCGAGACGAACGTGCCGCGGCGCGAGTCCTGGCCGGCCAGGCGGACCGGGCGACCCTCCATCAGCAGGGCACCGAAGGCCAGCACCTCGCCGGTGCCCCAGTCGATGGGCCCCTCGGTGATGGCCTTGGCGCGGCGCTGCAGCTGCGGCATCACCTTGGGGTGCACGGTGAAGCCCTCGGGCGGGGTGACATAGGCATCGGCCACCCGCTTGAGGTACTCCAGCGGCACCGAGGTGTCGGCCTCGCCCGTGGGCTTGTCGGGGTAGTCGGGGACCGTGGTCCACTCCGAGGGGTGGCCGGTGGCCTCGCGCACCTCGGTGAAGACCCGCTCGAGCTGCTGCTGGTAGTTCTTGAGGACCTGCTCGGCCTCCTCGATCGTGATGTCGCCACGGCCGATGAGGGACTCGGTGTAGAGCTTGCGCACCGAGCGCTTCTGCTCGATCAGGTCGTACATCAGCGGCTGCGTGTACGACGGGTCGTCGCCCTCGTTGTGCCCGCGACGGCGGTAGCACACGAGGTCGATGACGACGTCCTTGTTGAAGGCCTGGCGGTACTCGAAGGCCAGCCGGGCCACGCGGATGCAGGCCTCGGGGTCGTCGCCGTTGACGTGGAAGATCGGGGCCTGGACCATCCGGGCCACGTCGGTGCAGTAGAGCGAGGAACGCGACGAGCCCGGCGAGGTGGTGAAGCCGACCTGGTTGTTGACCACCAGGTGCACGGTGCCGCCGGTGCGGTAGCCGCGCAGCTGGGAGAGGTTGAGCGTCTCCGCGACGACGCCCTGGCCCGCGAAGGCCGCGTCGCCGTGGACCAGCAGCGGCAGCACCGGGTAGGCGCTGCCCTGGTCGAGGACGTCCTGCTTGGCGCGCGCGATGCCCTCGAGCACCGGGTCGACCGCCTCGAGGTGCGAGGGGTTCGCGGCCACCGAGACCTTGATGGTCTCGCCGCTCTCGGCCTCGAACTCGCCCTCGGCGCCGAGGTGGTACTTCACGTCGCCGGAGCCCTGCACGGTGCGCGGGTCGATGTTGCCCTCGAACTCGCGGAAGATCTGGGAGTAGTTCTTGCCCACGATGTTGGCCAGCACGTTGAGCCGGCCACGGTGGGCCATGCCCATGGTGACCTCGTCGAGACCCGACTCGGCGGCGGCCTCGCAGAGCTCGTCGATGACCGGGATGGTGGTCTCGCCGCCCTCGAGCGAGAACCGCTTCTGGCCGACGAACTTGGTCTGCAGGAACGTCTCGAAGGCCTCGGCCTGGTTGAGCTTGAGCAGGATTCGCAGCTGCTCCTCGCGGGGCGGCTTGGTGTGCGGCTGCTCGACGCGCTCCTGGATCCAGCGGCGCTGCTCGGGGTCCATGATGTGCATGTACTCGATGCCGGTGGTGCGGCAGTAGGAGTCGCGCAGGATGCCCAGGATGTCGCGCAGGCGCATGAAGCGGCGTCCGGTGCCACCGAACGAGCCGGTGGCGAACTCGCGGTCGAGGTCCCACAGGCTCAGCCCGTGCGTCTCGATCTCGAGGTCGGGGTGGGTGCGCTGGCGGTACTCCAGCGGGTCGGTGTCGGCCATCATGTGACCGCGCACCCGGTAGGCGTGGATCAGCTCCAGGACGCGCGCCTGCTTGCTGATCTCGTCGTCGTGCGACGTCGCGATGTCGTGGCCCCAGCGGATCGGCTCGTAGGGGATGCGCAGCGAGCGGAAGATCTCGTCGTAGAAGCCGTCCTGGCCCAGCAGCAGCTGGTGGACCCGCTTGAGGAACTCACCCGACTGCGCGCCCTGGATCACGCGGTGGTCGTAGGTGGAGGTCAGGGTCATCACCTTGGAGATCGCGTTGCGCGCGATGGCCTCCTCCGAGGCGCCCTGCCACTCCGGCGGGTACTCCATCGCGCCGACGCCGATGATGGCGCTCTGCCCGGTCATCAGGCGCGGCACGGAGTGGTTGGTGCCCAGGCCGCCGACGTTGGTCAGGCTGATGGTGGTGCCCTGGAAGTCCACGACGCCGAGCTTGTTGTCGCGGGCCTTGGTGACCATGTCCTCGTAGGCGGTCCAGAAGCCGGCGAAGTCCATCGCCTCGCAGCCCTTGATGCTCGGCACCAGCAGCTGGCGGGTGCCGTCGGACTTCTTCTGGTCGATGGCCAGCCCGAGGTTGACGTGGGCCGGGGTGACCAGGTTGGGCTTGCCGTCGACCTCGGCGTAGGAGTTGTTCATCTCCGGCATCGACTTCAGCGCCTTGACCAGCGCGTAGCCGATCAGGTGCGTGAAGGAGACCTTGCCGCCGCGGGCGCGGGCGAGGTGGTTGTTGATGACGGTGCGGTTGTCCCACAGCAGCTTCACCGGCACCGAGCGCACCGAGGTGGCGGTGGGCACGCTCAGCGAGACGTCCATGTTGGCCGCGGTGCGGGCCGGGGCGCCGCGCAGCACCTTGTACGTCGGCTCGTCGCTGGCCTCGGCCGGTGCCGGGGGCTTGGACTCCTTGGCCATCGGGGTGGTCGTTCCCTTCGAGGGCTCGGCGGCCTTGGTCTCGGGCCGCGGCTTGGCGACCGGTGCGGGTGCCTCGGACTTCTCGGAGGACTTCTCGGAGGACTTCGCCTCGGGCTTCTTCTCGGGCTGGGCGGTCTCTCCCGCGGCCTTGTCGGAGCCCGTGCCGGCGCCGTTGCCGTTGGCCTCGAAGTAGGAGGCCCAGCTGGGCTCCACGCTGCGCGGGATCCTTGCGGTAGCGCTCGTACATCTCCTCCACGAGCCACTCGTTGGCACCGAAGTCGTCGGAGACCTCGGGGGAGGTGGAGGGGGAACTGGTGGGGGACTGCGGCACGGCTTGCTTCGCCTCTTCCGATGAGCGCGCGTGGATGGGTGGAGTCGGTGGTCAAGGCTAGACCCACGCGCCAGCAAATGCCGAGGTTGGGGCTGCTTTCGGACAGGGTGTGGCGGGACTGACACCACGAGAGGAGCAGACGATGACTTCGCCACACCCCGGTGGGCCCTTCCGGGCCCTCGTGACCGGCCTGGTCGTGGTCCTCATGGCCGCGGCCGCGTTGGTCGCCTGCACCGGTGCGGAGCCCGGCAGCGGTGGCCGCGGCCCCGCCGCGAGCAGCGGGTCGGAGGCGGGCGGCGACCGGGACGACCGCGGGCGCCGGGTGCGCACCAACGTCGAGGTGGGGGAGGTGGTCGGCGCCCTGGGGCCCCTCAAGCGGCGCCGGGTCGCCAGCGGCGTGGGACGCGCGGTCGACCGCTGGTGGGACGCGGCGTTCGTCGAGGCCACCTACCCGCGGCGGCGCTACCGCTCGGTCTTCCCCGGCTTCACCCCCGGGGCCGCGCAGGCGGCGCGCCGCGACCTCGATCGGATGACCAGCCACCGCCTCGGGGAGCGGATCGACACCCTCGTCCCCGTGCGGCGTCGCGTGGTGGTCGACATCCTGGCCACGAAGGAGACGGCGCGCGGCGTCACGGCGCGCACCACGCTCGACTACCGCACCAGCGGTGAGGTGGAGCGCCAGGTCCGCGTCAGCGCCCGGCTGTTCATGCTCTACCGCGAGGGCTGGAAGATCTTCGGGTACGACGTGCTGCAGGGGCCCAAGCCGACGACCGGCCCGCGCGGCGACAAGGGCCGCCAGCGCGGCCGGGACAGGAGCAGGTCATGACCGCGACCCGGCGCACCCGTGCCACCCGCACCCTGCGCACCGGCCTGCTCGGCGCGGTGCTGGCAGGCACCGCCCTCGTGGTGCCCTCGCCCGAGGTGGCCTCCGACGACGTCGCCCTGGTGCGAGCACAGCGCTCCGGCGCGGTCGACCTGAGCCCCGACGTGGTGTGGATCCTCGCCGTGGGCTCCGACGCCCGGCCCGGGCAGTCGATGACCCGCTCGCGCGGCGACGCGCTGCAGATGGTCGGGATCGACACGCGCACCGGGGCAGCCTCGGCGATCGGCATCCCGCGCGACTCCTTCGTGTCCATCCCGGGCCACTCCGCCAACCGGGTCAACGCGGCCATGGTGCTCGGCGGGCCCGAGCTGCTGGGACGCACCGTGGGCGGGATGCTCGGCGTCCAGCCCGACTACGTGATGGTCACCCGGTTCCCGTTCTTCGAGGACCTGGTCGACGACATCGGCGGCATCACCGTGAGCAACCCGCGCCGCTTCTTTGACAGCTCGCTCAAGCCGGAGGGCTTCGCCCAGGGCCGCATCCGGCTCAACGGGTACGGGGCCATGGCCTTCTCCCGCATCCGCAAGACGTTGGCCGGCGGCGACTTCGCCCGCTCGGCCAACCAGCAGCGGGTGCTGCGCGGCATCGGGGCCGAGATCCGTGCCAAGGCCGACCGGCCGGGCTTCGTCGAGCGCGGTGTGCTCAGCGTGGTGCAGCACATGGACACCGACCTCGGTCCGGGGGAGCTGTTCCGCCTGGCGCGCGCCGTCGCGCGGGTGGACCCCGCGCGCATCACCACCTGCGTGGTGGGCGGGGCGGTGGCGACCATCCGCGGGATGAGCGTGGTGCGTCCCTACCTCACCCAGGCCCGTCGCCTGGGAGCGGCCGCGCGCGGCGACGCCACGCTGCCCCGAGGCTGCTGACCGGGCTGCTGACGGGGCTGCTGGGGCGCCCGGACGCGCCACGACCGGGACGGCCCTGGTGGGCCGCCCCGGTCGCGGGTCGTGTTGCGGTGCTGCTCGGCTCAGCCGGTCAGCGGGGGTAGATCTTCGACTCGACCCAGCCGAGGTCGAGGTCGAGGATCCCCGGGATCGTGACGTTCATGGCCGACAGGTTCGCGCCGTAGTGGTTGCGCGTGAAGCGCGGGCCGAAGGTGATGAAGCCGGTCTGCTGCAGCTCGTCGATGGCGAACTCGACGGTCTGGCGGATCTTCAGCCCGCCCTCGGGCAGGAGGCTCTCGCCCTGGTAGAGGATGTCGGCGACCTTGAACTTCGGCTTGTCGGAGCCGCGCACCCGCTCGCCCTCACGGCTGAGCAGGTTGAGCTTCGAGCTGATCCCGGTGATCTCGAGGTCGAGCACGGGGATCGAGAAGGAGCCCAGCGAGCTCTTGGCCATGGAACGGGCGCGACCGCGTGACATCTGCTTGGCCTTGTAGGAGTACTCGAGGCCGTCGAGGACCGCGACGCCGCCCAGGCCCGGCAGGCTCAGCGGGATGCTGCGCTCGCCCTCGATGGTCTTGACGACCTTCTTGTTGCCGGTGCCCTCGCAAGGGATCGACTGGGTGCCGATGCCACCCATCTTCAGCAGCGCCACGTCGTCGTTGATCGGCAGCGCCTCGAAGTCCAGGCCCATGATCGTGGAGCGGAAGACGCCCGAGGGCACCGAGTCGGCGATGCGTGACTGGGCGTAGCCCAGCTTGAGCAGCACGGGGGAGTCGTTGTCGGTCTCGCTGGGGTCGACCTCGATGGCCAGGGCGCTGGCGCCCGAGGACGCCGAGTGCTCGCCGATGTTGCTGAACGAGCTGCCGAGCCCGATGGAGCCGAGGCCCGGGATCTCGATGATGCCGCCGATGGTGTCGGTGAGCAGCGTGACGAGCTGGTCGACGATCTCGTTCACCGGCGCGGCGACCTGGTTGACGATGTCGAGCAGGTCGGCCAGCGGCGTGCCCTCGACGACGGTGCCCTCGTAGTCCAGCGAGATCCCCTCGAAGCCGAAGCTCTCGGCGGTGCCGAAGGGGTTGCCGTCGCCGTCGGCGTCGGCCGGGTCGTGGAAGGAGTCGGCGACCGAGTTCAGGCCCCTGATCTTGAGGGTCGGGATCTTGAGGTCCTCGACCAGCTGGCCGCCCAAGGTGATGTCGGCGATGGTGTTGACGGCCCGGGTGCCGGTGACGCCGTCCTCGCGGTAGGTCGAGGTGCGGCTGGTGCTGGGGGAGATGCTGATCAGCTTGGCGATGTCGACCGGGGCGTTCTCGGCGATCAGCTGGGTGATCTGGTCGGTGCTGAGCTTCGACGGCTCCACCCGCTCCACTCCGGCGCTGCGGGTGCAGGCGAGGATGTCGAGGGAGTCCTTGAGGCTCTTGATGTCGATGCCGCCGACCGAGACCTTGGTGCCGAAGGCGAGCGCCTTCATGCCGAAGTCGGTGATCGACTTCTGGTTCGCCCGGGCCTCGGCGGCCTCGGCTGGCCTCGCCGGCGACGGCGGTGGGGTTCGTGGCGAGGGTGCCGGCAAGGCTGACCGCACAGACGGCGGACGCCGCAGCGGCCCTCTTGAGGGACTTCTTCACGCTCTCCTACTTTCATCGGCGCAGCGGGGCTGCGGGACGTGGGGGCCCGGAAGAAGCGTGTGGGGCACCCTCCCCTCCCGGCGGGGACCAGTCGCGCGATCCCTCGACAGGTAGAACGCCGGAGACGGAACCGGGTTAGGTAGTCCGTTCGGGCTGGTACAGACCAGTCCGATCGGGTGAGAGGCGTCCCTGGAGAACGCTGAAGGACGCAGTAGGCCCGGCCCACAGACATGGGCCGGGCCTCGCGGTCGGGTGCCCCCGGCAGGATTCGAACCTGCGGCCACTGGTACCGGAAACCAGTGCTCTATCCCCTGAGCTACGGAGGCGTGCGCCACGCTGCGCGACGGCTGCGGGACGGCGTCACCCTACAACTCCGGGGTCGGGGCGACGAATCCGGTACGCCGCCGTCGCGGCCGGTCCCAGGTCCGACATCGATGCGGGCCGCGGCCCGGGGCGCCGATAGGCTGGTCGGGTGACTCCCGAACAGCTCTCCGCCGCGATCGTCGACGTGCTGACGACGCTGTCCGACCAGGGTGCGATCACCCTGCCGGACGGTGTCCCTGCGAGCGTGACCGTGGAGCGACCCCGGCAGAAGGGGCACGGCGACTACGCCACGAACGTCGCGCTGCAGCTGGCCAAGAAGGCCGGGACCAACCCCCGCGCTCTCGCCGGGCTCGTCCAGGAGCGCCTGGCCTGCGTCGACGGCGTCGCCGACGTCGAGATCGCCGGCCCGGGCTTCCTCAACATCTCGGTGTCCGCCGGCGCCCAGGGCGCGGTGGCCGCCCGGGTGGTGGAGTCGGGCGACGAGTACGGCCGCACGAGCACGCTGAGCGGCGAGCGCATCAACGTGGAGTTCATCTCGGCCAACCCCACGGGCCCCCTGCACCTCGGCCACACCCGGTGGGCGGTCGTCGGCGACGCGGTGGCGCGGGTCCTCGATGCGGCCGGCGCCGAGGTGACGCGTGAGTTCTACATCAACGACCGCGGCAACCAGATGAACCTCTTCGGTGCCTCCGTGGAGGCAGCGGCGCTGGGCCTACCGACCCCCGAGAACGGGTACCACGGTGGCTACATCGCCGACCTGGCCCGCGAGGTCGTGGCGGCGGATCCCGACATCGTCGGCCTTCCCGAGGGTGAGCGCCACACCGCGTTCCGGGAAGCGGCCTACGCGGTGCAGCTGCGTCAGCAGCAGCACCAGCTCGAGCGGTTCGAGACCCGCTTCGACGTCTGGTTCTCCGAGCGCTCCTTGCACGACAACGACGACGTGGCTGCCGGCTTGGAGAAGCTGCGCGCCCAGGGCCACCTCTTCGATGCCGACGGCGCTCTGTGGATGCGCACGACGGACTTCGACGACGACAAGGACCGGGTGCTCATCAAGAGCGACGGCTCATTGACCTACTTCGCCAGCGACACGGCCTACTACGTCCACAAGCGCGAACGTGGCTTCGACCGGTGCATCTACCTGCTGGGCGCCGACCACCACGGCTACGTCAACCGTCTGCGCGCGATGGCCGCCTGTGCGGGTGACGACCCCGACCACCACATCGAGGTCCTCATCGGGCAGATGGTCAAGATCATGAAGGACGGGCAAGAGCTCAAGCTGTCCAAGCGTGCCGGCACCCTGGTCACGCTCGAGGAGCTCGTCGACCTCATCGGTGTCGATGCGTTGCGCTACACGTTGGCCCGCTACCCGGCCGACTCGCCGTTGACGCTCGACGCCGCCGAGATGACCAAGCAGTCCAGCGACAACCCGGTCTTCTACGTCCAGTACGCCCACGCCAGGATCTCCTCGATCCTGCGCAACGCCGCCGACCTCGGCTTCGCCGGGCCCGGCTCGGTGCCCGAGGACTTCGACCCCGCCCTGCTCGCGCACGAGAAGGAGGGCGAGCTGCTGCGCGCGCTGGCCGAGTTCCCGCGGGTCGTGGCCAGCGCCGCCGAGCTTCGCGAGCCGCACCGGGTGGCGCGCTACCTCGAGGACACCGCGGGGGTCTACCACCGCTTCTACGACAACTGCCGCGTGCTGCCGATGGGCGACGAGGAGCCCAACGACCTGCACCGGGCCCGCCTGGTGCTGGTGGCGGCGACCCGCACGGTGCTGGCCAACGGCCTGCGCCTGCTCGGCGTCTCCGCGCCGGAACGGATGTGAGCTGAGTGCCCGTCTCCCACGAGGCCGGCTGGGCGCACGCCGACGGGGCCCTGAAGGGACCCTCCTGGCTGCGCCAGCCCGCCGACCCCAACGAGCTGGTCCAGCACCTGTGGTCGCGCACCGCGCGCAAGGACGGCGGCGTCCTCAGCGTCGGCGGTGTCGCGCTGCCCGACCTCGTCGCCGAGCACGGCTCGCCGGCGTACGTGCTCGACGAGACCGACTTCCGCTCGCGGGCGGCCGCGTTCCGCGACGCCTTCGCCGACTACGACGTCTTCTACGCCGGCAAGGCGTTCCTGTGCACCGCCGTCGCACGCTGGGTCGCCGACGAGGGGCTGTGCCTCGACGTCTGCACCGGCGGTGAGCTGGCGGTGGCCGAGCGGGCCGGCTTCCCGATGGAGCGCGTCGGTTTCCACGGCAACAACAAGTCGCCGGCCGAGATCGAGCGGGCCGTGCGACTCGGCGTGGGGCGCGTCATCGCCGACTCCACCGCCGAGATCGAGCGGCTCGCGGAGGTCGCCGACCGCCTGGGCACCACGGTGCGGGTGATGGTGCGGGTGACCGCGGGCGTCGAGGCGCACACCCACGAGTACATCGCCACCGCCCACGAGGACCAGAAGTTCGGCTTCTCCATCACCTCCGGCGACGCCCTCGGGGCCGTGCGCCGCGTCCACGAGGCTCCGGGGCTCGAGCTGCTGGGCCTGCACTCCCACATCGGCAGCCAGATCTTCGACTCCTCGGGCTTCGAGGTGGCCGCGCGGCGCGTGCTCGCGCTGCACGCACGAGTGGCCGACGAGCTCGGCGTGACGATGCCCGAGATGGACCTCGGGGGCGGCTTCGGCATCGCCTACACCACCCAGGACGACCCGGCCGAGCCCGCGCAGCTGGCGACCGAGATGTCGGCGATCGTCGAGCACGAGTGCCGCGCGCTGGGCGTCGACGTGCCGACCCTGTCCATCGAGCCGGGCCGCGCGATCGTCGGCCCGTCGGTGTGCACCGTCTACGAGGTCGGCACGGTCAAGCCGGTGCTCCTCGACGGCGGCGCCGTGCGCACCTACGTCTCGGTCGACGGCGGGATGAGCGACAACATCCGCACCGCCCTCTACGACGCCGACTACTCCTGCACGCTGGCCGGGCGCGTCTCGGAGGCCGCCCCGCTGCTGGCCCGGGTGGTCGGCAAGCACTGCGAGGCCGGCGACGTCGTGGTCAAGGACGAGTTCCTGCCCGGCGACGTCGCTCCCGGCGACCTGGTGGCGGTCCCCGGCACCGGCGCCTACTGCCGCTCGATGGCCTCGAACTACAACCACACGCTGCGCCCCCCGGTGATCGCGGTGCGGGACGGGGTCGCGCGCGTCGTCGTACGGCGTGAGACTGAGCAGGACCTGTTGGCAACGGACGTGGATGACCCCGAGGTGATCGAGTCGTGACGGAGAGTGGCAAGCCGCTCAAGGTGGCCGTGCTGGGCTGTGGCTCGGTGGGCTCCCAGGTGGTGCGCCTGCTCGAGGAGCAGGCCGCCGACCTGGGCGCCCGCGTGGGCGTGCCGGTCGAGCTGGTGGGGGTGGCCGTGCGTCGCCTCGACGCGGCCCGCGAGGTGGAGGTGCCCGAGGGGCTGCTGACCACCGACGCCGAGGGCCTGGTGGCCCGCGACGACGTCGACCTCGTGGTCGAGGTCATCGGCGGCATCGAGCCGGCGCGCAGCCTGATCCTCTCGGCGCTCGAGAACGGCGCCTCGGTGGTCACCGCCAACAAGGCCCTGCTCGCCGAGGACGGACCGACCCTCTTCGAGGCGGCCGCCAAGGCCGGTCGCGACCTCTACTACGAGGCCGCGGTCGCCGGCGCGATCCCGATCCTGCGCCCGCTGCGCGAGTCGCTGGCCGGTGACAAGGTCACCAGGGTGCTGGGCATCGTGAACGGCACCACCAACTTCATCCTCGACAAGATGGACTCCTCCGGCGCCGGCTTCGCCGACGCGCTCGAGGAGGCCCAGGAGCTGGGCTACGCCGAGGCCGACCCGACCGCCGACGTCGAGGGCTTCGACGCAGCCGCCAAGGCCGCGATCCTGGCCTCGTTGGCCTTCCACACCCGGGTCACCGCCAGCGACGTCCACCGCGAGGGCATCACCGAGGTGAGCGCCGCCGACGTCGCCTCGGCCACCGAGATGGGCTGCGTGGTCAAGCTGCTGGCGATCTGCGAGCTGCGCGAGCAGCCGGGCGGCGACGAGGCCGTCTCGGTGCGCGTGCACCCCGCGATGATCCCGCGCAGCCACCCGCTGGCCTCGGTCCGCGAGGCCTACAACGCCGTGTTCGTGGAGTCCGAGGCCGCCGGTCAGCTGATGTTCTACGGTCCCGGCGCCGGCGGCTCGCCGACGGCCTCGGCGGTGCTCGGCGACCTCGTCACGGTGGCCCGCAACCGGCGCGAGGGCGTCACCGGCGCCGGCGAGTCGGCGTACGCCGACCGGGCCGTGCTGCCGATGGGCGAGGCACGCACCCGCTACCACGTGGCGATCGACGTCGACGACCGCGCCGGTGTGCTGGCCACGGTCGCGACCGCCTTCGCCGAGCACGGCGTCTCGATCCGCACCGTGCACCAAGAGGGTCGCGACGACGACGCGCAGCTGGTCGTGGTCTCCCACGAGGCCACCGACGCCCAGCTGCGCGCCACCGTCGAGCACCTGCAGCAGATGGACATCGTGCGCGAGGTCAGCTCGGTGATGCGCGTCGAAGGAGGAGCAGAGTGAGCACCCACCAGCTCGACCGCGAGGCCGGTCGTGCCACCCACCAGTGGCGCGGTGTCATCGAGGAGTACCGACACCTGCTCGAGATCCCGCAGGACGCGCCGGCGGTGACGTTGCGCGAGGGCGGCACGCCGCTGGTCCACTCCGAGTGGCTCTCGGGGTTGACCGGCGCCGAGGTGCACCTCAAGGTCGAGGGCGACAACCCGACCGGCTCCTTCAAGGACCGCGGCATGACCGCGGCGATCTCGGTGGCCAAGCACGAGGGTGCCCGCGCGGTGGTCTGCGCCTCGACGGGCAACACCTCGGCCTCGATGGCGGCGTACGCCGCGAAGGCCGGCCTGACCCCGCTCGTGCTGGTCCCCGAGGGCAAGATCGCCGCCGGCAAGATGGCCCAGGCCATCGTGCACGGCGCGCAGGTGATCATGGTGCGCGGCAACTTCGACGACTGCCTGCACATCGCCAAGGAGCTGGCCGAGCAGTACCCGGTCGCCCTGGTGAACTCGGTCAACCCGGTGCGCCTGCAGGGTCAGAAGAGCGCGGCCTTCGAGATCGTCGACTTCCTCGGCGACGCCCCCGACTTCCACCTGCTGCCGGTGGGCAACGCCGGCAACATCTCGGCGTACTGGATGGGCTACCGGCAGTTCGCCGAGCTCGGCCGCGCCACCAGGCGGCCGGTGATGCGCGGCTTCCAGGCCCAGGGCGCCAGCCCGCTGGTGACCGGCGAGCCGTTCCCCGAGCCCGAGACCAAGGCCACCGCGATCCGCATCGGCAACCCGGCCTCCTGGTCGCTGGCCGTCGAGGCCGCCGAGGAGTCCGGGGGCCGCTTCGCGGCCGTCAGCGACGAGCAGATCCTCGCGGCGCAGCGCCAGCTCGCCCAGCGCGACGGCGTCTTCGTCGAGCCGGCCTCGGCAGCGGGCGTCGCGGGGCTGCTGCAGGAGCTCGAGGCAGGGGAGTCCTACGCGGGCTCGACAGTCGTGGTCACCGTGACCGGGCACGGGCTCAAGGACACCGCGACGGCCCTCGAGGCCTACTCGGTGGCCCAGGCCGAGCAGGGGCGCCCCGGCATCGTGGACACCGTGATCGACAACGACGTGGTCGCCGCCGCCCGCGCCGCCGGTCTCGCCTGACCCGATGACCTCCTTCGTCACCGGGCCGGTGCGCGTCACCGTGCCGGCCACCTCGGCCAACCTCGGCCCCGGCTTCGACTCGATGGGCCTGGCGCTCGACCTGCGCGACGAGCTCGTGGCGCAGGTCGTCGGCGACGGTGTCGAGGTGCTGGTGGAGGGTGCCGGCGCCGAGGGCGTGCCCCGCGACGCCACCCACCTGGTGGTGCGGGCCATGCAGGTGGCCTTCGACGCGATGGGCGTGCGCCCCCCGGGCCTGCGGCTGCACTGCCGCAACGTGATCCCGCACGCGCGCGGTCTGGGCTCGTCCTCCGCCGCGATCGTCGCCGGCGTCACGCTCGGTCGCGCCCTGGTGGCCGGGGGCGCGCTGCTGCTCGACGACGACCAGGTGCTCGACCTGTGCGCGGGCCTCGAGGGGCACCCTGACAACGTGGCCCCGGCCCAGCTGGGGGGCTTCGTGGTCGCGGGGCGTGACGACGACGGCGGCTTCTACGCCGTGCCCTGCCCGGTCGACCCACGCGTCGGCGCGGTCGTGATGGTGCCGCCGACCCCGGTCTCCACCGAGCAGGCCCGGGGGCTGCTGCCGGCGAGCGTGCCGCACGCGGACGCCGCGGCCGACGCCGGCCGGGCCGCGCTGCTGGTGGCCGCGCTCGCCGGGCGGCCCGAGCACCTGCTGCGCGCCACCCGCGACTACCTGCACCAGGACTACCGGCGACCGGCGATGCCCGAGTCGCTCGCGCTGGTCGACCGGCTGCGGGCCGACGGCATCGCCGCGGTGGTCTCGGGCGCCGGCCCGACCGTCCTCGCCTTCTGCGACGGCCCGGGGACCGCCCTGACCGCGTCGCTGCTCGAGCGGTGCCCCGCGGGCTGGTGGTCCTCGTACCTGGCCATCGACACCGACGGCGTACGGGTGCTCTGAACCGCCCGCCCGCCGGTGCTAGTGTGGCGGCGCGCCGACGACCAGCTCCTCCGGCGTGCACCCGCGATCTGCGAGGTGCGTTCCCGGCCGCTGTGCGGTGACGGGGCCAGTGACCAGTCGCCTCCGGCCCGCGCCGGCGGCTCCGTGAGACGTCGATAGGACCCACGTGACGCAAGACTCCGTCCCCGCGCCCGACGAGGCCAGCACCCCCAAGAAGCGGGCCGGGGGGCTGAACGGGATGCTCATCGCCGACCTGAAGTCGCTGGCCGCCGGGCTGGGCATCGCCGGTGCCGGCGGGATGCGCAAGGCCCAGCTGGTCGAGGCGATCAAGGCCGCCCAGTCGTCCAGCCAGTCGTCCAGCCAGTCGTCGGGCCAGTCGTCGGACCAGGCTGCACCGGCGGCGGGGACCACGCGCACCACCACGCGCCAGCGCACCCGGGTGCGCTCCGAGCAGTCGCAGCCCAGCCCCGAGCAGCCGGAGAAGCAGCCCGAGCAGCCGGAGAAGCAGCCCGAGCAGCAGGAGCAGCCTCGACGCAAGGACCAGCCCAAGGGGCGCGAGCACCAGGGCCGCGGCCAGCAGGACAAGCAGCAGGACAAGCAGCAGGACAAGCAGCAGGACAAGCAGCAGGACAAGCAGGGCAACCAGAACGCCAAGCAGAACCAGCAGCAGAACCAGCAGCAGAGCCAGCAGCAGAACCAGCAGCAGGACCAGGGCGACGACGACGGCGACGGTCGCGGGCGCAGCCGGCGCCGGCGCGGGCGCGACCGCGCTCGCAGCGGCGGCGGTGGTGGTGGAGGCGGCGGCCGCAACGAGCCGGACACCACGGTGCTCGAGGACGACGTGCTGGTGCCGGCCGCGGGCATCCTCGACGTGCTCGACAACTACGCCTTCGTGCGCACCAGCGGCTACCTGCCCGGCCCGGACGACGTGTACGTCTCGCTCTCGATGGTGCGCAAGTTCGGGCTGCGACGCGGCGACGCGGTCGTGGGCCAGGTGCGCCAGCCCCGCGAGGGGGAGCGCAAGGAGAAGTTCAACCCGATGGTGCGCATCGAGAGCGTCAACGGGGCCGACCCCGACGCCGCGCGCACCCGTGTCGAGTTCGAGAAGATGACCCCGTTGCACCCGTCCGAGCGGCTGCGTCTGGAGAAGGGCCCCGACGACCTGATCGGGCGCACGATCGACCTGGTGGCGCCGATCGGCAAGGGCCAGCGCGGGCTGATCAGCTCTCCGGCGCACGCCGGCAAGACGGCCGTGCTCCAGGGTGTGGCCGCCTCGCTCAGCGCCAACAACCCGGAGTGCCACCTCATGGTGGTGCTGGTCGACGAGCGCCCCGAGGAGGTCACCGACTACGAGCGCTCGGTCAAGGGCGAGGTCATCTCCTCGACCTTCGACCGCCAGCCCGCCGACCACACCGTGGTCGCCGAGCTGGCCATCGAGCGGGCCAAGCGCCTGGTCGAGCTCGGGCACGACGTCGTCGTGCTGCTCGACGGCATCACGAGACTGGGCCGGGCCTACCACCTGGCCGGCACCGGCAACGGGCGGGTGCTCTCGGGCGGGGTCGACTCGACAGCGCTGCACCCGCCGAAGCAGTTCTTCGGGGCAGCGCGCAACATCGAGAACGGTGGCTCGTTGACGGTGCTGGCCACGGCGACCGTCGAGAGCGGCTCGAAGGTGGACGAGGTGATCTTCGAGGAGCTCACCGGCACCGCCAACATGGAGCTGCGCCTGAGCCGCGAGCTGGCCATGCAGCGCGTCTTCCCCGCCGTCGACGTGGCCCGCTCGGGCACCCGCCACACCGAGCTCTTGCTGGGGGAGGGCGAGCTGCCGGTGGTCGAGTCGCTGGTCGACGCGTTGTCCGCCCAGGGCAGCGAGGCGATGCGCGAGCTGCGCGAGCGGCTGACGAGCACCCAGACGAACTACGAGATGCTCAGCACCTTCCAGCGCTCGCCCGGACGGTCCGCCCGGCGGTGAGCGTGGCCCGCGTCGGCGCAGCCGCGCCGACGCGGGCTCGGCGGTCTTTCTGGGCGGTGTGCCCGTCGTCGCGCCTGCGTTGCCGATACGCTGTCGCCCACATGCTGGCGGCCCTCCTCAGGAGGCCGGAGGGTCAGCCGGAGAGAGAGGAAGCCTCGCACCGTGGCACGCATCCTGGTCGCTGACGACGACGTCGACATCCGAGAGCTGGTCGAGTTCAAGCTCTCGACCCTGGGCCACGAGATCACCGCGGTGGCCGACGGCGCCGCGGCGGTCGAGGCGTGCCAGGCATCGCGTCCCGACCTGGCCGTCCTCGACGTGATGATGCCGGGGGTCTCGGGTCTCGAGGCGATCCGCGCCATTCGTGCGGACCCGGGGCTGGCCGACCTGCCCGTCATCCTGCTCACCGCCCGGGCCCAGGAGTCCGACGTCGAGTCGGGCTTCGACTCCGGTGCCGACGACTACATCACCAAGCCCTTCAGCCCGCGTGAGCTGGCTGCCAGGGTCGAGGCGCTGTTGTCCCGGTCGGTCTGAGCGCGGCGGGGACCCGGTGACCGCCACCGAGGGCGCGAGCCCGCGCACCGTCGCCCGGACCCTCACCCCGGCGCTGCACCGCCTGGCGGTCCTGATCGGCGTGATCGCGCTGATCGCGATCGTGGGCGTGGTGCTGTCCACCCGCGCTGTCGAGGACCTCACCGAGGGCCTGCAGCCGGCCTCGGTCGCCAACCAGGCGGTGCTCCAGGACCTCACCGACCTCGAGTCGGCCGTCGGGGCGTGGGCACGCAGTGGCGAGGCCGGCGCGCTCGACGACTACCAGCAGGCACTGGCCCGGTTGCCCGGGCACCAGCAGGTCGTCGCGCAGTACGCCGCCGACGACGCGCCGCTGATGTCGCTGGTGCAGGCGCAGCAGGCCGCGGCCGAGCGCTGGCTGGTCGAGTACGCCCAGCCGCGGGTGCAGGCTCCCGGCGGAGCCGAGACCTTCCAGCTGCGTCGCTACCGCCAGGGCCAGCGTCTCTTCGAGCAGGTGCGGGCCGCGCACCAGGAGACGGCCGCACTGTTCGGCAGCCGGGTGCGCGAGGCCAGCGCCGACGCGACCTGGCGCCTGCGCGCCACGATCGGCTCGGTGGCGCTGCTGACGCTGCTGGGCTGGCTCGTGGTCGGCCGGTCGCGAGCCCGCCTCCTGGGCGAGGTCTCGCGTCCGCTCGTGGCCCTCGAGGGCGTGGTGCACCAGATGGCCAAGGACCCGGGCGTCCGGGCGCAGCCCGAGGGTCCGCGCGAGGTCCGGTCGGTGGCGCTGGCGCTCAACGAGCTCGCCGACGCCCAGTCGCGGGCCCGCGCCGTGGAGCACAAGGTGGCCGAGGAGCTGCGGGCCCTCGACACGGCGCGCGACGACTTCGTCTCCAACGTCTCCCACGAGCTGCGCACGCCGCTGACGACCATCCACGGCTACCTCGAGATGGTGGCCGAGGAGTTCGAGGACACGATGTCGCCGCGCCACGAGCGGATCCTCGAGGCGAGCCGGCGCAACGTGGCTCGTCTCAAGACGCTCATCGACGACCTGTTGACCCTGTCGAAGGCCGAGAACCGCACCACCACCCTCGAGTCGGTCGACCTGGTGCCGCTGGTGCGCGACGCCGTCACCGACGTCGCCATCACCGCCGCGGGCCGAGGCATCGTGGTCGAGCAGGACCTGGGAGACCAGCCGGTCGTCGTGCTGGCCGACCGGCCGATGCTGGGTCGGGCCTTCCTCAACCTGCTCAGCAACGCGGTGAAGTTCAGTCTCGAGCAGGGCCGGGTCTCGGTGTCGCTGGGCGTCGAGGAGGCCGACGGGGTCCGGACAGGTGTGGTCACGGTGCTCGACCGGGGCATCGGCATCCCCGCCGCCGAGCTCGAGAGGCTGGGCAGCCGCTTCTTCCGCGCCTCCAACGCGGTCACCAACGAGATCGCCGGCACCGGCCTGGGCCTGCGCATCGTGCAGACCATCGTCGACAAGCACGGCGGCGACGTGTCCATCGACTCGGAGGAGGGCCGGGGCACCCGGGTCGTGGTGCGCCTCCCGGTGCAGTCGACGGGCTGAACGTCGCGCCGGGCCCGAGCGGCTGGAATTGGAAGGTGTCGGCGTTGGTTGGCACAATACGACCGGCTCCGGTTCACGTCCCCGCACCGCACCCGCGGAGAAGACGGCGGCGACCCGGCGGCCCCGACGAAAGAGGGAAGCATGAAGAAGGACATCCACCCGGAGTACACCGAGACCCAGGTGACCTGCACCTGCGGCAGCACCTTCACCACCCGCAGCACCGCGACCTCCGGCACCATGCGTGCCGACGTCTGCTCGCAGTGCCACCCGTTCTACACCGGCAAGCAGAAGATCCTCGACACCGGTGGCCGCGTGGCCCGCTTCGAGGCCCGCTACGCCAAGAAGAAGTAGCACCACGACGAGCGCCGGTCCACCGCCCCGCGGCGGTGGACCGGCGCTCGTCATTTGTCCTGCCCCGTCCCACCCGCCGCTCGTCCCGACCCCAGGAGCCCACCGATGTTCGAGGCCGTCGAGAGCATGCTCGGTGAGCACGCCGAGCTCGAGGCCCGGCTCGCCGAGCCCGAGACGCACGCCGACGCGCGGCTGGCCAAGCGGCTCAACCGCCGCTACGCCGAGCTGTCCGCGGTGATCCGCACCTGGCGGGAGTGGCAGCGGCTGGGGGAGGACGCGGGGGCGGCCCGCGAGCTCGCGGGGGAGGACCCCGCCTTCGGTGAGGAGGCGGTCGAGCTCGACGCACGCCGCGAGGAGGCGGCCGAGCGGCTGCGCCGGCTGCTGGTGCCCCGCGACGAGACCGACGACAAGGACGCCCTGCTGGAGGTGAAGTCCGGCGAGGGCGGCGAGGAGTCCGCGCTCTTCGCCGGCGACCTGCTGCGGATGTACACCCGCTACGCCGAGCGCCACGGCTGGGCGGTGGAGGTCCTCGACGCCACCGAGTCCGACCTGGGCGGCTACAAGTCGGTGACGGTGGCGGTCAAGGCCAAGGGCACCCCCGGACCGGGGGAGGCGCCGTTCGCCCGGTTGAAGTTCGAGGGCGGCGTGCACCGGGTGCAGCGGGTGCCGGTCACCGAGTCTCAGGGTCGCGTGCACACCAGCGCCGCGGGCGTCCTGGTGCTGCCGGAGGCCGAGCAGGTCGATGTGAGCATCGACGAGAACGACCTGCGCATCGACGTCTTCCGCTCCAGCGGCCCCGGCGGCCAGAGCGTCAACACCACCGACTCGGCGGTGCGGATCACGCACGTGCCGAGCGGCATCGTGGCCAGCTGCCAGAACGAGAAGAGCCAGCTGCAGAACCGCGAGCAGGCGATGCGGATCCTGCGCGCCCGCCTGCTGGCAGTGGCCCAGGAGGCAGCTGCTGCCGAGGCCAGCGACGCCCGGCGCAGCCAGGTGCGCACGGTGGACCGCTCCGAGCGCATCCGCACCTACAACTACCCCGAGAACCGCATCTCCGACCACCGCACCGGCTACAAGTCCTACAACCTCGACCAGGTCCTCGACGGCGACCTCGGCCCGGTCATCGCGTCGTGCACCGACGCCGACATGGCCGCCCGGCTGGCCGCGCTGGAGGACTGAGTGACCACCCGGCGCGAGGTGCTGGCCGGCGCGGTCGAGCGGTTGCGCGTTGCGGGCGTGCCGAGCCCCGAGCACGACGCGGCCGCGCTGCTCGCCCACGTGCTGGGCACCGAGCGCGGCCGGCTGGTGCTCATCGATGTGGTGGACCCCGCCACCCTGCCGTCGTACGACGCCCTGGTCGCGCGGCGCGCGGCCCGCGAGCCGCTGCAGCACCTGACCGGCCGCGCCTGGTTCCGTCACGTCGAGCTCGCCGTGGGTCCCGGGGTCTTCGTGCCCCGCCCCGAGACCGAGCTGCTGGCCGGCTGGGCGGTCGAGCAGGCGGGCCGGGTCGCCGAGCCGGTCGTGGTGGACCTGTGCACCGGCTCGGGTGCAGTGGCCGCGTCGGTGGCCCACGAGGTGCCCGGGGCCCGGGTGCATGCGGTCGAGCTCGACCCGGCCGCGCACACCTGGGCCGAGCGCAACCTGGCCGGCACCGGGGTCGACCTGCGCCTGGGGGACATGGCCACCGAGCTCGAGGAGCTCGCGGGCACGGTCGACGTGGTCGTGTGCAACCCGCCCTACGTGCCGCTGGAGGCGTGGGAGTCCGTGGCCCCGGAGGCGCGCGACCACGACCCGCACCTGGCGCTCTTCTCGGGCGAGGACGGGCTCGACGCGCTGCGGGTGCTGGAGCGCCGGGCCGCGGTGCTGCTGCGGCCGGGCGGAGTGCTGGGTGCCGAGCACGCCGACGTGCAGGGCGCCTCCGCACCCGACGTGCTCAGTGCCACCGGCCGATGGCGCGACGTGCGCGACCACCGCGACCTGGCAGGGCGTGCACGCTTCGTGACGGCGAGACTGGCACGATGACCTCCATGGAACGCCACGGGACCTCCACGCCCGACGAGCGCGAGCAGGCGCTGGACGCCGCGAGCCTGGCCGTCCAGCGCGGCGGCCTCGTGGTGCTGCCGACCGACACCGTCTACGGCATCGGCGCCGACGCCTTCGACCCGGCCGCGGTGCGCGCGCTGCTCAGGGCCAAGGGACGCGGGCGGGACATGCCCCCGCCGGTGCTGGTCAGCGCCGCCACCACCCTCGACGCGCTGGCAGTGCGGGTGCCCGGCTACGCACGGGCGCTCGTCGAGGCCTTCTGGCCCGGGCCGCTGACGATCGTGTGCCACCAGCAGACCTCGTTGCAGTGGGACCTCGGTGACACCCGCGGCACCGTGGCGGTGCGGATGCCCGACCACGAGGTGGCCCGCGAGCTCCTCGAGCGCACCGGGCCGCTGGCGGTGAGCTCGGCGAACCTCACCGGTCGTCCCGCCGCCACCGACGCCGACGCCGCGCAGGAGATGCTCGGCGAGCACGTCGACGTCATCGTCGACGCCGGCCCCAGCCCGCAGGGCGTCGACGGCGCACAGCCCTCGACGATCGTCGACGTGACCGGGCCTCAGGGCCGGGTCCTGCGCGTGGGCGCGCTCTCGCTCGACCAGCTCAACGCCGTCCTCGAGCCGCTCGGCGCGACGCTCACAGCCGAGGACTGACGGGCCAGCGGTGCGCGAGTACATCCTGGTCTTCCTGGTCGCCGCGTCGGTCACCTACCTGCTGACGGTGATCGCGCGCGAGATCGCGCTGCGCACCGGTGCCGTGGCCCGGGTGCGCGACCGCGACGTGCACGCCGAGCCGATCCCCTACCTGGGCGGCCTGGCGATGCTGGGCGGGCTGGTGGCGGCCTACCTGGTCGCCCGCGAGCTGCCGTTCCTGTCCCTGAGCGGGACGGTGGTCTTCCGTGATGCCGGTGTCGTGATCGTGGCCGGAGCGCTGATCTGCGCGGTGGGGGTGCTCGACGATCTCTTCGAGCTCGATGCCCTGACCAAGCTGGGCGGTCAGCTGCTGGCGGCCGGCTTCCTGGTCGCCTTCGGCGTGCAGTTCTACTTCTTCACCGGCCCCGACGGGCAGGTCTTCTCCCTCGATCCCACCCAGAGCGCGCTGCTGACCGGCTTCCTGGTCGTGGCGACGATCAACGCGGTGAACTTCGTCGACGGCCTCGACGGGTTGGCCGCCGGTGTGGTGGGAGTGGGCGCGCTGGCCTTCTTCCTCTTCTGCTACCAGCTCACCAGCCTCAACAACGCGCCCCGGGCCACGACCGCAGCGCTGCTCGCGGTCGCGCTGGCGGGGGCGTGCGTGGGCTTCCTGCCCCACAACTTCAACCCGGCCCGGCTGTTCATGGGTGACTCCGGGTCGATGCTGATCGGGCTGGTGCTCTCGGCCAGCGCCGTCACCCTCACCGGCCAGTTCGCCGGCTCCGACCTGTCCCAGGGCGGCGCCGGGTCGCAGGCCAGCCTGGCCCCGACGCTGTTGCCGCTGCTCCTGCCGATCACCATCTTGGTGGTCCCGCTGCTCGACCTGGTCCTGGCGGTCGTGCGCCGCACGCGCGCCGGCCGGTCACCGTTCGCCCCCGACAAGCAGCACCTGCACCACCGCCTGCTCGAGATCGGGCACTCCCAGCGGCGCGCGGTGCTGATCATGTGGATGTGGGCGGCTCTGGTGGCCTTCGGCACCGTGCTGGCCAGCCTGTACTCCGGGCCGTGGGTCGTGGCCGCGCTGGCCGGGGGAGCGGGGGTGACCGTGGCGCTGACCTTCCTGCTGCCGGTGCTGCACCGTCCGGGGCACGCCGTGCCCGCCGGTCCGCCCGTCTGAGGGTCGGCTGGATCGTTCCAGTTGCTGGGCCACCGGGACCTTGTGATAGTTTTCACGAGGTGCTGCGGCCGGGTCCACAGCACTCCTCGACCACCGTCTGTCCCCCAGAGAACGGCCGCCGATGACCTCCGCGACGACCGCCAGCGAGCACCGCCGCCCCGGCGCGGTGGCGCTGCACGGGGCCGTGGCGGCCGCGGCGCTGGCGCCGGGCCTGCTGGTTGCCGGTGCTGGCGGCCTCGTCTCCGGCGGCGACGCGGCCGGTGCCGCCCTGATCGGGGCGCTGGCCGTGCTGGCGGTGCTCCTCTTCGGCTCGGTCACCGTCGACGTCGTGAGCGGCCTGATGCCGCAGCGCCTCGCTGATGGTGGCGCTGCTGACCTACACGCTGCAGCTGATGCTCGTGGTCGTCTCTGCTGGTGGCGCTGTCCGAGCAGCCCGCCTTCGCCTCGCTGGCCGAGCGACGCTGGCTCTTCGGCGCACTGCTGGCCGTCGTGCTGGCCTGGATGGCCGGCCAGGTGCGGCCGCGGTCCGCGTGCGCATCCCCGTCTACGACCTGCGGGCAGCGTCCGCACCGAGGCGGACGCGGGTGACGCGACGTGACCCGCGACTGCTATCGTCCGGATCGCCATGGCGCCGACAGACCACGTCCCCGATCGCTCGAGCGAGCCGTCGACCGACCCCTGGGCCGCGTTCGGGTCGTTGGGGGCCGGCGTGCTCCTCTACGGCGGCCTGGGCTGGGCCGGGGACCGCTGGCTGGGGACCTCGTTCCTGCTGCCGGCGGGCCTCGTGCTCGGCGCGTGCTGGGGTTCTACGTGGTGATCGTCCGCTTCGGGCGTGCACCGCAGGAGCACCCGGACCCCGAGGCGTGACCAGCAGCCCCGGCGCGGGCACCACGAGCACTTGCACGATCTTCTGCACCGAATGCGACACGAAGGAGACAGGGCGTTGATGTCTGACACCATTGCGGTGATCATGGCCGCGGAGGGCTTCACGCCCCCTGGGCCGGCTGACTTCGACCTGCCGCCGATCTTCGGCGAGGTCACCAAGCCGATGGTCATGGTCAGCCTGTCCGTGGTGCTGATCTTCGTGCTCTTCTACGCGATGTCGCGCAAGGCGGCCATCGTGCCCGGCCGCATGCAGTTCGCCGGCGAGTTCGTCTACGGCGGCGTGCGCAACTCGATCGCTCGCGAGTCCATCGGCTCCGAGCACTTCATGAAGCTTCGTGCCCTACCTCTTCGCGCTGTTCACCTTCGTGCTGGTGAACAACTACTTCGGCATGATCCCGATCGTGCAGTTCCCGACGTTCTCGCACTCGGGCTACGCCTACGGCCTCGCAGCGCTCTCCTGGCTGCTCTACAACGGCGTCGGCATCTGGAAGCACGGCGCTGCTGGGCTACCTCAAGCACGTCTCGGTCCCGGCCGGCGTCAGCGGCGTGATGCTGCTGCTGATCGTGCCGCTGGAGATCCTCTCCAACATCGTCGTGCGTCCGGTCACCCTCGCGCTGCGACTCTTCGCCAACATGTTCGCCGGCCACCTGCTGCTGATCCTCTTCGCCCTCGGCGGTGAGTACCTGCTGGTCGAGGCGTCGCCCTCGGCGCTCAACATCATCGGCGGCGTCGGTGCGATCCTCATGTTCTTCCTGGTCAGCGCCCTCGAGCTGCTGGTGATGTTCCTGCAGGCCTACGTCTTCACCCTGCTCACCGCGATGTACGTCGCCGGTGCCGATCGCCGAGGAGCACTGAGCCGACCGCGCCATCGGCGCACCCCGTGCGGGCCCGCCCGCACCCCCGATTCCCACAACTTCATATGGTCAACACAGTCATGAGACTCCACGACGCGCCCTGCGTCACGACGAAAGGAAAGCTGTGACCGGCTCTCTCAACATGCTCGGCTACGGCGTCGCCACGATCGGCCCCGCCATCGCCGTGGGCCTGATCTTCGCTGCCTACATCAACGGCGTCGCCCGCCAGCCCGAGGCCCAGTCGCGCCTGCAGTCGATCGCGATCCTCGGCTTCGCGCTCGCCGAGGCGCTCGCGATCATCGGCATCGCGCTCGCCTTCGCCATCCAGTGACCTACGCCTCGGCGCCCTACCTCACGAGGTGATACATGTCTGAGTCCGTTCGGGCAGCGGAAGAGCTCAACCCGCTGATCCCGCACCTGTCCGAGATCATCCTCGGCGCAGTCTGGTTCCTCATCCTGCTCGGGCCTGATCTGGAAGTTCGTCGTCCCGAACTTCGAGAAGGCCTACGCCGACCGCACCGCTGCCATCGAGGGCGGCCTCGCGGCGGCGGAGACCAAGCAGGCCGAGGCCGACGCCAAGCTGGCCGAGCTCGAGGCCCAGCTCGCGGACGCCCGCCACGAGGCGGCGCGCATCCGTGAGGAGGCCCGCGAGCAGGGCGCGGCGATCGTCAGCGACCTGCGCGCGCAGGGGCAGGCCGAGCAGACCCGCATCGTCGAGGCCGGCAAGGCGCAGATCGAGGCGGAGCGCCAGCAGGCGGTCGCCTCGCTGCGTGCCGAGGTCGGGCGCGCTCGCCACCGGCCTGGCCGGTCGCATCGTCGGGCGAGAGCCTGGAGGACGAGGCCCGTCAGGGCCGCGTCGTCGAGCGCTTCCTCGCCGACCTCGAGACCGGGACGCCGGGGGTCAACTGAGATGACCTCGGACTTCCGCGGAGCATCGGCCGAGGCCGTCGCCACGCTGGCCGGTGAGCTGGAGACGTCGGTCTCCGGCTCGCCGGACGCCGCCGCGCAGGTGAGCCGCGACCTCTTCTCGGTCGCGGCGCATCCTGCGGGGCGGAGGGCGGGCTGCGCCGCTTCGTCACCGACGCCTCGGTGGCCGCCGAGGCCCGGCAGGGCGTCGTCGAGCAGGTCGTCGGCGGCAAGGTGGGGGAGCGCGCGCTGGTCCTGCTGCGCTCGGCGGTGAGCCGCCGGTGGACCGCGCCTCGCGACCTCGCCGACGCTCTCGAGCACCTCAGCGTCGTGGCCCTGGTGCGCGCCGCCGGGGGGGACGCCGAGCGCGTCTGGCCGACGAGCTGTTCGCGTTCGCGCAGGCCGTGAAGGAGAACCCGTCGCTGCGCGACGCGCTCTCCGACCCGGCCCGCTCGGTCGAGGACAAGGCCCGCCTGGTCGACGACCTGCTCGGCCGGCGGGCCCTGCCGGCGACCACGCAGCCTGGTCAAGCAGGCCCTCGCCGGCAGCCACCGCACGGTGGCGGTCGCGCTGGCCGAGTACCAGAAGGTCGCCGCCGAGGCCCAGGACCAGGGCATCGCCACGGTGCGCGTGGCGCGCGAGCTGCCCGACGCCGAGCGGGCCCGCCTCGCCGACGCGCTCGCGCGCCAGTACGGCCGTCCCGTCCACCTCAACGTGGTCGTCGACCCCGCCGTCCTCGGTGGCTCCGGGTCGAGATCGGCGACGACGTCATCGACGGCACCATCTCCAGCCGCCTCGACGACGCCCGCCGCCGCCTCGTCGGCTGACCGCCCGCACCAACCCCGACTTCGTAGAGACACAAGAGAGAAGGCACCAAGATGACGGAGCTCTCCATCCGTCCGGACGAGATCCGTGACGCGCTCGCCAAGTACGTCGCCGACTACCAGACCCGACGCGGCCAGCCGCGAGGAGGTCGGCACCGTCGCCTCCGCCGGTGACGGCATCGCCCGCGTCAGCGGCCTGCCCTCGGCCATGGCCAACGAGCTGCTGGAGTTCGAGGACGGCACCCGCGGGCCTGGCCCTGAACCTCGACACCCGCGAGATCGGCGTCGTCATCCTCGGTGACTTCGACAAGATCGAGGAGGGTCAGACGGTGCGCCGCACCGGCGAGATCCTCTCGGTGCCGGTCGGCGACAACTTCATGGGTCGCGTCATCGACCCGCTCGGCACCCCGATCGACGGTCTCGGCGAGATCGAGTCCACCGGCCGCCGCGCCCTGGAGCTGCAGGCTCCGACGGTGATGGAGCGCAAGTCGGTGCACGAGCCGCTGGCCACCGGCATCAAGGCCATCGACGCGCTGACCCCGATCGGGCGCGGGCAGCGCCAGCTGATCATCGGCGACCGCGCGACCGGCAAGACGACGATCGCGATCGACACGATCATCAACCAGAAGCAGAACTGGGAGTCCGGCGACCCGACCAAGCAGGTGCGCTGCATCTACGTGGCCATCGGTCAGAAGGGCTCGACCATCGCCTCCGTGCGCGGCGCCCTCGAGGAGGCCGGCGCGCTGGAGTACACCACCATCGTCGCCTCGCCCGCCTCGGACTCGGCCGGGTTCAAGTACCTCGCGCCGTACACCGGATCGGCGATCGGCCAGCAGTGGATGTACGACGGCAAGCACGTCCTGATCGTCTTCGACGACCTGACCAAGCAGGCCGAGGCCTACCGCGCCGTGTCGCTGCTGCTGCGCCGCCCGCCGGGCCGAGAGGCCTACCCCGGTGACGTCTTCTACCTGCACAGCCGGCTGCTCGAGCGGTGCGCGAAGCTCTCCGACGAGCTGGGCGCCGGGCTCGATGACCGGTCTGCCGATCATCGAGACCAAGGCCAACGACGTCTCGGCGTTCATCCCGACCAACGTCATCTCGATCACCGACGGCCAGATCTTCCTGCAGTCCGACCTGTTCGCGGCCAACCAGCGCCCCGCCATCGACGTGGGTGTCTCGGTCTCGCGCGTGGGTGGTGCGGCCATGACCAAGGCGATGAAGAAGGTCACCGGCTCGCTCAAGGTCGACCTCGCGCAGTTCCGCGCCATGGAGGCCTTCGCGATGTTCGCCTCCGACCTCGACGCCGCCTCGCGCCAGCAGCTCGACCGCGGCCAGCGCCTGATGGCGCTGCTCAAGCAGTCGGCCTACTCGCCGTACCCGCTCGAGGACATGACCGTCTCGCTGTGGCTGGGCACCACCGGTCGTCTCGACCGCGTGCCGGTCGGCGACGTGATCCGCTTCGAGCAGGAGTTCATCGACTACGTGCGCCGCTCGCACGAGGGCATCATCTCGCGCGATCCGCGAGACGCAGAAGTTCGAGGACGAGGCCGGCCTGGCGAGCGCGTACGACTCCTTCCTCGACCAGTTCGAGACCTCCGAGGGCGGCTCGATCAAGGTCGGCCACGAGGCCGAGGCCGAGGCGATGGAGGACGACGAGCTCGGCCAGGAGCAGATCGTCAAGCAGAAGCGGGGCTGACACATGGCCGTATCGCTGCGTGAGTACCGCGCGCGGATCAAGTCGACGGAGTCGATGAAGAAGATCACGCGCGCCATGGAGCTCATTGCTGCGTCCCGGATCGTCAAGGCGCAGCAGCGGGCCCAGGCGGCCGCGCCGTACGCCCGCGAGCTGACCCGTGCGGTGTCGGCGGTGGCGACGTTCTCGGACGTCGACCACCCGCTGACCAAGGAGGAGGAGAACCCCAAGCGGGCCGCCGTCCTGATCGTGACCAGCGACCGGGGCCTGGCCGGCGCCTACTCCTCGAGCGTGCTCAAGGAGGCCGAGAGGCTCGCCGAGCGGCTGCGCGAGGAGGGCAAGGAGATCGACACCTTCATCGCCGGCCGCAAGGGCGAGGCGTACTACAAGTTCCGCGAGCGCCCCGTCGAGCAGACCTGGACCGGCTTCTCCGACCAGCCCTCCTACGACGTGGCGGCCGAGATCGGCGAGACGCTCATCGAGCGGTTCCTGCGCGAGCAGGGCGAGGAGGGTGACGTCGACGAGGTGCACGTGGTCTACACGCGCTTCGTGTCGATGCTGACCCAGGAGCCCACCGCGGTGCGGCTGCTGCCGCTCGAGGTCGTCGAGGGGGAGGCGCCGCCGGAGGAGTCCGAGCTGCTGCCGCTCTACGAGTTCGAGCCCTCGCCCGAGGCCGTGCTCGACGGGCTGCTGCCGCAGTACGTCCAGTCGCGGATCTTCTTCTGCCTGCTGCAGGCGGCGGCCTCCGAGCTGGCCGCGCGCCAGAAGGCGATGAAGGCGGCCACGGACAACGCCGAAGAGCTCATCAAGAAGTACAAGCGGATCGCCAACCAGGCCCGCCAGGCCGGCATTACCCAGGAAATCAGCGAGATCGTCGGAGGCGTCAACGCGCTCGCCGACGCCAACGCCGGTGCCGAATAAGTGGAGTGAGTGAGAGACATGACTGCAACGCTTGAAGAGACCACCCAGGCCGGCGGCGCCAGCGTGGGGCGCATCGCCCGCGTGATCGGCCCGGTCGTCGACGTGGAGTTCCCCGTCGACGCCATGCCCGAGATCTACAACAAGCTCACCGCCGAGGTCGTCCTCGGCGGGGAGACCACGGTGCTGCCCCTCGAGGTGGCCCAGCACATCGGTGACGGGATGGTCCGCGCCATCTCGCTGAAGCCGACCGACGGCCTCGTGCGCGGTGGCCAGGTCGTCGACACCGGCGAGCCGATCACGGTGCCCGGTCGGTGACGTGACCCTCGGTCGCGTGTTCAACGCCACCGGCGACGTGCTCAACCTCGAGGAGGGCGAGCAGCTCGACGATCAACGAGCGCTGGGGCATCCACCGCAAGGCCCCGGCCTTCGACCAGCTGGAGTCGAAGACCCAGATGTTCGAGACCGGCATCAAGGTCATCGACCTGCTGACCCCGTACGTGCAGGGCGGCAAGATCGGCCTGTTCGGCGGTGCCGGCGTCGGCAAGACGGTGCTCATCCAGGAGATGATCGCCCGCGTGGCCAAGAACCACGGTGGCGTGTCGGTGTTCGCCGGTGTCGGCGAGCGCACCCGTGAGGGCAACGACCTCATCGTCGAGATGGAGGAGGCCGGCGTGCTCGGGCAGACCGCCCTCGTCTTCGGCCAGATGGACGAGCCGCCGGGCACCCGCCTGCGCGTGGCGCTCTCGGCGCTGACGATGGCGGAGTACTTCCGCGACGTGCAGAACCAGGACGTGCTGCTCTTCATCGACAACATCTTCCGGTTCACCCAGGCCGGCTCGGAGGTCTCGACCCTGCTGGGTCGGATGCCCTCGGCCGTGGGCTACCAGCCCAACCTGGCCGACGAGATGGGCGTGCTGCAGGAGCGGATCACCTCGACGCGTGGTAACTCGATCACCTCGATGCAGGCGATCTACGTGCCGGCCGACGACTACACCGACCCGGCGCCGGCGACCACGTTCGCGCACCTCGACGCGACCACCGAGCTGTCCCGCGAGATCGCCTCGCTGGGCATCTACCCGGCCGTGGACCCGCTGACCTCGACGTCGCGGATCCTCGACCCGCAGTACATCGGCAAGGAGCACTACGACTGCGCGATCCGCGTCAAGCAGATCCTGCAGCGCAACAAGGAGCTCCAGGACATCATCGCCATCCTCGGTGTCGACGAGCTGTCGGAGGAGGACAAGGTCATCGTGTCCCGCGCCCGCCGCATCCAGCGGTTCCTGTCGCAGAACACCTACGTGGCCAAGCAGTTCACCGGCATCGAGGGCTCGACCGTGCCGGTCGCCGACACGATCGAGGCGTTCAACAAGATCGCCGACGGCGAGTACGACCACGTGGCCGAGCAGGCCTTCTTCATGTGCGGCGGTCTGGACGACGTCGAGCGTCAAGTGGGCCGAGATCCAGAAGAACCTCTGATGGCCGGACGACATCGGCAACGGCCTGCAGGTCGAGCTCGTCGCCGCCGACCGGACCGTGTGGTCCGGGGAGGCGTCGATGGTCATCGCCCGCACGACGCGAGGGCGACCTGGGCGTGCTGCGCGGCCACGCCCCGCTGCTGTCGCTGCTCACCGAGGCCGCGGTCGAGATCAGCGACGGCCGAGGGCGTCGTGCACGCGGCCGTCGACGGCGGGTTCCTCTCCGTGGCCGGCGACCGGGTCTCGATCCTCACCGAGCACGCGCTGCTCGCCGAGGAGATCAAGATCGACGAGGCCAAGGCCGCGCTCGAGGCGGCCGAGGGCATGCCCACCGGCGACGAGCGCGAGCTGCACATCCGGCGGGCCGCGGCCCGCATCCGGGCGGCCGAGAAGGCGGGCTGACCCCACCTGCACCGGTCCCGACCGTGCCGCTAGGGTGATCCCTTCAGCGCGGTCGGGACTCGGGCAGGGGGACGTGGATGCCGGTGTGGCAGTGGCTGCTCGACGCAGCCGGTGTGCTCCTGGTGCTCGTCCTCCTCTACGGCCTCGCCCTGGTCGTGCGTCGTCGCGTCATCGCCCGTGACGGCGGCACCTTCGAGCTCAGCCACCGCGTCCGGTCCGACAGGGTCGGGCGCGGTTGGCTTCTCGGGATCGGTCGCTACTCCGGCGAGCAGCTGGAGTGGTTCCGCATCTTCTCGCTCTCACCGCGCCCCAAACGGACCTGGCAGCGCAGCGAGCTGACCTACGAGCGGCGCCGGTCGCCGGAGGGCGCCGAGCAGTCCTCGCTCTTCCCCGACCACGTCGTGATCGTGTGCCGCAGCGCCACCGGGGAAGAGGTCGAGCTGGCGATGGGGACGTCGTCGCTGACCGGCTTCCAGTCCTGGCTGGAGGCACGCCCGCCGGGTGCGGAGATGCCTGGCTCGCGATGAGTCGTGCGACCCTGGAGCCGTCGCGGCCGGCACTGCTGCGCGCCCGCGACGCCGTGGCGCTCACCTTCGCGCTCAACGGGCTGGTCTTCGCCTCCCTGGTCTCCCGGCTGCCCGACGTGCGCGAGCGGCTGGTCCTGAGCAACGGCTCACTGGGGCTGCTGCTGCTCGCTGTGGCGGCGGGCTCGTTGGTGGCCCTGCCCAGCACCGGCCACGTGATCAACCGGATCGGCGCCGGTGCCACCGTGCGCCTGGGTGCGGGGCTCGACACGTGCGGGCTGAGCCTGGCGGCCTTCGGGGTCAGCACCGGATCGGTCCCGGTCACCGCTGCGGGGCTGCTGGTGCACGGCACCGGCACCGGCGTGTGGGACGTGGCCATGAACGTCGAGGGGGCCGAGGTGGAGCGGGGCCTCGCCCGCACGATCATGCCGCGCTTCCACGCCGGCTGGAGCCTCGGGTCGATCATCGGCGCCGGCCTCGGCGTGGTGGTCGTGGCCCTGGGCGTCCCGCTGCTCGCTCACCTGGTGGCGGTCGCCTGCGTCGCCTGGGCACTGGCCTGGGGGAGTGCCGCACGCTTCGCACCCGCTCGCCCGCCGGCCGGTGCTGACGAGCCGGCGCCCGACGCGACGGCGCGCCGCTCGGCGTGGACCGAGCCCCGCACCCTGGCGATCGGCCTGATGGTGCTCTGCTTCGCGATGGTCGAGGGCACGGCCAACGACTGGCTCTCGCTGGCCCTCATCGACGGCTACGGGGTGGAGACGTGGGTCGGGGTGTCCGGCTTCGCGCTCTTCGTGGTGGCGATGACCACCGGGCGTCTGCTGGGCCCGCTGCTCCTGGACCGCTGGGGTCGCTCACCGGTGCTGCTGGGCTGCGCCGCCCTGGCCGGGGCGGGGACCCTGGCCACCGTGCTGGGCGGCTCGCTCGTCGTGGTCGCCGCCGGCATCCTGGCGTGGGGGCTGGGTGCCTCGCTGGGCTTCCCGGTCGGGATGAGCGCGGCCGCCGACGACCCGCAGGGCGCCGCGCTGCGCGTCTCGGTGGTCTCGACGATCGGGTACGGCGCGTTCCTCGCCGGTCCGCCGCTGCTGGGCCGGCTCGCCGACCGCGTCGGGACCCTCGAGGTGCTCCTGGTGGTGGGGGTGCTGATGGTGCCGGCGGCGCTCAGCGTGGGCGCCACCCGGCGCCACGACTAGCTCTCGGTCAGCGAGACCAGCAGGGTGACGACCGACTCCACGTAGGCCTCGACCCGGTCGGGCTCGGCGGTCATCGCCGCGACCGGCACGACCAGCACCGCATGCTCGGCCGCCTCGGCGTCGGGGTAGGCGCTCAGCGTCGCCTCGTCGGTGTCACGCACGACCACGTGCAGCTCCAGGCCCGCCACCGCCTCCCGGCGCCGGTGGAACTCCGGGTCCTCGGCGAGCCTGCTGAGCGCCTCGTGCCAATGCGGGTCGTCGGTGGGGAAACGCCCGAAGGAGGGGTCGTCGCCGACGACCTCGTCGATCTCGGCGACCTCCTCGCCCCAGCTGGTGAGCACCCCGTCCGGCACCTGCACGGAGCGCCACTGCAGGTGGATGCCCAGCTGGTCGGCGAGGTCGCCGACGCCGTCGGGGGGCTCCTCCTCCTCGGCGAGCCCCGCCACCAGCAGCGCCTCGGCCTCCTCCCAGCGCCACTGGCCGGGGTCGAGGGGGGCGTCGAGAGCCAGCTCGCGCTCGTAGGTGTCACGCCCCGCGGCCACGACGGCCGCCGCGAGGTGCTCGGCGGTGTCGCCGGCGTGCGAGCCCGGCACCTCCCGGCGCGCCAGCAACCGGTCGACGTGGTCCTGCACCGCGTCGGCGAACGTCTCCTGCTCACCGGGCGCCATCGCCGCCTCCAGCCGGGCGACGGTCTCCTGGTCAGCCGTGCCGTCGAGCAGCTCGACGAGGCGCCAGAACCGGTCAGGGGTCACGACGTCGCCTCAGCGCTCGCCGCCGGGCACCCACAGCACATCGCCGCGCTCGCGGTTGGCATGGCGGGCCAGGATGAAGACCAGGTCGGAGAGCCGGTTGAGGTAGGTGATCGCCAGCGTGTTCATGCTCTCGCCGTGCTCGGCGTGCGCCGCCCAGGCCGAGCGCTCCGCGCGGCGTACGACCGTGCGGGCCACGTGCAGGTGGGCGCCGCCGACGGTCCCGCCGGACAGGATGAACGAGCGCAGCTTCTCGAGCGGCTCGTTGTACTGGTCGCACCAGCCCTCGAGCCGGTCGACGTAGTCCTGGGTGATCCGCAGCGGCGGGTACTCCGGCTCGGCGACCACCGGTGTGCAGAAGTCGGCCCCGACGTCGAAGAGGTCGTTCTGCACGTGCACCAGCAGCTGCACGAGGTCGTCCTCGAGGCCGCCCTGCGCGACGGCCAGGCCCAGGTGGGCGTTCGCCTCGTCGACGTCGGCGTAGGCCTGCAGCCGGGTGTCGGTCTTCGTCGTGACGCTCATGTCGCCGAGCCGGGTCTCGCCGGCGTCGCCGGTGCGGGTGTAGATGCGCGTCAGGTTGACCATGGCTGAAGGGTAGCCACGGGTGGGTGCGTGGCCATCGGGGCGTGCGTAGGTTCGGCGCATGTCACGCCGACTGCTCTGGCCGCTGCTGCTGGCCCTGCCGGGCCTGACCCTGGCGGCAGCCGGCCTGTTCCACCCGCACGGGCTCTCCTACGACACCGCGTGGCGGTGGTTCGCGCTGCACGTGCCGGGTCTGCTGGTCTTCCCGCTGGTGGGCGTGGCCCTGGCGGTGCTGGTGCGGGGGCGCACCGACGCGGTCGCCTGGGCGGTGCGCCTGTCGGCCTACGTCTACGCCACCTTCTACACCGCGCTCGACGTGGTGAGCGGCATCGGCGCCGGCTGGGTCACCCACCAGCTGGGGCCGGACGTGCCGCGACCGGCCGCGGTCAGCCAGATGTTCCGCATCGGCACGCCGCTGGGCGAGGTCGGCTCGTGGGCGCTGCTGGTCTGCGTGGTGGTGCTGGTCGCCGACCAGCTGGTCCGCCTGCGCGCTCCGGCCCTGGTCGGGCTGGTGCTGCTGCCGGGGGCCTGGCTGGTGCACGTCGGGCACATCTTCGCGCCCGAGGGGGTGGTGGGGATGGCCCTGCTGGGGGTCGGTACCGGTGCTCTGGCGCTGGTCGGGCGCGACACGCACCAGAAAAGTGGCCGAACGGTGCAACCATCCGGGCCGCCGACACGTCAAGGTGGGTGAGGACGACCACGCCGGGCCACGTTCCATCGGGGGAGCGGGGCGGCTGGGCGGGAGGGCACATGCGCATCACCAGGGACGGAGCCACGCTGCGGCTCAGGGCGACTTCGACGTGCGCAGCACGACCGAGGTGCGTGCCGCGGTCTACGACCACCTGGCTCGCCACGAGCACGTGGTGGTCGACCTGACCGGGGTCTCGGGTGCCGACGTCACCGCCCTGCGCGTGCTGGCCGTCGCCAGCCGGGCGGCCGACCTGCGCGGTGGGCACCTGACCCTGCGCGGCTGCGGCCCGGCGGTGCGCCGGCTGCTGCACCTCTCGCACCTGATCCGCGTGGTCGATGTCGACCGCGCGGCGCTGGGTGTCGGATAAGCCACACCGCGAGCCGGTTACCAGCGCGTAGATCCCGATCTACCCTCTGAGCATGACGGAGAAGGACCGACCCCTGCTCGAGCGTCCTGAGAAGGACCGCCCCTGGGTGATGCGCACGTACGCCGGCCACTCGACCGCCCAGGCGTCGAACGCGCTGTACCGCAACAACCTCTCCAAGGGCCAGACCGGTCTCTCGGTGGCCTTCGACCTGCCGACCCAGACCGGCTACGACCCCGACTCGGTGATGTCGACCGGCGAGGTCGGCAAGGTCGGCGTGCCGGTGCCGCACCTGGGCGAGATGCGCCACCTCTTCGCCGACATCCCGCTGACGTCGATGAACACCTCGATGACGATCAACGCCACCGCGATGTGGCTGCTGGCGATGTACCAGGTGGTGGCCGAGGAGCAGAACCCCGACCTGACGCCCGAGCAGGTCGCCGCGCAGCTGGCCGGGACCACCCAGAACGACATCATCAAGGAGTACCTCTCCCGGGGCACCTACGTGTTCCCGCCCGAGCACTCCCTGCGCCTGATCAGCGACATGATCGCCTACACCGTCCACCAGATCCCGAAGTGGAACCCGATCAACATCTGCAGCTACCACCTGCAGGAGGCCGGGGCCACGCCGACCCAGGAGCTCGCCTACGCGCTGTGCACCGCGATCGCGGTGCTCGACCAGGTCAAGGAGTCCGGCCAGGTCGCCGAGGAGGACTTCGAGAAGGTCGTGGGCCGGATCTGCTTCTTCGTCAACGCCGGGGTGCGCTTCATCGAGGAGACGTGCAAGATGCGCGCCTTCGTCGAGCTGTGGGACGAGATCACCCGCGAGCGCTACGGCGTCCAGGACCCCAAGATGCGCCGCTTCCGCTACGGCGTGCAGGTCAACTCGCTCGGCCTGACCGAGGCGCAGCCCGAGAACAACGTGCAGCGCATCGTGCTGGAGATGCTCGGGGTCACGCTCTCCAAGAACGCCCGCGCCCGCGCCGTGCAGCTGCCGGCCTGGAACGAGGCGCTCGGGCTGCCGCGCCCCTGGGACCAGCAGTGGTCGCTGCGGCTGCAGCAGGTGCTGGCCTTCGAGTCCGACCTGCTGGAGTACGACGACATCTTCGACGGCTCGACCGTCATCGAGGCCAAGGTCGCCGAGCTGGTCGCGGGCGCCAAGGCCGAGATCGACCGGGTGCAGGCGATGGGCGGCGCGATCGCCGCGGTCGAGTCCGGCTACATGAAGGAGGAGCTGGTCTCGGCGCACGCCGCGCGCCGCGCGCGCATCGAGGAGGGCCAGGAGGTGATCGTCGGCGTCAACAGGTACGAGACCACCGAGCCCTCGCCGCTGACCGCCGACCTCGACGGGGCGATCATGACCGCCGACCCGCGCGCGGAGCAGTCGGCGCGTGACTCGGTCGAGGCCTGGAAGGCCCAGCGCGACGAGCGGGAGGTCGCCGACGCCCTGGCCGCGCTGGCGCAGGCCGCCAAGGGCGACGAGAACCTGATGGGCGCGACCCTGGCCGCCGCCCGCGCCGGGGCGACCACCGGTGAGTGGGCCGGCACGCTGCGCGAGGTCTTCGGCGAGTTCCGGGCCCCGACCGGCGTGTCGGGTGCCGTGGGCGTGGCCGAGGCCGGCACCGAGCTGACCGCCGTGCGCGAGCGGGTGCGGGCGACCGGCGAGGAGCTCGGCGGGCGCCTGCGCCTGCTGGTCGGCAAGCCGGGCCTCGACGGGCACTCCAACGGCGCCGAGCAGGTCGCCGTACGGGCCCGCGACGCCGGCTTCGAGGTCGTCTACCAGGGCATCCGACTGACCCCGCAGCAGATCGTCTCCGCCGCCGTGGCCGAGGACGTGCACTGCGTCGGGCTCTCGATCCTGTCCGGCTCGCACATGGAGCTGGTGCCCGCGATCCTGGCGGGGCTGCGCGAGGCCGGAGCCGGTGACATCCCGGTCATCGTCGGCGGCATCATCCCCGACTCCGACGCCCGCAAGCTCGCCGAGCAGGGGGTCGCCGCGGTGTACACGCCCAAGGACTTCGGCCTGACCGAGATCATGGGCGGCATCGTGGACGTCATCCGGGCGGCCAACGACCTGACCTGAACCGGTTCCTGCCGCCCGACGAGCAGGTAAGCCTCACCTAACCCCGTGCTACCGTGAGCCCATGGGCAAGGGCAAGGACGCCAAGAACGGCTCCAAGAAGAGCGGCAAGGGCTCGACGGTGGTCAAGCTGCCGAAGACCGAGTGCTGCGAGTCGCGCAGCAAGTGCGGCCGGTGTCCCCTGCGGATGCTCAAGGAGGGCACCCTGCCCTCCGGCTACACCGTCAGGAAGCGCAAGCTCGTGCGCCTCGACGGCTCGAAGGTGACCAAGAAGCAGCTGGCCGCCTCGGCCTGAGGCCCGCCCGCGTTCGTCAGACCACCGGAGGAACCCCGTGCCCGCACCCCGCTTCGTCGAGCAGCTCAACGCCCAGATCGGCAACGAGCTGGCTGCCCACCAGCAGTACCTGGCCTGCGCGGTGCACTACGACGCAGAGACGATGCCGCAGATGGCGGCGTTCTTCTACGCCCAGGCGCTCGAGGAGCGCGCCCACGCCATGATGATGGTGCAGTACCTGCTCGACACCGACGCGGCCGTGGTGATCCCCGGCGTGCCCGCGCCGCGCTCCTCCTTCGACGACGTCGTGGGCCCCGTCGAGCTGGCTCTCGAGCAGGAGCGCCAGGTCGCCGAGCAGATCTACGACCTGGTGCGCACGGCCCGCGCGGAGCAGGACTTCGCCTCCGAGCAGTTCCTGCAGTGGTTCATCAAGGAGCAGGTCGAGGAGATCGCGACGATGACGGACCTGCTGGCCGTGGTGCGCCGCAACGTCGACGACGTCGAGGACATCGAGGAGTACGTGGCCCGCGAGCGGGACTCCGGGCTCGACGACCCCACCGCGCCACGCGTCGCCGGCGCCTAGGACGCCCCGCCTAGGACGCCCCGCGTCGGGCTAGCCGCGGTCGCCGTGCGCGGCCAGGAACGCCAGCACCTCGCGGCGTACCTGCGGGGCGCGGCGCTCCAGGGGCAGGGCGCTGCCGGTGCCGCGGAAGGTACGGGTGCGCACGGCCTCGCTGGAGCGGAAGCGGGCGGCCTGCCGGTCGGCGGCACCGTCACGGGTGCGGACGTCCTGGTCACCGAAGAGCAGCAGGGCGGGCGCCTCGACGTCGGCGGTGCCCAGCGTCAGTGCCGTCACCATGCCGGCGAGGCTCAGCACGTCGCCGCACGGCACGTCGTTGCGCAGCCGGGCGGCCCGGCGCTGCACCGGGGCCGGGGCGGAGCTGAAGAGCAGCGAGCGGTAGTCGGCGCGGCTCTCGCCGAAGCCGGCGTAGTCGGCGCCCAGGCAGGTGGCGCCCTGGCGGGCGGCCTCGGCGACCGCGCGCTGCGAGAACTGGTTGTCGGTCCACGACATCAGGACCAGGCCCTCGACGTCGTCGAAGGTCGAGGCCTCGAGCTGAGCGACGGCAGCGCCGGTGCCGTGCCCGTGGACGACCACGTGGCCGGCGTGCGGGGTGGTGGTCCCGACGTCGCCGGTGAAGCGGTACTGGCCCGACTTCAGGTGCTGGACCACCTGGTGCAGCATCGTGGCCTGCGCGCCCAGGCAGGTGTCGCGCCCCGAGCCCAGGCGGTTCTCGTCGTAGCCGAGCCGGGTGAGCACCAGCGAGGTCTCGCCCCGGCGGGCCAGCTGGCGGGCGTAGTCGTAGCGCCTCGGCGAGTCCATGCCCCAGAACCAGCCACCGGTGCCGGCGTCGTGGACGAGGAGGTTGATCCGCTGCGCCCCGGCTCGGCCCAGCACCTGCTGACGTGGGCCGACCAGGCGGGCGCGCACGACGTACTCCTGGCCGTCGGGCAGGCACAGCAGGTCGGTGTCGTTGGTGTTGACGAGCTCGAAGGCGACCTGGCGCGAGATCACAGTGGACCGTCCATCGTCCGCGGTGGCCTGGGCGGCCAGCACACCGACCAGGGCGCCGCTGAGCGCCCCCACCAGCAGGCCGACGAGGAGGGTGCGCAGGGTTCGGGTCATGATGTTGAACGTATGTCAATAGCGCAGTCCGCAACAAACCGTCGGTATGTGACATGCGCGACGCTGCTGCTGCCGGCTGCGGTGCTGGGCTGCCGGTGCCAGACTCTGCGCCATGAGCAGGGTCCTCGTGGTCGGTGCCGGAGTGGTGGGGCTCAGCTGTGCGGTGCGGCTGCTCGAGACGGGGCACCGGGTCGACGTCGTGGCTCGCGACCTGCCGCTCGAGACGACCAGCGCGGTGGCCGCCGCCATCTGGTACCCCTACCGGGCGCTGCCGCAGGACCGGGTCACGGCGTGGTCGGCGGCCTGCTTCGCCGAGCTGACGCGGCTGGCCGAGGTGCCCCGCGCCGGCGTGCGCCTCCAGGAGGGCTCCGAGCTGCTCCGACTGCCCGCGCCCGACCCCTGGTGGCGCTCGGCGGTGCCCGACCTGACCCGGCTCGACTCACCGCCCGAGGGGTACGCCGACGGGTGGTCCTTCGTGGCGCCCGTGGTCGAGATGCCGGTCTACCTGCGCTGGCTGCTGGCCCGGGTGGAGGAGCTGGGTGGCACCGTCTCGCGGCTCAACCTGTCGGCGCTGCCCGTGCCCGGGCGGGCCTCCGGGCTGGACCTGGTGGTCTCCTGCGCGGGCATCGGCGCGCGGCTGCTCGGCGCCGACCCGACGGTGGTGCCGGTGCGGGGCCAGGTGGTGCGCCTGGCCCAGGTCGGGCTCGAGCGCTGGGTGCTCGACGGCGAGGGGCCGACGTACGTCGTGCCGCGCGAGCGCGACATCGTCGTCGGTGGCACCGCCGACGAGGGCGAGTGGAGCCGGACCCCCGACCCCCGGGTGGCCGAGCAGGTGCTGGCGCGAGCGACGCGCCTGGTGCCGGAGCTGACCGGCGCACACGTGCTGGCGCACCGGGTGGGCCTGCGACCGGCACGGCCCTCCGTGCGCCTGGAGCGCCAGGGCGACGTCGTGCACTGCTACGGACACGGCGGGGCCGGGGTGACCCTGAGCTGGGGTTGTGCCGACGAGGTGGTGGCCCTGGCGGGAGGGGGCGGCTAGCCCGGACGCCGCGAGCCCCGACGACCGGCCACGAGGGCCAGGACGACCCCGAGCGCGCCGCCGAGGGATGCTCCCAGCAGCACGCCCCAGCCCCCCAGTGCCTCGTCGAGGAGCAGTGCACCGACGGCGGCCAGCGCGACCACCAGCAGGCCGAGCATTGCGGAGCGCATCAGCTCGCGCAGGAACAGCGCGCTGAAGGAGGTCGCGCCGAGCGCGTCGTCGACCGGGACGGCGCGCAGCACCGCGGCCGGATCGATCGGACCGTAGACGTGGGGGTAGGTCTCGTCGCCGCCGGCGACGGCCGGCTCGAGGACGACGTGGCTGGCCAGGCGCTCGGTGTCGATCTCGAGCAGCACCAGCGGCTCGCCGGCGTCGGCGTAGTAGCGCGCGTGCACGCCGCGCCACTGCTCGGCGCGGGCTGCGTGGATGAAGCCCTCCTGCTCGAGCGTGCGACCCCGCGTGGAGGTGGTGTAGACACCGCTGGCCAGTGCCGCGCTCCAGTCGTTCGCCGTGGCGATGTGGAAGATCAGCACGCGGCGACCCTACGGCCTGCGGGCCTTCAGAAGAGGCGGGCCTCGGCGTCGTCCATGCCGCGCAGCGCGTCGTAGTCGACCACGGCGCAGGAGATGCCGCGGTCGGTGGCCAGCACCCGCGCCTGCGGCTTGATCGCCTGCGCGGCGAAGATGCCGCGCACCGGCGCCAGCAGCGGGTCGCGGTTGAGCAGCTCGAGGTAGCGGGTCAGCTGCTCGACACCGTCGATCTCGCCGCGGCGCTTGATCTCGACCGCGACCGAACGGCCCTCGGTGTCACGGCACATGAGGTCGACCGGGCCGATCGCCGTCGGGTACTCCCGGCGCACGAGGACCAGGCCCTCGGCGAGCGTGGCCGGGTGCTCGGCCAGCAGCTCCTGCAGGTGCTTCTCGACGCCGTCCTTGACCAGCCCCGGGTCGACGCCCAGCTCGTGGGAGGAGTCGCTGTGCACCTCCTCGAGCAGGATCCTCAGGCTGTCGCCGGTCTTGGTGGAGGTGACCACCCACTCGGCGGTGCCGTCCTCGTCGTGGCCCTCGGCCAGCGTGCACGGGGGAGACATCCAGTTCAGCGGCTTGTAGGAGCCGCCGTCGGAGTGCACCAGCACCGACCCGTCGGCCTTGATCATCAGCACCCGGGTCGCCATCGGCAGGTGCGCGGTGAGCCGACCGGCGTAGTCGACCTGGCAACGGGCAACGACGAGTCTCACGGGGCCGGAATCTACCGCGCGACGGGTTCCGGCCGGGGTCCGGGCCGCGTGGGTGATTGCGCTCACACGTCTGGTCCGGTTGAGTTGTCGCCCATGACGACCATGCTGATCCCGCTCGCGGCGGAGTCCGACGGTTTCCTGGGCGGGGTGGAAGAGGCGATCAACAACGCCTTCGAGCCCGTCGCGACCGCCGTGACAGATGTGATCTTCTGGAACGTCCCCCTCGGGGACTACTCCTTCCCGCTCATCGTTTTCTGGCTGGTGACCGCCGCGGTGGTCTTCACGATCTACTTCCGTGGCATCCAGTTCACCTCGATCGGCACCGCCCTCGCCCTGGTGCGCGGCAAGTTCTCACGGGCCAGCGACCCCGGGGAGGTCACGCACTTCCAGGCGCTGTCCTCAGCGGTCTCGGGCACCGTCGGGCTGGGCAACATCGCCGGCGTCGCGGTGGCGGTCACCGTCGGTGGGCCGGGCGCGACGTTCTGGATGATCCTGGCCGGCCTGCTCGGCATGTGCACCAAGTTCGTCGAGTGCACGCTCGGGGTGCGCTACCGCGAGGTGCACGAGGACGGCACCGTCACCGGCGGCCCGTTCAAGTACCTGCCGGTGGCCTTCGAGCGCTTCGGCGAGACCGCCAGCAAGATCGGCGTCAGCATCTTCGCCGTCGCGCTGATCCTCTTCGGCGCCCTGGGCGGCAACGCCTTCCAGTCCAACCAGACCTATGCCCAGGCGGTCGAGATCACCGGCGGCGAGGACGGCTGGCTGGCCTCCGACGGCGCCGCGCTGATCTTCGGGATCGTGCTGGCTGCGCTGGTCGGCCTGGTCATCATCGGCGGTGTCCGCTCCATCGCCCGGGTCACCTCCAAGCTGGTGCCGCTGATGGGCATCCTCTACATCGGCGCCTGCCTGCTGGTGATCTTCGGCAACGTCACGCAGGTGCCCGACGCTATCGGCACGATCATCTCCAGCGCCTTCAACCCCACGGGTGTCACCGGCGGCGCGCTCGGCGTGCTGATCGTCGGCTTCCAGCGCGCGGCGTTCTCCAACGAGGCGGGTGTGGGCTCCGCTCCCATCGTGCACTCGGCGGCGAAGACCAAGCACCCGGTCTCCGAGGGCTTCGTGGCGATGCTCGAGCCCTTCATCGACACCGTCGTCGTCTGCTCGGCGACCGCGCTGACCATCGTCATCGCCGACGTGCCGCTCTACAACGACCTGCTCGACCGGGCGGCCGACGGTGAGTCGGTCACCAGCGACACCGGTGTGGTGCTGACCTCGCGCTCCTTCGACTCCTTCCTGCCGGGCTTCGACAACGTGCTGGCCGTCGCCGTGGCGCTCTTCGCCTTCTCGACGCTGATCACCTGGAGCTACTACACGCTCAAGGCCTGGACCACGCTGGTGGGCCGCAGCAAGGGCAAGGAGAACGCCTTCAAGCTCATCTTCTGCATCTTCACCGCGCTGGGTGCGGTCGTGAACCTGGGCTCGGTGCTCAGCTTCGCCGACGGCATGCTCTTCGTCTGCGCGATCTTCAACCTGCTCGGCTGCTACCTGCTGCTGCCGAAGGTCAAGGAGGAGGTCCGCAAGTGGCGTGAGGGTCGTGCGAGCGGTGAGATCACCGAGGTGCCCTACGACGAGCGAGCCACGACCTGAGCGGGTCGCCTGACGAGCAGCGCGCGAGCGACGTCGTCGTCCGTGCCGCCCGCCCCTCCGACCTGCGCCACCTGGCGTCGGTCGAGGAGGAGGCGGACGGCGCGACGTCGACCCCTGCACCGAGCGGCGGGAAGCGCGCCGACCAGCCGGGACACCTGCTGGTGGCGGTCGTGGACGGCGAGGTGGTCGGCTTCGCCCACGTCGTGCTGCTCGACGACGGCCACCAGACGCGGGCGCACCTCGAGCAGGTCTCGGTGCTCCCGACGCACGGCCGCCGCGGCATCGGTTCCCGACTGGTGCGCGCCGCCGCGGAGGAGGCGCGTTGGGACGGGTTCAGCGGGCTGAGCCTGTGCACCTACCGCGACGTGCCCTGGAACGGGCCGTTCTACGCCCGGCTGGGCTTCGAGGTGATCGAGCCCGTGGGGGTCCTGTCCGAGGTCCGCGCGCGCGAGCAGGCGATGGGTCTCGACGAGGCGGGGGAGCGGGTCGCGATGCGGTTGGCGCTGCAGCGCCCACGGTGAACGTGTTCGGCATCACGTTACTCGCGAGTGAACTACGCCACGGTGCGCGCGCCCGCTGCGTGCCATGATGCGGCCCATGACGACCTCCCCTGAGACCGCCGCCACACCCGCCGCCTCCCGCGACTTCACCACCATCGGGGTCGTCGGCCTCGGCACGATGGGCGCCGGCATCGCCGAGGTCTTCGCCCGCCACGGTTTCGACGTCGTCGGTGTCGAGCTCGACGACGAGGGTGCCGCCCGCGGCCGCCGCCACCTCGAGGCCTCCACCGGCCGCGCGGTGGCACGCGGCAAGCTCACCGAGGAGGAGGCTGCTGAGCTGGTCGGGCGGATCCGCACCACCACCTCGCTCAGCGACCTGGCCGGGGCCGACCTGGTCATCGAGGCCGTCGTCGAGTCGGTCGCGACCAAGCAGCAGATCTTCCGCGAGCTCGACTCGATCGTCGACGCGAGCACGATCCTGGCGACCAACACCTCGTCGCTCTCGGTGACCGAGCTGTCGACCGCCACCTCGCACCCCGGTCGTGTCGTCGGCATCCACTTCTTCAACCCCGCCCCGGTGCAGCGCCTGGTCGAGGTGGTGCGCACCGTCGTCACCGACCCGACGGTGCTCGCCGATGTGCAGGCCGTGCTCGCGCGCCTGGGCAAGAGCCCGGTGGTCTGCGGCGACAAGGCCGGCTTCATCGCCAACACACTGCTCTTCGGCTACCTCAACCACGCCGCGTCGATGTTCGAGGGCAAGTACGCCTCCCGCGAGGACATCGACGCGGCGATGCGGTTCGGCTGCGGCTACCCGATGGGCCCGCTGGCGCTGCTCGACCTGATCGGTCTCGACACGGCGTACGAGATCCTCGAGACGATGTACCGCCAGGGCCGTGACCGGCTGCACGCGCCCACGCCGATCCTCAAGCAGATGGTCACCGCGGGCCTGCTGGGCCGCAAGACCGGTCGCGGCTTCTACACCTACGAGGCGCCCGACAGCCCGACCGTGGTGGCCGACGCGGCGACCCCGTCAGCCGCCGACGCGCCGCAGCTCAAGCACGACATCCGCACCGTCGGCGTCGTCGGCACCGGCACCATGGCCGCCGGCATCGTGGAGGTCTTCGCCAAGGCCGGGCACGACGTGGTGTGCGTGGGCCGCGCCGAGGCCAAGGTCGAGGGCGTGCGCGCCGCGATCACCAAGAACTTCGACAAGCAGATCCAGCGCGGCCGGGCCACCGAGGAGCAGAAGAACGAGGTGCTGGCCCGGGTCAGCGGCAGCACCAGCCTCGACGACCTCGCCGAGGTCGACATGGTGGTCGAGGCGATCGCCGAGGACCTGGCGATCAAGACGACCCTCTTCGAGAACCTCGACGAGATCTGCCGTCCCGGCGCGATCCTGGCCACGACCACCTCCTCGCTGCCGATCATCGAGATGGCCCGGGTGACCAAGCGGCCCCAGGACGTCATCGGCATGCACTTCTTCAACCCGGCCACGATCATGAAGCTGGTCGAGGTGGTCTCGACCGTGGCCACCGACGACGAGGTCGCGGAGACCACGCGGGCGCTGTGCGCCAAGATCGGCAAGGTCGCGGTCTCCTGCGCCGACCGGGCAGGCTTCATCGTCAACGCGCTGCTCTTCCCCTACCTCAACGACGCGGTGAAGATGCTCGAGGCGCACTACGCGACCGCCGACGACATCGACACCGCGATGAAGCAGGGTTGCGCGCTGCCGATGGGCCCCTTCGAGCTGCTCGACGTGGTGGGCAACGACGTGTCGCTGGCCATCCAGCGCGAGCTCTACCTGGAGTTCCGCGAGCCGGGTTTCGCTCCCGCCCCGCTGCTGGAGCACCTGGTCACGGCCGGCTACCTGGGCCGCAAGACCAAGCGCGGCTTCCGCGACTACAGCACCCGCTGAGCCTCGTCCGCCTGCGGGGTGGGTCCGTAGGATGACGGCATGCCCGACCTGCTGATCGTCCTGCTGGCCCTCGCCGCGGGCTTCGGCCTGCTGCTGTGGGTGACCAGGCGGGCCGGCGTCGGCCGAGGAGGCGCGACAGGCCGAGCTGGCGCCGGTGCGCCAGCTGGTCTTCGAGGACGTCACCGCGCTGGGCACCGAGCTGCAGGACCTCGACGCCGAGATGTCGGGGCGCACGCTGGACGCCGGGGCCAACGCCGACTACCAGCGTGCGCTCGACGCGTACGAGGCCGCCAAGGCGGCCGGCGAGGCGATCACGACTCCCGACGAGGTCGAGAACGTCACGAGGATCATCGAGGACGGGCGCTACGCGGTGGCGTGCGTGCAGGCGCGCGTGCACGGGGAGCCGCTGCCGACGCGGCGCCCGCCTTGCTTCTTCGACCCGCGCCACGGTCTGTCCACCACCGACGTGCCGTTCACCCCGCCCGGCGGGACTCGCCGCGAGGTGCCCGCCTGCGCACTCGACGCCGAGCGGGTGCTGGCGGGGGCCGAACCCGACTCGCGTCAGGTGATGGTGGGCACCCGCCGGGTGCCCTACTGGCAGGGCGGACGGGCCTACCAGCCCTACGCACAGGGCTACTACGGCGCCTTCACGCCGATGGACTGGATGTTCGCCGGGCTGCTCTTCAGCGGGATGGGCGGCTTCGACGCCCTGGGCGGGATCGGTGAGGGCCTGGGTGAGGGCATGGGCGAGATCGGCGAGGGCTTCGGGGACCTGTTCGACGGCTTCGACTTCTGAGCCGTCCGTGAACCTGCTGCCCCGCCTCTCGTCCCTGCTGCTCGCCGCGTTGCTGGTGGCCACCGGCCTCGCGGCCCCGAGCGCCGCCTCGACCTCCCGCCCGGGGTCCGCCCGCGCCGACGTGCAGCCGCTCCCGTCCCCGACCGACGTGGACTACCAGCTCGGCGGCGCCCCGAGCCTGTCGCGGGGTCGGGCAGGGCGGTGACCATCAGCAGCGGCAGGTCGTGGCGCTGCAGGTCGGTCCGGATGGCCGCGCACAGGCCGAGGCCGTCGAGACGTGGCATGTTCCAGTCGAGCACCACGACGTCATACTCTCCGGCGGTCAGCAGTGCGAGCGCCTCCAGGCCGTCACCGGCCGTGTCGACCTCGTGGCCGCCCTGGCGAGAGAGCACCAGCTGCATCAGCATCGACAGGTCCGGGTCGTCGTCGACGACGAGCACGCGCATCCTCGGCCTCCTTCTCGTTCGGGCCAGTCTGGCACCCGGAGGGCCAGGATGGCGGGATTCCTCGTCGACGAGAGGCAGGCGCGAGCGGCCTCAGGCGGTGTCGCTCTGCCGCGCCCGGTAGGCGGCTACGGCGTTGCGGTTGCCGCAGGTGGTCGAGCAGAAGCGCCGCGAGCGGTTGCGGGAGAGGTCCAGGACGATCCCGTCGCAGTCGTCGTCGGCGCACACGCCGAGGCGCGACATCTCGTCGGTGCGGATGACGTCGATCATCGCCATCGCTGTCTCGACGGTGATGCGGGTGACGAGGGCAGCGTCGGCGGCGATGGCGTGGACGTGCCAGTCGTAGCCCTCGTGGCGCACCAGGCGAGGCACGGCTCCGGCGTCGGCGAGCATCGTGTTGACCATCTCGACCGCGTCGTCGCGCTCGGCCAGCATCAGGTCGCGCAGCACCGGGCGCAGGGCGCGCACCGCCTCGAGCTCGTCGACCGTCTGCTCGTGCCGACCGCTGTACTCGTGGGTGGAGAAGAACTCGTCGAGCTCAGCGACTGACGTCAGCGTGTCCGGCTCGAGGTAGGTGTTCGCCAGGAGGACGGCGGCCTGCAGGGACATCTCGGTGTCATGAGCGAATACCACATTGACACGTTACCAAACCACGCCTTAGCGTCATGACCCATGACGACGTTGACCCATGACGCCCCGGTGCCTGCCGCCGCGACGTCCCGCCTGGGAGCCGGCCTGGCCTTCGCCCTGGTCTCCGCCTTGTCCTTCGGGCTCTCCGGCGCACTGGCGCGCGGCCTGCTCGACACCGGGTGGAGCCCGGGTGCGACCGTGCTGACCAGGGTCGCCATCGCCGCGGTCGTCGTGCTGCCGCTCGGGATGGTCTCGCTGCGGGGGCAGTGGGGGCTGCTGCGGCGCAACACCGGTCTGGTGGTGACGTACGGCGTGCTGGCGGTGGCCGGCGCGCAGTTCTGCTACTTCTCGGCCGTGCAGTACATGCAGGTCGGGCCGGCGCTCCTCATCGAGTACACGGCCCCGGCCGCGGTGGTGGTCTGGTTGTGGCTGCGCCATGGCCAGCGGCCGAGCGCCGTGACCCTGGTCGGCGCCGCGCTGGCTGCCGCGGGCCTGGTGCTGGTGCTCGACGTGGTCTCCGGGGCCGACATCAGCCTGCCGGGCGTGGCCTGGGGGCTGGGGGCCATGGTGGGCGCGGCCACGTACTTCGTGATCTCCGCCGACGAGGACAACGGGCTGCCGCCCTTCGCGCTGGCGGCCGGCGGGCTGGTGGTCGGCTCGCTGGTGCTGGCCGCGCTGGGCCTGGTCGGGCTGATGCCGATGACGGCCGGCACCGCGCCGGCGACGTATGCCGTCGGCGAGATCGTCTGGTGGGTGCCGGTGCTGCTGCTGGGCCTGGTCACCGCGGGTCTGTCCTACACGAGCGGGATCGCGGCCGGTCGGCGCCTCGGCTCGCGACTGGCCTCCTTCGTCGCGCTGACCGAGGTGCTGGCCGCCGTCGTCTTCGCGTGGGTGCTGCTCGACGAGCTGCCGCGCCTGGTCCAGCTGCTCGGGGGCGTGCTGGTGCTCGCGGGCGTGGTCGTGGTCAAGCTGGGGGAGTCGCGCGTGGTGCGCACCGAGCCCGTCGTCACTTGACCCTACGTCGCTCGCGGGAGCGCAGCTCCCAGCCTCTGAGGGGGTGGTGGGTGAGGTGCCATCGGGGGTCGTGGGCGCGGTGGTGGTGCCAGGAGCAGAGTGGGATGGCGTCGTCGAGGTCGGTGTCGCCGTGGTGGGACCAGGGGATGAGGTGGTGGATCTCGGACCAGGCGAAGGGTCTCTCACAGGTCCCGATGGCGCAGGTGTCGTGGACCAGTGACAGGGCTTTTCGTTGGTGGTGGCTGTGCAGTCGACGAGTGCGGCCGAGGTCGAGGGGGACTGAGTCGTTGGTGCCGGGTCGGCTGCCGAGGACGGCGGGGACGAGTCCGGCCTCGCACGCCAGGCGGCGCAGGTCGCCGGCGGCGGTGCGGGTGCCGGTGTCGAGCTTGGCGGTGCCGGTCTCGTCGGGGCCGTGCCAGTCGGGCCAGGAGGCCGGGTCGGTCTTGCCGGCTTGGGTGAGGTCGTGGGTGAGGTCCTCGGCGGTCATCGTGACCAGCAGGGTCAGGGCGTTGGCGCCGTTCCAGCCGTCGGTGGGCAGGTGCTCGATGAGCTCGCAGAGGGCGTTGCCGTGGATCTCCCACCCGGAGAGGCCGTGGTCGGGTCCGGTGGGGGCGGACTCGTCGTACCCGGAGACGCTCTCGCCGTCGGGGGTGGTGCTGGGTCTTGTTGAGGCGTCGGGGTGCGGAGAGGGTCTCGATGGCGGTGCGTAGCAGGGAGCCGTGCAGCTCGGGGATGGTGAACTTCCCGGAGTAGGTGCCGTCGCCGTTGTCGTGCAGCGCCAGGTAGGTCTCGTGCTTCGCGCGCCGGGATTCGCGCCCGAGCATGATCGCTTCGTGGCGGTCGGCGAGGTCGCGGTCGACGATGTCGAGCATCCGCCGGGCTGCCTGGCGCAGCCGTTTGGCGTTCATCGGGCGCCCCGACCGGGTGCCGATGCCGGTGGCCTTGTTGACCAGGACCTCCTCGGCAGCGGCGAGCTGCTCTGGAGTGGTCTCGAGGGGTGCCTGCTCGGCGGCGGCGACGATGACGCGGACCTGGCGGGTGGTGATCGCACCGACCGCGTAGGCCTCGCGGGCGTGGTGGTACTTCGGTCGCAGCAGCTCAGCGATGCGGGCGCCGCCGGCGAGGACCTCGCGCGACTGCCCGGTCAGCGCGGCGGCCCAGGCGTCGGTGCCGGTGGCGGCCTCAGCATCGGCGACCTGGCGGCGCTCGGCCTCACCCAGCACGTCGCCCATCAACGCGGAGGCCTCGGCCTCGAGCGCGGAGAGTGCCCGCACCAGACCGGCGAGGTCCTCGACCGGCTGGTCGGTGAGGTCGTGGGACCGGGCGGCGGCCATCGCGGCGCGAGCGGTGGCGACCGCCTGCGCCACGGGCCCCGCATCAGGGACCGGTTCGAGGGCGGGGAGGCCGCTGGCGGGCATCCCGGCACCGGGGTCGGGGACCCGGTCGCTGGTGGGGTTCTGGAGCAGCCTCATACCCCTGATTCTCCCAACCCGGGAGCCCGATGGGAACACCAGTTCGACGATCTGTGGAGAACTTCTCGGGCGCTGCCTGACCTCACGTCCGCGGCGACGCGCCAGTTGGAACGGTCGGTTCCGGCCTACCAGCCTTGCGGCAGGGGTGTCGGTCGGGCCATGACTCCATGAGCGGGCCGCAACGATAGCGCCGTCGGACGGCCGATGAATGTGGAGGCGTACGTGGGGAACGTCCGGGTAATGCACGTCGGGGGGCGATTCAGCAACGGCAACCGCGATGAACACCGTGACGACCGTGAAGGGTGCGACCCGCTTCATGCAACGGACGCTACGTCACCGGAGTCGGCGCGTCGGACACGACCGGATCTGCGCTGAACGATCGGTCATGCTTGTTATGCACGTGATGCTGTGGGATGTCGTTTGACCCTCAGACGTCGCGGCTCGCGGTGCGTTGCAGCAGGTGCCGAACGGCGAAGTACGTCAGCACGGCAGCGACACTGGCCACGACGATTCCCCAGGTGTCAGCACTCTCGCCCCAGGGCAAGGGGAGAACGGCACTCTGACAACTGGTCGGGCCGGTTTCGGAGGACACGCAGACGGTGGGCCACAGTGCTATGAGGACAAGCAAGACTGCTAACCACGGGCTGACGATGCGCATAATCAACTCCTCCGGGGGGTGGGTCGGGTTGGACGGTAGCGGCTCAAACTCGGTTCCAGCGTCCGATCGGGCGGTGTCGGAGCGAGCGCCCGCACCGACCGCGCCCGGTTGCGCCCCCTGACCCGCGATAGCGAGCAGACGATCTCCCTGCGGATGGCCGTGCGCGCTCGGCAGGATCTGGTGCACGCCCGGGTCGCGATGGCCAACCAGCTGCGTGCCCACCTGCAGACCACGCTGCCCGGCGTGATCGGCGCAGCACCGCCGTAGCCCCTCGCTGACCTATTCGCGCGTGCCGTCCACCGCTCGCTGCTGACAGGATCCGACTCATGACCGCAGACGTCACGGCGACTGAGCCCGTGCGATTCGGGGGAGTGGGACGAAGGCGGAGGATGGGGAGTCATCGACTCCGCGGCCACCCCGGTGGGTGCTGGACCCACTGCTCGTCCGTCGCCGTGGCCGGCTACCGGGTGCTTCGGTTGGGGGGAGGAGGTCGAGTTCCAGCTGCGAGGCTCTCGGCCAGGACGGCTACCCGTTCCGGGCGGTCGAGATGTGGCCCACCGACCAGGACTGAGGTCGGAGTCGGGCATACCCTGCCTGCCATGGCGACCGCCGACATCCGCCCCTACCGTGACCAGGACCGCCGCGACGCCCGGGCCATCGCCCGGCTCTCCACCACCGTGCAGTGGCCGTCGCTGACCGACGCCGAGGTCGTGCACCGGGTCTGCACCGCACCGGGCGCGGCGGCGTACGTCGCCGAGGTCGACGGCGTGCTGGTCGGCTGGGCGCAGGCGCTGGGGGACGGGGTGCTGCAGTCGCACCTCGGCTTCGTGGCCGTGCACCCCGACCATCGTGGCCGCGGCATCGCCCGACTGCTGGTGGTCGCGACCTTCCAGGCCACCGGGACGCTGCGGATGGACCTGATCACCGACACCGCCACCGGCCTCTACGAGTCCTTCAGCCACACCCGCATGCAGGGCTACCGGATCTACCCCGGCGCCTGAGCCCGACCGGGCCGGAACTGGCGCCGGCTCGCGGCTACGCGGTGTCCTGGCGGCGGACGAAGACCTCGCGGACCAGCATCAGGATCGCTGCGGCGGTCGGGATGGCCAGCAGTGCACCCACGACGCCGAGCAGGGCCGCGCCCACCAGCGCCGCGATCACGATGACCGCACCGGGCAGGTCGACCGAGTGCGACATCACCCGCGGGTAGATCACGTAGTTCTCGAGCTGTTGGTAGACCACGTAGAAGATCAGGCAGGCCAGGCCGATGGACGGATCGGTGGCGAAGCCGATGGCCGTGACGATCACCGCGCCGATCGTGGCGCCGATCATCGGGATCACGTCGAGCAGCGCCACGACGAAGGCCAGTGCGACGGCGTACTCGCCCAGGCCCACGATGAACAGGAAGACCAGCGAGGACAACCCGGCGGCCAGGGCCACCACGAAGGCGCCGGAGACGTAGCCGCCCACGCCGGCCAGGACCCGGTCGCCCAGCTTGGCGACGCGCTCGCGGCGCGAGGCGGGGGCCAGCTGGTAGAGCGCGGCCTTGGTGGAGTGCATCGAGGCCAGGAAGTAGAGGGTCAGCACGATGATGATGAAGGCGTTGAAGAGCGCGCCCAGCACCGCCAGGCCGATGCCGAGCGCACCGCCGAAGAGGCTGCCGACGAAGTCGCCGCCACTGAGGTAGTCGCGGGCCTTGTCGAGGACCTGGTACTCCTCGTTGAGCTGCTGGACCCGCTCGTTGCGCTGCAGCTGGTCGAACCAGCCGGGAGCGCTCTCGGTGAGGGCCGCCACCTGGTCGGTGATCACCGGCACGATGGCCACCGTGAACAGCCCCACCGCGACCAGGAACGCCACGATGACGGTGAGCACCGCCAGCGAGCGCCGCAGGCCGCGGCGCACCAGCGCCTCGACCGCAGGGTGCAGGCCGGCGGCCAGGAACAGCGAGACCACGACGAGGAGCAGGGTGCTGCTGATCGAGAGCAGCGTCGAGCCCAGCCACCACGCCGTCAGCGCGCCGAGACCGCCGAAGAAGCCGAGGTAGAACGGCGCGCGCCGGTCGAGCGGAGGCCCGGGCGTGCCCAGGTCCTCGCGGTCGCCGGGCTTCGGTCCGGAGTCCTCGGCCGCCCCGGGTTCCCCGGAGACCTCGTCGGCGGGGGTCTCCGGCTCGTCGGCGACCTCCTCGGCGCGTGCCCCGCTCACGAGGCGGGGCCGTCTGCCTTGGTCTCCTCGTCGTCGCCGAAGGCGTTGACCAGGTCGGCCAGCGAGGCCAGCTGGGCGGTGATGCCGTCGCGGCGCTTGCGCAGCCGTTCGACCTCGGCCCGGATCTTGGCCAGCTCACGCTCGGCCTCGGCGTTGCTGGTCGAGCTGATCGACTCCGACTGGGTGCGCGCCGAGACCACGATCTGCTCGGCCTCGCGACGCGCGCGGCCCAGCAGGGCCTCGGCCTCCTTGGTGACCTGCTCGCGGTGCTGGGTGGCCCGGGCCGTGGCCTGCGCCGCCCGCTCCTCGGCCGAGCTCGCGCGCTGCTCGGCCTCGGCGACCAGCCGCTGCGTCTCGGCCATCGCGGTGTTGTGGTGGTCGCTGGCCTCGCGGGCCAGGCGCTCCTTCTCCACCGCCAGCGTGCGACGGGCCTCCTGGACCTCGCGGTCGGCGGCGGCGCGGGCCTGCTCGACCGCGCGCTGGGCCGAGGTGCGCATCTCGGTCGACTCCTGCTCGGCGGCCAGGCGCAGCTGGTCGGACTCGCGGCGCGCGGCAGCCAGCACGTCGGCGGCCTCGCTGCGGGCCAGGCTCAGCTCCTGCTCGGCGTCGGCGAGGATGCGGGTGCGGTGCTCCTCGAGCTCCTTGAGCTGCACCATCCGCATGTCCTCGGCCTCGCGGGCGGCGTCGGCGCGGATCGCCTGGGCGTCGCGGGTGGCCTGGCCCCGGATCTCCTCGCTGTCGCGCTCGGCGGTGTCGCGGATCTCGGCGGCCTCCTCCTCGGCCAGGCTCAGCATCGAGCTGGCCCGCCCGCCCAGCCCGGCGTACGACGGCCGCTCGCTCTCGGCGAGCTCCTCGCGCGCCGCGCCGACCTCGCGCTGCAGCTCGGCCACCTTGCGCTCGGACTCGGCGAGCGCGCTGGAGAGCCCGCTCTTCTCGCCGACCAGCTGGCGCACCTTGGTGTCGACCGCGGAGGCGTCGTACCCACCGCGGCGCACCGTCGGGAACGTCGGCGTCTCGGTGCTCCCGCGGCTGCTGCCACCGGGCGCCGCTCCACCGGCGGCGGCGCCGCGCGGGGTCGTGGCGCCGCTCGGCGGTGTCGCCTTGGCGCCGGAGGACCCGGCGGCACCGCCGGCGGCGGTGGGGATCACCTGGGTCTTGTCGCCGTCGCCCGCGGGGCGCTCCGGCTCGTCGTCGAAGATGGACAGGCCCTGGTCGCTCATCGAGAAAAAACCCTTCTTGCAGCGCTGGGGGAAGAACCGGTGTCGCGCGCCCGAGTCGGCGTGCTCCCGGTGCTCATCTTGGCCGATCCGGGCCCCAGATCACACCACGCCACCCCCGACTCGCCTGAGAAGCCGCTGTGAGTCCACCAGGGCCTGCCCGCGCGGGAGCGGACATGACGCGACGACCCGCCTGCAGGGAGCTGCAGACGGGTCGCCGCAGGTGCGGGGAGCGGTGCGGGTCAGACCCCGCGGAAGCGGTTGATCGCGTCGAGGTGCTTCTCGCGCATCTCGTGGTCGCGCACCCCCAGGCCCTCCTCGGGCGCCAGGCACAGCACGCCGACCTTGCCCTGGTGCAGGTTGTGGTGCACGTCGAGGGAGGCCTGGCCGACCTCGTCCATCGAGTACGTCCGCGACAGGGTCGGGTGGATCATCCCCTTGGCCACCAGACGGTTGGCCTCCCACGACTCGCGGTAGTTGGCGAAGTGGCTGGAGACGATCCGCTTGAGGTTCATCCACAGGTAGCGGTTGTCGTACTCGTGCATGTAGCCCGTGGTCGAGGCACAGGTGGTGATGGTGCCACCCTTGCGGGTGACGTAGACCGAGGCGCCGAAGGTCTCGCGACCGGGGTGCTCGAAGACGATGTCGATGTCCTCGCCGCCGGTGAGCTCACGGATCTTGGCGCCGAAGCGCTTCCACTCCTGGGGGTCCTGGGTGTGCTCGTCCTTCCAGAACCGGTAGTCCTCCTCGGAGCGGTTGATGATCAGCTCGGCGCCCATCGAGCGGGCGATCTTGGCCTTCTCCTCGTTGGAGACCACGCAGATCGGGACGGCGCCGCCGTTGAGGGCGTACTGGGTGGCGAAGCCGCCGAGACCGCCCGAGGCGCCCCAGATCAGCACGTTGTCGCCCTGCTTCATCTGCCCGGCGTTGCGGGAGACCAGCTGGCGGTAGGCGGTGGAGTTCACCAGGCCCGGCGAGGCGGCCTCCTCCCAGGTGAGGTGGGCGGGCTTGGGCATCAGCTGGTTGGACTTGACCAGCGCGATGTGGGCCAGGCCGCCGAAGTTGGTCTCGAAGCCCCAGATGCGCTGCTGCGGGTCCATCATCGAGTCGTCGTGGCCCTCGGCGTCCTCGAGCTCGACGGACAGGCAGTGGGCCACGACCTCGGTGCCGGGCTTCCACTTCGTCACGCCGGGGCCGGTCTGCAGCACCACGCCGGCCAGGTCGGAGCCGACCACGTGGTAGGGCAGGTCGTGGCGCTTGGTCAGCTCGGAGAGGCGGCCGTAGCGCTTGAGGAAGCCGAAGGTGGAGACGGGCTCGAAGATCGAGGTCCACACGGTGTTGTAGTTGATCGCCGAGGCCATCACCGCGACGTACGCCTCGCCCGGCCCGAGCTCGGGCAGTGCGACGTCCTCGACGTGCAGCGACTTGCGGGGGTCCTTGTCGCGGGTGGCGAGGCCCTCGAACATGTCGACCTCGTCCTCGTGCACCGTCACGGCGCGGTAGGACTCGGGCAGGTCGAGGTTCGCGAAGTCGTCGGGGGCGGTGTCGCCCGCCATGATCGCGTCGAGGATGTGCTGCACGTGGGCTCCTGGTGGGTTGGACGGGGCGCTGCGAGGTCTTGGTCGCGAAGATTACTGCTGGGTAACCACGGGGTCGACCCCGTGTGACCCACGGCTCAGTGACGGGTCAGTGGGAGGCCGCGGGTTCGACGATCTCGACGAGCACGCCGCCGGCGTCCTTGGGGTGCACGAAGTTGATCCGGCTGTCGGAGGTGCCGCGGCGGGGCTCGTCGTAGAGCATCCGGAGGCCGCGCTCGCGCAGCAGCGCGCTGACGGCCTCGACGTCGGTGACGCGGTAGGCGACCTGCTGGCAGCCGGGGCCGTTGCGATCGATGAACTTCGCGATCGTCGACTCGGGCGACAGCGGGGCGAGCAGCTGCACGTGGGAGGTCGAGTCGCCCACGGCCATCATCGCCTCGCGCACGCCCTGCTCCTCGTTGACCTCCTCGTGGGCCAGCCGCATGCCGAAGGTGTCGCGGTAGAACGCGATCGCCTCGTCGAGGTCGGGCACGGCCATGCCGACGTGGTCGATGGCGGTGAACAGGTGGCCGGGCACGCCCAGGGGGCCGTCGCTGTGGCCCGGGCTCGGAGCAGGGGAGGAGGTCATGGCGAGCATGGTCGTACGCCGCACCGCTCCGCGACAACGGTCCCGGTGCAGTTGTGACGTGTACCTCACGACCGGTGCTCGGTGGCCGGTACCCACCGAAGTGACTCGTCGGTATCGTCGGGACGAGGCGTGGTCCGCACCACTGCCGACCCGCCCGCAGCCGTCGTCCTTGGAGGAAACATGTCCGGAACCGTCATCGTCGCGGGGGCTCGCACCCCGATCGGCCGCCTGCTCGGCGGGCTGAAGAGCCAGACCGCCGCCGACCTCGGTGGCGTGGCCATCAAGGGCGCTCTCGAGAAGGCCGGTGTCACCGGCGACCAGGTCGACTACCTGATCATGGGCCAGGTGATCCTGGCCGGTGCCGGCCAGAACCCCGCCCGCACCGCCGGGCTGCTGGCCGGGCTGCCCGCCAGCGTCCCCTCGATCACCGTCAACAAGGTCTGCCTCTCGGGCCTGAACGCCATCGCGAGCGCCGACCAGATGATCCGCGCCGGCGAGGCCGACATCATCGTGGCCGGCGGCATGGAGTCGATGACCAACGCCCCGCACGTGCTGCCGAAGTCGCGGGAGGGCTTCAAGTACGGCGATGTCTCGCTCGTCGACTCGATGGCCTACGACGCCCTCTTCGACCAGGCCACCCAGCAGGCCATGGGCGGGCTCACCGAGCAGTGCAACGCCCAGGGCACCAACCTGACCCGCGAGGAGCAGGACGAGTTCTCGGCCCGCTCGCACCAGCGCGCCGCCGAGGCCTGGAAGAACGGCGTCTTCGACGACGAGGTGGTGCCGGTCGAGATCCCACAGCGCAAGGGCGACCCGGTCGTGATCTCGCAGGACGAGGGCGTGCGCGGCGAGACCACCGCCGAGTCGCTGGGCAAGCTGCGTGCCGCCTTCGCGAAGGACGGCACCATCACCGCCGGCTCGGCCTCGCAGATCTCCGACGGCGCCTGCGCCGTGGTCGTGATGAGCAAGGCCAAGGCCGAGGAGCTCGGCCTGACCTGGCTCGCCGAGATCGGCGCCCACGGCATGGTCGCCGGGCCCGACTCCACGCTGCAGATGCAGCCCGCCAACGCCACCGCCAAGGCCTGCGAGAAGGAGGGCATCGCTCCCGCCGACCTCGACCTGGTCGAGTTCAACGAGGCGTTCGCAGCCGTGGGCATCGAGTCGGCGCGCAGCCTGGGCATCGACGAGGCCAACGTCAACGTCAACGGCGGCGCGATCGCGCTGGGCCACCCGGTGGGCATGTCCGGCGCCCGCGTGGTGCTGCACCTGGCCCTCGAGCTGAAGCGCCGCGGCGGCGGTGTCGGTGCGGCCGCCCTCTGCGGCGGCGGCGGCCAGGGCGACGCCCTGATCGTGCGTGTCCCGACGAGCTGACCACCTCGTCCCGGACCTCGTCGAGCGCGCCCGCGCCGGCGAGGTCCGGGCCGTGGCACGGCTGATCTCGCTGGTCGAGGACGAGTCCCCGGCGCTGCGCGAGGTGATGGCGGCGCTGGCCCCGCACACCGGCCACGCCCAGGTCGTGGGCATCACCGGCTCGCCCGGCGTCGGCAAGTCGACCTCCACCAACGCCCTGGTCGGCGCCCTGCGCGCCACCGGCAAGCGGGTGGGTGTGCTGGCCGTCGACCCGTCCTCGCCGTTCTCCGGCGGCGCGCTGCTCGGCGACCGCATCCGGATGCAGGACCACGCCTCCGACGACGGCGTCTACATCCGCTCGATGGCCTCGCGCGGGCACCTGGGCGGGCTCGCCTGGAGCACCCCGCAGGCCGTCCGCGTGCTCGACGCCTCCGGCTTCGACGTGGTGCTGGTCGAGACCGTGGGCGTGGGACAGAGCGAGGTCGAGGTGGCCGCGGCCGCCGACACCACCATCGTGCTGCTGGCCCCCGGCATGGGCGACGGCATCCAGGCCGCCAAGGCCGGCATCCTCGAGATCGGCGACGTCTTCGTCGTCAACAAGGCCGACCGCGAGGGCGCCGACCGGGTGCGCCGCGACCTGCGCTCGATGCTCTCGCTGGGTGAGCGGGCCGCCGACGCCTGGCGACCCGGCATCGTCAAGACCGTGGCGCAGACCGGCCAGGGCGTCGACGAGGTCGTCGCCGAGCTCGACCGGCACCGCGAGTGGTCGGTGCGCACCGGCGCCCTGGGGCGGCGGCGTACCCGGCGGGCGCGGGTCGAGGTCGAGGCGATCGCCGTCACGACCCTGCGCCGGCGCTGGGCCGACGTCGGCGGTCGCGAGGAGCTCGACGAGCTCGCCGTCGCGGTCGCCGAGGGGCGCACCGACCCCTACACCGCGGCCGACGGGCTGCTCTCGGCGTTCACCGACTGATCACCCGTACGCCGCCGTGCGGCCTCGGGCCGGCTCAGGCGGGCCGGATGTTCTGGTTGACGTGGAAGAAGTTGGTCGGGTCGTAGGCCGCCTTGACCTGCACCAGGCGGGCGTAGTTGCCGCGGTAGGCGGCCCGCACCCGGTCCTCGCCCTCGTCCATCATGAAGTTGACGTAGGCCCCGCCGGCCGAGGTGGGGTGCAGCTCGGACCAGTAGCTCCTGGCCCACTCCGTCATCGCCGGGTTGTCCGCGGGGTCGGGGCTGACGCCCACCATCACCCCGGCCCAGCCGCCGGAGCGGTAGGCGAAGGCCGTGGCGTCCTGCGGCACCCGAGCAGCCGCCCCGTCGACCGGGTACAGGTGCATCGTGGAGTGCCCCGTGGGCAGCGCCTCGCCGAACCGGCTGTGCACGTCGACGGCCTCGTCGCTGATGGACTCGTACATGTCGGCGCGCCAGTACCACTGCAGCCCCGCGGGGTAGAGGGCGTTGAAGGCCGACTGGAGCACGTTGAAGGGCATCTCGTGCATCCCCACGACCAACGGGCGGCCGAAGGAGCGGAGGGGGTCGAGCAGCTCGTCGGCCCGGTCGTGCGGGCCCGTGTAGCACCAGACGATGCCGCACGCCTTGCGGCCCCAGAGCTCCTCGGGGAAGGGGGCGGCGGGCGGGATGGTCAGCACCCCGAACCAGCCGCTGAGCTCCTCGGGCAGCGAGGGCAGCAGCTCGCGGTACCACCGCAGCACCTCGGGGGTGTCGCCGATGTCGTAGAGCACCGGCCCGCCGATCACGACGCCGCCCTCGCCCACCGGGTGGCAGCGGAACTCGAAGGAGGTGACGACCCCGAAGTTGCCGCCGCCCCCGCGCAGCGCCCAGAACAGGTCGGGATGGTGGTCGGCGTCGGTGGTCACCAGGCGACCGTCGGCGAGGACCACGTCGGCCGAGAGCAGGCTGTCGACGGTGAGGCCGTAGCGGCGGCTCAGGTAGCCGACGCCACCGCCCAGCGTCAGACCGCCCACCCCGGTCGAGCTGAGGAACCCCGCGGGCGTGGCCAGGCCGAAGCCGACGGTGGCGTGGTCGACGTCCTGCCACGTGCACCCGCCGTCGACGCGCACGGTGGCCGCGGTCGGGTCGACGCGCACCGAGCGCATCAAGGACAGGTCGACGACCAGGGCGTCGTCCCAGACCCCCAGCCCGCCGGCGTTGTGGCCGCCGCCCCGGACAGCGAGGTCGAGGCCGTGCTCGCGGGCGAAGCCGACCGCCGCCACCACGTCGACGGTGTCGCGGCAGCGCGCGAGCGCCGCCGGTCGGCGGTCGATCATGGCGTTGTAGACCGCGCGGGCCCGGTCGTAGTCGTCGTCACCGGGCAGCACGAGCGGGCCGTGCAGCAGCGCTGCCAGCTCCTCCCAGGGCAGGGGCCCCGTGGCGTGGGTGCCGGGACTGGTGGGTGCGGTCGTGGTCATGGCAGGGCTCCTGGGTCGGTGGTGGACGGGAGACGTTGTCCGTCGCCGACCGACGCTAGGGAGCGAGGCGTTCAGCCAGCGTTCGGGTCGCCTCGAGGTCGTCGCAGCAGCGTCGGAGCAGCGTCACGCTGCCGTGATCGCGGGCCATGGCCACGGCCTGCTCGAGCATGGCGGCCCCCGCCGAGGGCGGCAGCAGTCGGGCCCGGCGACGCAGCACCTCCGGCAGCCACCAGACGTCGTGGTGGGTGCGCGCGCTGACGGTGGCGGCGTCGAGCAGCGCCACCACCCGGACCGGGTCGCTGGTGCGCTGGGCCAGCAGCTCGAGCCAGTAGGGCATCCGGGTGAAGGCCCCGGCCCGACGCAGCCGGGCGACGGCGCGCTCCATGCGAGCCGTCCCGGCGCTGCTGTCGGCGCTCCAACCCGCCAGCAGCTCGCCCCAATCGGCGTAGTAGGCGAAGCCGTGCCGCCGGCTCAGGGCCGCCAGCTCGTCGGTGCAGGCAGCGAGCCGAGCGGTGTCGCCGAGCAGCTGCTGGGTGAGGGCGGCATACCCCAGCGCGATGGCCAGGCTGTAGGGGTGGGCGAGGGCCCGAGCGCGCTCGACCGCCTCCTCGGCGTGCCGCTGCGCGGTCACCGGGTCGCCGAGCAGCCAGTGGGCGTGGGCCGACCAGGCGTGGGCGTGCACCGTGGGATGGCTGCCGATGCTCAGTGACGCCTCGTCGGCCGCCAGGGCGGTGGCGCGCTCGAAGTGCTGCAGGGAGTCCGCCGCGCCTCCCAGGGAGAGCAGCGAGCCGGCGCAGGCGAAGTGGGCCTGCGAGCGCAGCAGGTCGGACGTCGGATCCGGTCCGCCGGGCGTCTCGCTCAGGTCCAGGGCACGCAGGGCGATCGTGTGGGCGCGGGGGATGTCGCCCTGCACGAAGCGGGCGGCCCACAGCCCCACCAGGGCGTCCATGGTGGCGCCCACCAGGCCGGCGCGCTCGCCCAGATCGACGGCGCGGGTGAGCGTCGCAGCGAGCTCGGGGTCGGAGTAGCCGCGCGAGGCGTTGAGCGCGCGCGCCAGGCCCGACAGCGCCTGCAGCTCGCGTCGGTCCCGGCCCGGGCTCGGGGTCAGGTCGGCCAGCAGCCGCAGCGTGCGACGGTGCAGGCGGGCCGCGTCGGCGTGGGCGAAGACGGAGTCGGCCAGCAGGGCCGCCCGCTCGTAGAGCTCGCAGGCGCGCTGCGTCGAGCCGGCCCGGGCGTACTGGTCGGCCAGCTGGTCGGCCACCGGGTCGAGGTCGCCCGCGTGCAGCTCCTCGAGCCCAGCGGCGAGCCGGTGGTGCAGCAGCCAGCGCGCCGCCGGTGTCAGCTGCTCGTACGCCGCCTGCCGCAGCAGGTCGTGGGAGAAGTCGTAGCGCTCGCGGTGCACCGAGAGGACGCGCAGCCGCCACAGCTCGTCGACGGCTCGGACCACCGCCTCGGGGGACAGGTCGCACGACGCCCGCAGCAGGTCGAGCCGGAAGTCGCGGCCCACCGCGGAGGCGAGATCGACGACGGCACGGCAGTCGGGGGGGAGGTCGTCGAAGCGGCCCCGCAGCAGCGCGGCCAGGTCCGGCGAGGCGGCGTGCAGCCGAGCCAGCCCCGGATCCCGGCGCACCGCCTCGACCAGGTGCAGCGGGAAGCCCCCGGTGACGCTGTGGAGCAGCCGAGCCTGCTCGGCGCCGGCCTGCGGACACAGCTGCCGCAGCAGGGCGGCGCTGGCGCCCGGGGTCAGCGGACGCAGCGCCAGCTCGCGCACGGGGGCCACCGCGCGGGCGCGGCGTACCCACCCGTCGAGGGCGCGGTCGGCGGTGGGGTCGCCGCTGCGCGAGGTGAGCACGAGCAGGAGCGGGCGGCGGGGCTCGAGGCTGCGCAGGAAGCCCAGCAGGTCGAGGGTCTCCAGGTCGCACCACTGCGCGTTCTCCAGGACCAGCACCACCGGTCGTCCCGGTGGACGCAGGGCCTCGGCCAGCCCGCGGAAGAAGTGGTGGCGCCGCCAGGTGTCGACCACGCCGCGGGTGTCACCCCCGGTGGTCGCGCCGCCGCCACCGGGGAGCAGCCGGTCGACCTCCAGGCGCCAGCGGGCGGGCAGCGCCTCGAGCCACCGTTCGAGCGCGGGCTCGCCGAGCCACTGGGCGACCGGTGCCAGGGGCAGCGGGTCGAGACCGGCGTAGCACTGGGCGATCGCCACGCAGGCGCCGTCGACGCCGGCGCCGTGGGCCAGGTCCGCGACCAGCCGGGTCTTGCCCACCCCGGGCTCGCCGGTGACCAGCACGGTGCGCACGCCGCCGCGTTCGACGTCGTCGAGCGCCCGCTCGAGCCAGGCGAGCTCCTCGTCTCGGCCCACCAGTCCCACCAGCCCCCTCAGTCTCATCGGGCCAGCGGGCACGGGTGCTGCAGCCGGCCGGGGCTCCTGCGGCGCGGACGCGTCCTGGCCCCTGCTCACCAGAGCGTCGCGCAGCTCGCGGGTGGCCGGGTCGGGCGCGACCCCCAGCTGCTCCTCGAGCACGTCGGCGCAGCGGTGGTAGGTGCTCAGCGCCCCGGCCCGGTCGCCCTGCGCGGCCTGCAGGTGCATCAGGTCGCGGTGCGCCGTCTCGTCGAGCGGGTCCAGGGCGACCCGCCGCCGGGCCGCCCGCACGGCCAGGTCCCACCGCCGCGCGGCACCTGCAGCCACGGCCAGCACGCCGCACAGCTCGCGGGCGCCCTCGACCAGGTCCGCACGCTGGGCCAGCACCCACTCGTCGTGGAGGCCCGGCAGCAGGTCGCCGCCGTACGCCGCCAGCGCCCGCTCACCGTGCTCCAGGAGGGCGTCCGGGTCGCTCCCCGCGTGGTCGAGAGCGTGGTCGCGGGCGGTCAGGTGCTCCACCAGGTCGACGCCCACCTCGCGGTCGCCCACCCAGGTCAGGTCGGTGCCTGTCACCACCACGGCGTCGCCTGCGCCAGGCAGTCGCCGCAGCTGGTGCAGCTCGCGACGCAGGTTGGTCATCGACTGCTGCTGGGCCGAGTCGGGCCAGAACGCCTCGGCGATCCGGACCCGGGGCTGGGGGGTGCCCCGGTGCAGTGCGAGGTAGGCGACCAGCGCGATCGTGCGCGCCGAGCGGGTGAGCACCTCGCCGGTCACGTCGTCGACGGCGCTGCGCTCTCCGAGGACCCGCACGCGGAGCATGCCTACGAGCGTGCGCCCTCTCCAGGCCTCGCGTCGAGGCATCGGCCGGACCGGTCCTCGCGACGCGCTCGAGGATCCCTAGCATGGGGGACATGACGCAGCAGCCGTTCTCCCGTCCCGGTGCGATCGACCTCTCCGCGCTGAAGCGCCCGGCCCAGGCACCCCCCGCCCCTGGTGCGCCCGGGGCGCCCGGGGCTCCCACCCCCGGTGCCCCGGCCGCCGGAGGTACCGGCGCCTACGCCGTGCAGGTCGACGAGCAGAACTTCCAGACCACCATCGAGGCGTCGATGACCGCGCCGGTGCTGCTGGCCTTCTACTCACGCACCCAGCTGCCCGAGAGCGGCCAGATGGCCGACGACCTCGCCGCCCTGGCCGACGAGTTCGACGGCCGCTTCCTGGTCGGCCTGGTCGATGTCGACACCTCCCCGCAGATCGCCCAGGCGGTGCAGGTGCAGTCGCTGCCCTACGTCGTGGCCGTCCTCGAGGGTCGCCCCGCGCCGTTGCTCCAGGACGTCGTGCCGCTCGAGGAGCTGCGTGGCGCGCTCACCCAGGTCGTCCAGCAGCTCACCACGCAGGGGATGACCGGGCGGCACCAGCCGCGGTCGGGCGCCCCGGCCGGCGACGAGGACGAGGCCGAGCAGGTCGACCCGCGCTACGCCGCCGCCCAGGACGCGCTCGGCTCGGGCGACATCGACGCCGCGGTCGCGGAGTACCAGAAGCTGGTCGACGCCAACCCCGCCGACGCCGAGGCCGTCGCCGGCCTCGCGATCGCGAAGGTCATGCAGCGCACCCAGGGCGTCGACCTGAACGCGGCCCGCGCCGCCGCGGCGGCGGACCCCGACGACGTCGACGCGCAGACGCTGTGCGCCGACCTCGACCTGGCCGGCGGCCACGTCGAGGACGCCTTCAACCGGCTCGTCGACCTGGTGCGCCGCACCAGCGGCGACGACCGCACCAGGGCCCGCGAGCACCTGCTGGGTCTCTTCGCCGCCGTCGGCAACGACGACGAGCGGGTGCTGCGCGGGCGCGGCAACCTCGCGTCCGCGCTGTTCTGAGCCGGTGGCCCTCCTCGACGCCGTCGCCGGGGCGGCGTACGTCGGGCGGGGGCTGGGCACCTGGCGTCGCCGGCCGCGCCTGATGCTGCTGGGCGCGGTGCCGGCGCTGCTGGTCGCGCTGGTGGTCCTCGGCGCCCTGGTCGCGCTGCTGGTCAACCTCGGCGACCTGGTGGCCTGGACGACGCCCTTCGCCGACGACTGGGCCGAGACGGTGCGCGGGGTCCTGCGTGCCGGGCTGGGGTTGCTGGTCGTGATCGGCTTCCTGCTGCTGGCCTCGGTGACCTTCACGGCCCTGACCCTGTTCGTCGGCGACCCCTTCTACGCCCGGATCTGGCGCGAGACCGAGGCAGCACTGGGCGGGCCGGTGCCGACGTCGGGGCTCTCCGCCTGGCGCTCCGCGGTCGACTCGCTGGTGCTGCTGGCGCTCGGCCTGGCCACCGCCGTCGGCGTGCTGCTGGTCGGGCTGCTGCCGGTCGTCGGCGCCGTGGTCGGGGCGGTGGCGGGGCTCGGTGTCTCGGGGTGGCTGCTGGCCGGCGAGCTGCTGGCCCGCCCGCTCGAGGCGCGCGGGCTCGACCGCGTCGCCCGGCGCACGGTCCTGCGGGGCCAGCGGGCGCGGGTGCTGGGCTTCGGGGTCGCGACCCAGGCCTGCTTCCTGGTGCCGCTGGGCGCGGTCGCGGTGATGCCGGCCGCCGTCGTCGGCGCCACGGTCCTCGCGCGCGACCTCCTGACCCGGCCCACGTCTCGCGCCGACCCGGCCTGAATCGCACGCCGACCCGGCCCGTACTTCGCGCTGACCCGGCTTGGATCTCAGCTGGATGTCGGGTGTGCTCCTCCCTCCAGTGGCCCGGTCCAGGGCGAGCGGCATCGACCTCCTCCCAGCGCGAATCGAAACTGCCGGTGCCCTCGAGACGCCAGGGATGGGATGCACGGTGCCGCTCGCCAGGCCCGGAGGCCTCGCCGTGCTCGTCGCCGTGGCGATCCGTGCGTGGGTCCTCGAGCAGGACGCGCAGGACCTGGGGAACGGTCAAGGTGAGGCTCGATCCCGACCGGGTGGTGGGGCTTCTGGGAGGATGCGGGCGTGCTCCCCTCCTCAGGTCGGAACGGAGCGTCCGGTCCGGGCGCGCCCCGTGCCCTCATCGTGCACAGCGGCGGGGTGCACGTGCTGGCCGCCGCGCGGTCGCTGCGCGCTGCCGGCTGGGAGGTCGGGGTGGCCTCCGCGCACGGTGCGCTGACCCACTCGCGCGCCGTGCACCGCGACTTCTCCGTGCCGGCGCCCGAACGTGACCCCGACGCCTTCGTGACCGCCGTCGCCACGCTGGTGGCCGAGCACGGCTACGACATCGTCTTCGGGGCCGACGACATCGAGGTGCTGCTGCTCTCGGCCCGTCGCGACGAGATCGGCTGTGTCGTGCCGTACGCCGCGCACGCCGACGTCGTGCGCGCCATCGACAAGCTCGCCCTGGTCGAGGCGGCCGGCCGCGTCGGGCTGGCCGTGCCGCGCACCGAGACCGCGACGGCCGCGGCGCTGGCGGCGGTCGACGGCCCGGTGGTGGTCAAGGCCCGCCTGCACTGGGACCCCGCCGCCGGCGGCAGCGCCCGGCACCTGATGGCCCGCGTCTGCGCCGGGCGCGACGAGGCCCGGCAGGTCGCCGACCGGATGGCCGCCGCCGGTGGGGGACCGCTGCTGCAGGAGGTCGTCGACGGCCGTCTCTGCGCCCTCAGCGTCGTGGTCGACCAGCAGGGCCGGCTGCTCGGCGCGGTGCAGCAGTGGAGCCCGCGGCTCTCCGGCCGCCTCACCAGCTGCCGCGCAGTCACCGTGCCCGTCGACCCCGAGCTGCTCGACGGGGTGCGCAGGTTGCTCGACGAGATGGGCTGGTGGGGCCTGGCCAACCTGCAGTTCATGTCGGCACCGGACCGACCACCCCGGCTGATCGACCTCAACGGACGCTTCTACGGCAGCCTCGCGCTGGCCGTGGGCAGCGGCGTGCCCCTGCCGGACCTGTGGGCGCGCGCGGCGCTCGGCGACGACGTCTCCCCGGTCGGGCCCGGCCGGACGGGAGTGCGGTTCCAGTCGTTCTTCGAGGACGTGGCGCGGGCCCGTCGCGAGCGGCGCGGCGGTCTGCTGGGCGACCTGGCCTCCACCCTGGCCCACGCGCCCGGGGCCGTGCACCCGCACGCCGACCTGCGCGACCCCGGTCCGCTGCTGGCGGTGCTGCGCGAACGTCTGCCTGAACGGAGGCGAGGTCGGAGGCGAGGTCGGGGGAGCGATGACTGAGCAGGCACGGCGGCGCGCTCGCCTGGTGCCGCTGAGCGCGGTCGACCCGCGGCTGCGGGAGGCGTGGGAGGATCTCGCCGGCCGGGCCGTCGAGCCCAACCCGTACCTCGAGCCCGGTCCGGTGCTGGCTGCCGCGCGGCACCTGCCCGACGGTGCCGGCGCCGGGCTGCTCCTCGTCGAGCGGGCCGGCCGGCTCGAGCTGGCCCTGCCCGTGCTGCGCGCGCGGGGCTACCGCCGGGTGCCGGTGCCGACCTACCGGGTCTGGGGCCACGCCGACTGCTTCCTCGAGACCCCGCTGCTCGACAGCTCCGACCCCGAGGCGACCTGGGGGAGCGCGCTGGCCCGGCTGGCCTCGGGCGCGACCGGCTGGCTCTCCTTCGAGCAGCTGCCGGGCGACGGGCCGGTGCGCGCGGCGCTCGAGGCGGCACTGCGCCGGGGCGCTGCGCCGGTGGTGCTGGCCTCGACCGAGCGCCCGATGGTGCACCACCGCGCGGAGGCGACGTACCTCGACGGGCGGCTGAGCTCCTCGCGGCGCCGCAAGCTCGGGCGGACGGGCCGCCGGCTCGAGCGCGAGCTCGACGCCCAGGTGAGGCTCGTCGACCGCAGTGGCCTGGACCCGGAGGCGGCGCTGGCCCGCTTCCTGGAGCTCGAGGCCGCCGGCTGGAAGGGCGAGGCGGGCACAGCACTGGGGGCCTCGTCCGCGCGGGCGGCGGCCTTCACCGACACCTTCGTGGGCGCCTGCGCCGCCGGCCGTGCCCAGCTGTGGGAGCTGCGCGGTGGCGAGACGGTCGTGGCCGCGCTGTGCGTGCTCGTCGCCGGCGGCGGGGCCTTCCACGTCAAGACGGCCTTCGACGAGGCCTTCTCGTCGAGCTCGCCGGGTCTGCAGCTGGAGGTGGCGGTGCTGGAGGCCTTCCACGACGACCCGGCGCTCGGGTGGATCGACTCGGGCTCGGTCGAGGACGTCGCCAGCCCCTCGACGCTGCTCTACCCCGACCGGCGCCGACTCGACGCGGTGGTCGTCCCGCTGCGCGGCCGGGCGTCCCGGCTGCCGGCCTTGACACTGCGTGGTTCCATGCTGTGGCGGGCGCGGCGCTCGCGTGGGGCCGAGCCCGGCGAGGACTGAGGTGCCGGCGCCGCAGGAGTCGGGCCGGGTGGTGTGGCGGCGGCTCCCCGACCTCGACGTGGTCGGGGACGTGCTGGCCGCCCACGCCTGGCCGGCCCAGTACCCGCCGCTGGGCGACGTAGGACCGCGACAGTCGGCTGCTCGACGCGACCTGCGCCCGCGCTACGGCGACCTGGCTCCGGGCACCGGTGTGCTGGTGGTCGACGCGGGCCGTGCCGGCAGCGACGTCGTCGCCGAGGTGCTCCGCACCCAACCGACCCGGCCTGGATCGCACGCCGACCCGGCCTGGATCTCGCACTGACCCGGCTTGGATCGCGCGCCGACCCGACCCAGTCCCTCCGGCGGAAAGTTCAGGCCGGGTGGGCGGGAAGTATGGGCCGGCTCGGCGAGAAGAATGGGCCGGGTCAGGGGTGCCTGCGCCCGCTCTCGGTGTACGCCGCAGCCTCACCGTCGAGGTTGGCGAGGGCGGCCGCGACCCGGCGGGCGGTGAACTCGGCCGCGTGCTCGTGCACCTCGTCCATGGTGCAGAAGCGGGCGCTGCGGATCTCGCGCGCCTGCTCGACGATCTGCTCGGTGATCGAGGCGTCGTGCTCGCCCCCGTCGAAGACCAGGCAGATCGCGTCGTCCCAGCCGCCCCAGGTGGGCAGCCAGTCGGTGAGGAGCAGACGGCCGGCGGGGATCTCGAGGGCCAGCTCCTCGGTGACCTCGCGGGCCACCGCCAGCTGCGGCGACTCGCCGACCTCGACCACGCCACCGGGCAGGTCCCAGTCCTGCTTGTAGGTCAGCTGGCACATCAGCACCCGACCGTCGCGGTCGCGCACCAGCATCTGGCTGATGGCGCGCTTGCGGGGCAGGAAGGAGTTGAGCAGCGCCCGGAACGCCCCGGGCTCGCTCAGCGGCGGGTCGGTGGCCAGCCGGGCCAGCACGACGTACCCCTCGGCGGTGCTCTCGCCGGGCACCACCCGCTCGACGCCCTCGCGGCGCAGACCGGCGCGGGTCGCCACCCGCAGGGCGCCCTCGGCGTCGACCGGGATGCGCGACTCGACCCGCGTGGCCCCCAGGCCGCCCTCGTGCGCGGCGGTCAGCGACCAGTCGACCAGCACCCGCAGCGCGCGGGTGGCGTAGCCGCGTCCGCGGTGGGCGTCGTCGAGGCCGCCCTCGAGCCAGACCGTGGTGGCGTCCTTGCGCACCACCCCGAGGCTGCCGACCGCCTCGTCGTCGACGACCACCGAGAACAGCAGCGCTGCCCCGTCGTGCGGCGACATCGGGTGGTCGGCAGGGGCGCTCGGCCTCAGCGTGACCGTGCCGTCGGTGAGGGTGGGGTGCTCGTCGGTCACGCTGCCACCCTAGCCAGCGGCTGCCAGCGCGGCCCCGCGCTCAGGACCGCGCCCGGAACCACACCGTGGCCAGCGGCGGCACCGAGATGTCGGCGTGCGCCGGCTGGCCCGCGTGCTCACCTGCGACCGCGGTCACGGAGCCGTAGTTGCCCACCCCCGAGCCGGTGTAGGTCTCGGCGTCGGTGTTGAGCACCTCGTCCCACTCGCCGGTGGCCGGCAGCGCCAGCCGGTAGCCGTGGTGCGGCACCGCCGAGAAGTTCGAGACGCACACCAGGTCGGGCTCATCGGGGGCGCGGCGCACGAACGAGAAGGTGTTGCGCCCCGCGTCGTTGCCGTCGAGCCACATGAACCCCTCCGGGGAGCTGTCGCGACCCCACAGCGCGCCGGTGTCGGCGTAGGTGCGGTTGAGGTCGCGCACCAGGCTGTGCACGCCGCGGTGCTCGGGGTGGTCGAGCAACCACCAGTCGAGCTCGCGGGCCTCGGCCCACTCCGACTCCTGGCCCAGCTCGACGCCCATGAAGAGCAGCTGCTTGCCGGGGTGGGCCCACATGTAGCCCAGGTAGGCGCGCAGGTTGGCCAGCTGTTGCCAGCGGTCACCCGGCATCTTGCGCAGCAGCGAGCCCTTGCCGTGCACGACCTCGTCGTGGCTGATGGGCAGCACGTAGTTCTCGGAGAAGGCGTAGACGAGCGAGAAGGTCATCTCGCCGTGGTGGTAGGAGCGGTGCACCGGGTCGTTGGCCAGGTAGGCCAGCGAGTCGTTCATCCAGCCCATGTTCCACTTGAAGCCGAAGCCCAGGCCGTCCTGCTCGGTGGGCCGGGTGACGCCCGGCCACGACGTGGACTCCTCCGCGATGGTGACCACGCCCGGCACCCGCCGGTAGACCGTGGCGTTCATCTCCTGCAGGAACTGCACCGCTTCGAGGTTCTCGCGCCCGCCGTGGATGTTGGGGCTCCACTCGCCCTCCTCGCGGGAGTAGTCGAGGTAGAGCATCGAGGCGACGCCGTCGACACGCAGCCCGTCGGCGTGGAACTCCTCGCACCAGTAGACGGCGTTGGCGTAGAGGAAGTTGCGCACCTCGCGGCGCCCGAAGTTGAAGATGTGGCTGCCCCACTCCTTGTGCCAGCCGCGCTGGGGGTTGGGGTCCTCGTAGAGGGGCGTGCCGTCGAAGCGGGCCAGCGCCCACTCGTCGGTGGCGAAGTGGCCGGGCACCCAGTCGAGGATGACCCCGACGCCGGCCTGGTGCAGGCGGTCGACCAGCAGCCGGAAGCCGTCGGGGTCGCCGAAGCGGGCGTCCGGGGCGAAGTACGACGTCACGTGGTAGCCCCACGAGCCGCCGAACGGGTGCTGCATCACCGGCATCAGCTCGACGTGGGTGAAGCCGAGGTCGACGACGTAGGCGACCAGGTCCTCGGCCATCTGCTCCCACGACCACATCGACTGGTCGTAGTTCTTCTTCCACGACGCCAGGTGCACCTCGTAGACGCTCATCGGCGCCTCGACGGGAGCCTTCTCGGCGCGCGCGGTCATCCACTCCTGGTCGCCCCAGGTGTAGGAGGACTCGAAGACGCGCGAGGCGGTGCTGGCCGGCTTCTCGGCCCAGGCGGCCATCGGGTCGGCCTTGTCGCGCCACTGCCCGTCGGGGCCCAGCACCGCGTACTTGTACGACGTGCCGGTGCCGGCGTCGGGCACGAACAGCTCCCAGACACCCGAGGTGCCGAGCTGGCGCATCGGGTGCGCGCGCCCGTCCCAGGAGTTGAAGTCGGCCTTGATCCGCACCCCCCGGGCGGAGGGCGCCCAGACGGCGAAGGCGGTGCCGGACACGGTGCCGCCGGGGGCCTCGTAGTGGTGCACGTGGGCGCCGAGCACGGTCCACAGCTGCTCGTGGCGGCCCTCGTTGATCAGGTGCAGGTCCATCTCGCCCAGCGTGGGCAGGAAGCGGTAGGGGTCGTCGGAGTCCCACGGCTCGCCCTCGTAGCTGACCGAGAGCGAGTACGCCGGCACCTCGGTGACCGGCAGCACGCCGACCCACACGCCCTCGTGCTCGTGGTCGAGCGGGGTCTCGCCCCACTCGCCGCACACGGTGACCGAGGAGGCCAGCGGGCGCAGCACCCGCACGGTGACCGCGCCGTCGTGCGGGTGCGGGCCGAGGACGGCGTGCGGGTGGCCGTGCTCGCCGCGCACGAGCTGGTCGAGCTCGGCGCGGTCGACGGGCTTGGGGGTGGCGTGGACGGGCTGCTGCGGGGTCATGGTGCTCCGATCTCAGCGACGGCCTGGAGCGGGATGTCCACCCAGGTCGGCCGGTTGCGGGTCTCGTAGACGGTCTCGTAGACGGCCTTGTCGGCGACGTAGGCGTCGAGCAGGGTCCGCTGCTGGTCGGCGATGTCGCCGTCGGCGTAGGCGTAGAGGAAGTGGTTCTTGCTGCGGTTGGCCCATTCGGCGGCCTTGGCGGCGCGGACGTCGGCCCCGTCGGGATCCTCCTCGGCCCAGGTGCGCTCGACCACGCGCGGGGCGTAGTCGAAGGAGCGCAGCATCCCGGCGACGTCGCGCCAGGGCGAGTCGGGCAGCAGCCGCTCGGCGAGCGGCTTGGCGGGCTCGCCCTCGAAGTCGACGATCTTCCAGCCCAGCGCGGTGCGCAGGGTCTGGCCCAGGTGCAGGTCGCCGTGGATGCGGGTCACCGGCACCTCACCGAGCTCGCGGACCCGGGTGAACAGGGCCTCGAGCGCCTCGCGGTGCTCCTCGAGACCCGGGGCCGCGGCCAGGGCCGCGGGCAGCCGCCCGGCCATGGTGTCGGCCAGCTCGGAGCCCGCCACGGTCGAGGTGGGGAAGTGCTCGGCCATCAGCAGGTGCACCTCGCGCAGGGTGCGGCCGAGCCGGGTCGCCTCGCCGGCGAAGTCGCCACCGGCCTCGGAGGCGTGCAGCTCGGGCTGGCGGAAGAGGTCGCGCACGCTGGCCAGTGCGAGGTCCCAGCCGTCGGAGGCGGTGCGCAGGAACTGCTGGAGCATCGCCAGCTGCATGACCCCGCCGGCGGTGTCGCCCGGGTCATCGGCCTCGTGCCGGTCACCGGTCCGCTGCTCGGGGTCGACCCAGTCGAGCCAGCCGTAGAGCGCGGCCACGTCGGGGGAGCCGACCCGGCTCAGCACCTCGTGGACCTGCACGTCGGGGTTCACCCCCGGCGTCACCTTGCGGAAGACCTTCATCAGGGCGTCCTCGCCGAAGGCCACCGACGAGTTCGACTGCTCGCCCGAGAACAGCGTCGAGTGCGACTCGAGGTCGAGGTCGTGCCCGGGCAGCCGGTGGAAGGCCAGCGAGCTGGTCTCGTCGACCAGGTTGCCGCCCGGCTCGCCGGCGGCCCGGTCGAAGGAGCGCAGCCAGCAGGCCATCGCCTCGCGGTCGTGCAGGGCGTCGTAGCCGTGCACGTGCCCGGCACCCGGATCCTCCCAGGAGGCGACCAGCGCGTGCTCGAGCCGCTGCTGCGGTTCGGGGTAGAGCGCCAGCGGCACCTGGTAGTGCTCGACCTTGTCGGCGGCGTCGTCGCCCACGTCGTCGTAGGTGACCTCGGCCAGGCACAGCAGCACCACCGGGCCGCCCGGCGCCGAGCCGGGCACCCTGCCCACGCGGCGTACGCCGGTGACGTCGAAGGGTCGGCCCTTGCCGCCGAACCAGCGGGTGCGGCCCAGGTAGTCGACGAAGACCTGGGGGTCGGGAGTGCTCGTCGGGTCGGTCATCGATGCGTTCACAGCAGCTGGCCCTCCTCGTGGTGCTCGGGCGTGGTGAGCCGGAACCAGTAGAAGCCGTAGCCGGCCAGGGTGAGCAGGTAGGGAAGCTCGCCGATCTCGGGGAACGGCACGCCACCGATGATCTCGATCGGGCGCCGGCCCTCGTAGCGGCGCAGGTCGAGCTCGACCGGCTGCGGGTAGCGCGAGAGGTTGTTGACGCAGAGGATGACGTCCTCGTGGCCGTCCTCGTCGGTGTGGGTGCGCACGTAGGAGAGCACCGTGGAGTTCGATCCGCCGAGGTCGTGGAACTCCCCGAGACCGAACGCCGGGTGGTGGCGGCGGGCCTGCAGCATCCGGCGCGTCCAGTGCAGCAACGAGGAGGGGTTCTCCATCTGGGCCTCGACGTTGACCGACTCGTAGCCGTAGATCGCGTCCTGGACCACGGGCAGGTCGAGACGTCCGGGGTTGGCGGAGGAGAAGCCCGCGTTGCGGTCGGAGGTCCACTGCATGGGCGTGCGCACCCCGTCGCGGTCACCCAGCCAGATGTTGTCGCCCATCCCGATCTCGTCGCCGTAGTAGAGGACGGGCGAGCCGGGCAGGCTCAGCAGCAGCGCGTTGAACAGCTCGATCTGGTTGGTGTCGTTGTCGAGCAGCGGGGCCAGGCGCCGACGGATGCCGATGTTGGCCTTCATCCGCGGGTCCTTGGCGTACTCCGACCACATGTAGTCGCGGTCCTCGTCGGTGACCATCTCGAGCGTGAGCTCGTCGTGGTTGCGCAGGAAGATGCCCCACTGGCAGTTGTGCGGGATCTCCGGGGTCTGCTCGAGGATCTCCGAGATCGGGTAGCGCGACTCGCGGCGCACCGCCATGAAGATGCGCGGCATGACCGGGAAGTGGAAGGCCATGTGGCACTCGTCGCCACCGGACTCGAAGTCGCCGAAGTACTCCACGACGTCCTGCGGCCACTGGTTGGCCTCGCAGAGCAGCACCCGGCCCGGGTACTCCTCGTCGACGATGCGGCGCACCTTCCTGAGGAAGTCGTGGGTCTCGGGCAGGTTCTCGCCGTCGGTGCCGGGGCGCTCGTAGAGGTAGGGCACCGCGTCGAGCCGGAAGCCGTCGAGGCCCATGTCGAGCCAGACCTTCATGGCCTCGATCATCGCGTCGTGCACCGCGGGGTTGTCGAAGTTCAGGTCGGGCTGGTGGTGGAAGAACCGGTGCCAGTAGTACTGCTGGCGCACCGGGTCCCACGTCCAGTTGGACGGCTCGGTGTCGACGAAGATGATCCGCGCGTCCTGGTAGAGCTCATCGGTGTCGGACCAGACGTAGAAGTCGCCGTACGGGCCGTCGGGGTCGGAGCGGCTGGCCTGGAACCACGGGTGCTGGTCGCTGGTGTGGTTCATCACGAAGTCGATGATCACGCGGATGCCGCGCTCGTGGGCCGCGTCGAGGAAGTAGTGGAATTCCTCCATCGTGCCGATCGCCGGGAGCACCCCGGTGTAGTCGGCCACGTCGTACCCGCCGTCGCGCAGCGGGCTGGGGAAGAACGGCGGCACCCAGAGACAGTCGACGCCCAGCCACTCGAGGTAGTCGAGCTTCTCGACCAGCCCCTTGAAGTCGCCGGTGCCGTCGCCGTTGGAGTCGCGGAAGGAGCGGACCAGGACCTCGTAGAAGACCGCCGACTTGAACCAGTCGGGCGTGGCGTGGGCCGCGTGGTCGGCGTCGACCCCCGAGTCGGTGTGGCCGTCGACGACCGGGTCGTCACCCAGGGGCGGTCCCTCGGCGTGGGTGGCCTGTGCTCCGTGGCTGGGCTGGGCGTCGTTCACGCGGTCCTCCTGACGCTCAGCACGTGAGCGGGTTCGTGGTGGGGGTCGAGGCGCACGTAGTTGTGCTGGCCCCAGCTCCAGGCCTCGCCGGTGATCTCGTCGTGGACGGCGTAGGAGTCGCCCCAGTCCATGCCCAGGCTGGGCAGGTCGATGTGCACGGTGGTCTCGCGGGTGGCGTGGGGGTCGAGGTTGACCACCACGATCACGGTATCGCTGGTGGGGTCGCCGGGGTGCGCCTGCTTGCTGAAGACCAGCACGTTCTCGTCGTCGCTGTGGTGGATCACCACGGTGCGCAGCAGCTGCAGCGCGCGGTGCTGGCGACGCAGGTGGTTGAGCCGCGTCAGGTACGGCACGAGCGTGCGTCCCTCGGCCTCGGCCCCCGCCCAGTCACGGACCCGGATCTGGAACTTCTCGGAGTCCAGGTACTCCTCGCTGCCCGGCTTGACCGCCACGTGCTCGAACAGCTCGTAGCCGGCGTAGACGCCCCAGGTGGGCGAGCCCGTGGCCGCCAGGACCGCGCGGATCTTGAACGCCGCCGGGCCGCCGTACTGCAGGAACGCGTGCAGGATGTCGGGGGTGTTGACGAAGAAGTTCGGGCGCATCATGTGGTCGGTCTCGGTGGCCAGCTCGGTGAGGTACTCCTCGAGCTCCCACTTGGCGGTGCGCCAGGTGAAGTAGGTGTAGCTCTGCTGGAAGCCCACCGCCCCGAGCCCGCGCATCATGGCCGGGCGGGTGAAGGCCTCGGCCAGGAAGATCACGTCGGGGTCGGTGCGGCGCACCTCCTCGAGCAGCCACTCCCAGAACGCCACCGGCTTGGTGTGCGGGTTGTCGACGCGGAAGATCCGCACCCCGTGCGACATCCACAGCCGCACGATGCGCAGCACCTCACGGCGGATGCCCTCGGGGTCGTTGTCGAAGTTGATCGGGTAGATGTCCTGGTACTTCTTCGGCGGGTTCTCCGCGTACGCGATCGAGCCGTCGGCGCGGGTGGTGAAGAACTCGGGGTGCTCGGTGACCCACGGGTGGTCCGGCGCGGCCTGCAGGGCCAGGTCGAGCGCCACCTCCAGGCCCAGCTCGCGGGCACGTGCCACGAAGGCGTCGAAGTCGTCGAAGTCGCCCAGGTCGGGGTGGATCGCGTCGTGCCCGCCGTCCTTCGACCCGATCGCCCAGGGCGAGCCGGTGTCGTCGGGGCCCGGGGTCAGGGTGTTGTTGGGGCCCTTGCGGTTGACCTCGCCGATCGGGTGGACCGGCGGCAGGTAGATGACGTCGAAACCCATCTCGGCCACCGCGTCGAGCCGCTTCGCGGCGGTGCGCAAGGTGCCGCTGGTGACCGTGCCGGTGGCCTCGTCGCGGGTCGCGCCCTCCGATCGCGGGAAGAACTCGTACCAGCTGCCGAAGAGCGCGCGCTCGCGGTCGGCGTACGCCGGGAAGGGGCCCTCGACGCTGACCAGCTCGCGGATCGGGTGGGCCTGCAGCACCTCGAGCAGGGCGGGGTCCTGCAGGGCGGCGAGCCGGGCCTCGGCCGGTCGCTCGGTGTCCTGCGCGGCCGCGACCGCCGAGTGCAGGACCTCGCGACCGGGGTCGGTGGCCTGCAGGTCGGCCAGCACCCGCTCCAGGAGCAGCCGGCCCTCGGTGAACATCAGCTCCACGTCGACCCCGGCGGGGATCTTCAGCCCCGCGTCGTGCTGCCAGGTGGCCAGCGGGTCCGACCAGGCCTGCACCTCGAACGTCCAGGCGCCCTCGACGTCGGGGGTCACCCAGGCTTGGTAGCGGTCGGGAGGCTCAGCCAGCTTCTCCATCCGCACCGGGGCGGTGCGCCGGCCGTCGGGCCCGGTGAGCACCACCTCGGCCGACAGCTTGTCGTGGCCCTCGCGGAACACGGTGGCGGCGACGGGAAAGGGTTCACCCACGGTCGCCTTCGCCGGCTGACGACCGAGGTCGACCAGCGGGCTGACGTCCATGACAGGGATGCGTCCGACCATGGGCTCCACCCTTCCGGCCAGCGCCGCCACCTGCAAGCCGCCACCAGGGTGAGAGGCCTCCACCTAGTCGGTCGAGTGGTTGTCGAGACCCGGTGAGGTCCGCGCCCGCCGTACGGCGGGTGGTTGTGGGGTCTCGACGTCGCTCGAGCCCCTGCCCTCGCTGCTCGACCAACGGTGGTGGTGCGGGTGGGTCAGCGGGCGTAGACCTGCAGCTCGGAGGCGTGCACGATCGTGCCGCGGTCCGAGGCCGTGGCGCAGTCGGTGTCGTTGAGCGGGTCGTTGTCCTGCTCACCGGCGTAGCCCGGGGCGCCGGTGCACTGGTTCTCCAGGGTCACCAGGCGCACCGCGGCGGCACGGCTGGTCGGCACCTTGAAGGAGCGCAGCGTCTGGTCGGGCGCGACCGGGCGAGGACGACCGGCCGGGAAGGCGTTGGCCTTCGAGGTGAAGATCCGCTGCCACGAGGCCCTGGCCGAGTCGCAGCCGCTGGTGCAGACCTCGATGGCGAAGCGGCGCAGCGCGGTGAAGCGCGACCCCGACGCCGGGTCCTCGTCGGTGGCGAGCGGGATCGTCTCGTCCGCGGCGGGCGCGGGGGTCAGCAGGGCGCTGACCTGCACGCGACGGATCGTGTGCGTGCCCCGGGCCAGGTCGACGGAGACGAAGGGCTTCGACTCGTCGACGTTGGTCTCGGTGAGCGCGCCCCAGTTGGTGGCCTCCTTGCCGTCGATGAGGTGGGCGGTGTTGAGGGAGCCCTCGGTCGCGTCGATGACCTTCGCGCCGTTGGCGGCCGCCGCCAGGTTCTTCTGCCTGGTCAGGCGCACCGTCGTGCTCCGGCCCGCCTTGACCCGCAGCGTGAACCGCTTGAAGCCGCCCTTGCCGGAGGTGTAGAGCATCCGGTACCTGCCGGGGACCATCGCCACGGTGGCGTCGAGCTTGGTCCTCGGGGAGGTGTCGGCCACGGGGGTCACCCGGGCCTGGTAGTCGCCGACGTAGATCTTGCCGGCGCCGCGCGAGGCCCGGAAGGTGACCTTGCCGTTGCGCTGCTTGGGGGAGGCGAAGCCGCCCTTGACGTGCTCGGAGTCGGCGTCGGGGGTGGAGGCGTCCTTGCCCATGCCGCGCTGCGCGAACGCCTTCCACATCACCTTGACGTCCTCGCCGCCGAAGCGCATCCGGTCGGCGGCGAGCATCGCGTCACGGGCGTCGAGCATCGACGTGGCGCCCTGCTGGAGCAGGAAGGCGTCGAACATCAGCTGCACCCAGCGACGGTTGCCCGGGCAGGCCTGCGGGGCCAGCGGGCTGGCGTCGTCGGTGGCCTGGGCGCAGCGCAGCTGCAGGGCCTTGTCCTTGTAGGGGAACCGGCGGTCGTGCTTCCTGACCAGCGCCTGGCGCACCGACCACTGGGTGCCGCTCCAGATCTCGCCGTCGGCGTGCACCTGCTGGCCGGTGGTGTCGAAGCCGACGTCGCTGAAGTTCAGCGGGTTGCGGTTGATCGCGTAGTCGCGGATGGCGGTGCGCTTGTTGCCGGTGGCGTAGACGCCGACGGCCCAGATGTTGCCGCCGTTGTCGTAGCCGTGGCTGAACTGGTACTCCGCGGCGACCAGGTCGCCCCACGACTCGCCCATCGCGCCGCCCTGCTCGGAGGTCAGGCCCTCGTCGGGACCGGCGACCATCCGGTTGCTGATGGCGTGGGTGTACTCGTGGCCCACGATGCCCATGTCGAGCCCGCCGTCGGTGCAGGGGGCGTAGAAGGCGCCCGCGATCGGCTGGAAGAGGTACTGGTTGGTGATGCCGGGCACGCCGTCCTGCAGCGTGACCTGGTTGGCGTTGTCGCGACCCAGGTACGTCGGCTGCCCGCCGCTCAGGGCGCCGGCCTGCACGTTGCCGACCTCCTGGTCGCCCTCGACCCCGCCGCGCCCGAAGTTCTCGAGCTGCAGGTTGTAGTTCGCCTCGGTGAAGCCGAGGTAGTAGCTGTAGTCGTGCATCCGGTTGTGGGAGACGAAGAGGTTCTGCGTCGAGAACTCGATGTCGTTCCCGCCGGGACGCAGCTGTGCCGGATCGCACTTGGAGTTGTTCCAGGCGTCGGTGAACTCAGCGGTGTACTCCCGGGTGGGGGAGACCGGGGCCTGCAACAGGCCACCGGGGGTCAGCGGGCTGGCCCACGCCTCGTGGGTGTTGGCGTTGTTGCCGACCGTGGTCGCGGTGGTGGTGCCGGTGGCGTCCAGCGCGTCCCAGGGGTAGGTCGAGGCGACGTTCTTGAACGGACCGGAGGGCAGCGTGCAGCCCGGACCCGCGACCCAGCAGCCGATGATCGAGTTCGAGGGCGTCGACTCGTCGTCGACCGAGGTCATCGACGGGTTCGCGGTGAAGTAGCGCCACCTCGGCGAGAACAGCTCGCCCCCGGTGGAGGGCGCGCCCTGGTCGCTGGTCGTCAGCAGCAGCGAGTAGGTGCCGCTCACGACCGAGGCGGAGTCGAAGGGGCAGACCTGGACGCCGTAGACGCCGGCCTCCAGCTCGTCCGAGGAGTACGTCGCCAGCTCGGGGCTGGTGAGCAGGTCCTGGGTGAGGAGCAGCTCCTTGCCGGGCCCGAAGATCTTGACGGTGATGTCGTCGGCCGGCGTGCTCAGGCCCAGCGCGTTGATGGTGCGGGTCTTGTCGTCGGCGAGCTCGAAGTCGTGCACGGGGCCGCACCGGTCACCGGTGAAGGCGCCGGTGAAGACGTCGTTGACCTGGTCGTGCTCGACCTGGTTCTGGCGGGAGAGGACCTCGCCGCTGACCGCGTCGACCATCAGCGTGTAGGCGAACGCATCGCCCGCGTCGCTGTCGACGACGTTGGCCTCGAGCACCGGGCGCACGGTCCCGTCGGCGAGGGCCAGGGCGCGCAGCCGGACCTGCTGGGGCTGGGCGAAGCCCGGCACCGTGAGCGTCGTCCAGCCGTCGGTGACGGTGCTGACGATGTCGTCGACCGTGCCGGCGCCCAGCTCACGGCCGACGTTGCGGGCCGCGGCCAGCCAGCCCTGCAGCGGGCTCAGCCGCGCCGACGAGGCGTCGAGGTCGGCCTCGGCGCGCACCAGCGAGGACGAGACGTAGGCGATCTGGCCGCGGGCGACGCCCACGGTGACCATCGAGCCGAGGGCGGGGCTCAGGTCGCCGAAGCGCTGGCGCAGCAGCACGGCGTACCCGGGGTGCGGGGCGCCGTCGTAGGCGGCGAGCTCCTGGGCGTTGACCAGCTCGAGGCCGCGCATCTGCGTGGGGCTCAGGCCGAAGACCGCGGCGTTGGCCTCGAGCCAGGCGCGGGCGGACTTCTCGGCGTTGGCGGCGCCGGCGCCGGGGAAGGCGGCCTTCGCGAGCACGCCACCGGTGGGCAGGATCGAGGCGGGGGTGCCGAAGTCGTTCCAACGCAGGCTGACCGCTCCCAGGCCCTCGGCGACCCGGCGCTGGGCCAGGCTCGGCAGCACGCTGCCGCGCAGGTCGAGGTCGGAGAGGCCGGGCACGGAGTCGGCGAGCGTGGTGACGTCGTCGGCGCTGAGGGGCGGGGGAGCGGCGCTGCTGCTGGTGGCGAGGGCGGGCAGCTGCGCGAGGCCGGGGACCAGGGTGGCGGTCACCAGGGCCAGCGCGGCGGTCCTGCGGCGGCCGCTGCCGGCGGGGGTGAGGGTCATGGCCTCTCAACGCCGCCGGCCGCGGACGGTTATGCGGCAGCCGCCGGAAACCTCGAAGATGCCGACGAGGATGACCGGTCCGTGCCCTCGAAGAATTCGGCGGAAAGGTTTTGGATCGTTCCACTCAGCCGCTAGCGTCAGTGGGTGCGCGCGATCCGACGATTCACCGTCCGCCCTGTCCTCCCGGCCCGTCTGGCCGCCCTGAGCGAGCTCGCGGGCAACCTGCGCTGGTCGTGGCACCCCCCGACGCAGGACGTCTTCGCCGCCGTCGACGCCGACCTGTGGGAGTCGACCGGACGCGACCCGGTGCGGCTGCTGGCCACCGTCGGCGGTGAGCGCCTCGAGCAGCTGGCGGCCGACGAGTCGTTCGTGGCCCGGCTCGCCTCGGCGAGCGCCGACCTGGCGGCGTACGTCGAGGGGGAGCGGTGGTACCAGCAGCGTGCCGCCGCCGGCACCCTCGCCGGCCCGGCGGGCGGTGCTGCCCCGCGCGCCATCGGCTACTTCTCGCCCGAGTTCGGCATCACCGCGGTGCTGCCGCAGTACTCCGGCGGCCTGGGCATCCTGGCCGGCGACCACCTCAAGGCCGCCAGCGATCTCGGCGTGCCGATCGTCGGTGTCGGGCTGCTCTACCGCCACGGCTACTTCCGCCAGTCGCTCTCGAGCGAGGGCTGGCAGCAGGAGACCTATCCCGTCCTGGACCCCGACGAGCTGCCGATCTCGCTGCTGCGCGAGGAGAGCGGCGCGCCGGCGACGATCGCGATCGCGATGCCGGGTGGTCCCGACCTGGTCGCCCGGATCTGGGTCGCCTCGGTCGGACGGGTGCCGCTGCTGATGCTCGACACCGAGGTCGAGGGCAACCCCGAGCACTACGTCGACGTCACCGACCGCCTGTACGGCGGCACCTCGGAGCACCGCCTGCGCCAGGAGCTGCTCCTCGGCGTCGGTGGCGTCCGGGCGCTACGGGTCTTCTCGCGCCTGACCGGTCACCCCGAGCCCGAGGTCTTCCACACCAACGAGGGTCACGCGGGGTTCCTCGGCCTGGAGCGGATCCGCGAGCTGACCGCGGCCGCGGACGGCCCCGGTCTCGACTTCGACACCGCGCTCGAGATCGGGCGCGCCTCGACCGTCTTCACCACCCACACCCCGGTGCCCGCGGGCATCGACCGCTTCGACCGCACCCTGGTCGAGCAGTACTTCAGCGAGGGCGGCGCGACCCCGGGCGTCCCGCTGGAGCGGATCCTGGCCCTGGGCGCCGAGGACTACGCCGGCGGCGACGGCGGGGTCTTCAACATGGCGGTGATGGGCTTTCGCCTGGCCCAGCGCGCCAACGGCGTCTCGCAGCTGCACGGCCAGGTCTCACGCGAGATGTTCCAGGGGCTGTGGCCGGCCTTCGACGAGGCCGAGGTGCCGATCACCTCGATCACCAACGGGGTGCACGCCCCGACCTGGGTGGCCCGGGAGGTCTTCGGGCTGGCCGAGGGCGTCGACCCCGACTCCGACGACGCCGGCGCCTTCCTGGCCGCCGCCGACGAGGTCGACGCCGGGCGGGTCTGGGCCGTCAAGCGCGAGCTGCGCCTGCGGCTGGTCCAGGACGCGCGGGCGCGACTGGCCCGCTCCTGGGTGGAGCGGGGCGCCGCACCGGCCGAGCTCGGCTGGATCGATTCCGCGCTCGACCCCGACGTGCTGACGATCGGCTTCGCGCGCCGGGTGCCGTCGTACAAGCGGCTCACCCTGATGCTGCGCGACCCCGCCCGCCTCAAGCGGCTGCTGCTCGACCCCGAGCGGCCGGTGCAGCTGGTCATCGCCGGCAAGTCGCACCCCGCCGACGACGGGGGCAAGCGGTTGATCCAGGAGATGGTCCGCTTCGCCGACGACCCCGAGGTGCGCCACCGGATCGTGTTCCTGCCCAACTACGACATCGCGATGGCCCAGCCGCTCTACCCCGGCTGCGACGTGTGGCTCAACAATCCGCTGCGCCCCTACGAGGCATGCGGCACCTCGGGCATGAAGGCCGCCCTCAACGGTGGGCTCAATCTCTCCATCCTCGACGGCTGGTGGGACGAGTGGTACGACGGCGGCAACGGCTGGGCGATCCCGTCGGCCGACGGGATCGACGACCCCGACCGCCGCGACGACCTCGAGGCCACCGCCCTCTACGACCTGCTGGAGCACCAGGTCGCGCCGCGCTTCTACGAGGTCGACGAGGCCGGGGTGCCGACCGGCTGGGTCGAGATGCTGCGCCACACGCTGCGCTCGCTGGGCCCCAAGGTGCTGGCGACCCGGATGGTGCGCGACTACGTGCGCGAGCTCTACGCGCCGGCCACCGGCCACGCCCGCGCCCTCAACAGCGACTACGCCGGCGCGGTCGACCTGTCCGCCTGGAAGCGCCGGGTGCTGGCGGCCTGGCCCGCGGTGCGCGTCGAGCACGTCGAGAGCAGCGGCGTGGGCGACTCGCCCGAGGTGGGCGCGGTGCTCTCGACCCGCGCCTTCGTGTCGCTGGGCGAGCTGGACCCCGCCGACGTGAGGGTGCAGCTGGTGCACGGTCGCGCCGACGCCGAGGACGCCATCCTCGACTCCCAGCGGTCCGAGCTGGCGCTCGCCGAGACCTACGGCGGCGGCCGGTTCCGCTTCGACGGCGACGTGGCGCTCAGCCACGCCGGCGCGTTCGGCTACACGGTGCGGGTGCTGCCGCAGCACCCGCTGCTGGCCTCCGACGCCGAGCTCGGGGTCGTCGCGCTGCCGCTCTGAGGCCGGGCCGGCGGCGGCCGACCCGGCCGGCTCAGGTCGTGGTGCTGCGCAGCACCACGACGCTGCGCCGGCCCACGGTGAGCTCGTCGCCGGCCCCGACCACGGTGCCGACCGTGAGCCGGGGGTCGGTGGAGAGCACGACCTCGCCGCGCTGGACCCAGTCGTTCTCGGGCAGCGAGACCCGCTGGGGCAGCCAGCCCGAGCCGAACCAGATCATGAACGACGAGTCGACCTGTTGCTCGCCGCGCGGCCCGGGCGCGCGCAGCGGCTGGCCGGAGACGAACATGCCGACGGTGCGCAGCTCGGGGTCGTGCCAGTCCTCCGGCGACATCTCGCGCCCGCTCGGGTGCAACCACGCGAGGTCCTTGGGGCCGCCGCGGATCGTGGGCCGGCCCTCGAACCAGTGCCGCTGGCGCAGGGCGGGGTGCTCGCGGCGCAGTGCGAGGGCAGCGCGAGTCACCTCGTAGACGTCGAGCCACGCGTCCTCGGGGCGCCAGTCGACGTAGGAGGTCTCGTTGTCCTGGCAGTAGGCGTTGTTGTTGCCGCGCTGGGTGCGCCCGCGCTCGTCGCCGGCGGTGATCATCGGCACGCCGTTCGACAGGCACAGCGTGGCCATGATGTTGGCGGCCTGGCGTCGGCGCACCGCCAGCAGCGCCGGGTCGTCGGTCTCGCCCTCGACGCCGTGGTTCCACGAGCGGTTGTTGTCGGTTCCGTCGCGGTTGCGCTCGCCGTTGGCCTCGTTGTGCTTGTGCTCGTAGCTGACCAGGTCGCGCAGCGTGAAGCCGTCGTGGGCGGTGACGAAGTTGATCGAGGCGTACGCCGAGCGGCCGTCGTCGGCGTACAGGTCCGACGAGCCGGCCAGCCGGGTCGCCACCGCGTGCGTGCCGTGGTTGTGGTTGCGCCAGAAGTCGCGGATCTCGTCGCGGTACTGGTCGTTCCACTCCACCCACGGCGGCGGCATGCCGCCCACCAGGTAGCCGTCCATCGAGGCGTCCCACGGCTCGGCGATCAGCTTGACGTGGCGCAGCACCGGGTCCTGGCCGATGGCCACGAGCAGGTCGGAGTTCATGTCGACGTCGTAGCCGGTGCGGGTCAGCGCCGACATCAGGTCGAAGCGGAAGCCGTCGACATGCATCTCGGTGACCCAGTAGCGCAACGAGTCGAGGATCAGCCGCAGCGCCAACGGGTTGTTGGAGTCGACGGTGTTGCCGCAGCCGGTGACGTCCCAGTAGGTGTCGTCGAAGGTGCTCACGCCGGTGAGCGGGTCGGGCGTCGGGGCCACGCGCTTGTAGAAGCCGCGGTCGTCGAGGCCCCGGAAGCTCAGCGTCGGGCCGAGCGGGCCCGCCTCGGCGGTGTGGTTGTAGACCACGTCGAGGATCACCTCGAGGCCGGCGCGGTGCAGGGCGCGCACCATCTCCTTGAACTCGCGCACCTGCTGGCCGCGCTCGCCCGAGCTCGAGTACGCCGCGTGCGGGGCGAAGTAGCCGATCGAGTTGTAGCCCCAGTAGTTGGTGGTGCCGCGTTCGGTCAGCGACGGCTCGGAGACGAACTGGTGCACCGGGAGCAGCTCGACGGCCGTCACCCCGAGGTCGCGCAGGTAGTCGGTCACCGCCGGCTGGGCGAGCCCGGCGTACGTGCCTCGCAGGTGCTCGGGCACCCGGTCGTGCAGCGCGGTGAGGCCCTTGACGTGCGCCTCGTAGATCACCGTGTCGCGCCAGCGGCGGCGCATCGGGGTGTCGCCCTCCCAGTCGAAGGGGCCTTCGGGGGAGTCGGAGAAGGTCGGGTCGACGACCACGCCGCGCGGCACGTGGCCGGCCGAGTCGTGGTCGTCGCGCACGTCGGTGCGCCCCCACACGTGCGCGAACGCGGCCTGCCCGGGCACGAGATCTCCGGTGGTGGCCAGCGCGTAGGGGTCCAGCAGCAGCTTGGCGGGGTTGAAGCGCAGCCCCTCGGCGGGCTCCCACGGCCCGTCGACCCGATAGCCGTACGGCGTGCCGGGGCGCACGCCGGGCAGTGCGCCGTGCCAGATGCCCAGCGACTGCTCGGTCAGCTGGTGCCGGATCTCGACCTCGCCGCCGTCGGGCGCCTCCTCGAAGACGCACAGCCACACGGCGGCGGCCGCCGGTGCGTAGACCGCGAAGTTGGTCGACTCCGCCGACCAGGTCGCCCCCAGGGGCCAGTTGCGCCCGGGCCAGACCTGGGATGTCTGGCCGAGGTGGGTCCACGTCGAAGGAGTCACACGCACCAGTCTCCCAGCAGCCCCCGGGCAGTGGCACGATGCCCGGGTGCGTGCAGCCCACGCCACCGATCCTTCACCGACCAGAGAGGTTGTGCCCGTGGCCGATCAAGCCGAGTTCGTGCGTCTCGAGGTGGCCGACGGGGTCGCCACCATCCGCCTGGACCGCCCGAAGATGAACGCCATCTCCATCCAGGTGCAGGAGGAGCTGGTCACGGTCGTCGCCGAGGTCGTCGAGCGCGACGACGTCAAGGCCGTCGTGCTGACCGGCGGCGAGCGGGTCTTCGCGGCCGGCAACGACGTCAAGGAGATGGCGGAGATGTCGCACACCGACATGGTCAAGCGCTCCGGCCCGCTGCAGGCCGCGGTCACCGCCGTGGCCCGCATCCCCAAGCCCGTGGTCGCGGCGGTCAACGGCTACGCGCTGGGTGGCGGCTGCGAGCTCGCGCTGGCCGCCGACGTCCGGGTCGCGGGGGAGCGCACCGTGATGGGCCAGCCCGAGGTGCTGCTGGGCATCATCCCCGGCGCCGGCGGCACCCAGCGGCTCTCGCGCCTGGTGGGTCCGAGCAAGGCCAAGGACATCATCTTCACCGGCCGGTTCGTCCAGGCCGACGAGGCCCTGGCGATCGGACTGGTCGACAAGGTGGTGCCCGACGAGAGCGTCCTGGAGGAGGCCACCGCCTGGGCGCGCCAGTTCGCCGGAGCGGCGACGCACGCCGTGCGCGCGGCCAAGGAGAGCATCGACCGTGGCCTCGAGGTCGACCTCGACACAGGCCTGGAGATCGAGCGGATGCAGTTCGCCTCGCTGTTCGCCACGCAGGACCGGGCCATCGGTATGTCATCCTTCGTCGAGAACGGACCGGGCCAGGCTCAGTTCATGGGGAGCTGAGCCGGCCCCGTCGGTCCCCCCGTCGAAGGAGACGCACGTGGCACTGGGCAAGTTGGGCAAGCGCACCGAGAAGGGCTCCGACGAGAGCGCGGAGAAGGGCGCCGAGAAGGGCGCCGGCAAGGGGAGCGCTGCCGCGGCACCCGCGACGCGGGGCCGCTCGTCGATGAGCGTGGCGGCGCTGCGCTCGCGCGTCGGTACCCTGGTCTGGACGGTCTTCGTGCTGCTGGCACTGGTGCTGGCGGTCGGTGCGCTGCTGATCGCGATCGACGCCAACCGCGACAACGAGCTGGTCGCCTTCGTGCTCGATCTCGCCGACACCGTCGACCTGGGGGTGTTCTCGCGCGAGAACGGCATCCGCGAGTTCGACGGGTCGAACGCCGAGACCAAGAACGCCCTGTTCAACTGGGGCCTGGGCGCGGTCGCCTACCTCGTGGTGGGCCGCCTGCTCGAGCGCGTCATCAAGCCCTGACCGACCCCGACCGACCCCGTTCCACCGTGACAGCACCGCTGTCACGCATGTGAGATACCCAACCGCGGACGGTGTACCGCCCGACCGCGACTCGCGGGTAACCTCGCCGAGACCACCGAGTGCACAGGAGGGGCCCTGACCGGGCCAGATCCCATGAACATTGTTGTCTGTGTGAAGTACGTGCCCGATGCCACCGCCGACCGCCAGTTCGAGTCGGACAACACCGTCGACCGCGTGGGCGTCGACGGCCTGCTGTCCGAGCTCGACGAGTACGCCGTCGAGCAGGCGCTGCAGCTGAAGGAGAAGGCCGGCGACGACACCGAGGTGACCGCGCTGTGCGTGGGTCCCGAGAAGGCCGTCGACGCCGTGCGCAAGGCGCTGCAGATGGGTGCCGACAAGGGCATCCACGTCTCCGACGAGGCCATCGCCGGCTCCGACTACGTCGCCACCTCGCTGGTGCTGGCCAAGGCCGTCGAGAAGGCCGGCGCCGAGAAGCCCGTCGACCTCGTCATGTGCGGCATGGCCTCGACCGACGCCTCCGGCTCGGTCATCCCGGCCATGCTCGCCGAGCGCCTCGACCTGCCCCAGGTCACCTTCGCCTCGGTCATCGAGTCGCAGGGCGACCAGGTGCGCATCAAGCGCGACTCCGACACCGCCACCGAGGTGATCGGCGCGAGCATGCCGCTGGTGCTCTCGGTCACCGACCAGACCGGCGAGGCCCGCTACCCCTCCTTCAAGGGGATCATGGCCGCGAAGAAGAAGCCGATGGAGACCTGGTCGTTGTCCGACATCGGTGTGGAGGCCGACCAGGTCGGCCTGTCCGTGGCGTGGTCGCAGGTCGAGGAGACCGCCGCCCGCCCGCCGCGCACCGCCGGCGAGATCGTCACCGACGAGGAGGGGTCGGGCGCCGAGGCGCTCACCGGCTTCCTCGCCTCCAAGAAGTTCATCTGAGGAGCGACCGACATGTCTGAAGTCCTGGTTGTCGTCGACCACGTCGACGGCGCGATCCGCAAGCCCACCTTCGAGCTCCTCGCGCTGGCCAAGCGCCTCGGCGAGCCCGCGGCCGTCGTCTTCGGCGGCTCCGACGTGGCCTCGGCCGCGGCCGAGAAGCTCAAGTCCTACGGCGCCGAGAAGATCTACGTGATCGACGACGCCGAGATCAAGGGCTACCTGGTGGCCCCCAAGGCCGAGGCGCTGGCCCAGCTGGTCGAGAAGGCCAGCCCCGCCGCGGTGCTGCTGGTCTCCGGCTACGAGGGCAAGGAGGTGGCGGCCCGCCTGGCGATCAAGACCGGCTCGGGCCTGATCACCGACGCCGTCGACGTCGAGGACGGTGGCGTGACCACGCAGTCGGTCTTCGCCGGCAACTACACCGTCAAGGCCAAGGTCACCCACGGCACCCCGATCATCACGGTCAAGCCGAACTCCACCTCCCCGGTGGAGGAGGCCGGTGCCGGCACGGTCGAGGAGTTCGCGGTGACGATCTCCGACTCGGCCAAGAAGGCCCAGATCGTGGCCGCCCAGCCGCGCAAGGCCTCGGGTCGCCCCGAGCTGACCGAGGCCGCGATCGTGGTCTCCGGAGGCCGTGGCACCGGTGGCGACTTCGCCCCGATCGAGGGCCTGGCCGACGCGCTCGGCGCCGCCGTGGGTGCCTCGCGGGCCGCGGTCGACTCGGGCTGGATGCCGCACTCCTTCCAGGTCGGCCAGACCGGCAAGACCGTCTCCCCGCAGCTCTACGTGGCCAACGGCATCTCCGGTGCGATCCAGCACCGCGCCGGCATGCAGACCTCGAAGACGATCGTGGCGGTCAACAAGGACGAGGAGGCCCCGATCTTCGAGCTCGTGGACTTCGGCGTCGTGGGTGACCTCAAGGAGGTCCTGCCCGCCGCCACCGAGAAGATCAACCAGCGCAAGGGCTGAGCCCTCCCGGCTCACCTCCCCGAGGGCCCCGACCACCACGTGGTCGGGGCCCTCCGGCGTCTGCGCCTGGTGGCCGTGGTCCGGGCCACGGCCCGGGATCAGCGCACGGCGTCGGCGATCGCGGGCAGCAGCAGGTCGTAGGCGGCGCCGGTGAGGTGCACGCCGTCGTCGAGGTACGCCGACGGGCCCAGCGGCGCGAGCAGGGTGAGGGCGTCCACGACGCGGCCACCGGCCTCGGTGGTCAGCCGGGCGCCGATGGCGGCGTACGACGCCACGACGGCGCTGGTGCGGTCGCCGGACCCGTCGAGCCGCGCCTCGTCGACCCCGGGCGGGGTGAGGTAGACCAGGCGCCCCAGGCTGCCCGGACTGGTCGTGCCCAGCTCGGCGAGGTGGTCGAGCAGCTCGCGCAGGTTGCCCTCGAAGTCGTAGGGCGGCACCGCCTTCCACGGCGCCGCGTCGTTGGTGCCGACCGAGACGACCACGGCGTCCTCAGGACGCAGGTGCACCCCGTGCGCCTGGCCCAGCAGCTCGAAGGCGAAGGAGCCGCCGACGGCGGCGTTGACCACCTCGTCGCCGGGCTTCGGGGCCAGCCGGTGCAGGTCGCGACGGACCCGGTCGAGGTGGCTGTCGCCGAGCAGCACGATGCGCATGTCCGCAGCCTAGGAGGACGCCGGTCGGTCCACCCCGCCACGTCTACGATCGCGCCATGAGCCAGACCCCCTCCGCGCCCGCAGCCGATCCCGTGCTCGTGCTGGCCGACCGAGCCCGCGTGGCCAGCCACGGCCTCGCGCAGGCCACCCGTGCCACCAAGGACGCCGCGCTGCACGCGATGGCCGACGCGCTGCTCGACCGGGCCGCGCACGTGCTGGAGGCCAACGCCGACGACGTGCGCCGCGCCGAGCGGGACGGCACGCCCGCCGGCATCGTCGACCGGCTGCGGCTGACCCCCGAACGGCTCGAGGCGATGGCCCAGGGGCTGCGCGACGTGGCCGGCCTGCCCGACCCCGTGGGGGAGGTGGTGCGCGGCGGCACCCTGGCCAACGGGCTGGAGATGCGCCAGGTGCGGGTGCCGTTCGGGGTGGTGGCCATGGTCTACGAGGCCCGGCCCAACGTCACCGCCGACGCCGCCGGCATCTGCCTGAAGTCGGGCAACGCCGTGCTGCTGCGCGGCTCCTCGAGCGCCGCGGCCAGCAACGCCGCGATCGTCGAGGTGCTGCGCGACGCGGCGGCCGGGGCCGGGCTCGACCCCGACGTGGTGCTGCTGGTGCCGGCCGACTCCCGGGAGAGCGTGACCACGCTGATGCGGGCTCGCGGGCGGGTCGACGTGCTGATCCCGCGCGGGGGAGCGGGGCTGATCCGCAGCGTCGTCGAGGGATCGACGGTGCCCGTCATCGAGACCGGCGTCGGCAACTGCCACGTCTACGTCGACCGTGCGGCCGACCTCGACAAGGCACTGGCCGTCGTGATCAACGCCAAGACCCACCGCCCCAGCGTCTGCAACGCCGCCGAGACGCTGCTGGTGCACGCCGACCTCGCCGACACCTTCCTGCCCCGGGTCGTGACCGCCCTGCAGGAGGCGGGCGTCACCGTGCACGGCGACCCCGCCACCGCTGCGCTGCCGGGCGTGGTGCCGGCCACCGAGGACGACTGGGACACCGAGTACCTCACCCTCGACCTGGCCGTGGCCGTCGTCGGCTCGATCGACGCGGCCATCGACCACGTGCGCCGCCACTCCAGCGCGCACAGCGAGGCGATCCTGACCGAGGACCAGTCCGCTGCGCGCCGCTTCGTGGCCGCGGTCGACTCGGCGGCGGTGCTGGTCAACGCCAGCACCCGCTTCACCGACGGGGGCGAGCTCGGCTTCGGTGCCGAGATCGGCATCAGCACCCAGAAGCTGCACGCCCGCGGGCCGATGGGGCTGCCCGAGATGACCTCGACCAAGTACGTCGTCACGGGCGACGGCCACGTGCGCTGAGCGGCCCGGGTGCGGCCCGGGTGCGGCCGGGGTGCGGCCCGGGCAGTAGTCTGTGGCCATGACCGCGGCCCAGATCCTGCAGAGCACCGTCGTCCTGGCCTCCGAGGCCGAGCACGAGGTCGACCACCTGCTGTCCTACGGCATCGGCGTGCTGGTCCTGGTGATCATGCTGGGCCTGCTCGCCACGCTGCTCGGCTTCGGCAACGGCCGCGAGCACAGCTGAGCCTCGGCTCATGACGCGTCGGCGCCGGGTCGGCGTCATGGGCGGCACCTTCGACCCCATCCACCACGGGCACCTCGTGGCGGCCTCGGAGGTCCAGGCGTGGTTCGACCTCGACGAGGTCGTCTTCGTGCCCACCGGCGACCCCTGGCAGAAGGCCGATCGCGAGGTCACCACCGCCGAGCACCGCTACCTGATGACGGTGATCGCGACCGCAGCCAACCCGCGGTTCAACGTCAGCCGCGTCGACATCGACCGCAGCGGCCGCACCTACACCATCGACACCCTGCGCGACCTGCGCGAGCGGCTGCCCGACGCCGACCTCTACTTCATCACCGGCGCCGACGCGCTGGCCGAGATCTTCACCTGGCGCGACGCCGAGGAGCTCTTCGAGCTCGCCCAGTTCGTCGGCTGCACCCGGCCCGGCTACGAGATGGACGAGGAGACGTTGCGGGCGATCCCGGCCGACCGTGTCACGATGGTGGAGATCCCCGCACTGGCCATCTCGTCCACGGACTGCCGCACCCGCACGCAACGTGGCGAGCCGGTGTGGTACCTCGTGCCCGACGGCGTCGTCCAGTACATCGCCAAGCACGACCTCTACCCAGGCGCCGAGGGCGCCGCCACGACCCACCTCGGAGACTCATGACCGCCACCGACCACGCGATCGAGCTCGTGCACGCCGCGGCGCGCGCCGCCGGCGACAAGCTCGGCCAGGACCTCCTCGCCTACGACGTCAGCGAGCAGCTGGCCATCACCGACGCCTTCCTCCTCGTCTCCGCCTCCAACGACCGCCAGGTCAAGGCGATCGTCGACGAGATCGAGGACAAGCTGCGCGAGGTCGGCGCCAAGCCGATCCGCCGCGAGGGCGAGCGCGACGGGCGCTGGGTCCTCATCGACTACGGCGAGATCGTGGTGCACGTCCAGCACGAGGAGGAGCGCGAGTTCTACGCCCTCGAGCGACTCTGGCGCGACTGCCCGGTCATCGAGCTGCCGGCCGACGCCACCGGTCCCAGCGTCCCCCGCGACCCGGCGTGAGCCGCACCCTGGTCCTGCTCCGGCACGGCCAGACCGCCTCCAACCGCGAGCGGCGGATCCAGGGCCAGCTCGACGTCGACCTCGACGACACCGGCCGCGAGCAGGCACGGCGCACCGCGCCCGTGGTGGCCGCGCTGCGCCCCGACGTGGTCTGGTGCTCCGACCTGGCTCGCGCCCGGGCGACCGTCGCGCCGGTGCTGCGTGAGCTGGGTCGCGAACCGTCGGGGGCGGCGTACGACGCCCGGCTGCGCGAGTTCCACCTCGGCGAGCGGCAGGGCCTGACCCACGAGGAGTACCGCGCGCTCGACGCCGAGGAGTTCACGGCGTTCCGGGCCGGCGCGTACGACGTGGTGCCGGGCGCCGAGAAGGCGGCCGAGGTCGGCCTGCGGATGAGCGAGGCGCTCGGCGAGCTGCTGCGCGCGACGCCCGAGGGCGGGACCGCGCTGGCGGTCTCCCACGGCGCCGCGATCCGCGTGGCCACGGGTGCCCTGCTGGGCTGGCCGGAGGAGCAGTTCGCGAGCCTCCAGGGGCTGGCCAACTGCGGCTGGGTGGTCTTCCGCGAGCACGCCGACGACGGTCGGCTGCGCCTCGAGGCCTACAACCGCACCGTGTCCTGACCCCGGATTTCACATCGTCGGGGCCGTCGGCTAATGTTCCGCAGGTCGCTCACCGGCAACGGTGAGGCAGACGGACTGGGGCTGTGGCGCAGCTGGTAGCGCATCTGCATGGCATGCAGAGGGTCAGGGGTTCGAGTCCCCTCAGCTCCACCAGCACGAGGACCCCCGGGTCGACGCGAAGAGCGTCGGGCGGGGGTCCTCGTCATTTCGTCCACGAGGAGCCACGTGAGCCACCCGCGCCCCGGCCACACGGTGCTGGCCGTGCCGGTGCCCGGGCTGGACGGCTGGGTGCGCGAGCGCACCCGTGGCTACGACCCCGCCTGGGTCGCCGCCGACCCCGCCTTCGTGCACGCCCACGTCACCGTGCTGGCGCCCTGGCTGGTGGCGCCCGGCCCACGGGACCTGGCCCGGGTAGGGACGCTGGTGGGCGCGGTCCCCGCCTTCGAGGCGCGTCTGGGCGATGTCGCCGTGTTCGCCGACGGGCTGGTGCACCTGCGCCCCGAGCCGCGCGAGGCGTTCGCCGGACTCACCCGCGTCGTGGCGCAGGCCTACCCCGACCACCCGCCGTACGGCGGCAGGCACGGCGGGCCCGACTCGGTGCAGCCGCACCTGAGCCTCGACGTGGTCGGCCCCGGCCCGGCGCCCCACGACCGACCGGTCACGCCGGCGTCGGTGTCGAGCGACCTGGCGGGGCTGGTGCCGCTGACCACCCGGGTCGAGCGGGTCGACCTGCAGTGGTGGCAGGAGGGGCGCTGCCGCCTGCTGCGCTCGTTCCCGCTGGCGGCAGGGGAGGATGGACCTCCCCACGGCTCCAGGAGGTCATCGTGAAGGTCCTCGTCACCGGCGGCGTGCGCTGCGGCAAGTCCACCCACGCCGAGGCGCTGGTCGCCGACCTGGCCGCGGGCGGCGCTGCGGTCTACGTCGCGCCCGGGCCGGTGCCGGACCCGCGCGCCGACCCCGACTGGGCGGCACGGGTCGCCGCCCACCGGGCGCGTCGACCGCCGACCTGGAGGAGCGTCGAGACCGGTGGTGTGGCCGCCGAGGTCGCCACCGCCTCGACGCCCGTGCTGGTCGACTGCCTCGGGACCTGGCTGACCCGGCTCGTCGACGACCACCAGGCCTGGGAGCGGCCCGCGGCCGAGATCCACGCCGTGGTCGCCGACGAGCTGGTCGCCCTGGTGGGAGCCGTGCGCTCGAGCGCACGGGACGTGGTGCTGGTCAGCAACGAGGTCGGCTGGGGGGTGGTGCCCGCGCACCGCTCGGGCCGGCTCTTCCGCGACCTGCTCGGCACCGTCAACCAGCGCGTCGCCGAGGCCTGCGACGAGGTGCACCTGGTCGTGGCCGGTCGGGTGCTGCGGCTCTAGGGGCTGGGCGCAGGTCGAGGGCCGGGCCGGCTCAGCGCACCGAGGCGCCGACCAGCAGCGCGGCCAGGGCGAGCTCGACGGCGGCGCCGAGCACGTCGCCGGTGATGCCGCCCAGCCGGTGCACCACGCGGTGCACCAGGGCGCCGACCACGAGGACGGCCAGCACGGCGCCCAGCAGGCCGCCCCAGCCGGCGACCAGGCCCGCAGCCAGGCCCGCACCCAGCCAGACCGCGACCGCCACCGCCGGGCGCACCGTGCCGGCGTACGAGGCCCCGAGACCCTCGCTGCGGGCGCCGGGAACGCCACGCACGCAGCACAGCGCCAGCGCGGCCCGCGACAGGCAGAGGAGCACCGCGGCGGTGAGAGCTCCCCGGGCGCTGGTCATCAGGGCGGTCATGGCCGCGGCCTGCACGCCCATCACGAGGACGGTGGTGACGACCCCCGCGGGCCCCGACGTGCCGGTGCGCATCACCGCGAGCGACCGCTCGCGGTCGTAGGAGGCCACCAGCCCGTCGGCGACGTCGGAGAGCCCGTCCCAGTGCAGAGCCCGGGTGCCGGCGGCCACCGCCGCGATGGCCAGCAGGGCCGTGACGAGCGGCGGAAGCCCGAGGCCGACGCCCAGCACGCCGGCCACCAGCACGGCACCGGCCAGCGGCAGCACCGCCACCGGCGCCAGCACCACGGCGGCCCCCGCGACAGCCGGCGTGACGGTGCCCGGGGGCGGCACCTTCACGGCGGTCAGGGTGCCCACGGCGAGCAGCCAGGCGTCGCGCACCGCTCAGCCCCCGCCGGGCAGCAGGTCGTCGAGCTGCGCCACGTCGCGCAGCAGCGCCACGGCGCTGCGCACGAGCGGGACCGCGGCCACCGCACCGCTGCCCTCGCCCAGGCGCAGGCCCAGGTCGAGCAGCGGCTCGAGGCCCAGGTGGGCCAGCGCGAGGGACTGGGCGGGCTCGGGGGAGCGGTGGCCGGCGACGCACCAGGCCGTGGTGCCCGGCGCGATCCGCTCGGCGCTGAGTGCGCACGCGACCGACATCAGGCCGTCGAGCAGCACCGGCACCCCGGCCTCGGTCGCGGCCAGGAGGTAGCCGACGCACGCGGCCAGGTCGGCGCTGCCGAGTGCGGTCAGGGTCTCGATCGGGTCGTCGGCGCGGCGGCCGGCCCTGGCGATGGCGGCGTCGAGCACCGCGGTCTTGCGGCGCAGCCCCTCGGCATCCACGCCCGTGCCCCGGCCCACGACCTCCTCGGCATCCAGCCCGAGCCCGGCGGCGACCAGGGCCGACGCCGGCGTGGTGTTGCCGATGCCCATGTCACCGCTGAGGAGCAGCTGGGCGCCCGCTGCGACCTCCTCCTCGGCGACCAGGCGGCCGGCCTCGAGGGCGCGGGCCGTCTCGGTGGGGCTCAGCGCGTCCTCGAGGTGGATCGCGCCGCTGCCGCGCCGTACCTTGTGGGCTCCCACTTCGGCCGGCAGGTCGTCGAGGTCGTCGTCGACCGCGATGTCGAGCACCCGCACTGCGACGCCGTGGGCGCGGGCCAGGGCGCTGACCCCGGCCCGACCACCGACGAAGGTGCGGACCATCGCCGCCGTGATCGCCGGTGGGTACGCCGACACGCCGTGGCCGGCCACCCCGTGGTCACCGGCGAAGATCACCAGGCGGACCTCGTCGAGAGGCCGGGGCGGCACCTCGCCCTGCACGCTGCTGACCCAGATCCCCAGCTCGCCCAGGCGCCCCAGGGCTCCGGTCGGCACGGCCAGCCCGGCGAGCCGCTCGGCGGCGGCGTGGGCGGTGGTGGCGGACGGCGGTGCGGGCACGGTCACTCCTCGGGCGCTCCTCGGGTCGGGCGCCCGCAGCCTAGGGGAGGGGCACCTCGGGGCCGGCGGCGCACCTCGTGGCCTCAGGGCTCGAGCACGCAGCCGGGGTTGAGGATGCCGCGCGGGTCGAGGGCCTGCTTGACGGCCCGTGACATCGCCACCGCGCCCGGGTCGAGCTCGCGGGCCAGCCAGTCGCGCTTGAGGCGACCCACGCCGTGCTCGCCGGTGATCGTGCCGCCGAGGTCGAGCGCCAGGGCCGTGATCGCGTCGAAGGCCCGCGACGCGGCGGCCACCGAGGCGGGGTCGGTCGTGTCGTGGACGATGGTGGGGTGCATGTTGCCGTCGCCGGCGTGCCCGAAGACCCCGATGGTGAGCGCCTCGGCCGTCGCGACCCGTTCGACCCCCTCGAGCAGCGCGACGACGCGGCCGCGCGGCACGCACACGTCGTCGAGGATCCAGTCCCCGAGCCGTTGCAGCGCCGGCAGCGCCTGGCGTCGTGCCTCGAGCAGGGCCTCGCCCTCGGCGGGGTCGTCGGCGACCGCGAGGTCCAGGGCTCCGTCGGCCGCGCACAGCGCCGCCATCTGCTCGAGGGCCTCGGCCGCGCCCGGTGCGTCGCTCTGGGCCAGCAGCATCGCCGCCGGCGTACCGCCCGAGCCGAGGCCCATCCCGGTCAGCCGGTCGACCGCGTCGAGCGTGGTGCGGTCCATGATCTCGAGCATCGACAGGTCGAGGCCGGCGCGGGTCACCGCGGCCACCGCCGCTCCGGCGGCGCCCACTGACCCGAAGGTGGCGACCAGGCTCCGGGCCGGGCCCGGGGCGGGCAGCAGCCGCAGCGTCACCTCGGTGACCACGCCGAGGGTGCCCTCGGAGCCCACGAGCAGCGACGTGAGGTCGTAGCCGGCCACCCCCTTGGCCGTCCGGCGCCCGGTGCGGGTCACGGTGCCGTCGGCCAGCACCACCTCGAGGCCGAGCACGAAGTCGCCGGTGACGCCGTACTTGAGGCAGCACATGCCGCCGGCGTTCGTCGCGACGTTGCCGCCGACGGTCGAGAACGCCACGCTCCCGGGGTCGGGCGCGTAGAACAGCCCGGCCTCGGCGACCGCGGTGCGCAGGTCGCCGGTGACGACGCCGGGCTGGACGACCGCGATGCGCTCGACCGGGTCGATCTCGAGGATCCGCGCGAGCCGACGGGTGGACAGCACCACCGAGCCGTCGGGGGCGCTCGCGGCGCCCGACAGGCCGCTGCCGGCGCCACGCACCACGACCGGCACCCGGTGCTCGTGGGCGATGGCGAGGGCGGTCGCGACGTCGGCGGTGCTGCGCGGGCTCACCACGGCGAGCGGCCCGGCCCCACGGGGCACCCCCAGGGCCGTCTCGTCGCGCGCGAAGGACGCGACGACGTCGGGGTCGGTGGCGACGAGGTCGGGACCGAGCCGGTCGAAGGGGGTGCTCACCCGCGTCGCCGGGTCGTCAGTCGACGCGCATCTCGCCGAGCTCGGACCACCCGGTGCCCTCCACCTCGGTGCTGACGATCCGCGGCGTCTCGACGAGGTACGCCGGCAGCTCGCGCGTCGCCTGCTGGAAGTGCTCGGACTGGACGTGGGCCGCACCGGCCTCACCGTCAGCGAACGCCTCGGTGAGGAAGTACTCGTCGGTCTCGTCGAGGGCCCGGGCCCAGTCGAACCATAGGCAGCCCGGCTCGGCGCGGGTCGCCTCGGTGAACTCCCGGCTGATCTCGGGCCAGGCGTCGGCGTGCTCGGGCTGGATGCGGAACCGGGCGGTGATGAAGATCAAGACAGTCTCCTGGGTGTGGGCTGGGCCTCTCGGCACGACCGCTCCGACAGCGGCGGCACCGGAGCCCTTCAACGTGCAGCGCGTCGAGCCTTGCGGCGTCGGTGGCGTCGCATCACGCCCAGGCCGAACCACACAACTGCGCCGAACAGCGCCACCACGATCGTGTACAACCAGAGCGGCCACGTGAAGTCGAGGAAGAGGAAGTGGAACCGGACCTCCTGGGTGTTCTGGATCACGAAGACGGCCAACACCGCGAGGCCGGACAACGACGCTATCGCTCCCCCACCAAGTCGACCTGGTCCCGACGCAGGCTCACCTTGCTGACTCATGACGACCACCTCTCGTGAGCCAACAATACCGTCAACGCCGGGCCGCTGGAGGGTCGTGGGTAGGCAGACATCGTCGGCGGTTCCGCGGCGACGAGCCGGCAAGGTGGGGCAACGGGTCGAGGGGTGCGGGCGGTCCGGCCAGGCCTGCTGGAGGGGTGCTGACATGGCGTCGGGAGTCCTTTCGGCACCCTGGTGCTCGAACAGGTGTTCGAGTAAAGTAGGGCCATGGCACTCGCTCCCGTTCCCGGTCTCGACCTGGCTGACCTCTCCGAGGTCGAGCTGGTCGAGGTGCTGCGCGCGGCCGAGGAGGAGAAGTGCCGGCTCGTGGCAGTGCAGGTCGCGCTGGCCCGGCGCGAGTCACCGAACCGGGGCGCCCGCCATCTCGGGCTGGCGAAGATCCTCGTCAGGCGAGCTGCCGCACACGCTGGCCGCGATGCGGGCCGGGTGGTGCACCGAGTGGCGCGCGACCCTGGTGGCCCGCGAGACCGCCTGCCTGTCGCTGGCGGACCGTCGCCGCGTCGATGCGGAGCTGATGGCCGACCCGACCACCACCGAGGGATGGGGTGACCGGCGGCTGGTCGCGGCGGCGCGTGCGCGGGCCTACGAGCTCGACCCGCACGCCGCGCTGAAGCGCTCGCGCAAGGCCGAGGGCGAGCGGCACGTCTCGCTGCGACCGGCGCCGGACACGATGACCTGGCTGACCGCGCTGCTCCCGGTCGCCCAGGGCGTCTCGGTCTACGCCGCCCTCACCCGGAGCGCCGACCAGGCCCGGGCGTGCGGTGACGAGCGCAGCCGGGGCCAGGTGATGGCCGACGCCCTCGTCACCTCCCTCACCACCCGGGAGTCCGCCGAGCCGGCGCCAGTTCCTGGCCCGGCTTCTGGCCCGGTGCCCGCACCGGTGCCGGTGGCGGTCAACCTGACCGTCTCCGACGCGACCCTGCTCGGTGGCGGGCACGCCCCGGGGTGGGTCGCGGGGTACGGCCCGGTGCCGGCCGGGGTCGCTCGCGACCTGGTCGCCACCGCGCTGGAGGAGGCGCACGCGACCCTGCGGCGGCTCTACACCACCGGCAGCGGCGCCCTGGTCGCGATGGACGCCCGCTCCCGGGCGTTCCCCGCCGCACTCGGGCTGTTCATCGACCTGCGTGACCGGTCGTGTCGCACCCCGTGGTGCGACGCACCGATCCGGCACCGCGACCACGTCGTCCCCGACCACGCGGGCGGTCCCACCAGCGGAACGAACGGGCAGGGCCTGTGCGAGGCCTGCAACCAGGCCAAGGAAGCCCCCGGCTTCACCGCCCTCGCCCACGACGGCGTCGTCACCACGACGACCCCCACCGGCCACCAGGTCCGATCCCGCGCCCCCGCACTCCCACCCGGCGACCCACCGGTGCGGCAGCGACCTCGCCCCGAGGTCCACCTCTACCGCCCCCACCTCCAGCTCGTCCTCGCCGACGGCTACCAGGCGGCCTGAGCCTGGCCTGCTGTGCCGTGACCGAGAGGGTCAGCCGACCTCCTCGAGCTCCGACCAGTCGACGGTGGCGGTTCGGCGCTGGTACTCCGCGACCAGGCCGGGCCAGTTGGTGGTGATCCGCGGCCCGTCGGTGTACCAGCTGGTGCACCCCGCCCACACGCTCTCGCCCAGCCGCGACTGCATCTCGGCGTCGAAGGCCTCCCACACCTCGGGGCGCGGGGCCAGCGCGCGGGCGCGGCCGTCGGCGAGGCGGCGCGCGACCTGTGCCACGTACCCCGCCTGGGCCTCCATCATCGCGATGATCGAGCTGCCGCCGAGGTTGGTGTTGGGGCCGTAGATGCTGAACAGGTTGGGGAAGCCGGGCACCCCCATGCCCAGGTGGGCCCGGGCGCCGTCGGCCCACACCTCGCTCAGGCGGCGCCCGTCGGGGGCGACCACGTCGAGCCCGCGCAGGAAGTCGGTGGCCGCGAAGCCGGTGCCCCAGATCAGCACGTCGGCCTCGTGCAGGGAGCCGTCGGCGGCGCGCACCCCGTCCGGCTCGACACCGGTGACCGGCCCGGTGACCACGTGGACGTGGTCGCGGGCCAGGGTGCGGTACCAGTCGTTGGAGAAGAGCAGCCGCTTGCAGCCCAGCGGGTAGTCGGGCACCAGCCGCGAGCGCAGGCCGGCGTCCTTGACGGTGAGCCGCAGGTGCGCGCGCCAGGCCGCCTCGAGCGCCTTCGTCAGCGGCTTCGAGAGCCGGCTCTCGCCGGCCAGGGCGCCGTTGAGCTGCTCGGTGAGCCAGAAGACCGTGCGCCGCTCGGCGGCCAGGGTGCCCGGCAGGCGCCGGAAGAGCGCGTGGTGGCGCGCCGAGTAGGCCTGGTCGGGCTTGGGCACCACGTAGGGTGCCGAGCGCTGGAAGACGGTGAGGGAGGCGACCTCGTCGGCGATCCCGGGCACGAACTGGATCGCGCTGGCACCGGTGCCCACGACCGCGACCCGCTTCCCGGTCAGGTCGACGTCGTGGCGCCACTGCGCCGAGTGGAAGGCCGGCCCGGCGAAGCTCTCACGGCCCGGCAGGTCGGGCACCACGGGCTCGGAGAGCTGGCCGGTGGCCAGCACCAGCACGTCGGCGGCGTACGTCGGCCCGGCCGCGCCGCCCACCTCGGTCGAGACGCGCCACGCCTCGCCGTCGTGGCGCGCGCCGGTCACGGTGGTGCCGGTGACCACGCCGTCGAGCAGGCCGTGCTCGGCAGCGGTGCGCCGGATGTAGTCGAGGATCTCGGGCTGCGGCGAGTAGCGCCGCCCCCAGGCGAGGTTGGGCGACCACGACCAGGAGTAGAGCGGCGACGGCACGTCGCAGGCCGCGTTGGGGTAGGTGTTCTCGCGCCACACGCCGCCGACCTCGTCGGCGCGCTCCAGCACGGTCACGTCGGTGATGCCCTGCTGGTGCAGCGCGTGCACGACACCCAGCCCACCGAAGCCGGCGCCCACCACGAGGACGCGGGGCCGCCGGACGGGGGAGGACGAGACGGGCGTGTCGGACTGGTCGGGGGAGGTCATGCCCAGGACGCTAGGACCGGTGCGCCCCGCCAGGGGAGAGCCCCGCGCCACCAGGGTTGATAATCGCGGACATGTCCCGGTCGATCCCTCCTGAGCCGGCGCCCGGCCCCGACGTGCCGCGCTCGGCCGACGGGGTGCGCCACCTGCTGCGCTGGGCCGCGGGCCGCGGCCACGACCCGGCCGGGCTGCTGGTCGGCACCGGGCTGCACCTGGGCGACCTCGAGCCTGGCGGGGTGCGCGAGGTGACCGCCGCGCAGGAGCTGCGCGTCGTGCGCGCGCTGCGCCAGCGCGCTCCCGACGCCGGCCCCGCCGTGGGGGCGGCGTACGACGTGGGCACGTTCGGGGCGCTGGGCTTCGCGCTCATGACCAGCCGCACGCTGCTCGACGTGGTGACGGTGGCGCTGCGCTTCTTCGACCTCAGCTACGCCTTCGTGGTGCCGCGCGTCGAGATCGTCGACGGTGACGTCGTCGCCGAGCTCGACGGCAGCGCGCTGCCCGACGACGTGCGGACCTTCCTCGTGGCGCGCGATGCGACGGCGGTGCGCACGGTGCTCGACTCGCTGCTGCCCGGCGGGGTCGGCGCGCACCTCGAGCTGGGGCCCCGGGTGGCGGTGCTGCGCTTCGCCGCCACCGAGCTCGACCGGCCGCTGGCCAGCGGCGACGAGCGCCGACGAACGCTCGCGGAGGCGGTGTGCCGTGACCTGGCCGCCGACCTGCGCAGCGCTTCCGGGCTGCCGCAGCAGGTGCGGGTGCTGATCACCCAGCGCCTGGCCGACGGCGCCCCGATGCCGGTGGTGGCCGCGGCCCTGGGCCGCACCGACCGCACCCTGCGCCGCCAGCTCGCCGCCGACGGCACGTCGTACCGCGGGCTGCTGGAGGAGGTGCGCCGCTCGCTGGCCGCCGACCTGCTGCGCGCAGGCCTGCCGGTCGCCGACGTCGCCGCCCGGCTGGGGTACGCCGAGCCCGCGGCGCTGGTGCACGCCCACCGGCGCTGGACCGGTGGGCCGCCCAGCGCTGCGCGTCGCGGCGCGGCACCCGGCGTTCACCGGTCCGACGGCGACGCGTCACCGCACCGTCGCGGCGGGCTCCCGCAGCGTCCCTAGGTTCGCTGGCGCGTAGGACCCCCACGACCCAGGAGCCACCCGCCATGACCTGCACCCCCGCCCGTCCCGTCGCCTCCCCGGGCACCCGCCCGCTGCTCCCGCTGACCCCCACCGGCACCCGTCACGGTGGTCGCAGCTTCCTGACCTGCCAGTACCGCTGCGGCAACGCGTGTGACCACCCCGAGCCCAACCGCACCGGCCACGGGCACGTGCAGGACGAGATCGCCAAGGCCGTGGCCCGCCGCTCGGTGCTCAAGGGTGCCGCCGCCGGCTCCGGGATGATGGTGCTCGGCGGTGCCCCCGCCGCCGCCGCGGTGGCGCCCGCCGCCGCCGAGCCGCGGCCTCGCCGCCCGCCCGGTGCTCGGGCGACCTGGCGACCGCCGCGTTCACCCCGGTGCGCCCCAACCGCCGCGACGCGGTCGTCACCGCGCCCGGCTTCGACCACGACGTGGTCATCCGCTGGGGCGACGGGGTCGTGGCCGGCGCGCCCGCGTTCGACGTGCGCCGCCAGAGCCCCGAGGCCGCCAAGCAGCAGTTCGGCTACAACTGCGACTACGTCGGGGTCCTCCCGCTGCGCGACGCCAAGCGCGACCGCAAGGACCGCTCGCTGCTCGTGGTCAACCACGAGTACACCGACGAGGCGCTGATGTTCCCCGCCGGGGTCTACAGCGACACCGAGATCACCGCCATCGCGATGGCCAACCACGGCATGTCGGTCGTGGAGATCCGTCGCGGCGTGCGGCCGGGGTCGTGGCGGCGCGTCAAGAGCCTGAAGAAGACGCGGCACAACCGACGGGTGCACATCGACACCGCCTTCACCCTCGACGGCCCCGCGGCCGGCGACGAGCGACTGCGCACCGGCGCCGACCCGACCGGCACCAGGGTGCTCGGCACCCTCAACAACTGCGCCGGCGGCACCACCCCGTGGGGCACGGTGCTCTCGGGCGAGGAGAACTTCAACCAGTACTTCGACCTGCCCGCCGGCGAGCAGCTCGACCAGCGCTACACCGAGGCCTACGCCCGCTACGGCATCACCGGCTCCGGGCGCGGCTGGAGCGCCGTCGACCCCCGCTTCGACCTCGCGGCCGAGCCCCACGAGCCGCACCGCTTCGGCTGGATCGTCGAGGTCGACCCCTACGAGCCCGACGAGGCGCCGGTCAAGCACACGATGCTGGGCCGCTTCAAGCACGAGGGCGCCAACGTGGCGCTCGACCCGCGACGGCCGCGCGGTGGCGTACATGGGTGACGACGAGCGCGGCGACTACCTCTACAAGTTCGTCTCCCGCGACGCGATGCGCACCGGTCCCTCCGCCAAGGCGCGTCGGCACAACAAGACGCTGCTGAGCGCCGGCACCCTCTACGTCGCCAGGCTCGTCGGCGACGGCACCGAGGACGGCCAGCAGGACGGCACCGGCGAGTGGCTGCCGTTGTGCGACGAGACCACGTCGTTCGTGCCGGGCATGAGCGTCGCCGACGTGCTGCTCCTCACCCGGCTGGCCGCCGACAAGCTCGCCCCGACGCGGATGGACCGGCCCGAGGACGTCGAGCCCAACCCCGTCAACGGCAAGGTCTACGCCGCGCTGACCAACAACTCCCAGCGCGGCTCCAGGTTCCAGCCCGACGAGGCGAACCCGCTGACCTCCTCGATGGTGCGCTCCTCGATCGGGGCGCCGCTCACCCCGGCCGCCGGCAACCGCAACGGCTACGTGCTGGAGATGAGCCCGGCCGGCTCCGACCACGGCGCGAGCACCTTCACCTGGGACCTGATGCTGGTCTGCGGCGACCCCGAGGCGCCCGAGACCTACTTCGCCGGCTTCGACAAGTCCCAGGTCAGCCCGATCTCGTGCCCCGACAACGTCGCCTTCGACGACCGTGGCAACCTGTGGATCTCCACCGACGGCAACGCCCTGGGCTCCAACGACGGCGTCTTCCGCGTGCCGGTCGCCGGCGCCCAGCGCGGCAGGGTCACCCAGTTCCTCACCGTCCCGCGGGGCGCCGAGGCGTGCGGTCCCCTCGTCGCCGACGACAACCGCTCGCTGTGGGTCGCCGTGCAGCACCCCGGCGAGGTCGACGGGGCCAGCTTCGAGCAGCCGGCCTCCACCTGGCCGCACGGCGACGACTTCCCGAGGCCCTCGGTGGTCGTCGCCTTCCGGGACCGCTGACCCCCACCAGCACCTCAGCGGTCCAGCCGCGGCGCCCGGGAAGACCCGGGCGCCGCGCGCTGTTGTGCCCACCATGAGCAACCCCGCGGACCGCCCCCACCTGGAGCCCTCGCCCGACCACCCGATCACCGTCGAGCCGACCGGCCGTCGTGTGGTGGTGCGCGTCGGCGGCCACGTCGTCGCCGACACCGAGCGCGCCCTGACGCTCAGCGAGGCGTCGTACGCACCGGTGCACTACGTGCCGCTCGACGACGTCGACCCGGCGCTGCTGCGGCCCAGCAAGCGCGCCACCTACTGCCCCTTCAAGGGCGACGCGTCCTACTGGTCGCTCGAGCTGCCCGCGGGTCAGCGCGACGACGCGGTCTGGGGCTACCCCGAGCCCTACCCGGCCGTGGCCGCGATCGCCGGGCACGTCGCCTTCGACGCCACCCACGCCGAGGTCGCCTCCACCTGAGCCTGCGGCTAGACTGCCCCCATGCAGCACGCCCTGCTCCTTCCCTAGCCGCGTCGACGACGACTCGACGCGGCTGCCCCTCGCCACGAGGGGTTTTTTTGTGCCCCGGACCAGCAGCGGCCCACACGCCGGCCACCAGACGTGAGAGAGACCCAGATGAGCGAGCGACCCACCGACCGCAGCGACGACGGCGCCCCCGAGGCGGCGACGTACGACGTCGTCGCGGTGCAGGACAAGTGGCGCAAGGTCTGGGACGACCTCGACCCCTTCCGCGCGGGCTCCGCGGCGCCCGGCGCCGAGAAGCGCTACGCGCTGACGATGTTCCCCTACCCCTCCGGCGACCTGCACATGGGCCACGCCGAGGTGATGGCGCTGCACGACGTCGTCGCGCGCTACTGGTGGCAGCGCGGGCACGACGTGCTGAACCCGATCGGGTGGGACTCCTTCGGCCTGCCGGCCGAGAACGCTGCCATCAAGCGTGACGAGAACCCCGCCGTCTTCACCTACGCGAACATCGAGACGCAGGCCGAGTCGTTCAAGCGCTACGCGATCAGCTTCGACTGGTCGCGTCGGCTCAACACCTCCGACCCGGAGTACTACCGCTGGACCCAGTGGCTGTTCCTGAAGTTCCGCGAGCGGGGCCTGGCCTACCGCAAGTTCTCGCCGGTCAACTGGTGCCCCAACGACCAGACCGTGCTGGCCAACGAGCAGGTCGTCAACGGGGCCTGCGAGCGCTGCGGCGCCGTGGTCACCAAGCGCGAGCTGTCGCAGTGGTACTTCAAGATCACCGACTACGCCCAGCGCCTGCTCGACGACATGGAGCCGCTGGAGGCCACCTGGCCCTCCAAGGTGCTGGCGATGCAGCGCAACTGGATCGGCCGCTCCGAGGGCGCGCACGTCGACTTCGACATCACGCTGGCCGCGGGGGAGACCCGCACCGTCACGGTCTTCACCACCCGCCCCGACACCCTGCACGGCGCGACCTTCATGGTGGTGGCGGCCGACGCCAAGCTGGCCGCCGAGATCGTCGCGCCCGAGCGCGCCGAGGCGCTGGCGGCGTACGTCGACGAGGTGCGCCGCTCCACCGACATCGACCGGCTGGCCACCGACCGGCCCAAGACCGGCGTCGACCTGGGCGTCACCGCCACCAACCCGGTCACCGGCGAGCAGATCGCGGTGTGGGCGGCCGACTACGTGCTGGCCGACTACGGCACCGGCGCGATCATGGCGGTGCCGGCCCACGACCAGCGCGACCTCGACTTCGCCAAGCAGTTCGGGCTGCCGGTGCGCCGTGTCGTCGACACCGGCGAGCCGAACCCGGAGGAGACCTACGAGGCCACCACCGGTGACGGCACCTACGTCAACAGCGGACCGCTCGACGGGCTGGGCGAGAAGGCCGCCGGCATCGCGCGCATCATCGAGCAGCTGGAGGAGCGCGGCACCGGTACCGGCACCGTGAACTTCCGCCTGCGCGACTGGCTGCTGAGCCGCCAGCGCTACTGGGGCGCGCCGATCCCGATCATCCACTGCGAGGCGTGTGGCGAGGTCCCGGTCCCGGAGGACCAGCTGCCCGTCGAGCTGCCCGACCTCAAGGGCTCCGACCTCAAGCCCAAGGGCGTCTCCCCGCTGGCCGCGGCGCAGGACTGGGTCAACGTCTCCTGCCCGACCTGCGGCGGCGCTGCGAAGCGCGACTCCGACACGATGGACACCTTCGTCGACTCGTCGTGGTACTTCTTCCGCTACTGCTCCCCGCAGTTCACCGACGGCCCGTTCGACCCGCAGGCGGTGCGCGACTGGATGCCCGCCGCGCAGTACGTCGGCGGCGTCGAGCACGCGATCCTGCACCTGCTCTACAGCCGCTTCTTCACCAAGGTGCTGCACGACATGGGCCTGATCGACTTCACCGAGCCCTTCAGCGCGCTGCTCAACCAGGGCGAGGTCATCAACGAGGGCCGCGGCATGTCGAAGTCGTTGGGCAACGGTGTCGACCTGGGCGAGATGATCGACGCGTTCGGCGTCGACGCGATCCGCCTGACCATGGTCTTCGCGGGGCCGCCCGAGGCCGACATCGACTGGGCCGACATGTCGCCCGCCGGGTCGCTGAAGTTCCTGCAGCGCGCGTGGCGCCTCGCGGGCGACGTCGCCAGCGAGCCCGGCGTCGCGCCGGAGGGCGGTGACACCGCGCTGCGGCAGGCCACCCACCGCACCGTGGCCGAGGCGACCGAGCTGGTCGAGACCCAGCGCTTCAACGTGCTGGTCGCGCGCACCATGGAGCTGGTCAACACCACCCGCAAGGCGATCGACTCCGGCCCGGGCGGTGCCGACCCGGCGGTGCGCGAGGCCGTGGAGGCGGTGGCGGTCCTGCTGTCGCTGGTCGCGCCGTACGTCGCCGAGGAGATGTGGGAGCGCCTGGGCCACCAGCCCACCGTCGCCCGCGCCGGGTGGCCCGTGGTCGACGAGTCGCTGCTGGTGCAGGAGACCGTCACCGCGGTGGTGCAGGTCAAGGGCAAGGTCAAGGCACGGCTCGAGGTCTCCCCGGAGATCTCCGAGGCCGACCTCGAGCAGCTGGCGGTGGCCGATGCCGACGTGCAGCGCGCCCTCGACGGGGCAGTCGTGCGCAAGGTCATCGTGCGCGCGCCCAAGCTGGTCAACATCGTCGTCTGACAGGGTGACGGCGTGAGCAAGCCCGCAGCCGGCGAGGGGCCGGTCGTCGTCGTCACCGACTCCACCGCCAGCCTGCCCCCGCAGGCGGTGGCCGAGCACGGTGTGGTCGTCGTGCCGCTGCAGGTGGTGATCGGCGCCCAGGTGCTCGACGAGGGCTCCGAGGGGGCGACGCCCGACCGGGTCGCGCAGGCGCTGCGCGAGTACACGCCCGTCTCGACGTCGCGTCCCTCGCCGGCGGTGATGCTCGAGGCCTACGAGCGTGCGCACGCCGCGGGCGCGGGCGCGGTCGTGTCGGTGCACCTGTCGGGCGAGATGAGCGGCACCTACGAGTCCGCCCAGCTCGCGGCGCGTGAGGCGCCGCTGCCCGTGGTCTGCGTCGACACCCGCCAGGTCGGGATCGGCACCGGGTACGCCGCCCTGGCCGCCGCGCGGGTCGCGGCGGCCGGCGGCTCGGCGCAGGAGGCCGCCGACGCCGCGCGGGCGCGCGCGGAGGCCACGGCCTCGCTGTTCTACGTCGACACCCTCGAGTACCTGCGCCGCGGTGGGCGCATCGGCGCGGCCGCGGCGCTGCTCGGTGGCGCGCTGGCGGTCAAGCCGCTGCTGCGCATCGACGACGGCCGGGTCGACTCGCTGGAGCGCGTGCGCACCTCCGCGCGTGCGCTGGCCCGGCTCGAGGAGCTGGCCGTCGAGGCGGCCGGCGAGGCGCAGGTCGACGTGTACGTCGCCCACCTGGCCAACCCCGAGCGTGCCGAGGCACTCGCCGACCACCTGCGCGAGCGGCTCGCCGACCAGCTCGGCGGTCGGGAGCTGTGGTGCGGTGAGCTGGGCGCGGTGCTGGGCGCCCATGTCGGCCCGGGCATGATCGCGGTCTGCGTGGCCCCGCTCGACCCCTGACGCGGGCCGCCTGGCCTCCACAGGGCAGGTCTCGCGAGTGGTCGTGCACAGGCGGGCGTGCGGTGGTCGCTACGGCAGGGGTGGGCTTCCTAGGTTGCCCGCATGCGCAGTCGACGACCCAGCCCCGAGCACCAGGAGGCTGTGGCCCGCCGCCTGGCCCAGCTCAGCGCCGAGCTGGAGGCCGTGCGGCCGGCGCCGCCCCCGCCGCCCCCGCCGCCGCCGCCGCCGCTGCAGCAGGAGGAGCCCGACCCCGACCTCGACGCCGACGACGACTGGTGGGCGCCGCACACCCGCATCCGCCCGCTCACCGGGCCGCCGGCGCCCCCGCCTGGTTCGTCTGCTGCTCCGGGCCCGCCTCCTCCGCCGGCCCCCGGCCCGGTCCCGGGGATGGTCCCGGTGCCCGGGCGCCACGCCGCCCGACGTTCGCGGCCGCGGCCCGAGCTGCTGGGAGCCGCCCAGGACCTGGTCCCACCGACCCTGCGGGGCCGGGCGCTGCTCTCCTCGGCGCACCTGGGTGTCGTGGCGCTGTTGGTCGCCGTCGGCCTGGCCGTGACCTCGTGGTGGGTGGTGCGCTCCGACCCCGAGCCGAGCGGCCCGCGGCTCGAGACCGTCGCCGAGGTGGCGACGCCGCTGGTCGACCTGGTGCCGCCCGACCCGGCACCGGCACCGGCGGGGGGCGGGGCTGTCGGCGCGGCCGGTGCCCAGGAGCCGGGCCCCGAGGTGATCGTCGACGTGGCCGGCAAGGTCCGCCGGCCGGGCATCGCCGTGCTGCCCGCGGGCTCGCGGGTCGTCGACGCGCTCGAGGCCGCCGGCGGACCCCGTCCGGGGGTCGACCTGGCCGGGCTCAACCTGGCGAGGCTCCTGGTCGACGGTGAGCAGGTGCTCGTCGGGGTGCCCGGGGCGGTCGCGGCGCCGGCCCCCGGAGTCTCCGTGCCCCCCGTGGCGCCGGGGTCGCCGGGAGCTGCCCTGGTCGACCTCAACACCGCCGACCAGGCGCTGCTCGAGACGCTGCCCCAGGTGGGGCCGGTGACCGCCGGGGCCATCCTGGCCTGGCGCACCGAGCACGGAGCCTTCACCGCGGTCGAGGAGCTGCTCGAGGTCGACGGCATCGGGGAGGCGACCCTCGCCCAGCTCGCGCCCCTCGTGACGGTGTGACCCCCGCGCAGGCCGCCGACGCCGCTGCGCCCAGCGAGCCCACCGAGCCCACCGAGCCGGCGCGGGCCACGGCCGACCTGCGGATGACGCTGGTGGGGGTGGCCGCGTGGAGCGGCGGGCTGCTGGGGGCCCTGGCGTCCGCCGCCGCGCTGGCGGCCGTCGGTCTCGGCGGCGGGCTGGGCGTGGCGCTGCTGCGCACCCGTGGCCGACGGGGAGCAGCCCGGACCGGCGCGATGCTGCTGCTGGTGCTGCTCGCGGTGGGCCTCAGCACGTCGCTGCGTCACGACCAGGTGGCCGGCGGCCCGCTCGCCGAGCTCGTCGAGCAGCGCGCGGTCGTGCGGGTGGTGGCCACGATCACCGGGGACCCCCGCCCGCTCCAGGGCCCGTACGCCGACGGCGTGTGGCTGCGGGCCACCGTGCGCGAGGTCGAGGGCCGGGGCAGCGCCCACACCCTGCGCGCACCGGTGCTGGTGCTGGCCCCACCGGAGTGGGCCGACGCGGCCCTGGGCTCGACCGTCGTCGCCGACGGCCGGCTGGGCCCCGCCGACGGTGACGACCTGGCGGCCGTCCTCGACGCCGCCGGCGCCCCGCGGGTGCGCGACCCGCCCGACCTGTGGTGGCGCGGAGCCGGCGTGGTGCGCGCGTCGCTGCGCGACTCGGTCGCGCACCGGCCCGCCCCCGAGCGGGTGCTGGTGCCGGCGCTGGTCGACGGCGACGACGTGGGGCTCGACCCAGCGGTGGCCGACGACTTCCGGACCACCGGCCTGACCCATCTGCTGGCCGTCAGCGGCACCAACCTGACCCTGGTGGTGGGCAGCCTGCTGTGGCTGGCGCGAGGCGCCGGGGTGCGCGGGCGCTGGCTGCTCCTGGTGGGCGGCACGGGCATCCTCGGGTTCGTGCTGCTGGCCCGCACCGAGCCCAGCGTGCTGCGCGCGGCAGTGATGGGGTCGGTGGCGCTGGTGGCCCTGGGCTCCGACGGGGCCCGTCGCGGGCCCCGCACCCTGGGCGTCGCGGTGACCGGGCTGCTGCTGGTCCAGCCCGGGCTCGCGGTCTCGGCCGGCTTCGCGCTGTCGGTGCTGGCCACCGCCGGCATCATGCTGCTGGCGCCGGGCTGGCGCGACGCGATGGCCCGCTGGATGCCGCGCTGGCTGGCCGAGGCGATCGCGGTGCCGGCCGCCGCCCAGCTGAGCTGCACCCCCGTGGTGGCCGGCATCTCGGGCCAGGTGAGCCTGGTCGCCGTCGCCGCCAACCTGCTGGCCGCGCCCGTGGTGGGCCCGGCCACCGTGGTCGGCCTGGCCGGGGGACTGGTCGGCCTGCTCGTGCCGACCCTGGGCCGGCTGCTGGGCACCGTGGCCACCTGGTGCGTGGGCTGGATCGTGGCGGTGGCCGAGCGGGGCGCAGTCCTGCCCGCGGCCGCGGTCGACTGGGGCACCGGCGTCGTCTCCCTGGCGGTGCTCACCGCGCTCAGCCTGCTCCTGGCGGTGCTGGCGCCGCGGCTGCTGGAACGTCCGCTGCCGTCGCTGCTGGTGTGCCTGGTGACCGGCGTGGTCGTGGTGGGGCGACTGCCGACGACGGCCTTCGCGCCGGCCGGCTGGGTGCTGGTCGTCTGCGACGTCGGCCAGGGCGACGCGGTGGTGCTGCGTGCAGGTGAGGCCAGCGCGGTCGTCGTCGACGTCGGCCCCGACCCGGTCGCGGTCGACACCTGCCTCACCGACCTGGGCGTCGAGCACGTGCCGCTCGTGGTGCTGACCCACTTCCATGCCGACCACGTCGACGGGCTGGCCGGGGTGCTCGAGGGCCGGCAGGTCGACCGCGTCGTGACCAGCCCGCTGCTCGACCCGCCCGAGGCGGTGGCGGACGTCGGCCAGCTGGTCGCCGCCGCGGGCGCCGAGGTCGGCGTGGCGTCGTACGCCGCCACCGAGCGCGTGGGCGACGTCGCCCTGCAGTCGCTGGCGCCGGTCGACAGCACCCCACGCGACGGGCCGGGCGACGGCAGCACCGCCAACGACCAGAGCGTGGTGCTGCTCGCCGAGGTCGGCGGGGTGCGGGTGCTGCTGCCCGGCGACCTCGAGCCGCCGGGGCAGGCGGCGCTGGCCCGGGCGCTGCCCGACCTGGCCGTCGACGTGCTCAAGGTGCCCCACCACGGCAGCCGGCACCAGGACCTCGAGCTGCTCACCGGTCTCGGGGCCGAGCTCGCGCTGGTGCCGGTGGGCGCCGACAACGACTACGGACACCCCGACGCCGGGCTGCTCGAGGCGCTCGAGGCCGCCGGTGCGCGGGTGCTGCGCACCGACACCGACGGCCCGGTCGCGGTGGTGCTGCGCGACGGCGAGCCGGTCGGGGTGGGCCGCGACTGAGCGGCCGTGCCCCGGGCAGTGGTGTCGGCGCGCTGTGGCAGGCTTGCGCGCACCATGCCAGCCGCCCGCTCCGCCCCCCGTGCCCCCTCCGCCGTCGACGTGCTGGGCCGCGTCACGCTCGTGACGGGCAAGGAGGAGTTCTTCGGCGAGCGCACCGTCGCCGCCGTGCGCGGTGCGGTGCGCGCCCACGACGCCGAGGCCGAGCTCTCCGAGGCCGCAGCCGCCGAGCTGAGCCTGGCGACGCTCGGCGAGCTCTCGGCCCCGTCGTTGTTCTCCAGCACCCGCTGCGTGGTGGTGCGCAGGCTCGAGGACCTGCCCGAGGAGTCGGTGGCCGGCCTGCTGGGCTACTGCGCGGCCCCGGCCGAGGACGTCGCGCTGGTGCTCGTGCACAGCGGCGGCCAGAAGGGCAGCGGCGTGCTCACCAAGCTGCGCAAGCTCGGCCCGGTCACCGAGGTGAAGTCCGCCGAGCTCAAGGCCTCCGAGTACCCCTCGTTCGTCATCAACGAGGCGCGTGGTCTCGGTGCGCGGATGGACCAGCAGGCGGCCACGACCCTGGTCCAGGCCGTGGGCCAGGACCTGCGCTCGCTCTCGGCCGCGGCCCACCAGCTCACCAACGACTTCCCCGGCGAGACGCTCACCGAGGAGCGGGTCAAGCGCTACTTCGGCGGCCGCGCCGAGGCCAAGTCCTTCGCGGTCGCCGACGCAGCCTTCTCGGGGCGGCGCCTCGAGGCGCTCGAGGAGCTGCGCTGGGCCATCGACGGCGGCACCCCCGCGGTGCTCATCACCTCCGCCTTCGCGGGCGGCGTGCGCGGGCTGGCCCGCTTCAAGGGCGCCCGCTCCCGCAGCGAGGCCGACCTGGCCCGCGAGATCGGGGTGCCCCCGTGGAAGGTCCGCTCGGTGCGCGACCAGGCCAGGGGCTGGTCCAGCGCCGCGCTGGGGGAGGCGGTGCGGGCGGTGGCCCGCGCCGACGCCGACATCAAGGGCGCCGCGAGCGACGCGTCGTACACCCTGGAGCGCCTGGTGCTCACCGTCACCGAGCTGCGCGAGCGCTGACCCGGCCCAGATCTCCCGCCGACCCGTCCCAGATCTCGTGCCGACCCGGCCAGGATCGGCAGGGCCTGAAATGCCGACGACCCGCCCGACGAGGTCGGGCGGGTCGGCTCAGGACCAGACGGTCTCCGCGCTGGGCGGAGACGCGGAATCAGAGAGCAGCGGCCTTCTTGGCGATCGCGGACTTGCGGTTCGCGGCCTGGTTCTTGTGGATGACGCCCTTGGAGGCGGCCTTGTCGAGCTTCTTGGCGGCGTCGCGACCGGCGACGAGCGCGGTCTCCTTGTCGCCGGCCTCGGCGGCGGCGCGGAACTTGCGCACAGCGGACTTGAGGTTCGTCTTGACCGCCTTGTTGCGCTCGTGACGCTTCTCGTTCTGCTTGTTGCGCTTGATCTGGGACTTGATGTTCGCCACGGGCAATGCCTTTGCTGGTGTTGAGAACGAATGGTCTGGTGCTGAGTCGGGGCGCGGAGGGGCACACGGGCGCCACACACGCGACATCGGAGATTATCAGCGGCGCACGAGCCCGCCCAAATCCTCCGACCGCGTGGAGGTCGCGACGCGGGGAGCCGGACCGGGCCACCACCCGCGCCGCTCGCCGAGCCACGACCAGCATGCCTCACCCTGGCGGCGCTGGGCCAGCCGCAGGTACGGCGACCAGGCGGGCGAGCGGCCCCCCGCCGCGGCCAGGAAGTACGCCGCCGTCGCGGCCAGCACCGCGTCGATGTGCTCGGCCGGGGCCGCGGCGAGCAGCGGGGTGCGTCGCAGCACCGGTTCGACGTCCACCCCGTCGGAGCGCGGCCCGACCAGGGCCCACAGGCTGTCGAGCCACGGGGCGCCCAGCGCCGGCCACGCCCACCCGCACAGCAGCACCCGGCCGTCGTCGGCCAGCAGCAGGTTGTCGTCGGTGACGTCGCCGTGCACCAGGGCGCCGCCGGCCACGGCAGCGGGGAGGTCGCGGGCCAGTGCCTCGGCCTCGCGCACGTGGCCCGGGTCGAGGTCGCGCCGCGTCGCGGCGACCTCGGCCCAGCGGCCCGGCCAGTCGGCGAGGTCCTCCGCGACGTCGGTCAGGTCGGCGCCGGCAGCGGCGGGGGAGAGGGCCAGGTCGGCCAGGGTGTCGAGCACCGCGGCGAGGTCGTCGCCGTGCCAGGGTCGCCTCGGCGCGCGGGCGGCCACGGCCTCGAAGCCGACCACGACCCAGTCGTCCGCACGGTGGCGCCGCCCCGGCTCGGTGCCGTGGCTCCACGACAGGCGCGGCGCGGGCAGCGAGCCCGCGTCGAGCGCGGTCAGCGATGCCGCCTCGGCGGCGTACGTCAGTGCGGAGGAGCGCTGGGCGGTCACGGACGCCGCCTTCACGTAGTGCCGCGAGCCGTCGGCGCCGCGCAGCACCGAGGCGAAGCCGGGTGTGTAGCCGCCGGTCGCCGAGCGGGCCTCGAGCACCGCGGTGCCGCAGTGCTGCTCGACGAGGCGGCGCACGTGCGGTGGCAGGTGCACCCACTCCAGGCGCCGCGCGGTCAGCCCGTGGGGCAGGTCCTCCAGCGGCGGGTGCACCGGCCCATCGTGCGCCACAGGCGCTCCTGAGGCGGCGCGACACCCCGGGACGCGCCAGGCGGTCGCGACGGCCTCACCCGCCGGGACCTTCCGCCGCGGGCCGTTCCCGCGGGAGCGTGGGAGCCATGACGACCGTCGCGGAGCTGATCATCGAGGCCATCGCCGACCACGGCACCACCGAGGTCTGGGGCGTCGTGGGCGACGCCCTCAACCCGGTCACCGACGCCATCCGCCGTGAGGAGCGACTGCGCTGGATGGGCGTGCGTCACGAGGAGGTGGCGGCCTTCGCCGCCGGTGCCCAGGCCCAGCTGACCGGGCGGCTGGGGGTCTGCATGGGCACCGTCGGGCCGGGCGCGATCCACCTGCTCAACGGTCTGTACGACGCCAAGAAGTCGCACGCGCCGGTGCTGGCGATCTGCGGGCAGGTGCCCCGGGCGGAGATCGGCAGCGACTTCTTCCAGGAGGTCGACAACGACGTCCTCTTCGCCGACGTGTCGGTCTTCACCGCCACCGTCACCGACCCCTCCCAGCTGCCGACCCTGCTCGAGCAGGCCGGCAACGCCGCGCTGCAGCAGGGCGGGGTCGCGGTGCTGACGGTGCCCGGCGACGTGGGCGAGCTCGAGGTCGCCAAGGGCACCGCCGTGCCGCGCTTCGTCGCCGAGCTGCCCACCCCCGCCCCGACGCCCGAGTCCGTGCGCGCCGCCGTGGACGCGATCGCCGCGGCCGAGCGCGTGACGCTGCTGGTGGGCCAGGGCGCGGCCGGCGCCCGCGAGGAGGTGCTCGAGCTGGCCGAGCGGCTGGCCGCGCCGATGGTGGTGGCCCTGAAGGGCAAGCAGGCCTTCGACCACGACAACCCCTACGAGATCGGCCAGTCCGGCCTGCTCGGCAACCCCGCGACCACGCTGGCCCTCGAGACCTGCGACCTGCTGCTGATGGTCGGCACCGACTTCCCCTACAAGGAGTTCTACCCCTCGGGCCCACGGTGGTGCAGATCGACCGCGACGGCACCCACATCGGGCGGCGGCACCCGGTCGACCACGCCGTGGTCGGCGACGCCGGGCTCGCGGTCGGCGCGCTGCTGCCGCACCTGGAGCGCCGCGAGGACCGAGGCCACCTCGACCGCGCGCGCTCGGCGTACGAGACCTGGCAGGACCTGCAGCAGCACTACGTCGACCCGGCCTACGAGAAGAAGCCCACCGGCTTCCTGCGCCGCAAGGTCGACAACCCCGACCGCAGGATCCGTCCCGAGCTGCTCGCCGGGCTCGTCGACCGCCACGCGGCCTCCGACGCCGTCTTCACCGCCGACACCGGGATGGCCACGACCTGGTTGTCGCGCTTCGTGCGCATCGACCGCGACCGGAGCCTGCTCGGCTCGTTCAACCTCGGCTCGATGGCCAACGCGATGCCCCAGGCGCTGGGCGCGCAGGCGCTCGACCACGACCGCCAGGTCGTCGCGCTGTGCGGCGACGGCGGCCTGACGATGCTGATGGGCGACCTGATCACCGCGGTCAGCCACGACCTGCCGGTCAAGCTGGTCGTCTTCGACAACGGCCGCCTGGGCATGGTCAAGCTCGAGATGGAGCAGGTCGGCGATGGCCGAGTTCGGCACGGTCCTGCACAACCCCGACCTCGCCGCGGTGGCCGAGGCGGTCGGGATGCGCGGCATCCGGGTCGAGGACCCGCACGACCTCGACGACGCCGTACGCCGCGCGCTCGCGCACGACGGCCCGGTGCTGCTCGACGTGGTCACCAACCCCGACGAGATCGCGGTGCCCTCCAAGCCGACCCTCGAGCAGGGCTGGGGTTTCGCCATCGCCAAGGCCAAGGAGATGGTCGTCAGCCCCGAGTGAGGCCCGGAGTGAGGCCCGGCCCCGGGAGGCGGGGCTTCGACCGCACCCGTGGGAGGATGGCCGCGTCCGTGCCCCGTCGTCCGAGAGATCCCTGAGACCCCGTGCCTGCCGTTCCCCCGAAGTCCTGGCCCGTCCCCGGGCAGACCGACCCGTCGAGCTGCGCAACTTCTGCATCATCGCCCACATCGACCACGGCAAGTCGACGCTGGCCGACCGGATGCTGCAGCTGACCGGCGTGGTCGACGCGCGGGCGGCGCGGGCGCAGTACCTCGACCGGATGGACATCGAGCGCGAGCGCGGCATCACCATCAAGAGCCAGGCAGTGCGGATGCCGTGGAGGCGTCGCCGGACGGCAACGACGAGGGCGCCGAGCCCGGCACCTACGTGCTGAACATGATCGACACGCCCGGGCACGTCGACTTCACCTACGAGGTCTCCCGCTCGCTCGAGGCCTGCGAGGCCGCGGTGCTGCTGGTCGACGCCGCACAGGGCATCGAGGCCCAGACGCTGGCCAACCTCTACCTGGCGATGGGCGCCGACCTGCACATCATCCCGGTGCTCAACAAGATCGACCTGCCCAGCGCCAACCCCGAGAAGTACGCCGCCGAGCTCGCCGGTCTGGTGGGTTGCGAGCCCGAGGACGTGCTGCGCGTGAGCGCCAAGACCGGCTTGGGCGTCGAGGCGCTGCTCAACGAGATCGTCAAGCAGACCCCGCCGCCGGTCGGTGCGGCCGACAAGCCCGCCCGCGCGCTGATCTTCGACTCCGTCTACGACACCTACCGCGGCGTGATCACCTACGTGCGCGTCATCGACGGCAAGCTCAACCACCGCGACCGCATCAAGATGATGTCGACCAACGCCACCCACGAGATGCTCGAGGTCGGCGTGATCAGCCCCGAGCAGGTCAAGGCCGGCGAGCTCGGCGTCGGCGAGGTCGGCTACCTGATCACCGGGGTCAAGGACGTGCGCCAGTCCCGCGTGGGTGACACCGTCACCACCCAGCACAACGGCGCGACCGAGATGCTCGGCGGCTACAAGCACCCCAACCCGATGGTCTACGCCGGGCTCTACCCGATCGACGGCGACCAGTTCGGCGACCTGCGCGAGGCGCTGGAGAAGCTGCAGCTCAACGACGCGGCGCTGACCTTCGAGCCGGAGACCTCCGGTGCGCTCGGCTTCGGCTTCCGCATCGGCTTCCTGGGCCTGCTGCACATGGAGATCACCCGCGACCGCCTCGAGCGCGAGTTCGACCTCGACCTGATCTCGACCGCGCCCAACGTCGTCTACGACGTGGTGATGGAGGACGGCTCGCGAGTTCGCGGTGACCAACCCCAGCGAGTTCCCCGAGGGCAAGATCGCCGAGGTCCGCGAGCCGGTCGTCAAGGCCACGATCCTGAGCCCGAGCGACCACATCGGCGCGATCATGGAGCTGTGCCAGACCAAGCGCGGCCAGCTCGGCGGCATGGACTACCTCTCCGAGGACCGCGTCGAGATGCGCTACACGCTGCCGATGGGCGAGATCGTCTTCGACTTCTTCGACCAGCTGAAGTCGAGGACCAAGGGCTACGCCTCGCTCGACTACGAGCGCTCCGGCGACCAGGCCGCCGACCTGGTCAAGGTCGACATCCTGCTGCAGGGCGAGCCGGTCGATGCGTTCTCGGCGATCGTGCACCGCGACAGCGCCTACTCCTACGGCGTGATGATGGCCGGCAAGCTCAAGGACCTGATCCCGCGCCAGCAGTTCGAGGTGCCGATCCAGGCCGCCATCGGCGCCCGGGTGATCGCCCGCGAGAACATCCGCGCCATCCGCAAGGACGTGCTCGCCAAGTGCTACGGCGGTGACATCAGCCGCAAGCGCAAGCTGCTGGAGAAGCAGAAGGAGGGCAAGAAGCGGATGAAGATGGTCGGCCGCGTCGAGGTCCCCCAGGAGGCCTTCGTGGCCGCGCTCTCCAACGCGCGCCGCCCCGGAGAAGACCAAGAAGTAGGTCTGCGTGGTCGCGCTGCCCCGCCTGCCCGGGCCGGTGCTGGCCTTCGCGCAGCGCGGGCCGGCGTGGGCGGCGTACGTCGACGCGCTGCCGGGGCGCCTCGGCGACCTGGTCGAGGAGTGGTCGCTGCGTGCGGGCACGCGAGCTCTGGTGGGGCGAGACCGCGGTGGTGCTGCCGGTGCGCGCCCCCGACGGGTCCGCGGCGGTGCTCAAGGTGGCCTTCCCCGACGAGGAGACCGAGCACGAGGCGTTGGCCCTGCAGCACTGGGCCGGGAGCGGCGCGGTCCGGTTGCGGCGCGCCGACCCGAGGCGCCGTGCACTGCTGCTCGACCGGCTCGAGCGCACCGACCTGAGCGGCGGCTGGGACGTGGCCGACTGCGAGCAGGTCGCCGCGCTCTACCCGCTGCTGCACGTCCCGGCGCCGCCGCGCCTGCGCCGCCTCAGCGAGTACGTCGGCCGCCAGGTCGAGCCGCTGCGGGCACTGCCGCCCCAGGCCCCGCTGCCGCGCCGGATGGTGGAGCAGTGCCTCTCGCTCATCGGCGAGCTGGCCGGTGACGAGCGGAGCGACGGGGTGCTGGTGCACGGCGACCTGCACTTCGCGAACGTGCTGGCCACCGACCCGGACCGGGCACAGTGGGCGGCGATCGACCCCAAGCCGCTCAGCGGCGACCCGCACTGGGAGCCGGCGCCGCTGCTGTGGAACCGCTGGGACGACCTGGCCGGCGACGTGCGGGGCGGCGTCCGGCGCCGCTTCCACGCCGTCGTCGACGCCGCTGGGCTCGACGAGGACCGAGCGGTGGCCTGGACCGTGGTGCGCCAGGTCCTGGGCGTGCTGTGGGTGGTGCAGGACGCGGTGGCGAGCGGGTCGCGGCTGGGGCCGGCCGAGCGCGACCACGTGACCCGGCTGGTCAGCGTGGCCAAGGCCGTGCAGGAGTGAGATGGGCTCGCTCGCCCCTCCGGGTGAACAGGTGTACGGCAGGTGGTGAGGGTAGGCTCAGCGAGACCGTCGGGCCGGCCATGGGGCCGGCCCACAGCTAGGGGGGCCAGTGACGGACGACATCGACAGCGCGCGCGAAGGCACCGGGTCCGGCGACTCGAGCGCCGGGGAGCAGACCGCACGGTTGCGCGCCGAGCTCGCGGCTCGCCGCGAGGCCTCGGAGATCGTGGCCGAGGCGAACCGGATCGGCGAGCAGGCGGCGGCCGAGGCCGAGTCGGTGGTCGCCGAGGCCGAGGCGCTCGCCTCGTCGCTCGTGCAGGAGGCCCGTCAGCGGGCCGAGGCGATGCTGGCGCAGGCCCGCACCGAGGCGTTGGACCTGACCGACCGAGCCGCGGCGGAGGCCGAGGAGCTGCGCTCCGGTCTCGACGACGTCCGCCGCGCGGCCCGCGAGGAGGCCGCCGACGAGGTGCGTGCGGAGATGTCCGAGCTGCGCGCCCGCGTCGAGCGGCTGCTCGCCGACATCGGGGGCAGCCTCGGCGACCTCGGGTCGCTGCTGTCCGGCGCGCACACCAGCGTGCAGCACGTGCAGCGCGCCGCCGAGGGGCTGGCCTCGGCGGAGGCCGACCTGATCGACTCCGACCGGCCGGCCGCCACGGCCCTCGCGGTGCCGGTCAGCGAGCCTGGGCCGGAGCCCGAAGCCACCCCCGAACCCGCGCCCGAGCCCCCGCCCGTGGTGGTCGTCGACCCCGAGCCCGAGCAGGACTCGTCGGAGCAGGACCGCGAGCCGGTCCGTGCCCCCGACGAGGAGACCGTGGTCGAGCCGCGCGAGTCGTTGTACGCCGTCACGGCGCTGCACGGTGCCGACGTGCACGGTGCCGACGTGCACGGGGACGAGCCGCGCGCCAAGGACGACCTCGAGGAGGCCCCGGCGGGATCCGAGGCCCCTGGGCTGGCTCTTCCGCGGGCACTGAGCGGCGGGGGCCGAGGTCCCGCAGCCACGGGCTCAGGCGCAGGTCGGCTGCGGACCGCTGTCGAGCCGGTCGATGGTGACGGTGTCGACGGCGGTGCCGACCGGCACCCGCTGGAAGAGCTCCATCCGGATGCGGCGGTCCTCGCCGGCCCCGAAGCAGCTCCAGCGACCGGTCACGACGGCGATCAGCTTGCCCGAGCGTCCGCGCAGCACCGCCTGGACCAGGGCGCGGGGCACATCCTGGTCGCCGGTCTCGACGCGGGCGGTGACCACCGTGCGGTCCGGACCCAGCATCGTGTCCTGCGGCAGCGCGGCCGCCACCGGCTCGGCGGCCTCGGCGCCGGCCTCGGCCCACGAGATCTCGGTGAACGACAGCTCGACGTCGTCGATCCGCTCGGCGTCGGGTCCCACGGCGAAGTAGAGACCGAACTCCTCGCCGGGCTCGAGGTCGAGGACCGTGCAGCAGGCGCTCTCGCCGGCCATCGTGTCGGTGTCCCAGACGCCGACGAGCACCCCGTCGGCGTCGACGCCCTGCAGCGCCACCGTCGCGGTGCGCAGCACCCGAGAGTCGTCGTTGCGCACCATCACCGAGACGAGGCCGTCGTTGACGGCCCACTCGGCGGTCTCCAGCACGGGCGCCATCTCCATCGACGCGCCGTCGGCGCGGGTCGACCCGTCGACCTGCGCGCGGATGGTGCTGCACCCGGAGGTGAGCAGGCCGGTCAGCACGAGGGCGACGGCCCCCACGACGAGCTGGTGCACACGATCCCCCTGGTCACGACACGTTCGTGCCGCCAGCAGCGCGGCACGTGCCGAGAGTATGGCCGTACAGGTGTGAACCGAAACCATCTGGGAAACAATGACGTCGTGCAGGTGCCCGTCGGGCCCGCACGACGACCACCGGGGGGTGTCAGATGAGTGCGTCGACGCGTGCGCGCACGAGCCCGGCGCCGCCAACCCCCGACGACCCCGCCCACGATCGCGCCGGCAGCACCGCGCGCGGCGCGCTGTGGCTGGCCACGAACGGCATCGTGGTCAAGGCGGCGCACACCGTGGTGCTGCTGACCCTGGCCGCCCTGCTCACGCCCTCGGCGCTGGGGCTGGTGGCGCTGGGCAGCCTCGTGGCCAACGTGGCGGCCATCCTCGGCACCCTCGGCACCGCGAGCGCCCTGGTGCACCTCGAGGGGAGCACGCAGCGCGTCGAGCGAGCCGCCCGCACCGCGCTGAGCCTGGGTCTGGTGACCAGCAGCGCGCTCGCGGCCCTGGTGTGGCTCACCGCGCCGCTGCTGGCCTCGAGCCTGCGGGCCGACGACGGGGGAGCAGCGGTGATCCGCGGACTGACCGTCGTGCTGCCGTGCCTGGCTGTCGCCGGCGTCACCACCGAGCTGCTGCGCCGGAGGCTGGCCTTCGCGCGTCGCATCGTCCCCGACACCGTCTCGGCGGTGGTCGGCGCCGCGGTGGCGATCGCCCTGGTGACCCAGGGCGTCGGGGTGATGGCGCTGGTCGCGGGCCAGGTCACCCAGGCGGTGCTGATGATGCTGCTGGCCTGGGTCGTGCACCGTCCGGTGCTGCCCGGCTGGGACGGCGCCGACGCACGGGCACTGGTCTGCTTCGGCGCCCCCTTCTCGGGTGCCCACCTGCTCGAGGTGGTCCAGCTCAACCTCGACTACCTGCTGGTGGCGCGGGTGCTCGGCGCGCTGGCGCTGGGCCACTACTCGTTGTCCTACCGCATCGCCAACATGCCCTACCTGATGGTGGCCGTCGTGGTCACCGGCGCCGCTTTCCCCTACCTGTGCCGCGCCCGGGGTGCGGACCGGGCGCGGGCTGCGGAGGTCGCCCTCGCGGTCACCTTCTCGCTGATGCTGCCCGCCTGCCTGCTGCTCGCGCTGCTGGCCGACGACCTGGTGCTGCTCGGCGCCGAGTGGGCGCCGGCGACGCCGGTGCTCGCCCTGCTCGCCGGCTACGCCCTCCTGCTCGCGTTGCTCCAGGTGTGCCTGACCGTGCTCAACGCCGCCGGCCGCCCGGGGGTGGCCATGGCGGTGCGCCTGGGGCACCTGCTGGTGCTGGGCGCGACCCTGCTGGTCGTGGTCGAGCGCGGCATCGTGGCGGTGGCGGTGGTCCAGGTCGCGGTCGTGGCCGCCGTGGCGGTGCCGGCGCTCGCGCTGGCCCGCCGGGCCGTGCCCGGCACCTCCGCGGCCCGGCTGCGCGCCGATGTCCGCCCGGCGCTGGTCGCCTCGGCCGCGATGGCGCTGGCCGTGTTCGCGCTGCGCTGGCTCGACCCAGTCGCGGGCGGGGCAGTGACGGCGCTCGGCGCCACCACCCTGGTCGCCGTGCTCGTCTTCCTGATCGTGCTGCGCGCCGTCGGCGCCGATGCGTGGCGTGCCGCACTCGGACTCCTGCGCCGACGGGAGGTCCTCTCATGAGTGGCACCGACGCCGACCTCACCACCGAGCCCGACACGGCCGGGGCGCCCGAGCGCCCGCCGGCCGAGTCGACGGTCGGCGCGACGCGCCAGTGGCCGCTCGTGCTGGTGCCGGCGCTGCTGGCCGTCGTCGGCGGAGTCACGGTCGGCCTCGCGCCCGAGCTCGTCGGCCCTCTCCTCGTGGCCGGCCTGGCGCTGGTGGTGATGCTCACCCGGCTCGAGATCGCACTGGGCCTGGTCGTGGCCGCCTCGCTCTTCGAGGACTACCTGGCCGTGCTCGATCCCCGCGCGACCAAGGTCCTCGCGGCGCTGGCCGTCGGGTCGTGGCTGGTGCGCCGCAGCCGCGGGCGGCTGCACAGCGGGCCGCGCACCAAGGCGCTGGGCGCGGCCGGCGTGCTCACCGTGGCGCTGCTGGCCTCCACGGCCGTCAACGGGGTCCCGGACGGCGGGACCGTGCTGGTGCGCTGGGCCGGCTTCCTGGCGCTGCTGGTGGTGCTGGTCGACACCATGCGTGCGGGCCGGCTGGCGCCGATGACGCTGGCCCGGGTCTACGTGGGCGCCTCCGCGCTCGCCGCGCTGGCGGGCATCCTCTCCTACACGCTGGGTCTCGACCGGTTCACCGACGGCCTGGACCGACGCGTGGCGGGCCCGGTCGGCGACCCCAACGACCTCGCCTTCTTCCTGCTCGCGGCGCTGCCGCTCTCCCTGGCGGTGCGGCGCCCGGGCTGGCGCCCGGGGGTGTACGACGTCGCGACGGTGCTGATCACCCTCGCCCTGCTGGGCACCTTCTCGCGCGGGGCCCTGATCGGTCTGGTGGTGATGCTGGTGGTCGCGGTCGTGGCGCGCCAGGTCAGCCTGCAGCAGCTGATGGGCGCCCTGGGCGCGTTGCTGGTGCTCGTCGCCCTGGTGGTGGGGCTCTTCCCCGACCTGGTCGGCGAGAGCCTGACCGCCAAGGACGCGGTGGCCGACCGCAACGTGGCCGAGCGGCTGCAGCTGTGGGAGGCCGCCGGTGAGATGGCCCTCGACGCCCCGTTGCTGGGCCAGGGGCCCGGCTCGTTCGGGGTCGAGCACGAGCGCTGGCTCCAGGAGCTGCCGGTCAGCGCCACCAGCGACCTCGACGTGGCGCACCAGACCTACCTCGAGGTCGCCGCCGAGCTGGGTCTGCTGGGGCTGGCCGGCTTCGTGGCGCTGCTCGTGGCCGGGATGCGGGGGGCGTGGCGGGCCTGGCGGCGCGACCGCTCGGCGCTGGCCTCGGCGGTCCTCGCGGCCCTGGTCGGCACCACGACGGCGGCCTGCTTCCTCAGCGAGCAGTTCTTCCTGCCCCTGTGGCTGCTCGTGGCGCTGGGTGCCGTGCTGCTCGTCGACGAGCCGCGCGAGCCGGGGCCGGAGGACTGAGACGTGGGCGGCTCGGGCGCGCCTCGCCGGGTGGTGCAGGTGCTCACCCAGCGGCACGGTGGCCCGGTCGACCACGCCGTCGACGTGGCCGTCGGGCTGGCGGGCCGCGGCATCGACTCCCACGTCGTGGGCCCGCGGGGGCCCGGCACCGTCCGCGCCGAGCGGGCCGGCGTGGTGTGGCACCCGGTGGTGGCCGGCTCGAAGCGGGACCTGCCCGGCCTGCTGCGCCTGGCCCGGCAGCTGCACCGGCTGCGTCCCGACGTGCTGCACCTGCAGGACCGCCGTGCCGGTTGGGTGGGTCGCGCCCTGGGCCCCGCGCTGCGCGGCACCCGTGTGGTCTACACGCTGCACGGGGTGCCCGACGCGCTGAGCGACCTGGTGCGCGGCAACCGCCGCGCCGCTCGGCGCCGCCGTCGCGACCGCCTCTACTACCTGCACGGCGAGCGCTGGATCACCCGGTGGAGCGGTGCCGAGGTCGTCTCGCCCAGCGCCGCGGTGGCGGCGTACGCCGTCGAGCACGTGGGGCTGGCAACCGAGCGGGTGCACGTGGTGCCCAACGGGGTCGACCACCGCCGCTTCCGCCCCGGGGACCGCGGCCCGGGCCGACCCGGTGAGCTGGTGGTGGCGTGGATCGGGTCGCTCGAGCCGGTCAAGGGTCTCGACGTGCTGGTCGACGCGCTGGCCGGTGTCGAGGGAGTCAGGGTGCTGCTGGCCGGCGACGGGCCGTCGCTCGAGGCGCTCGAGGCGAGGCTGGCCGCCGTGGGGCTGGCGGACAGGGTCGAGCTGCTCGGTCGCGTGGCGTGGCCCGAGGAGGTCCTCGAGCGTGCGGACGCCCTGCTGCTGACCTCGCTGGCCGAGAGCTGCCCGATGGTGCTCCTGCAGGCGATGGCGGCGGGCCTCCCCGCGCTCTCCAGCGCGGTCGGCGGGGTGCCCGAGGTGCTGCGTGAGGGTCGTGAGGGCCTCCTGGTGCCCGCCGGCGACGCGGCGCGCGTGGCGGCGGCGCTGTCCCTCCTGCGCGACGACCCGACGCGCCGGCGTGCGATGGGTGACGCGGCCCGGGAGCGGGTGCTCGCGGCGTACACGCTCGAGCACTGTCTCGACCGGCTGGTCGCGGTCTACGACCCGGAGGTGCCGTGCGCCTGCTGATGTCGATCGCCGAGATGGGCTCGGGCGGGGCGGAGACGCTGGTCGCCGACCTCGCGGCCGCCCTGGTCGTCGACGGCCACCGGGTGTGCGTGGCCAGCGACGTGGGCTGGCGGGCGCGCCGGCTCGAGGAGGCCGGCATCGAGCACCTGCGGGTGCCGATGCGGGTGCCGGGGGCGCGGCGCCTGGCCGCGGCCAGCGCCCGGGTGGCGCGCTGGAGCGTGCGGGGACGGCCCGACCTGGTGCACGCCCACAACGTGCGGGCCACCCTCACCGGGCGCCTCGGCACCCTGGCCACCGGCCGGCCACCGGTGCTGAGCACCGTGCACGGGCTGGCCCCCGGTGACTACGCGCCCGCGGTGCGGGTGCTGCAGCGCTGGTCCGACCTGGTGGTGGCCGTCTCCGACTCGGTGGCCGCCGACCTGGTGCTGCACGGCCTGCCGCAGGAGCGGGTCAGGGTGGTGCCCAACGCGGTGCCGGTGCCGGTGCTGGCCTCGCGCGCCGCGGCACGGCTCTCCCTGGGCCTGGCCCGCGACGAGCAGGTGGCGCTGTGCGTGGCCCGCCTGGTGCCGCCCAAGCGGCAGGACCTGCTGGTCGGGGCCTGGGCCCGGCGGCCCAGCGGCACGCTGCTGGTGGTCGGTGACGGGGCCGAGCGCGAGCGCCTCGACCGCCTGGTCGGTCGCCTCGGCCTGCGCGACCGGGTGCGGCTGCTGGGCACCCGCAGCGACGTGCCCGCCCTGCTGGCCGCCAGCGACGTGGCCGTGGTGGCCAGCGACCGCGAGGGCCTGTCGATGGCGGCGCTCGAGAGCCTGGCCGCGGGCGTGCCCCTGGTGGCCAGCCGGGTCGGCGGCCTGGGCGAGCTCGCCGGCGCGGCCGAGCTGGTCGAGCCCGGCGAGGTCGACGCCCTGCACGACGGCCTGGGCGCGGTCCTCGACGACCCCGCCCACGCCCAGCGGCTGGTCGCCCGCGGCCGCGAGCTGGTCGCGCAGCGCTACTCCGTGGCTGCGATGCGGGCTGACTACCTCGGGCTGTACGCCGAGCTGGGCGCGCGCGCGTGAGCGACGGCGGCGTCCTCCTGCGCCTCGGTGCACGTTTGGACACTGAGTTCGTGGGTAGGAGAGGCCCAGGGCTGGGCCGGCTCCACCTCTCGCGTCGTCCATGTCACAGCGCGTGTCGCGGGACGTTTGGGCATGCTGGTCGTTGAAGAGCCAACTGCAGTGCTTCTGGGGGGAAGAGAAAAAAATGGAGATGCGTGAGCTCGGCGGTGCCTTGTGGAGGCAACGCCTGCTGGTCCTGCTGGTGACGGCGCTCGTCGGAGCGGCCGTGGCCGTCGGCGTGGCCGTGGCGCCCAAGACCTACACCGCTCGCGCCGAGGTGGCCGCGGCCGCCGCCGGGGGCAGCACCGTCGAGGACCTCGACGCCCTGCGCGGCACCCTGGCCGAGAACGCGAACTCCACCGACATCGTCACCGAGGTCCGAGCGCAGCTCGACGTGCAGCGCACCTCCGACGAGCTGCGCCGCGCCATCGACGCCCGCTGGGTCGAGGGCACCGTGCTGATCGAGGTCGAGGTCGACGACCGTGACCCGCAGGTCGCCGCCGACATCGCCAACCTGGTCTCCGCCGCGCTGCCGCTCAACGACCCCAGCGAGGGCGCCTTCCGCTTCTCGCCCAGCGACCCGGCCCGGGCCCCGGTGACCTTCTCCAGCCCCAACCTGCTGCTCGCGATCGGGGTGGGCGCGCTGCTCGCCCTGGTGCTGGCCGCCTCGGCGGCGCTCGTGCGCGACCGCCGCACCTACACCGTCTCCACCGCCGCCACCGTCGAGGAGGTCATCGACCTGCCGGTGCTGGCTCACATCCAGCCCCCGCGTGAGCCGGGGCTGCTGGCGATGTACGCCGGCACGCCGGACGCCGACGTCTTCCGCCGCCTGCGCGTCTCGATGGAGGTCGAGGCCAGCGGCGACCCGGCCGGGATGGTGGTCGTCACCGGGGTCACCGACGGCGACCTCAACGCCTGGCTGGCCGCCAACCTGGCGATCTCGCTGGCCGGCGTGGGCCGCCGGACCCTGCTGGTCGACGCCCGGATGGGCGCCGGCGCCAACCGGCCCACCCAGCTCGAGCCCTCCACCGCCGGCCTCTACGAGGTGCTGCGTGGCGCCCCGCTGTCCTCGGCACTCAACGCCGGCCCGGTCGAGGGGCTCGAGGTGGTCTCGTCGGGGCGCTGGGGCGCCGAGTCGCACGGCCGGCTGCTGGAGACCAGCTTCGCCGGCGCGGCGCAGGAGATGCGCGAGCAGTTCGACGTGGTCGTGGTCATCGCCAACTCCATCACCAAGAACGACGACGCGGCCATCATGGGCAGCCAGGGCGCCGTGCTGCTCGCCGTGACCGAGGGCGAGCTGCGCCCGCCCGAGCTGACCAAGGTGCACTACCGCCTGGTGGCCTCGGGGTCCCGTCTGCTGGGAGCCGTCCTCGTCGGGCGGAGCAAGGACAAGTGGGCGGCCTGAGCCGCCGCCAGCGGGCCCCGCACCCGGGTCGGCCCCGCGTCCTGCACACCTCGGTGCCCACCAGCGAGGGCACCGCGGGCGTGCTGCTGACCTACGTCCGCGACCAGGTGGAGCGTGGCTGGGGCGTCACGGTCGCCTGCCCCTCCGAGGGGTGGTTGGGCTACTCCGCGCGCGAGCTCGGCGCCGAGGTGCGCTGGTTCGACGCAGCGCGGGAGCCCGGGCCCTCGGTCGTCGATGAGGTCGGTCGCTACGCCCGTCTGGTCGGCGACGTCGAGCCCGACCTGGTGCACCTGCACAGCTCGAAAGCGGGCCTGGTGGGGCGGATGGCGGTGCGCAGCCAGGTGCCGACGATCTTCCAGCCGCACGGCTGGTCCTTCCTGGCCGGCGGCGGCCCGAAGTCGCTGCTGGCCGCGAGGTGGGAGCGCTTCGCCGCCCGCTGGACCGACCACCTGCTCTGCGTCAGCGACGGCGAGGCCGCCGTCGGGCGCGAGCGCGGCGTGCTGGCACCGATCTCGGTGGTGCCCAACGGTGTCGACCTCGAGCGCTTCACCCTCACCGACGACGACGAGCGTCGCGACGCCCGCCGCGCGCTCGACCTGGTCGTCGACGCCCCGACCGTGGTCTGCATCGGCCGTCTCAGCGCCCAGAAGGGCCAGCAGGTGCTGCTGGAGGCCTGGCCGGCGGTGCTGAGAGCGTGCCCCGACGCCCGGCTGGTGCTGGTGGGCAGCGGCCCCGACGAGCAGGTGCTGCGCGAGCAGGCCGACGGCCTCGAGGGCGTGCAGATGGTCGGGCCCCGCACGGACGTCCCGTCCTGGCTCAGCGCCGCCGACGTGGTGGTCTTCCCCTCGCAGTACGAGGGGGCCGCGCTGGCGCCGATGGAGGCGATGGCGAGCGGGCGCAGCGTGATCGCCTCGTGGATCGAGGGGATCGAGGAGAGCCTGCCCTACGAGTGCGGCGCGATGGTGCGCCCCGACCGGCCCGACGACTTCGCCGAGGCGATCGTGCGCCGGCTCGCCGACCCCGGCCTGGCCGACGCGGAGGGGATGCGCGGCTGGCGGCACGTGCTGGCCACCCGCGACGCCGCGGAGGCGGCCCGGCGGGTCAGCCAGCTCTCGCTGAGTCTGGTGGAGTCCCGGCCTCGACGACGAGGTCCATGAGCTCCTCGTCGCGACGGGGCTCGCGGCGCGCGACCGTGCGCACCGTGCGCATCACGATCTTGACGTCGCCCCACAGCGACCAGTTGGTGATGTAGTAGTTGTCGGCGCGCGCCCGGTCGTCGATCGAGGTGTCGCCGCGCAGGTTGTTCACCTGGGCCCAGCCCGTCAGCCCGGTGCGCATCCGGTGCCGGTGGCGGTAGCCGGGGGTCTGCTCGGAGAACCGGGCCACGAAGTGCGGGCGCTCCGGGCGCGGGCCCACCAGGCTCATGTCGCCGCGCAGGATGTTCCACAGCTGAGGCAGCTCGTCGACGCCGGTGCGGCGGATGAAGCGCCCCACCGGGCCCAGTCGGTCGCTGGTGTCGATGTTCCAGGTCGTGTCGCCCTGGCGGGTCGAGGCGGCCATCGAGCGGAACTTCAGCAGCTCGAAGGTGCGCCCTCCCCGGCCCACGCGCGTCTGGCGGAAGATGATCGGCGAGCCGAGCTCGCGGCGTACGGCGAGGGCGGTGCCGGCCAGCAGCGGCGCGAGCAGCACCAGGGCCAGTGCGGAGACCGCGACGTCGAGGGACCGCTTGACCAGCATCGACCCCGGCCGCACCGCCCAGCGGCGCAGGCGCACCAGGCTGACGTCGCGCACCACCTCGACGCGCCGAGCCCGGTCGAGACCCATCACCTCGAAGAAGCGCGGCACCACGAAGACCTGGTACTGCCTCTCCTGGCAGTGCCGCACCAGGGCGATCGTCTGGTCGTCGGTGCGCGCTCCCCACGCGAAGACCACGTCGTTGACGTCGAGGTCGCGCATCACCCGAGGCAGGGCGCGCAGGTCGCCGAGCAGCGGCGCCGGCAGGCGGCGGGGGTCGACGTCGTCGTCGACGAAACCCACCGGCTGCAGGCCCGTGGCCGGGTCGGCGAGCAGGGCACGCGCGAGCCGGGTCCCGATGCCGTCGGCGCCGACGATCACCACCCGGTGCATCAGGAAGCCGCGGCGGCGACCGGTGCGCACCGCGGCGTAGGCCACCACCCGCGCGGTGACCAGCGCGACGGCCAGGGCTGCGGTGAAGACGGCGGCGCGGCCCACGGCATCGCTGCGCGGCGCCGCCGGGTCGAGGCCGAGGCCCAGGACCAGCAGGCCGGCGGTGAGTGTGGTGACCAGGAGCGCGGGCAGGTCCTCGAGGACCGACAGCACCAGGCGCGACTGGTAGAGGCCCAGGCTCCGGGCCACCAGCGCCAGTCCCAGGGCGGCGGTGCCCAGGGCCACCGGCCACAGGCCGCGGTCCACGAGGAGCCCGGTGGCCAGCACGGCTACGAGGTCGGTGAGGACGAGCAGCGGTCCGATGCCGGACAAGCCGCTGCGCGCGTGGATCGACTGCTGCACTAGAACTACTACCCCCCAAGGCAGGCCACGCCGCCCCCCATGGAAGACGTCGCCGTCGTCGATCATGCCCGGTGCGGGGACGTTTCACACATGCCGGCCGCGTCGAAGATCGCGATCTGGTCACGACCTGCGCGGGGTTGCTACGCGTGAGTACGCAAAGTGATCTAGGTTACTGCCGTACTCGACCGCACCGCCCGCCGCACAGCCAGGAGCGCCATGCCTGCCAATCACGACGCCAGCTTCGTCGACACGATGCCCGCGAACGTCGCCGTCCAGTTCTTCGACCGCGTCGCCAAGTCCTCGACGGCTGAGGCTTTCCGGTTCCCGGTCGGCGAGACCTGGGAGTCCGTCACCTGGGCCGAGGCCGGCGACCGCGTCACCGCGCTCGCGGCCGGCCTGCTCTCGCTCGGCATCGAGACCGAGCAGCGCGTCGGGATCGCCTCGGGCACCCGCTACGAGTGGATCCTCGCCGACCTGGCGATCATGTGCGCCGGAGCGGCCACCACCACCGTCTACCCGAGCACCAACGGCGAGGACACCTCCTACATCCTCGGCGACTCCGGCTCGCGGGTGGTCTTCGCCGAGGACGACGAGCCAGCTGGAGAAGCTGCGCTCGCACCGCGACGAGCTGCCCGAGGTGATCAAGGTCGTCACCTTCGACGGCACCACCGACGGCGACTGGGTCATCGACATGGACGCCCTGGCCGAGCTGGGCCGCGCCTACCTGGCCGAGCACCCGGGCATCGTCGAGGACACCGCCCAGAGGATCCAGCCCGACCAGCTCGCCACCCTGATCTACACCTCCGGCACCACCGGCCGCCCCAAGGGTGTGCGCCTGGTGCACCGCTCGTGGGTCTTCGAGGGCGAGGCCATCCGGGCCCAGGACATCCTGCACGAGGACGACCTGCAGTTCCTGTGGCTGCCGATGGCGCACTCGTTCGGCAAGGTGCTGCTCTCCTCGCAGCTGGCCTGCGGCTTCGCCACCGCGATCGACGGGCGGGTCGACAAGATCATCGACAACCTCGCCGTCGTGAAGCCGACCTTCATGGGTGCCGCTCCGCGCATCTTCGAGAAGGCCTACTCGCGCATCCACATGATGCAGGCCGCCGAGGGCGGGGCGAAGGAGAAGATCTTCAACAAGGCCTTCGAGGTCGGCGCGAAGGTCGACGACCTCAAGCGCCAGGGCAAGTCGGTCCCGCTGCCGCTGAAGCTGCAGCACGGGCTCTTCGACAAGCTGGTCTTCAGCAAGGTCCGCGACCGATTCGGCGGCCGGGTGCGCTTCTTCATCTCGGGCTCGGCGGCGCTGAACTCCGAGATCGCCCAGTGGTTCCACAGCGCCGGCATCCTCATCCTCGAGGGCTACGGCATGACCGAGAACGCCGCCGGCGCCACGGTCGGCCACCCCGACGAGTACCGGATGGGCACCGTCGGCAAGGCGCTGCCCGGCGCCGAGGTCCGCATCGGCGAGAACGACGAGGTCCAGCTGCGCGGCCCGCACGTCATGCAGGGCTACCACAACCTGCCCGAGGAGTCCGAGAAGACCTTCACCCAGGACGGCTGGCTGCGCACCGGTGACAAGGGCAGCCTCGACGCCGAGGGCTACCTCACGATCACCGGCCGCATCAAGGACCTCTTCAAGACCTCTGGCGGCAAGTACATCGCCCCGTCGGCGATCGAGGCCAAGTTCAAGGCCCTGTGCCCCTACGTCAGCCAGTTCATGGTCTTCGGCAACGAGCGCAACTACGTCGTCGCGCTGATCACCCTCGACCCCGACGCGATGGCGGGTTGGGCCGAGGAGAACGGCATGGCCGGCAAGGACTACACCGAGGTGGTGCGCTCCGAGCAGGTCCAGCAGATGATCGGCGGCTACGTCGAGCAGCTCAACGAGCGGCTCAACCGCTGGGAGACCATCAAGAAGTGGGACGTCCTCGACCACGACCTGACCATCGAGTCGGGTGAGCTGACCCCCTCGATGAAGGTCAAGCGCAACGTGGTGGAGTCCAACAACAAGGAGAAGATCGCCAGCTTCTACAGCTGAGCGACTCGCTCGACCAGGGCCCGTGCACCCCCTACCCGGGGTCCACGGGCCCTGCCGCGTCCGGGGCTCACCGGGGTGGGGGAGGATGGCCCGATGCCCTCCACCCCGCTCGATGGTGAGCCCGTCCCCACCGACGGGTCGTTGCCCGAGGCCGCCCTCGCCGAGCTCGGCGAGCGGCCCTTCGGCCTCTACGTGCACGTGCCCTTCTGCACCGTGCGCTGCGGCTACTGCGACTTCAACACCTACACCGCCGAGGAGCTCGGCCCCGCCGGCGGTGCGCCCGGCGCCTCGCGCGCGACGTACGCCCAGGCGGCCGTCGCGGAGGTGCGCCGCGCCCGGCGGGTGCTGGGCGAGCGCGACCTGCCCGTCTCGACCATCTTCTTCGGCGGGGGCACGCCCACGCTGCTCAGCCCCGAGGACCTCGGCTCGGTGCGTCGCGGCCGCCGCGCAGGAGTTCGGCCTGGCTCCCGACGTCGAGGTCACCACCGAGTCGAACCCCGACTCGGTCGACGCCTCGTCCCTCGAGCGGCTGCGCGAGGTCGGCATCAACCGGGTCTCGTTCGGCATGCAGTCGCAGGTGCCGCACGTGCTCGAGGTCCTCGACCGCACCCACGACCCGCGCCGGGTGCCGGCGGTGGTCGAGTGGGCCCGCGCGGCCGGCATCGAGCAGGTCAGCCTCGACCTGATCTACGGCACGCCGGGGGAGTCCCAGGCCGACTGGGCCACCTCGGTCGAGGCCGCGGTGGCCTGCGAGCCCGACCACGTGTCGGCCTACTCCCTGATCGTCGAGGACGGCACCGCGCTGGCGCGGCGGGTGCGGCGCGGCGAGCTGCCGCTGCCCGACGAGGACGACCTGGCGGACAAGTACGCGCTGGCCGACGAGCGCCTCGTGGCCGCCGGGCTGGGCTGGTACGAGGTCTCGAACTGGTCGACCAGCGCCGCGACGCGCTGCCGGCACAACCTGCTCTACTGGAGCGGCGGCGACTGGTGGGGCGTGGGCCCCGGTGCGCACTCCCACGTGGGCGGCGTTCGGTGGTGGAACGTCAAGCACCCGGCGGCGTACGCCGACCGGATCGGTGCCGACCGCAGCCCCGCCCAGGCCCGCGAGGTGCTCGGCGCCGAGGACCGGCGCGTGGAGCGGGTGCTGCTCGAGCTGCGCCTGCGCGAGGGGCTCGATGTCGCAGTCCTCGACGCGGCCGGGCGGGCACTGGTGCCGGGCCTGGTCGCGCGGGGGCTGCTCGTGGAGCGGGCGGGTCGGCATCGCGCTGACCGAGCGGGCGCGGCTGCTCGCCGACGGCGTGGTGCGCGAGCTGGTCAGCTGACCATCCGGATCGTCAGCGGGTAGCGGTACTCCCCGCCGTCGGCCGAGCGCACCGAGCCGAGGATGGTGAAGACCAGCCAGAGCACGCCCACGACCGGCAGCAGCAGGAAGCCGATCAGCACGAACGCCAGCACGAACGAGACGGCGGCGTAGACGAGCATGGAGAGCTGGAAGTTCAGTGACTCCACCGCCTGGCGGCGCACGTAGGGCGAGGTGGGGCCCTTGAGCAGCAGCACCAGCAGCGGGCCCAGGAAGGCCATCGCCACGAACGCGCCCACCAGCGCCGACCAGTGCGCGGCACCGCCCCACGTCTTCTCCTCGGGGGTCAGGCCCGCGGGCGGTCCGGGCGGAGGCTGCATCTGGCTCACGGGGTCTCCTCGGTCACGAAGTCGATCAGCTCCTCGACCCTGCCCAGCAGCGCGGGCTCGCAGTCGCCGAAGGAGTGCACCCGGCCCAGGATCTGCTTCCAGGCCCGGGCGATGTCGGCCTGGTCGCGGTGCGGCCAGCCCAGGTGCTGGCACACGCCCTTCTTCCACTCGATGCTGCGCGGGATCGTCGGCCACTCCTGCAGGCCCAGCCGGTCGGGCTTGACCGCCTGCCAGATGTCGACGAAGGGGTGCCCCACGATCAGCACGTGCTTGCCCACGGGCGAGCGCACGATCGCATCCGCGATCCGGCTCTCCTTCGACCCGCGCACCAGGTGGTCGACCAGCACCCCGACCCGGCGCCCGGGCCCGGGACGGAAGTCGCGCAGGTGGTCGGCGAGGTCGTCGACACCGCCGAGGTACTCGACCGCGACGCCCTCGATGCGCAGGTCGTCGCCCCAGACCTTCTCGACCAGCTCGGCGTCGTGGCGGCCCTCGACGAAGATCCGGCTGGCCCGGGCCACCCGGGCCTTGGCGTCGTGCACCGCGATCGAGCCCGACGCGGTGCGGGTCGGGCGCGCCGGCGCCGTGCGCACGACCGGGGCGGTGAGGATGACCGGGCGGCCCTCGAGCAGGAAGCCGGGGCCGAGCGGGAAGGTGCGCCGGCGACGGCGCCGGTCCTCCAGGGTCACGGTGTCGAGGTCGCGGTCGACCTGCACCACCTCGCCGCAGAAGTCGGTGGTGACCTCCTCGACCACCTCGCCCAGGGTCGCGGGGGCCTCGGTGGCCCGGCCCCGCTTCGGGGCGCGCCAGTCACCGGACAGGACGTCGTGGCCGTATCGGTCGCTCACCCGCACGAGGCTAGGAGAGCGCACCGACGTCGCGCGGCGGGCGCGCCGGTGGCGACCCGCCAGGGTGTCGGGCACGTCACGCCCCGCTGGTGTCACGCCCTCGTCACCGGCCTCGTCTGCGACGTCGCCGTCGCGGGTCGCCGTCGGGGTCGTCATCGGGCTCGGGCATCTGCTCGGCGCGCTTGCCCTCCTCGCGCACGTGCACGTCCTCGCCCGTCGGCAGCCCCTCCGCGAACGGGTTGTCGTCGGAGGCGACCAGGTCCTCGGGCAGCCGGTCGTCGCCGATGTCGACGGCCCGTCGCGTGCGGCCGTCGCCCGGGCTCGGTGTCGTTCTCGCTCATGGGGTGACGCTAGTCACGCCGCGGCTCCCGGTCACCCACCCCGAGGTGAGTCGGCCCGAACTTCGCCTCGACGCCGGCGCCGAACCGTCAGATCAGGGGGAGGCGCTTCTGGCTGCGGGGCAGCTGCTCGTAGCCGCGGCGCACGGCCGTCTCGAGGTGGCGGGGCTCCCAGGGCCACTCGCCGGCCGCGAGGGCCTGGTCGACGGGGATCGCCGCGCCCGGCCAGGTCGCGGATGGTCTCGGCGACGATGCCGAGCTCGTTGCGCTGCACCTCGACGAAGTCGCGGTCCACGACGGCGCCGTGCCCGGGCACGACCGTGCTGGCGCCCGGTGGTCAGGCCCAGCACGATGTCGAGGGAGAGCGGCCACTGCATCGGGAAGCAGTCGGCGCCGAGCGCCGGGCGGACCGGACTCCTCGACCAGGTCGCCGGCCAGCAGCACCTGCGCGTCGGGCACCAGCACCACCAGGTCGCCGGCGGTGTGCGCCGGGCCCGGGGTGGACCAGCTCCAGCGACCCGGTCGCCGAGGTCGAGGATGCTGGCCGACGAGAAGGTGTGGTCGGGCAGCACCACCTCGGTGGCCAGCACCTCCTCGCGGCGCGGGTCGTCGGGGTCGCCCGCGTGCGGTCGCGGCGGTGCCGGCCACGGTCGTGGCGCCGAGCTCGGCCACCGCACCCTCGTGGGCGTGGATCGGCAGCCCCGGGGTCGGCCTCACGGAAGGCGACGTTGCCGAAGGTGTGGTCGAAGTGGGCGTGGGTGTTGACCACGGCCACGACCTCGCCGGCGCCGAGCCGGCCCGTACGTCGTCGAGCAGCCGCCGCCCGGCGGCGGCGGAGCCGTGGGTGTCGACCACGAGGCCGCGCCGGTCGCCGGCGACGACGCTGACGTTGACGTCGTACCACTCGTGCCGGCGCGCGACCCAGACCCGGTCGGCGACCTCGGAGAAGCGGGAGTGACATGGCCTCACCCTAGGCGGCGTCGCGATGCCTTGCCGCAGCAGGCGGGCGAGCTCCGGGCCGTCGGTGGCCGGGCGGGGGAAGCGCAGGCGGACCTGGTGGGCGCCTCCGGGGTCGACCCACTGCACGGTGACACCGGTGCGCTCGAGGTCGAGCAGCCGCACCGCGACGACCTCGTCGAGCGGGGTGCCGGTGGAGGCGGCGACGCTGCGGCGCAGGTCGTCGCCGTGGTGCTGCTCGAGGTGCTGCGAGGCTGCGCTGCAGGTAGCCGCGGTTGAGCTCGTGGGCGGGGGAGAGGTAGTCGCTCAGCGGCAGCTGGTGGCGGTGCCAGCCAGTCGGGACGAGGGCACGGCGGCCGGGCGAGGTCACGACGAGGTGCTCGTGGGTGCACCGAGCCGCAGCGGGTCGTCTCGCATGCAGGCCGAGCCTGCCGGTGAGCGCCAGGGCGTCGCCGGCGCCGCCGCGCACCGCGCTGCGCACCCGCAGCCGGGCCGACGAGCGCGCGGCGGCAGCCGCGGCGCCAGCCGGCGAGCCGAGCTCGCAGGTCAGGGTGGGGCCGGCCGCCCGCCTCGCCGAGGACCGCGTCGTCGAGGCGGCAGCGGAAGCCGGTCGACCTCGAGGGTCGGCGGCCGAGGGGCAGGCGAGGATGCTGCGGGCCGCGGCGGCGACGGCGTACGACGCGGGGCCGAGGAGCGAGGAGAGGTCCATGCAGGTAAGGCAAGCCTAACCTTGACTGTAGGTCAAGAGGTGAGTCCGAGCGCGGCGTGCCTTGTAGGATTGGCACTCCGCGGCGACGAGTGCCAACCTCGTCGTACGACGGCAACGCCGGGCTGACGAGGTGGAGGAGGCGACGTGCAGGAGGACCGCAGGCTCGCCGTGCTCCGCGCCATCGTGGAGGACTACGTGCACACCGAGGAGCCGGTGGGCTCCAAGGCGCTCGTCGAGCGGCACGGGCTCGGCGTCTCGCCGGCCACGGTGCGCAACGACATGGCCGTGCTCGAGGACGAGGGCTACATCACCCAGCCGCACACCAGCGCCGGCCGGGTGCCCACCGACAAGGGCTACCGGATGTTCGTCGACCGGCTCACCACGGTGAAGCCGCTGAGCTCGGCCGAGAAGCGCGCGATCTCGAGCTTCCTCGACGGTGCCGTCGACCTCGACGACGTCGTGCAGCGCTCGGTACGGCTGCTCTCGCAGCTGACCCGTCAGGTCGCGGTGGTGCAGTACCCCACGCTCTCGCGCTCCACGGTGCGCCACGTCGAGATCGTCGCGCTCGCCCCACGCCGGCTGCTCGTGGTGCTGATCCTCAGCACCGGCAGGGTGGAGCAGCGACTCGTCGAGCTGGCCGCGGACCTCACCGACGACGTCCTGGCCGACCTGCGCCAGCTGGTGCTGCGCGCGGTCACCGGCCAGACCATCGCCGAGGCGATGACGCGCGCTGCGCGGCGCTGGCGCCTGCTCCCCTCGACCCCGCCCGCCCCGACGCGGCCTCGGCCAGCGCCCCGGTGGTCGAGGTGCTCCTCGACGCCCTGAGCGACGACCGTTCCGACCACCGCATCGCGGTCGGCGGCGCGGCCAACCTCGCCCGCTACGGCGACTCCTTCGACTCGGCCGTGCGGCCGCTGCTCGAGGCCCTCGAGGAGCACGTCGTGCTGCTCAAGCTGCTCGGCGAGGCCGGCACCGGCGGGCTGGTGACCGTGCGGATCGGGGCCGAGGGGCCCTACGAGGAGCTGGCCTCGACCAGCGTCGTCTCCACCGGCTACGGCCCGCCCGACGAGTCGTTGGCCACGCTGGGCATCGTCGGGCCGACCCGCATGGACTACCCCGGCACGATGGCTGCGGTGCGGGCCGTGGCCCGCTACGTCTCCCGCATCCTCGACGAGGCCTGAGCCTGAGGCTCCTCGTCGCGCCCGCAGCACCAGCACCCACCCAGCACCCCGTCACGACCTGTTAGGAACATGGTGAGCCAGGACCTCTACGACACCCTCGGAGTCTCCCAGGACGCCGACGCAGACGCCATCAAGAAGGCGTACCGCAAGCTCGCGCGCCAGTACCACCCCGACGTCAACCCCGACCCGGCCTCCAAGGAGAGGTTCGGGGAGGTCTCGCGGGCCTACGAGGTGCTCTCCGACCCGCAGAAGCGGGCGGCCTACGACCGCGGCGGCGACCCGTTCGGCGGTGCCGGGGCCGGTGGTTTCGGCCAGGGTGCCGGGTTTTCCTTCACCGACATCATGGACGCCTTCTTCGGAGGCAGCGCTCAGGGCGGTGGCCAGGGCCGTGGTCCGCGTCCGCGCGTACGCCGCGGCCAGGATGCGCTGATCCGCCTCGAGATCGACCTCGCGGAGGCCGCCTTCGGCGTGGCCCGCGAGATCAAGGTCGACACCGCGGTCAGCTGCACCACCTGCGGCGGCGACGGCGCCGCCCCGGGCAGCCACCCGGTGCCCTGCGAGACCTGCCGGGGCCAGGGCGAGGTCGCCCACGTGCAGCGCTCCTTCCTCGGCGAGATCCGCACCCTGCGCCCCTGCGCGGCCTGCCGCGGCTTCGGCACGGTCATCCCCGAGCCCTGCCGCGAGTGCTCCGGCGACGGGCGGGTGCGCTCGCGCCGCGCGCTGACGGTCAAGATCCCCGCCGGCGTCGACACCGGCACCCGCGTGCAGCTGGCCGAGGAGGGCGAGGTCGGCCCGGGCGGCGGCCCCGCCGGCGACCTCTACGTCGAGATCCACGTCGCGGCCCACGACGTCTTCACCCGCCAGGGCAACGACCTGCACTGCACGGTCACCGTGCCGATGACCGCAGCCGCCCTCGGCACCACGCTGACCATCCCGACCCTCGAGGCCGACGTGGCCTCCGAGGGCAGCGACCCCGAGCTGGAGACCTCCTTCGAGCTCGAGGTGCGCCCGGGGACCCAGTCGGGCATGGAGCAGGTGCTGCGCGGGCGCGGTGTCCCGGGCCTGCGGGGTGGCCGCGGCGACCTCGTCGTGACCGTGGCCGTCGAGACGCCGGGCCGCCTCGACGCCCGCCAGGAGGAGCTGCTGCGCGAGCTCGCCGCCCTGCGCGGCGAGGAGGCCCCCGACGGGCAGGTCCGCCCGGGCGGGGCGAAGTCGGTCTTCGGACGGCTGCGCGACGCGTTCAACGCGCACTGAGCCGTCGATGACGCTCCCGGTCCACCTCGTGCCCACGCTCGGAGTCGGCCACGGCCGGCTCCGCGGTCACCGTCGAGGGCGACGAGGCGCACCACGCGGTCGCCGTACGCCGCCTGCGCGTGGGCGAGCAGGTCGTGCTCACCGACGGCCGCGGCCGCTCGGTGGTGGGCGAGGTGAGCCGCGACCGGCAAGCGGGTCTTCGACGTCGAGGTCGTCAGCGCCGAGCGCGTGGCCGAGCCCGCCCCGTCACTGACGGTGGTGCAGGCGCTGCCCAAGGGCGACCGGGGCGAGCTGGCCGTCGAGGTGCTGACCGAGGTCGGGGTCGCCCGGGTCGTGCCGTGGGCGGCGTCGCGCTCGGTGGCGGTCTGGAAGGGCGAGCGGGCCACGAAGTCGCTGGCACGCTGGCGCTCCACGGCGCGCGAGGCGGCCAAGCAGGCGCGCCGGTCGTGGCACCCCGAGGTCGACTCGCTGGCCGGCACCGCCGAGGTGGCCGAGCTGCTGCGCGGCGCCGACCTGGCGGTGGTGCTGCACGAGGACGCGGCCGAGCCGCTCTCGGGCGTCGACGTGCCGCCGAGCGGCCACGTCGTGGTCGTGGTGGGCCCCGAGGGCGGGGTCTCGCCCGACGAGCTGGCCGCCTTCGCCCAGGCCGGCGCACGCGTCGTACGCCTGGGCGGGGAGGTGCTGCGCACCTCGACCGCCGGGGTGGTGGCCTGCGCCGCGCTGCTGGCACGCACCTCGCGCTGGTCCTGACCACTCGCTTCTCGCCCGGACCTGCGCAGTCCTAGGGTGGGTGTCGTCGGTCACGCCCTGGCCGGCGAGGCACCTGTCACCAGCGTCCTGGGAGGTCTGATGAGCGCGTCCACCGCCGTCGAGGAGGAGAAGCGCCGCGGTGCGTTCTCGTCGCGCCGGGTCTTCATCCTGGCCGCCATCGGCTCGGCCGTCGGGCTGGGCAACATCTGGCGCTTCCCCTACGTCGCCTACGAGAACGGCGGCGGCGCCTTCGTCATCCCCTACCTGGTCGCGCTGCTGAGCGCAGGCATCCCGTTCCTGCTGCTCGACTACGGCATCGGCCACAAGTTCCGCGGCTCGCCGCCGCTGTCGTTCGCGCGGATGCGCCGCGGCGCCGAGGGCCTGGGCTGGTGGCAGGTCGGCATCTGCGCGGTCATCGCGGTCTACTACGCCGCGGTGCTCGCCTGGGCGGTGCGCTACGCGTTCTTCTCCTTCACCAAGGCGTGGGGCGCCGATCCCGCCGGTTTCTTCATCGGCGAGTTCCTGCAGGTCAGCGAGCCCGGCGTGACCGCGGACCCGGTGGCGGGCGTGCTGGTGCCGCTGGTGGTGATGTGGGCGCTGGTCATCGGCATGCTGGCCCTGGGGGTGCAGAAGGGCGTCGGCGCCACCGCGATGGTCTTCATCCCGGTGCTGGTGCTGAGCTTCGCCGCGCTGGTGGTCGTCTCGCTGTTCCTCCCCGGAGCCGGCAGCGGCCTCGACGCGCTGTTCACGCCCAGCTGGAGCGCGCTGGCCGAGCCCACCGTGTGGGCCGCGGCGTTCGGCCAGATCTTCTTCTCGCTGTCGATCGGCTTCGGCATCATGATCACCTACGCCTCCTACGTGCACCGCCACACCGACATGCCCGGCTCCGGCCTGGTCGTCGGCTTCTCCAACTCCGGCTTCGAGCTGCTGGCCGGCATCGGCGTCTTCGCCGCCCTCGGGTTCATGGCGCAGGACACCGGGCAGCCGGTCGGCGAGGTCGCCGGCGGCGGCGGCGTCGGGCTGGCGTTCATCGCCTTCCCGGCGATCATCAACGAGGCCCCGGCCGGCGCGCTGATCGGCGTGCTCTTCTTCGCCTCGCTGGTGCTGGCCGGCATCACCTCGCTGATCTCGATCACCGAGGTCGTCATCTCCGCCGTGCGCGACAAGTTCGAGCTCGGCCGGGTCGCGGCCACCCTGCTGGTGGCGCTGCCGATGGCCACCGTGAGCGTGCTGTTCCTCGGCACCACGAGCGGTCTGCACGTGCTCGACATCGTCGATCACTTCATCAACCAGTTCGGCATCCTGCTGGTCGCCGTCGTCTCGATGGTCGTCGTCGTGTGGGGGCTGCGGGCGCTGCCGCAGCTGGCCGCCCACCTCAACGACCGCAGCTCGGTGCACATCGGGCTGTGGTGGCGAGCGCTCATCGGGGTGGTGACACCGGTGGCGCTGGGCTACGTGCTCGTCGACGCGTTCGTCACCGACCTGCAGACGCCGTACGGCGACCCCGCGGCGCCGTACCCGACCTGGATGCTGGCCGTCTTCGGCTGGGGGACGGCGGGGGCCGTGGTCGTCATCGGGTTCGTGCTGGCGCGGCTGCGCTGGCGATCGGCGAGGGCCCTCGACGGCGCGACCTACGACACCGACGCGCGCGAGGAGGTGCAGCGATGAGCACGACGGCGATCGTGATGATGGTCGTGGCGATGCTGGTGATCTGGGGCGGGCTCGCCCTGGCGATCCTCAACCTCACCAGGTCGGCCGAGACCCCGACGTCCCGCGAGGTCCACCGCGACCTGTAGTCGCGGCGGCCCCGCGGCGGCGTACGGGCCCCGGGTCAGCCGACGCTGATGACCTTGGTGTCCTCGAACGGTCCGGGACCCTCGGCGCCGCCGGACGGGTCGTCGGTCATCGCGGCGAAGGTGTACTCGCCCGGCGCGAGGCCGGAGACGTCGACCTCGCCCTCCCACGGGTAGAGGCGGTCCATCCAGCCCTCGGCGGTGCTGAAGCCGTCGAGCACCACGGCGCCGGAGGAGTCGCGGACCTCCCACGGCACGGTGGCCTCGAAGGAGGACGCGACCCCGTTGGCGGTGAACGTGCCCGACACCTCGGCGCCGGACTCGGGGCTGGTGACGCTGACCAGGGAGAGCACGTCGAGCTGGTCGGCGTTGGCCACCCCGCCGTCGGTGTCGATGCCGAACATCGGCACCCCCGGCCCCCCGGGCTCGCCGACGACCTGCACCGGCGCCCGGCTCTGCAGCGCGCCCTGCACCGTGTAGACCAGCGCCTGCACCGCGAGCCGGGCCTGCTTGCGCGACATGTCGCCCGGCCGATCGGCCCAGCGGTCGTCGGGCACCTGGGCGATGATCAGCCCGGCCTGCTCGTCGAGGCGGACCGAGGAGAAGCTGCCGTCGACCGGGAAGGCGGCCCGGTAGTCGGGGTCGGCGGGCACCCCCGCCGCGACCATGTCAGCCGCACCCAGCGCCGGGTCGCCGCTGACCTTGCGGAACTCGCGGTAGAGACGCGGGCCCATCGGGCTGTCACCGACGTAGTAGACCGGCACGGTGCTGGTCTCGCCGGGGTCGGGCTCGGCGGTCACGCTCGCGCTCGTGCCGTCGGTCGGCTCGGCGCTGGTCGTGGGCTCGGTCGGCTCGGTGGGCTGGGTGGGCTCGGCGCTGCTGGTGCTGCCGGCCGGCGCCGGGTCGTCGGCGCGGTCGCTGCCGTCGTCGCCGCACCCCGCGAGCACGCCCAGCGCCAGGGCCGCGACGGCCGCCCCGGCCAGGCTGCGGTGCAGTGGGCCGCGGGGGCGGCGGCTGCGGATGGTCTGCTGGCTGGTCATGGTGCTCTCCCTGGTGCTCACGGGACCACGATGGTCCGTGTGTCGGTCATCGGCCCGCCCGACTCGCCGTCGGAGGGGTCACTGGTCGTGGCCACGAACGTGTAACGGCCAGGCTCGAGGCCCGAGACGTCGATCTCGGCCTCCCACGGGTAGAGGCGGCCCATCCACCCCTCGGCGGTGCTGAAGCCGTCGAGCACCACGGTGTCGGTGACGTCGCGGACCTCCCACGGCACGGTCGCCTCGAAGGAGGAGGCGCGGCCCCGCGCGGTGAAGGCGCCCTCGACCTGCTGCCCCTCGGCGGGGTCGCTGATGCTGACCAGGGCCAGCACGTCGAGGTCCTCGCCCTGGGCCAGCGGCTCTGCGACGGGTACGCCGAGCAGCTGGTCGGTGCGCTGGCCGTCGAGGAGGAGCTGCACCGGGGCCGCCGAGCCGACGGCGGCCTGCGCGGTGCGCACCACCTGCTCCACGGCCAGCGCGGCCTCGACCGGGTCGAGGCCGCCCGGCCGCAGACGCAGGTCGCCGGTGAGGTCGACCGTGACGAGCTCGGCGTCGCCGGTGGCCCCGGTCAGCGCGGCGCCGGTGCCCGCCCAGGGGGAGCGGTAGTCGGGGTCCTCGGGGTCGCCCTCCACCGCCGCCCGGACCGAGGGCGCCAGCGGCACGAAGCCGTCGCCGGGCAGGGCCTGGAACTCCCGGTAGAGCCGGGGGCCGCGCGGGGTCTCGCCCACGTAGTAGACGGCGGCGGTGAAGGTCTCGGTCACCGGCGGCAGGGTGGAGGGGGTGGTCGGCTCCGTGGGCGACGGGTCGGGAGCCGGTGAGGTGCCTGGTGTGGAGGGCGCCGAGGGCTGGTCGGCCGGGTCGGGCGCCGTGCTCGGGGTGGTGCCGGGCCCGAGCACCGCGACGGCGGTCACGGCCGCGGCCGCGGCCAGCGCCGCGCCGCCGGCGTACCACCAGCGGCGCGGCGGCGCCGGGCTGGTCGTGCGGGCCCGGATCTCGTCGAGCCGGTCGGTGGGCTCGACGTCGTCCACGGCCTCACCGAGCAGCCGGGCCAGGTCGGCGTCGCGGTCGTGGGTGCTCATGAGGGCTCCTCGAGGTACGACGCGAGCAGCTCGCGCAGACGGGCGGAGCCGCGGGAGGCGTGGCTCTTCACGGCGCCGCGGCTGATGCCCAGCGCGTCGGCGATCTCGGCCTCGGACAGGTCCAGGTAGTGCCGCAGCGCCAGCACCTCTCGCTGGCGCTCGGGCAGCGCCCGCATCGCGTCGAGGACGGCCGTGCGGCGGTCGGAGACCAGGCTGGGCTCGTCGGCCGGGGCCGCGGTGGCAGGCGGTGGTGCGGCCGCGAGGTGGCGCTGGACGACGGCGCGGTGGCGCAGCCCCGAGCGGGAGCGGTTGACCACGCTCTGGCGCAGGTAGGCCAGCGCCTTGGCCGGGTCGCGGATGCGGTCCCAGCGCCCGTGGACGGCCACGAAGGCGTCCTGCACGACCTCCTCCGCCGCGCCGGCGTCGCGCAGCAGGAGGACCGAGAGCCGCACCAGCTCGCGCCAGTGCGCGGCGTACAGCTGCTCGAGCGCCTCGTCGGCGCTCCAGCGCACAGGCTCGTCGCTCACGGCGCCGGGGCGTCGTGGGGGAGCGCTCGCATGGGTGGTCACGCTAGTGCGACGCCCCAGGTGCCCTGTGGGTTTACCGCGGCGCGGCAGCGGATTTGTGGGACGATGCGAGGCGGGAGGCACAAGTGAGGGACTGTCTGTTCTGCAGGATCGTCGCGGGGGAGGTCCCCGGCGACGTGGTGCACGTCACCGAGGGCACGGTCGCGTTCCGCGACGTCGCGCCACAGGCACCGACGCACGTGCTGGTGGTGCCGCGCACGCACTACGCGAACGCCGCCGAGCTGGCCGCCGGCGACCCAGCGGTGATGAGCGAGCTCGTCACCGCGGCCGCGGCGGTGGCTGCCGCGGAGGGTCACGACGACTACCGGCTGGTGCTCAACACGGGTGAGGGGGCGGGCCAGTCGGTCTTCCACACCCACCTGCACGTGCTGGCCGGCCGGCCGCTGACGTGGCCGCCGGGATGAGCGGCCCGACCACCGGCCGGGTCGGCGTACGACGCCTGGTCGTGCTCGCCCTGACCGGACTGCTCGCCGTGGCCGGGATCGTGGCCGCCGTGGCCGTGCTCGGCACCGACGAGCGCCGCGACGGCGACCCGGCCAGCGTGCTCTCGCCGGTCGACCCGCCCGAGGTGGTCGCCGAGCAGCTGTCGTCGCTGCCGCCGGGCAAGGAGCTGCCGCTGCGCCGCGGCGAGAAGCGGATGAGCCTGGAGATGACCGAGGAGTACACGCCCTCGGCCCCCAGCGGCGACGGCACCGACGACTACCGCTGCTTCCTGCTCGACCCCGGCCTCGACGAGGACGTGTGGCTGACCGGCAGCCAGGTGGTGCCCGGCAACCCCGAGGTCGTGCACCACGTGATCCTCTTCCGCGTCGAGCCCGACCAGGTCGAGGCGGCGCGGGCGCTCGACCACAAGACCGTCGACCCCGGCTGGACCTGCTTCGGCGGCAGCGGCGTCGAGGGCGCCGCCGCCAACATCTCCGACGCCAGCTGGCTGGCGGCGTGGGCGCCCGGCGGCGACGAGACCCAGCTGCGCGACGGCCACGGCATCCGCCTCGAGGCCGGCACCCAGGTGGTCATGCAGGTGCACTACAACCTGCTGCGCGGCCAGTCGGCCGACCGGTCGGCGACGCGGCTGCGCTGGATGCCCGGCAGCCGCGACCTGACCCCGCTGCACACCTACCTGATGCCGGCCCCGGTCGAGCTGCCCTGCCGGGCCGCGCGCTCCGACGGCCCGCTCTGCGAGCGCGACGCGGCGATGGTCGACCTGCGCCGGCGCTTCGGCGCCGCCGCCTCGACCGCCGACGTGCTGCACCTGCTGTGCGGCGAGGGCCAGGGGCCCTCCGAGACCACCACCTGCACCCGCCGGGTCAGCCAGCCGATGACGGTGCTCGGCGCCGCCGGTCACATGCACCTGCTGGGCCGCGAGATCTCGGTCGTGGCCAACGCCGGCACGCCGCAGGAGCGCACCCTGCTCGACATCGACCAGTGGGACTTCGACGACCAGGGCTCCAAGCCGGTCGAGCCGCTGCGCCTCGAGGCGGGGGAGACCCTGACCGTCACCTGCCGCCACCAGCAGTGGCTGCGCGACAAGCTGCCCGCCTTCGCCGGCCAGGAGGAGAAGTACGTGCTGTGGGGCGAGGGCTCCACCGACGAGATGTGCCTGGGCACGCTCCAGGTCGCCTATGAGGGGGAGCCCAGCGGCGCGCTGTGACCCGGCCGAGCAGTCACTTTCGCACCACCCACCAGTCAGTTCTGCACCACCCACCGGTCGGTCCGGCGTACGTCGGCCGCTCGCTGCCGGCTCAGAACAGGTAGGCCAGCCGCATCACGGCGAAGACCACGGGCAGCCCGAAGACCACCAGCAGCGCCCAGGCGGTCCAGTAGTGCACCCGCTTCGCGGGGTCCAACCTGCCGCCGAAGTCGAGCAGCGCGCCCTCGACGGTGTGGTGGGTCAGCCCCATCGCTCGCGCGTGCGGCGGCATCGTCTCGCCGGGGAACCAGTAGGGCGCGGAGTCGTCGTCGTGCGCGTCGGGGTCCTCGTCGTCCCACTCGCGCAGGTCGTGCTCGCCCCCGGCCATGGCCCCAGCCTACGTCGGGACGGTCTTTACTGAGTGGGTGCTGGTCGGGGCCACGCCGTAGCATGGGAGGCGCTCGACCCACCGTCCCCGCGACAGAGAGGCGCCCTCCGGGCATCCATGTCCCACTCCGATGACCGCAGCACCCCCGCCGAGAGCCCCGCCAGCGGAGCGCGCAGCCACCACACGGTCGTGGTGCCCAACAGCATCGACATGGTCAGCCTGCTGGGGCCCGGGGACGAGCACCTCGCCCTGATCGAGAAGGCCTTCGACGCCGCGGTGCACGTGCGTGGCAACCGGATCACCCTCGAGGGCGACCCCGGGGAGATCGCGCTGGCCCAGCGGCTGCTCGACGAGCTCGTGACCATCATCCGCACCGGTCAGGGCATCAGCACCGAGACCGTCGAGCGGGTGCTGGCGATGCTGCGCGCCGAGACCACCGAGCGGCCAGCCGACGTGCTGAGCCTCAACATCCTCTCCAACCGGGGCCGCTCGATCCGGCCCAAGACGCTGAACCAGAAGAAGTACGTCGAGTCGATCGACAAGCACACGATCACCTTCGGCATCGGCCCGGCCGGCACCGGCAAGACCTACCTGGGCATGGCCAAGGCCGTGCAGGCGCTGCAGTCGAAGCAGGTCAACCGGATCATCCTGACCCGCCCTGCGGTCGAGGCCGGCGAGCGGCTGGGCTTCCTGCCCGGCACCCTCAGCGAGAAGATCGACCCCTACCTGCGTCCGCTCTACGACGCGCTGCACGACATGATCGACCCCGAGACGATCCCCAAGCTGCTGGCCGCCGGCACCATCGAGGTCGCTCCGCTGGCCTACATGCGCGGGCGCTCGCTCAACGACTCCTTCATCATCCTCGACGAGGCGCAGAACACCACGCCCGAGCAGATGAAGATGTTCCTGACCCGGCTGGGCTTCGGCTCCAAGATCGTCGTCACCGGCGACATCACCCAGACCGACCTGCCCGGGGGCACCCGCTCGGGCCTGCGGGTGGTGGAGGAGATCCTCGACGGCGTCGAGGACATCGGCTTCAACCGCCTGACCGCCAGCGACGTGGTGCGGCACCGGCTCGTGGGCCGCATCGTCGCGGCGTACGACGACTTCGACGCCCGCAGCGAGCGCGCCCGGCCCGTGCAGGGGAACCGACCATGAGCATCGAGGTCCTCGACGAGTCCGGCCAGCAGGTCGACGTGCGCCGGCTCTCCACCCTCAGCCGCTTCGTGATGGACCGGATGCACGTGCACCCGCAGGCCGAGCTGTGCATCAAGGCCGTCGACGAGGCCACGATCGCCGAGCTCAACGAGCAGTGGATGGACAAGGAGGGCCCCACCGACGTGCTGGCCTTCCCGATGGACGAGCTGCGCCCCGGCCTGGTCGACGAGGAGCCCGAGGAGGGCGTGCTCGGCGACCTGGTGCTGTGCCCCGAGATCGCCCGACGCCAGGGCGAGAGCGCCGGGCACGGCACCGTGGCCGAGATCGAGCTGCTGACCGTGCACGGCATCCTGCACCTGCTCGGCTACGACCACGCCGAGCCGGAGGAGCACCGCGAGATGTTCGGCCTGCAGGACGAGCTGCTGGCCGCGTGGCGCGCCACTGACGACGCATGAGCGGCGGTGACGTCGGGCTGCTGGTGACGGCGGCCGCGCTGGTCGTGCTCGCCGGCATCTTCTCGGCCGCCGACGCCGCGCTGGCCTCGTTCTCCCACGCCCGGGCCGGCGAGCTGCTCGCCGAGGGACGCGCCGGCGCCAAGCGCCTGATCAGCCTCCTCGACGACCTGCCCCGCTACCTCAACACCGCGCTGCTGCTGCGGATGGCCTTCGAGGTCTCCGCGATCGTGCTGGTCGCGCTGCAGGTCGACGAGCTGATGCAGGGCGCGTGGTGGGCCAGCGTGCTCACCGCCATCGCGGTGATGCTGCTGGTCTCCTTCGTCGTCGTCGGGGTCGCTCCGCGCACGATGGGCCGCCAGCACGCCGAGACCGTCGCCCTGCTCTCGGCGGGACCGTTGAGCCTGATCACGCGGGTCCTCGGCCCGATCCCGCAGGTGCTGATCGCGCTGGGCAACGCGCTGACCCCCGGCAAGGGCTTCCGGGAGGGCCCGTTCTCGACCGAGTCCGAGCTGCGCGAGCTCGTCGACCTCGCCGAGGCCTCCTCGCTCATCGAGAGCGAGGAGCGCCGGATGATCCACTCGGTCTTCGAGCTCGGCGACACCACCGCGCGGGAGGTGATGGTGCCTCGCAACGACGTCGTCTACGTCGAGAAGCACAAGAACCTGCGCCAGAGCCTCTCGCTCTTCCTGCGCAGCGGCTACTCGCGGCTGCCGGTCGTCGACGAGAACCTCGACGACATCGTCGGGATGGCCTACCTCAAGGACATCGTGCGCCGTGACTTCGAGGCGCCCGACGCCGAGTTCACCGAGCGGATCGAGTCGGTGATGCGCCCGGTGCACTGGGTGCCGGAGTCGAAGGCGGTCGACGGGCTGCTCAAGGAGATGCAGGCCCGGCGCCAGCACATCGCGGTCGTCGTCGACGAGTACGGCGGCACCGCCGGCCTGGTCACCATCGAGGACATCCTGGAGGAGATCGTCGGCGAGATCACCGACGAGTACGACGAGGACGAGATCGAGGTCGAGCACCTCGCCGAGGGCGTCGTGCGGGTCTCCTCGCGCTTCCCCGTCGACGACCTCGAGGAGATCTTCGGCGACGACGTCGAGGAGGAGGACGTCGACTCCGTCGGCGGGCTGATGGCCAAGCACCTCGGCCTCGTGCCGATCCCGGGCTCCTCGGTCGAGGCCCACGGGCTGCGCTTCGTCGCCGAGGACAGCGCCGGGCGCCGCAACAAGATCGTCACCGTGCTCATCTCGCGGCTCGAGCCGGTGCACGACAGCGACGACGAAGAGGACCGCCCCGACAACCGTCGTGACGACAGCCGCGACCACCGAGAGGACGACGAGGACCAGTGAGCACCCCCGAGACCCCCGTCGAAGGCCCCGCCCCCGCCGACCTGGCCGCGGAGGACAAGAAGCTGGTGACCCTCGCGCGCTCCACCCGGGCCCGCACCCGCGCCGCAGAGGGGGCCGCGGTCCGCGACGCCGACGGGCGCACCTACGCCGCCGCCACCGTCGACCTGTCCTCCCTGCAGGTCTCGGCGCTCGGGGTCTGTGTCGCGATGGCCGTCGCCTCGGGCGCCACGGGGCTCGAGGCCGCCGTCGTGCTCACCGACGCCGACGCGGTGACGCCGCGCGACCTCGACGCGCTGCGCGACCTCGGCGGCAGCGGCGTACCGGTGCATCGCGGGGACGCCAGGGGCACCCTCGCCGGCACCGCCACCACCTGACCCGGCCCAGATCTCGCGCTGACCCGGCCCGGACTTCGCCCCGACCCGGCCCGGACAAACCCGGTGACCGTGCGGCGGCGGCGCCCTACGCTGCCGCGCATGGACGAGTCGCGCCTGCTGCAGGAGGTCGAGGCCCGGTTCGCGGTGACGGCGGCCAGCACACCCGGCTGGGCCAGCCCGCACCCGGACCGGGATCCGCTGGACGAGGAGTACTCGAGGGTCTCCGACCCGATCAAGTGGCGCATCGAGGGTGCTCGGGCCCTGGCCTGGACCCTCGCCCTGACCGGGCTCGGCGTGGCCTCGCGCGAGGAGGTCACCTCGAGCGACACCGCGGTGCCGGGCCGACGCGGCTGGCGCCTGGTCCCGCGAGCGGCCGGGGCGTTGCCGCTGCTCGTCGTCGGCACTGCGTCGGCCGACGAGCTGCTGGTCGACGTCGACCTGCGAGCCGGTGAGCCGTCGGTGGGCGTGCTGGAGACGGACTGCCGCTGCGACGCCTGCGACTCCGGTTCCGCCGACCTCCTGGAGACCCACGACCGCGCCTGGCTCGACGTGGTCGGCGGCGAGCTCGTGCACCTCGAGGCGCCGGGACGCACCGTGACCGGCGGGCGGGACGGGTGGTCGGTCAGCTGGGACGGCGGGAGCGCCGGCGAGACGCGCACGGAGCGGCGCGCCGAGAGCGAGGCGATCACCCGCGACCTCGACGCCGTACGACGTGGGCGAGCGCCCCGCCCTCGGTGGCAGCGCGTCGTCCACGGGGCGCCCTGGACGTGACCCGGTGCCGGGGCCGGAAGTTCAGGCCGGGTCAGCGCGATATCCAGGCCGGGTCAGCTCGGGGGCGGGCGGCTGGGGGAGCTCGTCGAGGGGGCGGCCGGGGGCGCTGAGCGGGTCCTGGGGCAGCGCCTCGACCTGCAGGCGGCACCAGGGGCTGACGTCGCGGCTGCCGTCGAGGACGCCGGCGCGGAAGTCGGCCCAGGGCTCCCAGTGCACCTCCTCGACCTCGGCGGGATCGGGGCGCGGGTCGGTGGCGGTGGTCGCGACCAGCACGGGGCACAGCTCGTGCTCGACGACGCCGTCCATCTCGGCGCGGTAGCCGAAGCCGGGCAGCAGCACCCGGAGCTCGTCGAGGTCGAGGCCGAGCTCCTGGTGCACCCGCCGGCGCACCGCGTCGAGGAATCCCTCGCCGGGCGCCGGGTGGCCGCAGGCGGAGTTGGTCCACAGCCCTGGGAAGGTCCGCTTGGCGAGGGCACGCCTGCTCAGCAGGATCCGCCCGTCGTGGTCGAAGACGTAGCAGGAGAACGCCAGGTGCAGCGGGGTGTCCGCGTGGTGCACGCCGGCCTTGTCGGCGACCCCGACGGCCTGACCGGCCGCGTCGAGCAGCACCACCTGCTCGCGCGCGGGCTCTGCCGCCGGCCCGCTCATGCCGGCCTCGCGAGCTGGTTGACGGCCGCCCCGAAGACCCACGGCACCCGGTCGGCTGCCGCCACCAGGCGCCGGCGCACCGCCTGGTGCCGGGTGGCGGTGACCAGGCCCAGGGTCAGCAGCTCGTGGCGGCGCCGCAGCCGGCGCGAGGTGGCGTCGTAGCCGTCGGGGGCGTCGGCGACCACGGCCGCGACCGCGGCTGCTGCCTCGGCCAGCCCGAGCGCGATGCCCTCACCGGTGAGCGCGTCGACGTAGCCGGCGGCGTCGCCGACGAGCAGCACCCGCCCGGCGACCCGGTGCCGCGCCTGCTGGCGCAGCGGCCCGGCGCCCATCACGCGGGTCCGTTCGACGCCCGCCACCCGTCCGCGCAGGCCGGTGAAACCGTCGAGCAGCGCGGTGAACGGCGCGCGGCGCCCGCTCAGCACCGCCAGCCCGACGAGGTCGGGGGCGACCGGGGTCACGTAGGCCTCGGCGTGGGGTGCCCAGTGCACCTCGACGAAGTCGCTCCACGGCGCGACCCGCAGGTGGCAGCGCTGGCCGTAGCGACGGGGCCCGCGCACGGGCGCGTCGAGGCCCAGCAGCCGGCGTACGGGGGAGTGCAGCCCGTCGGCGGCGACCAGGTAGCGCGCCGGCCGGCCGTCGACGAGCAGGTGCGAACCGCGGTCGACCACCGAGCGCACGGCCTCCTGACGCACCTCGACGCCCGCCTGGGCGAGGCGGCGCGACAACCCCTCGTGCAACGTCGTGCGCCGCACGCCGCGCCCCGGCCCGGCTCGGAACCGCGCGTCGACGCTGCGCCGCTCGTCGCGGTAGCGGATGCCGGCCAGGTCGACGCCCTCGACCGTGACGCCGAGGTCGGCCAGGCGCGCGAGCGCCCCGGGCATCAGACCCTCGCCGCAGGCCTTGTCGACGACCCCGGCGCGCGGCTCGACGACCACGACGTCGAGGCCGGCGCGGCGCGCGTGCAGCGCCGCGGCCAGCCCCACCGGCCCGCCGCCGGCGACCACGAGGTCATGCACGGCTGGTCCCCGGGTCGAGCGGCCCGGCCGGTGCCGGGGGCAGGGTGGCCAGCGCGGCGTCCTCGACGCGCAGCCGCACCGTCAGCAGCGCCGCGTTGGCGACGGTGAAGACCAGCGCGGTGATCCACGACAGGTGCAGCAGCGGCAGCGCAGCGCCCTCGACCACGACGGCCACGTAGTTGGGGTGCGAGAAGAACCGGTAGGGCCCGCCGGTGACGGGGGGCAGCCCCGGCACGATGATCACCCGGGTGTTCCAGCGCGGCCCGAGGGTCGCGATGCACCACCAGCGCAGGGCCTGGGAGGCCACGACCAGGACCAGCATCGAGGCGGCCAGCGCGAGCGGCACGTCGGGGCGCACGACGTAGGCCTCGACGAGCATCGCGACCAGCAGCCCCGAGTGCAGCACGACCATCACGGGGTAGTGGCCCTGCCCGGTCTCCACGCCTCCGCGGGCGAAGGACCACGCGGCGTTGCGCTTGGAGACGACGAGCTCGGCCAGCCGCTCGAGCGCGACCAGGGCGACGACGACGGTGAAGAAGGTCAGCGAGGTCACGCGGGACCACCCTCCGCGCGCAGCAGCACCAGCTCGGAGCAGAAGCCGGGGCCCATCGCCATCATCAGCCCGTGGGAGCCGGGCCGGGGCGGCTTGTCGCGCAGGGTGTCCTCGAGCACGTGCAGCACCGAGGCCGACGACAGGTTGCCGACCCGGTCGAGCGACTCCCAGGTCAGCCGCACGTCCTCGTGCTCGAGCTCGAGCGCCTCCTGCAGCGCCTCGATCACCTTGGGCCCACCCGGGTGGCAGACCCACCACTCGACGTCGGCACGGGTCAGGTCGTGGGAGGCCAGGAAGCCGTCGACGTCGTCGCGGATGTAGCGGCCGACGATCTGGGGAACCGCGGCGTCGAGCACGATCCGCAGCCCGCCGCTGGTCACGTCGAAGCCCATGGTGCGCTCGGAGTCGGGGTAGAGCCGGCTGCGGGTGTCGAGCACCCGGACGGCGCCCGGCTCGCCGGCCTCGCCGCGGGCCACCACGGCCGCGGCGCCGTCGCCGAACAGCCCGCTGGCCACCAGGTTGGGCACCGACACGTCGTCGCGCTGCACCGTCAGCGAGCACAGCTCGACCGCCACGAGCACTGCCACCTGTCCCGGGTGGCCCACCAGGTAGTCGTGCAGCCGCGCCACGCCCGCGGCACCGGCCACGCAGCCCAGGCCCACGATCGGCACCCGCTTGACGTCGGGGCGCATACCGGTGGCGCTGGCGATCCGCGCGTCCAGCGAGGGGATCGCCAGCCCGGTGACCGTCGCCGAGACCACCAGGTCGACGTCGCTGGGCGTCAGGTCGGCCGCCTTGAGGGCCTCCTCGACGGCGCGCGAGCCGAGCGCGACCGCCTCGCTGATGAAGTGGTCGTTGGCCTCGGTGAAGCCGCTGAGCTCGCCGTACGCCGCCAGCGGCAGCGCGAGGTGGCGCTGGCTGACCCCGGCGTTGCGGTGGAAGCGTCGCAGCACCCGCTCGTCGAGCCGGCCCTGGGCGATCACGTCGGCGAAGGCCGCGGTGATCTCGTCCTGGGTGTGGGTGTGCTCGGGCAGCGTGCCGCGGACGGAGAGGATCTGCATGGTGGGGTCCCCAGTCAGGTGGTGGTCAGGTGGTGGTCGGGTGCGGTGCGGGACGGGTGAGGAGTCCGCCGAGCAGCCCGCCGAGCAGGCCGAGGCCCAGGCGCGGGCCGATGCGGCCGCCGCCGAGGCCGATCTCGACGAGGTCGTCGAAGACGCGCTGGTCGCGGGCGGCGGCGCCGATGCCGGCGTCGACGACCCGCGGGTGCCGCGAGAGTCGTGAGGCGGCCCAGGTGTGGCGCAGGTGGCGTCCGAGCAGCGCCCGCACCTCCCGCCCGTACGCCGCACCCGCAGCCGCCGGCTCGCCCGCGGACAGGGCGCGCGCCGCGGCCCGTCCCGCCAGCGCGCCGGTGGCGACCGCGTAGTAGATGCCCTCGCCCGTCATCGGGTTGACCAGCCCGGCGGCGTCGCCGGCGAGCAGCACCGGGCCGTCGGGGTGGTGCCAGCCCAGGCCCGAGAGCGGCAGGTGGTGGCCGCGCCAGGCGGTGCCGCCGTCGGTGGCGCCGGGCAGCAGCTCCTCGAGCTGCTCGAGCAGGAGCGCCCGGGTGGGCGGGTCTCCGCCGGAGGCGTCGGGCCCGTCGACCAGCTCGCCGTAGCCCACGTTGGCCAGGCCGTCGCCGCGGTCGAAGGACCAGGCGTAGGAGGGCTGGCGGCGCTCGCCGTAGCGGATCACCTGCAGCCCGCGGCGCCCCGGCGGGGTGGGGGCGTAGCCGCGCAGTGCCAGGGCCCGCGGCGCGGTCGCCCCCAGCCCGGCGCCGCTGCGCACCACCGAGTGCGCGCCGTCGGCACCGACGACGACTCCCGCCCGCAGGTGGTCGACCTCGACCCCGGCCGACCGGGCGCCGCCCGCAGCCTCGGGTCGCACCTCGCGGACGCGGTGGCGCACCAGGTCGGCGCCGCGCTCGACGGCGCGCTCGGCGAGGCGGGCGTCGAAGACCTCGCGGGGGATGACGTGCACCTCGCGGCGCATCCGGCCCGCGACCTCGCGCTCGCCGCGGGAGAGGGTGAGGTGGTGCAGGGGGCGCCAGCCCTCGACCACGTCGGCGGCCCCCAGCGCCTCCAGCACGTCGAGGACGTGCGGGGCGATGCCGTCGCCGCAGCACTTGTCACGGGGCAGGTCGGCGCGGTCGACCAGCAGCACCCTCAGGTCGGGGGTGTGCGCCAGGGCCGCGAGCGCGGCGGCCGAGCCCGCGGGCCCGGCGCCGACGACGACCAGGTCGTGGGAGGTGCTCGGGGCGCTCATCCGGCCACCACCAGCAGCGCGACGTCGACCAGGGCGATGCCGACCGCGGCCCGGAAGGCCTGCCGGCCTCCGCGCACCAGCGCCAGCCCCGCCAGTGCGGCCACCAGCAGCGCCCCGACGCCCAGCGCCCAGCGCGGCAGACCGGGAGCGCCGAGCGCGATCACCACGCTGGCGGCGACCAGCACCGCGACCGCCGCCACCGGCAGCAGCCGCGGGCCCAGCCGGTGCGGCAGCCCGCGCACCCCGGTGGCCGCGTCGTCGCCGAGGTCGGGCAGCACGTTCGTCAGGTGCGCGCCCACGCCCAGCAGCGCTCCGGCCGCGACCCCCCACCACGGGGGAGCGTCGGGTCCGGCGAGCCACACGAAGGCCGGCAGCCCCCCGAAGGCCACCGCGTAGGGCAGCCACGACAGCGCGGTCGCCTTGAGCCCCAGGTTGTAGGCCCAGCCGGCGGCGACCAGCAGCAGGTGCGCCAGGCCCGCCGCCAGGCCCACCGTCAGCGAGAGCACCACCGTGGCCACCAGCGCCGCGGCGCAGCACCAGCGCACCAACCGCTCCGAGAGCTCCCCGGTCGCCAGCGGCTTGTCGCGGCGACCGACCGCGCGGTCGCGGCGTACGTCGACGAGGTCGTTGCTCCAGCCGATGGAGAGCTGGCCGGTCAGCACCGCCGCCACCACGAGCACGGCGTGCCCGCCGGCGACGCCCGCCGGCACGGTCAGCAGGGCTGCGAGCGCGGTCACGGCCAGGGTCGGGCCCAGGTGGGCCGACCCGAGCAGGGCGCTCATGCCTCGCCACGTCACGGGCCCTGTCTACCGTGCCCCGGGTCACACTGCCCCACCCGCACGGCCGAGCCCCCCGGCACAGGGGCTCCGGGAGGAGTAACTTGGCGGAGGTGGGGAGCATCGGCTGGGACGAGCACGAGCGGGCCGTGGCGCGGCTGCGGTCGTCGTACGACGCGATCCCGCAGGGCGCGCCGGTGCGGCTGGCCAAGCGCACCTCGAACCTCTTCCGCCCCCGGGCCGCGCCCACGGGCCCCGGGCTCGACGTCAGCGGCCTGACCGGCGTGATCGAGGTCGACCCCGCCACCCGCACCGCCGAGGTGCAGGGCATGTGCACCTACGAGGACCTCGTGAGCGCCACGCTGGCCCACTCGCTGGTGCCGCTGGTGGTGCCGCAGCTGCGCACGATCACGCTCGGCGGCGCGGTGACCGGCCTGGGCGTGGAGTCCACGAGCTTCCGCAGCGGCCTGCCCCACGAGTCGGTGCTCGAGATGGACGTGCTGACCGGCGCCGGCGAGGTCGTCACCACCCGCCCCGGCGACGCGCTCTTCGACGCCTTCCCCAACTCCTACGGCTCGCTCGGCTACGCGACCCGGCTGCGCATCGAGCTCGAGCCGGTGCCCGGTCACGTGCGGCTGCGCCACGTGCGCTTCGACGACCCGACCGGCCTGGTGGAGGCGATCGACGAGATCACCGCGACGCGGGAGTGGGAGGGCGCCCGGGTCGACGCCCTCGACGGGGTCTGCTTCGAGCCCGGCGAGCACTACCTGAGCCTGGCCACCTGGGCGGAGCCCACCGGGGCGGCGACCTCCGACTACACCGGGCAGCAGGTCTACTACCGCTCGGTCCGCGAGCGCGGCGAGGACCTGCTCACCATGGAGGACTACCTCTGGCGCTGGGACACCGACTGGTTCTGGTGCTCGGCGGCCTTCGGTGCCCAGCACCCGCTGGTGCGCCGCCTGTGGCCGCGGCGCTGGCGACGCTCCGACGTCTACCACCGCCTCGTCGGGCTCGACGCCCGGCTCGGCCTCGTCGACCGGCTCGACCGGCGGGCGGGGCGTCCCCGGCGCGAGCGGGTGGTCCAGGACGTCGAGGTGCCCCTGGCGCGGCTCCCCGAGTTCCTCGCCTGGTTCGACGAGCACGTGGGGATGCGCCCGGTGTGGCTGTGCCCGCTGGTCGCCCACCGCGACTGGCCGACGTACCCGCTGGCGCCGCACGAGGTCTACGTCAACGTGGGCTTCTGGGGCACCGTGCACGTCGGCCCCGACGCGCCCGACGGGCCGACCAACCGCGCCATCGAGGAGCACGTGCACGCGCTGGGCGGGCACAAGTCGCTCTACTCCGAGGCGTTCTACGACCGGGCGACCTTCGACCGGCTCTACGACGGTGAGCGGCTGGCCGCCGTCAAGAGCCTCCACGACCCCGACGACCGGCTCTCCTCGCTCTACGACAAGGCGGTGCGACGACAGTGACCTCCACGATACCCATCGGCGACGCGGTGGCCTCCCTGATGCGCGACGGGATGCCCGTGCGCTTCGAGGCGTACGACGGCTCCGCGGCCGGCCCGGCCGATGCCGACATCACCCTGCGGCTGCTCGACCAGCGCGGCCTGGCCTACCTGCTCACCGCACCCGGCGACCTGGGCATGGCCCGCGCCTACGTCAGCGGTGACCTGCGCATCGAGGGCGTGCACCCCGGCGACCCCTACGACGCGATGACGCTGCTGCAGAACCACCTGCGCTTCCGCACCCCCTCGATCGGCGAGGCCGTGTCCCTGCTGCGCGGCCTGGGGCTGGCCAACCTCAAGCCGCCGCCGCCCCCGCCGCAGGAGCACCTGCCGCGCTGGCGACGCGTGGTCGAGGGCGTGCGGCACTCGCTCGACCGGGACGCCGGGGTGATCTCGCACCACTACGACGTCTCCAACGCCTTCTACCGTCACGTGCTGGGCCCCTCGATGGCCTACACCTGCGCGGTCTACCCCGACGCCGACGCCAGCCTCGAGGAGGCCCAGACCGAGAAGTTCGACCTGGTCTGCCGCAAGCTCGGGCTGCGACCCGGCATGCGCCTGCTCGACCTCGGCTGCGGCTGGGGCGGCATGGTGCGGCACGCGACGGAGCACTACGGCGTGCAGGCGCTGGGCGTGACCCTGAGCCGCGAGCAGGCGGCGTACGCACGCGAGGCGATCGAGGCCGATGGGCTCGGCGACCTGGCGCAGGTGCGCCACAGCGACTACCGCGCCGTGCGGGAGACCGGCTTCGACGCGATCAGCTCGATCGGGCTGATGGAGCACGTCGGGGTGAAGAACTACCCGGGGTACTTCGGGTTCGTGCGCGAGCACCTGCGCGAGGGCGGGCGGCTGCTCAACCACTGCATCACCCGCCCCGACAACACCCCCCGCGAGACCGGTGCCTTCATCGACCGCTACGTCTTCCCCGACGGCGAGCTCACCGGCTCGGGCACGATCATCACCCACGCCCAGGACGCCGGGCTCGAGGTCGTGCACGAGGAGAACCTGCGCCGCCACTACGCCATGACCCTGCGCGACTGGTGCGCCAACCTGGTCGAGCACTGGGACGAGTGCGTCGCCGAGGTCGGCGAGGCCACCGCGCGGGTGTGGGGCCTCTACATGGCCGGCTCGCGGCTGGGCTTCGAGCGCAACGAGATCCAGCTGCACCAGGTGCTGGCCGTGCACACCGGCCCCGACGGCGACGACGGATTCCCCCTGCGTCCCTCGTGGTGAGTAGCCTCGGCGGGTGAGCACGCGAGCGATGACCTTCGAGGCCGAGGTGCTGGGCCGCGAACGGATCACCGACCACCTGCTGCGGCTGCGGCTCGGTGGCGAGGGCCTGAGCGGCTTCGCCAGCACCGGGGTGCCCGACGAGTGGGTCGGCCTCGTGGTGCCCGGGCAGTTCCAGAGCCGCTACTACACGGTGCGCTCCTTCACCGGTGGCGAGCTGGTCCTCGACGTGGTCGTCCACGACGTCGGCCTGGTCACCGAGTGGGCGCAGCTGCCCGACGTGGTCGGCCAGCGGGTCGTGGTCACCGAGCCGAAGGGCTCCTTCACGCTCCCCGAGGGGGCGCGCTGGCTGATGCTGGTCGGCGACCTGACGGCGATGCCCGCGATGGCGCGCATCAGCGAGGAGGTCGACCTGCCGACCCGGGTGTGGGCCGAGGTCCCCGAGCGGGTGCCCGGCTACCTGCCCGAGGGCAGTGACGTGACCTGGCTGGCCCAGCCCGGCGACGGCGAGTCGTCGCTGGCCGGGGTGGTCGGCGACCTGGTCTGGCCCGAGGGCGAGGGCTACTTCTGGATGGCGGGGGAGTCGGCGCAGATGCGCGCCATCCGCAAGCACCTGATGCGCGAGCGCCGGCTGCCCAGCACGGCGTACGACGTCATGGGCTACTGGCGCGGTGGCGCCCAGCGTCAGCCCAGGGCGGTCGACCCGGGGCCCATCTGGCGCGCCGGCAAGGCCGCCGGCAAGTCCGACGAGGAGATCTGGGCCGACTACGACGCAGCGAGGGAACGATGAGCAGCACACCGGAGCACAAGAGCGGGTTCGCCTCGTTCGTCGGGCGGCCCAACGCGGGGAAGTCGACGCTGACCAACGCGCTGGTCGGCTCCAAGGTGGTCATCACCTCCTCGAAGCCGCAGACGACCCGCACGGTGGTGCGCGGCATCGTGCACCGCCCCGACGCGCAGCTGATCCTGGTCGACACCCCCGGCCTGCACCGACCGCGCACGCTGCTCGGTGAGCGGCTCAACGACCTGGTCAAGACCACGCTGGCCGAGGTCGACGTGGTCGCGGTCTGCTTCCCGGCCAACGAGAAGGTCGGGCCCGGTGACCGGTTCATCGTCTCGGAGATGGCCAAGATCAAGCGCACCACCAAGGTCGCCATCGCCACCAAGACCGACCTGGCCACCCCCGAGCAGATCGGTCAGCACCTGCTCGACATCCAGGCCCTCGGGGCCGACCTCGGCATCGAGTGGGCCGAGATCGTGCCGGTCTCGGCGCAGGCGGGCGACCAGGTCTCGCTGCTCGAGGACCTCCTGGTGGGGCTGCTGCCCGAGGGCCCGCAGCTCTACCCCGACGGCGAGCTCAGCGACGCCCCCGAGGAGGCGATCGTCGCCGAGCTGGTCCGCGAGGCCGCCCTCGAGGGCGTGCGCGACGAGCTGCCGCACTCCATCGCGGTGGTCGTCGACGAGATGGGCCTGCGCGAGGGGCGCGACGAGGACAAGCCGCTGCTCGACATCTACGCCGTGGTCTACGTCGAGCGCGATTCCCAGAAGGGCATCATGATCGGCAGGAAGGGCTCGCGGCTGCGCAAGGTCGGCACCGACGCCCGGGTCCAGATCGAGGCGCTGCTGGGCACCCCGGTCTACCTCGACCTGCGCGTCAAGATCGCCAAGGACTGGCAGCGCGACCCCCGCCAGCTCCGCAAGCTCGGCTTCTGACGGGTCCGCCCACCGGCCTGGACTTCCTCCCGCCGAGCCGGCCTGGACTTCCCGACGATCCGGCGCAGTTCGGCCGGTCGAGCCGACTGGGTGCGAAGTGGGCCGGGTCAAGGGTGAGATTCGGGCCGGGTAGGCGAGGGCTCGGCTCAGTCGGGAACCCAGCAGAGGCCGTGGCGCTGACCGGCCGCCCACTGCTGCGCGTCGGGCCACTCGTAGCCCCACGTGAAGTCGAGGGGGTCCTCGGCGGCCCGGCGGCCGGCCGCCTCGCAGGGCTCCTGGCCGCGGGCGCGCGCGGCGTCCTCGCCGGGGTAGGCAGCGGTGCCCCGGCCCGGGGCGAGGTCGACGACCTGCACCGCCCGCCAGGTGTGCTCGGTCGAGCACAGCACCCGGGCGAAGTCGGGGGCCCCCGGCTCGGCGGTGCCGCACATGCCGTAGCGCTCGCGCCCGGCCTCGGTGCCCAGCACCCCCTTCATCGGCGCCGTGAGGTCGCCGAGGCGCTCGGCGCCGGCGAGGGCCACCACGTCGCAGCGGTACCACGACGCTCCCTGGTCGGCCTCCTCGAGGCTCGGGGTGAACCACACGCTGCGCAGCATGCTCAGCCGCAGGGCGTCGGGCCCCCCGCCGACGAAGTCGCCCAGGGCGGCCGGGCAGCGCTCGGCCACCTCGGCCTGCACCCGCTCGGAGTCCACGGCCAGCAGGTGCCCGTCGACCACGGTGTCGAGCGGACCGGCGTCGAAGGTCACCGCGGTGTGGGGGCTCGCGCACCGCACCGGCCGCGCGGACGAGGTCGGCGCCAGGGCGTCGTCGTAGGCCAGGCGGTAGCAGGTGGCGGTGGGCGGCGGCTCGACCTGCTCTGCCTGCTCCGGCGGCGCAGGCTCCTCGGGCTGCTCGGACGGGTCGACCGGGTCAGGCGACGCAGGCGGCGCAGACACCGAGCCGGCCTCGGCCGGGGCCGGCTCGTCGGCGGCGCAGGCCACCAGCGCGGGCCCCAGCGCCACCGCCACGGCGAGCGTGGCGGCGCCGGTGCGCGGCAGCCGGGTCACGACGAGGTGCGCGCCCAGCACACCGAGCGGCGGTTGCCCACCTGCCACTCGGCCTCCTTGAACCAGGTGAAGCCGAAGTCGTACTCCAGCGGGTAGCCCAGCCAGGCGGCCACCGACTCGGAGCAGAAGTCGCGGCTGGTGACCTCGACGACCCGGTCGCCCGGGTAGTCGTCGCCGGGCTCGCCGACCTTGATGGTGGTGACCGCGCGCCAGGTGTGCTCCTCCGAGCAGGGCACCTTGGGCGAGCCGGCCACGGCCGGCCCGTCGGCGCAGACCATCCACTCGTCGGGCGGCAGCCCCATCAGCAGGCCCTCGGCGGTCTTGGGCAGCGGCCGGTAGTCGACACCCTCGCCGCCACCGCCGATGACGTCGCAGCGGTACCACCGCGCGCCCTCGTCCCAGGCGGCCTCGGACGGGCGGAACCACGACCACGTCACGATGGTGCGCATCACCGACGACTCGTCGGCGCCGAGGAAGGCCATCAGCCCCTTCGAGCACGTCTTGTAGGCCCAGGACCCCAGCTCGTCGGAGTCGTACGCCGCGTCGTGCAGCTTGTCGGGCAGGGTGCCCACCGCGTAGGTCTGGGCGGTGTGCTCCTCGGTGCAGTCGACCGTGGCGGTGGCGTTGGCCGGCAGCGCGACGTCCTCGGGGCGCAGGTTGCGGCACTGGCCCAGCTCGGGCACCGAGGTCGAGTCGACGAGGGCCGGGTCGGGGTTGCGGCCCTGCGTGGCGCCGGCGCCCCGGGCGTCGCCGGAGCCGGCCGAGCCGGTGCAGGCCGAGAGCGCCAGGGCCAGCACGGTGGCGCCGGCGAGCGCGGCGGCGCGGCTCGGGTGGCGCACGTGGTCTCCAGTGGCGGGTCGGTCGGGGCGGCGGGCGGGGTGATCCTAGCCGCCCGGTGCTCGGTGCGCTCAGTCGTCGCAGAGCAGCGCGGCCAGGGTGCCTCCCAGCTCGTAGGCCTGCTCGAGCTGCGGCTCGCCGACGTCGCCGAGCACCTCGAGCACCTCGGCGCTCTGGGTCCACGCCAGCGCCTGCACGATGCTGCGCACCGAGCGCACCGCGCCGGTGGTGTCGTAGCGCCCGTGCACCCACAGCCCGTAGGGGCGACGGCCACCGCTCGCCGCGCCCTGCCCGGCGGAGCCGTCCTGGCCCAGGTCGCCGCCCGACTGCAGGAAGATCGTGTCGAAGAAGTGCTTGAGCGCCCCGGACATGTAGCCGAAGTTGGCGGGGGTGCCGAGCAGGAAGCCGTCGGCGGCGCGCACGTCGTCGGCGTCGGCCGTCAGGGCCTCGCGCACCACGACGTCGACACTGCTCACGGCCTCGTCGCGGGTGCCGGCCACGACCGCCTCGCTCAGCGAGCGCAGCGTGGGGGTGGGGGAGTGGTGGACCACCAGGAGCCGGGCCATGGCGCCACGGTAGCGCCGGGCCCGCCCCTGCTCGACCGGGCCCGGGCCGGGCTCAGGCCAGCCAGCCGTGCCGGTGCGCCCAGGCCACGGCCTGGGTGCGCCGGGTGACCCCGGTCTTGGCGTAGACCTGTCGGATGTAGGTCTTGACCGAGTTGACGCTGACGAAGAGCCGGTCGGCGACCTCCTGGTTGCTCAGCCCCTCGCAGATCAGGGCCAGCACCTCCGACTCGCGGGTGCTCAGTCCCGGGAAGTCGAGGGTGGGCCGGCGCGGGCGGAGGTCGGGGGTGGGGCGCTCGCCGCGCACCACCGCCTCGAGCGCGGCGAGCAGCTCGGGTCCGCTGGCGGTCTTGCCGAGGTAGCCGTGGGCGCCGGCGTCGAGCGCCCGGCGCACCCCCACCGGGTGCGTGTGCCAGCTGAAGACCAGCACCCGGGCCGGGGCGTGGCCGCCGAGCCCGTCGAGGCCGTTGTTGCTGCCGCGGGCGGCCGGCGGAACCGGGAAGGGATCGCAGAGCACCACGTCGAGACCGGGGGTCTCCTCGTGGCTGCCGTCGTCGTCGGCCAGCCGGACGCGGTCGGCGTACGGGCGCAGCATCGCCTCGATGCCCCGGGCGACCAGCTCGGGCTCATCGACGACCCCGACCCGGAGGGGACGGCCCGAGCGCTGGGCAGGCAGTCCTCTCGGCTCGTTCACGAGACGGCAAGGTAGTCAATGCGCGCGGTGCCGGGCGGGCGTCGAGGCTCACCTCTACGGGTGAATCTCGCTGCGTCGGTGGCGATGCGGGCCGGCCGTGGACGCTCGGGAGCGGCCGGCGCGGGGTGCGCTAGTCTGGGAGCACCATGATGCGACAGCACCTCCTCCTTCGCTGCCGCAGCGAGGTCTGAGCCAGAGCCGGACCCCCTCGCTGCGGAGTGTTCGTCCTGCGCGCCGGCCGCCGAGCCAGACCCCCGGACCACCAGCGAGGACCATCACCGTGAGCACCTTCTCCACCATCGGATCAGCGCAGAAGCCCAGCGGCATGCCCGTCGAGCGCTACCGCTCCTTCCCGCCGATCGACCTGCCCGACCGCACCTGGCCCTCCCGCACGATCGAGCAGGCCCCCCGGTGGCTCTCGACCGACCTGCGCGACGGCAACCAGGCCCTGATCGACCCGATGACCCCGGCGCGCAAGATGCGCATGTTCGACCTGCTGGTGAAGATGGGCTACAAGGAGATCGAGGTCGGCTTCCCGGCCGCCAGCGAGACCGACTTCTCCTTCGTGCGCCAGCTCATCGAGGGCGACCGGATCCCCGACGACGTCACGATCTCGGTGCTCACCCAGGCCCGCGAGGACCTGATCGAGCGCAGCGTGCAGTCGCTGGTCGGCGTGCCGCGCGCCAACATCCACCTCTACAACGCGCTCGCGCCGATGTTCCGGCGCGTGGTCTTCGGGGCCAGCCGCGACGAGGTCAAGGACATCGCGGTGCGCGGCACCGAGATGGTGATGAAGCACGGCGAGCAGGCGCTCGACATGACCGTGATCGGCTACGAGTACAGCCCCGAGATCTTCACCTCCACCGAGCTGCCCTTCTCCCTCGAGGTCTGCGAGGCCGTCAGCGACGTGTGGCAGCCCGAGGACGGCCGCGAGATCATCCTCAACCTGCCGGCGACGGTCGAGGTCTCCACCCCCAACGTGTACGCCGACCAGATCGAGTGGTTCTCGCGCCAGCTCACCCGCCGCGAGAACACCGTGATCTCGCTGCACCCGCACAACGACCGCGGCACCGCGGTGGCCGCCACGGAGCTGGCGGTGATGGCCGGCGCCGACCGGGTCGAGGGCTGCCTCTTCGGCCACGGCGAGCGCACCGGCAACGTGTGCCTGGTGACGCTGGGCATGAACCTCTTCAGCCAGGGCGTCGACCCGATGATCGACTTCGCCGTCGAGGGCGGCATCGACGAGATCCGCCGCACGGTCGAGTACTGCACCCAGCTGCCGGTGCACCCGCGCCACCCCTACGCCGGCGACCTCGTCTACACCGCCTTCTCCGGCTCCCACCAGGACGCCATCAAGAAGGGCCTCGAGGACCTCGACCGCCAGGCCGCCGAGCGGGGCGTGCCGGTCGGCTCGCTGCCCTGGGAGGCGCCGTACCTGCCGATCGACCCCAAGGACGTCGGGCGCACCTACGAGGCCGTCATCCGGGTCAACAGCCAGTCCGGCAAGGGCGGGGTGGCCTACGTGCTCAAGGCCGAGCACAAGCTCGACCTGCCGCGTCGGGCGCAGATCGAGTTCAGTCGCGTGGTCCAGCAGCGCACCGACGCCGACGGTGGCGAGATGACGCCCGAGACGATCTGGGAGGTCTTCTGCTCCGAGTACCTCGACCGCACGAGCCCGCTGAGCCTCGACTCGGTGCACACCAGCTCGGCGGCCGGCGAGAAGGACGCGCTCACCGTCAACGTCGCGGTCGAGGGCCAGATGCGAACCCTCGAGGGCACCGGCAACGGACCGATCGCAGCGTTCGTCGGGGCGCTCAACGAGCTGCCGCAGGAGTGGGACGTGCGGGTGCTCGACTACCACGAGCACGCGCTGTCCTCGGGCGGCGACGCCCTCGCGGCGGCGTACGTCGAGTGCTCGGTGCGCGACCGGATCTTCTGGGGCGTGGGGGTCGATGCCAACATCGTCACCGCCTCGCTGAAGGCGGTCATCAGCGCGGTCAACCGCGCCTGACGTCGTCCCGTCGGCACGGCGTCGCCGTGGGTCAGGAGGCGGTACCTACCCTGTGACACCGTGACCTCACCCCGCCGCCGCCGTCGTGTCGGCCTGCTCCTGGTCGTCGCGCTCCTCGTCTCGTCGTGGTCGGCCGTGGGTGCGGCGGGGGCCGAGGTGGGGGCCGAGGTGGGGGCTGAGTCGACGGCGGCCGCGACCGATCGGCCCGCCACCACGGTGCGGGTCGCGGTCGCGAACCTGCACGAGGGCAGTGTCGTACGACGCCCGGCCGACGCCCGTGACAGCCGAGACGTCGACCGTTTCGTGGCCCGGCTGGCAGCGCGCCCGGGTCGCGCGCCCGACGTGGTGCTGGTGCAGGAGGTGCTGTCCTCCGCCGGTCGCGTCGCCCAGCGACTGGACAGGCACCCGGCCATGCGCAAGCAGGGCACGGACTACCGCTCCGTGACCAGCACTGCCTTCGGCACGGCCGGCGGGCGCTGCCAGGGTGCTCGCGACGAGCGGTTCTCACTGGTGCGCAGCTCGGCCGTCCTGGTCAACCGATCCACCGTGCGCCAGGTCGTCGACGCCGGTGAGGTGCGCACCTGGGGTCGGTGGAAGTCCGCCCGGGACCGGATAGGCAACCGTGGCTACGGCTGCGCCGCGCACCCCTGGGCACGGCTGCGCGTCCGTGCTCCGGGTCGCGACGCGGTGCAGATGCGTGTGCAGAGCACCCACCTGGCCCCGGTGGGCACCGCCGCGCTGAAGTCCCGGGCGCTCATCCACGTGGCCGGCCAGGCCGCGAGCTGGGCCGCGGCGCGTCCCCGGGAGGCCGTGGTGCTCGGCGGTGACTACAACCTCCCGCGCTGCACCGGGCCGGTCGAGCGGCCCGAGCGCGTCTCGTGCGAGCAGAACCGGGGGCACCGGGTGCTGCAGTCGCGTGGCCTGGTCGACGCGGTGCGCGCGCACCGCGCGACGGGGCCGACCGGGGTGGTCGGGGTGGCTCGGCGCATCGACTTCGCGTACACGACCGCGCCGATCCAGGAGGCCTGGTGGGACCGGTGCTACATGGCCTGGCACGTCGTGCGCTGGCCCTGCTCGCGCTCGCGTGGGGTCTTCGACAAGGCGGCGGCCTTCGCGGCCTGTCAGCGGCGGGCACTACGCTTCGGGCGCCCCGGTGGCCGCTGCCCGGCGCCGGCGTACGCGCGCTACTACTCCGACCACCCGCTGGTCACGCTGCAGGTCGAGCCGATCATGCCTTCAGCGGCAGCCGCACGGTGAAGGTGCTGCCCTCGAGGTGACCGGAGCGCACGGCGATCGACCCGCCGTGCGCCTGCACCACCGAGGACACGATGGACAGGCCCAGCCCGGTGCCCTGGATGGCCTGCTCCTGGGCGGTGGAGGAGCGGAAGAAGCGCTCGAACAGGCCGCCCTGCTCCTCGACGGGGATGCCGATGCCGGTGTCGCTGACGACCAGGACCGCCTCACCGGGGGCGGAGTCCAGCCGGACCCGCACCACCCCGCCGTCCTCGGTGAACTTCACGGCGTTGCCGACGAGGTTGAGCAGCACCCGCTCGAGCTGGGAGCCGTCGCCGAGGGCCACCACGGCGTGTGGTGGCCGCTCCCAGGCGACGTCGAGGTCACGGCCCACGAGCAGTGCGGCGGTGGCTTCCCGCGCCGCTTCGAGCAGGGCGGCGAGGTCGACCTCCTCGGCCTGCCAGCTGATGTCACCCGAGTCCAGCCCCGAGAGCAGCAGCAGGTCGTTGCACAGCACGATCAGGCGCTGGCCGTTGCGGGCGATGCTGTCGAGCAGCGGCAGCTGGTCGTCGGCGGGTGCCACCAGGGTGCCGTCCTGCAGCAGCTCGGTGTAGCCGACGATGCTGGTCACCGGGGTGCGCAGCTCGTGCGAGACGGTCGAGACGAACTCGTTCTTGGCCTCGTCGATGGCCTGCAGCCGCTCGACGGCGGTGCGCTCCTTCTCGAGGGCGGCGACCACGAGGTCCTGGGCCCGGCGCTGCTCGGTGACGTCGCGGCCCACGCACAGGAAGCCGACCTGCGCGCTGACCTCGCTGCCGGTCGCCGACAGCGACATCGACACCACCCGTCGCTCGCCCTCGCCGTCGACCCACCACCAGTCGCGGGTGGGCTGCTCCTCCTCGCCGAGCGAGGCGGTGAGGGCGGCGAAGACGGCGTCGTGGTCGGTGCAGCCCAGGCGCGCCCGCAGCTGCTCGGGATCGAGCAGCATCGTGAACGGCAGCCCGACCAGGTCGACGGACTGACGGTGCAGCAGGTGCTCGGCACCGGAGTTGACCACGCTGATGCGGCCCCGGGCGTCGAGCCCGACGATCGCGGTCGAGACGGCGGCCTGCATCAGGTGGGTGACCAGGCCGGCGCTGGCCCGCTCGCTGGTCACGTCGATCCCGGTCAGCACGGCGTACGCCGGCATGCCCTCCTCGTCGCGGACCAGGTTGTTGCTCCACACGATCCGTCGCCGCTCGCCGCTGCGCGTGACCGCGTCGTGCTCGCGCACCACCGGCGCCCCGGAGCGGTTGGGCCACAGGAAGAGCGACTCGAGGTCGTGCGCGCTGTCGGGGGCCAGGGTGGTCTCCCACAGGCGCCGCCCGACCAGGTCGGCCTCGGTGTAGCCGGTCATCTCGGCGGTGGCGGCGTTGACCCGCACGATCCGGGCGTCGAGGTCGGTCACCAGGATGATGCACGCGGTGGTGTCGAGGGTGGCGCTGGTGAGCTTCTCGGCGTCGCTCAGCCGACGGTGCGCGAGCTGCTCGGCGGTGACGTCGAGCAGCTGGACCGACCACACGGGGGCGCCGGCTCCGGCGGAGATCCGGCTGACCGCGATGCTGACCCGGGCGTCGGGCTGGCCCGCGACACCGCCCCGGCCCCGCCAGCCGGCCTCCGAGCCGGCCAGGCGTGCGGCGAGCCCGCCCTCCTCGACCACGACGACCTCGTCGACCTCGCACCCGACCAGGTCGCCGGGGGAGCGGCCCAGGAGGTCCGCGGCGGTCTGGTTGGCCTCGTCGACGCGCAGCCCGTCGGGGCCCTCGCGCAGCAGGAGCTGGCCGACCAGGGAGTCGGTGAAGTTGGCGCGGAAGAGCCGGCGCTCCGATCGCACCTCGTCGAAGAGCCGGTTGCGCTCCTCGAGCAGCAGGGCCAGGGGGAGGGTCAGCAGCACCGCGCAGGCGAGGTAGGCCTGGGCGAGACCCGCCCCGGCCACCGGCCCGAGCGCGCCGCCGGCGAAGGGGCCCTCGCCGCGCTGGGTCAGCACCGTCACCGCGCCGGCGAGGCCGAGGACCTCGAGGGCGGTCAGGCGCGGGCCCAGCCGCAGCGCGGCCCAGGTCAGCGGCACCAGGGGCACGAACGTCAGGGGCAGCGCGTCCTGGGGCACGAAGACGACGGCGGTGGCCAGCGCGGTCACGCCCACCTGGACCGGCAGCTCGAGACGCGCAGCGCCGCGCGGCGCGGCCTGCTCGTCGCGGCCGGGCCGGTTCCTGGGCCGGCGGGGCACGAGCACGGCGGGGACGATGAGCAGCACCGCCGCGGCGTGCGAGCTGAAGACGGTGCGCGCCACCTCGACGGGCGCGCCCAGGTCGAGGGGGCCGGCGGCGACGAGGAGCAGCAGCGCGATGGTGGAGGCGCCGAGGACGGTGGCGACCACCAGGCGCAGCAGGTCGCGCAGGTCGCCGACCCGCGGCGCCCCGGGCGCGGTGCTGGCCCGCAGCACCAGGCCGGCGACCAGCGCTTCGGCGGTGTTCGCGACGCCGAAGAACGTGGAGACCTGCCACGACCGGCCGCCGGTGAGGTTGGACAGGCTGGTGGCCACCACCAGTGCCAGCGCGACCAGCACCAGCTCGCGGCGCCCGGGGCGGGTCAGTGCGACCAGGACCACCGCGAGGCCGGCCGCCGGCCACCACACCGCGACCGGGTTGTCGTCGGGGCGCAGCACCACCGAGGCCAGCCCGACGGCGTACACCGCGACCAGGACCAGGGCGGTCCAGGGCGCGCTGAGGTGCGCGCGACGCGAGGTCGGCATGGCGACATCATCGCCTGCGTGGGCGGTGCGGTCCGGCGAACCCACGGCGTGGCGTCGGACAGGCGGCCACGGGGGCGAGTCTTTGCCCTAGGTTGGGGGCCATGCTGGTCTCCGAGCGCATCGGTCAGTTCTTCCTCGACTCCGAGGGGTCCCGCGACCGTCTCGAGTACACCGAGTACGGCGGGGGCGACTCGTGGGTCGTGCTGCTGCACAGCCAGCTGATGCCGCGGCGGATGCACCAGCCCCTGGCGCGGCGCCTGGCAGCCGACGGCTTCCACGTGGTGACCCTCGACCTGCTCGGTCACGGGCGTTCGGACCGGCCGGCCGACCCGCAGGCCTACTCGGTCAGCGCGTTCGCCGGACAGGTGGTCGCGCTGCTCGACCACCTGGGCGCCACGCAGGCCGTGGTCGGCGGCACGTCCCTGGGGGCGAACGTCTCGCTCGAGGTGGCCGCCACCGAGCCCGACCGGGTGCGCGGGCTGCTGCTGGAGATGCCGGTGCTCGACAACGCGCTGGAGGCCGCGATCGTGGCGTTCGGGCCGCTGTTGATGACCGCCCGCTTCGCGCCGTTCACGGTCAACACGCTGCGCCGCCTGACGCGGCCGGTGCCGCGCGGGCTGGTGCCGTTCTGGATCGGCGTCGGCCTCGACACCCTCGACCAGCGTGCCGACGCCGTGGCCGCGGTGGTGCACGGGCTCTTCTTCGGACGGGTCGCGCCCCCGGCCGTCGAGCGGCGCGCCATCACCGTGCCGACCCTCGTGGTCGGCCACCCCCGCGACCCCGTGCACCCGGCCGCCGACGCGGCGCTGCTGGCCGAGGAGATGCCTGCCGCAGAGTTCGTCAGGGCGCGCTCGATCGTGGAGTGGCGTCGCTCGCCGGAGCGGCTCGACCAGGTCGCGGTCGACTTCTGCGCGGGTGCCTGGCGCTCGAGCGCGCGGCGCTCCCGCCGCGCCTGACCGGGGGTTGCCCCACCCCCGGGCACAATGGGGGAGTGCCTCTCTACCGCGACGAGGCGGTCGTGCTGCGCACCCACAAGCTGGGCGAGGCCGACCGCATCATCACCCTGCTGACCCGCCAGCACGGGCGGGTGCGTGCCGTCGCGCGCGGCGTACGACGCACGACGTCGCGGTTCGGCTCGCGGCTGGAGCCCTTCACCCACGTCGACCTGCAGCTCGCCGACGGGCGCAACCTCGACACGATCACGCAGGCCGAGACGCTGACGCCCTTCGCGAGTGGGCTGGGCGCCGACTACGAGCGCTACACCGCGGGCACGGTCATGCTCGAGACCGCCGAGCGGCTGGTCACCGAGGAGAAGGAGCCGGCGACCCAGCACTTCCTGCTGCTGGTCGGCGGGCTGCGCGCCATGGTCGCCGGCGACAAGGGGCCCAGCCAGGTGCTCGACTCCTACCTGCTGCGCTCGCTGTCGGTGGCCGGCTACGCGCCGTCCTTCGACCACTGCGCGCGCTGCGGGATCGAGGGCCCGCATCGGTGGTTCAACCCCTCGATGGGCGGGATGCTCTGCAGCACCTGTCGGCTGCCGGGCTCGGCGGGGCCGGCCGCGGCGACCGTGGAGCTGCTCGGCGCCCTGCTGGCCGGCGACTGGCCGGTCGTGGCCCAGGCCGACCAGCGCACCCGCAAGGAGGCCAGCGGCCTGGTGGCGGCCTACCTGGCCTGGCACGTCGAGCGTGGGCTGAGGTCACTGGCCTACGTCGAGCGCTGAGCCTGTCCGTCCCGACGGTTCCCGTCTTCTGCGATGGAGCCCCATCGCGCCCGTCGTCTGCCAGGGTGTGTCCTGGAAGGAGGCGCGTCGATGAGTGTCCGAGCTCGGGCGCTGCTGGCACCGTTGGTGGCGGTGGCGTCGGGACTGGTGCTCGGTGCGGGTGCGCGTCGGGTCGGGGCCGAGCGGGACGAGGCGGAGCGGCGCGGTCGTGAGCTCGCCGCCGCGCTCGACACGATCGAGCACCAGCGGCGCACGGCCGAGGCGATCCTCGACACCGTCGACGTCGGGCTGCTGCTGCTCGACGACCAGGGGCGCTACGTGGGCCGCAACAAGCGGCACGAGGACTTCATGTCGCTGGCCTTCCCCGACGGCCACGACGGCGTCGCGGGCCAGCTGGGCCAGGTGTGCCACGCCGACGCGAGCACCGTGATGGAGCGCGAGGAGATGCCGACCCACCGGGCCCGGCTCGGCGAGGAGTTCGACGACATCCGGATCTGGGTCGGGCAGGGGGCCGAGCGGCGGGCGCTGTCGGTCTCGGCGCGCTCGATCCGCGACGAGTCAGGACGCCAGACGGGCTCGGCCCTGGCCTACAAGGACGTCACCGACTTCATGGAGGCGATGGAGGTCAAGGACGCGTTCGTGGCAGCCGTCTCGCACGAGCTGCGCACCCCGCTCACCTCGATCGCGGGCTACCTCGCCGTGCTGCTCGAGCGCCGGGACCTGCCCGAGCAGGCGGTGCGTCACCTCGCGATCGCCGAGCGCAACGCGCACCGCCTGGAGCGGCTGGTGGCCGACCTGCTCTCGACCGCCGTGGCCGACGCGAGCCCGACGGCGGTGCAGTGCGCGGCCGTGGACCTGGCCGCCCTGGTGCGCGAGCAGGTCGAGGCCGCCCGGCCCGTGGCCGCCGCGCGCCACGTGCAGCTCCAGGTGTGCGCCGACGGCGAGGAGGCGGCGTACGTCGACGGCCAGCGGGTGCGCCAGGTGGTCGACAACCTGCTCTCCAACGCGCTGAAGCACACCCCGGCCGGCGGGTGGGTGCGGGTCGAGCTCGTGCCCGGCGACGACGAGCTCGAGGTCTGCGTCAGCGACACGGGTCCGGGGATCGAGCCCGCCGAGCGCGAGCAGGTCTTCGGGCGCTTCGTCCGCACCCGCGCCGCTCGCGACCAGGTGCTGCCCGGGGTCGGTCTGGGCCTGGCGATCACCCGCGACATCGTCGCCGCCCACGCCGGCCGCATCGAGCTCGACGACTCGCCGGGCGGTGGCCTGCGGGCGCGGGTGCTGCTCCCGCGCGGCGGTGGTGCGCCGTAGGCTCCGGGGCGTGAGACGCGCCGTACGAACGCCTGCCCCGCACCCTTCGGGCGCCACCCCGCCCGCGCTGCCGCGCGAGCTCGTGCCGGAGCACGTGGCCATCGTGATGGACGGCAACGGCCGGTGGGCCAAGCAGCGCGGGCTGCCCCGCACGCGTGGCCACGAGATGGGCGAGAGCTCGCTCTTCGACGTGGTCGAGGGAGCCATCGAGATCGGGGTCAAGGCGGTGTCGGCCTACGCGTTCTCCACCGAGAACTGGTCACGCTCGCCCGACGAGGTGCGCTTCCTGATGGGCTTCAACCGAGACGTCATCCGACGCCGCCGCGACGAGATGCACGAGCTGGGGGTGCGGGTGCGCTGGGCCGGGCGTACGCCGCGGCTGTGGCGCTCGGTGGTCAAGGAGCTGCGCGCGGCAGAGGAGATGACCCGCGACAACGACGTGCTGACCCTGACGATGTGCGTCAACTACGGCGGCCGCGCCGAGCTCGCCGATGCCGCCCGCGCCATCGGCCGCGAGGTCGCCGCGGGTCGTCTGGACCCCGAGAAGATCACCGAGAAGACGTTCGCACGCCACCTCTACCTGCCCGACCTCGCCGATGCCGACATGGTCTGGCGCACCTCCGGTGAGCAGCGGCTGTCCAACTTCATGCTCTGGCAGGCCGCCTACGCCGAGATGGTCTTCACCGACGTGCTCTGGCCCGACGTCGACCGCCGCGCCCTGTGGTCGGCCATCGAGACCTACGCCTCCCGCGACCGCCGGTACGGCGGCGCGCTGCCGAACGCCTGACGCCCCGAGCTGCGCTGCGCGGCCGGTGAGAGGGAGCCCCTGACGTGGACCATCCGGACCTGTCTCCTGCCGGTGCGTCTCGGGTGTACGTCGACATGGTGGGGGACCTGTTCCACGCCGGGCACGTCGCCTTCCTCCGTGAGGCTCGCCGCCACGGGGACCGGCTGGTCGTCGGCGTGCTGTCCGACGCGACGGCTGCGTCGTACAAGCGCCGTCCGGTGATGACCCTCGCGGAGCGGGTCGCCGTCATCGCGGCGTGCCGCTACGTCGACGAGGTGGTCGAGGACGCTCCCTTCGAGGTGACTGCGGACTTCTTGCGCGGCCACGCCATCACCACCGTGGTGCATGGCGACGACCTGACGATGGAGCAGGCGAGGGCGATCTACGGCCCGGCTGTGGCGAGCGGACGGCTCGTCCTTGTCCAGCGCAGCGGCGACCTCTCGACCACGCAGCTGATCCAGCGGGTTCGTGACGCGGGCGACCTCGCACCATGACCTGGACCGTCGGGGGAGCGTGCCGGTGCCCCCGTCGCGGTGGTGCTGTGCGCGGGGGTGCGGCTGGTCGGCTGGTTCAGATGGCCCGGGTCGGTGGTCTCGGTGGTCGTCCGAGGTCGGTGGTGCCTGGTGGTTCGACGAGGTACTGGTAGCGGTGGGGGCTGGTCCAGAGGAACCCGGTGGGGGTGGGGTGGTAGGTCCAGGCGGTGTGGGTCTTGGCGCGGTGGTGTCGTCTGCAGAGGGTGGCGAGGTTCGAGGTGGTGGTCTGGCCGGGTGGGCCGTCGGATGCTTCGGGGTCGTGGGTGGTGATGTGGTCGAGGTCGGCGTGGGCCTCGTCGGGGGTGCGGCGCCTTGCTCGGCGGGTGCAGTGGGGGAAGACGCAGCGGGGGTGGCGCAGTCGGGTCTGTTCGGCGAGCCGGTCGGTGGGGGTGTAGCCGGGGGTGGTGATCTCCTCGGCGAGGTCGAGGGGTCGGCGGGGGTGGGGTCGTAGGTCGGGGTGGCTGGCGAAGCGGCGGAGGTCGTCGGCGGTGACCTGGCCGGTGGGCTTGGTGTTGCGGGGCTTGGTGTTGCGGGGCTGGGTGTTGCGGAAGGGGTGTTCGTAGGCCTCGGGGTCCACGGGGCCGGGTGCGTCGGTGATGGTGCGGTAGGAGACGTGGGTGCCCGGGACGCGGAGCCACTCGGCGACCTGGTCGGTGGTGGTGAAGCTGCGGGTCTCCTCGATGCGGGCGAGGTGCAGCCCGGCCGAGGGGCTGAACGGGTCGATGCCCATCCGGCAGGTGGTGGGGTCGGTGCCGTGCAGGGCGGTGTCGGTGAGGTGGATGTTGAGCACGACCTGTCGTGCGGGCACCCGGGGAGCTGCCTCGTGATCGCCGGGGTCGTCGGCGGTGTCGCTGGTGTCGCTGGTGAGGTCGAGGGTGGTCTGGGTGCGGGCGAGGATGCCGAGGGCTTGGGAGCGGCGTACGTCGAGGGGTTGGTCGGAGCCGGCCAGGGCGAGGTTGCGGGCCTCGCGGGTCACGGCGTTGTCGAGGTCGAGGGCGTCGGCGAGGTCGAGGCAGCCGACCACGTCGACGGTGCCCTCGATGCAGGCGCCGCCACTGGTGGCGGCGTCGAGGTGGATGTCGAGGCGGCGGTCCTCGGTGGCCTTGGCGCGGTTGTCCTCGGCGGTCTCGGGGTCGAAGCGGCACAGGGCTTCCTCGACGAGGCGGGCCAGGGTGGCGTAGGAGCAGGTGGCGGCGACCCCGGCGAGGTGCCGGTCGACCCATTCGGCGGCCTCGGCGGGCAGGGCGAGGGTGGCCTCGGCGATCCGTCGGGCCCGCCACACCGGCACCCGGGCGGAGGTGACGGCGGTGTGGAGGCGGGGGAGGCGGTAGCGGGTCTCCACGACGTGGGCGACGTAGCGCACCGCGGCGTCGGCGGACAGGCCGATCGCGGTGCCGTACTCGATGACGGCGAACTCCGAGACCGACGGGGCGCCCGGCCCGGCGATGCTGATCTGCAGGTCGGTGCCGGGCAGGACCGCGGCGCGGGCCGGGTCGATGGGTGGTGTGCATGGCCGCCCAGGTGCAGGTGGCCTGGTACATCGCGACCTCGGCGGCGTCGCGGGCCGCGCGCTGGGAGCGGGCGTAGGCGAGCACCGCGTCGGTGGTGTCGCAGCGCTGGAGCTCCTGCGTGGTCATGCCCCCAGTTTACTCGAACAAGCGTTCGAGTCAAGGGTCTGACCTGCCTGTGGAAGGACGCCCTGGCTTCGCTAGGCAGGGGGTGACCGATGGACGAGAGTCCAGAGGCCCTGCACCTTCCCAGCTTCTTGCGGGGCCGCCCCTGGCGCGGCAGATGAGCGCGCGCTACGCGGCTACTAGGAGACTTCTCAGCAGGATCGGTGTCTGGCCAGACTCGGTCCAGGGGTCCGGCGGGACGCTCGTTATGCGGCTGCCCACCGGCTACTGGGGTGTGGCTCTCTTCTGGACTGCGACCCGTCGGACTCCGTGACGAGGAGTGGCTCAAGAGGGGTCTGCCCAGCTCGTAGTAGCAATGCCCACCTCGTCGTCCACAACTGGAACCACGACGGACGAGGTGAACAGGTTGAAGACAACCAGGGACGTGACCATCGGGGTCGATCCCCACAAGATGTCGGCCACGATCGAGGTCGTCGACCCCAACGAGCGCCTGCTCGGCACCGGGCGCTTCGGGACCGATCAGGCCGGCTACGCCGCGATGCAGCGTTATGTGAAGCAGTGGCCACACCGCACCTGGGCCGTGGAGGGAGCCAACGGCGCTGGTCGCCCACTGGCCCAGCGACTCATCGCCGCCGGTGAGCACGTCGTCGATGTGCCGGCCAAGCTCGCGGCCCGGGTGAGGTTGTTCGACACCGGGCACAACCGCAAGACCGACGCCCTGGATGCCCACTCCATTGCTGTGGTCGCGGTCCGCACACCGGGGCTACGGGTCGTGGTCGAGGACGGTGAGCTCGAGGCGTTGCGGATGCTCACCGAGCGCCGTGACGAGTTGGCCCACCAGCGTGTGCAGACGGTCAACCGGTTGCAGCGCCTGCTCAGCGAACTGCTGCCTGGCCAGCGCAAACGCGACCTGTCCGCTGCACAGGCCAAGACCATGCTGGCCACCGTGCGGCCTCGCGACGTCGCCGGCAAGACCCGCCGTCGGATGGCAGCTGAGCAGGTCGCCGACCTGGTCGTACTCGATGCGAAGCTGAAGAAGATCAAGGCCGAGCTGAAGGACGCCGTGACCGCGCGCGGATCGAACCTCATGGGCATCTACGGGATCGGCCCCGCCGGTGCCGCACGCATCCTGGCCGACGTCGGTGACGTGGCCCGCTTCGCCGACCGCAACCGGTTCGCGTCCTGGACCGGGACCGCACCCCTGGACGCTTCATCGGGTGAGCAGAACCGCCACCGGCTCTCCCGCGCCGGGAACCGCCGGATGAACCACGTGCTGCACATCGCCGCGATCGTGCAAATCCGCCACGACACCGAAGGCCGCGCCTACTACCGCCGCAAGCTCGCCGAAGGCAAGACACCGATGGAGGCACTGCGCTGCCTCAAACGACGCCTGTCCGACGTCGTCTACCGCCAGCTCGTCGCCGACAGCAAGGCCCCCGCCACGCCCGTGGACGCGGATCCGGGAGGGCACCGCGGGGCGACTCTACAATCCAGCGCGGTCGACTCACACCCGCACATCGACACTTCGGATCAGCCACTTCCCGGACCCGCGAGGCCGACGCTACGCCCCGACCGCGAGCACGTGAAGAACCTCGGCCCCAGCACCCGTTGACACAGAGGGGTGCCAGATCCGGACGATCAGTTCGAGCGACCGACGCCAAGGACATCGAGGATTGCAGCGCCACCGTCGAGAACGCCGCCGACCTTCCCTTCCTGGTTGTCTGCACCGGGCGGCGTCGCGGTCGGGTTGTCTGTGAGCCGGACGTCGCGGCAGCCGTAGTCGTCGACGACTACTCCGGTCAGGTCGCCATCGTGGCTGTAGACGACCATCCAGCGCGGGCCGAGGTCGGCGTTGCATCCACCGCTGCGATCAGCGGGGGCAAGATCGTCCAGGGCGTCCTGCAGGTCCGGGAGGTCGGTGGCGGCGACGGGTTTAGGACGCCCTGCACGGCTCCACCCGTAGACGGCCCCGCCGCTGGCGGTCGTGCCGACATCGAACGGTGTTGTACTGACAGACCCATGCCTCTTGCGGAACGAGGAGAGTCGGACGTTCGTCCGCGACCTCCTCGATGCCGAAGCCGTGACCGGACGGGTCCTCACCGATAGGCAACTCCTGCGGGCACGGTTGACCAGCCGCGTCGGTGAGCTCGCTCGGACGGACCTCGGGGTCTTTAGCAGTTGGGCTGCCCGACCAGGGCAGGTCGCATCCGGCGAGGAGCAGAACTGCGGTCGCAATGCCGAGGGTCGCGCCGATCCGCCTCCAGGCGCGAGAGCGGGAAGCTGCGGCAACGGGGAGGCTCGAGGAGTTCGGCAGCGGCATGGTTGTTCGACGATCTCATAGCGCCAGTGGTTCCGCGGTCAGTGCGCGCTCATCGGCATGAGCGGACGCTTCCGCCCGTGGCACGCGTGCCCTGCATCTGGTTCACACTCACCCGCTTGCCGGCGGACTGTCCCCTCGGGACGTCTCGAAGCCCGGCATGGAAGCGAACGCGCATCAGGTGCGGGGCCGCCGACAGGCGCGCGGGCCTAGGTGCGGCGTACGTCGCCGCGGTGCTCGGCGAGCGCGTCGAGCGCCGCAGCGACGACCTCGTCGAGGGGCGGGGTGACGTCGACGACGCGACCGGCCTCGTCGTCGCCGAGCGGCTCGAGGGTGTCGATCTGGGAGGTGAGCAGCGAGGTCGGCATGAAGTGGCGGGTGCGTTGGGCCATCCGCTCCGCCAGCACCTCGGTCGGTGCGTGCAGGTGCAGGAACCACACGTCCGGCACGTGCTCGCGCAGCCGGTCGCGGTAGGCGCGCTTGAGCGCCGAGCAGGTCACGACGCCGTGGCGACCGTCGCGCTCGTGGGCGGCCATCGCCTCGCCGACCCGGGTCAGCCACGGCCACCGGTCGGCGTCGGTGAGCGGGTCGCCGGACTCCATCTTGGCCACGTTGGCGCGCGGGTGCAGGTCGTCACCCTCGACGAAGTCCCACCCCCGGGCCTCGGCGACGCGCTCGGCGACGCTCGACTTGCCCGTGGCGGAGACACCCATCACCACGACCTGCACGAGCACGACCCTAGGCGATGCCGGTGTGCTCAGGCTCGGCAGGCGGGGCAGGTGCCGAAGATCTCGAGGGTGTGGCTCACCTCGTCGTAGCCGTGCTCGGCCGCGATCGAGCGGGTCCAGCTCTCCACGGCCGGGCCCTCGACCTCGACCGTGCGGCCGCACGAGCGGCACACCAGGTGGTGGTGGTGGGTGGCCGAGCACGCGCGGTAGATCGCCTCCCCGCCCTCGGTGAGCAGCCGGTCGATCTCGCCGCCGTCGGCGAGGCGCTGCAGGGTGCGGTAGACCGTGGCCAGCCCGACGGTCTCGCCCCGTCTGCCCAGCAGGTCGTGGATCTCCTGGGCCGAGCGGAAGTCGTCGAAGCTGGCCATCGCCTCGGCCACGGCCAACCGCTGGCGCGTCGGGCGCAGGCCCGGGGTCGCGGGACCGCTGCCGGAGCCGGGGCCGGTGCGTTCAGTGCTCGTCATAGTGCTTCCCGTGGGGTGCGTGCCGGTGGCCGTCGTGGACGTAGTCGACGTGGTCGCCGTGGGGGATCGCCAGGTGACCGCAGTCCGGGCCGTGCTCGTGGTCGTGGTGCCCGGTGACCTCGTGGGCCTCGGGCGCCACATCGGGGAACGGTACGTGGCGACGCTGACGACGACGCAGCAGCGCCCCCAGCGGCCAGGTGGCCACGAAGCAGGCCAGGGCCAGCAGCACGATGGCCGGACCGGGCTGCACCGTCAGGTCGTAGGACTGGGAGACGTACGCCGACACCAGCAGGCCGCCGACGCCGGCGCCGGCCCCGACCACGACCGCCCCGGCGATGGTGGCCCGGAACGACCGGGCCAGCTGCTGCGACGTGGCGACCGGCACGATCATCAGCGCGGAGACCAGCAGCAGCCCCACGGTGCGCATGGCCACGGTGACCGTGACGGCGGCCAGCACGGCCACCAGCAGGTTGTAGGCCCGCACGTTCAACCCGGCCACCTGGGCAAAGTCCTGGTCCTGCGCGACCGTGAAGAGCTGCGGCATCAGCCCCAGCCCCAGGCCCAGGATCACGATCGCCAGGGCGATGGTGAACCAGATGTCGGTCAGGGAGATGGAGGTGATCGAGCCGAAGAGGTACTGCTGGAGCGTGGCGCCGGTCTGGCCGGCCAGCCCGGTGATCATCACGCCACCCGCCAGGCCTCCGTAGAAGAGCAGCGCCAGCGCCAGGTCGCCGCTGGTGTGGCCGCGGTCGCGGATCACCTCGACGGCCACCGCGCCCAGGATCGCGACCACCACGGCCGTCCAGGTCGGGGCGATCCCGGTGAACAGGCCCAGCGCCACGCCGGTGACCGCGACATGGCCCAGGCCGTCGCCGAGCAGCGCCAGCCGGCGCTGCACCAGGTAGGTGCCGATGACCGGGGCGGCCAGGCCGGTGACCAGTGCCGCGAGCAGCGCGCGCTGCATGAACTCGTAGCCGAGGAGGTCGATCACAGCCGGTGGTCCTCCCGGTCCCAGGGGGCCACGACGTCGGGGTGGTGGTCGTGGCGACCCGCGTCGAGGTCGTGGTGGTGGTGCCCGTGCGCGTCGGTGAGCTCGAGCGGCGGGCCGTCGTAGACGAGTCGTCCGTCGCGCAGCACCACCGTGCGGTCGACCAGCGGGGCCAGGGGGCCGAGCTCGTGGGTCACCAGGACGATCGTGCTGCCCGAGCGCGAGAGGGTGCCCAGCGCGTCGGCCAGCGCCTCCTGGTTGGGCAGGTCGACCCCGGCGGTCGGCTCGTCGAGGAAGAACAGGTCGGGCCCCCCGGCCAGCGCGCGGGCGATCAGCACCCGCTGCTGCTGGCCGCCGGAGAGCGTGGCCACGCTGTCCTTCGCTCGGTCGGCGAGACCGACGACCTCGAGCGCCTCGGCGACGGCCGTCCGGTCGGCGCGGCTGGGCAGCGACAGCACCCGTCGGCGGGTGAGCCGCCCGGAGGCGACGACCTCACGCACCGAGACCGGTACGCCGCTGGCCGCGCCCGCGCGTTGCGGCACGTAGCCGAGCCGGTGCCAGTCGCGGAAGGAGCCCATCGGGACACCGAAGAGGGACAGCGAGCCCCGGGCCAGCGGGCGCAGCCCGGTCAGGGCGCGCACCAGGGTGGACTTGCCGGAGCCGTTGGGGCCCAGCAGCGTCACGAACTCCCCGGCGCGGACGGTGAGGTCGACCTGGCGCACGACGGGGCGTCCGCCGAGCACCACCGCGCCGTCGCGCAGCTCGACCACCGGGTCCGCGTGAGCGCTCAACAGCGGTTGGCTTCCTGGAGGGTGGCGAGGTTGGAGCGCATGAGAGAAAGGTAGTCCTCGTCGGCCGTGTCGTCGGTCAGCCCCTCGACGGTGTCCAGGACCGCAGTGTCGACGCCGGCATCGGAGGCCAGGACCTCGGCGGCCTGGGGGCTGACCAGGGTCTCGGAGAAGACCGTGGTGATGCCGGTCTCCTCGATCAGGTCCTGCAGCTCGGCCAGCGCCGCGGGGGTCGGCTCGGCGTCGGGGGAGATGCCGTTGATGGAGGCCAGCTCCAGGTCGTAGCCCTCGAGGTAGCCGAAGGCGTCGTGGTTGGTCACCACGGTCCGGGTCTCGCAGTCCGCGAGGCCCGTGGAGTACTCCCCGTCGAGGGCTTCCAGGTCGCTGCGCAGCTCGGCGGCGCGCTCCTCGAAGGAGTCGGCCCGGGCGGGGTCGATCTCAGCGAGCCGATCGGCGACCGCGTCGCCGAGGTCGGCCATGCGCAGCGGGTCGTGCCAGAAGTGCGGGTCGAGCTCGCCGTGGTCGTGCCCGCTGTGGTCGTCATCGCCCTCGTCAGCGGAGTGCTCGTCCTCGAAGGGCACCAGGTCGACGACGGGCGCGGCGTCGAGCACCCCGGTGCCGCTGACCTCCTCGGCCGCCTTGTCCACGGCCGGCTGCAGGGAGTCGACGTAGACCAGCAGGGCGGCATCGGAGAGCGCCGCGGTCTGGGCGACGCCGAGCTCGAGGTCGTGCGGCTCGCCGCCGGGCTGGGTGAGGTTCTCGACCTCGAAGGCGTCGCCGGCCACGCGCTGCGCGACGTACTGCAGGGGGTAGAGGCCGGCCACGACCGTGTCGGAGCCCGCGGGGCCGTCCGACCCGGACGCGTCGTTCGAGGTCAGGGCGCCGCACCCGCTCAGGGCCAGGGCGAGCGCGGCGGTGGTGGGCAGCAGGGCGTGGCGCAACTTCATGAGAACCATTCTCAGGGCGTTGAGAATGGTTGTCAACTCACGGGGGAGCGGAGCGGCTGCGGGCGTCACCGGGTCCAGTCGATGGCGTCGTGCTGGGCCAGCAGGCGGGCGCCGCGGACGGGATCGTGCTGGGCGACCCAGGTGATCCTGCCCCGCAGGTGCTCGGCGAAGGCAGGGTGCTCCTCGCGGTTCTGGGTGCTGGGTCCGTGACGGAGGCAGTTGTGCAGGATCGCCCGCAGCCGGTCGACCTCCTCACGCGGCACCCGGGGCCGCTCGTTGACCACGAGACCCCCGAGGGCCTGACGCCCTCCGTGCAGCATCACGCCGGTCTTGCGCGGGTTCAGGCTGAAGCCCTCGTCGCGCACGACCTCCTCGATCGCGTCGAGCAGCCGTGAGGTGCCCCCACCCCAGGATCGACCCCCCGAGAAGGCGAGGTCGTCGGCGTAGCGGGTGTAGCGCCCGCCCCACGCCGCGGCCAGCGCGCTCAGGCGCACGTCGAGCCGGAAGGCGGCGAGGTTCGCCAGCGCCGGCGAGGTGGGCGCCCCCTGGGGGAGATGGGGTGCGGCGAGCCGGCGCCCGAGGCGCCAGTGCGCATCGAGGAGGCCGTCGTCCGCGGGCCTGGGCACGCTGCGCCACAGCGACCAAGGCAGGACGCTGGTCACCAGCCCGGCCAGGCGGTGCGCGACCGGCTCCGGGTATCCGGCGCTGCGCCAGATCCCGTACACGCGGGCGACGGTGACGCTGGCGAAGAACGACTCCAGGTCCAGACGCAGCACCACCGGGCGGCCGGCGTGGGGCAGCGCGTAGGTGCGCACCGAGCCACCCGGTCGGAAGCCCCGGGCCGCCTCGTGCGGCGGGACCGAGGAGAGCACGTCGTCGAGGAGGCGACGCTGGATCCTCTTGAGCTCCAGCTTGGGGGCCTCCAGCACCCGGATCGCCCCGCTCGACGCGACGCGGTGGCTGACGCGGTAGTGCTGCAGCCGTCTCTCGCTCGTCGCGCGGGCCAGGTGCCTTGGATCGGCGAACCACTCGAGCTCGCTGCTGCTGAGCTCGAGCCACTCAGCGAGGTCGCCCAGGTCGTGCAGGGTCGGCAGGCCCCACCGGTTGGTGAGCATCCGGGTGCCGACGACCGGCCGGGTCGCGGGTCGCACACCGGTCGTCCGCGCGGTCGCCGGCCGCGTCGCGGCGTCCGCGTCGACGAAGGCTGCGACGATGCTGGCCAGCTCTCGTGGGCGGTCCAGCGGGGGGCGGGGATACAGGTCGAGCGTGTGCCGGGCCAGCCGGGACAGCCACCGGCGCCGACTGCCCAGGACCTCCGCGCCGCTGTCCATCAGGCCCCGCTGCGTCCAGCTCCCGGCGAGGAAGCCCGCGGCCAGCGCCTGCGCCAGGTCGCCCCTCACCGTGCCTCTCCAGGCGCCCGAGGGGTCCGGGGGCCGTCGAGCCGGGTGTGCGGCAGCGCTGCCCGACCTGTCCCGTCGTGCGCGCGAAGACCTGCAGCGGAGCGCAGCGGCTCGCGCGCGGTGCGATGCCCGGACGTACCGGTGGCCCCCGGGGTAGCCCCGGGGAGGTGGACTGGCGTCGCGCGCCAGGTCACCGTCTCGAGAACGCGCTGCCGCACGACGCGACCCTATCCTTGACCTGGGGCCATCGGGGCTAGGGTCGGGACGTGCTCGTCGTCAACAGGTTCCGCGTCCCTGAGGACGAGGCGGTGCAGTTCCGCGCCGACCTCGAGAGCGCGCACGCGGTGCTCGCCGCGCGTCCCGGCTACGTCGGCGGCACGGTCGGGCGCAATCTCGACGAGCCGACCCTGTGGGTGCTGACCACGCGCTGGGAGCATGTGGGCGCCTACCGCCGCGCCCTGTCGTCGTACGACGTCAAGATGGGCGCCGTCCGCCTGCTCGCGCGCGCCGTCGACGAGGCCAGCGCCTACGAGGTCGTCGAGCCCGGGACCGACCTCAACGTGGCGGTCGCCCGGTCGTTAGGCTGAGCGCTTCCCGCACGTCCTCCCGCCCGCCGGCAGCCAGCCGGTGCGCCTGCACGCGAAAGTGAGCCCTTCCGTGGCCAAGCCGCCTCCCTCCGTCGTCGACAGCGTCGTCTCCCTCGCCAAGCGCCGGGGCTTCGTCTACCCCTGCGGCGAGATCTACGGCGGCACCCGCTCGGCGTGGGACTACGGCCCGCTCGGTGTGGAGCTCAAGGACAACATCAAGCGCCAGTGGTGGAAGTCCATGGTGCAGATGCGCGACGACGTCGTGGGCCTCGACTCCAGCGTCATCCTGCCCACCCGCACCTGGGAGGCCAGTGGCCACGTCGACACGTTCAGCGACCCGCTGACCGAGTGCCAGTCGTGCCACAAGCGGTTCCGTGCCGACCACCTCCAGGAGGCGGTCGCCGAGAAGAAGGGCATCGACGACCCCGACACGGTCACCTTCGAGGACCTCGCCTGCCCCAACTGCGGCACCCGGGGCGCCTGGACCGAGCCGCGCCAGTTCTCCGGCCTGCTCAAGACCTACCTCGGCGTCCACGACGACGAGTCGGGGCTGCACTACCTGCGCCCCGAGACCGCGCAGGGCATCTTCCTCAACTTCGCCAACGTGGTGACCAGCCAGCGGATGAAGCCGCCCTTCGGCATCGCCCAGATCGGCAAGTCGTTCCGCAACGAGATCACGCCCGGCAACTTCATCTTCCGCACCCGCGAGTTCGAGCAGATGGAGATGGAGTTCTTCGTCAAGCCCGGTGAGGACGAGGAGTGGCACCAGCACTGGATCGACGAGCGCACCCGCTGGTACGTCGAGCTGGGCATCGACCCCGACAACCTGCGCCACTACGAGCACGCGCAGGAGAAGCTGTCGCACTACTCCAAGCGCACCGTCGACATCGAGTACCGCTTCCGCTTCGCCGGCTCGGAGTGGGGCGAGCTCGAGGGCATCGCGAACCGCACCGACTTCGACCTCTCCACGCACGCCAAGCACTCCGGCAAGGACCTGTCGTACTACGACCAGGCCGCCGGTGAGCGCTACACGCCCTACGTCATCGAGCCCGCAGCCGGGCTGTCGCGCTCGCTGATGACCTTCCTGGTCGACGCCTACTCCGAGGACGAGGCGCCCAACACCAAGGGCGGCGTCGACAAGCGCACCGTGCTGCGCCTCGACCCGCGCCTGGCGCCGGTCAAGGTGGCGGTGCTCCCGCTGAGCCGCAACGCCGACCTCTCGCCCAAGGCCCGCGACCTGGCCGCCGAGCTGCGCCGCAACTGGTACGTCGACTTCGACGACGCCGGCGCGATCGGCAAGCGCTACCGCCGCCAGGACGAGATCGGCACCCCGTTCTGCGTCACCGTCGACTTCGACACCCTCGACGACCACGCGGTCACCGTGCGCGAGCGCGACACGATGGCCCAGGAGCGCATCGGCCTGGACCGGATCTCGGCGTACTTCGCCGAGAAGTTCCTCGGTGCGTGAGGCGACGCATGCACAATGGTCGGATGCTGAGCAGCCAACCCCGCCGGGGGAGCGTCACCCGCATGGTCGCGCCCCTGGCCGCCCTGGTCCTGACCGTCGGCGCCCTCGGCGCCTGTTCGGGCGACGACGCCGACGAGGCGTCGTCGTCGCAGAGCGCGACGCCCGGTGAGGACACCACCATCGACCCCACCGCCGGGGCCGAGGAGACGCCGTACCTGCCGGTGCCCGAGGGGGTCGAGCTGACCGAGCAGGGCAGCGCGCTCGAGGTCGGCGAGACCGCGACCGTGGCCTACCAGCCCAACCAGAAGGACGTCGGTGTCCTCGACATCACCGTCACCGACCTGCGCAAGACCTCCTTCAAGGAGTCCTTCCAGGGCTGGAAGCTGGACAAGAACGTCAAGAAGTCGCAGCCCTACTTCGTGCGCGCCAAGGTCGAGAACGTCGGTGAGGACAACCTCGGCGGCAAGCGGGTGCCGCTCTACCTCGTCGACGGCGACAACACGCTCGTGGAGTCCTCCACGTTCGTGAGCACCTTCAAGCCCTGCCCGTCGAAGGCGCTGCCGAAGAAGTTCGGGCCCGGCAAGAAGGTCACCACCTGCCTGGTCTACCTGGCCCCGGCCAACGGCGACCTCGAGGCCATGAGCTTCCGTCCGGCCCAGGAGTTCAACCCGATCACCTGGACCGGCGAGGTCCTCAAGATCGGCGAGAAGACGGCCGAGCAGAAGCAGGCCGCCAAGGAGAAGAAGCAGCAGAGCAAGAAGAAGAACAACAGCGGCAACGGCGACGGGTAGCCGCACCACCTGATTTGGGGAGGGGCAGGACAGCCCGCGAGAATGGCCGCATGTCCAGCCCCGCCCCCTCCGCTGTCTTCTCCGGCCTGCGCCTGGGCGACCTCGAGGTGGCCACGCCGGTGGTGCTCGCGCCGATGGCCGGCATCACCAACGCGGCGTACCGCCGGCTCTGCGCGGAGCAGGGTGCGGGCCTCTACGTCTGCGAGATGATCACCAGCCGCGGCCTGGTCGAGGGCGACAAGCACACCCTCGACATGCTCGTCTTCGACGAGGCCGAGACGACCCGCTCGGTCCAGCTCTACGGCAGCGACCCGGTGCACGTGGGCAAGGCCGCCGAGATCCTGTGCGCCGAGCACGGCGTCGACCACATCGACCTCAACTTCGGGTGCCCGGTGCCCAAGGTGACGCGCAAGGGCGGGGGAGGGGCGCTGCCCTGGAAGCGCGGCCTGCTGGGCGAGATCCTGGAGGCCGCCGTCGGCGCGGCCTCGCGCCACGGGGTGCCGGTGACGATGAAGACCCGCAAGGGCATCGATGACGACCACCTGACCTACCTCGACGCCGGGCGCATCGCCCAGGAGGCCGGCTGCGCCGCGATCGCCCTGCACGGACGCACCGTCTCGCAGGCCTACTCGGGTCGCGCCGACTGGGAGGCGATCGGCGAGCTGGTCGCCCACGTCGACATCCCGGTGCTCGGCAACGGTGACATCTGGGAGGCCGCCGACGCGGTGCGGATGGTCGAGCAGACCGGCGCCGCCGGCGTCGTCGTCGGCCGCGGCTGCCTCGGGCGCCCGTGGCTCTTCCGCGACCTCGCCGCCGCGTTCGCCGGCGAGCAGGTGGCCACCCTGCCCACGCTGGGAGAGGTGCGCGACATGATGCGCCGCCACGCCGAGCTGCTGTGCCGCCACATGGGCGAGGAGCGGGGCTGCAAGGAGTTCCGCAAGCACGTCTCGTGGTACCTCAAGGGCTTCGCCGCCGGCAGCGACGCACGCCGGTCGCTGGGCCTGGTCTCCTCGCTCGCCGACCTCGACACGCTGCTCGCCGACCTCGACCCCGACGAGCAGTTCCCGACAGCCGCGCTGGGGGCGCCGCGCGGTCGTCAGGGCTCGCCGCGGGCGAAGGTCGCGCTGCCCGAGGGCTGGCTCGACGACACCGACGGGCGCGGGCTGGCCACCCCCGAGGATGCCGTGGAGACCACCGGCGGCTGAGCCCGGGTGAGCGAGCACACGCACGATTTTGCGCGCGATGATGCCGGATGCGGCGCCGCGGTGTGCTTCAGTAGGTGACTTCGCCGGCCCGCCACAGCGGACCGGCGACGCCTGTGTCATCAACAGCAAAGGATCAGCGCTGTGGCAGACCTACGCCACAAGCGGGACGCCAATGCCCGCATCCGCCCGCGCGCCACCGTCGTGGCCGGGACCCTCGCCGTGCTGGCGACCGCCTCCGCGGTCACCGTCGGCATCGCCTCCTCCGAACCCACCGCCACCGAGGTGCCCGTCGCCGCCTCGGTCTCCGAGTCGAGCGCCGGCATCGCCGCCGAGCTCGCCGACCGCCGTTCCGTGGTCTCGCGCACCTCCGACCGCTCGCTGGCCGCCGCACCGGTGCGCCAGGGCGTGCGGCTGGAGAAGATGTCCGCGCTCGACAAGATGATGGCCCCCGCGGCGGTGCAGGCCGCCGTCGCCGGCGCCGACACCAAGCTGTGGACCACCGCCGACCTGAACCTCTGGCTCTCGCCTGCGAAGAAGGCGGGCAAGAGCGGCCTCCTGGGCGCCGAGAAGAAGGTCCTGGTCACCGGCCGCTCGCTCTACGGCCGCGACGAGGTCGTGGTCGGCGGCAAGTCGCGCTGGGTGAGCGCCGGCTACCTGAGCGACGACAAGCCCGTCGAGGAGAAGGCCGTCGAGGAGAAGTCCGAGGCGGCCCCGAGCGCCGCGCCCTCCGAGGCCACCTGCAGCAACGGCACATCGGTCCCCTCCGGTGTCAGCCCCAACATCGTCAAGGTGCACGAGGCCGTCTGTGCGGCCTTCCCGGAGATCACCACCTACGGCACCTTCCGCGGTGACGGCGAGCACGCCCAGGGCATCGCGGTCGACATCATGGTCAGCGGCTCGCGCGGCTGGCAGGTCGCGGAGTTCGTGCGCGCCAACGCCGGCAGCCTCGGTGTCTCCTACGCGATCTACTCGCAGAGCATCTGGTCGGTCGAGCGCAGCGGCGAGGGCTGGCGGGGCATGTCGGACCGTGGTTCGACGACCGCCAACCACTACGACCACGTGCACGTCACGACCTACTGACGCCGGTGGACGACCGCCCCAGGTGGGCGGTCTCACCAGTGCACGAGTGTTTCGGCCCGGGCGTCACCGGGTAACGTCGTGGTCATGGGGGGCCGTTTCGCTGTGCTCGTAGCCGCCGCGGTCTCGACCGTGGTGGCTCTCGGTGGTGTGCTGGTGCTGCGTGCCGAGGACGGTGCAGGGAGGTCCGAGGCGCTCGACCCGTCGCGCTCCCAGGTCTCGGACACGGCCACGACGCAGGCGGCACGGATCGAGGATCCGCCCGACCCCTCCACCCTGCCGTCCCTGGGTCTGCAGTTCCACGGCACCTGGACCCACTACGACGCCGCCGAGCGCGACGAGGTGCTCGACCGCATCGAGGAGTCCGGTGCCTCGTGGGTGCGCCTCGACGTCGGTTGGGCGATGCTCCAGCCGCAGCGCGGCTCCTTCGACGAGGGGTGGGCGGTGCCCCTGGTCGACGAGGTGATGGACCAGCTGCGCGAGCGTGACCTCAAGGTCCTCGTGATGTTCTGGCTGACCCCGGAGTGGGCCTCTTCGGAGCCCGACGAGTTCACCGCGCAGTACACCAGCCCCGACGACCCGGCCGACTACGCGGCCGCGCTGGGCCGCGTGGCGCAGCGCTGGGGTGACGTGGTCGATGCCTACGAGGTGTGGAACGAGCCGAACCTCGAGGTCTTCTACCACGGCACCGACCCCGAGACGTACGCCGACCTGCTCTGCGCGGCGTACCCCGTCGTGCGCCGTGAGGACCCCGACGCCCGGGTGGTCTTCGGCGGACTGATGTACAACGACGACGACTGGCTCCAGCGCGCCTACGACGCCGGCGCGGGCGGGTGCTTCGACGTGATGTCGGTGCACTCCTACCAGGCCCCGGCCGACTCCGCGCCCAGCGTGGTCGACGACGGCGAGGTCTGGAACCTGCGCAACCTCGACGAGGTGCGCGACACGATGATCGAGAACGGCGACCGGCTCCCGGTGTGGATCACCGAGTTCGGCTGGAGCGTGCACGACAACGACTCCGAGACCGAACCGTGGCGGCGCGGGGTCGACGAGCCGACCCAGGCTCGCTACGCCGCCGAGGCGCTGACGCTGCTGGCCGAGGAGTTCCCCTACGTCGGCGCGGCGTTCTGGTACAAGGACGCGGCCAACGACGAGAGCACCGACGTGCACCAGGAGGGCTACGCCATGCTCGACGAGGAGCGCCGCCCGCGCGCGGTGTGGCAGGTCTTCCGCGACCTCTACGGGGTGTCTCGGTGACCGGCGCGCCGTTCCTGCGCGTGCTGGGTCGGGCGCTGCGCTTCCGGTGGGCGGTGCTGCTGGCCGTGCTCGTGCCGGCCGCGGCCGTCGGGGTCCTGGCCGTCGAGCAGCGCGCCGACGACACGACCGCGGTGGCGGTGGTGGGTGTGGCCCCGGAGTCGGCCGACGTGCTCAGCACCGACGCGGTCCAGCTCGCCTTGGGCCGCTACTCGGTGGCCCTGACCTCGCCGGAGGTGCTCACCGAGGTCGCCTCCGAGACCGGCATCGCCGTCGACGTCCTCGACGCCGCCGTCGAGGTGAGCGCCTCGCAGGAGGCCGGCAACCTCGCGGTGCGTGCGACCCTGCCCAGCACCGGCGACGCGCTGCTCGTGGCCCGCGCGGTGGCAGAGCGGACGGTGACCCTCGGCGAGGAGGACCCGCTCGCCGACGCGACGGTGCTCGCCGGGGCCCGCACCGAGTCCCCGGGGCTGCTCTCCGGCACCCGGTCGCTCCAGGCGCTGCTGGTGCTCGCGGCGCTGCTCGCCGCGCTCGTGGTCGCCTACGTGCTCGAGGCCGCCCGGCCGCGGGCCCGCACCGGCGGCGACGCGGCCGACGCGGCAGGCGGCCCGGTGCTCGGCAGCCTGCCCGCCTTCACCTCCACGTGGCCACGGCGCGCGGTCGCCCCCGACAGCGAGATCCTGGCCTCGGCTCGCTCCCTGCGTTCGGGGTTCCTGGCCTCCGGCCCTAGCGCCCCCGCTGGCCCGGTCCTGGTGGTCGGGGCCGAGCACGGTGCCGGCGCGAGCACCGTCGCCTTCCTGCTGGCGCGCACCCTGGTCGACCGCGGCGAGTCCACGCTGGTGCTCGACCTCGATCTCGACCACGCCGGGCTGAGCGCCACGATGGGCACCCCCAGCCGCTTCGGCCTGCACGATGCGCTCACCGAGAGCGCGCCGCTCGACGAGGCCGTGCACAGCGAGGGCGGGGTCGCGGTGCTGACCACCGAGGCGATGACCGGCGTCGACGACGTGGTCGACCGCCGGCTGCCCGACCTGCTCAAGCGCGGCGCCGACCGCTACGACGTGGTGCTCTGCGACGGCGCGCCGCTGGGCGCCGGCGAGCTCAGCGAGGTCGTCGCCGCGCACGCCGCCTCGGCGGTCGTGGTGGTGCGGGCGGGCACGCCGACGACGGCGGTCGAGCGCACCGCTGCCCGGCTGCGCCGACTGGGCGTGCCGGTGCGTGGCGTCGTGCTCAACCACGCCACCCGGGCCCAGGCGGACGCCCCCGGCCTGCGCGAGACCGGGCGTGGTGGTGACTGAGCCCGCCGGCGCCGGCCGCCCGGCGTTGCGCGGTCGACCCCCCGTGGTGCTGATGTACCACGGGTTCTGCACGCACCGGCGTGGCGACGACCCCGAGAACCTCTTCGTCGAGGTCGACCGCTTCGAGCAGCAGCTGCGCTGGCTCCTCGACCAGGGCTGGCACGCCCTCGACCTCGACGGCTACCTGGCGGCACGCGCCGACCGGGCCCACCGGCCCAGGCGCTCCTTCGTGGTGACCATGGACGACGGTTTCACCTCGGTGCTCCAGCTGGCCGTACCGGTGCTGGAGCGCCTCGGTGTGCCCGCCCTTCTCTACGTGCCCTCCGACCTGGCCGGGGGCACCGCGACCTGGCTGCCGCGGCCCGCCGACGAGCCGCTGCTCGACCCCGACGAGCTGCGGCACCTGCACGCGCTGCCCTGGCTCGAGCTGGGCGTCCACGGCGCCGACCACCGCGACCTGCGTGGTCTGGACCCCGACGCGCTCGATCACCAGGTCCGCCGCGCGCACGACCGCCTCGGCGAGCTGGTCGGAGACCCGTTGCGCTCCTTCGCCTACCCCTTCGGTGCCCACGACGCCGCCGCACGACAGGCGGTCGCCGCCGAGGGCTTCGGCGTCGCCTTCTCGGTCTTCGACGACGCAGGGCCGCACGCCGTGAGCCGCGTCGATGTCAACGCCACCGACACCCTGGCCTCCTTCCGCCTCAAGACGCAGCTGCCCGGCTACCGGCAGTGGTGGACGGCGCTCGACCGGGCGCCGGTGGTGCGACGCACCGTGCGCGCGGCGCTGACCTCCCTGGGCGGGCAGCGAGGCGGTCGGTGAGCGCACCGTCGGTCATCCCGACCCGGCCACGCTCGCGGGCCCGGGGCGACGTGCCACGCCGCCCGCGTCGTACGCCGCGCGCCTCGGCGCCGACGAGCCGCGCGGCTGCTCGCACCCGGGGGGCCGCGGCGCTGGTCGCCCTGGCGCTGGCCGGCGCTGCCCTCGGGTTGCTGCTGGCCGGCGCCGGCCTGGTCGCCGGCCCCGTCGCGCCGCTGCTGCTCGTGCTGGCCCCGGTCCTGGTCGCGCTGGCCTGGCGGCGTACCGACCTGGTGGTGCCCACCGTCGCGCTCAGCCTGCCCCTGGGCCACGTCGGCGCCGGGCCGGTCGACCTGGTGCAGCTGGTGACGGCGCTCGGCGTCGTCGCGGTGCTGGTGCCGGCCGCCGCCCGGTTCGGCTGGCGGCTGCCCCCGTGGCCGGTGGCCGTGCCGTTGGGGCTGTTCCTGGTCGTCGCGGTCCTCGCCACGCCCCGCGCCCGCGACCCCGACCTGGCCTTCCGGCTCGACGTGCAGCTGCTGCTGCTCGTGCTGCTGGTGGTGGCGGTGCTGACGGGGGTGCGCACCACCCGCCACCTCACGCGCGTGGTCGCGGGGCTCGCTGGTGGCCGGCGCGGCCTCGTCGGTGTGGGCGCTGGCGGCGTCGGGGCCCACCGAGAGCTTCTACGGCGGCGGCATCGTCACCGGCCGCGCAGTGGGTGTCTTCTCCCAGCCCAACGAGCTCGGGCTCTTCAGCGCCGTGCTGCTGGTGCTGGCCCTGGGCGCCGGACTGGGCTCCGCCTCGCCGCGGCTGCGCGCCACCGGGCTGGTCTCCGCCGGGCTGCTGGTCGCCGCGCTCGGCGTCTCGTTGTCGCGCGGCGCCTGGTTCGGCGCCCTGGCAGGCGTGCTGGCACTGGCGGTCCTGGTGGCCCCGACGCGGCAGGCCCTGCTGCGCCTGGGGCTCGGGCTGGTCGTGGTGGTCGCTGCCCTGGGCCTGCTCGGGGTCGGGCCGCTGGGCCAGGTGCTCGACCGCGTCGCCTCGCTCGGCGAGGCCGGGGCGAACCCCTACGACCAGCGGCCGCTGATCTGGGCGGAGGGACTGCGACTGGTCGCCGAGGCGCCGGTGCTGGGTCACGGACCCGGCGGCTACGCCCTCGAGGCCGCCAGCGACGCGTTGCGCACGGGCGCGGTCCTCGAGGTCGAGCACGCCCACCACCTGCTGCTCAACACCGCGGTCGAGTTCGGGCTCGTCGGTCTCGTCGCGCTGCTGGCACTGGTCGCCGGGCTCGGCGCCCGGCTGGTCGGCGGCCCGCCGCGCCACGGCCACGTTGGGGCCCACCGACGCGGCGCGCTGGCTGCCCGGCGTGCTCGCGGCCGCGCTGGTGCCGGTCCTGGCGCACGGCATGCTCGACTACCCGCTGCGCAACCCCGTCGTCCTCACCACCGTGTGGCTGGTGCTGGCCGCCCTCGTGGCCGCGTGCGAGCATGCTCGCGCGACGGCCCCCGCCCATCCCCAGGAGCCCCGTTGACCTCCAGCACCACCGGCCACCGTGCCGGTGCCCCGGACGGTCCGGAACCCCTGGCCCCGCTGCGGGCCCTGGTGGTCACCCCGACCGGCACCCTGGGCGGGTCGGAGACCTGGCTGCTCGACCTGCTGCGCACCAGCCGGGCACGGCTGCTGCCCGAGGTCTGGATGCTGGAGGACGGGCCCCTGCGGGCCGCCCTGGAGTCCGACGGCGTGCCGGTCACGGTGCTGCCGACCGGCCCGCGGGCTCGCGACCTCGCGCTGCGCAATGTCGACCTGGGCCGCCGGCTGCGCGACAGCGACGCCGAGGTACTGCTGGCCAACGGGGTCAAGGCCGCGGCCGCGGTGGTGCCCGCCGCCCGGGCGGTCGGGGTGCCCGTGGTCTGGGCCAAGCACGACTTCTCCTGGGACCGGGAGCTCGCGCCCCGCCTGGGCCGGATGAGCGACGCGGTGCTGGCCACCTCGGCCTCGGTGGCCGCGGCCACCCGCCGCGACGACGCCACGATCGTGCCTCCGCCTCGACCGCCCGCGCCGGCGTCGCGTGCCGAGGCAGCGGCGTACTGGGCGGAGCGCGGGGTGGCGACCGGCGACGGGCCGGTGCTGGCGGTGCTGGGCCGGCTGGTCGGCTACAAGGGTGTCGACACCGCGATCGAGGCGCTGGCCGACGACGAGGCACGCGACTGGCGCCTGGTCGTGGTCGGCCCCGGCGACCCGACGGAGCCGGGGGAGCGCGTCCGGCTCGAGGCGCTCGCCCTCCGGGTCGGCGTGGCCGACCGGGTGCAGCTGACCGGACCGGTGCCCGACGCGGGCCGGCACCTGGCGGCCTTCGACGCCGTGGCCGTGCTGACCCGCGGCGACGGCGAGCGCTTCGGGCGCGAGGGCTACTCCCTGGTCGCGCTCGAGGCACTGAACGCAGGGCTGCCGCTGGTCGGTGCCACCGGCAACCCGGAGGTCGAGCGGATGGCGCGCACCGCCGGTCGTGTCGTGCCGCCGCGCGACCCCCGGGTGGTCGCGCAGGCGCTGCGTGATCTCCAGGATCCCGCGGTGCGCGACGCCTGCGGTCGGGCCGGGCGGGCGGTGCTCGCCGAGCACCCCGATGCGAGTGCCTGCGCCGACCGCGTCTCGCAGCTGCTGGCCCACGTCGCTCGCCGGCCCGGGGCCGGTCTGGTCGGGCCGCCGATGAGCGTGCTGACCTGCTTCCGCAACGAGGCCGGCCACGTCGACGAGGTCGTCGGCGCGGTCGTGGCGCAGCTCGGTGCCGATGACGAGTACCTGCTGCTCGACGACCGCTCCTGCGACGCGACCGGAGCCGAGCTGGCGGTCTGGGCGGCCCGCGACGACCGCATCCGCCTGCTGCAGGGACCGGGGGTCAACCTCTCGGTCGCGCGCAACACCGGTTTCGCCGAGGCTCGGCACCCCCGCGTCGCCTGCACCGACGCGGGCTGCGCGCCCGGGCCGCAGTGGCTCACCGGGTTGCGCGCCGCCTTCGCCGAGCCCGAGCCCGTCGACCTGGTCGTCGGGGTCTACGAGGTCGACGGCGGCGACCCGGTGCGCGACGCCGCCCGGGTCGCGCTCTTCCCCTCGATCGAGGAGGCCCGCCGCCCCAGCGCCCTGACCCGCCTGGCCGGCCGGGTGAGCGGACGCAGCTTCTCCGAGCGGCGTCTCGACGGGCGATCCATGGCCTGCTCGGTGCCGGCCTGGGAGGCCGCAGGCGGCTTCGACACGAGGCTGCGCAGCTCCGAGGACGCCGTCTTCGGCGACGCCGTGCTGGCCACCGGCGCCCGCAGCGCGCTGGCCCTCGACGCCCGGGTCACCTGGGCGCAGACCGGCGACCTGGCCGACATGGCGCGGATGTACGCCAAGTACGGCGAGTGGGGCGGCCGTGCCGGCTCCTGGCAGCTGGTCAGCCGCGACCTGGTGCGCGCCTCGGCGTACGCCCTCGGGCCGCTGCTGCTCGCGACCGGCGGCGCCCGCACCCGCGCCGTGACGCTCGCCGGGGCCGCCGGCTACCTGGCGCTGCCGGCGCTGCGCGCCCGCGACGTCGACGTCGTGCCGGGCACCTGGGCGCGGGTGCCGGTGGTGATCGCCCTCAAGGACGTCGCCAAGGCCACGGGCTGCCTGCGCGGGCTGCTGGGGCGCGCGACCGGGGACGCCGGTGGCTGAGCAGGTCATCAGCGCCACCACCCAGCGGGCCGCCCGCAACGCGGTGGTGCGTGCCGTGGCCGAGGTCCTCGGCAAGGTCGCCACCCTGGCCTGGACCGTCGCCGCCGCCCGGATGCTGCCGGCCGACGACTTCGGCGCGGTCTTCTACGCGCTCACGATCATGCTGGTGCTGACCTCGCTGGCCGCGTGGGGGTTCGACAGCGGGCTGACCCGTCGCGGCAGCGCCGTGCCCGAGTCGCTGCCGGTGCTCTTCCGGGCCACCCAGGTGTGGAAGTCGGCGCTGTCGGTGCCGCTCCTGGTGGCCGCGGGGCTGCTGCTGGCCGGGGTGCCGGCCGTCGGTTCCTGGTCGGTGCTGGCCCTGATGCTGGCGGCCGGGCTGCCCGAGCTGTGGAGCCAGACGATCCGCACGGCCGCAGCCTGCCGGCAGGTCTCGGCCGGGGTGTCGACGGCCCTGGTGGTGCAGCGGGTGGCCACCGCCGCGGCGGTGCTGGCGGCCCTCGGGGCGGGCGCGGGGGCGGAGGGGGTCGCGGCCGGGTTCCTGGCCGGCACCGTCGTCGGGTGGCTGGCCCACGTGCTGGCCGCGCGCCGGCTCGACGTGCGCCAGCCGGTGCGCGGCCTCGAGCGCGCCGACCTCGCCGCGGCGGTGCGTGAGACCGTCCTGGTCGGCGTCAGCGGGCTGGTGCTGATGCTGCTCTTCCGGGTCGACGTGCTGATCCTGGGCCAGCTCGAAGGAGCCGGGTCGGTGGCCGTCTACACGGTGGCCTATCGGCTGCTGGAGACCGTGCTCTTCGTGACCTACGCGATCAACGCGGCGGTGCTGCCGGTGCTCAGCGCCACGCGCAGCCGCGAGACGCGACTGCTCGGCTGCGAGCGCGCGATCGCCGTCGGGGGCTTCGTCTACCTGCCCTTCGTCGCCGTGGCCCTCACCGAGGGCGAGGACGTCATCGACCTGCTCTTCGGTGCGACGTACGCCGCCCCGGCGGCGCCGGTGCTGGCCTGGCTGGCCCCGGCCGCGATGCTGCTGGCCCTGGCCAGCTTCGCCGACTCGCTGTTGCACGTGCTGGGCCGCCACCGCGCGCTGCTGGCCTCCTCCAGCGTGGCGCTGGGGGTCAACGTCGCGCTCAACCTGGCCCTGATCCCGGTGCTCGGGGCCACCGGCGCCGCGCTGGCCACGACCATGTCCTACCTGGTGCAGGCGGTGGTGGTGCTGACCTTCCTGCAGCGGGCGGGGGAGCGGCCGCGGGTGCTGAGCCCGCTGCTGAGCTCGGGGACCGCATCGGTGGTGCTGGTCGCGCTGCTGGTGCTGCTGCACCTGCCGGTCCTGGTCGAGCTGCTCGCCGGCGCGGTGGTCTACCTCGGCGCGTGGCTGCTCCTGGTGCGTCGGTTCGCACCCGAGCAGCAGCAGGTGCTCGTCGGTCTCGTACGCCGCCGCGGCGTCACCGCCTGAGCCCCCACCGTTGGTCGATCAGCAAGCGCCAGCAGTCACCGTTGGTCGAGCAGCAAGGAGCGCCAGCGACGCGCGTCCGTCGAGACCGCGTGAGATCCGAGCAGACCTGATCTAGGTCCGCCGGTGGAAGGTGACCTGGTTGTCGGCACCGACGTCGACCTCGTACTCCGGGTCGTGGATGCGGCGGTGGTGGAAGGGGCACAGCAGCCGTCCTCTGGCCAGGTCGGTGTGGCCGTGGCATCCCCAGGGGTCGTCGTGGTGGGCGTGGCACATCGCCGGCGGTGCGTCGCAGCCTTGGGCGGTGCAGCCGCCGTCGCGGATGCCCATCGCGATCCGCTGGGCGGTGGTGAAGTACCGCTTCGTGCGTCCCACGTCGAGCGGCTGGCTGCCCCCGCCGAGCACGACGGGGACGACGCCTGCCTCGCACGCCAGGCGGCGTGCGGTCGCGGCGCTGATCCGGTCACCGGTGTCGAGGGTCGCCGCAGCGAGGCCGCCCTTGAGTGACTCGAGGGTCATGGTGACGACCACGGTCGCGTTGACACCGCCCGCGCGCGGCAGCTCGGCCGGGTCGAGGCGTTCGATGAGCTCGACGAACGCGGCACCGAGTCGCTGCGCGGTCGGGCGGCGTACCGGCACCGGCGTTTCGTGCTCACCCTCGTCGTCGGCGGTACGGGTGGCGATCTGATGCTTGGGTGCCGCGAAGGCCAGCAGCGCCCGCTCGAGCATCTGACCGACGAGCAGCGGCACCGTGAAGGACCCCTTCATCCGGCCCTGGCCGTCGTCCCGCATCCGGAACACCGCCGACTTCTCGGCCTCGCGCTCCTCACGGTCCAGCTGCTCGGCCTCCCACGCCTCGGCCACCTCGGGTGCGACGACCTCGAGAATGCGTCGGCCCAGCACCCGCAGGCCCTTCGCGTCGTGGACCTCGGCGAAGGCGACCAGCGCCTTGGTCGCCTGCTCCAACACAGCCGGGTCCAGGTCGTCGGGCAGCTCGTCCAACGACGCGCAGATCACCGACGCCTGCTCCGCGACCATCTCGCCGCGCCCGAGCGCCTCCCGCACCACGTCGTACCGATCGAGACCAGCAGCGAGGCGGACCTGGCGGAACGACTCCCGCTTCGTCGACCGCGTCGCGTTCGCGTGCCACACCGCCACCGACGGCGAGGCATTCGTCTCCGCGACGGCGACGGTCTCGGCGTGCGCCAGCGTCCGCGACTTCAGCTCAACCAGCCGAGCCTCGGCCCGCGCGATCTCGACCAGCACGTCCGCGGTCACTGCTTGGCCCATCGACCAGACCGGCACCTCCGCCACCTCGTCCAACGCCGAGTGCACCCGCGCGACAGCACCGCCGATGGGGTGCGCCGCGGTGGTGGACATGAGTAAAGCATCCCAGGGTCCACCGACAAAGGACCAGGTCAGAAGCCGTTTTCCACAGGCTGATCGAAACTTTTTTCGAGGGACTCAACTCGGTGCAGAAGCGACTGGTCGGTGGTGCGAAATTGACTGCTCGGTGGTGCAGAACTGACTGCTCGTGCCGATCCACCCGGCGTCGCTCGGGTGGTGGCTAGGCGCCGCCCGCCCGGCGCCGCGCGGCCACCGCGACGGCGGCGCGCCCGCGCAGCCCGCGGGGCACCGCGAAGGTGCCGACGGGGTCGTCGGCGTCGGCGAAGCGGTACTTGTAGTCCTCGTCCCCGCGCAGGAACCGGAACTCCCGGGCACCCTGCTCGAGGGCGTCGCGCACCGCATGCACCAGCAGCACGAACCCGACCGACTCGCGGTCCATCTCAGGGTCGCGGCCGAACTGGTAGCAGTAGACGTCGGGGCCGAAGGCGAAGGTGAGCAGCGAGGAGACGCAGCGGCCGTCGACGTCCATCGACCACAGCCGCAGCCACCCGCGCTCCAGCGCCAGTGCGGCGAAGGCGCGGGTGAAGCGGTGCTGGCGGGGGTCGAGCAGGGGGCTGTCGCCCTCCCAGCGTGCGGCGTGCAGCGCGAACAGCGCGCCGAGGTCGGCCTCGAGGGTCTCGGCGGTGGCCAGGCGCACCACCACGTCGTGGTCGCGCTCCAGGGTGCGGGGCTTGCGGTTGACCTGGCCGCGGAAGTTCTTGCTCTTCGAGGCCAGCCACGACTCCCACGTCTGGTCGGCCTCGAAGCGCAGCACCGGGCTGACCTCCGAGCTGATGGCCCGCGCCCCCAGCGGCTCCCACCAGGGCGCGCCGACCGGGCAGTCCTGCAGCAGGACCACGTCGGCCGGCAGGTCGCCGCGCTCCAGGGCGGCCCGCAGCAGGGGAGTGGCGCGGGGCAGGTCCTCGGGGGCGCACACCGGCCCGAGCAGGTCGGCCGGGCCGTGGCCGATCCAGCGCACCTGGCGCAGCGCCCGCCCGCGCACGTGCAGGGGGAGCACCACCCGGGGAGCGGCCGGGTCGTCGACCAGCACGTGCGGGGTCGCCCCGTCGGCGTACTCCGCCCACCAGGTGCTGGCCCACGCGTGGGTCGCGAAGAGGTTGCGTGCGGCCAGCGCGAGGGCGTCCCAGGTCGCGGGGTCCGGTCCTCCGAGGGGCAGCACGGCGTGAGTCTAGGGGGGAGGCACCGCATAGGGTGGCGGCGCCATGGACGCCCTGGACCTGTACGACGAGCACGCGCGCGAGCGCCTGGTGCCCGAGCCCCCCAAGCGGGTCGACGCGCCCGAGCGCACGCCCTTCGAGCGTGACCGCGCCCGCGTGGTGCACGCCGCCGCCTCCCGCCGCCTGGCCGCCAAGACGCAGGTGGTCGGCCCGCAGAGCGACGACTTCGTGCGCAACCGGCTGACCCACAGCCTCGAGGTGGCCCAGGTGGCCCGCGACCTCTCCCGGGCGCTGGGCAGCCTGCCCGACATCGCCGAGACCGCCGCGCTGGCCCACGACCTGGGTCACCCGCCGTTCGGGCACAACGGCGAGCGGGTGCTGGCCGAGCTCAGCGAGGCGTGCGGCGGCTTCGAGGGCAACGCCCAGACGCTGCGGCTGCTGGCCCGGCTCGAGGCCAAGACCGTGGATGGCGAGGGCCGCTCGGTCGGGCTGAACCTGACCCGGGCCACTCTCGACGCCTGCACCAAGTACCCCTGGGCGCGTGGCGCCGCCGAGGCGCCCAGCGGCGTGCACGCCGACGGCTCGCCGCGCGAGGTGCACAAGTTCGGCGTCTACGAGGACGACCTGCCGGTCTTCGACTGGATGCGCGCCCCGGTGCCGGGCGTCGGTGTGCGCCGCTGCCTCGAGGCCCAGGTGATGGACCTCGCCGACGACGTCGCCTACTCGGTGCACGACGTCGAGGACGGCACCGTCGCGGGCCGCGTCGACCTGACCGACCTCGACACCGCCGCGGTGTGGGCCACGGTGCGGTCCTGGTACGAGCCGGGCGCCGACGACGCCGTGCTCGACGAGGTGCTCGCCGGGCTCCGCTCGGTCGGCTCGTGGCCCACGACGGCGTACGACGCCTCGCGGCGCAGCCTGGCCGCGCTGAAGAACCTGACCAGCGACCTGGTCGGACGCTTCTGCGGCGAGGTGCAGGCCGCGACCTTCGCCGCCGCCGACGGCCCCTTCGTCCGCTACAGCGCCGACCTGGTGGTGCCTGAGCGCACCCGTCTGGAGATCGCGGTGCTCAAGGGGGTCGCCGCCCACTACGTGATGCAGGCCGAGGACCGGATCGCGGTGATGGTCCGCCAGCGCGAGCTCGTCGCCGAGCTGGTCGCGCTGCTGCTCGAGCAGGGCCCCGAGGCGCTCGACCGGCCCTTCGCCGACGACTGGCACGAGGCCGGCGACGACGCCGGGCGGCTGCGGGTGGTCGTCGACCAGGTCGCCTCGCTCACCGACGCCAGCGCCGTGGCGCGCTGGGAGCTGCTGCGCGCCCACGGTTAGCCTCGCGCCATGAGCGAACAGCGTGACCGCGCTCGTCTGGCTGCCCTTCGACCCCGCCGAGCTCGGCGAGGCGCCGGGCGGGCTGCGCTACGAGGTCGTCGACCCGCGCGAGCACGTGCCCGACTCGGTCGACCGACGTCGCGTTCTACGTGACGCCCTACGCCATGGGTCCCGAGGTCGGCGACGTGCTGGAGCGGATGAGCGGCCTCGAGGTGGTGCAGACCCTCAGTGCCGGCGTCGACAACGTGCGCAGCCGGGTGCCCGAGGGCGTCACCCTGTGCAACGGCCGCGGCATCCACGACACCTCGACCGCCGAGCTCGCGCTCACGCTGGTGCTGGCGGCGCTGCGCGACGTGCCCGGCATGGTGCGCGACCAGGACCGGCACCGGTGGCACACCCGGTGGCGCCCCTCGCTGGCCGACAAGAGGGTGCTGCTGGTCGGGCTACGGCGCGATCGGCCAGGCGATCGAGGACCGGCTGCTGCCCAACGAGTGCGAGGTCGTGAAGGTGGCCCGCAGCGCCCGCGAGACCGGGCGCGGCCACGTGCACGGCTTCGACGAGCTGCCCGACCTGGTGCCGACCGCCGACGTCGTGGTGCTCATCGTGCCGCTGACCGACGAGACCCGGGGCCTGGTCGACGCCGAGCTGCTGGCCCGGATGAAGGACGGCGCGCTGGTCGTCAACATGGCGCGCGGGCCGGTCGTGGTCGCCGCCGACCTCCTCGCCGAGCTGCACGCGGGCCGGCTCCTGGCCGCCGTCGACGTGGTCGACACCGAGCCGCTGCCCGCCGACGACCCGCTGTGGGACGCGCCCGGGCTGCTGGTCTCCCCGCACGTCGGCGGGGCCACCTCGGCGATGTGGCCGCGCGCCCACCGGCTGGTGCGCGAGCAGCTCGAGAGGTACGCCGCGGGGGAGCCGCTCCACAACCAGATGACGGGCGAGTACTGAGCGCGCGCCGCCCGCCCGTAGGATCGCCGACGTGGTGGGCAGGATTCGCGAGCAGAGCATCGCCGAGGTGCGCGAGAAGGCCCGTATCGACGAGGTCGTCTCGCAGTACGTGACCCTGCGCAACGCCGGTGGTGGCTCGATGAAGGGACTGTGCCCCTTCCACGACGAGAAGTCCGCGTCGTTCCACGTCACGCCCTCCCGCGGCTTCTTCCACTGCTTCGGCTGCCAGGAGGGCGGCGACGTCATCAGCTTCGTGATGAAGATCGACGGGCTCTCCTTCGGCGAGGCCGTCGAGCGGCTGGCCGACAAGTCCGGCGTCGCGCTGCAGCGCGACGAGGGCGACGGGACCTACGAGAAGCCCAAGGGTCCGCAGCGCGGTCGGCTGGTCGAGGCGCACAAGGAGGCGCAGGCCTGGTACGCCGACCAGCTCGGCACGCCCGACGCCCTCGTGGCGCGCCAGTTCCTCGACGAGCGCGGCTTCGACCAGGTCGCGGCGCAGACCTTCGGCGTCGGCTTCGCGCCCCGCGACGGCGAGGCGCTCTTCCAGCACCTGCGCCAGAAGGGCTTCAGCGTCGAGGAGCTGACGACCGGCGGGCTGGTGGCGGTCGGCCGCTCGCCGTACGACCGGTTCCGCGGGCGGCTGCTGTGGCCGATCCGCGACGCCTCCGGCGACACCATCGGTTTCGGCGCCCGGCGGATCTTCGACGACGACCGCATCGACGCGAAGTACCTCAACACCTCCGAGACGCCCATCTACAAGAAGAGCCAGGTGCTCTACGGCCTCGACCTGGCCCGCCGCGAGATCGGGCGCTCCAGCCAGGCCGTCATCGTCGAGGGCTACACCGACGTGATGGCCTGCCACCTCGCCGGTGTCGGCACCGCGGTCGCCACCTGCGGCACCGCCTTCGGCGACGACCACGCCAAGGTGCTGCGCCGTTTCCTCAACGACCACGAGGAGTTCCGCGGCGAGGTCATCTTCACCTTCGACGGCGACGCGGCCGGGCAGAAGGCCGCGCTGCGGGCCTTCGGCGGCGACCAGAACTTCGTCTCCCAGACCTACGTGGCCGTCGAGCCCAGCGGGATGGATCCCTGCGACCTGCGCATCTCCCACGGTGACGCCGCGGTGCGCGAGCTGGTGGCCAGGCGGGTGCCGCTCTACCGCTTCGTGCTCTCCAACGTGGTCTCCCGCTTCGACCTCGACCGGGCCGACGGTCGGGTCGACGCGCTGCGCGAGGGCGCCAGGCTGGTGACGAGCGTGCGCGACAGGTCCAAGGTCGACGCCTTCGCCCGCGAGCTGGCGCAGATGGTCGGCACCGACCCCGACGAGGCGCGCTCCGAGGTACGCCGGGCGGCTGCGCGCGGCCCGCAGAAGTCGGGTCGGCCCGACCGGCGCGACTCCGCGAGCACCGCCGGCGCCGGGGGTGCGGCGAGGAGCCGGCTCCGGCGCGCCGGGCGCTGCCCGACCTGCGCGACCCGCGCTTCGAGCTGGAGCGCGAGACCCTCAAGCTGGTCGTGCAGCACCCGATGGCCATCGGCCGCAGCACCGCCGACATCGGACCCGACGACTTCACCCACCCCACCTACCGCGGGGTGTGGGGCGTCGTGGCCGCGGCCGGTGGGCCGTCCGCGGGCGCGGGCGACCCGGGCTGGGCCGGGCGGTTGCGCGATGCCACCACCGACTCCGACGTGCTGGCCGCGGTCTCCATGCTGGCCGTCGAGCCGCTGCTGACCGACAAGGAGCCCGACGCGGCATACGTCGGCCACCACGTGCTGCGCCTGCTCGAGCTGACCGCCGCCCGGCGGATCACCGAGGTGAAGTCGCGGCTGCAGCGCACCAACCCCGTCGAGGACCCCGACTCCTACAACCGGATGTTCGGCGAGCTCGCGGCCCTGGAGCAGCACCGCCGGGCGCTGCGCGACCGGGTGGTGGGCGCGTGAGGTTCTCGTTGCGCGGCTGCGGCGCCGCCCCGACCTCGAGCGTCGGGCCCGCGGGGAGCGGCTGCTGGCCTGGGCCGAGACCGACGACACCGTGGTCGGCGGCACCCGCGACGCGCTCTACCTGTCCGCTGCGCCGGCGAACCGGTGCGCCGGCTGCGCGTGGGAGCAGGTCGAGGCGGCCGACTGGGACGCCGAGACCGACACGCTGCGCGTCAGCGAGGTCGGCACGTGGGGCGAGCAGCGCGTCGAGCACCAGCTGGTGCTGCGCGGAGCCGCGCCGGCCTGCTGGAGCTCGTGCGCGAGCGGGTCACGGCGAGCATGGTCTACCAGCACCAGGTGCCGGTCGGCCCGCGCCAGGGCCTGCGCGTGGTGGCGCGCCGCGCGCCCGTCCGGACGCGAGCCGGTGCGCTGGTTCTTCGAGTACGACGAGGGCGTGGACCCCGACGACCCGGCCGTCCGGGAGGCCGCGCCAGGAGGCGCTCGCGGAGGCTCGACAGCAGGTCGAGGGTCGCTGAGGACCTCGATTTCTCAGCGCCACGAGCGCCTTGCTACTGTGTGCGCGCTGCACCGATCCCCTGTAGCTCAACTGGCAGAGCATTCGACTGTTAATCGGAGGGTTGTTGGTTCGAGTCCAACCGGGGGAGCAGAGCTGTGGAGGGCCCGGTCGCGACCATGTGGCGGCCGGGCCCTTCGTGCGTCCCGAGGCCGTCCGGTCCCGTGGCGTGGGAGCCCTCGCGTCGAGGAGGCGCGCCCTACCTCGCCACGTCGCGCAGCCGTTCGCGCAGCCGCTCCAACCGCTCCCGGTCCCACCCCTCGGGCTGGACCACGGCGTACCACGCGCTCAGCGGCTGGGTCCCGTAGAGGTGGCCGTGGTCCTCGTCGAAGTCGTTGCTCACGGCCATGTCCACGGCGAGCTGCAGGAAGGTGGTCACGGGGGTCCAGCTCATCGCGGGGTTGACGGCCGGGTCCAGGGGCTCCTCGAGCCAGTCGGGACGTCGCAGGAGGGTGTCGGAGTCCCACCAGACGATGGGGTCGTCGGCGTGCTGCAGGAACACCGAGTGGGCGGTGCGTCCGGTCATGTCGCTCTCGCGGTTGACGAAGAGGAACGACTCCGCGTCGCCGACCACGGGACGGATCTGCAGCGAGCCGGGCTCCCGGGTCCGCTCGGCCTCGCGGCGCAGGTGCATGGTCTCCGGCGGGCCCACCCACAGCGCGCCCCGTCGACGCGCTCCAGGCTGTCGGCCAACGAGTCGAAGGCCTGCGACCCGCCGAAGGAGCCGAGGCTCTCCCCGGCCACGTAGAGCGCCGGGCCGTTCCGCACCCAGGTCCTCGAGCCGCTCCTCGACGGCCTCGACCAGCGCGGTCGCCGTGTCGCCCGCCGCGGCAGCCTCCGACAGGAAGGCCAGTGGGCTGGGCAGGTGGGAGTACTGGACCGTCACGGTGGCGATGTCTCCGCCGTGGAAGTACTCCATGGGCTGCACGATCTGCTCGTTGATCCACCCGGTGCCGGTCGGGACCACCACCAGCACGGCGTCGCGGTCGAAGCCCCCGAACGTCTCCATCTCGGCCATCGCCAGGTCCACTCGCTCCTCGACGCTGTCGCCCGACGCGCGCCCCACGTACACCCGCACGGGCTCGGTGACCTCACCCGGTGCCAGGTCCTCGAGGTCGTCCGGGGTCGGACCGCGGGTCAGGAACCTGCGCCCCTCGCGGCCCGCCTCGTCCCACGCCACGGCGGAGGCCGGGCCCCCGGAGCGCAACGCCGTGGACGGCGGGGGTGGCGCGCCGTCGAGGTCCCGGTCGGCGAGGGCGAAACCGGCGTTCAGGCCGTCGAGGGAGCGCTGCAGCACGAAGGTGTTGAGCGAGGCCAGCGTCACCCAGGCCACGAGCACGACGGCGAGCGCGCCGGCGAACCAGACCGGGAGCATCCGCGCCCCCAGCCACGTCGTCCCCGACCAGACCAGCCTCAGCAGGCGGCCGACGACGAGCAGGAGAGCGGCCACGACCGCCGCGACCAGCAGGGTCCCTCCCACGACCTGCCAGTACGACGACCGCTCGTAGCCGAGCCGCTCCCAGGTCCACCGGTGCTGGGAGAGGGCCGTGGCCGAGCCCCACACGACGTAGGCCAGTGCGGCCACGGCGACGGTCCGGCGTACGGCCTTGCCGGACGTCCACGAGGGGAGGCCTCGCCCATCCAGGCGCGCGAGCAGCAGGGCTCCGAGTCGGGTGAGGAGCAGGCCGATGCCGTAGCCCAGGGCGATCGCGACGCCGGCGAGCACGCCCTGGAACAACCAGGACCGGACCAGCAGCGACGGTGCCAGCGCCTCGACGAGGAACCAGGCGGCCAGGACCACCCCGAGCAGGGCAGGTCGTGCCAGGAAGCGGGAGCGGAGCCCTTGCATGCGTACGTCTCCTGTCGCCACCACCACCCATGAGACTCGCAGGACCGAGGCTAGCGCGGCGGGGGCCGGAGCGGCAGTGCCGACATGGGCGTCCCGGGAGGCGGTGCGTCGTGCGGGCTACTCGCCCCAGCCCATCGGGAAGACCTCGAACGGCGCCGCCATCGCGGTGCCGAGACGCTGGCCCGCGGCCCGGGCGCCGCCCTCGAGGAACTCGGCGGCGTCGAAGTCCTCCCAGCCCAGCCCGTCGATGTAGGCCCGGTGCGCCTCGAGCGAGGCGACGCCGGCGCGGAAGGTGTCGGTGGTGTCGACCGCGTGCGTGGCCCGCGGCGAGCCGAAGGCCCACACCTCGCCGCACCCCGCCCCACGGCTCGAGGGTGCCGACCGAGCGCTCACCGGTGAGCTGCTCGGGGAAGACCCAGCGGTTGCCGGCGTCGCGGACGGCGTCGACGACGGCTCTGCCGACCGCGATGTGGTCGGCCTGGTTGAGGTTGCGCCCGCCCCAGGTCTCGCGGAAGTTGCCGGTCAGCACCACGTCGGGCCGGTGCCGGCGCACCACCTCGGCGATGACGCGGCGCAGCGGCACGCCGTACTCGAGGATCCCGTCGGGCAGGCCGAGGAACTCCACCGTGTCGACGCCCACCACCCGGGCGCTGTCGACCTGCTCCTGCTCCCGCAGCGGCCGCACCTCGTCGGGGTGCTGACCGTCGATGCCGGCTTCGCCGCTGGTGACCATGCAGTAGGCCACTTCCTTGCCCTGGCCGGTCCAGCGGGCGACCGCGGCGGCGGCGCCGAACTCCAGGTCGTCGGGGTGCGCGACCACGCACAGCAGCCGCTGCCAGGTCTCGTCCAGGTGCTCCAGGGGCTGCGGGGTCTCCGGCTGTGTCGACATGCTCCGAGAGTGGCACGCCCCGCCTCCGTGCGCACCCCCTGCGCCCGTGGCCGGGGGGCTGGCTAGGGTACGTCGGCGAGGGGCGGTAGCTCAGTCGGTCAGAGCAGAGGACTCATAATCCTTGGGTCGTGGGTTCGAGCCCCACCCGCCCTACGACGCGGCGGCGGAGGCGGCGATAGCCTGCGCCGCATGGGAGACAAGGCCGCGGACCTGCTCGACTCGCTGGCGGACGCGGCCCCCCGGGTGCTGATCGCCCTGGCCGTGGTCGCGGCCGGCTACCTGCTCTCGCGCGGTGTCCGCTGGGTGCTGCACCGCGTGCTGGAGGGGCGCCGGACGCCCAGCTTCGTGGCGGTGATGAGCAAGCTCGCCGGCTGGCTCGTGCTGTTCCTCGCTGTGATGGCCGCGACCGTCCTGGTCTTTCCATCGGTGAGACCGGTGGACATGCTCGCCGGCCTGGGGTTCTTCTCCGTCGCGGCCGCCTTCGCCTTCCAGGACATCCTGGAGAACCTCCTGTCGGGGCTGTTGCTGATCCTGCGTCAACCCTTCCGGTCGGGCGACCAGATCAGCGTGGGTGAGGTCACGGGCACGGTGCAGGCGATCACGATCCGTGAGACCCGGATCAAGACGTTCGACGGACAGCTCGTGCTGATCCCCAACCGCGACGTGTACAAGGCGGTCATCACGGTGCGCACGCACTTCCCCAGCCGGCGCATGGCTGTCGTCGTGGGCATCGCCTACGAGAACGACCCGGGGGAGGCGTGCCGGGTGATCCGGGCCGCGCTGAGCCAGGACGTCCCTCGTCTCGACGGCACGCCGGAGCCCGAGGCCGTCGTGACCCAGCTGGGGGTCTCGACCGTCGACATCGAGGCGCGGTTCTGGTGCGGCCCCGACCAGCACGACGTCGTGCTGGCCGTGGACGCGGCGATCCGAGCGGTGAAGTCTGCGCTGGACGAGGCCGGCATCGAGATGCCGGCCGACATCGTCGCGCTGCAGGCGACCCCCAGCCTGCGTGCTGCGATCTCGGGGGAGGCCGAGGTGACCCCTGGCGGGGGAGTGCGCTCCCGGACCGCCTAGCCGTCCTGCTGCGCCGCCCGCTCGCGCTCCTCGAGCACCCGCTCGCGGCTGCGCACCAGCCGCAGCATCGTCACCAGCCCCAGGCCGCCGACCATGTTGCCGAGCACGGTCCACGAGAACCACCGCGCCCAGTCGACGTACCCGAAACCCGCCTCGCCGGTGTGCAGGGCCCCGAAGGCGAGCAGCGAGTCGAGGATCGAGTGGAACATCTGCAGCCCCGCGAGCAGGAAGCCGATGGCGACCGCGGCGACGATCTTGGCCGTCATGTCGTCGCTGCCCTGCTGCATGCGGGTGAGCAGGGTGATCGCGGCACCGGCCAGGACGGCCAGCGAGAAGGTCTCCAGCGACAGCCCGGCCTCGACGAAGTGCGCCGCCATCGTCACCAGGTCGGAGTGGTAGGCCGGGAACGCCTGGACCACCAGCCACATGATGACCCAGCCGCCGAGCAGGTTGCCCACCAGCGTCAGGCCCCACAGCCGCAGCAGGGACCGCAGCCGGGCGCGGCGCGCCGCCACTGTGACCACGGGGATCAAGAAGCCCTCGGTGAAGAGCTCCGAGCGAGCCAGCAGCAGCGCGACGAAGCCCAGCGAGAAGGCGATGCCGGCGAGCAGGTGGCTGCCTGTCTCGTGGTAGACCGCGAGCATGGCCAGCACGCCGAACGCGACCTCGGACCCGCCGAAGAAGCCGGTGACACCGGTCGTGACCACGCCGCGACCCATCCGCTGCACGCCCTCGGCGAGCTGCCGGTCGATGGCGCTCTCGAGCTCGTCCTCCAACGGTCCGTCGGTGCTGCCCTGGGAGCGGGGGGAGTCCTCGGCGTGGTCGCGACCCTCGCCCGCGTGCTCGCTCATGGCCTCATCCTGGGCCCGTGCCCCCACGGCCGCCGAGTGCCGCGCCGATCAGCCGCGGCCCTCACCCTGCAGCCGGTCGATGTGCTCGGAGGCCTCGGCCTTGGTCAGGTCGGCGTCGATGGTCTCGCCCGCCTCGCGGGCCAGGGTGTCGAGGTAGCTCTTCTGCGCGCCGGTGGCGGGCTCGTCGCCGCTGACCCAGTCCTGCGGGTCCTTCTCGGTCGCGGTGGGGTCGGGTGCCTCGGCGCCCAGGACGTCGGGCTGGTCGTGGTTCGTACGTGCGTTCGATTCCATGTCGACGACGCTACCCACGTCGCGGGCCGACCCCAAGGCCCCCGGGGGGTGAGCGGCCGGCAGGCCCAGCTGGTCACGTCCGGGCCGCGCTCGCGCGCTCGAGCAGCCGCCCCTGACGTCCACCAGTCAGGTCAGCCGCCCAGTGCCCGGTACCACTCCTGGTAGCGGGCCAGCGCGCCCCGGCCGCGCTCGAGCGCCTCCTGCGTCGAGGGCAGCAGCTCGGCGGCACCGTCGACGGATCCGGTGTCCGCCACGGCCTCCAGCCGGCGCACCGCCTCACCCGCGTAGACGACGCCGAGGTTGAGAGCGCCCCCGGCGAGCTTGTGTGAGACCTGGCGCAGCGCGTCGGCGTCGCCGTCGTCGACGGCCGTGCTCATCGAGCTCATCGCCTCGGTGCAGTTGCGTCCGAAGTTCGCGATGGCCCGGTCGAGGTAGTCGGTGTTGTCCTCGTCGAGCTCGCGCAGCATCTCGAGCCGGTCGAGGTCGAGACCGGCCAGGGCCGGGTCGTCCGTGGGCGGGACGGGCTCGGACATGGGGTTCTCCTCGTGATGGGGCTGGGGGCAGAGCCGGGGCTCGGGGGCGTCGAGCCACCGGGCGAGGGTCTCGGCGAGGGCAGCGGGGTCGACGGGTTTGGTCAGGTAGTCGTCCATGCCGGCGGCCGCGCAGCGCTCGCGCTCACCCTCCACCGCAGCGGCGGTCATCGCGATGACCGGCAGACGGGGCGCACCGTCGGCCGCCTCGGCGGCCCGGATCTCGCGGGTCGCGGCGTACCCGTCGAGCACCGGCATCTGGACGTCCATCAGCACGGCGTCCCAGCCGCCCCGCGCCACGGCCTCGACGGCGGCCCGGCCGTCGTCGACGGTCGCGTGGTCGTAGCCCAGGTGCTCGAGCAGCCCCGAGGCGACCATCTGGTTGACGGGGTTGTCCTCGACGACCAGCACCCGGTGCGGACGGCGGGCGGCGGCCACGGACACCTCCACCGTCGCCGCGCCCGCCAGGAGCTCGACCAGCGTGCTGCGCAGCACGCCCGAGGGCACCGGCTTGACCAGGCAGTCGTCGAGTCCGGCACCGCGCACCTCGGCGCTGCTCAGCTGGGTCATCGAGGTCAGCATGAGCAGCACGGTCGAGCCGTGCGCGCGATCGGCCCGCAGCGTGCGGGCCAGGTCGAGGCCGTCGCGCTCGGGCATCGCCATGTCCAGCAGCACCGCGGCGTACGCCGCCACGCGCTGCTCGCCCGCCTCGAGGTCGTTGCGGGCGACGGCGGCCAGCGCCTCGTCGACCGAGGCCGCGACGTCGACCTCGAGACCCCACCACCCGAGCTGCTCGACGAGGATCATCCGGTTGGCCGGGTTGTCGTCGACCACCAGGACCCGGCGCCCGCCCAGCAGCGAGCGGGCCTGCTCGTCGGCGGCGTCGACCACGTCGCCGTCGGGCAGTGCCAGCGGGATCTCGGCGGTGAAGACAGCACCACCGGCGGGATTGGGGTGGTGGCCCAGGGTCCCACCCAGGGCCTGGACGATCTCGTGGGAGATCGCCAGGCCGAGGCCGGTGCCCCCGTAGACGCGCGTGGTGGAGGCGTCTGCCTGGGTGAAGGGGTCGAAGAGGCCGGCGACCTTCTCGGGGGGCACGCCGATGCCGGTGTCGGTCACGGAGACGACCAGGGTGGTCCCGCCGTCCGCGGCGGGGCGTGCGCCGGCCTCGACGTCGACGCGTCCTTGGTCGGTGAACTTCACGGCGTTGGAGACGAGGTTGGTCAGCACCTGGGCGAGGCGAGTGGGGTCGCCGGCCAGCACTCGGGGGACCTCGGCCGCGCACGAGAGCGTCAGCTCGACGCCCTTGGCGCGCGCCTGCGCCGCGAGCACCCCGACGACCTGGTCGAGCACCGGGCGCACCTCGAAGTCGAGGACCTCGAGCTCGAGACGGCCGGCCTCGATCTTGGAGAAGTCGAGGATGTCGTTGATGACGCCGAGCAGTGCCCGGCTGGCCACCTGCACGCCGGCCGCGAGGCGCTGCTGCTCGCCCGTGAGCGTGGTGCGCAGCAAGAGGTCGTTGAGGCCGATCACGCCGTTGAGGGGGGTGCGGATCTCGTGGCTCATGGTCGCCAGGAACTCCGACTTCTGCCGCGAGGCGTCCATCGCCTGGTCGCGTGCCTCGGCCAGCTCCTGGTGCACCTGCTCGCGCCAGGCCACCCGGGCCATCTGCTCGGCCACGTGCCCGACCATCTGCTCGATCATGGCGTGGCGGTAGAGCGGCGGGGCGGAGGTGATGATCAGCACCGCCCGGACCTCGTCGAGCACCAGCACGGGGAAGGCGATCGTCAGCCGTGCCTCGTCCCAGCGAGCCTTTCTCGCGGCCAGCACCTCGCGGGCCAGCGCCAGCTCCGCGCGCGCCGTGGTCGGGTCGGCCTCGTCCTCGGCGGCGCCCTGGGCGTCGACGTACAGCGGCTGCAGCACGCCCTCGGCGTCGACGGTGAAGGCCCGTGCCCGTGCCCAGTCGTCGTGCAGCAGCACCAGGTCGCGGGCCTGGCGCAACAGGCTGTCCAAGGTCTCGGCGTCGTTGGCGGCCGTCGACACGGTCTGCATCAGCGTGTTCTGGGCTGCCTGGTCGGCCAGCGCGATCTCGGCCTGCTTGGTCTCGGTGACGTCCTGCAGCGTGCCGACCATCCGCGGGCGGTGGGGGTCCGGCTGCAGCACGCCGCGAGAGCGGGCCCACCGCCACTCCTCGCCGACCAGGACCTGCACGGTGAAGTCCAGCACGCCGCCGTCGGCGAGGCTGCCGGCCACCAGCTCGCGCACCCGGTCGCGGTCGTCGGGATGGACCTTCTCGACGAAGCGTTCCAGGGTCCAGGCCTCGGTGGTCGTGTCGACCTCGAAGAGCCGGTCGATCTGCTCCGACCCGATGATCACTCCCGCAGTCAGGTCCCAGGTCCAGGCACCGATGCGGGCGATCTCCTGGGCCTCCTCGAGCCGCCGCCGGCTCTCCTCGTGGGAGAGCACCGCCGCTCGCCGGTCGTCGTAGTCGCTGAAGGTCAGCTGCAACGCGGTGGGTCGACCCGTCTCGTCGAGCACCGGGCACTCACGCACCAGCACCCAGGTGACACCACCGTCTCGACGCACGAGCTGCACCTCGACGGCGTCGTGGTTGACGTGTCCCTCGCGCACCCGGCTGAGGTGCGCCTCGAGCTGGAGCCGGCCGACCTCGTCGAGGCTGTCCTGCATGGGGACGCGCTGCATGAGGTCGTGCGGCACGCCGTACAGCCGTGCCATGGCCGGGTTGGCGTAGATCGTGCGACCGGTCAGGTCGATGACCCAGATGCCGTCGGGCGAGCGCTCGACGATGTCGCGGTACATCCCACCTGCCGTCATCACACCTCCGCCCCCGGTCACGATAGGGCCTCGAGGCCCTGTCGCGCTGTCACACCGTGCGAGCGCCTGAGATCAGGAACCCGCCGTCCGGCTGCTCCCGCAGCGTGAGCTCGACGGTCTCGGTGACCGTGCCCGTGCCCGCGCGCCGGTAGGTGTAGGTGTAGGTGGCGGTCCCGGCCTCGGGATCGGCCCCCACCATCTCGAAGTCGCGCACCTCGCGCACGCTGCCCCAGAAGCCGGTGTAGCCCTGGAGCCGCCCGCTGGCTCGCTGGTAGGCCGGGGTGAGCATGGCGTAGCCCGCACCGGGGTCGGCCGCGGCGATCTGCACGTAGTCGGCCGCGAACTCCTCGATGTCCGCGGCGGTGGGACCCTCGGTCGGCGACGAGGTCGGCGACGGGGTCGGTTCGTCGGGAGCGCTGCTCGAGGTCGGTCCCGGGCTCGGCCCCGCGGCGGCGGGCCCTTCGTCGCCGGGGTCGCGGCCCTGGCCGACCGCGAAGGCGATGACCACGACCACGGCCACCACCGCAGCACCCAGCGCCACCGGCGCGAGAGCGGCCGCACGGCGTCGTCGCTCCGGGGCGCCGGGGGTCCCGGAGGTCGCGCCGGAGCCTGGGATGACGGTGGGCTGCGCCCCGGTGTTGACCGGCGCGATCTCCTCCATCGACCGGGTGTCGTCACCGGACGGCGGGGGAGGGAGGGGCCCGGCGGCTCCCGGACCCTGCTGCAGCACGTCGCGCACGGTGGCCATGTCCCAGCGCTGCTCGGGGTCGCGGCACATCGTGGCCCGCAGCAGCGGCCCGAGCCATCCCGGCTCGTCGACGCGCGGGGGCTCCTCGTGCACGATCCGGTAGAGCGCCCCGAGCACGTTGTCGCCCACCTCGTACGGCGGGTGGCCGGCCAGGGCGTGGAAGAGAGAGGCTCCCAGCGACCAGACGTCGCTGCGTGCAGTGGCCGTGGCCCCCGACGCCACCTCCGGCGCCAGGTAGGCGGGGGAGCCGGTCACCAGCCCGGTCTGGGTCAGGGACGGGTCGGCCTCGGCGCGCGCGATGCCGAAGTCCGAGAGCTTCACCTGCCCGTCGGCGGTGACCAGCATGTTGGAGGGCTTGACGTCGCGGTGCACGATCCCCGCCTCGTGGGCCGCGGCCAGCGCTTCGGCCGCCTGGCCCAGCAGCTGCGCGGCCCGGTCGGGCGAGAGGGGGCCCTCGGCGCGCAGGTAGCCGGAGAGGTTGGTGCCGTCGACGTGCTCCATCACGAGGTACTGCTGGTCGTCCTGCTCGACGAGGTCGTAGACGGCCACCACGTGGGGATGGCTCAGTCGCGCGGCGAGGCGGGCCTCGCGCTCGGCGCGCTCGGCACGCTCCCGGTCGTCGGGATCCTGGCCCGGCACGGCCCCCAGCCGCTTGAGCGCCACGGGCCGGCCGAGCATCTCGTCGCGTCCGAGCCACACCGCGCCCATCCCGCCGCGACCGATCTCCCGCTCGAGCGTGTACCTACCAGCGATCACGCCTGCTCGACCTCCATGCGCACGAGGATAGGGCGTCCGGCCGCGGTGAGCCCCGGGCCGACCGGTCGTGAACCCGGTGGCCGCCCCGATCGGCGATGAGGCAGGCTTGGCGTCGTCCGGCGGACTGCGCGTCCGCGCCCCGCAGCGGAGAAGGCACCAGACGTGAGCATCGACCCCACCCTCCTCGACGACCTCGAGTGGCGCGGCCTCGTCGCCCACTCGACGGACCGCGACGCGCTGCGCGCGGCGCTCGAGGAGGACAGCGTCCGCTACTACGTCGGCTTCGACCCCACCGCGCCGAGCCTGCACATGGGCAACCTCCTGCAGATCGTCACGGCGATGCGCCTGCAGCGCGCCGGCCACACGCCCTTCGTGCTCGTCGGCGGCTCGACCGGCATGATCGGCGACCCCCGCGACTCCGGCGAGCGCACCCTCAACACCCTCGAGACCGTGGCCGAGTGGGTCCAGCGGATCCGCCGGCAGGTCGAGCCGTTCCTCTCGTTCGAGGGCGAGAACGCCGCCACGATGGTCAACAACCTCGACTGGACCGCCGGTGTCTCCGCGATCGACTTCCTGCGCGACATCGGCAAGCACTTCCCGGTCAACCGGATGCTGGCCCGCGACGTGGTGCGCAACCGGCTCGAGGACGGCATCAGCTACACCGAGTTCTCCTACATCCTGCTGCAGTCGATGGACTACCTGCACCTGCACCGCGAGCACGGCGTCTCCCTGCAGCTCGGCGGCTCCGACCAGTGGGGCAACATCACCGGCGGAGTCGAGCTGGTACGCCGCGCCGACGGCGAGCGCGTGCACGCCTTCGTCACCCCGCTGGTGACGCGGGCCGACGGCACCAAGTACGGCAAGAGCGAGGGCGGGGCCCTGTGGCTGGACCCCGAGATGCTCTCGCCCTACGCCTTCTACCAGTTCTGGCTCAACGTCGAGGACGAGAAGGTCGGCGAGCTGCTGCGCCTGTTCACCTTCCTCGACCGGGCGCGCATCGAGGAGCTCGAGGCGGCGCACGCCGAGAAGCCGTTCCTGCGGGCGGGTCAGAAGACGCTGGCCGAGGAGATGACCACGCTCGTGCACGGAGCCGAGGAGACCGCGCGCATCCAGGCCGCCTCCGCCGCACTCTTCGGCGGTGGCGAGATGGGCGAGCTGAGCCCCGAGACCCTGGGCGCGGCGCTGCGCGAGACCGGGGTGCTGCGGCTCGAGTCGGCGGGCGGTCTGCCTTCCGTCGTCGACCTGCTCGTCGAGACCGGGCTGGCCAGGAGCAAGGGTGACGCGCGACGCACGGTGGGCGAGGGCGGCGCCTACCTCAACAACGTGCGCGTCGAGGACCCCGACCGGGTGCCGGGCGCCGACGACCTGCTGGGTGGCACCTGGCTGGTGCTGCGCAAGGGCAAGAAGAGCTTCAAGGGCGTCGAGGTCGTCTGAGGTGGACGACGCGGGGAGCAGCAGCTGGTTGGGTGGCCTGGCCGCCCGCGCGGCCGGGTCGATGCCCACGCCGCTGCGCGAGTACGTCGAGCACGGCGCGGGCGCCGGCGTGACCGCCGGTGAGGCGTCCGCGGCCTGGGGCGAGCTGCGGCTGCGACCGCACGTGCTGCGCGACGTCACCGACGTCGACCCGTCGGTCGAGCTGCTCGGCCGCTCGGCCCGGGTGCCGTGGGGCGTGGCACCGACCTCGCTGCAGCGCGCCGTGCACCCCGACGGGGAGGTGGCCACCGCGCGTGCCTCCGCGGCCGCCGGCGCGGTGATGGTGGTCTCGAGCAACGCGGGCAGCACCTTCGACGACATCGCCGCCACCGGGGTCACCTGGTGGCTGCAGGTCTACCTGCCCTCCGACCGCACGTTGGCCGGCCCGTTGCTCGACCGGGCGGTCGCCGCCGGTGCGACTGCCGTCGTCCTGACGGTCGACACCCCGGTGGTGGCCGCCTGGCACCCCTCGAATGCCTTGATCTGGGATGTCGCCGACCCCCAGTGGACCCGGATCAACTTCGATCCCGGCTACGACGACCAGCCCGGTTCCGAGAAGGCCCTCGACCTCGGACCGCACGACATCGACTGGCTGCGCGAGCGCACCGGGCTCCCCGTGGTGGTCAAGGGAGTGCTGCGCGGCGACGACGCACGCCGTTGTGTGCAGGCCGGCGCCGCCGGTGTCTGGGTCTCGACGCACGGTGGTCGTCAGCTCGACCGCAGCCTCAGCACCGCGGCCGCCCTGCCCGAGGTGCGGCGCGCGGTCGGCGACGAGGCCGAGGTGTACGTCGACGGGGGAGTGCGCTGCGGGCTCGACGTCCTCACCGCGCTGGCCGCCGGAGCCGACGGGGTCTTCGTGGGCCGCCCGGTCCTGCACGCGCTGGTCGACGGAGAGGCCGGTGTGGCGCGGCTGCATGCCGCACTCCTCACCGAGACCGTCGAGGCGATGCGCCTGGCCGGGTGCCGCACGACCGCGGACACCCGCGATCTGCTGCCTCCGGCCCTCGTCGAGCGGCTGCACCCCGGCTGACCTGCACAAACGCCGATGTGCTCCGCGTCACCCCGACTCGATTTGTCGTGCGGCAACCGTTCGCCTAATGTTTTCCATGTCGCCAGGGAGCGGCGGGGAGCAAGGCCGGTCTGGCCGGGCTCCCGGCCCCAGGACGACCACAGCTCCACATCGCGGTTCGCCGCGTTGCAGGGCGCAGAGCCCCGCCGCTGGTGCCGAGAGGTGCTGGGACGGTGTGCGTCTGATTCTTGAGAACTCAACAGTGTGTCATAGTCGACGAATTAGTTTGTTATGCCCCGTCGATCATGCATGGCTCTTTCGAGGGTTGTGGGTGGTTGATGGTTTCTTTGGTAAGACGATGATTCTGGCAATTGTCAGTTTTGTTCTCTTGTCAGGCATCTCTTTTTCTGCACTGGCTCTTTTGGGGTTGGTGTGGTGTTGTTTTTCAACGGAGAGTTTGATCCTGGCTCAGGACGAACGCTGGCGGCGTGCTTAACACATGCAAGTCGAGCGGTAAGGCCCTTCGGGGTACACGAGCGGCGAACGGGTGAGTAACACGTGAGTAATCTGCCCTTCACTTCGGGATAAGCCTCGGAAACGGGGTCTAATACCGGATATGACCGCTTCACGCATGTGATGGTGGTGGAAAGTTTTTCGGTGGGGGATGTGCTCGCGGCCTATCAGCTTGTTGGTGGGGTAATGGCCTACCAAGGCTTCGACGGGTAGCCGGCCTGAGAGGGTGACCGGCCACACTGGGACTGAGACACGGCCCAGACTCCTACGGGAGGCAGCAGTGGGGAATATTGGACAATGGGCGGAAGCCTGATCCAGCAACGCCGCGTGAGGGATGACGGCCTTCGGGTTGTAAACCTCTTTCAGTAGGGACGAAGCGCAAGTGACGGTACCTACAGAAGAAGCACCGGCCAACTACGTGCCAGCAGCCGCGGTAATACGTAGGGTGCGAGCGTTGTCCGGAATTATTGGGCGTAAAGGGCTCGTAGGCGGTTTGTCGCGTCGGGAGTGAAAACACTGGGCTTAACTCAGTGCTTGCTTCCGATACGGGCAGACTAGAGGTATTCAGGGGAGAACGGAATTCCTGGTGTAGCGGTGAAATGCGCAGATATCAGGAGGAACACCGGTGGCGAAGGCGGTTCTCTGGGAATTACCTGACGCTGAGGAGCGAAAGTGTGGGGAGCGAACAGGATTAGATACCCTGGTAGTCCACACCGTAAACGTTGGGCGCTAGGTGTGGGGTCCATTCCACGGATTCCGTGCCGCAGCTAACGCATTAAGCGCCCCGCCTGGGGAGTACGGCCGCAAGGCTAAAACTCAAAGGAATTGACGGGGGCCCGCACAAGCGGCGGAGCATGCGGATTAATTCGATGCAACGCGAAGAACCTTACCTGGGTTTGACATACACCGGAAAGCTGTAGAGATATGGCCCCTTTTAGTCGGTGTACAGGTGGTGCATGGCTGTCGTCAGCTCGTGTCGTGAGATGTTGGGTTAAGTCCCGCAACGAGCGCAACCCTCGTCCTATGTTGCCAGCAAGCCTTCAGGTGTTGGGGACTCATAGGAGACTGCCGGGGTCAACTCGGAGGAAGGTGGGGATGACGTCAAGTCATCATGCCCCTTATGTCCAGGGCTTCACGCATGCTACAATGGCCGGTACAAAGGGCTGCGATCCCGTGAGGGGGAGCGAATCCCAAAAAGCCGGTCTCAGTTCGGATTGGGGTCTGCAACTCGACCCCATGAAGTCGGAGTCGCTAGTAATCGCAGATCAGCAACGCTGCGGTGAATACGTTCCCGGGCCTTGTACACACCGCCCGTCACGTCACGAAAGTCGGCAACACCCGAAGCCGGTGGCCTAACCCCTTGTGGGAGGGAGCCGTCGAAGGTGGGGCTGGCGATTGGGACGAAGTCGTAACAAGGTAGCCGTACCGGAAGGTGCGGCTGGATCACCTCCTTTCTAAGGAGCACACGCCCCGATGCCAGACGCCTGTTCTGGTGCGCATGGTGGTGTTCACTAGTGGAATCGTCGATGATGCTTCGTCCTGGTGGGCGGGGTCTTCTCAGTACTGCTCGTGCTGGTGTCTCTTCGGGGGCGCTGGTGGGGGTGTGGAACCTGGAGGCTTCTGTTCGTCGGGGTGGGGTTGGCACACTGTTGAGCTTTGAGGGATCAGGTGACTGGTTGCTCGAGGTGCCTCCTGGTATCCCAGGTCTGCCGGATGGTGGGTGTGGGGGCTTGGTGGGCTGGTTGTTTGTGAATTGGATAGTGGACGCGAGCATCTGATGCGATGCGTTGCATCTGCCCTTGTGTGGGGTGGGTGTGGGTGTCGTGTCTTTCTAGATGTAATTAATTCTAGTCTTTGTAGTTTTTGTTGAGTGTTTGTGAGACAAGCTATGAAGGGCACATGGTGGATGCCTTGGCATCAAGAGCCGATGAAGGACGTAGGAGCCTGCGATAAGCCCTGGGGAGTTGGCAACCAAGCTGTGATCCGGGGGTGTCCGAATGGGGAAACCCAGCTGGAGTCATGTCCAGTTACCCGCGCCTGAATATATAGGGTGTGTGGAGGGAACGTGGGGAAGTGAAACATCTCAGTACCCACAGGAAGAGAAAACAATAGTGATTCCGAGAGTAGTGGCGAGCGAAATCGGATGAGGCCAAACCACGTACATGTGATACCCGGCAGGGGTTGTGTATGTGGGGTTGTGGGATCGTATGGGTGGGTCTGCCGGCCTACCGCACAGTAAGAAACTCGTGGTGAAGTTGAAGTCCGCTGGAAAGTGGCGCCGTAGAGGGTGATAGCCCCGTAAGTGTAAGTCGCGAGCTGTGATGCGTTATCCCAAGTAACACGGAACCCCTGAAATTCCGTGTGAATCTGGCGGGACCACCCGTTAAGCCTAAATACTCCTTGATGACCGATAGCGGACAAGTACCGTGAGGGAAAGGTGAAAAGTACCCCTGGCGGGGAGTGAAATAGTACCTGAAACCGTGTGCCTACAATCCGTCGGAGCCTTGCTCACACTTGTGTGACGGGGTGACGGCGTGCCTTTTGAAGAATGAGCCTGCGAGTTTGCGTTGTGTTGCGAGGTTAACCCGTGTGGGGAAGCCGTAGCGAAAGCGAGTCCGAATAGGGCGTTTGAGTAGCGCGATCAAGACCCGAAGCGAAGTGATCTATCCATGGGCAGGTTGAAGCGCGGGTAAGACCGCGTGGAGGACCGAACCCACTTAGGTTGAAAACTGAGGGGATGACCTGTGGATAGGGGTGAAAGGCCAATCAAACTTCGTGATAGCTGGTTCTCCCCGAAATGCATTTAGGTGCAGCGTTGTGTGTTTCTTGCCGGAGGTAGAGCACTGGATAGCCGATGGGCCCGACCAGGTTACTGACGTTAACCAAACTCCGAATGCCGGTAAGTGAGAGCGCAGCAGTGAGACTGCGGGGGATAAGCTCCGTAGTCGAGAGGGAAACAGCCCAGACCATCAGCTAAGGCCCCTAAGCGGTGACTAAGTGGAAAAGGATGTGGAGTCGCAGTGACAACCAGGAGGTTGGCTTGGAAGCAGCCACCCTTGAAAGAGTGCGTAATAGCTCACTGGTCAAGTGATTCCGCGCCGACAATGTAGCGGGGCTCAAGTCATCCGCCGAAGCTATGGCATTCATGCAAGCCCAGCACCCACTCGATGGGTGTTCAGGTGTGTGGATGGGTAGGGGAGCGTCGTGTCGCGAGTGAAGCGCCGGAGTGATCCAGGTGTGGATGCGACACGAGTGAGAATGCAGGCATGAGTAGCGAATCACGTGTGAGAAACACGTGCGCCGAATGATCAAGGGTTCCAGGGTCAAGCTAATCTGCCCTGGGTAAGTCGGGACCTAAGGCGAGGCCGACAGGCGTAGTCGATGGACAACGGGTTGATATTCCCGTACCGGCAAAGTAGCGCCCATGACGAACCTGGTGATGCTAACCATCTGAAACTCATCCGACCGGACCCTTCGGGGCGAGGCGGGTGAGCGTAGCGTGGGACCCGAACTGGTAGTAGTCAAGCGATGGGGTGACGCAGGAAGGTAGTCCAACCGTACCGATGGTTGTGTACGGCTAAGCATGTAGGGCGAGATCTAGGCAAATCCGGATCTCTGACTTCGATGTCGGGCCTGAGATGTGATGGGGACCCCGTTGGGGGGAAGTGGATGATCCTATGCTGTCGAGAAAAACCTCTAGCGAGCTATGCGCCGCCCGTACCCCAAACCGACTCAGGTGATCAGGTAGAGAATACTAAGGCGATCGAGCGAACCACGGTTAAGGAACTCGGCAAAATGCCCCCGTAACTTCGGGAGAAGGGGGGCCCGGAACGTGAACACCCCAGCGGTGGGAGCGGGAAGGGCCGCAGAGACCAGGCCCAAGCGACTGTTTACTAAAAACACAGGTCCGTGCGAAGTTGTAAGACGATGTATACGGACTGACTCCTGCCCGGTGCTGGAAGGTTAAGAGGACCTGTTAGGTAGCAATACCGAAGCGGAGAATTTAAGCCCCAGTAAACGGCGGTGGTAACTATAACCATCCTAAGGTAGCGAAATTCCTTGTCGGGTAAGTTCCGACCTGCACGAATGGAGTAACGACTTGGGCGCTGTCTCAACCGTGGACTCGGCGAAATTGCACTACGAGTAAAGATGCTCGTTACGCGCGGCAGGACGGAAAGACCCCGGGACCTTTACTATAGTTTGGTATTGGTGTTTGGTTCGGCTTGTGTAGGATAGGTGGGAGACTGTGAAGCATTCACGCCAGTGAGTGTGGAGTCATCGTTGAAATACCACTCTGGTCGTACTAGATGTCTAACCTAGGTCCGTTATCCGGATCAGGGACAGTGCCTGATGGGTAGTTTAACTGGGGCGGTTGCCTCCTAAAGAGTAACGGAGGCGCTCAAAGGTTCCCTCAGCCTGGTTGGCAATCAGGTGGCGAGTGTAAGTGCACAAGGGAGCTTGACTGTGAGACAGACATGTCGAGCAGGGACGAAAGTCGGAACTAGTGATCCGGCGTCGGCATGTGGAAGCGACGTCGCTCAACGGATAAAAGGTACCCCGGGGATAACAGGCTGATCTTCCCCAAGAGTCCATATCGACGGGATGGTTTGGCACCTCGATGTCGGCTCGTCGCATCCTGGGGCTGGAGTAGGTCCCAAGGGTTGGGCTGTTCGCCCATTAAAGCGGCACGCGAGCTGGGTTTAGAACGTCGTGAGACAGTTCGGTCCCTATCCGCCGCGCGCGCAGGAAACTTGAGAAAGGCTGTCCCTAGTACGAGAGGACCGGGATGGACGAACCTCTGGTGTGCCAGTTGTCCCGCCAGGGGCACGGCTGGTTAGCTACGTTCGGAAGTGATAACCGCTGAATGCATCTAAGCGGGAAGCACGTTTCAAGATGAGGTTTCCCACCGGGTCAACCGGGTAAGGCCCCCAGCAGAACACTGGGTTGATAGGCCGGAGGTGTACAGCAGCAATGCCTAGCCGACCGGTACTAATAGGCCGAGGGCTTGTCCCACAACCACTCAGCTGAACCTACAAAGCTGCTCGCGTCCACGAATCCACCACACACAAACACACGCATGACCACATGTGAATAATGGCTTGGTACACACACCCCAGTGACAACCCCCTGGGCATGTGTGCCGCAAGAGTTACGGCGGCCATAGCGAAAGGGAAACACCCGGTCCCATCCCGAACCCGGAAGTTAAGCCTTTCAGCGCCGATGGTACTGCAACCGAGAGGTTGTGGGAGAGTAGGACGCCGCCGGACATACACTCCGTAGGGGCCACCGCAAGGTGGCCCCTACGTGCATTTACCCCAGACCTCCGGGTCGACGAAGGAGCATCCCCGTGGCTGAGCAGCGTCGCAACCAGCGCCCCACCGGCGGTCGCCCCGCGGGTGGGCGTCCCACCGGAGGCGGTCGCCCGTCCTCGAGCAGGTCCTCGGAGGGCCGTGGCGAGCGTGGTGGTCGCCCTGACTCCCGTGACTCGCGCGGTGACCGGGACTCCCGCGGCGGTCGCGGCGGTCCGTCCCGTGACCGCAAGTCGGGTCCGCGGGGTGCGGGCAGCGGTCGCTCGGTGGAGAAGGAGGCGCCCCGGTCCGCCGACCAGGCGGTGTACGACGGTCCCGAGCTGCCGGAGGACATCACCGGCAAGGAGCTCGACCGCGCGGTGATCGCGCAGCTCAAGGGCCTGCCCGAGAAGCTGGCTGCCCGGGTGGCGCGGCACCTCGCGGCCGCGGGGGCGCTCATCGACGAGGACCCCGAGACCGCCTACCAGCACACCCTGGCCGCGCGTGCCCGGGCGCCACGGTTGGCCGTGGTGCGTGAGGCCGCGGGCGAGGCGGCGTACGCGGCCGGTCACTACGCCGAGGCGCTGGCCGACCTGCGTGCGGCCAAGCGGATGAACGGTGCCACCGCCTACCTGCCGATCATCGCCGACTGTCACCGGGCGCTGGGTCAGCCCGACCAGGCGCTCAAGCTCGCGAAGAGCCCGTCGGTGGCCAACTTCGAGTCCGAGGCCAAGGCCGAGATGACCATCGTGGAGGCCGGTGCGCGTCGTGACATGGGTCAGATGGACGCCGCGCTGCGCACCCTCGAGCTGGCGCCGCTGCTGTCGAAGAGTCGGGCTCCGTGGGTCGTGCGGTTGCGCTACGCCTACGCCGACACCCTCGAGGCCGCCGGGCGCACCACCGACGCGTTGGCGTGGTTCCACCGCACCGACGCGATCGACGCCGACGAGATCACCGACGCCGCCGAGCGTGCGGCGCTGCTCGAGAGGGCCGAGCGAGGCTGAGCCGGAGGGGCCCTCCACGAGAGATCGACGCGCTCAGGGCCTGACGATCGCCAGGACCGTCTCGGTGCCGGCCTCCCGGTTGCCCCTCCGCGGGCCCTCCCGGAAGGCGACCGAGGGACGGTCGAGGTAGACCGCGCCCGGCTCCTCGGCCACGACCCGGACCACCAGCGAGTCTCCGGGCCCGAGCGTGGCCCCGGCCGGGTCGAGCAGCTCGCGACAGAAGGGGGCGGGGTCGCTGGTGACGCCCACGGAGCCGTCGCGGCACAGCAGCGGCTCGAGCCCGACAGCGACCGTGGCATCGGCACGCAGGTGCACGCCGGCCACCTGCAGCGTGCGCCCGAAGTCGCCGGTGGTGCTCCAGACGCCCACGAAGACAGGCTTGCCGGCCGGGGTGACGGCTGTGACGTGTCCCTCGCGGGTGGGCAGGGCCGATGGGTTGGTGACGAACCACCAGAGGAAGAGCAGTGCCCCCACGGTGGCGAGGGCGACGACGCCGCGACGCCACAGCCGGCCCGGCACGACCCCGAGGCCTCGACCGGCGTGCTGCTGCGACATGGCAGGAGCGTAGGGCATCGCGGTCGCCTCGCAGCTCAATAGAGAACACGTTCTCGTTCTGGTCGTGCTCGGTGGCATGATGGGCGGATGAGTGCTCCTCCGACCCTGGACAGACCTGCCCTGGAGGGCAGTGTGGCGGTGCGTGGAGGGCGGCGGCTCAGCTTCGCCGAGTACGGCGCTCCACGGGGGCGGGCCGTGGTCTGGATGCACGGGACGCCGGGTGCTCGCCGGCAGGTGCCGGTGGAGGCGCGTCGTCTCGCGCTCGAGCAGGGACTGCGGATCATCGGTGTCGACCGCCCGGGCATCGGGTCCTCGACTCCTCACCTCTACCGCGACGTGCTCGACTGGACCCACGACCTGGAGCACCTGCTCGACGCGCTGGGGGTCGACTCCGCCCACCTCGTGGGGCTCTCCGGGGGAGGTCCCTACGTGCTCGCTGCAGGTGCTGCGATGCCCGAGCGGGTGCACGGCATCGCGGTGCTCGGCGGGGTGGCTCCCACGGTGGGCCCGGACGCCGCAGCGGGCGGCGCGATCAGCCTGGCCGTGCGCCTGTCTCCGCTGCTCGCGCTGGGGCGGGTGCCGCTGGGCGTGGCGGTGAACCAGTTCGTCAGGCTGGCCAGGCCGGTGGCGGGGACCTTCCTCGACCTCTACGCCGCCGTGCAGCCCCCCGGGGACAAGAACCTGCTGTCGCGCCCGGAGTTCCGCGCGATGTTCGTCGACGACCTGCTCAACGGCAACCGGTTCCAGTCCACGGCGCCGATCAGCGACCTGCTGCTGTTCTGCCGCGACTGGGGCTTCGCGCCTGCCGACGTGCGGGTGCCGGTGCGCTGGTGGCACGGCGACGACGACCACATCGTGCCGCTGCGCCACGGCCGGCACGTCGTGGACCGGCTTCCCGACGCCGTGCTCACCGTCATCGAGGGCGAGAGCCACCTCGGTGGGCTCGGGGTGGTCGAGGAGGTGCTGGGGACCCTGCTGGGCCTCGGACCGCGTCGCGGTGCCGGCGCAGCGGCGCCAGCCTGACGACGGGTGCCGACACGGCCCGGGGACTGGTGCTCGGGCGTATCATGAGCCACAATGGTCCCAAACCACATACGTGTCACTCGATCCTTCGAGACTCCTGACGAGACCGCTGGGGAAGGCGTACCTCGCGCCGGAGATGAAGGAGGTCACGGTGACCGCAACGACTGCCACCCGCACCGCGACGAGGGGCGTGCTCTACGTCCATTCAGCACCCTCCGCGCTGTGCCCCCACATCGAGTGGGCCGTGGGCGGCGTGCTCGGCATGCCTGTGAGCCTGGACTGGACTCCCCAGCCGGCTCAGAGCGGCAGCTACCGCGCTGAGCTCTCCTGGGCCGGTGCCGTGGGCTCGGCCGCCGCGATCGCGTCGGCGCTGCGCGGTTGGAACCACCTGCGCTTCGAGATCACCGAGGAGCCCAGCCCCGGTGTCGAGGGCAGTCGCTACTCCTGCACCCCCGACCTCGGCGTCTACCACGCCGTGACCGGGATGCACGGCGACATCATGATCCCCGAGGACCGGCTCAAGGCCGCCGTGGTCAAGGCCGCCCTCGGTGACACCACGCTGCTCGTCGAGATCGACAAGCTGCTCGGCAAGCCGTGGGACGACGAGCTCGAGACGTTCCGCCACGCGGGGGACGGCGCCCCCGTGCGCTGGCTGCACCAGGTCGTCTGAGCGGCCCGCTCAGCGTCGGCGCAGGCGGAACCTGGTGCGGTCGGCCCAGCCGTCGTGTGCGGTGTAGCCGACGTAGTAGGTCAGCTTCGCACGGATCTTGAACTTGCCCGGCCGCGTGGAGGTGCTGCAGAACTCGAACGTGTCGCGCCCCTTGCGACGGTCGGAACCGCTGTGCAGCGCGCCCGAGGCGACGCTGTCGCCACCTGGGCCGACCAGGAAGGTCTCCAGTCCCCACGCCTGGTCGCTGGGCGGACTCACCTTGTAGCGGTAGGTGTAGGAGCGGCAGCCGGGCCGCAGCACCTGGTCCTTGGCCCAGGTGCGGGCGTGCTCCGACATGTCGTGCGCATCCGTGCCGGTGTGGGCCGCGGCCGGAGTCACCGATCCGGCGAGCAGGCCGGCGGTGAGCAGGGCCGCCGAGGTGGCGGCGAGGGGTGCGGCGAGCGAGCGGGTCCTGGTCGTCATGCGGTCCTCCACGAGAGACGTCGTAGGCTCAACGCAGGTGCGCGCCGAACGTTACGTGCGTCACAGCGCCGCGCAGAGCGCGGGGGTCGTGGAGGCGCAGGAGCCTCAGAGCGGGATGTTGCCGTGCGCCCCGCGGCGTACGCCGACGCTCTGGACCGCCTCGTCGATCGCCCGCGCGATCGCGGAGCGGGTGGCTGCGGGCTCGACGACCTCGTCGACCACGCCGATCTCGACCGCGCGCTCCACGCCACCGGCGATCCGCTCGTGCTCGGCGGCGAGCTCGGCCTCGAGCGCGGGGCGGATCTCGGGGGAGACCTCGGCGAGGCGCCGGCGGTGCAGGATGCGCACCGCGGCGACGGCCCCCATCACCGCGACCTCGGCTCCGGGCCAGGCGAAGACCTTCGTGGCGCCCAGCGAGCGCGCGTTCATGGCGATGTAGGCGCCGCCGTACGTCTTGCGGGTCACCAGGGTCACGCGCGGGACCACGCACTCGCCGAACGCGTGCAGCAGCTTGGCGCCGCGGCGCACGACACCGTCCCACTCCTGGCCCACGCCCGGCAGGTAGCCGGGCACGTCGACGAGCACCACCAGCGGGATGCCGAAGGCGTCGCACATGCGCACGAAGCGACTCGCCTTCTCGGCCGACAGCGAGTCCAGGCAGCCGCCCAGGCGCAGCGGGTTGTTGGCCACGACCCCGACGGTGCGGCCGCCGAAGCGGCCGAGCGCGGTGACGATGTTGGGGGCCCAGCGGGCGTGCAGCTCCTCCACGGTGCCCTCGTCGAGCACCTGCTCCACCAGCGGGTGCACGTCGTAGGCGCGCTTCTTCGACTCGGGCAGGACGGCGGCCAGGTCGCGGTCCTCGACGTCGGCGACCCGCAGGCTGCCCTGGGCACCGAGCAGGTTCGCGATGTTGCGGGCGCGCTGGAGCGCGTCGTGCTCGGAGTCGGTGAGCACGTGCACGACGCCCGAGCGGCGACCGTGCGGCTCGGGCCCGCCCAGACGCAGCATGTCGACGTCCTCGCCGGTCACCGAGCGCACCACGTCGGGGCCGGTGACGAAGATCCGTCCCTCCGGCCCCAGGATGACGACATCGGTCAGCGCCGGCCCGTACGCCGCGCCGCCCGCCGCCGGGCCGAGCACGACCGAGACCTGGGGAATGCGTCCCGAGGCCTGCGTCATCACCTGGAAGATGCGGCCCACGGCGTGCAGGCTGAGCACGCCCTCGGCGAGGCGGGCGCCCCCGGAGTGCCACAGCCCGATGATCGGGATCCGGTCGGTCATGGCGCGGTGGTAGGCGTCGACGACCACGCGGCAGCCCTGGTCGCCCATCGCCCCGCCCATCACGGTGGCGTCGGAGCAGAAGGCCACCACGGGCGCCCCACCGACCGTGCCGACCGCCGCCAGCATGCCGGACTCGTCGTCGGGAGTGATCAGCTCGAGGGAGCCCTCGTCGAGCAGCGCCCCCAGCCGGTGCCGGGGGTGGCGCGGGTCCTGCTCGCGGGGGAGCTTGGCCGGCTTCGCGGCGGGCGGAGAAGGGGCGGTGCTCGCGGTGCTCACGTGGTGGTCTCCTGGTCTCAGGCGCTGCCGAAGGCGACGGCGACGTTCGCGCCGCCGAAGCCGAACGAGTTGTTGAGCGCGACGATGTCGCCCAGCGGCAGGTCGCGGGCCTTGGTGGCGATGTCGAGGTCGACGGCCGGGTCCTGCTCGTCGAGGTTGATGGTGGGCGGCGAGGTGCGGTGGTGCAGGGCCATCACGGTGGCCACCGCCTCCACGGCCCCGGCGCCGCCCAGCAGGTGCCCGGTCATCGACTTCGTCGAGGTCACCACCACGTCGGTGGCGTGCGCGCCGAGGGTCGCGTGCAGCATCAGCCCCTCGGCGATGTCGCCCAGCGGGGTCGAGGTGGCGTGCGCGTTGACGTGCACCACGTCGGTGGGGTCGACCTCTCCCTCGTGCAGGGCACGGGCGATGGCCCGGGTGCCGCCGCGGCCCTCGGGGTCGGGCTGGGCGATGTCGTGGGAGTCGGCGGTCACGCCGGCACCCATCACGACGGCGTAGATCCGGGCGCCGCGGGCCAGTGCGTGCTCCTCGGACTCCAGCACCAGCGCGCCGGCGCCCTCGCCCAGGACGAAGCCGTCACGGCCGGTGTCCCAGGGACGCGAGACCGTGGTCGGGTCGGCGGTGCTCTTCGAGAGCGCCATCATGTTGGCGAACGCGGCGATGTTGAGCGGGTGGATGGCGGCCTCGGTGCCGCCGGCGACCACGACGTCGGCGCGACCCAGGCGGATCTGGTCGAGGGCCAACGAGATCGCCTCGTTGCCGGAGGCGCATGCCGAGACCGGGGTGCTGGCGAAGGCCCGGGCGCCGAAGGCCAGGCTGACGCTGGCCGCGGGGGCGTTGGGCATCAGCATCGGGACCGCGAGGGGCGAGACCCGTCGGGGGCCCTTCTCGAGCAGCGCGTCGTAGTTGGCGAGCAGGGTGGTGACGCCGCCGATGCCCGAGGCGAACGCGACGCCGACCCGGTCGCCGTCGGGGCCGTCACCGTCGGCGAGGTCGGCGAAGCCGGCGTCGCCCCACGCCTCGGTGGCCGCGATCATCGCCAGCTGGGTGGAGCGGTCCCAGCGCCTGGCCTTGACCCGCTCGAGCACGTCGGTGGGCTCGACGGCGGCGGTGCCCGCGATGCGCACGGGCAGGGTCTCGGCCCAGTCCTGGGTCAGTGGTCGGACGCCGGAACGTCCGTTGACGAGAGCGTCCCAGGTGCTGGGCACGTCTCCGCCGACCGGGGAGGTGACCCCGAGACCGGTGACGACGACTCGCTTCGACGACATGCGTGGGTGTCCTTACGTGGAGGGGGTGGGTGCTGGTGCTGGTGCTGGTGCTGGGTGGTGCGGGGTCGGCGGCCGCCAGGGGCGGCCGCCGACAACCGGCTCAGGCCTGGGCGCGCTCGATGTAGGCGACGGCGTCGCCCACGGTCTTGAGGTTCTTGACCTCGTCGTCGGGGATCGAGACGCCGAACTTCTCCTCGGCGGCCACGACGACCTCGACCATGGACAGGGAGTCGACGTCGAGGTCGTCGACGAAGGACTTGTCGAGCTGGACGTCGTCGGTCTCGACGCCGGCGACCTCGTTGACGATCTCGGCGAGGTCGGTGCGGATCTCTTCGGTGGTGGCCATGTGCAGGCTGTCTCCTTGTTTCTTGTTGGGTGGTGCTGGACGGTGCGGGCGGATCAGGGCAGGACGACGACCTGGGCGGCGTACGCCAGGCCGGCGCCGAAGGCGATGAGCAGTGCGGTGTCGCCCGAGCGCGCCTGGCCCTCCTCGCGCATCCGGTCGAGCGCGAGCGGGATGGAGGCGGCCGAGGTGTTGCCCTGGTGGACGATGTCGCGGGCGATGGCGACGCTGTCGGGCAGCTTCATCGCGCGGGCCATGGCGTCGGTGATGCGGTTGTTGGCCTGGTGCGGCACGAAGCAGTCGAGGTCGTCGACCCCGATGCCGGCGCGGTCGAGGGCCTGCAGCCCGGTCTTGGCCATCTGGAAGGAGGCCCAGCGGAAGACCGCGTTGCCCTGCATCACCAGGTGGGGCATGCGCGGGGAGTCGGAGGTCAGCACGTCGCGCCAGTCCTCGCGCGAGCGGATCAGGTCGTACTGCTCGCCGTCGGAGCCCCAGACCACCGGGCCGATGCCCGGCTCGTCGCTGGGGCCCACGACCGCGGCGCCGGCGCCGTCGGCGAAGATGAAGGCGGTGCCGCGGTCGGAGGGGTCGGTCTGCTCGGAGAGCCGCTCGGCGCCGATGACCAGCACGTGGCGCGCGCTGCCGCCACGGACCATGTCGGAGGCCATCGCGACGCCGTGGCAGAAGCCGGCGCAGGCAGCCGAGACGTCGAAGGCGGCCGCCTGGTCGGTGCCGAGGTCGTGGGCGACCAGGGTGGCCAGGGCAGGGGTCTGCATGAAGTGGCTGACCGTGGCGACCACGACGCAGTCGATCTGGCGGGCGTCGATCCCGGAGTCCGCCAGGGCCCGGCGGGCGGCCTCGACCGACATCATCCGCAGGGTCTCGTCGTCGGTGGCCCAGCGACGCTCCTCGATGCCCGAGCGCTGGCGGATCCACTCGTCGGTGGAGTCGATGCCGGTGACGACCTCGGAGTTCGGGACCACCCGGGAGGGCCGGTAGGCGCCCAGGCCGAGCACCCGGGCGTGCGCCACACCGGCGGAGGGGCGCAGCGCGGGCCGGGGGGTCGCGCCGCCCATCAGGCCGCGCCCTCGGGGTGCAGGCGCAGCAGCGGCTGGCCCGGGGAGACCGGGTCGCCGTCCTCGACGAGCCACTCGACCACCTGGCCGCCGTGGGCGGCGGTGATGGCCACGCGGTCGCGCGAGCTGGCGACGTCGCCGATCGGTGCACCGGCGCTCAGCACGGCGCTGGAGCCGGCGGCCTCGTCGAGGTGGAAGGTGCCCTTGGTGGGGGAGACCACGACGCGCCAGGTCGGCGTGAGGTCGAGCCCGGCGGACTCGCCGTGCTTGTCGACGAAGGCCCGCGCGTCGTCGAGCTGGTCGGGGGTCTTGAGCGCGAACGTCTCCACGCCCTTGAGGGCGCGCTTGGCGATGCCGGTCAGGGTGCCGGCCGGCGGCATCTCCAAGATGCCGGTGACGCCGAGGTCCTCCATCGTCTCCAGGCACAGGTCCCAGCGCACCGGGTGGGCGATCTGGCCCACCATCCGGCGCAGCACCTCGCGGCCGTCGTGCACCACCTGGCCGTCGCGGTTGGAGATCAGCCGGGTGCGCGGGTCGTGGGTCGAGACCGAGCGCGCCAGCTCGCCGAGGTGCTGCACCGCCGGTGCCATGTGGTGGGTGTGGAACGCGCCCGCCACCGACAGCGGCATCAGCCGGGCCCTGGCCGGCGGGGCGTCCTTGAGGGCGGCCAGCTGCTCGAGGGTGCCGGCGGCCACGACCTGGCCGGGACCGTTGTCGTTGGCGGGAGTCAGACCGTGGGAGGCGAGCGCCTCGAGCACCTCGTCGCGGTCCCCGCCGAGGACGGCGGTCATGCCGGTGGGGGTCTGCGCGGCTGCTCGCGCCATCGCGAGCCCGCGCTCGCGCACCAGCACCATGGCCTGCTCGGCCGTGATCACCCGGGCGCCCGCGGCAGCGCCGATCTCGCCGACGCTGTGGCCGGCGACGGCGCCGATCCGCTCGAACGCGTCGCTGGGGTGGGGGAACAGCTCGAGCGCGGCCACCAGGCCGGTGGCGACGAGCAGCGGCTGAGCCACCTCGGTGGCTCGGATCGCGTCGGCGTCGGCCTCGGTGCCGTAGTGCACGAGGTCGAGGCCCGCGACGGTGGAGAGCCACTCGAAGCGACGGGCGAACCCGGGATCCTCGAGCCAGGGGAGGAGGAAACCGGGGGTCTGGGCTCCCTGTCCGGGAGCAACGATGACAAGCACGGGCACTACTGTGCCGCAGCAGGTCCTACGACTCACGAGCGCCACTGACGATCTTTGCGCCCCGTTCGTTGTGAGTTTCCTACAACAACGTGACGCGTCGAACGCGCGCGGCGGCGTACGGGCGGGGGTATGTCGCTCAGCTGTCGGCGGAGCGACCAGACTGGCGCCCGAGCACCAGCGCGATCTGGAGGGTGAAGGCCTCGCGCGCCTCGGTGGGGTCGAGCCCGACGAGGTCGGCGACCTGGCGCAACCGGTAGCGCACGGTGTTGGCGTGCACGAAGAGGGTGCGAGCGGTCGCCTCGATCGAGGTGCCGGACTCGAAGTAGGCCGTCAGGGTCGCGGTCAGGGTGCCGCGCGAGCGCAGCAGCGGCACGTACACCTCCTCGACCAGGTGGCGCCGGGCGTGGCCGTCGCCGCCGAGCGCCCGCTCGGGCAGCAGCTCGTCGGCGCGCACCGGGCGGGGGGCGCCGGGCCAGCCGACGGCGACCCGGTGCGCGGAGACTGCGGCTCGTGCCGAGAGGTGGGCGGTGTCCAGGCTGTCGGCGACCGGACCCACGACGACCGGCCCCTCGCCGAAGACGTCCACGACGCGGGCGGCAGCGGCGCGCGGCTGCGTGACGCCGCCCAGCAGCAGGACCAACCGGTCGCCCTGCACCGCGCCGAGGGCGTCCATGCCGGCGGCCTGGGCCGCGCGCCGAGCCTCCTCGAAGAGGTCGGTCTCCGCGCGCCGCGCGGGTGCGTTGCCGAGCACGACCACGACCTGCCCACGCCCCCGCCACCCCAGGGCGCTGGCCCGGGAGGCGATGGTCTCGTCGGCCTCGGCGCGCAGCACCGCATCGACCACGAGCGCCTCGAGCCGCGCGTCCCAGGCGCCGCGGGACTCGGCGGCGCGGGCGTAGACCTCCGCGGTGGCGAAGGCGACCTCGCGGGCGTAGCGCAGCACGGCGGCGTGCACCTCGAGGGCGTCCTCCGGCTCCAGCAGCGAGTCGACGTTGGCCTCGATCACCTCGATCGACAGCCGCACCAGGTCGACCGTCTGCTGCAGACTGATCACCCCGGCCAGGGCACGGGGTGCGGCGCCGAAGACCGACGAGGCCAGCGCCCCCTCGCCGGACGGGGCGCTGTCGCCGTCCTCGGCGTACCAACCGACGAAGTGGCGCACGCCGGCCTGCACGATCAGGCCGACCCAGGAGCGGTGCTCGGCGGCCAGGTCGCGGAACCACGGCAGCGCCGTCTCCATCCGCCCGGTCGCGGCCGTGCTCAGCGCCCCGGTGGAGCGCAGCAGGGTCTGGGCGGCGCGGGTGCGCGACGCCGGGGCAGGATCGACCACCCCTGCAGGCTAGTGCGCCGCCCTGCCTGAGTCCCCGGCCGGGCGGCGACTCTGCCCACGCGTCAATGGTCGTGGGGGAGGGGCAGCGCCGGCCGCGCGGAGGTCAAGTTTTGGTCGCGAAGGGGTGAGAACCCTTACGTGCAAGGGGATTGTGCGACATGGTGTCCCGACACCGCAGTGCTCACGACCCCCAGGCGGGGAGTCGGCTGCGGTCGCCACGACAGGAGGACCGGTGCCCCCCAGCCGCCGCCACGTCCAGCATCTCACCGTCCACGGTCACCAGCGCGCCTTCGTGCAGGTCGGGCAGGGACCGGTGCTGCTGCTGCTGCACGGCCTGGGCTGCGACCACGCGACCTGGTCGCCGGTGATCGAGGGGCTGGCCGAGCACTACACGGTCATCGCGCCCGACCTGCTCGGGCACGGGCTCTCGGACAAGCCGCGCGCCGACTACAGCGTCGGCGGCTACGCCAACGGCGTGCGCGACCTGCTGACGGTGCTGGGCATCGACAAGGTCACGGTGGTGGGCCACAGCTTCGGCGGCGGCGTCGCGATGCAGTTCGCCTACCAGTTCCCCGAGCGGACCGAGCGGATGATCCTCGTCGCCTCGGGCGGGCTGGGCCCGGAGGTCACGCCGGCGATCCGGGCGATCACCACGCCCGGCTTCCACCAGGCGATGGGCCTGCTGACCCTCCCCGGCGTACGCCACGTGGGGACGGCCGGGCTCCGCGGGCTCGCCGCGCTGCCGACCGCGGCCACCCGCGACCTCGCCGAGGTCGCCGACATCTACGACTCGTTCAAGGACCCGCGCGCGCGTGCCGCGATCCGCCACGTGGTCCGGGCGGTCGTGGACTGGAAGGGCCAGATCGTCACGATGGCCGACCGCGCCTACCTGACCGAGGCGATGCCGATGTGCGTGGTGTGGGGCCGCGACGACCACGTCATCCCGGTGCGCCACGCGCGCAACGCAGCCGCACTGGCGCCGAAGGCACGCGTCGAGATCATCGCGCGCAGCGGGCACTTCCCGCACAAGGACCACCCCGAACGCTTCGTGGAGGTGGTGCACGACTTCGTGCGCACCACCCGACCGGCGACGTACTCGCGCGCCCGCTGGCGCCGCCTGCTCAGGAACGGCCCCGCGAGCCCGGCGGGCGCCGTGGCCCACGTCGTGCCGCTGGCCGCTGCCGACGCGGGCGCCTGACCCGAGCGGCGTACCCCGCACCCGCGGCCCCTTCGGACGTGACGACGGCCCCGGAGCGGTGCTCCGGGGCCGTCGTCGTCGCCGCACCCGTGTGCCACGGGCCCGGCTCAGGCGTCGCCGCCCTCCTGCTTGACCCCGCTCACGGCGGTCGGGTCGTCGATGCGGTACTTCGAGAACGCCTTCTCCACCAGGCCCGGGTCGATCTCGCCGGCGTCGGCGAGCGCCTGGAGCGAGCGGACCACGACCGACTCGGCGTCGATGTGGAAGAAGCGCCGGGCCGCGGGACGGGTGTCGGCGAAGCCGAACCCGTCGGCGCCCAGCACGCAGTAGTCGCCGGGGACCCAGCGAGCGATCTGCATCGGCACCGCGGTCATGTAGTCGCTCACCGCGACGAACGGGCCGTCGTGGCCGGACAGCGCCGTGGTCACGAACGGGGTGCGGGGCTCGGCGGTCGGGTGGAGCAGGTTGTGCTCCTCCGAGGCGACGGCCTCGCGGGCCAGCTCGTTCCACGACGTCACCGACCAGGTGTCGGCCTGCACGCCCCATTCCTCGGCGAGCAGCTGGCGCGCCTTCTCGACCCAGGGGAAGCCCACGCCCGAGGTCAGCAGCTGGACCCGGGGGCCCTCGCCGTCGGCCGTGGACACCTTGTGCACGCCCTTGAGGATGCCCTCGACGTCGACGTCGTCGGGCTCCTTGGGCTGGTGCACCGGCTCGTTGTAGACCGTGAGGTAGAAGATCACGTTCTCGCCGTCGGGGTGCTCCTCGCTGGTGCCGTACATCCGCTCGAGGCCCGAGCGCATGATGTGCCCGATCTCGTAGGCGAAGGCCGGGTCGTAGTGCACGACCGCCGGGTTGGTGGCCGCCAGCAGCGGGGAGTGGCCGTCGGCGTGCTGCAGGCCCTCACCGGTCAGCGTGGTGCGACCGGCGGTCGCGCCGATGAGGAAGCCGCGGGCCAGCTGGTCGGCCATCGCCCAGATCGAGTCGCCGGTGCGCTGGAAGCCGAACATCGAGTAGAAGATGTAGAACGGGATCATGTGCTCGCCGTGCGTGGTGTACGCCGATCCCGCGGCGGTGGCCGAGGCCATCGCGCCGGCCTCGGAGATGCCCTCGTGCAGCATCTGGCCCTGCTGGGACTCCTTGTAGGACAGCAGCAGCTTGCGGTCGACCGACTCGTAGAGCTGGCCCTGCGGGTTGTAGACCTTCGCCGAGGGGAACATCGAGTCCATGCCGAACGTGCGGTACTCGTCGGGTGCGATCGGGACGAGCCGCTGGCCGATCTCCGGGTCCTTCATCCAGTCGCGCAGCAGGCGCACGACCGCCATCGTGGTGGCCACCGGGTTCTTGCCCGAGCCCTGCTTGAGCTCGGAGTAGACCTTGTCGCCGGGCAGGGTGAGCGCCGTGGCCCGGTTGACCCGGCGCGGGACGGCGCCGCCCAGCGCCTGGCGGCGCTCCATCATGTACTCGATCTCGGGTGCGTCGGCGCCGGGGTGGAAGAACGGCGCGGCCCCGGTCTCCTCGTAGGAGCGCTCGAGGTCGCGGTCGGAGATCGGCAGGTAGAGGCGGTCGCGGAACTTCTTGACGTCGTCCTGCGTCAGCTTCTTCATCTGGTGGGTGGCGTTCTTGCCCTCGAGGGCGTCGATCGTCCAGCCCTTGACGGTCTTGGCCAGGATCACCGTCGGCTGTCCGACGTGCTTCTTGGCGGCGTCGAAGGCGGCATAGACCTTGCGGTAGTCGTGCCCACCGCGCGGCAGCTTCTGGATCTGCCGGTCGTTCATGTGCTCGACCATCCTGCGCAGGCGCGGGTCGCCGCCGAAGAAGCTGTCGCGGATGTAGGCGCCGTCCTCGACCGAGTAGGTCTGGAAGGCGCCGTCGGGGGTGGTGTTCATCTTGTTGACGAGCACGCCGTCGACGTCGCGGGCAAGGAGGTCGTCCCACTCGCGGCCCCAGACGACCTTGATGACGTTCCAGCCGGCGCCGCGGAAGGTCGACTCGAGCTCCTGGATGATCTTGCCGTTGCCGCGCACCGGGCCGTCGAGCTGCTGCAGGTTGCAGTTGATGACCCAGGTCAGGTTGTCGAGCTCCTCGCGGGCCGCGACACCGATGGCGCCCAAGGACTCGGGCTCGGCCATCTCGCCGTCACCGAGGAAGGCCCACACGTGCTGCTGGTCGGTCTCCTTGATGCCGCGGTTGTGCAGGTAGCGGTTGAAGCGGGCCTGGTAGATCGAGTTGATGCCGGTCAGGCCCATCGAGACCGTGGGGAACTCCCAGAAGTCGGGCATCAGGCGCGGGTGCGGGTAGGAGGGCAGTCCGGCGCCGGTGCCGTGCTGGACCTCCTGGCGGAAGCGGTAGAGCTGCTGCTCCTGCAGGCGGCCCTCGAGGTAGGCGCGGGCGTAGACGCCGGGGGAGCCGTGGCCCTGGATGTAGATCTGGTCGCCGCCTCCGGGTGCGTCCTTGCCCTGGAAGAAGTGGTTGAAGCCGACCTCGTAGAGGCTGGCCGAGGACTGGTAGGTCGCGATGTGACCGCCCACCTCCAGGCCCTTGCGGTTGGCGCTGGAGACCATCACCGCGGCGTTCCAGCGGATGAAGGCGCGGATGCGTCGCTCGACGTCCTCGTCACCGGGGAACCACGGCTCGCGCTCGGGCGGGATGGTGTTGATGTAGTCGGTGCTGCGCAGCGCCGGGACCCCCACCTGGGTCTCGCGGGCGCGCTCGAGCAGCCGCAGCATCACGTAGCGGGCGCGGTCGCGGCCGCGCTCGGCCAGCATCGAGTCGAACGACTCGATCCAGTCGCGGGTCTCGTCCGGGTCGATGTCGGGCAGCTGGGTGGGCAGACCCTCGTGGATCACCGAGGTCTTCGCGCTGCCACGCGGGGTGGGCGTGCTCTGGCCGCTCTCGGAGCCGGTGGGCTCGGCGGCGTCCGCGGCGGTGCCTGCTGCAGGAGAGGAGTCGTCGGTCACTCGACCATCGTGGCACGCAGACCGACGAACCGAAATCTACCCGTCGGTATGTCCTGTATGCGGCCGCGGGCGTCCTGAGAGGGCGTCCGAGCAGCCTCGGTGCGGGTACGTCGACCCGCGGGCCGGCGTCTCGCCACCCGCGCGGGAGGTTGCGCCGCCCGCCCAACTCCGCTGGACTGTCCGCACTACCCTGCGGCGCCGTGCCGCGGGCGCGACGACGTGGAGGTCTCAGTGAGCTCGACCGCGGGTGGCGGGTCCACCCAGACAGGCACCCCTTCCGGCCCGGCCGAGCGCCTCGGCCTCAGCAGGGGAATGGTGGTCCAGGAGCTCGGGTGGGACAACGACACCGACGACACCCTGCGGGTGGCCATCGAGGACGCCATCGACGCCGACATGGTCGACGGTGACTACGGCAACGTCGTGGACGCCGTCGTGCTCTGGCACCGCGACGACGACGGCGACCTGGTCGACTCCCTGGTCGACGCCCTGACCGACCTGGTCGGCGGCGGCGCCATCTGGCTGCTCACCCCGCGCATCGGGCGCCCGGGGTCGGTCGACCCCGCCGACGTCGCCGAGGCCGCTCCCGTGGCCGGTCTCGCGCAGACCACGACCGCGACCGTCAGCAAGGACTGGGCCGCCACGCGCCTGGTCACCCCCAAGACCCCGGCCTGACCCAGGCCCGGGCCGGACCCCGGCCACACCTGCCCCGCCGCGGGCCGCGGGGTGGCCCCGGCAGATCGGACGTCATGATCTCCACGCTGCTCACCAGCGCCGGATCGGCGGGCACCAGCCTGCGCGTGCTGACGCGCGCGGGTGTGCTGCGCCCCTACTCGCCGGTGGTCCTGGCCAGGCTGGCCAAGGTGCTCAAGGGCTGGGGCACCGGCCCCGCCGGCGGGTTCGCCTCCCTGGCCGTGCGGGCCCCCGACGAGGTGGGGGTCGTCGACGAGCTCGGCGAGCTCACCTGGAGCCAGCTGCACCGGCGGTCCAACGCCCTGGCCCGGGCCCTGCGCGAGCGCGGGATCGGCGAGGGCGACGCCGTCGCGGTGATGTGCCGCAACCACCGCTTCTTCCTCGACGTGACGTGCGCGGCCGCCAAGCTGGGGGCCGACGCGCTGTACCTCAACACCGCCTTCGCCGGGCCCCAGCTGGTCGAGGTGCTGGGCCGCGACCGCCCGGCCGCGGTCGTGCACGACCAGGAGTTCCTCGGCCGGCTCGGGGAGGCCGACGTGCAGCGCCGTGTCGTGGCCTGGGTCGACGACGATCGCGACCTGCCCGACGGCGCCGACACCGTGGAGCGGCTCGTCGCGGCCCACGACGGCAGCGACCTCGAGCCGCCCGCCCGCCACGGGCGCACCGTCATCCTGACCTCGGGCACCACCGGCACCCCCAAGGGCGCCCCGCGCAGCGAGGCCGGCGTCGACGCCGCCGTGGCACTGCTCTCGGCGATGCCGCTGCGCCACGGGTGGCGCTGCCACGTGGCCGCCCCGCTCTTCCACACCTGGGGCTTCGCCCACATGGCGCTGGCGATGCTGCTGGGCTCCACCCTGGTGCTGCGGCGCCGCTTCGAGCCCGAGGAGGCGCTGCGCACGATCGCCGAGGAGCGCTGCGAGAGCGTGGCGGTGATCCCGGTGATGCTGCAGCGCATCCTGGCGCTGCCCGACGAGGTCCTCGACGCCCACGACCTCTCCCGCGTCGAGGTGGTCGCCTCGTCCGGCTCCGCGCTGCCCGGCGACCTCGCCCTGACCTGGATGGACCGCTTCGGCGACAACCTCTACTCCACCTACGGCTCCACCGAGGTCGCGTACGCCGCCGTGGCCGGGCCGGCGGACCTGCGCGAGGCACCCTCGACGGCGGGCCGGGCGCCGTACGCCACGGTGCTCAAGGTGCTCGACGAGACCGGCGCCGAGGTGCCCGACGGGCAGGCCGGGCGGATCTTCGTCGGCAACTCCCTGCTCTTCGAGGGCTACACCGGAGGCGGCTCGAAGGAGGTCGTCGACGGGTTGATGGCGACCGGCGACGTGGGCCGCATCGGCGACGACGGGCGGCTCTACGTCGAGGGGCGCGACGACGACATGATCGTCTCGGGCGGCGAGAACGTCTTCCCGAGGGAGGTCGAGGACTGCATCGCCCGCCACGACGACGTCGCCGAGGTGGCCGCAGTCGGTGTCGACGACGACGACTTCGGCCAGCGGCTGCGGGCCTTCGTGGTGACCCGCGACGGCGCCCGGCTCGACCAGGAGGACGTCCAGGGATGGGTCAAGCAGCACCTCGCGCGCTACAAGGTGCCCCGCGAGGTGGTCTTCCTCGACGAGCTGCCACGCAACGCCACCGGCAAGGTGCTCAAGCGAGAGCTGCGGGACGAGGACGCGTGAGCCAGCACCACACCGAGGAGCGCGGCCTGACCCTGGGCGGACCGGCGCCCGACTTCACGCTGCGCGACCAGTTCGGCCAGGACGTCACGCTGTCGTCGTACCGCGGGGTCAAGGCGGTGGCGATCCTGTTCTACCCCTACGCCTTCTCCGGTGTGTGCACCAGCGAGATGGCCGGGGTGCGCGACCGGCTCGCGGAGTTCATGACCTTCGACACCGAGGTGCTCGCCATCTCCTGCGACCCGATGTTCGCGCTGCGGGCCTTCGCCGACGCCGACGGGCTGAACTTCCCGCTGCTCTCCGACTTCTGGCCGCACGGCGAGGTCTCGCGGGCCTACGACGTCTTCGACGAGGTCGCCGGGGCGCCCCGCCGCTCGTCGTACGTCGTGGACAAGCAGGGTCTGGTGCGGTGGGCGGTGCACAACGCGAACCCGGACGGGCGCGACCTCGACGAGCACCTGCGCCAGCTCACGGCCCTGGCCTGAGCGGCGGTGGCCCGGTCGGCGGGCCTGGTCCGGACCGCCTGGGCAAAATCCGGCGCGAATCCTCGCGAACCCTCACGCCCGCGTCGCGCACCACGTACCCTTGGGGGTGTCGAACCGCTGGTGACCCGAGACGCCAGCGGTTCGACTCATTTCCGACCCGCGTGCGTGAGCGTCTAGTCTGTGGCCCGCCCGCGGTGCGCTCCGTGCGGGCTCCGGGGCGTATAGCTCAGCGGTAGAGCACCTCGCTTACAACGAGGTGGTCGGGGGTTCGATCCCCTCTGCGCCCACCATCACGGCGCCGGCAAAGTATTCGCCGGGTCGTCCCATCCGAGCGGGTGAGCGCGCCGAAACACCTGTGACCCGCCTCACCAGGGGCGGTCGCAGACCCGTGGAGGCAACTCGGATGAGCGAGACCAGCAGAAGGAACGTGATCGCGGTGGCCGGCGCCGGCGCCGCGGTCGGAGCAGCAGCACTCATCGGTGGGGGAGCAGCCTCGGCAGCCTCCCGGCCGAGCAGGATCAGTGCTCAGGAGCCGCTCGTCGCCTACGTCGAGGACCACCGCTCCGACCGGGTGACGCTGATGATCGGCGAGGACGAGGTGGTCGTGCGCGACCGCGACCTCGTCACCCGCCTGCTGGCTGCGATGGGAGGCATGTGAGATGTCGTCCCACCGCGAAGCACCCGAGATCTCCAAGGACCCCGTGGCCGACAGCACGGACGTCTACGCGTTCCGCAGCCCCGCCAACCCGGGCAACGTCGTCCTGATCGCGAACTTCATCCCGCTGCAGAAGCCCGACTCGGGCCCGAACTTCTTCGAGTTCGGTGACGACGTGCTCTACGAGATCCACGTCTCCAACAAGGGCACGGCCCAGGCCGACATCAGCTACCAGTTCAAGTTCAAGACCACGGTGCGCAACGACCGGACCTTCCTCTACAACACCGGTCCGATCAACAGCATCGACGACGAGACCTGGAACCGGCCGCAGAGCTACTCGGTCAAGCGGGTCAAGGGCAACGACACCACGACGCTGGGCAGCAACCTGCCCTGCCCGCCGGTCAACGTCGGCAAGCGCTCCACCCCCGACTACGCCGACCTCGCCGGCCAGGCGGTGCACCAGCTGCCGCGCGGGCGCAAGGTCTTCGCGGGCCAGCGTGCCGACGCGTTCTGGGTCGACCTGGGTTCCATCTTCGACCTCGGGGCGCTGCGGCCGTTCAACGAGGCGCACCTGATCCCCATGGGCGCGATGGACGGCATCAACTCGGTGCAGTCCTTCAACGTGCACACCATCGCCATCGAGGTGCCGATCGACGAGCTGACCCGGGACGGCTCGACGCCCTCGGACCCGATGTCGGCCACCTCGACCATCGGTGTGTGGGCCACCGCCAGCCGGCGCACCTCTCGGGTCTTCGACAAGAAGACCGGCACCTACCGCGACTTCGGCAAGTGGCGCCAGGTCTCACGCCTGGGCAACCCGCTCTTCAACGAGGTCGTGGTGCCGATGGCCGAGAAGGACCTCTGGAACAGCCGCGAGCCCGCGGGCGACAGCAAGTACCAGGAGTTCGTCTACAAGCCCGAGCTCGCCGGGCTGCTGCCGGTGCTCTACCCCGGGGTCTTCCCGAACCTGGAGGCCTACGGCAAGCGCCGCGCCGACCTGCACGCCATCCTGCTCACGGGCATCCCCGAGGGGGTCGTGCCGGGCTTCCAGAACTACACCGGTCCGGTGCCGTCCGACATGCTGCGCCTCAACGTGGCGATCCCGCCCAGCAAGGACCCGAACCCGCTGGGCCTGGTGGGCGGCGACCCGGCCGGCTTCCCCAACGGACGCCGGCTCGAGGACAACGTGACCACGATCGAGCTGCGGGCCATCGCCGGGCTCACCATCTCGCTGGTGGACCCGTCCTACACGCCCGACGACGCCGCCGCCGCGGTGGAGGACGGCTCGGAGTACACCAACTCGCCGCTGCTGGGCGAGTTCCCCTACCTCGGTCTGCCCGGTGGCGGATACCAGACCGAGCCCGGCACGACGCAGGCGTCGTGACCGGGGTCGTGACCGTCCCGGGGAGCGGCCCGGCGGGTCCTGACGAGACGAGCCTGCCGAGACACCTGCAGGCCAACCTCGACGAGAACCCGTGGGCCGGCGAGGGCTCGGTGCTGCTCGACATCGGGGGCGACGTGGGGGCCCTCGTCGTCGACATGCCCGCGGCACTGGTCGGCCACGAGGTCGAGATCGACCCCGTGGACGGTCGCGACCGCCACCAGCACGAGCACACGCACGGGCACGACCACGGGCACCCGCACCGCCGGCACGTCGCGGTGGTGCCGCGTCGTACCCCGGCGGGCATCTCGCCCTCGGTGGTCTTCCCCGATCTCCACGAGGGCGGCTACCTGCTCTACGCACCCGGCACCGACGACGTCGTCCTCGACGTCGTGGTGCGGGGCGGAGAGGTCACCTGGGCCACCTGGCCGGCCTGAGCCCCCTCCCGCGCAGCGCCGTACGTCTGTACGGTGCTGCGCGTGCGGGTCGTGCAGCCCGCGGCGAGGAGGACGCATGACGCAGGCACCGTCCGGGTCGGTGGCCGGCAGGCTCGCGGGCCGTCATCTGCTGCTCACCGGGGTCACCGGGTTCGTCGGTGAGGCGCTGCTGCACCTGCTGCTGCACGAGGTGCCCGACGTGCGCGTCAGCCTGCTGGTGCGCCCCAAGGGGTCGACCAGCGGCGCGACGCGGGTCGCCAAGCTCCTGGAGAAGCCGGTCTTCGCACCGGCGGTCGCCGACGCCGGCGGCGTCGAGGCCCTGCTCGGGTCCCGGCTGGGCGTGGTCGAGGGGGACCTGGCCGACGTGCCGGTGCTGCCCGGCGACCTCGACGCGGTGGTGCACTGCGCCGGCGACGTCAGCTTCGACCCTCCGGTCGACGAGGCCTTCACCACCAACGTGGTGGGCACCCGCGACCTGCTCGCCCGGGTGGTCGAGGCGGGGCGAGCAGCGGGCCGCGACGTGCACTACCTGCACGTCTCCACGGCGTACGTCGCCGGGAGGCGCCGCGGACACGTGCCGGAGGCGCCTGTCGAGCACGACGTCGACCTGGAGGCCGAGCTGGCGTGGGGTCTGGCCCAGCGTCGCGACACCGAGCACCGCAGCCGCAGCGCGGAGGTCCTCGAGGCCGCCCGGCGCAAGGCCGAGAAGACGCACTCGCGCGCCGGCCTGCTGACCGCGGCGACGGCGACCGAGCAGGCACGCCGCGACTGGGTCGCCGCCGAGCTGGTGCGGGTGGGCACCGAGCGCGCGCGCAGCCTGGGCTGGACCGACTGCTACACCTTCACCAAGGCGCTCGGCGAGCGGGTGGTGGAGGCGCACGCACGAGCCGGTCACCGGGTCACGGTGCTGCGCCCGAGCATCATCGAGTCGGCCCTCGAGCGCCCGCACGCAGGCTGGATCGAGGGGTTCAAGATGGCCGAGCCGCTGATCCTGGCCTACGGGCGCGGGGAGCTGCCGGAGTTCCCCGCCGCCGCCGACACGATCGTCGACATCGTGCCGGTCGACCACGTGGTCTCGGCGATCGTCGCGGCCCTGGCGCACCCGCCCGAGCCCGGCGCGGCGGCGTACCTGCACGTCTGCTCGGGCGATCGCAACCCGCTGACCTTCGGCGAGCTCTACTCCCACGTGCGCGCCTACTTCGACGAGCACCCCTTCCAGGTCGGCGCCCGCGGCGCGGCCCGGCTGCCCGACTGGCGCTTCCCGGGCGCGGTCTCGGTCGACCGGCTGCTGACGACCAGCGAGCGGGCCTTCAAGGTCGCCGACTACGTCGTCGGGCACGCCCCGCGTAGCGACCGCACCCGCCAGGTGGCCCGCGAGCTGGACCGGCGGGGGCGGCGCCTGGAGTTCCTGCGCCGCTACCTCACGCTCTACCAGGAGTACGCGCAGGCGGAGCTGCGCTTCTCCGACGACGCGACGACCGCGCTGCGCGAGCGGCTCTCGGCCGACGACCAGCGCACCTTCGCCTTCGACACCGCGGCCATCGACTGGCCCGTCTACCTGCGCGAGATCCACTGCCCGGCCGTGACGGCGCCGGTGCGCCGCCTCGACGAGCTCCGCTCCCGCCGCCAGGGAGCCGCCCGCGGGCGCAGCGCCGGCGGCGCGCGGCTGCCCGAGGTGGTGGGTCGCGAGGGGTCGCAGGACAGCGATGCGGGCGGGGTGGCGGCGTTCTTCGACATGGACGGCACGCTGCTGTCCTCCAACGTCATCGAGACCTACCTGTGGATGCGGCTGCAGGAGCTCGACGGCGCGGGCCGCTTCGCCGAGCTGGCGCGGGTCGCTGCCCGGGTGCCGTCGCTGGTGCGCGCCGAGCGGCGTGAGCGCAGCGCGTTCCTGCGCGCGGTCTACCGCGAGTACGCCGGCGCCCGGCTCGACGACCTCGACGCCGTGGTCGACGAGCTGCTCAGCGACCACGTGCTCTCGCGCCTGGCCCCCGCGGCCGTACGACGGGTGCGCGAGCACCGGCGCGCCGGGCACCGCACGGTGCTGATCACCGGGGCGGTGCGTCCGTTGACCCGCCCGCTGGCCCCGCTCTTCGACCACATCGAGGCCGCCGAGCTGGCCGTCGACGGGTCGGGCACCTGCACCGGGCACCTGGCCGGCTCACCGCTGGTGGGGGAGTCGCGGGCCGCCTTCATGCGCGACTGGGCCGCCCGCAACGGCATCGACCTGGGCCGCTCCTACGCCTACGCCGACTCGCACTCCGACCTCCCGCTGCTCGCCGCCTCCGGGCACCCGGTGGCGGTGCGCCCCGACGTGCCGCTCTACCGCCACGCGCGCCGGCACCACTGGACGATCGTCGACTGGGCCAGCCCGCCCTCGGCCAGCCGCGGGCTGAACCCGGCGGGAGCACGCCGATGATGCTGGCCCTGGAGATGTTCCGCTCGCTGCCACGCACCGTGGTCGGGCGGGCCATGGGCCCACGGATGCCCGGGCTGCTCTCCGGGGTGGCCGCGCCGCTGCGGCTGGCCACCATCGAGACCCCGGTCGTGCGCCGTCCGGGCTGGGCGCGACTGCGTACCCGGCTCTCGGGCATCTGCGGCTCGGACCTGTCGATGCTCTCGGGCGGCACCAGCCTGTACTTCTCCGCGCTGGTCTCGCTGCCCTTCGTGCCCGGCCACGAGGTGGTCGCCGAGCTGGTGGAGGACTGCGAGGACCTGCCGGCCGGGACCAGGGTCGTCGTCGACCCGGTGCTGGCCTGCGCTGCGCGCGGGGTCGAGCCCTGTGAGGGCTGCGCGGTCGGCGCGACGAACCGCTGCTCGCGCATCACCGTCGGCGACGTCTCGCCGGGGCTGCAGACCGGCTTCTGCCACGACACCGGAGGTGGGTGGGGCCAGCAGCTGAGCGCGCACCGCAGCCAGCTGCACCCGGTCCCCGAGACGCTCAGCGACGCGCAGGCGCTGCTGGCCGAGCCGCTGGCCTGCGCCGTGCACACCGCCCTGCGCGCCGGGGTGCAGGCCGGCGACCGGGTGCTGGTCAGCGGCGCCGGCGCCGTCGGCCTCTTCGTGACCCTGGCCCTGCGGGAGCTGACCCCGGCGGGCGAGATCCTGGTGGTGGCCAAGCACGCGCACCAGCGCGAGCTGGCCCTCACGCTGGGGGCCAGCGAGGTCGTGGCCCCGCACGAGGTGCTGCGACGGGTGCGCCGCGCCACCGGCGCCTTCCAGCTGCGACCCGAGCTGTCGTCGGCGTACCTGCTCGGCGGGGTCGACGTGGCCCTCGACGCCGTCGGCAGCAAGCAGTCGCTCGAGACCTCGCTGCAGGCCACCCGGGCCGGCGGTCGGGTGGTGCTGTCGGGGATGCCGCGCCCCGCCGACCTGTCGGCCGCCTGGTTCCGCGAGCTCGAGGTCGTCGGCAGCTACGCCTCGGCCCGCGCCGAGCCCGGCGGGCGCAGCGCCTTCGCGACCGCCCTCGAGCTGGCCGGGCACGACGCGCTCGCGACGGTTGCTGACGGGGTGGCGGCCTACCCGCTGCACCGGTGGCGCGAGGCCCTCGACCACGCCCACTCCACCGGACGCCTCGGCACCGTGAAGGTGGCCTTCGACCCCAGGAGATCGCAGTGAGGACAGGCATGACGACCACGACGAGGAGCGCCCCGTGACCCGACCAGGTTTCGTGCTCGAGGTCGACGACCGCACCCCGCCGCTGGTGGTCCACGAGGGTCTCGGCTTCCGGCTCGAGGACTTCCCCCTCGGGACCCGGGTGGTCTACCCGCCCGAGTCGCTGCCGGGCATCGCCGACGTCGACGGCGCTGTGCGCGACGCCCTGCTGCGCCCGGTCGACAGCGACCCGCTGCCCGAGCGGCTCTTCGCCGGGATGCGGCTGACGATCGCCTTCGACGACGTGTCGCTGCCGCTGCCCAGCATGCGCCGCCCCGACATCCGTCAGCGCGTCATCGAGCAGGTGCTGACGATGGCCGCCGAAGCCGGGGTCGACGACGTGGAGATCATCGCCGCCAACGCGCTGCACCGCCGGATGACCACGGCCGAGCTCGAGCACATCGTCGGGGAGCGGGTCTTCCGCTCCTTCCACCCCCAGGGCAAGCTCTACAACTTCGACGCCGAGGACCGCGACGCCCTGACGCACCTGGGCACCACCGACCGCGGCGAGGACATCGAGATCAGCAAGCGCGCGGCGGAGTCCGACCTGCTGGTCTACGTCAACGTGAACCTGGTCGCGATGGACGGCGGGCACAAGTCGGTCGGCATCGGGCTGGCGTCGTACAAGAGCCTGCGCCACCACCACAACGCCCACACGATGGTGCACTCGCGCTCCTTCATGGACCACCAGAAGTCGGCGATGCACCAGTCGGCGTGGCGGATCGGGCGGGTCATCAAGGACACCGTGCCGGTCTTCCAGGTCGAGACCACGCTCAACAACGACGTGTTCCCGCGTCCCTACGAGTTCCTGATGAAGCGCGAGTGGGAGTGGTCGGTGCGCGACCAGGCCTCGATGCTCGCGGCCCGGCGCGGGCTCGCGCTGGCCCCGCAGAAGCTGCGGCACAAGGTCTTCCACGACCTGCGCGCCCCCTACGGGCTCACCGGCATCGCCGCCGGCGAGGTCGAGGCCGTGCACGAGCAGACCCTCGCCCGCGTGCACCGCCAGCAGCTGGTCGAGGTGCAGGGCACCTCCGACGTGCTGGTGATGGGGGTGCCCTACCTGGGTCCCTACAACGTCAACAGCTCGATGAACCCGGTGCTGGCCACCTGCATGGGGCTGGGCTACTACTTCAACTCCTACCGCGGGCACCCGGTGGTGCGCCGCGGTGGCGCGGTGATCCTCTACCACCCGCTCGACGAGGGCTTCAACCAGCTGCACCACCCGTCGTACGTCGACTTCTACGAGGAGGTGCTGGCCGAGACCACCGACCCGGCGGTGATCGGCGAGAAGTACGAGCGGCAGTTCGCCGAGGACCCGTGGTACCGCCACCTCTACCGCACCTCGCACGCCTACCACGGGGTGCACCCCTTCTACATGTGGTACTGGGCCGCCCACGCGATGGACCACGTCGGCGACGTCATCTGGGTCGGCGGCGACCGGCGGGCGGCGGCGCGGCTCGGCTTCCGGGCGGCCTCGACGCTGGCCGACGCCCTCGAGATGGCCTCCGGCACCGTCGGCACCAGCCCCTCCATCACCTACCTGCACAACCCGCCGCACCTGCTGGCGGACGTGCGGGTCTGAGGGGGCGATGATGCGATTCGTGCGCGAGGGCGTCGACGACGTGCGCCGCACCGCCCGCGGCTGGCGCTGGGGGCGGCGCTCGCAGGTGCCGCGCTCGGCCGAGCCGTACGTCGAGCCCATGCGCTCGCAGGTCTTCGGCTCCGACTGGGCACGGCGTCGTCCGGCGCTCGCCGCGCGCGAGGTGGCCCAGAAGATGGGCCTCGAGCCGGTCTTCCGTTCCCAGGTGCGCACCCGGGTCGAGGGCCTCGACGTGCTCGACCGGGTCGAGGGTCCGGTCATCTTCGTGGCCAACCACGCCTCCCACCTCGACACCCCGCTGCTGCTGCTCTCGCTGCCCGACGAGTGGCGCCGACGCACGGCCGTGGCCGCCGCGGCCGACTACTTCTTCGACACCTGGTGGCGGGCGGTGGGCTCGTCGCTGCTGTTCAACACCTTCCCCATCGACCGTCGCGGCGGCGCCATGTCGGCGACCCCGGGGGAGGTGCTGGCCGACGGCTGGAGCCTGGTGATCTTCCCCGAGGGCACCCGTTCGAGCGACGGCTGGATGCATACCTTCCGGATGGGCGCCGCCTACCTGTCGCACACCCACGACGTGCCGATCGTGCCGGTGGCCCACCGCGGGACCTTCGCCGCGATGCCGCGCGGGGCCGGCTGGCCCGGGCGCGACGACGGTCGGCGCCGACAGCTGACCGTGCGCTTCGGCGAGCCGTTGCATGCCCGCGAGGGGGAGTCGGTGCGTGACTACGCCCCGCGGGTGCGTGAGGCCGTCGGGGCACTGCTCGACGAGGACAGCACCACGTGGTGGGAGGCCCAGCGCCGGCGAGCCACCGGCGCCACGCCCGACCCGGGCGGACCCGACGTGGCGACCTGGCGACGGGTCTGGGCCCAGGCCGAGTCGCCGGCCGCGGACCCGAGCACCGGGCCGCGGCAGCGGGTCTGGCGGCGCTGAGTGCTGGCCTGCTCGCGTGAGAGCGCTCTCATCGAGCGCTCATGGTGACCTCACTCGCACGCGGTTGAGTTCCTCTCGTCAGTGAACGGGCCCGCCGGGCCACGACGAGAGGAACCACCATGAAGAAGATCGCCACCCTCGCTGTTGCCGGCGTCGCCGGGGCCGTGGGCGCCGGAGTGCTCGCCTTCCCGGCCGCCTCCACCGCGCTGGACGCCGAGCCCTGGAAGCGCGACGACGACGGGACGTCGGTCGTGACCACGGTCGACGACGACGATGACGACGACACCCGTGACCGCAACCGCGACAACACGAACACGAACACGAACACCAACAACACGAACAACACGAACAACACGAACGGGGACACCAGCAACAAGGACAGCAACGACGCCACCAACTCCCGGTCGACGGCGGTGAGCCGGGACCGCGACAGGAGCCGTGGCGACCTGACCCGTGACTGGACGCGCGACGGTGGCGACAAGACCCGCGACCACAGCGCGAACCAGACCAACGACAAGTCGCGCAACGACACCCGTCGTTGATCCCCAGCCCCGACGCACGACGACCGGAGTGAGCCGATGAGCAAGGACGCCCCTACCTGGGACCTGCACCAGGGCGACCAGATCACCCCTGAGCTGACCGCCATGCGTCTGCTCGGCGGCGGGTCGACGTACGAGGCCTACCTCGCCTTCGACGAGGTGACCTACGCGCCGGTGGTGGTCAAGCTGGTGCGGCCCGACCAGGTCGAGGACGACTCGGCGCTGCGCGGCGTGCGCCGCGAGGCGCAGGCGCTCGCGATGGTCAACCACCCGGTCGTCGTGCGGGGGCTGCGCCACGACGAGGACGGGCCGCGCCCGCACCTCGTGCTGGAGCACCTCGACGGCCCGCGGCTCTCCACCCTCGTACGCCGCCACGGGCGCCTGACCGAGCAGCAGTACCTGCCGCTGGCCATCGAGGTCGCCTCCGCGCTGCACTACCTGCGCCACCTGGGCTGGACCCACCTGGACATCAAGCCCAGCAACATCATCATGGGGGCGCCGGCGCGGCTCATCGACCTCTCGGTGGCCCGCCCGCTCGAGCAGGCGCGGGCCCTGACGTCGGTGATCGGCACCGACGACTACCTCTCCCCGGAGCAGGCCGACCCCACCCGGGGCGCGGGGCCCGGTCACGCCAGCGACGTCTGGGGGCTGTGCGCCACGCTGTTCGAGGCCGTGGCGGGCCACCTGCCCTTCGACCGTGGCGACCGGCGCGGGTCCACCCCCGAGGAGCGGCACCCGCAGCTGGTGCATCAGCCCAAGCAGCTGCCGCCCCGGGTGCCGGCCGAGGTCGAGAAGATCGTCCTCGCCGGCCTGGAGAAGCGCCCCGAGGACCGTCCGCTGCCGCACGAGGTGGCGGAGGCCTGCGAGCCGGTGCTGGCGCGGCTGCCCGCGCCCCGGCTGACCGGGTGGCGTGCCTGAGCCGCCAACCCCTCCGGGGCCCGGCCTCACACGTCGAAGCGGTAACCCATGCCGCGCACCGTGCTGATGGTCCGGGCCCCGAACTTCTTGCGCAGGTAGCCGACGTACACGTCGACCACGTTCGAGCCGGGGTCGAAGTCGAAGCCCCACACGTGGTCGAGGAGCTGCTCGCGGGAGAGCACCTGACCGGGGTTGCGCATGAAGATCTCGGCGAGCGCGAACTCCCGGGCCGACAGGTCGACCTGCTGCTCGCCCACCCGCGCCCGCCGGGTGCGCAGGTCGAGGTGCACGCCGCCTACGTCGAGAGCGCCGGAGGTAGCCTCCGCCGCGTCGCTGGATGCCTGCCCCTGGCGCAGCCGCAGCCGGATGCGCGCCTGGAGCTCGGCGTAGCGGAAGGGCTTGGCCATGTAGTCGTCGGCACCCCCCTCCAGGGCCGAGACGGTGTCGGTGACCGAGTCGCGGGCCGTGAGCACCACGACCGGCAGGCGAGAGCCCTGGGAGCGCAGCTGGTCGAGCACCTCGAAGCCGTCCATGCCGGGCAGCCCGATGTCGAGGATCATCAGGTCGTGCTCGCCCGAGAGTGCGTGGTCGAGACCGCCCGGGCCGTCGCCCACCACGGTGGCCTGGTGGCCGTCGGCCCGCAGGCCCTTCGCGATGAAGGACGCGATGCGTGCCTCGTCCTCGACGATCAGGATGCGGGCCACGGGGTCTCCTCGGTTCGCTGGGCGGGCAGGGTGATGACGAAGCAGGCGCCCGCGGGCGACTGGGGTGACGGGTCCTCGACCGCCACGCGACCGCCGTGCGCCTCGGCGATGGCGGCCACGATCGACAGGCCCAGGCCGAAGCCCTCGTCCCCCTCGGGCACGTTGCTGCGACCGAACCGGTCGAAGATCTTCTCCCGGTCCGCCGCGGCGACACCCGGCCCGGTGTCGCGCACCCACAGCCGCACCTCCTCGGCGGTGCAGGAGGAGCCGATCGCGACCGTGTCGCCGGGGGAGGTGTGCTTGGCTGCGTTCTCGGCCAGCTGCAGGAGGGCCTGGGTCAGTCGCTGCGTATCGACCAGCACCCTGGTGTGCGCGACCGCGTCGACCCGCCAGTCCCGCTCGCCCAGGGCCCTGGCCTTCGCGACCACGTCCTCGGTGAGGGCGGCCAGGTCGCAGGTCTCGAAGGCCACGAAGTCCGGCCGGTCGCTCTTGGCGAGCAGGATCAGGTCGCCGACGAGGCGCGACATCCGGTCGACCTCGTCGAGCAGGAGCGCCTGGGTCTGCTCCACGTCGCCGGGGTCCCCGGCGTCGAGCAGCTCCAGGTGCCCGCGCAGGACGGTCAGCGGGGTCTTCAGCTCGTGGCCCGCGTCGTCGAGGAACTGCCGCTGCCCGGCGAAGGCGGACTCGAGCCGGGCGAGCATCTGGTTGACGGTCGTGGTCAGGGCGGTGATGTCGTCGTTGCCCCGCACGGGCAGCCGCCGCGAGAGGTCGGTCTCGGAGATGTCCTGGGCGGTCTCCCGCAGGGTGCGCAGCGGTGCGAGCAGGCGTCCGGTCAGCAGGTACGCCGCGCCGGTGACCACGAGCAGCGCCAGCGCCGAGACGATGGCGTAGGTGCGCATGGTCTCGACGAGCCCCGCGTTCGTGCGGTCCAGCCGGGTCACCACGACGAGGGCGCCGGACTGGGCGCCGCTGCGCATCCGCACCGGCTGGGCGACCACCAGCAGGTTGCCGTACCCCGGCAGGTCGGTGCGCACGGTCCCACCCTCCTGGACGAGGGGCCTGACCAGGTCGACGAAGGCCGGCTCCTCGGGTAGCGCGTCACTGCGTGGAGAGACGTAGGCCACCTCGCGACCCGCGACCCACCCCACCAGCAGCTCGTCGTCGTCGGGCACGTTGCGCAGCATGAAGTACCGCAGCAGTGCCTCGACGTCGGCGAACGGCCCGCCCGTGTCGGGGTCGCTTCCCTTCTCCTGCACCTGGGCCAGCTCAGCCAGCTCCTGGTCGACGGCCGACGCGGTCTGTTCGCTGATCCTGCGGGCCTCGATGGCGTAGACCAGCACCCCGGCGAGCAGGAGCGTCGAGGCGACCAGCAGGGCCACGGTGGCGCTGATCCTCAGGCGCACCGAGAAGCCCGACCGCGCGTGGCGGTCGGGCTCGGTCTCAGCTGCGCCGGCCTCGTTCAGTCGTCGTCCCCGTCGTCGCTGTCGTCGTCGGTGTCGTCGTCGCGTCGTCGTCGTCGTCGTCGCCCGTCGTCATCGTCGTCGTCCTCGCCGATCTCGGGACGGATGACGGTGATCTCGTCGTCGCCGTCGTCGTCGCCGTCGTCGTCGCCCTCGTCGTCGTCCTCGTCGTTGCTCGGTGAGGGGGACGGTGGTGTGGGCGAGGGGCGCAGCGTCTGACCCGGGAAGACGTCGCCGTGGGGGTCCTCGATCACGATCGCCGGGCGCGGCCGGGGGTCCTCCGGCGACGCCACCGTGAGCGCGCCGGCCGCGTAGGCCAGCACGGGCAGCACCAGGACTGCGAGAAGGACGACCTTCCACGTGCGACTCATGGTGACCAGCATCCTGCCAGCACGTGGGAGGTCGGTGAGAGGCAGATGAGAAGACTTTCACGTGGGCGATGCCGGCGCCGGCCCCGCACCTGGTGGACCGTGTGTGGGCTCGTGGGCACTTCGGCGGGATGCTTCGGCCCCCGCGAGCCGGCGTGACTTCCTGCCGAGCCGGCGTGAGTTCCTGGCGAGCCGGCGTGAGTTCCTGCCGAGCCGGCGTGAGTTCCTGGAGCTGGCGGCGTACGTGGGGAAGTGGCGCCGGCTCGTGGGGAAGTGGCGCCGGCTCGCGGTGGTCTTGCGGTCTTGCGGGTTGCTTGTGGGAACGGGGGGTCTTTGCGGGGTGGTGGCTTGAGGTGGGGGCGGCAGTGTTCTGTTCATCGCCCCGACCGGCACCAGCCGGCCTCTAGACAAGGACTCCCCTCATGGCCTCGCACACCTCCTCCTCGCGCAAGTCCCTCACTCGTGTCGTTGCTTCGGTGGCGCTGGTTGCTGGTGCGACCGCGGTGGCGGGTCTGGGCACGTTCGGTTCGTTCACCTCCTCGACCGAGGCGACCGAGGCGGTGTCCTCGGGTGAGACGAAGATCGAGCTGGCCGGGCAGGGCGCGCAGGGTCTGGACGTGGCTGCGGTGAACCTGGTGCCTGGTGACACGGTGGAGCGGGCGGTGCAGCTGACCCGGGCCGGGACCACCGAGGGGTTCGGGTCGGTGGCGCTGACGACCACCTCGGCGGCCACGGTGCCCTCGATCCTGACCAGCGACACGGTCAACGGGCTGCAGCTGTCCATCGACCAGTGCTCGGTGCCGTGGGTCAAGGCTGCTGACACCAAGAAGATGACCTGTGGCGGCGACGTGACCGCGATCCTGTCCTCGGTGCCGGCGGTCGAGGCCAACCGTGACCTGGCGGCGGTGACCAAGACCCTCAACGGGGAGTCGAAGGTCTCGAACCTGCGGGTCACCCTGGCCCTGCCCCAGAGCGCCGACAACACCTTCCAGCTCAAGACCGACAGCGTGAGGTTCGTCTTCGACGCCACCCAGCGCGCCGCCGAGGCCCGCTGAGGCTGATCGTTGCGGCCCGGCATCGTCCGGTTTGTCTGGTGGCTTCGAGCCGGCTCGTCATCGACGAGCCGGCTCGAGCGCGTTTCAGCGCGGAACTGGCGCCGGCTCGCGCGGAACTGGCGCCGGCTCGGGGAGCGTCAGGCGAGGAGCTGCTCGCCCAACCAGGAGCCCTGCTCGAAGCCCGGTAGCACCGCGAAGACGGCCGAGCCGATGGCGGTGGTCCACTCGTTGAGCTGGTCGGACTCGTCGAGCGCCTGCTGCACCGGCACGAACTGGTCGGCCAGGTCGGCCTGGAAGGCGAGGAAGACCAGTCCACTCTCGACCTCCACGCCCTGCTCGGTCTCGACCTCACGGGTGTAGTTGGCACCCTTGCGGAACATCCGCCGGCCCCCGTTGAGGCTGGGGTGCGCCCGCCGGGCATGGGCGTCGGCCGGCACCACCAGCCGGCCCTGCGACCGGGCCGCGAGGTCGAGGTCGTCGAGCTCCAGGCCGCCGGTCAGCGGTGCACCGTCGGCCAGGGTCCGCCCGACCGAGCGCTCCTGCTCGTCGCGGGTCAGCTCGTCCCAGGTGTCGAGGTCCATCCGGATCCGGCGCACCACGAGACTGCTGCCCCCGGCCCAGCGCCCCTCGCGCACCCACACCGTGGAGTCGAAGAGCGCGGTGCCGGGCTGCGGGTTGCCGGAGCCGTCGACCTGGCCGAAGAGGTTGCGTCCGGTCTGCGGACGGCCCGTGGGGTCGGTCGGGTTCCACGCACCCACCTGGCGCCAGCGCGCACGAGCGAAGGGCGCGGCGTCGGCGACCAGGCGACGTACGGCGTGGGCGACGGTCGTGCCGTCGCGGCCGGCGACCAGCACCACCAGGTCGCCGCCGCTCCAGCGGTCCTGCAGCCGGTCGTGACGCATCGGTGGCACGTCGCCGAAGCCCGGGGGGCCCGCCCCGAGGAGGCCCGGCCGGCAGACCCCGGGTCCGACCCCGACAGTGACCGTCAGGTCGGAGGCCGGCTGGGACAACCACGGGGCCGGGTCGCCCGGGGCGCCCCGGCCGGCGGCGAGGGCCTCGATGTCGCCGGTCCAGAGCCGCATCAACCGGCCCAGCGCCTCGCGATCGACCTCAGGGAGCAGGTCGAGGGCGACCAGCTCGCTCACCGCCGCCTGCGGCGCGGCGACCCCGGCCTGGTGGGCGCCCCAGGGCTCGATGGTGCGGCCGGGGACGGTCGGTGCCGGCGCCGAGGACGCGGGGGCAGCGTCCTCGGCACCGATCGCCAGGACCGCTCCGGCGCCGGCCGCGGCGCCCACGCCGGTGCTGCCGACGTACCCCAGGAGCCGGCGACGGCTGACGCGTGGGGCCGGGGTCACTTGTGCTCGTGCTCCCCGGTGCCGGGCTCGTGGTAGTGGCCCTCCTCCTCGGTGAACTCCTTCACGGGCGCGGTCAGGCTCTCCTCGCTGCCGTCGGAGAACTCCAGGGTCAGCTCGACCTCGTCGCCGGCGGCCAGCTCGCCCTGCAGGTCCATCAGCATCACGTGGTAGCCGCCGGGCTCGAGCACCTTGCCGCGACCGGCCTCGACGACCAGGCCGTCGGTCATCGCCCGCATCGCCATCGCGCCGTCGACCATCGACATCTCGTGGAGCTCGACCATGCCGGCGACCTCGGTGCTGGCGCCGACCAGCGTGACGTCCTGCTCGCCGTCGTTGTCGATGGTCATGAACGCGGCAGACATGGAGGTGTCCTCGGCGCCGACGGTGGCGCGCACCCAGGGGTCCCCGACCGTGACGGAGCCAGCCTGTTCGGCGGTGGCGGCGGACGCCGACTCCGTGGAGCCGGTGGGCTCCTCGTCGCCACAGGCCGCCAGGGCGGCGCCGAGCGAGAGGGCCAGGGCCGCCGCGGGGACGAGCCGGCGGGTCCGGCGACGGGCAGGGGTGGTGCGGGTGGTGCGGGTCATGTGGTTCTCCTCGTACGACGGGGGCGCGCGGCAGCGCGCGGGAAGCACCGCCGGCCGGCGGTGCGGGTCAGGCGGCGAGGAGGAACGGAGGGCCGCGACGGGTGACCAGACGGTGGGGCAGGGTGCGATCGAGCGGTAGGAGCAGCAGCGGCGGCACGGGCAGCCGGCGGGCGGCGTCGAGGCCGCCCAGGGCGGAGGAACGCAGCGGCAGCAGCGCGACCTGCAGGAGCACCGCGACCCGCGCCCGCACCGTCGTCAGGACGAGCAGGTGCCACAGCGCCGACTCGCCGACCGCCAGCCACAGTCCGAGCGCGACGGCGCCCAGGGTGTGGGCCAGGAGCATGAGCGGGCCCTGGGCGAGCGTGTGCTCGACCAGGTGACCCAGGGCCTGCGCGAACGGTCCTGCCGTCGCCGCCTCACCGGCGCGACCGCCGGCCGCCGAGGCGGCGTCGAAGTGGTCGGCCAGCGACCCCACCCGGCGTCCGCCGTCGTCGGCGACGGCCTGCAGGGCCGGGCCGGCTCTCGGGCCGGGTGCCGTGCTCGCGGCCGACGCGGCGCCGTGGTGGCCGGCCGTGACGGACAGCAGCAGGTGGGTGGCGGCCTGACCGCCGACGACCAGCGCCACGAGCCGCAGCGCGGTCGCCCGGGAGCGCAGGAAGCACGCACTCAGCGCGGTGCAGGCCGCCAGCACCAGGCCCATCGCCACCGCCGACGGCAGCTGGCCGTCGGCAGCCACGTGGGACACGGCGCCCGAGAGCAGCACCACCGGGCCCAGCACGGCCGCCCGCAGCCACACGAGCGTGCTCGTGGGCCGGATGGAGTGCTGCTCGCGCGTGATGGTCGGTCTCCGGTGCTGGCGGCGGGGTCGGGGTGGGCCCAGGCTACAGCCGGCGAGGTCGCGGCGGACCGTTCGTCGCCGCGCCCGCACCGCTCGGCGAGCGGCACGGACGGCGTACTCCGTGCTGCTCCTCGCCTGCCTAGAGTGGGCGGCGTCACACCACTGACTGGAGGAGCCACATGATCGTCCCGTTCAGCGTCTCGGACTTCATCGACCGCGCCGTGCAGGTCTACGGCGACCGGGTCGGGGTGGTGGACGAGCCGGAGCAGCCCGCGGAGCCGCTGGGCGACGAGGGCCGGCTGACCTACCGCGAGCTGGCGCAGCTCGCGGCGCGCCAGGCCGCGCGGCTCGACGAGCTCGGCATCGAGGTCGGCGAGCGGGTGGCGGTCGTGAGCCACAACAGCGCGCGGCTGCTGACCTCGTTCTTCGGGGTCTCGGGCTACGGGCGGGTGCTGGTGCCGGTGAACTTCCGGCTGCGCCCGGACGAGGTGCAGTACATCGTCGACCACTCCGGCGCGCGTGTGCTGATCGTCGACCCCGAGATCGACGAGGAGCTGCGCGACGTCACCGCCGAGCACCGGTTCGTGATCGGCGACGACGACCTCCTCTACGCCCCCGAGGGCAGCGTGCCGCAGCCCTGGGAGCCCGACGAGAACGCCACGGCGACCATCAACTACACCTCGGGCACGACGGCGCGGCCCAAGGGCGTGCAGATCACCCACCGCAACATCTGGACCAACGCGGTGACCTTCGGCATGCACGCGGGTGTCAGCGACCGCGACGTCTACCTGCACACCCTGCCGATGTTCCACGCCAACGGGTGGGGCTGGCCCTTCGTGGCCACCCAGGCCGGCGCCAAGCACGTGGTGATCCGCAAGATCGACGGCGCCGAGATCCTGCGTCGCGTCGAGGAGCACGGGGTCACCGTCATGTGCGCCGCCCCGGCGGTCGCGGCCGCCGTGCTGGAGGCCGCCCAGGAGTGGGACGGGCCCGTCCCGGGTCGCGACCGGGTGCGCATCATCATGGCCGGCGCCCCGCCCCCGACGAAGACCGTGGCCCGCGTGGAGGAGGAGCTCGGCTGGGAGTTCATCCAGATCTACGGTCTCACCGAGACCTCGCCGCTGCTCACCATCAACCGGGGCAGGGCCGAGTGGGACGACCTGGAGCCCGAGGAGCGGGCCGCCAGGCTGACCCGTGCCGGCGCGCCGGCGCTCGGCGTACGCCTCGCGATCTCGGAGAAGCCGGAGAACCAGGGAGAGGTGCTGGCCCGCTCCAACGTCTGCCTCGAGGGCTACTGGGAGCAGCCCGAGGAGAGCGAGCGCTGTCTGGCCGGCGGCTGGTTCCACACCGGCGACGGTGGCGTGATCGGGGACGACGGCTACCTGACGATCAGCGACCGCAAGAAGGACGTGATCATCACCGGCGGCGAGAACGTCTCCTCGATCGAGGTCGAGGACGTGCTCTTCTCGCACCCCGCGGTGGCCGAGGTGGCCGTCATCGGCGTGCCCAGCGAGAAGTGGGGCGAGACCATCAAGGCCCTGGTCGTGCTGGCGCCCGACGCCGAGGCCACCGAGGCCGAGCTGATCGCCTGGTGCAAGGAGCGCGCCGCGGGCTACAAGGCCCCGACGTCGGTCGAGATCCGCGACGACCTGGCCCGCACCGCCACCGGCAAGCTGCAGAAGTTCAAGCTGCGGGCGCCGTACTGGGAGGGCCAGCAGCGCCAGGTCAACTGACCCGCAGGTCTCAAGAGGGGCGGACGTCCATGACGACCTCGAACTCCAGCAGGTCGGCGCCGCTGGCGACGGGCTTGGCGCGCTCGCCGGCGTGGGCAGCCTGGGCGCCGCCGTCGCGCCACGCCGCGAAGGACTCCTCGTCCTCCCAGTGCGTGACGACGAAGTAGCGCTCCTCGCCGGCCGTCGGGCGCAGCAGCTGGAAGCCCAGGAACCCGGGGGAGCCCTCGACGGCGCCGGCTCGGGCGGCGAAGCGCTTCTCGAGCTCGGGGCCGGCCTGCGACGGGACGGAGATGGCGTTGATCTTCACGACGGACATGACGTAACCCTAGGCGCCGGCCCGAGCGCCGCTAGCCTCCAGTCATGCACACGAGCTCCGAGCCCACGCTGAGCGACGTCGTCGACCTGGTGCACGGGTGGTACCCGCCCGGCACCGCCGACTCCTGGGACCGCGTGGGGCTGGTGCACGGCGACCCCGCCCAGCCGGTACGCCGGATCCTGATGGCCGTGGACCCCTCGCCGGCCGTCGCGCAGGAGGCCGCCGACTGGGGCGCCGACCTGCTGGTGGTCCACCACCCGCTGTTCCTCAAGGGCGTGCACGGCTTCACCACCGAGACACCCAAGGGGCGCACCCTGCACACGCTGGCCCGGGCCGGCTGCGCGCTGCTCGCGGCCCACACCAACGCCGACCAGGCCGAGGGCGGTGTCTCGGAGTCTCTGGCACTGGCGCTCGGTCTCGACGACCTGCGCCCGATCCTCACCGCCGGACGCCCGGCCCTCGACAAGCTGGGTGTGCTGGTGCCGGTCGCCGACGCCGAGCGGGTGCGCGACGCGCTCGCGGAGGCGGGTGCCGGGCGGCTCGGCGACTACGAGTCGGCCTCGTTCACCGTCGAGGGCGTGGGCCGGTTCCGCCCGCTGCCCGGTGCCAGCCCGACGATCGGCACGGTCGGAGACCTCGAGGAGGTGCCCGAGGTGCGCATCGAGGTCGTCGCCCCGCGTTCGCGTCGCGCCGACGTGGTGCACGCGCTGCTGGCGGTGCACCCCTACGAGGAGCCGGCGTACGACGTCGTGGAGCTGGCCGACCCCGGCCTCGCGAGCACCGGGACCGGTCGGGTGGGCAGCGTCGAGCCGATGACGCTGTCCGCCTTCGCCGCCCGCGTGGGCGAGGTGCTGCCCCCGACCGTGCACGGGGTGAGGGTCGGCGGCGACCCCGACCGCCCGGTGCGCCGGGTCGCGGTGTGCGGCGGCGCCGGAGACTTCCTGCTCGACACGGTGCGCGCGGGCGACGCCGACGTCTACGTGACCAGCGACCTGCGCCACCACCCGGCCTCGGAGTTCCTCGAGCACGACGGACCCGCGCTGGTCGACGTCTCGCACTGGGCGGCGGAGTGGACCTGGCTGCCGGTGCTCGAGGCGCGGCTCCGGGCGGCGCTGGCGGGTGAGCGGGGCGCTACGGTGGAGACCCGCGTGAGCACCCGGTGCACCGACCCGTGGACGTTCCGCCCCGACGCACACCCCACAGCCAGGAGAGACCGCTGAAAGCCGATCCGACCGCCCAGGTCACCCTGCTCGAGGTCCAGGAGCTCGACTCCCGGGCCGACCAGCTGCGCCACCAGCGCCGCACCCTGCCCGAGATCGCCGAGATCACCGAGCTGCAGGCCCACCGCAACGAGCTCGACGACCAGGCCCGCGACGCCAGGATCGTCGTCGACGACCTGGGCGCCGAGCAGGCCAAGGTCGACGCCGACGTCGAGCAGGTCAAGGCCCGCCGGGCCCGCGACCGCGAGCGGATGGACACCGGCCAGGTCGGCAACCCCAAGGACCTCGAGCGCCTCGGCCACGAGCTCGAGTCGCTGGAACGCCGCATCGCCAGCCTCGAGGACGACGAGATCGAGGTCATGGAACGTCTAGAGGAGGCCCAGTCGGTGCTCGACTCGGTCACCACCCTGCTGGAGCAGGCCGACGTGCGGCTCGGGGAGCTGATCGCGGCGCGTGACGAGAAGGTCGCCGCCATCGATGCCCAGCTGGTCGACGTCGAGGCCCAGCGCGGCCCGTCGGTCGAGGGGCTGCCCGAGGACCTGCTCGCGCTCTACGAGAAGCTGCGCGCCACCAAGGGCGGGGTCGGCGCGGCGATGCTGCACCAGCGGCGCTGCACCGGCTGCCAGCTCAGCATCGACAACGCCGAGCTCTCGGTGATCCGCTCCGCACCGGCCGACCTCGTGGTCCGCTGCGAGGAGTGCACGCGCATCCTGGTGCGCACCGCGGAGTCGGGGCTGTGACCTCGCGCGTCGTCGTCGAGGCCGACGGCGGCTCGCGCGGCAACCCCGGCCCGGCGGCGTACGGCGCCGTGCTCAAGGACGCCGCCAGCGACGAGGTCATCGCCGAGGACGCCCGCACCATCGGGGTGGCCAGCAACAACGTGGCGGAGTACTCCGGGCTGGTCGCCGGGCTGCGCCTGGCCGTCGAGCACGCCCCGGGCGCCGGGGTGGAGGTCCGGATGGACTCCAAGCTCGTCGTGGAGCAGATGTCGGGCCGCTGGAAGATCAAGCACCCCGACATGCGGGTGCTGGCCGCCGAGGCCGGCGAGGTCGCCCCGCCGGGCACGACGTACACCTGGATCCCGCGGGCCCGCAACGCGTACGCCGACCGCCTGGCCAACGAGGCGCTCGACGGGGTGCGCGAGGGCGTGACGGTGGCCGGTGCCGGACCGGCCCCCGGCACCCCCGAGGAGGCGCCCGCGGAGGCCGACGAGGACTCGCTGATCGAGGAGATCGAGTCGCCGGGTGCGAGCCGCGGCGAGCAGCCGCGCGACCAGGCCGGGCACCGCGGCTGGAGCGGGCCCACCGCGCCGCCGACCACGCTGGTGCTGGTGCGCCACGGCGTCACCCGCCACACCGCGGCCAAGCGCTTCTCCGGCGGTCTCGGCGGCGACGACCCGGCGCTGAGCGAGGAGGGCCTGGCCCAGGCCCGCGACACCGCCGACTGGCTCACCGGCCTCGGCGAGCGGGTCGACGCGGTCGTCTCGTCGCCGGTACGCCGCACCCGCGAGACCGCGCAGGTGGTCGCCGCGCGGCTCGAGCGCACCGTGGAGATCGAGCCCGGGTTCGCCGAGATGGAGTTCGGCGAGTGGGACGGCCTGACCTTCGCCGAGGTCGCCGAGCGCGACCGGACCGGCCTCGACGCGTGGCTGGGGTCGATGGACGTGCCGCCGCCCGGGGGCGAGGCCTTCAGCACCGTGCGCGAGCGGGTGCTGGCCGGGCTCGACCGGGTGCTCGCCGCGCACGCCGGGCGCACCGTCGTGGTGGTCAGCCACGTGACGCCGATCAAGACGCTCGTCGCGCACGCGCTGGGCGCCCCGCTCGAGGCGGTCTACCGCATGGAGCTCTCGCCGGCCTCGGTCACGGTCCTCTCCTTCTACGCCGACCCGGCCGCCGACGGCGCAGCCCGTGGCTCGATGCGGCTCTACAACGCGCTGCCGCCCGGTGAGCGCGCCACCGTCGAACCGGGCCGCTGGTAGCTCAGCCCACCTGGTGGACGGTGCGTCCGGCCACCATCGTGCGCAGCAGACGGGGCAGCTCGGCGCCGGGCTCGAGCACGGGCACGCCGTCGGCGTCGAGGCCAGCCGGGGTCTCCCAGACGGCCAGGTCGGCCACCCAGCCCCGCGCCAGCCGGCCGCGGTGGTCCTGGGCGGCGGCCAGCCAGCCGCCACGGGAGTGGGCGACCAGGGCCGCCAGCGGCGTGAGCGACTGGCCGGCGACGCGGTGGTGCACGGCGGCGCGCACGGCGGCCCACGGGCCCAGCGCCGTCACCGGCGAGTCCGAGCCGAACGCCAACGGCACCCCGGCCGCGGCCAGGTCGCGGAACGGGTTGGTCTCGCGCCAGCGCTCGCCCAGGCGGGCGGCGTACATCCCCGAGGGGCCGCCCCACAGCCCGTCGAACATCGGCTGCACGCTCGCGGTGACGCCCAGCCGTCCGAGCACGGCGATGGTGGCTGCCGACGGCATCTCCACGTGCTCGAGGCGGTGCCGCCCGGCCCGCACCGCCTCGTCGCCGAGCTCGGCCGCGGCGGCGGCGAAGCCCTCGCCGACCGCCTCGAGCGCGGCGTCGCCGATGCAGTGGAAGCCGGCCTGCAGCCCCGCTCGGGTGCACGCCACGACGTGCTCGTGCACCTGCTCGGCGCTGACGTAGGCGTGCCCGCAGGTCGGTGCGTCGGCGTACGCCGCCCCCAGCGCGGCGGTGCGCGAACCGAACGCACCGTCGGCCACCAGGTCACCGGCCAGACCCGCCACCCCCAGCCGCGCGGCGGTCTCGACCGCCTTCAGCTCGCCCCAGTAGACCGTCGCGGCGAGACCGACCTCGTCGGCGGCCTGGCGCACCAGGGCGATCTCGGCCTCGGGGCCGATGTGCGGGGCCGCGTTCTCGTGGAAGCCGGCGATGCCGACGGCGGCCATCGCGTGGCAGGCCGCCCGGGCCGCGTCGAGGCGCTCGACGTCGCCGATCAGGTTCTCGAGCGTGTGCCGCACGGCGTGGTGGGCGTCGCGCTCCACGCGGCCGTCGGGCGTCCAGCCCCGCAGGTCAGGCAGCCCCGGCACCAGCGAGGCCAGCGCGGGGGAGACGACCGAGGAGTGCCCGTCGACGCGGGTCAGGTAGGTGCGCCGACCGGGGGCCGCCCGCTCGAGCTCGTCGCCGGTGGGCGGGCGGCCCGCACGCCACGGTGTCTCGTCCCAGCCCTGGCCGACCAGCACCGCGTCCTCGGGGTGGCGCCGCGCGTGCCGGGCGAGGGCGTCGAGCACGTCGTCGAGGCCCGTGGCGGCGGCGTACGCCGGGCCGGAGAGGTCGAGGCCGGTCAGCGCGAAGCCGGTGCGCACGGTGTGCACGTGGCTGTCGACGAAGGCGGGGGTGACCAGGGCGCCGTCGAGGGCGACCACCTGCGGCGCCGCGTCGCCGGTGCCGGCCCAGGCGTCGGCGTCGTCCTCGCTGCCCAGCGCCACGACCCGCCCGTCCTCGACCGCCAGGGCGGTGGGCCCCGAGCCGGGCCGTGCGGGTGTCGTGGGATCGAGCACCCGGCCGCCGCGCAGCACGGTCCGGCGGGCGCGGGGGGGAGCAGCAGCAGCGTCCATGGCGACACCCTAGGCCGGGTGGCCCGGGTGGCCCTGGTGTCGGCAGGCGGGAATAGCCTCGGTCGTCGCGGGGTTGGCCCGCGGTCGAGCGGGGACGAGGACGGGGGCGCGGTGAGCGAGCAGGCAGGGTCGGAGCCGAGGGTGGCAGCGAGCCGGGCCACGACCACCCGCGACGGTTTCGCGGTGCTGTGGGTCGCCATCAAGCGCGAGCCCTGGGTCTTCGCCGTCTCCGCGCTGGGCAGTGTGCTGTTCGGCGCCCTGACCGTGGCCGACGCCTGGGTGCTGGGCTGGTCGACCGAGAACGTCGTGCTGCCGGCCCTCGAGACCGGCGAGGTCGGTGCCGGGATGCTGTGGGCGGTGCTGGCGCTCTTCCTGGGCGTGGCCATCCTGCGCGCCGTCGGCATCGTCGCGCGCCGCTTGGGCGCCGGCATCATGCAGTACCGGATGCAGGCGCACACCCGCCGCGCCGTGACCCGCCAGTACCTCGCCCTGCCGATGGAGTGGCACCAGCGCCACCCGACCGGGCAGCTGCTCTCCAACGCCAACTCCGACGTCGAGGCCGCCTGGGGCCCGGTCGCGCCGCTGCCGATGGCGGTCGGCACGGTCGCGATGATGGTCATCGCGGTGGTCCAGATGCTCGTCGCCGACCTGGTGCTGGCCGTGGTCGGGCTGCTCGTCTTCCCGGCGGTGATCGCCGCCAACGTCGTGTTCCAGCGGCTCAGCTCGCCGCTGATGACCCGCGCGCAGCAGCTGCGCGCCGAGCTGTCCGAGGTCGCCCACGAGTCCTTCGACGGAGCGATGGTCGTCAAGACGCTGGGGCGTGAGGGCGAGGAGACCGCCCGGTTCTCGGCCAAGGCCCAAGAGCTGCGCGGGGTGCTGGTGCGCGCCGGTCGCATCCGCGCAGCCTTCGACCCGGCCCTCGCGGCGCTGCCCAACCTGGGCGTGCTGGTCGTCCTGGCGGTCGGGGTCGCGCGGGTGCAGAGCGGCGCCACCGACCCCGGCAACGTGGTGCAGGTCGCCTACCTGCTGACCATCGTGTCCTTCCCGATCCGCTCGATCGGCTGGCTGCTCGGGGAGTTCCCCCGCAGCGTCGTCGGTTTCCGCCGGGTCACCAGCGTGCTCGAGGCCACCGGCGAGATGCCGTACGGCGACGCCGCCCTGGCCCGCACCGGCCCCGGCGGTGCGCGGCTGGAGGTCGACGGCCTCAGCTACTCCTACGCTCCGGGCCAGCGCCTCCTCGACGACCTGCGCTTCATCGTGGAGCCCGGGCGCACGGTGGCGCTGGTCGGGGCCACCGCATCGGGCAAGAGCACCCTGACCTCGCTGGTCAGCCGCCTCTTCGACCCCGACGGCGGGCGGATCCTCCTCGACGGCCAGGACCTGCGCGAGCTCGCGCCGGGCCAGCTGGCCGAGGGGGTCTCGCTGGTGGCCCAGACCGCCTTCCTCTTCGACGACACCGTGCGCGGCAACATCACCCTGGGTGCCGACGTCAGCGACGAGGAGGTGTGGGCGGTGCTGCGTGCGGCCCAGGCCGAGGGCTTCGTGGCCGCCCTGCCGCACGGCCTCGACAGCCGGCTCGGCGAGCGTGGCACCTCGCTCTCCGGCGGGCCAGCGCCAGCGGATCTCGCTGGCCCGGGCGCTGGTGCGCCGGCCCCGGCTGCTGGTGCTCGACGACGCGACCTCCGCGGTCGACCCCGAGGTCGAGGCGCGCATCCTGGCGGCGCTGCGCTCGGGCGCCGACGGGGCCGACCGCCCCAGCCTGCTGGTGGTGGCCTACCGCAAGGCAACGATCGGGCTGGCCGACGAGGTGGTGCACCTCGAGGGCGGGCGCGTCGTCGACCGCGGCACCCACGAGGAGCTGCCTGGCACGCAACCCCTCGTACGCCGCCCTCGTCAACGCCTACGAGGACGACGGCGGCCCCGGCGGCGTCGCCGTCACCAGTGCGCCCACCACCACCGCGGGAGAGCCGTCATGAGTGCCGTCCGTGCCGCCTCCAGCTCGGGCACCGCGCTCGACACCGGCGAGGAGATGCGCGCGATCGAGACGATCCGGCGCGGGCTGCACCACTCGCCCGAGCTGACCGTCGGCATCCGCACCACGCTGGCCTACGCGGTGCTGGCCTCCGCCGGGCAGGTCGTGGTGCCGATCGCGGTGCAGCAGACGCTCGACCGGGGGCTGGGCGCCGAGGGCGGCCCCGACCTGGCCTTCACGGCGTGGATGGGCGTGCTCGCCGCGCTCGCCATCGTGCTGACCTCGTGGGCGTCGTACAAGATGACCAGCCGGCTCTTCCGGACCGCCGAGGGCGGGCTGGCGACGCTGCGCACCAAGGCGTTCCGCCACGTCCACGACCTGCCGCTGCTGACGCAGAACACCGAGCGGCGCGGTGCGCTGGTCGCGCGCGTGACCAGCGACGTCGACCAGGTCAGCCAGTTCCTGGTCTTCGGCGGGCTGCTCTTCGTGGTCAGCATCGGCCAGGTGGTGATCGCCACCGCGGTGATGCTCGTCTACTCGTGGCAGCTGACGCTGGTCGTCTGGTTGTGCTTCGCCCCGCTCTTCGCCTCGCTGAAGTACTTCCAGCGCAAGCTGTCGCAGGCCTACGGCACCGTGCGTCGTCAGGTCGGCGCGATGCTCTCGGCCATCTCCGAGCCCGTGGTCGGCGCCGCGGTGGTCCGCTCGTACGCCGTGCAGTCGCGCACCCAGGCCCGCATCGACGCCGCCGTCGACGCGCACCGCGTCGCGAGCACCCGCGCCCAGGGCTTCACCGCCTTCTCCTTCTCCCTCGGCGGCGTGTCCGCGGGCCTGGCCAACGCGGGCGTGATCGTCGTGGGCGTGCTGCTCGGGCTGGCCGGCGACATCACCGCCGGCGAGATCCTGGCCTTCGCGTTCCTGGTCACCCTGTTCGTCGGGCCGGTGCAGATGGGCACCCAGATCCTCACCGACGCCCAGCTCGCGATCGCCGGCTGGCGCCGGGTCATCGGCATCCTCGACACCCCCGCCGACCTCGTCGACCCGGGGCCCGCCGGCCACGACCTGCCAGCGGGTCCGATCGACGTGCGCTTCGAGGACGTCACCTTCGCCTACCCGGGCGGGCCGCCGGTGCTGCGGGACGTGGCCATGTCCATCGCCGCGGGGCGCCGGGTGGCGATCGTGGGGGAGACCGGGTCGGGCAAGTCGACCTTCGCCAAGCTGCTGACCCGGTTGATGGACCCCTCCCGAGGGCGCCGTGCTGCTCGACGGGGTCGACGTGCGCGACATCGCCCAGGCCACGCTGCGCCGCAGCGTCGTGCTCGTGCCGCAGGAGGGCTTCCTCTTCGACGACACGATCACCGCCAACGTGCGCTACGGCCGCCTCGAGGCGACCGAGGCCGACATCTGGGCGAGCGCCGAGGAGCTGGGCCTGGGTGACTGGCTGGCGGGGCTGCCGGCCGGGCTCGACACCCGCGTCGGCCAGCGCGGCGACTCGCTGTCGGCCGGCGAGCGCCAGCTCGTGGCGCTGCTGCGCGCCCACCTGGCCGACCCCGACCTGCTGGTGCTCGACGAGGCCACCAGCGCGGTCGACCCGTCGCTGGAGATGCGGATCGGCCGGGCCCTGGAGCGGCTGATGAGCGGTCGCACCTCGGTCACGATCGCGCACCGGATGTCGACGGCCGAGGCCGCCGACGAGGTGGTCGTGGTCGACCGCGGCCGCATCGTGCAGCGCGGCCCGCACGCCGAGCTGGTCGCCCAGCAGGGCTCGGTCTACGCCGGGCTGCACGCCTCGTGGGTGGCCCAGCAGGGGCGCTGAGGCCCGGTCCCTCGCGCGAGGGATGATGGGACCATGACCGACCAGCTCGCCCCCGACGTGGCCGCACGCCTCAAGCGCACCAGCGACGGGCTGGTGCCGGCCGTGGCCCAGCAGCACGACACCGGCGAGGTGCTGATGCTGGGCTGGATGGACGACACCGCCCTGGCCCGCACGCTGTCCACCGGCCGGGCGACCTACTGGTCGCGCAGCCGGGGCGAGTACTGGGTCAAGGGCGACACCTCGGGGCACGTGCAGCACGTCGTCGAGGTCCGTCTCGACTGCGACGGCGACACGATGCTCGTCAAGGTCGACCAGGTCGGCGCCGCCTGCCACACCGGCGAGCGCACCTGCTTCGACGCCGACCTGCTCCCGCTGGGCGCCCCCGAGCATGGCTGAGCCCGACCGCGCGCCGGCGCACCTTCGCCCCGGTCGTGCTGCTGGGTCTCGCCGCGGGTGCCCTGACGGCCGTCGCCGGCACCCGGCCGGGCGTCGACGTCGACGGCGACCCCGGCTCCGGCGTCACCGCCTCTGTCGGCCTCGGCGGGCCCGAGACGTCCTACGACCTGCCGCTGGTCACCTCGCTCGCGCTGGTGGCGCTGGCCGCCTGGGGCGTGGTGCTGGTGACCCGCGGTCGGGTGCGCCGCGTCGTCGTCTCGGTGGCGCTCCTCGGGTCGGTGGGCGCCCTCGTGGCCACGCTCGCTGCTTGGAGCAGCCTGCCCGACGAGCTGCGCACCGCGCTCGAGCAGGTCGGCGCGGGCGACACGGCGCTCTCGCGCACCGGCTGGTACGCCGCGGCGGTGGTCGGCTCGCTGGCTGCTGGTGCTCGCCTCGGGCGCGGCGCTGCGGCTGGTGCCGCACTGGCCCGAGATGGGCAGCCGGTACGACGCCCCGACCGGTTCCGGGGCCGGCACCCGGTCCGCCGCGCCCGCCCGCCCCGCGGAGGAGCTCTCCGGCCTGGACCTGTGGCGCGCCATCGACGAGGGTCGCGACCCCACCGACGACGACACGTCCGGGTCGGACCGGGGTGCGGGCTGAGCCGGGCCCGCCACTACACTCGGCCGGACCGATCGACGTACACCCGAGGAGCAGCGACATGTCGAACAACCACGGCAACACCCCCGCAGCCTGGACCGCGGTGGTCGTGGGACTCCTCGGCTTCACCGTGGGCAGCGTGGGCCTGCTCTTCAGCCCCGTCAGCTTCACGGTCTTCTGGGTCGGCGTGGCGATCACCGTCGCCGCCGGCATCGTCTTCCTCGTGATGGCCAAGATGGGGCTGCACGAGGAGACCGGTCACTGAGCCACCGCCCGCGATGAGCGTCCTGGCCCCCGCCGCACCGCCGCCGACGCGGCGCGAGCGGGTGCGGGCCCCGGCGCTGACCATCGGCGCACTCGCGCTGACGACCGTCGCGCTGCGGCTGCGCGACCCCCACGTCGGCGGCAGCTGGGGCATCTGCCCCTCCGCGGCCCTGGGCTTCTGGTGCCCGGGCTGCGGCGGCCTGCGGGCGGTCAACGACCTCACCCACGGCGACGTCGCCTCGGCCGCGTCGAGCAACCTGCTGCTCGTGGGGCTGATGCCGGTGGCCGTGGCGCTGCTGGCCCTGTGGGCGTGGTCGCGGTGGCACGGACGCCGCACGCCCCGGCTGCGGGGACGCGCGGCGTCGGTCGTGCTGGTCGGCGGGCTGGTCGTGGTGAGCGCGTTCACGCTCCTGCGCAACCTGCCCCTGCCGGTGGGCACCTGGCTGGCGCCCTGAGAAGGATCAGCTGGTGGAGAAGTCGAAGCTGAAGCCGCCGCTGGCGACGACGATGATCTGCACCACGAGGAAGACCAGCGCGACGATGCCGAGGATGAACCCCGCCTTGGCCAGGCCGGCGCCCTGCTGGCCCGTGGTGGCGATCTCGGCCTGCGCCTGACGGCCCAGCACGATCGCCAGGATGCCCAGCGGACCGCAGCACAGCAGCGAGACGATGCCGCTGACCAGCGACCAGGTGGCCTTCTTCGAGGTGCCGACGGGCTGGTCGCCGCCGTAGGCGGGCTGCCCGTACTGCGGCGGCGGGGGAGGCGGCTCGTTGTAGCTCATGGTGCTCCTAGGTGGTGGGGCCAGAGTCCTCGGAAACATATCGTCGCCAGGGCGTCCTGCGCAGGCGGACGCGCCAGGCGGGCCCAGCCACCGTCGTGACAGACTCGGGGGGTCCCCACCACCGTCCCAGGAGTCCCCGTGTCCGTCCTCGACGACATCGTCGCCGGCGTCCGGGTCGACCTCGCCGAGCGCCAGGCCGCGACGTCGCTGAGCGACCTGCGTGCCGCGCTCGCCGACGTCGACGCGCCGCGTGACCCGATGCCGCACCTGCGCGACCCCGGCTCGAGCGTCATCGCCGAGGTCAAGCGCAGGAGCCCGAGCAAGGGCGCGCTCGCCGACATCCCCGACCCCACGGTCCTGGCCCGCGAGTACGCCGCCGGGGGAGCGGCCGCGATCAGCGTGCTGACCGAGCAGCGCCGCTTCGGCGGCTCGCTGGCCGACCTGCGCGCGGTGCGCGCCGCCGTCGACACCCCGCTGCTGCGCAAGGACTTCATCGTCACCGACTACCAGCTCGTGGGAGGCCCGGGCCGCCGGCGCCGACCTGGCGCTGCTGATCGTCGCCGCGCTCGACGACGACGACCTGCGCCGGCTGCACGACCTGGCCGGCGAGCTGGGGCTGACCGCGCTGGTCGAGGTGCACGACGAGGCCGAGACCGAGCGTGCGGTCGCGCTCGGGGCGCCGCTGGTCGGCGTCAACGCCCGCAACCTCAAGACCCTCGAGATCGACCCGACCACCTTCGGCCGGCTGGCCCCGCAGGTCCCCGACGACGTGGTCAAGGTGGCCGAGTCCGGCGTCTTCGGCCCCGACGACGTCCGTCGCCACGTCGGCGAGGGCGCCCGTGCGGTGCTCGTCGGCGAGGCGCTCGTCAAGGACGGCGACCCCCGCGCCGCCGTCGCCGCCATGACAGGAGTGCAGGCATGAGCACCACCAGCAGCCCCGTCCCCCCGTCGCTCGGGTCGCTTCGACGCCGACGCGCAGGGCTGGTTCGGCGGGCCCGAGGAGCGGCTGGGGCGGGCGCTTCATGCCCGAGGCGCTGATCGCCGCGCTCGACGAGCTCACCGAGGCCTGGACCGACGCGATGGCCGACCCGGCCTTCGTGGGCGAGTTCGAGCACGTGCTGCGCGACTACGCCGGCCTGCCCAGCCCGCTGTTCCACGCCACCCGGCTCAGCGAGCAGGTCGGCTGCCGGGTGCTGCTCAAGCGCGAGGACCTCAACCACACCGGCGCCCACAAGATCCGCAACGTGCTGGGCCAGGCGCTGCTGACCAAGCGGATGGGCAAGCAGCGGGTCATCGCCGAGACCGGGCGCCGGCCAGCACGGCGTCGCGAGCGCGACCGCGGCGGCCTACTTCGGGCTCGACTGCACCGTCTACATGGGCGCGGTCGACACCCGCCGCCAGGCCCTCAACGTGGCCCGGATGCACCTGCTCGGCGCCGAGGTGGTGCCGGTGGAGTCGGGCAGCGCCACGCTCAAGGACGCCATCAACGAGGCGCTGCGCGACTGGGTCGCCTCCGTCGACCACACCGCCTACCTCTTCGGCACCGCCGCCGGCCCGCACCCGTTCCCGAGCATGGTGCGCGACTTCACCCGTGGCATCGGCGACGAGTCCCGCGCCCAGTGCCTCGAGCAGTACGGCGTGCTCCCCGACGCGATCGCCGCCTGCGTCGGCGGCGGCTCCAACGCGATCGGGCTCTTCACCGCGTTCCTCGACGACGACGACGTCGCGATCTACGGCTTCGAGCCCGGCGGTGAGGGCGTGGACACCCCGCGTCACGCGGCGACCATCCACGCCGCCGACCGGGGCGTGCTGCACGGCGCGCGCACCTACGTGCTCCAGGACGCCGACGGCCAGACGCTGGAGTCGCACTCGATCAGCGCCGGCCTGGACTACCCCGGTGTGGGCCCGCAGCACGCCCACCTCGCCGCGACCGGCCGGGCGACGTACCTGCCGGTGACCGACGACGAGGCGATGAGCGCCATGGCGCTGCTGAGCCGCACCGAGGGCATCATCCCGGCCATCGAGACCGCGCACGCCGTCGCGGGCGCGATCCGCGTGGGGGAGCGGCTGGCGGCCGAGAAGGGCCCCGAGGCCACCGTGCTGATCAGCCTCTCCGGACGCGGCGACAAGGACATGGGCACCGCGATCGAGTACTTCGGCCTCGGCGAGACCAAGGTCGACCTCGACGACGACATCACCGAGGAGCCGGTCGGATGAGCGCGCCCACCAGCAGCGCCGACCGCACCGTCGCCTCCGCCTTCGCCACCGCACGCGCGGAGGGCCGAGCGGCGCTGATCGGCTACCTGCCCGCCGGGTTCCCCGACGTCCAGGGCGGCATCGACGCGATGCTGGTCATGGTCGAGGCCGGCTGTGACGTCATCGAGGTCGGGCTGCCCTACTCCGACCCGGTGATGGACGGCCCCACCATCCAGGCCGCCGCCCAGCAGGCCCTCGAACGCGGTGCCCGTACCGACGACGTGCTGCGCACGGTCGAGGCCGTCGCCGCCACCGGCACGCCCACCGTGGTGATGACCTACTGGAACCCGGTGGAGCGCTACGGCGTCGAGCGGTTCGCCGCCGGGCTGGCGGCCGCCGGGGGAGCGGGCCTGATCACGCCCGACCTGACCCCCGACTTCGCCCCCGAGTGGATCGCCGCCGCCGACCGGCACGGTCTCGACAAGATCTTCCTGGTGGCGCCGTCCTCGACGCCCGAGCGGGTCGCGATGACCGTGCGCGCCAGCCGCGGCTTCGTCTACGCCACCGCCGTGATGGGGGTGACCGGCGCCCGCACGACCACCAGCGACCTGGCCGGCCCGCTCGTGAGCCGCACCAAGCGTGCCGTGTCCGGGGCCGGCCTCGACCTCCCGGTCGGCGTGGGGCTCGGCGTCGGCAACGGCGACCAGGCCGCCGAGGTGGCGTCGTACGCCGACGCGGTGATCGTCGGCTCCGCCTTCGTGCGCACCCTGCTCGACCACCCCGACGACCGCGCGGCCGGCCTCGAGGCCCTGCGCGCGCTGACCCTCGACCTCGCGGAGGGCGTCCGACGTGCCTGAGACAGCCCGCTCGACCCGACGGCTCCTCGCACCGGTGCTGGCGGCAGCCGCCCTGTTGCTCAGCGCCTGCGGGGGCGGCAGCGAGGCCTCGACTGCGCAGCTGAGCGCCCAGGTGGTCGACCCGCCCTTCGACGTCTCGGCGACGCCGCTGACCGACACCGACGGTGAGCCGTTCTCGCTGGTCGAGGACACCGACGCGCGCCTGACGCTGGTGTTCTTCGGCTACACCCGCTGCCCCGACATCTGCCCGGCGGTGCTCACCAACCTGGCCAGCGCGATGACCCGGCTCGACGAGGCCGACCGCGAGCAGGTCGAGGTGGTCTTCGTGACCAGCGACCCGGCCCGCGACGACGCCGAGACGGTGCGCTCCTACCTCGACCGGATCGACCCCGACTTCATCGGGCTCACCGGCGACCTCGACGACATCGAGGAGGTGGGTGAGTCGATCGCCATCGGCGTCACCGACGGCACCCGCCTGCCCAGCGGAGGCTACGACCCCAACACCCACAGCACCCAGGTGGTGGCCATCGACGGCGGCGACGACGCCCCGCTCTACTGGGGTCAGGAGACGTCGTCGGCGCAGTTCGCCGCCGACATCCACGCGCTCCTCGAGAGGAGCTAGTCGTGGAGTCCTGGTCGCTGCTGGCCCTGTCGATCCCCAGCCCCGCCGAGGGCACCTGGTACGTCGGACCGCTGCCGCTGCGCGGCTACGCGCTGAGCATCATCGCGGGCATCGTGGCCGCCATCTGGATCGGCGAGCGCCGCTGGGTGGCCCGCGGCGGGCGCGCCGGCGACATCCAGGACCTGGCGATCTGGGCGGTGCCCTTCGGCCTGGTCGGCGCGCGCGCCTACCACGTCGCCACCGACGCGAGCCGCTACTTCGGCGAGGGCGGCAACCCCTGGCAGGCGCTGTACGTCTGGAAGGGCGGCCTGGGGATCTGGGGCGGCATCGCGCTGGGCGCGGTCGGCGTCGTGGTGGGCGCGCGGCTCAAGGGCATCCGGCTGCTGCCGGTGCTCGACGCCATGGCCCCCGGCGTGCTCGTGGCCCAGGCGCTGGGCCGGTGGGGCAACTGGTTCAACCAGGAGCTCTACGGCCGGCCGACCGACCTTCCCTGGGGCCTCGAGATCGACCCGGTGAACTGGCCGCCCGGGCGCAGCTTCGAGCCGGGCACGACCTTCCACCCCACCTTCCTCTACGAGTCGCTGTGGGGCCTGGCGGCCTTCGCGGTGCTGGTGTGGGCCGATCGGCGCTTCCGGCTGGGCCACGGGCAGGTGCTGGCGGCCTACGTCGCGCTCTACACGCTGGGGCGCGGCTGGATCGAGACGCTGCGCATCGACGACGTCGAGCTCTCCGACGTGGGCGGGCTGCGCTTCAACGTCTGGACCTCGATCGTGCTGTTCGTCGCGGCCGTGGCCTTCCTGGCCTGGTCGCGCCGACGCCACCCCGAGCGGGAGGACCGGGTCTACCAGCCCGGCCGCGAGCCCGCCGACGACACCGCGGCCTGAGCGCGGGCGCCGTCTCACCAGTCGGCGACCACGACCGCGTGGGCTGGTCGCCCAGGTCACCGGTGCTAGCCTGATCCTTCGCGTGGGCCAATGTCGTCCCCTGCGCTCGACTCAAGATCCGCTCCACCGCAGTCGCCGGTCTCGGACCAGCTCGACCAGGGTCCGCACCCGGCGGCGACGACGACGGGAGACCCCGGTGCCCTACCAGCACGCATTCCCGCCGCCCCAAGGGCTCTACGACCCCCGCCACGAGCACGACGCGTGCGGTGTGGCCTTCGTCGCGACCCTGACCGGCGTCGCCAGCCACGACATCGTGGCCCAGGCACTCACCGCCCTGCGCAACCTCGAGCACCGCGGTGCCGCGGGTGCCGAGCCCGACTCCGGCGACGGCGCCGGCATCTTGATGCAGGTGCCCGACGCGTTCCTGCGCGAGGCGACCGCCGAGCTCGGCATCGAGCTCCCGCCGCAGCGCGCGTACGCCGTCGGCACGGCGTTCCTGCCCGGCGACGACGAGCACGTGGGCACCACCGTCGCCCGCATCGAGGAGATCGCCGCCGAGGAGGGGCTCGCCGTCCTCGGCTGGCGCGAGGTCCCCACCGACCCCAGCACCCTGGGCGCCACCGCCCTCGGCGTGATGCCGACCTTCCGCCAGCTCTTCGTGGCCGGGGCGAGCCAGCGGGTCACCGGCATGTCGCTGGAGCGGATGGCCTTCTGCCTGCGCAAGCGCGCCGAGCGCGAGACCGACGTCTACTTCCCCTCGCTGTCGGCGCGCACCCTGGCCTACAAGGGCATGCTCACCACCGAGCAGCTCGACCAGTTCTACCCCGACCTGGTCGACGAGCGCGTCGCCTCGGCGCTGGCCGTGGTGCACTCGCGCTTCTCGACCAACACCTTCCCGAGCTGGCCGCTCTCGCACCCGTTCCGCTACATCGCCCACAACGGCGAGATCAACACCGTGATGGGCAACCGCAACTGGATGCGGGCCCGTGAGGCGCTGCTCGACTCCGACCTGATCCCCGGCGATCTCGAGCGGCTCTACCCGATCGTCACCGACGGGGCCTCCGACTCCGCGTCCTTCGACGAGGTGCTCGAGCTGCTGCACATGGGTGGGCGCTCGCTGCCGCACTCGGTGCTGATGATGATCCCCGAGGCGTGGGAGAACCACACCGAGATGGACGCGGCCCGCCGCGCCTTCTACGAGTTCCACGCCAGCATGATGGAGCCGTGGGACGGCCCCGCCTGCGTCGTCTTCACCGACGGCGACCAGATCGGCGCGGTGCTCGACCGCAACGGCCTGCGCCCGTCGCGCTACTGGGTCACCGACGACGGACTGGTCGTGCTGGCCTCCGAGGTCGGCGTGCTCGACCTCGACCCCGCCACGATCGTGCGCAAGGGCCGGCTGCAGCCGGGCCGGATGTTCCTCGTCGACACCGAGGAGCACCGCATCATCGAGGACGAGGAGGTCAAGTCGGGCCTCGCGGGCGAGCACCCCTACGAGGAGTGGCTGCACGCCGGGCTGATCCACCTCGACGACATCCCCGACCGTGAGCACGTCGTGCACACCCACGCCAGCGTCACCCGGCGCCAGCAGGTCTTCGGCTACACCGAGGAGGAGCTGCGGGTCATCATCACCCCGATGGCCAACACCGGCGCCGAGCCGATCGGGTCGATGGGCACCGACACGCCCATCGCGGCCCTCTCGCAGAAACCGCGCCTGCTGTTCGACTACTTCGCACAGCTCTTCGCGCAGGTCACCAACCCGCCGCTCGACGCGATCCGCGAGGAGCTCGTCACCTCGCTGAGCGGCACCATCGGTCCGGAGTCCAACCTCCTCGAGCCCACGCCGGCCTCGTGCCGCCAGGTGGTGCTGCCGTTCCCGGTGATCTCCAACGACGACCTGGCCAAGATCCGCCACGTCAACCGTGACGGCGACATGCCGGGCTTCATCACGCACGTCTCCCGTGGCCTGTACGAGGTCGAGGGCGGCGGCGCCGCGCTGGCGGCGCGCATCGACGAGGTGTGCGCCGAGGTCAGCGCCGCCATCGCCGAGGGGGCGCGGATCATCGTGCTCTCCGACCGGCACTCCACCGCCGAGCTGGCCCCGATCCCGTCGCTGCTGCTCACCGCCGCGGTGCACCACCACCTGGTGCGCGAGAAGACCCGCACCCAGGTGGGCCTGCTGGTCGAGGCCGGCGACGTGCGCGAGACCCACCACGTGGCACTGCTGGTCGGCTACGGCGCGGCCGCGGTGAACCCCTACCTGGCCATGGAGTCGGCGGAGGACCTGGCCCGCGAGGGCTACTACGTCACCACCGATCCCGAGCGGGCCGTGGCCAACCTGGTCAAGGCGCTGGGCAAGGGGGTGCTCAAGGTGATGTCGAAGATGGGCGTCTCCACGGTCGCCTCCTACACCGGCGCGCAGATCTTCGAGGCCCTGGGCCTCTCGCAGTCGGTGGTCGACAAGTACTTCACCGGCACGACCTCCAAGCTCGGCGGCATCGAGCTCGACACCATCGCCGAGGAGGTCGCGCGCCGCCACCGCACGGCGTACCCGCGCGGCGGCATCATGCCCGGGCACCGCGAGCTCGAGATCGGTGGCGAGTACCAGTGGCGCCGCAGCGTCAACGGCGAGGCCGAGCCGCACCTGTTCGACCCCGAGACCGTCTTCCGGCTCCAGCACTCCACGCGCACCGGGCGCTACGACGTCTTCAAGCAGTACACCCAGCGCGTCGACGAGCAGTCCGAGCGGCTGATGACCCTGCGCGGGCTGTTCCGGTTCAAGGACGCCGAGCAGGCCGGGCGGGCGCCGGTGCCGATCGAGGAGGTCGAGCCGGTCTCCGAGATCGTCAAGCGGTTCTCGACCGGTGCGATGTCCTACGGCTCGATCAGCGGCGAGGCGCACGAGACCCTGGCCATCGCGATGAACCGGCTCGGCGCGAAGTCGAACACCGGTGAGGGCGGCGAGGACGCCGAGCGGCTCTACGACCCCGAGCGGCGCAGCTCGATCAAGCAGGTCGCCAGCGGCCGCTTCGGCGTGACGTCGGAGTACCTGACCAACGCCGACGACATCCAGATCAAGATGGCCCAGGGCGCGAAGCCGGGGGAGGGCGGGCAGCTGCCCGGCCACAAGGTCTACCCGTGGGTGGCCAAGACCCGGCACAGCACGCCCGGCGTGGGCCTGATCAGCCCGCCCCCGCACCACGACATCTACTCGATCGAGGACCTGGCTCAGCTGATCCACGACCTCAAGAACGCCAACCCCGCGGCCCGCGTGCACGTCAAGCTGGTCTCCGAGGTCGGCGTCGGCACGGTCGCGACCGGTGTCTCCAAGGCGCACGCCGACGTGGTGCTGATCTCCGGCCACGACGGCGGCACCGGTGCCTCGCCGCTGACCTCGCTCAAGCACGCCGGTGGGCCCTGGGAGCTCGGCCTGGCCGAGACCCAGCAGACGCTGCTGCTCAACGGGTTGCGAGACCGCATCGTGGTGCAGACCGACGGTCAGCTCAAGACCGGTCGTGACGTGGTCGTCGCGGCGCTCCTCGGCGCCGAGGAGTACGGCTTCGCCACCGCGCCGCTGGTGGTCTCGGGCTGCATCATGATGCGGGTCTGCCACCTCGACACCTGCCCGGTGGGCGTGGCGACGCAGAACCCGGTGCTGCGCGAGCGGTTCTCCGGCAAGGCGGAGTACATCGTCAACTTCTTCACCTACATCGCCGAGGAGGTGCGCGAGCTCCTCGCCGAGCTCGGCTTCCGCAGCCTCGACGAGGCCATCGGACAGGTCGAGGCGCTCGACGTGGCCCCGGCGGTCGAGCACTGGAAGGCCGCGGGCCTCGACCTGAGCCCGATCCTGCACAGCCCGGACGCCTCGGCCTTCCCCGACCAGGACCTGCGCTGCACCAAGACCCAGGACCACGGGCTGGAGAAGTCGCTCGACGTGACCGAGCTGGTGCCGCTGGCCCGGCCGGCGCTCGAGAACGGCGAGCCGGTGCGGGCCCAGGTCGCGGTGCGCAACGTGCACCGCACGGTGGGCACGATCCTGGGCCACGAGGTGACCAAGCGCTACGGCGGCGAGGGCCTGCCCGACGGCACCATCGACCTGACGTTCCTCGGCTCGGCGGGGCAGTCCTTCGGCGCGTTCGTGCCGCCGGGCATCACCCTGCGGCTCGAGGGCGACGCCAACGACTACGTCGGCAAGGGTCTCTCCGGCGGCCGCATCGTGGTGCGTCCCGACCGCTCGGCGACCTTCACCGCCTCCGAGCAGATCATCGCCGGCAACACGATCGCCTACGGTGCGACCTCGGGCTCGGTCTTCATCCGGGGCGGGGTCGGCGAGCGCTGCTGCGTGCGCAACTCCGGTGCGCGGGTGGTCACCGAGGGCGTGGGTGACCACGCCGCGGAGTACATGACCGGCGGCCGCCTGGTCGTGCTGGGCCCCACCGGACGCAACGTCGCGGCCGGCATGTCCGGCGGCGTGGCCTGGGTGCTCGACCTCGACGAGGCGCGGGTCAACCGCGAGCTCGTCGAGCTGGTGCCCGTCGAGGGCGAGGCCGCCGAGGAGCTCGAGGCCCTGGTGCGCAGCCACCTCGAGGAGACCGGTTCGGAGGTCGCCGAGGCGCTGCTGGCCGACTGGTCGCAGTCGCTGGCCCGCTTCACCGAGGTGATGCCCCGCGACTACCGCATCTCCCTGGAGGCCAAGGCGAAGGCCCAGGCCGACGGGCTCGACGAGAACGAGACCGCTCACGCGATGATGGAGGCGCTCCATGGCTGACCCCAAGGGCTTTCTGAAGGAGGGTCGCAAGGTCGCGACCCGTCGTCCGGTCGAGGAGCGGGTGGGGGACTGGAACGAGGTCTACCCCGACGGCGTCGGCCGTGCCCTGCTGCCGATCATCACCCCGCAGGCCGGGCGCTGCATGGACTGCGGCATCCCGTTCTGCCACCAGGGCTGCCCGCTGGGCAACATCATCCCCGAGTGGAACGACCTGGTCTGGCGCGACGACTGGGAGGGGGCGATCGAGCGGCTGCACGCCACGAACAACTTCCCCGAGTTCACCGGTCGGCTCTGCCCGGCGCCCTGCGAGACCGCCTGCGTGCTGGGCATCAACCAGGACCCGGTGACGATCAAGAACGTCGAGGTCTCGATCATCGACAAGGCCTGGGAGTCCGGCACCGTGCGGCCCCAGCCCCCGGAGTGGCTCTCGGGCCGCACCGTGGCCGTGATCGGCTCCGGCCCCGCCGGCCTCGCCGCCGCCCAGCAGCTCACCCGGGCCGGGCACACCGTGGCCGTCTACGAGCGCGCCGACAAGATCGGCGGGCTGCTGCGCTACGGCATCCCCGAGTTCAAGATGGAGAAGAAGCACCTCGACCGGCGCCTGGACCAGATGCGCCGCGAGGGCACGGTCTTCCGCGCCGGCGTCGACGTCGGTGGCGACCTGACCGGGCAGCGCCTGGCCGACCGGTACGACGCCGTCGTGCTGGCCACCGGGTCCACCGTGGCCCGCGACCTCGGTGTCGAGGGCCGCGAGCTGGACGGCATCCACCAGGCCATGGACTTCCTGCCCCAGGCCAACCGCGTCGCGGTCGGCGAGAGCGTGGAGGGCCAGGTCACCGCCGAGGGCAAGCACGTGGTCATCATCGGCGGCGGCGACACCGGAGCCGACTGCCTGGGCACCTCGACGCGCCAGCAGGCCGCCTCGATCACCCAGCTGGAGATCATGCCGGAGCCGCCGGGCACCCGCCCGGAGGGCCAGCCGTGGCCGACCTACCCGATGACCTTCCGGGTCTCCTCGGCCCACGAGGAGGCGGGGGAGCGGGTCTACGCCGTGTCCACGAAGCGCTTCGTGGGCGACGAGGACGGCCACGTGCGCGCCCTCGAGCTCGTCGACGTCGTCCTCGAGGACGGGCGGCCGACCGAGGTCGAGGGCAGCAGCCGCGAGATCCCCGCCGACCTGGTGCTCTTCGCGATGGGCTTCACCGGTCCCGAGCGCGAGGGCCTGGTCGAGCAGCTCGACCTCGAGCTCGACGAGCGGGGCAACGTGCGGCGCGACGCGTCCTACGCCTCCTCGCGCCCGGGTGTCTTCGTGGCAGGGGACTGCGGTCGCGGGCAGTCGCTGATCGTGTGGGCGATCGCGGAGGGTCGCGCGGCGGCGTCGTACGTCGACGCCTACCTGACCGGCGAGACCGCGCTGCCCGCGCCGGTCAAGCCGACCGACCGCCCGCTGACGGTCTGAGGCGGCCCCGCCGGACCGGCGACCCGGTCCGGCGGGGCGCCTCGCGGTGACCCCTGTTTGATCGTTCCAACACACAGGTAGGGTGAGCGCGTGCGTAGAGCCAAGATCGTCTGCACCCTCGGTCCCGTCACCTCCTCGCGCGAGCGCATCCGTGCGCTCGTCAGCGCCGGCATGGACGTCGCCCGACTCAACATGAGCCACGGCAGCCACGACGACCACGCCGAGGTCTACCGGCTGGTGCGCGAGGCGGCGGACGAGACCGGCCACGGGGTCGGGATCGTCGCCGACCTGCAGGGCCCCAAGATCCGGCTCGAGACCTTCGCCGAGGGATCGGCGCGGCTCGAGGTCGGGGCGGAGTGGACGATCACCACGCGCGACGTGCCGGGCGACGGCGAGATCTGCGGGACGACGTACAAGGGCCTGCCCGGGGACGTGGCCCCGGGCGACCCGGTGCTGATCGACGACGGGCGGGTGCGCCTCGAGGTGCTCGAGGTCGGCGAGACCGACGTGCGCTGCAAGGTCGTCGTGGGCGGCAAGGTCAGCAACAACAAGGGCATCAACCTGCCGGGCGTCGCGGTCTCCGTGCCGGCCCTGTCCGAGAAGGACATCGAGGACCTGCGCTTCGCGCTGCGGCTCAGCGTCGACTTCGTCGCGCTCTCGTTCGTGCGTGACGCCGCCGACGCCGAGGACGTGCGCGCGATCATGCGCGAGGAGGGCGTGCTCGTCCCCGTCATCGCCAAGATCGAGAAGCCCCAGGCGATGGACAACCTCGACGAGATCATCGCGGCCTTCGACGGCTTCATGGTCGCGCGCGGCGACCTGGGTGTGGAGTGCCCCCTCGAGCACGTCCCCTTCCTGCAGAAGCGGATCATCGAGCAGGCCCGGCTCAACGCCAAGCCCGTGATCGTCGCCACCCAGATGCTGGAGTCGATGATCAGTGCCCCGGCGCCGACGCGTGCCGAGGCCTCCGACGTGGCCAACGCGGTCCTCGACGGCGCCGACGCGGTGATGCTGTCGGGCGAGACCAGCGTCGGCGACCACCCCGTCACCACTGTCGAGACGATGGCGCGCATCATCACCTCCACCGAGACCCACGCCCTGGCCAGCAACGGCTCCGGCGTGGCCACCATCGACTGGGACCCCCACACCCGGTCCGGGGTGATCGCCAAGGCGGCCGCGGAGGTCGCCGAGCGGGTGGGAGCGAAGTACGTCGTCGCCTTCACCACCAGCGGCGACACCGCCCGGCGGATGGCGCGACTGCGTGGGCGGGTGCCGTTGCTGGCCTTCACGCCCGAGAACATCGTGCGCTCGCAGCTGTCGCTGACCTGGGGCGTGGAGACGTTCCGCACCCAGCAGGTGGAGCACACCGACGAGATGGTGCGTCAGGTCGACGAGCAGCTGCTCAAGATCGGCCGGGTCGCCGAGGGCGACCTGGTCGTCATCATCGCCGGCGCGCCCCCGGGCATCCCCGGGTCCACCAACGCGCTGCGGATCCACCAGATGGGCGACGCCATCAACGAGGTCACCCCGGCCTACCGCCGCGGCTGACCCGACCCGGTCAGGTCTTCAGCCCGACCAGGTCGTCGAGCCGGGCGACCGCGGCGCGCGTCGAGACGCTCACGGTGCTCGGCCCCGACCGGCGCCACGCCACGCCCGCCAGGTCGAGCGCCCAGCAGCAGAGACCCAGGATGTCCTCCGACCTGTTGCTGAACTGCCAGCGCGGGTAGTCGTAGCGCTTCAGCTCACCGGCCACGAGCTTGTGGGTCCAGTTGGCGACGCGGCAGCCGTCGGAGTGGAACAGGCCCGCCAGGAGGGCCGCCGGTCGACGGGCGACGATGTCGTGCTGCCAGTCGGTCAGGGCGATCTCCCGGTGGTGCTTCTTGCCGGGACCGTGCTGTGGGAACAGGCACGGCCAGTGCTTCCAGGAGACCGTCGTCACGACGCACCCGGGCTTGAGCCGCACGTGGGGACGCCCACCCGGCTTCACCAGGGTCATCAGCAGGGCGATCCGGTCGTTGAGATCCGGGTAGCTCACGTCGTTGAAGACGTGCAGGTTCCAGACACCTCGACGTCCTGCGCTGATGTGCCCGTCGCCGAGGTACCAGCCGAGGAGCTCGGCGTAGGCCGACTCGTGGAGCTGACCCCCGTCGCAGCGAGGGCACCTGGCCGTCGTGTGGTCCTGCCCGCGTGCCTGTCCCTCCTGCTGGTACAGCCGCCTCCAGCGGCGGATGGTGGAGAGGGCGACCCCGTGCGTGAGGGCGTTCTCCCGATCCGGGACCCCGGCCGCACCGGCGGCCAGGGCGCTGCGCACGGTGCTCTCGGGGCGGACGTGCGTCATGCCGCTCATGCTGGACGCCGCCACCGACAGTCGGCCGCTCGAACGGTGGCAGGGCCGAGAACTCGGTGCCGGGTGTGGGATTCGAACCCACAAGTCCTTGCGGACAGTGGTGTTTGAGACCACCGCGTATGCCGTTCCGCCAACCCGGCCTGGGCCGCGGTCAGGGTAGCCGACTCCCTGGACGGGCGGCGACGCGGGAGCGTCGCTAGCCTGGGCGGGTGACTGACCCGACCGCGACCTCCCGCACCGTCGTCATCGCCGAGGACGAGGTGCTGATCCGCATGGACCTCGCCGAGATGCTCGCCGAGGAGGGCTTCGACGTCGTGGGCCAGGCCGGCGACGGCGAGAGCGCCGTACGCCTGGCGCAGGAGCACCGACCCGACCTGGTGATCCTCGACGTCAAGATGCCGGTCCTGGACGGGATCGCGGCGGCCGAGGCGATCGCGGGCCAGCGGATCGCGCCGGTCATCGTGCTGACGGCCTTCTCCCAGCGAGAGCTGGTCGAGCGCGCCCGCGACGCCGGCGCGATGGCCTACCTGGTCAAGCCGTTCAGCCACACCGACCTGGTGCCGGCGATCGAGATGGCGCTGAGCCGGTTCGCCGAGGTGCAGGCGCTGGAGACCGAGGTGGCCGGGCTGACCGACCGGCTCGAGACCCGCAAGAGCGTCGACCGCGCCAAGAGCGTGCTGCAGCGCGAGCTGGGGGTCTCCGAGCCCGAGGCCTTCCGCTGGATCCAGAAGACCGCGATGGACCTGCGGCTCTCGATGCGCCAGGTCGCCGAGGGTGTCGTCGAGCACGGCGTGGCCGCCTCTGCGGCTGGCGGCGGCGAGGACGTGCAGCCGCAGGACGGCTGAGCACCTCTCTTGGTCTCGGCTCGGTCACGAGCCGGTAAAGCCCACCGCGACGCGGCAAGAACTTGTCGGCGTTGTGGTGAGGTGGGTCTCACTGTGCCCCTAGACTGCCGGGCGGCGCCCAGTCGGGCGCGCGAGAGGAGATCGCACGTGAAGGCTTGCCCCAGGCCACCTGGCCTACGACGACGAACGTCCGTGGTCGGTGCCCTCCTGGGCATGCTGCTGGCCCCGCTCCTCGCCCTCGGCCTCGGTGCCTCGCCGGCGAGCGCCGGTGTGGCGACCCTCTGCCTGGCCCAGCCCGGGCAGACCGCCTGCGTCAGCGGCACCGTCGGCAACCGGACCAACCCGGTCGAGGGTGCCGACGTCGTGCTGCGTGACGAGGCCGGCACCGAGGTCGACTCGATCACCACCGCGGCCGACGGCAAGTACAGCTTCCAGGTCTCCGAGGCGGGCGACTACTTCCTGTTCGTCGACCCCGAGTCGCTGCCCGACGACGTGGAGATCATCCCGCCGGCACCGCGCTTCCAGGAGGACGACGGCAGCATCCGGGTGCCGGTCAGGCTCGGACAGACCAGGACGCCCGACCTCGAGGTCCGCTCCGTCGACTACGACGCCGCGGGCGCCAGCTTCTACGAGGAGATCGCGCAGAGCGTCGCGCAGGGCCTGCGGCTGGGACTGCTCCTGGCCCTGGCCTCGGTGGGGCTCTCCCTGATCTACGGCACCACCGGTCTCTCGAGCTTCTCCCACGCCGAGCAGGTGACGCTGGGAGGCATGGTCGCCTACGGGCTGGTCAACGTCGGCGGGATGAACCTCTGGCTGGGCATCGTGCTGACCACCATCATCTGCGGCGCCACCGGCTACATCCAGGACCGCGGCATGTGGCAGCCGCTGCGGCGCCGGGGCCTGGGGCTGACCCAGATGATGATCGTGACGATCGGCCTCGCGCTGGCGGCGCAGTACGCCTTCCAGTTCTTCGTCGGCGCCTCGCAGCAGAAGGTGGTCGTGCAGACCTTCGACGTGGTCGAGATCGGCCCGGTGCGGTTGACCGACATGTCCTTCGTCGCGATGGGCGTCTCGCTCGTGGTCATCGCCCTGGTCGGCTTCGTGCTGCTGCGCACCCGCGTGGGCCAGGCCACCCGTGCGGTGTCGGACAACCCGGCCCTGGCCGCGGCCTCCGGCATCGACGTGGACCGCATCATCCGCCTCGTGTGGATCGCGGCCACCGCGCTCGCCGGCCTCGGCGGCGTCTTCTACGCGCTGGTGGTCAGCAACGGCATCCGCTGGGACACCGGCATGCAGATCCTGCTCCTCCTCTTCGCGGCCGTGACGCTGGGTGGCCTGGGCACCGCGTTCGGTGCGTTCGTCGGCGCCATCATCATCGGCCTGGTCGTGGAGCTGGCCGGTCCGCTGGGTGCGCCCGGTGACCTCAAGTACGCGGTGGCGCTGGTCATCCTCATCCTGCTGCTGATGGTCAGGCCCCAGGGCCTGCTCGGACGCACCGCCCGAGTCGGCTGAGAAGGAGCCTGCAGATGAACGAGTTCCTCGGAATCCTCGATGCCGTGGTCGGCGAGGCCATCTCGCCCGACACCGCAGCGGTCGCCATCGCCGTGATCGGTCTGAACATCCACTTCGGCTTCACCGGTCTGCTCAACATCGGCCAGGCCGGCTACATGCTGCTCGGTGCGTACGGCATGGCCATCTCCATCACCTACGAGATCCCGCTCGCGGTGGCCGTGCTCATCGGTCTGGTGGTCTCGGTGCTCTTCTCCCTGATCCTGGGTCTGCCCACGCTGAAGCTACGAGGCGACTACCTGGCCATCGTGACCATCTCGGCGGCGGAGATCATCCGCTACACCGGGCGGCTGGCCGCGTTCGAGGACTTCACCGGCGGCTCGCAGGGCATCTTCGGCAAGGACTACCAGGGTCCGTTCATGGACCTGTCGTTCTTCGGCTCGGGCAGCTTCGACCTGCTGCCGCTGAACTACCGCGACGCGGGCGGGAGCGCGGGCCTGCGAGTCGTGGGGCTGCTGGTCGCCGTCGCCGCGGTCGTGGGCATCGTCCTGATCGCCCGACGGATGAAGGCGGCCGACGGCGAGGCGCCGAAGGTGGGCACCTCGGCCACCCCCAAGCTGGTGGTCGCTGCCCTCTTCGTCGTGCTCTTCCTGGCGCTGTTCTTCACCTTCCCGCAGAGCGAGCCGCGCACCAGCGTGGACGGCTGGTGGGTCCGGGTCGTGGCCTGGTCCCTGGTGGGCCTGTCCTGCGTCCTGGTGTTCCTGCTGGTGCGCAGCCCCTGGGGACGCCTGCTGCGAGGCATCCGTGAGGACGAGGAGGCGATGCGCAGCCTCGGCAAGAACGTCTTCGCCATCAAGATGCAGGCGCTGATCATCGGCGGCATGTTCGGTGCCCTCGGCGGCATGGTCTACGTGCTGACCGGATCCGTGCAGGCGGACTCGATGGGTCGCCAGCTGACCTTCTTCGCCTACACCGCGCTGCTGCTCGGTGGTGCGGCGACGATCTTCGGTCCGGTGCTCGGCTCGATCATCTTCTTCTCCGCCCGCATCCTGGTCCGCGAGCTGTCCGGCGCCTACGTGCCCAACAGCATCATGAGCACCCAGCAGACCGAGCAGTTCTCCTACGTCGTCGTCGGCGTGGCGCTGGTGCTGCTGGTGATCTTCCGACCACAAGGCATCCTTGGTGACAAGAGAGAGCTGCGCTTCCATGTCTGAGCCCACCACGAACCCGAGCACCCCGAGCGGGACCACGACGACCGCAGGCCAGGGCGACCTGGCCGACCCCGCCGCGCGTCGCGCGCTGATGGCGGGCGTGGCCCAGGAGCCGGGGGCGGCCAAGCCCGACCCGATCCTCACCGTCGACGGCATCACTCGGCACTTCGGTGGCATCACGGCCGTCGACGTCGAGCACCTGGAGGTGCAGCGGGGCCTGATCACCGCGCTGATCGGTCCCAACGGTGCCGGCAAGACGACGTTCTTCAACCTGATCACCGGCTTCGACAAGCCGTCGTCGGCCGGCAAGGGCGCGCACTGGTCCTTCAACGGAGCGAAGCTCGACAAGACCTCGGCGCCGAAGGTGGCCAAGGCGGGCATGGTGCGCACCTTCCAGCTCACCAAGGCGCTGAGCCGGATGACGGTGATGGACAACATGATGCTGGGGGCCAAGGACCAGACCGGCGAGAGCCTGGCCAAGGCCATGTTCAAGCCGCTGTGGCACTCCCAGGAGCGCGAGGTGCGGGTCAAGGCGGAGGAGCTGCTGGCCCGCTTCAAGCTGCTGGAGAAGAAGGACGACTACGCCGGCAGCCTGTCGGGCGGCCAGCGCAAGCTCCTCGAGATGGCCCGGGCCCTGATGACCGACCCGACGATGATCATGCTCGACGAGCCGATGGCCGGGGTGAACCCGGCACTGACCCAGTCGCTGCTCGGGCACATCCAGAGCCTGCGTGACGAGGGCATGACCGTGCTCTTCGTCGAGCACGACATGCACGTCGTCCAGCACATCTCCGACTGGGTCGTGGTCATGGCCGAGGGGCGGATCGTGGCCGAGGGCCCGGCCGACACGGTGATGGCCAACCCCGCGGTGATCGACGCCTACCTCGGTGCCCACCACGACACCGACCTGGGCGACGACGACCTGCTGCGCGACGAGGCCGTCAAAGAGCTGCACCACGAGGCCGACGAGGAAGAGGCGGCCCGACGGGACGCGGAGAAGGGGAAGCGATGAGCACCCAGACGAACGCCGAGCTGCCGCCAGGCATCCCAGCCGGCTCGCGGCCAGTGGTCGAGGCCAAGGACCTCGTGGCGGGCTACCTGCCCGGCGTCAACATCCTGAACGGGTGCAGCCTGACCGCCTACCCGGGCGAGATGATCGGCATCATCGGCCCCAACGGCGCCGGCAAGTCGACGCTGCTCAAGGCGATGTTCGGGCTGGTGAAGATCCACTCCGGCACCGTGCACCTCGGCGAGCGCGACATCACCAACCTGCGGGCCAACCAGCTGGTGCAGATGGGGGTGGGCTTCGTCCCGCAGAACGACAACGTCTTCCCGTCGCTGTCCATCCAGGAGAACCTGCGGATGGGTCTCTTCCTGCGTCCCAAGAAGCTCCGCGAGCGCCTCGACGCCACGTGGGACCTGTTCCCCAACCTGCACGAGCGCAAGGACCGCAGCGCCGGTGCGCTGTCGGGGGGCGAGCGGCAGTCGTTGGCGATGGCCCGCGCGCTGATGATGGAGCCGTCGGTGCTGCTGCTCGACGAGCCCTCTGCTGGCCTCTCGCCCGTGCGCCAGGACGAGACGTTCATCCGCACCCGCCAGATCAACAAGACCGGCGTGTGCGTGGTGATGGTCGAGCAGAACGCCCGTCGCTGCCTGCAGGTGTGTGACCGTGGCTACGTGCTCGACCAGGGCCGCGACGCCTACACCGGTGGCGGCCGCGAGCTGGCCAACGACCCCAAGGTCATCGAGCTCTACCTGGGCACGCTGGCCAAGGAGGTCGGCAAGGAGTAGCCGCGCCGCCGCCTGCGCGACATACCTCGAACGGCCCCGGACCTCATCGGTCCGGGGCCGTTCGTGCGTCCCGGACTGAGGGCAGCCATCGGCCCTCCAGGGACGAGGAAGGGCCCCGCACCAGGATCGGTGCGGGGCCCTCGTCGGACGAGCGTCAGGGGGTCAGGACTGCTTCTGGCCCTCGACCGTGGCGGTCAGCTCGTTCTTGTTCTCGTCGTTGAAGGTGTAGATGCCGACGAACGCCGAGGACGGGTCGTTCTCCTCGTCGATCGGGCCGATGCCCGAGGGACCGGTGTAGCGGATCTCGCTGCCCTCGTCGAGCAGGGTGGTGCAGTCGGCGTAGTTGGTGCACTCCTCGCCGCCGTTGGCACCCGAGACCGCAGCGAAGTTCTGCTGGACCGTCTCGGAGTCGGTCGCACCGCCCTTGTAGGCGGCCAGGGCCGCGAGGACGGTGGCGTCGTACGACTCGGCCGCGTAGGCGAAGTCGGTCAGGCCGTCACCGAAGGCGAACTCGTTCCAGGCGACCAGGCGGTCCTTGAAGTCCTGGGTCGCGTCGGCACCGGGGATGGTGCCCTGGGCGCCCTCGAGGGTGCCCGCCTCGAAGTCCTCCGAGTAGTCGGCGGTGTTGCCGTCGGAGAAGTAGGTGGCCGACATGTCCCAGCCGGTCGACGCGAGCTCGGGCACGATGGCCTTGGTCTCGTCGAAGGCGAGGATGACGATGGCGTCGGGGTTGGAGTTCGATGGCGGCAGAGACCTCGGAGGAGAAAGTCGTCTGGCCGGCCGGGAACTCGTCGCCGTCGCCCTTGCAGCCGTAGGTGCACTCGCCACCGCCGGCCTCGACGGTCTCCTGGACCACGTCACGCAGACCGGTGCCGTAGGTGTCGGAGAAGACGATGAAGGCGATCTTCTGGTAGCCGTCGGAGGAGATCAGCGAACCGAGGGCGTTGCCCTGGATGCCGTCCGGCGGGGCGGTGCGGAAGTAGAAGTCGCTGTAGCCGCTCAGGTCGACCGCGGTGTTGGCGGGCGAGACCTGGGTGACCTTGGCGGCGGTGAGGCGGTCCACGAAGTTCAGCGACACGCTGGAGGACGCGGCGCCGATGACGACCGAGGCCTCGTCCTGGATCAGCTTGCGCGCCGAGGCGGTGCTGATGGACAGGTCGGTGGTGTCACCGGAGTCCTCGATCTGGTGGCAGGCCTGGGCGCCGTTGACGCCACCGGCGGCGTTGATGTCGGAGACGGCCATGCCGACGCCGGCGACCTCGGGCGGGCCGAGGAACGCGAGGTTGCCGGTCAGCGGCAGGATGCCGCCGGCCTTGAAGGTGTCGGCGTTCGAGGAGCCGTCGGCGCACTCGTCGTTGGTGAACTCGTCGTCGGCGGGCGCCGGCGAGTCGCTCGGACTCGCTGGTGGACTCGTTGTCAGTGGCCTCGGGCTCGGAGTCCTCCGAGCCGCAGGCGGTCAGCACCAGGCCGAGCGCGGCGGTGCCCGCCATGAGCTTGACCCAGTGGGATGTGGTCGATCGATTCACGTGGTGAACCCTTTCCTCAGGTGTTGGTGCCTTCACCGGTGCCCGACCCCCGAAGGTCTGGGCGTAGCACGGTCACGGTAGACCGCAAGGGGTGTGAGGCGCGGCACACCGCGGCGAGCGTTGCCGAATCGTGACGTTGATCGCGCGGAACTCCGTCACGCCCAGCACAGCGACCAGCTGCACCAGCACGGGCGCGACCACAGCGCGGGCAGCAGGTCGGAGACGGCGACCTCGCGGATCCGGAGCAGCCGCAGCGCGACCCCGACGAGCACCAGCCCGCCCACCGCGGTGACCGCGGCCAGGTGCGCGTCGGGCAGCAGGTCGCCCAACGCGAGACCGACGAGCGTGAGGCCACCCTGCACGACCACGATCGTCAGCACCGACGCCGCGACTCCCCACCCGAAGGACGCGGCGAAGGCGATCGCGGCGAAGCCGTCGAGGGTGGACTTGAGCAAGAGCTGGTCGGCGCCGTTGCCCAGACCGTCGTTGAGCGAGCCCAGGATGGTCAACGGGCCGGTGCAGAAGACCAACGAGGCGACGACGAAACCCTCGACGAAGCGCTGGCGGTCCACCGAGCCCGCCCCACCGGCGAGGCGGCGCTGCAGCCAGCCGCCCAGGCCCTCGACGCGTTGCTCGAGGCGCAGCAGGGAGCCGGCGATGCCGCCCAGCAGGACCGACCCGAGCACGATCAGCATCGGGGCGCTGTCGCCGACCTCCGCGGCCAGCGCCGGGTTGAGCACCTCCACAGCCGCGGTGGCCGCGATCAGCAGCGTCACCAGGCCCAGGCCGTCGGTGACCAGCTCGCGCGTGCGCTCGGGCAGCCGGTGGCCCAGCAGCACGCCCAGCAGGCAGCCGACCAGCACCGTGACGACGTTGACGGCCGTGCCGACGCCGGGCACCAGCATCGGGGGCGGGCTCAGCAGCAGCGGGCTCGACGGGGGTCCTCGAGTGCTCCGGCCCCGGAGGGCGGGTGAAAGGTGGTCTCGACCATGCGACAGCACGGCGCGCAGGAGCGTAGTCTCGCCCGGTCGGACGCGCCCGACCGGGGCGCGACCAGCTGCTGGCCACGGATCCGGAAGGGGGCGGCAGATGAGTCGGAGCTCGGTGAGCCTGCGGTGTGCGACGAGCAGGACGCCCTGTTCCTGGCCGAGCTGTGGAGCGAGAACCTGCGCCGCTGCGACCGCGAGGAGCAGGTCGCCGACCTGGAGCAGGTCATCAAGGAGGCGACGGCCTCACCGGAGCAGCGGCTCCTGGTCGCCGAGCACGACGGCCGAGCCGGCTGGGGCGGTGCTGCTGCGTGGTGGCGACCCTGAGCCCGCTCAACCTCGAGCCCGTCGTCCAGTGCTACACGCCCACCGTGGTGCCCGAGCTGCGCCGGCACGGCGTCGGGCGCACGCTGGTCGAGGCCGCCGTCGCCTGGGCCGAGGACCTCGGGGTCGCGCACGTCGATGACCGCCGCGTCGGCGTCCTCGCGCGACGCCAACCGGTTCATGGCCCGCCTCGCGCTGCGCCCCCAGGCGGTGCTGCGGGTCGCTGCGACACCCGCGGTGCGCGCAAGGTGGAGGCGCAGCGTCCCGCCTCGCGAGCGACCCCGGTCGGCGCGGGGGCAGATGCTCGCCGCGCGACGCTCCCTGCGTCGCCAGCAGAGCCGCGGCTAGAGGCCGACCCGCTCGCGCGGGACCAGCGAGCAGGTGATCCGCGAGGTGCACACGCGCTTCCCGCGCTCGTCGGTGACCACGACCTCCCAGGCGGCGCTCGTGCGGCCCAGGTGCGCCGGCGTCGCGACCCCGGTCACGGTGCCGCTGGTGGCGGAGCGGTGGTGGGTGGCGTTGATGTCGACGCCCACCGCGACCCGGTCGGGGTGCGCGTGCAGGGCGGAGCCGATGGAGCCGAGGGTCTCGGCCAGCACCACCGACGCGCCGCCGTGCAGCAGCCCGTACGGCTGGGTGTTGCCCTCGACGGGCATCGTGGCCACGACCCGCTCGGTGGAGACCTCGAGCGAGCTCGATGCCCATCTTCTCGTTCAGCCCACCCATGCCCTGCGGCATCGAGGCGACGTACTGCTCCACGTCCATCTCGCTCATGGGCTCAACCTAGCGAGGCGCCGTGCGGCGCGCAACGGTTAGGGTCGCTGCGTGCCCGAGACGACTGCCCCCACCCGCCCGCGGCTGCTCCTGCTCGACGGTCACTCGCTGGCCTACCGGGCCTTCTTCGCGCTGCCGGTGGAGAACTTCTCCACCACCACGGGCCAGCACACCAACGCCGTCTACGGCTTCACCTCGATGCTCATCAACGTGCTGCGCGACGAGCAGCCGACCCACGTCGGCGTGGCCTTCGACGTCTCGCGCCAGACCTTCCGGATGGCGGAGTACTCCGAGTACAAGGCCAAGCGCAACAAGACGCCCGGGGAGTTCTCCAGCCAGCTGCCGCTGATCGAGGAGGTCCTCGACGCGCTGCGCATCCCCTTCCTGAAGAAGGAGGGCTACGAGGCCGACGACATCATCGCCACCCTGGTGACCCAGGCGCTGGCCGAGGACCCGGAGATGGACGTGCTGATCCTCACCGGTGACCGCGACTCGCTGCAGCTGGTCACCGAGCGCTCCACGGTGCTCTACCCGATGCGGGGCGTCTCCGACCTGGCCCGGATGACCCCCGAGGCGGTCGAGACCAAGTACGGCGTGCCGCCCGCGCGCTACCCCGAGCTGGCCGCGATCGTGGGGGAGACCTCCGACAACCTTCCCGGCGTGCCCGGCGTCGGCCAGGGCTTCGCGGCGCGGTGGATCAACACCTACGACGGCCTCGACAACGTCATCACCCACGCCGACAAGATCACCGGCAAGAAGGGCGAGGCGCTGCGCGAGCACCTCGGCGACGTGATGCGCAACCGGCGCCTCAACGCCCTCGTGCGCGACCTCGACCTCGAGCTGCGCCCCGCCGACCTGGCGCTGCGGCCCGTGGGACCGCCAGGAGGTGCACACCCTCTTCGACGGCCTCGAGTTCCGGGTGCTGCGCGACCGGCTCTTCGAGACCCTGACGTCCGAGGAGGTCGTCGACGGTGACGGCTTCGAGCTCGAGGGGGCCCGGTTGGCGCCCGGCGAGGTGTCGGCCTGGCTGGCCGAGCACGCGCGCCGAGCGGGTCGGTGTCACGGTGCAGGGCACCTGGCGAGCGGGCACCGGCGAGGTGCACTCGCTGGCGCTGGCCGCCGAGCGACGGCACGGCGGCCTGGTTCGACGCCGCCGAGGTCACCCCCGACGACGACGCCGCGGTGGCGGCCTGGCTCGCCGACCCCGCGCGGCCCAAGGTGCTCCACGACGCCAAGGGCCCGATGCTGGCGCTGGCGTGCCCGCGGCTGGCGCGCTCGAGGGCCTGCAGTCCGACACCGCGCTGGCCGCCTACCTGGTCCGCCCCGACCAGCGCTCCTACGACCTGGCCGACCTGACGCTGCGCTACCTCAAGCGCGAGCTCAAGCAGGGCGGTGGCGACGACGGCCAGCTGAGCCTCGACAGCCTCGACGCCGGTCTCGACTCCGGGCTCGAGGGCGCCGGCGACTCCGCCGCGCGCACCGCGATGCTGCACGCCCGCGCCGTGCTCGACCTCGCCGAGGCGCTCGACGGCGCCGTCGCCGAGCACGGTGGCACGCGAGCTGCTCGCCAAGGTCGAGCTCCCGCTGGTGCACCTGCTGGCCCGCATGGAGACGACCGGCATCGCCGTCGACTCCGACCACCTGGAGTCGCTGGAGTCGCACTTCGGTGACGAGGTGCGCGCGGCCGCGGACGCGGCGTACGCCGTGATCGGCAAGGAGATCAACCTCGGCTCGCCCAAGCAGCTGCAGGTGGTGCTCTTCGACGAGCTCGGCGATGCCGAAGACCAAGCGCACCAAGACCGGCTACACCACCGACGCCGACGCGCTGCAGGCGCTGTACGTCAAGACCGAGCACCCGTTCCTGCTGCACCTGCTGCGCCACCGCGACGTCATCCGGCTGCGCCAGACCATCGAGGGCCTGCTCAAGACCGTGGCCTCCGACGGGCGCATCCACACCACCTTCAACCAGACCATCGCCGCCACGGGGCGGCTCTCCAGCACCGACCCCAACCTGCAGAACATCCCGGTGCGCACCGAGGAGGGCCGGCGCATCCGCGAGGCCTTCGTGGTGGGCGAGGGCCACGAGTCGCTGATGACGGCCGACTACAGCCAGATCGAGATGCGCATCATGGCGCACCTCTCCGAGGACGCGCTGCTCATCGAGGCGTTCCGCTCCGGGCGCGACTTCCACTCGATCACCGCCGCCCGCGTCTTCGACATCCCGGCCGAGCAGGTCGGCACCGAGGAGCGGGCCAAGATCAAGGCGATGAACTACGGCCTGGCCTACGGCCTCTCCGCCTTCGGCCTGGGCCAGCAGCTGGGCATCGAGCCGGCCGAGGCCAGGGGTCTGATGGACGAGTACTTCGAGACCTTCGGCGGCATCCGTGACTACCTGGGCGGGATCGTCGACGAGGCGCGGCGCACGGGCTACACCGAGACCATCGAGGGACGCCGCCGCTACCTGCCCGACCTGACCAGCGACAACCGCCAGCGCCGCGAGATGGCCGAGCGGATGGCCCTCAACGCCCCCATCCAGGGCTCGGCCGCCGACCTCATCAAGATCGCCATGCTGCGCGTGCAGCGGGCCATCGACGAGTCCTCGCTCTCGTCGCGGATGCTGCTGCAGGTCCACGACGAGCTCGTGCTCGAGGTGGCCCCCGGCGAGCGCGAGCCGCTCGAGGCCCTGGTGCGGGCCGAGATGGGCGCTGCGGCCGAGCTGACGGTCCCGCTCGACGTGTCGGTCGGCACCGGCCGCAGCTGGCACGAGGCCGCGCACTGACGACCGGGCCGATCCGGGCCGGCTCGGCGCGAAGTCCGGGCCGGGTCGGCGCGGGATTCAGGCCGGGTCGCGCAGGCGGTGCAGGCTCAGCACCAGCAATGCGGTGAAGAGGGTCGCGTCGACCGCGATCACCACGAGCACCAGTGCGCTCAGCGAGGCCGTGGTGGCGGCCGCGGCGACCAGCACGAGCACCGCCAGCCAGACCAGGTACGCCGACCGGGTGCCGCGGCGGGCCAGCACCGAGTAGACCAGCAGCTGCAGCATCGCCAGCAGGGTGCCGACCACGGCGAAGAGCCACAGCCGCGACTGCACGTCGGCGTACTCCTGGCCCGCCGACGAAGACCATGGCCAGCCCGCTGAGCAGCCAGGCGCCGAGCGTGGCGACCACGCCGAGGGCCGCGACGAGGCCCAGGCTGCGCAGCAGCGCGAGGCGCCGTTCCTCGACCGTCGACATCGACGGGAAGGCCACGACCACCACGAACTGGGGCAGGAAGAGCACCGCCTTGGTGAGGATCAGCCCGGCGGCGTAGAGCCCGGCGTCGTGGTCGTCGAGGACGTTGCGGGCCACCACGATGTCGGCGTTGGAGAGCACGAAGAAGGCGAGCAGGGCCAGGGAGGCGGTCACCGCCTCACGGGCCACCGGGCGCCGGGTGTGCGCCTCGCTGTGCGCGGCCTCGTCACGGGGCCGGCGCAGGGCGGACCAACCGATCAGCGCCGGGACGAACATCGCGATCATCACGCCGAGCATGGCGGCGGTCTCGGTGGGGGAGACCAGCAGGCACAGGGTGCCGACGACGACGCGCGGCACGCCCATGCCGAGGTAGACCATGCCCAGCGGCAGCCAGCGTCGCTCGCCCTGCAGGATGCCGGCCTGCCCGCCCATCACCGTCAGGGGCACCGCGCTGACCGCGAGCAGCACGGCGGGAGCACGCTGTCGAGCCGCAGCACCACCATCACCACCGGGGAGAGCAGCGAGCATCAGCGCGCCCAGGCCGAGCGCGGCCCGGTAGGTGACGCCGAGCACCACGCGCTCGATCTGCGCCACGTGCTCGGGGTCGGCGGAGATCCGGCGGGCGCCGGTGGCCTGCAGTCCCAGCTGCAGCACCGCGACCACCATCAGCAGCGCCATCAGCGGCGCCAGCGCGCCGTAGTCGGCGGGGCCGAGCAGGCGGGCCGAGATCATCTGGAACGCGTAGGTCGCCACGTTCATGACGCCCATCGCGACGGCGATGCCGGCGCTGCCGCGCAGCAGTGCCCGCAGCCCCGTGCGACCGGGGGCGCCGGCGACCGGGGGCGGTGGGACCGCTCGGCGCGTCCTCCGTGGTGCTCGTCACGGGTCGAGCGTAGGTCAGCAGGCCGCGGGGCGAGCAACTTCGGCGGGTCCGAGCGGCGATGGTGTGGTTTCCTTCGCGCGTGGACCTGGGGCGGCGACGAGGACTGGTGGTGCCGCTCTGGTCGGTGCTGCTGGCCGTGCTGCTGCTGGGTCCGGCCCTGGGCCCCGGCTACGTGCTCACCTACGACATGGTGTGGGTGCCCGACCTGGCACTGCGCGCCGACGCGCTCGGCACCGGCAGCGGGCTGCCGCGCGCGGTGCCCTCCGACGCGGTGGTCGCGGTGCTCGACGAGGTCGTGCCGGGCATGGTGCTGCAGAAGGTGGTGCTGCTGGGCTCGCTGGTCGTGGGCGGGCTCGGCGCGGCCCGGCTGGCCCCGCGCGGGAGCCTGCTCGGTGCGCTGGCGGCGGTGACGCTGTGGCAGTGGAACCCGTTGGTGGTCGAACGGCTGGGCCTGGGGCACTGGCCCGTCCTGCTGGGCTACGCCGCACTCCCGTGGCTGGTCGGAGCGGCCCGGCGCTGGCGCGAGGAGGACCGGATGCCCGGCGTGCTGCCCGTGCTGGTCGTCGTCGCGTCCCTGAGCGCGAGCGCTGGGCTGGCCACGGCGGCGGTGCTGCTCGTCCTTGCGACCCGGCGGGAGCCGGCCCAGGTGGCCCGGGTGGTGGCGGTGACGGTGCTGGCCAACGCGCCGTGGCTGGTGGCGGGGCTGCTGCACGCGGGCGCGGCGCTGGGCGACCCCGCCGGGGCAGCGGTCTTCGCGCTGGCCGACGAGGGCTCGCTGCCCGGGCCCCTGGCGGCGCTCGGCCTGGGGGGTGCCTGGAACGCCGAGGTCCTGCCGGCCTCGCGGGCCGGGGTGGCGGGGTGGGCGTCGACCGGTGTGCTGGTGCTGCTCGCGGCTGCCGGGTGGCGAGGGTGGTGGCGACGGGTCGGGCCCCGCGAGGGCGGCGGGCTGCTGGTGCTGTGGGTCCTGGGCTGGGGCGCCGCCGTGCTGACCTGGGCCGCTCCGGGCGCGCTGGGCTGGCTGGCCTCCACGGTGCCGGGCGGCGGGGTGGTCCGTGACGGCGGCCGGATCCTGGTGCTGTGCGCGCCCCTGCTGGTCGGGGTCGTCGCGCAGGGGGCCGTCGAGGTGCGGGCCCTCGTCGTCCGGGCCTGGCCGGGGCCGGTGCCCGTGGTGCCGGGTGTCGTGGTCGGCGTGCTGCTGGTCAGCTGGCCGGTCACCCTGATGCCCGACGTGGCCGGCGGTCTGCGCGCGGTGCGTACCCGTCGTCGTACGAGCAGGCGCGCGCGGCGGTGGCCGGGGCCGGGCCCGGCGACGTGCTGGTGCTGCCGCTGAGCCCGTTCCGCGCCCCGGCCTGGAACCGCGGCCGCACGGTGCTCGACCCGTTGGGTCGATATCTGGGGCGCGACCACGTGGCCGGGGACGAGCTGGTCGTCTCGGGGGTGGTGGTGGCGGGGGAGGACCCCCGGGCCGCCCGCGCCGCCGAGGCGCTCTCCGAGCCTGACCCCAGGAGTCGGGCCGAGGCGCTGGCCGGTCTGGGCATCGGGGTGGTGGTGCGTGACCGCACGGCCCCGGGGGGACGGGACGAGGAGTCCGTCGAGGTCGCCGGGCGCCGGTCGCTCGACACCGGCGACCTCGTGGTGACCGAGCTGGAGGTCACCGACCTGAGGCGGGCACCCACCCGCTGGGTGGCGGCGATGGCCGTGGCGTGGGTGGCGTGGCTGCTGCTGGTCGGCGCCGCGGCCGGCCGGGCCGGCGGCAGGCTACGGGCCGCGTATCACCGATGAGTGAGGAAAACCCCACATCGGTGCCTCGCACTGCTACTCTCCAGTCACCTTTGAGGGAGGGTCTAACTGTGTCTGCACTTCTCAGTGGCGGGATCTCCGCCGTCGTCGCCACCGCCACCACCACCGTGGTCGGCGGCGTCGTCGCCGCCGTGACGGTGGTCGGCCTGGTCAACTCCAGCACCGGGACCGACGGCCCGTCGCCGGCCAACGTCAACCAGCCGGTCGTCCAGTACGGCACCAACAGCTGATCCGGGCGACGGGGCCGGGCCGCTAGTCGGAGCCGGCCACCCGCCGGCCCGCCAGCACCGCGACCAGCACGTCGGCGAACGACTGCTGGGCTCGCGTCCACGTGAAGCGTCGGCTCTGCTCCAAGGCACCGCGGCCCAGCTGCTCGCGCAGCGCCGCGTCGTCCAGGAGCCTGCCCAGCGCGGCCGTGAACGCCGCCTGGTCGTCGACCAGCACCCCGGAGCTGCCCGTCGACCATCGACTCCTGGGTCCCACCCGCCGAGCGGTAGGCCAGCGTCGGGCGTGGCGTGCATGCCGGCCTCGCCGATGACCAGGCCCCAGCCCTCCTTGAGCGAGGGCAGGGCCAGCACCCAGGCCCGCTCGTAGACCTCGTGCTTGTGCTCCTCGTCGACATGGCCTTCGAAGACCACGATGTCGCCGGCGCCGTGCGTCGCGGCGTACTCGTGCAGCTCGGCCTCCCACCAGCCCGAGCCAACGACGTGCAGGCGCAGCCCGGGGTGGCTCGCCCGGAGCGCCAGCACGGCGTCGACCGCGTGCTCGACCTGCTTGTGCGGCACCAGCCGGCCCGACGACCGCGACCAGCGGCGTCGGGCTCTTGCCGGGGTCGACGGCGACGCAGGGGTCGGTGCCGTTGTGCACCACCGCGATCCGCGGCCCGCGGTCCACGCCGAGCTCGGCGAGCTCGTCGCGGGTCGCGCGCGAGACCGCGACGTACTGGCTGCGGCGGTAGAGCCACGGCGCGAGCCGGCGCTCGATCCACCAGCCCACCTGGCCCGAGCGGCCCGGGGTAGACGACCGGCCACTGCTCGCGGTGCACGTGGTGGACCAGCACGACCACCGGGCGCCGGGTGACCAGCCGGATGAAGAAGGGCAGACCGTTCTGGACGTCGACGACCACGTCGGGCGCGCCGTGCGGACCGTCGAGGTCGCCGCGGCGCAGGGCGCGCATGCCCTGCGCGTAGACGCTGAGCTTGGTGCCACGGCGCACGAAGCGGACGCCGTCGACGGACCTCCTCGGGCGGCGCAGCGGCGTGCGCGGCGCAGAAGATCGTCACGGTGCAACCGCGGTCGACGAGGCCGGCCGCCATCTTCTCCAGGTAGCGCTCGGCGCCCCCGCCCTCGGGGTTGGCGGTGTCGCGCCAGCTGAGGAACGCCACGTGGCGACCGGCGAGCGGTCCGGTGTGCTGTTCGTGCATCGGGGGAAGGTACCAGTGGGTAGGGTTCGCGCGTGCCGAGACCGATGACCCGCCGTCCCCGTTCGGGGACCTTCCGCGGCGACGCTGCGCCGGTCGGTGCGGCTGCTGCGCGAGTTCCGCCACGAGCAGGACGACCCGGCGCGCTTCTACACCGCGCTGGCCCAGGACTCCGCCGACCAGCTGGCGACGTACACCGACCTGGAGGGTGCCGTGCTGCTCGACGTCGGCGGTGGCCCCGGCTACTTCCGGGACGCGTTCACGCGGCGCCGGTGCGACGTACCTCGCGCTCGACTCCGACGTCGGTGAGCTCGCCGGCCTCGGCGCCATCGCCGACGGGCACCGTCGTGGGCAGCGGCATGCAGCTGCCCTTCCGCGACCGCAGCGTCGACGTCTGCTACTCCTCCAACGTGCTCGAGCACGTGCCCGAGCCGTGGACGATGGCGCGCGAGATGGTCCGGGTGACCCGGCCGGGTGGCATGGTCTTCCTCAGCTACACCGTCTGGTTCGGGCCGTGGGGTGGGCACGAGACCGCGCCGTGGCACTACCTCGGCGGGGCACGTGCCCGGCGCCGCTACGCGCGCACGCCACGGCCACGAGCCCAAGAACAAGTTCGGCGAGTCGCTGTTCGCGGTGACCGTGCGGGCCGGCCTCGACTGGGCGCGCCAGCAGGGGCCGCGGGCGGGGTCGAGCTGGTGGACCTGCGCCCGCGCTACAACCCGTGGTGGTCGCGCTGGCTGCTGCGGGTGCCGGTGCTGCGCGAGGTGGTGACGTGGAACCTCGTCATCGTGCTGCGCCGGCGATGAGCGCGGCCCCCGCGACCGACGGCGGTCGCTTCGGGCTGCGCGTGCTCGCGGCGGTGCGCCCTGCTGCTCGGGCTCGCGTTCGTGCAGGACCCCGGGCTGCTCGTCGCGGACACCAAGTTCGACCTCGTCGCAGCACCGGGCGACTTCCTCGCCCGCGCGCTGCACCTGTGGGACGGGGAGGGCGCGCTTCGGTCAGCTGCAGAACCAGGCCTACGGCTACCTGTGGCCGATGGGCCGCTTCTTCTGGGCTCGGCGACGCTGCTCGGCCGTGCCCGGCTGGGTGGTGCAGCGGCTGTGGGTGGGGGCTCGTGATCGCAGTCGCCTTCGCGGGCGCGGCCCGGCTGACCCGGGCGCTGGGCGTGCGCTCCGACCTGGCGTGCCTGGTGGCGGGGTTCGCCTTCGCGCTCTCCCCCCGGGTGCTGACCACGCTGGGCCCGATCTCGATCGAGGCGTGGCCCAGTCGCCATGGCCCCGTGGGTGCTGCTGCCGCTGGTCGGGGTGCGAGCGCGGGTCGCCGCGCCGGGCGGCGGCACTGCTCGGCGCTGGCGGTCGCCATGGTCGGCGGAGTCAACGCCGCCGCGACCTTCGCGGTGCTCCCGCTTGGGGGCGGTGTGGCTGCTGACCCGCACGCCCGGGCCGCGGCGGCGCGCGCTGATGCTCTGGTGGCCCGTCTTCACGCTGCTGGGCACGTTGTGGTGGCTGGTCCCGCTGTTCGCTGATGGGCGCCTACAGCCCGCCGTTCCTCGACTACATCGAGACGGCGTCGGTCACCACCTTCCCGACCACGCTCTTCGACGCCCTGCGCGGCACCTCGAACTGGGTGCCCTACGTCGAGAGCGGCTCGCGGGCCGGGCAACGAGCTGCTGACCACGTCGTACCTCGCGCTGAACTCGGCGGTCGTGCTGGTGCTCGGGCTGGCCGGGCTGATGCTGCGCCGACCACCCGCACCGTCGCTTCCTGGGCCTGCGGCCTGCTCCTCGGGCTGCTGATGGTCACGGCCGGGCACCTCGGCGCGGTGCAGGGCTGGTTCGCGCCGGCGCTGCAGGTGCTGCTGGACGGCGCGCTGGCACCGCTGCGCAACGTGCACAAGTTCGACCCGGTGCTGCGGCTGCCGCTGGTCCTCGGCCTGGCACTGAGCCTCGACGCGCTGCTGGCCTCCGGACGCCGCGCCGCGGCCCGGGCCGCCGACGGACGCACCGCGAGCCTGGTGCGGTTCAACACGCGCGACCGCCCTGGCGGTCACGGTGGCCGTGGTCGCGGGCGCCGCCGCTCCGGCCCTGGCCGGACGGATCGCGCCCGCCGGGGCCGTCCTGGAGGTCCCCGGCTACTGGGCGGAGGCGGCTGCCTGGCTGGAGGAGCAGGAGCGCGAGCAGGGTGACGCGACCGCGCTGCTGGTGCCGGGATCGACGTTCGCGCGCTACCTGTGGGGCGACCCCGACGACGAGCCGATGCAGTGGCTGGCCGACACCCGGTGGGCGGTGCGCAACGTGATGCCGCTGGTCCCGCCGGGCAGCATCCGGATGCTCGACGGCATCGAGGCCCGACTGGCACAGGGCCACGGCTCCGCCGGCCTGGCCGCGGCCCTGCGGCGCGCCGGCCTGCGCTACGTCGTGGTGCGCGACGACCTCGAGCGCGCCGACGACGCCCCCGACCCCGTGCTGGTGCGCCAGGCCCTGAGGGAGAGCCCCGGGGTGGTGCAGGTGGCCGGCTTCGGGCCGCTGCTGGGTGGGCTGGCCCTCCTCGACGAGGGCGACGACTCGCGGGTGCTGGCCGCCGGCGGCTGGCAGAGCGCCTTCCAAGCCGTCGAGGTGTGGGCGGTCGCCGACGCCGAGCCCGCGGTCGCCGCCGACGTGACCGCCCTGGTCGCGGCCGGCCCCGAGGACCTCGCCGACCTCGTCGACGCAGGCGCCCTCGACGACCGGCCCGTGGTGCTGGCCGCCGACGCGCCGGACGAGCTCCCAGAGCAGCTTGCGGACGCGCCCGTGGTGCTGAGCGACGGGATGCGTGCCCGCGAGCGCTCCTTCGCCCGCATCCACGACGGCAGCTCGGCCGCGCTCGTCGATGGCGACGTGCGGCGCACGGGCAACCCGGTGCGCGACTACCTGCTCGACACCGGCGACCGGTGGTCCACCACCGCCCGACTGGTCGGGGCGGTGTCGCTGTCGGCGTCGTCGTCGGCCTCGGACGCCGACTCGCTGGGCAGTATCCGGCGCGGTTCCTCGCCGTGGGCGGCCCTCGACGGCGCCGAGGAATCGGCGTGGCGGTCGGGAGCCGGTCGATCCGGCACCGCGTGGTGGCGCCTCGAGCTCGAGACCCGCGTCGACCCGAGCACCGTCCGGCTCGTCGGCGGCCCCGACGCCACCGACGACCAGGAACTGCAGGTGCGCACCGCCGCAGGCACCTCCGAGCCGGTCGAGGTCGGCCCGGGCGAGAGCCGCACCGTTCCGCTCGAGCGCGGCCCCACGTCGTACGTCGAGGTGCGCTCGCTCGAGGCGGACCGGGTGCTGAGCCTGGCCGAGGTCCGGATTCCCGGGGTGCAGGTGCGTCGTCCGCTGGTCCTGCCGCTGCTGCCCGAGGCGTGGGGGGCGCCGGATGCCGTCGTGCTGCGCGCGGACACCGACCACCGGGCCGGTTGCGTCGAGGTCGGCGACGTCGAGCAGGAGCGCAGCGAGGTCCGCTGCGTGCAGCGCCGCGTCGTGGAGCCGGAGGAGGCCACCGGACTCGACCGGGTCGTGCGGCTGGCAGGTCCGGCCGACTTCTCCGAGGTCGCGCTGCGGGTGCGACCCCAGGCTGGCGACGACCTGTCGCGGCTGGTGCTGCAGGGCCGCGCGGTGGGGGTGCAGGCCAGCAGCACGGCCGTGCCCGACCCCCGGGCCTCGGCCCTGGCCGCGCTCGACGGTGACCCGGGCACGACCTGGGTCGCCGACCCGGCCGACCCGAGCCCGACCCTGCGGGTCTCGTGGCTGGGCATCGAGCGGGTGCGCTTCCTGCGCCTGCGCACCGACGCCGACACCGCGGCTGCCACCCCCACGCGGGTGCGGGTCGTGTGGGGCGACCAGAGCCGCGACGTCGACCTCGTCGACGGCCGGGCCCGCCTCCCGGGTGTACGCACCGACACGCTGAGCGTGGAGGTGTTGGAGACCGAGGCGGTCACCGACCTCGGCTTCGACGGCGTGCCGCATCCCGTCGGTGCCGGCATCGGCGAGCTGCGCCTGGGCGGGGTGCCCTACGAGCCGCTGCGGCTCTCGCTCGACCCGCGCCGCTACGCCTGCGGCACCGGTCCCACCCTGCGAGTCGGCTCGACCACGTGGCGCACCCGGGTCGAGGCATCCCCGGCCCAGCTCGCCGCGGGACGCAGCACGGAGGTCGTGCCCTGCGGGCCCGGTGCCGGGCTCACCCAGCGGCGGCTGAGCCTGCCAGCGGGGGAGACCACGGTGCGGATGGGAGACACCGGGGCGTTCGAGGTGGAGTCGGTGGTGCTCGGGGACCTGCCCGAGCCTGCGCCCGGCGCGCTGCTCGACGCCGGCGTCGACCTGCAGCGCGAGGCGGCCGGCCGCGAGGTCGCGGCGCCCCCGCAGGGTGCGGTGCTCGCGACAGTCAGGGAGAACACGAACCCCGGCTGGAGCGGCACGCGGTCGGGGGAGGCACTGGCGCCCGTGACCGTCGACGGCTGGCAGCAGGCGTGGGTGCTCCCGCCCGGCTCCTCGGGCCCGCTGGACCTGCGCTTCGGGCCCGATCGCGCCTACCGGTGGGGGCTCCTGGGCGGTGCCCTGGGCCTCGTGGCGCTGCTGCTCGTGGTGGCCGCGCCGATGGTGCGCCGGCGCCCGCCCCGCGATGTCGACCACCCGCCGCTCGCCGCGCGTCGGGCCCGCCCGGCGACCGCTGCGCTGACCGCGCTGCTGGGTGCCGGGCTGCTGGCCGGCTGGTGGGGTGCGCTGCTCGCCGCCGTCGCCGTCGGCCTGGTGGTGCTGCTGCGACGGCAAGCACCCGCCTGGGAGCCGTGGCTGCTGGCGCTGCCGGTGCTCGCCGCCACAGCGGCGTACGCCGTGCGGCCCTGGGGCGACCAGGACGGCTGGGCCGGCGAGCTGGCCTGGCCCGCCTACCTGGTGGTGCTGCCGGTCGCGGCCGTGCTCTTCTCGGCGGGGGCGGCGCCCCGGCGCCGCAAGGGGTGGACGGTCTTCGAGGCGCAGCGCCGGCCGCTCGACGAGGCGGTAGGCGAGCTCGGCGGCGACGATGCTGGCCACGAGGGTGAGCGCCCAGATCTGCAGGCCACGACCGGCGAAGAGCTCCCAGCCCGTCGACCACATGACCAGGTGCAGCAGCGGCAGGTGCAGGCAGAAGATCCCGTAGGAGACCAGACCCAGGTGCCTGGCCGCGCGGTTCGTGAGCAACCGGTCGAAGGTGGTGACGCCCTCCGTCGCCGCCGGGCGCCCGCAGCACCGCGGGCAGCACCAGCAGGGCACCCACCATCGCGTAGATCAGGTGCTTGGTCAGCGACTGGCCGACGGTCGGGGCCGCGAGCAGCACCGGACCGGCCACCGGGGTGGAGGCCACCAGCAGCAGCCCGCCGGCGGCGCTCCAGCACACACCGGGCTGCGCGGCCAGGCGCACCAGGAGCGCGACGGGTCGTCCGCCCCGCCGTCGCACCAGGAGCACCTGGGCCAGTGCCAGCCCGATGCCCGCGGCGAACCAGGTCAGGTACGCCGGCAGCCACTGCCCGGCGTCGACGTCGCGGCCCTCGCCCACGCGCCGGGCGCCGTCGAGGTGCCACCAGACGCTGATCGTGACCATCGCGACCAGCACCGCGAGCGTGCGCCGCACGTCGAGACCGGGTCGGCGTCCGGTGGCCAGGAGCATCAGCAGCGGGAGGAGCAGGTAGAAGTGCACCTCGACCATCAGGCTCCACATGTGGGTCAGGCCTGCGGGGAAGGCGGGGTCGACCATCGAGGAGGACAGGAGCACCGCCGCGGCCCGGTCGCCGGCGCCCAGGGCGGCGTTGGCGTCGATGAACCACAAGGCGACCAGCACGGCGACGAGGTAGACCGGGACGATCCGCAGGAAGCGCTTCCACAGGTAGTGCCCGGGCTCCGGTCGTGCCGAGGAGTCGGCGGCCGCCTGCAGCCAGGCCCGCGAGAGCAGGAAGCCGGAGAGCACGAAGAAGAGCGCCACGCCGACGTCGAGGCGGGCCAGCAGGCGCCCGGCGGTGCCGTTGTCGGTGTACTCGCCGCCCCAGAAGGCGGCGTGCGTGGTCAGCACGGCCACGGCGCCGACGGCGCGCAGCGCGTCGAGGTGCGGGAACTGCTCGACGACCCGCTCCGGGGGAGGGGTGCTCACAGCGGGTCCCCGGCGACGGCGTCGCCGACCTCGACCACGTCGACGCACAGGGTGGTGCCCGAGCGGAGCCCGCCGAGGGTCACCTGGCCGATCTCGGCCTCCACCCGCCAGAACAGCTCGCCCGGGCCCTGGCGCACCGCAGCGCGCGTCGTGGTGTCCTGCACCGTCACCTCCACCGTGTCGTCGGTCGATGCGGCGAAGCCCAGGTGCACCCACCAGGTGCTGTCGAAGGCCGTGCCGTCGAGGTCGATGGTGACGGGCGACGAACCGATCCGCCAACCGCAGCCCTCGTCGGGCCCTTGCGGGGCGTCGACGGCCACGTCGATCTCGGCCCGGTGTGCGCGGCCGGCGTCGTCGAGGACGACGAGGTCGTCGGTGACCTGGGGGAAGCGCAGCCCGCCCACCTGCAGGGGCAGCAGGCGCAGCGTGGTGTTGGCCGGGAACTGGTAGCCCGGCACCACCTCGGCTGGCACGACCTGGTCGGCCAGGTCGAGGCTGCCCCGGCCCGCGAGCGTCTCGCGGGCCGTCTGCAGATAGGCCTCGCCCGGGTTGTCCTGGTGCCAGGTGCGTACGTAGGTCACTGAGCTCAGCACGCCGCCGAGCAGCACCGCCGCGACCACGAGCGACCCGGCGACGCGTGCGGCGGGACGCGGCAGGGTGGGCAACCGGCCCAGCAGCGCCGGACGTGATGAGCGTGGCTCGCTCGAGCCGACCGCGCCCTCGATCCGGGTGGTGGCCAGCACCAGCGCCAGCAGCGCCACCGGCAGCACGTCTGTGAGGTAGCGGTACTCCAGACCCACCACCCCGCCGACGACCTGGGCCCGGCTGGTCAGGACCAGGATGAACGCCACGGCGGCGTACCCGGCCAGCAGCACCCAGGCCCGGCCGGTGCGACGGCGCAACAGCGCCAGTCCGGCGGCGAACGAGAGCAGCACCACCCAGGTCAGCGCGACCGCCCACCCCGGCGGGTCGGCGTACGCCGTCGGCGGGTTGCCGGTGTCCCACTGCCAGGGTCCGCCGAGCAGGCCGACCGGCAGCGTCGAGCCCAGCATCGAGCCGGCCAGGTCGCCGGTCACCTGCTGGTCGGTCTGCGACTCGACGAAGACCTGTGGCACCTGGGTCAGGTAGTAGGCGCTGAACCCGGCACCGAGGGTGCCGAGCAGCACGGCCGCACGCCAGTGCCCGGCCACGGCCGAGCGGACCCGCTGCCCGGGCCCTCCGTCCGTGAACCAGCCCAGCAGCAGTGCCGCCAGCAGCAGCGGGACCAGGACGGCCTTGACGTAGGCCAGCAGGCCCACAGCCACCAGCGCCGCGGTGGCGAGGGTCCAGCGCGAGCGCCCGGTGCGCAGGTGCAGCACCCAGGTGGCCACCGACCCCATCAGCACCGCCTGGAGCGGCAGCTGGTTGAGGGCGGCGGCCCACCACATGGTCGCCGGCAGCAGCACGGCCGAGCTCTGGTACAGCGCGAGAAGCACCACGACCCGCCACCGGGCGCCCACGAGCACCAGCAGCATCGCCAAGCACGCCAGTGAGGCGAGCAGGTGCATCGAGACAGTGGTCGTCGCGGCCGCGGCCCAGCGGTCGGGGGAGGAGGTCGAGACGAGCCAGGCCAGCGCTCGACCCAGCGGCATGAACTGGGAGTCGAAGGGCTCCAGCGCCTGGGCGGGGGAGCCCGCAGCCAGCGCGTCGCGCACCAGACGGTGGTCGTCGGTGTAGAACCACGAGCCGTGCAGCGCCCAGACCCGGCCGAGCACGCCCCCCACGAGCACCACCGCGCAGGTGAGGATGACGGCGGGTCGCCCGAGGAGGAAGGGGTGCGGCACGGCCCTGAGTGTGTCATCGCCGGACTCATTGGTGACGAATCCCACCAAAACGGCTACTCAGCAGTATCGTTTGTTCGACACATCATGCTCTGGGGAGGGAAATTCGTGCGCAAGATTCTAGGACCGGTCCTGTTGGGCCTGGGCGGCTTCCTGTTGGTCGCCGGTCTGCTGGGCCTGGTCTGGGCCCCCGGCGTCGTCGAGAAGACGCCCATCGAGGTCGAGACCGTCACCTACCTCGAGGGTGAGGCCGGCAAGCTCGACACCGCGACCGGCGAGCTGGTCGTGAACCCGATCTTCGCCATCAGCGACACCCGTACCGACACCGAGCTGTCCACCGACGAGACCGTGGCCTGGGTCTCCAGCTCCTGCGTGATGATCGACCGCGGCGGCGAGCGGGAGTGCGTCGACGGCTCCGAGGACATGATCACCGCCTCGGTCGACGTCTTCGCCACGGACCGGGTCACCGCCCTCGCCGACAACGAGAGCCTCGACCTGCCGCCAGGTTCGGTGCCGCACGAGGGCCTGGTCAACAAGTGGCCCTTCGGTGCCGAGCAGAAGACCTACCCCTACTGGGACGGTGTGACCGGTCAGGCCGTCGACGCCGTCTTCGACCGCACCGAAACCGTCGAGGGCGTCGAGACCTACGTCTACCGCGTCGAGATCGACGAGGCTCCGATCGAGATCGCCGAGGGCGTGCCGGGCACCTACACGGACGTGAAGGAGATCTTCGTCGAGCCGAAGACCGGCGCGATCCTCAACCAGACCGACGACCAGCAGCGCTACCTGGCCGACGGCACCCCGGCGCTCGACCTGCAGATCGCCTTCACCGAGGACCAGGTCGCGCAGAGCGTCGAGGACAACGCCGGTGACCGTCGCCTGCTCGACGCGCTCACCGTGTGGCTGCCGATCGTCGGTCTCGGCGGTGGCACGCTCGCGCTGGTCGCCGGCATCCTGCTGCTGCGCAGCCGTCGCACCCGCGGCGGCACGCACGGACGTCAGCAGGAGCTCGTCGGCGCCGGTAGCTGACCCGCACTACCCCACGGTCCTGGTCGTCGGCCCGCGCACTCAGCGCAGGTCGGCCACCAGGATCGCTGTTCCGGGGGTCACCCGACCGCGCACGCCCGACCAGCCGCCCCACACGCGTTCGTGGTGCTCGGGCCACTCGGGCTCGAGCAGCCTCGTCAGCGCGAATCCGGACCCCGCCAGCAGGCCGACCCAGTCGCCCAGGGTGCGGTGGTGCTCGACATAGCTCACCTCGCCCGTCGCGTCGTCGACCTCGACGTAGGGGGTGCGGTCCCAGTAGGACTGCGAGGCCACCAGACCCGCCTCGCCCGGATCGTCGGGGAACATCCACCGGGTCGGGTGGGTGATGGAGAAGGCGAAGCGCCCGCCCGGTCGCAGCACCCGCGCGGTCTCGGCCACGGCCTCCTCGATGTCGGCCACGAACTGCAGCGCCCCGAACGAGCTGAAGACCACGTCGAAGGAGTCGTCGCGGAAGGGCAGCGCCGTGGCGGTGGCCAGGACCGACGGCACCGCCACGTCGGTGACGGCGTCGATGCGCCGCGAGTGCTGCAGCTGGCGGTGCGACAGGTCGAGGCCGAACGAGCGCCCGCCGCGCGCCCGTACCCAGCGCGAGCACTGCCCGGCCCCCGAGCCCACCTCGAGCACGTCACGACCCCCGAGGTCGTCACCGAGCACCCCGGCCTCGGCCTCGGTCAGTCCCTCGGGGCCCCACACGAAGCCGACGTCGCCGAGGAACTCGCCGTGGGTGGCCTGGTAGTCGTCGGCGTAGCGGTCCCAGTCGGGCCCGTTGGCGCGGCGCGACTCCTCCTCGTCGACCACGCGCCGCTCAGCGCGCACCGGCGCCTGCGGCGGGTGGTCGCGGGAGTCGGGGGTGACCGGGGGACGCCCCGGCAGCGGCGTGGTCACGGGCCGAGCGGGGTCGGCTTGCGGCGCGACATGGGGAAGCGTCCCGCCAGGTCGCCCAGGGGGCCCACCGCGCGGCCGAGCGCGTCGGCCGACGACGACAGCGTCGGGACCACCTCGGCCAGCTCCGCGAGCCGCGGCTGGATCGCCTCGAGGGTGGCGCCGAGCTGGACCAGCTGGTCGAGCGTGCCACCGTCGTCGAGCAGCTTCTCGATGAACGAGTCGTCGGTGAGCAGCCGGTCGGCCAGGCCGCCGGGTCGCAGCACCCGGTCGAGGACGCCGTCGGCGGCCACCACCCGCTCGAGCGCACCGTCCTCGGCGAGCAGCCGGTCCAGCGAACCCCCTGGCGCCAGCAGCCGGTCGACGGGTCCGCCCTCGACGAGCAGCCGGTCGACGACGCCGTCGCGGGCCAGCATCCGGCCCAGCGGCCGGTCGGGGGCGACGAGCTCGTTGACCGCCCCGGCCAGCCGCATCGGCCCCTGCTCGTCGGTGAGCAGGTCGGTGAGCTGCTGGGCGTAACCCCGCTCGCCGATGACCCTCAGCACCAGGTCGGCGTACCCGCCCGGTCGGCGCAGCGGACCTTCGGGCGAGGCCAGGACGCCCAGGGCCAGCGTGGTGCGGGTCGCGGCGACGCCGACGCGCCACGGCAGGAGCGCGGCCTCGCGGAGCGCCGGCGGTAGGGGGAACAGCATGGGTCAACCGTACGGTCACGCGCCCCCGGGTGGGTGCCGACGTGGCAGCATCCGGGCCGTGGACACCCCTGAGCCGAGCCCGGACCCGGACTTCGCCTCGCTGCGCCCCCTCGAGGGAGGCTGGTCAGGGGAGACGTTCGTGGCCGAGGCCGGCGGCGAGCGCACGGTGGTGCGGATCTACCCCGGCCGACGTGGCCCCGAGGCGCCCGCCATCGACGCGGCGGTGCTCGCGCACGCGGCGGGCGTGGTGCCGGGGGTGCCGCCGGTGCTCGAGGTGCGCCGGGGCGACTCGGCGCGGGGGCTTCCCGGGCTGCTGGTCACCGGCTTCCTGCCGGGGGAGCGGGGTGACCTGCTGCTGCCGCGGCTCGACGACGCCGCGGCCGCCGCGGCTGGTCAGGCGCTGGGCCGGGTGCTGGTCGCGTTGGCCGGGGCGGTGCTGCCGCGCGGGGGAGCCTTCGTCGACGCCGCGCTCACGGTCGGCTCGCACCCTGCGCCGTACGACGTCGACGGCCTCGTGGAGCTGGTGGAGGTGCTCGTGGACGTGCCCGGTTCGCGGCTGCCCGACCTGGGCCGGTCGGCGCTGGACACCCTGAGCGACCTGGCACGGGAGGCCCAGGACCTGCTGGACGAGGTGCCGCAGCACTGCCTGGTGCACAGCGACCTCAACCCCAAGAACCTGCTGCTGCACGTGCACGAGGGCGTCGAGCCCGGCGTCGAGGTCACCGGGGTGCTCGACTGGGAGTTCGCCCACGCCGGTCACCCGTTCACCGACCTGGGCAACCTGCTGCGCTTCGACCGGCGACCTGCCTTCCACGACGCTGTCGCCTCGACGTACGCCGACCTGCGCGGCCTCGACGTGCGGCGGGCGCTCGACCTGGCCCGCGCGGCCGACCTGCCGGCCCTGGTCGAGCTCGCGTCGCGGGCGGGGGGCAACCCCGTCAGCGACCGGGCCATGGTCCGGCTGCGCACGATCATCGCGACCGGTGACCTGCACGCGACCGAGCACTGAGTCGCGCGGGCCCTGGCTCGGCTCCGGACGCACCACGCGGGCACGCGGGCACGTGGCGCTGAGCGCCACGTGCCCGCCCCGCCCCGCCATGGTGCGGTCTGGGTGGGGGACAGGTCTCAGCCGGTCACCCCGCGCGCGGCGGTGCCGCGCGGGTTCCCGGGCGTGCTGCTCGGGTCGAGGGGGTCGCTGCCGGCAGCGACCTCCTTGCCGTCGCTGGCTCCGCCGTTGTCGGTGTCCCTGTCGCAGGGGTTGGTCTTGAACTTCTTGATCTCGCGCCGGTCGCTGAGCCCGTCCTTGTCCGTGTCCTTCTTGCGCGGGTTGGTCGGGCACTTGTCGTAGCGCTTGTTGGCCAGGCCCTTGATCTCGCGCCGGTCGTTGATGCCGTCCTTGTCGGTGTCGGAGCGGTGCGGCTTGGTCCGGAACCGCTTGACCTCGCGACCGTCGTTGAGCCCGTCGCCGTCGGTGTCCTTCTTCAGCGGATCGGCCTTGGTCTCGAAGACCTCGAAGCCGTCCTCGAGCCCGTCGTCGTCGGTGTCGGGGTCCAGGGGGTCGGTGGAGAAGGTGTTGACCTCAGCCCCGTCCTCGAGGCCGTCGTCGTCGGTGTCGGCGTCGAGCGGGTCGGTGCCGTGCGTGTTGACCTCGGCGCCGTCGAGCAGCGTGTCGTCGTCGGTGTCGGGGTCGGTGGGGTCGGTGCCGAGCGCCAGCTCCTCGGCGTCGGTCAGGCCGTCCTGGTCGGTGTCCAGCACCGAGCCGTCGGTGTCGTCGCCGGGATCGTTGGGGTCGGTGCCTGCCTCGATCTCGTCGCCGTCGCTCACGCCTGCGTCGTCGGAGTCGGCGTCGGTGGGGTCGGTGGGCTCGTTGCCGAAGGCGTCGTTCTCGGAGCCGCTGACCTCCTCGCCGTTGGTCAGGCCGTCGGCGTCGGCGTCCTCGTCGCGGTCGGAGGTGCCGTCACCGTCGGTGTCGGGGTCGTTGGGGTCGGTGCCGGTCTGGTCGATCTCCTGGCCGTCGGTGAGGCCGTCGTCGTCGGTGTCGGCGTCGGTGGGGTCGGTGGGCTCGTTGGCGTAGCCGTCGTTCTCGGAGCCGCTGGTCTCCTCGCCGTTGGTGAGACCGTCGCCGTCGGTGTCACCGTCGGGGTCGGTGGTGTCGTCACCGGCGTCGTTGGGGTCGGTGGCCGGGTCGGCGCCGGTCTCCTCACCGTCGCTGGAGCCGTCGTCGTCGGAGTCGGCGTCGGTGGGGTCGGTGGGCTCGTTGCCGAAGGCGTCGTTCTCGGAGCCGCTGACCTCCTCGCCGTTGGTCAGGCCGTCGGCGTCGGCGTCCTCGTCGCGGTCGGAGGTGCCGTCACCGTCGGTGTCGGGGTCGTTGGGGTCGGTGCCGGTCTGGTCGATCTCCTGGCCGTCGGTGAGGCCGTCGTCGTCGGTGTCGGCGTCGGTGGGGTCGGTGGGCTCGTTGGCGTAGCCGTCGTTCTCCGAGCCGGTGACCTCCTCCAGGTTGGTGACCTGGTCGCTGTCGGCGTCCTCGGCGCCGTCCGGCGTGCCGTCGTCGTCGGTGTCGGGGTCGTCGGGGTCGGTGCCGATGACCTCCTCGACGTCGTCGGTCAGCCCGTCGCCGTCGGAGTCGGGAGGGGTGCCGCAGGTGACGCCGCCAGCCGGGGCGGTGACCTCTGCGGCCATCGGGAAGAGGTCGATCTCGGCGACGTCGATCAGGCCGCCCAGCGTCACCTTCAGGTGCAGGGCGGTCGCCTCGGCGACGATCTTCGTCGGCGTCCGCTCGTTGACGACCAGCTCGCCGGCGGACAGCTCGAGCAGCATGCCGGCCTCGCCGGGCAGGCTGGCGGCCTGGTCGGCCAGGTCCACGACCTGGCCGCCGATGGCGACCAGGGGAGCGGTGTACGTCGCCTTGGTGCCGTCGGCGGTGCCGTCGCTCTCGACCACCAGCTCGGGGGCCGTGAGCACCTCGACGACCTCCTGGCCGCCGATGGACAGGTCGACGGTGCTGCCTCGCACGCTGCTGACCACCGTGCGGCCGCCGTCGGGGCGGCCGTTGGCGACCAGACGGGTCGACTGCGAGGTGGCGGCCACGCCCGGCAGCTGGACCAGCCCGAGCAGGTCGACGTCGGCCGTCGAGACTCTCGAGGTGGTCACCGGCACCGGGCCGGGCAGGCACAGGCCGCTGTCGAGGAAGCGCGCGTGCGCCGAGGCGTTGGAGAGCCCGATGGCCAGCGGGTCGAGGGTGTCCGGCGGGAGCAGGGAGTCGGTGGCAGGGGCGTCGTTGCTGGGCGGCGCCTCCTGGTGCGCGTCGGCGAGGACGGCGTCCAGCCCCCCGAGCGGGAGCGCGGTCAGCAGGGAGCCGTCGATGTTGCGCGCGTCGGCCACCGCGCGCGGCGCCGTGGCGGCGACGGTGCCGGTGACCTGCGCGACCCCGGCGTCGAGGGCGGAGATGCCGGCCGCCGGCACCGACAGTGCCGTCACGTGGGCCACCTCGCCGGTGGCCGACGAGGTGGCACCGGTCGGCACCGGGAGCGGGTCGGCCTGCGCGGTGGGCACGGCGCTCAGGGAGTAGAGGGCGGCGGTCGAGAGCGCGACCCCCACGGAGAAGGGACGCCCGCGGCGCGGGCGTGGATCGGTCGTCATGTCTGGCTCCTGGTCGAACAGCGGGAGGGATGGCGGGGCACGCCGCAGTGCCCGGCGGAGCTGACCAGTTCGGAGGGAGCGGTGACGGGCCGGCCTGCGGCATCGGGGGAGGGGGCGCACCGGGCAGTCCGGGGGGAGGACCGTTGCGACGCCGTCGTGCTGGGTCAGTACCCGAAGGTACCGTTGGTATGCCGAGGGCTCCTTGCTGGTCTGGACCACTGGGCGTCATGCTGGTTGGACGGGCGTGTGACGCGCGGCGTACGCTGTTACGGCGCCTGGAGTCTGCCTTGGTCCCATACGGAGCGGACCTGGCTCACCGCCGCTCGGCCTCGCTGGCCGGGTTCGTCGCAGCCGCACCCCTCACGGTGCCGGCAGAGCGTCGTCGGTGGTGGACGAGGACCCCTGGCGCACGTCCGCACGATCCCTGACCACGTGAAGGTTCCACTTCCCTTATGACGAGCACCATCTCCACTCTTCCCGACTACGACGCGCCGCAGATCGCGATCAACGACATCGGGTCGGAAGAGGACTTCCTCGCCGCGATCGACGCGACCATCAAGTACTTCAACGACGGCGACATCGTCGACGGCACCATCGTCAAGGTGGACCGCGACGAGGTCCTGCTTGACATCGGCTACAAGACCGAGGGCGTCATCCCCTCGCGCGAGCTGTCGATCAAGCACGACGTCGACCCCAACGAGGTCGTCGCCGTCGGCGACAAGGTCGAGGCCCTCGTCCTCCAGAAGGAGGACAAGGAAGGCCGCCTGATCCTGTCCAAGAAGCGCGCGCAGTACGAGCGGGCCTGGGGCACCATCGAGCAGGTCAAGGAGGAGGACGGCGTCGTCGAGGGCACCGTCATCGAGGTCGTCAAGGGCGGCCTCATCCTCGACATCGGCCTGCGCGGCTTCCTGCCCGCCTCGCTGGTGGAGATGCGTCGCGTCCGCGACCTGCAGCCCTACGTGGGCCAGACGCTCGAGGCGAAGATCATCGAGCTCGACAAGAACCGCAACAACGTGGTCCTCTCGCGCCGCGCCTGGCTCGAGCAGACCCAGTCCGAGGTCCGCCACGGCTTCCTCACCCAGCTGCAGAAGGGCCAGATCCGCAAGGGTGTCGTGTCCTCGATCGTCAACTTCGGTGCCTTCGTGGACCTCGGTGGCGTCGACGGCCTCGTGCACGTCTCGGAGCTGTCCTGGAAGCACATCGACCACCCCTCCGAGGTCGTGGCCGTGGGCGACGAGGTCACCGTCGAGGTCCTCGACGTCGACATGGACCGCGAGCGGGTCTCGCTGTCGCTCAAGGCGACGCAGGAGGACCCCTGGCAGCACTTCGCCCGCACCCACCAGATCGGTCAGATCGTGCCGGGCAAGGTCACCAAGCTGGTGCCCTTCGGCTCGTTCGTCCGTGTCGAGGAGGGCATCGAGGGTCTGGTGCACATCTCCGAGCTCGCCGAGCGCCACGTCGAGATCCCCGAGCAGGTCGTCCAGGTCAACGACGACGTCATGGTCAAGATCATCGACATCGACCTCGAGCGTCGCCGGATCTCGCTGTCGCTCAAGCAGGCCAACGAGACCGCTGCCGCTGCGGACGTCGAGGAGTTCGACCCGACGCTGTACGGCATGACCGCGACCTACGACGAGCAGGGCAACTACGTCTACCCCGAGGGCTTCGACCCCGAGACGGGCGAGTGGCTCGAGGGCTTCGACGACCAGCGCGCCGTCTGGGAGGAGCAGTACGCCAAGGCGCACGCCCGCTGGGAGGCCCACGTCAAGCAGCAGGCCGAGGCCAAGGTGGCCGAGGTCGAGGCCGGCGAGGCCACCTCGTACTCCAGCGGTGGCAGCACCGACGAGGTCGAGGGCGCCGAGACCGACGGCGGCTCCGGCTCGCTGGCTTCCGACGAGGCGCTGCAGGCGCTGCGCGAGAAGCTCACCGGTGGCGGCAACTGACCGGCTGAAGCCCAGCCGGTCGGCGCCACGCTGACCTGACGACGAGGGCCCGGTCACCGAGAGGTGACCGGGCCCTCGTCGCGTTCCCGGGCGGCGTCGGCTCAGTGGTACCAGGAGCCGGAGTGGTCGAACGGCTCGTCCGGGTGGCTCCTCGGCGGACGGTAGTCGGTGTGGAAGAAGGGGTCGTCGGCGTCGATGACCTCGAGGAGCGCCAGTGCGACGCCCGTGACCAGCAGGACCAGGAGGATGAAGAAGATCAGCTCACTCATGGCAGTAATCCTGCGCTCGTCGCAACACTGCCACCAGTGGCGGAAAAGCCATGCCTCGACGTTTTCCTGCCATCCGTGAGAGGCTGGGCGGGTGCTGAGCAACGTCGCGGTGCTGGTCTACGACGGGGTCGCGCCCTTCGAGCTCGGGGTCCTGTGCGAGGCCTTCGGCGTCGACCGACGCGACGACGGCGTCCCCCTGATCGACTTCGCGGTCTGCGGGCCGCGTCCGGGAGCCGTCACGAGCTCGGGCGGCTTCTCCGTCGTCGTCGAGCACGGCCTCGAGCGGCTCGCGCAGGCCGACCTGGTCGGCGTACCCACGATGCCACGCGAGCCGGGCCTGCCCGACGGCGTGGGCGAGGCGCTGCGCGAGGCGGTGGCGCGCGGTGCTCGCGTGCTGTCGGTCTGCTCCGGCGCCTTCACGCTCGGGGAGGCGGGGCTGCTCGACGGCCGGGCCTGCACCACGCACTGGCGGCACACCGCCGAGCTCGCCGAGCGGTTCCCCCTGGCGCAGGTGGTGCCAGAGGTCCTGTACGTCGACGCCGGCCAGGTCGTGACCAGCGCCGGCACCGCGGCGGGCATCGACGCCTGCCTGCACCTGTGGCGTCAGGAGCACGGGGCCAGGGTCGCCGGTGCGGTGGCCAGACGGATGGTCGTGCCGCCGCAGCGCGAGGGCGGCCAGGCGCAGTTCATCGCCCGGGCCGTGCCCGACTGCCACGCCGAGACCTTGGGCCCGTTGCTGACCTGGGTGGTGGGGCACCTGGAGGAGGACCTGGGCGTCGAGGCCTTGGCGCGCCGGGCGCTGATGTCGCCGCGGACCTTCGCCCGCCGCTTCCGGGAGGAGACCGGCACCACCCCGCACAGCTGGGTGACCCACCAGCGGGTGGCCGCGGCCGAGGAGCTGCTCGAGCGCAGCGACCTGTCGGTCGAGCAGATCGCTGCCCGGGTCGGCTTCGGCAACGCCGCCACGCTGCGCCAGCAGTTCGGCCGGGTGCGGGGGATCAGCCCGCAGCAGTACCGGCGCTCGTTCGCCTGCTGAGCGGCTGGCGCCTCACAGCACGAGGCCGAGCGCGAAGGGTCCGATCGCGACGGTGAAGATCGTGATGAGCACGACGCCGAGCACGTTGAGCACGGCGCCGCCACGGGCCATGTCGGCGATGCGCACCGCGCCCGTCCCGAAGACGATGGCGTTGGGCGGGGTGCCGACCGGCAGCATGAACGCGCACGTCGCCGCGAGCGCTGCCGGGATCAGCAGGGTCACCGGGTCGACCCCGAGGCCGGCGGCGACGCCACCGAGCACGGGGATGAAGGTCGCGGCCGTCGCGGTGTTGCTGGTGACCTCGGTCAGCAGCAGCACCAGCGTGACGACGGCGGCCAGCAGCAGGACGATCGGCAGGGCGCCGAGCGCGCCCACCTGCTCGCCGAACCACGCGTCCAGCCCGGTCGCGGCCACGGCACCGGCGAGGCTGAGCCCGCCGCCGAAGAGCAGCAGCACGCCCCACGGGAGACCGCGCTCGGCGTCGTGCCACTCCAGGGTCATCCGGCCGCGGTCGTCCCCGGGGATCAGGAACATCACCACGCCCGCGGTGATGGCGATCGCGGTGTCGTCGAAGCCGTCGAGCCACGGGGCCCGCTCACCGAGGTCCCCGATGCTGGCCAGCACGCCGGGCACGACCCAGAAGAAGGCCGCGGTGGCGAAGACGGCCAGCACCACCTTCTCGCCCTGGCTGGCGGGGCCGAGGTCGTCGATCTGGGAGTCGATCAGCTCGCGTCCGCCGGGGATGGAGTCGAGCCGGAAGCGGAAGATCACCCGGGTCACCAGCAGCCAGGCGAGGGCCAGGAAGACCACGACCAGAGGAAGGCCGAGCATCATCCACTCGGCGAAGCCGATGTCGCGGCCGAGCTCGGTGGACAGGTAACCCGCCACGATCGCGTTGGGCGGTGAGCCGAGCAGGGTGCCGAGCCCACCGATGGAGGCAGCCCAGGCCACCGAGAGCAGCAGCGCGACGCCGAAGAGCCGCACGTCGGGGTCGTCGATCACGTCGTGCAGGCTCTCGCGCCCCCCGAGGCGCTCGGTGAGCTCGGCCTCGTCGGTGCTCTGCCGGCTGCCGGCGCTGTTCTCGACCACCAGTGCCAGCACCGACAACGCGATCGGCAGCATCATCAAGGTGGTGGCCGTGTTGGAGACCCACATCGACAAGAAGGCCGTGGCGATCATCATCCCGAGGATGATCCGGCGCGGGTGGGTGCCGACGCGGCGCAGGGTGAGCAGGGCGATGCGCCGGTGCAGGTCCCACTTCTGCATGGCGATGGCGATCAGGAAGCCGCCGAGGAAGAGGAAGACGATGGGGTCGGCGTACGGCGCCGTCGCGTCGGGGACGGCGACTGCGTCGGTCAGCGCGGGCAGCAGGGCGATGGGCAGCAGGGCAGTGGCGGCCAGGGGGAGCGCCTCGGTCATCCACCAGGTGGCCATCAGTGCGCCGACGGCCGCGACGACGCGTCCGTCCTGGGACAGCGCGGCCCCGCCCAGTGCGACGTAGACCGCGACGGCGATGACGACGCCGAGCACCCGCACCCCCCACGTGTGCGGCGCCGAGCGGGTGGGTCCGCCCTCGTGCTGTGGTGGGGCTGTCTGGTCCGTGCTGGTCATCATGCCTCCCGAGAGAGACCGGCCCGAGGAGTCAGCCGATCCGCTTCACCCCACACCCGGGCGGCAGGGCCGGGCTCACCCCTGGCGGTGGGACGCGAGCTGGTCGCGGCGTACCTTGCCGGTCGCCGTGCGGGGCAGGTCGGGCACGTGGGTCCAGGTCTTGGGGCGCTTGGGCGGAGCGAGGTGCTCGCGGGCCCAGGCGTCGAGCTGGTCGTCGGTCGCGTCGCCGACGACCGCCGCGCAGACCCGCTGGCCCCAGTCGGGGTCGGGGGTGGCGTAGACCGCCACGTCGTCGACCGCCGGGTGCTCGCGTAGCGCGTGCTCGACCTCGAGCGGGTAGACGTTGACACCGCCGCTGATGATCAGGTCGGTGCGCCGTCCGTCGAGGTAGAGGTAGCCGTCGTCGTCGAGGCGGCCGACGTCGCCGACGGTGAACGCCGGACCGGCCGACGTCTCCCGCCAGGCGACGGCGGTCTTGTCGGGTGCGCCGTGGTACTCGAAGCGGGCGTGGTCGGGCACCGTGCACCAGATGGTGCCGTCGTCGTCGACGTGCAGGCGGCGCCCCGGCCGGGCCCGCCCGACGGTGCCGGGGCGCTCGAGCCACTCCTCGCTGCGGCACGCGGTGAACTGGCCCTCGGTGGAGCCGTAGAACTCCCACGTGGTGCCGGGCGGGAAGGTCTCGAGGAGCCGTCGCTTGGTGGCCACGGGGCAGGGCGCCCCGGCGTGCGCGACGAGACGGAAGCTGCTCAGGTCGGGAGTGCCGACCTGGTCCCAATGGGCGAAGAGGCGCTGCAGGTGCGTGGGGACGCAGAACATGGTGGTGGGACGCTCGGCCTCGATGGCCCGGGTGACCAGGTGGGGGTCGAAGGGGCCGGGGACCACCACGCGGCCACCGGCCAGCACCGTGCCCATCGCGAACCGGAGCGGCGCGGAGTGGTAGAGCGGGCTGAGGACGAGGTGGACGTCGGTGGCGGCGAAGCCCCACAGCTCGCGCTCCTCGGCGACGAGCGCGGCGGCCGCGCTGGGGGAGAGCAGCCCGCTGCTGACGCCCTTGGGGGTGCCGGTGGTCCCGCTGGTCACGTGCATCGGACGAGCCCGAGGCGTCCAGCCCCTCGTCGGGCCCTCGGGTCGGACGTCGTCGAGCAACGCCGACAGGGCCTCCTCGTCGTCGACGACGAGAGTCGGGTCGAGGCCGCCGAGGATGCGCTCGCGCTCGTACGCCGTCAGCCGCGGGTCGAGGGGCACGGGCAGGACGCCGCGGGCCAGCAGCGCCATCACCGCCTCGAGCAGCAGCGGCGAGCCGGGCACCAGCAGGGCGACTCGGGAGCCCTCGGGCAGGGGGGTGGGCATGGGCCGATGGTAGGTGGGCGCGGCCGGCTGCGGGTGGGCGGTTCAGCGCCTGCGTCGCTCGCGTGAGCGCAGCTCCCAGCCGCGGAGGGGGTGGTGGGTGAGGTGCCAGCGGGGGTCGTGGGCGCGGTGGTGGTGCCAGGAGCAGAGTGGGATGGCCTCGAGGTCGGTGTCGCCGTGGTGGGCCCAGGGGATGAGGTGGTGGATCTCGGACCAGGCGAAGGGTCTCTCACAGGTCCCGATGGCGCAGGTGTCGTGGACCAGTGACGAGGGCTTTTCGTTGGTGGTGGCTGTGGAGTCGTCTGGTGCGGCCGAGGTCGAGGGGGACGGACTGGGAGTTGAGGACGGCGGGGACGAGGCCGGCCTCGCACGCCAGGCGGCGCAGGTCGCCGGCGGCGGTGCGGGTGCCGGTGTCGAGCTTGGCGGTGCCGGTCTCGTCGGGGCCGTGCCAGTCGGGCCAGGAGGCCGGGTCGGTCTTCCCGGCCTGGGTGAGGTCGTGGGTGAGGTCCTCGGCGGTCATGGTGACCAGCAGGGTCAGGGCGTTGGCGCCGTTCCAGCCGTCGGTGGGCAGGTGCTCGATGAGCTCGCACAGGGCGTTGCCGTGGATCTCCCACCCGGAGAGGCCGTGGTCGGGTCCGGTGGGGGCGGACTCGTCGTACCCGGAGACGCTCTCGCCGTCGGGGCTGGTGCGGGTCTTGTTGAGGCGTCGGGGTGCGGAGAGGGTCTCGATGGCGGTGCGTAGCAGGGAGCCGTGCAGCTCGGGGATGGTGAACTTCCCGGTGTAGGTGCCGTCGCCGTTGTCGTGCAGCGCCAGGTAGGTCTCGTGCTTCGCGCGCCGGGATTCGCGCCCGAGCATGATCGCTTCGTGGCGGTCGGCCAGGTCGCGGTCGACGATGTCGAGCATCCGCCGCGCTGCCTGGCGCAGCCGTTTGGCGTTCATCGGGCGCCCCGACCGGGTGCCGATGCCGGTGGCCTTGTTGACCAGGACCTCCTCGGCGGCGGCGAGCTGCTCTGGAGTGGTCTCGAGGGGTGCCTGCTCGGCGGCGGCGACGATGACGCGGACCTGGCGGGTGGTGATCGCACCGACCGCGTAGGCCTCGCGGGCGTGGTGGTACTTCGACCGCAGCAGCTCAGCGATGCGGGCGCCGCCGGCGAGGACCTCGCGCGACTGCCCGGTCAGCGCGGCGGCCCAGGCGTCGGTGCCGGTGGCGGCCTCAGCGTCGGCGACCTGGCGGCGCTCGGCCTCACCCAGCACGTCGCCCATCAACGCGGAGGCCTCGGCCTCGAGCGCGGAGAGTGCCCGCACCAGACCGGCGAGGTCCTCGACCGGCTGGTCGGTGAGGTCGTGGGACCGGGCGGCGGCCATCGCGGCACGAGCCGTGGCGACCGCCTGCGCCACCGGCCCCGCATCAGGGACCGGTTCGAGGGCGGGGAGGCTGCTGGCGGGCATCCCGGCACCGGGGTCGGGGACCCGGTCGCTGGTGGGGTTCTGGAGCAGCCTCATACCCCTGATTCTCCCAACCCGAGAGCCCGATGGGAACACCAGTTCGACGATCTGTGGAGAACTCCTCGGCATCCCGTCCGGTGACGGGCGCGTGACTCGTCACCGGGTGCGGCCGTCAGTCGATGAGCCTGTCGAGGAGCTCGAAGGACTCGTACGGTTGGTCGACGTCTCCGAAGTGGCCGTCGTCGCGGATGATCTGCGTGCCGCCGAGCCGTTCGAGCAGGACGCGCCCCTGCTTGTCGTCGCAGCCGTACGGGTCGTCGCGGGAGTTGATGAAGTACAGGTCGCGGACGTGCGCTCGTATGGCGGCCCAGTCGTACGCCTCCTGGAGGACGGGTTCGTCCTCGGAGCTGGGCTGGGTGCAGTAGCCCGCGACCAGGATGGCCTGGTCCACCCTCGTGTCGATGTGCTCCAGGATCGCGAGCAGCAGAGCTGCACCGCCTGAGTGTCCGACCAGCACGGTGTTCGTGTCGAAGGTGTGGGTGGCCAGGACCTTCGGCAGGAACGTCGTGACGGGTTCGAGGTTGAGCCCGGGATAGTGCGGCGCCTCGACGGCGTAGCCGCGTTCGGTCAGTCGTCTTCGCAGCCAGGGGAGCCACACCACGTCGGGGCTGGCGGCGGTCCCGTGGAAGATGATCGCCTTGCGGTCCATGCGCATCCCTCTCGTCGTGTTGCCGGACGCCCGGCAATCGTGACATCAACCGATGGTCCCGCGAGCGGGCACTCGTCTGGGAGGATGTCACCGTGAGCGAGCAGGAACAGCCGCCGGGGGACGACCCCGACGCTCTGCCCGCTGGCGGCTGGTTCGCCTACTCACCCGTGGGTGGTGAAGACCTCGACGACGTCGAGGTCGCGGGCGAGGCCATTCGCCTCATGTGGGACTACGGCGTCCGCGTCCCGCTGTGGGACGAGGAAGGGCTGCTGCCGGACGATGCGGGCTGGCTGCAGCGCGCGCTCGGGCTGAGCAGCGCCCTGGTCGCGGACCTCGCCGCCTGGGGCGAGTCGATGGAGCGGCTCATCGACCACCGCGGGCCGGTGCCGGGGGAGGCGGAGGCGCTCGACGATCTCGACGAGAGGGCTCGAGCCCTGGTGACGCGAGTCGAGAATGAGACGGGCGGCGCCTACGTCGTGCGATATCGACCCTGGCGCTGAGTCGACCCGCCTCAGGCCTCGCTGTCGGCCTCCAGTGCGGCGGCGACCTGGTTGGAGGAGTCCTGCAGGGCGGGGAGCGAGCGGCTGACGAGCGGGGTCGGCGGCCCGGGAGGGGGCTACCCGGGTCCGATGGGCGAAATCCTCGGGCCAGCACGTAGCGTGGCGCTCATGCGAGTGGGTCTCACCGGGGGTGTCGCGTCGGGCAAGAGCACCGTCGCGGCGATGCTGACCGAGCTGGGTGCCGTCGTCATCGACGCGGATGCCTTGGCGCGCGAGGTGGTCGAGAAGGGCACCCCGGGACTGGCTGCGGTCGTCGACGAGTTCGGCGAACAGCTGCTGACCCCCGACGGTGACCTCGACCGGCCCGCGATGGGGCGCCTCGTCTTCGGCGACGACACCGCGCGCAAGCGACTCGAGGCGATCGTGCACCCGCTGGTCTTCGAGCGCTACGCCGAGCTGGAGGAGTCCGCCCCCGAGGGCGCCCTGGTCGTGCACGACATCCCGCTGCTCGCCGAGTCGGGCCGCGCCGAGGGCTTCGACGCCGTCATCGTCGTCGACGTGCCCACCGAGACCCAGGTCGAGCGGATGCTGCGCGAGCGCGGCTGGACCCGCGAGGACGCCGAGTCGCGCATCGCCGCCCAGGCCACCCGCGAGCAGCGCCTCGCCGTGGCCACCCACGTCATCGACAACACCGGCACCCTCGACGACCTGCGCGCCCAGGTGCGGGCCGTCCACGACCAGCTGCAGGTGGCCGCGTGAGGCCCCCGGGGGCGCTGGCGGCCGCCGCGCTGAGCCTGGGGCTGCTGGTCACCGGCTGCTCGGGCACCGCGGACGAGACCACCACCGCGGACAGCGGGTCGGGCGCGCCCTCGGCGGGCGCGACCACCGAGCCCGGGGAGCAGTCGCCAGGAGCTCGAGCCGCCCGAGGAGACGGTCGACCCCGACCAGCCCACCTCGTGGGGCCCCACCGAGGGCGAGCTCGCCGAGGCCCGCGAGGTCGTGGTGCAGATGAGCCCCGAGGAGCTCGCCGGCCAGGTGATCGTGGGCCGCTACGCCGGCACCGACCCCGCCGAGCCCGCGCAGCTGGTCTCCGACCTGCACCTCTCCGGCGTCTGCGTCACCGGCGACAACGTCGTCGACGAGGCGCAGGTGCGTGCCACCACCGCTGCGGTCTCCCAAGCCGTCGCCGACAGCGGCCGCGACTTCCCGGCCGTCATCGGCGTCGACCAGGAGGGCGGCACCGTGTCCCACCTGCGCGGCATCGCCACCGAGTTCCCCGCGTTCCGCGCCGCCGGCGAGGCCGTCGACGGCAACGGGCGCAGCGGCGAAGACGGTGGTGCGCGAGGCGGCGTACACGACCGGGCTCGAGCTGCGCGACCTCGGCTTCACCTGGGTCTACGCCCCCGTCGCCGACGTGACCATCGGCGCGGCCGACCCCACCATCGGCAGCCGCTCGCCCTCCACCGACCCCCGACTCGCGGCGAAGGCCACGGCGGCCGCCGTCGACGGGTTCGACCGCTCCGGCACGGTCTCGACCACCAAGCACTACCCGGGCCACGGGGGCGCCACGGCCGACAGCCACCTCACCCTGCCTGCCCTCGACGCCTCCGCCGAGGAGCTGGAGAAGCGCGACCTGATGCCGTTCCGCGCCGCCACCAAGGCCGGCGCGCCGTCGGTGATGATCGGCCACCTCGACGTCGAGGCGCTCGCCCCGGGCACGCCCTCCAGCATCGCTCCCGAGGTCTACGCTCACCTGCGCGAGGAGGTCGGTTTCGAGGGCGTGGCCATCACCGACTCCCTCGGCATGGGAGCCGTGGCGGGCATCCCCGACCTGGCGGTCGAGGCGCTCGTCGCCGGGGCCGACCTGCTGCTGATGCCGGCCGACACCCGCCGCACCCACGCCCGGGTCACCAAGGCGATCCGCGACGGCGAGGTCACGCCCGAGCGCATCGAGGAGGCCGCGGTCCGCGTCGTGGCGCTGCAGATGTGGCAGGCACGCGTCGCGTCGGAGAAGCAGGTCCCCGACGACATCAGCGCCCGCGCGGCCGAGGCCGCGCAGGCGCTGGAGGTCGCGGCGTACGCCGCACCGTAGGCCGAGTCTCCCGGCCCACCGAGGCTGCGGTCAGGCAGCCAGGTCGGGGTCGGCGAAGCGGCGCAGCTTCTGCAGGGCCTCGCGCTCGAGCTGGCGCACCCGCTCGGCGGAGATGCCGTGCTTGGCGCCGATGTCGGCCAGCTTGTGCTGTCGGCCGTCGCTGAGGCCGTAGCGCGAGCGGATGATGTCGGCCGCCCGGTCGTCGAGGTGGCCCACGAGGGCGTTGAGGCGGTCACGGGACTCGACGTCGATGACGTTGAGATCGGGACCGGGTGAGGTCTCCTGGGCCATCAGGTCACCCAGCGAGGTGTCGCCGTCCTCGTCGACGGGGGTGTCGAGCGAGACGTGCTCGCGGCCCCACGACAGCAGGTCGAGCACCCGGTCGATCTCCATGCCCAGCTCGAGGGCGATCTCGGCCGGCTCGGGGTCGCGACCCAGCTGGCGCTCGAGGGTGCGGCGCGCGCCGCCGACCTGGTTGAGCTCCTCGACCACGTGCACCGGCAGCCGCACGACACGCGCCTGCTGGGCGATGCCGCGGGTGATGGCCTGGCGCACCCACCAGGTGGCGTAGGTCGAGAACTTGTAGCCCTTGGTGTAGTCGAACTTCTCGACTGCACGGATCAGGCCCGTGTTGCCCTCCTGGATCAGGTCCAGCATCGGCATCTGGGCCCGGCCGTACTTGCGGGCGATCGAGACGACCAGGCGCAGGTTGGCGGTGATGAACGTGTCGACCGCCTGGCGACCCTGCTCGGCGAGCCACTCCAGCTCCTCCTCGGTGGCCCGGCCCGGTGCGCCACCCTTGCGGCGACCGACGCGGCCCTCGGCCAGCAGGTGCTCGGCGTACAGGCCGGCCTCGATGGTCTGCGACAGCTCCACCTCGGCGGCAGCGTCGAGGAGCGGGTTGCGGGCGATCTCGTCCAGGTACAGCCCGACGCTGTCGCGGCCCTCGATCTCGCGGCCGGGCGGCAGGTGCGGTACGGGTGGCGGTGCGGGTGGCCATGGAACCCCTCCTGAAGTCACGTGGTCGCTCTCGCGCTCCCACGTCGTGTCCAACGCTCCTGCAGTGGCCCGGATTCCCGTTCCGCCGCTGGAGCCTTCACCATCAAGGACGTCCGGCCCGGCCCCGGAGTTGCATCGTCAACCAACTCTCAGGGACTTCTCAGGGCCTCGCAGCCTCACTGGTTGTTCGGTGCCCCGCACGCAACGGATGCCTCTCACCCGCCAGGGTGGGACACGTCACGTCCTCGCGCTCAGGCCTCGGCCAGACCCATCCGGTCGAGCATCCACGCGAGGGCGAAGGCCCGGTCGTGCCAGGCCTTGTAGCGGCCCGAGACGCCACCGTGCCCGGCCGACATCTCCGTGCGCAGCAGCACGTCGGGCCGGTGGTCGGGGGCGGTGGCGCGCAGCCGGGCCACCCACTTGGCAGGCTCGACGTAGAGCACCCGGGTGTCGTTGAGCGAGGTCTCGGCGAGGATCGCCGGGTAGTCCTGCTCGGTCACGTTGTCGTACGGCGCGTAGGAGGCCATGTAGTCGTAGACCTCGGGGTCGGCCTCGGGGTTGCCCCACTCGTCGTACTCGGTGACCGTCAGCGGGAGGGTGGCGTCGAGCATCGTGGTGAGCGCGTCGACGAACGGCACCTGGGCCACGATGCCGGTGAACAGCTCGGGAGCCTGGTTGGCCACCGCACCCATCAGCATCCCGCCGGCGCTGCCGCCCTCGGCGACCAGCGTCTCGGGGCGCGACCAGCCGGTCGTGACGAGGTGGCGCGCGCACGCGACGAAGTCGGAGAAGGTGTTCTGCTTCTTCGCCATCTTGCCGTCGTCGTACCAGCGTCGGCCCATCTCGCCGCCACCGCGCACGTGCGCGATGGCGAAGGCCGCGCCCCGGTCGAGCAGCGAGAGCCGGGCGATGGAGAAGTAGGGGTCGATGGAGGCCTCGTAGGAGCCGTAGCCGTAGAGCAGCGTCGGGACCGGGCGGGTGCCGCCGCCGTCGTCCTCGCGCGAGCCGCGCCGGGCCACGATCGAGATCGGCACCTGCTCGCCGTCGTCGGCGGTGGCCCAGAGGCGGTGCTCCTCGTAGTCGGCGGGGTCGTAGTCGCCGAGCACGGGGGTGCGCCGCAGCAGCGTCAGCTCGCGGCTGCGCACGTCGTAGTCGTAGACCGAGGAGGGCACCGCCATCGAGGTGAAGCCCAGGCGGACCGTCGGCTGGTCGAAGGTCAGGTTGCCCCCGGCGCCGACCGTGTAGACGGGCGCGTCGAAGGGCACCAGGTAGTCGTCGCCGACACCGGCGGGGCCCAGCTCGATGATGCGCAGCTGGGTCAGTCCCTGACTGCGCTGGTGCACCACCAGGTGACCCGCGAAGGCGTCGACCTCCTCCAGGCGCACGGCCGGGTCGTGGGCCACCAGCGGCTGCCAGGCTGCGGCCGGGGTGGGGGAGACCGGCGCGCTGGCGATCTCGAAGTCGGGACCGGTGGCGTTGTGCAGCACCAGGAAGCGGTCCTCGCCGGCGATCACCGCGTGCTCGAGGGAGTACTCCACGTCCTCGACCCGCTCGGCGAAGACCTGCCAGCCGGCCTCGGGGGACTCGGCGTCGAGGAAGCGGTACTCCGAGGTGGTCTTGCTGCCCGAGGCCACCACCAGGAAGCGGTCGGACCGGGTGCGCCCGACGCCGACGAAGAAGCGCCCGTCCTCCTCGTGGTGCACCAGCTCGTCCTGCGACTGCTCGGTGCCGATCCGGTGTCGCCAGATCTTGTCGGCGCGCCAGGACTCGTCGACCGTGGCGTAGTAGAGGTTCTCGCCGGCGCGGTCCCAGGTCGTGCCGTGGATGACGCCCTCGATGACGTCCGGCAGCAGCTCGCCGCTGGCGAGGTCCTTGATGCGCGCGGTGTAGCGCTCGTCGCCGACCACGTCCACGCTGTAGGCGAGCAGGGTGGCGTCGGGGCTGATGCTGGCGCCGCCCAGCGAGAAGAACTCGTGACCCTCCGCCAGGTCGTCGAGGTCGAGCAGCACCTCCTCGCCGGGCAGGGCGGGCTGGTCGGGGGCACAGTCCTCCGCGGGGGTCGGCGGGGTCCAGTCGTCGGGCCCGGCGACCGGCACGCGGCAGGTCGCGCCGTACTCGCGCCCCTCGAAGGAGCGCCCGTAGTACCAGTGGTCGCGGTTGCGGGTGGGCACCGACAGGTCGGTCTCGCGGGTGCGGGCCCTGATCTCCTCGAAGATCCGGGTGCGCAGGTCGGCCAGGTGCGCGGTGCGGGCCTCGGTCCAGGCGTTCTCGGCCTCCAGGTGCGCGTGCACCTCGGGGGAGTCCTTCTCGCGCAGCCACTCGTAGTCGTCGTGGCGCGTGCGGCCGTGGAGCTCGCGCTGCGTGGGACGCCGCGGCGCCACCGGGGGAGCCGTGGGCGGGTGCGGGGACGTGGAGGAGGACATGGCTGCCAACCTAGAGGCGGGGCGATAACGTCCGCACATGCGGTACGTCGACCTGAACGCCGACCTCGGCGAGGAGGTCACCGACGACGCGGCGCTGCTGGGCGTGGTGACCTCGGCGAACCTGGCCTGCGGCTACCACGCGGGCTCGGCCACGATCATGCGTGCGGTCTGCGCCGAGGCGGCCCGGCTCGACGTCTCGATCGGTGCGCAGGTCTCGTACGCCGACCGGGAGCACTTCGGCCGACGACCTCTCGACGTGGCTCCCGACACGCTGCGCGAGCAGGTGGCCGACCAGGTCGGCGCCCTGGCCGCGATCGCGCAGGCGGCCGGTACGACGGTGCGCTACCTCAAGCCGCACGGCGCGCTCTACCACCGCACCATCAGCGACGCCGAGCAGGCGCGGGCCGTGCTCGAGGGGTCCGGCGACCTGCCGGTGCTCGGGATGCCGGGCGTGCTGCTGGACCTGGCGACCGGGCTCGGGCGCGACGTGCGGCACGAGGGCTTCCCCGACCGCGGGTACGACGACGGCGGGAGGCTGGTGCCCCGCGGCGAGCCCGGTGCCCTGCTCGAGGGCGCCGACGCCGTGGCCGACCACGCGCTGCGGCTGCTGCGAGAGCCGCCCGGCGGTGTGGCCGGTCTCGCCTCGCTCTGCGTGCACGGCGACAGCCCCGGCGCGGTCGAGCACGCCCGCGCCGTGCGGGACGCTCTCGAGGCCGCCGGCTGGACGCTGCGCGGGCTGTGAGCGTGGACCACGTGCACGTGCGGCCCTTCGGGCCCACCGCCCTGCTGGCCGAGGTCGAGGACGCGGCCGTCGCGCTGGCCCTGGCGACCTGGCTCCGCGAGCACGGGGTCGCGGCCACCGAGGTGGTGCCCGCGGCGCGCACGGTGCTGCTCGACGGCCTCGACCCCGCCGACCTCGGACCCACCCGTGCGCTGCTGGCGAGCTGGCGCGACCAGCCGGGCGCGCGCGACCACGCGGGGCGCGGGAGCAGCGGCCCCGTCGTCGAGCTGGCGGTGGTCTACGACGGCCCCGACCTCGACGACGTGGCCGACCTGTGGGGCGTCTCGCGAGAGGAGGTGGTGGCCCGCCACACGGGGCTCGAGCTGCTCAGCGTCTTCTGCGGCTTCGCGCCCGGCTTCGCCTATCTCTCCGGGCTGCCGGGCGAGTGGGCGGTGCCCCGGCTGGACTCGCCGCGCACCCGGGTGCCGGCCGGGTCGGTCGCGCTCGCCGACACCTGGTGCGGCGTCTACCCGACCGCCTCGCCGGGCGGCTGGCGGTTGCTCGGCCGCACCGACGCTGCGCTCTGGGACGTCGACCGCGACCCGCCCGCGTTGCTGGCCCCCGGCACCCGGGTGCGCTTCGTCGCGGAGGATCCGCCGTGACGGGCGGGGTCCTCGAGGTGCTGGCCACCGGGCCGTTGGGCACCGTGCAGGACCACGGCCGGCCCGGGGTTGGCCCACCTGGGCGTGCCCCGGGCCGGCCCACTGGACCGGCCGGCGGCCGACCTCGCGAACCGGCTGGTCGGCAACCCGCCCGGGGCGGCGCTGCTCGAGGTGGTGCTCGGCGGGCTCGAGGTCCGCGCCGACGTCGACACGTGGGTCGCGGTCACCGGCGCCCCGGCACCGGTGACGATCGGGCGCCGGTCCGCCGGGCTGGCCCGGGCCGAGCGGCTGCCCGCCGGCGCGGTGCTGCGCCTGGACGCCCCAGGATCCGGGGTACGCAGCTATGTCGCCGTGGCCGGCGGGGTCGACGTCGCACTCGTCCTCGGCTCGCGGTCCACCGACACCCTCGCCGGGGTCGGGCCACCGGTGCTGGCGCCCGGGCAGCGGCTCCGCCTGGGGTCCCCTTCCGGGCCGCCCGCGCTCGTCGAGGCGCCGACGGCGTCGCCGACCGGAGGCGCCACCGGCCTGCTGCGGGTGCACCCCGGCCCGCGCCTCGAGCGCCTCGGCCCGCACGCGCTCGCCGAGCTGTGCGCGACGGCGTACGTCGTCGGGGCGGAGGCGGACCGGGTCGGGCTGCGCCTCGACGGGCCGCCGCTCACGCGCGTGGACGCCGGCGAGCTGCCGAGCGAGGGGATGGTGCTGGGCTCGGTGCAGGTGCCGCCGAGCGGGCGGCCCGTGATCTTCCTGGCCGACCACCCGCCCACCGGCGGCTACCCGGTGGTGGCGGTGGTCGACCCTCACGACCTGTGGCAGTGCGCGCAGCTGCGACCGGGCGAGCTGGTGCGGTTCATGCCGGCCCGCTGACCGGGTCGTCCTCCTCCGGCTCCGCCGGCGACCACGGGGCCAGCGCCGCGTCGTCGTCGGGGAAGGAGCGCACCGGCCCGGCCGGTGTCTCGCGGGTCTCGAACCGCACGGTCACCACCCCGCGGCCCGCGCCCCAGACCCACCCACGCCCGAGCTCGGCGTGCACGACGTCCATGCCGGGCGCCCAGGTCCCGAGGTGGCGGGCCCGCGGCGGCTCCGGCAGCTCCTCGTCGTCGGTCTCGTCGTCGGTCTCGGTGTCGGCGAAGAGGTCCTCCTGCACCCAGTCGGCGAGCCCCGAGACGCCGACGCCCAGCAGCCGGACCCCGGCGCGCACCTGCGGCCCCGTGTCGGGGCCCGCGACCAGATCGGCCAGCAGGGCCCGGGCGCTGCGCGCGACCGTCGGGCCGTGGTCGGTGGGGGAGGCCAGTGTCGTCGAGCGGCTCAGCGTGGTGAAGTCGTGGAAGCGCACCTTGATGCTCACGGTGCGCCCCGAGAGCCCTGCCGCCCGCAGCCGTGTCGCGACCTCGCCGGCCTGGCGGGCCAGCAGGCCCTCGATGAGACGCAGGTCGGACAGGTCGGTGTCGTAGGTGCCCTCGACGCTGACCGACTTGGCCTCCCGCTCGGCCACCACCGACCGGTCGTCGCGACCGCGCGCGAGCTGGTGCAGCCCGCCACCGTGGGCACGGCCCAGCAGCCGCACCAGCTCGTCGAGGCCGGCGGCCTCGAGGTCGGCGACGGTCACGATCCCGGCCCGGCGCAGCCGCTCGGCGGTCGCCGGGCCGACGCCCGGGATGATCGTGGCCCGCATCGGGCGCAGCAGCTCCTGCTCGGTGCCCGGCGCGACCACGACCAGCCCGTCGGGCTTGTCGAGGTCGCTGGCGATCTTGGCCACCAGCTTGCTGGTCGCCAGGCCCACCGATGCGGTGAGGCCGTCGGTCGCCTCGTGCACCCGCCGGCGCAGGTCCTGGGCGAAGTCGGTGACCGTCGGCACCTCCAGGTCGGGCAGGTCGGCGCGCTCGAGGTCGACGAAGGCCTCGTCGAGCGAGAGCGGCTCCACCAGCGGGGAGACCTCGCGCAGGAGTCCCATCACCACCCGGCTGGCCTCGCGATAGGCGTGGAAGCGGCCCGACAGGAACGCCGCGTGCGGGCAGCGCGAGCGGGCCTCGCGCGTCGACATCGCCGAGCGGACGCCGTGCACCCGTGCCTCGTACGACGCGGTGGCGACGACACCGCGCCCGCCCACCCCGCCGACCACGACGGGCTTGCCGCGCAGCGAGGGCTTGTCGCGCTGCTCGACGGCGGCGAAGAAGGCGTCGAGGTCCAGGTGGAGGACCGAGGCCTGGGAGCGCACCCCGGCACGCTACCCGCGCCAGGCCACCTGGCGTGCACAGGCGGGGTCCGCGCGGAGTGCTTCCCCAGGTCACGCCGACCCGCTGCACCGCCGGCCGCCGCGTGGGCAGCCTCGGGCCATGACGACTCCTGAGATGCCCTCCCTGCCCGCCGCTCCGCACGGCTTCGTGGCCCGCGACCCCGCCGACGTCCTGGCCGTGGTGCCGGTGCTGCTCGGCTTCGAGCCCGAGGACTGCGTGGTGATGATGACGTTCGGCGCCGAGCACCAGTTCCACGCCCGCCTCGACCTGCCCCCGGCCGTGGCGACCGACGCCGAGGTCGCCGAGGTCGCGGCGCTGCTGGTCGAGCCGGCGGTGCGCCACCACGTCTCCGGGGTGCTGCTGGTGGTCTACTCCGACCACGCCGAGCGTGCGCGGCGCAGCGCCCGCTGCCTCGTCGACGCCTTCAGCGCCGCCGGGATCACGGTGCTGGGCGCCATCCGCGCCGACGGGCAGCGGCACTGGCCGGCGACCGGCCCGGGCGAGGGCACGGCGTACGACGTGAGCGCGCACCCGGTGCGCGCGCAGGCGGTGCTCGACGGCCACGTGACCCGCCGCTCGCGGGCCGACCTCGCCGCGACCCTCGCCACTGACGAGAGGGGCGCGCGCCGACGTGGCCCGGGCGCTGGAGCACCGGTCCGCCCTGGCTGCCGACGAGGTGTCCGCGCTGCTGCTCGAGTGCCTGGCCACCGGCAGCGCCCTCGGCCCGGACGACGTGGCCGGGCTGGTGCGGGCGGTCGCCGACCCGGTCGTGCGCGACGTCGCCTGGCTGATGATGACCCGGCAGGACGCCGACCGGCACGTGGAGCTGTGGTCCGACGTGGTGCGCCGCACCCCCGACGAGTGGTTGCCGGGGGCGGCGGCCGTGCTGGGCTTCGCGGCCTGGCTCTGCGGCAGCGGAGCCCTGGCCTGGTGCGCCGTCGACCGGTGCCTGTCGGTGGACCCTGACCACACCCTGGGCGGCTACGTCGCGCAGCTCCTCGAGCGCGCGGTGCCGCCACACGCCTGGGCCGACGCCGGACGGCCCGCCTGAGGGGGGTCCCTCCGGAGCGGGAGTGGGCCTAGGGTCGGGGCATGGGTGAAGAGGTCGAGGCTCAGGAGTTCAGCCGCTCGGACCGCACGCGGCACCGCGCCAAGGTGCGCCGCTGCCTCGACGTGTTCGCGCGGATGCTGCGCGAGGCGGCCTTCGACACCGACGACCCGATGACCGGGCTCGAGGTCGAGCTCAACCTCATCGACGAGCGTGGCGACCCGGCGCTGAAGAACGCCGACGTGCTCGAGCGGATCGCCGACCCCGACTTCCAGACCGAGCTCGGGCAGTACAACATCGAGATCAACGTGCCGCCGGCCCGGTTGCGCGAGGGCGGGTTGACCCAGTTCGAGGACGAGCTGCGTCGCGACCTCGACGACGCGGAGGCGAAGGCCTCCGAGGTCGGCGCCCACCTGTTGATGATCGGCATCCTCCCGACGCTGGCCGACGGGCACATGACCCGGCAGACGCTCAGCGCGAACCCGCGCTACGCCCTGCTCAGCGACCAGATCCTCGATGCGCGCGGCGAGGACATCGCGATCTCGATCTCGGGCGCCGAGACCCTCGAGACCACCGCCGACTCGATCGTGCCCGAGGCCGCCTGCACCAGCACGCAGTTCCACGTGCAGACCTCGCCCGACCAGTTCGCGGCCTACTGGAACGCCTCGCAGGCGATCGCCGCCCCGCAGCTCGCGCTGGCCGCCAACTCGCCCTACCTGCTGGGCCGTGAGCTGTGGCGCGAGACCCGCATCCCGCTGTTCGAACAGGCCACCGAGACCCGCAGCGAGGAGCTGAAGGCCCAGGGGGTGCGCCCGCGCGTGTGGTTCGGGGAGCGCTGGATCACCTCGGTCTTCGACCTGTTCGAGGAGAACGTGCGCTACTTCCCGGCCCTGCTGCCGGTCACCGAGGACGAGGACCCGCTCGAGGTGCTGGAGTCCGGTGGCACCCCGGCCCTCGCCGAGCTGCGCCTGCACAACGGCACCGTCTACCGCTGGAACCGGCCGGTCTACGACGTGGTCGACGACGTGCCGCACCTGCGGGTGGAGAACCGGCTGCTGGCCGCCGGGCCGACGGTGGTCGACACCGTCGCCAACGCTGCCTTCTACTACGGGTTGGTGCGGGCCCTGGTCGACTCGCCGCGCCCGCTGTGGTCGCAGATGTCCTTCAGTGCCGCGGAGGAGAACCTGCACGTCGCCGCGCAGCAGGGCATCGACGCCCAGGTCTACTGGCCCGGGGTCGGCCAGGTGCCGGCCACGGAGCTGGTGCTGCGCCGGCTGCTGCCGATGGCCCACGAGGGCCTGGAGTCGTGGGGCGTCGAGGTCGACGTGCGCGACCGGCTGCTGGGGATCATCGAGCAGCGCTGCCTGACCGGCACCAACGGGGCGGAGTGGTTCGTGGCGCGGATGCGGCGCCGCCGCGGCGAGGACCGCTACGACGCGCTGCGCGCCACGGTGCTGGAGTACCGCGAACGGATGCACACCAACGAGCCGGTGCACACCTGGGACTAGCCTGCCCGGGCGCGCAGCCGCTTCCAGGTGCGCGAGAGCCCCGACCGCGGGTCTCGCCAGCCGTGCCTGCCCACCAGCACCAGCTCGACGGGGCGGCCCAGCTCGCCCGAGGCCGCCCGGGTGGCGGCCACCCAGCGGGCGTCGTCGTCCTGGGTCTCGAGGTCGCCGGGCCGGGTGACCCACACCAGCGGCTCCGGCCGGGGCACACGGGCCAGCAGGGCGAGCAGGACGTCGGTGCGCACACCGAGGTCGTCAGGGTCCTCGACGGTGCAGGCGAAGACGACCTCGTCCCCGCCCGGGTGGCCCACGTGCACCACGGTGGGGTGCCGGCGCCGCCGCTCGGCCACGACGTGGGCCAGCACCGCGAGCCGCAGCATGCGTTCGAGCGGGCGGGGCAGCGGCTCGTGCAGGCCCTCGCCGTCGGGTGGTGGGTGCACGCACCCAGCCTGCCCGCCGCGGTGGCGGCACGCGGGGCTCCTCCACAGGCGCACGGGGTGAGCCGCGATCGGTTAGCGTGCCAGGGAGCCCGGTCGGCACGACCGGTCAGCAGGCAAGTCGAGGAGGAACGATGGGCACCGTCGTGGTCGGGTACGTGAACAAGCCCGAGGGGCGCGCCGCGCTCGCGCGGGGGATCGAGGAGTCCAAGCTGCGCGGGCTGCGCCTGGTCGTGGTCTCCTCGCACCGTGGCGGTCAGGAGTACGACACCGACGCCGCGAGCAAGGCGCAGGTCGAGCTCGACGAGGTGCGCGCCGAGCTGGAGGGCACCGGCGTCGACTTCGAGCTGCGACAGCTGGTACGCGGCTTCGAGCCCGCCGAGGACCTGATCGGGCTGGCCGCCGACAGCGACGCCGAGCTGCTGGTCATCGGGCTGCGACGCCGCTCACCCGTGGGCAAGCTCATCCTGGGCTCCAACGCCCAACGCATCCTGCTCGACGCGTCGTGCCCGGTGCTGGCCGTCAAGGCCTGAGCCGCCCGCGCGGACACCTGCGCACCGGGTGTGCGGTGCGGTGGTAGAACCTGTCCATGACCACCACCGCACTCGGAGGCACCCCCGTCACGCTCGTGGGCGACCTCCCCGCCACCGGCAGCCCCGCTCCCGACTTCCGCCTCGTCGGCACCGACCTGACCACCGAGGTCACGCGCCCGACCGACCAGCGCACCGTCCTCAACATCTTCCCCAGCGTCGACACCGGCGTCTGCGCGGCCAGCGTGCGGGCCTTCAACGAGATGGCCGCCGGCCTGGCCGACACCCAGGTCATCTGCGTCTCCCAGGACCTGCCCTTCGCCCAGGCGCGCTTCTGCGGGGCCGAGGGGATCGAGTCGGTCGTGGCCGCCTCGACCTTCCGCTCCACCTTCGGCCACGACTACGGCGTCGCCCTGACCGACGGCAAGTTCGAGGGTCTGCTGGCCCGGGCCGTGGTGGTCATCGACCGCGACGGCACCGTGCTGCACACCGAGCTGGTGCCCGAGATCGCCCAGGAGCCCGACTACGACGCGGTGGCGGCCGCGCTCGCCTGAGCCGCCCCCCCACGACGTACGACGCCCCTCCCGCGCTGCTGCGGGGGCGGGCGTCGTGCTGCGTGCGGCAGTGCTCAGACGCGGTCCTGCTCCTCGCCCACCGGCTGGACCTGGTCGTCCCCGGTGTCGGTCTCGTCCTCCTCGACCTCGGCCGCGGGGTGGTCGGGCTCGTCCTTGAGCGGTTCCCCCGTGCGCTCACGCACCAGGGCGTCGAGGTAGCGCACCACCACGGCCAGCACCGCGACCGCGGGCACGCCGAGGAACGCCCCGGCCACCCCGAAGAGGGTCGAGCCCAGCACGATGGTGAGGAGCACGACGCCGGCGTGCAGGCGCAGGCTGCGGCCCTGCAGCCACGGCAGCAGCACGTTGCCCTCGAGCTGCTGGACGCCCAGCACGATCGCCATCACGATGAGCGCGGAGACCCAGCCGTTGGCGACCAGCGCCACCAGCACGGCCAGCGCACCCACCGTGATCGCCCCCACGATGGGGGCGAAGGCGGCGATGAAGGTCAGCACCGCCAGCGGTAGCGCCAGCGGCACGCCCACGAGGACGAGGCCGGTGCCGATGAGCACCGCGTCGATCAGCCCGACGAGTGCCTGGGTGCGCACGAAGCCGCCCAGCGTGGCCCAGGCCCGCGAGCCGACCTCGACCAGGTGCGGACCGGCGCGGTCCCCGGTGAGCTCGTGCAGCCAGGGCAGGAAGCGCGGGCCGTCCTTGATGAAGAAGAACGACAGCACCAGTGTCAGGACGAGGGTGATCAGCGCCGACGTCACCGCTCCGACGCCGACCAGCACCCCCGAGGCGATGCTGCTGGCGCTGGACTGCAGCCTGTCCTGCGCGGCCGCGACGAAGGTCTCGACCTGGTTCTGGGTGATCTGCAAGGAGCTCTCGGCGACCAGCCGCTCGATCTCGCCGAGCCCCATCGAGGCGGAGTCGGCCAGCTCCACAGCCTGCTCGCCCACGGACGGCGCGATGGTCACGCCCAGCGCGGTGACCAGACCGAGCCCCACCAGGATGACGACCAGTGCGGCTGCGGCCGCCGGCAGCCGCAGCCGCCGCTCGAGCCACAGCGCGGGTGGCTGAAGCACCGTGGTGAGGATCAGTGCCAGCACGACCGGCAGCACGATCGACCAGCCCTTGCCGACCAACCAGCCCAGGGCGACGGCGCCCAGCGCGACGAGGAGCCAACGCACGGTCCAGCGGGCCAGCCAGTCGATGCCGTGGCCGACGACCTCCTCGCGGGACGGGCTGCGGGAGGAGAGGTGGGGGTGCATGGCAGCAGACTAGGTCGTGCGGTTGCGCGCCCTCCGCACGGCCGCACCCACCGGTAGGCCGGCGGCGAGTGCCGCGGCGCTGATCACGGCCACGGCACCGGACAGCACCAGCACCGTGCCCAGCCCGGCGCTCGGCACCAGCGCTCCGGTCACCGTCGGTGTCACGATCGAGGTCACCGCCCCCACGACCAGCGCGATGGTGAAGGCGGTGCCGGGGCGCTCGGGCTCGACGTGGGCCGTCCAGATGGCCAGCACCGACGACCCGACCATGAAGCCCGCGCCGAGCACCACCGCGGAGCCGAGGACCAGCGGCGCGCCGGAGGCGAGCCCCAGCCCCCACAGGGCGGCACCGACCACCCCGAGGCTGGCCGCCCCCACGCCGCCGGGGCCCAGGGCCGCGGTCATCCGTCCGGTCCAGAAGGCCACCAGCCCGCCGAGCCCGATCAGGGCGAAGACCAGGGCCGGCGCCCAGTCGGCCAGGCCAGCCTCCTCGGCCGCATCGCTGGCGTAGGTGAAGTAGACGGTGGTGGCCACGAAGTAGGCCACGGTGTAGAGCAGCGGGACCAGCAGCCGACCCAGGTGCAGGGGAGCCCCCGCCTCCTCGCGGCCGGGCGGGGGGAGTGCGGGCACCAGGCGCAGGTTGAGGGTGGCGGCCAGCGCCGCGGCCACGGCGATGCCCGCCCAGGTCAGGCGCCACGAGACGAAGGGCGCCAGGAGTCCCAACGCCCCCAGACCGACGAGCCCGACCCCCGTGCCGGTCGTGACGACGGCCAGCAGCGTGGGCCGGTGCCGAGGAGCGGCCACGGCCCGGAGCACGTCGGAGTACGGCGCCCACACCCAGCCTGCAGCGCTGCCGGCCAGCACGGCTCCCGTGGCCAGCACCCCGGCGTTCGGCGAGAGGGCCACCATGGCGCACCCCAGCGCACCGCAGGCACCACCGACCGATGTGGGGGCGCGAGGTCCGCGCCGGGCCACGAGCACGGGGACCCCGAGCAGGCCGATCAGGTAGCCGACGAAGGTGGCGCTGGCCACCAGCCCCGACAGCTGCTCCGACAGGTCGAACTCGGCCTGCATGTCGGGCAGGGTCAGGCCGTAGGCGTAGCGAGCCATGCCGAACGCCACGCCGACGACCGCGGCGCCTCCGGCTGCTGCACGGATCTCTGACTTCTCCATGCCGCTGGGCTACCCGTGCGGCCAACCGCCGACACGCGCAGAGGGGTGAGGCGCAACGACCGGTGCTCGGTCGCGACCAGTCACGACCTCACGCCGTCTGGTGCTGCTCCTGCGTCCCTGCGCCCGCACCTCCCGGCTGTGGTGGCCGCGGGGACGGCTCGGCCGGCGGGTCGAGCGGACCCTGGTCGAGCCGGAACGGCGGATAGACGTCGGTCATCAGGGCCACGTACGCGATGACCCGGTAGGCCCACCTGTTGAGCCCGACCAGCAGGTCGAACAGCGGCGCCGGGTAGCGACCCGTGAAGAGCAGCAGGAGCCCGGCGGCCAGGGTGAGCGCCCCGATGAGGCCGCCGACGACCAGCTGGAGGTCCTCGCTCAGGGTCCAGGTGCCCGCCAGCACGGCCAGCACGACCAGGTGCGGGATGGCCAGGAGCCACGACTTGACCAGCACCAGGCCCCTCGACAGCCGTTCGGGGTAGGCGACGTCGAGGTCGGCGGGGTAGTCGGTGTGCTCGAGCGTGAACGGCGGGTAGCGGTCGGTGCCGATCGCGTTGGTCGCGTAGAACTGCACCCGCCAGGTCCACCGCAGCACCCCGACGTTGAAGTCGAAGAGCCCGCGGGGGTAGCGGCCGGTGACGAGGATGGCGAAGAACGCGACGACGGTGAGCGTCGCGAACGCCACCCACAGCAGGACCAGCACGATGTAGTGGGGGACCACCAGCAGCCACTTGACCAGCCACAGCCAGCGGCTCAGACGCTGGTCCTGGTGGCCCGAGAACGTCACGGGTGATGGCACCGCTCCGCTCGCACCGGCGAGCACGCCGGAGCCGGGCGCGGTGACCGACGCCGGGGTGCGCCGCTGGTCGGGCGCAGCGGGGGGATGGGCGCCGTACACCACCAGGAGCGCGCCGGCGAGGATCAGCAGCAGGCCGACGATGCCGAGCGTCCAGGCGAGTGGCGCCAGCATGTCGAGCCGGCCACCGGCGCTCAGGCCGGTGCTGACGACCGGTGACCCGTCGCCGTTCATCACCACCGCGGTCCAGCTGCCGGGGCGCACGTCCCAGGTGATCTCCTGGGTGCCGGCGCCACTGGCGCGGACGACCCAGAAGTCCTGCTCGGTCGGCGGCGCCGACAGGGTGCCACCGGCGCCGCGGCGGGTCAGCGTGTAGTCGAACGGATCGCTGCGCAGGTCGTCGATCTCGTCGTACGACGTCGCGGCGAGGTAGCGCTCCACCTCGGCGCTCGGGCCGATGCCCACGAAGACGGGGGAGTCGCCCGAGGTGGCGCTCAGCCGCAGGGTGGCGATGTCGCGCTCGGCCCACCAGTCGTCGGGGCCGGCCGAGCCCAGGTCGAGCGCGGGGCTGGTCAGCGCCACCGTCTCGGTGGTGATCTGCTCGGTCGGGGTGGAGAAGAACCCGTCGTCGTCGCGCTGTGTCGCGAGCGCCCAACCGAGCCCGGCGCCGGCCAGCACGAGCGGCAGGCCGACCAGGGCCAGGAGGATGCCGAGGACCAGCGGCACCGGTCGGCTGGTGCGCGCCGGTGCTGGGCTGCGGGGTGGGGGACCAGCGCTCTGGTCCGCTTGATCGGTCATGTCTGCCGGGTCCTTCCCGTGCGCGTCGGTCGGTGCCCCACCAGCCGACCGCGTCCTCGCGGCCCCCGACAGGGCTCTTCGTCCCTGCGGCCCAGGGGATCCTGGCCCTGCTCCGGTCGGCCGGCGGGCTCCTAGCGTCGGGCCGAGGCCTCCTCAGGGGGGTTGGGGCGAGAGCAGGAGGCGCGGGATGAGGACGGTCGTGGTCTACGAGTCGATGTGGGGGAACACCGAGGCCGTGGCCCGCGCCATCGCGGAGGGCGTCGGGGAGGGGGTGGTCGTGGCGGCGGTCTCCGAGGTGTCCCGGGACCTGGCCGACGACGCGGATCTCGTGGTGCTCGGAGGCCCCACCCATGCGTTCTCGATGAGCCGTCCGTCGACGCGGCACGACGCGATCGACCAGGGGGCGAAGCCCCCCGGTCCCGAGATCGGCATCAGGGAGTGGCTGCAGACCAGGCCTTCGTCCGACCGGGTGCGGATGGCCACCTTCGACACCCGGGTGGACAAGGTGCGGCACCTGCCTGGCTCCGCGGCGCGCAAGGCGGCGAGGCAGGTCCGCCGGCGTCACCTCGGTCGTCTCGTCGAGGCCCGGAGCTTCTACGTCACCGACGTCGACGGACCCCTGGTCGACGGCGAGCTGGAGCGTGCTCGTGCCTGGGGTGCGGAGCTGGCCCGCCACCCCTCGACGGGCTAGCGCGGTGGTGGAGGATGGGCGCATGGCCATCCACATCACCGGCGACCAGGCCGCCGACCAGGTGCTCACCGACGACCCGTTCGCCCTGCTCGTGGGCATGATGCTCGACCAGCAGTACCCCATGGAGCACGCCTTCCGGGGCCCGGCCAAGGTGCTCGAGCGCTTCGGCAGTCTGGAGCCGGCCCGGATCGCGGCCGCCGACCCCGAGGAGTTCGCGTCCCTGTGCGCGGCCCCGCCTGCGATCCACCGCTTCCCGGGCTCGATGGCCGCCCGGCTGCAGGACCTGGCCCGCATCGTCACCGACGAGTACGACGGGCACGCCGAGAGACTGTGGCTCGAGGCCACGGACGGCAAGGACCTGCTCAAGCGGGTGATGGCCCTGCCGGGCTTCGGCAAGCAGAAGGCGCAGATCTTCGTGGCGCTGGTCGCCAAGCAGCTCGACGTGCGCCCCGAGGGCTGGGACGCGGCGGTCGGGGACTACTCCCAGGAGGGGTACCGGTCCGTGGCCGACGTCGTCGATGCCGCCTCGCTGCAGAAGGTGCGCGACTTCAAGAAGCAGAAGAAGGCCGCTGCGAAGCAGGCATCGGGACCGAACTGATCCGGCACGGGATCCCCGCTAGGATCCTGAGTGCAGCCTGAAGGTGGGCTGAGGCGTGGCTGAGGGGGCGGACCGCCCTGATGCTGGCCGGCCACCACCACCGTGGCAGAATGTTCATCGCGGCTCTTGACGACTCCGGGCCTCGCCGCGCCCACACGTCAGCACACGAGAGGTGTTCGTGTCCTCGAACGCACGCAAGATCCCGACCGAGGTGCTCGCCCACCCGTCCGTGGTGGCCCTCATCGAGCACGGCACCCCCACGGGGAGCCTGACGCCCGAGGAGGTGAGGCAGGCCAGCGAGGAAGCGGCGATCGAGCCCAAGCACCTCAAGGCGCTGCTCGCCCACCTGAGCGGGCTGGGGATCTCGGTGCACGTCGGCGCGGCCAGCAGCGCCCGCGCCGTGGCCGCGACCTCCACGCGCAAGACCACCACCGCCAGCGCGGCCAAGAAGGCCCCCGCCAAGAAGGCGACGCCTGCGAAGGCCGCCGCCCCCGCGAAGAAGGCGGCGGCCAAGAAGTCGGCCACCACCGCGGGCGCCGACGCCGAGCCGGTGGACACCGTCGAGGCGGTCCTCGAGCCCGTCCCGACCGTGGGCCCCGACGGCAAGAAGATCCTGCCCGACGTCCCGGACGAGCAGTTCGAGAAGGACGTCAAGAACGACCCGACGATCAAGGAGGACGAGAAGGACGCGTCCTTCGTCGTCTCCGACGCCGACGACTCCGGTGAGCCGGAGCAGCAGGTCATGGTCGCCGGTGCGACCGCCGACCCGGTCAAGGACTACCTCAAGCAGATCGGCAAGGTCCCGCTGCTCAACGCCGAGATGGAGGTCGAGCTCGCCAAGCGCATCGAGGCCGGCCTCTTCTCGGAGGAGAAGATGGCCAAGGGCGGCCGGATCGGCCCCAAGCTCCTCGAGGAGCTGGAGTGGATCTCCGAGGACGGACGTCGCGCCAAGAACCACCTGCTCGAGGCCAACCTGCGCCTCGTGGTGTCGCTGGCCAAGCGCTACACCGGTCGCGGCATGCTCTTCCTGGACCTGATCCAGGAGGGCAACCTCGGCCTGATCCGCGCGGTCGAGAAGTTCGACTACACCAAGGGCTACAAGTTCTCGACGTACGCCACCTGGTGGATCCGTCAGGCGATCACCCGCGCGATGGCCGACCAGGCCCGCACCATCCGGATCCCGGTGCACATGGTCGAGGTGATCAACAAGCTCGCCCGCGTCCAGCGCCAGATGCTGCAGGACCTCGGGCGCGAGCCCACCCCCGAGGAGCTCGCCAAGGAGCTCGACATGACCCCCGAGAAGGTCATCGAGGTCCAGAAGTACGGCCGTGAGCCCATCTCGCTGCACACGCCCCTGGGCGAGGACGGCGACTCGGAGTTCGGTGACCTCATCGAGGACTCCGAGGCGATCGTGCCCGCCGACGCCGTCTCCTTCACGCTGCTCCAGGAGCAGCTGCACGCCGTGCTCGACACGCTCTCGGAGCGCGAGGCCGGCGTGGTCAGCATGCGCTTCGGCCTCACCGACGGCCAGCCCAAGACCCTCGACGAGATCGGCAAGGTCTACGGGGTGACCCGCGAGCGGATCCGCCAGATCGAGTCGAAGACGATGTCGAAGCTGCGCCACCCCTCGCGCTCGCAGGTGTTGCGCGACTACCTCGACTGAGCAGAGCACGACCACACGCAGCGCCCGGGAGCCCGGCTCCCGGGCGCTGCGTCGTCCCTGGGGCACACAGCAGCACCCGGACACGCAGCAGGCCCCCGGACCGAGGTCCGGGGGCCTGCTGATCAAGCGCTAGGGGAGTGGTGTCACTCCGTCTCGGGAGCCTTGGCGGCCATCGGGGAGTCGGAGGTCAGCTTGTGCGTCTCGTCGATGACGTTGGACGCCACCTCCTTGAGCTTGTCGCCGTGCTCGCGGGCGTGGTGGGCGCAGAAGAGCAGCTCGCCGCCGCTCTGCAGCTCCACGCGGAGATAGGCCTGGGCTCCGCAACGGTCGCAGCGGTCCGCTGCGGTCAGCGGGGCGCTGGGGGCAACTGTGGTGGTCACATCGGCCTCATTTCTTCGATCACTCGGTGCTTGGCTCAACGTAGCGAGGGGACCCAAGATTCCCGCGAACATCTGATTCCCCTGTTGTGAGCGTCTCAACCCGACCATCGGGGTGAGACCGCCTGTCCGTGCTCTCCCAGTGTGAGGGTCGGGGCGAGTGGAGCGGGGTCGTCTCACGTTTCCCGTTCCGATCGTTTCCACATCGTGACGTGGCCGACCCTGGTGCTGGGTCTCCCCACGCTAGCGGTGCCCCCGCGGGCGAGCCTGTGCGGGGCACCGGCGTGTCGTGACCTAGATTCGGAGCAGCACCGGCGCCCGGATGGGTCGCGGTGCGCACCCGCCGTACGCACGTCCTGCCAGGAGCCCCACGATCGCCGACAACACCTACAACGCCGCCCACCTCCTCGTCCTCGAGGGGCTCGAGGCGGTGCGCAAGCGCCCCGGCATGTACATCGGCTCGACCGACACCCGCGGCCTGATGCACTGCCTGTGGGAGATCATCGACAACGGTGTCGACGAGGCGCTGGCCGAGTCCGCCAGCCGGGTCGAGGTCGTGCTGCACCCCGACGGCTCGGTGGAGGTGCACGACGACGGTCGCGGCATCCCCACCGACAAGGAGCCCAAGACCGGGCTGCCGGGTGTCGAGGTGGTGGCCACCAAGCTGCACGCGGGTGGCAAGTTCGGCGGCGGCTCGTACGTGGCCACCGGCGGCCTGCACGGCGTGGGCCTCTCGGTCGTCAACGCGCTCTCCTCGCGCATGGACATCGACGTCGAGCGCTCGCCCGCGGTGCAGGGCCTGTCCTTCCAGCGCGGTGTGCCCGGCGTCTTCGAGGGCGAGGGCCCGGGCGGTTCCTTCGAGCCGCGCTCGGGGCTGACCCGCAAGGGCGCCCGGGTGGCCAAGGGGCGCTCGGGCACCCGCATCCGGTTCTGGCCCGACCGCCAGATCTTCACCAAGGACGCGACCTTCGTCTACGACGAGCTGGTCACCCGTGCCCGCCAGACCTCCTTCATCGTGCCCGGCCTCGAGCTCGTGCTGCGCGACCTGCGCGGCGAGGAGCCGGTCGAGGAGAGCTTCCGCCACGACGGCGGCATCTCGGAGTTCACCGAGTTCCTGGCCCCCGACGAGGCCGTCACCTCGGTGCTGCGGCTGCAGGGCAGCGACACCTTCACCGAGACCGTGCCGCTGCTCGACGACCAGGGCCACATGACGCCCCAGGAGATCGAGCGCGAGCTCGTCGTCGACGTCGCGATCCGCTGGGGCACCGGCTACGACACCGAGATGCGCTCCTTCGTCAACGTGATCGCCACCCCCAAGGGCGGCACCCACCTCAGCGGCTTCGAGCAGGCGCTGACCAAGACGTTCAACGACGTGATGCGCCAGAGCAAGGCGCTGAGGGTCAACGACGCCGACGTGGTCAAGGACGACGTCCTCGAGGGCCTGACCGGGGTCGTGACGGTGCGTCTGGCCGAGCCGCAGTTCGAGGGCCAGACCAAGGAGATCCTCGGTACGCCGGCCGCGCGCACCGTCGTGCGCAAGGTCGTGGCCCGCGAGCTGAAGGAGTGGCTGACGTCCTCCAAGCGCGAGCAGAAGGCCCAGGCCAAGCTCGTGATGGAGAAGGTCGTCGGCGCGGCCAAGACCCGGCTGGCCGCGCGCCAGCACAAGGAGACCCAGCGCCGCAAGAACGCGCTGGAGTCCTCCGCGCTGCCCGCCAAGCTGGCCGACTGCCGCGACAACGACAACGAGCGCACCGAGCTGTTCATCGTCGAGGGCGACTCCGCGCTCGGCACCGCCAAGCTCGCGCGCGACTCCTCCTTCCAGGCGCTGCTGCCGATCCGCGGCAAGATCCTCAACGTCCAGAAGGCCTCGGTCGGCGACATGCTCAAGAACGCCGAGTGCGCCTCGATCATCCAGGTCGTCGGGGCCGGGTCGGGTCGCACCTTCGAGCTCGACGCCCGCCGCTACGGCCGGATCATCTTCATGGCCGACGCCGACTCCGACGGCGCCCACATCCGCTGCCTGCTGGCGACGCTGTTCTTCAAGTACATGCCCGAGCTGATCACCGAGGGCCGCGTCTACTCGGCCGTGCCCCCGCTGCACCGCATCGAGCTGTCCAACCCCAAGAAGGGCATGGACAAGTACGTCTACACCTACTCCGACGACGAGCTGCAGCGAAAGCTCGCCGAGCTGAAGAAGAAGAACGTGCGCTGGAAGGACCCGGTGCAGCGCTACAAGGGCCTGGGCGAGATGGACGCCGACCAGCTGGCCGAGACCACCATGGACCCGCGTCGGCGCACCCTGCGGCGGATCACCGTCGACGACGCCGACGTGGCGACCCAGGTCTTCGAGCTGCTGATGGGCTCCGAGGTCGCGCCGCGCAAGGAGTTCATCGTGCAGGGCGCCTACGACGTCGACGTGGAGGCGCTGGATGCCTGACGGCTGGGGTGGGCGCGTCGGTTCGCTGCTCGTCATGACGCTGGCTCTCGCCGGCTGCTCGCCGGACACGGGGTTCAAGACCCGGGATGCCGCACGCGGAGACTTCGGTGAGGTGTGGCCGTTCGCAGCAGACAGCGGCGTCCTGGCTTGCGAACCGGGCGACAGTCCGACGTTCACTGCAGGTGGCAACACCGTCGGGTTGGACGACCCCGACCTGACCCGGCGCCAGTGGGCCGACGACGCCACGGCCGACGAGGCGGCTCGGATGCACGACGAGGCACTGGCGCTGTGTTGAGCACGACGCGCTGACGCGGCGGTCGACGGCCCTGTGCGGCCCCTCACCGGTCGGCTGGGAGCATGGGGGAGTGCTCCTGCCGAACCGTGCCCGCCGTGCCGCTGTCCGCGCCCGCCGCGGTGTCGCGGCCGTAGCGGCACTGGGCCTGCTCGTCACCGGGTGCACGAGCAGCTCCGGGCCCGCAGCGGACGGTCCCGGGCCCGCCGACGACGAGGCGGCCGCCAGCGAGCCGCCCAGCGCCTCGCAGCGCCTGGGCCTGCGCCCTGGGTGGGGACCCAGCCGCGCCGACCTCGACCGGGCTGCGCGGCGTACGGCGGGGATGAGCGTGCCCGAGCTGGCCGGGCAGGTGATCGTGGCCCGGTGGACCGGGACGGCGCCACCGACGGACCTGGTGCGCCGGCTCCACCTCGGCGGCGTGGTCGTCTTCTCCGAGAACGTGTCCTCGACCGGTCAGCTGCGCTCGGCCACCCGCGCCCTGCAGCGGGGCGTGGACCGGCCCTGGCCGGTCATGGTGGCCGTCGACCAGGAGGGCGGCACCGTGGCCCGGGTGCGCGGCGACGCGACCGGGTTCCCGGCCTTCATGTCCACCGGCGCCGCCGGGCAGCCGGCGCTGACCCGGCGGGCCTACGCCGCCAGCGGACGTGAGCTGCGCGGTCTGGGCGTCAACGTCGACCTGGCCCCCGACGCCGACGTGACCGCCGGGCCGGCCGACCCGGTGATCGGCAGCCGCTCGCCGGGCTCCGACCCGGACGTGGTGGCCCGCCAGGTGGTGGCTGCGGCCCGCGGCTTCGCCGACGCCGGGGTGGCGCCGGTGGTCAAGCACTTCCCCGGCCACGGATCCTTGACCACCGACAGCCACGTCGCGCTGCCGGTGCAGCGCCGCGGCGTCGACGCCCTGGCGCGCACCGACTGGCGGCCCTTCCGCGCCGCGGTGGAGGCCGGGCTGCCCGCGGTGATGACCGGTCACATCGCCCTGGCCGAGGTCGACCCCGGTGTGCCGGCCAGTCTGTCGCGCCCCGTGGTGACCGGGCTGCTGCGCGAGCGGCTGGGCTTCGAGGGCGTGGTGATGAGCGACGCGCTCGACATGGCGGCCGTGGCGGGGCGGCGCACCCCGGCGGTCCAGGTGCTACGCGCCGGCGCCGACGTGGTGCTGATGCCCCCCGACCCCGCGGCGACCCGCACCGCGATCGTCCGCGCGGTGCGCGAGGGCCGGCTCGGCCGGGACCGCCTGCGCCAGGCGGCTGCCCGCACGATCGCGTTGATGGAGCAGCAGCGCTCCGGCGACCCGGCCCCGCCGGGCAGCGCCGCGGGCGTCTCACGACGCCTGTCCGCGGCGGCCGTCACCGTCGCCGCCGGCCGGTGCCGCGGCCCCCTGGTCACGGGCCCGGCCGTGCCGCTGGGCGGGGACGGCGCCGTCGCCGCCTTCCGCGCCGCGGCCGGTCGCGCCGGGATGGCGCTGGGTGAGGTCCGCTACGAGAGGCCGCCGCGCCCCGAGCGCACCGGACGCAAGAAGAGGGACAAGGCGGCGCTGCAGCGCTGGCGCCGCACCGAGCCGGTGCGCGTCGTCGAGGGCACACCGGTGCACCTCGTGTCCGGTGGTAGCGCGCCCGACAGCGGCGTCGTGGTCGCCACCGACCGGCCCTACCTGCTGGGCGCCTCGGGGGCGCCGGTGCGGATCGCGACGTACGGCGAGACGGCCGGCGCGATGGCCGCCCTGGTCGACGTCCTGCTGGGCCGCGAGCGGGCGCCCGGGCAGCTGCCGGTCGACGTGCCGGGCGTGCCGCGTCGGGGCTGCTGAGGCCGACGTCAGACGTGCTGGGTCAGCAGCCCGGTGTCCACGTCGTAGACGAAGCCGCCCACGTGGAGCGTGTCGGGGATCAGCGGGTGCGTGCGGACCTTGGCGACGTCCTCGGCGAGGGCCGCCAGCTGGTCCTCGACGACGTTGAACGGCTGCCAGGAGGAGTCGGTGCCCGCGGAGGCGGTGACCCGCTCGTGCAGCTCGGCCTCGGTGGCGCTGGCCATGGCACAACGGGTGTGCGGGATGACCAGGATGCGCTGCACGTTGAGCAGGTGGGCGCCGAGGACGAGCGCCTCGAGGGCCTGCGGGGTGACCCGGCCGCCGGGGTTGCGGAAGATCTTGGCGTCACCGGCGGAGAGCCCGAGCATGCCCAGCGGGTCGATGCGCGAGTCCATGCAGGTCACGATCGCCACGCCGGCCTTGGCGACGCCGTCGAAGCCGGCGTACTCGAAGGAGTCGGCGAAGGTGCGGTTGGCCTCGAGGAGGTCCTCGAAGCCGGCGGTCGGGGCGGGGTGCGAGTCGGCCATGCCCGGCAATCTAGCCCAGGAGCGGGACCCTGGTCCCCGCGTCTCGACCGTGACCTGTCGCACGCGTGTCGGCGCCCCGCAGCAGGACCAGCGCCAGCACGGCGGCCAGCAGCGCGCACCCGGCGGCACCGAGGAAGACGGTCTGCTCCTGGGCGATGCCGGCCGCGCGCAGCAGGTCGGAGTACTCCGCGCAGCGGGTGGTGCCCTCGGGGCAGACGTCCTGGATGGGCGGGATGTCGGCCTGCTCGGCGTAGTAGCGCCGCAGCCCGATCGTGGTGAGCGCCGAGATGCCCACGAGCATCCCGACCATCCGCGCGACGACGACCATCGCCGAGGCCAGGCCGTGCACGGCGTCGGCGGTGTGGGCCAGGACGGCGGCGTTGACCGGGGCCAGCGCCAGGCCGAACCCGAGCCCGCCGACGACCAGCGGCACCGTGGCCGTCCAGCTCTCCAGCGCGTCGACGCCCCAGCGCGACATCATCACGAAGCCGATCGCGGCCATCGCCATGCCGACGGCCGTGATCACCCCGGCGGGCAGCACCCGGGTCAGGTAGCCGCCGACGACCGCGCCGACGGGCAGCGCGACCAGGAAGCGCACCAGCACCAGTGCGGCGAGCAGCTGGGAGTCCTGGTAGATGGTGGTGCGCGCGAAGAGCGGCACGTCGATCAGCGCCGCGATCAGCGCGGCGCCGATCAGGAAGCTGACCACCACCGAGCCCCAGGCGGGCCGCTCGCGCAGCGCCCCGCGCGGCAGCAGCGGGTCGCTGGCGCGCCGCAGGTGCACCACGAACGCGACCGCGGCGATCGCGGCGCCGAGCAGGTACCACCGGCCCTGGTCGGAGAAGACCTGCACCTTGGGGTCGGCGGTGGCGAAGGCGAGGATCACCCCGCCCAGGGCGACCGCGAGGTACGTCGCACCCGTGACGTCGGCCTCGCGCAGCGAGCGTCCCCACGCGCGCAGGTCGACCAGCGGCCGCCGAGCGGTCAGGGTGCGCGCCACCAGCAGCAGCGCCAGCACCACGGTGGCGGCGCCGACGGGGGTCAGCCACCGGCTGCCACCGTCGACGAACGGGATGAACAGCCGGCCGTAGTCGATGTCGGCGCGCAGCGAGCCCGGTGGCTGGAAGACCAGGGCACCCACGAGGAGCAGCAGCAGGAGCAGTGCCAGCCCCACCAGGTCGGGCAGCCCGCGGTGTCGGGCACGCGGGCCGGCCGCGGTGCCGCTGCGCGCAGCCAGCGCGGCGATCGCCGCGGCCAGCACCAGGCCCACGCCCAGGTTGATGAGGAAGATGGCGCGCCAGTCGGCGAAGGCCAGCACCGCGGCGCCGTACAACGGTCCGACGACGCTGCCGATCTCCTGCACCGCCGAGACCAGGCCCAGCGGCACGCCACGCCGCTCGCGCGGGTAGAGGTCGGCCACCAGCGCCAGGGTGGCCGGCACCAGGCCACCGCCACCCACGCCCTGCAGGAAGCGCCCGGCCACCATCGAGGGCATGTCGTAGGCGGCCGCGGTGACGATCGAGCCGACCGCGAAGACCATCAGCGAGGCGGTCAGCACCGGGACCCGGCCACGCAGGTCGGCGATCCGCCCGATCAGCGGCAGCATCGCGACGTAGCCGAGCAGGAAGCCGGAGATGATCGGGGCGGCGCGCTGGAGCTGGTCGGGGGAGAGGCCGACGCCGGCCATCATGTCGACCAGCGCCAGCACCACCACGTAGGTGTCGGCGGCCGCGAAGGCCACCGCGACCGCGGCCAGCCCGAGCAGCAGCCGAGCACCCCGGTCGGTGCCGCCGATGGCGCTGCTCGTGCTCACTCGGGCGCGGTGATCTGCGGCGAGGAGCCGTAGTCGTCGAAGTCGATCGTGTAGGTCATCGACTCGCCGTCGCCGTAGAAGGCGCCGGTCAGCTCCATCGAGCGCAGCTCGCCCTCGTCGGTGACGGCGTACGACGCGTCGAAGTCGCCCTCGGCGCTCGGGATGATCGTGGCCGCGACCTCCTGGGAGACCGTGCCGGTGTAGGTGGTCAGCACGTCGCGGTTGTCGGTGCCGCCGCGCACCTGCTCGCCCACCTCGACGTCGTCGGTGCTGGTGAGCAGCGACGAGAAGCCACCGTCGGGGCCCAGCAGCGCGGCGGGGTCCGGGGCGGCGTACTCGGCCGGGTCGATCTGGGACCAGCCGGTCGTCAGCGGCACCTGGGCGTGGACCACGTCGTCGACCGCGACGACCGGCACCTCGGGCTCGAAGCCCGCGAAGCGCACCGTGATCACGCCGTCGAAGGCGGCCGGGCTCGGGGTGCCCACACCCTCGGCGCTGAGCAGTCCCTCGATGCCCTCGGGCAGGTCGTCGGTGACGAGGCTGACCTGCACGCCGCTGGTCTCGTCGAGGGTCGTCTTGGCCTCGGCGAGCACCTCCTGCGCGCTCGGGGCCGCGTCGGCCGCGCTGTCGTCGTCGCTGCTGCAGGCGGAGAGGCCGCCGAGGCCCAGGAGGCCGGCCGCGGTCAGGGCCGCGAGGGTGGGAGCACGCATGTCACTCAGCCTTGCACATCGTCGGCAACGCCCGGGTCGACCGCGGGCACGTCGGCGGCGCTCGCCGGCACGCGCAGGGCGACCGGTCCGGCGCAGGCCGCGACGGCCTGCGACCCGGGCACCCCGGAGCCGTCGCGGCGCCCGGTCGCGGCAGGCAGCTCGACCGGCGCGCCGCTGGCCGCGGCCCCGCGGGCGGGGGCGGCACCGGCCCAGGCCAGCACCAGCGCGTCCTCGCCCTTGAGGAAGCGGTGGCAGCGCACGCCGCCGGTGGCGCGACCCTTGGCGGGGTACTCGCTGAACGGTGTCACCTTGAGGGCACCGGCCTCGGTGCCGGGCAGGGAGGTGGAGGAGCCCGACGCGGTCACCAGCACCGCGCCCTCCGGTGCGGCAGGGTCGACGACCCCGAACCACAGCACCGACTGGCCCTCGGTGAGCCGGATGCCGGCGATGCCGCCGCCGGAGCGGCCCTGGGGGCGCACCGCGTCGGCGGAGAAGTGCAGCAGCTGGGCGTCGGTGCTGACGAAGCACAGCGTCTCGGCGCCGGTGACCAGCTCGGCGGCCCCGACGACCTCGTCGCCGTCCTTGAGCCCGATCACCTCCCAGTCGTCGCGGTTGAGCACCTCGGGGTTGACCCGCTTGACGACGCCCTCCCGGGTGCCCAGCGCCAGTCCGGGCCCCTCGGTGGCCAGCGTGCACAGCGACAGCGCCCGCTCCCCGGCATCGAGGGAGAGCAGCTCGCTGAGCGGCACCCCGCCCTGCAGGTTGGGGTCGTTGGCCGAGGCCGGGATGGTCGGCAGGTCGAGCACCGTCAGGCGCAGCAGCCGCCCGCGGCTGGTCAGCACCCCGACCTCGGCGCGCGCGGTGGTGGCCACCGCGGAGACGACCACGTCGTGGTTGGTGCGCCCACCGCCCACGCCCGGCGCCTCGGCGCTGGAGGAGCGCGCCAGCAGACCGGTGGAGGAGAGGAAGGCGAAGCACGGGTCGTCGGCGACCTCCAGGGGCGTGGCCGCTGCGGCGGCCGGGGTGCCGGCCGACTCGAGCAGCACCGTGCGGCGCGGGGTGCCGTAGGTCTTGGCGACCTCGGCGAGCTCGTCGGAGACGACCTCGCGCAACAGCTGGTCGTCGGCCAGGATCGCGTCGAGCGCCTCGATCTCGCCGCGCAGCTGCTCCTGCTCCTTCTCCAGCTCGATGCGGCTGAAGCGGGTCAGGCGGCGCAGCTGCATCTCGAGGATGTAGTCGGCCTGGGCCACCGAGAGCTCGAAGACCGTGGTCAGCCGCTCGCGGGCGGCGCCGGCGTCGTCGCTGGTGCGGATCACCTGGATGACCTCGTCGATGTCGAGCAGGGCGACCAGCAGGCCGTCGACCAGGTGCAGGCGCTCGGCCTTCTTGGTGCGGCGGAACTGCGAGCGGCGGCGTACGACGTCGTAGCGGTGGCCCAGGAAGACCTCGAGCATCTCCTTGAGGCCCAGGGTGCGGGGCTGGCCGTCGACGAGCGCGACGTTGTTGATGCCGAAGGAGTCCTCGAGCGGGGTCTGGCGGTAGAGCTGCTCGAGCAGCGCCTCGGGCACGAAGCCGTTCTTGACCTCGATGACCAGCCGCAGGCCGTGCTCGCGGTCGGTGAGGTCCTTGATGTCGGCGATGCCCTGGACCTTCTTGGCCTGCACCAGGGTCTTGATCCGCTCGACGATCTTCTCGGTGCCCACGCCGTAGGGCATCTCGGAGACCACGATGGCCTTGCGCCGCCCGATGGTCTCGATGCGGGCGGTGGCGCGCATCTTGAAGGTGCCGCGTCCGGTCTCGTAGGCGTCGCGGATGCCGTCGAGTCCCACGATCTTGCCGCCGGTGGGCAGGTCGGGACCGGGGATGAAGCGCATCAGGTCGTCGATGCCGGCGCTGGGGTGGATGATCAGGTGCCGCAGCGCCTGGACGACCTCGACGAGGTTGTGGGGGGCGCAGTTGGTGGCCATGCCGACCGCGATGCCGGTGGTGCCGTTGACCACCAGGTTGGGGATCGCCGACGGCAGCACCGAGGGCTCGGTCTCGCGGGAGTCGTAGTTGGGCTTGAAGTCGACGGTGTCCTCGTCGATCGAGGCGGTCATCGCCACGGCCGGCGGGGCCATCCGGCACTCGGTGTAGCGCATCGCGGCGGGGGAGTCGTCGGGCGAGCCGAAGTTGCCGTGCCCGTCGATGAAGGGCAGCCGCATCGACCACGACTGGGCGGTGCGCACCAGGGCGTCGTAGATGGCGGAGTCGCCGTGGGGGTGCAGGCGACCCATCACCTCGCCGACCACGCGGGCGCTCTTGACGTGCCCGCGGTCGGGGAAGAGCCGCATCTCGCTCATCGTGTAGAGGATCCGGCGCTGCACCGGCTTGAGGCCGTCGCGCGCGTCGGGCAGCGCCCGGGAGTAGATGACGGAGTAGGCGTACTCCAGGAACGAGCTGCGCATCTCGTCGCCGACGTCGATGTCGAGGATGTGCTCCTCGAAGTCGTCGGGCATCGGCTGCTTGGTGGAACCCTTGGCCATGGGCCCATTCTCCCCGGAGGCTCCCGGGCTCCGCGCCGGGGCACGCCGGTCGCGGGTCTTCGGTAGATTCTCCTCTCGTGAGCGGCGGCCCCCAGCAGGACGACATCGAGACCTCGAACGAGCCCGCGGCTCCTGGCGCGCCACGGCACTGGGAGGCTGACGTCCTGCTGCGCGACGGGCGCACCGCGCACATCCGCCCGATCCGCCCCGACGACGCCGAACGGCTCGTCGACTTCTACAGCCGGGTCTCGGACCGCTCGAAGTACTACCGGTTCTTCTCCCCGATGCCGCGGCTCTCCGACCGTGACGTGCAGCGCTTCACCCGCGTCGACCACCACGACCGGGTCGCGCTGGTGCTGGTGCTGGCCGACCGGATGATCGCGGTGGGCCGCTACGACCGGGTCCGCACCGGCGAGGCCGAGGTCGCCTTCCTGGTCGAGGACCAGCACCAGGGCCGCGGCATCGCCCAGCTGCTGCTGGAGCACCTGGCGCAGGCCGGTCGCGAGCGCGGGCTGGAGAAGTTCACCGCCGAGGTGCTGCCCGACAACTCCCGGATGATCCAGACCTTCCGCGACGCCGGCTACCAGGTGGCCAGCGAGTTCGAGGACGGCGTCATCCAGCTCGAGTTCCCCATCGATGCCACCGACACCGCGATCGGGGTGATGCAGGACCGCGAGCACCGCGCCGAGTCCGCCTCGATCGAGAAGTTCTTCAACCCCCGCTCGGTGGCCATCATCGGCGCCTCGCGCCGCCAGGACACGATCGGGCAGACCCTGGTGCGCAACCTGGTGATGGGCGACTTCACCGGGCGCGTGTACGCCGTGAACCCGTCGGCCGGCGCGGTCTCGGGGCTGCCGGCGTACACGAGCGTGGGGGAGATCCCCGACCACGTCGACGTCGCGATCGTGGCGGTGCCCGCCGACGCGGTGCAGGACGTCGTGCTCGACTGCGCGGCGAAGGGCGTGCACGGGCTGGTGGTGATCTCCAGCGGCTTCGCCGAGACCGGAGAGGAGGGTCGCCAGCGCCAGCGCCGGCTGGTGGGGCTCTCGCGCTCCTACGGCCTGCGCCTGATCGGGCCCAACTGCCTGGGCGTCATCAACACCGACCCGAGCGTGTCCATCAACGCCTCGCTGTCGTCGGTGATGCCGCCGCGCGGGCGTGCGGGCTTCTTCTGCCAGTCCGGCGCGCTCGGCTCGGCGATCCTCGAGAAGGTCCAGAACCGCGGGCTGGGCCTGTCGACCTTCGTCAGCGCCGGCAACCGCGCCGACGTCTCGGGCAACGACCTGCTGCAGTACTGGGAGGAGGACGACTCCACCGAGGTCGTGCTGCTCTACCTGGAGTCGATCGGCAACCCGCGCAAGTTCTCCCGGATCGCGCGACGGGTCTCGCTGCGCAAGCCGATCATCGCGGTCCGCTCGGGGCGCACCACCCAGGGCGTGCCGATGGGTCACGCGGTGCGCAAGATCGCCGCGCCGCCGGCGGCCGTCGACGCGATGTTCCGCCAGGCCGGGATCATCCAGGTCGACACCCTCGACGAGATGTTCGACGTCGCCCAGCTGGTGGCCCACCAGCCGCTGCCGCGCGGGCGCCGGGTCGCGATCGTCGGCAACTCCGACGCGCTGGGGCTGCTGGCCGCCGACGCGGCCGCCGAGGTCGGCCTCGTGGTCAACAAGTCGGTGCCCCTGGGCGCCGACGCGACCGCCGAGGACTTCGAGGACGCCCTCGACGCGGCCATCGACGACCCCGACGTCGACTCCGTGGTCGCGGTCTACACACCGCCGCTCAACGTCAGCGGGGAGGAGGTCGCCAACGTGCTGGCCGCGATCGGCGAGCAGTCCGACAAGCCGCTGGTCTCGACCTTCCTGGGGGTCGAGGGCGTGCCCGAGCTGCTGCGGGTGCCCGACGTGGCCGGCTCCACCGCCGGGCGCGGCTCGGTGCCGTCGTACCCCGCCGTGGAGGCGGCGGTGCGGGCGCTGGCCCGCGTCGTGGACTACGCCGTGTGGCTGCGCACCCCCGACGGGACGCCCCTGGACCCCGGGGGCGCCGACGACGACACCGCTCGCGGCATCGTCAACCGGGTGCTCGCCGAGCACCCCCAGGGTGCCGAGCTGGGCCGCGACGACCTGCGGGCGCTGCTGGCGGCCTACGACATCGACCTGTGGCCCTCGCGCATCGTGAGCAGCCTCGGCGAGGCCAACGCCGCCGGCGCCGAGCTGGGCTGGGACGTGGTGCTCAAGGCGACCGCCGGCCACCTGCGCGAGCGGCCCGACCTGGCCCACGTGTGGCGCAACATCGACGGCGTCAACCAGATGCGCGACGCCTGGGCCTCGCTGACGGCGCTGGTGGGGGAGGAGGACCTCACCGACGCCTTCCTGGTGCAGGGCACCGCCCCGCCGGGCGTGCCGGTGATGATCTCGAGCATCGAGGACCCGCTCTTCGGGCCCGTGGTCTCCTTCGGCATCTCCGGGCCGCTGACCGAGCTGCTCGGCGACCGGGCCTACCGGATCCCACCGCTGGGCACCCGTGACGCCTCTGCGATGGTGCGCGAGGTCAAGGCGAGCCCGATGCTCTTCGGCTACCGCGGCAGCGAGGTCGTCGACGTCGGCGAGGTCGAGCGACTGATCAGTCGGGTCTCGCAGCTGCAGAACGACATGCCCCAGCTCTCCGCCCTCGAGCTCGGGCTGGTGCTGGCCGGGCCGTCGGGATCGACGGTGCTCGACGCGTCGGCCCGGGTCGAGCCGGCCGCCGACTCACGCTCCGACTGGTTCGTGCGGCGGATGCCCTCGCAGCCGGGCGACACCATTCCGAGCTGAGGTCGACCTACCCGTATGCTCCGTGGTCATGGTGATCTCTGACAGCGCGCGCCTGCTCTTCGTGCACGTGCAGAAGACCGGTGGGTCGACCATCCACAACCGGCTCACGGAGGTCCTGCCCGACGCGCGCCAGGTCAAGGGCGTCGACCGGCACGGCACGTTGGGCCAGATCCTGCGCGCCGAGCCCGAGCTGTCGACCTACTGGACCTTCGGGATCGTGCGCAACCCGTGGGCCCGGATGCTGTCGTGGTTCCGGATGGTCGAGCGCTTCCGCGACTCCGAGCAGGACGGCGAGAGCCGCCTGGACCGCAAGAACCAGTTCATCCGCTCGGTCGCCGAGACCTGCCCCGACTTCGAGTCCTTCATCATGAAGGGTCTCGACGAGTTCTCCCGGTTGCAGACACCACAGTGGCGCTACCTGGCCACCAAGACCCGTCGCGCCGACATGATCGGACGCCAGGAGAGCCTCGAGGCCGACCTGCGCGCTGTGCAGGCCCGCTTCGACATCCCCTGGGAGCCGTTGAAGAGCGTCAACATCGACCGCACCCGCCCCGACTACCAGGCAGGCCCCGAGCTCGGTGGGCGCGACACCCGCTACCGCAGCGAGTACACCGACGAGATGGCTCGTCGCGTCGAGGCGGCCTTCGCCCGCGACGTCACCGCCTTCGGATACGAGTTCTGAGCATGCGCGCCCGCACCGACGACCGTGACCGCCTGCGCGAGCTGCGCGCCGCCATCGACCGCACCGGCTACTACCCGGAGGTGGTCGGCGAGGGTGTGCAGGCCGCCGTGGCCGGCGAGCAGGTGGTCTCCTTCTTCGTCCACCACGAGCCGACCTTCGAGCACGACGAGGTCCGTCGGCACCTGTCGGTGGTGGTGCTGACCCCGACCAGGCTGGTGCTGGCCCACACCGACGAGCACACCGGGGACGACCTGCTGCCCGAGCCCTACACCTCGACCTCCACCGAGGCGATCCGGCTCAGCGCGGTGCGCTCGGTGGTGGTGACCCGGATGGTCGCCAACCCGTCCTCCGGCCCGGGCCACCCGGCCGAGGCCGTGATGACGATCGGGTGGGGCGGGGTGAGCCGGGTCGACCTCGAGCCGGCCGGCTGCAGCGACCCCGAGTGCGACGCCGACCACGGCTACACCGGTGTGCTGGCTCCCGACGACTTCTCGCTGCGGGTCTCGGCGGCCGCCGACGGCAAGGACGCGGTGGCCGGTCTGCTCGCCTTCGCCGAGTCGCTCTCCTCGCGCACCCACCAGGCGCCGTCGGCGCCGTGACGCTGCTCCAGCCCGGGTACGGCGACCGGTCGCTGGCCGACGTGGTGCCCGCGGTCGGCGCCGCCCTGGGGGTGCGCCTCGAGGGCGCCGCGCACGAGGGGCTGGTGCTGCCGGAGGCGCCGGCGTACGTGGTGTTCCTGGTCGACGGGCTCGGTGCGCGGCTGCTCGAGCGCTACGCGCACGTGGCGCCGTACCTGTCCTCGCTGCGCAGCGCCGCGCCGGGGGCGACGGCCGGGGTGCCGTCGACGACCGCCACCAGCCTGACCTCGCTCGGCACCGGGCTGCCGCCGGGGGCGCACGGCGTCGTCGGCTTCACCTCGCGGGTGCCGGGCACCGAGCGGCTGCTGAACGCGCTGATGTGGCCCAAGGACGTCGACCCCGTCGAGTGGCAGCCGCACCCGACGGTCTTCGCGCGGCTGCGCGAGCGCGGCGTGGCGGTGAGCGTCGTGAACAAGCGCGACTTCGCCACCAGCGGGCTGACCCGGGCCGCGCACCGGGGCGCCGACTTCGTGGGCGCCGACAAGGTGGGGGAGCGGATCGCCGCGGCCGTGGCCGCCTCCGACCACGCGCCGTCGCTGACCTACCTCTACGACGGCGACCTCGACTGGACCGGCCACCGGCACGGCGTGGCCTCGAGCGAGTGGCTCCAGCAGCTCGCGATGATCGACCACGAGGCCGAGCAGCTGCGCGAGGCGCTGCCACCCTCGACCCGCCTGGTGGTCGTGGCCGACCACGGCATGGTCGACTCCCCGCCGGAGGCGCGGGTCGACGTCGACACCGTCCACGAGCTGCGCGACGGGCTGGTGCTCTTCGGCGGCGAGGCCCGCTTCCGCCAGCTCTACTGCCAGCGCGGGGCCGTCGACGACGTCGTGGCCACCTGGCGCGCCGTGCTGGGCGCCAAGGCCGAGGTGCTGACCCGCGAGGAGGCCACCTCGCTCGGCTGGTTCGGCGAGGTCTCCTCCGCCGTGCGCCCGCGCATCGGCGACGTGCTGGTCGCCTGCCACGACGACGCCGCCGTGATCTCCAGCGTCGACTGGGCCTACGAGGCCCGGCTCGTGGGGATGCACGGGTCGCTGACCCCGGAGGAGATGCTCATCCCGGTGCTGGTGGACTGAGCGGCAACCGCCCTCGCGGGACTCGCGGCCGACGGCGTGGTGCACCGACCCTGACGAGCGCCCGTTCCTGACACCGTGGACCGAGGGTGGGCGTGCCGGTGCCCCCGTCGCGGTGGTGCTGTGCGCGGGGGTGCGGCTGGTCGGCTGGTTCAGATGGCCCGGGTCGGTGGTCTCGGTGGTCGGTCGAGGTCGGTGGTGCCTGGTGGTTCGACGAGGTACTGGTAGCGGTGGGGGCTGGTCCAGAGGAACCCGGTGGGGGTGGGGTGGTAGGTCCAGGCGGTGTGGGTCTTGGCGCGGTGGTGTCGTCTGCAGAGGGTGGCGAGGTTCGAGGTGGTGGTCTGGCCGGGTGGGCCGTCGGATGCTTCGGGGTCGTGGGTGGTGATGTGGTCGAGGTCGGCGTGGGCCTCGTCGGGGGTGCGGCGCCTTGCTCGGCGGGTGCAGTGGGGGAAGACGCAGCGGGGGTGGCGCAGTCGGGTCTGTTCGGCGAGCCGGTCGGTGGGGGTGTAGCCGGGGGTGGTGATCTCCTCGGCGAGGTCGAGGGGTCGGCGGGGGTGGGGTCGTAGGTCGGGGTGGCTGGCGAAGCGGCGGAGGTCGTCGGCGGTGACCTGGCCGGTGGGCTTGGTGTTGCGGGGCTTGGTGTGCGGGGTGGGTGTTGCGGAAGGGGTGTTCGTAGGCCTCGGGGTCCACGGGGCCGGGTGCGTCGGTGATGGTGCGGTAGGAGACGTGGGTGCCCGGGACGCGGAGCCACTCGGCGACCTGGTCGGTGGTGGTGAAGCTGCGGGTCTCCTCGATGCGCGCGAGGTGCAGCCCGGCCGAGGGGCTGAACGGGTCGATGCCCATCCGGCAGGTGGTGGGGTCGGTGCCGTGCAGGGCGGTGTCGGTGAGGTGGATGTTGAGCACGACCTGTCGTGCGGGCACCCGGGGAGCTGCCTCGTGATCGCCGGGGTCGTCGGCGGTGTCGCTGGTGTCGCTGGTGAGGTCGAGGGTGGTCTGGGTGCGGGCGAGGATGCCGAGGGCTTGGGAGCGGCGTACGTCGAGGGGTTGGTCGGAGCCGGCCAGGGCGAGGTTGCGGGCCTCGCGGGTCACGGCGTTGTCGAGGTCGAGGGCGTCGGCGAGGTCGAGGCAGCCGACCACGTCGACGGTGCCCTCGATGCAGGCGCCGCCACTGGTGGCGGAGCGAGGTGGATGTCGAGGCGGCGGTCCTCGGTGGCCTTGGCGCGGTTGTCCTCGGCGGTCTCGGGGTCGAAGCGGCACAGGGCTTCCTCGACGAGGCGGGCCAGGGTGGCGTAGGAGCAGGTGGCGGCGACCCCGGCGAGGTGCCGGTCGACCCATTCGGCGGCCTCGGCGGGCAGGGCGAGGGTGGCCTCGGCGATCCGGCGGGCCCGCCACACCGGCACCCGGGCGGAGGTGACGGCGGTGTGGAGGCGGGGGAGGCGGTAGCGGGTCTCCACGACGTGGGCGACGTAGCGCACCGCGGCGTCGGCGGACAGCCCGATCGCGGTGCCGTACTCGATGACGGCGAACTCCGAGACCGACGGGGCGCCCGGCCCGGCGATGCTGATCTGCAGGTCGGTGCCGGGCAGGACCGCGGCGCGGGCCGGGTCGTGGGTGGTGTGCATCGCCGCCCAGGTGCAGGTGGCCTGGTACATCGCGACCTCGGCGGCGTCGCGGGCCGCGCGCTGGGAGCGGGCGTAGGCGAGCACCGCGTCGGTGGTGTCGCAGCGCTGGAGCTCCTGCGTGGTCATGCCCCCAGTTTACTCGAACAAGCGTTCGAGTCAAGGGTCTGCCGGTGGCGGTGGAAGGCCGTCACCCGCCGTCGTGGACGCGGTGAGCGCAGCCCTGCATCGGCTCGTGCTCCGGGGTCCGACTGAAGGTCGCGGGCCTCTCGCGGGACGACGGGCGCTCGTCGCTGCTCGACCGACGCGCGGGCCGGTCACCCGCGGGGGTGGAGGCTGGTCGGGCCGGCGCGGGTACCGATGAGGTGGACACGCAACCACGACCAAGGGAGCACATCGTGCCGTCAGTCGAGCGCACCGTCACCGTCAACCAGCCGATCCAGAAGGTCTGGGACTACCTCAGCGACTTCCGCAACAGCGAGGAGTGGGACCCGCCCTCGGTCAGCACCGAGCGCACCAGCGGCGACGGGGGAGTCGGGACCACGTACCACAACGTCTCGAAGTTCCTCGGCTCCGAGCAGGAGGTCGACTACACCGTCACCCGGCACGACGCGCCACACACCTTCCAGCTCAAGGGCGACGCCGGGTCGATCCAGCTCCTCGACACCATCACCTTCGAGGAGACCGACGGGCGCACCTCGGTGACCTACCACGCGGAGTTCGACCCGCAGGGCGCTGCGAAGCTGGCCGAGCCGCTGATGCCGGCCGGCCTGAAGGTGCTGGCCGACAAGGTGGCCGCCAGCATGGAGGAGCACCTCAGCAGGCTCTGAACGACGGCTCAGCCGAAGGGCAGCGGCTCGGGCGCGAGGGAGACCGCCTTCGCCCGGGCCGCGGTGAGGCGCCGCCGGTGGTGCTGGCGGCAGAGCACCTCGTAGGCCACATCCGCGTCGGCGTCGGAGGTGGGCTCCGGCGCTTCGGCGTCCTCGACGTCGCCGACGACGACCACCTCGCCCTCGGTGACCATCACGCCGTTCTCGGTGCGGGCGTTGTGGGTGGCGCGCTTGCCGCACCAGCACAGCGCCTCCACCTGCAGCACGTTCATCCGGTCAGCGAGCTCGACGAGGCGGCCGGAGCCCGGGAACAGCTCGGTGCGGAAGTCGGTGAGGATGCCGAAGGCGAAGACGTCGATCTGCAGCTCGTCGACGATCTTCGCCAGCTGGTCGACCTGGCCGCGGGTGTAGAACTGCGCCTCGTCGCAGATGACGTAGTCGATGCGGGTGCCCTGGGTGAGGCTGTCGACGACGTGGCGCCAGAAGTCGAAGTCGGCGTCGACCTCGAGCGCCTCGTGGGTCAGGCCCAGACGGCTGGAGATGCGTCCCTGCCCCGCCCGGTCGCGGGTGACGAAGATCCGTCCCTGCCGCCCACGGGCGGCGTGGTTGTGGTTCGTCTGGAGCGCCAGGGTGCTCTTGCCCGAGTCCATGGTCCCGGTGAAGAAGTGCAGTTCGGCCACGGGGCGCGATCCTCTCACGCCCGCGCCGGTGCGGCACGATGGGCGTCATGAGCAGCCCTCTGATCAGCGTCCCGGTGCTTCGCGGACTCCTCGACGACCCGCACGCCCCCGGCGTCACGCTCCTCGACGTCCGCTACCGCCTCGACGGCCCGGCCGGCCCCGAGGAGCACGCCGCGGGCCACCTGCCGGGGGCGGCGTACGTCGACCTCGACACCGACCTCGCCGACCCGCCGGCCAGCACCCCCGACGGCGGTGGCCGCCACCCGCTGCCGGCCATCGAGGACGTCGAGGCCGCCATGCGTCGTCTCGGTGTCGACGACGCTCGGCCCGTGGTCGTCTACGACGACTGGTCGGGCCTGGCGGCAGGGCGGGCGTGGTGGCTGCTGCGCCACCACGGCCACAGCAACGTGCGGGTGCTCGACGGTGGCTGGTCGGCATGGCTGGCCGAGGGCGGAGCCGTCGAGACGGGCCCGGTCACCCCGGCCGCGGGCGGCTTCACCGCGCGGCCCGGACGGATGCCGGTGGTCGCCCTCGACGGCGTCCTCGACGTCGACGTGCTCGTCGACGCGCGGGCCCCCGAGCGCTACCGCGGCGAGGTCGAGCCGATGGACCCGGTGGCGGGTCGCGTGCCCGGCGCTGTCAACGTGCCCACCAGCACCAACCTGACCGCTGCCGGGACCTTCCGCGACGCCGCGACGCTGCGGGCCCTCTACGCCGCCGCCGGCGTCGAGCCCGGCGCCGACGTCGCTGCCTACTGCGGCTCGGGCGTGACCGCGTGCCACGACGTGCTGGCGATGGAGGTGGCCGGCATCCGCGCGGCGCTCTACCCGGGCTCCTGGAGCGAGTGGAGCGCCGACCCGTCGCGGCCGGTCGAGCGGGGCTGAGCAGGGTCGAGCAGGGCCTACCAGTGCACGCCCTTGAAGATCTTGGCCAGCATGATCTGCTCGGACTCGCGGGTGCCGCCGTCGCCCTTGGCCGCGGCGGAGTCGGGGAAGACGTGGTAGGCCATGTTGAGCAGCCGGAAGGTCAGCTTGGGCGCCACGGTGTGTGCCACGGCCCCGACGTTGCCGAGCAGGGTGTTGATCTCGTGGGGGCGCGCGACCATCGCCTCCACGAGCAGGTCGGCGGCCTGCGCCGGTGAGATGGTGGGGAACTTGTCGTAGATCTTGGTGGGCGCGATCATCGGCGTGCGCACCAAGGGCATGTGGATGCCGGTGAAGGTGATCCCGTCGCCGACCAGCTCGGAGGCCACCACGTTGCTCCACGAGTCGAGCGCCGACTTCGAGGCGACGTAGGCCGAGAACCGCGGCGGGTTGGTCTGCACGCCGATCGAGCTGACGTTGACCACGTGGCCGCGCTGCTGGGCCTGCATCGTGGGCAGCAGCCCCATCACCAGGCGGATCGCGCCGAAGTAGTTGAGCTGCATGGTGCGCTCGAAGTCGTGGAAGCGGTCGTGGGAGAGTCGCAGCGAGCGCCGGATGGAGCGCCCCGCGTTGTTGACCACGAAGTCGACCGAGGGCAGCTCGGCGGCCAGCTGCTCGCACAGCCGGTCGATCGCCTCGAGGTCGGAGAGGTCGCAGGGGTAGACCAGCGCCTGGCCGCCGCGCAGCTCGATGGCCGCCCGCACCTCCTCGAGCTTGTCCTTGCCACGCGCCACCAGCACCGGCACGCCGCCGGCCTGGGCGACCTTGTGGGCGGTGACCTGCCCGATGCCGGAGGAGGCGCCGGTGATGACCACGTGCTTGCCCTGCAGCGCCGCGCGGATGCGAGGGTCGCGTGCCGTCGTCTCGTCGAGGTGCTCCTCCCAGTAGGAGTAGAGCGTGCGGGCGTAGGACTCGAGGTCGGGCACCGCGATGCCGGAGCCCGCGAGCGCCCGCTCGGTGCGCCGGGAGTCGAAGACGGCGGTGAAGCTCGTGTGCGCCAGCACCTCGGCCGGTACACCGACGCGGCTGGTCACCAGGTCGAGCGCGGCCTGCAGCGGCGCCACCTTGCCCACCGCCCCGAGGAGCCCGGCGGGCTGGAGGGCCCGGGGCAGGCGGCGGGCCAGGCCGCGGTCGAGCCCGATCGCGAAGGTCGGGGCACCTGCGGCGGCGCAGAAGGCGTTGATCATGTCGACGACCGGCTGCGGCTCGGGGTTGACCAGGTGGAAGGCCTCGCCGTCGCGGCCGGGCAGGTGGGCCAGGTGGTCCATGGCGCGGGCCACGTAGTCGACCGGCACCACGTTGGTGTCGCCCATGTCGACCCCCGCGAGCGGCAGCCAGGCCGGCAGCACGTCGCGCATGGTCTTCATCAGCGCGAAGAAGTAGTAGGGCCCGTCGACCTTGTCCATCGCGCCGGTCTGGGAGTCGCCGACGACGATCGAGGGCCGGTAGACCCGCCAGGGCACCGTGCCCTCCTCGCGCACGATCCGCTCGGACTCGTACTTGGTGCGGTGGTACGACGAGGGCAGGTGCTGGCCCTCGGCGAACATCGTCTCGTCGAAGGGGCCCTGGTGCTCGCCGGCGGCCGCCACCGAGCTGACCTGGTGGAAGCAGCCGACGTCGAGGTCGGCGGCCAGCGCCAGCGCGTGCCGGGTGCCGCCGACGTTCATCGCCTCGTTGGTCGCGTCGTCGGCGGTCATGTCGTAGACCGCAGCGAGGTGGAAGAAGTGCTCGACCTCGCCGCGGTGCTCGGCGACCCACGCGGGGTCGACGCCGAGCGCCTCGGTCGACAGCTCGCCCACGACCGGGACGACCCGGTCGGTGCCCCAGTGCCGCACCAGCGCCTCCAGGCGGTGCAGCGACCCCTCGCGCACCAGCACGAAGACCTCGCCCTCGCGGTGGTCGAGCAGCTCTTCCACCAGGAAGCGGCCGATGAACCCGGTGGCGCCGGTCACGAAGTAGGACATGGCCGGACAGTACTCGTCCGCCTCCCCGCGCGGGAGGGTCGCGAGCGGCTACTCCTGCTTGCCGCCGCCGAACATGATCTCGTCCCAGCTCGGCACCGAGGCGCGGCCACGGCTCTTGCGCACCGGTCGGCGCACCGGTGGCTCAGGCTGCGGCTCCGGGTCGGCCTCGGCGACCGGCTCCGTCTCGACCGCGGGCTCCGGCTCCGGCTCCGGCTCGGACTCGAGCGCGGGCGTCGGCTCCGCTTGCGGTTCCGGCTCCGGTTCGGCGGAGACCATGCCGATGGCGTCCTCGCCCAGCGGGAGCTCCTCGTCATCGAGGGAGACCCGGCGCCGGGCGCGGGCCTGCTGCAGGTCGTCGAGCGGTGCGGCCAGGGTGGCGGTGGCGATGACCTCGCCCACCAGCCAGCGCGCGTCCTCGTCGTCGAGCTGCACGTAGTTGCCCGGCATGTCGTAGGTGAAGTGCGCCAGGCCCGAGCGCGGGCGGGTCTCGAACTCGGCGGTGAGGGTCCACCGCCCGTCCTCGCGGCGCCAGGCGTCCCAGGCCACCACGTCGGGCCCGACGTGCTCGGCGCGCAGGTGCGCCTCGACTGCCTCGCCGAGGGTACGGACGCCGTCGGCACCCGCGGTGCGGCGCACCGAGCTGCGCTGGGCCCGCTGGGCCACGTGCTCGCGCTCGGCGAGCACCGGGCCGGCGTACGGCATGATCTTGTCGACGCTGGTCTGGGCCGCCTCGGCCACGGCCTCGGGGCTCTCGCCCGCCCGGATCCGTGCCTGGATGTCGCGCGGGCGCAGGACGCTGTCCATTGTCATCTCCAACTGGCCGAGTCGTGAGGTCTCGCCGCGCAGGGCGGCCCGGAGCCTGGCGTCGACGTCGAGGTCGTGCTCGACACCGGTGTCGTCGACCATGAGCAGGCGCTTCCCGTCCTCGCTCACCCCCGCGAGGGTCAGGTGCACCATCTCAGGTCCACCTCCTCGATCACCGGTGCCGGCGACGTGCCGACAGCTGTCCTGAGCCTACGCCAGCCACGGGCTCGGGCCGTGGACGCCGTGCCCTCGAGCCAGCGGGTCGTGGGTAGCCTCGCCGGGTGCCGCCCGTCGAGCCCGCTCCCACCCTGGTCGTCCTCGACCTCGTGGGCATCTTCGTCTTCGCGATCTCCGGCGCCCTGGTGGCGGTGCGCAAGGAGCTCGACCTCTTCGCGGTGCTGGTCCTGGCCGGCACCACCGGCCTGGGCGGCGGGTTCCTGCGCGACGTGCTCATCGACGCCACTCCGCCCGCGGCGTTGGCCGACTGGCGCTACCTCCTGGTGCCGGTGGGCGCGGGGTTGCTGACCTTCGTGTTCCACCCGACGCTGGGCCGGATGGAGCGGCTCGTGACGGTCTTCGACGCCTTCGGCCTGGCGCTCTTCTGCGTCGCGGGCGCCCTGAAGGCCATCGACTACGGGCTCGGCCCGCTGCCCGCGGCGCTGCTCGGCATGGTCACCGGCATCGGTGGCGGGATGGTGCGCGACGTGCTCGCCGGTCGGGTGCCGATCGTCTTCCGCGGCGAGCTCTACGCGACCCCCGCTCTGGCCGGGGCGATGGTGGCGGTGCTGATGGAGCGCGGTGGTCTGCCGGTGGTGGTGGCCGCGTTGACCGGCGCCGCGGTCTGCCTGGCCTGGCGGCTGCTGGCGGTCTGGCGCGACTGGCAGGCGCCGCTGCCGCGCGGTTCCGCCAGCGTCTGACCGGCTGCCGGGGGAGTGCTCGGTCGGCCGGCTCAGTCGCCGAGCACCCGCCGCAGGTAGGCGTTGGTGAGCACCCGGTCGGGGTCGAGCCGCTCGCGCATCGCCAGGAACTCACCGAAGCGCGGGTAGGCGGGGGCGAGGTCGGCGACGGTGCGGGTGTGCAGCTTGCCCCAGTGCGGGCGCCCGTCGTGGGCGCGCAGGATCGGCTCGAGGAGCGCGAAGTACTCCTCGTGCGGCACCGAGCGGTGCGTGTGGAAGGCCAGGTACGTCGTGTCGCGCCCGACCGCGGTCGAGAGCGGCACGTCGTCGGCGCGGGCCGCCCGGACCTCCACCGGGAAGCTGATCCGCAGCCCCGAGGCCTCGATCGCCGCCCGCGCCTCGCGCAGCGCCGTCACCCCGGCCTCGCGCGGCACGGCGTACTCCATCTCGCGGAAGACCACCGATCGGCGGGCGGTGAAGACCCGGTGCGGCACGTCGCTGTAGGTGCGCTCGGAGAGCAGCGCCGAGCTGAGCCGGTTGAGCGGCGGCACCGCCGCGGGCACCCGGGCCGTGGCGGCGGTCAGGGCCCCGAAGGCGGTGTTCTGCAGCAGGTCGTCGTCCAGGCGGTGCCGCCAGCGGGGCAGCGGCCGGGCGTCGTCGAGGGGCACGTCGAGCCGGTCGTTGCACTTGGCCTGCACCCGGTCGGTGTGCGGGAACCAGTAGAGGTCGACGTGGTGGTGGGCCGCGACCAGGTCGTCGAAGCACTCCAGCGCCTCGTCCCAGCCCAGGGGCCGCTCGTGCGCCTCGAGCACGAAGAGCGGCTCGACGGCGAAGGTGAGCGTGGTCAGCACGCCGAGGGCTCCCAGCCCGAGCCGGGCCACGGCGAGCACGTCGCAGTGCTGCTCGGCGTCGGCGCGCAGGACCTCGCCGGCGCCGGTGACCATCTCGAGCCCCACCACCTGCGCGGCCAGGCCGGCCGCCACGCCGCCGGTGCCGTGGGTGCCGGTCGAGACCGCACCGGCCAGGGTCTGCTCGGCGATGTCGCCCATGTTGTGCAGGCTCAGGCCCAGCCCCTCGAGGGTGGCGTTGAGGACGTGCAGCGGGGTGCCCGCGAGCGCGGTCACCGTCATCGCCTCGCGGTCCACGCCCAGCACACCGCTCATCGCCCGGGGCGAGAGCATCGTGTGCTCGGGCGCGGCGATGCCGGTGAAGCTGTGGCCGGTACCGACCATCTTCAGCGTCGTGCGCTCCTCGCGGGCCCGCCCCACCAGGGCGAGCACGTCGTCGGTGCCGCGGGGCTCGGCCACCCGGACCGGGTGTGCCGACTCGGTGCCCGACCAGTTGTGCCACATGGGTGGGACGCTAGCGCCTGGGGCGATGACAGGATGGGGTGATGACGTGGTGGACCGTGATCGCCCTGCTCGTGCTCGTCCCGCTCGCCGCCTGGGCCGGCATCAGGATCCTGCGCGACCCGCACCGGAAGTGATCGTCTGCGCCGCGAGCACCGCCAGCAGGCCGGCCCCCAGCGGCACCAGGTAGGCCGTCGAGGCGCCCGAGGCGTCGACGACCAGCCCCGACAGCGTCGCCCCTGGCGCGACACCGGCCACCAGACCGGTCTGCACCACCGACATGCCCTCGGTGAGCCGGCTGCGCGGCATCGTGGCCTCGGTCAGCGACATCGTGGCGATCATCGTCGGCGCGATCGCGGCCCCGCCCACCAGCAGCACCAGACCCATCACCGGCACCGACCCGACCAGGGGGAGCGGCGCCATCGCCGCCGCCATCGCGAACGCGCCCCACTTCAGCCGGGTGGCCGGGCCCGCGCGCCAGATGACCGCGCCCGACGACCACGCCCGCGACCAGGCTGCCCAGCGCCCACAGCGCCAGCAGCGGCCCTGCCCACGCCCGGCTGCCCTGCTCGTCCGCGAACGCGATGGTGGTGACCTCGGCGGCCCCGAAGAGCACCCCGAGCATGCCCGAGACGGCCACCAGCGGCACCAGCGTGCGCCACGGCAGCGGCGGGCGCGGCCCGGTGCGGCGGTCGTGCGGCTGCGCCGGCGGCTCGGTGCCGCGCTGGGCGGCGAAGAGCAGCCCGCCCAGGGTGCCGAAGACCATCGCGGAGCCGAGGCCGGCCACCGGGTGCACGGCCGTGGCGAGCACCGTGACCAGGATCGGGCCGAGGATGAAGCAGGCCTCGTCGACGACGGCCTCGAGCGCGAAGGCGGTCTGCACGTCGGCCGGGGCGTCGAGCACGTGCGACCAGCGCGCCCGTACGCACGAGCCGATCTGCGGCAGGCTGGCACCGGCCAGCGCCGCGGCGGCGTACGTCGCCGCCACGGGCCAGCCGGCCTGCACCGACCAGATCACCGTGGTCAGCGCTGCACCGAAGACGACGCTGGCCGTGGCCAGCACGGGCGCCTGGCCGAGCCGGTCGACGAGGCGGCCCTGGGCGATGGCCAGCAGCGCGTTGGCCAGCATGTACGCCGCAGACACGGCCCCGGCCAGGCCGTAGGAGCCGGTGGAGGCCTCGACCAGCAGCACGATGCCCAGCCCGACCATGCTGATCGGCAGGCGCGCGAACATCCCGGTGAGACTGAACCGCAGGGCACCGGGACGACCCAGCACGCGGGCGTACGACGTGAACATCCGAGCGGAGCGTAAGCCCGCTCCTCAGCCCCCGGCGAATCCCTCACCAGGGGTGATGGGGGCCCTCCCTACGATGGCGTCATGGCGACTCCCGACGTGCACCCCTACGACGCGCTCCTGCTGGTCTCCTTCGGCGGTCCGGAGGGCCCCGACGACGTCGTGCCCTTCCTCGAGAACGTGACCCGCGGCCGGGGGATCCCGCGCGAGCGGCTGGAGGAGGTGGGCAAGCACTACCACCTCTTCGGTGGTCGCTCGCCGATCAACGACCAGTGCCGGGAGCTCAAGGCCGCGATCGAGGCCGACCTCGCCGAGCACGGCGTCGACCTGCCGGTCTACTGGGGCAACCGCAACTGGGACCCCTACCTCGCCGAGACGTTGCAGCAGATGGCCGACGACGGGGTCACGCGGGCGGCCTGCTTCGTGACCAGCGCCTACTCGTCGTGGTCGTCGTGCCGGCAGTACCGCGAGAACCTCTACGACGCCGTCGACGCGCTGCCCGGCGGGGTCGAGGGCTCGCCGGTGCAGCTCGACAAGCTGCGCCACTACTTCAACCACCCGGGCTTCGTGGAGCCCAACGTCGACGCCGCGCTGGCCGCTCTGGCGGACCTGCCCGAGGACGTGCGTGCCGGGGCGCGCCTCGTCTTCGTCACCCACTCGATCCCGACCGCGATGAACGAGAACAGCGGCGACCCCGAGACCACCTACGAGGGCGGCGGCGCCTACGTCGCCCAGCACCGCGACGTGGCTCGGGTGGTCACGGAGCGGGTGGCTGCCGAGACCGGCACCACCCACGAGCACGACCTCGTGTTCTGCTCGCGCAGCGGCTCCCCGCACGTCCCGTGGCTCGAGCCCGACATCAACGACCACCTCGAGGCGCTGCGCGACCGGGGTGTGCCGGCCGTGGTGATGGTGCCGGTCGGCTTCGTCTCCGACCACATGGAGGTCATCTACGACCTCGACACGGAGGCCGTCGAGACCGCCGAGCGGATCGGCCTGCCGGTGCGCCGCGCCGCCACCGCCGGCACCGACCCGCGGTTCGTGTCCACCGTGCGCGACCTGCTGGTCGAGCGGGCCAGCGCCGAGCGGGGCGAGGAGGTCGCCCGCGCGGCCGTCGGCGACACGGGCCCGATGTGGGACGCCTGCCCCGTGGGGTGCTGCGCCAACCCGCGCGCCGAGCGCCCGGCCCTGTGCGGTCGCGGCGCGTGAGCGCCTCCGGGGCCGAGGGTCTGTGCGACCTCGCCCTCGACGTGGCGCGCGCGGCGGCCGCCCTGGTGCGTGAGCACCGGGCCGGCGACGTCACCGTGGCCGACACCAAGACCAGCCCGGTCGACGTCGTCACCGAGACCGACCGCGCCAGCGAGGCACTGATCCGTCGGTTGCTGCTGCGGGCCCGACCCGACGACGCCGTGCTCGGCGAGGAGGGCGACGACGTCGCCGGCAGCTCCGGGGTGCGCTGGGTCGTCGACCCGGTCGACGGCACCGTCAACTTCCTCTACGGACTGCCCCAGTACGCCGTGTCGATCGCGGCCGAGGTCGAGGGGGCAGGCGGGCCCGAGGTGGTGGCCGGGGTGGTGCTCAACGTCGCCACCGGGGTCGAGTACGCCGCCCACGTCGGCCCGCACGGACCGGTCGCGACCCGCGACGGGCGACCGGTCGGCGTACGCCCGGTCGCACCGCTGTCACAGATGCTGGTGGCGACCGGCTTCTCCTACGACGCCGACGTGCGCGAGCGCCAGGCGCGCTCGCTGGTGCACCTGCTGCCGCGGGTGCGCGACGTCCGCCGCCTCGGGTCCTGCGCTCTCGACCTGTGCGGTGTCGCCGACGGCACGCTCGACGCCTACGTCGAGGAGGGCGTGCACCTGTGGGACCACGCTGCGGGCGCCCTCGTGGCGCGGGCCGCCGGCGCGAGGACCGAGCTGATGGTGGGGGCGAGCGGTCGCGACCTGCTGCTCTGCGGGCCCGCGGGGAGCTTCGAGGAGCTGCGCGCGCTGGTGCTCGAGGCCGGCTACGCGGCCCGGGAATAACTGGAGCCTCACCTGCTGTTCATGCGGCGTGACACCGACCGGTGTGTCGCTGTCGACGGCCATGGTGCACAATCTGGCGCCGACGACACACACGAGGCGCCGCCCAGGCATCACGCACACGAGACGACGAGGGGAGTGAGGCGACGATGGCCACCGACTACGACGCACCGCGCAAGAACGAGGAAGACCAGTCCGAGGAGAGCATCGAGGAGCTCAAGGCTCGCCGCCACGACAAGAACTCCGGCAAGGTCGACGAGGACGAGACCGAGGCCGCTGAGTCCTTCGAGCTCCCTGGCGCCGACCTGTCGCACGAGGAGCTCGCGGTCGAGGTGAAGCCCAAGCAGGAGGACGAGTTCACCTGCATGAGCTGCTTCCTCGTGCACCACCGCTCGCAGCTCGCCGACGAGAAGAAGATGATCTGCCGCGACTGCGTCTGAGCAGCCGCACCACGCCACGAAGGCCCGGCCCCCTGGGGGACCGGGCCTTCGGCGTCTACTGGGCTCTCCTGCTCGGGGCCGCCTACTCGCCGTCCTTCTGCAGCGGCGGCGGCAGGTGACCCGTCGAGCGCGTGTAGTACTCCGCGGCCCGGCGCTGGGCCAGCATCCGCGCCAGCGAGGCCACGGCGCCCGTGGCGAGCGCCCAGGTCACCGCCTCCCAGACGTCGACGTCGGGGTCGGCCGGGTTGGCGGGGGGCTTGCGCCGCGCCGCCGTCTTCCAGGACGCCTCGAGCGCCTTGCGGGCCGCGACCGCTGCGCCCACCGAGGAGCCGAGCGACATGAGGGACCAGACCTTGGAGCCACCACCGGATGCCATGGGCGCGACCCTACCCAGTGCTGCCGGAGGGCGGGGCCACCCGGGCGGAGACCGTGCGCAGCACCTCGGCGAGATCGTCGGGGCGCCGGCTGCTCAGCAGCCAGTAGGGCGTGGGGTCGGCGGTGTCGCTGACCTCGACGCGCACCGCGCGCTTGCGGTAGGGGCGCAGCAGCAGGTAGGCGCGGGCGTCGGACTCGACCCCGGCGGCACGGCGTGCCGCCTCGGCGTCGAGGGCCTGCACCGCGCCCAGGTGCCGCACCTCGATGCGGGCCCGGCCGGCGCGCAGCACGCCGTCGCCCACGCTGATGACGGGGGAGCCGTAGCCCAGCAGCAGCGCGGCCAGCAGCGCCACGGCCACGCCGGTGATCGCCCAGGCCAGCGCCTCGGGGACGGCCACGATGACCGCCAGCCACAGGCTGGCGACCAGCATCGTGCCCTGCACCCACCAGCGCAGCGGCACCGAGAGTCGCTCGCGGTAGGTCGGGGTCGCGTCCACGGCCCGATTCTCCCACCCGGGCCCCGAGGGCGATGACCTAGGGTCCCGTGCGTGAGCGACCCCGCACCCGCCGAACAGACGCCCGACCCCCGCGAGCTGCCCGTCCAGGTGGTCCGCCTCGACGCCGAGCTGCCGCTGCCGGCGTACGCCCACCCCGGCGACGCCGGCGCTGACCTGCTCACCACCGTCGACGTGCGCCTGGAGCCGGGCGAGCGGGCCCTGGTGCCGACCGGGATCGCGCTCGCGCTCCCGAGCGGGTACGTCGCGCTGGTGCACCCCCGCTCGGGCCTGGCCGCGCGCCACGGCGTCTCCATCGTCAACGCCCCCGGCACGGTCGACGCGGGCTACCGCGGCGAGGTCAAGGTGCTGCTGGTCAACCTCGACCCCCGTGAGCCGGTCGAGCTGCGACGCGGGGACCGGGTGGCCCAGCTGGTGCTGCAGCGGGTCGAGCGGGCGCGCTTCGTGGAGGTCGCGGCGCTGCCTTCGTCGCCCCGGGGTGACGGGGGCTACGGTTCTACAGGTGGGTTCGCCTCGACCTGAGGCGCCCCCGACCAGTGAGCCACACCACCGACCATCCTCGAGGAGCCCCGCCCGTGAAGTTCCGCCGCAAGTCCGACGCCACCGAGTCCGCCGGGGCAGCCGAGGCTGCGCAGGAGACGCCGGCGGCGCCCCCGGAGGGTCCCTTCGACGCGGCCGAGCTGCCCGAGCTGCCCGAGGGCCAGCAGCGCATCGACCTGGGTTCGCTGCTCGTGGTGGTGCCCGAGGGCCTGGAGCTGCGGCTGCAGGTCGACGAGGCCACCGAGGAGATCCAGGCGGTGCTGCTCACCGGCCCCGACGGTGCCATCGAGCTGCGCGCCTTCGCCGCTCCCCGCGGCGGTGACCTGTGGGGCGACGTGCGCCCGCAGATCGCGGCCGACATGGTCCAGCGCGGCGGCACCGCCACCGAGCAGGAGGGCCGCTACGGCACCGAGCTGCTCTGCGAGCTGACCCGCACCATGCCCGACGGGCGCACCGGCAAGCAGCTCTCGCGCATCCTGGGCGTCAACGGCAACCGCTGGATGCTGCGCGCCACCCTGATCGGCGCGCCCGCCCGCGGCAGCGACGTGGCCGAGCCGTGGCTCAGCGCCCTGACCCGGGTCGGGGTCGAGCGCGGCGAGGGCGCGATGCCCGTCGGCGAGGCGCTCGACCTGGTGCTGCCCGAGGGCGCGCGCCGCGTCGGCCCCGCGGTGCCCCCGGGGACGAAGGACGACCGGGGCCGCGCCACCGACCACCCGCACTTCGGCCACGACCACGACTGAGGACCGATGCCCGAGAAGAGCCGCCTGCGGCGCAGCATCAGCCGGTGGGCCAACAGCTCCGACCAGGAGGCGCGCGACCTGCGCCGCACCTACACCGAGCCGGGCACCGACTGCATCGCCGACGCGGTGGACCGCTCACGGGTGCGCCTGCGCGGCACCCTGCGCACCGTCACGTTGCGCCCGCGCGGGGGAGTGCCGGCGCTGGAGGCCGAGCTCTTCGACGGGACCGGCTCGATCACGGTCGTGTGGCTGGGGCGGCGCCGGATCGCCGGCATCAACCCCGGCGTGGCGATCTCCGTGGAGGGCCGCATCGGCACGCAGGACGGCGTCCGTGTGATCTACAACCCCCGGTACGAGCTGATCCCGTGAACGCCGCCACCCCGGACGTCGAGACCGTCGAGTCGGTCGTGCGCAGCCAGCTGGCCAAGGCGCTCGGCGGGCGCCGTGGCATGGTCGAGGCGGCCGTGCCGACGCTGCTCTTCACCGTGGTCTGGCTCGGCACCAAGCAGCTGCAGGTCGCCCTGGTCGTCAGCGTCGCCGCGGCGGTGCTGGCGCTGGGCGTGCGGCTGGTGCAGCGCTCGACGGTCCAGTTCGCCCTCAACGCGCTGTTCGGCATCGGGATCGGATGGTTCTTCGTCACCCTGGCCGCCCGACGCGGCGGCAGCGAGGACGAGCAGGCGCTGGCCTACTTCCTGCCCGGCATCCTCTACAACGGCGGGTACGCGGTCGTGCTGTCGCTGACGGTGCTGGTCGGCTGGCCGCTGGTCGGGTTCATGGTCGGCAGCGTCACCGGCGACGCCACCGCTTGGCATTCGGACAAGCAGGTGGTGCGCCTGACCAGCACCCTGACCTGGCTGCTGGCCGCGCCCTGCGTGCTGCGGGTGGTCGTGCAGGGCCCGATCTGGCTGGGCGCGTGGTCGGAGGCGATCGCCGCCGAGACCGCGATCGCGATCCTCGGCGTGCTCAAGATCGTGCTGGGCTGGCCCCTGCAGCTCGCGGCGCTGGCGGCGATGATGTGGGTGCTGGGGCGCAACCACACCCCCGTCGAGCGCGAGCGGGCGGCCGACCAGCAGGCCTAGCCTGTCTGCGGGGCCTCGGTCTAGCCGCCGTGGGTGGAAGGCGCGAGCAGCCGCTCGAGCTCGTCCTCCTTCTCGGCCGGCACCACCAGCAGCAGCTCGTCGCCCGACTCCACCGGCTGCTCGGCGCTGGGCACGTAGACCTGCCCGTCGCGCAGGATGGTGACCAGCGCGCAGTTGTCGGGCAGCGGGATCAGGCCGCTGGGCTTGCCGACGTAGGGCGAGTCGGCCGGCAGCGTCATCTCGACCAGGTTGGCCTTGCCCTGGCGGAACGTGAAGAGCCGCACCAGGTCGCCGACCGTCACGGCCTCCTCGACCAGCGCCGACATGATGCGCGGGGTCGAGACGTTGACGTCGACGCCCCAGGCCTCGCTGAAGAGCCACTCGTTGTTGGGGTGGTTGACGCGACCGACCGTGCGCGGCACCCCGAACTCGGTCTTGGCCAGCAGCGAGGCGACCAGGTTGGCCTTGTCGTCGCCGGTGGCCGAGATCAGCACGTCGCAGCGCTCGAGGCGCGCCTCGGTCAGCGAGGACATCTCGCAGCAGTCGGCCAGCAACCACTCGGCGCCGGGGACGCGCTCGGGCTTGATCGACCCGGCGTTCTTGTCGATCAGCAGCACCTCGTGGCCGTTGGTGATCAGCTCGCGGGCGATGGAGCGGCCCACGGCGCCGGCTCCGGCGATGGCGACGCGCATCAGTTCTCCTCCGGGCCGTTGTCGAGCCGTTCGTAGGTGTGGGCGGCGTTCTCCTCGCGGATCACCAGGTGCAGCATGTCGCCCTCCTGCAGCACGGTCTCGCGCACCGGCAGCATGCCCTCGCCCAGCCGGTCGATCCAGGCGATCCGGCTGCGGGTCTGGACCTGCAGGTCGATGGTGCGGCTGCCGATCCAGATCTCCGGCACCGTGATGTGGTCGACACGGATGGTGCCGCTGGGGTCGCGGAAGTCGGGCTCCGCCCCGGCCGGGAGGATCCGGCGCAGCACCTGGTCGGCGGTCCACTTCACGGTGGCCACCGTGGTGATGCCCAGACGCTGGTAGACCTCGGCGCGGCCCGGGTCGTAGATCCGGGCCACGACCTGCTGGATCCCGAACGTCTCGCGGGCCACGCGGGCGGCGATGATGTTGGAGTTGTCGCCGCTGGAGACGGCGGCGAACGCGTCGGCGCGCCGGATGCCGGCTTTCTCCAGGACCTCCTGGTCGAAGCCGATCCCGGCGATCTTGTCGCCGTTGAAGGCGGGCCCCAGGCGCCGGAACGCATCGGGTTCGCTGTCGATGATCGACACCGTGTGGTTCCGGTCCTCGAGGCTGTTGGCCAGGGTCGAACCCACCCGGCCGCAGCCCATGATCACAACGTGCACGGGGCCACGGTAGCCGCAAGGGCGGTCCGGCGGCTGCGGTGCCGTAGCCTTCCGGGTCGTGAGTGTCGGAGACGTCTCCAAACGCATCCTGCTGGGGCGCAAGCTGCGCAGCTCCCAGCTGGGCGAGACGCTGCTCCCCAAGCGCATCGCGCTGCCGGTCTTCGCCTCCGACGCGCTTTCCTCGGTGGCCTACGCGCCCGACGAGGTCTTCATCATGCTCTCGCTGGCGGGCGCCTCGGCCTACGTGTGGTCGTGGAAGGTCGCCCTGGCCGTCGCCGTCGTGATGGCAGCGGTGATCGCCTCCTACCGCCAGACCGTGCACGCCTATCCCTCCGGTGGCGGTGACTACGAGGTGGCCAAGGTCAACCTCGGCATGACCGCGGGCACCACCGTGGCCAGCGCCCTGCTCGTCGACTACGTGCTCACCGTGGCCGTCTCGATCTCCGCCGGCGCCCAGTACGCCGCCTCCGCCGTGCCGGCGCTCAGCGGCCACGAGGCCAGCTTCGCCGCCGCGCTGGTGGTGCTGCTGATGGCGATGAACCTGCGCGGCATCCGTGAGTCGGGCTCCTTCTTCGCGGTGCCGACGTACGCCTTCATGGTGGCGATGGCCGCCATGGTGGGCTGGGGCGCCTGGCAGTGGTGGAGCGGCGACCTGCTGCCGGCCGAGAGCGCCGACATCACCATCACCCCCGCGAGCGGGTTCGAGGAGCCGTTGACCACGATCGGCCTGATGCTCCTGCTGGCCCGGGCGTTCTCCTCCGGGGCTGCGGCGTTGACCGGCGTCGAGGCGATCTCCAACGGAGTGCCCGCCTTCCGTCGGCCCAAGAGCCGCAACGCCGCGACCACCCTGGCGCTCCTGGGGGCGATCGCGATCGCGATGATGGTCAGCGTCATCGTCCTGGCCCGCGAGATCGGGGTGCGCCTGGTCGATCCCGACGAGTTCGACCGGCTCTCGCGCGGCGGCGCGCCGCTGCCCGACGACTACGACCAGCACACGGTGATCTCGCAGATCGCCGAGTCGGTCTTCACCGGCTTCCCGCCGGGCTTCTACTTCACGGTCACGGTCACCGGGATCATCCTGGTGCTGGCCGCCAACACCGCCTTCAACGGCTTCCCGGTGCTCGGCTCGATCCTGGCCCAGGACGGCCTGGCGCCACGGGCCCTGGGCTCTCGCGGCGACCGGCTCGCCTACTCCAACGGCATCGTCTTCCTCGCCGGCATGGCGATCGCGCTGATCTGGCTCTTCGACGCCGAGCCCACGCGGCTGATCCAGCTCTACATCGTCGGCGTCTTCGTCTCCTTCAACCTCTCCCAGCTGGGCATGATCCGCCACTGGACGCGCGAGCTGCAGAGCGAGCCCGACGCGGGTGTGCGTCGACGGATGCAACGCTCGCGCCTCATCAACACCATCGGGCTGGCCTTCACGGCGGTGGTGCTGGTGATCGTGCTCGTGACCAAGTTCTTCGCCGGCGCCTGGATCACCATCCTGGCCATGGGCACCTTCTACGTGCTGATGCGCGCGATCCACCAGCACTACGCCAGGGTCGCCGACGAGCTGGCGGCCGACGAGGAGGACCGCGTGCTGCCCACCCGGGTGCACGCCATCGTGCTGGTCTCCAAGCTGCACAAGCCGACGCTGCGCGCCCTCGCCTTCGCCCAGGCGACCCGGCCCAACACGCTCGAGGGCGTCTACGTCGCCACCGACGCGCAGGCCACCGCGCGCCTGATGGAGGAGTGGGACGAGCGACGCATGGACGTGCCGCTCAAGGTGCTGCACTCGCCCTACCGCGAGCTGGTGCGTCCGGTGGTCGAGTACGCCACCGCGATCCGGCGCGCCAATCCACGCGGCGTGGTGGCGGTCTACATCCCCGAGTACGTCGTGGGTCGTTGGTGGGAGCAGCTGCTGCACAACCAGACCGCGCTGCGGCTCAAGGGGCGGCTGCTGTTCACCCCCGGGGTCATGGTCACCTCCGTGCCCTACCAGCTGCGCTCCTCCCAGATCGCGCGCGAGCGCGAGCAGCGCGACGAGTTCCGGGTCCGCCCGGGCGACCTGCGCAGCGGCCGTGTCGACCCGCGTGGCAAGCGGGGGCGGGACCGGTGAGCCGGCACCCCCGGGCGCGCCGGCAACGCGGTCGCTCCCGCGTGGGCGAGCGCTTCGAGGTCGAGGTCGGCCCGGTCGCCCACGGCGGGCACTGCGTGGCCCGCGTGCCCACCAGCAGCGCCCCCGACGCGCCACTGCGCGTGGTGTTCGTGCGCCACGCCGTGCCGGGCGAGCGGGTGGTCCTGCAGGTCACCGAGGGCACCGACGGCGACAAGTTCTGGCGGGCCGACGCCGTCGAGGTGCTCGAGGCCTCGCCCGAGCGGGTCACCCCGCCGTGCCCGTTCGCCGGGCCGGGGTTGTGCGGTGGCTGCGACTTCCAGCACGTCGCGCCCGTCCACCAGCGCACCCTCAAGACCGCCGTGGTGCGCGAGCAGCTCTCGCGGCTGGCCGGCCTCGACAGCGACGTCGAGGTCGAGGCCGTCCCGGGCGACCTGCCCGAGCAGCTCGCCGGGCTGCGCTGGCGCACCCGCGTCTCGTACGTCGACCTGGGTGACGGTCGGCGGGGGATGCGCAAGCACCGCTCGCGCGCGACCGTCGAGGTCGACGACTGCCGCATCGCCCACCCCGACGCCCGTCAACCCGCTCCGGGCTCGGTGGAGGAGCAGGTCGCCGTGGGTGCGGGGGAGCACCGCTTCGCCGTGGCGGCCGACGGCTTCTGGCAGGTGCACCCCGGTGCGCCCGCGACGCTGGTGTCGACCGTCCTCGAGATGCTCGAGCCGGCCGCGGGGGAGCGGGTGCTCGACCTGTACTCCGGTGTCGGGCTCTTCGCGCGCTTCCTCGCCGACGCCGTGGGCCCCGAGGGACGAGTCGTGGCGGTCGAGGGCGACCGCACCGCGAGCCTGCACGCCCGCACGAACCTGGCGGGCGCGCCCGCCCGCGTCGAGACCGCCTGCGGCGACGTGGCCGAGGTGCTGGCGTCGGCGTACGACGAGCCGTTCGACCTCGTCGTGCTCGACCCACCCCGCGAGGGCGCCAAGCGTGCCGTCGTCGACGCGGTCGTCGCGCGTGCTCCGCGGCGCATCGCCTACGTCGCCTGCGACCCCGCGGCGTTGGGACGCGACCTGGCCCTGCTGGCCGAGTGCGGCTACGAGTTGCGCGGGCTGCGGGCCTTCGACCTCTTCCCGATGACGCACCACGTCGAGTGCGTGGCGCTCCTGGAGAGAACTGACTCTGAGCTGCGGTGACGTGGAGTGAAGCAAGGTGACCAACCTCCGCCCACCCGCCCTACGGCCCACTGTGGGCGCAAGGCACGCCGCACCGGCGTCCCGACCGCGCGGGTCGCGGCCCAGGCCAGGGACGAGGACCTCGACCTGTGACCCACCGTCCGGGGCGCCCTAGGTGACCAGCCCTGCGATGTCAGAGCGGGCCATCACGAGCTCTCGCTCGTCGCGTCCTCCGTCAGGTGGCTGGGTGCCCGCGCTGCGGCTCGGACCTCTGCGATGAGGCGATCGAGTGGCTCGCCGGGGCCTCCGAGGACGACGGGGGTCGCGGTGCTGCGGAGCGCCGTGGCAGCACGGTGCGCGACGACCGCCGTGTCGCTGTTGGTGACGGAGAGCACGGCGACCGTGACGTCGTGGCTGGCGCAGAAGTCGACCAGCTCGTCCGGGGGCATGTCCGCCCCCAGGTGCTCGACCCGCCAGTTGTCGGCGCGCAGCGCCGCCGCAGCCATGGCTGTGGGCAGGGCGTGCAGATCCCCGGTCACCGCGGCGACCATCACGGTCCCGCGCCTGCGCCCGCGGGGGCTGGGGGCGAGCTCGCCCAGGATCCGTTCCACGATCGCCGACGCGCGGTGCTCGACCCAGATCGAGATCTCCCCGTCGTGCCAGGCCTGACCGATCTGTCGCATCGGCGGACTCAGCACCTCGCCGATGACGTCCTTGACCGGGGTCCCGTCCTCGACGAGGCGGCGGGCGATCAGTCGGGCGGCGGTGTCGTCACCGCTCCTGAGTGCCTCGTGCATGCGTGCCGCCCGCCCGGAGAGGCGTCGGGGGCTGGGGGTGGGCACCGGCGTCGGGGCAGCCCGGCGCCGTGCGAACTCCTCGAGGTCCGAGCGGCGCACCGAGTACCTGCCGGCCACCATCGTGGCCGGGAGGCGACCGCTGCGGACCCATCGGTAGGCGGTCTGGTAGTGCACGCCCAGCTCCGCGGCAGCGGTCTTGAGCTCGACCGTCGGCTGGCTCGGCATCGGTTCATCGTAGCCAGCCCGGTGTTTGCACACTGACCTAAACTAATTGCGACTAACCGATGATAAATCGGCGGTCGACTCTCGGGCACCCACCCACCTCTCGAGGAGTCACCATGGATCTCACCCTGACTGCCGGTCAGTACGACCTCGTCTACAACGCGTTCTCCTTCGTCATCGCTGCGATGGGTGCGTCGCTGCTCTTCTTCCTGCTCGTCCGAGGATCGGTGGCTCCCCGCCACCGCATGGCGATCACGCTGTCGACGATCGTGGTGGGCATCGCGCTCTACCACTACGTACGCATCTTCAACTCCTGGGCCGATGCGTTCACCTACACGGACGGGACGTACGTCCAGGACGGCGTCCCCTTCAACGAGGCCTACCGCTACGTCGACTGGATGTTGACAGTCCCCCTGCTGCTGGCCGAGCTCGTCGTCGTGCTCAAGCTCGACAGGAGCAAGACCCGCAGCCTGCTCGTCCGACTGACGGTCGCCGCGCTCGCCATGATCATCGCGGGCTACCCCGGAGAGCTGGCCGCTCCGGACAGCACCGCCAAGATCGTGTGGGGAGTGATCGGCACGCTGCCGTTCCTGTACATCGTCTACGTGCTGTTCGTCGAGCTGGGCAACTCGTTGGGACGCCAGGCCCCCGGGGTGATGCGTCTGCTCAGCGCGCTGCGCTGGATCCTGGTGGTGACGTGGACCGTCTACCCCGTCGCCTACTTCCTGCCCGTGGTGATCAACGACCCGGTCGTCGCCGAGCTGGCCCGTCAGGTGGGCTACTCGGTCGCTGACGTCCTGGCCAAGCCGCTGTTCGGGCTGCTCGTCCTCGCCATCGCGATCACGAAGTCGCGGGACGAGGGATACCGCGAGGACGGCGAGCCCGGTGCCGTCCCGGCTCCCGACGGTGTGCCTGCACGCCAGCACGCCCGTTCCTGACCCGACCCTCCAGTCTTGACCCCACCCTCGTGCCTCGGTCCCCGCGTCGCCGCGCAGGGACCGAGGCCCGCCACCCCGGTCGAGGAGGACCACCATGACCGCACGAACGCCTCTCTCCCTGGACGACTCGTCCCTCGCGTTCGGTGACCAGCCGTTCTACGAGCAGACCCTCGCGCTGCTCGCCAGCGTCCGCGACCACGACTTCGACACCCTCGCGGCGCTGTGCGACGACGACTTCGGCATCGTGGACATCGACGTCGACGGCACAGCACGCCCCCTGCGCAGCCGCGCCGAGTGGGAGGAGTGGTTCAGGACCCTCTTCGCGACCCTGGACAGCATGGATGCGGCGACCGACTCGGTCGTCCTCGACTACCAGGCCACCGAGCACGGCACCCTCGGCTACGGGGTGCTCGAGTTCCAGCAGGCCCTGACGGTCGGCCCCCACGTGGCGACCTTCGACTGCGTGGCCACCATCATCTGGAAGCTCACCGACGAGGGCTGGCGCGAGGCGCGATGGCACGCCTCGGTCATCTCCTCCGACGTCCCGGCCGCGCTCCTCCCCACCGCATAGCTCGACGTCGAGTCCATCGCCACCACAGGTCAGATGTCACCTACCCGGCGGCAGTCCCCTCCGGGTATTGCGTCGACCTCGGGACCTGATCGACAGTGGTAGTGCGTTCCCTGTGGGAAGGATCAGCCTGATGAGTCCTAGCGGCACTCGATCGACACAGCAGGTCCGGCGAGGGACTACCGGAACGATTCATCAACTGGCCTCTCCGTGACGAGTCGGGGTGCGGTGCCTGATACGACGCCACCACGAGATGGGAGCGCCCCCCCGTGGTGGCCGTGGGCCCTGCGCGGGGCAGTTCGAAGCGTGGAGAAGCTGCGCGATGACTGGCAGTACGTCGTGGTGGAGGAGATCGTCGGGGCCACCATCGAGCTGATGCGCTGGCCGTGGCCCCGTGCCGACAGCAGGGGCCGGCTGTTCTGGACCCGCGACGCCGAGGAGCGGGTCATGACTGCGGCGGTTCCGCAGCGACTGGTGCGGCTCCAGCTCTACCGCCCCAACCACCTCGTACGGCGCCCGCGGGCCGGCGACACCTTCGCCGCTCGCATCACCTCCCCAGCGCCGGGCTGGACTGGCGACCTGGAGGTCGGCGACCTGGCCGACATCTTCCCGGGTCCGGTGTACGACGTCAGCGCCGAGGCCCGTGAGGCCGCCAAGCTGGCCTACCAAGGTGCCTCGGCAGCAGTCTTCGACGGCAGCCGCAACCAAGATCTGCTCGCCGAAGCCCAGGAACAGCGTGAGCAGCGCCCCAAGTCACGGCGCCTCAAGGTGCTCCCGCTCCATCAGGTCATCGATGATGAAGGGGACGCCAGGTGAGCCCGGTCCTGCAACCGGTGGCGAGTGACACGCTCGCTCCTCCCGTGGACGGGTCCGGCGCCCTCGTCCAAGCGATGCTCGAAGAGCCGGACGCCTTGGTCTACTTCCTGCTCAACGTCGGGGACGGTGACACCCAGCTCCTCCTGCTTCCGCCGGACAGCAACGACAAGGTGCGTCGGCTGGCGATCGTTGACGTGGCCACGACCCGGAAGCTGCCTCACCTGATCGAGAGCCTGCACCGGGTCCAGGTGCCAGCCGCGTCGGGCCCCCGGCCCCTGATCCAGCGACCCGGTTCGCCGGGACAGATCCGTCTCCTGGTCGCCACCCACCCTCACTTCGACCACATCGGCGGGATGTTCGAGCTGTTCGACAACTACAACGGACTCCACCCCCGACACGCTGGCGGGTCGGCCGAGACATCCGCGGACCCATCCGCTCCCGACGAGGTCGACACGTCGACGCCGTACGCCTCCAGCGCCTGCATCGACCAGTTCTGGGAACCCGGCTACTTCTTCCCGGGCCCGAGCTTCCATCGGCTCATGGCGCACCTGGAGACCAGCCCGTGGATCCGCCGGCTCCAACCCACGAGCGGGACATCCACCTTCCTGGACTCCGTGAAGGTCACCGTCATGGGGCCGGGCGTCGGGCTACGCACCCGGTTCGACACCTACGGGGTCGAGGTCAACAACGCCTCCTTGACCCTGATGGTCGAGTACCCGGCCCACCGCATCTACACCGAACCTGACCCCGACGCGGAGGACCGGCTCAACCGACGCAACGTACGCAAGAGGAGCCGCCGCCTCCTGCTGGGGGGCGATGCCCAGTTCGCGTCGTGGGCCCAGACCACGATCGACTTCCCTGACCTCCACAACGAGCAGAACCCCGTCCTGGCCAAGGAGCTGCAGGCGGCCAGGGGCCGGGACTACCTCGCGTGCGACGTGTTCAAGATGTCGCACCACGCCTCCAAGCACGGCATCAACCTGGAACTGATGGAGCGGGTCAACGCGAAGTACGTGCTCGTCTCGTCGATGGGAGGCGGGGGCCGCTACGGCTTCCCCCACGCATTGGCGATGGACGCGGCCCGCGAGGCCCGCCAGGCGACCACCTCCTCCAATGCCGCCAGGCTCACCGACCACGCGCTCGGGATCCACGTCACTGGTGCTGTCCTCGACGACCAGGTCAAGACCGCCCTGGGGTCCATGGTCGTGCTGGTGTCACCCCAGCCCCGCCGCGGCATGCGCATCTTCCGGCTGATGGACGACCCGAAGGACATGATCGACCTTGCGGCTGCGCGAGAGGTGATCCCCTGACCGCAGTCACGCGTCGCGGCGAGGAGTAATCTCGGTCGCGAGCTGAGGAGTGACCCATGAGCGAGGACATCCGGGTCGAGTTCGTGAGCGGTCCGGACGCGGACCCGGCGGAGATCGACGCCTGACGAGGGCGTTGCGGGCCGAGATCCTCGAGGTGGAAGAGGTGGACCGCGTCGAGCAGGCGTCCGCAGGTCCGGCGCCCGAGGGCTCCAAAGGGCTCGACGTCGCGGCCATCGGGGCGCTCGTCGTCGGTGTCGCACCGGGAGTGCAGGCGGTCGCGAAGGTGGTCGACGTGGTCCGCAGCTGGCTGGCGAACCGCTCGCCGTCGCCACCCGCCGCTGCAGATGACGATCGGCGACAAGAGCATCACCGTCGTGGCTGACAAGGAGCAGCAGGACGCCCTGGTCGCTGCCTTCGTCGCGGCGTTGTCGGCAGGAGCACGCCGACGAGGCCGGCGGAGCCGCGAGGGGGAGCCGGCAGGGTGACTCAGCGGCTGCCCCATGCCGGCGGTCCGTAGGCGGCGGTGCTCAGCTCGGTCGGGGATCGTCGCCGAGGTCCTGACCAGAGCGTCTTGCCCCCGCCCTCTGCGGCCGGCTCGAGCCAGACCACTCGTCGGGTCGTGCCCGGGGCCCAGGTCGGTGACTGTGCCTTCCCGCTGTTCGTGACCGGGGTCACGCCGCGCGTGTCGAGACTCTCCATGTAGACCACATCGCTGGACTCCTCCCGCGTCCCGGAGGAACAGCAGGCCGTGGTCCGACCAGTCCGGGTGGGTGTCCGAACCGTCCAGGCCGTCGGTGAGGGCTTGCTGGTCTTCCCCGTCGGCCGACGATCACCCACAGGGTCGTCGTGCCGTCGCCCTCGACGTCCCGCACCACGACGATCCGCCCGTCGTCGGTCCAGGTCGGTGCTTCGATGGAGGTCCGTCGATCTCCACAGGCGGACCAGGCGTCCCTCCCGGTCGACGATCGCCAGGCCGAAGGGTGCGCGCTCCGCGTCCATGCAGACCACGGCGAGCAGCTCGCCGTCCGGGCTGAAGGCGGGTCTGGTGGTGAACGGGCATTCCTGGCTGGCTTCGGTGTCGAGGAGCGGCGCGTCGTCGCTGCCGTCCACGCGAGCCAGACGTGGCACCCCTCCCTCGGCTCCGCCCTGCTGTGGTCAGGTACACCATCCACCGGCGATCCTCGGAGATCGTCGGGAGGGCCGCTGCCGGATCCGGGAGGACCATGCGGGTGCTGCCGGTTCGCGTGTCGAAGCCGAAGATCCCCGACCGAGCTCCGGGTCGTCGACAGCCGACCAGGACTCGGTGTTCGGGAGGACCGGCCCGGCCGCGTCGACACCGTGGCGGCCGTCGTCGTCGAGCGGCCTGCCAGGTGAGGCCCGACGACCAGGACGCCGACGAGACCCGGCGCGACCAGACCGACTGCGTTGAGCACCCGGGGTGCCGCCGACCCTCCGCCGCGCCGTCACCCGTGTCGGCCTCGGTCTCGGTGCCGGTCCCGGTCTCGGTCTCGGTGTCGCGTGCGATGCGCGGGTCGGCCCGGCTGCTGTCGCCGGCGGGCTCTCGACGACCGCTCCACCGCGCGTGGTCGCCGCCGGTTCGTAGACGGGGATCGCCGGGGCCGGCTGCTCGCCGGTGGCGTCCAGCGACCTTCTGCGCCTGGTCACGGACTTTGAGGCTGTCGTCCTCGCCGGCCAGCCTGGTCAGCTCCAGGCGGGCAGCGAGCGACCGGCCGGGGTGTGTCTCGTGCCAGGATGTTGGTCAGGCCCCTGCACGGCACCCAGCCGTTTGTAGGTCACGAAGGAGCGGGCGTCGGCGAGCAGGTCGGGCTCCAACGGGGCGGGCCGGGTGACGGGCGTGCTGCGGCGGGCGACGTACACCTCGCCCTGGACGTCGAAGCTCTTCACCGGGGTCTGGTTCGGGTTGCGCGACGTCACCCGGTCGTGCACGAAGTTGTAGAGCTCGTCCAGCGAGACGAGCCCGTCGAGGTCGCGATCTGCCTCACCGGTGCGCAGACCGTCGATCACGGCATGGGTGAACAGGGACGGCTCCTCCTCCCCGTCGAGCGCCAGCTGCAACGAAGTCGAGGCCGTGATCACCGCCCGGCCCTTGCCGCCGAGCCGTTCGGTGAGATCGACGGTGTCGGCCGCCTTGGCGAGCTTGACGAAGGCGCCCGAGTAGCAGCAGTCGACCAGGCAGAGGATCAGGCTGGCTCGCGACTCCTCCAGGGCGTCGCGGACGAGTGCGGAGGGGACGCCGGTGACCTTGAGCTTGAACGTGTCGGACAGGTCGGTGTCCGTGGTCGCGAAGTAGAGCTCTCCGCTCGGGGACTTCACGCCGTGGCACGAGAAGTGGGCGAGCAGCGTGTCGCCGTACTTGCCGGACCCGAAGAACTCCGCGATGGCGAGCTCGACCTCGTGAGCGGGCCGGTTGAAGACGGTCTTGACCTCGAAGCCGCCGACGGCCTCGTCGCGCAGCACCTCGGCCAGCACTCGGGCATCCCGGGCGGGAGCGTTGAGGCTCGTCAGCTTCGGATCGCTGTACTCGTCCGTCGCGACGATCAAAGCCCTGCGTACGCCGGCCATGGCGCCTCCCGACTGGGATCGTCCCCGTCCCACGGTCCTCGCCCGGGCCCGAGGTGTCAACGTCGAATCAGCACCACGATGGCGACGGCTCGGTGCGAACGACCTGGAAGATGACACGTCCGGGCCCTTCTCATCGCCGTGCCGACGGAGGATCGTGGGCACGACGCACCGGTTTCGGGAGACGCCATGGTCAGGACGCGGCACGACATCGCCACCGTGACGCTGGGCAACGTCGCCGACGCAGAGACCCAGGACTGGCACCCGGTCCTCGCCACCTATGCGCAGGGGGTCGAGCTGATGCGTGCTCTTCCCGCGGAGGACCCGGAGTCCTGGCAGTGGGCGGCCAACACCCACGGGCTCCCCGAGGGCGCGCCGTCGCGGCCGGCCTGGGGGCAGTGTGCCCATGCCTCGCTGTTCTTCCTGCCCTGGCACCGCGCCTACCTCGCCTGGTTCGAGGGGACCATCCGCAAGCTCACCGGCAACGACGGCTGGGGGCTGCCGTACTGGGACTACTCCGATCCGGACGATCCCGAAGCGGTGTTCCTTCCTGCGGAGTTCCGGGTGCCGACCAGGGCGGTCGACGGCGAGACCGTGCCGAACGCCTTGTTCGATCCGACCCGGAACCAGGGACCGCTTCCGGCCGCAGACATCGAGATCGTGCCGGCGCTCGCCGAACGCCGCTCGTCGGAGGTGTTCCGGACGTCGGGTTCGGCGGCACCGATCGTGACCGTCGCTTCGGTGATGTGGAAAGCACGCCGCACAACTGGGTCCACGTGGACATCGGTGGGCTCATGGAGAGCCCGGCGACGGCGGGCCAGGACCCGATCTCTGGCTGCACCACGCCAACATCGACCGGCTGTGGAGGTGTGGCTCTCCCTGCCAGGCTCGCTCCGGCTGACGGATCTGGCGGGGGATCGGCCTTCCTGGTGACGCAGTGGCGGTCGGCGATCTTCTGGTTCGGCCTCGAGCAGTCGCCGTCGACGTACACGATGGCCGATGTCGAGGACCTGGCCGGTGTGAAGATGGGCTACGAGTACGAGTCGATCCAGCTGCCGCAGGCGTCGGCGGAGGCTGTCGCCGCCGCTAGGAGAACGGCGCCGGTCGGGGGAGGTGGGTTCCCCTTGGACGAGGCCGAACCTCGGTGGGAGGCGGTCGCTGCCAGCTTCGACCTGGACTCCGGCGAGGAGCGGGACGTCACCTTCCATGCCGCGCCCCGCGGCCTGGACGACCCACCGCCGAGCCGCCTGGTCCTGGAGCTCGCCGGGGTGCGCGCGGTCGCGCCGCACACGGCGTACGTCGTCGAGGTACGCTCCGCGCCGGACCAGGAGCCCCATCGAGCGGGCGGTTCGCGACATTCGGTCTGGCCGGGACCCCGCCGGAGGAGGAGCGCAACTACCTGGTCGACGCCACGAAGATCCTGCCCGACCTGCTCGCGGAGGGATGGACCGGCGCACGGCTGTCGGTGAGGCTCGTGCCCGAGGAGGGCCGTCCCGACGCGGATGACCCCGACCGCGCGATCCACGTCCAGCAGGTCACCGTCTACGCGCAGACAGCATGAGCGTGTTGCAGGCGACTCCGCTGGCCGGACGTCTGTCGGCGTCGGTACGGTCCGCGTCCACCCGGGTCGTCCTGGGGGGTGCGGCGGCGGCGTGGGTCGCGCTGAGCGCTCCGTGGCCAGGTGGCGGCCACGGCGCAGGCGAGATGGTCGACCCCTGGAGCCTGGCCTGGATCGCAAGCTGGCTGCTGATTGGTGGTCGCGATGATGTGGCCGCTGAGCGTGCCCACCGTCGGAGCGATCACCCGCTCCAGCTTCCATGGCTGGCGCACCCGGCTGGGGGTCGTCTGCCTGGCGACGGTGACCATCCTGTGGCTGGGCGTGGGTCTCGCGGGCGCCATGATGGCGCGCGCGCTCGCGGTTGCGCCGAGCAGCCTCTGGTGGCAGCTGGCCTTCGTCTGCCTCGCGCTGGGGACGTTCTGCTCGTCGCGGCGCCGCCGGTTGCTGGAGACCTGCCTGAGGCTGCCGGCTCTCGCGCCGGGAGGTCGCCGTGGAGTGGTGACCGCGGCAAGGGCGGGCATGCTGACCTGGTGCCGCTGCGCGCTGCTCTGCGGCCCGGTGATGCTGGCGATGGTCGTCGGACACAGCCCGGTCCTGATGCTCGGCGCATCGCTGGCGGGCTGGTGGGAGGCCTGGCACCCCAGAGCGTGGCGAGACCCGTGCCCGTCCTGCTCATCGCGGGCGCCGGCGCCTGGATCGCGGCGGCTGCTCTGCTCGGGGGGAGGAGCGGCCATGCCTGACATCGTCGCCGAGGTCGATCTCCTCGTCCAGGACGCAGCGGTCTCCCAGCTCCAGAACAACATGGGGGGCAGCGCCGCCGGCAGGGAGAGGAAGAAGCTGATCATCTCCGGCGACTCCAACGACCGGTTCCTCGACGGCCCGGCCTGTCGTCGGATCGCGGTGGTCGACTTCGACCCCGCATCCGGAGACCCTCTGCCACCACCGGCGGTGTTCACCCCGTTCGCCTCGAACCCCCGCTCCGGGAGGTACGTCGCTGACGGCGACCCGACCTCGGCCGCGAGCATTGCTGTCAACACGTTCGGAACGGTGTTCCAGACGGTGCGCATGTTCGAGGGTCACGACGCGCTGGGACGACAGGTCGACTGGGCGTTCGGCAGCGGCAGCTGCTCGTCGTGCCTCGGGCGGGGGAGTGGGCCAACGCCTTCTACGACCGCGGGACCCGCAGCCTCCAGTTCTTCTCGTTCCCAGACGGCGCGGGCAACCGGGTCTACACGGGGCTGAGCCGCGACATCGTCTCGCACGAGTGCGGGCATGCGCTGCTCGACGCCGTCGTGCCCTCGCTCTACGACAGCTCCACCCCGCAGTCGGTCGCGATCCACGAGGCGGTCGCGGACCTGGTCGCTGTGATCATGGCGCTCGACAGCGCTCGACTCCGACAGGCGGTCCTGGCCCTCAGCGGCAACTCGCTGAGTGGCCCCAACGCCTTCAACAACATCGCCGAGGAGTTCGGCATGGCGCGGCCCGGTGCCGATGGGATGGGCCGCACCGCGCTCCGGGCCCTGCAGAACGACTCCACGCTCGAGACGCTGGCAGGAGAGCGACCGCACGTGCTGAGCACGTTGCTGTCGGCCATCTTCTACGACACGCTGTGCACCATCTTCACGGTCAGGTTCGAGGACGAACAGTGGTCCGATGACGCTGGTGTCGCCCTTCCGACGGACGAAGCCGCCAACAAGGCTCTCGGCACCGCCTTGATCATCTTCCGCAGGTTCCTGCTCCGCGGGATCGACTACCTGCCGCCGGGTGAGCTCAGCTTCGCCGACGTCGGTCGCGCGACCCTCGGCGGCCGACCGTGCGGCCCGGCCCGACGCCGACTGAGCGAGGCTCTCATCGAGCAGCGCAGGAGCTTCGCGGAGAGCTTCGTCACCGCGGTTGATCGTGGCCGAGGCCGGTTGCCTCGACTGTGCGAGACCCGAGGTCCTCGACGTCCCCGCCGAACGGGTGGGCCAGCTGCACGACAGCGACTGGGCGGCCCACGAGTACGTCACCCGGCACCGCTCGACGCTGGAGATCCCAGAAGGACTCTCCTTCGCCGGTGCTGCCCCGTGTGGACAGCACGAAGGTGATCGGCCCCAGGCGCGGCGGAGCGGCGCCGGTCCAGCGGGGAGCTGATCGTGAAGGTCGCCTGGAACCACACCGAGGACGTGACCGGGGACGTCCCTCGGCTGCGAGTGGTCCCGACCGGCGCGACCGTCGTGCTGCAGTGGGAGACCGGGGAGTGCCTGGCCCTCGTCCACAGCGATGTCACCGGCGCCGATCAGCAGCGTGAGCGCGACCGGTTCCTGGTCGAGCTGGAGGACCAGGGCGTGCTCGAACCCGACGACGAGGCCGGTATCGGGCTTCGTGGCGCAGGCGATGCCGGTCTGCGCAGCAGCCACAGGTTGCTCCACCTCGCGGGGTGGGAGCCATGAGCGAGCTGGTGGTGCGTGCCTACAACGTGGGCTTCGGCGACGCGATCCTGGTGTCCGTCCCCGAGGCCACCGACACGGGCGCCGAGCAGACGCGGCACCTGCTGATCGACGTCGGCAACCTGCTGGCCGGGGACGGCAACGACGACAAGGTGTTCGCCGGTGTGGTGCAGGACATCGCGGATCGCACCGGCGGGACCGTCGACCTCTACGTGATGACCCACGAGCACCTCGACCACGTCCAGGGGCTGCTGGCCGCGAGCCGGGCAGGTGTCGAGCTCGCGGCGCGGCACGCCTGGCTCACAGGCTCGGCCCACCCGGCGTACTACGAGAGCCATCCGGACGCGAAGGAACAGGTGCGCAGGCTCCGGCTCTCCCTGGTCGAGGCGCACCGGATGCTCCAGGCCGAGCCCGACACCTGGCTGGAGATGATGGTGCGCAACAACTCCGCGATGCTCCCGCCCGGCGCGCTCGGCTTGCGGACCAGCGACTACGTCGACCACCTGCGCGGCATCGCTGCGGAGGACCAGACCCACTACGTCGACAACACGACCGACGTCGTCGGCAAGCACCCGTTCCACGAGGCGGTGCTGCGGATCCTCGCGCCCGAGGAGGACACGTCGTCGTACTACCGGAAGCTCGGCCCCACGCACACCACGGCGGACGAGCTCCTGCCCGGCGCGGGCGCAGCAGCGACGCCTCCGGGCCTCTCCGCGCCACCGGTAGGCGTGGATCCAGGGGCGTTCTACGACCTCCAGGCCTCCCGGCGCCGAGGCACCCGCCGCCAGGTCCTGGAGATCGACAAGGCCACCAACAACACCAGCGTGGTGCTCGAGCTCGAGTGGCGGGGCTGGCGACTGCTCTTCGCCGGCGACGCCGAGCTCGGATCGTGGAGGCTGATGCACGAGCAGCACCTGATCAGACCCGTGCACTTCGTGAAGATCTCGCACCACGGCAGCCACAACGGCACGTACGGGGTGCTGTTCGACGAGCTCATGCCCGCTGAGAGCCCGGACGGTCGGGAGCGGCACGCGCTGGTGTCCACCCACGACGGCGACTGGGACAGCGTGCCGGACACGGAGGGGACCCTGTCGCTGTACTCGTCACGCTGCACCTTGCACGACACCCGCCTCCGTGCCCACGGGGCGTCCCTGGAGATCCGGTTTTCCGGCTAGCCCCGGTCGGTGGGGCAGAACGAGCGGAGGTAGGAGATGAGTGAGGGAGATGCGCTGCTGCCGGCGCCCAAGGAGGCGTTCCAGGCCGATCAACCTGTGTCGCGGCCACGGGGCCACGACGAGACCCCCTCGGAGGGCCTGGCCCTGTGCCTGTCGGGGGGCGGCTATCGGGCGATGCTCTTCCACGTCGGCGTCCTGTGGCGGCTGAACGAAGCTGGGATGCTGCCCGAGCTCGACCGAGTCTCGAGCGTCTCCGGCGGTTCGATCACGGCGGGGGTCCTCGGCCTGAACTGGAAGAACCTCGACTTCGACGACGCCGGCGTGGCGCGCAGCTTCCGAGGCCAGCTGGTCGACCCGATTCGCAGGATGGCCGGCGTCGGCATCGACGTCACCTCGGTGCTGACCGGGCTGGGCCTTCCCTTCACCTCGATCTCGGATCGGATCGTCAAGGCCTATCGAGAGCATCTCTTCGGCGAGGCGACGCTCCAGGACCTCCCCGACGACAGCTCGAGGCAGGCCGGCGACGAGAAGCCCCCGCCGGTTCGTGATCAACGCGACGAACCTCGAGTCCGGTGTGCTGATGCGCTTCAGCAGGCCCTACCTGGCCGACTACCGCGTCGGCAAGGTGCCCTTCCCCGACCTGCCGCTTGCTGTCGCGGTGGCCGCCTCCTCTGCTTTCCCGCCCGTGCTGTCGCCTTGCACCGTGGACCTCGAGCGCGAGGACTGGGTGACCGAGGAGGGCAACGACCTGACCGGCGCCGGCTTTCGTGGCCAGATCAGGCTCAGTGACGGCGGGGTCTACGACAACCTCGGCCTGCAGACGGTCTGGAACCAGTTCCGCACGATCCTGGTGGCCGACGCCGGCGGCCGGATGGGCGCCGACTCCTCCCCGCCGACCGACTGGCTCCGACACATGGCGCGGGTCCTCTCGGTGATCGACAACCAGGTCCGGGCCCTTCGCAAGCGCCAGGTCATCGAGGCCTTCGAGTCGGACCAGCGAACAGGTGCCTACATCGGCATCCGCAGCCACGTAGCGGACTACCACCTCGACGACGCGATGCCGGCGGACCCGGAGGTCACCGACAGGCTCGCCGCGACCGCGACCCGGTTGGACGACCTCCCAGCCGAGCGCCAGGAGTCCTTGATCAACTGGGGGTACGTGATCACCGACACCGGAATCCGGAAGCACGTACGAGAGGGGCTGCCTGTAGGCAACCTTCCCTACCCGGCGCGCCCCTTGGTCAGTTGAGTCATCCCGAGCTCCCACGCCGTGGCTCGTGATCACCTCGCTCGTCGAACGCCACCGCACCCGACTCGCGGCCCGCTCTGGTCGTGACCCTGGCCGCTCGCCGAGATCACGACGAGCGGTGCGGCCCACTTTCGCTCTTCTGGTCCGAGACCCCGGACCTCTCCGTATGGACGGTGCTGTCCGGGGTCGGCCAGTGTCCGCCATGCACCTCGACTCCACTGGCGGCGTCGAGCGCGTGCATCCGCTGGAAAGACCCCTTGATGTCGTGTATCTTGACGTCAAGAGATGTGGCCGACGGGTAAGGGTGGCCTTCCTTTGCTGGCTCCCCGGCCCGGCGGCAAGATGAGGCGCAAGCAGCGCCGGTCATCGCAGACGCGACAGAGGAGATGTTGGTCAGTGGCAAGCATGGACAGCTTCGGTGCCAAGAGCACCCTCGACGTGGACGGCACGTCGTACGAGATCTTCCGCCTCGACGCGGTCAAGGGTGACGGCCTCGACGTCGACAGCCTGCCCTTCAGCCTCAAGGTGCTGCTCGAGAACCTCCTGCGCACCGAGGACGGCTCCGACATCACCGCCGAGGACATCAAGGCGATCGCCGGCTGGGACGCCGACGCCGACCCCTCGCAGGAGATCCAGTTCACGCCGGCGCGCGTGATCATGCAGGACTTCACCGGCGTGCCGTGCGTCGTCGACCTCGCCACGATGCGCGAGGCGATGGCCGACCTCGGCGGCGACCCGACCAAGATCAACCCGCTCGCGCCTGCCGAGATGGTCATCGACCACTCGGTGATCGCCGACGTCTTCGGCACCCCCGAGGCCTTCGAGCGCAACGTCGAGATCGAGTACGAGCGCAACCGCGAGCGCTACCAGTTCCTGCGCTGGGGCCAGGGCGCCTTCGACGACTTCAAGGTCGTCCCGCCCGGCACCGGCATCGTGCACCAGGTCAACATCGAGCACCTGGCCCGCACGGTCTTCACCCGCGAGGTGGACGGCGAGCTGCTGGCCTACCCCGACACCTGCGTCGGCACCGACTCCCACACCACCATGGTCAACGGCATCGGCGTCGTCGGCTGGGGCGTGGGCGGCATCGAGGCCGAGGCCGCGATGCTCGGCCAGCCGGTCTCCATGCTGATCCCGCGCGTGGTCGGCTTCAAGCTCAACGGCGACCTGCCCGAGGGCGCCACCGCCACCGACCTGGTGCTCACCATCACCGAGATGCTGCGCAAGCACGGCGTCGTCGGCAAGTTCGTGGAGTTCTACGGCCCCGGCGTCTCCGCGCTGCCGCTGGCCAACCGCGCCACCATCGGCAACATGAGCCCCGAGTTCGGCTCCACGATCGCGGTCTTCCCGATCGACGAGGAGACCGACCAAGTACCTCGAGCTCACCGGCCGCAGCCCCGAGCAGCTCGCGCTGGTCGAGGCCTACGCCAAGGAGCAGGGCCTCTGGCACGACCCGTCGGCCGAGCCGCGCTTCTCCGAGCGCCTCGAGCTCGACCTGGCCACCGTCGTCCCGTCCCTGGCCGGGCCCAAGCGCCCGCAGGACCGCGTCTCGCTCTCCGAGGCCAAGCAGGGCTTCCGCGGCGCCCTGGCCGACTACGTCGACCACGAGCACCAGGACACCAACGGCTACGACGAGTCCGTCGAGGAGACCTTCCCGGCCTCCGACCCGGCCACCTCCAACGGCGGCGGCGAGGCAGCGAAGCCCAAGAACTACCTCTCGGCGGCCCCCGCCGACGGCGGCCGTCCCAGCAGCCCGGTCCACGTCACCCTGGAGGACGGCACCGAGTTCGAGCTCGACCACGGCGCCGTCGCGATCGCCGCGATCACCTCCTGCACCAACACCTCCAACCCCTCGGTGATGATCGGCGCGGCACTGCTGGCCAAGAAGGCCGTCGAGAAGGGCCTGCAGCGCAAGCCCTGGGTCAAGACCACGCTGGCCCCCGGCTCCAAGGTCGTCTCCGACTACTACGAGAAGGCCGGCCTCACGCCGTACCTCGACAAGCTCGGCTTCAACCTCGTCGGCTACGGCTGCACCACCTGCATCGGCAACTCCGGCCCGCTCATCCCCGAGGTCTCCGCCGCGGTCAACGAGAAGGACCTCGCGGTCGTCTCGGTGCTCTCGGGCAACCGCAACTTCGAGGGCCGGATCAACCCCGACGTGAAGATGAACTACCTGGCCTCCCCGCCGCTGGTCGTCGCCTACGCGCTGGCGGGCTCGATGGACCTCGACCTGTTCGCCGACCCGCTGGGCCAGGACACCGAGGGCAACGACGTGTTCATGAAGGACATCTGGCCCACGGCCGCGGAGATCGAGGAGGTCATCGCGACCGCGATCACCTCCGACATGTTCACCGACGACTACTGCGACGTCTTCGCCGGTGACGAGCAGTGGCGCTCGCTGCCGACCCCGGAGGGCAAGACCTTCGAGTGGGACCCCGAGTCCACCTACGTCCGCAAGCCTCCCTACTTCGACGGGATGCCCGACGAGCCGGAGGCGGTCACCGACATCGAGGGCGCGCGCGTGCTGCTCAAGCTCGGCGACTCGGTCACCACCGACCACATCTCGCCGGCCGGTGCGATCAAGAAGGACAGCCCGGCGGGCAAGTACCTCGCGGAGCACGGCGTCGAGCAGCGCGACTTCAACTCCTACGGCTCGCGCCGCGGCAACCACGAGGTGATGATCCGCGGCACCTTCGCCAACATCCGCCTGCGCAACCAGCTGGCGCCGGGCACCGAGGGTGGCTACACCACGGACTTCGCCGGGCGAGGGCGAGCGTGACCTCGGTCTTCGAGGCCTCCGAGAAGTACATCGCGGCCGGCACCCCGCTGGTCGTGCTCGCCGGCAAGGAGTACGGCTCCGGCTCCTCGCGCGACTGGGCCGCCAAGGGCACCGCGCTGCTGGGCGTCAAGGCCGTCATCGCCGAGTCCTACGAGCGCATCCACCGCTCGAACCTCATCGGCATGGGCGTGCTGCCCCTGCAGTTCCCCGAGGGCGAGTCGGCCGAGTCGCTGGGCCTCAGCGGTGAGGAGACCTTCTCGATCACCGGGGTCACCGAGCTCAACGACGGCACCACGCCGCGCACGGTCAAGGTGAAGGCAGGCGACGTCGAGTTCGACGGCGTCGTGCGCATCGACACCCCGGGCGAGGCGAACTACTACCGCAACGGCGGCATCATGCAGTACGTCCTGCGCAACCTGCGCCGGGGCTGATCCTGCTCGGACTGACCGCACCTGCGCTGCTCACGGTGGCCCTGGCCCTCCTGGCCGGGGCCACCGTGCAGTCGTTGGTGGGCCTGGGGCTCGGGCTCGTCAGCGCGCCGGTGATCACCCTGGTCGAGCCGCGGCTGATGCCCGAGCTGATGCTCTGGCTGGCCTTCGCCCTGCCCTTCGTCACCCTGGCCTCCGAGCGCGAGGACATCGACTGGCACGGCCTGGGCTGGTCACTGCCCTCGCGGGTGCTCGGCACCGCGGTCGGGGTGGCCGCGGTGACCCTGCTCGAGCCCCGCCTGCTCGGGGTCGCGGTCGGTGCGATGGTGCTGGTCGCGGTCGCCCTGACTTGGCGCACCGTCGTCGTCCCGCTGACCCGCACCTCGTTGGTGGTGGCCGGGGCCGTCTCCGGCGTGACCGGCACCGCCACCTCCATCGGCGGACCGCCGCTGGCGCTGCTCTACCAGCACCAGCCGGCACGCACGATCCGCACCACGCTGGCGGTCTACTTCCTGGTGGGTGCCGCCCTCTCGCTGGCCGGGCTGGGCCTGGCAGGCCAGCTCGACGTCGACACCCTGCTGCTGGCCCTCGCCCTCGCGCCGGTGCTCGCGGTCGGCGCCGTGCTCGGGCGGGTCCTGCGTCCCCGCCTGCCCGAGGCCCGCGTGCGCGCCGTCGTGCTCGTCGTCTGCGCCTCCTCCGCCCTGGTCCTCCTGGTCCGCAGCCTCGCCTGACTGTGAGGATTCCCTTCGCAGCCTGATGCTGCTGGGCTGTGGTCGGTGACCACGGAGGTGACCCATCCCCTGACTGGCCCTGTGCCTTCGCCGGGACTTGTCCGTTCGTGGTTGCCGGCCCCGGCCCGGTCGGAGTGGCTGGCCTGATCAGGAGCTTGACCGCCGGCGTTACCGCGCCGGCGTGTCCCGTCACAGTCCTGCCGAATCTCCGCCCTGGACCGGAACCACGTCCCCGTCCATGGCAAGGAGAGAACGCATGACCAGTCTGACTGATGTCGTCGATGTCGTCATCGGTGTCGATACCCACGTCCACACTCACTCGGCGGCCGCGATCGATGCACACACCGGCGCGGTGATCGAGGAGATCACTGTCGAGACCACCGCCCAGGGGTACGACGAGCTCGTGGAGTTCGCTGAGGAGCACCCGCTACGCGCTTGGGCGATCGAGGGCACCGGCGGCCACGGCGCCGGGCTCACCAGGCACCTGCAGCGCGGCGAGGAGTTCGTGATCGAGCTCGACCGCCCCGAACGGGCCAAGCGTGGCAACGGCGCCAAGTCCGACCCGCTGGACGCGGTCCGGGCAGCCCGGGAGGCCCTGGCCCGCCCCCGGCTCGGCACCCCTCGTCGTGGCGGTGACCGGCAAGCGTTGTCGGTGCTGTTGGCGACCCGGCGTTCGGCCGTTGAGGGCGCCACGGTCGCTCAGCGCCAGCTGTTCAGCCTGGTCATCGCCGCGCCCGACATCCCTCCGTGCCCGGTTCCGCGGCCAGAAGCTGCCGGCGATGGTCAGGACGCCCGCCGCGCTGCGCATGCACGCCTCGTGGGACACCGAGACCACCACCACCGCCGCGATGCTCGCTGGTGTCGCGCCCATCCCGGCCAACAGCGGCCAGACCACCACCCGTTACCGGCTCAACCCCTACGGCGACCGGCAGCTGAACCGGGCCCTGCACACCGTGGCCGTCACCCGCATGGCCTGCCACCAGCCAACCCGCGACTACCGCGACCGGCGCACCGCCGAGGGCAAGACCAGTCCCGAGATCAAACGCTGCCTCAAGCGCTACATAGCCAGAGACCTCTACCGACTACTCGAACACCCTCAGACCACTTGACGATCCATAGGAGCGTCCCGGCCCACATCTCTCACTCACCCGGCCCAGACATCGCGTCGAACCGGGCTTCTGTGGACGATCTGGCGGGCACCGCCTCGACGGCCGCGTCCAGGTTCACGAGAGCCTACGACAAGTCTTCGAGAAAGTTTTCGATCAGCCTGTGGAAAACGGCTTCTGACCTGGTGTTTTGTCGGTGGGCCCTGGGATACTTCACTCATGTCCACCACCGCGGCGCACCCCATCGGCGGTGCTGTCGCGCGGGTGCACGCCGCCCTCGACGAGGTGACGGGTACGCCGGCGTGGTCGATGAGCCAGACCGCGACGGCCGAGGCGTTGGTGGAGATCGCTCGGGCCGAGGCGCGGCTGGTGGAGGTGCGCTCGCGTCTGCTGGCGCACGCCGAGACGGTGGCGGTGGGCGAGGTGAATGCGTCGCCGTCGGTGGCGGTGTGGCACGCGAACGCGACGCGGTCGACGAAGCGGGAGTCGTTCCGAGAGGTGCGCCTCGCGGCTGGGCTCGACCGGTACGAGCTGGTGCGGGAGGCGCTCGGGCGCGGTGAGGTCATCGCGGAGCAGGCGTCGGTGATCTGCACGGCGTTGGACGAGCTGCCCGACGACCTCGATCCGGGCGTGCTGGAGCAGGCGACCAAGGCGCTGGTCTCCTTCGCGGAGATCCATGACGCCAAGGGTCTGCGGGTGCTGGGGCGCCGGATCCTGGAGGTGGTCGCACCCGAGGTGGCTGAGTCGTGGGAGGCCGAGCAGCTCGCGAAGGAGGAGCGGGAGGCGGAGAAGTCGGCGGTGTTCCGGATGCGCGAGGACGGGCAGGGTCGGATCAAGGGCAGCTTCACGGTGCCGCTGCTGGTGGGTCAGATGCTGGAGCGGGCGCTGCTCGCCTTTGCCGCCCCGAAGCACCAGATCGCGACCCGTGCCGCCGAGACCGCCGACGTCGACGGTGAGCACGAGGAGCAGGTGCCGGTGCCGGTACGCCGCCCGACCGCGCAGCGACTCGGTGCGGCGTTCGTGGAGCTCGTCGAACGCCTCGACCCCCACGAGCTGCCCAAGGCGGGCGGCGTGAACGCCACCGTGGTGGTCACGATGACCCTCGACTCCCTCAAGGGCGGCCTGGCGGCGGCCACGCTCGACACCGGTGACCGGATCAGTGCTGCCACCGCGAGGCGTCTCGCGTGCGAGGCCGGCGTCGTACCGGTGGTGCTCGGTGGGAAGAGCCAGCCGCTCGACGTGGGTCGAGCGAAGCGGTACTTCACCCCCGGTCAGCGGATCGCGATGGGCGTCCGCGACAAGGGCTGCACCGCGCACGGTTGCGACGTGCCCCCGGCGATGTGCCACGCCCACCACGACGACCCCTGGGCCTGTCACGGCCACACCGACCTGGCCAGGGGCAGGTTGCTGTGCCCGTTCCACCACCGGCGTATCCATGACCCGGAGTACGAGGCCAGGATCGGCACCGACAACCGGGTCGGATTCCACCGCCGCACCTAGATCTCAGGTCTGCCCGACGGGTCGGCGGCTGTCCGCGCCGCGCTCCTCGCCTTGGCCCCGCGGCAGCGCGCGGTCGTGGTGCTGCGCTACGTCGACGACCGCCGAGGCGCGGACCGCTCAGGCGCTGGGCATCGCGGTCGGCACCGTGACGTCGCAGTCGCGCGACGCGATGAGCAGGCTGCGGGGACTGCTCCAGGTCGATGTCGTGCCGGTGCCAACCTCCCGTGCCGGTCGAGGCGTAGGAGAGGGTGAACCCACCTGGAGGAGCACCCCGTGAGCAAGACCACCGACCTGCGCCACCGCCTCGACGAGCTGGCCGAGCTCGGCCTGCGCGACGCAGCGCACTCGCCAGCCGACCAGGCCTGGGCGCGGGGCCGCGCCTGGCAACGTCGGCGCCGTGTCGTCACCGCCGTGGTGGCCAGTGCGGCCGCCGTGGTCGTGCTGGCCGTCGGCGTCGGCGCCCAGCGTCTCGCCTCGCACGACCTCGCTCCGGCTCCCGCCGGCGCCACCGATGGCGCCCCGCGCCTGCCTGACCAGCTGTACGACGCCCCCGGCTGGTTGCCGGGCACCGACGGCGAGGCGCCGGGAGTGCTGTCCGCGATCGTCGGTGGCTACCGGAAGTCGCTCTGGGGTGCGGGGGAGATGGCGCTGGTCGGGGTGTCGTCGGAGTCCGGTGAGTACCGGTTCCTCGATCTGCCCGGCAGGGCCACGCAGATCGAGGACATGGTGGAGGAGACCGTGGCGCTGTCGCCGGACGGGCGGAGGGTCGCCTACTGGCTCGAGGGCCGGCCCGAGGACGAGCCCAACCGTGAGGCCGGGTCGGTGGTGGTGGGTGTCGCGGTGCAGGACCTCGTGACCGGCGACGTGGTGCGCCACGGGGTGCCCACCGAGCACGGTCTGCTGGCCGAGGCCCTGGCGTGGGCCGACGGCACGCTGTGGTTCTCGTGGTTCCAGCTGGCCGGGGCGCGGGGCAGCAACGGCATCGACGGCACCACCGCGAGCTGGCGGGTCGGCCTCGACGATCCGCGCACGTTCGAGGGGCGGGCGGTCCCCAGCCTCCACGGCGCCACGAGCTCGGGCGGGACGCTGGTGTCGGCCCTGGGCGAGCGGGTGCAGCTGCTGACCCCTGATCGTCGTCGTGTGCTCGACCTCGGCACGCGCACCGAGGGGCCGGTGGCCTTGAGCCCCTCGGGTGATCAGGTCGCAGCCACGCTGGACCCGGATGCGGCCGACGTCAGCGACACCGTCGCTCGACAGGTCGCAGTGGGGGAGGTCGGCACCGACACCTCGATCGAGCTCCGGCCGACCAGCGACGCCGAGGCCCACGAGGTGATGGGCTGGCGCGACGAGGGCCACGTCGTGGTGCGCTCCCTGCGCGACGGGACGCCGTCGGAGGTCTACCAGCTGATCGACGTCACGACCGGCGAGGTCGAGCCGCTGGTGCAGGCCAAGCCGACGAACCTGGCCCCGGGGACCGTCTTCGCCGACCAGGCCTGGGCCGGTGAGGTGTTTGCGGCTCCCGAGCCGGGCAGCCCGATGGACCCGCGGGTGCGGTGGTCCCTGCTGGTCGGCGTCCCGCTCGTCGCCGTCCTGGGCCTGCTGCGCTGGAGGCGTCGTGCGCAGCCCTGAGCCGGCTCCCGGCTCCTTCACCGAGTACGTCGTGGCCCGCCGCGCGGCGCTGCTGCGCACGGCGTACCTGCTGACCGGCGACGTGCACGACGCCGACGACCTCGTGCAGGTCGCGCTGGCGAAGGTGGTGCCGCGCTGGTCGCGGATCGCCGGCGACCCCGAGCCGTACGTGCGCAAGGTGCTGGTGCACGAGAACATCAGCCGGTGGCGACGACGCCGCTGGCGCGAGACCAGCGTCGAGGCGACCCCCGACGTGCTGTCCTCCGTCGCCGGCCCGGACCGTGAGGACCTGTGGGTGCTGCGAGACGCCCTGGCCACGCTGACGCCCAAGCAGCGCGCTGTGGTGGTGCTGCGCTACCTCGACGACCTCAGCGAGCAGCAGACGGCAGAGACGCTCGGGGTCTCGCGAGGGACGGTGAAGTCGCAGACCCACGCCGCGCTTGGCCCGGCTGCGTCAGCGGTTGCCCGACCTGCACCCGGAGTGGTCGGCGGCCGTGCGGCGCTGACGGCTACCGTTCGCCCCATGATCGTGGCCTTCAGCATCTCGCCCACCGCCGCCGACGAGACCGGCAGCGTCTCGGAGGCGGTCGCCGCCGCCGTCCGCGTCGTCAAGGAGTCCGGCCTGCCCTACGAGCTGAACTCGATGTTCACCAACGTCGAGGGGGAGTGGGACGAGGTGATGGCGGTCGTCAAGCGTGCCGTCGACGTCGTCGCCGAGGTCTCCCCGCGGGTCGGGCTGGTGCTCAAGGCCGACATCCGGCCCGGCTGGGACGGCCAGCTCAGCGCCAAGGTCGAGCGGGTCGAGCGGCTGCTCGAGAGTGATGCCGAGGCCGCCGCCGTACAGCGCGCCGCTCGGCCCACCCCCACCCGCCCGGCGACCCGGCGGACCCTGGTGGCGCTGCTGGTCACGCTGCTGCTCGCCGCGCTGATCGTCACCGCCGCGGCGGTGCGTGCCGCGCCGCTCGCCGAGCCCGTCGACCGCACGCCTCGACCAGGTGCGGGTGTACGACGACCTGCCCACCGACCCACGTCGACGGCGACGGCGACGTCGACTACGAGCAGGACCCGCCGGTCGGTGGCCAGCACGCCGACCGGTCTGGCTCGACTGCGGCGCCTACGAGACGCAGGTGCGCGACGAGAACGTGCGTGCACGACCTCGAGCACGGCACCGTCCTGGATCACCTACCGCCCGGGCACCTCGGCCGCCGACGTCGAGCGGCTCGAGGCGCTGCTGCCCGACAACGGCATCCTCTCGCCGTGGGACGGGCTGGACGCGCCGGTGGTGGTCACGGTGTGGGGCCGCCAGCTGCGCGCTGACCGGCGCCGACGACCCGCGGCTGCCGCTGTTCATCGACACCTTCGGCGCCGGGGAGACCGCTCCCGAGCCGTTCGCCAGCTGCGCCGGCGGGGTGCCCGACGCCGACGGTTCGCAGGGGGAGGGGATGGGTAGCCTGCCGACGTGACCTCCACCCCGCTCGACCTGCCGCCCGCCGACGACTCCGCCGGCTGGTCGTCGTTCCTGACCGAACGCACCTCCGCGCCGCTCGCCGAGGCGGCTCGCACGGCTGAGGCGCTGCGCGCCCTGGAGCCCGGCACCGCGGGGGCCCTCACGCTGTGGAACGACCTGCACGTCTCGCTGGCGAACGCCTTCGCGGCCTCCTCGCTGCTCAGCCAGGTCCACCCCGACGGGGACCTGCGCGACGCGGCCGAGGCGGCCGAGCAGGAGGCGAACCGCTTCCGCACCGCGCTGATGCTCGACCCCGAGGTCTTCGCCCGGCTCGAGGCGGTGCCCCGCGACGGTCTCGACGACGCGGCCTGGCGCGTGCTCGACGACGCGCTGCGCTCCTTCCGCCGCGCCGGCGTCGACCGCGACGACGAGACCCGCGAGCGGCTGCGGGTGCTGGGCGAGCGCGAGGACGACCTCGCCCAGGCCTTCGGCCGCCACATCCGCGACGGCGCCCGCACCACGCGGGTGCCCGCGAGCGCCCTGCAGGGCCTGCCCGCCGACTACGTCGAGGCGCACCCGGTCGGCTGACGACGGCACCGTCGCGATCACCACCGACTACCCCGACACGCACCCGTTCCTGACCTTCTCGACCGACGCCGAGGCCCGCCGCACCGTGATGGGGGCGTTCCTCGACCTGGCCTGGCCCGAGAACGACGAGGTGCTGAGCGAGCTGCTCGCGGTGCGCGACGAGCGCGCCCGCCTGCTCGGCTACGCCGGCTGGCCCGCCTTCGACGCCGAGGTCAAGATGATCGGCACCGGCGCGGCCATCGCCGACTTCATCGACCAGATCACCCACGACGCCAGCGCCGCGGCCGAACGCGACGCCGCGGTGCTGCTCGAGCGGGCCCGCCTCGACCAGCCCGGGCTCGAGCGGCTCGACGTCTCCGGCGCGCGGTTCTACACCGAGGCCGTGCGCCGCGAGCGCTACGAGGTCGACGCGCAGGAGGTGCGCCGCTACTTCGACTTCGCCCGCGTGCGCCAGGGCCTCCTCGACGTCACCGGCCGACTCTTCGGGCTCACCTGGACCCCCGTCGACGACGCGCCGACCTGGCACGCCGAGGTGGCGGCGTACGACGTCGCGCTGGAGGGGGCCGACGAGCCGCTCGGACGGATCCACCTCGATCTGCACCCCCGCCCGGGCAAGTACAACCACGCCGCGCAGTTCGACCTCGTCAGCGGTGTGGCGGGGCGCCAGCTGCCCGAGGGCGTGCTGGTCTGCAACTTCGGGCGCGGGCTGATGGAGCACTCCGAGGTGGTGACGCTGTTCCACGAGTTCGGCCACCTGCTGCACCACGTGCTCGCCGGACGCCACGAATGGGTGCGCTTCTCCGGCGTGGCCACCGAGTGGGACTTCGTCGAGGCGCCCAGCCAGATGCTCGAGGAGTGGGCGTGGGACGCCGGTGTGCTCGCCGGCTTCGCCACCGACGAGGAAGGGCACGCGATCCCGGCCGAGCTGGTCGAGCGGATGCGTGCCGCCGAAGAATTCGGCAAGGGCGTCCACGCCCGCACCCAGATGTACTACGCCTCGGTCTCCTACCGCTTCCACGCCGAGCTGCCCGCCGACCTGACTGACCGCTCGCGCGAGCTCTCCGAGCAGTACGCCGTGTGGGCGGCGCTGCCCGGTTCGCACTTCCACTGCGGCTTCGGTCACCTGGGCGGCTACACCTCGGCGTACTACACCTACATGTGGAGCCTGGTGATCGCGAAGGACCTCTTCTCGGCCTTCGACCCCGGCGACCTGTTCGCACCCGAGGTGGCGCTGCGCTACCGCGACCGGGTGCTGGCGGCCGGCGGCAGCAAGGACGCCGCCGACCTGGTCGAGGACTTCCTCGGCCGTCCCTACGAGCCCACGGCCTTCACGGCCTGGTTGGAGAGGTGAGACGAGATGGACTCCGAGACCCGCAGCATCCACACCGGCGGTCGCGACGTGGTCGTCGACCTGACGCGCGAGGCCGAGCAGTGGTGCGCCGGACGCGGTGACGGGCTGCTGCACGTCTTCGTGCCGCACGCCACCGCCGGCATCGCCATCCTCGAGACCGGCGCCGGCAGCGACGACGACCTGATCGCCGCGCTCGGCGACCTGCTGCCCGCCGACGACCGCTGGCAGCACCAGCACGGCACCCCCGGCCACGGCCGCTCCCACGTGATGCCGGCCCTGGTGCCGCCGTACGCCACGGTGCCGGTGCTCGACGGCCAGCTCGCGCTCGGCACCTGGCAGAGCATCTGCCTGGTCGACCTCAACGTCGACAACCCCGACCGCAAGGTCCGCTTCAGCTTCCTCACCACCTCCGCCTGACCCCCTCAGGACGGCGCGCGACTAGTGGTCGAACGTGCGTTCGACCCGGCCTCGCGCCGATCGCGGCATGGTCGCGCCATGCCGGCACCCACGTCGCCCCGCCGGGCTGGCCGGTCGAGGTGCGTCCGCCCGACGCGCCCGACTGGGAGGCCACGGCGGCCAGCTGGTTGCTCGACCTGTGCCCCCCCGACTTCCGCGGCTACCCGGGGCTGCGCAAGCACGTCGTGGTGCTGGCCCGCTTCGCGGTGCTGCACGTCGAGGCCGGGCAGGCCGCGGCGCGCCGCGGGCTGAGCGAGGCCCGCTCCGAGCTGCGCGACGTCGCCACCCCCGACGTGGTCGAGGCGGCCGTGCAGACCTGGCTGATCGAGGACGCCCGGCTCGCCGGCGTACGCCGCGCGGTCGGGCTGGTCGAGGAGGCCCTGCGAGGTCGGCGCTTCATCGCGCGCCTGTGACCGCTCGCCCCTAGGGTGGGGCGCGTGCACCGGTTCTCGAGCGTGGCCCTGGTCGATCGTCGGGGCTGGCTGCTGATGCAGGAGCGCGACGAGCACCCGGTCATCGACCCCGAGAAGTGGGGCCTGCCGGGCGGCTCGATCGAGCCGGGGGAGACCCCGGAGCAGGCGGCCTACCGCGAGCTGGCCGAGGAGACCGGGGTGCGAGCTGACCACCGGCCTCGAGCCGGCGGGGGAGTGGACGTTCCACAGCCCCGCCTGCGGCGGCGACGACACGGTGCACCTCTTCGCGGGAGCCGTCGACCTGGCCGATGCCGACATCGTCTGCGGCGAGGGTCGCCAGATGGTCTTCGTCGCCCCACGGGCGGTCCTGGAGAAGGACCTGACCGTCTCGGGGCGGCTGCTGCTGCCACTCTTCCTGACCTCACCCCTCTACGACAGGCTGTGCCAGTGACCACCTCCCCGACGCCCACGAGACTCGAGATCCACCCGCTGCCCGGCCACGGCGCCGAGGACGTGGTGGTGCTGGCCGACGGCCCGCACGAGGGCTCGGTGCTCTCCGGCACCGAGGACGGCGCGATCTTCCGCCTCTCCCACGACGGGCGCCGCATCGACCGGGTCGCCCACACCGGCGGCCGGCCGCTGGGCCTCGAGCTGCACCCCGACGGCCGGCTGCTCGTCTGCGACGCGCGCCGCGGGCTGCTGCGCGTCGACCTGGCCACCGGTGATGTCGAGCAGGTGGTCCACGAGGTCGGTGGACGCGAGATGGTCTTCTGCAACAACGCGGCGATCGCCTCCGACGGCACCGTGTGGTTCAGCGACTCCTCGACCCGCTTCTCGATCGAGCAGTGGAAGGACGACTTCGTCCAGGACACCCGTACCGGCCGGCTGCTGCGCCTCGACACCAGCGGCGAGGTCAGCGTGGTGCTCGACGGGCTGGCCTTCGCCAACGGCGTCGCGCTGGCCGCCGACGAGTCCTTCGTGGTGGTCGCCGAGACCGGCGGCCGCACCCTGGTGCGGCACTGGATCACCGGCGAGCGGGCCGGCAGCCGCGACCTGCTGGTCGCCGACCTGCCCGGCTACCCCGACAACATCGCCCGGGGCAGCGACGGGCTGATCTGGGTCGCCATCGCCAGCCCGCGCGACCCGGTCGTCGAGCGGCTGCAGCAGGGCCCGCCCTGGTTGCGCCGCCAGGTGACGCGGATCCCGCAGCGGCTGCAGCCCAAGCCCGCGCGCACCTGCCGGGTCCAGGCCTACGACGACGACGGGCCGCCTGGTGCACGACCACGACCTGCCTGCCGAGGGCTTCCACATGGCCACCGGCGTCCGTGAGCACGACGGGGCCGTGTGGATCGGCAGCCTCCTCGAGCCCGCCGTCGCGGTTCTGCGCCGATGAGGGACGCCCCCTAGACTTGCCAGCCCACCCCCGCCGCGACAGCAAGGAGCCCCATGTCGATCCTCGAGTCCATCTCGGGACCGCGTGACCTCCGCAGCCTCGACGACGCCGAGCTCGAGACGCTGGCCAGCGAGATCCGTGACCTGCTGGTCCGCTCGACCTCCAAGGTCGGCGGCCACCTGGGCCCCAACCTCGGGGTGGTCGAGCTGACCATGGCGATCCACCGGGTCTTCGACTCCCCGCGCGACCGGGTCGTCCTCGACACCGGCCACCAGGGCTACGTGCACAAGATGCTGACCGGCCGGGCCGGCGACTTCGACACGCTGCGCCAGGAGGGCGGCCTCTCCGGGCTACCCCAGCCAGGCCGAGTCCGAGCACGACATCGTCGAGAACTCCCACGCCTCCACCGCGCTGAGCTACGCCGACGGCCTGGCCAAGGCCTACGCGATCCGCGGCGAGGACCGCCACGTGGTGGCGCGTCATCGGCGACGGCGCGCTCACCGGCGGGATGGCCTGGGAGGCGCTCAACAACATCGCGGTCGCCCAGAGCAGCCGCCTGGTCATCGTCGTCAACGACAACGGCCGCTCCTACACCCCGACCGTGGGCGGGCTGGCCACCGCGCTCACCTCGCTGCGCACCGATCCGCGCTACGAGCACCCTGCTCGACATGGTCAAGCGCCGCCTCAACGCGGTGCCCGGCGTCGGCACGGCCGCCTACGACGCCCTGCACGCCATGAAGAAGGGGCTCAAGGACGCGCTCGCGCCCCAGGGCCTCTTCGAGGACCTCGGGCTGAAGTACATCGGCCCCGTCGACGGCCACGACCGGGCGGCGATGGAGACGGCGCTGAGCCAGGCGAAGAAGTACGGCGCCCCGGTGATCGTGCACGCCCTGACCCGCAAGGGCTTCGGGTACGACGCCGCGGAGCGCCACGAGGCCGACCAGTTCCACTCCCCGCAGCCCTTCGACATCGAGTCGGGCGAGGAGAAGGCCCGCGGCCGGATCTGGACCGACCACTTCGCCGACGACATCGTCGAGATCGGCCACCGCCGCAAGGACGTCGTGGCGATCACCGCCGCGATGATGCACCCGGTGGGCCTGGACAAGTTCCAGGCGCACTTCCCCGAGCGCACCTTCGACGTCGGCATCGCCGAGCAGCACGCGGCGACCTCGGCGGCCGGCCTGGCGATGGGTGGGCTGCACCCGGTCGTCGCGGTCTACGCCACCTTCCTCAACCGCGCCTTCGACCAGGTGCTGATGGACGTCGCGCTGCACCGCTGCGGCGTCACGTTCGTGCTCGACCGGTCCGGCGTCACCGGCGACGACGGCGCCAGCCACAACGGCATGTGGGACATGTCGGTGCTGCAGGTGGTGCCCGCGCCTGCGCCTGGCCGCCCCGCGCGACGCGCACCCGCCTGCGCGAGCTGCTCGACGAGGCCGTCGCGGTCGACGACGCCCCGACCGTGGTGCGCTTCCCCAAGGGCCCGCCGCCGGAGGACATCGAGCCCGTCGACCGTGCCGGCGGCTGCGACGTGCTGGTGCGCACCGGCGCCCGCGACGTGCTGGTCGTGGCCGTCGGCTCGATGGCCACCACCGCCGTCGAGGTCGCCGACCGGCTGGTCGCCCAGGGCATCGGCGTGACCGTCGTCGACCCGCGCTGGGTCAAGCCGGTCGACCCGGCCCTCGTCGACCTGGCGCGCGAGCACCGGCTGGTGGTCAGCGTCGAGGACAACGGCGTGCAGGGCGGCTGCGGTGCCAGCCTGCTGCAGGCCCTCAACGCCGCCGGGGTGACCACGCCGGTGCGCCTGCACGGCATCCCGCAGGAGTTCCTCGACCACGCCAAGCGCGCGGTCATCCTCGAGCGCATCGGGCTCAGCCCGCAGTCGCTGGCCCGCGGCATCGTCGAGGCGATGTCGACGGGTCCCCGCTGGAGCGGCGGGCACCCCGGTTGATCACGGCGCCGGGCACCCGGTTGAGCGCACCGGGGCACGGGAGAGACGCTCGCACCCCTGGGGAGGGGACTGCTGGTCCTGCTGACGGCGCTCGTGCTGTCGCTGGTCCTCGGCGTCCTCGTGCGCGCTGCTGGCCGGCGAGGACGAGCCCGGGGCACGCGCACCGACCAGCTCGGCGCAGCCCGCGCCGCGCGAGGTGGTCTCGGCCGTGCAGCGCACGCTCGACCTGCGCGCCGCCGGCGTACGCCGTCGGGACCGGGGCCGCTTCGAGCGAGCCCTGGCCCCCGGGCCGGCCGACTTCCGCGCTCGAGCAGGCGCAGTACTTCGACAACCTGCTGCAGCTGCCGCTGGAGCGGGTCGAGTACCGCTTCGACCCCGCCGACGTGCTGCGCGTCGACGACTCCTACTGGGTGGTCGTCGAGGTGCGCCTGCAGCTGCGCGGCTACGACGACGTGCCGGTCGTGGCTCGCGACCGCTACCTCTTCGAACCGGGCCGCGGGGCCCGGGGCCGGCTGCGCCTCGCCTCGGTGACCGACGCGGCCTGGGAGGAGCGCAACCAGGTGGTGCCCCAGCCCTGGGACCGCGGCCCGGTGCAGGTGCGCGAGGTCGCCGGCGTGCTGGGGATCTTCGACGACGCCAGCGTCGGCCGCGGCCCCGGGACTGCTCGACGCCACCCAGCGAGCCGTCGCCGACGTCGGTGCGGTGGTGCCCTTCGACTGGAGCAGCCGGGTGGTGCTCTACGCACTGTCGACCACCGCCGCGCTGGCCTCGGTCGCCGACCTGCCGGGCGGTGACGCCGAGGCCCTCGACGCGGTTGCGGTGCCGGTGGCCGCCGATCCGCGCGAGCCCGACTCGCCGCTGGCCTCGACCAGGATCGTGCTGAACCCTCGCGTGCTCGCTTCGGTGGGCGCGGAGCGCACCTCCGCGCAGGGACGCAGCCGCGACCGGCTGCTGCGCCACGAGGTCACCCACGTCGCGGTGGGCGCCCGCGACGACGACGCGCCCGTGTGGCTGGCCGAGGGGATCGCCGAGTGGGTGTCGGTGCGTCCGTTGGCACCCGAGGACCGGGCGCTGTCCGAGGCCGCCCTGCAGGCCGCGCGCGCCGAGCTGGGGACCGGGCGGGTGCGGATGCCCGACGGTGAGACCTTCAACGCCGACGGCTCCACCGCGCACTACGGACTGTCGTGGTGGGCTGCGGAGCACCTGGCCGACGCCTTCGGGGCGCAGGTGCTCTGGCAGCTGCTCGAGGCAGGTGGCGACGAGCCGGCCCTCGAGCGGCTGGTGGGCCTGGACGAGGACCGGCTCGCTGTGCGTGCCGCGCGCCTGATGGTGGCGACCTACGGCTAGTGGAAGGAGCCGAGGCCCTCGCGCTCGAGGAGCATCGTGAGCCCGCCGTTCCAGAAGGAGAACCCGGCGCCGGTGATCATGGCCAGGTCGAGGTCCTCGGGTCCGGCCACGACACCCTCGTCGAGCATCAGGCGCACCTCCTCGGCCAGGCCGGTGAGGACCTGGGTGCGCACCTGCTCCTGGGTCAGCACGACCGGGTCGGCAGGGGTCTCCAGGAGCGCCTCGACCTCGGGGTCCAAGGTGCCGTCGGGGCCGAAGTAGGCGCTCTTGCGGGCCTCGACGACCCGCTCCAGTGCCGGCGAGACGTAGAAGCGGTCGGGGAAGGCTGCCGCCAGCGTCTCGGTGTTGTGCAGCGCGATCGCCGGGCCCACCAGGGCGATCAGCGTGAACGGCGGCATCGGCGCGACGCCGGCGAAGGAGCCGTCGACGGTCTGGATCGGGGTGCCCTGGTCGACGACCCGGCTGACCTCGCTCATGAAGCGGCCCAGCAGCCGGTTGACGATGAAGGACGGGCTGTCCTGCACCAGGATCGTGGTCTTCTTCAGCGCCTTGCCGGTGGCGAAGGCCGTGGCCAGCGTGGCGTCGTCGGTGGCGGTGCCCTGCACGATCTCGAGCAGCGGCATCACCGCGACGGGGTTGAAGAAGTGGAAGCCGACGACCCGCTCGGGGTGCTCGAGGTCGGCGGCCATCTCGGAGATCGACAGCGACGAGGTGTTGGTGGCCAGCACGCAGGTCGGCGAGACGACCTTCTCGACGTCGGCGAAGACCGACTTCTTGACCGACATCTCCTCGAAGACGGCCTCGATCACGAAGTCGGCGTCGCCGAAGACCTCGGCCTTGTCGACGGCACCGGTGACCAGTGCCTTGTGGCGGTTGGCCTTGTCCTGACCGATGCGACCCTTGGCCAGCAGCTTGTCGATCTCGGCGTGCACGTAGCCCACGCCCTTGTCGACACGCTCCTGGTCGAGGTCGGTCAGCACGACCGGGACCTCGAGGCGGCGCACGAAGAGCATCGCCATCTGGCTGGCCATCAGGCCGGCGCCGACGATGCCGACCTTGGTGACCGGGCGGGCCAGGGACCGGTCGGGGGCGCCGGCGGGGCGCTTGGCGCGCTTCTGCACCAGGTCGAAGGCGTAGAGGCTGGCCAGCAGCTCGGGCGTCTGCGAGAGGTCCTCGAGGGCCTGGTCCTCGGCAGCGAAGCCCTCGTCGCGGCTGGCGCTGCGGGCCGCGGCGATCAGCTCGACCGCGCGCTCGGCGGCGGGGCTGGCCCCACCGGTGCGGGCGCGCACGACGGTCGCGGCGCGCGACACGGCGGCGTCCCACGCCTCGCCGCGGTCGACCTCGGCCCGTTCGACGAGCACCTCGCCGTTGAGCACGTCGGCAGCCCAGAGCAGCGACTGCTCGAGGAAGTCGGCGCCCGCGAAGACCGCGTCGGCCAGGCCGAGCTCGAAGCCCTGCTGCCCGGTGACCGTCTTGCCGTTGTTGAGCGGGTTCTCGAGCACCAGCGTCACCGCGGTGTCGGCACCGACCAGGTTCGGCACCAGGTAGGCGCCGCCCCAGCCGGGCACCAGGCCGAGCATGACCTCGGGCAGGCCGAGGGCGGGCGCGGAGTCCATCACGGTGCGGTAGTCGCAGTGCAGCGCGACCTCGAGGCCGCCGCCCAGGGCGAGGCCGTTGACGAGCCCGAAGGAGGTCTTGCCGCCGTCCTGCAGCTTGCGGAAGACCGCGTGGCCGAGCTCGGCCACGACCCGGACGCCGGCGGCGCCGCTGGAGGCGATGCTGGTCAGGTCGGCGCCGGCGGCCAGGATGAACGGCTTGCCGGTCACGCCGATGGCGGTGACCTCGTCGTCGGCCAGCGCCGCGTCGATGGCGGTGTTGAGCGCGATCAGGCCACGGGGCCCGAAGGTGTTGGGCTTGGTGTGGTCCTCGCCGTTGTCGAGGGTGATCAGGCCCATCACGCCGGCCCCGCGGGGCAGGGTGAGCTTGCGCAGGTGCGCCTGGGTGACACGCTCGGCGTCGGAGCTGATCTCCTCGGCGCGGGCGAGCAGGGTGGTCAGGTCGCTCATCAGGCTGCCTCTCCGGTGTAGTGCGGGTTCTCCCAGATCACGGTGCCGCCCATGCCGATGCCGATGCACATGGTGGTCAGGCCGTAGCGGACCTCGGGGCGCTCCTCGAACTGGCGCGCCAGCTGGGTCATCAGCCGCACGCCGGAGGAGGCCAGGGGGTGGCCCATGGCGATGGCGCCGCCGTAGGGGTTGACCCGGGTGTCGTCGTCTGCGATGCCGAAGTGCTCGAGGAAGGCCAGGACCTGCACGGCGAAGGCCTCGTTGACCTCGAAGGCCTCGATGTCGTCGATCGTCAGGCCGGCCTGCTTGAGCGCCTTCTCGGTCGCCGGGATCGGCCCGGCGCCCATCACCTCGGGCTCGACGCCCATGAAGGAGTAGGCCACCAGGCGCATGCGCACCGGCAGCCCCAGCTCGCGGGCGGTCTCCTCGTCGGCGAGCAGCGCCGCGGTGGCGCCGTCGTTGATGCCCGCGGCGTTGCCGGCGGTCACCTTGCCGTGCGCGCGGAACGGCGTCTTGAGCGAGCCCAGCGACTCCAGCGTGGTGCCCGGTCGCATCGGCTCGTCGCCCAGCGCCAGGCCCCAGCCCTCGTCGGCCGAGCGGGTCGCCACCGGCACGAGGTCCTGCTGGATCGTGCCGGCGTCGTACGCCGCGGCCGTCTTCTGCTGCGAGCGCACGGCGTAGGCGTCGACGCGCTCCTTGGTGATCGAGGGGTAGCGGTCGTGGAGGTTCTCGGCGGTCTTGCCCATCACCAGCGCGTCGGGGTCGACCACGCGCTCGGACATGATCCGCGGGTTGGGGTCGACGCCCTCGCCCATCGGGTGGCGGCCCATGTGCTCGACGCCGCCGGCGATGGCCACGTCGTAGGAGCCGAAGGCGATGCCGGAGGCGGTGGTGGTCACCGCGGTCATCGCGCCGGCGCACATGCGGTCGATGGCGAAGCCGGGCACGCTCTGCGGCAGGCCCGAGAGCAGCGCGGCGGTGCGGCCGATGGTCAGGCCCTGGTCGCCGATCTGGGTCGTGGCCGCGACCGCGACCTCGTCGACGCGCTCGGGCGGCAGCGAGGGGTTGCGGCGCATCAGCTCGCGGATGCACTTGATGACGAGGTCGTCGGCCCGCGTCTCGGCGTACTGTCCCTTGGCCTTGCCGAAGGGGGTGCGCACGCCGTCGACGAAGACGACCTCTCGTAGCTGTCGGGGCACCGGTTCTCCTGGGTGTCGCTGTGATGTGACGGGTGGGGTGGCTGGTTGCCGACGCTAGGTTACCCCTGGGTAACCAAGCCCGGCCGGACACCCCGTCCCGCGTGGACCGGCAGGGAATATCGTGGCCGTGGGTCCGGTTCGCCCCGCGCCCGCCCCACACGACCCGAGGAGACCCGTGAGCGACACCCGCCTGGTGCACATCGTCGACGAGGTGGCCGAGATCGACGCCTCCGAGGAGTCCGCGCTGACGATGGTCGTGGTGCTCGACGGCTTCCTCGACGCCGGCAACGTCGCCGCCCGCGCCGCCCAGCACCTCGTCGACGTCGCCGGCACCGAGGACGGCACCGGTCGGGTGGTGGCGACCTTCGACGTCGACCGGCTGCACGACTACCGGGCCCGCCGCCCCCCGATCTCGTTCGTGGTCGACCGCTACGACTCCTACGACGCCCCCCGCCTGGTGGTGCGGCTGCTGCGTGACAGCGGCGGCACGCCGTACCTGCTGCTCAACGGCGCCGAGCCCGACAACCGGTGGGAGGGCTTCTGCCGCGCGGTGCGCGAGGTCGTCGAGCGGTTCGGGGTGACCCGCGTGATCAGCATGGGATCGGTGCCGATGGCGGTGCCGCACACGCGCCCCACGGCGGTGACCCACCACGCCAACCGTCCCGAGCTGCTGCTGGGCGCGAGCCCGTGGCGCGGTGAGCTGCGCGTGCCCAGCAGCGCGCAGGCGCTGCTGGAGGTGCGCCTGGGGGAGTGGGGCCACGCCGCGCAGGGCTTCGTCGCCCACGTCCCGCACTACCTGGCCCAGCTCGAGTACCCGCAGGCCGCCGCGGTGCTGCTCGAGCAGGTCGAGCTCGCCGGGCGCCTGACCGTGGACCTGTCGGGGCTGCGCGCGGAGGCCGAGGACCGCGAGGCCGAGATCACCAGCTACCTCGAGGCCAACGAGGAGGTCGGGGACGTGGTCGCCGCCCTCGAGCGCCAGTACGACGCCTTCGAGCGAGCCGAGGAGTCCGGCGACAACCTGCTCGCCCGCGACCAGCCGCTGCCGACCGGCGAGCAGCTGGGCCAGGAGTTCGAGCAGTTCCTGGCGCAGCTGGAGAACCCCGACCCGCGCTCCGACGACGAGGATCTCGCCTGAGATGCCCCGCACCACCGCCGAGCTGCTCGCGTTGCTCGACCTCGAGACCATCGATGACAACCTCTTCCGGGGCGCCCAGCAGGAGTCGGTGCTGCCGCGCGTCTTCGGCGGCCAGGTGGCCGCGCAGGCGCTGGTGGCCGCCGACCGCACCGTCGACGACTCCTACGTCGTGCACTCCCTGCACTCCTACTTCCTGCAGCCCGGCGACACGACCGCCCCGATCGTCTACGACGTGGAGCGGCTGCGCGACGGGCGCTCCTTCGCCACCAGGCGGGTGCTGGCGCGCCAGCACGGGCGGCCGATCTACGTGATGACCGTCGACCTGCAACGACCCGAGGAGGGGTTCGAGCACCAGGACCGGGTGCCGCACGTGCCCGGGCCGGAGGAGTCGCTCGACATCAACGCCCAGATCCGCGGCGCCGACGGGGCGTTCACCGAGTGGGACGTGCTCGACTTCCGCTACGTCGGCTCCTCCCACGACCTGCTGGCCCCCGACGAGGACCGGCCCGGGCGCCAGCAGACCTGGCTGCGGGTCAACGAGCCGCTGCCCGACGACCCGCTGCTGCACGCCGCGGCCTTCACCTACGCCTCCGACGCCACGATCATGGGCGCGGCGCTCTCGCCGCAGGGCATCACCATCGGCACCCGTGAGGTGATGGTCGCCTCGCTCGACCACTCCGTGTGGTTCCACCGGCCCTTCCGTGCCGACGAGTGGTGGCTCTTCGACCAGCACTCGCCGGTCGCGACCGGCGGGCGCGGCCTGGTCAACGCCCGCATCTTCGACCGCGACGGCCTGCTGGTGGCCTCGGTGAGCCAGGAGGCCCTGATCCGCAGGATGCGCCAGGAGGACGGACAGTGAGCGAGCAGTCCCCGCTCGAGGAGCTCATGGGTCTCTTCGACCTCGAGACCATCGACGCCGACCTCTACCGCGGCCGGCCGGTGCGCACCACCCGGCCCCGGGTCTTCGGCGGCCAGGTCGCGGCGCAGGCGCTGTGCGCCGGCATCCGCACCGTCGACCCGACGTACACCGTGCACTCGATGCACTCCTACTTCCTGCTGCCCGGCGACCCGCAGGTGCCGATCGTCTACGACGTGGAGCGGATCCGTGACGGGCGCTCCTTCCTGACCCGTCGGGTCTCCGCGCGCCAGCACGGCCGGCCGATCTACTACCTCACCGCCAACTTCCAGGTCCCCGAGGACGGGCTGGAGCACCAGGACACGATGCCGGAGGTGGTGGCGCCCGACGACGCGGTCGACATGGTGGAGATGATGCGCCGCGGCGGCACGCCCGAGGCCGACGCGCTGGCCAAGGAGTGGGCCGCGCTGGGCGCGCGCTGGATCGGCAGCTCGGGGCGCGGCCTGCCCGAGGACCCGGTGCACCCCTCGCGCTCGCGGCTGTGGCTGCGGGTCGAGGGCGACCTCGGCGACGACCCGACCGCCCACCTGGCGGCCTTCACCTACGCCAGCGACATCAGCCTGCTGGGAGCCAGCCTCGCGGCGCACCCGCTGGGGCCGGAGCAGACCCAGATGGCCTCGCTCGACCACACCATCTGGTTCCACCAGCCCTTCCGTGCCGACGAGTGGTGGCTCTACGACCAGGTCTCGCCCGCGGCACACGGCGGGCGGGGACTGGCCATCGGTCGGGTCTTCACCCAGGACGGTTCGCTGGTCGCCACGGTGGCGCAGGAGGGCCTGATCCGCCCTCGCAGGTAGCATGACAACGCTGCCGTTCGCGACGAGCACGCCACCTGGTTGCCCTTGTGACCAATGTGGCAAGTGATCGCTCCTGTGGAGCGTGTGACCGGACCGACCCCCCGCCCCCGAGGGACCCCGATCATGCGCCTGCCCCTCCTGTCGACCCTGCTGTCTACCCTGCTGGCACCCTGCCCCGGCGACGGGCCCCGTCACCACGGCCAACGCCACCAGCCCCAGCGGCTACGGCCACCACGTGGTGATCGACCACGGAGCAGGGGCGTCGAGGCTCGACGCCCAGTCTGGAACCCCTCGAGCGCGACCGTCTCGGAGCGCCAGGCCGCGTGACCGACAGCGGCCCGCGCCATGGTGGCGCGCACCGTGTGCGGCCGACCACGCTGAGCCTGCTCACTCCTCCGGGGCGACGGTGGGTGCCGACGGGACCTGATCGGTCGGGACGACCGGGTCGGCCGGCTCCGGGGCGGGCGACGGCGAGGTCTCCGGTGCCGGGCTGGGCGACTCCGCGGGGGTCCCGGACGACGTGTCGTCCGGCTGGGGGGTGGCCGGCGCGGGTGCGTCGGGATCGGTGTCCTCGGGCTGCTCGCCCGGTCCGGTCGGCTCCTCCTCGGGCGTGCCCGAGCCGCCGCCCACGAACTGGCTGATCGTGGGGGAGTCGGAGTCGTCACCGCCGGTGTACGACGCCACGCTGCGCCCGGCGATCAGCTCGAAGGCGGAGATGGTGACCACGGCGGCGGCGAAGAATCCGGCGGCGTACAGGCCGATCCGCTTCCACGGCAGCCGCGACAGCCGCTCGCGCCAGGGCAGGCGCTCTGGCTCGTCGACGAGCGCCTCCACGTCGGCGCGGGAGACGCCCACCCGGCGCAGCCCGGTGGACTGGGCCCGGGCGAGCCGGTCACGGCTCCGCGCCAGCCCCTGGCTGTAGAGCGCGCTGCCGGTCGAGAGGACCACGCTGCCGATGGCCGCGCCGGCGATCGTGCCGGCCGCGCCGAGGGTCGAGAGGAGCACGGCGGACGAGATGGCCGCCAGGGCGCCCGCCATGGTCTTGAGCCAGTCGATCTCGAGACGGTGCGGCTTCTCGGTCATCCCTGCCAGTATGCCCAGGGGCCTACAACGATCGGGCCGGTCCGCTCACGCCGGCCAGGTGCGGGGCACCCGAGCGCGGATCGGTCAGCGAGAAGGCGTAGCCGTCGTCGAGCGGGCGCGATCCGAATGCCACGCGACCGGGCAGCAGGATCGGCTTCTTGAAGGCGACCTCGACGGTGACCGCCTCGGGCAGCCGGTTCTCCAGGGCGGCCACGCAGCGCGCCAGGCTCCACATGCCGTGCGCGATCTGGCGCGGGAAGCCCAGCGCCTTCGCGGTCAGCGGGTAGAGGTGGATCGGGTTGTGGTCGCCCGACACGGCGGCGTAGCGGCGGCCCAGGTCGCCGGGCAGCGACCAGGTGGCGCCGGTGGCGGGCGCGTCGGGGAAGACCGTGCCCTCCGGTGCTGCCGCGTCGCCGCGGCCGCGGCGCAGGTAGGCCGAGGAGCTCTCCCAGACCAGCGCGCCGTCGCCGTCGCGGACCTCGGTGACGAAGTCGAAGACGGTGCCCTTGGCGTGCGGGCGCGAGGGGCCGACGTGTGCCGAGACGGCGACCTGCTCGCCGATGACCACGTGGCGGTGCCGGGTCACGGTGTTGGCCACGTGCACGGTGCCGATGGCCGGGGCGGGGAAGGCGGAGTCGGTCATCATCGCCATGTGCAGGCCGAAGGCCAGCATATGGGGGTAGGTCAGCGGCGCGACGTCCTTGCGCGGGAAGCCGCACAGGTCGCCGTACGCCTCGACGTGGGCGCGCTCGACGGTCACCGGGGGCCGGGTGAGGGCGAGGCCGGCGAAGCCCTCGGGACGGGCCTTGCGCACGCCGGGCAGGCTGCCGACGACGGGGAGGCTCGGCAGGGCGGCGCGCAGCAGCGTGCCGACGCCGGTGCTGCCGTCGTGGGTGCGGGCGGCGCGCTCGACGGTGGGGCCGGCCACGTCAGGCGCCCAGCATCATCTGGCCGCAGACCCGCACGACGTTGCCGTTGACGGCCGTCGAGCCGGGGGAGGCGTACCAGGCGATCGTCTCGGCGACGTCGACCGGGAGGCCGCCCTGGGCCATCGCGTTGAGGCGCTGGCCGACCTCGCGGGTCGCGAACGGCACGGCGGCGGTCATCTGGGTGACGATGAAGCCGGGGGCCACGGCGTTGACGGTGATGCCGTCGCTCAGCTCGTCCTTGAGGGAGTCGACCAGGCCGATGACCCCGGCCTTGGAGGTGGCGTAGTTGGTCTGGCCGACGTTGCCGGCGATGCCGGCGATCGAGGCGACGCCGATGATCGAGCCGCCGGCGTTGACGACGCCCTGGTCGAGGAGCTCGCGGCTGATCCGCTCGGGGGCGGTGAGGTTGACCGCGATGACCGACTCCCAGCGGTCCTCGCCCATGTTCGCCAGCTTCTTGTCACGGGTGATGCCGGCGTTGTGCACCACGACGTCGACGCCACCGTGCTTCTCGGCGAGGTGGTGGGCGATGCGCTGCGGGGCGTCCTTGCCGGTGATGTCGAGGGTCAGCCAGTCGCCGTCGAGCTCCTTCATCAGGGCCTGCAGCTCGCTGGCGGCCTGCGGCACGTCGACGCCGACGACCGTGGCGCCGTCGCGGTGCAGCACGCGGGCGATCTGCTCGCCGATGCCGCGGCTGGCGCCGGTGACCAGGGCGACCTTGCCGTCGAGGGGACGCAGCTGGTCGGCGACCGGGGCGGCCTCGGTGGAGCCGGTGGCGCCGATGCGCACCACCTGGCCCGAGACGTAGGCGGACTTGGGGGAGAGCAGGAAGCCCAGGGTGCTGGTGGTCGCGGCCTCGGCGCCCTCGGCGACGTAGACGAGCTGCACCGTGCCGCCGCGGCCGATCTCCTTGCCCAGGCTCCGGGTGAAGCCCTCGAGGGCCCGCTGGGCGACCCGCTCGGCGCCGGTGACCTGTTCGGGCGGGGTGCCGAGCACCACGACGCGCGGGCAGGTGGCCAGGCGGCGCATCAGGGGGGTGAAGAAGTCGCGCAGGGCGACGAGCTGGTCGGCCGAGGTCAGTCCGGTGGCGTCGAGGACCAGGCCCTTGTACGACGTGGTGTCGTCGGGCGTCTCGGTGCTCGCGATGCCCAGCGTGTCGAGCAGGCCCGGCAGCGACTCGGCCAGGCGGCCGGTGCCGCCGGTGACGACGGTGCCGTCGACCAGCGGGGCGCCGGGGGTGTAGCGCTCGAGCGGCATCGGGGCGGGCAGGCCGAGGTTCTTGACCAGCAGCTTGCCGATCGGCGACTGGCTGAAGCTCTGGTACTTGTCGCTCATGCGGGTCCGTCCTCCATGAAGTCCTGTGGGCCTGGGTGGCACTACCGGGCATGTAACTAGATGTGTAACTCCGAGTCCACTTTTCGTGACGTGCCCCTCACACCCTTCTCTGTGCGGGGCCGCGCGCGCAAGGATGTGCGCATGGCTACCTCTCCTCGTCGCGTCGCCGTCATCGGCGGCAACCGCACCCCCTTCGCCCGGTCCAACTCCGCCTACGCGGACGTGTCCAACCAGGACCTGCTCACCGCCGCGATCGACGGCCTCGTCTCCCGCTACGGCCTCGAGGGCGAGCGCCTCGGCGAGGTCGTGGCCGGCGCGGTGCTCAAGCACTCGCGTGACTTCAACCTGGCGCGCGAGGCGGTGCTGGGCTCGGCCCTGGCGCCCGAGACGCCCGCCACCGACATCCAGGAGGCCTGCGGCACCGGTCTGCAGGCGGCGATCCAGGTCGCCAACAAGATCGCCCTGGGCCAGATCGAGGCCGGCATCGCCGGCGGCACCGACACCACCTCCGACGCTCCCGTCGCGATCAGCGACAAGCTGCGCAGGAAGCTGATGAAGGTCAACGCCGCGCGCGACACCAAGTCGCGCCTGGCCGCCCTGGGCTCGATCCGCCCCGGCGACATCGGGCTCGACCTGCCCAAGAACGGCGAGCCCCGCACCGGCCTGTCGATGGGCGACCACGCCGCGCTGACCGCGCTGGAGTGGCAGATCACCCGCGAGGCGCAGGACGAGCTGGCGGCCGCGTCGCACCAGCACCTGGCGGCGGCGTACGACAGCGGGTTCCAGGACGACCTGGTGACCCCGTTCCGCGGCCTGGAGCGCGACAACAACCTGCGCGCCGACTCCTCGAGCGAGAAGCTCGCCAAGCTCAAGCCGGTCTTCGGCAAGGGCGAGGCCGCCACGATGACCGCCGGCAACTCCACGCCGCTGACCGACGGCGCCTCGGTGGTGCTGCTGGCCACGCAGGAGTGGGCGGAGGAGCACGGCCTCGAGGTGCGGGCGTTCTTCGTCGACTCCGAGACCGCCGCGGTCGACTACGTGCACGGCGGCGAGGGCCTGCTGATGGCGCCGGCGTACGCCGTGCCGCGGATGCTGGAGCGCAACGGCCTGAGCCTGCAGGACTTCGACTTCTACGAGATCCACGAGGCGTTCGCCTCGCAGGTGCTCTCGACGCTCAAGGCGTGGGAGGACCCGGTGTTCTGCAAGGAGCGCCTGGGCCTCGACGCCCCGCTGGGCTCGATCGACCGCGACAAGCTCAACGTCAACGGCTCGTCGCTGGCCGCCGGTCACCCGTTCGCGGCCACCGGTGGGCGGATCATCGCCAACCTGGCCAAGCTGCTGCACCAGAAGGGCTCGGGCCGTGGCCTGATCAGCATCTGCGCCGCCGGCGGCCAGGGCGTCACCGCGATCCTCGAGGCTCCCTGACCGCTGGTCGCACCGAGAGTCATCTGAGGGTGGCGAGCGCGAGCGCCGAGGCGACGAGGTACTCGCGCACCTGCGCCGCGGAGATCTCACCGACCGTCGGCACGCCCGGGGCGGCCTCCTTGACCAGGATGCCGACCCGGGCGAGCTGCAGCGCGCCGAGGCCGCTGGCGTAGAGCGTGTTCGCCAGCAGCGTGGGGTCGGTGACGGTGAAGTCGCCGGCCTCGACGCCGTCCTCGAGGGCGCCAGACAGGACCGAGAGGGCTCCGGAGATGGCGCGGCCGAGGCGGAACAGCGCGCTCTCGGAGATCTCGTCGAGCAGCTCGGGCCCCGAGCGGCGCATCAGCGCCTGGGCGCAGTCGACGAACGCGGGATGCGCCAAGGAGTAGTCGACGAAGGCGCCCACGATGTCGGCCAGCCGCTCCCTCGGCGCGCTCGCGGCGGTCGAAGCCTGCTCGAGGTCGACCCGCAGCTCGTCGAGGTAGCCGACGAGGGTGAGCGCGAAGAGCTCCTCCTTGCCGGTGAAGTGCCGGTAGACGATCGCGCGGTTGATGCCAACCGCTCGGGCGATGTCCTCGATCTGGGCGTCCCGGACCCCGCGCTCGTCGAAGAGCGCGCGGGTCGCGGCCAGGATCTCCGCCTCACGGGCGCGGCGACGGGCGGCCGCCGCTGACCTGCGACCGTCGGTCTGGTGGGCGCGGGTGCTCATGGGGGGAGTGTACGACTCGTGCAACTCCGAGTTGCACGAGTGTGACGGGGTCGGCAGGGGTCGGGCGGGTGAGTCGTCGGGGTCGATGTGGTCGAGGGCCGGGGTCACGGTGACCCGGGACCCGGTCAGCCAGCCACGGATCAGGGCACTGGTGGCGTACCGCCGCCCGGGCTCCGGGGTGTCGCCGGTGATCTGCACCCACGAGGTGCCCAGCCAGCGCCCGTCGCGTTGCCCGGCGTGGGTCAGGCTCACGTCCCAGGACTCCTGGACGGCTTCCTCGGCCTCTCGGTGGGCGCGGGCGGCGATCTCGGCGTCGACATGGGCGCCCGCCTCGGGTGAGAGACCGCTGGTGGCCTGGGCGATGCTGCGCGCACGCCACACCGGCACCTCGAGGGCCTCCACGCGGACCATCACCCGCGGCAGCCGGTGCGCCACCTCGAGCGCATCAGCCATCAGCGCCAGCGCGGAGGTGGTGGCGATCCCCATCGCCGCCGCGAGGGGTTCGGCGGAGAACGCCGCCACCATCGGACGCCCGTCCCCACCGATCTTCTCCGGGCAGTCCAGGTCGCCCCCGACTCCCCGAACCCCGCCGCCCACGTCGCCTCCTCGACGGTGTTGGTCTCGCACCAGCCGATCGCGGCGTGCAGCACCGCCCGCGCCACCGAGATCCCTGCCGCACCCGCGCTGAACTGCGACGACACTGGCGCGCGGACGTGCCCAGCGTGGGGACGGCGCGGACGCCTCGGGTGCTGCGCGGTCATCGGAGTGACGGACCGAGTCGTGCGACTCTGCCGATGTGAGCTCTTCGTTCTCGCCCGGTGCCTGGGACGACGCTGTGCGAGCATGGCGCCATGATCGAGGCCGACTGGGGCCTGCACGACGAACCGAGGTCTCATGTCTTCGGATGGACACCGGTCGACTCAGACAGGCCGGAGGACCTTCCAGTGGTCATGGCTGCCCGCGCTCACGGCTACACACCGGTCCCCGAGGCGCCGCTGTGGTGCTTCGTCCCTGCGATCTGGCCGGCGCAAGCACGAGCGTGGGTCCGCGACAGTCGGGTCCGGCACCTGACCAGGCGATGCGACGGTGGACCGCGCGAACGGCTGCCTTGGACCGCAGCCGACTATGCCGACCACGAGAACGACACCAATGCACTTCTGGCGGAGCTGGGGCTGCCCCCGCGCCCTGCGGGCCGGATCTGGCTCTTGCACGCTCCCGCGCCGTACAGGACCGCGCAGGACGTGCTGGACGACATCTGGGCCGGCTGGCAGACCTCCGGCGGACCGGCCATGGCGACTGCTCGGCTCGTCCAGCATGCGCAGAGCAGGCTGCGCGAGATCTTCTGACCGATCACGGTCAGCACCGGGGCCCGCACACAGGCCGCCACCTGGTCATGGCGGCTGGTCCGCTGCACCCAGCTGATCTCGCGCTTCGAGCGGGATGGCGGCGCGGAAACGTGTGGGGAGCCACGGACCAACCGGGTTCATCCCAGGCTCCACACGTCCGGCTCCGAATCCCGCGACGCACATCCCCCACGGCTCGAAAAGCCGAAGGGCCCCGGTGCTAGCTTCGGCCGATGGCAGAGACGGCAGAGGGTTCTTCGACCGAGACGCGTCGGGTCGAGCCGGGTGCATGGGCGTCGCGGATGGCGGCCCTGGGGCCGGGCATCCTGATGGCCTCGGCAGCGATCGGCGGGTCCCACCTGATCTCGTCGACACAGGCCGGCGCCCGGTTCGGCTGGCAGCTGGCCTTCGTCATCGTCCTGGCGAACCTGCTGAAGTACCCGTTCTTCCGGTTCGGCCCGCAGTACACCGTCGAGAGCGGCCGGTCGCTGGTCGAGGGCTACGCCCGCAAGGGTCGCGGCTACCTGTGGGTCTTCTTCGTGCTCGCCACCGTGAGCTCGGTGATCTCGACCGCCGGGGTCGGGCTGCTGGGAGCGGTGATCCTCGGGTTCATGCTCCCGGACAGCTGGGCGCCCGGCATCCCCGCGCTGGCCACGGCGATGATGGCCTCGGCGTGGGTGTTGCTCGTCGCCGGTCACTACCGCGCCCTCGACGCGGTCACCAAGGTCATCATCGTGACCCTGACCCTGGCCACGATCACCGCGACCTTCATGGCGGCCTCGGCCGGCTCGGAGCGGGTGGCGGGCTTCGTCGAGCCGACCCCGTGGACGTGGGCGACGCTGCCGTTCCTGGTGGCACTGATGGGCTGGATGCCCGCGCCCATCGAGATCAGCGCGCTGAACTCGCTGTGGATCCAGGCCAAGCAGAAGCTCCACCCCAGCCGCGCCAAGGACGTCCTCTTCGACTTCAACGTCGGCTACGCCACCTCGGCGGTGCTCGCCCTGTTCTTCCTGGCCCTCGGCGCCCTGGTCCAGTACGGCTCCGGGGTGGAGGTCGCCACCGCGGGCGGGGCGTACGTCGACCAGCTGCTGCAGATGTACGGCACGGCCATCGGCCAGTGGGCGGTGCCGCTGATGGCGGTGATCGCGTTCGCCTGCATGTACGGCACGGTCATCACCGTCATCGACGGCTACGCCCGCGCCTGCGCCGAGTCGCTGCGCCTGCTGCGCCGCGAACCCGAGTTCAGCCGCCGCTCGCTCAACCTGTGGCTCAGCGGCATCACCGGCGTCGGGCTGGTCATCATCGTCGCGATGAGCGCCTCGCTGGCCACCATGCTCACCTTCGCCATGATCAGCGCCTTCCTCACCGCCCCGGTCTTCGCCTGGCTCAACTTCAGCCTCGTCCGCGGCGAGGGCTCGCTCAGCCCCGGGCTGCGCTACCTCTCGTACGCCGGCCTGGTCTACCTGGCGGGCTTCGCCGGGCTGTTCCTCCTCGACTTCGGCGGCCTCCTCGGCTGAGCCCTATGGCCGATCTGCACGTCCCGGGCCACCAGGCCCGCAACGCTCAGCCAGGTCGTCCCCGAAGGGCGACTCGGTCAGCCAGGCAGTGACCCAGCGGACCCGGGGTGCAGACAAGACGCCTACTCCTGTCTGCCCCCAACGTCCACCAGTGAGCGTCAGCCCAGTGCTCGGACGGTCTCCAGGGTGTCGGCCTCGGCGGCGCTCTTGTCGTCGCGGTAGCGCACGACCCGCGCGAAGCGCAGCGCCACCCCGCCGGGGTAGCGCGTGGAGCGCTGGAGGCCGTCGATGGCGATCTCGACCACCTGCTCGGGGCGCACGTGCACGACGTGGCCCTCGCGGTGCGTCTGGAGCCCCAGGAACCGCTCGGTCTGCCAGTCGAGCATCTCGTCGGTGAGCCCCTTGAAGGTCTTGCCGAGCATCACGAACCCGCCCTCGGGGTCGCGGGCACCCAGGTGCAGGTTGGAGAGCTTGCCGCGGCGCCGGCCCGAGCCCCACTCGACGCCCAGCACGACCAGGTCGAGGGTGTGCACCGGCTTGACCTTGACCCAGCCCGACCCGCGCCGCCCGGCGGCGTACGGCGCGGCGAGGCTCTTGACCACCACGCCCTCGTGGCCGGCCTCGAGGGCGCGGGCCAGGAACGCCTGGGCCGCCTCGGGGTCGCCCGTGCGCAGTCCGCCGACCCGGTGCTGCTCGGGCACCAGCGCGTGCAGGGCGTCGAGGCGCACGAGACCGGGGCTGTCGAGGAGGTCGACCCCGTCGACGTGCAGCACGTCGAAGAAGAAGGGGGTGACGTGCACGCCGGCCGACTGCGCGGTGCGCGACGAGGTCTCCTGGAAGGGCCGCGGCCGGCCGGCGTCGTCAAGGGCCAGCGCCTCGCCGTCGAGCACGAACCGCTGGGCCGGCAGCGCTCGCGCCACCTCGACCACCTCGGGCAGCCGCGCGGTGATGTCCTCGAGACTGCGGGTGGCGACGCGCACCTCGTCACCGTCGCGGTGCACCTGCACGCGGATGCCGTCGAGCTTGGTGTCCACGACGACCTCGGCTCCCGGCTCGGCCCCCTTGCCGAGCGCCTTGGTCATCGCCGCCGCCACGTCGGTGGCCGAGCCGGCCAGCATCGGCAGCACCGGCCGCATCACCTCGAGGCCGATCGCGTGCAGCGCCTCCTCGCCCTCGGTCAGGGCGGCGACCACGACGGCCACGGTCGAGCCCGACAGCATCGCCGCGCGGCGTACGACGGCGAGCGGCACGTCGGCGGCTCGCGCGACGCCCTCCTGCACCAGCGCGTCGAGCGCGCCCTGGCGCAGCTCGCCGGTCACCACGCCGCGCAACCAGACCTGCTCGTCCGCGGTCGCGCGCCCGAAGAGCTCCTCGACCGCCCGCGCCCGGTTGCCGGCCGAGCCCGGCCCCGCCAACGCGGCGACCTCCTCGAAGCGCTCATGCACCTCCAGCACCTCGAGCGTGGGGGAGTCCGCCGGCTCGGGGAGCTCACGCAACGACCGCCACCCCAACCCCGTACGCCGCTGGCGCAGCGTGCCGCCCAGGTAGGCCGCGACCGTCTCGGCCTCGGCGGGGCCGGTGCGCCCCAGGAGGTCGGCCAGCGCGGCCACCTTGTCCTTGCGCGAGCGGGTGGCGGCGACGGCCTGGGAGGTGGTCACGACGTCGGCGAGCAGCACCGTCTCATTCAACCGTCACCGGTCGACCGCCGCTCTCACCCCGGCAGCGCGGTGAAGTCCGGCTCGCGGCCCTCGGCGAAGGCGGCCAGCGCCTCGAGGTTGGCCGGGCCGCCCATCAGCTCGGCGAAGGCGGCGTTCTCGCGCTCGCGGGCCGCGTCGATGCCGGCGCGCAGGGGAGCGGTCATCGCCTGCTTGACCGCCACCAGCGACGCGACCGGGCGCCGCGCGAGCAGCACGGCGTGCCGGTGGGCCTCGGCGAGCAGCTCCTCGGGCTCGCAGACCCGCCACACCAGGCCGGCGGCCAGCGCCTCGTCGGCGCTGATCCACTCCGACGACAGCAGCATCCACGCGGCGGCCTGGTGGCCGACGAGCCGCGGGAGCAGGTACGACGACGCCGCCTCGGGCGCGACGCCGAGCGAGGTGAAGGGGCACTTCAGCCGGGCCGTGCTCGACATGAACGCCAGGTCGGCGAAGCCCAGGACGGTCGCGCCGATGCCCAGCCCGATCCCGTTCACGGCGACCACGAGCGGCTTGGGGAGGGCGACCAGCGCGTCGAGCAGCCCGGGGAAGCCGTGCACCCCGCGTTGGAAGTCGGGGTCGGTGGACATCCGGTGCATCTCGACCAGGTCGGTGCCGGCGCTGAAGGCCCGCCCGGCGCCGGTGAGCAGCACGACCGCCACCCCCGGGTCGTCGGCCGCCGCCAGCAGCGCGTCGGCCGTGGCGTCGTAGAGCTCCTCGTCGAAGGCGTTGAGCGCGTCGGGCCGGTCGAGGGTCAGCGTGCGCACGCGCTGCTCGTCGTGGATCTGCAGGGGCATGGCCGCACACTACGCGAAACTAGAACACGTTCCATCACGTACGGTCGGGCCGTGACCGCCGAGCCCCGCCGCCGCACCTGGCGCCCGGACTGGCCCTGCCAGGTCGCCGCCGTCGCCGGCCAGCAGCGCCGCGGGCGCGGCGACCCGACGTACCGCGTCGACGACGCCGGACGGATCTGGCGCGGCGTACGCACCCCGCTCGGCCCGGTGACGCTGTCGCTGGAGTCCCGCCCGGCCCACGGCGAGGTGCACGTCCAGGCGTGGGGCGACGGAGCGGAGTGGATGCTGGAGGCGGTGCCGGCGCTGCTCGGCGCCGACGACGACTGGAGCGCCTTCGAGCCGCGCCACCCCGTGCTCGCCGAGGCCCGGCGTCGCCACCCGCACGCGCGCCTGGGGCGCACCGGGTTGGTGATGGAGTCGCTGGTGCCCTCGATCATCGAGCAGAAGGTGACCGGCCAGGAGGCCTTCGCCGGCTTCCGGATGCTGGTGCACCGCTACGGCGAGCGCGCCCCCGGGCCCGGCGCCGCCCTGCGGCTGTGGGTGCAGCCCACGCCGCAGCAGCTGCGCACCGTGCCCTCGTGGGAGTGGCTCAAGATGCACGTCGACCACGCCCGCTCGCGCGCGATCGTCACCGCTGCCCGGGTCGCGGACTCGCTGGAGCGCTCCTCGACCCTGTCGGGCGAGGAGGCCGAGCAGCGCCTCCGCAGCCTGCCCGGGATCGGGGTGTGGACCTGCGCCGAGGTGCGCCAGCGCGCGTTCGGCGACCCCGACGCGGTCTCCTTCGGCGATTACCACGTCGCCAAGGACGTCGGCTGGGCGCTGACCGGCACCCCCTTCACCGACGAGGAGATGGCCGACTACCTCGAGCCGTGGCGCCCGCAGCGGGGCCGCGTGCCGACCCTGCTCGGGCTGGCCGGCCTGCACCGCCCGCGGCACGGCGCACGGATGGCACCCCGCACCCACCTCCCCGCCCGCGTCACCCGCCCCTGACCCGGCGCAGATCTCGCGCTGACCCGGCGCAGATCTCGCGCTGACCCGGCCCGAGCTGGCCGAACCACAGTTACTGTGACGCTGTGACACAGACAACATCGACGACGGCGCTCGACCCTGCGCACGCAGTCGCGCTGCTGGAGCGCCTCCCCGAGCACGCACTGCCTGACAAGCTCGCCGCCCTGCGCGGCAACGTGCGCTTCGACCTCACCCACGACGGCGACGTCGTCACCCGCATCGTCGCGGTCCTCGCCGACGGCGTGGTCGAGGTGAGGACCGACGCCGACGCGCCGGTCGACGTGGTGCTCCGGATGCCCGCGGGCCACCTGCCCGACCTGGTCGGCGGCGGGGCCAACGCCGGTCTCGATCTGTTGTCGGGGCGGCTGGTGGTCGACGGTGACGCCGAGCTCGCGTTGGCGCTGGGCGGCGTGTTCATCGTCCCTGGCACGGAGGCCGACCCCGTCGCTGTCGACCCGCTGGCCCTGGACCCGGTGGCCGTGGCCCGCACGCTCGTCGGCGTCCCGGCCGCCCACCTGCGATCGGTGATGTCGGGCGGCTTTCGCCATGTCGTCCTCGAGGAGGTGTTCACCCGCCTGCCAGCCTTCCTCGACTCCCGGAAGGCCGGTCGTTGCGCCCTGACGATCGGCTTCCGACTCACCGGCCGCGACGACGGCGAGAGCGAGCGGTACGTCGTGCGCGTCGCCGACGGCGTGTGCAGCACGGCCGGGCCCGGACTGGGAGACACCGAGGTGCCCGAGCGCCGCGACGCGACCATCACGTGCACGGGCCACGACTTCCTACGCCTGGCGACCGGTCACCTCACGCCGGTCACCGGGGTGCTCAGGGGGCAGCTCAAGGTCAGGGGTGACAAGGCCAAGGCGCTGCAGCTGCTGGCGGTGCTCGACATCCCCTCGGCCGACCGGGCCTGAGATCCGGGACGACTCGACGCGATATCTGGGCCGGGTCAGCGCGAGATCTGGGCCGGGTCAGAGCAGGGGGCGCAGGGGAGCGAGCACGAACTCGGTGAACTTGCGGTGCAGGTCGCGCGCCTCCCACTCACCGATCGTCAGCTCGAGGCAGTTCGACTCGTCGACGGCGAAGATCTCCTCCATCACCTCGGCGAGCCCGCGGTCGATGGTCTCCACGTTGATCTCGTAGTTGCCGCTGAGGCTGAGCCGGTCGATGTTGGCGGTGCCCACGGTGGTCCAGGTGCCGTCGACGGTCGCGGTCTTCGCGTGCACCATCGCGTCGCGGTAGCGGAGGATCCGCACGCCCGACTCCAGCAGGACCGAGAAGTAGCCGCGCGAGATCCAGTCGGCCACGATGTGGTTCGACTTCAGCGGCACCAGCAGGCGCACGTCGACGCCGCGCCGTGCGGCGTCCTTGAGAGCGTCGACGAAGTCGGGGTCCGGCAGGAAGTAGGCCGTGGTCAGCCAGATGTTGCGGCTGGCGCGGTTGATCGCCTCGAGGTACATCGAGCGGATGGGAAACATCCACAGCCGCGGCACGTTGCGCTGGAAGCGGATCCGCGACTCCCACACCGAGGAGGTCTCGAGCAGCAGCGGCCGCGCGCTGTGGCCCAGTCGGCGACGCCGGTTGAGGTTCCAGAAGTCCGCGAACGCGCGCTGCAGGTCCCACACGGCCGGGCCGGTGATCCGCACGTGGGTGTCGCGCCACTCGGTCTCGTAGGCGTCACCGATGTTGAAGCCGCCCACGAAGCCGACCTCGCCGTCGACGACCAGGATCTTGCGGTGGTCGCGGCCGTAGCGGCGCACGTCGAAGAAGCGCAGGCCGGCGGCGTACACCGGGTAGCGCAGCACCTTCATCGAGCGCGGGAAGTGCTTGAAGACGGGGGAGACGACCAGGTTGGCGAAGCCGTCGTAGATGCAGTAGACGTCGACACCACGAGCGGCCGCGTCGGCCAGCGCCTGCTTGAACCGCTCGCCGGTCGCGTCGCCCTTCCAGATGTAGGTCTCGAAGAAGACCTGGCGCTGCGCCCCCTCGATGGCCGCGATCATGTCGGCGTAGAGGTCGCTTCCGTAGGTGTAGGTCGTCATCGTCCCCCCGCCGACCTCGACAGTGCGCGGCGGCGTGGTGGGGAACGGCTTGGGCTTCTTGCCACGACGCCGGTAGGAGTCGACCAGCGACATCCCGATCGCCAGTGCGAGCTGCACGCCGACGACGCTCAGCAGCGTCCCTCGCACCAGGCGCAGCAACCGGTCGAGGCTCCCGGGGCTGGAGGACGGACTCACGGCGCCCAACCTAGTACGCCACCCCTGGGTGTCGGCGGCGGGTCGTAGGCTCGTCACATGCGTCCTGTCACCGACCTCGAGCGCCGCGTGGCGCCGTTCAAGGTGGTCTCCGACTACCAGCCCGGCGGCGACCAGCCCGCCGCGATCGCCGAGATCTCCAAGCGGATCAACGGCGGCGAGCAGGACGTCGTGCTCCTGGGCGCCACCGGCACCGGCAAGACCGCCACCGTCGCCTGGGTCGCCGAGCAGGTGCAGCGCCCGATGCTGGTGCTGCAGCCCAACAAGACGCTGGCCGCGCAGTTCGCCAACGAGCTGCGCCAGCTCTTCCCGGACAACGCGGTGGAGTACTTCGTCTCCTACTACGACTACTACCAGCCCGAGGCCTACGTCCCCCAGACCGACACCTACATCGAGAAGGACTCCTCGATCAACGAGGAGGTCGAGCGGCTGCGGCACTCGGCGACCAACTCGCTGCTCACCCGCCGCGACGTGATCGTGGTCAGCACGGTCTCGTGCATCTACGGCCTGGGCACCCCGCAGGAGTACGTCGACCGGATGCTGCGGCTGCGGGTGGGCGAGGAGCGCGACCGCGACTCGATCCTGCGCCAGCTGGTGGAGATCCAGTACACGCGCAACGACATGTCCTTCACCCGGGGCACCTTCCGGGTGCGCGGCGACACCCTCGAGATCTTCCCGGTCTACGAGGAGCACGCGGTGCGCATCGAGTTCTTCGGTGACGAGATCGAGCGGTTGATGACCCTGCACGCCGTCACCGGCGAGGTGATCACCGAGGACACCGAGCTCTACGTCTTCCCCGCCACCCACTACGTCGCCGGCCCGGAGCGGATGGAGCGCGCGATCCGCGGCATCGAGGCCGAGCTCGAGGACCAGCTGGCCAGCTTCGAGAAGCAGGGCAAGCTGCTCGAGGCCCAGCGCCTGCGCATGCGCACGACGTACGACATCGAGATGATGCGCCAGGTCGGCTCCTGCTCCGGCATCGAGAACTATTCGATGCACATGGACGGGCGCAGCCGCGGCTCGGCGCCCAACTGCCTGCTCGACTACTTCCCCGAGGACTACATGCTGGTCGTCGACGAGTCCCACGTCGCGGTCCCGCAGATCGGGGGCATGTACGAGGGCGACATGTCGCGCAAGCGCAACCTCGTCGACCACGGCTTCCGACTGCCCAGCGCCATGGACAACCGGCCGCTGAAGTGGGAGGAGTTCCTCGAGCGGATCGGGCAGACGATCTACCTCTCGGCCACCCCCGGCGACTACGAGCTCGACAAGGTCGGCGGCTCGACCCCGCCGCAGGTGGTCGAGCAGATCATCCGCCCCACCGGCCTGATCGACCCCGAGGTCGTGGTCAAGCCGACCAAGGGCCAGATCGACGACCTGATCCACGAGATCCGCGAGCGGGCCGAGAAGGACGAACGGGTGCTGGTCACCACGCTGACCAAGAAGATGTCCGAGGACCTCACCGACTACCTCCTCGACGCCGGCATCCGCACCCGTTACCTGCACAGCGAGGTCGACACCCTCAAGCGCATCGAGCTGCTGCGCGACCTGCGGCTGGGCCAGTACGACGTGCTGGTCGGCATCAACCTGCTGCGCGAGGGCCTCGACCTGCCGGAGGTCTCCCTGGTCTCCATCCTCGACGCCGACAAGGAGGGGTTCCTGCGCTCGGACAAGTCGCTGATCCAGACGATCGGGCGCGCGGCGCGCAACGTCTCGGGCCAGGTGCACATGTACGCCGACAAGATCACGCCCTCGATGGAGGCCGCGATCGAGGAGACCAACCGTCGCCGCGAGAAGCAGGTGGCCTACAACACCGCGCACGGCGTCGACCCGATGCCGCTGCGCAAGAAGATCGCCGACATCACCGAGATGCTCGCGCGCGAGGACGAGAACACCCAGGCGCTGCTCGAGACCTGGGCCGGGACGGCGGCCAAGGGCCGGGCCGGCGGGGTCAAGGCCAAGCAGCCGGTGCCGGCCCTGGCGGGCAAGGACGCCGGGAAGCACGCCAAGGAGCTGGCCGGCATGCCCAGCGCCGATCTCGCCCAGCTCATCCAGGACCTCACCGACCAGATGCGCGAGGCCGCCGCCGAGCTGCAGTTCGAGCTGGCGGCGCGGCTGCGCGACGAGGTCGAGGAGCTGAAGAAGGAGCTGCGCCAGATGATGGAGGCCACCAAGTAGCCCTCAGCGGCGCCCTCAGTCCTTGTCCACGGCCTTCATCGCCTGACGGCTGACCGTGAGCCCGACCAGGCGCGAGATCACCAGGGCGACGTACAGGACCCCGACGACCATCTCGACGGCGACGAAGGACCGGGCGTGCGATCCCATCGGCACCACGTCGGAGAGACCGACGCTGGTGAGCACCGAGAAGGACAGGTAGAGCAGCTCGAACCAGGTCTGGCCGTCCGTCGAGGAGCCCCCGGAGAACGAGTCCGGCGCCAGGACGGCCACCGCGGCGTAGACGTAGGCGAAGCCCCAGGCGACGACGGTGAAGGCGGCCCCGGTGGCGTACAGCTCGTCCTTGGTGACCTTGTCGTCGTGGAAGAGGTAGCGGACCATCGAGTACGAGACGTAGAAGTAGAACGGCGCATGCAGCAGCGCGGAGACCAGCACCACCCAGTCGACGCCCCCGGTGAGTGCCTCGAGGACCGTGAAGCCGGCGGCGGGCACCCCGACGAGCAGCGCCACCCAGTTCAGGGCCGGGGTACGGCGCACGGCAGCCAGGGCCGCGCCCACCACCGCGATCTGGGCGACCCCCAGCAGGGCCCGCCCGACGGTGCTGGTGTCGAGGAAGGGGTAGGCGATCACCGCGAGGACCTGGGTGATCAGCAGGACGGCCGAGGGCTGTGGACCCAGGACCCCACCTGGTCGGGGATCGCGCGAGAACCGGCTCCTCATGACGGCCACCCTAGGGGTGGACACCGACCGAGGTGCGGTGGGCGGACAATGTGGTCGTGACCAGCCCGACCCAGCGACCTTCGAGGCGGGCGGTGCTGGTCTGGGGTGTCGCCCTGTCCCTCTACCTGCTGGCCGTCTTCCACCGCTCGTCCCTGGCCGTGGCCGGGCTGGTGGCCACCGAGCGCTTCGACATCTCGGCCTCCCAGCTGGCGAGCTTCACGATGCTGCAGCTGCTGGTCTACGCCGCGATGCAGGTGCCCGTCGGGCTGCTCGTCGACCGCTACGGGCCGCGCAGCGTGCTGCTGAGCGGTGCGGTGCTGCTGGCCGCGGCGCAGACCGCTTTCGCGTTCGCCGACACCTACGCGCTCGCGCTGGTGGCCCGGCTCTTCGTGGGCATGGGCGACGCGATGACCTTCATCTGCGTGCTGCGGCTGCTGGCCACCTGGTTCCCGGTGCGCCGGGTGCCCTTCTTCTCCCAGCTCACCGGCACCATCGGCCAGACCGGCGCGATCGCGGCGGCGGTGCCGATGACCTGGGCCCTGGGCCAGTGGGGCTGGACCTCGGCCTACCTGGTCACGGCGGTGGTGGGGGCGGGGCTGACGGTGCTGGCGCTGGTCGTCGTGGCCGATGCTCCGGGCCGGCGCAACACCCGTGGCGAGGTGATGTCGGTGGTCCGGGTGGTCGCCAGCCTGCGGGCCTCCTGGTCGCACCCCGGCACCCGGCTCGGCTTCTGGATCCACTTCAGCACCCAGTTCAGCTCGACCACGCTGACCCTGCTGTGGGGTTACCCCTTCTTCGTGCGCGGCGAGGGTCGCACCTCCGGGGAGGCCGGGTTGCTCCTGACCCTGATCGTCGTGGCCGTGATCGTCAGCGGGCCGGTGCTGGGCTGGCTGATCGGCCTGCACCCGTGGCACCGCTCCTCGATGGTGCTGGGCATCGTCGGCTCCATCGTGGCGACCTGGACCCTGGTGCTGCTCTGGCCGGGGCCGGCGCCCTTCGCGCTGCTGGTGGTCCTGGCCCTGGTCTGCGGCGTGGGCGGCCCGGCCTCGATGATCGGCTTCGACGTCGGTCGCACGGCCAACCCGCCGGAGCGGTTGGCCAGCTCGACCGGCATCATCAACGTCGGCGGCTTCTCCGCCAGCCTGGTGCTGGTCGTGGCGATCGGCCTGGTGCTCGACTGGCGCACCCCGGGCGGTGGCTCCGACTACTCGCCCGAGGCCTTCCGGTGGGCGATGAGCACCCAGTACGTGCTGTGGACCCTGGGCCTGGTGCAGGTCTACCGCTACCGGCTGCGCGCGCGACGTACCTTCGACCGCGCCGCGCTCGAGGCCGGGAGTCCGTCGTGAGCAGCCGCAGGGACGTGGAGCACACCCCCGACGGCCGGTACGTCGTCATCGACGGCCGTCGCTGGCGCGCCACCGACCCGGAGATCCCGGCCGAGCGCCGCGACGAGCTGCAGCGCAACCTGATGGCCTGGCGCCGCGACGTGCGGCGCACCCGGGGCACCGACGAGGAGGCGCGCTCGCGCGCAGGCGTGCAGGCGGCCAAGGAGGCACTGGGAGAGCGCGGCACCCCGTGGTGGGAGCTGGATGACGAGGAGCGGCGGCGACGCTGGGAGGCGCCCCTCAGCGCACCACCGTCCTCCTGACCAGGCGCGGCGCGAGCACCACCAGCAGCACGAGGAGCGCGGTGGGCAGCGCCACGGTGGCCCACCGGCTACCGGGGTCGGTGGTCACCGTGCCGCTCGCGACGGTGTCGACCACGACGAGCAGCAGCACGTGCAGGACCAGCACACCCAGCCCGGCACGGCCCACGGGCACCAGCACCCGGCCGATGCTGCGGCGTACCGGGACCCAGGCGGAGTCCAGGACCGCGACGGCCACCAGTGCGACGAGCAGGACGGACAGGAGTCGTCCGGCGGCGAGGGCGTCTCCGGACCACAGGTCGAGGACCAGCGCTGTGCCCCCGGGCGCGATCCAGGCGGCCGTCAGTGCCGAGGCGAGGGCGGCGACCGCCGCGGCGAGCCCGGCTGGGCCGACCCGGGAGGACCAAGCCCGCGCCAGCGCGGCCCGGTGGTGGCCCAGCACCAGCCCGTGGACGAAGACGACCTGCCACACCAGTGGAGAGTAGGCGGACTCGTACTGCCCCACGGTCCAGTCGGGGGCCGTGACGGTGCCCCAGGCGAAGACGCCCCACGAGAGCAGCAGGGCCAGCCACCACAGTCCACGTCCCAGCAGCCACAGGACTGCCGGTGCGGCCAGGGACAGCACCACGAGCAGTCCCAGCATGGCCAGCGGCCACGGGCCGGTGCCCAGGAGGAACAGGTCGCGCACGGCGGGCCACGGCGGTGGGTACTCCAGCAGCGCTGCGGCCCCGGCGTAGAGGTCGACGCCGTCACCGGCCGCCGGTGGCCAGGTGGTGACCCCGGCGGTGCTGGTCCCGGGCACGTAGGAGAGGCCGAGGACCACCAGGGTCGTCGCGGCGGCGCTGAACCACAGCACCGCTCCTCGTCGCCACCACCGGCCCGCGGCGGAGAGGGCGCCCACGCGCGCGACGAGCGGGGCGTGCCCCGTCGCCAGGACCACGCCCGAGAGCAGCACGAAGGCCTCCGGTCCGGTGGTCACGCCCATCAGTCGCGCCACCGGGCCCGACGTGGTGGCGAGCGCCTCGAGGTGCGCGGCCACCAGGACCACCAGGAGGAGCCCACGCAGCGCGTCGAGCCGTTCGTCCCGGCCGGTCGCCCCGCGGTCGTGGACATGGCGCGACCAGCTCCATCCCGGTCGCAGTCGCGAGACGAGGAACGAGACCAGCAGCAGGACGGTCAGCGCCCACCAGGCCGCCACCAGGCCGCCGGCGGCCGGGTCGGGGCGCACGGCCACGTCCTCGACCTCGTCGCGCCTCTCCTCCCCGGCGCCGTCGGGGGCCCGGGTGAGCGGGCCCAGCGTCACCGCCCCGGTCAGGTCCTCGGCGAAGGCGGCCGCCAGTCGCGGCGTGCGGGTGGCCCGCCAGTCGACCGTCCGTCCCTCCACCTCGGCCTCGGGGCGGCGCTGCTCGAGCCACGAGATGCCACGCAGCAGCGGGTACTCCTCGCCTGCCGCCAGGACCTGTCGCCACCAGGCACGCTTGATCCTGAGCTCGGGGTCGCCCGCCAGGTCGGGCAGCCAGACCGCACCGGTCTCCACCAGCAGTGGCAGGTCGTACGGCTCGGCGAAACGCTCGTAGAACGGCTCCCGTCTCCCCGTGCCGTCGTAGCCGAACCTCTCCTCCAGGCGGGCCCGGAAGGCGCCGGCCCGGGGGGCGACATCGGTCTCGAAGCCGATGCTGCGCTCGTCCTCGCCGGGCGCGCCGCCGGACGACGGGTCGAGAGCGTTGTCCTCGCGCCCGCGGTCGATGCCGAAGTGGAACAGCGTCAGGCCGACCCAGTCGACCGCCTCGGCGCCGGGCCAGTAGGGGCCGTAGGGGTCGTCGTCGCCGTCGAGCCGACCGTCCGCATCGGTGTCGAGGCCGGCGACGTCGCGGGTGCGATCGGGGTCCACGTCCCCGTACGCCGCGCCGTAGGGGTAGCCGGCGCCGTAGACCGGCGACCAGACGGTCCGCGCCTCCGGGGCCGAGGCGTGCACCACCTCGGCGAGCTCGCGGAACGCCGAGACGTAGGCGCGGGGCTGCTGGCCCCAGGAGTACCAGGTGCCGTTCATCTCGGGGGCGAAGCGGAGCAGGAACGTGGTCCCGTGCTCGGCGTGCAGCCGGCTCAGGGTCTCGGCCAGGGCGGAGGCGTCCGCCTCGTCGAGATCACCCAGAGCGACCGACGGCTCCAGACTGAGCAGGGCCACGGCCCCCTGCGGCGCCACCTGCTCGACCATCTGCTCCAGGAAGGTCGCCGACTCCGGGTCGAGCGGGTACGCGACGCGTTGCTCGTAGAGCGACGGAGCCAGGCCCAGGCGATCCCGGTACGCCGCTGCGCTGTCGTCGGACCAGTCCAGCCCCGGCCCGAGGAGCGGACGCCCGGCCGGCGGCACGGGCGGGCCGGGGGTGGTGTCGGCGCCTGCCGGGAGCCAGGGCCCGGCCGCCAGCAGGAGCCAGGCCAGGAGGAGCAGCAGCGCCGGCCTCCGGCGCCGGCTCACCGCGCGGCGCCGTGCAGGCACATCAGGTGCCACCTGTTGCGTCCCTCGACCCGTTCGTACTCCAGCGCATCCAGGGCGGCGGTCGCCATGGCCAGGCCACGCCCGGACTCGGCCAGCTCGTCGGGCATCGTTGCGGCCTCGAGGTCCAGCGACATCGGCAACCCGTTGTCGCTGAGCGCGGCGACCAGCCGGGTCGCGGTGACGGCCAGGGTGATCGTGAACCGGCGAGAGGCCCCGGGCGGGTGCGACAGCCCGGAGTCGGCCTGGTAGGCGTGCTCGACGATGTTGGACAGGATCTCGATGACCGACATCTCGAAGCGCATCCGGGCGCCCGCGTCCACGTCCTCGCGCTGGGCGAGCAGGTGCTCGAGCAGCGCGTGCACCACGTCGAGGATCTCGGGGGTGGCCGCGGCCGAGAGCTCGAGCCGGTCGTCGATCTGCTCCAGCGGCGGCTCGACGGCGGAGTTCTCAGTCATCGAACGCGCCGTCGACGTCGTCGCGGGCGCGCAGCACCCGATCGAGGTTGGTCAGCTCGAACACCGTGGTCACGGCGGGTGTGGGTCGCGCGATGCGCAGGTCACCGCCGGCCTGGCGCGCCGCTTTGAGACCGCCGATGAGGGCGCCGAGGCCGGAGGAGTCCAGGAAGGTCGTCTCCGCCATGTCGACGACGATGCGGACGGTCCCGCCCGCCACCAGTTCGGAGAGCAGCTCCTTGAGGCGACGTGCGGAGACCATGTTGAGTCGTCCCTGGGGGACGACCACGCCTACTCCGTCGTCGCGCGTGTGGACGGCGAAATCGATCATGATGCTCCTTGGGCTCCGGGGACGGGGTCGGGGGAGTAGCCGCGGTAGCGAGCGGCACGGATGATGATGGAGAAGATGGCGAGGTCGAAGACCACCCAGACCATGTTGAAGACGCTGCCGAAGAGGTCGGCCTGCCCGACCGCGATCCGCACGACCCCCACGACCATCGCACCGACCAGCAGGCCCATGGCCCACAGCTGGGGGCGCACGAGGTGCCAGGCGGGGCCGGTGTCGGCCTGCTTGGTCTTCGGCGTCACTGCGAAGTCGAGGTCCCGGCGCAGGAACACGTTGCCGAACGCCGAGGTGAACGACTTGATCCAGACCGGGAAGAGGGCCAGGGAGTACTGCTGTCCACGCCAGGTCGGACGACCGTTCGCCACGACGAGGAACAGGAGCTGGTTGACGAGGAGGAAGGGCACCAGCCGCGCGAAGAAGTCGGCGGACAGTGCCTTGACCGGGAGCACGCCGATGGTCAGGTAGATCACGGGCGCGGCGATGTAGACCAGGGCCGCGAACCCCGACAGGTAGCTCCACATCGTGGAGAAGTACATGAGTCGCTGGGCCAGGCTCAGCCCTTTCTGGACCAACGGGTTCTCTCGGAACATCACCTGCACGGTGCCCTGGGCCCAGCGCAGCCGCTGCACCAGCATCGTCTGCAGGTCCTCGGGTGCCAGCCCGTGGGCCAGCACCTCGTCGTGGTAGGCGCTGCGCCACCCCAGGGTGTGCAGCCGCATGCAGGTGGCCATGTCCTCGGTGACCGAGATGGTCGCCAGCGGCATGATCGGCTGCGCCTCGCCGGTGCGGTCGACATCGAGTGCTCGCACGAGGGCGTCGACGGTCTCGACCGCCCCCAGGGGGGACAGGTCTCGGGCAGCCATCCGCGCCAGCGCCGACTCGTCGATGGTGGCCAGGCTCAGGCCGGGCTCGTGGGCGATCCCCTCGAGCTCGGCGATCACCGCCAGGTCAGCCTGGAGCGTCTCCAGGTCCGCGGCGACGAGGCGGGTGCGCACCTCCTCGACCCTGCGCTGGAACCGGTAGGTGACGTCGAAGAGCGGCGTGCCCCGCTCGAGCTCTCGCCGGGCCCGCCCGATGTCGTGGGCGATCTCGTCGAGGGCCCCACGGACCTCGTGCTCCTCAGGTCCCAGCTGGCGTCGCGCCCGGCGGACCACCGAGCGGGCCGTGCGCAGGGCGCGGCGTACACCCTCCTCGACCTCACCGACGTAGCGGGAGACCCCCAGCTGCATCAGCGCCTCACGTCGGATGACGGCGTTGGAACCGCAGAAGAAGGCGGCGTTCCATCCGTCCTTGCCCTGCTGGATGGGCCCGTAGAACAACGGCGCCTGACTGCCGAGGGGGTCGCTGTCGGGGACGTTGACGAACCACTGGGGGGTCTGCACCAGCGCCATCCGCTCGTCCTCGAAGTAGCCCAGCGTGTGGTCCAGGATCTCCGGGAGCGGCACCTGGTCGGCGTCGAGGATCAGCAGGAACTCCCCGTCGGTGGCCAGCAGCGCGTTGTTCAGGTTGCCGGCCTTGGCGTGGCGCGGCATGCCCGCCCAGTCGGCGGAGCGGGTCAGCCACCCGATGCCCTCGGCCTCCGCGGCCGCACGCATCTCGGGCCGGTTGCCGTCGTCGAGGACCCAGGTGCGGTGCGGGTAGGTGATGTCCTTGGCCGCCCTGGCGGTGCGCATCACCAGGTCGATGGGCTCGTTGTAGGTGGCGATGAAGACGTCGACGGTGCGACCGGGCGGCGGTGCCGGCGCCGCACCGCGCTCCTTGAGGCGCCACATGCCCAAGCCGAAGAGCAGCGAGTCGACGAGGCTGTAGGTCTCCGCCAGCACGAGCGGCACCGCGATCCACCAGGCCTCCCAGCTCACGGAGAACAGCCACCGCCAGGCGACGTAGTTGATGCCGAGCAGCGCCGTCGCGACCACGATGACGCGGATCAGCGCCAGGCGAGGCGTCATCGGCCGGCTTCCGGGCCGGTGCCGAAGACGGCGACGGCGGTGATGTCGTCGAGCGGGGTCTGCGAGTGCGCCAGCCGGGTGATGGCGGCCAGGCAGTCGGCCAGGTCGGTCGCGCTCGCGACCAGCTCGCCGATGGGCTCCCACCACAGGGCCTGGTCGGGCACCAGGTCCAGCAGGCCGTCGCTGAAGACGAGCAGTCGGTCCTCGGGCTCCAGGTCGCGCTCGTGCTCGGTCCAGTGGTCGTCGCCCAGGACGCCCAGGGGGCGGTCGCGACCGTCGAGCCGCTCGACGGTGCCGTCGCCGCGGACCAGGAGGGCCAGGCCCGACCCGGCGTCGACGTAGCGCAGCAGGCCGGTGCCGGCGTCGAGCGCGACCTCGAAGAGGGTCAGGAACGACTCTGCGGACTCCAGGTCGGCCAGCAGGCCCTGCGCGACCTGGGTCACCGTCACGCCCAGGTCCACGCCGGCGGCGACCGCGGCGTCGGTGCCGCGCAGCGCCGTGCGGGCTCCTGCCCCGATGAGCGCCGCGCCGGTGCCCTTGCCCATGACGTCACCCAGGCTGAGGTGCAGCACGTCGTCGGTCACCGAGTAGTCGAAGAAGTCGCCTCCGACCGCGAGAGCGGGGTGGCACACGCCCGCGACCTGCCAGGAACCCGTCCGCAACGGCTCGGAGGGGAGCAGGGACGCCTGCACGCGTCGGGCCTGCGACATCTCGGTCGACGACACCAGCTCGCGCTCGGCCCAGGCCGCGAGGTCCTCGAAGACCTCGAGCTCGTCGTCGTCCACCTCGCGAGCGTGGGTGTCGAAGACGCAGAACGTCGCCACGGGGTTCCCCTGGGGGTCGCGCAGCGTGCGACCCAGGTAGAAGCGCACCCCCTCGTCCCGGACCACGGGGAGCTCGGCGAAGCGCGGCTGGGCGGCGGCGTCGCGGACCACGAGGGTCTCGTCCTGGCCGACAACGGCGTCGCAGAAGGTCTCGCGGCGCGGTATCGGTTCGCCCGCCATGCCCTGCGCGGAGGGGAACCACGCGCGGTCGTGCTCCAGCACGGTGACCCCGGCCATCGGCACCGACAGCGCCAGGCGGGCCAGGCGGGTGATGCGGTCCAGCCGGGGATGCTTCTCGCCCTCCGCCAGTCCGAGGCTGTCGACGGCTCGCTGGCGCTGCGCCTCGGAGGCGACGGCGTCGTGGTCGGTCATCAGGTCCTGACTCGTCTCGTGCTCGGGTCGAGCCGTGGGCTCTGCTGTCCCTCCCCAGGGAGGCCACAGGTTAACCGGCGGGCACGGTGGCTCGTGGCAGGTCCCCGAACCGGCGTGCCACGGCACGGGGTGGGCGCGCTAGCCTGACGCCGTCGTGGGGGGACGACAGTGGACGGCCGGGCGACCGGCGCCATCCAGCGCAACAGGAGGCACGAGTGAGCGGGCACCGAGCTCTCGTCGTCGACGACGATCCCGACATCCGAGACCTGCTGGTGATGGTCCTCGAGGGGATCGGCATCACGGTGGTCACCGCGGGCACCGGGGCCGAGGCGATCGCGGTGGCCCGGGACAGCGCCCCCGACCTGATCACCCTCGACCTGACCCTGCCCGACGCCGACGGCACCGACGTGTGCCGCGAGCTGCGCGGGTTCACCGACGCCTACATCGTGATGATCACGGGCCGAGACTCGGAGATCGACCGGTTGGTGGGTCTGGAGGTGGGGGCCGACGAGTACCTGGCCAAGCCCTTCTCCCACCGTGAGCTGCGAGCACGCGCCGTCGCTCTGCTGCGACGTCCCAGGGCGGGGGCCGCTCCGCAGGCGGCGGGCTCCGGTGAGCCTGCGACGAACCAGGAGGTCCTCCAGGTGGGGGACCTGTGCGTCGAGACGGACACCGGGCACGTGCGGGTGGGTGAGGACCTCGTGCTGCTCACGCCGACCGAGGTGCAGGTCCTGCGGGTGCTGGCCAGCCGCCCCGGCACACCCTGGCCGCGCACGGAGTTGGCCGCGGCGGTGTGGGACGGCGACTTCGTGGAGTCCGGGTTCCTGGTCGACGTGCAGGTCGCGGGTCTGCGGCGCAAGCTGCGCGCCGCCGCGGGTCGGGAGTGGGTGCGTGCCGTCGACGGCGTGGCCTACCAGCTGACCCCGCCGCCCGGCTCCTGAGCCGTACGGGTGACGCCGAAACTAGAACACGTTATGATTTCGGTGTGACCCAGACCGCCGAGCGCGTCGAGTGCGACCTCCTGGTCGTCGGCGCTGGCCCGACCGGCCTGTTCGCGGCTTACTACGCGGGCTTCAGGGGCCACCGGGTGGCGGTCGTCGACTCGCTGCCCGAGCTGGGCGGGCAGATCACCGCGATGTACCCCGAGAAGCTGATCCTCGACGTGGCGGGCTTCCCGGCCGTCAAGGGCCGCGACCTCGTGGCCGGCCTGGTCGAGCAGGCCGCCAGCGCCGACCCGACGTACCTTCTCGGGCGCACCGCGCTGAGTCTGGAACACCTCGACGACGGGGTCGTGGTGGGGCTCGACGACGGCACCAGCGTGCGTGCCGGCGCGGTCCTGGTGACCGCCGGCATCGGCAGGTTCACCCCTCGGCCGCTGCCGGCGGGGGAGGGCTGGCTGGGCCGCGGGCTGGAGTTCTTCGTGCCGCGCTTCGAGCCGTACGCCGACAAGGACGTGGTCATCGTCGGGGGTGGCGACTCGGCCTTCGACTGGGCGGTGCACCTCGAGCCGGTCGCCCGCTCGGTGACCCTCGTGCACCGGCGTGCGCAGTTCCGCGCCCACGAGCGGACCGTCGCGCAGGTGCGGGCCTCCTCGGTACGCCTGGTCACCGAGGCCGAGGTGCTGGCGCTGCGCTCCGCCCCCGGCGACCCCGACGGGCCGCTCGGCGAGGTCGAGCTCAGGCAGGGCGAGGAGACGACGGTCCTGGCCTGCCAGGCCGTGGTGGCCGCGCTCGGCTTCGTCGCCGACCTGGGCCCGATCCAGCAGTGGGGCATCGAGGTCGACAAGCGCCACGTGGTGGTGGACCCCTCGATGCGCACCAACCTGTCCCGCGTCTTCGCCGCCGGTGACATCACCGAGCACCCGGGCAAGGTGCGACTGATCGCCGTCGGCTTCGGGGAGGCGGCCACGGCCGTCAACAACGCGACCGTCGCCATCGACCCCGGGGCCAAGGTGTTCCCGGGCCACTCCAGTGAAGGGAGCTGATCCATGAGCACGATCAAGGTCGACTTCGACCTGTGCGAGTCGAACGCGCTGTGCGAGGCGATGGCCCCGCAGGTCTTCGAGCTCGACGACGACGACTACCTGCAGCTCAAGACCGAGCAGACCACCGCCGACAACCGCGCCGACGTCGAGCGCGCCGTCGCCGCCTGCCCGCGCGCCGCGATCCGGCTGGAGGACTGAGTGAGCGACGAGCCGAGCAGCAGCACGTCGCTGGAGGGCCGGGTCGCCGTCGTGACCGGTGCTGGGGCCGGCCTGGGCCGCGCCGAGGCGCTGGCCCTGGCCGGCGCGGGCGCCGATCTGGTGGTCAACGACCTGCCGGGCGCTGCCGACCGCGTGGTCGACGAGGTCAAGGCGCTGGGTCGCCGGGTGCTCGTCGTGGAGGGCGACGTGGCGCAGCGCAGCACCGCCGACGCGATGCTCGCCGCAGCCGTCGACGACCTGGGGCGCCTCGACGTCGTGGTCAACAACGCGGGCATGACCCGCGACCGGATGCTCTTCAACATGAGCGACGAGGAGTTCGACGCGGTCGTGCGGGTGCACCTGCGCGGGCACTTCCTGCTCTCGCGCAACGCCGCGGCGCACTGGCGGGCGCAGGCCAAGCAGGCAGGCGGCCCGGTCTACGGCAGCGTCGTCAACACCGCGTCCGAGGCCTTCTTGTCGGGCCCGCCCGGGCAGGCCAACTACGGCGCCGCCAAGGCCGGCATCGCCGCCCTCACCGTCGCCACCGCCCGCGCCCTCGGCTCCTCGGGGGTGCGCGCCAACGCGATCTGCCCGCGCGCCCGCACCGCGATGACCGCCGAGGTCTTCGGAGAGGACACCTCGGGCGAGGCCGTCGACCCCTACTCGCCCGAGCACGTCGCGCCCGTGGTGGCCTACCTGGCCTCGCCCGCTGCCGCGCGGATCACCGGCCAGGTGCTGGTGGTGTACGGCGGCATGGTGGCCGTGGTCGCCGCGCCCGTCGTCGAGCAGCGCTTCGACACCACGGGCACGACCTGGAGCGCCGAGGAGCTCGACCAGCAGCTGGGCGGCTTCTTCGCCGATCGCGACCCCGCCGTCGGCTTCGCCGCCGACTCGATCATGAGGATGACCCTGTGAGCAGCGCCCATGGGACCGGCCCCGGTCGGCTCGCCGGGAAGATCGCGATCGTGACCGGCGGGGCGATGGGACAGGGCGCCGGCATCTGCCGCGCGTTCGTGGCCGAGGGTGCACGCACCGTCATCGCCGACGTCGCCGACGAGCAGGGCGTGGCACTGGCCGCGGAGCTCGAGGCCTCGCACCCGGGGATGGCCCGCTTCGCCCACCACGACGTCAGCGACGAGGAGTCCTGGACCTCGCTCGTCGCCGCGACCAGCGAGCAGTGGGGGCCGGTCTCGGTGCTGGCCAACAACGCCGGGGTGCTGCGCTTCGGCCGGGTCGAGCGCCAGGACGTCGCCGACCTCGAGCTGATGTTCCGGGTCAACCAGCTCGGCTGCTTCCTGGGCATGAAGGCGGTGGCCCGCACGATGCGCAAGAACGGCGGCGGCTCCATCATCAACGCCAGCTCGACCGAGGGCCTGGGTGGCATGTCGGGCGTGGTGGCCTACGGCGCGACCAAGTTCGCGATCCGGGGCATGACCAAGGGCGCCTCGCACGAGCTCGGACCGCACGGCATCCGGGTCAACTCGGTGCACCCCGGCATGATCGACACACCGATGACGCGCGAGCACGGCGGGGACGCGGCGATGGAGTTCGGCGCGGCCAAGGTGCCGATGCGCCGGGTCGGGCACCCCCACGACGTCGCCCCGCTCTACGTGTACCTTGCCAGCGACGAGTCGACGTACGTCAACGGGGCGGAGATCGCCGTCGACGGCGGCGTCAGCGCCACCCACGCCTTCGGAGGATGAGCAGCAGATGGCCAATCAGCGCGGGCAGGTCCAGATGGACGCGGCCGAGGTCGATGCGTTCCTGACCGAGCAGCGCAGCTCGACGGTCGCCACGATCGGCAAGGACGGCGCCGTGCACCTGGTCGCCATGTGGTACGCCTGGCTCGACGGCCACGTCTACCTCGAGACCAAGGCCAAGTCGCAGAAGGTCGTCAACCTGCGCCGCGACCCGCGGATGAGCTTCCTCGTCGAGAACGGCCACACCTACGACCAGCTGCGCGGGGTCGCACTCGAGGGCACCGGGGTGGTCCTCGAGGACGAGCAGCTGGTCTGGGACGTGTGCGTCAACGTCTTCGAGCGCTACAACGCGCCGTACACCGAGGAGATGCGCCCCTTCGTCGAGGTGATGGCCCGCAACCGCGTCGTGGTGCGGCTCGACGCCGACCGGGTGCGCAGCTGGGACCACCGCAAGCTGGGGCTGCCGGCCATGGACCTGGGCGGCTCGACGGCCGCCGCCGTGGGCTAGTCAGTCGCGCAGCAGCAGCCCGACCGCGACCTCGATCTTCTGGCTGGTCTCGGCCACGGTGGCGCGACCGGTCACCCAACCCACCAGGGCGGAGAGCCACACGTCGCCGATCACCTGGGCGATGGCGATGTCCGCCTCGCTCAGCTCGTCGCCGGCCGCGTCGCGGGTGGGGTCCATGGCCCGGGTGACCATCCGCGTCATCAGCATGCCGACGTGGTCGATCTCGGTGCGCACCGAGGCGTCGGCGAACATGAAGGCCCGGGTCAGGGCCTCGGTCAGGTGGGCGTCGCCGCGCACCCCACGGCTGGTGGTCTTGAGCACGTTGACCACCCGCTCTGCGGCGGTGTCGCCGGGGATCTCGCGCTGCGCGAACTGCGCCTCGGCGCGCTCGAACTCGCGGCCCAGCGCCGAGACCAGCAGGTGGATCTTGGAGGGGAAGTAGCGGTAGAGCGTGCCCAGGGCCACCTCGGCGTGGTCGGCGACCGACCGCATCTGCACGGCGTCGAAGCCTCCCTCGGAGGCCAGCGCGATGGTGGCGTCGAGGATGCGCTTGCGACGCTCGCGCTGGGCGGCCGAGCCGAGCTCGTCGCTGCTGAGGGAGTTGCTGACGGTCACGCTGGACCCTTTCGTGAGGTCGATGGATCGGCGACTAGGCTACCGACGAGTCGTGACATGATAGAACACGTTCCACTCCGCTCCACGGCCCCGCAGGGGTGAGGCGGGCGGCGGTGGCTCGAGACCCCGACCGGCCCCGACGGCCGTACCGACCAGAGGAGCCCGGCATGCGGATCGCGATGCTGTCCTACCGATCCAAGCCGCACTGCGGCGGCCAGGGCATCTACCTGCGTCACCTCAGCCGCGAGCTCGTCGCGCTGGGCCACGAGGTGGAGGTGTTCTCGGGCCAGCCCTATCCCGAGCTCGACGAGGGGGTGCGCCTGACCAAGGTGCCCAGCCTCGACCTCTACCGCGAGCCCGACCCCTTCCGGGTGCCCAAGCCGCGCGAGTTCCGCGACCGCGTCGACGTCGAGGAGTTCGCGACGATGTGCGCGGCCGGCTTCCCCGAGCCGAAGACCTTCAGCACCCGGGTCGCCCGGCTGCTGCGCGAGCGCGCCGACGAGTTCGACATCGCCCACGACAACCAGGTGCTGGGCTACGGCATGCTCGACGTCGAGCAGACGATGCCGCTGATCACCACCCTGCACCACCCGATCACCTTCGACCGGCGCATCGACCTGGCCCAGACCCGCAACCCCTATCGCAAGCTGACGCTGCGCCGGTGGTACGGCTTCCTGCGGATGCAGGGACGCGTGGCCCGTTCGGCCCGGGCGCTGATGACGCCGTCCGAGACCTCGAAGCGCGACATCGCCCGCGACTTCGGTGTCGACCCGGCCCGCATGCAGGTCATCCTGCTGGGCGTCGACGACGGCTTCGTGCCGCCGACGAAGCCCCGGGTGCCCGGGCGGATCCTGGCCATGGCCAGCGCGGACGCGCCGATGAAGGGCATCTCCACGCTCCTGGAGGCCTTCGCCAAGCTGCGCACCGAGCGCGACGTCGAGCTGCTCCTGGTCACCAAGCCGCAGCCCGGTGGCCGCACCGAGAAGCTCATCGACAAGCTCTCCATCGGCGACTCCGTGCGCTTCGTGCACGGCATCAGCGACGCCGAGCTGGTCGAGCTGATGGGCTCCGCCGAGCTCGCGTGCGTGCCCTCGCTGTACGAGGGGTTCTCGCTGCCGACCGCCGAGCTGATGGCCTGCGCCACGCCCTTGATCGTCTCGCGGGCCGGTGCGATCCCCGAGGTGGTCGGCCCCGACGGGCAGTGCGCCGACCTGGTCACACCGGGGGACGTCGGCGAGCTGACCGCGGCCCTCGCGGCGCTGCTCGACGACCCCGAGCGCCGCGCGGAGATGGGACGCGCGGGACGCCGCCGCGTCGAGGAGATGTTCAGCTGGCGCGCGGTGGCGGCCACCGTCGCCGCGGCCTACGAGGACGTGATCGCCTCGTGGCAGACCACAGGACCGATGACCGGCACCGGCCGCAAGGGCCGGGCGAGCAGAAAGTGGGGCACCAGTGCTCACCGTTGACTTCGACCGCCTCGGGCTGCGCCCGGGCGACCGCGTGCTCGACATGGGTGCCGGCGGCGGCCGGCACGCCTTCGAGGCCTACCGGCGCGGCGGTGACGTGATCGCCTTCGACATGGACGCCGACGAGCTGGCCGGGGTGCGCGAGCTGTTCGTGGCCATGCGCGAGGCCGGCGAGGTGCCCGAGGGGGCCGAGGCCGACGTCAAGGAGGGCGACGCCCTCTCGCTGCCCTTCGCCGACGGCGAGTTCGACCGCGTCGTGGCCGCCGAGGTCCTCGAGCACATCCCCGCCGACATCCAGGCCATCGACGAGCTGGCCCGGGTGCTGCGACCGGGCGGGACGATGGCGGTCTCGGTGCCGCGCTGGTTCCCCGAGATCGTCAACTGGAAGCTCAGCGACGACTACCACAACGTGCCCTACGGCCACATCCGGATCTACTCCGACAAGGAGCTGATCGGCAAGCTGCAGAACGCCGGGCTGACCTACGACGGCAAGGACTACGCCCACGGCCTGCACGCGCCGTACTGGTGGATCAAGTGCGCCGTCGGCGTGACCAACGACGAGCACCCCGCGGTCAAGGCCTACCACCGTCTGCTGGTGTGGGAGATCATGAAGCAGCCGCGCGCGCTGCGGCTGGCCGGCAAGGTGCTCGACCCGCTGATCGGCAAGAGCATGGTGCTCTACGTCACCAAGCCCGTGAGCGACCCGCGTGCGGCCTGAGGACCGCGTCGCCGACGCCGAGCTGGCCCGGCTGCCGTACGTCGACGGGGTGCTCTCGGCCCAGCAGGTCGCCGACACCGCCCGCTCGATCGCCGACATGCAGGAGCCCTGCGGCTCGGTGCCGTGGACGACCGGCGAGCACACCGACATCTGGAACCACGTCGAGGCGGCGATGGCGATGCTCGTGGGCGGCGAGGTCGAGGCCGCCGAGCGTGCCTACGCGTGGGTGCCCACGATGCAGCGTGCCGACGGGTCGTGGCCGATGAAGATCGTCGGTGGCGAGGTCGAGGATCCGCGCGGCGAGGTCAACATGTCGGCATACCTGGCCGTCGGGATCTGGCACCACTGGCTGGTGCGCCGCGACCTGGCCTTCGTGCGGCGGTTCTGGCCCTCGGTGCGGGCCGGCCTCGACTGGGTGGTGGGCCAGCAGCTGGCCTTCGGTGGCATCAACTGGACGCCCGAGGAGGAGGGGGCGCTGCTCGCCGGCTCCTCGAGCATCTACCAGTCGCTGCGTGCCGGCGTCGCGCTGGCCGACCTGCTCGACGACCCCCAGCCCGAGTGGGAGCTGGCCGGTGGGCGGCTGGGCCATGCGGTGCGCCGGCACCGCGACCTGTTCCTCGACAAGTCCACCTACTCGATGGACTGGTACTACCCGGTCCTGGGTGGCGCGGTGCGCGGCGACGACGGGCTGGCTCTCATCGACAGTCGCTGGGACGACTTCGTGCGCCCCGGCCTGGGCATCCTGTGCGTCGACACCAATCCGTGGGTGACCGGCGCCGAGACCTGCGAGCTCGTGATGGCGCTCGACTCCCTGGGTGAGGCGCGGCGTGCGCGGGACCTGCTCGCCGACATGCAGCACCTGCGCACCGAGGGCGGCAAGTACTGGACCGGCTGGGTCTACGGCGACGAGGCCACGGCCACCGAGCCGGTCAACGTCAACTGGCCGCCGGAGTGGACCACCTACACCGCCGCCGCGGTGGTGCTGGCCGTCGACGCGCTGGGGGAGACCCACGGCCACGCCACGCCCGGCTCGGGGATCATGCGCGGCACCTCGCTGGCGCCGCACTTCTCCGAGATCGGCCTGGAGTGCGGCTGTGTCGACGAGCCGGTCTCAGCCGACGGGTTCTCCCGGCGCGCCTGAGACCCGGCGCAGCACCCGCATCGAGCCCAGCGCCTCGACCTCCTCGAACGCGCCGGAGGCCAGCGCGCGCTGGTGCACGTGGTACGGCGCCTGGCCGCCGTCGGCGGGGTCGGCGAAGACGTCGTGGATCACCAGCAGGCCGTCGGCCAGCAGGTGGTGCGCCCAGCCGGTGTAGTCGGCCTGGGCGTGCTCCTCGGCGTGCCCGCCGTCGATGAAGAGCAGCGACAGCGGCGTGGCCCAGTGCCGGCTCACGGTGGTGGAGCGACCCACCACGAGCACCACGTGGTCGTCCAACCCGGCGTCGTGCAGCGTGCGGCGCGCGAAGGGCAGGGTCTCCATCAGGCCGACGGCACCGTCGACGACCTCGGGGTCGTGGTGCTCCCAGCCGGCCTGGTTCTCCTCCGAGCCGCGGTGGTGGTCGACGCTGAAGACGACCGCCTGGTCGCCTCCGACCTCGCGTGCCGCGGCGCCGAGGTAGACCGCCGACTTCCCGCAGTAGGTGCCGACCTCGAGCACCGGGCCGTGCGGCAAGCGCTGCAGGGCACGCCGGTGCAGCAGGTCGCCCTCGTCCTCGGGCATGAAGCCCTTCGCGGCCAGGGCGTGGGACAGCCAGTCGTCGTTCACGCGGAGCAGCCTATAGAGTTGGAACACGTTCTAGTTCTGGAGGGCACAGCATGTCGATCGGGATCTCCGAGGAGCACACCGAGCTGGCGGCGAGCCTGCGCTCCTGGGCGCGTGCGCTGGACGGCCCCCGGCAGGCGCGGGCCGCCGAGGACGACGCGGACGCCGGCTTCGCCGACGCCTGGAAGGCGCTGGTCGAGATGGGGGTGCCCAGCATCGCGGTCGCCGAGGAGCACGGCGGCGGAGGCGGCGGGCCGCTCGACGTGGCGGTGGCCCTCGAGGCCTGCGCCCACGAGCTCGTGCCCGGCCCCCTGCTGGGCCCCGTCGTGGCCGCCCACCTGGCTCCCGGCCGGACACCCGGTGACGCAGTGGTCTCCCTCGTGCTGGACGACCTGGTGTGGGACGCGCCGTCCGCGGACCGGCTGCTCGTGGACGACGGCGCGGGACTGCTGCTCGTCGGACGCAGCGCCGTCGACGCCGAGCCGCTCACCGGGCTCGACCTGAGCCGTCGCTTCGGCCGCGTCGTCGCCACCGACCGGTCAGCGGGTGTCCGTGTGGAGGGTGCCGAAGCCGGCGACCTGCGCCGGGCCGCCGTCACGTACGCCGCCGCCGAGGCCGCCGGCGTGGCCCGCTGGTGCCTGGGCACGGCGGTCTCCTACGCGGGGGTCCGCGAGCAGTTCGGTCGACCGATCGGCAGCTTCCAGGCCGTCAAGCACCTGTGCGCGGAGATGCTGGAGAATGCCGAGGCGGTCACCGCGGCCGCCTGGGACGTCGCCTCGGCCGCGGCCGACGGTGACCGCGAGCAGTGGGACTTCGCCGTCGACGTCGCCGCCGTCACCTGCTTCGACGGTGCCGTCGACGTCGCCAAGTCCTGCATCCAGGTGCTCGGCGGGATCGGGTTCACCTTCGAGCACGACGCCCACCTCTACCTGCGGCGCGCGCTGGCCCTGCGTGGCCTGCTCGGGCGCCGCGACGAGGCGGCCGAACGGCTCGTCGCCGCCACGGTGGCGGGCCGTCGGCGGCGCGTGCGGCTGGACCTGCACGGACGCGACGACGCGGTGCGGCCCGCCGTGCGCGACGACGTCGCCACCGTGGCCGCGCTGCCGCTCGAGCAGCGCCGCGACGCGCTGGTGCGCACCGGCCTGCTGACGCCGCACTGGCCCGCGCCCTACGGCCGCGGAGCCGGGGCCGTCGAGCAGGTCGTCATCGACGAGGAGCTCGCCGGGGCGGGGGTCGAGCGGCCGGACATCGTGATCGCCGGCTGGGCGCTGCCCACGATCGTCCAGCACGGAAGCGTCGAGCAGCGGGAGCGGTTCGTGCTGCCCTCGTTGCGCGGGGAGATCGTGTGGTGCCAGCTGTTCTCGGAGCCGGGGGCGGGCTCCGACCTGGCCTCGCTGCGCACCCGTGCGGTGCGGGTCGAGGGGGGGTGGCGCCTGAGCGGGCAGAAGGTGTGGACCTCGCTGGCCGACCGGGCCGACTGGGCCATCTGCCTGGCCCGCACCGACCCCGACGCGCCCCAGCACCGGGGCATCACCTACTTCCTGGTCGACATGCGCGCCTCGGAGGGCATCGACGTGCGGCCGCTGCGCGAGATCACGGGCGAGGCGCTCTTCAACGAGGTCTTCCTCGACGACGTCTTCGTGCCCGACGACTGCGTGGTCGCCGAGCCGGGGGACGGGTGGCGCCTGGCGCGCACCACCCTGGCCAACGAGCGGGTCGCGATGGCCGGAAGCCGGCTGGCCACCTCCACCGAGCGGGCGATCGAGCTGGCCGCAGCCGGTGGGCTCGAGGTCGCAGAGCGGGCCGCGGTGGGCCGCACCGTGGCTCTGGCCACCGTGTGCATGCTCCTCGGGGTGCGCTCCACCCTCCGCTCGCTCGCCGGCCAGGGGCCCGGGCCCGAGTCGAGCGTGGCCAAGCTCCTCGGGGTGCGCAACCGCCAGGACGCCGCCGAGCTGGTGGTGGACCTGCAGCGCGCCGCGGTGGCGGCCTACCGGCTCGACACCTCGGGCGAACAGGTCGCCGAGGACGCACGGGAGATGCTGAACACGCGCTGCCTCTCGATCGCCGGCGGCACCACGCAGGTGCTGCGCAACGTCGCGGGTGAGCGGATCCTGGGCCTGCCGCGCTGACGGCGCCACCCCTGCCGGATACAGTCGCGGGGACGTCGACGGTCAAGGAGGCTCGGTGTCGCGGATCCTGGTGGTGGAGGACGACGCCGACGTGCACGCCCTGCTGAAGATGCTGCTCGAGGACGCCGGTCACACCGTCTGGTCGTGCACCGACGGCCAGTCCGCGCTCGCGCTGGCGACCGGGACCGGGCAGGCTCCCGACCTGGTGCTGCTCGACGGCGCGCTGCCCGGCGACCTCGACGGGCTCGACGTCGCGAGGGCGCTGCGGGCCCACCCGCTCACCGCGCAGGTCCCGGTCCTGATGCTCACCGCCCGCTCCCGGCCGCAGGACGAGGAGCGGGGGCTCGAGGCGGGAGCCACGGAGTACGTGCTCAAGCCCTTCGACACCGACGCGCTGCTCGACCGGATCGCTGCGCTGCTGGGGTGAGCGGTCGGGTCACACGAGCGGAAGACGGACCTCGAAGGACGTCCCGGCGTCGACCGCGGACCTCACCGCGACGCTGCCGCCGTGGCGCTCGACGATCGAGCGCACGATGGTCAGCCCGAGGCCGGTGCCCTGCACGCCGGTGCTCAGCGCCGTGCTGGCCCGGAAGAAGGACTCGAAGAGGCGTTCCTGCTCGGCCTCGGGGACCCCGACCCCCGTGTCGCTGACCCGCAGCACGGCGCTGCCGGTCGAGACCGCCAGGTCGAGGCCGACGCGACCACCGTCGGGGGTGAACTTCACGGCGTTGGAGACGAGGTTGATCACGACGCGCTCGAGCTGGTCGCGCTCACCGCGCACCACCACCGGCTGGGGCGGCAGGGTGGCACGCAGCGTGAGGTCGCGAGGCCGCACCAGCTCCTCGGTCTCCTCCAGCGCTGCGGTCACCACCTCGCGCAGGTCGCAGGTCGCCACCACCGCCTCCAGCTCGCGCTGCGACTCGAGGCGCGAGAGCGAGAGGATGTTCTCGATCAGCCCCAGCAGGCGGTGGCCGCTGCGCTCGATGCGGTCGACCATGTCGCGCTGGCGGTCGGTGAGGCTCCCGCCCGCGCCGCTGCCGAGCAGCTGGGTGAAACCCAGGACGCTGGTCATGGGCGTGCGCAGCTCGTGGCTGACCGACGACACGAACTCCGACTTCTCGCGGTCCAGCTCCTCGAGCCGCTCGACGGCTTGCTGCTCCAGGTCGAGGGCAGCGCGCAGCGCGCGTTCGGCGGCGCGCCGCTCGGAGACGTCATGGGCGACCGCCAGGTAGCCGGCCGGGCGGGCGTCGTCACCCAGCAACGCGGTGGTCGCGACGTTGACCGTGACCTGGGTGCCGTCCCCGCGCACCCAGCACCAGTCCTGGCGAACCGGGTTGCCACCGGCGACCGAGCGCACGGCGGTGCCGAGGTCGTCGACGCCCGGCTCGCGCCGTGCTCGCAACGCCTCGGGAGCGTAGATCGAGATCAACGGCGTCCCGATGAGACCGGTCGAGGGTCGAGCGAGCAGGGACTCGGCGCCCGGGTTGGCGTAGGTGATGACGCCGTCGGGGTCGGCTCCGATGATCGCGGTGTCGGTGGCGGAGTTGAGCACGGCGGTGGTCAGCTCGCGCTCGCGGCGCAGCGCCGACGCCGCGCTGCGGGCCTCGTCGAGAGCACTGCGCCGCTGCTGCACGGCGATGGCGAGGGGCAACGCGACGACCACCAGGGCGACGACGAAGAGCTGCACCATCGCGCCGCGCATCTGGGCGTCGATGCTGTCGGGAGCGCCGAAAGGGCCGCCCGCCGCCGCGGTCATCAGGGTCACCCCGGTGCTCACGGCCAGGATCTGCCAGGTCAACCAACGGACCGGGAGCACCGCAGCGCCCCAGACGACGAGCGGCACCACCAGGAAGGTCAGCGGCAGGACCTGGCCGGGGGCGAAGACCACCGCGGAGACGATCGCGGTCAGCAGGAGCTGTGCCACCACCGCCCGGCCCCGGTGGTCGAGGAGGCCGGGGACCGGGGTGGACCTGAGGAACACCGGCACCACGGCCAGCAGGGCCGCGGTGTGGGAGGCGGCGACGCTGCGGGCGGTGCTCCACGGGTCGCCGTCCGTCATCACCGCGACCACCAGGCCGGCGACCACGCCGATGCCCAGCCCCGTGACCAGCCCCGTGACCAGCAGGCGACGGAAGTCCTCGCCGGTGACCAGCGAGGGGCGCCCGCGCAGACCGCCGAGCGCGACGCAGAAGGCCACCGCCTCGGCGGTGTTGATCACGCCGTAGACGAGTGACAGGGGCACGGGGCGCCCGCCGATGATGTTGGCGGCGGCCGAGGCCGGCACCAGCAGCGCGATCAGCAGTGGCCAGTAGCGACGATCGTGCAGGAGCAGCAGCCCGGCGCCCACGCCGGCGGCGGGCCACCAGGCCGCGACCTCGGTGCCCGGCACCGCGAAGCGCACTGAGAGGACGCCCAGCACGAAGAACAGGCAGAGCAGGCCGGCGGCGCCCACCGCCGGCACCCGGCGCGCCAGGTCGTCGGAGGAGGCGTGCACCTGCCCATCATGGGTCTCTCGCGGGCCGGGGGCGAGGGCCGGTGCCGGTGAGCCGGTGAGCCGGTGAGCCGAGCGGGGCGTGCCATCACCTGCTGCGGCAGGCCCCGCCGAGGTCCTCGGTGGTCTTGCCGTCGCCATCGCCGTCGGCGTCGTCACCGGCTCGGACACGGTCGCGACGGGCCAGGTGCCCCGGGACCACGCGCAGCAGGTCCGCGATGCGGAAGGGCTTGGGCAGGTATCCGTCGGCCCCGGCCGCCAGGCCGGCGTCGATGTCCTCGGGCGAGGTCAGCGCCGAGAGCAGCACGACGCTGGTGCGGGGCCGGAGCCCGTGGGAGCGCCGCTCGAGGCGGCGCAGCGCCGAGGTGAGGGCGACGCCGTCGAGGCCCGGCATGGTGACGTCGACGACGGCGAGGTCGACCCGGTGCTCCTCGAGGAGCCGGAGGGCGGTGGCGCCGTCAGCGGCGGTGACGACCCGATGACCCTCGGCCGTGAGCGCGAGCTCGACGAGCTCGCGGATGTCGTCGTCGTCGTCCACGACCAAGATCTCCGCCATGGAGCCCACGTTGCCCCCGACGCTGTGGAGGCCGTGTGACGAGCCGGGGGAGCCGTGTGAGGAAAACATGAGGATCGACGGGCTGCGCACTAGGCTCGCCTCATGGCGAAGGTGCTCGTGGTCGACGACGACCCCGCTCTGCGCCAGGCCTTGCGAGGCGCACTGGGCCGGGTCGGCTTCGACGTCGTGGCCGCCCCCGACGCCCGAGGCGGCATCGAGCTGCTCAGCACCGCTGGGCCCGACGTCGTGGTGCTCGACCTGGGGCTGCCCGACGCGCACGGCCTCGACGTGGTGCGGCGCTTCCACTCGCTCTCGAGCGTGCCGGTGCTGATCCTGTCGGGGTCGACCGAGGAGTCGCGCAAGGTGCAGGCGCTCGAGGCGGGGGCCGACGACTACCTCGACAAGCCCTTCGGCATCGACGAGCTCGGTGCCCGCCTGCGGGCGCTGCTGCGCCGCAGCGGCCCCGGCGCCGCCAGCGCGGCGGGCACCTCCCCGGCCCGACCGGTGCGCCACGACCTGGGCCGGCTGGTCGTCGACCTGGGGGCGCGCACGGTGGCGGTCGACGGGCAGCCCGTGCACCTGACGCCGACCGAGTGGCGGCTGCTCGAGGAGCTGGTGGCCCACCCCAATCGGCTGCTCACCCACGGCTGGCTGCTCGCCCGTGTGTGGGAGGGCGGCCGGGGCACGGAGTCGCGGGCCGCGCTGCGGACCCATGTGCGCTCGCTGCGCGCGAAGCTGCAGGACCCGGCCGACCGGCCGGTGTACGTCGCCACCGAGAGCGGAGCGGGCTACCGGTGGATCGCGGAGATGTCGGCGCCGCCGGAGCGCGCGGAGCCCGACCCCGGCCCGGGCGACGACACCCGGGCACTGGTGCACGACCTCAACAACGCCCTGACGGCGCTGCAGCTCGGGGTGCACCTGGCCCAGGGCCGGCTCGAGCGCTCGTCGCTGAGCGAGGAGGAGCGCGCCGCGGTCGGCGCGCCGCTGGGCCACCTCGACGCGACGCTGGCCCGGGCGGCCAGGCTGGCCGTGGCCCTCGAGCACCGAGCCGTGGCCGGACCTGCCTAGACCTGCGCGCCGGTGCGGGCGCGGTGCTGGTGCCAGTGCCAGTGCAGGTAGCGGTCGATGGCACGCACCACGTGCTGGCTGCGGATGGACGGGAAGACGTCGAAGGCGTGCTGGGCGCCCGGCAGCTCGGCGTACACGACCGAGCGGCGTGAGGTGCCACGCAGTCGCTCCACGAAGAGGCGGGCCTGCTCGACGGGGGCCAGGGAGTCGTGGCGTCCGTGCAGCACGAACATGTCGGGGGCGTCCTCGGTGACCTGCAGGATGGGCGAGGCGTCCTCGAAGACGTCGGGGTGCTCCGCCCAGCGCCGGCCCAGCACGCGGGGGCCCAGGAACCCGTCGCGCATCAGCTCGGTCGCGCGCACCCCGGTCGAGCCGGCGAAGTCGTAGACGCCGTAGTGCGGCACGGCCACCTGCACGCTGGTGTCGGCGTCCTCGAAGCCCGGCTGCCACTCGCGGCGGTGCGGGGTGAGCGCGGCCAACGCCGCCAGGTGACCCCCCGCCGAGCCCCCGGTGATGGCGAGGTAGCCGGGGTCGCCACCGTAGGCGCCGATGTGCTCGTGCACCCAGGCGATGGCCCTCTTGACGTCCTCGATCTGGGCGGGCCAGCGGTCGCGGGGGGCCAGCCGGTAGTTCACCGCCACGCACACCCAGCCCTGGGCGGCCAGGTGCTGCATCAGCGCGACGCCCTGCTGGTCCTTGCGCCCGATGCTCCATCCGCCGCCGTGGACCTGCAGCAGCACCGGGGCGCCCTCGAGCGGGGTGTGGGCGGGGCGGTAGACGTCGAGCATGCCGCGGCGCCCGGCGGCCTCGTGGTAGACGATGTCTCGCTCGACGTGGACCCGCGGCTCGCGCATCCGGAACGGATAGACCAGGCGTCGCCACGGCACGGCCAGGTCGGCCGGGGTCGGGCGGGTCTCGAGGCTCTCCTCGAAGTCGGCACCCAGCGCCTCGACCAGGGAGTCCTCGGCGTCCTGGCGCACCCGGCGGCTCTGGGAGACCAGGAAGGCCAGGCCCAGCGAGCTGGCCGCCGCGAGGGCCAGCCCCCGGGCGTCCCGGCGGGGCCCGTGCGCGTGGGCGGCGGCGTCGGCCACGGTCACCGCCAGCACGTGCGGTGCGAGCTCGCCCACCAGCCAGCTGGGGAAGAACGTCGCCAGCCCCGCTCGGTACCCGGGCAGCGGGCGCACGGCGTTGGCGGTGAGGGCGGCGGTCACGACCTGGCGTCGGAGGAAGGCCATGGCGCGCACTCTAGGACCCTGGTCCGGGCCGCGTCGTAGGAGTGCGCGATGTCCCCCGATGTGCAAAACTAGAACACGTTACAGTCGATGGAAGGCGCATATGGACCGGCTCTCAGGCCTCGACGCCAGCTTCTTGTACCTCGAGACGCCGGACCAGCTGATGCACGTGTGCGGCCTCCTGGTGCTGGACGTCTCGACGATGCCGGGCGGGTACGCCTTCGAGCGGCTGCGCTCGCAGATCGACTCCCACGTGCGTGAGGTGCCGGCCTTCACCCGCCGGCTGCGGCGGGTTCCCCTCGACCTGGACCACCCGGTCTGGGTGCGCGACCGCTCCTTCGACATCGAGCGGCACGTGCACCGGCTGGCCCTGCCCACGCCCGGTGGGTACCGCGAGCTGACCGAGCTGTCGGGGCACCTGGCCGGCCTGCCGCTCGACCGTTCGCGACCGCTGTGGGAGATGTGGGTGATCGAGGGCTACGAGGACGGACGGGTGGTGGTGCTCAGCAAGATGCACCACGCCACGGTCGACGGGGTGTCCGGCGCCAACCTGATCTCCCACCTGTGCGCCCTCTCGGCGACGGACGCCCCACTGGTGCCCGCCCCGGACGCGACCCACCGGCGCGAGCCGGGACCGGCCGAGCTGCTGGGGCGCGGGGTGCTCAGCACCCTCGGCCGTCCGCTGCACCTGGCCCGGCTGGTGAGCCCCTCGGCCACGCTGGTGACCCGGACCGTGGGGCGGGCCCGGGCCGGCACCGCCATGGCCGCGCCGCTGACCGCGCCGCGCACGTCGTTCAACGGCACCATCACCGGGCACCGCACGATCGGTCTGGTCGACATGGACCTCGACGACGTCCGGGCGGCCAAGCTGGCGAGCGGCACCACCGTCAACGACGTGGTGCTGGCCGTGGCCGGTGGTGCGCTGCGGTCCTACCTGCAGGAGCGCGGTGAGCTGCCGGCCGAGTCGCTGCTGGCCACGGTGCCGGTCTCGGTGCGCAGCTCGTCGCGCCGCTCCGACGGCGCCAACAAGGTCTCGGCGCTCTTCACGCGGCTCGGCACCGACATCGAGGACCCCCTGGAGCGGGTGCGCGACCTGGCCGTGCGCAACCGGCACGCCAAGGACCACCACAACGCCATCAGCGCCGACTCGCTGCAGGACTGGGCCGAGTTCGCCGCGCCGCGCACCTTCGGGCTGGCGGTGCGCGCCTATGCCGGCCTCCGCCTGGCCGAGCGACACCCGGTGGTGCACAACCTGGTGATCTCCAACGTGCCCGGCCCGCCGGTGCCGCTCTTCTTCGTCGGCGCCCGCATCGAGGCGCTCTACCCGCTGGGCCCGGTCTTCCACGGTGCCGGGCTGAACATCACGGTGATGTCGAACGCCGGCGAGCTGCACGTCGGTGTGATCGCCTGCCGCGAGTCGGTGCCGGACGTCGACGACCTGGTGCAGCGCTTCCCCGCGGCCCTGGCCGAGCTGAGGGCCGCGGCTGCCGCACCCGGGCGGTGACGGTCGCGACTGGGCGGGACGGCGCCTGACGATCGATGTAGAACACGTTACAGTTCTGTGCAGACGACCACACGCGCAGAGGAAGTGGAGGCCGGCCGTGCCAGACGGATACGACGCCGAGGAGCACCAGGAGTCGGTGGAGGCGGTGCGCACGGTGGTGTGCGAGGCCCTCGACCGCGACGCGACCTGGGCCGACCTGGCCGCGGCCGGCCTGCTGGGCCTGCCGGTGCCTGCAGACCTCGGTGGCGAGGGCATGGGGCTCTCGGAGGTCGCGGTGCTGCTGCACGAGACCGGGGCCCGCGCCGTCCACCTGCCGGTCTGGGAGACCCTGGCCTGCGCGGTGCCGACGCTGGTGCGACACGGCACCGACACCCAGCGCAAGGAGTGGTTGCCGGGGGTCGCGTCGGGCGAGGTCGTGCTGAGCCCCGCGCTCCGCGAGGTCGGCGGTCGACCGGGCGGACCCGGCGCCGGCGCCCTGCCGAGCACGACGTACGCCGACGGGGCGGTGAACGGGCGCAAGATCGCGGTCACCCACGCCGAGTCCGCGGCTCGCCTGCTGGTCACGGCGCGCGACGGGGGGCGCAGCGTGGTGGTGCTCGTCGATCCCGCCGGTCCCGGTGTGCGCCTCGTGGAGTCGTCCTCGTCGAGCCGGCTGGCCCGCCACACCGTGGTGCTCGACGGGGCCCCGGCCGAGCTCCTCGAGGACGGCGCGGCGGCGACGCTCACGGCGCACGCGACCGCGGGGCTGTGCCTGACCGCCGCCGGCGTCCTGGCCGGCGCCCGCGACCTGACGGCCGCCTACGTCAAGGCCCGCCAGCAGTTCGGGCGCGCGCTGGCGCAGTTCCAGGCCGTCGCGATGCAGGTCGCCGACGTCTACATCGCCTCGCGCACCACCGACCTCGCGGCTCGCAACGCAGCCTGGCGGGTCGGCGCAGGCCTGGACGCCGCCGACGACCTCGCCGTGGCGGCGTACTGGGTGTGCTCGCAGGGGCCGGCCGCGCTGCGCACCTGCCACCACCTGCACGGAGGCACCGGCGTCGACGAGACCTACCCGCTGCACCGCTACTTCTCGTGGATCACCGACATCGCCCACGACCTGGGTGCCCTGCCCTCGGACGTGCCGATCGAGTCGGCGGATGCCAAGAACCTCGAGCTGAGCGCTGCGCAGCGCGAGCTGAAGGCCGAGGTGCGGGCGTACTTCTCGGGGCTCGCCGGCGAGGACGACCACCGTGACATGGGCGTCGACCGGCACGGAGAGACCTACCAGCGCACCGTGCGCCGGATGGGCGAGGACGGCTGGATGGGGGTCGGGTGGCCCACCGAGTACGGCGGTCGTGGTCTCGGCGAGGTCGAGCAGACCATCTTCGCCAACGAGGCGCAGTGGGCCGACGTGCACCTGCCCGCCGTCACGCTGCAGACCGTCGGGCCCACGCTCATCCGCTACGGCACCGAGAAGCAGAAGGCGATGTTCCTCGAGCGGATCCTGCGCGGCGACGTGCACTTCGCGATCGGCTACTCCGAGCCCGACGCCGGCACCGACCTCGCCTCGCTGCGCACCACCGCCCGGCGCGAGGGCGACCACTACGTCGTCAACGGCCAGAAGCTGTGGACCACCGGCGGCCACCAAGCCGACTACCTGTGGCTGGCCGTGCGCACCGACCCCGACGCGCCCCAGCACCGGGGCATCTCGATCCTGATCGTCGACACCTCCGACCCGGGCTACTCCTGGACCCCGATCATCACCGCCGACGGTTCCCACCACGTCAACGCGACCTACTTCAACGACGTGCGGGTGCCGGTCGACATGCTGGTCGGCGAGGAGGACCAGGGCTGGCGCCTGATCACCACCCAGCTCAACCACGAGCGGGTCATGCTCGGGCCCGCCGGTCGTATCGAGGGGCTGCGCGACCGGGTCGCCCGATGGGCGGCTGCGCACGGCGTGCTCGAGGAGCCGGACGTGGCCGAGGTGATGGGCCGGGTCACCGCGGCCTTCCGGGTCAACGAGCTGCTCAACTGGGAGGTCGCCCGCGCCGGCGAGCACGGCGAGGTCTCGGTCGGCGACGCGTCGTCGTCGAAGGTCTTCGCCGCCGACCAGGTGCAGCACCTGGCCGCCGACCTGGTCGCGGTCGTGCACCGGCACGGCGACCCGGCCGAGCCCGAGACCCGGGCGCTGCTGGAGTACCTGGACGCCCAGGCCAAGCGCAACCTCGTGCTCACCTTCGGTGGCGGGGTGCAGGAGGTGCAGCGCGAGCTGATCGCGATGTTCGGCCTCGGACTGCCGCGGGTGCCCCGATGAGCGCCGAGGTGCAGGAGCTGCACGGAGTGGCACCGGACGTGCACGAGCGGGTGATGTCCGAGGCGGAGCGGGTCCGGGGCTGGGGGGAGGCGGCGGAGCGCTGGGCGCGCGACCCGGTGAACCAGCCCACGATCAGCAACTGGGTCGAGGCGATGGGCAACGACAACCCGCGCTGGCGCGCGGGGGAGGCCCCGCCGTCCATGGCGCAGGTGTGGACGATGTACGGCCAGGGCGGCCGGGCCGCCGCCGACGACCCCTTGCACGCGATGATGGGGGTGCTCACCGACGCCGGCTTCACTGCGGTGCTGGGCACCGACTCCGACCAGACCTACCACCGCACCCTGCTCGTGGGGGAGCGGGTGCGCGTGACCACCGCCCTCGAGTCGGTGGTCGGCCCCAAGCGCACCGGCATGGGGGTCGGCTACTTCGTCACCTCCCGCTCGACCTGGTACGTCGACCACGACGGTGGCGCGGCCGAGCCGGTGGCCTCGATGCTCTTCCGGGTGCTCAAGTTCGTGCCGAGGGGTGCGTCGTGAGCGCCGTGCTGCGACCCCAGGTGAACCGGGACACCGTGTTCTTCTGGGAGGGCACCGCGGCCGGTGAGCTGCGGGTCCAGACGTGCCACGCCTGCGGGGCGCTGCGCCACCCACCGGGGCCGTCGTGCCCCGACTGCCTGGCCCTCGACCGGGGCCACCGGGTCGTGTCGGGCCGCGGCACCGTCTTCTCCTACGTCGTGCACCGGCACCCGCCCGTGCCCGGCAAGGAGCTGCCGGTCCTGATCGCCCTCGTCGAGCTCGAGGAGGGCCCCCGCATGCTCGGTGAGCTCGTCGGGGTCGCCGACGACGAGGTCGAGATCGGGATGGACGTGCGGGTGGACTTCCACCGCGTCGACGACGACCTGACCCTGCCGACCTGGAGGCGCGGATGAGCACCGTCCGTCCCACGCCCACCCTCGCGCCGGGCCACCGGCTGCCGACGTGGAGCCTGCCGATCACGCCCACGCTGGTGGTGAGCACAGCCCTGGCGACCCGCGACTTCCAGGACGTCCACCACGACCGTGACGTCGCCCAGGCTGCCGGGTCGAAGGACATCTTCCTCAACATCCTCACCTCCACCGCGCTGGTCGAGCGCTACGTCACCGACCACCTCGGCCACGAGCGCCGACGTGCGCGGCATCTCGATCCGTCTCGGGGCGCCGGCGTACCCCTACGACTCGTTGGTGTTCACCGGCGAGGTCGTCGACGTCGCCGACGGGGTGGTCGAGCTGCGGGTCGTCGGGGCGGTGCCGCTGGGCGAGCACGTCATCGGCACCGTGCGCGTGGTCGTGGGCGAGGAGGGCGCATGAGCCGCTCCCTGTCGGGGAAGGCCGCGATCGCCGGCATCGGCGCCACCGAGTTCTCCAAGGAGTCCGGGCGCTCGGAGCTGCAGCTGGCCGTCGAGGCGGTGCGGGCGGCGGTCGAGGACGCCGGGCTGACGTTGGGCGAGGTCGACGGCCTGACCACCTTCACCATGGACGCCAACAGCGAGATCGCCGTCGCCCGCGAGCTCGGCATCGGCGAGCTGCGCTTCTTCAGCCGCATCAGCTACGGCGGCGGTGCGGCGTGCGCCACCGTGCAGCAGGCCGCGATGGCCGTCGCGACCGGGGTCGCCGACGTGGTGGTCTGCTACCGGGCCTTCAACGAGAGATCCGGGGACCGCTTCGGGCAGGTCTCGGTGGCCGCCAACGCCCAGGTCAACACCAACGGGCTCGACAACGCCTGGTCCTACCCGATGGGCCTGGGCACCCCCGCGGCGACCGTGGCGATGCAGGCGCGCCGCTACATGCACGAGTACGGCGCCACCTCCGAGGACTTCGGCCGCGTGGCGGTCGCCGACCGCCGGCACGCCGCCACCAATCCGCACGCCTTCTTCCACGGCCGCCCGATCACGCTCGAGGACCACCAGGCCTCGCGGATGATCGTCGACCCGCTGCACCTGCTCGACTGCTGCCAGGAGTCCGACGGGGCGCAGGCGATCGTGGTCGTCTCCGCCGAGCGGGCCCGCGACCTGGCCCAGGAGCCGGCGTACGTCACGGCGGCGGCGCAGGGCAGCGGCCGCGACCAGTTCGTGATGACGTCGTACTACCGCGACGACATCGGGATCCCCGAGATGGGCGTGGTGGGCCGCGAGCTGTGGCGGCAGTCGGGGCTGCGGCCCGACGACATGCCGATGGCCATCCTCTACGACCACTTCACGCCGTACGTGCTGATGCAGCTCGAGGAGCTCGGCTTCTGCGCGCGCGGCGAGGCGCCGGGGTTCATCGCCGACGGGGCGATCGAGATCGGGGGCCGGCTGCCGCTCAACACCCACGGAGGCCAGCTCGGCGAGGCCTACATCCACGGGATGAACGGCATCGCCGAGGCGGTGCGCCAGGTGCGCGGCACGGCCGTCAACCAGGTCGCCGCCGCGGCGTCGTCGCACGTGCTGGTCACCGCCGGCACCGGTGTGCCGACCAGCGGGTTGATCCTGTCTGCCTAGGCTCGCGGGGTGCCGACCGTCTCGCAGCTCCACACCGCCAAGGGCCGACGGCTCCCGATGCGTCCCTCCGAGCAGGTCGACGTCGAGACCGCCCGGGGGATCGTCGGCGACCGCTACCACGGCGCGCGGCACCGCCAGGTCACGATCCAGAGCCAGGCCTCCCTCGACGAGGCGAGCGACGTCTTCGGCTCGCTGGTCCCTGCCTCGCTGACCCGGCGCAACATCACGGTCTCCGACGGCGTCGTGCCGCAGGCACCCGGCAGCATCATCCGCGTGGGCCCGGTGGTGCTGGAGGTGGTGCGGGTCGCCGCGCCCTGCAAGCTGCTCGACGACACCATCGGCGACGGCGCGCAGGCCGCCCTGCGCCGCCGCGGCGGGTCGGTGTGCCGGGTGCTCGAGGGGGGCGTCGTCCGCCTCGGTGACCGGGTCGCCCTCGACGGGGTCGACGAGGGCGAGACGCTCTTCGGCGTCGCGCTCGGAGGCTGAGCCGGCCTCAGCCGCCCAGCAGGTCGTCGAAGAAGCCGAGCACCCGGTCGACGGCCTCCTGGCGGCGGTGGACGGTGACGGTCGAGTGGCCGCGGCCGGGGAGGTCGACGCGGATGAAGGCGTCACCGAGCTCGCGGTCGAGGGTGTCGAAGCGGGTGCCGGTGGTGGGGTCCTTCTCGAACTGCAGGCCCAGCACGCTGCAGCCCCGCCGCTTGACCGTGTCGAGGTCGGCGGGGGAGAGGCCGAGGTCCGCGGCTCGGCGGCGACCCACCGGGAACGGCAGCGAGGGCTGGCACAGCACCGGCGCGGCCACCGAGGTGTCGACGGCCATCGCCAGGGCGAACCCGCCGGTCAGGCACATCCCGAGCGCGCCCACGCCGGGGCCGCCGAGCTCGTCGTGCAGGGTGCGGGCGAGGTCGCGCAGCCACGCCACGACCGGTGAGGTCTCCCCGGCCGCCATGACGGTGAACTCGCGGCTGATGCACACCTGCGGGAGCACCTTCGCGACCTGGCCCACGCTCATCGGTCGCCCGGCCTCGCCGAAGAGGTGCGGCAGCACCACGGTGTAGCCCGCCTCGACGAGCTCGTCGGCGAAGCCGACCACCTCGGCCGTCAGCCCCGGGATCTCGTGCACCACGACCACGCCGGGGCCGGTCCCACGGCGGTACGTCGGGTGGGTGACCCCGTCGGCGGTGTGCGAGCCGGGGGTCCAGGAGCCGGGCCAGGCGGGCTGCGTCATGCGCCGACTCTAGGGCCCGTCTCCCATCTAGGCTGGGCACATGACGGGTCAGCTTCAGCAGGACCACCGCTTCCCCGTCGAGGACGGGGAGCAGCCCGACGAGCTGCAGCACGACCTGCGGCGCGTCCTGGTGATCACGACCTGGGCCCTGGTGGGCTTCGTCGTGCTCGCGCAGCTGCCGTGGGTCGTCATGGCCTTCGCAGAGGGCGGGCGTGTGGGCGTGTGGTGGCTGGTGACGGTCGTGCCGTGGGTGACGGGCATCCTCACGATCCCGGTGGCCACCCTGCTCGGTCTCGCCTGGGTGGGCGCGGGCTTCGGTCGCCCGGGCTCCGCCCCCGCGCGTGGGCGGTCCACGTGCGCCAGCACTCTGGCCAGCCTCGCCCTGCTGCTCCTGGTCCTGGAGACCCTCCTGGTCGGCACGGTCGTGGCGCTGACCTGGGCCCGCTGACCCCACGGGTGATGGGCCCAGGGCGCGCGGCGTGCCTAGGGTCGCGACATGCCGCGGACACCGCACGTGCGCCTGGTGCTGCCGCACCAGCTCTTCGTCGAGCACCTCGACGCCCCGGCCGGGACCGTCTTCGTCATGGTCGAGCACGACCTGCTCTTCCGCCAGTACCGCTTCCACACCCACAAGCTGGTCCTGCACCGCGCGAGCATGCGCCGCTTCGCCGACCGCCTGCGCGCGGCGGGCTGCACCGTCGAGCAGGTCGACACCGACGGGCGCACCACCAGCCGCCGGGCGCTGGCCGCGGTCGTCGAGCGGCTCGCGCCGCAGCAGGTGACGGCGTACGACGTCGTGGACGACTGGCTCAGCCGCGACCTGACCGCGGCGCTGGCCGACGGGGGCTACGAGCTGCGCGCCGAGGACGTCCTCGACTCGCCGTGCTTCCTCACCACGCGGGCCCAGCTGGCCGAGCACTTCGACGGTGCGTCGGGTCCCCGCGGGCGCAGCGCGCGGATGCAGCACTTCTACTCCTGGCAGCGCAAGCGCCTCGACGTGCTCGTCACCGACACCGGGGACCCGGTGGGCGGGCGGTGGTCCTTCGACGAGGACAACCGCAGGAAGCTGCCGAAGGCGCACCCCGTGCCCGGGGTGTCGTGGCCCGGGCGCGAGGAGCGGCACCCGCACGTCGAGGAGGCGATCGACTGGGTGCGTCGCGCCTTCCCCGACAACCCCGGTGACCCCGGCGGCTTCGGTTGGCCCACCGACCACGCGGAGGCGGCGGCGTCGTACGACGAGTTCCTCACCGGGCGGTTCGACCAGTTCGGGCCCTTCGAGGACGCGATCTCGGCCACGCACCCCCACGTCTTCCACGCGCTGATGACGCCCGGGCTCAACATCGGGCTGCTCGACCCCCGGCACGTCCTCGACCGCGCGCTCGACCACGCCGCGGACCACGACGTGCCGCTGGCCAGCCTCGAGGGGTTCGTGCGCCAGGTGATCGGCTGGCGGGAGTACATGCGCGCCTGCTACGTGCTGTGGGGACGCCGGCTGCGCAGCCGCAACCACCTCGAGCACGCCCGGCCGCTGGACGAGGGCTGGTGGACCGGGCAGACCGGGCTGGCGCCGGTCGACCTGGTGGTGCGCCGGGTGCTGGAGACCGGCTACGCCCACCACATCGAGCGGCTGATGGTGCTCGGCAACGCGATGTGCCTGCTGCGCACCGACCCCGACAGCGTCTACGAGTGGTTCATGGAGATGTTCGTCGACGCCTACGACTGGGTGATGGTGCCCAACGTCTACGCCATGAGCCAGTTCGCCTCGGGCGAGGCGGTCACCACCAAGCCCTACGTCTCCGGGTCCAACTACCTGCGCAAGATGAGCGACCTGCCCCGAGGCGACTGGGAGGCCGACTGGGACGCGCTCTACTGGACCTTCGTGCGCGACCACCACGACGTCTTCGCCGCCAACCCGCGCTCGCGGATGATCGCGAACCTGCACGACCGGATGGAGCCCGCCACCAAGGCGGCGCACACCCGCCGTGCCGCGCCCTGGCTCAGCTGACGAGCTTGAGACCCACGATGCAGCCGACCAGGCCGACGAGCAGTGCGACCCGGGCCGGGTCGGCCGGCTCGTCGCCGGTGACCATCGCGTAGGCCACCGTCAGCGACGCGCCGATGCCCACCCACACGGCGTACGCCGTGCCGACCGGCAGGGTGCGCATCGCCTGGGCGAGGCCGAGCATGCTCAGCACCACCGCCACGCCGAAGACCACCGACGGCACCAGGCGGCTCAGGCCCTCCGAACGGCCCAGGGCTGTCGCCCAGACTGCTTCGAGGACTCCACTGATCACGAGAACGACCCAGGCCATGCGGGTGATCGTGGCACGGACGCCCCGGGGGAGGATGGGCGGATGCCACGCCTGCACTCCCTCGAGCTGCTCCCCGACGCCGCCGGGCAGGCGGCCGTGCGCGCCCAGTGGCAGGCGCTGACCGACGCCGGCCTGCCCTCCCAGCTCGACCACCGGGGCGCCACCAACGCCCCGCACGTCAGCGTCGTCGAGGCCGAAGAGCTGCCCGACGCCGCCCTCGACGTCGCCCGGGCGCGCCTCGGCGGGCTGCTTCCGGTCACGGCGCTCGTCGGTGGGGTGCTGCTGCTGGGCGAGGGCCGGGTCACCCTGGCCCGCCCGGTCCAGCTCGCCGACGACGTCGTACGCCGCGTGCTCGCGGTGCGCGTGCAGGTGCCGGAGCGCCGGCACCTGGGCTGGGTGCCGCACCTGACCCTGGCGCGGCGGCTCGGGCGGGCGGACGTGCCGCGCGCCCTGGAGGTGCTGGCCGACCTCGACGCCGACCGCGACGCCAGCCTCGAGCTGCGCCTGACCGGGCTGCGACGCTGGGACCCCGACGCCGGCGAGGTCCACGACCTGTGAGTCCTGCCTCGGCCCGGGCGGGGTGCGCCCACTAGGTTGGGGGCATGCTCGACCAGCCCCTCGACGCGACCCAGCAGCGTGTGCTCGGCGCGCTGATGGAGAAGCAGGTGACCGTGCCCGCGTCCTACCCGATGACGCTGGGGGCTCTGCGCACCGCCTGCAACCAGTCCAGCAGCCGTGACCCGGTCACCGACCTCGATGACGAGCAGGTCAAGCAGACCGCGCACGCGCTCAAGGAGCGGGGGCTGCTGCGGATCGTGTGGTCCGACACCGGGCGGCGCACCCTGAAGCACCACCAGGTCCTCGACGAGGTGCTCGGCCTCGGCGACGACGAGCGCGCGCTGCTCACCGTGCTGCTGCTGCGCGGGCCGCAGTCCCCGGGCGAGCTGCGCGCCCGCACCGAACGGCTGCACGCCTTCGCCGACCGCGACGAGGTGGCTGCGTGCCTGGCCCGGCTCGCCGGTCGGGACCAGCCGCTGGTCCAGCAGCTCGAGCGACGCCCCCGCGAGCAGGACCACCGCTGGGCGCACCTGCTGGGGCCGGCCGAGCCCGACCCGGCGTCGGTGCCGGGCGCGGCGGTCGCCCCGGTCGACCGGGAGGTCCCGCTGGCCGACGGTCCCGAGCGCCGCGACGCGCGGGTGCGGGCGGCGTACGACGCCGTGGCTGCGCCCTACGCCGAGCGGTTCGCGGACGAGCTGGCCGACCTGCCGTTCGAGCGGTGGCTGCTGGAACGGGCGGCGCAGGCCGCGGACGGGCTGCCGGTGGTCGACGCCGGCTGCGGGCCGGGCCACGTCACCGCCCACCTCGCCGGGCTCGGGGCCGATGCCCGGGGTCTCGACCTCTCGTCCGAGATGGTGGCGCAGGCCCGGGAGCGGCACCCGGGCGTGCGCTACGACGTCGGTGACCTGCGCCGGCTCATCCGCCCCGAGAGCGCCGAGGGGTGGGGCGCCGTGCTGGGCTGGTACTCCCTGGTCCACCTCGCCGGCTCCGAGCTGGCCGACGGCGTCGCCGCGCTGGCGCGCCCGCTGGCCACCGACGGGGTGCTGCTGCTGGGCCTGCAGGCGGGCTCCGAGGTGCGCCTGCTCGAGAGCTGGTTCGACGTCGATCTCGGTGACGACGGCGGGCTCACGTTCGTGCGCCACGACCCGGCCGACGTCGTCGCGGCCGTCGAGGCGGCCGGGCTCGAGGCGGAGTGGTTCGTGCGCGGGCCCCGCACGGCGCTGGGGGAGACCAGCGAGCGGCTCTACGTGCTGGGCAGGAGGGCCTGATGGGTCGCTGGGGAGGCTCCGCGGCGCTGCTGGTCGCGGCCGGGGTGATGCTCGGCAGCGACCCCGGTGCGGGCTCGATCCTGGCGGCGGCCCTGATGGTGGTGCTGGCGTTCCTGCTCTCGCCGCTGCTCTTCCCGCGCTCGCCCGGCGACGCCGCCGGCCGCAAGCGCGGGCGCGAGGAGGGCGTGCCGGTCGTCTACTGGCGCCCCGGCTGCCACCACTGCCTCAAGCTGCGGCTGGGGCTGCTGCTCACCCGCGGGCGGGCGGTGTGGGTCGACATCTCCAGCGACCCCGACGCGCTGGCCCGGGTGCGCAGCGTCAACGGCGGCGACGCGACCGTGCCGACGGTGTTCTCGCGCGGCACCGTGCGCACCGCACCCTCGCTGCGTTGGGTGCGCGAGCAGCTGGCCGGGTCGCGCGGCCGGTAGCGCCGGCTCAGGCCAGGTCGAGCACGCAGTCGGCCAGCACCGGGGAGCCGTCGCGCTCGCCGCCGGCGATCGTCGCCGAGGCCACCACGCGTCCGTCCTCGCGCCAGCCCCGCACCCCGATCGTCTCGCCCGGGAAGACCACCCCCGCGAACCGTGCGGAGAAGCCGCCCACCCGGGTGGCGTCGCCGCCGAGCAGCTGCTCGGTCAGCTCGCGCAGCACGATCCCGTAGGAGCACAGCCCGTGCAGGATGGGGGCGGGGAAGCCGACGGCCTTGGCGAAGTCGGGGTCGGCGTGCAGCGGGTTGCGGTCGCCGCAGAGCCGGTAGAGCAGCGCCTGCTGCGGCGTGACGGCGTACGACGTCTCGGCGTCGGGGTCCCGGTCGGGCAGCTCGACCGACTGCGACGAGCCGCGCTCACCGCCCCAGCCGCCCTCGCCGCGCACGAAGATCGAGGACCGCGTGGTCCACAGCGCCTCGCCGTCCGCGGACGACGCGATGGCCTCCTGCCAGATGACCGCGGCCTTCCCCTTGTCCCACACCTCGCTGATGCGCGTCGCCACGCTGGCGGTGCCGGCCGTGGGCAGCGGGGCGTGCACGGTGATCGACTGCGAGCCGTGCACGACCTGGGCCAGGTCGATCTCGCAGCCGGGCAGGTCGAGCGGCGGCGGGTCGGTCTCGTGGAAGGTCGGGGCCACGACGCCGAAGGAGGGCAGCACCTGCAGCCCGGGGCCGTCGAGGGTCCAGCGCAGCGCGCCGGGGTCGACCTGGTCGCCCGGGTGCGAGCCGGCGCCGAGGCCCAGGTGGTAGAGCAGCACGTCGCTGGCCTCCCAGCTGAAGGTGCGGGTGCCGAGGTCGGCGCCGATGGCGACGTCGGGGTCGATGGGCATCAGGAGGCCTCCTCGGCGGGTCCGGGGGTGCTGGTCGCGATCTCCTGGGAGGCCAGGTGCTCGACGGCGAGGTAGCCGAAGGTGAGGGCGGGGCCGATGGTCGCGCCGGGGCCGGCGTACGTGCGGCCCATCACCGCCGACGAGACGTTGCCGGCGGCGTAGAGGCCCGCGATCACCGAGCCGTCCTCGCGCAGCACCCGCGCCTGCTCGTCGGTGACCAGCCCGCCCTTGGTGCCGAGGTCGCCGGGCACGATCTTGACCGCGTAGAAGGGGCCCCTGTCGATGCGGTGCAGCGAGGGGTTCGGCTTCACCGTCGGGTCGGAGTAGTACTTGTCGTAGGCCGAGTCGCCGCGGTGGAAGTCCTCGTCGACACCGCTGGCCGCGAAGGCGTTGAAGCGCTCGACGGTCGCGGCCAGAGCCTCGGCCGGCACCTCGATCTGCTCCGCGAGCGTCGCGAGCGAGTCGGCCCTCGTGACGACCCCCTCCTTGTACCAGCGCCCGGGGAAGGGCTGGCGCGGCCCGAGACCGGCGAAGAGGTAGCGGTTGCGGTAGCGCTGGTCGAAGACCATCCAGGCCGGCACGTGCTGCACCCCGGTGGCCTCGCCGGCGTAGATCTCGTGCACCGCCTCGACGTAGGGCAGCGCCTCGTTCATGAAGCGGCGCCCCGCGCCGTTGACGATGATCGAGCCGGGCAGGTTGCGCTCGGCCAGGCAGAACCACGGCCGGCCCGGCAACGGGATGGTCGGGCCCCACCACGCGTCGTCGAGCAGGTCGGTCCGCGCGCCGGCCGCGACGCCGGCCAGCAGCCCGGCGCCGGTGTTGAACTCCGAGCCGGTGGTCCACTCGACCGACGTCGGGCGAGGCTGGTGCTGCTCGCGCAGCTCGAGGTTGCGCTCGAAGCCGCCGCTGCCCAGCACCACGCCGCGCCGGGCGCGGATCTCGTGGCGCTGCCCGCCGCGGGTCACGCGCACGCCCACCACCCGGCCCCGCTCGAGCAGCAGCTCGTCGAGCGCGGTGTCGTAGGCCAGCGGCACGCCCGCGTCGATGAGCCCCTGGCGCAGCCCGATGACGATGGCGTTGCCCATCGCGTACATCCGGTGCCGGCGCAGGCCGGCCACGATCCGCCGGACCAGCACCCGCAGCATCGTGGCCGGGCCGCGCCAGGTGCGCATCCCCAGGCTGATCTTCCGGAAGTCGGCCTGGGTGACGATCATGTTGGCCGGCGCCTTGCTGTACGCCGGGTGCAGCCGCTCGAGCTCGGCGCCCAGGAACGAGGCGTCCATCGGCACCGGCTCGCAGCTGCGGCCCGCCGCGCGCCCGCCCGGCTGCTCGGGCAGGTAGTCGCTGTAGCCGGGAACCCAGGCGAAGCGCAGGGGAGTGCGCTCGCGCAGGAAGTCCATCACCTCGGGGCCGCGGCGCAGGTAGGTCTCGCGACGCACCCGGGGCACGACGTCGCCGACGATGGCCTCGAGGTAGGCCGTCGCCTGCTCGTGGTCGCCGTCGTCGACCTGACCGGCCTCGCGCAGCGCGTAGTTGCCGGGGATCCACACGCCGCCGCCCGAGCGGGCGGTGGAGCCGCCGAAGAACCCGCTCTTCTCGACCAGGAGGGTGTCGAGACCGGCGCTGCCGGCGGCGAGCGCCGCGGTCATCCCGGCGCCGCCCGCGCCCACGACGACCACGTCGACCTCGGTGGGCAGGGGGTCGGCGGCGGTGATGGTGAAGGAGGCGGCTCGAGGAGCGCGCGGCGTACCCGTCATGGCGCAAAACTGTAACAGGTTCTAGCATGGCGGCCGTGAGCAACCAGAAGCTGACCGCCGCCATCGTCGGGCCCGGCAACATCGGCACCGACCTGATGTTCAAGCTGCTGCGCAGCGAGCACGTGGAGCCCCGGTGGATGATCGGGGTCGACCCCGCCTCCGAGGGGCTGCGGCTCGCCGCCGAGCGGGGCCTGCAGGCCTCCCACCAGGGGGTCGACTGGTTGCTGGAGCAGGACGAGCTGCCCGACCTGGTCTTCGAGGCGACCTCGGCCCACGTGCACCGCGAGTACGCGCCGCGCTACGAGGAGCGGGGCATCCGTGCGGTCGACCTGACCCCCGCCGCGGTCGGGCCGGCGGTGATCCCGCCGGTCAACGGGGCCGACCACGTCGGTGCGATGAACGTCAACATGATCACCTGCGGCGGCCAGGCCACCATCCCGATGGTCGCCGCGGTCTCCCGGGCCGTCGCCGACGTCGGCGGGGTCTCCTACGCCGAGATCGTGGCCTCGGTGTCCTCGATGTCGGCCGGGCCCGGCACCCGCGCCAACATCGACGAGTTCACCCGCACCACGGCCGCGGGGGTGCAGAGCATCGGTGGCGCAGCCCGCGGGAAGGCGATCATCATCCTCAACCCCGCCGAGCCGCCGATGATCATGCGCGACACCATCTACTGCGCGGTGCCGCCCGAGGCCGACCGCGACGCGATCCTGACCTCGGTGACCGCCATGGAGAAGGCGGTCCAGGAGTACGTGCCCGGCTACCGGCTGCTCCAGGAGCCCCAGCTCGACGAACCCTCGCCGGCCACGCTGGGCCAGCTCAAGGTCTCGGTCTTCGTCGAGGTCGAGGGTGCCGGCGACTACCTGCCGCCGTACGCCGGCAATCTCGACATCATGACCGCCGCGGCCGCCCGCGTCGGCGACACCATCGCCCGATCGACCCGGATCCTGACCCAGGGGGCCACCCGATGAGCACCGCACGCGACGACCTGGCCCGCACCTGGAACGGACGCCACGGCGGCGACCTCGACCTGCGCCTGACCGACACCTGCCTGCGCGACGGCTCGCACCACAAGCGTCACCAGTTCACCACCACCGAGGTGCGCGACATCGTGGCCGCCCTCGACGCCTCCGGCATCCCGGTGATCGAGGTGACCCACGGCGACGGGCTGGGGGGGTCGTCGTTCAACTACGGCTTCTCGCGCACCCCCGAGCAGGAGCTGATCCGCACCGCGGCCGAGACCGCGACCCGGGCCCGGATCGCCTTCCTGATGCTGCCCGGCGTGGGCACCAAGGACGACATCCGCGCTGCGCAGGACAACGGCGGCCAGATCTGCCGGATCGCCACGCACTGCACCGAGGCCGACACCTCGGTCCAGCACTTCGGGCTGGCCCGCGAGCTGGGGCTCGAGACGGTCGGCTTCCTGATGATGAGCCACACCCAGCCGCCGGAGGTGCTGGCCGCGCAGGCCCGGATCATGGTCGAGGCGGGCTGCCAGTGCGTGTACGTCGTCGACTCGGCCGGGGCGCTGGTGATGGAGCAGACCGCCGACCGGGTCTCCGCGGTGGTCGCGGAGATCGGCGAGGTCGCCGACGTGGGCTTCCACGGCCACGAGAACCTCGGGCTCGGGGTCGCCAACACCGTGATCGCGGCGCGCGCGGGTGCCACCCAGATCGACGGCTCCGTGCGCCGCTTCGGTGCCGGGGCCGGCAACACGCCGCTGGAGGCGTTCATCGGGGTCTGTGACAAGCTCGGCTGGCGCACCGGCGTCGACTTCCTGCAGGTCGTCGACGCCTCGGAGGACGTGGTCCGGCCGGCGATGCCCGAGGAGTGCCGGCTCGACCGGATGACACTGATGATGGGCTACGCGGGGGTCTACTCGAGCTTCCTCAAGCACGCCGGCACCGCGGCCGAGCGCTACGACGTCTCCGGGGCCAGGATCCTGCTCGAGGCGGGGCGCCGCAAGCTGATCGGCGGCCAGGAGGACCAGCTCGTCGACATCGCGCTGATGCTGCGCGCCGAGCAGGACAAGGCCGCGGCCGACGGGTGAGGGGCGGCTCCTTGTCCAAGACTAGAACGTGTTCTAATCTTGGTGGAACACGTTCCACCGACAGGAGATCATGATGACCCAGGCTGTTCTCGACGGCGTCCGCGACCTGCTCCCGGGCCTCCGTGAGCGTGCGGACGAGGCCGAGCGTCTGCGGGTGGTGCCCGACGCCAACATCAAGGAGCTGGAGGAGACCGGCTTCTTCAAGCTCCTGCAGCCGCGCCGCTTCGACGGCTTCGAGGCCGACCCGGTCGACTTCTACACCGCGGTGCGCGACATCGCCTCGGCCTGCGGTTCCACCGGGTGGGTCAGCAGCGTCGTGGGCGTGCACCCCTGGCAGGTCGCGCTCTTCGCCGACGAGGCGCAGCAGGCGGTGTGGGGCGTGGACACCGGGACCCGGCTCTCCTCCTCCTACGCCCCCACCGGCAAGGCGGTCGTCACCGACGGCGGCTACCGGCTCTCGGGCAAGTGGAGCTTCTCCTCCGGGGCCGACCACTGCAGCTGGGTGCTGCTCGGTGGCTTGGTCTTCGACGCCGACGGCAACGTGGTGGACTTCAAGACGTTCATGGTCCCGCGCTCCGACTACACCATCAACGACGTGTGGCACATGGTCGGGCTCTCGGGCACCGGCTCCAACGACATCGTCGTCGACGACGTGTTCGTCCCCGAGGCGTTCACGCTGTCGATGGGCGAGACCGGCTCGTGCCGCGGCCCGGGCCAGGAGCAGAACAGCAGCGACCTCTACAAGCTGCCCTTCCACTCGATCTTCACCGGCACCATCACCACCCCGATCATCGGGATGGCGATGGGGGCCTACGCCGAGCACGTCGAGATGCAGCAGCAGCGCAGCCGCGCGGCGTACCTGGGCGAGAAGGCCTCCAAGGACCCCTTCGCGATGGTCCGCATCGCCCGCGCCTCCAGCGAGATCGACGCGGCCTGGGCGCTGCTGGTGGGCAACATCCGCGAGGAGCAGGCCCACGTGGCCCGAGGCGAGCAGATCCCGCTGCGCCTGCGGCTGAAGGTGCGCCGTGACCAGGTCATCGGCTCGCAGCGCGCCATCGACGCGATCGACGAGCTCTTCGAGGCCTCCGGAGGCCGGGCGCTGGCCCAGGGCACCTATCTCCAGCGCGCCTGGCGCGACGCGCACGCCGGTCGGGTGCACGCAGCCAACGACCCCGAGCGTGCCCTGCAGATGTTCGGCGCCCACGAGTTCGGCCACAAGGTCGACCCGGGGATGTACTGAGCGTGGCGAGCATGGTGGATGAGGTGACCCAGGAGTCCGCGCGTCGCACCGCGACCGTGCGCACCGAGGCGGCCGGCGAGATCGCCTTGACCTACTACGAGGCGGGGGCGGGCGGCGTGGGGGCCGGGCTGCCGCTGGTGATGCTGCACGGCGGCGGGCCGGGCGCCTCGTCGTGGTCGAACTTCGGGCCTGCGCTGCCCGGGTTCGCGGAGTCCTTCCGTACGATCCTGGTCGACCAGCCCGGCTTCGGCGGCTCCGACAAGCCGGCCGTGGTCGGCAACTACTACCGCTTCGCCGCCGACGCCGTGGTCGCGCTGCTCGACGAGCTCGGCATCGAGCGGGTGCACCTGCTCGGCAACAGCCTCGGCGGCGGCACGGCGATGCGGCTGGCGCTGTCGTACCCCGACCGGGTCGGCCGGCTGGTGCTGATGGGCCCGGGCGGGCTCTCGCTCAACCTCTTCCACGCCGACCCGACCGAGGGTGTGCAGCGGCTGATGGAGTTCGGCGGCGACCCGACCCCCGAGCGCTTGCGCGCCTTCATCTCGACCATGGTGGTCGACCAGTCGCTGGTCACCGACGAGCTCGTCGCCGCCCGGTACGCCGACGCCACCGCACCCGGCGCGCAGGAGGCGATGCGGTCGATGGGGATGTCCTTCTGGAACCCCGAGACCGCCGAGGACGGGATGCTGTGGCGCGAGGCCCACCGGCTGCGCCAGCACACGCTGCTGACCTGGGGTCGCGAGGACCGCGTCAACCCCCTCGACGGGGCGATGGTCGCGCTCAAGCTGATCCCGCGCGCCAGCCTGCACGTCTTCCCGAACTGCGGGCACTGGGCCCAGATCGAGGCCGCACAGGAGTTCCGCGAGGTGGCCACCGCCTTCCTCGCCCGTCACCAGGAGAGGGCTCGCTCGTGAGCATCGACATCCGTTCCATGGGCTACGTGCGGGTGGCCAGCACCGACCCCGAGCAGTGGCGCCACTTCGCCACCAAGGTGCTCGGGCTCGCCGAGGGGCGCGGCCCGCACCCCGACCACCTGTACTTCCGCATCGACGCCGTCTCCGCGCGCCTGGTCGTGGTGCCCGCCGACGTCGACCAGCTCGCCTGCACCGGCTGGGAGGTCGCCGACCACCAGGCGCTGCAGGCCGCGAGGGAGCACCTCAAGGAGGCCGGCGTCGCCTACGAGGAGGGCAGCGCCGAGGAGCTCGACGAGCGCCGGGTCCAGGAGCTGGTGCGCTTCGAGGACCCGTTCGGCAACGTCTTCGAGCTCTTCCACGGCATCGCCTACGAGTCGCGGCCGGTCGTGACGCCGTACGGCGCCCGCTTCGTGACCGGTGACCAGGGGATGGGCCACATCGTGGTGCCCGTCGACGACGACGTCGAGGCGCTGCGTTTCTACTCCGAGGTGCTCGGCTTCCGGCTGCGCGACTCGATGAGCATGCCCGGCGAGTTCGTCGGCAGGGAGCCCGGCTCGAAGGTGTGGCTGCGCTTCCTGGGTGTCAACCCGCGCCACCACTCGCTGGCGTTCCTGCCGATGCCCAACCCGGCGCGCTGCGTGCACCTCATGCTCGAGGTCGAGGAGCTCGACGACGTCGGCCGGGCGCTGGAGCGGGTGCGCAAGCACGGTGCGCCGCTCTCGGCGACCCTGGGCCGGCACATGAACGACGAGATGGTCTCCTTCTACGTCCGCTCGCCCGGTGGCTTCGACATCGAGCTCGGCACCGACGGACTCCAGGTCGACGACGCGCGCTGGGTGGCGCGGGAGTCGACGGCGGTCTCCTACTGGGGGCACGACTTCTCGGGTGGGCAGTGATGTCTAAGGTCGAGACCATGTCGCAGCACCCCCAGATCCCCGAGGGGATGAACCCCGACGCGCGCGAGACCTGGCCCAGCCCCGAGCTGATCGAGTCCTGGCTCGGCGACTCGGTCTACGACCTGCACCTCGGGCCCGGCGACGACGTGGCCGTCACCGGCGACGACCCGAGCGCCGTGGCGGCCGCCCGCCGCTTCCGCGACGTGCTGAGCCAGTTCGGCTCGGGCGTCGCCGTCGTCACCACGATGAGCGGCGACGAGCCGGTCGGGATGACCTGCCAGTCGTTCTCGAGCGTCTCCCTCGACCCGCCACTGGTGCTGTTCGTGCCGTCGAAGACCGCGCGCGCGTGGCCGCTGATCCAGCGCTCGGGCCGCTTCTGCGTCAACGTGCTCGGCGCCGACCAGGCCGCCCTGTCCAACCAGATGGCCAGCCGCGGCGTCGACAAGTTCGCCGGGGTCGACTGGACGCCCTCGCGCCACACCGGCTCGCCGGTGCTCACCGGAACGCTGGCGCACATCGACTGCACCGTGCACGCCGTGCACGAGGCCGGCGACCACTACGTGGTGATCGGTCGTGCCCTCGACCTGCAGGTCGGTGCCGAGGAGTCCGACCCGCTGCTGTTCTTCCGCGGCCAGTACCGCACCACCGCACCCGACTGAGCCGCGACCGGCGGGAACGGTAGGTTCGGCACGTGATCGCTCTGCCTGCCCACGGGTTCGTGATGCTCTCGATGCCCAAGTGCGCCTCGACGACGCTGGTCACCACGCTGAAGGGGCACGCCGAGATCCTGATGCGGGTCAACCCCCGCCTCAAGCACATGAACTGCCGCACCTTCACCAACCGGATGGTTCCGGTGCTGCAGGGCGCCGGCTACGAGCGCAGCGACTACGAGCTGGTGACGCTCTTCCGCGAGCCGGTGTCGTGGCTGGAGTCGTGGTGGCGCTACCGCCAGCGCCCGGCGCTGAAGGGCAAGGCCGACGGCAAGTGGACCGGCGAGACCAGCTTCGACGACTTCGTGGCGGCCCACATCGACGGCGCCCCCGGCGCCATCACCGGCCGCCAGGCCCGCTTCGTGGCCCTCGACGACGACCTGACCATCGGCGTCGACCGCATCTTCGCGCTCGAGGCCGCCGACGTCTGGCAGTCGTGGATCGCCCAGCAGCTCGGCCAGCAGGTCGACCTGGTCACCAAGAACTGGTCGACCTCCACCGCCACCGCCGACCTCTCCGACACCACGCGCACCCGCCTCCTCGAGCACTACGCGCCCGAGTACGACATCTACGAGCAGCTCCGCTCCGCCGGCGGCAGCTGGTCCGTCCCCTCCGGCTACCGCCCTACCTGAGGCCGGCCTCGCGGGAGTTTCATCGGCCGGCCGATGAAGCTCCCGGGTGGCCGACAAAGCTTCATCGGCCACCCGCCAGTTTCGTCGACGGTCCCGAGTCGTACGACGTCACGCGACGGGTGCCAGGTAGCGGGTCAGCCGCGCGAGCAGGCGTCCAGGCTGGTGCAGGTCGGCCCAGGTGATGCGGATGACGGTCCAGCCGGTCGCCTCACGGAGCCGGTCCTCGCGGGTCTTCTCGCGCAGCACCATCTCCTCGATGCTCTCGCCGTCGCGGCGCATGGAGTGGTACTTCTCCCGGCCGTCGAACTCGACGATCAGACGGTGCTCGGGCCAGGCGAAGTCCACCCTTCCGATGAGCCAGCCCCGGTCGTCGCGGACCTCGTGCTGCAGCACCGGCTCCGGAAGCCCGGCATCGAGGAAGGCCAGGCGGGCCAGGGACTCGCCGACGCTCTCGGACCCGACCCGGGCATAGCCGAGCTTGAGGGACAGGTCGAGGTGGTCGCTCCACACGCTGCGGGTGCGCAGCTCACGGCGCAGCTCCTCGGGGTCGGTCAGCTGCTGCTGGTAGAACCAATCGAGGACGCACACGGCCGCGTCCCGCCCGACCAGTGCGGCCGTGTCGAGCGCTGTCCTCGCGGGCGCGGTGATCTTGTGACCAGCACGCAGGACCACCTCGTCCTCTCGACAGCCACCTCGGTGGTGTCGGACCTTCGCCTGCGCCCGCTCCCCGGCGCCGGACAGCTCTGTGAGGTGGACCTCGTCGAGAGAAAGGCCGTGGTCGGGTGCGCCGTACGCCAGGGCCGCGCTGACATGGGACAGTGCCACGTCGCCGTCGTAGAGCCGCATGACACCACGGCTCAGCATCCGGTGCTGGTCGGCCTTCGAGGACTCCGCCCACCGTCGCGCATCGGCGTACACGCCGTGTCGCAGGCGCACCAGAATGCCGATGCGCACCAGTCGGGCGATGGCGTTGTCATGGACCCCGCTGGCGACCAGGTCGCGCCGCAGCACCACTCCCAGGTCGTCGGTCGAAGGCTTGATCATCATGTGACGAGCCTGTCCCGTGGACCGACGGCCCGCACCTGCTGATCGCGAGCCTGTGGACAACCGCCTGCCAGAGTTTTGTCGGCCGGCCGATGAACCACCCGGGTGGCCGATGAAACTTCATCGTCCACCCGTCAGTTTCATCGGCCGGCCGATAAAACTCCCGCGGGCGGGCGCTCAGATGAGCTCGAGGAGCGTGCCGGTAGCCATGGCGCCGCCGGCGCACATGGAGACGAGGGCGGTGGAGAGCTCGCGGCGCTCGAGCTCGTGCAGGGCGGTGGTGATCAGGCGGGTGCCGGTGGAGCCGACGGGGTGGCCCAGGGCGATCGCCCCGCCGTTGACGTTGACCTTGTCCATGTCGACGTGGTGCTGGCCGGCCCACGACAGCACGACCGAGGCGAAGGCCTCGTTGACCTCGAAGAGGTCGATGTCGGAGATCACCATCCCGGTGCGGTCGAGCACCCGCTGGGTGGCGTCGATCGGCCCGTCGAGGTGGAAGTAGGGGTCGGAACCGACCAGGCAGTGCGTGACGATCCGGGCGCGCGGGCGCAGCCCGAGGGCGCGTGCCTTCGCCTCGTCCATGATCAGCACCGCCGAGGCGCCGTCGGAGATCTGCGAGGAGGTGCCGGCGGTGTGCAGCCCGTCGGGCAGCACGGTGCGCAATGCGGCGAGCCCGTCGAGCGTGGTCTCGCGCAGGCCCTGGTCGGTGTCGACCAGGCGCGTCTCGCCGGTGGGGGAGCCGTCCTCGCCCAGCGCCGGCGCGTCGTACGCCGCGATCTCGCGCTTGAAGCGCCCCTCGTCGACCGCGACCCGGGCCTTCTGCTGGCTGGCGAGCCCGAACGCCTCGAGGTCGGCGCGGCCCAGCCCGCGGTGCCGGGCGATCCGGTCGGCGGCCTCGAACTGGTTCGGCAGGTCGATCGACCAGTCCGCGGGCCGCGGGTCGCCCATCCCGGTCGGCACGTTGGCGCCGAGAGGGATGCGCGACATCGCCTCGACCCCGCAGGCGATGCCGACGTCGATGGTGCCCGCGGCCACCATGTCGGCGACCAGGTGGGCGGACTGCTGTCCCGAGCCGCACTGGGCGTCGATGGCGGTACCGCCGGTGTGCTGGGGCAGACCGGCGTAGAGCCAGGCCCGACGGACCATGTCGTTGGACTGCTCGCCGGCCTGGGTGACGCAGCCGCCGACGACCTGCTCGACGAGCTCGGCGTCGATGCCGGCGCGCTCGATGACCTGGCGCTGCACGAAGCCGAGCAGCTGTGCGGGGTGCACGCCGGCCAGCCAGCCGTTGCGCTTGCCGAGGGGGGTGCGGACGGCGTCGACGATCACTGGGGTGCCCATGGAAGAAAACTAGAACACGTTCTCACTGAGGACAAACAAATCTCGGTGGACGGCTAGTGCGGCGTACTGGCGGTATGTAACCTCTCTCACTAGAACACGTTCCACTCGCCGCCACGATGGAGAAGCGCCAGTGACCCAGCTCGACACCCGCGACACGGTCTTCGACCCCACCGACCCCGACACCCTGGCGGCGGGGGTGCCGCACGAGGAGCTGCTGCGCCTGCGCCGCACGGCGCCGGTCTCCTTCGTCCCGCAGCGGGCCGAGGCCCGCGCGGGGTTCCCCGACCACGAGGGCTTCTGGGCGGTGAGCCGGCACGCCGAGGTGGCCGCGGTCTCGAAGAACCAGAGCGACTTCTCCACCCGGGAGAACGGCGTGATCATCCGCTTCGGCCCCGAGATGACCCGCGACGAGGTCGAGGGCTCCAGCTTCCTGCTGATCAACAACGACGCCCCCGAGCACACCAAGCTGCGCCAGATCGTCTCGCGCGCCTTCACCCCGCGCGCCATCAACGCGCTGCACGACAACCTCAAGGCGCGGGCCGAGAGGATCGTCGAGGACGCGCTGGCCAAGGGCGAGGGCAACTTCGTCGAGGACGTCGCCGCCGAGCTGCCGCTGCAGGCCATCGCCGACCTGCTGGGGGTGCCGCAGGAGGACCGCGGCCGGCTCTTCGAGTGGTCCAACCAGCTGATGTCGTACGACGACCCGGAGGTCGAGGGCGACCAGATGGTGGCCTTCGCCGAGATCCTCGCCTACTCCATGGCGCTGGCCGACGACCGGCGCCAGCACCCGCGTGAGGACATCGTCACCCGGCTGATCAGCGCCGACGTCGACGGGAGGGGGCTCACCGACGACGAGTTCGGCTTCTTCATGATCCTGCTGGCGGTGGCCGGCAACGAGACCACCCGCAACGCCATCACCTGGGGCCAGCACGCGTTCATGGCCGACCCCGCGCAGTGGGAGCTCTTCTGCCGGGAGCGGCCCCGCACCGCGACCGACGAGATCATCCGCTGGGCCACCCCGATCACCGCCTTCCAGCGCACCGCGCTGCGTGACGTCGAGGTCGGCGGTGTCGTGGTGCCGAAGGGGGAGCGGGTCGGGCTGCTCTACGCCAGCGCGAACTTCGACGAGGACGTGTTCGAGGACCCGTTCACCTTCGACATCACCCGCGACCCCAACCCGCACCAGGCCTTCGGCGGGCACGGCGCCCACTACTGCATCGGCGCCAACCTGGCCCGCATGGAGGTCGACCTGATGTTCAACGCCATCGCCGACCGCGGGCTGCAGATCCGGCAGGTCGGGGAGCCCAACCGGTTGCGCAGCGGCTGGGTCAACGGCGTCAAGGACCTCCAGGTGGCCTACCGATGAGCGTCGACGGCCCGGTCCCGGCGACCTTCGACCCCACCGACCCCGACCTGCTCTGGGAGGGCGTGCCGCACGAGCAGTTCCGGGCGCTGCGCCGCCACGAGCCGGTGCACTGGGTCGAGCAGCCGCAGTCCGCGCGCGACGGCATGTCGGTCGAGTCCGGGACCGGCTACTGGGCGCTGTCGGCGCACGCCGACGTCGCGGCCGTCTCCAAGAACAGCAAGGACTTCTCGGCCTCCGAGAACGGCGCCATCATCCGCTTCACCGAGGGGATGCAGCGCGAGCAGGTGGAGATGCAGCGGGTCATCCTGCTCAACCAGGACGCCCCCGAGCACACCTCCACCCGCCAGATCATCTCGCGCGGCTTCACGCCCCGCTCGATCGCGCGGCTCGAGGAGATCATGGAGCAGCGCGCCCGCCAGATCGTCCGGGACGCCGTCGAGCGCGGCAGCGGCAACTTCGTCGAGGAGGTCGCGGCCGAGCTGCCGCTGCAGGCCATCGCCGACCTGATCGGCGTGCCGCAGGAGGACCGGCGCAAGCTCTTCGACTGGTCCAACGAGATGCTGGCCTCCGACGACCCCGACTACCAGGGCGAGCCCGACGTCGCCGCCGCCGAGATCCTCGGCTACGCCATGGGCCTGGCCGCCGCCCGCCGTGCGGAGCCGCGCGACGACCTGATCACCAAGCTGCTCACTGCGGAGAAGGAGGGACGCGGGCTGACCGACGACGAGTTCGGCTACTTCGTCATCCTGCTCACCGTGGCCGGCAACGAGACCACCCGCAACGCCATCTCGCACGGCATGGCCGCGTTCCTGGACAACCCCGAGCAGTGGGAGCTGTGGAAGCGCGAGCGTCCGGAGACGATGATCGACGAGGTGATCCGCTGGGCGACCCCGGTCACCGTCTTCCAGCGCACCGCGCTGCGCGACGTGGAGGTCGGCGGCGTGCCGGTGCGCGAGGGTCAGCGGGTGGGGCTCTTCTACGCCAGCGCGAACTTCGACGAGGACGTGTTCGAGGACCCGTTCACCTTCGAGATCCGACGCGACCCCAACCCGCACCTGTCCTTCGGCGGGCACGGTGCGCACTACTGCATCGGTGCCAACCTGGCCCGGCTCGAGGTGCGGGTGATCTTCGAGGCGCTCGCGGAGCACGCCCCGCACATCCGGCGCACCGAGCAGGAGCGCCGGCTCCGGCACAGCTGGATCAACGGCATCAAGGAGCTGGGCGTGGCCTACGCCTGACGCCCCGGCCGACCAGCGCGAGCCGCCCGGTCAGGCGCCCGCGACCTCCTCCCCCCGGCGGTCGCGGGCGTCGTCGCGTGCGGTCAGCACCAGCGGGCCGTCCTCGGTGACCGCGACGGTGTGCTCCATGTGGGCGCCGCGGGCGCCGTCGGCGCTGCGGATGGTCCAGCCGTCGGGGTCGGTGTAGATCTCGTCGGTGGTGTGCACGAACCACGGCTCGATCGCGATGACCAGCCCGGGCTTGAGCTTGAAGCCGCGACCCGGCCGCCCGTCGTTGGGCACGTGCGGGTCGCCGTGCATCGTGCGGCCCACGCCGTGCCCGCCGAACTGCAGGTTGACCTTCAGCCCCTCGGCCCGGGCCACCTCGCCGATGGCGGCCGAGATGTCGCCGATGCGGTTGCCGACCCGGGCGGCGCCGATGCCGGCGGCCAGGGCCCGGTCGGTGACCTCGATCAGGTGCAGGTCCTCGGGTCGCGGCGTGCCCACGACCATGCTGAAGGCCGAGTCGGAGACCCAGCCGTCGACGCTGGCGGCGAAGTCGACGCTGAGCAGGTCACCGTCGGCGAGCACGTAGTCGCGCGGCAGCCCGTGCAGGACAGCGTCGTTGACCGAGGTGCACAGCACCTTGCCGAAGGGGGAGGCCCCGAAGGAGGGGTGGTAGTCGATGTAGCAGGACTCGGCGCCGCGCTCGCGGATCATCTGGTGGGCGATCGCGTCGAGCTCGAGCAGGTTCATCCCGACGTCGGCGACCTCGGAGAGCCGGGTGATGACGTCGGCCACGAAGCGTCCGGCAGGACGCATCTGCTCGATCTGGGTGGGCGTGCGCAGCTCGATCATGCACCGAGCCTACGGCGTCAGTGCTGGGGCTTCTCCGCGCCCACGACCCACATCGAGAAGAACTGCGACCCGCCGCCGTAGGCATGGCCGAGGGCCCGCCGCGCCCCGTCGACCTGGTGCTCCCCGGCAGCCCCGCGCACCTGCAGCGCGGCCTCACCGAAGCGCAGCATGCCGGAGGCGCCGATCGGGTTCGACGACAGCACCCCGCCCGAGCAGTTGACCGGGAGCCGGCCGTCCATGGCCGTCTCGCCCGACTCGGTGAGCTTCCAGCCGGTGCCCTCCTCGGCGAAGCCGAGCGACTCCAGCCACATCGGCTCGAACCAGCTGAACGGCACGTAGAGCTCGGCGACGTCGATCTCGTCGATGGGGGAGGTGATGCCGGCCTGCTTCCACAGCGAGGCGGCGGCGTCGCGGCTGGCCTGCGGGTTGACCTGGTCGCGCTCGGCGGCGGTGGTGGCCTCCGAGCGCATGGCGGTGCCGTGGATCCAGGCCGGGTCGGGCGAGGCGGCGGCGACGTCCTCGTCGACGATCACCAGCGCGCAGGCGCCGTCGGAGGAGGGGCAGGTCTCGTCGTAGCGGATCGGGTCCCACAGCATCTGCGAGGCCAGCACGGACTCCACGGTGGTGCCCTCGTTGTGCAGGTGGGCGTAGGGGTTGCGCAGCGCGTTGGTGCGGTCCTTGGCCGCCACGACCGCGCCGACGTGGGTGGGGGCGCCCGAGCGGCGGATGTAGGAGCGCACATGCGGGGCGAAGTAGCCCCCGGCTCCGGCGTGCACGGGCATGTTGAAGGGCACGGGCACCGACAGCGCCCACATCGCATTCGACTCCGACTGCTTCTCGTAGGCGACCGTGAGCACCTTCTTGTGCACCCCGGCCTGCACCAGGGAGGCCGCCACGATCGCGGTGGACCCGCCCACCGAGCCGGCGGTGTGCACCCGCAGCAGCGGCTTGCCGACCGCGCCCAGCGCCTCGGCCAGGAAGAGCTCGGGCATCATCACACCCTCGAAGAGGTCGGGGGCCTTGCCGACGACGATCGCGTCGATCTCGTCGAGGGTGAGTCCGGCGTCCTCGAGGGCCCGGTCCATCGCCTCGCGGCACAACCCGGCCATGGACACGTCGTCCCGCTTGGCGCGGTGATGGGTCTGGCCCACCCCGATCACGGCGGCCGGCTGCTTGCTCATCGCTGTCCTTCCAGGGTGCACACGAGGTTCTGCTGCAGGGCCGGGCCGCTGGTCGCGTGGGCCAGCGCCTTGTCGGACTCCCCGGCCCAGACCCGCCGGGCCGCCTCGCCGATCCGGATGCCTCCGGCCGAGAACATCGGGTTGCTGGTCAGGGCGCCGCCCGAGGGGTTGATCCGCACGTCGTCGCCCAGCCCCAGCTCGCGGCGCAGCACCAGCTCCTGGTGGCTGAACGGCGCGTGCAGCTCGGCGAGGTCGACCCCGTCGAGGTCGAGCGCCGCGCCCGAGCGCGCCGTCGAGGGCGAGCGGGTCAGGTCGCGGGTGCCCATGCTCATCGGATCGACGTGGTGGGAGATGCCGCTCAGCCACGCCGGCCGGTCCCGGACCTCGCGGGCACGATCGCCGGCGGCCAGCACGATCGCGGCCGCTCCGTCGGTGACCGGGGCGCAGTCGTGCTTGCGCAACGGGTCGGCGTACACCGGGCGGGAGAGCAGCTCGGCGACCGAGGAGCCGCCCTTGCGCACGGCGTACTCGTTCTTCTCGGCGTCGGTGAGGGAGCGGTTGGCGACCTCGGCCATGGCCTGCTCGTCCCAGAGCCCGGCGTCCAGGCCCGCACGGGCCTGCAGCCCCGCCAACGACACGGTGTCGGGCCACAGCGGTGTCATCGTGTACGGCTCGAGCTGCAGGGCCAGGGTGCGTCGCAGCAGGCCGGCCGAGCTCTTGCCGAAGGCGTAGACCAGCGCGGTGTCCACCTCGCCGGTCTGGATCTTCAGCCAGGCCTCGTAGACCGCCCAGGCCAGGTCCATCTCGACGTGCGACTCGTTGACCGGGGGGATCACCCCGATCGCGTCGACGGCCTGCACGAAGGAGAACGAGCGGCCGGCCAGGTAGTCGGAGGAGCCCGAGCACCAGAAGCCGATGTCGCGCCGGCTCCACCCGGTCTGCTCGTAGCACTCCGCGAAGAGCGGCACCAGCAGCTCCACGCACGTGGGGGACCCGTCGAACTCCTGCATCTGCCGTTGGGCGAACCCGACGACGGCGACGTCTCTCATGCGTCTCTCTTCCCGGCTCAGAGGTGCTGGCTGTAGGTGTCGTAGGCGGCGTCCGGTTCGCCGGTCGGCCTGAAGTGGCTGATGTTCTCGATCGTGGTGCCCCACTCCTCGCGGGGCTTCCAGACGGCCTCGACCCGCATCCCCATCCGCACCTGGTCGGCGGGGATGTCGAGGATCAGGTGCAGGAAGGCGATGTCGGCCCCGTCGAGCAGCACGTACGCGGACACGTAGGGCGGCGTGATGCGCTGGCCCAGGAACGGCACGTTGACGATGCAGAAGGTCGTCACCGTCCCCGTCTGGGAGAGCTCGACCTCGTCGGTCGTGGGGGTCCCGTCGGCCGGGCAGGCGCTGCGCGGCGGCACGTAGACCTTGGCGCAGGTGGGGCAGCGCTGCCCCAGGATGCGGCCCTCGGCCAGTCCGCGGTAGAACGCCGACTCCTCGGGTGAGGCGGCGTAGGTGTAGTCGAGGGCGACCGGGGTGACGACCCCGGTGACCGGGTCCAGCGTGCTGCGCGGGCCGGGCGCCGGGGCTGCCGGGTCGGTGGCCGGCTCGAAAGCCTCGATGTCGGTGATGGCGCCGGTGCGTTCGGCGCGCCAGCGGACCTGGACCCGCATCCCCGTGGACACGTCGTCCGGCGAGGCGACGTCGAGAGCGTGCAGGAACGGCTTGGTGGTCCCGTCGAGCAGCACCAGCGCGAAGGCGAAGGGCCGGTCGAAGGGCTGCGCGGCGACGGGCTCGGCCACCCACGACCAGCTGACCACGGTGCCGGTGGGGGAGACCTCGACGAAGTCGGTGGTCGCGGCGTGCGTCACCGGGTCGTACTCCGTCGGCGGGACGACGACCTCGCCGTCACTGGTGCGTCCGGCGACGAGCACCCCGTCGCGCAGGCCGGTCAGGAAGCGGCCCAGGACCGGGCCGGTCGACCGGGTGTAGTCGAAGGCGACGGTGACCGGGGCAGACAGGGTGCGCGACATGAGTACGAAAGTAGAACACGTTCTATCTCCCGTGCAAGGGGTCTGGCAGGCTGTCGCCCATGAAGTTGGGACTGCAGCTGGGGTACTGGGGCGCACAGCCGCCCACCCACCACGCCGAGATCGTCCGAGCCGCCGACGAGTCGGGCTTCGACGCGGTCTTCACCGCCGAGGCCTGGGGCTCCGACGCCTTCACGCCGCTGGCGTGGTGGGGTCGCGAGACCGAGAACGTGCGACTGGGCACCTCGATCGTGCAGATGTCGGGGCGCACCCCCACCTCGATCGCCATGCACGCGCTGACCCTCGACCACCTCAGCGGTGGCCGGATGGTGCTGGGCATGGGCGTGAGCGGGCCCCAGGTGGTGGAGGGCTGGTACGGCGAGCCCTTCGCCAAGCCGCTCGCGCGCACCCGCGAGGTCGTCGACATCATCCGCCAGGTGCTGCGCCGCGAGGCTCCGGTCACCAACGCCGGCCCGCACTACCCGCTGCCCTACGCCGGCGAGGGGTCGGTCGGCCTGGGCAAGCCGCTGAAGTCGATCACCCACCCGCTGCGCGCCGACGTCCCCATCTGGCTGGGCGCCGAGGGGCCCAAGAACGTCGCCCAGACCGCAGAGATCGCCGACGGGTGGATCCCGATCTTCTACACGCCGAAGTCGGCGGGCATGTACCGGCCCTGGCTCGACGAGGGCTTCGCCCGCGAGGGCGCCCGGCGCACGCGCGAGACCTTCGAGATCGCCGCGACCTGCCACTTCCAGGTCGTCGCCGACGCCGAGGAGAAGCAGCGCGTCGTGGACGGCATGAAGCCGGTGGTGGCGCTCTACATGGGCGGGATGGGCGCCAAGGAGGCGAACTTCCACAACCAGGTCTTCGTCCGGATGGGATACGAGTCGCTGGCGGCGCAGGTGCAGGAGCTCTACCTGGCCGGCAAGAAGGACCAGGCCACCGCGCTGATCCCCGACGAGCTCGTCGACGACATGCACATCATCGGCACCACCGGCGAGGTCAAGGAGCGGGTCGCGCAGTGGGAGGAGACCGGCGTGACCACGCTGATGCTCTCGCTGAACACGGCCGCGGAGGTCCGCTCGGTCGCCGAGCTGCTGGCCTGAGCCGTGCCGGGGGCCGGCACCCTGGCGCAGAAGTGGAACACGTTCTAGTCTCAGCGCCATGTCCGACACCGACCTGCGCACCGGCACCCACAACGGCCATCTGATGGCGGCCGCCCTCAAGCGGCACCGCGACCGACCGGTCATGCACCTCGGCGACGTCACGCTCACCGGCGCACAGACCGCCGACCGGATCAGCCAGTACGTGCAGGCCTACGAGTCGCTCGGGGCCGGGCACGGCACCGCCGGCGCCCTGCTGGCGCTGAACCGGCCTGAGGTGCTGTTCATCATCGGCGCGGGCCAGACCCAGGGCTTCCGGCGTACGTCGCTGCACCCGCTCGGCTCGCTCGAGGACCACGCGTACGTCGTCAACGACGCCGAGATCACGACGCTGACCATCGACCCGCAACCGATGTTCGTCGAGCGGGCGCTCGGGCTCCTGGAGAGGTGTCCCCGGCTCGAGAAGGTGCTCACCATCGGCCCGGTGCCCCCGGAGCTGGACCACGTCGGCCACGACCTCGCGGCGGCCGCGGGAGGCTTCGAGCCCCGGCCCCTGGAGGCCGTCACGCTGCCGCCCGACCACGTCGTGTCCATCACCTACACGGGCGGCACCACGGGCAGGCCCAAGGGCGTCGTGGGCACCGCGCAGGCGATGGCCACCATGACCCAGGTGCAGCTGGCGGAGTGGGAGTGGCCGGAGTCGCCGCGCTTCTTGATGTGCACCCCGCTCTCGCACGCCGGAGCGGCGTTCTTCGTGCCGACGGTGATGAAGGGGGGCACCCTCTTCGTGCTCGGCAGGTTCGACCCCGCCGAGGTGCTGCGCACCATCGAGGAGCAGCGCATCACCGCCACGATGCTGGTGCCCTCGATGCTCTACGCACTGATGGACCACCCCGACTCCCGCACCCGCGACCTGTCGTCGCTCGAGACCGTCTACTACGGCGCCTCGGCGATCAACCCGGTCCGTCTGCGGGAGGCCATCGACCGGTTCGGCCCGGTCTTCGCCCAGTACTACGGGCAGTCCGAGGCGCCGATGGTCATCACCTACCTGGCCAAGGGCGACCACGCGCGCGGCGACGACCGGAGGCTGGCCTCCTGCGGGCGGCCGTCCGCCTTCCTGCGCACCGCCCTGCTCGGTGAGGACGGCCGGCCGGTGGCGCCCGGTGAGCCGGGGGAGATCTGCGTCGCCGGCCCACTGCTGGCGGGCGGCTACTGGAACCTGCCCGAGGCGACGGCCGAGACCTTCCGCGACGGCTGGATGCACACCGGCGACGTGGCCCGCGAGGACGACGAGGGCTTCTGGTACATCGTCGACCGGACCAAGGACATGATCGTCACCGGCGGCTTCAACGTCTTCCCGCGCGAGGTCGAGGACGTGGTCGCCGAGCACCCGGCGATCGCGCAGGTCGGGGTCATCGGCACGCCGCACGAGAAGTTCGGGGAGGCGGTCACCGCCATCGTCGTCGTGCGCGAGGGGTACGAGCTCACCGACGAGGTGGTCGCCGAGATCCAGCAGCTGGTCAAGGAGCGCAAGGGCTCGGTGCAGGTGCCCAAGCAGGTGGTCGCGACGGACGCGCTGCCGCTGACCGGGCTCGGCAAGCCGGACAAGAAGGCGCTGCGCGCGCAGTACTGGACGGGGGAGCGCGCCGTCGGCTGAGCCCGAGGGCGCGCCCCGGGCGTCAGCGGCCGGTGAAGCGTGGGGCCCGCTTCTCCAGGAACGCGCGGGGCCCCTCCTTGGCGTCGTCGGAGGAGAAGACGGCCGCCCCCACGCGAGCGTCGTCGGCCCAGCAGTCGTCCTCGTGCCTGCCCTCGGAGTCGCGCATGGTCCGCAGGATCGCCTGCACCGCCAACGGGCCGTTGGCGGCGACCAGGCCGGCCAGCTCGCGCGCCTTGGCCAGCGCCTCGCCGTCGGGGACGACGTGGCCGACCAGGCCCAGCTCCTTGGCCTCGGCGGCGCGCAGCGTGCGACCGGTCAGCAGCAGCTCGGCCGCGACCGTGTAGGGGATCTGCCGGGGGAGCCGGACCGCGGAGCCACCCATCGGGTAGAGCGACCAGCGGGCCTCGGCCACGCCGAACCTCGCGGACTCGCCCGCGACCCGGATGTCGGTGCCCTGCAGGATCTCGGTGCCACCGGCGATGGCCGGCCCCTCGACGGCGGCGATCAACGGCTTGGTGAGCCGGAAGCCCTTGAGCAGGCCCTTGATCACCGTCGGGTCGTACTCGCCGGACTCGAAGCTCTCCGACGGCGGCTTCTCGTCGGCGGCCTGCAGGTCCATGCCGGCGCAGAAGTAGCCGCCGGCGCCGGTCAGGATGCAGACCCGGATCTCGTCGTCGGAGTTCACCCGGTCCCAGGCCTCCTCCATGATCCGCAGCATCGGCCCGGACAGGGCGTTGCGGCGCTCGGGACGGTTCATGGTGACGGTGAGGACGTGGCCCTCCTGCTCGACGAGGCAGTGCGGCTGCTCGGAGGTGCTGCCAGAAGTGGTGCCGGAGGTGGGCGGGGAGTCGCTCGGAGCGGTCATGGCGGGAGACTCTAGCCAAGAACGAGAACGTGTTCTAGTCTCCCGATGTGGCCAAGAACATAGCTGATCTCTTCGAGCACGCCGTCGACGTCGTCCCCGCGAACCCCGCTGTCAAGCTCGGCGACGAGGTGGCGACCTACGCCGACCTGGAGGCCCGGGCCAACCGCCTGGCGCACTACCTGCGGGCCCAGGGCGTCGAGCCCGGCCAGCACGTCGGTGTCTATGCCAAGAACTCCATCGACCACGTGGTGGCGGTGCTGGCGATCCTCAAGATCCGCGCGGTGAGCATCAACGTGAACTACCGCTATGTCGAGAGCGAGCTCAACTACCTCTTCGACAACGCCGACCTGGTCGCGCTCGTCCACGAGCGCACCTACGCGCCCCTCGTCGCGGCCTGCGCCCCCCAGCACGAGCGGCTGCGCACCTACGTGGCCATCCGCGACGTCAACGCCCCCGACGACGACAGCGACCTGGCGTCCTTCGGCGGGGTGACTCTCGAGGACGCGGTGGCCGACCAGGGCGCGGAGCGCGACTTCGCCGAGCGCAGCCCCGACGACCTGCACATCATCTACACCGGCGGCACGACCGGGTTCCCCAAGGGCGTGATGTGGCGCCACGAGGACTTCTGGCGGGTGCTCGGCGGCGGCATCGACTTCTACACCGGCGCCGAGCTCGAGGAGCACGACCAGTCCAAGCAGGCCACCGACCCGCGGATGGTCACCTTCCCGCTCAGCCCGCTGATGCACGGCGGCGCCCAGGCCGGCCTGCTCATGCACCTCTTCGCCGGCCACCTCACGGTGCTCGAGCCGAAGTTCGACGCCCGGCGCACCTGGGAGGTCGTGGAGAAGGAGAAGGTCCAGCTCATCTTCATGACCGGCGACGCGATGGCGCGCCCGCTGATCGAGGAGTACGAGCGCCAGGCCGCGACCGGCACGCCGTACGACGCCTCGAGCCTCTTCGCGATCTCCAGCAGCGCCGCGATCTTCAGCCACCCCATCAAGCAGCGCTGGATGGAGGCCTTCCCCGACGCCATCTTCACCGACTCGGTGGGAGCCTCCGAGACCGGCTTCCAGGGGATGGGGATGCAGGACAAGGAGCACATCAGCACCGACGGCCCGGTCATCGGCCTGGGCCCGCGCAGCGTCGTCATCGGCGAGGACGGTCGCTTCCTCGACATGACCCAGGACGTCGGTCGCACCGGCCGGCTGGGGCGCGGCGGCTCGGTGCCGGTGGGCTACTACAAGGACCCCGAGAAGTCAGCCGCCACGTTCATCCAGATCGACGGGGAGCGCTACTCGGTGCCCGGTGACTTCGCCCGCATCGAGACCGACAACCGGATCACGCTGCTGGGCCGCGGCTCGAACTGCGTCAACACCGGCGGGGAGAAGGTCTTCCCGGAGGAGGTCGAGATGGCCATCAAGGGCCACCCGGCCGTGTACGACGTGCTGGTCGTGGGCATCCCCGACGAGACCTACGGCCAGGCGGTCGCGGCCGTCTGCGAGCTGCGCGAGGGTGCGAGCCTCGAGCTCGACGAGCTGCGCGAGCACCTGCGTGAGCACCTCAGCGGCTACAAGCTGCCCCGCCACCTGACCCTCGTCGACCGCGTGCCCCGCAACGCCACCGGCAAGGCGCAGTACGTCGCGGCCAAGAAGATGATCGCCGACGCCAGCGTCGCGTCGGTCTGACCCCGGACCAGGAGAGCCCCGTGCGCACCCCCCTCTGCGACCGCTTCGGCATCGAGCACCCGATCTTCGCCTTCACCCCCTCCGAGCACGTCGCGGCCGCGGTCTCGCGCGCCGGCGGGCTCGGGGTGCTGGGCTGCGTGCGGTTCAACGACACCGACGAGCTCGAGCGCACCCTGAGCTGGCTCGACGACAACACCGACGGCAAGCCCTACGGCGTCGACATCGTGATGCCGATGAAGGTGCCGACCGAGGGCTCGACGATGGACCTGGGCGCGATGATCCCCGAGGAGCACCGTCGCTTCGTCGACGAGACGCTGCTCGAGCTCGGTGTCCCGCCGCTGCCCGAGGGCGAGGGCCGGGAGGGGGTGCTGGGCTGGCTGCACTCGGTGGCCCGCTCGCACCTCGACATCGCGCTGGCGCACCGTCCGGTGCTGATCGCCAACGCCCTGGGCTCGCCGCCGGTCGACGTGATCGAGAAGTGTCACGACCACGGCGTCGCGGTCGCCGCCCTGGCGGGTGCGGCCAAGCACGCCACCAGCCACGTCGCCAACGGCGTCGACATCATCGTGGCCCAGGGCTACGAGGCGGGCGGTCACACCGGCGAGATCGCCTCCATGGTGCTGACTCCGGACATCGTCGACGCCGTCGGACCCGACGTGCCGGTGCTCGGCGCCGGCGGCATCGGCTCCGGGCGCCAGGTCGCGGCCTCGCTGGCGCTGGGGTCCCAGGGCGTGTGGACCGGGTCCATCTGGCTGGGCACCGAGGAGTACCGCTCGCTGTCCGGCAGTGCCGGCTGGGAGACCGCGTTCCTGCGTGCCACCTCGAGCGACACCGTGCGCAGCCGGGTCTACACCGGCAAGCCCGCGCGGCTGCTCAAGACCCGCTGGACCGAGGCCTGGGCCCAGGAGGGTGCCCCGGCGCCACTGCCGATGCCGCTGCAGAACCTCTTGGTCTCCGACGCCCACAACCGGATCAACGCCTCCGGCGACCCCGACGTGGTCGCGATGCCGGTCGGGCAGATCGTGGGCCGGATGAACCAGGTGCGCCCGGTCGCCGACGTCATGGCCGAGCTGGTGGCCGGCTTCGAGGAGGCCGTCGCGGGCCTCGAGAAGATCCGCGGCTGAGGGCCGCTTCCCCGCACGAGGCACGAGCCCCGCCCCGGGCGTCCGGGCGGGGCTGGTGGTGCCGGTGGCTGCTCAGGCGTACGAGCGTCCGCGCTCCTCGCGTGTCCAGAGCGTGCCACCGCCGGCGCTGACGCCCTCGGCGACCAGCTCGCGCTTGAGCACCTTGTTGGTCGCGGTCGAGGGCAGGTCGTCGTTGAGGCGCACGTAGCGCGGCCACGCCTGGGGGGAGAGGTCGGGCTGGGCGGCGAGGAACTCCTCGAGCTCCCGGGGCGTGAGCCGGGCCTCGTCCTCCAGCACGATCGCGGCCATCACCTGGTCACCCACGCGCTCGTCGGGGACGGCGTACACCGCCACCCGGCTCAGGCCGGGGAGGCGCTGCAGGATCCGCTCGACCGGCCCGGCGGCGAGGTTCTCGCCGTCGACGCGCATCCAGTCGGCGGTGCGTCCGGCGAGGTAGATCCAGCCGTCGGCGTCGCGGTAGGCCAGGTCGCCCGACCAGTACATGCCGTGGCGCATCCGCTCGTCGTCGGCCTGCGGGTCGTTGTAGTAGCCGGAGAAGTAGCCGCGACCCTGGGTGTTGACCAGCTCGCCGACCGCCTCGTCGGCGTTGGTGAGCGCGCCGTGCTCGTCGAAGACCGCCGCCGCGCACTCGGTCACGCTCTCGCTGTCGTAGATCGCCACTCCGTCGGCGCCCTTGCCGACCGAGCCCAGGGGGGTGCCGTCCTCGCGCTGGATGATGACGGCCAGCTCGGTGGAGCCGAAGCCGTCGACGACGCGGCAGCCGAAGCGGCGTGCGAACTCCTCGATGTCGCGATCGCTGGCCTCGTTGCCGAAGGCCGCGCGCAGGGTGTTGTCGGCGTCGTCGTCACGCTCGGGCGTGGCCAGCACGTAGGCCAGCGGCTTGCCGACGTAGTTCAGGTAGGTGACGCCGTGCTTGCGCACGTCGTCGAGGAAGCGCGAGGCCGAGAAGGTGGCCGGCACCATCGTGGCGCCGCAGGTCAGTGCCACCGCCCAGCCTGCCGCCACCGCGTTGGAGTGGAAGAGCGGCATCGCGAGGTAGCAGACGTCGTCGGGCCCGAGCGAGAAGCGGCCGACCAGGTCGAGGCCCGAGAAGACGGGCAGGATGTGCGGCACCTGCACCGCCTTCGGGTCACCACTGGTGCCGCTGGTGAAGATCATCATCAGCGTGTCCATCGCGCCCACCTCGCGGTGCGGCGTGAGCGGCCCCGCCGCGGCCACCTCGTCGGCCCACTCCTCGGAGTCGACGTCGACGACGCGGGCCCCGCCGAGGTCGAGCCCCTCGATCAGCGGCAGGTGCGCTCGGTCGGTGAGGAGCACCTGGCAGTCCGCGCGGCGTACGTCGGCCGCCAGCGACTCGCCGCGCCGCGTGGTGTTGACGCCGCACAGCACGTAGCCGGCCAGGCCCGCCCCGGCCATGGCGCGCAGCATCTCCGGGCCGTTGTCGAGCAGGGTGCCCACGTGCACCGGGCGACCGGGGTCGATGGTCGCGACCAGCGCGGCGGCTTCGGCCGACGCCTCAGCGAGGTGCTCGCGCCAGGTCCACGACCGGTCGCCGTGGACGAGCGCGGTGGTGTCGTCCTCGAGACGCTCGCGCAGCAGCTGCTGGATGTTCTCGGCCATCGGACCCCCTGGTGGAACGTGTTCTAGTTGACACGCGTCAACCTATGACGTGGGTCACATCGGGTCAAGGTCCCAGCAGGGACGTCCTCCCCGCCCCTGTCAGGCGGGCTCGGCGGCCAGCGCGCGACCGATCGAGAGCGCCTGCTCCGTCGCGCTGCCGAAGGCGAGCTCGAACCGCTTGGCCGTCGTGAAGTAGCGGTGCGCCTCGCCGTCGAGGTCGATGCCGACACCGCCGTGCACGTGGACGGTGGTGTGCGCCAGGCGGTGCGCCGCGTCGGCCGCCCAGAGCTTGGCGACGGCCACCTCGGTGGCGGCGGGAAGGCCCTCGGCGAGCCGCCAGACCGCCGACCACAGGACCAGGCGCTGGCCGAGCACGTCGATGTAGCCGTCGGCCAGGCGTTGCGAGACGGCCTGGAAGGTGCCGATGGGGCGTCCGAACTGCTCGCGCGTCTTCGCGTAGCCGGCGGTCAGGTGCAGGGCCCCCTCCGTCACGCCCAGCAGCTCGGCGGCGGTGCACGCGGTCAGCAGCCCGCCCAGCCGGGTCGCCGCGGCGTCGCCAGGGGTGCCGACCGCCACGGCCGGGGTGCGGTCGAGGTCGAGACGGGCCACCTCGTCGCCGTCGCTGGTGCGCCCCGGAGTGCTGCGCATCCCGGTTGCGCCGGCCTCGGCCAGGAAGACGCCGGGGCCCTCGGCCGTGCTCGCGCTGACGGCGTACGCCGCTGCCGCGCCGCCGGCGCGGACCATCACCTTGGTGCCGCTGAGCACCCACCCGTCGCCGTGGGGCTCGGCGCTGACGACCGGCCGTGTCGGCAGGTGGCTGCGCTCCTCGGCGACCGCGGCGCTGAGCACCGTGGTGCCGTCGGCGGCGCCGGGCAGCCACCGTGCCTGCAGCGCGCCGTCGGCGTGCTCGGCCAGCAGCAGCGCGACGGCGCCGTGGGTGGCCAGCGGCACGGGTGCGACCCGGCGTCCCACCTCGACCAGCACGCGGCACAGCTCGACGAGGCCGAGACCGGCCCCGCCGTGCTCCTCGGGCACGGCCAGGGACAGCAGCCCGGCCTCGCCGAGGGCGGCCCACAGGTCGCGGTCGAAGCGGTCGCCTGCAGCCTCCACGGCGCGCAGCCGCTCGGTGCCGGTGCGGTCGGCGAGGATGCGCGCGGCGAGCTCGGCCGCCTCGTCCTGCTCGGGGGTGAACGTGAAGTCCATGGGTCCTACCTCTTCGCTGCCGGCAGGCCGAGGCCCACGTATCCGATGATGTCGCGCTGGATCTCGTTGGTGCCGCCACCGAACGTCATCACCAGCGCGGAGCGGTGGTAGCGCTCGAGGCGACCCGCGAGGACCGCTCCCTCCGACCCGGCGGCCAGACCCGCCTGGGGCCCCACGACCTCCATCAGCGAGCGGTAGACCTCGGTGGCCAGCTCGGAGCCGTAGATCTTGGTGGCCGACGCCTCGGCGGGGGACAGGTCGATCCCCAGGTCGGCGTCGGAGGCCAGCTTCCAGTTCAGCAGGGTCAGCATCTCGATGCGGGCGTGCGCCCGACCCAGCGCGACCTGCACCCACTCGGTGTCGACGACCCGCTGGCCGTCGGGGTTCTTGGTCTCCTGAGCCCACCGGCGCACCTGCGCCAGCGACTGCACCAGCGGCGCCGACGACGTCAGTGCGACCCGCTCGTGGTTGAGCTGGTTGGTCATCAGCGACCAGCCGCCGTTGAGCTCGCCCACGAGGTTGCCCACCGGCACCCGTACGTCCTCGTAGTAGGTCGCGCTGGTGCCGACCCCGGCCACCGTGTGCACCGGGGTGTAGGAGAAGCCGGGGGAGTCGGCGGGCACCAGGATCATGGACAGACCCTTGTGCCGCGGCAGGTCGGGGTCGGTGCGGCAGGCCAGCCAGAGCCAGTCGGCGTACTGGATGAGCGAGGTCCACATCTTCTGGCCGTTGATCACGAACTCGTCGCCCTCGCGCACCGCCCTGGTGCGCAGCGAGGCGAGGTCGGTGCCCGAGCCGGGCTCGGAGTAGCCGATCGAGAAGTGCAGCTCCCCGGCCAGGATGCGGGGCAGGAAGTACTCCTTCTGCTCCTGGGTGCCGTAGCGCATGATCGTGGGCCCGACGGTGTTCAGGGTCAGGTAGGGGATCGGCACCCCGAAGTCGGCCGCGACGTCGGTGAAGACGAGCTGGTCGACCATCGAGCGCGCCTGCCCGCCGTACTCCGCGGGCCAGCCGATGCCCAGCCAGCCGTCGCTGCCCAGCCGCCGGATCACGTCCTTGTAGACGCCGGCCTCACCGAACTCGCCGGTCGCCGTCGAGAGCCCCGCCCTGACCTCGGGGGTGACCAGCGCGGAGAAGTACTCGCGCAGCTCCTCGCGCAGGGCGAGCTGCTCGGGCTCGAGAGCCAGGTGCATGGTGGTGCTCCGCATCAGTGGGGACGCCCGCCGACAGTCGGCGGGTGTGGCTGGCGCCACACAGCAGAAAACTATAACCTGTTCTCGTTTTGGTCCACCGGTACGTCTGGAGACACACCATGAGCGGCACGACCAGCACTGCCCGCCTCCTCGACCAGGGCACCGCCCCCGAGCGCTACGCCCGCGGGTGGCACTGCCTGGGCCTCGCGAGCACCTTCGCCGACGGCGAGCCGCACCGCGTGCGGGGCTTCGGTGGCCAGCTGGTCGTCTGGCAGGACAGCCAGGGAGGGCTGAACGTCCTCGACTCCTACTGCCGCCACATGGGCGGCGACCTGTCCCAGGGCAGCGTGAAGGGCGACGAGATCGCCTGCCCGTTCCACGACTGGCGCTGGGGCGGCGACGGGCGGTGCAAGTCCATCCCCTACGCCCGGCGGGTGCCGCTGCGGGCCCGCACCCAGAAGTACGCCACCGAGGTCCGCAACGGCCAGCTGCTGATCTGGCACGACGTCGAGGGCTCGACGCCCGACCCTGACCTGCTGCCTCCCGAGCTGCCCGGCATCGGCACCGACGCCTACACCGACTGGGCGTGGGAGGTGGTGCCGATCGAGGGCTCGAACTGCCGCGAGCTCATCGACAACGTCGTCGACATGGCGCACTTCTACTACGTGCACCTCTCGTTCCCGACCAGCTTCCGCAACGTCTTCGAGGGCGCGCGGGCCACCCAGTACATGGAGTCGAAGGGCCGGCCCGACGTCAGCGGCGGCTACGGCGACGCGGACCTCTTCCTGAGGTCCGAGGCGACCTACTACGGGCCGTCGTACATGATCAACTGGCTCGACGTGGACTACAAGGGCTTTCGCACCGAGGTGGTGCTCATCAACTGCCACGTGCCCACCGGCCCCGACTCCTTCACCCTCCAGTACGGCATCTCGGTCAAGAAGCCCGAGGGGCTCGACGAGGCGACCGCGCAGTTCATCGCCGCCAAGTACGCCGACATGTTCGGCAGCGGCTTCCTGCAGGACGTGGCCATCTGGAAGAACAAGGTGCCGGTGCAGAACCCGCTGCTCTGCGAGGAGGACGGGCCGGTCTACCAGCTGCGCCGCTGGTACGAGCAGTTCTACGTCGACGTCGCCGACGTCACCCCCGAGATGACGCAGCGCTTCGAGTTCGAGGTCGACACGACGCTGGCCAACGAGTACTGGCAGCAGGAGGTGGCCGAGAACCTGGCCCGCCGCCAGGCCGAGGACCGGGCCAGGGAGCAGACCGGGGATCCCAGCGTCATGACGGGCACCTGATGGCCTCGTTCGTGCCGACCAGCCCCGAGACGCTGGAGGACCAGCGGCTCTACACCACGGCTCGGCTCACCACGGTGGCCTGCCTGGACTGCCTGGCCCGGGTGGGGGTCAAGAAGAACAGCGACCACCACACCTCCATCCAGTGGAGTGCCAAGGCGCGGGAGCAGTGCCCCGAGCTGTCGCAGCGAGCCCCCGACCCCTCGGGACGGGGCCTGCAGCAGGGCTGCTCCCGCCTGGCGGTGAGCATCGAGGCCGCTGTGCGGGACGGTGCGGTCCCCGTCGGGGCCGAGGACGGATACTGAGCGCGTGGACATCGACAGCTTCGACCTCGAGGTCGTCGACGTGGTCGAGGAGACCGCCGACGCCCGCTCCATCTCGTTCCGGATCCCCGAGGGTGCCGAGGAGCACTTCCGCTACCGGCCCGGGCAGTTCCTGACCCTCGCGGTGCCCTCCGACCGCACGGGTGTGGCCGCGCGCTGCTACTCGCTGTCCTCCAGTCCGCACGACGACGGTCCGCTCACCGTGACGGTCAAGCGCACCGCCGACGGCTACGCCTCCAACTGGATCTGCGACCACCTGCGCCCCGGCTCGACCATCCGCTCGCTGCCGCCCAGCGGGATCTTCACCCCGGCCTCGCTCGACGCCGACCTGCTGCTCCTGGCCGGTGGCAGCGGAGTCACCCCGGTGATGTCGATCCTGCGGACGGCGCTGGCCCGGGGCACCGGGCGCATCGTGCTCTTCTACGCCAACCGCGACGAGCGATCGGTGATCTTCGCCGCCGAGCTGGCCCGGCTGGCAGCCGAGCACCCCGAGCGGCTGCAGGTCGTGCACTGGCTCGAGTCGGTCCAGGGCCTGCCCGACCCGGCACAGCTGCGGGCCTTCGCCGCGGCGTACGCCGACCGCGACGCCTTCGTCTGCGGCCCCGCTCCCTTCATGAAGGCCACCGTCGCCGCCCTGCGCGAGCTGGACTTCCCTCGCGCCCGCCGCCACCAGGAGAAGTTCGTCTCCCTGGGCGGCAACCCGTTCGGCGACACGGCGGGGGTGGGCCTGACCCAGGTCGAGGTGACCGACACGGGCGCCGAGGGACCTGCTGACGTGGTCGAGCAGGGCCCGGTGCGGCTGGAGGTCGAGCTCGACGGCACCACCCACACCTTCGACGACTGGGCGCCTGGCACCACGATGCTCGAGCACCTGGAGGCCAAGGGGGTGCCGGCGCCGTTCTCGTGCCGCGAGGGGGAGTGCTCCGCGTGCGCCGTGCGCCTGCTGGAGGGCGAGGTGAGCATGGCGCACAACGACGTCCTCGACGACGAGGACCTGGCCGACGGCATCCGGCTGGCCTGCCAGTCGCACCCGGTCACGGACAGGGTGCGCGCGACCTACCACTGAGCCGGGCTCTCGGGTCCACTCGGGGGCCCTCCGGGCAACGCCGAACCCACAGCGCGGTCACAGCCTCTCCACGACCTCGGTGCGTCTAGACCAGCTGTTCGAATGTTCGGCAACGAGTTCCCCCTGGGTGGGCAGATCGTTGTGATGGGTGTCCGCACCCGCTCCGACTCCTCTGGAGACAGCCATGGTCACCGCCGCCGTGCTCCTCACCGCTCTGCTCGTCTGCGCCGCCGCCGGCCTCGCTGCCGCGCCGGTGGGGGACCGGCAGCGCGCCCGGGAGCGCACCCGGCGCCTGCGCTACGTCGAGCGCCACCCGCAGCAGGTCAACCTCGGTGACATCGAGACCCTGCTGCGGGCCCACGAGCTGCCCGACGAGGAGATCCGCCTGCTCTCGACCAAGGCCCGCCGCCGCGGCATCCGGCCGCTGACCATGTGGATGTGGATCCAGCAGCGCGGGGTGCACACGCTGGCGGTCGTGGTGGCGGCCGACCTGTCCCACGAGGAGCTGATCGCTCACCTGGCCCACGGCACCGTGCCCGACCTGGCCGAGCTGGAGGTCTTCGCCGCTCTCAACGGCCTGACCCGCTCGGCGGCCCAGCCGTCGCGAGCGGTGCTCCCGGTGGTCTCCGCGGTCGCCCCGGCGCAGCGTCCTGCGGCTGCGTCGGTCACCGCACGCGGCGACACCGCCGAGCCGCACGGGCGGGCGCAGCCGCCCGTGCTGGGCCCCGGCTCGTGGCCGTACGGCGACCTCCGCGACCTCCTCGGCACCGACGAGCCCGGCGCCGGTCGCGGCGGCCACGCCGCCTGACCGGCGCACTCACCAGCCGCGCTCGCGCCACTCGGGCAGGTGCGGCCGTTCGGCGCCGAGGGTCGAGTCGCCCCCGTGGCCGGGGTAGAACCAGGTCTCGTCGGGCAGGGTGGCGAAGATCTTGTGCTCGACCTCGTCGACGAGCTGCCGGAAGGCCGCCTCGTCGCCGAAGGTGGCCCCCACGCCCCCGGGGAAGAGCGAGTCGCCGGTGAACAGGTGCGGGTGGCCCTGCGGGTCGTCGTACCTCAGCGCCACCGATCCGGGCGTGTGGCCGGCCACGGCCAGCACCTCCACGCGGCACCGGCCGACCTGCACGGTGTCGCCGTGCGAGAGGCGGCGGGTGACCTCGACGCCGGTCTGCTCGGTGACCGCGTCGGCGTCGGGCTCGCCGACCAGGACCTCGGCGCCCGTGGCCCCCACGACGGCGGCGAGGGCGCGGTGGTGGTCCCAGTGCTGGTGCGTGGTGACGACCGCCGACAGCCCGGCCGCGCCGACGAGCGGCAGCAGCGTCCGGGGTTCGGCCGCGGCGTCGACCAGCACCTGCTCGCCGCTCTCGCGGCAGCGCAGCAGGTAGCAGTTGTTGGACATCTCCGCGTCGACCGCGACCTTGGTGATGCTCAGGTGCGCGAGCTCGCGCACCTGAGGGTCACCGCCGGGTCGGACGTCTCCGGTGTAGGTCATGGCAGCCAGCATGCCCCGCCGGGCGTGACCAACGGCGCACCGGGTGGGTGTGGGTCGGAGGGACTCGCGCTGGCACGGTTGTCGGTGGCGGGTGGCACCGTGGGCGAGGACGTGCGCCGTCAGGGCTGCCGCCGTACTATCACGAACGCGTGTTCGATCGACCAGGGAGACTTCGTGCAGGACCAGCTCATCATCCGGGGCGCCCGGGAGCACAACCTCAAGGACGTCTCGATCGACCTGCCCCGGGACTCCCTGATCGTCTTCACGGGCCTCTCCGGCTCGGGCAAGTCGTCGTTGGCCTTCGACACCATCTTCGCCGAGGGCCAGCGTCGCTACGTCGAGTCGCTGTCGGCCTACGCCCGCCAGTTCCTGGGCCAGATGGACAAGCCGGACGTCGACTTCATCGAGGGCCTCTCGCCCGCGGTCTCCATCGACCAGAAGTCGACGTCGAAGAACCCGCGCTCCACGGTGGGCACGATCACCGAGGTCTACGACTACCTGCGCCTGCTCTACGCGCGTGCCGGACGCCCGCACTGCCCCACCTGCGGTGCGCCGATCGAGCGGCAGACGCCGCAGCAGATCGTCGACCGGGTGCTCGCGCTCGAGGAGGGGCGCCGCTTCCAGGTGCTCGCGCCGGTCATCCGCGGGCGCAAGGGCGAGTACGTCGACATGTTCTCCCAGCTGCAGACCCAGGGCTTCTCGCGGGCCCGGGTCAACGGCGAGACACACACCCTCGACGCGCCGCCGACCCTGGACAAGCAGAAGAAGCACACCATCGAGGTGGTCGTCGACCGGCTCTCGGTCAAGGAGTCCAGCAAGCGTCGCCTCACCGACTCCGTCGAGACCGCCCTCGGACTCGCCGGCGGCCTCGTGGTCTTCGACTTCGTCGACCTGCCGGCCGACGACGAGCACCGCGAGCTGCGCTTCAGCGAGAAGATGGCCTGCCCCAACGAGCACCCCATCGACGTCGACGAGCTCGAGCCGCGCTCCTTCTCCTTCAACTCGCCCTTCGGTGCCTGCCCCGCCTGCACCGGCCTGGGCACCAGGATGGAGGTCGACGGTGAGCTGGTCGTGCCGAACCCGGCGGCGACGCTGGGGGAGGGCGCCATCCAGCCGTGGAGCCACGCGCACGTCTCCGACTACTTCCTGCGCCTGCTGGGCGCGCTGGGCGGCGAGCTCGGCTTCGACCTCAACACCCCGTGGGAGGAGCTGCCCGCCTCGGCGCGCAAGGCGATCCTCGACGGGCACTCGCGCAAGGTCCACGTCGTGACCCGCAACCGCTACGGCCGCGAGCGCGCCTACGACGCCGCCTTCGAGGGCGTGCGCTCCTACATCGAGCGCCGGCACCGGGAGGCGGAGTCCGACACCAGCCGTGAGCGCTTCGAGAGCTTCATGCGCGAGGTGCCCTGCCCGACCTGCGACGGCTCGCGGCTCAAGTCGGTCTCGCGCTCGGTGACGCTGACCTCGGTCGCCGACGGCGAGCCGCGCCGCGCCGGCATCGCCGAGGTCTGCGCACTGCCGATCAACGAGGCCTCGCAGTTCCTCAGCGAGCTCGACATGACCACCCGCGAGCGCCAGATCGGCGAGCGGGTGCTCAAGGAGATCCACGAGCGACTGCAGTTCCTCCTCGACGTGGGCCTCGACTACCTCTCCCTCGACCGGCCCTCCGGGTCGCTGTCGGGCGGCGAGGCCCAGCGCATCCGTCTGGCCACCCAGATCGGCGCCGGTCTCGTCGGTGTCCTCTACGTGCTCGACGAGCCCTCGATCGGCCTGCACCAGCGCGACAACCAGCGGCTGATCGAGACCCTGCTGCGCCTCAAGGACCTCGGCAACACCCTGATCGTGGTCGAGCACGACGAGGACACCATCAAGGTCGCCGACTGGGTCGTCGACATCGGTCCCGGCGCCGGCGAGCACGGCGGCCAGGTCGTGCACAGCGGCACCGTGCAGGACCTCTACGACCACCCCGACTCGATGACCGGGCAGTACCTGTCGGGCCGCCGCGAGATCCCCGTGCCGGCCGTACGCCGCCCGCGCACGGTGGGCCGCGAGCTCACGGTCCTGGGCGCGCGCGAGCACAACCTCGACGACGTCGACGTGTCCTTCCCCCTCGGGCTCTTCGTGGCCGTGACCGGGGTCTCCGGGTCCGGCAAGTCGACGCTGGTCAACGACATCCTCTACACCTCGCTGGCCAAGCAGATCTACAACGCCCGCTCGCTGCCGGGCCGGCACCGCGCGATCACCGGCACCGAGCACGTCGACAAGGTGATCCACGTCGACCAGTCACCGATCGGTCGCACCCCGCGCTCGAACCCGGCGACCTACACCGGCGTCTTCGACCACGTGCGCAAGCTCTTCGCCGCCACGCCCGAGGCCAAGATGCGGGGCTACCTGCAGGGCCGCTTCTCCTTCAACGTCAAGGGCGGGCGCTGCGAGGCGTGCTCGGGCGACGGCACGCTGAAGATCGAGATGAACTTCCTGCCCGACGTCTACGTGCCCTGCGAGGTCTGCCACGGTGCGCGCTACAACCGCGAGACGCTCGAGGTGCACTACAAGGGCAAGACCATCGCCGAGGTCCTCGACATGCCGATCGAGGAGGCTGTCGACTTCTTCGCCGCCGTCCCGGCGATCTCGCGGCACCTGACCACCCTGGTCGAGGTCGGCCTCGGCTACGTGCGGCTGGGCCAGCCCGCCACCACGCTGTCGGGCGGCGAGGCGCAGCGCGTCAAGCTCTCCGCCGAGCTGCAGAAGCGCTCCACCGGGCGCACCGTCTACGTGCTCGACGAGCCCACGACCGGTCTGCACTTCGAGGACATCCGCAAGCTGCTGCTGGTGCTGGGACGCCTGGTCGACTCCGGCAACACGGTGCTGGTCATCGAGCACAACCTCGACGTCATCAAGACCGCCGACTGGCTGGTCGACATGGGCCCCGAGGGCGGCTCGCGCGGCGGACTGGTGGTCGCCGAGGGCACCCCCGAGCAGGTCGCCGCGGTGCCCGAGAGCCACACCGGCCGCTACCTGGCCCCGCTGCTGGAGGGCAAGGAGGCCGAGCAGCCCTCCGGGATGCTGGGCGCCGACGAGGCGCCGGCCCCGGTGCGCGCCACGCGCCGCCAGGCCGCCGCGCGCGCGGCCAACGAGCGCGCCGCGACCACGCGGCGTACGCCCGCGAAGAAGACGACCAGGAAGAGCGCCACCAAGGCGGCTGCGAAGAAGCCGGCACGTTGAGGCGCCTGGCTAGGGTGTGGCCATGAGCGAGCGCGCGTCCGCGACCCCCGTCAGTCGACGACACGCCCTGGGGGGCGCCGCGGGGGTGGGCCTGGGCCTGCCGCTGCTGGCCGCCTGCGGCGGTGACGAGGGCGGCTCCACCGCCCAGGACCCCACGCCGGCGGCGACCCCGGGCGAGCCGCTGACCACGACCGCCGACGTGCCGGTGGGCGGCGGGGTGATCCTGGCGGAGGAGAAGGTGGTCGTCACCCAGCCCAGCGAGGGCGAGTTCAAGGCCTGGTCCAACGTCTGCACCCACCAGGGCTGCGCCCTCGAGAGCGTCAGCGCCGACGGCATCCGCTGCCCCTGCCACGGCTCGGTCTTCGACGTGGCGACAGGCGAGCCCCTCTCGGGCCCGGCCAACAGCGCGCTCGCCGAGCTGCCGCTCACGGTCGAGGGCGACTCGATCACGCTGGCCTGACGCCGGGCCCGTGGGTGTCCCCGGCGGCTCGTAGGCTGGTGCGGTGCCAGACCGAGCAGCCCGACGCAGCACCCGCGGCCCGTCGTCCTACCGCCCCGAGCCCGGCTCCATCCCCACCGGTCCGGGCGTCTACCGCTTCCGCGACGCCCAGGGGCGCGTGGTCTACGTCGGCAAGGCCAAGAACCTGCGGGCCCGGCTGTCGTCGTACTTCCAGGACATCGCCCACCTGCACCAGCGCACCGCCACGATGGTCACCACGGCGGCCAGCGTCGAGTGGACGGTGGTCAACACCGAGGTCGAGGCGCTGCAGCTGGAGTACTCCTGGATCAAGGAGTACGACCCGCGCTTCAACGTCAAGTACCGCGACGACAAGTCCTACCCCTGGCTGGCCGTCACCGTGGGGGAGGAGTTCCCCCGGGTGATGGTGGGGCGCGGCGCCAAGCGGCGCGGCACCCGCTACTTCGGGCCCTACAGCCACGCCTGGGCGATCCGCGAGACCGTCGACATCCTGCTGCGGGTCTTCCCGATGCGTTCGTGCAGCAACGGCGTCTTCAAGCGCTCGGCCCAGATCGGCCGCCCGTGCCTGCTCGGCTACATCGAGAAGTGCTCGGCGCCCTGCGTGGGCCAGGTCAGCGCCGAGGAGCACCGCGCGATCGTCGACGACTTCTGCGACTTCATGGGCGGGCAGACCCGGCCGTTCCTGCGCCGCATCGAGAAGCAGATGTACGCCGCCTCCGAGGCGATGGACTTCGAGAAGGCGGCCCGGCTGCGCGACGACCTCGGAGCGATGCAGCGGGCCCTCGAGAAGCAGGCCGTGGTGCTGGGCGACGGCGCCGACGCCGACGTGATCGCGCTGGCAGAGGACCCGCTCGAGGTGGCGGTGCAGATCTTCTACGTCCGCGGCGGGCGGATCCGTGGCCAGCGCGGGTGGGTCGCCGACCGGGTCGAGGAGGGCGGCACCGCCGAGCTGGTCGAGCACTTCCTGCTCCAGCTCTACGCGGGCGACTCCGAGTCGATCCCGCGCGAGATCCTGGTGCCGGCGCTGCCGCCCGACCACGCGACGTTCGAGGAGCTGCTCACCGAGCTGCGCGGCGGGCGGGTGCAGATCCGGGTGCCGCAGCGCGGCGACAAGCGCACCCTGCAGGAGACGGTCGCCTCCAACGCCTCGCAGGCGCTGGCGCTGCACAAGACCAAGCGGGCCAGCGACCTGACCACCCGCAACCGGGCGCTGGAGGAGATCCAGGAGGCGCTCGAGCTCGACGACGTGCCGCTGCGCATCGAGTGCTACGACGTCTCCAACCTGCAGGGCACCGAGGTGGTGGCCTCGATGGTGGTCTTCGAGGACGGGCTGGCCCGCAAGGGCGAGTACCGCAAGTTCGTCATCAAGGGCGTCGACGGGCAGAACGACGTCGCGTCGATGCACGAGGTGATCACCCGGCGCTTCCGCCGGCTGCTCGACGAGCAGGCCCGCTCCGAGACCGTCGAGGGCCAGGACGGGCCGATGCTGGTCGATCCCGAGACCGGCCGGCCCCGCAAGTTCGCCTACTCCCCGGGCCTCGTCGTCGTCGACGGCGGCCCGCCGCAGGTCGCTGCCGCCCAGCGGGCCCTCGACGAGCTCGGCATCGACGACGTGCCGGTCTGCGGGCTGGCCAAGCGCCTCGAGGAGGTCTGGGTGCCCGGCCAGGAGGACCCGGTCATCCTGGCCCGCTCCTCAGAGGGCCTCTACCTGCTCCAGCGCATCCGCGACGAGGCGCACCGCTTCGCGATCACCCACCACCGCAGCCGGCGCTCCAAGTCGATGGTCGAGAGCGTCCTCGACGACGTCCCCGGCCTGGGCGAGGTGCGGCGCAAGACGCTGCTGGTCCACTTCGGGTCGCTGAAGAAGCTGCGGGCGGCCACCGCCGAGGAGATCGCCGAGGTGCCCGGCATCGGGGCCCGTACCGCCGCCTCGATCAAGGCCGCGGTCACGCCCGAGGGCGAGGCCGGGGAGACTGCTCCGGTGATCGTTTCGGTGAACACCGCCACGGGAGAGATCGAGGAAGCATGAGCGAGCAGCAGCAGCCCCCCACCGGACCGCTGGTGGTGGTGACCGGGATGACCGGCGCGGGGCGCAGCACCGCCGCCAAGGAGCTCGAGGACCTCGGCTACTACGTCGTCGACAACCTGCCGCCCAGCCTGCTGCGCGACGTGGTGCGTCTCGTCGACGAGAGCCAGGGTGCCGGGCAGCCGATCGCGGTCGTCGTCGACGTGCGCTCGGGCTCGTTCTTCGGGTCCCTGCAGGCGAACCTGGCCCAGAAGGCCACCGGTCGCCGCGCCACCCTGGTCTTCCTCGAGGCCACCGACGACGTGCTCGTACGCCGCCAGGAGGCCGCCCGCCGCCCGCACCCGCTGCAGGGCAGCGGCCGGCTCCTCGACGGGCTCGAGCGCGAGCGGGTCGTGCTGGCCGACCTGCGCGGCGAGGCCGACCTGGTCATCGACACCACCGCGCTCAACGTGCACCAGCTCACCGGGCGCATCCGGGAGGCCTTCGGGTCGCCGGACTCCACCGACCTGCGGATCCGGGTGGTCAGCTTCGGCTTCAAGTACGGCATCCCCGTCGACGCCGACTACCTCGCCGACATGCGCTTCCTGCCCAACCCGCACTGGATCCCCGAGCTGCGCCCGCACACCGGCCGCGACCGCGAGGTCTCGGAGTACGTGCTCTCCCAGCCCGGGGCGGAGGAGTTCCTCGACGGCTACCTCCCGGTGCTGACCGGGGTCGCCGAGGGCTACCTGCGCGAGGGCAAGCGCTTCATGCGGGTCGCGATCGGCTGCACGGGCGGCAAGCACCGCAGTGTGGCGATGACCGAGGAGGTCACCCGCCGGCTCGTCGAGCTCGGCCTGCAGGCCACGGCGACCCACCGTGACCTGGGGCGCGAGTGATGGCGGCTGGCCCGGGGGGCCACCGCGCCGCCGACCGGGCGCAGTCGGTGGTGGCGCTGGGCGGCGGGCACGGCCTGCACGCCTCGCTGCGCGCGCTGCGACGGCTGGTCGACGAGGTGGTCGTCGACGACCTGACCGCGGTGGTCACGGTCGCCGACAACGGCGGCTCCTCGGGCCGGCTGCGCGGGGAGTTCGGGGTGCTGCCGCCAGGCGACCTGCGGATGGCGCTGGCCGCCCTCTGCGGGCTCGACGAGTGGGGCGGCACGTGGGAGCGGGTGCTGCAGCACCGCTTCGCCGGCGAGGGCGAGATGCACGGGCACGTCGTGGGCAACCTGCTCATCGTGGCGCTGTGGGAGCAGCTGGGCGACCACGTGCAGGCACTCGACCTGGTCGGCCGGCTCCTGGGCTCGGCGGGACGGGTGCTGCCGATGGCGCTGACCCCGCTCGACATCACCGCGCAGGTGCGCGGGCTCGACCCCGGCGACGAGGACGCACTGACCCTGGTGCGCGGGCAGGTCGAGGTCGCCACCACCGGTGGCGTCATCACCCGCGTCGACCTCGACCCCGCCGCGCCGCGCCCCTGCCCCGAGGCCCTGCAGGCCGTCACCGACGCCGACTGGGTGGTGCTGGGCCCCGGTTCCTGGTTCAGCTCGGTCATCCCGCACCTGCTGGTCCCCGACCTGCGCCACGCGTTGGTCTCCACCGCTGCACGGGTCGTGGTGGTGCTCAACCTCGACGAGCAGCCGGGGGAGACCGGCGGCTTCGGCCCGGCCGACCACCTGGCGGTCCTGGTCGAGCACGCGCCCGACCTGGTCGTGCACACGGTGCTGGCCGACACCCGGATCGGTGCCGAGGAGCACCGGCACCTGCTCGAGGTCGTCCGCGCCGCCGGAGCGCGTCTGGTCGTCGCCGACGTCGCCTCCGACGACGGCACCCCGCGCCACGACCCGGTCAAGCTGGCAGCGGCCTACGAAGGCATCGTGCTGGGCGCCGACGACGCCGACCTCGTGGCACGCCCGTGATCGTGGCAGGATTCCCCGCATGGCGATGACGGCACAGGTGAAGGCGGAGCTCGCCTCCACCCAGATCACGAAGACCTGCTGCCGCAAGGCCGAGGTGGCCTCGATGCTGCGCTTCGCCGGCGGGCTGCACATCGTCAGCGGCCGGATCGTCGTGGAGGCCGAGCTCGACACCGGCGCCGCGGCGCGTCGGCTGCGCCGCGACGTCTCCGAGGTCTACGGCGCGCAGTCCGACGTGGTGATGGTGCAGGGCAACGGCATCCGCAAGGGCAGCCGCTACATCGTGCGCGTGGTCAAGGACGGCGAGTCGCTGGCCCGCCAGACCGGGCTGCTCGACCAGCGCGGTCGCCCGGTGCGGGGGCTGCCGCCCGCGGTGGTGGCCGGTGGCGGCTGCGACTCCGTGGCCGCCTGGCGCGGCGCCTTCCTCGCGCACGGCTCGCTGACCGAGCCGGGCCGGTCGTCCTCGCTCGAGGTCACCTGCCCCGGGTCCGAGGCCGCCCTGGCGCTGGTCGGCGTGGCGCGGCGCCTGGGCATCCAGGCCAAGGCCCGCGAGGTGCGCGGCGTCGACCGGGTGGTCATCCGCGACGGCGACGCCATCGGCCAGCTGCTGACCCGCCTGGGGGCCCACGAGTCCCTGATGGCCTGGGAGGAGCGCCGGATGCGCCGCGAGGTGCGGGCCACGGCCAACCGGCTGGCCAACTTCGACGACGCCAACCTGCGTCGCTCGGCGCGCGCCGCCGTCGCCGCCGGCGCCAGGGTCGAGCGCGCCATGGAGATCCTCGGCGAGGAGGTGCCCGACCACCTCAAGATGGCCGGCACCCTGCGCCTGGAGCACAAGCAGGCCTCGCTCGAGGAGCTCGGCCAGCTGCACGACCCGGTGCTCACCAAGGACGCGATCGCCGGTCGGATCCGCCGGTTGCTGGCGATGGCAGACAAGCGCGCCGAGGACCTCGGTATCCCCGACACCGAGTCGTCGCTGACCCCCGACATGATCGCCGAGGACGGCTGAGCCCCGCTCCGCCCGCCGCTGCGCGGACGGTTACCGGCTCGTACGCCGAGAGGGGGCTGCAGTCCGGCTGCCGGTGGCGATAGGGTCGTGGCGCACGCCGCCCCGGGTCCGGGAGCGGGCCGTCAGCCACAGAGCAGGAGCAGCAGTGACCGTTCGAGTAGGTATCAACGGGTTCGGCCGGATCGGCCGCAACTTCTTCCGTGCCGTCCGCGCCTCCGGTGCGGACATCGAGATCGTCGGGGTCAACGACCTGACCGACAACGCCTCGCTGGCCCACCTGCTCAAGTACGACTCGATCCTGGGGCGCCTCGACGCCGACGTGTCGGCGACCGAGGACGAGATCCGCATCGGCGACCAGGTCGTGAAGACCTTCGCCGAGCGCGACCCGGCCAACCTGCGCTGGAGCGACCTGGGCGTCGACGTGGTCGTCGAGTCCACCGGCTTCTTCACCGATGCGACGAAGGCCCGCGCCCACGTCGACGCCGGTGGCGCCAAGAAGGTCATCATCTCCGCGCCCGCCTCCAACGAGGACATCACCGTGGTGATGGGCGTCAACCACGAGCTGTACGACCCGGCGCAGCACACGGTGATCTCCAACGCCTCCTGCACCACCAACTGCCTGGCGCCGATGGCCAAGGCGCTCAACGACGAGTTCGGCATCGTCAAGGGCCTGATGACGACCGTGCACGCCTACACCGCCGACCAGAACCTGCAGGACAACATCCACAAGGACCCGCGCCGCGCCCGGGCCGCCGCCCTCAACGTGGTGCCCACCTCGACCGGTGCTGCCAAGGCGATCGGCCTGGTGCTGCCCGAGCTGAAGGGCAAGCTCGACGGGTATGCGCTGCGTGTCCCGGTGCCGACCGGCTCGGCGACCGACCTGACCTTCGAGGCTGGTCGCGAGACCACGGTCGAGGAGGTCAACGCGGTGGTGGAGAAGGCTGCCGACGGTCGGTTCCTGCGCTACTCCACCGACCCGATCGTCTCCTCCGACATCGTCACCGACCCGGCGTCGTGCATCTTCGACGCGCCGCTGACCAAGGTCATCGGCAACCAGGTGAAGGTCGTCGGCTGGTACGACAACGAGTGGGGCTACTCCAACCGCCTCCTCGACCTCATCGGCTACGTCGGCGAGACGCTCTGACAGTGGGCTCGCACACCGATCTGGCCCAGCTGCTGGAGCAGGGGGTCGAGGGGAAGCGGGTCCTGGTCCGCTCCGACCTCAACGTCCCCCTCGTCGGGCCCGCCGAGGAGCGGGTGATCACCGACGACGGGCGCATCCGCGCGAGCGTGCCCACGATCCGGGCGCTGGCCGAGGCCGGCGCCCGGGTGGTGGTGGTCGCCCACCTCGGGCGGCCGCAGGGCGTCCCCGACCCGGCGTACTCGCTGGCGCCGGTGGCCGCGCGCCTGGGCGAGCTGCTGGGCCGTGACGTGGCCTTCGCCCGCGACACCGTGGGCGAGTCCGCCCACGAGAGCGTCGCCGGCCTCGAGGACGGCCAGGTCGCGGTCCTCGAGAACGTCCGGTTCAACGCCGCCGAGACGAGCAAGGACGACGCGGAGCGCGAGGACTTCGCGGCCCGGCTGGCCGAGCTCGCCGACGTCTTCGTCTCCGACGGCTTCGGCGTGGTCCACCGCAAGCAGGCCTCCGTGTACGACGTGGCCAAGCGGCTGCCGCACGCGATGGGCGGGCTGGTGGCCACCGAGATCGAGGTGCTGCGCCGGCTGACCCAGACGCCCGAGCGGCCCTACGTGGTGGTCCTGGGCGGCTCGAAGGTCTCCGACAAGCTCGGGGTCATCGACAACCTGCTCGGCAAGGCCGACAAGCTGCTCATCGGCGGCGGGATGGTCTTCACCTTCCTCAAGGCCCAGGGCCACGAGGTGGGCCAGAGCCTGCTCGAGGAGGACCAGCTCGACACCTGCCGGGCCTACCTCGAGCGCGCCGAGGCCTCGGGCGTGCAGATCCTGCTGCCCGGTGACGTCGTCGTCGACAGCACGTTCCCCTCGGGGGAGCGCGAGCCCGAGCCGCGCGTCGTACCGGCCACCGAGATCCCGGCCGACTGCCTGGGCCTCGACATCGGCCCGGCCGCGGGCGCCGACTTCGCCGCGGCCCTGGCCGACGCGCGGACGGTCTTCTGGAACGGGCCGATGGGCGTCTTCGAGGTCCCGGCCTTCTCCGACGGCACCCGTGCGGTCGCGCAGGCGCTGACCGGCATCGACGGTCTCTCGGTCGTCGGCGGCGGCGACTCGGCCGCGGCCGTGCGAGCGCTCGGCTTCGACGAGGCCGCGTTCGGCCACATCTCCACCGGCGGTGGGGCCTCCCTCGAGTACCTCGAGGGCAAGGACCTCCCCGGCATCGACGTCCTGGAGGACTGACCACATGGCTCGCACCACCCCCGCCCCCGGGCGCACCCCGCTGATGGCCGGCAACTGGAAGATGAACCTGAACCACCAGGAGGCGGTGGTGCTGGTCCAGAAGCTCGCCTGGGTGCTGAAGGACAAGAAGCACGACCACGCCAAGGCCGAGGTCGTCGTGGTGCCGCCGTTCACCGACCTGCGTTCCGTCCAGACCCTGGTCGACGGAGACCGGCTGCCGGTGCGCTACGGCGCCCAGGACGTCTCCGTGCACGAGTCCGGCGCCTACACCGGCGAGATCTCGGCGGGGATGCTGGCCAAGCTCGGCTGCTCCTACGTCGTGGTGGGCCACTCCGAGCGCCGCGAGCACCACGGCGAGAGCGACGAGGTGGTCAATGCCAAGGCACACCGTGCCCTCGCGGCCGGGATGACCCCCATCGTGTGCGTGGGCGAGGGTCTGGAGACCCGTCAGGCCGGCGAGCACGTCGCCTCCTGCCTCGCCCAGGTCCAGGGCTCCCTGGCCGGGTTCAGCGCCGAGCAGGTCGCCGGGCTCGTGGTCGCCTACGAGCCGGTGTGGGCCATCGGCACCGGCGAGGTCGCCACCCCCGACGACGCGCAGGAGGTCTGCGCGGCCATCCGCGAGCACGTCCGCTCGACGCTCGGCGACGAGGCCGCCGACGGCGTACGCGTGCTCTACGGCGGGTCGGTGAAGGCCGCCAACGTCGCCGGGATCATGGCCAAGGACGACGTCGACGGCGCCCTGGTGGGTGGCGCGAGCCTGCAGGCCGACGAGTTCGGCGGGATCTGCCGCTTCTACGACATGCCGGTCCTGTGACCGTCGGGATCGTGACGTAGGCTTCGCGACCGTGGAAACGTTCCTCACCATCATCCTCGTCCTCACCAGCTCCCTGATGATCCTGCTCGTGCTGCTGCACAAGGGTCGCGGCGGCGGTCTCTCCGACATGTTCGGTGGCGGCGTCTCGAGCTCGCTCGGCGGCTCCTCGATCGCGGAGCGCAACCTCGACCGGCTCACCGTCGGCATCGGCGTGATCTGGTTCGCCACCGTCATCTCGATGGGTCTCCTGCTCGCCTACTGACCTGTCCGTCCCTGTTCGACCGTCCTTGAAGGAGAGCTCGTGGCTGGTGGAGGAAGCGCTATCCGGGGCAGCCGGGTCGGCGCCGGACCGATGGGCGAGGCGGAGCGGGGCCAGGCCGCGCCCCGCCAGAGCGTGACCTACTTCTGCGCCCGCGAGCACCGCTCCGTCGTGGCGTTCTCCATCGAGGCGCAGGCCCCCGAGTCGTGGGACTGCCCCAAGTGCGGCCTCCCGGCCAGCATGGACGCCGACAACCCGCCGGCCGCCCCGAAGATCGAGCCCTACAAGACCCACCTGGCCTACGTGAAGGAGCGGCGCTCCGACGCGGAGGCCGCCGAGATCCTCACCGAGGCCCTCAAGCTGCTGCGCAGCCGCCGCAAGTCCGGCGACCTGATCTTCTGACCCGAGCCGGCGCCAGTTCCCCGCGAGCCGGCGCCAGTTCCCCGCGAGCCGGCGCCAGTTCCGGGTGCGGGTGCTCACGGAAGGCCGCGTCGCGCTCTCGCTCGGCGGTAGGCCTGGGTCGCGATGCGGTCGACGTCGGCACGCGGGCCGAAGACGTTCTCCTTGCGGAACACGGCGATCGTCCAGCCCAGCTCGTCTGCGTCCGTACGCCGCGACCGGTCGTGCGCCCGCTGCTCCGGGGTGGTGTGCCACTCCTCCCCGTCGTACTCGCCACCGAACCTGCTCTCGCGATCAGCGAGGTCGAGGCGTGCCACGAAGCGGGGGCCGTCCCGGACCTCGACCTGGGGCTCGACGGGTATCCGGCGCTCGACCATCTTCAGGCGCAGCACCGACTCGCCGGGCGACTCCGAACGCGCATCGGCCAGTGGCGCCACGGCCCGCAGGGTGCGGACCCAGCGGGCGCCGCCGAAGCGGTGGACGTGTCCGAGCAGCTCGTCGTGGTCGAAGCGCCCCAGACGGAGCATCGCGTCGAGTGCTGCGATGGCGCGCTCGGGCCACCGGACGCGCCCGAGGTCGAGCGCGGTGCGCAGGGGCGTGGTGACCTTCACACCCTCGATCTCCATGACGTCGGATCGCAGCAGGGTGCGTTCGCCGCCGTCCACCAGTCCGTTGCGCAACCGGTCGTGGCCGCGCGTCCGGAAGATGGTCAGAGGCATCGCCTGCAGGTGCTCGCCGGGCGCCAGCACCATCTCGGCCCCGTGCAGCCAGCCGGCGTGGCGGTCACAGACCACGCTGTCGGGCGGGATCACCAGGCGTAGGCACGCCAGTCGTACCGAGGTGGAGTCGGGCACCGTGGCAGCGACGTACACACCGCGGATCGGTCGGCGCAGGACGCCGGACGCGACGAGGGCCGTGAGGTCGTTGGGCGTCAGCCCGCCGGCGCGGGCGGCTTGGTGGCTGAACGGCCGGTCCAGCGGCAGGTCGGGACCACCGCCGGGCCGGCCGAGCATCAGTGCATGAGTGAGGTCCATGCTGTGGATCTGCCCCGCGCGCGAAGGGATAGACCTGCTCGGTCACGACCTGTGGAGAACGCTGAACTGGCGCCGGCTCGCGCTGAACTGGCGCCGGCTCGCGCGGAACTGGCGCCGGCTCGCGGTCAGAGGTGGGAGGCGGCCGGGCGGTCGAGGAACCAGGTGGTCTCCACCCGCCCGCGCGGCACGCTGGCGGGCGTCTCGGTCGGGGTGGTGGCGGCGGGGGAGAGAGCCCGCGCCACCGCGTCGGCCTTCGCCTCGCCGCTGACCAGGAACCAGGTGCTGCGTGCCCGGGCCAGGGCGGGGAAGGTGAGGGTGACCCGGTCCGGCGGGGGCTTGGGGGAGTCGTGCACCGCCACGACCGTGCGCTCCTGCTCGGCCAGCTGGTCGAAGCCGGGGAACAGCGAGGCCACGTGGCCGTCGGGGCCCACCCCCAGCATCACGACCTCGAAGCCGTCGGCGGCGTGCTCGGCGACCTCGGCGGCGTACCGCTCGGCCGCCTCCTCGGCGGAGTCGACGTCGTCGCTCGAGGGCACCTCGTGCACGTGCTCGGCCGGCACGCCGAGCGCGTCGATGAACGCAGCGCGGGCCTGGCCGGCGTTGCGGTCCTCCGAACCCGCCGCGACGAACCGCTCGTCGCCCCACCAGAGCGCGACGCGGCTCCAGTCGACCTCGCCCGAGGTGCCCAGACGCGCCACCTCGGCGTGCACGGCGTCGGCGATCGAGCCACCGGTGAGCACGACCGCGGGCACCCGTCCGGCGCTCTGCGAGTCGGCCAGCCGAGCCAGCAGCTCGCCTGCCACGGCGGTCGCCAGGGCGGCCGCGTCGTCGTGCACCTCGATCAGCGGTTCGGTGGTCATCAGGCTCCGTCCGTCGTGCGCCGGTGGGCGCGGTAGTACTCGATGAGCGAGCGGGTCGAGGCGTCCTGGTCGGCCAGGGCGTCGGCGTCACCCGCCACGGCGGGGCCGACCTCCTGGGCGAGCTGCTTGCCGAGCTCGACGCCCCACTGGTCGAAGCTGTCGATGCCCCAGACGACGCCCTGGGTGAAGGTGATGTGCTCGTAGAGCGCGACGAGCTGGCCCAGCACCGACGGCGTCAGCGCCGGGGCCATGATCGAGGTCGTCGGGCGGTTGCCCTCGAAGACGCGGGCCGGCACGACGGACTCGTCGGTGCCCTCGGCACGGACCTCGTCGGCGGTCTTGCCGAAGGCCAGCGCCCGGGTCTGGGCGAAGAAGTTGGCCAGGAAGAGCTCGTGGACGTCCTGGTCGCCGTCGCGCAGCGGGTGCGCGGGCTCCGCCACCGCGATGAAGTCGGCCGGCACCAGCCGGGTGCCCTGGTGGATCAGCTGGTAGAACGCGTGCTGGCCGTTGGTGCCGGGCTCGCCCCAGAAGACCTCACCGGTGCCGGTGGTGACCTCGGTGCCGTCCCAGCGCACGCCCTTGCCGTTCGACTCCATCGTCAGCTGCTGCAGGTACGCCGGGAAGCGGTGCAGCAGCTGCGAGTAGGGGAGCACGGCATGGGTCTCGGCCCCCATGAAGCTGGTGTACCAGATGTTGAGCAGCCCCATCAGCAGCGGCACGTTGGCCGCCGGCTCGGCGGTGCGGAAGTGCTCGTCGACGGCGTGCATGCCCGCCAGCAGCTCGGCGAAGCGCTCCGGGCCGATGGCGATCACCAGCGAGGTGCCGATGGCGGAGTCGAGCGAGTAGCGGCCGCCGACCCAGTCCCAGAACCCGAAGGCGTTGTCGGGGTCGATGCCGAAGTCGGCGACCTTGTCGAGGGCGGTCGAGACCGCGACGAAGTGGCGGGCCACGGCGTCGGCACCGTCGAGCTCCGAGCCGAGGCCGTCGAGCAGCCAGGCCCGGCACAGCCGGGCGTTGGTCAGCGTCTCGAGGGTGCCGAAGGTCTTGCTGGAGACGATGAACAGCGTCGTCGCCGGGTCGAGCCCCTCCAGTGTCGTCGCAGCGTCGCTGGGGTCGATGTTGCTGATGAACCGGCACTCGACCCGGTCGTGGGCGTAGGGCCGCAGCGCCTCGTAGGCCATCACCGGACCGAGGTCGGAGCCGCCGATGCCGATGTTGACCACGGTGCGCACCGGCTCACCGGTCGCCCCGCGCCACTCGCCCGAGCGCACCTGGTCGGCGAAGGCGTAGACGCGGTCGAGGACCTCGTGCACGTCGGCGACGACGTCCTGGCCCTCGACGACCAGCTCGGCGTCCCGGGGCAGCCGCAGCGCCGTGTGCAGGACGGCGCGGTCCTCGGTCACGTTGACCCGTTCACCCGCCATCATCGCGTCACGCCGCTCCTGGACCCCGGTCTGCTCGGCCAACGCGAGCAGCTGGTCGAGCACCGTGTCGTCGAGCAGGTTCTTCGACAGGTCGACGTGCAGGTCGCCCACGGTGTGCGTGAGGCGGTCCACCCGGTCGGGGTCGTCGGCGAACCACGCCCTCAGGTCCGGGTCGAACCCCGTGGCGTGGGCCGCCAACCGGCCCCAGGCGTCCGTCGATCGAGGGTCGTGGGACGCCGCCGAGGTCATCGCGTGACCTTCTCCATCTGGCCCTGCACCGTCTCGACGAGCTCGGTCCACGACTTCTTGAACTTGTCGACGCCTTCGGTCTCGAGCGCCAGGATGACGTCGTTCCAGTCGACGCCCACCTCGCGGATCCGCTCGATGGTCGCGCCCGCCTCGTCGGCCGTGCCGGTGACCTTGTCGCCCTGCACGTCAGCGTGGTCGGCGGCCGCCTCGAGCGTCTTCTCCGGCATCGTGTTGACCGTGTCGGCGACGACGAGCTCGGTGACGTAGAGGGTGTCGGGGTAGTCGGGGTTCTTCACACCGGTCGAGGCCCACAGTGGGCGCTGCGGGTTGGCGCCGGCCTCGGCCAGGCGCGCCCAACGCTCGCCGGCGAGGACGTCCTGGTACGCCGCGTAGGCGAGGCGGGCGTTGGCGACCGCGGCCTGCCCGCGCAGCTCGAGCGCCTCGTCGGTGCCGATCGCCTCGAGGCGCTTGTCGACCTCGGAGTCGACGCGCGAGACGAAGAACGACGCGACCGACTCGATGGTCGAGAGGTCGATGCCGGCCTCGTGGGCCTTCTCGAGCCCGGCCAGGTAGGCCTCCATCACGTCCTGGTAGCGGGTGATGCCGAAGATCAGCGTCACGTTGACGCTGATGCCCTCGGCGATGGCGGCCGTGATGGCCGGCAGGCCCTCGAGCGTGGCGGGGATCTTGATCAGCACGTTGGACCGGTCCACGGCCTTCCACAGCGCCCGCGCCGAGGCGATGGTGGCGTCGGTGTCGTTGGCCAGGTCGGGCTCGACCTCGATCGAGACCTTGCCGTCGTGCTTGGTGGCCTGGGCGGCCGGCTCCAGCACGTCGCAGGCGTTGCGCACGTCCTCGGTGGTGAGCTCGAAGATCACCTCGTCGACGTCCTTGCCGTCGGCGACCAGGCGGCGCACCTGGTCGTCGTACCGCTCGCCGTCGGCGATGGCGCCGGCGAAGATGGTCGGGTTGGTGGTGACGCCGACGACGTGCTTGGCGGCGACGAGCTCGGCGAGGTTGCCGGTCTCGATGCGCTCGCGCGACAGGTCGTCGAGCCAGATGGAGACACCGGCGTCGGACAGGTCCTTCAGATGGTCACTCATGTGTTCCTCCTGGTGTGCGGTGCTGTCTGGTGGGGGTACGACGTCGTGGGCTCAGCCCGCCGCAGCGGCCAGCGAGTCCTGTGCCGCGTCCACGACGGCCTGGGCCGTGATGCCGTACTCGGTGTAGATGCGTGCGTACTCGGCCGAGGCGCCGTAGGTCTCGATGGAGACGATGCGGCCCTGGTCGCCGACCACCTCGCGCCAGCCGAGCGCGACGCCGGCCTCGACGGCCACGCGGGCCTTGACGGTCGCGGGGAGCACACGCTGGCGGTAGGACTCCTCCTGGGCGTCGAACCACTCGCGGCACGGCATGGACACGACACGGGCGCGCACGCCCTGCTCGCCCAGCGTGGCGCGGGCCTCGACGGCCAGCTGCAGCTCGGAGCCGGTGCCGACGAGGATCACGTCGGGCTCGCCGCCCTCGGCGTCGAGCAGCACGTAGCCGCCTCGGTGCACCTCGGAGGTGTCGGCGAAGCCGTCCTCGCCCCGCGGGAAGACCGGCAGGTTCTGGCGCGAGAGCGCGAGACCGGCCGGACGGTCGGTGGTGCGCATGATGTGCGCCCAGCAGGCCGCGACCTCGTTGGCGTCACCGGGGCGCACGACGTCGAGGCCGGGGATGGCGCGCAGCGCGGCGAGGTGCTCGACCGGCTGGTGGGTCGGGCCGTCCTCGCCGAGGCCGATGGAGTCGTGGGTCCACACGTAGGTGACGGGCAGGCCCATCAGCGCCGCCAGGCGCACTGCGGGGCGCATGTAGTCGGAGAACGTCAGGAAGGTGCCGCCGAAGACACGGGTCCCGCCGTGCAGCGCGATGCCGTTCATGAGCGAGCCCATCGCGTGCTCGCGGATGCCGAAGTGCAGCACGCGGCCGGCGTACGGGTCGCCCTTCCAGGAGTCGGTGGAGCGCTCGGCGGGGATGAACGAGGGGGCGTCCTCGATGGTGGTGTTGTTGGAGCCGGCGAGGTCGGCCGAGCCACCCCACAGCTCGGGCACCGTCGAGGCGATGGCGTTGATGACCGCGCCGGAGGCCTTGCGGGTCGCGACGTCCTTGCCGGCCGGGAAGGACGGCAGGTCGGCGTCCCAGCCCTCGGGCAGGGTGCGGGTGCGCATCCGCTCGAAGATCGCGGCGCCCTCGGGGTTGGCCTCGGCCCAGGCGCGGAAGTCCTGCTCCCACGCGTCCTGCGCGGCCTTGCCGCGCTCGACGGCGCCGCGGGTGTGCTCGAGGACACCGGCCTTGAGCTGGAAGGTCTGCTCGGGGTCGAAACCGAGGAGCTCCTTGGTCGCGGCCACCTCGTCGGCGCCCAGCGCCGAGCCGTGCGCGGCGCCGGTGTTGCGCGCGTTGGGGGCGGGCCAGGCGATGATCGTCTTGAGCACGATGAAGCTGGGCCTGTCGGTGACGGTCTCGGCCGCCGCGATCGCGTCGTGCAGCTCCTGGACGTCCTCGACGTAGTCGTTGCCGCCGTTGGTCCAGTCGACGGTCTGCACGTGCCAGCCGTAGGCCTCGTAGCGCGCCGCCACGTCCTCGCTCAGGGCGATGTCGGTGTCGTCCTCGATGGAGATCTGGTTGGCGTCGTAGATGACGGTCAGGTTGCCGAGGTTCTGCACGCCGGCCAGGGCCGAGGCCTCGGCGCTGACGCCCTCCTCGATGTCGCCGTCGCTGCAGATCGCGAAGACGCGGTGGTCGAAGACCGAGGCGCCGTCGCCGGCGGCGGGGTCGAGCAGTCCGCGCTCGCGGCGGGCCGCCATCGCCATGCCCACGGCGTTGGCGACGCCCTGGCCGAGGGGACCGGTGGTGGTCTCGACGCCGGGGGTGTGGCCGTGCTCGGGGTGGCCCGGGGTCTTCGAGCCCCACTGGCGCAGCGCCTGCAGGTCCTCGATCTCGAGGCCCCAGCCGCCGAGGAAGAGCTGGGTGTAGAGGGTGATCGAGCTGTGGCCGGCGGAGAGCACGAACCGGTCGCGACCGGCCCAGTCGGGGTCAGCGGGATTGTGCCGCATCACCTTCTGGAAGAGCAGGTACGCCGCCGGCGCGAGGCTCATGGCCGTGCCGGGGTGCCCGTTGCCTGCCTTCTCGACGGAGTCCATGGCCAGCACGCGGGCGGTGTCCACGGCGAGCTGGTCGGTGTCGGTCCACTCGAGGGGGGCTGGAGAGGTCACGGGGTTCCTTCCGGTGCTGACAACAGTCTTGTGTCGGGTGCCACGGGGTGCAACAGCCCCCGGGCCAAGGCGATTCCGAGCCTACCGATGACGGGCAGTAGACTCTCATCCGCACCGACCCACCTCACCCGTCTGCACATCGAGGACACTTCGTGACCCACGCCGGCCAGTCGGCCGCTGACGCCCTGCACGACGACGCGACGGCGAGCGGTGGTCCCGGCCCCGCTCGGTTCCGCGACGTGGTGGCGGCGTACGTCGGGCTGACGAAGCCGCGGGTCATCGAGCTGCTGCTGCTGACCACGGTGCCGGTGATGTTCTTCGCCGCTCGAGGCGTCCCGCCGCTGGGCCTGGTGCTGGCCACCGTCGTGGGCGGCACCTTCTCGGCCGGGTCGGCGTCGGTCTTCAACTGCGTCTACGACCGCGACATCGACGAGCAGATGCGGCGCACCCGGCGACGGGCGCTGCCGCGCCACATCGTCAGCGCCCGCGCGGCCATGGTCTTCGGCCTGGTGCTGGGCGTGGCCTCGGTGGTGGTGCTCTACGTGTGGGTCAACCCGCTCTCGGCGCTGCTCGCCGTGGCGGCGGAGGCCTTCTACGTCTTCGGCTACACGATGGTGCTCAAGCGGCGCACCACCCAGAACATCGTCTGGGGCGGCCTCGCCGGCTGCTTCCCGGCCCTGATCGGCTGGACGGCGGTGACCGGCGAGCTGGCCTGGACCCCCGTGGTGCTGTTCATGGTCGTCTTCTTCTGGACGCCGCCGCACACGTGGGCGCTGGCGCTGCGCTACCGCGAGGACTACGCGAACGTCGACGTGCCCATGCTGCCGGTCGTCGCCCCGGCCCGCGAGGTCGGACGCCAGATCGTCCTGTACTCCTGGGTGATGGTCGCCACCTCGCTGCTGCTGTGGCCGGTGGCCGGCACCGGACCGGTCTACCCGGTCGTGGCGGTCGTGCTGGGTGCGGTCTTCCTGGTCGAGGCGCACCGGATGTGGGGCCGCACCAAGACCGCCGACGACCTGGCGACGATCCAGCCGATGCGGCTCTTCCACTCCTCCAACCTCTACCTCTCGCTGCTCTTCGTGGCCGTCGCGCTCGACCCCCTGCTGCTCGGCTGACCCGAGGTACGCCGCTCGTTGCTCGAGCAGGGACGAGCGCCAGCGAGGACCGGCCGTCGAGACCCGCTGAGGGTCGTGCTCGCCGTACGCCGTGGGGTGGCGGGGTCTCGACGGGCGCTCGAGCCTGCGGCCCTCGCTGCTCGACCAACGGCGGGCCCGGCCGATCGACCGACGCAGGGTCAGGGGTGGCGCACGCGCAGGAGGGTCCAGGTGACGCTGGCGGAGAGGACGGCCGCGCCGAGGAGGTGCAGGCCGACGAGGAGCACCGGCAGGTCGGTGAAGTACTGCACGAAACCGATCACGCCCTGGGCCAGCTCGAGGCCGAGCAGCACCAGCGCCGCCTGCACCGCGGGGCGGGGTGCGCGCTGGACCAGCAGGGTCACGACGAGGCCGACGGTCAGGCCCAGCAGCAGGAAGACCGCGTCGGCGTGCAGCTGGCTCCACTGGGCCGGGTCCAGGCCGTTGCGCTCGGTGGCCGCGTCACCGGCGTGCGGTCCGGCTCCGGTGACGATGGTGCCGAGGTAGAAGACCACCCAGGCGGTGACGAGCACGCCCCACGCCAGCGCCACGGCGGGGCCGCGGGCGGGCGGCACCGGGCGGTCGAGGAGCTGCAGGAAGCGCACCGACAGCGCGACCAGGCCCAGCGACAGCAGCAGGTGCAACGAGACGATCCACGAGTTCAGGTCGGTCAGCACGGTGATGCCGCCGATGACGGCCTGCATCGGGATGCCGAGGCCGAGCACCACCGAGAGCCGCACCAGGTCGCGCCGGCCCGTGCGCAGCGCGGCGACGAAGAGCAGCACGGCCACGGCGACCAGCACGAAGGTCAGCAGCCGGTTGCCGAACTCGATCGCGGAGTGGAACTCCAGCTCGCCGTGCGGGGTGAACGACTCGTCGGTGCACCGCGGCCAGGTCGGGCAGCCGAGCCCCGAGCCGGTCAGGCGCACGGCGCCACCGGTGACCACGATCCCGATGTTGGCGACCACCGAGGCCCAGCCGGCCCAGCGTGCCTGTCGCAGACGGATGGTGTGCACGTCCGGCACGTTCCTCACTCCCACTTGAAGGTACGGGCGGTCAGCACGGTGCCCAGGGCCGCCCACCCCGCGAGCACCGCCAGGGGCAGCAGCGCCACCTGGCCATCGATCAGAGCCTCACGCATCCCTCCGCCCAACGCCCCCGAGGGCAGCCAGCGCACCACCTCGCCGAAGCCGCCGTACGCCGTGGCGGGCAGCACGACCGCGCCGCCGGCGAGCAGCAGGAGGTAGACGAGGTTGGCGGCGGCCAGCGTCGCCTCCGCGCGCAGCACCCCGGCCACGAAGAGCCCCAGCGCCGCGAAGGCCGCGGTGCCCAGGGCCGCAGTGGCCACCGCGCCCACGACGGCACCCGCCGAGGCCGCGGGCGACCAGCCGAGCGCCAGCGCGACACCGCCGACGACGACGAGCTGCAGCAGCTCGACGAGCAGCAGCGCCAGCACCTTGCCGGCGAGCAGGCCGGTGCGCGGCAGCGGAGAGGAGCCGAGGCGCTTGATGACCCCGTAGCGACGCTCGAAGCCGGTGGCGATCGCCAGCGAGGTGAAGGCCGTCGACATCACCGCGAGGGCGAGGACGCCGGGCGTGAACACGTCGACCGGTCGCCCGTCGAGGTCGAGGCCGACGCGCTCGGAGCCGGCGACGGCGCCGACGAGCACGATCACCGGGATCACGACGGCGAGCAGCAGCTGCTCGCCGTTGCGCAGCATCAGCCGTGCCTCCATCCGGGCCTGGGCCAGCACCTGCCGGCGCAGCGGGGCACCGCCGGGCCGGGGGGTGAAGGTGCCGTTCGCGGCCGCGCTCACGAGGCGTGCTCCGCGAGCTCGCGCCCGGTCAGCTGCAGGAAGACGTCCTCGAGGCTGCGGGTGCCCAGGGTGAGCGACTCGGGCAGCACCCCCTGCTCCTCGCACCAGCGCGAGACGCGTGCCAGCGTGGACGCGTCGGCCGGGCCGGTGACCAGCAGGCTCAGGGAGTCGAGCAGGGTGACGCTGGTGCCGGGGCCCAGCGCGGCGGTCAGCGACTCCGGCGCGCCGGGCGGGAACGGGCGGGTCACCACCAGCCGGATGGTCGCGACGCTGCCGCCCCGGGTGAGCTCGAGCGGCGAGCCCGACGCGATCATCCGGCCGTGGTCGATGATGTGGACCGTGTCGGCCAGGCGCTCGGCCTCGTCCATGTAGTGCGTCGTGAGCACGACGGTCACCCCGTCGGCGCGCAGCTCCTCCAGCAGCTCCCACGTCGTACGCCGCGCCTGCGGGTCCATGCCCGCGGTCGGCTCGTCGACGAAGACGATCTCGGGGCGCCCGACCAGCGCCATCGCGAGCCCGAGGCGCTGCTGCTGTCCGCCGGAGAGTCGGCGGTAGGGCGTGCGGCCGCACTCGGCCAGGCCGAGCCGCTCGACGAGCAGGTCGTGGTCGACGGGGTGGGCGTGCAGTGCCGCGACGTGGCGCAGCATCTCCTCGGCGCGCACCCCGCTCCAGGCGCCGCCGCCCTGCAGCATCACGCCGATGCGGGGGAGCAGGTCGCGCCGGTCGGCCACCGGGTCGAGGCCCAGCACGCGCACCCGTCCCTCCTGCGGGCGGCGGTAGCCCTCGCAGGTCTCCAGCGTCGTGGTCTTGCCCGCACCGTTGGGGCCCAGCACCGCGGTGATCGAGCCCCGCGCGACCTGCATCGACAGGCCGTCGACGGCCGTCTTGGCGGCGTACCGCATCGTCAGGCCCTCGATCGCCACGGCAGGGGCGTCGGCGTGACGCGCGGGGTTCGGTGGCACCCCAGAAGTGTAGGGAGGGCGCGGGAGTCCTCGGGCGCGCCCCTAGGCTGAGGGGCGTGAACGCGTGGCTCATGGCACTGGTGCTGGTGCTGACCGGGGTCGCCGTGGTGGCCACCATCGTGATGATCGTGCGCGACGAGTCCCCGCCGGGCGACCCCTACTTCCTGCTGCTCGGGGTCCTGCTGGTGGTGCTCGTGGTGCAGGCCGTCGTGGGCCTGGTCGCGCTGGCCGGCACCGACGCCGACGTCGAGGGCCCCACCTTCGTCGCCTACCTGCTGACCGCGGTGCTGGTGGTGCCGGTCGGGGCCGCGCTGGCGCTGGTCGAGCGCAGCCGGTGGGGCACGGTGGTGCTCCTGGTCGCGCTCGTGACGGTCGCGGCCATGCAGGTGCGTCTCGACTCGCTGTGGACCGGCGCGGGTGCCTGACCTCGCCACCGGCCCGGGCCGTGTGCTCGTGGCCCTGTACGGCGTCCTGGGGGTCGCCGCGACCGGGCGCTCGACCGTGCAGCTGCTCGGACAGCCCGAGGAGGCGCCGCTGGCCTACTCGCTCTCGCTGCTGGCGGCCGTGCTCTACCTGGTCGCCACCGCCAGCCTGCTGCGCAGCACGTCCCGTGCGCGCCGTGTCGGCCTGGTCGCCTGCTCGGTCGAGGCGGTGGGGGTGCTGGCCGTCGGTGTGCTGTCCTACGCCGCGAGCGACCTGTTCCCCGACAAGACGGTCTGGTCGCACTTCGGGCAGGGCTACGGCTACCTCCCGCTGGTGCTGCCCTTCCTGGGCCTGGCCTGGTTGAGACGCACCTCACCCTCGGTCGCGGGGTAAGGGTGGCCTTGCTTGAAGGGCCCCGAGCAATAACGGCACACTGATGTTGTGGAATTCAACCGGACGACCGACGAGCCGACGCGCCAGCGCGTCGCGCGCTCGATCCTGGTCGACGGCCCCTCCACCGCCGCGGCGCTGGCCACGCGGCTCGACCTGACGCCGGCCGCCGTGCGCCGCCATCTCGACTCCCTGGTCGAGGGCGGCAGCGTGGAGGCCCGCGAGCCCCGCTCCGGCGCGGCGCGCGGTCGCGGCCGCCCCGCCAAGGAGTTCGCACTCACCGAGCGCGGGCGCGACGGCTTCGACCAGCAGTACGACGACCTCGCCGTGCAGGCGCTGCGCTTCCTGGCCGAGACCGGGGGCGGCGCCGCCGTCCGGGAATTCGCCAACCGGCGCGTGGCGTTCATCGAGGAGCGCTTCGAGAGGACCGCGGCCGAGCACCCCGAGCTCAGCAAGGCCGAGGTGCTCGCGCAGCTCTTCACCGAGGAGGGGTACGCCGCCTCGGTGCGCGAGCTGCCCGGGCACGGTCCGGGGGCGTCGAGCGTGGGGGAGCAGCTGTGCCAGCAGCACTGCCCGGTCTCCCACGTGGCCCACGAGTTCCCCCAGCTGTGCGAGGCCGAGACCGAGGCGATCAGCCGCGTGCTCGACCACCACGTGCAGCGACTGGCGACCATCGCCCACGGCGACGGCGTCTGCACCACCTGCATCCCCGACCTGCCGGGCAGCACGACTCGGCGCACGCACCGCCCCACGACCCGCAACGAGAAGGAGTCGGTCACCTCATGACCTCCATCGAAGAGCTCAACCCCGAGCTGCAGGGCATCGGTCGCTACGAGTTCGGCTGGGCCGACTCCGACGACGCCGGCGCCAACGCCACCCGTGGGCTGAACGAGGCCGTGGTGCGCGACATCTCGGCCAAGAAGTCCGAGCCGCAGTGGATGCTCGACCTGCGCCTGAAGGGCCTCAAGCTCTTCGACCGCAAGCCCATGCCCACCTGGGGCTCGGACCTGTCGGGCATCGACTTCGACAACATCAAGTACTTCGTGCGCTCCTCCGAGAAGCAGGCCGCCACCTGGGACGACCTGCCCGAGGACATCAAGAACACCTACGACAAGCTCGGCATCCCCGAGGCCGAGAAGCAGCGCCTGGTCTCCGGCGTCGCCGCGCAGTACGAGTCGGAGGTCGTCTACCACTCGATCCGCGAGGACCTCGAGGAGCAGGGCGTGCTCTTCCTCGACACCGACACCGCGCTCAAGGAGCAGCCGGAGCTGTTCCAGGAGTACTTCGGCACCGTCATCCCCGTCGGTGACAACAAGTTCTCCGCGCTCAACACCTCGGTGTGGTCGGGCGGCTCGTTCATCTACGTGCCGCCGGGCGTGCACGTCGACATCCCGCTGCAGGCCTACTTCCGGATCAACACCGAGAACATGGGCCAGTTCGAGCGGACCCTGATCATCGTCGACGAGGGTGCCTACGTGCACTACGTCGAGGGCTGCACCGCGCCGATCTACTCCTCGGACTCGCTGCACTCCGCGGTCGTGGAGATCGTCGTGAAGAAGGGCGGGCGCTGCCGCTACACGACCATCCAGAACTGGTCGAACAACGTGTACAACCTGGTCACCAAGCGCGCGACCTGCGAGGCCGGCGCCACGATGGAGTGGGTCGACGGCAACATCGGCTCGAAGGTGACGATGAAGTACCCCGCCATCTACCTGATGGGCGAGCACGCCAAGGGCGAGACCCTGTCCATCGCCTTCGCCGGCGAGGGCCAGCACCAGGACGCCGGCGCCAAGATGGTGCACGCCGCCCCGCACACCTCCAGCTCGATCCTGAGCAAGTCGGTGGCCCGCGGCGGCGGGCGCACGTCGTACCGCGGCCTGATCCAGGTCAACGAGGGCGCGCACGGCTCGAAGTCCAACGTGCTGTGCGACGCGCTGCTGGTCGACCAGATCAGCCGCTCCGACACCTACCCCTACGTCGACATCCGCGAGGACGACGTGTCGATGGGGCACGAGGCGAGCGTCTCCAAGGTCTCCGACGACCAGCTCTTCTACCTGATGTCGCGCGGCATGGAGGAGGACGAGGCGATGGCGATGATCGTGCGCGGCTTCGTCGAGCCGATCGCCAAGGAGCTGCCGATGGAGTACGCCCTCGAGCTCAACCGCCTCATCGAGCTGCAGATGGAGGGCGCGGTCGGCTGACGCCGGCCTTCGCCCTGTCCACCCCCGCACCGAAGAAAGCAAGCACTGACTGTGACCGTGACTGATGCTGCCCGCGAGAGCGTGGCCTCCGCCCTCGAGCAGGAGAAGGTGGTCTCCCACCTGAACCCGCCGCCCTCCTACGACCTGGCCGACCACCCCGTGCCGACCGGTCGTGAGGAGACGTGGCGCTTCACCCCGCTCAAGCGCCTGCGGGGCGTCCTGGACGGCGAGGCCTCCTCGGCCTCGCTGACCTGGACCACCGAGGTGCCCGAGGGGGCGACCCTGACCCGGATCAGCGCCGAGCAGGCGCGCGAGGTCGGCGAGCTGGCGCCGAACGACCGTCCCTCGGCCCTGGCCGTGGCGAACGCCGACGGCGCGAGGCTGCTCGACGTGCCCGCCGACCAGGTCGTGGCCGACCCGATCGTGCTGCGCCTGCACGGCGACGCCGCCGACGACCTGGTCTGGGGTCATCACGTGCTGCGCTTCGGCGCGCACAGCCAGGCCACCGTGGTCATCGTGCACACGGGCTCGGCGCGCTACAGCGCGACCACCTCGGTGGTCGTCGGCGACGGCGCCCAGGTCAACGTGCTGAGCCTGCAGGACTGGGACGACGACGCGGTGCACCTGGGCCGCGACGCCATCCGGGTCGGCCGTGACGCCTCGGTGCGCCACACCTCGATCAGCTTCGGCGGCGACGTGGTACGCCTGCACGCCAACGTCGAGTACGACGGCCCCGGCGGCGAGGCCGAGCTCTTCGGTCTCTACTTCGCCGACGAGGGCCAGCACCTCGAGCACCGGCTGTTCGCCGACCACAACGCACCCAAGACCAAGTCGAACGTGCTGTACAAGGGTGCGCTGCAGGGCCAGGGTGCGCACACGGTGTGGATCGGCAACGTGCTGATCCGCCCGGTGGCCGAGGGCATCGAGACCTACGAGGAGAACCGCAACCTGGTGCTCACCGACGGCTGCCAGGCCGACTCGGTGCCCAACCTCGAGATCGAGACGGGCGAGATCGAGGGTGCCGGGCACGCCTCGGCCACCGCGCGCTTCGACGACGAGCAGCTGTTCTACCTGCGCAGCCGCGGCGTCTCCGACGAGGAGGCCCGCCGCCTGGTGCTGCACGGCTTCTTCAACGACCTGATCCGGAAGGTGGGGGTGCCCTCCCTCGAGGAGCAGATCACCGCCACCGTCGAGGACGAGCTCGCCAAGAACGTGCTCAAGGGCTACCGCCCGGCCACCGCATGAGCCTCGAGCGCGCCTGCCGCCTCGACGAGGTGCCTGCCGACGAGGGCCTCGCGGTCCAGGTCGGCGACGTCAGCGTGGTCGTGGCCCGTGACGGCGACGACGTCTTCGCGCTGCAGGACCTCTGCTCGCACGCCGCGGTCGCCCTCAGCGAGGGCGAGGTGGCCGGTGGCGTCATCGAGTGCTGGCTGCACGGCTCGTGCTTCGACCTGCGCAGCGGCAAGCCGACCGGGCTCCCGGCCACCGAGCCGGTCTCGACCTTCCCCGTGGAGGTCCGTGACGGCGACGTGTACGTCGACGTGGCCAGCACGCTCAACGGCGTGACCCCCTCCTGAGACTTCTTCTCCACCCAGAAAGAGAGACACACATGAGCACCCTCGAGATCAAGGACCTCACGGTCTCCGTCAGCACCGACGACGGCCCCAAGGAGATCCTCAAGGGCGTGACGCTGACCATCAAGGACGGCGAGACGCACGCGATCATGGGCCCCAACGGCTCGGGCAAGTCCACCCTGGCCTACTCGATCGCCGGCCACCCCAAGTACGACGTCACCGGTGGCACCGTGACCCTCGACGGCGAGGACGTGCTCGCCATGTCGGTCGACGAGCGCGCCCGCGCCGGGCTCTTCCTGGCCATGCAGTACCCCGTCGAGGTTCCCGGCGTCTCGGTCTCCAACTTCATGCGCACCGCCAAGACCGCGGTCGACGGCGAGGCCCCCAAGCTGCGCACCTGGGTCAAGGACGTCAACGCCGCCATGTCGCGGATGAACCTCGACGCCACCTTCACCCAGCGCTCGGTCAACGAGGGCTTCTCCGGCGGCGAGAAGAAGCGCCACGAGATCGCCCAGCTCGAGCTGCTCGACCCCAAGGTCGCGATCCTCGACGAGACCGACTCCGGCCTCGACATCGACGCGCTCAAGGTCGTCTCCGACGGTGTCAACCGCTTCCGCGAGGGCGAGGGCAAGGGTGTCCTGCTGATCACCCACTACACCCGCATCCTGCGCTACATCGAGCCCGACTACGTGCACGTCTTCGTCGACGGCAAGGTCGCCGAGCAGGGCGGCCCCGAGCTGGCCGAGCAGCTCGAGGCCGAGGGCTACGACAAGTACCTGCCGGCCAAGGTCTGAGCGACCCCGCCCGCACCACGACCAGCATCGACCGACCTGAGGGGATGACGACATGAACGGACTCCTGCCGGATCTCGAGGTGATCCGCAAGGACTTCCCGATCCTCGAGCGCACCCTCGCCGACGGTCGGCCGCTGGTCTACCTCGACAGCGCGAACACCTCGCAGAAGCCGCAGTGCGTGATCGACGCGATGGTCGACCACCTCGAGCACCACAACGCCAACGTGGCCCGGGCGATGCACCAGCTCGGCGCCGAGGCGTCGGAGGCGTTCGAGGCCGGCCGCGACAAGGTGGCGGCCTTCATCGGCGCCCCGAGCCGCGACGAGGTGATCTTCACCAAGAACGCCTCCGAGGCGCTCAACCTGGTGGCCAACACGCTGCTGTGGGCGGGTCCGCGCCGCGTGGGCGAGGGCGACGTCGTGGTCACCACGGAGATGGAGCACCACTCCAACATCGTGCCGTGGCAGATGCTGGCCGAGCGCAGCGGTGCCGAGCTGACGTGGTTCACGTTCACCGACGAGGGCCACCTCGACCTGTCCCAGGTCGACGAGCTGATCACCGAGCGCACCAAGGTGGTGACCCTGACCTGGGTCTCCAACATGCTCGGCACCATCAACCCGATCGCCGAGATCACCCGGCGCGCCCACGAGGTGGGCGCCCTGGTGGTCGTCGACGCCTCGCAGGCCGCGCCCCAGCTGCCGATCGACCTGGGCGCCATGCCCGAGGCCGAGCGTCCCGACCTGATCGCCTTCACCGGCCACAAGGTCGTCGGGCCCACCGGCATCGGCGTGCTGTGGGGGCGCCGGGAGGTGCTGGAGCAGCTGCCGCCGTTCCTCGGTGGCGGCGAGATGATCGAGACCGTGCGGATGGAGGGGTCGACGTACGCCGGCATCCCGCACAAGTTCGAGGCCGGCACGCCGCCGATCGTCGAGGCCGTGGGCCTCGGCGCGGCCGTCGACTACCTCGGCGCCGTGGGCATGGAGGCGATCCACGCCCACGAGCAGGCCATCACGCGCTACGCCCTGGAGGGCATGCAGAGCGTGAAGGGACTGCGCGTGCTGGGTCCGCTCGACGCCACCCAGCGCGGGGGAGCGGTCTCGTTCGAGATCGAGGGCCTGCACCCGCACGACGTCTCGCAGGTCCTCGACGTGCGCGGCGTCGCGGTGCGGGCCGGGCACCACTGCGCCCGATCCGGCGCACGCCCGCTTCGGCGTGCAGAGCTCGACCCGGATGTCGTCGTACCTCTACACGACCCCGGCCGAGATCGATGCGTTCGTGGACGCGCTGAACTACACCCGTTCGTACTTCAAGCTCGACTGAGCACCAGAGGGGAGGAGCACCATGAGCGCCGAGCTCGACTCGCTGTACCAGGAGATCATCCTGGACCACTACAAGAACCCGCACCACAAGGGCCTGCGTGAGCCCTTCGAGGCCGAGGTCCACCACGTGAACCCGACCTGCGGTGACGAGATCACCCTGCGGGTCCACCTCGCCGACGGCGTCGTGCAGGACGTGTCCTACGACTCCGTGGGCTGCTCGATCTCCCAGGCCTCCACCTCGGTGATGGCCGATCTCGTCATCGGCAAGCCGGTCGACGAGGCGATGAGCATCCACGAGGAGTTCCTGGCCCTGATGCAGGGCAAGGGCACCGTGGAGCCCGACGAGGAGGTGCTGGAGGACGGCATCGCCTTCGCCGGCGTCGCCAAGTTCCCTGCGCGCGTCAAGTGCGCGCTACTGTCGTGGATGGCCTGGAAGGACGCCACCGCCCGATCCCTGGAGGAATCCCGTGGCTGAGACCACTGCACCTGACACTGCTGCCGACACCGCCGGCTCGACCGTGGACCACGGCGACCTGCCCGAGGTCCCGCAGGCCGGCACCGGCCCGGCCGGCACCGCCGCCCCCGGCGCCTCGGCGAGCTTCGAGGACGTCGAGGAGGCGATGAAGGACGTCGTCGACCCCGAGCTCGGCATCAACGTCGTCGACCTCGGACTGGTCTACGGCCTGCACGTCGACGAGGACACCAACCTGGTCATCGACATGACGCTGACCTCCGCGGCCTGCCCGCTGACCGACGTCATCACCGACCAGACCGAGCAGGCGCTCGAGGGCCTGGTCAACGACGTGGCCATCAACTGGGTCTGGATGCCGCCGTGGGGCCCCGACAAGATCACCCCCGACGGCCGTGAGCAGCTGCGCGCCCTGGGGTTCAATGTCTGAGGCTCCGCCTACGCTGGGTCCATGACCGACCCGACCGCGGACACGACCGGCTCCGCCCACTTCGGGCGCGGGCCGGTCGAGTCGTTCTGGGACCTCGCCCGCTTCCACGCCAAGCTCAACACCGCGCCGTCGTACTTCGGCCCGACCACGCTCGAGGTGGTCCCGCCGCCGGCGTGGTCCTTCGGGGCGAGCGCGGAGGAGGCCGACTCCCTGCTGGCCCTGGTGCTGGACGGCACCAAGACCGCGACGGCGAGCGCCCACGCCGACTACGAGGCGGAGGGCGAGCCGCTGCCGGAGCCGGGCACGCTCGGCATCGTGCTCGACGGCGGGGGGCACCCCCGCGCCCTCGTGGAGACCACCGACGTGCGGGTGGCCCGGTTCGACCAGGTGGATGCCGAGCACGCCCACCTCGAGGGCGAGGGCGACCGCAGCCTGGAGCACTGGCGTGCCGAGCACGAGCGGTTCTTCGCCGAGCACGCCACCACCGGGTTCGACCCGCAGATGCTGCTGGTCCTCGAGCGCTTCCGGGTCGTGTACGCCGGCGACTGACCAACCTCGGGGCAGGCGTTGACGCCGGTCGCGGTCAGGAGTTTCCTGGAAGGTCACACACTCTTCTGGGAGGCGACATGAGCGGCAAGGTGGTGCACTTCGAGATCCCGTACGACGACGGTGATCGCGCGAGCGGGTTCTACCAGCGAGCGTTCGGCTGGCAGGTGATGGCGATGCCCGAGTTGGACTACACGATGGTGATGACCGGGCCCAGCGACCCCGAGACCGGACCCACCGAGCCGGGCTTCATCAACGGGGGCATGTTCAGGCGCAGCGACGAGCTCCCCGGCAACGGGCCCAACGTGGTCATCGACGTGGCGAGCGTCGACGACGCTCTGCGCGCCGTCGAGGGCGCGGGCGGCAAGCCGCTGACCGACAAGCAGCCCGTGGGGGACATGGGGTTCACCGCCTACTTCAGCGACACCGAGGGCAACATCATCGGTCTGTGGGAGAGCGCCTGATCCCTGGTCAGCGTCCCTCGGGGGTGCACAGGCAGGACCGGTTGCCGTCGCTGTCCTCGACGACCCAGTACGCCGGGGCCGCGCTGTCGCTGACCAGCCGGCCGCCGGCGTCGAGCACCGCCTGCAGGCGCGACTCGGCCTCGTCGTGGGGGACCCAGACGTCGAAGTGCCAGCGCTGCTCGAAAGGCTGCGGCGGCAGGGGCGGCGCGGGCTCCTCTGTGTCGTCGGGGTCCTGCCACCACACCGTGGGCGACTGCCCGCTGGGGTCGACGGCCTCACCGTGGTCGACCGTCCCGCCGAGGAGAGCGGCGTAGAACGGCGCCAGCGCCGGCCCTGACGACGTGTCGAGGCCCAGCTCCAGCTGGGTCAGGCCAGAGACGTCGGAGGAGACGTCCATGCCGGCCGCTGCGCGACTCACCTCGCGGGCCAGGTCGATGTCGCGAGCGGTGAGCCCGCCGACGTCGTGGCTGACGAGCGTGACGATGACATCGGTGTAGGTGAGCGCCACGTCGGGGTGGTGGTCGGCCGCCTCGGCCGCGGCCCCGATCCGGTTGACCAGGGCCAGCCCGGTCGCGAAGTCGCCGGTGCGGAAACGGGCCTTGAGCCTGCCCAGGACCTGTCGCCAGTCGGCGAGGTCGGCCGCACGCACGTCTGCAGCACTCAGGCGCTGCCGGGGGTCGGTCATCGTCATCACTCCTGTAGGTCACGGCTCCTACCCCGATGGTGCAGCCATTGCGTCCGCAGCGCCACGACGGCGTAGGCAGTCAGCTCGGCGATCCGGGCGTGACCCGCCCCGCGCGCACAGCTCCTGACGGCTACTCGGTTGCGACATGGACGGCGCGCAGGATGCTCGACAGGCCGGCCGGGTGGGCCATCTCCAGGTCGGCCAGCTCGCAGGGCCGGAACCATCGCAGTTGGTCGTGCTCCTCGGGCGCGGCATTGACAGGTTCGCCTTGCCAGCTCGTGACGAGGAACGCATACACGTTGAGGCTGGGGTCACTGACCCTCATCGGGATGGGTCGGGGGTCGTGGACGTGGACCCCGAGCTCTTCCAGGCATTCCCGCGTGACGGCCTGCTGAGACGACTCGTTCGGCTCGACATGTCCACCGACGAGGTCCCAGCAGTCGGGGTACCACCGACGCGATGGATGGCGGTGCACGAGAAGCACCCGACCGTCGCGTACGAGTGCAGCGACCGAGAGCTGAACCTGGTTGGACATGAGCGCGACGCTAGCCGAGGAGCCGGACCTGTCCGCACAGGCTCGTGACGCGGAGGAGCGGTCGCCTCGCTGGGCACGTGGGTCCAGCGCAACTGTGGGGCCCACGCAACGGAGAGCGGCTGGTGCTCGAGTGGGTGGCACGAGTCAGGCGGCGCCGGTGAGCGACCTGGTGGAGGAGCAGATCCTTCGCCGGGCGGCGGCGTGTGCGGATGCGCAGCGGCGGGCCGGGGTGGAGCTGTTGGTGTTGGCCCACGAGTGGGCGGTGGCGCACCCTGTGCAGCGGCTGTCGGTGCATGGGGCCGGCAGGCCGGGTCGGGAGCGGGCGAGGTTGTACGGCGGGGAGGGGACTCCGGAGGTCACCGAGTTCGCGGCGGCGACCTCCGGTGCGCAGATCGGTCGCAGCACCTGTGCGGGGCGGCGGTTGATGGGCGCGGCGCTGGACCTGCGGCTGCCGCTGCTGTGGTCGCGGGTGCAGGCCCTGGAGGTCCGCGACTCCTACGCCATCCATGTCGCCGACAGGACCCGGGAGCCGTCGAGGGCCGAGGCGGCCTGGGTCGACGGCGAGGTCGCCGCGGCCGCGCCGGCGCTGGCCCGCGAGGCCGAGGAGCGCCGCGCGCGGGCACGCTTCGCCAAGCGGATCGGGCGCAGCGAGAACGGGATGGCCAGCTTCCTGGTCCGGGCACCGATCCCGGTGATCGAGGCGCTCGACGGTGCGGTCACCGGGCTCGCGCGTCGCCTCCGCGCCACCCAGCCCGCCCCGGCCGACCCCCGGCGTCGAGCCGGTCGAGAGCGGTGACGACCCGGAGAGCGTCGATGACCTGCGGGTGCACGCGGTCGCGTTGCTGGCCGACCCTGCCGCGGCGGCACGAGCCGGCGAGGCTGGGGTGGACCTGCGTGACCTGATGCCCGACGTGACGCTGTTCGTGCACCTGGCCGGCTCGGGTGCCGATGCTGGAGCTCGCGACGTCAACGCCGAGGGTGAGGTGTTGGACCGGGTCGCGCGGGTGGAGGGCCACGGCCCGGTGACGCTGGTGCACCACCGGGTCAAGACCCACGGCGACTGGCAGGTGCGACAACCCTTCCCCGGGATCTACCTGTGGCGCGATGCCTACGGGGCGACGTACCTGGTCGACCACACCGGCACCCGCCCCCTCGCCCCACCCGGCCCCTCGCCCCACCCGGCCCCCGCCGGCCCCCCGCCGCCACCCCCACCAGTCCCACCGACCTGACCGCGTCGACAGCGGCTACGGTCGGCGCATGCCCGACGTCCTGGTCCCCGCCACCCGGGTCGAGCGGTGGATCGCCAACTTCGAGGCCCGCCACGGCGAGACCGCCCTGGCCGTGGTCGACGGCGTCCTGAGAGGTCTCGCGGCCGACGGGTCCCGCTTCACCGCCCGCCTGCCGCTCGCCGCGGCGTACGCCGGGCCGCCGGAGCCGGTCGCGTTCGCCGGCGCCGCCGCGAGCGCGGCGCCCGACGACTGGGGGGTGCTGCTCGTGCGCAAGGGCGGCTTCGCGGTCGCCCGGATGAGGGTGGCCGCCATGGGGGAGTCCAAGACCGGGCAGCGCCACGTGCAGGGCCGCACCAAGGCCGGTGGTCAGAGCCAGCAGCGTTTCGCGAGGCGTCGCGACAACCAGGCGCGCCAGGCCTACGAGGCGGCCGCCGACCACGCGGCGCGCATCCTCGCCGAGCTGCGCGGCCCGGTCGTCGTCGGCGGCGACCGCAGCGCCGTCGACGAGGTCCTCGCCGACCGGCGCCTCACCGGACTGCGCACCGTCGAGCCCTGGCTGGCGCTGCCCGACCCACGCCGCGCCGTGCTGGAGCAGGGCGTCACCGACGCGCTGTCGGTGCGCGTCGAGGTGCACAACGCCTGAGGCGACCGGCAGCGCCCGGGGCCGGACGGGGCTACCGTGAGGGCGTGCCGTCCGACGTGATCGAGGTCCAGCAGCTGGTCAAGACCTTCGGCCGCGTGCGGGCCCTCGACGGGCTCGACCTGTCGGTGCGGGCCGGGGAGGTGCACGGGTTCCTCGGGCCCAACGGCTCGGGCAAGTCCACGGCCATCCGGGTGCTGCTCGGGCTGCTGCGCTCCGACTCGGGGACGGCCCGGCTGCTCGGCGGCGACCCGTGGCGCCAGGCCGCCGACCTGCACCGTCGGCTGGCCTACGTGCCCGGTGACGTGAGCCTGTGGCCCAACCTGAGCGGCGGAGAGTGCATCGACCTGCTCGGCCGGCTGCGCGGTGGGCTCGACCGGCGGCGGCGCGACGAGCTGGTGGAGCGCTTCGCGCTCGACCCCACGAAGAAGGGCCGCAGCTACAGCAAGGGCAACCGCCAGAAGGTCGCCCTGGTCGCGGCCCTGGCTGCCGACGTCGAGCTGCTGCTGCTCGACGAGCCGACCGCGGGCCTGGACCCCCTGATGGAGGCCGAGTTCCAGCGCTGTGTGCGCGAGAACCGCGACACCGGGGGCACGGTGCTGCTCTCGAGCCACATCCTCGCCGAGGTCGAGCAGCTGTGCGACCGCGTGAGCATCATCCGCGAGGGCCGGACCGTCGAGACCGGCACCCTCGACGAGCTGCGGCACCTGACCCGGACCTCCGTCACCGCGGAGCTGTCGGCGCCGGCGCCGGGCCTGGACCGGCTCGACGGCGTCCACGACCTGGTCGCCGAGCCGCTCGAGGGTGGGGCCGGCACCCGCGTCGCCTTCGAGGTCGACACCGCGCGCACCGACGCCGTCCTGCAGGTGCTGCTCGAGTCGGGGGTCCGCTCGCTCACCGCCCAGCCCCCGACCCTCGAGCAGCTCTTCCTGCGCCACTACGCCGGCACGGACGCCCCGGAGGGGGCCTCGAGGTGAGCCCCGGCACCGGGATCCTGCTGCGCGCGGCCCTGCTCCGCGACCGGTGGTTGATCGCGGCCTGGAGCGTGGGGATCGCGCTGCTCTACTGGTCGCAGGCCGTGGGCATCGACGGGCTGTACGAGACCCGGGCCGAGCTCGAGCGCGCGGCAGCGAGCATGGCCGGCAACTCCGCGATGATCGCGATGGCCGGCCCGGCGCGGGCGCTCGACACCGTCGGCGGCCAGGTCGCCTGGCAGTCCAGCGCCTTCGGGGCGATGGCGGCCGGGCTGATGAGCATGATGATCGTGGTGCGCCACACCCGCGCCGAGGAGGAGTCGGGTCGCGACGAGCTGCTGCGCTCGGGCGTCGTGGGCCGCGCGGCGCCGGTGCTGGCCGCCCTGCTCGCTGCCACCGTGGCCAACGTCGCCGTCGGCGCCGCCACGAGCCTGAGCCTGGTCGCCTACCCGCTGGCCGTCGCCGACTCCCTGGCCCTGGGGGTCGGGCTCGCGCTGACCGGGCTCTTCTTCACCGGCGCGGCGCTCGTCGCGGCCCAGCTGACCGCGAGCACCAGGGCGGCGTACGGCCTGACCGGGCTGGCCATCGGGGTCTCCTACGCGCTGCGCGCGGTGGGCGACGTCGGCAGCCCCGCGCTCAGCTGGCTCACCCCGATCGGCTGGTACCAGGCGATGCACGCCTTCTCCGGGCTGCGCTGGTGGCCGGCAGCGTTCCTGGTGCTCGCGGCCGTGGTGGCCCTGGGGGTCGCCGCAGCCCTGCTGCAACGTCGCGACATCGGGTCGGGGCTGCTCGCCGCCCGTCCCGGGCCTGCTCGTGGGGGCCGACTGCTCGCGGGACCGGTGGGCCTGGTCTGGCGGTTGCAGCGCTCGAGCGTGATCGGGTGGGGCACGGGCCTGCTGCTGACCGGCCTGGCCTACGGCACGATCGGCGACGACGTCGAGGAGCTGCTCGGCGACTCCGAGATGAGCGCCGAGTTGATGACCCAGGGGCTCGCCGACCCCGTCGCCGGCTTCTACGCCACCGCGCTGCTGATGCTGGCGCTGCTCACGGCGGGCTTCGCCGTCTCCACGGCCCTGCGGCCCGGCGCCGACGAGCGCGCCGGCCACGCCGAGCTGCTGCTGGCCACGGGTCTGTCCCGGTCCCGGTGGCTGGCGGCCAACGTCGTCGTGACCGTCACCGGGGTGCTGGTGGTGCTGGGCCTCGGCGGCCTCGGCACCGGCATCGGCTACGCCCTGGTCAGCGACGACCCGGGTGCGGTCGCCCGCTACGTGCTGCCCGCGCTGTCCTACGCTCCCGGCGTGCTGGTGCTCAGCGCCTGCGCCCGCCTGGTCCACGGGCTGCTGCCGCAGCACGGCGTGCTGGCCTGGGTGCCGCTGCTGGTCGCGGTCGTGGTGCTGCTCCTCGGTGACGTGCTCGACCTGCCGCAGTGGTGGCAGGACCTCTCGCCCTTCGAGCACCTGGCGCTGGCGCCCGCCCAGGACGTCGCGGTCGGTCCGTTGCTGCTGGTGCTCGGGGTCGCCGCCCTGATCTCCCTCGCGGGCCAGTTGGCCTTCCAGCGCCGCGACATCGGCTAGCGTCGGGCTCGTGGCCCCGACGTGGCAGCCCGACCCGGACTGGCATCCGCTCCCTGGCGGTGCCGGCATGTCCACGATCGGCGTGTGGCGCACCAGTCTCGGCGAGCAGCCGGTGTCGGTGAAGCGCCTGGCGGCCCCCGGGGAGCACGACCCCGCCGAGCTCAGCGACCCGCACCACTTCGCCTACTGGCGCCGTGCCGCCGACGTGGTCACCTCCGGGGTGCTCGCCCGCACCCGCGGGCTGAGGCCGCCGGTGCGCTCCTTCGCCGAGGAGGACGTCGAGGGCATCACGTTGACCGAGGACTGGGTCGAGGACGCAGCGGTCAACGGCCTGTTCGCCGCCCACGCCCTGGGCCGCTTCGCGGGTACGCCGGTGCCCGACGTCGCCTGGCTGGCCCGCGACCAGCTGCGCGACCGGCTGCGGCGTACGGCGCACCGGGGCGGCTGGCCGACCCTGTCGCGCACCACCGTCGCCGACGTCGCCGAGCACCTGTGGACGCGCCGCCACATCTTCCTGGACCGCTGCGACGCGCTGCCCCAGGTGCTGCAGCACGGCGACCCGACGCCGGGCAACCTGCCTGGCCGGGAGGGCGACGACGTGGTGGCCATCGACTGGTCGTGCCTGGGCACCGCCGCGGTGGGCGCCGACCTCGGCTACTACCTCCTGGCCGCGCGCGAGGACGTCGAGCCGCTGCTCGACGCCTACCTGCTGGGGCTGCCCGACGGGGTGGCCACGCCCGAGGAGGCCGCCCTGGGCGCCCGGGTCACCGCGGTCTACACCGCGCTGAGCCGCGCCGAGTGGGCGCTGTCGCGGGTGGCCGGGGGAGAGGGCGCGCTCGCGGGCAAGTTCCGCCACCCCGCCGTCGCGCCGCACCTGCGCGCGCTGCAGCGCCAGTTCCCCCTGATCGAGGCGCTCCTCGACACCTGACCGGCACCGCTGGTCGAGCAGCGGCGCTGGTTACAGGCTGCGGGCCGCGAAGGTGTCGCAGTCGTCGAGGTCGCCCCCGTCGAAGCCGACCCGGAACCAGCGCTGGCGCTGCTCCGCGGAGCCGTGGGTCCACGACTCACGGTCGACCTGGCCCTGGGTCTGCCGCTGGATGCGGTCGTCGCCGACGCTGGCCGCGGCCTCGAGGGCCAGCCGGACGTCCTCGTCGCTCAGCTCGCTGAACAGCGCCGTGCCCGAGGAGTCCTCGGTGGCGGTGGCGCCGCGCGCCCACATCCCGGCGTAGCAGTCGGCCTGCAGCTCCAGGCGCACCGCGTCGGACGAGGCGCCCTGCTGGGTGCGGACCCGGCCCATCGTGCCCAGCACGTTCTGGATGTGGTGCCCGTACTCGTGGGCCAGCACGTAGGCCTCCACGAACCCGCCGTCGGGCCCGCCGAGCTGACGCTCGAGCACCTCGTCGAAGAAGCCGGTGTCGAGGTAGATGGTGCTGTCGGCGGGGCAGTAGAACGGGCCCACCGCCGAGCTGGCGGAGCCGCAGCCGGTGCCGACCTGGCCGGAGAACGTCACCAGCGCCTGCTGCGCGCGGAAGTCGGAGCCGAGGGTGTCGCCCCAGTAGTCGTAGAGGCTGTTCTCGACCGCGACCCGGGCGCAGTCGACCGACTCGTTGGCGTCCTCCCCGCTCTCGCAGGCGGCGTACCGGTCGGAGTCCTCGAAGCGGGCCGTGTCGAGGGAGCCGCCCGAGCCCAGGTCGAGCCCGGTGCCGCCGCCCATCAGCTGGACGAGCACGAAGATCCCGATGACGACGACCGCCACGATGCCGCCGCCACCGGCGACGCCGCCGGGGACCGGCAGCGACGAGCCGCCGCGGCCGCTGCCGGAGGGGAGGCGGCCGCGCGGCCGGCCGCCGCCGCTGCTGCGACCCACGTCACGGGTGCGCCGGGTGTCGAGGCGGGCCTTGGGGTTGAACCTCACGTCGCGCCTCCTGTGGCGGCCTGCGCCGGGTGCCGGCGAATCGGTGGCTGAGGCTACCGACTCCTACGATTGGGCTCCTATGATCACCGCTCATCAGCTCGAAGTCCGTGCCGGCGCGCGTCTCCTGATGGAGGACGTGAGCTTCCGCGTGGCCGCGGGCGACAAGGTCGGCCTGGTCGGTCGCAACGGCGCCGGCAAGACCACCCTCACCAAGATCCTCTCCGGTGAGGCGCTGCCCGCCGGTGGCTCGGTGACCCGCAGCGGTGACATCGGCTACCTGCCGCAGGACCCGCGCACCGGCGACCCCGAGGTCCTGGCCCGCGACCGGATCCTCTCCGCGCGCGGTCTCGACGACGTCGTACGCCGCCTGCGCGCCGCCGAGGAGCAGATGGGCTCCGACGACCCGGCCGTGCGCGAGAAGGCGATGCGCCGCTACAGCCGCGCCGACGACGAGATGCACGCGGGAGGCGGCTACGCCGCGGAGTCCGAGGCCGCCACGATCGCGGCGAGCCTGGGCATCCCCGACCGGATCCTCGGTCAGCAGCTCAAGACGCTCTCGGGCGGCCAGCGCCGTCGCGTCGAGCTGGCGCGGATCCTCTTCTCGGGCGCCGAGATCCTGATCCTCGACGAGCCGACCAACCACCTCGACGCCGACTCGATCGTGTGGCTGCGCGAGTTCCTCAAGGCCCACAAGGGCGGCTTCATCGTGATCAGCCACGACAACGAGCTGCTCGAGGCGACGGTCAACAAGGTGATGCACCTCGACGCCAACCGCACCGCCATGGACGTCTACAACATGGGCTGGAAGAACTACCTGACCCAGCGCGAGACCGACGAGGTGCGGCGCCGGCGCGAGCGGATGAACGCCGAGAACAAGGCCAAGACGCTCACCGACCAGGCCAACAAGATGCGCGCCAAGGCCTCCAAGGCCCAGGCCGCGCAGTCGATGCTCAAGCGGGCCGAGAAGATGATGGCCGGCCTCGAGGGCGAGCGGGCCGCCGACAAGGTGGCGCGCATCAAGTTCCCCGCCCCCGCGCCCTGCGGCAAGACGCCGATCACCGCGAGCGAGCTGTCGAAGACCTACGGCTCGCTCGAGGTCTTCACCGGCGTCGACCTGGCCATCGACAAGGGCTCGCGCGTGGTGATCCTGGGCCTCAACGGCGCCGGCAAGACCACGATGCTGCGCATCCTGGCCGGCGTCGACCAGCCCGACACGGGCGAGGTCGTGCCCGGGCACGGGCTCAAGGTCGGCTACTACGCCCAGGAGCACGAGACCCTCGACACCTCGCGCACGGTCCTGGAGAACATGCAGTCGGCGGCCCCGCAGCTGACCGACGTCGAGGCCCGCTCCGTGCTCGGCTCCTTCCTCTTCTCCGGCGACGACGCCCACAAGAGCGCCAGCGTGCTCTCGGGCGGCGAGAAGACCCGGCTGGCGCTGGCGTCGCTGGTCGTCTCGAGTGCCAACGTGCTGCTGCTCGACGAGCCCACCAACAACCTCGATCCGGCCTCCCGCGAGGAGGTGCTGGCCGCCATCCGCACCTACGAGGGCGCGATCATCCTGGTCACCCACGACGAGGGCGCGGTGCGCGCCCTGGAGCCCGACCGGGTGCTGCTGCTGCCCGACGGCGACGAGGACCTCTGGAACGAGGGGTACGCCGACCTGGTCTCGCTCGCCTGAGGGCGCCGGGCCCGGTGTCGGTGCCGGTTCCTAGACTCCGGGCATGACTCCCGAAGAGCTCGCTGCCGTCGGTCTGCAGGTCCACGTCGAGGGCGCGGTCGCCACCGTCACCCTCGACCGCCCCGAGGTCCGCAACGCCCAGACCCCCGCGATGTGGCGAGGCCTGGCCACGGTCGGTGAGCGTCTGGTGGCCGACGACGAGGTGCGGGTGGTGGTCGTGCGCGGCGCCGGCACCACCTTCTCGGCGGGCCTCGACCGGGCGATGCTCGACCCGACGGCCTCCTCGGAGGGCGTGGAGTCCGTGGCCGACCTGCTCAGCCGCAGCGAGGAGGAGATGTCGGCGACGATCGACGACTACCAGCGCGGCTTCACCTGGCTGCGCGACCCGTCGTTCGTCTCCATCGCCGCGGTGCAGGGCTACGCGGTCGGTGCGGGTTTCCAGCTGGCCCTGGCCTGCGACCTGCGGGTGCTGACCGACGACGCCCAGCTGTGCATGAAGGAGGCGGCGCTCGGGCTGGTCGCCGACCTGACGGGAACAAAACCGCTGGTCGAGGCGGTTGGCTACTCGAGGGCACTGGAGATCTGTGCCACGGCACGCATGGTCGGCGCCGAGGAGGCGGTGCGCATCGGCATCGCCCTGACCGCGGTCCCGACCGACCAGCTCGCTGCCACCGTCGCGCACCTCGTCGAGTCCCTCACCGCCCCGATGCCCGGGGCGGTGCGCGAGACCAAGGCGCTGCTGCAGACCGCGGCGGCGCTGCCGCTGGACGAGCAGCGCCGCCTCGAGCGTGAGGCGCAGGGCCGCCGCTTCCGCGAGGTCGCCGGCGCCACCCACCAGCAGTAGCAGGCAGTGAGGAGCACGACGTGTCGGGGATGATGGGGGCCGGGATGGCCTGGCGCCACCTGAGGTCGGACCGCAGCGTGGTGAACAACCGGCTCTCGCGCCAGACCGTCCGACGGGTGGTCGGCTTCGCCCGCCCCCACCGACGACTGATCTCGGTGTTCCTGGTGCTCACCGTCATCGACGCCTCGCTGGTCGTGGTCACCCCGCTGCTGGTGCAGCAGATCGTCGACAAGGGCATCCTCGCCGGTGACCGGGAGCTGGTGACGCTGCTGGCCCTGGCGATGGCCGGCTTCGCGATCTTCAACGCACTGCTCAGCGTGCTGGCGGGCTGGCTCTCCTCGCGGATCGGCGAGGGCCTGATCTTCGACCTGCGCTCGCAGGTCTTCGCCCACGTGCAGCGCCAGTCGATGGCCTTCTTCACCCGCACCCAGACCGGCGCGCTGGTCAGCCGGCTCAACAACGACGTCATCGGGGCTCAGCGCGCCTTCACCTCCACGCTCTCGAGCACGGTGTCGAACTCGATCGCCGTGGTCGTCGTCGGCGTCACCATGCTGGCGCTGAGCTGGCAGGTGACCCTGCTCTGCGTCGGGCTGTTCCCGCTGCTCTTCCTGGCCTCCCGCTTCGTCAGCAACCGCCTGGCCGGGCTGACCCGCGAGCAGATGGACGGCAACGCCGACCTCGGCAACAACATGACCGAGCGCTTCAACGTGGGCGGCGCGATGCTGCTCAAGCTGTTCGGGCGCCGCGACGACGAGGACGTCCTCTTCGCGACCAAGGCCGCCAAGGTGCGCGACCTGGGAGTGCGCATCAGCCTGATCACCCGGATCTTCGGCGCGACCATGGTCCTGGTCCCGGCGCTGGCCACCGCGCTGGTCTACGGCGTCGGCGGCCAGCTGGTGATCAGCGACGCGCTGACGATCGGCACCCTGCTCGCCCTGGCCACCCTGCTGCTGCGCCTGCTCGGCCCCCTGCAGGGCCTCTCCAACGTGCGGATCGACGTGATGACCGCGATGGTCAGCTTCGAGCGGGTCTTCGAGGTGCTCGACCTGCCCTCGCTGATCGTCGAGCGCGACGACGCCGTCGAGCTGCCCCGCACCGCGGCTCGCCTGGAGTTCGACCGGGTCGGGTTCGCCTACCCCAGCGCCGAGGACCTCTCGTTGCCCTCGCTGGAGGGCGTGGCGCGCCCCGAGACCGGCGGCGGCGTCCCCGTGCTCCACGACGTCTCCTTCACCGCCGACGTCGGACGGATGGTGGCTCTGGTGGGTCCCTCCGGTGCCGGCAAGACGACCGTGACCCACCTGGTCGCCCGGCTCTACGACGTCACCTCCGGCAGCGTGCGCGTCGGCGGGCACGACGTGCGCGACGTCAGCCTGCAGTCCCTCGAGGACGCAGTGGGCTACGTGACCCAGGACGCGCACCTCTTCCACGACACCATCCGCGCCAACATGCTCTACGCCCGGCCCTCCGCCGACGACCGCGACATCTGGTCGAGCCTGGAGGCGGCCCAGATCGCCGACACGGTGCGGCGCCTCTCCGACGGCCTCGACACCGTCGTCGGTGATCGCGGCTACCGGCTCTCCGGGGGCGAGCGTCAGCGCCTGGCGATCGCGCGGCTGCTGCTGAAGTCACCGGGCATCGTGGTGCTCGACGAGGCCACCGCCCACCTCGACAGCGAGTCCGAGGCCGCCGTCCAGCGGGCCCTCGACGCCGCTCTCGAGGGCCGCACCTCGCTGGTCATCGCCCACCGGCTGAGCACGGTGCGCAACGCCGACCAGATCCTGGTGCTCGACGAGGGCCGCATCGTGCAGTCCGGCACGCACAGCGAGCTGCTCGCCGAGGGTGGTCTCTACGCCGACCTCTACCGCACCCAGTTCGTCGACGACGTGTCCGCCCGGGGCTGATGCCGGGACGTCATCCGGACAGGACGTCGGCTGCAGACGCATGACGTCCCGCGATGGCCGGCACGCCGCCGGTCGTCGGGCTCAGACCGGCTGGTCGACCGGCGTCTCGTCGTCGGTGTCCTCGCGCGACGTCGTACGCCGCCGGCGCGGGCCGCGACGCTCGTCCCAGGCCAGGTACAGGAAGCCGCCGACGGCCAGCAGGCCGAAGAACCACCACTGCAGGCCGTAGAAGAAGTGCGGGCCGTTGTCGAGCTCGGGCATCTCGACGGGCTCGAGGGCGGTCGCGGGTTCCGGGTCCTCGGAGCGCAGGTCGACGAAGCCGCCGTACACCTCACGCTCGATGGCCTCGCCGATGCGCTGGCTGCTCACCGCGCGGGTGGACAGGTCGTTGACGGTGGTGGAGTCGCCGCTGCCGTCGGCGCGCACCCACCCGGAGATCTCGACCTCACCCGCCGGCGGCTCGGGCACGTCGTCGGGGCGTGTCGTGCCGGCGGCCCGGGTGGCCAGCCAGCCGCGGTCCACCAGCAGTGTGGTGCCGGTGTCGGTCACCAGCGGCACCACCACGTCGACGCCGGAGGCGCCCTCGCGGGTGCGGTAGCGCACGATCACGGTGTCCTCGGGGGCGTAGGTGCCGGTCGCGGTCACGACCCGCCACTCGTCGTCCTCGTCGACCTCGCCGCCGGGGGAGAGCACCTGCTCGACGGGCACCGGGGCCTGCTCCTCGTTGGCACGGACCACCGCGTTGTCGGCCTGGCGCTGCTCGAGACGGTCGAACTGCCACTGGCCCAACCACCACGACCCGGCGGCCAGCACGACGACGGCCAGCGCGAAGAGCAGCCAGCGACGCGAGAGCATGAACCTGAACGAGCGCACGACCCGAGGTTATCCGCCGGAGCGTGGCGAGCCCCGTCCCGGTGCCCGCCACGCCCGTATGCTTCCTCACATGACGCCACTTCTTCTCGAGGACCGGTACGGCCGGGTGGCGACGGACCTCCGGGTGTCGCTGACCGACCGCTGCAACCTGCGCTGCAGCTACTGCATGCCGCCCGAGGGCCTCGACTGGCTGCCCGACGACTCGGTGCTCACCGACGACGAGGTGGTGCGCCTGATCCGCATCGGCGTCGAGCGCCTGGGCATCGAGGAGGTCCGCTTCACCGGCGGCGAGCCGCTGGTGCGCCGCGGGCTGGTCGACATCGTGCGCCGCACCCGCGAGCTCGGGGAGCACCTCGACATCTCGGTCACCACGAACGCGCTGGGACTCTCGCGCAATGCCGCTGCTCTCAAGGACGCCGGGCTCGACCGCGTCAACGTCAGCCTCGACACCGCCCGCGCCGACACCTTCCACCGGATCACCCGCCGCGACCGGTTCCACGACGTGGTGGCGGGCCTCGAGGCCGCACAGGCCGCCGGGCTGGGGCCGGTGAAGGTCAATGCCGTGCTGCTGCGCGGCGAGAACGAGGACCAGGCGCCGGAGCTGCTCGCGTGGTGCCTCGAGCGCGGCTACGAGCTGCGCTTCATCGAGCAGATGCCGCTCGACGCCCAGCACGGCTGGAGCCGCGAGGGCATGGTCACGGCCGAGGAGATCTTCGCGAGCCTCTCGACGGTGCACACCCTCACCCCGGCCGAGGAGCCCCGTGGCAGCGCCCCGGCCGAGCTGTTCACCGTCGACGGCGGCCCCGGCACGGTCGGGGTCATCGCCTCGGTGACCCGCCCGTTCTGCGGCGACTGCGACCGGGTCCGCCTGACGGCCGACGGCCAGGTGCGCAACTGCCTGTTCGCCCGCTCCGAGTCCGACCTGCGGGCCGCGCTGCGCGACGGCGTCGACGACGAGGAGCTGGCCCAGCGGTGGGTGGTGGCGATGCGCGGCAAGGCCGCCGGGCACGGCATCGACGACCCGACGTTCCTGCAGCCCGACCGCCCGATGTCGGCGATCGGCGGCTGAACCGGCCGGGCCCTCAGACCGTGTGGTCGGCGCCCGGCTGGTGCTCGACGACCTCGATGAGGAAGCCGCGCGAGCCCAGGAAGGTGCCGAGCGACTCACGGTGCTCGGGGCAGGCCAGCCAGGCCTTGCGCCGCTCGGGCGTGTGGATCTTGGGGTTGCGCCACAGCAGCGCGTGCACGGCGGGGGAGGTACAGCCCTTGGCCGAGCAGGTGTCGGGCTCGCTCATCGTCCGCCCAGCTCGGCGCGGTGGGTGCCCGCGGCCTCCAGCTCGGGCGCGCCGTAGGCGCCGCTGCGCAGCTGGAACCCGTCGGCGCGGTTCGCCTGGGCGTTGGCCAGGACCACCGCGATGTAGGGCAGCACCAGGGCGCCCACGATGAGGATCGGCCACAGCCACGCGACCCCGGCGAGACCGGCCACCCCGGCACCGACGAAGCACGCCGAGCGCAGCGTCATCGAGAGCAGGTAGCGCTTCTGCCGCTTGCGCAGGTCCTCCTCGTGGCTGACGCCCGCCGTGGTGATCCGGACCGCCTCGTCCTCGCGTGCTCGCTGCCTGGCCATGCGTCGAGCGTACGTCGGCGGGTCTAGGCTCCTCGTATGACTAATCGCACCTATCGCATCTCCGAGATCGTCGGCACCTCGCCCGAGGGCATCGACGCCGCCATCCGCAACGGCGTCGAGCGCGCCGCCCGCACCCTGCGCCACCTCGACTGGTTCGAGGTCACCCAGGTGCGCGGCCAGGTCAAGGACGGCGCGGTCGAGCACTTCCAGGTCGGGCTCAAGGTCGGCTTCCGCCTCGAGGACGACTGAGCCACCCACGCGGCGAGGTGACGACCCGCGCGGGGTTTCGGGTACGCGCGGGTAATCACTAGCGTCGTCGAACGTGAGCCAGAGCACGCAGACGCCCCCGTCCCAGCCGTCGTCCGAGCCCCGCTCCGTGCTGGTCACGGGCGGCAACCGCGGCATCGGCCGCGCGATCGCCGAGGCGTTCCTCGCCCAGGGCGACAAGGTCGCGGTCACCACCCGCAGCGGGGGAGCGCCCGCGGGAGCGCTCGACGTGCGCTGCGACGTCACCGACCCCGCGGCGGTCGACGCCGCGTTCGCCGAGGTGGAGGCCGCCCACGGCCCGGTCGAGGTGCTGGTCGCCAACGCCGGCATCACCTCCGACACACTGCTGCTGCGGATGAGCGAGGACGACTGGACCTCGGTCATCGACACCAACCTCACCGGTTCCTTCCGGCTGGCCAAGCGCGCAGCCAAGGGCATGCTGCGACTGCGCCGCGGCCGGATCATCCTGATCTCCTCGGTGGTGGCCACGCTGGGCTCCCCGGGCCAGGTCAACTACGCCGCCTCGAAGGCCGGGCTGATCGGCGTCGCCCGCTCGCTGGCGCGCGAGCTCGGGTCGCGCTCGATCACCACCAACGTGGTGGCCCCCGGGTTCATCGAGACCGACATGACCGCCTCGCTGCCGGCCGAGCAGCAGGCCGAGTACGCCGCCCGGATCCCGCTCGGGCGCCTCGGTGCGGCCGAGGAGGTCGCCGGCACCGTGACCTGGCTGGCCGGGCCGGCAGCGGCCTACGTCACCGGGGCCGTGATCCCCGTCGACGGCGGCCTCGGCATGGGCCACTGACCACACCTCTCACCGGTCCCACCCCACTGAAGTCACCCAAGGAGCAGACGATGGGCATTCTCGACGGCAAGCGGATCCTGGTGGCCGGGGTGACGATGGACTCCTCCATCGGCTTCGCGACCGCGAAGATCGCCCAGGAGCAGGGCGCCACGGTGCTGATCTCCAACTTCGGGCGCGCGCTGGGCATCACCAGGCGGATCGCCAGGCGGCTGCCGGTCGAGCCGCCGGTGATCGAGCTGGACGTGACCGACGAGGAGCACCTGGCCCGGCTGCCCGAGCTGGTCGGTGAGCACGTCGACGGGCTCGACGGGGTGGTGCACTCGATCGCGTTCGGCAACCCCGAGACGCTGCTCGGCGGCAAGTTCCTCGAGGGGCCCTGGCCCGACGTGGCGCAGGCCGTGCAGGTCTCGGCGTACTCGCTGAAGTCGCTGACCACCGCCTGCCGTCCGTTGATGACCGAGGGCGGCTCGGTGGTGGGCCTCACCTTCGACGCCACCGTCGCCTGGCCGGCCTACGACTGGATGGGCGTGGCCAAGGCGGCGCTCGAGTCGACCTCGCGCTACCTGGCCCGCGACCTGGGCCCTGAGGGCATCCGGGTCAACCTGGTCTCGGCCGGGCCGCTGAAGACGCTGGCCGCCAAGGCGATCCCGGGCTTCGAGGAGCTCGACTCGATGTGGGCGACCCGGTCGCCGCTGGGTTGGGACAACACCGACCAGGCACCGACGGCCAAGGCGGTCTGCGCCCTGCTCTCGGACTTCTTCCCCGCCACCACCGGCGAGATCGTCCACGTCGACGGCGGCTTCCACGCGATGGGCGCCTGAGCGCCCGAGCCGGTAGCGTCGCGCCGGTGAGCGCACCCGGAGCAGGTCAGGACGTCGCCCCCACCACCCACGCTCTGGTCGAGCTGCGCGTGCTGGAGGGCCCCAACCTCTACTTCCCCCGGGCGGCGGTGAAGCTGACGCTCGACACCGGAGCCCTGGCCACCGCGCCCATCGGGGTCGCCCGGGTGCTGGCCGAGCGCGTCGGCCTGCCCGACGCTCGTCCCGGAGAGCCCGGCTCGGGGTTCCGCCAGCGCTTCGCCCTGCGGGCCGTGGGCCGCCTCGTGCGGGCGGTGGCCCAGGAGTCGGGCACCTCGTCGCTGGCGGTGCGGGTGCGACCCACCTCCGATCCCCACCAGGTCGTGGTCGCCTACCCGTGGGCGCACCGCGAGCGGGCGCGGGCGATGGGCCGCGCGGTGGCCTCGGTGCTCGACGCGCTGGTGCCGGGTGACGACGGCGTCAGCACCGACCGGCTCTCGGCCGCCGTCTCGGTCGCGGCCCAGACGGTGGCCTCCAGCGACCCGGGTGACGGCCCGACCACCCTGGAGCCCCGGGTGCCGGTGGTCGCGGTGACCGGCACCAACGGCAAGACCACCACCTCGCGGATGGTCGCGCACATCGGCCGCGAGTGGGGCAAGGTCGTCGGCTGGTCCAACACGGACGGCGTGTACGTCGACGGGGTGCTGGTCGAGCCGGGCGACTACTCCGGGCCCAGCGGTGCCGGTCGCGTCCTGGCCCACGAGAACGTCGAGCTCGCCGTCACCGAGACCGCGCGCGGCGGGATCCTGCTCAAGGGCATCGGGCTGACCCACAACGACGTCTCGGTCGTCACCAACGTCTCGGCCGACCACCTGGGCCTGCATGGCATCGACACCCTCGACCAGCTGGCCGAGGTCAAGGCGGTCGTGCCGCGGATCACCGCGCCCGAGGGCTGGGCGGTGCTCAACGCCGACGACCCGCGGGTGCTGTCGATGCGGTGGGTGGTCAAGTCGCAGGTCTGGGTCTTCTCCCGCGACCCCGACTCCCCGGCCGTGCGCGACGTGCTCGGCGACGGCGGGCGCGCCACCACGGTCATCGACGGCTGGCTCTGCGTGCTGGAGCCCGACGCCGACCCCGACCCGCTGCTCGAGCTGGTCGACGTGCCGATGACCCTGGCCGGGCTCAGCCACTACAACGTGGAGAACGCGCTCGCCGCGGCCTCCGCGGCGCTGGCCGTGGGGATCCCGCGCGACGTCGTGGTCGCCGGGCTGCGCTCGTTCCTGCCCGACGCCGAGCACAACCCGGGCCGGATGAACTGCTTCACGGTGCCGGTCTCCGACGGTGAGGTCACCGTCGTGATGGACCTGGCCCACAACGAGGCCGGGCTCGAGGCGATGTTCGAGATCATGCACGGCATCCGACCCGAGGGCGCCCGGGTGCTGCTGGGCCTGGGCGTCGTCGGCGACCGCTCCGAGGAGCTCATCGAGAAGCTCGGCGAGATCGCGGCACGCGACGCCGACGTCGTGGCGATCGGGCACAAGGAGAAGTACTTCCGCGGCCGCACGGCCGAGGAGCTCGAGGGCCTGATGCGCGCCGGCGCCGAGAGGGTCGGGGTCACCGCGGTGCCGGCGTACCCCACCGAGGTGGGCGTGCTGTCGGCGCTGGTGGGCCAGGCGCTGCCCGGCGAGGTCGTGGGGCTGATGTGCCACGCAGATCGCGAGGGCGTCTACGAGTGGATCGCCGAGGCCGGCGGAGTGCCCGACAGCGCGGAGGTGCTGGCCGCCAAGGTGCGGGCCGCCCGCGCGGGGTGAGCCGGGCGGGTGGCAGGATCGTGACGCACAGCACACCGCCCGCCACCTGTAGACCTCTCGGAGGCCCGCCATGCGCAGCACCATGCAGGACGACCAGCTGACCATCGACGCCATCCGCCGCCACGTCGTCGCGGTGCACCCCGACGGGGAGGTCGTCACCGCGACCGCCGACGGCAGCCGCACCCGCTCCTACGCCGAGCTCGGCGAGCGCACCTCCCGGCTGGCCTCGGCGCTGCGCGACCTGGGCGTCGACGGCGACCAGCGGGTCGCGACCTTCCAGTGGAACAACGTCGAGCACCTGGAGGCCTACCTCGCGGTGCCCTCCATGGGCGCGGTGCTGCACACCCTGAACATCCGGCTCTTCCCCGAGCAGCTGGTCTACGTCGCCAACCACGCCGAGGACCACGTGGTGATCGTCGACGACTCGCTCGTCGGGCTGCTCGCGCCCCGGCTGGGGGAGATGACCACGGTCGAGCACGTGGTGGTCGCCGGCCCCGACGCAGCCTCGGCCGACCTCGACGCGCTGCGCGCGAGCGGCAAGCAGGTGCACCTCTACGAGGAGCTGCTCGCGGCCGCCGAGCCGACCTTCGACTGGCCCGAGATCGACGAGCGCGACGCGGCAGCCATGTGCTACACCTCCGGCACCACCGGCAACCCCAAGGGGGTCGTCTACAGCCACCGCTCGGCGTACCTGCACTCGATGGCGGTGTGCGGCGGCAACACCGGCGGGCTCTCCTTCGAGGACCGGGTGCTGCCGATCGTGCCGATGTTCCACGCCAACGCCTGGGGGCTGCCCTACTCGGCGATGATGAGCGGCGCCTCGCTGTGCATGCCCGACCGCTGGCTGCAGGCCGAGCCGCTGGTCCGCTTCGTGACCGAGAGCCGCCCGACCCTCTCGGGCGGGGTGCCGACGGTGTGGAACGACGTGCTCCAGCACCTCGATGCGAACCCCGGCACCCGGCTCGACTCGCTGCGGCTCGTGCTGTGCGGGGGCTCGGCGGTGCCGGTCTCGCTGCAGCAGGCCCTGCAGGAGCGACACGGCATCGTGGTGCGCCAGGCCTGGGGGATGACCGAGACCTCGCCCGTCGCCTCGCTCGGGCTGCCTCCGCTGGGCTGCTCGGAGGAGGAGCAGTGGCGCTACCGGGGCACCCAGGGCCGCCTCCTGTGCGGCGTGTCGGCGCGCATCGTGGCCGACGACCACTCGGTGCTGCCCGCCGACGGCGCCAGCGTCGGCGAGCTCGAGGTGCGCGGCCCCTGGGTGACCGCCGCGTACTACCGGCCCGAGGAGAGCGAGCGGGAGGAGGCGGAGGCCAAGTTCCACGACGGCTGGTTGCGCACGGGCGACGTGGGCCACCTCGACGAGCTCGGCTACATCTCGCTGACCGACCGCGCCAAGGACGTCATCAAGTCGGGTGGGGAGTGGATCTCCTCCGTCGACCTCGAGAACGCCCTGATGTCCCACGACGCGGTGCTCGAGGCGGCCGTGGTCGCCATCCCCGACGAGAAGTGGCAGGAGCGGCCGCTGGCCTCGGTGGTCGTGCGCGACGGCGCCAGCGTCACCGCCGACGAGCTGCGCGAGCACCTGGCCCGCGACTTCGCCAAGTGGCAGCTGCCCGATGCCTGGACCTTCATCGACGAGGTACCCCGCACCTCGGTGGGCAAGTTCGACAAGAAGGTGCTGCGCCGCCGCTTCGCCGACGGAGAGCTGCGCGTCGAGCAGTAGCCCGGCCGAGCAGTCACTTTCGCACCATCCACCGGTCACTTGTGCACCACCGGGCCGTCAATCGTGCGCCGTGACCGGTGCACAACTGACTGCTCGGAGGTGCGAAAGTGACTGCTCGTCAGGCCTCGGGGGTGGGGGCGGCGACGTAGTCGGGGTCGGCGAGGGAGTCGTCGGCGAAGCCGGCGCCGGCCTGGGCCTGGGGCGACCAGTGCTCGAGCTCGGTCATCACCGCGGCGTGCCGGTCGACGCACAGCACCACGAGGTCGCCGCGGTTGGCGCGTGACATGGCATGGCGCACCGCGTCGTTCTCCTCGAGGATCTGCTCGACCTGCTTGCAGCGGGCGCCGGCGGCCATCGCGGAGCGCACGCCCTCCAGGACCAGCGCAGCGGTCTCGCCGCGCTCGCGCTTGCGCAACGCCTCGTCCTCGCGCACCACCACGACGTCGAAGTGCTGCGCCGCGACCTCACCGAGCTCGCGCATGTCCTGGTCGCGCCGGTCGCCCGCGGTGGCGATGACGCCGATCCGCGAGGGGCGGGCCAGGTCGTGCGAGCCCTCGAGCGAGTCGCCGACCCGGTCGACGAAGTCGCCCAGCATCCGCATGCCGGGGGCGTTGTGGCAGTAGTCGATGATGACGTTGACGCCGTTGACCTCGATCTCGTTGAGACGACCGGGGGAGAGGTAGTAGTTCGTCGAGAAGGAGCGCAGGCCCTGGCGGATGTCGTGCAGCGGGGCACCCGTCGCGAACGCCGCGGCAGCCGCGGCCAGCGCGTTCTGCACGTTCATCCGTGCCTTGCCGCCGAACGTGGCCGGCAGCAGGTGGGTCCAGGCCAGCTGCATCTCGCGCGGGCCGTGCTTGACCACGATCATCTCGCCGCGTTCGGAGGGGTTGAGCACCAGCGCCTTGCCGCCGCGGCGGCAGTGCGCGTCGATCATCTCGCGGGTCTCGGTGCCGGGCTCGTCCATCGAGAACCACACCACCTGCCCCGAGCAGCGCCGGCGCATGTTGCGCACCAGCGGGTCGTCGGCGTTGAGCACGGCGTGCCCGTCGCGCGGCACCGCCTCGACCAGCACGGCCTTGACGTCGGCCAGCTGCTCGACGGTGTCGATGCCGCGCAGGCCGAGGTGGTCGGGGGCGACGTTGAGCACGACCGCGACGTCGTTGCGCTCGTAGCCCAGGCCCTCGCGCAGGATGCCGCCACGGGCCACCTCGAAGACCGCCGTGTCGACGCGCGGGTTCTGCAGCACCATCCGGGCCGAGCGCGGCCCGGAGGCGTCGGCACGGATCACCAGGCGCTCGTCGATGACGACACCGTCGGTGGAGGTCATCCCGACCTTGCGGCCCATCCCCTTGAAGATGTGGCTGATCATCCGCGAGGTGGTGGTCTTGCCGTTGGTGCCGGTCACGGCCACGATCGGGATCCGCGACTTGGCGCCCGGCGGGAAGAGCATGTCGACGACCGGCTTGGCGATGAACTGCGGCTCGCCGATCGTCGGGTGGGTGTGCATCCGGAAGCCGGGAGCGGCGTTGACCTCGCAGATCGCGCCCCCGGTCTCACGCACCGGCTCGGTGATGTCGGGGCAGATGAAGTCGATACCGGCGATGTCGAGGCCGACCATGCGCGCGGCTTCCTCGGCGATCTCGACGTTCTCGGGGTGCGCCTCGAAGGTGCGGTCGATGGAGATGCCGCCGGTCGACATGTTGCCGGTCAGCGCCAAGCGCACGGTGGTGCCCTCCGGCGGCACGTCGGACATCTCGAAACCCTGCTCGCGCACCAGCTGGACGGCGGCCTCGTCGACCTTGATGCGGGTCAGCACCTTCTCGTGGCCCACGCCGCGGCGCGGGTCGGCGTTGGCGGTGTCGACGAGCTGCTCCACGTTCGAGGAGCCGTCTCCGACCACGGAGGCCGGCACCCGCTCGGCGATCGCGGCGACCCTGCCGTCGATGATCAGGCAGCGGTAGTCCTTGCCGACCACGAACGACTCGACGATGACGTAGCCGCGCCGCGACTGCTCGCGGGCGACCTCGAACGCCTCGCGCACCTCCTTCTCGTCCTGCAGGTCCAGGCACACGCCGCGCCCGTGGTTGCCGTCGAGCGGCTTGACCACGACCGGGTAGCCGATCCGTTCGGCCGCGCGGACGCAGCCCTCCACGGTGCGCACCGACTCCTGCTTGGGCACCGGCAGCCCGGCCGCCGAGAGCAGCGAGGTGGTGAGGTCCTTGTCGGAGGCGATGTCGACGGCGATCGAGGAGGTCTGGGAGGTCATCGTGGCCCGGATGCGCTGGGCGTGGACGCCCTGGCCGAGCTGGACCAGCGAGTGCTGGTTGAGCCGGATCCACGGGATGTCACGGGAGACGGCCTCGTCGATGATCGCCTGGGTGGAGGGCCCGAACGCGGTGCGCTGGGCGCGTCGGATGAACTCCTCGAGCTCGACGTCCCAGTCGAACTCGGGGTCGGCCTCGACCAGGTGGTTGACCAGGCGTACTGCCAGCCGGCCGGCGGCCAGGCCGACCTGCTCGTCGGCGTACCCGAAGATGACGTTGTAGACGCCCTCGCGGCCCTTGACCTGGCGGGTCTTGCCACGGCGCACGTCGTGGCCCACGACCTGCTGCAGCGCGAGCGCGCAGTGCTCGGCCACGTGGCCGAGCCAGGTGCCCTCGTGCAGGCGCTCGACGAAGCCGCCGCGCTTGCCGCGCGAGCAGGAGTGCTCGCGCAGGCCCGGCAGCATCGCGACCAGGTGGTCGGTGAAGCCGGGCAGGGTGCTGGTCGGGTACTTCTCGAGGACGCCGAGGTCGACGACCAGGTGGATCGCCCGGTCGTAGGACCAGATGTTGGCGCCGCGGTAGACCCGCGTCTCGATGATGCTGAGGTCGGGGGTGGGCCGTTCGGTCATCGGGTCGCTCCGTTCTCAGGGGTGCCAGCGGACCCGGAAGGGGTCGTGGCCTGGCTGTCGGTCTGGTCCTCGAGCGGTGACTGCTCGGCCGAGCGCAGCTTGCGCAGCCTTGCCATCCGTCGCTTCAGGACGGTGGGGGAGGCATCGGAGGCGGCGATGTCGCGCGCCATCCGGCGCAGGTCCTTGCCGACCGCCTCGAGCTCGGCGGCGTCCTCGGGGTCGACCTCGGTCTCGCCCGGGAGCAGCTCGCGCGCCGTCAGGTCGTACGTCGCACCCGCGGGCAGCACGTGCAGCACGACGCCGCTGGCCAGCAGCGGCGCGGAGCGCTTGGCCTCGTAGGCGTTGGTGATCATCCGGGAGCCGTCCATGACGGTCACGGCGCCGCGCCCGCTGACCCGCAGCAGCTCGCGCTCCTCGCCGGTCTCCTCGTCGACCTCGTGGGTGACCGTGGCCGCGGTGTCCTCGTCGACGCCGATGCCCAGCAGCTGGGGGCTCTGGGCCACGATCATCAGCAGCCGGCCGTAGCGGTTGCGCTGCTCGAAGTGCTGGTCGATGACCGAGGAGGCCAGCAGGCCCAGGCCGCCGGCGACCTGGGTCATCCGTTGCTTGGGGGTGGTGCCGCCGGAGCCGAAGGCGACCATGTGGCTGGACTGGATGCTGGCGCCCGCCGAGGTGCCGGCCACCACCGCGCCGCGGTGGTGGGCGCGCACGATCGCGTCGCCGACGGGGGTGCCGTTGAGGATGCCCGAGAGCTTGAGCTGGTTCCCGCCGGTCATGAAGACGCCGGTGGCGTCGTCGAGCTGCTTGACCAGCGACTCGTCGTGGGCCGCCTCGCGCGAGGAGGGGTCGACCCCGGAGACCTCGGTGGCTCCCAGCCTGCGGAACAGAGCGTCGTAGACCGCCATGATCTCCTCGCCGATCGAGGAGGCGGTGGGAATGACGACGATGCGGGCCTCACGATCACCGCTGGCGGTGACGAAGTCCTGCAGGACGGTGCGGCGGCGCAGCTTGTCCTCCGCGCCGCCGATGATCATCAGGGGACCTCTGGGCATGGCGACACGCTAGGGCATGAGCCGCCTCACCCCGCAGGTGACGCGGGATCGCCGGTGCTGGCCGGTGCTGGTTCAGCGCCCGCTTGGCTGAGAGGGTGGTCCGGTGAACAGCCAGAGCGCCCCCCGACACCTGGTCCTGGTCCGGCACGCCCAGGCCGTGGACGCGGCCTCGACCGACGCTGCGCGCGAGCTGAGCGCCCGCGGGCGCCGCGACGCCGCGGCCGCCGGGCGCTGGCTGGCCGAGCAGGGCGTGCAGCCCGACCACGCGCTCGTCTCGTCGGCGGTGCGCACCGCGCAGACCTGGGAGCAGATGTGCGCGGGCGCCGGCTGGGCGTTGGCGCCCGACCTCGACCGCGGACTCTACGAGGCCGGCACCGACGCGGCGCTCGACCTGGTGCGGCTGGTGCCCGCGCAGGTGAGCACCCTGGTGGTGGTGGGCCACAACCCCACCATCGGCTCGCTGGCGCACGTGCTCGACGACGGCGACGGGGACCCCGAGGCGGTGACGGCGCTGCTCGGCGGCTACCCGACCAGCGCGCTGACCGTCTTCGCCGTCGCCACCCCGTGGGCCGACCTGGCCGAGGAGTCGGCGACGGTGCTGTCCCACCACGTGGCCCGCGACTGACGCGCAGGCTGTGCCGGGGCGGTCCGGTGTCCGGTGGACCTCAGACGGGCGGAGCGGGGGTGGTGATGCCGACCGCACGGTCGGCGGCCTCCACCTCCTCGCGGCTGATCCCGAGCAGGTAGATGATCGCGTCGAGGTAGGGCACGTTGACCGAGGTGTCGGCGGCGTCGCGCACCGCCGGCTTCGCGTTGTAGGCGATGCCCAGCCCGGCGGCTGCCAGCATGTCGAGGTCGTTGGCACCGTCGCCGATCGCGATCGTGGAGGCGACGTCGACACCGATCTCGTCGGCGAACTCACGCAGTGCGCGCGCCTTGCCGGCCCGGTCGACCACCTCGCCGACGATGCGGCCGGTCAGGCGCCCGTCGACGATCTCGAGCTCGTTGGCCCGGGCGAAGTGGATGCCGAGCTCGGTGGCCAGCCGGTCGGTGATCTGGGTGAAGCCGCCCGAGACGATCGCGAAGCGGTAGCCCAGGCGGCGCAGGGTGCGCACCATCGTGCGCGCGCCGGGGGCCAGCTGGATGGCGTCGTAGACCTCGTGCAGCGCGCGGGCCGGCACGCCCTCGAGCAGCGCCACCCGCGAGCGCAGCGACTCCTCGAAGTCGAGCTCGCCGCGCATCGCGCGCTCGGTCACCTCGGCGACCTCGGCCTCGCAGCCCGCGTGGGCGGCGATCATCTCGATCACCTCGCCCTGGATGAGCGTCGAGTCGACGTCCATCACGATCAGGCGCATCCCGCGGCGCAGCAGGTTCGCCGGCTGGACGGCCACGTCGATGCCCTGGCTGGCGGCCTCGAGGGCCAGCAGCTCGCGCAGCCGCTCGGGCTCGGCGCCCGAGACGTGCAGGTCGAACGCGGTGACCGGGTAGCGCGCCATCCGCTCGATGCGGTCGATGTTGGCGCCGGCCTCGGCGATCCGCCCGGCGACCGCGGCCATGGCAGAGGCCGTGAGGGGCGTGCCGAGCACGGTCACGTGCGAGCCGCCGCGGGCCGGGGGTCGGGTGTCGCCCGTGCCGGCCTCGACCTCGACGCTCATGTCGAGCGAGGTCGCGGTCTCCTCCACGGCGCGTTGGAGACCGGCAGCGTCGTCGGGCACGGTCACCAGCACGCCGAGGATCAGGCGGCGCCGCAACCGGATCTGCTCGAGGTCCACGACCTCCACCCCGGCCCGCGCCAGGGTCGCGAACACCGCGGACGTCACGCCCGGGCGATCGCGACCGGTCAGGGTGATCAGGAGCGTCTCGGGGCGTACGCCGTCGGGCGGCGGGAGTGGCTGGTTCATCGCAGGCACGAGGCTAGCGCCGCCGGTGTGCACGGTGAGCACCCGTACCCAGGCGGATGAGCCTTCAGACCGTGGCCGCGCGGGCCGGTGATGCGGTGTGCTGGGGACATGACGACCTACGCCCGCCCCGCGCTGTGCCCCGACTGCGGCGTGGCGCTCGGCCCGGACCCGGAGTCCTGTCCTCGCTGCGGGCTACCACTGCGCGACCCGCTCGCCGGGGAGCTGCTGGCGACGCTGCAGCACGCCGACGTGCTGCTGGGGCGGCTGCGGGCCAGGAGGGCCGCTCCCGCAGTCGCTCCGGGGCCTGCGGCGGCACCCGCCGGGAGCACCCGCCCGGCCCGACGGCTCACGCAGGCATCGGTGCCGCAGCTGCTGCTGGCCCTGGGTGCGGCCTGCCTCCTGGTGGCGGCGGTGGTCTTCCTGGCCGTGGCGTGGTCGTGGCTCGGCGTCGCGGGTCGCACGGCTGTGCTGCTGACGCTCACGGTCTCGGCGGGCGGGGCGTCGCTGCTGCTCTCGCGGCGCCGGCTGGCCGCGGCGGCCGAGGCGCTGTGCGCGGTCACCCTCGGTCTCGTGGTGCTCGACGTGCTGGGAGCCGGCGAGTCCGGCTGGGCTCCCGAGCCCGGCACCAGCGGTTCGGGCGTCGTGCTCGGTGCGGTCCTGGTCGCGGTGGGCCTCGCCCTCTCCGCGCTGCACCTGCACTTCGCCGGAGCACGCCCGGTCGTCGCCCAGCTGGTCACCGCCCCGGCGCTGCTCGGCCTCGCCGGCTCGCTCGCGGCCCTGGTCGAGGGTCGGGGCGGCACCAGCGCCTCCGGGGTGTGGGCGGGCTGCGTCGTGGCGTCGGCCGCCCTGGCGGTGCTGGCGGCCCGCACGCGGCTGACGGTGCTGCGGGTCGCTGCTGGCGTGGTCGGCGGCGTGGCCTGGCTGGTGCTGCTCGCGATCTCGCTCATCGACAACGCCGGCGACCTGAGCCTGCGCGGGCTGTGGGCCGAGGGCGGGGTCACCTGGTTGCTGGTGGCCCCCGCGCTGGCGCTGCTCCCGCTGCTCGACCCCGCCGTACGCCGGGGCTCGGTCGCCGTGCTGCCCGAGGTGGTGGCCATGTCGCTGGGCAGCCTGGTGCTCGTGCTGCCGGCCCTCGACGAGGGGGCTGACGCCGTGCTGGTGGCGACCGGCGCGCTCGTGGCGGTGTGGGGCCTGGCGGCCGCCGGCACCGCGCGGGTGCTCCCTCGACGACGAGTCGTCCCGGCCGGGGTCGCCCTCGCCTTCGTGGCGCCGGTGCTGGTCGCTGTCGTGTCGCTGCACGCCGTCGCGCTGGAGGCCCTGCTCGACGTCGCCGCACCGTACGACGCCACGGTGGGGGTGCGCGTCGACGCGCCCGGCACCGCCTGGGACGCCCGCCTGCTCGTGCCGGCGGTGCTCGCGCTGGGCCTGGCGGCGCTGGGCTCGGCGCCCGCCGCCTGGCTGCGTCGCACGGCCGCCGCCGTGGGGGCGGCGCTCGCAGTCGCGGCTCTGGCCACGGGGGCCCTGCTCGACGCGCCCCTGGCGGCGCTGGTGCTGCCGGTGGCGCTGGTCGCAGCGGCCCTGGTGGTGCGGGGGAGCCGTCGTGCGGTGTGGTCGGGCCTCGTGATCGGGGCCGCCTGCGGCGTCGTGGCCCTGCCCAGTGCCGCCCTGGCTGCCGTCACGGCCGGTCTCGTGGTGGCGGCCTGCGGCCACTGCGCCGTCGCGGGGCGTGCGGGTGCGGTGGAGGGCTGGGCGGCGCTGCCGGTCGCGGGAGCGGCCGCCCTGTGGGCGGTCGGCGACCTGGCCGGCATCGACGTGGCCCACCGGGGCGCGGCCACGGTGCTGGTCGTGGGCGTCCTGGCGCTGGTCGCGCGGCGGGTCGAGGTCGACGTGGCGGCGGTGCTGGTGGCGCCCTGGCCCGCCGTCGCCGGGGTGCTGGCCGCGGGAGACCGCTCGGTGTCGCTGGCGCTGTACCTGACGCTCCTCGGCGCGCTGCTGGTGGCTCGGGCGCTCACCGACGACCGGCGACGCCGGGTCGCCTGGGCCGGCGGCCTGCTGCTCGCCGCGGCGACCTGGGTGCGCCTGGCCGACATCGGGGTCGAGGCCCCCGAGGCCTACACCGCCCCCACCGCCCTCGCCCTCCTCGTCGTCGGGCTGCGCGCCCTGCACCGGGCCCCGGAGCGTGGCTCCGTGGCCACCCTGCTGCCGGGCCTGGTGCTGGCCGTGCTGCCGAGCCTGCTGTGGGTGCTCGGGCAGGACCCCGTCTCCTGGCGCGCGCTGCTGCTCGGCCTGGCCTGCCTGCTGCTGGTGCTGGGCGGCGCCCGGCTGGGCTGGCAGGCGCCGCTGCTGGTCGGGGCGGGCGCCGGTGCACTCCTGGTGCTGCGCGAGCTGGCGCCGTACGCCGCCGCCACGCCGCAGTGGATCCTCCTGGCCGCCGCCGGCGCCCTCCTGCTGGCGGTCGGCACCACCTGGGAGCGCCGGGTGCGTGATCTGCGCCTGGCCGGGCACTACCTGGCCCGGCTCAGGTGAGGATCAGACGACGGCGCCGCTGTCGTCGGGGGTGCGCTCGACGCGCTTGGCCCGCGGCTGGCGCGGCTCGACCGGCCAGACCCGGTGCATCAGCACCGCCAGGGGAGTGGCGGTGAACACCGAGGAGTAGGTGCCGACCACGAGGCCGATGAGCAGGGCGAGGGCGAAGTCGGTCAGCGAGTCGCCGCCGAGCACGAAGAGCGCCCCGAGGATGAACATCGTGCCCAGGCCGGTGTTGATCGTGCGGGGCACGGTGGCCAGCACCGCCTCGTTGCAGGCGCCGGAGAAGGTCTCGCCGCCCTCGCGGGTGCCTCGCCACTTCTCGCGGACCCGGTCGAAGACGACGACGGTGTCGTTGACGCTCAGGCCGATGACGGTCAGGATCGCGGCCAGGAACACCCCGTCGATCGGTCGACCGAGCCAGGCGAAGACACCGATCACGATCGAGACGTCGTGCAGCATCGCGATCGCGGCGGAGGCGCCGAAGACCCAGCGGAAGCGCAGGGCCAGATAGATCATCTGCGCCGCCAGCGCGATGCCCAGGGCGATCAGCGCCTTGCTGCGCAGCTCGTCGCCGAGCGAGGGACCGATCAGTGAGTCGGACTCGAGGTCGGAGCCCGGCACCGCCTCGGTGACGGTGTCGCGGATGGTCTGCGCCTGGTCGTTGTCGACGTCGCCGACCTTGACCACCAGGTCGCCGTCTCCCGAGGTCTGCACGACGGCGTCGTCGAAGCCGGCCTCGTCGAGGTCGGAGCGCACCGTCTCGACGTCGGAGGCGGTGGCCGAGGTCGTGGTGGTGAAGTCGAGCACCCGCCCGCCGGTGAACTCGACACCGAGGTTGAGGCCGTTGAGGCCGACGCCGAGCAGCGCGGCGACCACGACCGCGCCGGAGAGCGCCAGCCAGATCCGCGAGCGACCCATGATGTCGGGGTTGCGCTCGAGCAGCACGTCGTGGACCTTGCCGGTCTTGGCGAAGCCGGTCAGCGCCGGGTGGCGGCGCACGACCTTGCGCGAGGCCGCGAACTCCACCAGCACCCGGCTGATGACCATGGCCGAGAACATCGAGGCGACGACACCGATGGTCAGCGTCACGCCGAAGCCGCGGACCGGGCCCGTGGCCAGGAAGAACAGCAGGCCACCGGCGAGCAGGGTGGTGACGTTGGAGTCGAGGATGGCCGACCAGGCCTTCGAGAAGCCGGTCGAGATGGCGCGCGCCGGCGGCGCGCCCTGCTCCGAGCTCTCCTCCTTGGCGCGCTCGAAGACCAGCACGTTGGCGTCGATCGCCATGCCGATGGCCAGCACGAAGCCGGCGAGGCCCGGCAGCGTGAGGGTCGCGCCGAGCGCGATCAGGACGGCGTACGAGATCAAGGCGTAGCAGCCGAGCGCGATGACGGCGAGGAAGCCGGAGAGCCGGTAGGCGAAGGTGATGAACAGCCCGGTGAGGAGCAGACCGATGAGACCGGCCTGGACGGAGGCCTCGATCGCCTCGTCGCCCAGGGTCGGGCCGACGACCTGCTGGGAGATGATCTCGACCGGCAGCGGCAGCGCACCGCCCTCGATCAGCAGCGCCAGGTTCTGGGCCGAGGACTCGGTGAAGCTGCCGCTGATCTGGGTCCGCCCGCCGAGCTGGCCGACGTCGCAGGTGGAGTCCTGGACCTGCGGGGAGCTGATGACCTCGCCGTCGAGCACGATCGCGATGCGGCGCTGCGGGTCGCCCTGCTGGAAGCAGGCGGCGTCGCCGGTCAGCGACGCCCAGGCGTCGCGGCCCTGGCTGGCGAACTCCACGTCGACCACCCACTGGACACCCTGCTCCTGGATGCCGGCGGTCGCGCTCGCGACGTCGTCGCCCTCGAGCTGGGGCGGGCCGAGGACCAGCGGCGAGCCGTCCTCGTCGGTGGTCGCGAAGCGCCCCTGCTGGTCGGTGTCGGGCTGCTGGGAGCCCTCCTCGGGCTCCTCGCCGGTGTTGCCCACGATGCTGGGGTCGGTGCCCAGCACCGGGTGGAAGCTCAGCTGCGCGGTGCGACCGATCACGTCGGCGGCCTCGCGGGGGTCCTCGACGCCGGGCAGCTCGATCAGGATGCGGTCCTCGCCCGAGCGCACCAGAGTCGGCTCGGTGACACCCAGGGCGTCGACGCGCTCGCGGAGCACCTCGACGGCGCGGTCGGTGTTCTCGGCGTTGGCCTCGACGGTGTCGGTGGAGCTCGCCTCCAGGGTGATCTGGGTGCCCCCGGAGAGGTCCAGCCCCAGCCGGGGCGTCGAGCCCAGGGCGAGCAGGACGGCACCGGTCAGGACCAGGACGGCGACGAGGAGGCGCCACCACGAGCTCTTGCGCATGCGCACATGGTCCGTCATCGGCTCTTTACGTCACACACCGGGCTCCACGCACCACCCCCGGCGGCCGGTCAGGCCGGGGGCCACACCTCCGGCGAGCAGGCCGCCACCAGCGCCCGGCGCCCGGCCCGCGCGAGCGGACGCAGCGCCTGCGCACGCGCCTCGGCCTCGGCGGCCGTGATCGCGCCCCCGTCGTCCTCGAGCGCCAGCTCGGCGATCTCCAGGGCCTGCAGGCCGCGGGCCGCGAGGTCGACGCAGCGCGCCGGCACCCCCGGTGGGGCGTCCAGGCCCTCACGGTGGCGCACGTCCATCAGCCGGTCGGCCACCTCGGGCCGCCAACGGGCCACCTCGAGGGTGGCCAGCAGGTCGGCCGTCTGCGGCAGGGCGGCACGTAGCCCCCGGTCGGCCTCGCCGACGTCGGGCAACTGTCGGCGCGCGGCCGGCTCGGCCACCCAGGTGGTCGCGGCGCCCACGACGTGGGGCACCAGCCCGACGCAGCCGGGAGTGCCGGGCAGCGCCCGCATGCCGGCGCCGGTGACCACGGCCGCCTCGCCCGCCTCCAGCGCGGCGGCGTTGAAGCAGGGCGGGCCGCCCAGCCCGACCGGGTCGCCCTCGACCCCGAAAGCGGCACCGATGGTGTCGGCGCCCTCGACGCGCAGCCGCGCCAACCCGCCCAGCAGGGTCTCGGTGCCGTCCCCACCCAGGCCCAGCGACCCGAGGGCGGCGACGGCGTGCGTGGCCTGGTCGTCGATGACCGCGTCGACCACCAGGTCGGCCGCGACGTGCCCCCGCAGCCACGACGTGCCCCACCAGGCGAGGCGGGCGGCGGCGGGCAGGGGTGAGGTCACGGCGGGTGAGGGTACGCCGATGGTTAGGGTGACGCCATGGCAGCAGTCCTCGAGTTCGCCGACGTCTCCGTCCGCCGAGGCGAGGCCACCCTGCTCGACCGGGTCAGCTGGACCGTGGAGGAGGACGAGCGCTGGGTCGTGCTCGGCCCCAACGGCGCCGGCAAGACCACCCTGCTGCAGCTGGCCTCCGCCCAGATCCACCCTTCCGACGGCGTCGCGGGCGTGCTGGAGGAGGTCCTCGGCACCGTCGACGTCTTCGAGCTGCGCCCGCGCATCGGCCTGACCAGCGCCGCACTCGCCGAGCGGATCCCCCGCGACGAGCTGGTGCGCGACCTCGTCGTGTCGGCGTCGTACGCCGTGGTGGGTCGCTGGCGCGAGGACTACGACGAGCTCGACCACGAGCGCGCCGAGGCGCTGCTGCGCGAGCTGGGCGCGCTGCACCTGGCCGACCGGACCTTCGGCACCCTGTCGGAGGGTGAGCGCAAGCGGGTGCAGATCTGCCGCTCGCTGATGAGCGACCCCGAGCTGCTGCTGCTCGACGAGCCGGCCGCCGGGCTCGACCTCGGCGGGCGCGAGGACCTCGTGGCGACGCTGTCGATGCTGGCCTACGACCCCGACTCGCCGGCCACGGTGCTGGTCTCCCACCACGTGGAGGAGATCCCGCCCGGCTTCACCCACGCGCTCCTGCTGCGCGAGGGCCGGGTCGTCGAGGCCGGGCTGCTCGACCAGGTGCTCACCGAGTCGGCGCTGTCGGCGACCTTCGGCATGCCATTGCACGTGACGCAGGAGGACGAGCGCTGGACGGCGCGTCGCCGTACCCGGGCGCACTGAGTCCTCACCGGACGCCGCGGCCGCGTCAGGCAAAGACCGGCACCGGCGTCTGGGTAGGGTGACGTCATGGAGTGGTGGAGCGACAACAGCTGGGTCGGCTGGCTCGGCCTCGCGGCCGCTCTCGGCGTCGTCGAGATGTTCAGCCTCGACCTGATCTTCATGATGCTCGCGGTCGGGGCGCTGACCGGTGCCGTGGCCGGCGCCTTCGACCTGCCGCTGGCCCTGCAGCTGCTCGCCGCCGCGGCGGCGTCGCTGGCGACGCTGACGCTGCTGCGCCCGCGCCTGATCACCCGGCTGCACGGCGGGCCGGAGCTGACCCTGGGCCACGACCGGCTCCTGGGCACCCAGGGCCAGGTCACGGTGCGCATCAGCGCCACCGACGTCGGCCGGGTCCGGCTCGCGGGCGAGGAGTGGACGGCAGCGCCGTACGACACGATGACCACCATCGAGCCGGGCGAGACCGTCGAGGTGCTGCAGATCCGCGGCGCCACGGCCTACGTGCACCCCGTCCCGCGCCTCGAGTCCTGACCAGCCCGGCCGGACCACCAGCCCAGCCAGCCCACCCAGCCCACCCAGCCCGACCACCCCGCACGTCCCAACACCCGAGGAGAATTCATGGGTCTCGCCGTCCTCATCGTGGCCGCGGTGCTGTTCCTGTTCGTCGCCGTCGTGCTCGCCAAGACGATCCGGATCGTGCCGCAGGCGCGGGCCGCGATCGTCGAGCGTTTCGGCAAGTACAAGAACACCCTCTCGCCCGGCCTCAACATCGTGGTCCCGTTCATCGACAAGGTGCGCTACGTCATCGACATGCGCGAGCAGGTCGTGAGCTTCCCGCCGCAGCCGGTGATCACCGAGGACAACCTGGTGGTCTCGATCGACACCGTCATCTACTTCCAGGTCACCGACCCGGTGGCTGCGACCTACGAGATCGCCAACTACATCCAGGCCGTCGAGCAGCTGACGATGACCACGCTGCGCAACATCGTCGGTGGCATGGACCTGGAGGAGACGCTGACCAGCCGCGACGAGATCAACACCCGACTGCGCGGGGTGCTGGACGAGGCCACCGGCAAGTGGGGCATCCGGGTCAACCGGGTCGAGCTCAAGGGCATCGACCCGCCCCCCTCCATCAAGGACTCGATGGAGAAGCAGATGCGCGCCGACCGCGACAAGCGCGCCCTGATCCTGACAGCAGAGGGTGAGCGCCAGTCGGCGATCCTGACCGCGGAGGGCCAGAAGCAGTCGGCCATCCTGACCGCCGAGGGTGACCGGGAGTCGCAGATCCTGCGCGCCCAGGCCGACCGGGAGTCGCAGATCCTGCGCGCCCAGGGCGAGGGACAGGCCATCCAGACCGTCTTCCAGGCCATCCACGACGGCCAGCCCGACCAGTCCCTGCTGGCCTACCAGTACCTGCAGATGATGCCCAAGATCGCTGAGGGGGACGCCAACAAGGTCTGGATCGTGCCCAGCGAGATCGGCAAGGCGCTCGAGGGACTCGGCTCGACGATGAACGACCTCAAGGGAATCCCTCAGGAGGTCGAGGGCCCGCTCAAGCGTGTCGACATGGGCCCCAGCGAACCGAAGGTGCCCGAGACCGCCGGCAGCGGTGGCTCGAGCAACGCGGCGGTGCAGGCCGCCATCGAGGAGGCGGCGCGAGCGGCCAACCCGGGCCGGGCCCGCACCGAGGCGGCTCCCTCCACCCCGCAGGCCGACCCCGACACGCCCCAGGGCGGCACCGAGTGACCGACTGCCGGTGAGCCTGCTCGAGACGGCCGCGATCCTGCTTGCCGGGGTCGCGGCCGGTTCCATCAACGCCGTGGTGGGCTCCGGGACGCTGATCACCTTCCCGACGCTGCTGGCCTTCGGGGTCCCGCCGGTGACGGCCAACGTCTCCAACAACGTCGGTCTCTTCCCAGGTTCGCTGTCCGCGGCCTGGGGCTACCGGCGCGAGCTCGCAGGGCAGCGGCGACGGGTGCTGCGCCTGGGCGTGGCCTCCCTGCTGGGTGGCACGGCGGGGGCGGTGCTGCTGCTGGTGCTGCCCGAGGACGCCTTCGCCACGATCGTCCCGGTGCTGGTGCTGCTCGGGGTGGTGCTGGTGGTCGTGCAGCCGGCCATCTCGCGTCGGGTCGCGGCCCGGCGCGCCTCGCTGGGCCCCGACGCGGCGACGCGCGACGGCGCGGCCTGGGTGTGGCCGGCCGTGCTGGCCACCGGCGTGTACGGCGGCTACTTCGGCGCCGCGCAGGGTGTGCTGCTGATGGGGGTGCTCGGCATCGGTGTCGAGGAGGGCCTGCAGCGCCTCAACGCCGTCAAGAACGTGCTGGCCGGCATCGTCAACGGGGTCGCTGCCGTGGTGTTCGTGGCCGTGGCCGACGTCGACTGGCGCATCGTCGCGGTGATCGCCGTCGGCGCCGTCGTCGGCGGCCAGCTGGGCGCCCACCTGGGGCGCCGGCTGCCGCCGCTGCTGCTGCGCGCGGTGATCGTCACGGTCGGCACCACCGCCTTCGTGGTGCTGGTGCTCGGCTGACCGGCGACCCTCGGCCCGGCGACCCTCAGCTCGAGGGCGTGGTCCCGCCGACGTAGGCACGGTGCCAGCGATCGATCTCGTCGTAGGCCCGCCGACGCGCGTCGGGGCGGGAGAGCACGACGTCGTGCCGTGCGCCGGGCACCGCCACGTAGGTCACGTGCGCGCCCAGCGCCGTGGCCCAGCGTCGGATCTGCGGCACCTCCAGCACGATGTCGGCGCTGTGCACGTCGTCGTCGCCCATCTCGGTGGGCACGCCCGAGCGGTCGGAGGACAGCACCAGCACCGGCGCCGGCACGCCGAGGCCGCGCTGCAGCCGGGCGTGGCCGGTGCGCACCGCGCGCAACCACCCGACGTACACCGCGAAGGACTCGAGGGGCTTCCAGGTCAGGTCGAACTCCCACTCGCCGCCGTGGTCGCGGTGCAGGCTGCGGCCGTAGAGCCCCGAGACGTCGCGGCGGATCTCGCGCATCGGCTGGCGTGCACCGAGCTGCTTGATCACCGCGGTGCCGACCGTGCGCAGCAGCACGCTGCCCTGCAGGTCGAGCCACGGCGAGTTGAGCACCAACCCCACCAGCGCGGTCGGGCGTCGCCGGTCGAGCCACAGCGACGTGACCAGCCCCCCGGTGGAGTGCGCCGCGACGACGACCTGCTCGTGGCCGTCGCGCACGGTGATGCGCTGCCAGGCGACGTCGAGCTCGGGATCGTAGTCGGCGAGGTCGGTGACGTACGTCGGGGTCTGACCCGGGCGGATCGAGCGCCCGTACTTGCGCAGGTCGAGGGCGTAGAAGTCGTAGCCGCGCTCGAGCCACCACTGGGCGAACTCGGTCTGGAAGAAGTAGTCGGCGAAGCCGTGCACGTAGAGCACCGCACGACCCGTGGGCCGGGGGGAGCGGTGGCTGACCAAGGTGGCGACGAGGGGGCCCTCGTGGTCCTCCCCGAGATCGATGGTCTCGGCGAGCCAGGGCTCCCCGAGGACGTCGGTGACGGCCTCGACTCGGTCATGCGGCATGGCGGCAGTCTCTCAGCCCGGCCCGCGCGGGGTGCGCGGGGCTCGTGGGGGCCGCGGGGGCCGGCCGCTGCGGTGGCGGGGGTAGCCGTCGCGGGCGGTCAGCGCCAGTGCCGGCTCGTTGCTGGTGACCAGCCAGGCTCGGCCCGGGCGCATCCAGTAGCGCAGCGAGTCCTCGGTGTCGACGGTCCACACCAGCAACGGGAGGCCACGTCGCCGCGCGAACGCGGCGACCCCGAGGCGGGCCAGGGTGTGCTTGGCCACCACCAGGTTGGCCCGCGACTCGGTGTAGCGCAGCCGGGGGAGCAGCTCGGAGGCCCGGATCCGCATCTGTCGGTGCCAGGGCAGTCCGCGCACGCTGCGACCCAGCGAGAGGCCGACGAGCAGGTCGTGGCCCTCCGCGTCGGACCAGTCGCGCACGGCACGCACCGCCTTGTCCTCCAGCGTGGTGACGATCACCTGGTCGGCGCCCAGCACCTGCACCGCTCGCCGCGCGGCCTGCACCTCCCACGTGGCGGCGGGCTCGGAGTACAGGCTGTCGGGCGAGGTGAACTTGAGGTCGATGTGCGCGCGGGTGACCCCGGCCAGCGCCGCCAGCACCTCCTCGTAGTGCAGGAAGTGTGGCGCTCGGGCTGCGAACTCCTCGAAGCCCAGGGCTGCCAGCGGCACCCGTCGCTCGTCCATCCACATCCAGTCGTCGTGGTAGAGCACCAGGACACCGTCGGCGCAGCGCTGCACGTCGAACTCCACGAAGTCGACATCGAGGTCGAGCGCGTTCTCCAGAGCGACCCGGGTGTTCTCGAGCGCCCGGTCGCCGCCGGCGCCGCAACGGTGGGCACTGACCAGCACCGGCTCCTTGGCACGCACGAGGCGCCACTCTACGGACAGTGCCGCCCCGTGCGTCCCGGGGTCAGACCGTGTCGAGCGCCTCGGTGGGGTGCGGCGCGGGGTCGCCGTGCTGGCCCGCGCGGACGGCGTCCTCGATGCGCTTGCCGATCTGCTCGTCGACGTTGCGCCAGTACTCGAAGGCCCGCTCGAGCACGGGCTCGCTGACACCGCCGGCCAGGTGACCTGCCACGTTGGACACGAACCGCTCGCGGGCCGCGTCGTCCCAGACCTCGTTGACCATCGTGCGGGCCTGGCCGAAGTCGTCGTCCTCGGGGCGCAGCGTGTAGGCCTCGCGCACCATGTCGCCGTCGGTCTCCCAGCCGTCCTCGGCCGGCCCGGTCAGGTCGGAGAACGGGTCGTCGTAGGAGTTGGGCGCGTACTTCGACCGGTCGCCGGTGTGGTCGTAGGCCATCGGGCCGTCGAACTGGTAGGTGTAGGCGCCCTCGACGCGGTGCCGGTTGACCGGCAGCTGCTGGTAGTTGGGCCCGATCCGGTAGCGGTGGGTGTCGGAGTAGGCGAAGACCCGCCCGAGCAGCATCTTGTCGGGCGAGAAGCCGATCCCCGGCACGATGGCGGAGGGCTCGAACGCCGCCTGCTCGATCTGCGCGAAGTGGTTCTCGGGGTTCGTGTGCAGGGTCATCGTGCCGACCTCGATCAGCGGGTAGTCGCCGTGCGGCCACACCTTGGTCAGGTCGAACGGGTTGAAGCGGTAGCTCTTGGCGTCCTCGTAGGGCATCACCTGCACCTTCAACGTCCAGCTGGGGTGCTCACCCGCCGCGATGGTGTCGAAGAGGTCGCGGCGGTGGAAGTCGGAGTCCTCGCCGGCGATCCGGTTGGCGTCCTCCTGGGTCAGGCACTCGACGCCCTGGTCGGAGATGAAGTGGAACTTCACCCACGACTTCTCGCCGGCCTCGTTGTAGAGCATGTAGGTGTGGCTGCCGTAGCCGTTCATGTGCCGCCACGTCTTCGGGATCCCGCGGTCACCCATCAGCCAGGTCACCTGGTGGGCCGACTCGGGGTTGAGGGTCCAGAAGTCCCACTGCATGTCGTTGTCGCGCAGGCCGTTGGCGCCGCGGCGCTTCTGGCTGCGGATGAAGTGCGGGAACTTCATCGTGTCGCGCACGAAGAAGACCGGGGTGTTGTTGCCGACCAGGTCCCAGTTGCCCTCGGAGGTGTAGAACTTCAGCGAGAAGCCGCGGGGGTCGCGCCAGGTGTCGGGCGAGCCCATCTCGCCCGCCACGGTCGAGAAGCGGGCCAGCATGTCGGTCCGGGCGCCGGGCTGGAGCGCCGCGGCCTTGGTGTACTGCGAGATGTCGCCGGTGATCTCCAGGGTGCCGAAGGCGCCGGAGCCCTTGGCGTGCACGTTGCGCTCGGGCACGCGCTCACGGTTGAAGTGCGCCATCTGCTCGATGAAGTGGTGGTCGTGCAGGAGGATCGGGCCGTCGGGGCCGACGGTGAGGCTGTTGCGATCGCTGGGGGCGGGGGCGCCGTTGCCGGCGGTGGAGCCGTGGTGCGGTGTCATCGAGGTCCCTCCTGGGGGTCGTGGATCACCGCCAGCCTGCCGGTCTCTCTTGAGCAGGTCAAGAAAACTCTCCCTTCGGTGTGTCCGGACTCGGGGGGCCCCGAACGGCCTAGTCTTCAGCCGGTGACCTCGAGGCCGGCGTGGATGTGGACGCAGGTCGCGCGCTACGTGCAGGACCGGGTCGACGGGTGGCGCTCGGGGAGCCCGGCCAGCCAGCGCTACGTGGCCGCCGTGCTCCTCGTGCTGCTCACCACCACGCTGGTGGTCTCGTCGTTCGCCTACTGGCTGGCGCCCGTGGGACCGGTCTTCGTGTGGCTGCTGGTCGGCATGCTGCTGCTGCGCTTCCGGCCCCTGGTCCTGGTGACCACCTGGGGAGTCGTGGGCACCGTCGGTGTCGCCGTGGCCCACGCCCTCGGTCCGCAGGAGCTCGACGCGCCCCGGATCACCGCCACGATCACGTTGGTGGTGGCCTCGACGTTGGTGCTGCTGCAGTCGAGCCGGCAGCGCAGCGGTCTGCCGACCCTGCTGGGCGAGGCGGTGCTCTCCGACCTGCGCGACCGGCTGCAGCGCCAGGGCGTGGTCCCGCCGCTCCCCGCGGGCTGGTGCAGCCAGAGCGCGATGCTGGCCGCCGACTCGGTGGGCTACGCCGGCGACTTCCTGGTCGCTCGTCTCGACGACGAGACCCAGCGCCTGGAGATGATCCTCGTCGACGTCGTCGGCAAGGGCGTGGCCGCCGGCACTGCGGCGCTGCAGTTCGCCGGCGCCCTGGGCGGCCTGCTCGGGGCCGTGGCGCCGCGCCGGTTGGTGGGCGCGGCCAACGACTTCCTGCTGCGCCAGGAGTCCGACGAGGCCTACGCCACCGCCGTGCACGTGCTGCTCGACCTGCGCACCGGTGACTACGAGGTGCTCAGCGCCGGCCACCCACCGGTGCTGCGCCTCGACTGCGCCGACGGCGGCTGGCGCGTGGACACCGCGCGTGGGACCGCCCTCGGCGTCACCGCCGACGCGGAGGTCGAGCCGAGCCGCGGCCGGCTGGCCCCCGGCGACGCGCTGATGTTCTACACCGACGGCGTCGTCGAGCGTCCGGGCGCGGACATCGACGCCGGCATCGCCTGGCTGCGCTCCACCACCACCCAGCTGGCTGCCGGCCACGGCCTCGACGGCCTGCCGGGCCGGGTGCTGCGCCGCGTCTCCCGCGGTGACGACGACCGTGCGGTCCTGGTCCTGCACCGTCTGCCCACCAGCCCCTGACCCCGCGGGGGCGGGTGCGGCCGGGTGGGCGCCTCGGGCAGGGTGGGGGCGTGCCTCCCCTCTCCCTCGACCACCACCGACGCCGGCTGCTCGTCGTCGCCGTGTCAGCCGCGCTTGCCCTCCTGGTCGTGCTGGCGACCGTCGTCGCGACCCGGTCGAGCGAGGAGCCGTCGCGTGCCGAGCCCTCCGCGGAGAGCGGCGCGGAGACCGGCGCCGAGACCGGCAGGACCGGTTCCGAGGACGCGGTGCACGCCGGGATCGACACCACCGAGGAGGCGACGTACACCGAGCAGGGCCCTGCCGACCCGGACCGCCTGCGGATCCCCGCCCTCGGGGTGGACGCCCCGGTGCTGGCCGTCGAGGCGCCCGACCGGGTGCTCGTGCCCCCGCGGGACCCGCGGCAGCTGGGCTGGTGGTCGCAGGGCGCCAGCCCGGGTGCGGCCACCGGCAGCGCCCTGGTCGTCGGCCACACCGTGCACAGCGGCGGGGGAGCCCTCGACGACCTGGAGACCCTCGGCGCGGGCGACCGGATGACGGTGCTCGCGGCCGGCGGTGAGCTGGACTACGAGGTGAGCAGCGTCCGCGTCTACGACAAGGGCCGGATCGCCCGCGACGCCGGACGTCTCTTCAGCCAGGAGGTCGAGGGGCGCCTCGTGGTGCTGACCTGCGAGGACTGGGACGGGCAGGGCTACCGCTCCAACGTCGTCGTGGTGGCCGAGCCGGTCGAGACCGGCGACTGAGGCTGTGGAACAAGCGGTGGCGTCGGCTGGTTGAGCAGGCAGTTCGCATTTCAACCACTGCAGGAGGCGCAGCACCATGCAGCTCGGGATCTTCAGCGTCGGGGACGTCACCCCCGACCCCACCACCGGCCGCACCCCCACCGAGCACGAGCGGATCCGCGCCCAGGTCGCGATCGCTCTCAAGGCCGAGGAGATCGGCCTCGACGTCGTGGCCGTCGGGCAGCACCACAACCCGCCCTTCGTGGCCTCCGCGCCGACGACCACGCTGGCGTGGATCGGTGCCCAGACCCGGCGCATCCTGCTCTCGACCGCCACGACGCTGATCACCACCACCGACCCGGTCCGCATCGCGGAGGACTACGCCACGCTGCAGCACCTCACCGGCGGTCGCGTCGACCTGATGATGGGCCGCGGCAACACCGGCCCGGTCTACCCGTGGTTCGGCAAGGACATCCGCGAGGGCATCAACCTGGCCATCGAGAACTACGCGCTGCTGCACCGGCTGTGGCGCGAGGACGTCGTGGACTGGCAGGGACGCTTCCGCACGCCGCTGCAGGGCTTCACGGCGACCCCTCGACCCCTCGACGACGTGGCGCCCTTCGTCTGGCACGGCTCGATCCGCAGCCCCGAGATCGCCGAGCAGGCGGCCTACTACGGCGACGGCTTCTTCCACAACCACATCTTCTGGCCGCCCGAGCACGCGGCCCGGATGGTGCGGCTCTACCGGGAGCGCTTCGAGCACTACGGGCACGGCCGGGCCGACCAGGCCTACGTCGGGCTGGGCGGGCAGTTCTTCATGCGCAAGGACAGCCAGGCCGCGGTGCGGGAGTTCCGCCCGTACTTCGACAACGCGCCGGTCTACGGCCACGGCCCGTCGCTGGAGGACTTCACCTCGCAGACGCCGCTGAGCGTCGGGTCGCCGCAGCAGGTGCTGGAGCGGACACTCGGCTTCCGGGAGCACGTGGGTGACTACCAGCGCCAGCTGTTCCTCGTGGACCACGCGGGCCTGCCGCTGCGGACGGTGCTCGAGCAGCTCGACCTGCTCGGCGAGATCCTGCCCGACCTGCGTGCCGGGTTCGCCGAGGGGCGACCCGCGCACGTGCCCCACGCCCCGACCCACGCCGCGCTCGTCGCGGCCCGTGACGACCAGGAGGTGCCCGCATGACGCGACTGGTGGTGCTCAGCGCGGGTCTGGGCGTGCCGTCGTCGACCACGCTCCTCGCCGACCGCCTCGCCGCCGCCGTCGTACGACGCCTCGGCGGCGAGGCCGAGGTCGACGTCGAGCGCGTGGAGCTGCGCCGGCTCGCGCACCCGCTGGCCGACCGGCTCACCACCGGCTTCGCCGGCGACGAGCTGGCCACGGCCCTGGAGACGGTGCGCAGCGCCGATGCGCTGGTCGCGGTCACGCCCGTCTACGCGGCGTCGTACAGCGGGCTCTTCAAGACCTTCGTCGACGTGCTCGACCGGGACGCGCTGGAGGGGACCCCCGTGGTCGTCGCGGCGACCGGCGGCACGCCGCGCCACTCGATGGTGCTCGACCACGCGCTGCGCCCGCTCCTCGCGCACCTGCGGGCGCTCGTCGCGCCGACCGGTGTCTTCGCCGCGACCGACGACTTCGGCGACGCGGGGCTGGAGGACCGGGTGGAGCGCGCCGCCGGCGAGCTGGCCGGCCTCCTGGGTGGTGCCGCGGCCCCGCTGGCCCGACCCATCGAGGACCAGCGGCTCGACGACCCCACGCCCTTCGAGGAGCTCTTGCGCCGGGCGGGCGCGGAGCGGGCGGGCTGACCCAGGATCAGGGCCGGTCGAGGGCCGGCTCAGTGCTGGTAGGTGCCGTGCAGGATCGCTCGGCCGGCCGTCTTGAAGGCGAGGTTGAACGAGACCACCGCAGGGGTGGCGTCGGAGTCCACGCCCAGCGCCTCCTCGGTCACGGCGTGCACCACGAAGAAGTAGCGGTGCGGCATGTCGCCCGGGGGCGGCGCGGCGCCGGCGAAGGCCTTCGAGCCGGTGTCGTTGCGGCACATGAACGCCTGCCCGGGCAGGTCGGCCCCCTCGGCGCCGATGTCGGCCGGCAGCTGCGTCGTGTCGGCCGGCAGGTCGACCAGCACCCAGTGCCAGAAGCCGCTGGGCGTGGGCGCGTCGGGGTCGAAGCAGGTCACCGTGAAGCTCTTGGTGCCCTGCGGGGCGCCGCTCCATGACAGCTGGGGCGAGGAGTTCCCGCCGTCGCCGACCTGGGCGTCAGCGAGCGGCTGGCCCTCGCTCACGTCCGTGCTGGTCACGTCGAAGGACGGCACCGGGGGCAGCAGGTCGTAGGGGTTCGGGGCAACGGGACGCTCGAGGTTGCTCATGTAGCCGAACGTAGCCCGGGCGACGCGCAGTGACCACCACCCGGTCAGTGCCTCCTCGACAGGCGGCCGGGGGCGAGCATGGGGCCATGGCTGCTCTCCCCGAGGACCCCACCGCCGATGCGACCCGACGCGTCGCGACCGAGGCGCCGCCGTACCCCGTGGGGCTGCGCCTGGCCGGTCGCCGGGTGCTGGTGGTCGGTGGGGGACAGGTCGCCCAGCGTCGGGTGCCGGCCCTGATCGCCGCGGGCGCCGACGTGGTCGTGGTGGCCCCCGAGGTCACGCCCGCCCTCGAGGGCCTGGGCGCCGAGCTGACCCTGGTGCCGCGCCGCTTCGAGCCCGGCGACGTCGACGGGGCGTGGTACGTCGTGGCGGCCACCGACGACGCGGAGGTCAACGCAGCCGTGCTGGCCGAGGCCGAGGCGCATCGGGTCTTCTGCACCCGCGCGGACGACGCGCGCGAGGCCAGCGCCTGGACGCCCGCGGTCGGTCGCCACGACGGCGTGACGGTGGCGGTGCTGGCCAACCGCGAGCCACGGCGCTCGGCGGCGGTCCGCGACGAGGTGATGACGGCGCTGCGCGATGGCCGGCTGACCATGCGCGACGCGCACCAGCGCACCGCCGGCGTGGTGCTCGTCGGCGGCGGGCCGGGCGACCCCGAGCTGGCCACCGTGGCTGCCCGGCACGCCCTGGCCAGCGCCGACGTGGTCGTCGCCGACCGGCTGGCCCCGCGCGAGCTGCTCGACGAGCTGCCCGCCCACGTCGAGCTGGTCGACGTGGCGAAGCTGCCGCGCGGGCGCCAGGCCACCCAGGAGTCCATCAACCAGGTCATCGTCGACCGGGCCCTCGAGGGCAAGCGGGTGGTGCGGTTCAAGGGTGGCGACAACTTCGTCTTCGGACGCGGGTTCGAGGAGATCCTGGCCTGCCGCGCCGCCGGCGTGCCGGTCAGCGTCGTGCCCGGGCTGACGTCGGCGATCTCGGTGCCGGCCGGCGTCGGCATCCCCGTCACCCACCGCGGCGTCGCCCACGAGTTCACCGTGGTGACCGGCCACGTGCCGCCGGGCCACCCGCAGTCGCTGGTCGACTGGGAGGCGCTCGCGCGGATGCGCGGCACCATCGTGCTGCTGATGGCGGTGCAGAACGCGCCGGTGATCGCCGAGACCCTGATGGCCGGTGGCCGCCGCGCCTCCACCCCCGTGGCGGTCGTCGTGGAGGGCACCATGCCGGAGGAGCACACGGTGCTGAGCACCCTCGGCGAGCTGGCGCACGACATCGTGACGCAGGGCGTCCGGGCACCTGCGATCATCGTCGTCGGCGACGTGGTCGCCGTCGCCCGATCCGGGGCGCTACGCCGAGCCGGTCACGGTGCGACCGGGGGACTTCGGGGAGGACTGACGTGGCCGAGCTGGTCGAGATCGCCGAGGCCGACGACCCGCGGCTGCGCGACTACCGCGACCTGCGCGACGTACAGCTGCGCAAGGACCTGGAGGCCGAGCACGGTCTCTTCCTGGCCGAGGGGGAGAAGGTGGTGCGCCGGGCCGTGGAGTCGGGGTACGACGCCCGCTCGTTCCTGATGGCGCCGCGCTGGCTCGACGGGCTCGCCGACGTGCTGGAGCGCTCGGACGCTCCCTGCTTCGTGCTGAGCGAGGAGCTCGCCGAGCAGGTGACCGGCTTCCACGTCCACCGCGGGGCGCTGGCCTCGCTCGAGCGGCGCCCGCAAGTGCCGGTCGAGGAGGTCCTGGCGGGGGCCCGCTCGGTGCTCGTGCTGGAGGACATCGTCGACCACACCAACGTGGGCGCGATCCTGCGCAGCGGCGCCGCGCTCGGCTTCGACGCGGCGCTGCTGGCGCCGCGGTGCGCCGACCCGCTCTACCGACGAGCGATCAAGGTGTCGATGGGTGCGGTCTTCACGCTGCCGTGGACCCGCCTGCCCGACTGGTACGACGCGCTGCCGGCCCTGTCGGAGCGCGGGTTCACCACCGTGGCACTCACCCTCGCCGACGACGCGGTGCCGGTCGAGGAGGCGGTCGCCGGGCTCGACCGCGTCGCGCTGGTGCTGGGCTCGGAGGGCCACGGGCTCTCGGAGCGCTGGCAGGACAGCGCCGACCGGCGGGCGATCATCCCGATGCACGAGGGCATCGACTCGCTCAACGTCGCTGCCGCCTCGGCGGTGGCCTGCTACGTCACCGCGCGCCGCTGACCCTGCAGCGGCAGCGCCGCCTAGCGTGAGCGGCATGGACCAGCAGCCCGCCGACTCGGCCTACCACCGCACCCTGCCCATCGGCGAGCGGCTCTCGGGGCGGCCCCTCGTCGAGGATCGTCTCTCCTGCTTCGAGGAGGTCACGCTCAAGCAGCTCGAGCCGATGCTGGTGCCCGAGGCGCCGCGCGCCGGCACGCTCGATCGCAGCGAGTGCGGGCACTGCCGACCCTCGGAGCACACCATCTGGCAGGACGACCTGTGGCAGGTGCGGTCGGGGTTCGTGCCCTTCGGCCTGCCCTTCGTGGGTGGGATCGCGCCCCGCGAGCACGTGCTGCTCGACGACGCGCCCCTCGATCTGCTCGCCGCGCTCGGGCCGTTGCTGCAGCGGGTCAGCAATGCCGTCAAGGCCGTGCCGGGCGTCGCCCGCACCCACCTGGCCCGCTGGGGCGACGGCTCCGAGCACTTCCACCTGTGGGCGCTGGCGCGGCCGGCGGGGATGATGCAGGGCCGGGGCGCGATGCTGGCCTTCTGGGACGACGTGCTGCCGCCCCTGCCCGACGACCTGCGCGAGCAGCACCTGGCCATCGTGGCCGAGGCGCTCGCCGCCGGTGGCGGGACCGCCTTCCCCGCCCGGGGTGTCTAGCGGCTCCTGCAGGCGCCCGCGGCCTCAGTCGGCCGGCCAGGCCTCGGGGTACTCCTCGACCGCCCTGTCGTGCTCCTTGGCGAGCTTCTTGCGCTGCTTGGTGGGCAGGCGGTCGCCGAAGACGGTGCCCCGGGTGTGGTCGGTCTCGTGCTGCAGGCAGCGGGCCAGCAGGCCGTCGCCGGTGAAGGTGACAGGCGCTCCGTCCAGCCCGGTGCCGGTGACGGTGGCGGTGTCGGGCCGGGCGCAGGGCACGAAGGCGCCGGGGTAGGAGAGGCAGCCCTCGTCGGAGTCGTCGAGGTTGCGGTCCTTGCCCTCGGGCAGCTCGAGCTCGGGGTTGCAGACGACGCCGACGGTGCGCTCGCCCGACTCGTCAGGGCAGTCGAAGACGAAGACGGCCTTGTCGACGCCGATCTGGCAGGCGGCCAGGCCGACGCCGTCGGCGGCGTACATGGTCGCGACCATGTCGGCGACCAGCGCGCGCAGCTCGTCGTCGTAGGCCGTCACCGCCTCCTGCGCGCGGTGCATCACCGGGGTGCCCCACCGGGTGATGGGGCGGACCGTGCCGCCCTCGGGCAGGGGACCGTACGGCGCGTGCTCAGGCTGCTCGGGCATGCCCGCGATCCTAGGAGGGCAGCACCCCGGCGGCCCAACCCGCCCGACGCCTGTGACCCGGACCACCCGGAGAGCCTGTAGCGCGATGTGTAACTCACAGTTACATTGCAGTCATGGACCTCACCAAGAGCCTCCCGGCGCGACTGCGCCCCGGGGGAAGGCACGGCCTGGCCGGCACCGAGGTGCGCGACCCGATCGGCTACGCCGTGGCCGCCCTCGGCAAGCTCGCCCAGAGCGACCTCCTCGACCGCGTCGGGCTGCGCAAGCAGGCCGAGCACGCGGTCTACACCGCGACCCGCACCGGCTTCCAGGCCGCCACCCGCGCCAACCGGGCCTTCACCAGCGCCGGCAGCCGGCAGCAGCCCGGGGTCCGGGTGCCCGCGACCGCGCCGAAGGGCGTCTTCGACCTGACCCCCGGCGAGGACGAGCAGATGCTCGTCGACGTGGTCACCGAGTTCGCCGACGAGGTGGTGCGCCCCGCCGCGACCGAGGCCGACGAGACCTGCGCCGCGCCCGAGCCGGTGCTCAAGGCCAGCCTCGAGATCGGGCTGCCGATCCTGGGCGTGCCCGAGGCGCTCGGCGGCATCTCCGAGGAGCGCTCGGCCGTGGCCGGCACCCTGGTGGCCGAGGCGCTCGCCCGCGGCGACATGGGCCTGGCCGTCGCCACCCTCGCGCCCGGGGCGGTCGCCACCGCCCTGGGACTGTGGGGCACCGAGGCCCAGCAGCAGACCTACCTGCCCGCCTTCACGGGCGACGAGGTCCCCGCCGCGGCGCTGGCCCTCAGCGAGCCCACGGTGCTCTTCGACGCACTGGCACCGAGCACCACCGCACGCCGTACCCCCGACGGGTTCGTCCTCGACGGTCTCAAGAGCGCCGTCGTGCGCGCCGCCGAGGCCGAGCTGTTCGTCGTCGGCGCCGAGCTCGACGGCACGCCGGTCCTCTTCCTGGTGGAGTCCTCGACGCCCGGCCTGAGCGTCGAGTCCGACCCTGGCATGGGCGTACGGGCCGCCTCGATGGCCCGCCTGCGCCTGGAGGGCGTCACCCTGCCCGACGACGCGGTGCTGGGCGCCACCGACGGCTCGACGTACGCCGAGTGCGTGCGGCTCTCGCGCCTGGCCTGGTGTGCGCTCGCCGTCGGCACCGGCCAGGCCGTGCTCGACTACGTCACGCCCTACGTCAAGGAGCGCGAGGCATTCGGCGAGCCGGTGGCCCACCGACAGTCGGTGGCGTTCATGGTCGCCGACATCGCGATCGAGCTGCAGGCGATGCGCCTGCTCACCTACAAGGCAGCCGGACGCGCCGCCGCTGGCAAGGACTTCGCCCGTGAGGTCGCGCTGGCGCGCCGCCTGTGCGCCGAGAAGGGCATGCGCATCGGCCTCGACGGCGTGCAGCTGCTCGGTGGTCACGGCTTCGTCAAGGAGCACCCGGTCGAGCGGTGGTACCGCGACCTGCGGGCCGTCGGCGTGATGGAAGGAGCCGTCCTCGTCTGAGGGCAACCACACCATGATCAACCTGGACGATCCCAAGAAGTTCCGCCCACTGCGCGACCAGGCCCACCAGGTCGCCATGAACATGCTGCGCCCGATCTCGCGCAAGTACGACAAGGCCGAGCACGCCTACCCCACCGAGCTCGACATGCTCGCCTCGATGATCGACGGGCTCTCGGAGTCCGGCGCCGCGGAGGGTGCCGGCGCGGCCGGCGTACGCCGCGACGAGACGCCCGAGGACAAGGGCAGCGGCGCGAAGAACGGGGCCAACCTGGCCTCGGTGATGTCGATCGCCGAGATGTGCTGGGGCGACGTGGGGCTGCTGCTCTCGATGCCGCGCCAGGGCCTGGGCAACTCCGCCATCGCCTCGGTGGCCGACGAGGAGCAGGCGAAGCGCTTCGAGGGCGTGTGGGCCGGGATGGCGATCACCGAGCCGGGCACCGGCTCGGACTCCGCCAACATCTCGACCACCGCGGTCCTCGACGGCGACGAGTACGTCATCAACGGCGAGAAGATCTACGTGACCAGCGGCGACCGGGCCGACGCCATCGTCGTGTGGGCCACCCTCGACCGCGACCTGGGGCGTGCGGCGATCAAGTCGTTCGTGGTGCCCAAGGGCACCCCCGGCATGCGCGTCGACCGGCTCGAGCACAAGCTCGGCATCAAGGCCTCCGACACCGCCACGATCATCTTCGAGGACTGCCGGGTGCCGAAGGAGAACCTGCTGGGCTCCCCGGACGTCGACGTCAAGCAGGGTTTCGCCGGCGCGATGGCCACCTTCGACAACACCCGGCCGCTGGTCGCGGCGATGGCGATCGGCTGCGCCAAGGCCTCCCTCGACCTGACCCGCGACCTGCTCGAGCAGGCCGGGGTGGTCGTCGACTACGACCGCCCGGCGCTCACGCAGTCGGCGGCGGCGGCCACGTTCCTGCAGATGGAGGCCGACTGGGAGGCCGCCCGGCTGCTGACGCTGCAGGCCGCCTGGAAGGCCGACAACCGCGAGCCCAACTCGCTCGAGGCCTCGATGGCCAAGGCGAAGGCCGGCCGCGTCGGCTCGGCCATCACGCTCGCGTGCGTCGAGCTGGCCGGCACCCTGGGCTACAGCGAGACCGAGCTGCTCGAGAAGTGGTCGCGCGACTCCAAGATCCTCGACATCTTCGAAGGAACCCAGCAGATCCAGCAGCTGATCGTCGCCCGACGCATCCTCGGGCTGAGCAGCGCTGAGCTGAAGTAGGCAGCGCACCGCACCGTCACGACGTACGACGGCCCGGGACCCACGCTGGTGGGTCCCGGGCCGTCGTCGCGCGGCGCTCGGGCCGCTGGTCTCAGCCGTCGCTGCCCTGCTGCAGCGTCTCGGACTCGGAGGTGACCTGCTTGGCGGTCGCGGGGTCGAGCAGCGGCTCGGTGCGGTCGTCACCGAGCTGGCCGAGCTGCTCGGGGCCCTCGGGCACCGGCGGGGCCGCCGAGGCCGGCGTCGGCTCGGACTTGAGCGGCACCTCGTCGGGGGTCTTCTTGGCCGGTGCCTTCTTCGCGGGCGCCTTCTTGGCAGCGGTCTTCTTCGCAGGCGCCTTCTTGGCGGCGGTCTTGCGCGCGGGTGCCTGCTTGGCCGGTGCCTTCTTCGCGGGCTTCTTCGCCGCTGCGAGGTCGGCCGGAGTGGCGTCGACCTCCACGTCGGCCGCACCTGCGTCGATGTCGGTCACCGGTTCCTCGGTGGGAGCCGCCGGGGCTGGGGGCGCGGAGGGGCCGGGGGAGCGGAGGGGGCCGGGGGAGCAGGGGACCGGGGGAGCCGAGGGGGCTGCCGCCGGAGCGGCGGGGGCGGCGGGGGCGCCGCGCCCGCTGACCTTCTGCGCCAGGCCGCGCGCAGTGCCCTCGACCGCCAATCGGCCCAGGCTGACGCCCGACCGGATCTGGGCCACGGCCTTGTCGGCTGCCGCCGCGGGCAGCCTGGCGACGCCGGCGACCAGGTCGGTGGCCACGTCGGCGACAGGGCCGACCACGGGGATCTTGGAGAGCGGGGTGGGCACGGGGGCGTCCTCCTGGAGCTGGGTCGGGGAACGGGGTGCCGGCGACCGGACGGCCGCGGCGGGACACCTCGAGTCAACCATCCGTGGCGGTCGGCGGGCCCCGCACGCAGGGGTGAGTGGGGTCAGGAGTCGGCCGGGACGCACCGGCTCGGGCGCGGGGGCGGGTCGCCGCGGCGGCAGCCGGTCGCCCGGTGCCGAGCCCGGCGTACGGCCCGTGCCCGTGGCGGCGTCTGGCGCAGCGGTCGTGGCCCGGTCGGGCTTCGGTGCGACCCTCGCGGCCACGTCGGCCGGCGTGACGTCGGGCGGGTGGTCGAGAGACCCGTCCGGCACCTCCGGTGCCCGGTCCGGGGTGCCTGGGCGGTCACTGGACCGGTGTCCCCGGGTGCCCGGGGCAGCACCCGTCAGCCCCCGCTCGACCAGCGGGCGCAGCCGCTCCAGCGCGCCGCCCCCGACCCGCAGGCCGACCCGGCCGCCGAGGCGCAGGGTGCCCAGGACGCGGCGTGCGACCTCCCCGACGGCTGGTGCTGGTGCTGGTGCTGGTGCTCTGCTGGCTGCTGGAGCTCATGGCGTCCTCTCGTCGGTGTCGATCGGTTGCCGGGGCAGTCAAGCACGAGCGGGAACGCCACCCCAGGGACCGTCTCAGGAGACGGTGCGGAAGGGGTCGTGGTCGGCGAGGATCTTGTCGACGCGGGCCTGGTCGAGCCGATTGACCACCGAGGAGGTCTCCTGGGCGTCACGCACGCACTTGGCCAGGGTGAAGGCCGAGGTGGTCAGGTAGAGGGTGCCGAGTGCGAGGAAGGCGCGGATCCACGGGTCGACGGGCAGGTACAGCACGGCCACGACCATGCTGAGCAGGGCCACGCCGAAGGAGATGCCGGCCTGGGCGTAGAAGGCGTTGGTGGTCCGGTGCTGGGTGGGAGTGCTCATGGCTCCAGCCTCGGCGCCCGCGCCCCCGGGCGGATGCGTCGGCGTACCCGTCGCGGGTGAGTCCGGGTGCTCAGAAGCTGCTCCCGCGGGTGGGCAGCCGGGCACGGGCGACTGGCACAGTGGCCGCCATGGACGACCAGGACCGCACGGAGACGATCATCGAGGTGCTGGGGGAGGCCTTCGCCGACCTGATGGAGGCCGATCCCGCGGCCTTCCGGGGCAAGTACCGCAAGATGGCCGCCGACCCGCACTCGTTCTACCGGGGCACGGCCTGCCTCTTCTACGCCGACGTGACGGGCAGCACCGGCGGGTCCGCCGGCTCGCAGGTCTGGAGCGAGGACTTCGCCGACGAGCGCAGCGGCCGGATCTGGATCCACGGCGACCTGCACGTCGAGAACTTCGGCACCTACCTCAACTCCGACGGGCGCTTCGTCTTCGACGTCAACGACTTCGACGAGGCCTACCTGGGCCGCTTCACCTGGGACCTGCAGCGCTTCGCCGCCTCCCTGGCGCTGGTGGGCTGGCAGAAGGCGCTGCCCGAGCAGGACGTGCGGGACCTGGTCGAGCGTTACCTGCGGGCCTACCTGGACCAGGTCGACGAGTACGTCGACAGCGACGAGGACGACTACGCGCTGTACCTGCACAACACCGAGGGACCCGTGCACGAGGCGCTGCTCGAGGCCCGTGAGCAGCGGCGCACCGACCTGCTGGCCGCCAACACCACGAGGGGCGAGGGGGCGCACCGGTGCTTCCGCGCGGACGCCAGCGTGCGTCGCCTCGACGACGACGAGCGCGAGCGGGTCACCCAGGCCTACCGCGACTACCTCGAGACGATCCCCGACGAGCGCCGCTCGCCGCGCGACGTCTTCTACGACCTGCACGACGTGGTCGGCAAGTCCGGGTTCGGCATCGGCAGCGCCGGGCTGCCGGCGTACAACCTGCTCATCGAGGGTCACAGCCAGGCGCTGGACAACGACGTCGTGCTGTCGATGAAGCAGGCCAACGTCCCGGCGGTGAGCCGCTTCGTCGACACCAGCGAGGTCGACGCCTACTTCGACCACGAGGGGCATCGCACCGCGGTGTCGCAGCGAGCGCTCCAGGTGCACACCGATCCGCTCCTGGGCCACGCCGCCATCGACGGCGTGGGGTACGTCGTCTCCGAGGTCTCGCCCTACGAGGTCGATCTGGACTGGTCAGGCATCACCGAGCCCGCCGACATGGGCGAGGTCGTCGAGCTGCTGGGCCGGGCCACGGCCAAGGTGCACTGCGCCTCCGACGAGGACAGCGACCAGGACCTCGTCGACTTCCAGGTCGAGGAGGCGGTCGTGGCCAGCGTGGGGGAGCGGCGCGACGAGCTGGTCTCGTGGGTCACCGACTTCGCCACGACGTACGCCGACCGGGTGCGCACCGACCACGCGCTGTTCGTCGAGGCCTTCCGCGAGGGCCGGATCGGCATCTCCTCGACCTGACCCGGGCGGTCGTTCGGCCGCGCGCTCAGCCCACCCGCTGGACCGAGGCACCGCCGGCGGGCTCGACGCGCAGGTGGGCCGGGGCGGTGGCGCCGTCGCGCACGAACCGCAGGTCGATCGCCCGCGCGACCGCCTCCACCCGGTCCGTGGGCACCAGCGCCACGCTCGAGCCGCCGAAGCCGCCACCGGTCATCCTGGCCCCGACGGCGCCGGCCTCGACCGCGGTCTCCACCGCCGCGTCGAGCTCGGGGCAGGAGATCTCGAAGTCGTCACGCATCGAGACGTGCGAGGCCAGGAAGAGCCGGCCCAGGGCCGGCAGGTCGCCGGCGGCGAAGGCCTCCACCGTGTGCCGCACCCGGTCGATCTCGCCGACCACGTGGCGGGCCCGCCGCCGCAGCCGCTCGTCGTCGACCGACTCGGCCTCCTCCGGCCCCACCTCACGGAGCGAGCCGGCCCCGAGCCGCCGGGCGGCCTCCTCGCAGTCGGCGCGCCGCTGGCCGTAGCCGCCGTCCACGAGCTCGTGCGAGACCCGGGTGTCGGTGACCAGCAGCGACAGCCCGGCAGCCCCGAGCCCCAGGTCGACCGGCGTCGACGACCCGTCGGCGAAGTCGAGGAGCAGCGCGCTGCCGGGCTCGGCGCCCACGGCGACGCCCTGGTCCATGCCCCCGGTGGGGGCGCCCACGACCTCCGTCTCGGCCCGCACCGTCGCGGCGACGAGCCGCTCGCGGCAGTCGTCGACGTCGAGGCCGAGCAGCCCCAGCACGGCGGCGCCCACTGCGCACTCCAGGGCGGCCGAGCTCGACAGACCGGCGCCGACCGGCACGGTGGAGTCGATGAGCACGTCGACCCCCGGCACCTCCAGCGGCTCGGCACCCGGGGGAGCGCCGGCACCCAGCGCCCAGAGCACCCCGGCGGCGTACGCCGCCCACCCGGCGGCGCCGCCGGGCGCGCAGTCCTCGAGCGTGCCCTCCCAGCCCTCCTCCTGCTGGCGGCTGCGGATCCGCACCACGTCGTCGTCGCGGCGCCGCACCGCGGCCCAGGTGGCGTGCGGCAGCGCGACCGGCAGCACCAGCCCGGCGTTGTAGTCGGTGTGCTCGCCCATCAGGTTGACCCGGCCCGGGGCGCGACCGACCACCTCGGCCGGGGCGTCGTACGCCGTCTCGAAGTCGCCGGTCAGGCGCGTCACCACGTCAGCGGGGTCACCGGGGTCCGTCCACGTCATGTCCTCACCCTAGGGACCCCGGGCCCCACCCCGGCCGCCTGCCACCATGGACCGATGAGCGAGCACCCCCTGGCGGACCAGACCGACCTGACGGACCTGACCGAGCTGGCCCACCAGCTGCTCGACCTGGCTCGTCTGGGCCACGTGGAGCGGCTGCTGGCCTACGTCGACGCCGGGGTGCCGGTCGACCTGACCGACGCGCAGGGCAACACGCTGCTGATGCTGGGTGCCTACCACGGGCACGCCGCCGTGGTGGTCGGGCTGGCCGAGCGCGGCGCCGACGTCGACGCGCTCAACGACCGCGGGCAGTCCCCGCTGGCCGGAGCCGTCTTCAAGGACGAGCGGGACGTCGTGACCGCCCTGCTCGCCGCGGGCGCCGACCCGGAGGCAGGCACCCCGACCGCGCGGGAGACCGCGGCCATGTTCGGCCGCACGCTCTAGGGTCGCGAGGGTGCGCTTCCTCAACGACGCGGCCCCGCCGCACGAGCTGACCTACGACGACGTCTTCATGGTGCCCGGGCACTCCTCGATCGCCAGCCGCTACGACGTCGACCTCGCGACCTGCGACGGCACCGGCGCCACCATCCCGGTGGTGGTCGCCAACATGACAGCCATCGCGGGGCGCCGGATGGCCGAGACCGTCGCGCGGCGCGGTGGCATGGTCGTGGTCCCGCAGGACATCCCGACCCCGGTGGTGCGCGACGTCGTCGCCTTCGTCAAGAGCAGGCACCTCGTCTTCGACACCCCGATCGAGCTGGCCCCGCACCAGACCGTCGCGGAGGCCCTGGCCCTGATGCCCAAGCGCGCGCACCGCGCGGCGGTGGTGGTCGACGACGGCCGGCCGGTCGGGGTGGTCTCGGTGCAGGACTGCACCGACGTCGACCGCTTCGCCCAGGTGCACCAGGTGATGACCCGCACCCCGGTCACCATCACCGCCGACACCGACCCTCGGGCGGCGTTCGAGGCGATCGACGCGGCGCGGGCGCCGCTGGCCGTCGCCGTCGCTCCCGACGGCACCCTGGTGGGCGTGCTGACCCGGGCCGGGGCGCTGCGCGCCACGCTCTACACGCCGGCCGTCGACGACCGGGGCGGGCTGCGGGTCGCGGCCGCGGTGGGCGTCAACGGCGAGGTGGGCGAGAAGGCCGCCCGGCTGCTCGACGCCGGCGTCGACACCCTGGTGGTCGACACCGCCCACGGCCACCAGGACCGGATGCTCGAGGCGCTGCGCGCCGTGCGCGCCCTCGACCCGCAGGTGCCGGTCGTGGCCGGCAACGTCGTCGACGCCGGCGGCACCCGCGCGCTGCTGGGCGCCGGGGCCGACATCGTCAAGGTCGGCGTGGGACCGGGCGCGATGTGCACCACCCGCATGATGACCGGGGTCGGACGCCCGCAGTTCTCGGCCGTGCTGGAGTGCGCGGCGGCCGCTCGGGAGGCCGGCGGGCACGTGTGGGCCGACGGCGGCGTACGGCACCCCCGTGACGTCGCGCTCGCCGTGGCGGCCGGGGCCTCCAGCGTGATGATCGGCTCCTGGTTCGCCGGCACGCACGAGTCCCCTGGCGACCTGGTCGAGGACGCCGGGCGCTCCTACAAGGTCTCCTTCGGCATGGCGTCGGCGCGGGCGGTCGCCCACCGGACGTCCGCCGAGTCCGCCTACGACCGGGCCCGCAAGGGGCTCTACGAGGAGGGCATCTCCTCCTCGCGCATGTACCTCGACCCCCAGCGACCCGGTGTCGAGGACCTGGTCGACGAGATCTGCTCGGGCGTGCGCTCGGCCTGCACGTACGCCGGCGCCGCGTCGCTGGGAGAGCTCCACGAGCGTGCCGTCGTCGGGGTGCAGTCGGCCGCCGGCTACACCGAGGGGCGCCCGCTGGCCACGTCCTGGTAGCAGGCCCCGGCCCTGGTGCGGCTCAGCCGCGCGAGGAGTTCGCCGTGCGCCCGCGCACGATCCCGATGAAGGTCTGCACGCGCGGGTCCTCGTTGTCGGTGCGCCACACCAGGCCCACCGTGGTCCCCTCGAGGTCGTGCACGGGCCGGTAGGTCACGTCCTTGCGCTGGTGCAGGCGGGCCACCGCCATCGGCACCAGCAGCACGCCGGTGCCGGCGGCCACGGTCTCGACCGCCTCGCCCACGCTCATCGCCGGCCAGTCCAGCTGCGGAGCCCGGGGCGTCCAGCCCGAGACGTGCGGTGCGACGAGCTGCTCGTCTGCGAGGTCGTCGGTGCCGACCTCCTCGACGACGGTGGCCACGTGCTCGTGGCCCATCACCGCGACCACCCGCTCCTCGTAGAGGCTGATGCAGTGCAGCCCGTCGCGGTCCACGGGCAGGCGCGCCAGCACCATGTCGACCTCGCCGTCGCGCACCGCGCGCTCCTGGCCCTCCTGCTCGACCGGCACCAGCTCGAGGGGGTCGCGCGAGCGGTCGCGCCAGGTGCGCGCCCACTTGTCAGGGGTGGCTCCGGTGACGAAGCCGAGGCGGAACGGGGTGGTCGTGGGCACCTGCGGAGCCTAGCCGCCCGACCATCTCTCCCTCCTAGGGGTGAAACGACGCCGATGGCGTTTGACGGTGCCCTGCAAAGGTTAAGGGGTAGTAGTCGCGGGCTCGGCGCCCGTACGGAGCTCTTACGCAGCTGCTCCCGACGGTGCCGGGTCGGCGGCGTACATCCCCTGCGTGAGGAGAGCACTGCATGGATCCCTGGGTGACTCTCGACCCACCCATGCCAGCACGGCCCGCAACCCAGCCAGGAGGACGGACCGACCGGTCCCGTGAGCTGGTGACCCGGCGCCTGGCCGAGGGCACCAAGCGAGGAGACCTCGTCGGCCACCTCGAGCTCGCTGCCGAGCTGGGCGGCCTCGTGCCGCGCCCCGCCGCCGGCGACACCGCCACGCTGTGGTCGACACTGGCCACGCTGGGCGCCCACGACCTGCAGCTGGCCCGCGCCGTCGAGCCGCACCTCGACGCGCTGGCCATCCTCGACGAGGCCGGGGGCGACACCCCCGCCGGCGCCGACCGGAGTGCCACCTGGGGCGTCTTCGCCGCAGAGGGCCCCGGTGCCCGTCTGTCCGCTCGTCGGCACGGCGAGCGCTGGGTGCTGGACGGCACCAAGCCGTGGTGCTCGCTCGCCTCGCACCTGAGCCACGCCCTGGTCACCGCCTGGATCGACGACGAGACCCGCGGGCTCTTCGCGCTCGACCTGCGCGACCCGGCGGTGCGCACCGGCGAGGACGACGAGCAGTGGGTGCCCCGCGGGCTGCCCGACGTGGTCAGCACCCCGATCGAGGTCGACGGCGCCCCGGCCGCGCCGGTCGGCGCGCCCGGCTGGTACCTGCGGCGCGACGGCTTCGCCTGGGGCGGCATCGGCGTCGCCGCCGTCTGGTACGGCGGGTCGATCGGCTTGGCTCGCCGCCTGGCGCGGCCGGCCGGTCGCGAGCTCGACCAGGTGGGCCACCTGCACCTCGGCGCGGTCGACCAGCACCTCACCGCGGCCCGGGCCGCGCTGGCCGGGGCCGCTGCGGTCGTCGACTCCGGCGCCGCCTCCGGCGCGGCCGCCGCGGCGCTGGCCACCCGCGTGCGCTCGATCGTCGTCGCGGCCGCCGAGGGAGTGCTCGCCGCCTGCGAGCACGCGCTGGGGCCGGGCCCGCAGGTCGGTGAGGCGGCCTACGCCGCCGCCCTCGCCGACCTGCGCCTCTACCTGCGTCAGCACCACGCCGAGCGCGACCTCGCCGCTCTGGGGCGGCACGCGGAGCAGGAGGGGCCGTGGTGGACATGAGCCCGACCTCCTTCAGGCACGACGTGCCGGGCACCCCGGCGAGCACCTGGCACGACGACCACCGATGGTCCGGGGTGCCGCCGCTGGAGCTCTCCGCACGGGATGGTCGACGGTTGGAGCACGTCGTCGTGGTGGCCGCCCACCCCGACGACGAGTCCCTCGGCGCGGGCGGGCTGCTGTCCCGGCTGCTCCAGCTGCCCGACGACGAGCGCCCCCGGATCGAGATGGTGCTGCTCACCGCGGGGGAGGCCAGCCACCCGTCCTCGCCCACCCACACCCGCGACCAGCTCGCGGCGCGCCGCCTCGAGGAGTCGCAGGCCGCCCTGAGCGCGCTCGGCGGCGCCGCCGAGCAGGTCCCGGTCGAGTGCTGGGGCTCCGCCGACGGCCACGTCGGCGACGACGAGGCACGCTGGACCGACCGGCTCAGCACCCTCGTCGGGGACGGGAGCCGGGCCCTGCTGGTCGGCCCGTGGCGCCATGACGGACACCCCGACCACGACGCCGCGGGACGGATCTGCGCCGCCGCTGCGCGTCGTACGGGCGCCCGCCTGCTGGAGTACCCCATCTGGTTCTGGCACCGGGCCGAGCCCCACGACGCGCCCTGGGTCGACCTGCGCCGACTTCCGCTCGACCCGGGCACCTGCACCTACAAGCGGCACGCCGTGCACGCCCACGCCTCCCAGGTGCGCCCGCTCTCGGAGGCGCCCGGCGACGAGGCCCTGCTCCAGCCCGAGATGCTGGCGCACTTCCTCGGCGAGCAGGAGGTCTTCGTCGAGGCGCCTGCGCGCGACGAGACCCTCGACGAGCTGCACCGCAGCGTCGCGGAGCCCTGGGGCGCCGACACCCGGTGGTACGAGGAGCGCAAGCGAGCCCTGACGCTGGCGATGCTGCCGGCCCGCCACCACGGTCGGGTGCTCGAGGTGGGGTGCTCGACCGGGGTGCTGACCCGGGCCCTGGCCGAGCGCTGTGACGACGTGCTGGCCGTCGACTCCAGCCGTGCGGCCGTCACGGCCGCCCGTCGCCGTACCGAGGACCTCGTCAACGTCGAGGTGCAGCAGCGGCTGCTGCCCGAGGACTGGCCCGACGGGCGCTACGACGTCATCGTGCTCAGCGAGGTCGGCTACTTCCTCAGCCCGGTCGACCTCGACGCGCTGGTGCGCCAGAGCGCCCACGGTCTCGACCGGGACGGGCTCGTGCTGCTGGCCCACTGGCGCCACCCCGTGCAGGGCTGGCCGCTCGACGGGGCTGCGGTGCACCGGGCCTTCGAGGCGCTGCCGGGCTGGTCGCGCATCGCCGAGTACCGCGACCGCGACGTCGAGCTGCTGCTCCTCGGCCCCGGGCACCGCCTGCCGGACCCCACCGAGTGAGCGGCATCGACTCGCTCGTGGTGGTCGTCCCGGTCCACGACGAGCAGGAGGTCCTCAGCGCCTGCCTGGTGGCCATCGACACCGCGGCCGCACGCGTGCGCGCGCGAGCCGCCGCACCGCGCGTGCAGGTCGTGGTCGTGCTCGACGCCTGCACCGACGCGAGCGCCGAGGTGGCGGCCGGCCACGACGTCCGCACGGTGCACTGTGGTGCCCGCAGCGTCGGGGCCGCTCGCGCCCTGGGGGTCGACGAGGCGACCTCGGGACAGGACTGCCAACCGTGGGGGCGGACGTGGGTGACCACGACCGACGCCGACAGCCGGGTCCCCGCGTCGTGGCTGGAGGACCACCTCGCCGCCGCGGAGCACGGTCACGACCTGCTGGTCGGCCCGGTGCAGCCCGACGCGGCCGGCCTCGAGGCGTCCGTGCTGGCCGCCTGGCACGAGCGGCACCGCGGCGGGAGGCTGCACGTGCACGGCGCCAACCTCGGGGTGCGGCTCTCGGCGTACCGGGCCGTGGGCGGCTTCGCCGACCTCGGCACCGGCGAGGACGTCGAGCTGGTCCGGGCCCTGCTCGAGGCCGGGACGCCCGCGGTGCGGCAGGGGCGTCCGGTCATCACCTCGGCGCGCGAGCACGGACGGGCCCCCGACGGCTTCGCGGGCTACCTGCGCGCGCTGCGGATCGCCGTGGCCGAGGGCGCCTCGGCCTAGGACACCTGGCTCAGCAGCCCACGTCGGTGACGTCCCCGTCGCGCAGGACTCGGCGCGGGGTGCGTCGAGGGGCGTCCAGGCGGTAGGAGGAGCAGTAGTAGAAGCTCAGGTGCTCGTCGCGGCGCAGCCGCACCGGTGACCAGGTGCCGCCTCCCGTCGGCTCGAGGTAGTCGATCCGCTGCCGCAGCAGTACCCGCGGCCCGCCGCGGTGCTTGAGGTAACGGTCGAGCCAGCGCTGCACCGTGACGCTGGTCAGCGCCTGCCCCCAGCGGCTGGCCGGCAGCACCAGCGGGATGTCGGTGTACTCCAGGTGCGTGGAGGCGCGGGGGACCAGCACCATCGAGTCGACGCCGGCGGCGTCCCAGGCGTCCCACCCGGTCGCCCTCTCGCGCCGGGGGTCCGGACCGTCCGGGCTGGGCCGTGGCGTGATCGAGCTCCCGCCGGACAGCGGCCACGGTGTGACGGCGAACCCGTACTCCGACTGCACACCCAGCGCGGGCACGACCGGGGTCACCGAGTCCTCGCCCGAGGTCGAGCCGAGCTTGTCGAGCGCCACCACGGTGGCGACCCGCTTGTCGACGGCCTGCACCTGCGAGACCGCGGCGGCGCCGAGGGAGTGGCCCACGAGCGCGATCCGGTGACGACGCCCCGGGGCCACCGGGTGCCGTTCGCGGCGCCGGTCGAGGAGGTGGTGGAACGGGTTGGCGGCGTCGACGGTGGCCCCGGTGCTGCCCGGGTTGGCCCACGGCCGGGCCGGCGTCGCGAGCAGGAAGGACAGCGCGTCGCGGGTGCCGACCTCGAAGTTCGCCTGCTGCTGGAACGGCACCCCCGGGCAGTCGGTCATCTCGTCGGTGACCTCGGCGGGCGGCGTCTGCGCGGTCGGGTCGCAGAACGGGAACGCCGAGCCGTCGGGGTGCGGGAAGGTCTCGCTGCCGCCCTGGCCCTGCACGTCGTAGGTCAGCACGACGTAGCCGCGCTCGGCCAGGTCCTGGGCCAGCCACTCGTACATCCCCTCCGAGCCCTGCACCGAGCCCGGGGTGATCACCACGCCCGGGAACGGCCCGCGCAGCCGCCGGCCGGTGTAGGGGTCGCGGGCGCGCTCGGCGGGCGCCCACACGGTGCCGCGCAGCAGCGCGCCGTAGCGGTTGGTGAAGGCCACCCGTCGCGAGCGGCCCCGGGTGCCCGACCACGAGGCACGCAGCGGGTTGCCGACGTCCCAGCCGGGCACCAGGTTGCCGGCCGTCAGGGCCGGACGGGTCGGCTCTGCGACCTGGGCCAGCAGCTGGGCCACCGACACCGCGGAGCTCTGCGCGACCAGCGCGGGCAGGTAGGCGGGGTTGCGCAGCTGACCGCCCTCGCCGTGGATGCGCGCGTAGGCGTCGGCGACGTTCTGGGTGTCGCGCTGCACGTACGCCGCCGAGCCGGGCTCCGGGCCCGGCTCGCGCTCCGCGGAGGCCACCGCTCCGGCCGTGGTGCCGCCGAGCAGCAGCGCGGGCACGGCCAGCAGCGCGATCGAGGTGGTCAGGCAGCGGGGCAGGGGCACCGTGGGTCCTCCAGGGTGGTGAGCGGCACAGGTCGGTGCCCGCTCAACGAGCCACGGCGCCCGACGACACGCTCAGGTGCCCGCGACGACGACCGTGACCCCGAGGGCGTAGAGCACGATCATCGCGACGCTCTCGAAGCCGATGCGCCCCGGCCCGCGCTCCTCACGTCGGATCAGCCCCATCAGCAGCACGGCCGTCATCAGCGCGCCCAGGGCGGTCCAGAAGACCACCGTGCTCGAGACGGCGTGGTAGATCGAGCCCTCGCGGTAGGCGACGTCGGAGAAGGCCGCGAAGAGGGTGTCGAAGGCGTTGCCGCCGATGATCCCCGACACCGCCAGGGTCAGGGCTCCGTTGCGCACGGCCGCGACGGTGGTGACCAGCTCGGGCAGCGAGGTGACGACGGCGGTGAAGAGCGTGCCGACCAGCGCGGCGCCCAGCATCGTCTCGGCCACGATGACGGTCGCGCTCTTCTCGAGCACGTAGCCGGCGGTCCCGATGGTGGCCGCGAGCAGCAGGAAGGCGACGACCTGCGCCACCAGGGACTCGCGCTGGTTGGCCTCCTCCGGCTCGTCGATCCGCGTCTCGCGGGTGCGGGCCGGTGCCCACATGGGGTCGGCCTGGGTCTGGCGGACCAGCCGCAGGCCGTAGACGTAGGAGGCGAGGAGCAGCGGGGTGACCACGTGGACGTGGCCGATGGTCCACTGCGGCATCGCGAAGGCGATCAGCAGCCACGACATCTGGCACATCAGCAGCGCGCCCTGGATCATGTTGCCGATCGAGGCGGCCGCGTGCTCGAGGTTGGCGCGCCGGTAGACGATGTCGGCCACCGCCAGGAAGAGGGTCTGCACCGCGATCCCGCCGACGGCGTTCGACATCGCCAGCTCCGCCTCGCCGGAGACCGCGGCCGAGACGGAGAGCACGCTGCCGCTGAGCGAGGTGGTCAGGCCCATCAGCACCGCGCCGGCGACGGCCTCCCCGAGACCGGTGCGGTCGGCGATCCGGTCGACCAGGCCGGCCAGGCGCACGCCGGCGACGCCGATGACGGCGGCGCAGATCGCGAACACGAGCCAGGCCACGTCGAGCGGCATCGCGTCGAGCACGAGGACCTCCCGGGAGGGCGGTGGTCGGTGGATCGGTGCTGGCCCGACCGTACCGACAGCTTCCGGCGCACGCGAGCGACGCCCCCGCGCGGTCCACGCGGTGCACTCACGCCGTGGGGGACCGACGTCAGGGCAGGTGGACGGTGCCGCCCCCGTCTCGAGTGCGTGCCAGCAGGTCGGACCTGGACAGCGACCAGTGCCCGCAGTCGCACCACGCAGGCACCTCGTCGTCCACCAGGTGGTCGGCCTCGAGCAGGTCGGTGAAGAGGTGGCCGGGCCCGCCGCCGTGCGCGGTGTCGACGAAGTCCTTGGAACCGTGCGCGTGCGGCCCCGTGGCCGCCCGGTAGACCAGCCCGGCGGGGGTGTCGTAGACAGCGGCGAGGTGGTGGGCGTGGCGGCACTGCACGTTGAGCACCCGGTGGTCGGTGGTCCTGGTGAGGACGTTCGTCAGGTCGGCCATCGCCTGCTCGGCGACCGCCCGGCTGTCGGGGTGTGCGCTCATCCGTCCATGGTGCTCGCGCCCGGGGGCGGGGCCCAGGGCCCATCGGCCCGACAATGAAGAAAAGGCCCCGTGGAGCCGGGGCCTTTCCAGTGTCCGAGGGGGGACTTGAACCCCCACGCCCTAATACGGGCACTAGCACCTCAAGCTAGCGCGTCTGCCTATTCCGCCACCCGGACGAGTGCGGTGGAACAGTAGCAAAGCAGGGGCCGAAACCTCGCATCGGGCCCTGCCCACCAGCGTACGCCGCAGCAGCGGTGAGCCGCACCCCTCACGCCCCACCCGTCACGGGGTGGACAGCCACCGTGTCGGTGCCATGCTGGTGCCATGTCGACCCCCGCCCAGGACCCCCACCAGGAGCGCAGCCCGGAGACCGAGGCAGCGCGCGGCTACGACCCCGCCGCGGAGGTCGTGGACATCTGTCGCGACCTGATCCGGATGGACACCTCCAACTACGGAGACCAGGAGGGCCCGGGGGAGCGCAAGGCCGCCGAGCACGTGGCCGCGCTGCTCGACGAGGTCGGGATCGCCTCGCAGCTCTACGAGTCCGAGCCGGGCCGCACCAGCGTCGTGGCTCGCTGGGGCGGCACCGAGGGCGACGCGCTGCTGCTGCACGGCCACCTCGACGTGGTGCCGGCCGCGGCCGAGGACTGGCAGGTGCACCCGTTCTCGGGCGAGATCCAGGACGGGTACGTGTGGGGTCGTGGCGCCGTGGACATGAAGGACTTCGACGCGATGCTGCTCAGCGTGGTGCGCGCGCGCCAGCGGGCCGGGAACATCCCGACGCGACCCATCGTGCTGTGCTTCACCGCCGACGAGGAGGCGGGCGGGCACAAGGGCGCCGAGGTCCTGGTGCGCGACCACCCCGAGCTGTTCGAGGGCGTCACCGAGGCCGTCGGCGAGGTCGGCGGCTTCTCCGTCACCGTGCGCGGGCGCCGGATGTACCTGGTCGAGGCTGCCGAGAAGGGCATGGCCTGGATGCGGCTGACGGCCCGCGGGCGCGCCGGGCACGGCTCGATGCTCAACACCGACAACGCCGTCTCGCGGCTCACCGCGGCCGTGGCGCGCGTCGGTGCCCACGACTGGCCGGTGCGGCTGACCCCCACGATGGAGGTCCTGCTGGCCAGCGTCGGCGACCTGGCCGGGGTGCAGGCCACGCCCGAGAACGCCCCGACGCTGATCGAGGAGTTCGGCGGTGCCGCCCGCATGCTCGGTGCGGTCATCTCCAACACCACCAACCCGACCATGCTCAGCGCCGGCTACAAGGTCAACGTCATCCCCACCGAGGCCACCGCCCACGTCGACGGCCGCTTCCTGCCCGGCTTCGAGGACGAGTTCTTCGCCACCCTCGCCGAGCTCGTCGGCGAGGGCGTCGAGATCGAGCACCTCTCCCACCAGCAGCCCTGGGAGACGCCGTACGACGGCGACCTGGTGCGCGCCATGAACCGTTCGATCCTCAGCGAGGACCCCGAGGGCATCGTGGCGCCGTACCTGATGAGCGGCGGCACCGACGCCAAGCACTTCCGCAAGCTCGGGATGCGCAGCTACGGCTTCGCCCCGTTGCGCCTGCCCGCCGACCTCGACTTCACCGCCCTCTTCCACGGTGTCGACGAGCGGGTGCCGGTCGACGCGCTGGAGTTCGGCGCGCGGGTCTTCGACACCTTCCTCGACGACGTCTGAGCCGTCGGCCCCGCGGGTTGCTGGGTCAGGCGGTGAGCACCCCGGTGCCCAGGAGCACCAGCACCGTGCCGCCGAGCAGGACGCGGTAGATCACGAACGGGGTGTAGGAGTTCGTGCTGACGTAGCGCAGCAGCCACGCGATGGCGGCGTACCCGACGATGAACGAGACGACGGTGCCCACCAACGTGGGGCCCCAGCCGTAGGCGTTGTCGCCACCGGGGATCTCGGAGAGCTGGAAGAGGCCGGCCCCGACGACCGCGGGGATGGCCAGCAGGAACGCGAAGCGGGTCGCGGCGGCGCGCTCGAAGCCCAGGAACCGGCCCATCGAGATGGTGGCCCCCGAGCGGGAGACGCCCGGGACGAGCGCGGCGGCCTGGGCGAAGCCCATCAGCAGCGCGTCGCGCAGGCGCATCTTCTTGATCGCGCGGTCGTTGCGGCCGTAGCGGTCGGCGATGCCGAGCACGATGCCCAGCACGATCAGGGTGGTGCCGATGATCCACAGGCTGCGGAAGTCCTGCTCGATGACGTCCTTGAGGGCGATGCCCAGCACCACGATCGGCAGCGAGCCGATGATGATGTACCAGCCCAGCCGGGCATCGACGTGGCCGCGCCACTCGGGCTGCACCAGGGAGCGCACCCAGGTCGAGCCGATGCGCCAGATGTCGTGGCGGAAGTAGATGAGCACCGCCAGCTCGGTGCCGATCTGCACCACCGCGGTGAACGCTGCGCCCGGGTCGCCCCAGCCGAAGAGCTCGGGGAAGATCCGCAGGTGGGCGCTGCTGGAGATCGGGAGGAACTCGGTGAGCCCTTGGATGAGGCCGAGCACGACAGCCTTGAGGAGGTCCAGCACGCGGGTCAGCCTAGGAGACGTCGTCGGGCGAGCCGACGCCGACTCACGCGGGCGGCGCCGCTAGGTTGTCGCCATGCAGCAACGCTCACTGGGCGCGACCGGGCTCCGCGTCTCCCGCCTCGGCCTGGGGACGATGACATGGGGCCGGGACACCGACGAGCACGAGGCGCGCGACCAGCTGGTCTCGTTCGTCGAGGCCGGCGGCACCCTCGTCGACACGGCCGCGGCGTACGCCGACGGGCACTCCGAGGAGCTGCTCGGCTCGCTGGTCGGCGACGTGGTCGACCGCGACGACGTCGTGCTGGCCACCAAGGCCGGCCTGGGGCTGCGCAAGGGCAAGCTGCGCGTCGACACCTCGCGCGGGCGGTTGCTGAGCACCCTCGATGCCTCGCTGCGCCGCCTGGGCGTCGACCACGTCGACCTGTGGCAGGTGCACACCTGGCACGACGGCGTGCCGCTGGAGGAGACGCTCTCGGCGCTCGACCTGGCCGTGAGCAGCGGCCGGGCGTCGTACGTCGGCATCTCCAACTACACCGGCTGGCAGAGCGCCCAGGCCGCCACCTGGCAGCGTGCGGTGCCCGGGCGCACGGTGCTCGCCTCGACCCAGGTCGAGTACTCCCTGCTCAACCGGGGCATCGAGCACGAGGTGCTGCCCGCCGCCGAGGCCACCGGGCTGGGCGTGCTCGCCTGGTCGCCGCTGGGCCGCGGCGTGCTGACCGGCAAGTACCGCACCGGCACCCCCGCCGACTCCCGCGCCGCGACCTCGCAGTTCTCCTCCTTCGTGGGCGCCTACCTCGAGGAGCGTTCCGCCGGCGTGGTCGAGGCGGTGGCCCGCGCCGCCGAGGGCCTCGACCTGAGCCCACTGCAGGTGGCGCTGGCCTGGGTCCGTGACCGGCCCGGCGTGACGGCTCCGATCGTCGGCGCGCGCACCGCCGCCCAGCTGGCCGCCGCCCTGGCCACCGAGGACGTCGTGCTGCCCAGCGAGATCACCGCGGCCCTCGACGACGTCTCGGCCGACTGACGACGCGCTTGAGCCGGTCCGGAAGACTGTCTGCCGCACCACCCGACCGTCTCGAGGAGGCACCATGAGCCGCACCCCGTTGCGCCCCGTGCGCCGCGGAGTGGAGTGGGAGTTCGACCGCGTGTCGTTCTCCCGCGAGTTCAGCCGCAACGTCGTGACCAAGCTGCTCGTCGAACGCGCCGAGCACGGTGGCTGGGAGCTCGACCGCGTGCAGATCACCGCCGACGGCACCCGCCGCGTGGTGCTGCGGCGCAAGATCATCCGGGCGGTGCGGACCGCCTGAGCGCCCGGCGAGCGGTCACCACCAGCCGGAGCGCCGGAACTGCCACCACAGCAGCCCGGAGACCGCCACCATCAGCAGCAGGGCGAACGGGTAGCCCAGCGCCCAACCCAGCTCGGGCATGTGCTCGAAGTTCATGCCGTAGACGCCGGCGATCAGGGTCGGCACGACGACCAGCGCGGCGCCGGCGGAGATCTTGCGCATGTCGTCGTTCTGCTGCAGCTGCAGGCGTGCGACGTGCACGTCGAACGCGGTCGACAGCAGCGAGTCGAGGTTCTCGACGAGCTCGGCGGCACGGTGCAGGTGGTCGAGCACGTCACGGAAGAACGGTCCCGCCTCGGTGTCGATGCCGTGCACGTTGCCCTCGGTGAAGCGCTGCAAGGGGTCACGCAGCGGCTGGACGGCCCGTCGCACCTCGGCGATCTCGCGCTTGAGGGTGTAGATGCGCACCGAGTCGTTGGTGCGGGCGGCGGAGAGCACCGAGACCTCGACCTCGTCGACGTCGACCTGCAGCTCGTCGACCACGCTGAGGTAGCCGTCGACCACCCGGTCGCAGACGGCGTACACGACCGAGGAGGGCCCGTGGGTGAGCACCTGCTCGCTGGACTCCAGGAAGGAGCGGGCCGGGCTGAGCTCGAGTCCGTGGCCGTGGCGCACACTGACCACGAAGTCCTCGCCGACGAAGAGACTGACCTCGCCGGTCTCGACCGCGTCCTCCTCGTCGACGTACCAGAGCGTCTTCAGCACCAGGAAGAGCCCGTGCTCGTAGCGTTCCAGCTTGGGGCGCTGGTGGGCCTTCACCGCGTCCTCGAGCGCCAGCTGGTGCAGGTCGAAGGCCTCGGCGACGGCGCTCAGCTCCTCGGGCGCGGGCTCGTGCAGCCCCACCCAGACGAAACCGCCCCGCTCGCTGGCCCGCTCGCGCAGCGCCGCGTAGTCGGCGTGCTCGCAGTCCACGGGGGTCCGGACGCCGTCGTGGTAGACGGCCGCGTCGACGATCACGGGGACACGCTAGTGCCCCGGGCGCCTCGCGGGTGCCCGGCTACAGTCCGGGCATGGCCACGATGGTGCTGATCCGGCACGGACGCACGACCGCCAACGCCACCGGCGTCCTCGCCGGGCGCACCCCCGGCGTCGAGCTCGACGAGACCGGGCGTGCGCAGGCGCAGCGGGCGGGGGAGCGGCTCACAGGGGTGCCGCTGGCGGCGGTGGTGACCAGCCCGATGCTGCGCTGCTGCCAGACCGCCGAGGCGGTGCTGGCCCAGCAGTCCGCGCCGCCGGTCCTCCAGACCGACGAGGGCGTCACCGAGTGCGACTACGGCGACTGGCAGGGCGGCGCACTGAAGGACCTGGCGGGCGAGCCCCTGTGGCGCACCGTGCAGAGCCAGCCCTCGGCGGCGACCTTCCCGGGCGGGGAGTCCATGGCCGGCATGCAGGCGCGCGCGGTGGCCGCCGTACGCCGCCTCGACGCGTGGGTCGAGGTCGAGCACGGCCCGGGCGCGGTGTGGGCGGTGGTCAGCCACGGCGACATCATCAAGTCGGTGCTCGCCGACGCGCTCGGCCTGCACCTCGACCTCTTCCAGCGCATCGGAGTCGACCCGGCCTCGATCTCGATGGTGCGCTACACCGAGCAGCGGCCCTACGTGCTGGCCAGCAACACCCACGCCGGCGACCTGTCCTGGCTGGCGCCCAAGCCCGAGACCGAGACCGACGCTGCCGCAGCGGCCGACAGCACCGAGGGAGCCCCGGTGGGCGGTGGCGCCGGGCCCGACGAGCCCCTGCCTGGACGACCGGGTGGGTCGTCCGGCTCCGCGGCGCCCCTAGGCTGAGTGCCATGCCAGTCGTCCACACCTTCGACCCGCCGGAGCGCTTCGTCACCGGCACCGTCGGCGAGCCCGGGTCCCGCACGTTCTTCCTCCAGGCCCGTAGCGGCAGCCGCGTGGTCAGCGTGGCCCTGGAGAAGCAGCAGGTCGCCGCGCTGGCCGAGCGGGTCGACGAGCTGCTCGACGAGGTGATGGGCTCCGAGACCTCGACCGCGGTCATCCCGGCCGTCGCGCCCCTGGGCCTGCAGGACACCGACCCGCTCGAGCAGCCCATCGACGAGGAGTTCCGCGCGGGCACGATGACGTTGTCGTGGGATCCCGACGACGAGCGCATCGTGATCGAGGTCTTCCCCTACACCGAGGCCGCGGTGGTCTCCCCGGAGCAGGTCGATCAGGACTTCGAGGAGCCCGAGCCCGACGAGGTGCTCCTGGTGCGCCTCGAGGCCGGGGCCGCGCGGGCCTTCGTGCAGCGCACCGAGCAGGTCCTCGAGGCCGGGCGGCCCAGCTGCCCGTTCTGCGGCAACCCGATCGACCCCGACGGCCACCTGTGCGTGCGCGCCAACGGGTTCCGCCGCCGTGAGCCCTGAGCAGCAGGTCGACCTGGTCGAGCACGAGCTCGAGCTGCGCGGGCGCATCCTGCCCGCCTCGAACGCCACCTTCCTGGGCACCATCGGCGAGCTCCAGGTCGTCTACAAGCCGATCGCCGGTGAGCGGCCGCTGTGGGACTTCCCCGGCGCCGTGCTGGCTCACCGCGAGGTCGCGGCGTACCTCGTGGCGCAGGTCTTCGCCGGTCCCGACCAGCCGGTGCTGGTGCCCCGTACCTGGCTGCGTGAGGGCCCGCACGGCCCGGGCATGGTCCAGGAGTGGCAGGAGCCCGACCCGCAGGCCGAGGCCGTGACGCTGGTGCCCTCCGGCGCCACGCCCGAGGGCTACCTGCACGTCTTCGACGGCTACGACGCCGAGGACCGGCTGGTCTCCCTGGTGCACGAGGACACGAGCGCGCTGCGCTCGATGGCGGTGCTCGACGTGCTGCTCAACAACGCCGACCGCAAGGGCGGGCACGTGCTGGCGATGAGCGACGGGCGGCGCTACGGCGTCGACCACGGCATCGCCTTCCACACCGCTCCCAAGCTGCGCACCGTGCTGTGGGGCTGGCTGGGCACGCCCCTGACCGACGCCGACCGCGCCGCCGTGGAGCGGGTGCGCGACCAGGTGTGCGGGGGTGCGGGGGAGCGGTTGGTCGACCGGCTCGCGCTGCTGCTCGGCGACGCCGAGATCGACGCGCTGGCCCGACGCTGCGAGCGCCTCCTGGCCCGTGGCAGGATGCCGGCCCCCGAGGCCGACGGCCCGGCCATCCCCTGGCCGCCGTTCTGAGCCCGGCGGGAGCGGTCGATCCGCGACCCGGGCGGCGCACCCTCTAGGCTCGTCCCATGCGTGCCTGGACTGCCCCGGAGATGCCCGCCCTCCCCGTGAGCGGCCCGGCTGTCTCGCTGCACGACACCCCCAGCGGCACGCGCCGCCCGGTGGTGCCGCAGGGCACCGCCCGGCTCTACGCCTGCGGCATCACGCCGTACGACGCCACCCACATGGGCCACGCCGCGACGTACGTCGGCGTCGACCTGCTCCACCGGGCGTGGCGCAACGCCGGTCACGAGGTCGCCTTCGTGCAGAACGTCACCGACGTCGACGACCCGCTGCTGGAGCGTGCCACCAAGGTCGGGGTCGACTGGATGGCGCTGGCCGAGCGTGAGACCGAGCTGTTCCGCCAGGACATGCAGGCGCTGCGGGTGCTGCCGCCTCGCGACTACATCGGCGCCGTCGAGTCGATCCCGCTGGTCATCGACCTGATCGAGCGGCTCCAGGCCGGCGGGTCGGTCTACCGGGTCGAGGACGACCTGTACTTCTCGGTGCACGCCGACCCCGCCTTCGGCGAGGCGTCGGGGATGGACCGCGAGACGATGCTGCGGATCTTCCCCGAGCGCGGCGGCGACCCCGAGCGCGCCGGCAAGAAGGACCCGCTCGACTGCCTGGTCTGGCGCGGCGAGCGCCCCGGCGAGCCGTCGTGGCCCAGCACCTTCGGTCCCGGGCGCCCCGGCTGGCACGTCGAGTGCACCGCCATCGCGATGGAGCACCTCGGCAGCGCCTTCGACGTGCAGGCCGGCGGCAGCGACCTGGTCTTCCCGCACCACGAGATGTGCGCCGGCCACGCCCAGGTCGCCGAGCCCGGTGCCCGCTTCGCCCAGGTCTACATCCACGCCGGGATGGTGGCCTACGACGGCGAGAAGATGTCGAAGTCGAAGGGCAACCTGGTCTTCGTCTCGGCGCTGCGCCACGCCGACGTCGACCCGATGGCCATCCGCTTGACCCTGCTGCGCCATCACTACCGCTCCGACTGGGAGTGGACCGACGCCGACCTGCTGGCCAGCGTCGACATGCTCACCACCTGGCGCAGGGCCCTGTCGCTGGGCGCCGGGGCGCCGTCGGCTCCCGTCGTGGAGGGCGTGCTGGCCGCCTGCGCCGACGACCTCGACGCCGCCACCGCAGTCGGTGTGGTCGACGACTGGGCGCGCGCCACACTGGGCACCGACGGGCTCGCCGACACCTCCGACCCGGAGGCCGCGCTGGGCGTGCACCGGGTGCTCGACGCCGCCCTGGGCCTCGCGCTCTGACGCGCGGCGCGGCGGCTCAGTCGTCGCTCTGGCGCCGCTTGAGGTAGCGCTCGAACTCGCGGGCGATGGCCTCGCCGGAGGCCTCGGGCAGGTCGGTGGTGTCGCGGGTCTCCTCGAGGGCGCGCACGTAGTCGGCGACGTCCTCGTCGTCCTCGGCCAGCTCGTCGACGCCCCGCTCCCAGGCCCGGGCCTCCTCAGGGAGCTCGCCGAGCGGGATCGAGATCTCCAGCAGGTCCTCGATCTGCCCGATCAGCGCCAGCGTGGCCTTCGGGCAGGGCGGCTGCGCGACGTAGTGCGGCACCGCCGCCCAGTAGGAGACCGCTGGCATGTCGACACGCACGCACGCGTCCTGGAAGACGCCGACGATCCCCGTCGGGCCCTCGTACGTCGACTGCTCGAGCTTGAGGCGGTCGACCAGCTCGGGCTCGGTGGCGGTGCCGGTGACCGGGATCGGTCGGGTGTGCGGGGTGTCGGCCAGCAGCGCACCCAGGGTCACCACCAGCTCGCCGCCCAGCTCGTCGACCGCGGCGAGCAGCTCGGCGCAGAACTGCCGCCACCGGATGTTCGGCTCGATGCCGCGGACCAGGATGATGTCGCGGCCCAGGTCGGGCGGCGAGGCCACCGCGATCTGGGTGGTGGGCCAGGTGATCCGGCGGTGCCCGAGCTCGTCGCTGCCCACGATCGGGCGATTGACCTGGAAGTCGTAGAAGTCCTCGGGATCCACCGCACCGACGACCCGGGCACCCCAGGCGAGCATCAGGTGGTCGACGACCGACGAGGCGACGTCGGCCGCGTCGTTCCAGCCCTCGAAGGCGGCGATCACGATGGGGTCGACCAGGTCCGGGGCGTCCTCGATCTCGATCACCGACCCAGCGTAGTCACCCACCTGCTCACCTCCCCGGGGATTTCACCCGCCGCGCGCGCCGGTGTCACCATCTGAACACCCTGTCCAGCCTTCGGACACCCTCCTAGGCTGGCGGGACCCGCTCGGGGCGCCGCCGGCGCCCCACGAGAGGAGAGCCGCGTGAGCCAGCCCAGCACCGAGACCCCCATGGAGCGCGTCGGCGCGGGGGAGTGGCGCCGCGACGCCACCGACGAGCTGCGCGCGGCCCTGGCCCAGCGGATCCTGGTCATCGACGGCGCCATGGGCACCGCGATCCAGCGCGACCGGCCCGACGAGGCCGGCTACCGCGGCGAGCGGTTCGCCGACTGGCCCAGCGACCTGGTGGGCAACAACGACCTGCTGACCCTGACCCAGCCCGAGATCATCGAGTCGATCCACCGCGAGTACCTCGAGTCCGGCGCCGACCTGATCGAGACCAACACCTTCAATGCCAACGCCGTCTCGCTGGCCGACTACGGCCTCGAGGAGCTGGCCTACGAGCTCAACCTCGAGTCGGCGCGGCTGGCCCGTCGCGCCGCCGACGTGGTCGCCACCGACGAGCGTCCGCGCTACGTCGCCGGCGCCCTGGGCCCGACCACCCGCACCGCCTCGATCTCGCCGGACGTCAACGACCCCGGCGCCCGCAACATCGACTTCGACGCCCTCGTCTCGGCGTACCGCACCGCCACGCTGGGGCTGCTCGACGGCGGCAGCGACCTGCTGGTCGTCGAGACGATCTTCGACACCCTCAACGCCAAGGCGGCGATCTTCGCCGTCGAGTCCGTCTTCGAGGAGCTCGGGCGGCGCTGGCCGCTGGTCGTCTCCGGCACCATCACCGACGCCTCCGGGCGCACCCTGTCGGGCCAGACCACCGAGGCGTTCTGGAACTCGGTGCGCCACGCCCGGCCGCTGGCCATCGGGCTGAACTGCGCGCTGGGCGCCCGCGAGATGCGGCCCTACGTCGCCGAGCTGTCCCGGATCGCCGACACCTTCGTCTCGGTCTACCCCAACGCGGGGCTGCCCAACGCGTTCGGCGAGTACGACGAGGCCGCCGCCGAGACCGCCGCGGTGGTCGGGGAGTTCGCCGAGGCCGGCTTCGTCAACATCGTCGGCGGCTGCTGCGGCACCACCCCGGCGCACATCTCCGCGATCGCCGAGGCCGTCGCCGTGCACCCGCCGCGCCAGCCCGTGACGGTGCCCTCGGCGATGCGCCTGTCGGGTCTCGAGCCGTTCACGATCGACGACGACAGCCTCTTCGTCAACGTCGGTGAGCGCACCAACATCACCGGTTCGGCGCGCTTCCGCACGCTCATCAAGGACGGCGACTACGACACCGCCCTGAGCGTCGCGGCCCAGCAGGTCGAGAACGGTGCCCAGGTCATCGATGTCAACATGGACGAGGGCATGATCGACGGCGTCGCGGCGATGGACCGCTTCACCAAGCTCATCGCCAGCGAGCCCGACATCAGCCGGGTGCCGGTGATGGTCGACTCCTCGAAGTTCGAGGTCATCGAGGCCGGGCTCAAGAACGTGCAGGGCAAGCCGATCGTGAACTCGATCTCGCTCAAGGAGGGCAAGGAGGCGTTCGTCGCCCACGCCCGCCTGTGCCGCAAGTACGGCGCCGCCGCGGTCGTGATGGCCTTCGACGAGGACGGCCAGGCCGACAACCTGCTGCGTCGCCAGGCGATCTGTGAGCGCGCCTACCGGATCCTGGTCGACGAGGTCGGCTTCCCGGCCGAGGACATCATCTTCGACCCCAACGTCTTCGCCGTCGCGACCGGCATCGAGGAGCACGCCTCCTACGGCCAGGACTTCATCGAGGCGACCCGCTGGATCAAGCAGAACCTGCCGGGAGCCAAGGTCTCCGGCGGCATCTCCAACGTCAGCTTCTCCTTCCGCGGCAACAATCCGGTCCGCGAGGCGATCCACGCGGTCTTCCTCTTCCACGCCATCGAGGCCGGCCTCGACATGGGCATCGTCAACGCCGGGGCGCTGGTGGTCTACGACCAGGTCGAGACCGAGCTGCGCGAGCGGATCGAGGACGTCGTGCTCGACCGGCGCCCCGACGCGGCCGAGCGGCTGCTCGAGATCGCCGAGGAGCACAACCGGGTCGGAGAGGCCAAGGAGGCCGCCACCGAGGAGTGGCGAGCGCTGCCGGTCTCCGAGCGGATCACGCACGCGTTGGTCAAGGGCATCGACACCTACGCCGAGTCCGACGCCGAGGAGCTGCGCCTCCAGATCGCCGCCCGGGGCGGGCGGCCGATCGAGGTCATCGAGGGCCCGCTGATGGACGGCATGGACGTGGTCGGCGACCTCTTCGGCGCCGGCAAGATGTTCCTGCCCCAGGTGGTGAAGTCGGCGCGGGTGATGAAGAAGGCCGTGGCCCACCTCATCCCGTTCATCGAGCAGGAGAAGCTCGACAAGCCGGAGTACGCCACCGCCAAGGACACCAACGGCACCATCGTGATGGCCACCGTGAAGGGCGACGTGCACGACATCGGCAAGAACATCGTCGGCGTGGTGCTGCAGTGCAACAACTTCGAGGTCATCGACCTGGGGGTGATGGTGCCGGCGCAGAAGATCCTCGACACCGCCCGCGAGGTCGGCGCCGACATCATCGGCCTCTCCGGCCTGATCACCCCCTCGCTCGACGAGATGGTCACGATGGCCAGCGAGATGCAGCGCCAGGGTCTCGAGATCCCGCTGCTCATCGGTGGTGCGACCACCTCGCGCGCCCACACCGCGGTCAAGGTCGACCCGCGCTACGACGGGCCGGTGGTCTGGGTCAAGGACGCCTCGCGCTCGGTGCCGACCGCGGCCGCGCTGCTGCACGCCGAGCGGCGCACGACGCTGCTGGCCGACGTCAAGGCCGACTACGACTCGCTGCGCGAGCGGCACTCGCACAAGACCGACCGGCCCAAGCTGTCGTACGCCGACGCCCGGGCCAACGCCACACCGATCGACTGGAGCGGCTACCTCCCGACGCCCCCACGCACCCCCGGCACGCACGTGCTGGAGGACTACGACCTGGCCGAGCTGCGCGACTACATCGACTGGCAGCCGTTCTTCAACGCCTGGGAGATGAAGGGGCGCTTCCCCGACATCCTCAACAACCCCGCCACGGGCGAGGCCGCCCGCCGGCTCTACGACGACGCCCAGGAGATGCTCGACCGGGTCGTCGCGGAGAGGTGGATCAGCGCCCGCGGCGTCTACGGCTTCTTCCCCGCCGCCGGCGAGGGGGACGACACGATCCTCTACGCCGACGACGAGCGCACCACCGAGCGCACCCGCCTGCACCACCTGCGCCAGCAGGGCCAGCACCGCGACGGGGTGCCGAACAAGTCGCTGGCCGACTTCGTGGCGCCGCGGGAGACCGGCCTGGCCGACCACGTGGGCGGCTTCGCGGTCACCGCCGGCATCGGTCTCCCGGAGCGGGTGGAGGCCTTCAAGGCCGCCCACGACGACTACAACGCGATCCTGCTGGAGTCGCTGGCCGACCGGTTGGCCGAGGCCTTCGCCGAGCGGCTGCACGAGCGCGTGCGCACCGACTTCTGGGGCCACCAGCCCGAGGAGAAGCTGAGCAACGAGGACCTGATCGCCGAGCGCTATGAAGGCATCCGCCCCGCGCCCGGCTACCCGGCCTGCCCCGACCACACCGAGAAGCTGACCCTGTGGGAGCTGCTCGACGTCGAGGCCAGCACCGGCATCTCGCTGACCGAGTCGATGGCGATGTGGCCGGGCGCCTCGGTGTCCGGCTGGTACTTCAGCCACCCGCAGTCGCAGTACTTCGTGGTCGGCCGGCTCGCCCGCGACCAGGTCGAGGCGTACGCCGAGCGCAAGGGCTGGAGCCTCGCCGAGGCTGAGCGCTGGCTCTCGCCGAACCTCGGCTACGACCCGGAGGACTGAGGGTGGCTACGACGACCGGACCCCCGCCGGCCGCACTGCTGTGGGACATGGACGGCACCCTGGTCGACACCGAGCCGTACTGGATCGAGACCGAGTTCGCCCTCGCCGAGAAGCACGGCGGCACCTGGTCGCGGGCGCAGGCCCTCGACCTGGTCGGCAACGACCTGCTGACCTCGGGCCGCTACATCCGCGAGCACATGGGCATCGACCTGACGCCCGAACAGATCGTCGAGGAGCTCCTCGACGGGGTCGTGGCCCGCGTCGAGCAGGCCGTGCCGTGGGTGCCGGGTGCGCGGGAGCTGCTGCTCGACGCCCGCGCGGCGGGGATCGCCTGCGCGCTGGTCACCATGTCCTACGAGCGCTTCGTGGCCCCGATCCTGGCGCACCTGCCTGCCGAGACCTTCCGGGTCATCGTGACCGGTGACAAGGTCGAGCTCGGCAAGCCGCACCCGGAGCCCTACCTGACGGCGGCCGCCGCCCTCGGTGTCGCACCGCAGGACTGCGTGGCCATCGAGGACTCCAACACCGGGGCGGCGTCCGCCGAGGCCGCCGGCTGCACGGTGCTGGTGGTCGAGAACCACGTGCCGGTGCTGCCCGGGCCGCGCCGGGTGCTGCGTCCCACGCTCCAAGGGCTGTCTCCCCAGGACCTCGGCGAGCTGGTGCTGCGCTGAGCCCTTGCCGCGGAGCACCCGACAGCATCTGGAGGCTCGAGGTCGACCAGGAGAGCAACGGCAGCCTGACCCTCACCGCCGCCGTCGTCAGCCAAGGGCACCGTGACCGCCGACGACGCCGACAGGTCGTTGCGGGTCGTCCGCCCGCTGGTCGGCTTCACCGGCCCCGGCAGCGCGGATCGGGGTCGTGGACCGCACCCAGGCCGCAGAGTGGGCCCAGCGCCACGAGCTGTAGGTCCTCACGGAGCCCTCGGCTCCGGCTCCGGCAGCGCAGGGGGCGTCCCGCCCCAGGCCGGGCAGATGGCCCGGTGGGCGCACCAGTCGCAGGCGCGACTGCGCCGGGGCAGCCACTCGCCGCTCTCGCGGGCTGTGCTGATCGCCTCCCAGATCGCCTGGACCCGACGCTCGGTGGCCAGCAGGTCGGCCTCGTCGGGCTCGTAGCGCACGATCTCGCCGTTGCCCAGGTAGACCAGCTGCAGCAGCGCGGGCAGCACACCGCGGGTGCGCCAGAGCACCAGCGCGTAGAAGCGCATCTGGAACAGCGCGCGCTGCTCGAAGCCCACCGCCGGGGAGCGCCCGGTCTTGTAGTCCACCACCCGCAGTGCGCCGTCGGGTGCCACGTCGAGCCGGTCGACGAACCCGCGTAGCAGCAATCTCGACTCCAGCAGCGTCTCGACGTAGAGCTCGCGCTCGGCCGGTTCCAGACGCGTCGGGTCCTCGAGGGTGAACCAGCGCTCGAGCACCGTGCGGCACGAGGCGAGCCAGTGCGCGAGGTCGGGCGGGGGGCCGTCGTCGGCGCGCGCCGCCAGGTCGGGGTCGAAGAGCGCCGCCAGCTCGGGCTCGGCGGCCACGAGTGCCCGCCAGCTCGGCGCCAGCATGTCGCCCGCACGGGCAGGGGTGCGCTCGGCGGCCGGGAGGTCGAACAGGTCCTCCAGCACCTTGTGCACCAGGGTGCCGCGCACTGCGTCGGCAGAGGGCGGCTCGGGGAGCCGGTCGACGGTGCGGAAGCGGTAGAGCAGCGGGCAGGTGACGAAGTCGCCGGCCCGGCTGGGCGAGAGCGCGCCCACGACCCTGACCCCGTCGACCGGCGTCGAGACGCGCTCGGCCGGGGAGGGGAGCGGGTCGGGGGCTGCCTGGCTCATGCCGCGAACCCTAGGCGCTCGTGCCGACAGTCCCGGGGCGGTGCCCGTGCGGGGGTCGACTAGCCTCGAGGGATGTCCGCGACCCCGCCCGAGCCCAGGGCGTCCTCGCGACCGCCGGGCACCCTGAAGGTCGGCACCATCGCCGGCAGCGACGTGCTGGTCTCCTCGTCCTGGTTCCTGGTCGCGGGACTGATCGCCGTGCTCGTCGCACCGCTCGTCGACGACGTGCAGCCCGGGCTGGGAGGCCTGAAGTACCTCGCCGGCGCCGCGTTCGCGGTGCTGCTCTACGGCTCGGTGCTGCTGCACGAAGCCTCCCACGCGGTGATGGCGCGCCGCTTCGGCTTCACCATCAGCTCCATCACCCTGCACTTCCTCGGTGGGATGACCTCGATCGAGGGGGAGGCACGACGACCGCGCGAGGAGTTCCTGATCGCCGTGGTCGGCCCGCTCACCTCCATCGCGGTGGGGCTGGCCGCCCTCGCCGTGCACCCGTTCACCCCCGAGGGGCTGCTGCTGCTCGCGGTCGACGGCCTGATCTTCGCCAACCTCCTCGTGGGCGTGCTCAACCTCGTGCCGGGCCTGCCGCTCGACGGGGGCCGGGTGCTGAAGTCGGCGGTGTGGGGCCTGACCGGCAACATGCACCGGGGCACCGTGGTGGCCGGCTGGGGCGGGCGGGCCACGGCCGTGGCCGTCCTGGTCTGGCCGCTGGTCCAGGAGCCGCTGACCGGGGCGCAGTCCGATCTGCTCGACTTCGCGCTCGTCCTGGTCATCGCCATCTTCTTGTGGTCGGGCGCCACGGCCGCGATGACCTCGGCCCGACTGCGCGCGCGCCTTCCCCGTCTGGTCGCCCGAGACCTGGGCCGCCGCGCCATCAGCGTGCCGGCCGACCTGCCCCTGGCCGAGGCGGTGCGCCGGGCCATCGAGGCGCAGGCCGGTGGCATCGTCACCCTCGACCCCAGCGGCCGGCCCGTCGGCCTCGTCAGCGAGGCGGCGCTCGTCGCCACGCCGCAGGAGCGTCGGCCCTGGGTCCCCGTCTCGAGCGTGGCCCGCACCCTCGAGGCGGGGCTGTGCCTGCCGCTGGGGATCACCGGGGAGGACCTGGTGCGCGCCATCACCTCCACCCCGTCGGCGGAGTACCTGCTGGTGCATCCCGACGACTCGGTCTACGGGGTGCTGGCCACCGACGACGTGGACCGCGCCTTTCGCGAATCGCGCTGACCCCGAGGCGCCGCCTAGGGTTCGCCCGTGCCCGAGCAGCCGAACCCGACCCAGATCGACCAGCCGACCCCGAGCGTGCAGCAGCCGGGGGCGGCCTACCCGGACGTGCCCGCCGAGGCCTGGTCCGGCGTGCACCGTGGCCCGTTGCGCGAGGGCGAGTGGGTGCGCCTGACCGACAGCAAGGGACGCAAGCACAACTTCGAGCTGCAGGCCGGCAAGCGCTTCTTCTCCAACAAGGGCCACCTCGACCACGACGACCTGATCGGCCGCGAGGAGGGCTTCACCCTCGCCAGCTCCGCCGGCGGCGAGTACCTCGTCTTCCGGCCCCTGCTCTCGGAGTTCGTGGTCTCGATGCCGCGCGGCGCGGCCGTGGTCTATCCCAAGGACGCTGCCCAGATCGTCGCCATGGCCGACATCTTCCCGGGCGCGCGGGTCGTGGAGGCCGGCGTCGGCTCGGGCGCCCTGACCTGCTCGCTGCTGCGGGCGGTGGGACCCTGGGGACGGGTCTCCTCCTTCGAGCGTCGCGAGGAGTTCGCCGACGTCGCCCGCCGCAACGTCAACCAGTTCTTCGGCGCTCCCGCCGACCAGACCCACCCTGCCTGGGAGCTCACGCTCGGTGACCTCGCCGAGGCACTACCCGCCTCGGGCGAGCGCTGCGACCGGATCATCCTCGACATGCTGGCCCCCTGGGAGTGCCTCGACGCCGCCGCCGGCGCGCTCGTGCCCGGCGGGATCGTGTGCGCCTACGTCGCCACCACCACGCAGCTCTCGCGCTTCGTCGAGACCGTGCGCGCCCACGGCGGCTTCACCGAGCCACAGCCCTGGGAGAGCCTGGTGCGCGACTGGCACGTCGAGGGCCTGGCCGTGCGCCCCGGCCACAAGATGATCGGGCACACCGCGTTCCTGGTCACCGCCCGCCGGCTGGCCCCGGGCCAGAGGCCGCTGCGCAAGACCCGGCGTCCAGCGCCCGGCGCCTACGGCCCCGACTACTCCGGGCCCCGTCCGCCGGGACTGCCTGTGGAGCCTGCCCCCGAGCACTGACCCCGAGCACTGACCCCGAGGACTGCCAGGGAGGGCCGTCGGCAAATCTCGCGCGCACCTCGGCGAGCCTCTTCCCTGACGAGGTGTCGCGGGTAGGGTCGAGATCCACACAGGAGGTGCGCTGATGTCGACATCCGATGGCAACTCGAACACCGGTCCGTCCCGCTCGTCCGGCCGCAGCCCGGAGGAGCTGCTCGGCCAGGTCCGCTTCCTGGAGGCCGAGGTCTCCGACCTGCGGAGCCGTCTCAGCGAGAGCCCCGGGGCCTCCCGCGGGCTGGAGATGCGCCTCAGCGACGCCCAGCGCTCGTTGGCCGCGGTCACCTCGCAGAACGAGCGCCTGGCCCAGACCCTGCGCGAGGCGCGCGACCAGATCACCAAGCTCAAGGAGGAGGTCGACCGGCTCGCTCAGCCGCCGGCCGGCTTCGGCACCTTCCTGGCCCGCAACGACGACGACTCCGTCGACGTCTTCACCGGTGGACGCAAGCTGCGCGTCAACGTCAGCCCCGGCGTCGAGCTCGATGCGCTGACCCGCGGCCAGGAGGTGATGCTCAACGAGGCGATGAACGTCGTGGCCGCCCTCGACTTCGAGCAGGTCGGCGAGGTCGTGATGTTCAAGGAGCTGCTCGCCGACGGCGAGCGTGCACTGGTCATCGCCAACGCCGACGAGGAGCGCGTCGTCCGGCTCGCCGAGCCGCTGCGCAGCGACACGATCCGCGCCGGCGACTCGCTGCTGCTCGAGGCCCGCGCCGGCTACGTCTACGAGAAGGTGCCCAAGTCCGAGGTCGAGGAGCTGGTGCTCGAGGAGGTCCCCGACATCGCCTACGAGTCGATCGGCGGCCTCCGCGGCCAGATCGAGGCGATCCAGGACGCCGTGGAGCTGCCCTACCTCTACCCCGAGCTGTTCAAGGAGCACGAGCTCAAGCCGCCCAAGGGCGTGCTGCTCTACGGCCCCCCGGGCTGCGGCAAGACGCTGATCGCCAAGGCGGTGGCCAACTCGCTGGCCAAGAAGGTCGCGGCGCGCAACGCGGAGTCGGGCCAGGGCACCGAGGTCAAGTCCTACTTCCTCAACATCAAGGGCCCCGAGCTGCTGAACAAGTACGTGGGCGAGACCGAGCGCCACATCCGGCTGGTCTTCCAGCGGGCCCGGGAGAAGGCCAGCAGGGGCACCCCGGTGATCGTGTTCTTCGACGAGATGGACTCGCTCTTCCGCACCCGCGGCAGCGGCGTCTCCTCCGACGTCGAGAACACCATCGTCCCGCAGCTGCTCAGCGAGATCGACGGCGTCGAGCTGCTCGAGAACGTGCTGGTCATCGGCGCCTCCAACCGCGAGGACATGATCGACCCGGCGATCCTGCGCCCCGGACGCCTCGACGTGAAGATCAAGATCGAGCGCCCCGACGCCGAGTCGGCCCGCGACATCTTCAGCAAGTACCTGACCCCCGGCCTGCCGCTGCACAGCGACGACCTGGGCGAGTTCGGCGGTGACCGCACGGCGTGCGTCGACGCGATGATCCGGGCCACGGTCGAGCGGATGTACGCCGAGACCGAGGAGAACCGCTTCCTCGAGGTCACCTACGCCAACGGCGACAAGGAGGTCCTCTACTTCAAGGACTTCAACTCCGGGGCGATGCTGCAGAACATCGTGGACCGCGCGAAGAAGATGGCGATCAAGGACTTCATCGACCACGACCAGCACGGGCTGCGCGTCAGCCACCTGCTCCAGGCGTGCGTCGACGAGTTCAAGGAGAACGAGGACCTGCCCAACACCACCAACCCCGACGACTGGGCACGGATCTCGGGCAAGAAGGGCGAGCGCATCGTCTTCATCCGCACCCTGGTCACCGGCAAGCAGGGCACCGAGCCGGGCCGCTCCATCGACACCGTGGCCAACACCGGGCAGTACCTGTGAGGCGCGGGCTCTGCCCTGCTCAGGCGGGCCGGGTGGCCACCGCGCGGTAGCCGTAGGACCAGGGCCGCGCGAGCGTGGGGCCGGGCAGGTAGCGCTGCTCGCTGTCCTCGACCAACAGCCCGGCCCCGGTCACCAGCCGCAGCGGGTCGCGGGTCAGGTGGCAGCCGCCGGCGACCCGGCGCTGCAGCGGCTCGAGACGGTGCTGCCACGCGCGCACCCGCTCGTCGGGGGAGACGCCGTGCTCGAGCAGGTGCATCCGGCCACCCGGCCGGAGCACGCGGTGCACCTCGCGCACCGCGAGGTCGGCGTCGGGGATGGTGCACAGGCTGAAGGTGCACAGCACGGCGTCGTACGCCGCGTCGGGCGCGTCGAGGCGCTGGCCGTCGAGGCCGACCCGTCGCACCGGCACCCGGCTCTCGCGGCGCCGGGCCCGCGACAGCGCCCAGCCGAGGTCGGAGGGCTCGACCGCGTCGAGCGAGACCACCCCGGCGGGCAGGTGCTCGAGGTTGAGCCCGGATCCGAACCCGATCTCCAGGAGGCGGCCGACGAGGCCCTCGCAGGTGTCCGCCCGCAGCTGCTGCACCGGCGGCGTGGCCAGGGCCCGGTCGACCAGGTGCGGCAGCACCCGCTCCTCCCACACGCTCATGGTCCCGAGCCTACGGCCGGGCCGCCCGCCGGCACCCGCGTAGGCTCGGGGCATGAGTGTGAGACGGGTGATGGGGACCGAGGTCGAGTACGGCATCTCGGTGCCCGGCCAGCCCAGCGCGAACCCGATGGTGGCCTCCTCGCAGGTGGTCAACGCCTATGCGAGCGCGACCGTGAAGGCGCGCCGGGCCCGCTGGGACTTCGAGGAGGAGTCGCCGCTGCGCGACGCGCGCGGCTTCGACATGTCACGACAGGTCGCCGACCAGTCCCAGCTCACCGACGAGGACCTGGGGCTGGCCAACGTCATCCTGACCAACGGCGCCCGTCTCTACGTCGACCACGCCCACCCCGAGTTCTCCACCCCCGAGGTCACCACCCCGCTCGACATCGTGCGCTGGGACAAGGCCGGGGAGCTGGTGATGCTCGACGCTGCCCGGCGCGCCGGGCAGCTGCCGGGTGGTGCACCGATCGTGCTCTACAAGAACAACACCGACGGCAAGGGCGCCTCCTACGGCGCCCACGAGAACTACCTGATGCGCCGCTCCACCCCGTTCGCCGACATCGTGCACCACCTGACGCCCTTCTTCGTCAGCCGTCAGGTGGTCTGCGGCGCCGGACGCGTCGGCATCGGGCCCGACGGGCGCGAGCACGGCTACCAGGTCAGCCAGCGCGCCGACTTCTTCGAGGTCGAGGTCGGTCTCGAGACCACGCTGAAGCGGCCGATCATCAACACCCGCGACGAGCCGCACGCCGATCCTGAGAGGTACCGCCGCCTGCACGTCATCATCGGCGACGCCAACCTCGCGGAGGTCTCGACCTACCTCAAGGTCGGCACCACCGCACTGGTGCTGGCGATGATCGAGGACCGGTTCATCGACGCCGACCTGAGCGTGGAGAGCCCCGTCTCCGCGCTGCGCTCGGTCTCGCACGACCCGGGGCTCACGCACCTGCTCACGCTGCGCGACGGGCGCCGACTCACCGCGGTGCAGCTGCAGATGGAGTACCTCGACCTGGCGCGCAAGTACGTCGAGGACCGGCTCGGCAGCGACGCGGACCCCCAGACCGTCGATGTGCTGGCCCGCTGGGAGTCGGTGCTCGACCGGCTCGAGCGCGACCCGATGTCGCTGGCCGGCGAGCTCGACTGGGTGGCCAAGCTCCAGCTGCTCGAGCAGTACCGCCAGCGCGACGGCCTGGCCTGGGACGACGCGAAGCTGCAGCTCATCGACTACCAGTACTCCGACATCCGCCCCGACAAGGGGCTCTACCAGCGCCTGGTCCGGGCCGGCCGCATCGAGCGGCTGCTCGACGACGCCTGCGTCGAGGACGCGATGCACGACCCGCCGCACGACACCCGGGCCTACTTCCGGGGCCGCTGCCTGGAGAAGTTCCCCGACGCGGTGGCCGCGGCGTCGTGGGACTCCGTGATCTTCGACCTGCCCGGGCGCGAGTCGCTGCAGCGGGTGCCGACGATCGACCCGCTGCGCGGCAGCCGGGCCCACGTCGGCGACCTCATCGACCGCTGCTCCACCGCCTCCGAGCTCTTCGCGGCTCTCACCAGCTGAGGCGGGGCCGTCGGCTAGGGTCGGAGCATGGCCCAGGAGCAGAAGCAGCCGCGCAAGTCGACGGAGACCGAGGAGTCGGTCGAGACCGCCCCGGAGACCGATGTCGCCGAGCGCAAGGAGGCGCTCGACAGCGACGTCGACGACATCCTCGACGAGATCGACGACGTGCTGGAGTCCAACGCCGAGGACTTCGTGAAGTCGTTCATCCAGAAGGGCGGCCAGTGAGCGGGGGCGACCCGCGCCTGCCGGCGGGCTACCTGCAGCCCGGCTCGTCGTCCTTCGCCGACTTCCTGGCCTCCCAGTCTCCCGACCTGCTGCCCGGACGACGCACGCTGCCGGCGGGCCAGGGCCACGACCTGGCGCCGCACGGCACCACGATCGTGGCGGCGACGTACCCCGGCGGCGTGCTGCTGGCCGGTGACCGGCGTGCCACGATGGGCAACATCATCGCCTCGCGCGACATCGAGAAGGTCTTCGCCACCGACGAGTTCTCCGCCGCCGGCATCGCCGGCACGGCCGGGCTGGCCGTCGAGCTGGTCCGGCTCTTCCAGACCGAGCTGGAGCACTACGAGAAGATCGAGGGAATCCGGCTCTCGCTCGACGGCAAGGCGAACCGGCTCTCGGCGCTGATCCGCGGCAACCTCGCGATGGCCATGCAGGGCCTCGCGGTGGTGCCCCTCTTCGTCGGGTACGACGTCGACGCGGCGGCCGGTCGCATCTTCAGCTACGACGTGACCGGCGGGCGCTACGAGGAGACCGGCTACCACGCAGTGGGTTCGGGCTCGCTCTTCGCCCGGGGTGCGCTGAAGAAGCTCTACCGCCCGGACCTCGGCGAGGACGACGTCATCACCCTGGCCGTGCAGGCGCTCTACGACGCCGCCGACGACGATTCCGCCACCGGGGGGCCCGACGTCGCGCGACGGATCTTCCCGATGGTGCACCTGATCGGCGCCGAGGGCGGACGCACGATCGAGGAGGACCGCGTCGCAGAGGTCTCCGAGCGCGTGATCGCCGGCCGGATGGGCCGGCCCGACGGACCCCACGCCCCGCTGACTGGAGGTGCCTGAGCCGATGAGCGCTCCGTTCTACGTCTCGCCCGAGCAGCTGATGAAGGACCGGGCCGACTTCGCCCGCAAGGGCATCGCCCGGGGCCGCTCGGTGGTGGCCGTGCAGTACGCCGACGGGGTGCTGTTCGCCTCCGAGAACCCCTCCCAGGCGCTGCACAAGGTCTCCGAGATCTACGACCGGATCGCCTTCGCGGCCGTCGGTCGCTACAACGAGTTCGAGAACCTGCGCATCGCGGGGGTCCGGCTGGCCGACATGCGCGGCTACGCCTACGACCGACGTGACGTGACCGGTCGCGGGCTGGCCAACGCCTACGCCCAGACGCTCGGCACGATCTTCTCCAGCGGCGGTGAGAAGCCCTACGAGGTGGAGCTCTTCGTCGCCGAGATCGGCCGCAGCAGCGCCGAGGACCAGCTCTACCGGCTGACCTACGACGGCCAGGTCGCCGACGAGCACCAGTACGCCGTGATGGGCGGCGCGGCCGAGTCGGTCGCCGGCTACCTCGAGCAGCACTACCGGCCCGACGCCGACCTCGACAGCGCCCTGGCGCTGGCGGTGGCGGCGCTGGGCCACAACGAGAGCGAGGACCGCAGGATCCCCGCCCAGGCCCTCGAGGTGGCCGTCCTCGACCGCACCCGCAGCCAGCCGCGCAAGTTCAGCAGGCTCAGCCCGGCACGCATCGAGCAGGTGCTCGCACACCTGTCCCCGGAGCCCCCTACGTCCTCGGCGAGCGACGACGAGCCACCGATCGCCCCCTGAGGCTCAGAGGTCCCCCCACGACGACCACCCTGGTCGTAGTGTTCAGCCATGGACCGCCGGATCTTCGGGATCGAGAACGAGTACGGCGTCACCTGCACGTTCAAGGGACAGCGACGGCTCAGCCCCGACGAGGTGGCGCGCTACCTGTTCCGCAAGGTCGTCAGCTGGGGGCGCAGCAGCAACGTCTTCCTGCGCAACGGCGCCCGGCTCTACCTCGACGTGGGCAGCCACCCCGAGTACGCGACGCCCGAGTGCGACGACATCGCCGAGCTGGTGACCCACGACAAGGCCGGTGAGCGGGTCCTCGAGGGCCTCCTGCTCGACGCCGAGCAGCGTCTGCACGACGAGGGGATCGCCGGCGAGATCTACCTGTTCAAGAACAACACCGACTCCGCCGGCAACTCCTACGGCTGCCACGAGAACTACCTGGTGGGCCGCGCGGGGGAGTTCTCCCGGCTGGCCGACATCCTGATCCCGTTCCTGGTGACCCGCCAGATCATCGTGGGGGCCGGCAAGGTCACCCAGACCCCGCGCGGGGCGTCGTACTCGGTCTCGCAGCGCGCCGAGCACATCTGGGAGGGCGTCAGCAGCGCCACCACCCGCTCGCGCCCCATCATCAACACCCGCGACGAGCCGCACGCCGACGCCGAGAAGTACCGGCGTCTGCACGTCATCGTGGGTGACTCGAACATGTCGGAGACGACCACCATGCTCAAGGTCGCCAGCTGCGACCTGGTGCTGCGGATGATCGAGGAGGGCGTGGTGATGCGCGACCTCACGATGGAGAACCCGATCCGGGCGATCCGCGAGATCTCGCACGACACCACCGGGCGCCGCAAGGTGCGCCTGGCCAACGGCCGAGAGGCCAGCGCGCTGGAGATCCAGGCGGAGTACCTGTCGAAGGCGCGCGACTTCGTCGACCGGCGCGAGATCAGCACCCCGGTCATCGAGCAGGCCCTCGACCTGTGGGAGCGCACCCTCAAGGCGGTGGAGTCCGACGACCTGGGCCTGGTCGACCGCGAGATCGACTGGGTCATCAAGTGGAAGCTGATGGAGGCCTACCGGGCCAAGCACGGCCTCCCGCTCGGGCACGCCCGGGTGGCCCAGCTCGACCTGGCCTACCACGACATCCACCGCGGGCGCGGTCTCTACTACCTGCTCGAGAAGCGCGGCCAGGTGGCCAGGGTGAGCACCGACCTGAAGATCTTCGAGGCGAAGTCGGTGCCGCCGCAGACGACCCGCGCACGGCTGCGGGGCGAGTTCATCCGGCGCGCCCAGGAGCGTCGTCGCGACTTCACCGTCGACTGGGTGCACCTCAAGCTCAACGACCAGGCCCAGCGCACGGTGCTGTGCAAGGACCCCTTCAAGGCCCACGACGACCGGGTCCAGCGCCTCATCGAGGGCATGTAGCCCCGGGCCCGCCGCCTGGTGCCGGGCGGATAGGGTGCCCGTGGTCACCGGCGCGAGCGCGGTGGCGCCCCCCGTGTCCTGCGACGTGAAGGATGTTCCCGGTGTTGCGACGCCCCGGTCGGCCGACGGCCCTCCTCGTACCTGCCCTGCTGATCCCGGCCCTGGCGGCCTGCGGGTCGGACGGCTCCGACGACGTACGCAGCGTGGTGTCCTCGGTCGAGGTCGCCGGTGCGGTCGGCGAGGAGCCCGAGGTCGAGTGGACCCAGGACGTCGATGAGACCGGCGACCTCGAGGTGGAGGTGCTCGAGGAGGGCGACGGCCCCGAGATCGAGGACGACTCGGCGGTGCTGGTGCAGTACCTGCTCAGCAACGGCTTCGACGAGTCCACGGCGATCAGCACCTACGCCGAGGCCACCCCCGAGGTGCTCGACCTGGGCTCCAACGAGCTGCCCGAGGTCTTCACCGAGGCGCTGTCCGGGCGCCAGGTGGGTGACCGGGTCGCGGTGGGCTTCGAGTCCTCCGAGCTCTTCGGCGAGGTCGGCAACGCCGCCCTGGGTGTCAACAACAAGGACCCGCTGCTGCTGGTGATGGACGTCCTGGGCCCGACCCCCGTCGACGTGCCCTACGCCGAGGAGGGCGAGGGCATCGCGCCCGACCTGGTGCTCGACGAGGACGGGCTGCCGGAGGCGATGCGCTTCATGGGCATCCCCAAGCCGACCGGTGAGCTGCAGGTCGAGACGGTGGTCGAGGGCGGCGGCCCGGTGGTGCGCAAGGGCGACTCGGTGATGGTCGACTACCTCGGCTCGGTCTACGCCAAGCCCAAGCCGTTCGACACGAGCTTCGGCGCCACCCCGCTCGTCGGCACGCTCGGGCCCGGCGGCTTCGTCGAGGGTTGGAACCGCGGCCTGGCCGGCCAGCGGGTCGGCAGCCGCGTGTGGCTGGTGATCCCGCCCGAGCTGGGCTACGGCCCGAAGGGCAACGAGGGCGCCAAGATCAAGGGCACCGACACCCTCTACTTCCTCGTCGACATCCTCGGCGTGGCCCCGCGCCCCGCGGCGGCCGACGCCGCCGACGACGCGGCCGAGGAGGAGCCCGAGCTCAGCGAGGAGGAGCCGGAGGCGCCCGGCCCCGCGGTCTCCGGGTCACCGGGCGAGCAGGAGAGCCCCGCCGCCCAGTAGCAGCACGAGACGGCTGAACGAGACAGCACGGCGAATCGAGCAGGAGAGGAGCAGCATGGCGGCGGTACGCAAGAGCGAGCGGCTGATGAACCTGCTCATCATGCTGCTCGTCCAGCGCCACTTCGTGCCCAAGCAGCGGATCCGCTCGATCCTCTACGCCGGCTCCACCGACGACGCCTTCGAGAAGATGTTCGAGCGCGACAAGGAGGAGCTGCGCAGCCTCGGCGTGCCGATCGAGGTGGGCCACATGGACGCCTACTTCGACGACGAGCCCGGCTACCGCATCCAGCCCGAGCAGCTCGGCCTGCCCGCCATCGAGCTCGAGGCCGACGAGGCGGCGGTGATCGGCCTGGCGACCCGGGTGTGGCAGCACGCGCGCCTGGCCGAGGCCACGACCGACGCGGTGCGCAAGCTGAGCGCCGCCGGCATCGACGTCGACGTCAGCGCCCTCGACATCGTCGAGCCGCGCCTGAGCGCCGACGAGCCGTCCTTCGACGTCTTCTGGGAGGCCACCCAGGAGCGCTGCGAGGTCGAGTTCGACTACCGCACCGCCGGGTCCGCCGAGACCACCACCCGGCACCTGCAGCCCTGGGGCGTCGCGCGCCACTCGGGCCGCTGGTACGTCGTGGGCCACGACACCGACCGTGGCGAGGAGCGGGTCTTCCGGCTCTCGCGGGTGCAGGGGCAGGCGCGGCGGCGCGGGCCGGCGGCGGCGTACGACGTGCCACCGGGCACCGACCTGCAGGCCCTGACCCGGCGGCTGGCCCCCACGCCCGCGCCGGAGCAGGCGGTGCTGCTGGTGCGCCGCGGCGCCGGTCACCTGCTGCGGCGCGGCGCCGAGAGCATCGAGACCGACGTGGTGGGGCCCGACGACGCCACGACCTGGGACCGCCTGGTGCTCACGCGCAGCTCGCTCGGCCTGGCCGACGAGGTGCTCGGCCACGGCAGCGCCGTGGTCGTGGAGGAGCCCCTCGACCTGCGGGCCGAGGTCGTGGCGCGCCTGCGCACCACGCTGGAGACCAGCGTGGGGGAGGCCCGATGAGCGAGCCGTCGCCGCGCCCGGCGGCCTCCGGCGCCAAGGACCAGGTCGCCCGGCTGCTGACCCTGGTGCCCTACCTGCACGCCCGCGACTCGGTGCGCCTCGACGAGGCGGCCGTCGCGCTGGGCGTCAGCCCGCACCAGCTGCTCAAGGACCTCAAGGTCCTGCTGATGTGCGGGCTGCCGGGCGGCTACCCCGACGACCTCATCGACGTCGACCTCGACGCACTCGAGGATCCGGGCGGCGACGGCGTCATCAGGGTCTCGAACGCCGACTACCTCGCCCGGCCGCTGCGCCTGACCCCGACCGAGGCCAGCGCGGTGATCGTGGCTCTGCGGGCGCTGCGCAACGGCGCGAGCCAGGACACCCGCCAGGTCGTCGACCGCGCCCTGGCCAAGCTCGAGGCGGCCGCCGCGGAGGCCGGGTCGGCGCGCATCGACCCCGGCCGCGACGGCGCCGACGTCGACACCGCCCTGCTGGCGCGACGGCTCCAGGAGGCCGCCACGCAGCGCCGTCAGGTCCGTCTGACCTATTTCGTCCCCGCGCGCGACGAGGAGTCGGTGCGCGTCGTCGACCCGCGCGGCGTGGTCACCGGGCAGGGCTGGAGCTACCTCGATGCCTACTGCCACAGCGCCGACGCTCCGCGTCTCTTCCGGCTCGACCGCGTCAGCGCGGCCGACGTGCTCGACTCGACCACCACCACGGACCCCGAGCCGCCACGCGACCTCTCCGAGGGGCTCTTCGCCCGTTCGAGCGCCACGACCGTGGCCACGCTGCGCCTGGCGCCACCGGCCCGCTGGGTCGTGGACTACTACCCCGTCGAGGAGGTACGAGCGCTCGGTGAGGGTCCCGATGCACCCTGGGAGGTCGACCTGCTGGTCGCCGACCAGCGCTGGCTCACCCGGTTGCTCCTGCGCCTGGCCCCCCATGCCCGCGTGGTGCGACCAGAAGAGTTCACCGACACGTTCCTCGACGAGGCAACCCAGACGCTCGGTCTCTACGAACACCTCACGTAGCATGGACATGTTCGTGCCCGTCGGCCGAGCCGTTCGCGTGCGACCCCCACACGACAGAAGGTAGTGAAGCCCCATGACCCCCATGATCGGAATGCCCCAGGGTGCTGAGTGGCTGGTCATCCTGGCCATCGTCATCATCGTGTTCGGTGCCGCCAAGCTGCCCGAGCTCGCCCGCGGCACGGGGCAGGCGCTGCGGATCTTCAAGTCCGAGACCAAGGGTCTGCGCGACGACGACAAGGACGACGACGCCCAGGCCACGGTGACGCCCGACCCGGCGCCCAGCGAGCTGCCGCCGGCGCGCACCGAGAGCGCCGCGCCCGAGGCGACCACGGGGACCACGGGGACCACGCCGAACTCCGCCGACAAGCACCACGGCTGAGCCGCCGGGCCCGCCCAGCGCTCTCGCCTGATACACCCCTGCCCTCGTGTCGACACTCTCCGGGATCGCGAAGCTCTTCCTCGGCAAGCCGATGCACCCCGTCGGCGCCGACGGCCGGATGGCGCTCTCGGACCACCTGCGTGAGCTGCGCGCCCGGGTCCTCAAGGTCGCACTGACCCTGGTCCTGGCCGTCGCGGTCTCCCTGTTCTTCTTCGACCAGCTCTTCGACCTGGTCCTGGGCCCCTACAACAGCGCCCGGGAGAACCTCGGCGACGAGGTCACCTTCCCCTCGACCAGCGGCGCCGGCGGCGGCCTGCTCCTCTACCTGAAGCTGTGCGGCTTCGCCGCGCTGGTGGCCACCAGCCCGGTCTGGCTCTACCAGATCTGGGCCTTCATCCTGCCCGGTCTGCACGCGCACGAGCGCAAGTGGACCCGGGTCTTCGCCGCGATCGCCGGGCCGCTGTTCCTGGGGGGGATCCTGCTCGGCTACCTGACCCTGCCCAAGGGCCTGGAGATCCTGATCGGGTTCAACCCCGAGGGCATCGTCAACATCGTCGAGTTCTCCGAGTACCTGCAGTTCTTCACCCGCACCCTGCTGGTCTTCGGCATCGCCTTCGAGATCCCGGTCTTCGTGGTGCTGCTCAACCTGGCCGGCGTGGTCAGCGGGGCCAGCCTGGGCAAGCACCGGCCCTGGGTCGTCATCGGCATCTTCATCTTCGCCGCGATCGCCACCCCCTCGGCCGACCCGTTCACGATGACGTTCATGGCGGTGCCGATGGTGCTGCTGTTCTTCGTGGCCGAGATCATCGCCCGCTTCAACGACCGCCGTCGCGCGAAGCGCAGGATCAATGCCGGGCTCTCGCCCGACGAGGCCTCGCCCCTGTGACCCGCCGCGCCGACGACCCCGGGCAGGTCACCGAGGTCGACCCCTTCGACCTGCCCGAGTGGCTGGGGGAGCAGGACGTCACGTGGCGGGCCGGCTCAGGTCTGCGCACCGGGCACCGGGTCACCGGGCGGCTGGAGGGACCGGGGGAGCAGGAGCACCATCCCTGTGACCTGCTCGCCGTGGACGAGGCCTACCCCCTCCCGGTTCTCGACGACCAGACACGGTCGCGCGCCCACCTCGCCTGGCGGCACGGGCAGGTGCTCCTGCTCGCCACCGCCGGCTCGCCGCTGACCCTCGCCGTGCCCGGCACGGCCTTCGACGCCGACCTGGCCCTCGACGCGCTGAGCCGGCTGGCCAAGGCGGTGGGCGCCTCCCCGGAGCACTACGCCGTGCTGCTGCGCATCGGCCACGACGCCGGACCTGGCCGGGGCTGAACGCTAGGGTCGGCGGATGCCGCACCCGCGCGAGATCGCGCTGCTGACCAACCCGACCGCCGGCAAGGGTCGTGGCGCCGCGGCGAGGAGCGCGGCCCTGCCGCGGCTGCGTGCGGCCGGGCTGGCGGTGCGCGACCTGCAGGGCAGCGACGCGGCGGAGGCCGCCGACCTCGCAGCCGACGCGGTCGCGGCCGGGGTCGAGGCACTGGTGGTCGTCGGCGGCGACGGTCTGGTGCACCTGGCCGCGCAGGTGCTCGCCGGCTCGGCGACGCCGCTCGGCGTCGTACCGGCCGGCACCGGCAACGACGTGGCCCGCTACCTCGACCTGCCCCGACGTGACCCCGCTGCGGCCGCCGACCTGGCCGCCGCCTCGGTGCTGGCGGGCCGCAGCCGGGCGATCGACCTGGCCCGCGACAGCCGGGGGCGCTGCTTCGTGACGGTGCTGTGCGCGGGCTTCGACGCGGTCGTCAACGAGCGGGCGAACCGGATGACCTGGCCGCACGGCCAGATGCGCTACACCATCGCCACCCTGGCCGAGCTGCGCACCTTCGCGCCGCTGCCCTACGTCCTCGAGCTCGACGGCGCCACGCGCGAGCTGGAGGCGATGATGGTCTCGGTGGGCAACGGCCCGTCCTTCGGTGGCGGGCTGCGGATCACCGAGGGGGCGCTGCTCGACGACGGCCTGCTCGACGTGGTGGTGATCAGGCCGATGAGCAAGCCGGCCCTGGTGCGCACCTACCCCCGGCTCTTCACCGGCAGCCACACCGCCCACCCCGCCTACGAGCACCACCGCGTGCGACGGGTGCGGGTCTCGGCGCCCGGGATCGTCGGGTACGCCGACGGGGAGCGGTTCGGCGCCCTGCCGCTGGAGGTGGAGGCGGTGCCGAGCGCGCTGCGGGTGCTGGGCTGAGCGCGCCCGGCGGCGTCCGACGCGTGGTTCGGCGCCTCGCGTAGGTTGGGGCCATGACGACCGACGAGCTGTCCCCGTCGGAGCGGTACGCGCAGTTCCGGCGTACCCGCGAGCACCCGGTGCTCAAGGACTTCCGCGCCCTGTACGCCTTCCCGCTCGACGACTTCCAGGTGCGGGCCTGCCGTGAGATCGAGGAGGGCCGCGGCGTGCTGGTCGCGGCGCCCACCGGCTCCGGCAAGACCATCGTGGGCGAGTTCGCGATCCACCTGGCGCTGGCCACCGGGCGCAAGGCGTTCTACACCACGCCGATCAAGGCGCTGTCGAACCAGAAGTACCACGACCTGGTGGACCGCTACGGCGCCGACCAGGTCGGCCTGCTGACCGGCGACAACACCGTCAACGGCGAGGCACCGATCGTGGTGATGACCACCGAGGTGCTGCGCAACATGCTCTACGCCAGCTCCTCGACGCTGATGGGCCTGGGCTTCGTGGTGATGGACGAGGTGCACTACCTCGCCGACCGATCGCGCGGCGCGGTGTGGGAGGAGGTCATCATCCACCTGCCCGAGTCGGTGGCGCTGGTCTCCCTCTCGGCGACCGTCTCGAACGCCGAGGAGTTCGGCGAGTGGCTCGAGACGGTGCGCGGCGAGACCACCACGATCGTGGAGGAGAAGCGGCCGGTGCCGCTCTTCCAGCACGTGATGGTCGGGCGCCGCCTGCTCGACCTCTTCGCGTCCTCCGACGTCGACGCCGCGGCCGGCTTCGTCAAGGAGGGCGCCCCGGTCAACGACGACCTGCTCAAGGTGGCCCGCGACGACTGGGCGGCCTCGCGCATCAAGGACCGCCGCTCCCCGCGGGGGCGCTCGCAGCCGGGCCGCTCGTCGCCGGCCAAGCAGGTCGGCAACGGACGCCGGGTGTGGATCCCCAGCCGGGCCGACGTCATCGACCGACTCGACCGCGAGGGCCTGCTGCCCGCCATCGTCTTCATCTTCAGCCGGGTCGGCTGCGACGCGGCGGTCACCCAGTGCCTCAACGCCGGCGTGCGGCTGACCAGCCCGCGCGAGCGCGACGAGATCTTCGCCTACGTCGAGAACGCCTGCTCGCACCTCTCGGCCGACGACCTGCACGTGCTGGGCTACCACGACTTCCTCGACGGGCTGACCCGTGGCGTGGCCGCGCACCACGCCGGCATGCTGCCGGCCTTCAAGCAGTGCGTGGAGGAGCTCTACGAGCGCGGCCTGTGCAAGGTCGTCTTCGCCACCGAGACCCTCGCGCTGGGCATCAACATGCCGGCGCGCACCGTGGTCATCGAGAAGCTCTCGAAATGGAACGGCGAGACCCACGCCGACATCACGCCGGGGGAGTACACCCAGCTCACCGGACGCGCGGGGCGCCGAGGCCTCGACACCGAGGGCCACGGGGTGGTGCTCTGGCAGCCGGGGATGAACCCGCGTGAGCTGGCGGGCCTGGCCTCGACGCGCACCTATCCGCTGCGCTCGTCGTTCCGGCCGTCGTACAACATGGCGGTCAACCTGGTGCACCAGTTCGGCCGGCACACCGCCCGCGAGCTGCTGGAGCAGTCCTTCGCCCAGTTCCAGGCCGACAAGGCGGTCGTGGGGCTGGCGCGCCAGCTGCGCAAGAGCGAGGACGCGCTGGAGGGCTACGCCGAGGCCGCGCAGTGCCACCTGGGCGACTTCATGGAGTACGCCGCGCTGCGTCGCCAGATCAGCGACGTCGAGAAGGGCGCCAACAAGGCCAGGCGCGCCGACCGCCGGGCGGAGGCCATCGAGTCGCTGCGCCACCTCAAGCCCGGTGACGTGATCGAGGTGCCCACCGGCAAGTTCGCCGGGTACGCCGTCGTCGTCGACCCCGGCTGGTCGTCCGAGGGCCCGCGCCCGCTGGTGGTCACCCTGGAGAAGCAGTCGCGCCGCCTGGCGATGATCGACTTCCCCGAGCCGGTCGAGGCGTTGACCCGGCTGAAGATCTCGCGCTCCTTCAACGCGCGCAACCCGCAGATGCGCCGCGACCTGGCCGCCCAGCTGCGGATGCGCACCCGCGACCTGCCGCCGCGCCACCTGCGCAGGGGCGCGCAGGCACCCGGTCGGCCGCACGGTGGCGAGCCCAGCGCCTGGGAGAGCGAGGTGACCGAGCTGCGCCGCCGGCTCAAGACGCACCCGTGCCACGAGTGCGCCGAGCGTGAGGACCACTCCCGGTGGGCCGAGCGGTACTTCAAGCTCGAGCGCGACGCCGCCACCCTGGCCCGCCGGGTGGAGAGCCGCACCAACACCGTGGCTCGACAGTTCGACCGGGTCTGCGAGGTGCTGACCGCGCTGGGCTACCTGACCGACGAGGGCACCGATGCGTCAGTGACCGAGCAGGGCATGCACCTGCGCCGTCTCTACTCCGACATGGACCTGGTGGCCGCGGAGTCCCTGCGCCTGGGCGTCTGGGACGAGTTGTCGCCCTCCGGGCTGGCGGCCGCCCTGTCGACGCTGGTCTTCGAGGCTCGGCGCCCCGACGACGCGTCGTCGCCGCGGGTGCCCGGCGGACCCACCAAGGACGCCATCGGCGCCATGGTGCGGCTGTGGGGAGACCTGGACCGGCTCGAGAAGGACCACAAGCTCGACTACCTGCGCCAGCCCGACCTCGGGTTCGCCTGGATCGCCTACCGGTGGTGCGAGGGCGACGACCTCGACGACGTGCTCGGCGAGAGCGAGCTGGCCGCCGGCGACTTCGTGCGGTGGATGAAGCAGCTGCTCGACCTGGCCGGCCAGGTCGCCGACGCCGCCGGCGACTCGCCGGTGCGCCGCACAGCGCGCCAGGCCATCGCCGCGATGCGACGCGGCGTCGTGGCCTACTCGGGGGTCACCGAGGAGGAGTAGGTGCCGATGCCGGGCACGACGACGAGTCGTTGGTCCTGGGGTCCGGTCCAGGTGTAGTGGCCGTGGTCCATCCGCCGGTAGCACCATCGTTTGGTGGGGTCGGTGGTGGTCTTGGCCCGGTGATGTCGCCGGCAGAGTGGGGCGAGGTTGCCTGGATGGGTCTGGCCGGGTGGTCCGTGTGGGTCGTAGGGATCGATGTGGTCGAGGTCGCAGCGTCGGGCGGTGCGGCGGCAGTCGGGGAAGACGCAGTGCTGGTCGCGCTGGATGACCAGCTCACGCATCCACTCCGGCGGGTCGTGGGCATCGATGGGGTCGCCGCGGTCGGGGTCGAGCACCGGCGTGACGGTGACGCGGGAGCCGGTGAGCCAATCGCGGATCAGGGCACTGGTCGCCGGGCCGAGGTCCTCGACCCGCCCCAGCGGCGTGATGTCGCCCTCGGGGGTCGCGGTGAGGTGCAGATAGGCCTTGTACGGTCGCCCCGGCGCTGGGGTGTCGCCGTGGACGCGGGCGCGGTCGACGATGACCTGCAGCGCCAGCACCCGGCGCCTTGGCAGGGACAGGTCGGGGTGGATGGTGAGCAGGTCATGGGCGATACGCCCGACGAGGTCCTGCAGGTCGGCCAGGGTGGGTGTGTCGCCGGTGATCTGCATCCACGAGGTCCCCAACCACCGCTGGTCGCGGCCGTCGCCGTGGGTCAGGGTCACGTCCCAGGACTCCCGCGCGGTCTCTTCGGCCTCTTCGTGGGCGGCGGTGTCGTAGCGGGCCCGGGCGGTCTCGACGAGCCGGGCCAGCACCACCGGCCCGACCCGGTGCGCGCGGGCGGCGATCTCGGCGTCGACGTAGGCCGCGGCCTCGGGTGAGAGCGGCGACGTGGCCTGGGCGATGCTGCGTGCGCGCCACACCGGCACCTCGAGGGCCTCCACGCGGGCCATCACCCGCGGCAGCCGGTGCGCCAGCTCGAGTGCGTCGGCCATCAGGGTCAGGGCGGAGGTGGTGGAGATCTCCATCGCCGCGGCGAGGGGTTCGGCGGAGAACGCCGCGACCATCGGGCGCCCGTCACCACCGATCTTCTCCGGGCAGTCCAGGTCGCCCCCGACCTCCCCGAACCCAGCCGCCAGCCTCGGGTCCTCGACGGTGTTGGTCTCGCACCAGCGGATCGTGGCGTGCAGCACCGCCAGCGCCGCCGCGGCCTCACGGGCCTTGGCCTGCTCGGCGAACCACAGCACCGAGTCCCGGTCCAGGTCATCGACCCGCACCGGACCACCCGCGAGGTCCGTCTCGATCAGCATGCATCCACTCAAGCACCAGCCACCGACAGTCGCACTGCACCCAGGCTGACCTGCGACGATGCTGCCGATCAGGTGTCCCAGCGAGGACGTCGGCGCCAGGGTCGTGCAGGTCGTCGTGATGACGAACCGAATGGTCCGGCTCCGTCGATGTGCGTGCGCCTCCAGTCTGGCTCTGCCCGCGCCTAGGGTGGAGACATGGACTTGCTGCGTGCAGTGCCGATCCTGACGGTGACCGAGGTCGATGGCGCGGTGCGGGAGTACACCGAGTTGCTCGGCCTCGACGTGCTCATGAACCTAGGCTGGGTGGCGACGCTGGGGACGGGTGGCGGTGCCCAGTTTAGCGTCATGGACATTGACCAGTCCGCGCCGTGCAATCCCGACATGTCGGTCGAGGTGCCGGACGTCGACGACGCCTACCAGCGGGCCCTGGACAGTGGTGCTGAGATCGTCCATCCCCTGCAAGACGAGGACTGGGGTGTTCGCCGCTTCTTCCTGCGCACGAGCGCTGGCCACGTGGTGAATGTGCTCAGCCATGGCGGCTAAACCGCCCTCTTCTGCCGCTGAGAGCGTTCAATCGTGCCGCTGTGAGCCCGGCGGCGGCGATTCGTTGACGTCCGACGACCCGCAAGGAGGCCCCATGTCCGGCTACCCCGTCTTGCTTCACACCGCGATCGACGCGCAAGGGCCCGGGCAAACGCACGGACATGGCGCGATGCTCGGAACGAGGACGGACCCCAAGGAAGTGTCCGCTCCGCGATCCGGGCTGACGCGCCACGAGTCACGGCCGTAGGTGCCGCTGCCCGCAGCTAGCCTGCCTGGGGGACTACGACACTCCCCGGGACACCGCGCCGGGCCTTCGCTGTGCCGGCCTTCGCGGGCGTCCTGGTCGGCATCGCCGCCGTAGCCGCTGCCTGCTTCGTGCTGGTGCCCCGTCACGGAGACCTGTCACCACTGGCGGACGCCGTCGTCGCTGTGAGTGGTTCGATCGCCCTGGGTGGACTCGCGCTGTGCGTGCCTCCGAGGACTCGTGCGCTCGGAGCAGGCGTGGCGGCCGGGGCGGTCCTGGGCCTGCTCCTGGCCTGGAGCGCGCTCATCGTCTTCGTGTTTCTCGTCATCGGTCCCTGACCCCGCCGGCCGCGCTCGGCCGCCGTCCAGCGAGCGCCGGCGGCAGGCCCGTCAGAGGGTGGCGAGGACCGCGTTGAGCCGCTCGACCGGGCTGTCGAGGCCCCAGCGCTCGGCCAGCTCGGCGAGGCGGTCGGGGTCGGCGGGGGAGTGCGGCAGCGCGAAGCCGGTGCGGTCCAGGTCGAGCGAGCGGCGTACGGCGACGACCTCGGGCGCCACGGCCAGGTAGTCGGCCGCGGCCTTGATCTTGGCCCGCGGCCCCGGGCCCATGCCCGAGTCGGGATCCTCGGCCGCAGCGATGATGCCCGCCATGTCGCCGTGGCGGGCCAGCAGCGTCGCGGCCGTCTTCTCACCGACCCCCTTGACCCCGGGCAGCCCGTCGGAGGCGTCGCCGCGCATGGTGGAGAAGTCGGCGTACTGCGCGGCCTCGACGTCGTACTTGGCGCGCACCCACGCGTTGTCGACCCGCTCGTGCTTCCCCACCCCGCGCGCGATGTAGAGCACCCGCACGTCGGCCTCGTCGTCGACGAGCTGGAAGAGGTCGCGGTCGCCGGTGACGATGTCGACGGGCTGGCCGGCGCCGGTCGCCAGCGTGCCGATCACGTCGTCGGCCTCCGCCTCGGGGGCGCCGACGACCTTGATGCCGTAGGCGGCCAGCACCTCACGGATGATCGGCACCTGCACCTGCAGCGGGTCGGGCACCTCCTCGACGTCCGGGGCGGTCTCGACCTCCTCCTCGACCCGGTGCGCCTTGTAGGTCGGCACCAGGTCGACGCGCCACTGCGGGCGCCAGTCGTCGTCCCAGCAGCAGACCAGGTCGGTGGGCTGGTACTCGTCGACCAGCCTCGTGATGAAGTCGAGCAGGCCACGCACCGCGTTGACCGGGGTGGTGCCGTCGGGGGCCAGGATCTCCGGCACACCGAAGAAGGCCCGGAAGTACATCGAGGCGGTGTCGAGGAGCATCAGGCGGCCGGGCTGCTGGGTCACCGGCGCAGTCTTGCAGGGGTCGTGACGCAGCCGCGACCCCGGCGGGCACTAGGGTGCAGGAGTGAGCCATCCCGGAGTCGAGGCGACCGACCGCAAGATCTTGGCCCTGCTGGCCCACGACGGCCGGATGTCCTTCACCGATCTGGGCAAGGCGACCGGGCTGTCGACCTCCGCGGTGCACCAGCGGGTCAAGCGGCTCGAGCAGCGCGGCCTGATCCAGGGCTACGGCGCGACCATCAACCACGCCGAGATCGGCGTCCCGCTCGCGGCCTTCATCTCGATCCGCCCGATCGACCCCTCGCAGCCCGACGACTGCGCCGCCCGCCTCGAGCACATCGAGGAGGTCGAGTCATGCTGGTCGGTGGCGGGGGAGGAGTCCTACGTGCTGCTGGTGCGCTGCACCTCGCCGGCCGCGCTGGAGGACCTGCTCGCCCGGGTCCGGGCCGCAGCCAACGTCTCGACCCGCACCACGATCGTGCTCACCACCTACTACGAGAACCGGCCCGTCACCGGGCCCGCCGAGGACCCGGAGGCCTGAGCCCCCGGGCCGTCCCCGTGCGCGGGCCGGCTACCAGGCCTGGAGCGCGGCGGTACGCCGCGAGGCCTCGGCGACCTCGGCGGCCTTGAGCGCCGACTCGTCGAGCCGCCCGTGCTCGGCCCACCAGCGCTGCCCGGCCTCGGGCAGGGTGTGGATCGGGTCGTAGTACTCGTAGGTGCGCGAGAGCGCCTGGGCGTCGTCGGCCTCGATGGAGGTGCGGTAGTTCTTGGTCCAGTAGGAGATGCCGCGCTCGGTGTCGTAGTCGGCGAGCTGGTGCACCCAGCGCTTGCCGACGAAGGGCACGTCGCAGACGATCCGCGGCGTCGCGAAGCCCGGCAGGTAGCCCATGATGTGGTGCTGCAGGCGCTGGGCGTCGGCGACCGAGACCCGCCAGTGCTCCGAGAACGGGATCATGTCGCACATGTAGAAGTAGTAGGGCATCACCTGGGCGCCGTCGAGCAGCGCGAAGCACAGGTCGAGCAGTGCGTGCGGGTCGGCGTTGACGCCGTTGAGCAGCACGCCCTGGTTGCGCACGTCGCGCACCCCGGCGTCGAGCATCGCCCGGGACGCCTCGGCGACCAGGGGGGTGATCGACTGGGCGTGGTTGGCGTGGGTGTGGATGGCCAGCGAGACCCCGCGCGAGCGGGCCAGGCCGGCGACCCGGGTCATCCCCTCGACCACCTCGGGCTGCAGCCAGTGCTGGGGCAGGCCGACGAGGGCCTTGGTGGCCAGACGGATGTCGCGCACGTTGTCGATCTCCAGCACCGAGGTCAGGAACGCCTCCAGCCGGGGCCAGGGCATGTTGGCCACGTCGCCGCCGGAGACCACCACGTCGCGCACCGACGGGGTGCGGCGCAGGTAGTCGAGCATGTCGCCGACGCGGTCGTTCGGCTTGCCGGCGAACTTGAGCTTCTCGATGACCGGCGTCGAGTTGCCGACCAGGTCCATCCGCGTGCAGTGCCCGCAGTACTGCGGGCAGGTCGGCAGCAGCTCGGCGAGCACCTTGGTGGGGTAGCGGTGGGTCAGACCCTCGGTGGCCCACATGTCGTGCTCGTGCAGCGAGTCGCGGGTGGCGTGGGGGTGGGAGGCCCAGTCGGTGCGGCGGTCGGAGAAGACCGGGAGCATGTAGTGGCGCACCGGGTCGGCGTAGAAGGCCTCGGTCAGCGAGCCCGGGCCGGCGGGCTGGGCGTGGGGCACCATCGTGTTGAGCATCTGCGGCGGCACCAGCATCGACATGGTGGCCCGCTCGGCCTGGTCGCGCTCGAGGTCGGCGTAGAACCGCTCGTCGAGCAGGTCACCCATCAGCTCGCGCAGCTGGCGCACGTTCTTGACGCAGTGCGCGCGCTGCCACTGCACCGAGGCCCAGTCCTGGGCAGTGACGTCGCGCCACCCCGGGAAGCGGGTCCAGTCGGGCTCGACCAGCTCGGGTCGCCGGTAGGGGTAGGGCTGCCCGGTGGCGTCCTCGACCAGGGAGGCGATGGAGGTCTCGATGCTCATGAGAGCAACGATGCCAGAAGGATCTGCGGGATGTCGAACGGATCGCCGCAAGATCTTTCGTCCGGGGGAGGCTGGGGGTCAGGCCAGCGCGCTGGCCTCCAGCGTGCGGCGTACGACGGGGTCGTCGCCGGCCAGCCCGTAGCGGTGCTGGTAGGCGACGCGGACGATGTCGGCGACCGGCGGTCGCACCCAGGCGCCCAGGGTGCGGCACATCAGCCGCATCGGGGGCGCGTGGCCCCCGAGCCCCCCGTCGTGCGGCGGGCGGTACTGCGCCACCGGCAGCAGCTCGCCGGCGTTGCGCTCGTAGAAGCGGATGCGGCGCTGGTGCTCGAGGACGTGGTCGGGGCCCAGGCCGGGCTCGTCGGGATCCTCGACGTCCCAGACCAGCAGCGAGCCGCCCTCGCGGGACAGCCGCGCGGCGAGCTGCTCGAGCATGGCCGAGCCGGTGCCGCCGCCGCGGGCACCCACGGCGTAGTAGCGCAGGAACGTCCAGCCGGTGCCGCCGAGGTCGCGCAGCACCGCCAGCCCCTCCGGCCGGCCCCCCGGGTCGAGGCGCACCAGCACCCGGTCGGCGAGCAGGTCACCGAAGGGGACGCGCAGGTCCTCGGGGAACGCCTCGTCGTAGATCTCCTGCACCCGCGCCAGCTGGTCGGCCGTCAGTGTCGCGGCCTCCACCAGCGGGTGGTCGTCCTGGGGCTGCACGATCATGCTTCCCACACCACCTCTCCTCCCAGGACGGTACGCAGCACCCTGATGTCGCGGATCACCCGGGGGGAGACGGTGGCCGGGTCGTCGTCGAGCACGACGAGGTCGGCGAGCCTGCCCGGGGCGATGGTGCCCTTCTCGTGCTCCTGGTGCGAGGCGTGCGCCGAGCCGAGCGTGTACGCCGTGAGCGCCTCGAGACCGCTGATCGCCTCCTCGGGGCCGCACTCCTGGCCGGAGTCGGTGCGCCGGTTGACCATGTCGTGGATGCCCTTCAGCGGGGTGCCGTCGACGACCGGTCGGTCGGAGCTGGCCGGCGCGACGATGCCGGCGTCGAGCAGCGAGCGGTAGCGGTAGATCCACGAGGCCCGCTGCGGCCCGAGCGCGCGCAGCATGCCGTCACCGATCTCGCCGACGAAACGCCCCTGGGGCACGGGCACCACCCCCAGGGCCGCGGCCCGGGCGACCTGCTCGGGCCGCGAGACCCCGAAGTGCTCGATGCGGTGCCGCACGTCGGCACGCGGCCAGCGCCGCTGGGCCTCGCCGTAGGCGTCGAGCACCAGGTCGATGGCGGCGTCGCCGATCGCGTGCGCCGCGACCCGCCACCCCGAGCGGTGGGCGCCCAGGATGCGCTCGCGCAGCACCTCGGCGTCGTCCTGGAGGTAGCCCTTCTCACCGGGGGTGTCGGCGAACTCGTCGGTGAGCGCACAGGTGTGCCCGATCAGCGAACCGTCGGAGAAGATCTTCACCGGCCCCAGGCGCAGCCGGTCGTCGCCCAGCCCGGTGCGGATGCCGAGGTCGAGCCCGAGACCCAGGTCGTCGTCGACGTGTCCGTGCAGGGAGCGCAGCGCGTCGGCGGCCACCATCAGCTCCACGCGCAGCGGCAGCCGGCCCTGCGCCCGGGCCTCCTGGTAGGCCGCCACCTCGACCGGGCTGCGTCCGATCCAGCCGCCGCCCACGCCGGCCTCGACCACCGAGGTCAGGCCCTGGCTCAGGTAGACCTGCCCGGCCCGCTCGATCGCGTCGACCAGCCCGGCCACGGGGTAGGGCAGCACCAGGTCGTTGACCAGGTGCTGGGCCTGCTCCTGCAGCAGCCCCGTGGGCCGCCCGGTGCCGTCGACGACGACGCGGCCTCCGGGCACCTCGACCGCGGAACCGCCGAGCCCGAGGTCGTCGAGCAGGGCGCTGCTGACCACGCACATGTGCCCCGAGGTGTGCCGCAGCCAGACGCGTCGACCACCGGCGGCCCGGTCGAGCCCGTCGCGGTCGGGGTGCGCCCCGAGCTTGTTCTCGTCGTAGCCGGCGCCGACCACCCACGCGTCGGGCGGCAGGTCGCGGGCCCGGGCGGCCACGGCGTCGTAGACGGCCTCGAGGCTGGGCAGGCGCAGGTCGAGCTCGTCGAGGGACTGCCCGAACCAGGCCATGTGGTTGTGGGCGTCGTGGAAACCGGGGACCACCACGGCGCCGTCGAGGTCGAGCACCCGGTGGGCCGCCACGTCGTCGTCGACGGCCACCACCCGGTCGCGCCAGATCGCCACGCTGCGGGCCACCTGGTCGCGCCCCGAGCCCTCGAGCGTGCGCACCCGGGCGTTGGTGAGCAGGAGGTCGGCCTTCACCGGGCTCCTCCCGCCGGGCCGGGCGCCGCGACCCGGGCCACCTCGGCGCGCAGCCGGGCCTTCTCGACGCGGTGCGAGGCGGTCAGTGGGAGCTCCTCGCGCAGCGCCCAGCGGCTCGGCACCTTGAACGGCGCCAACCGCTCCGCGCACCAGTGCGCCAGCTCGTCCTCGTCGGCCCCGGGGGCCACCACGAAGGCCATCACCTCCTCGCCACGCACGTCGTCGGGCACCCCGACGACGGCCGCGAGGCGCACGGCCGGGTGCGCGAGCAGGACCTCCTCGACCTCGACGGCCGCGATGTTCTCGCCGCTACGGCGGATCATGTCCTTGAGCCGCCCGGTGAGGTAGACCCGGCCGGCGTCGTCGAGGCGGGCCAGGTCCCCGGTGGGGAACCAGCCCTCGGGGTCGAAGGGCGGCTCGAGCCCGAGGTAGCCCAGCATCATCCCGGGCCCGCGCAGCCACAGCTGGCCCTGCTCGTCGAGACGGACCTCGCGGTGCGCCACGGGCCGCCCGAGGCAGCCGGTGCCGACCAGGGCGGCGTGCTCCTCGGCACCCACCCGGATGTCGGCGCCGGTCTCGGTCATCCCGAACGCCTCGTACCACGCCACGCCCCAGCGGGCCTCGAGCTCGGCGTGCAGGCCAGGCGGGATGGCCGAGCACTGCACGACGCGCACCGCGTGCTCGCGGTCGAGCGGGTCCGGCGGCATCCGCAGCAGCAGGGTGGGCATGGAGGCCAGGCAGTAGAAGTAGGTCACCCGGTGCTCGCGCACCGTGGCCCAGAAGGTCGAGGGGTGGAATCCGTCGAGGGCGACCAGGTGGGCACCGGCCATCAGCGCGGTGGCCACCTTCCACTGCGGGTCGACGTAGTGGAAGGGCTGCGCGGTGAGCATCACGTCGTCGGCGCCCAGGTGCGGGAACTCCTCGATCAGCGAGCGGCCCAGGGTCGTCCAGTAGCGGTGCGTCAGCAGGCAGCCCTTGGGCCGACCGGTCGTGCCGGAGGTGTACTGCACGTTGACGACCGCCTCGGGGTCGACGCCGGCCGGGAGCGGCGCGGGGTCGACCGGCACCCGCAGGTCGGCAGGCGCGAGCACCTCGACGCCGCCGGTGAGGTCGGTGGCGCTGCGCACCAGCGCGTGGTGCTCGGGCGCAGCGACCACCAGGCGCGCGCCGGAGTCGGCGAGCACGTGGCCCAGGTCGTCGTGGCGGTAGCGCACGTTGAGCGGCACCGTGGCCGCCCCCAGCCGCTGCAGCGCCAGCCACACCAGCGGCGAGTCCGCGGTGTTGCCGAGCATCAGGCCGATCCGGTCACCGGCGCGGACACCCCGGGCGGCGAGGGCGACGGCGTACGCCGCGCTGGTCTCGGCGACCCGGCCGAAGGTCCAGGTGGTGCAGCCGTCGGGTCCCAGGTCGAAGGTCCAGGCCGGCCGGTCGGGCCAGCGTCGAGCGGCCTCCTCGAGGTGGCCGACGAGGGTCTCAGGCACGACCGAACCCCTCCCGCGGAGCCTCGCCCTCGCCGGAGAGCGAGGTCAGCACGGCGTGCTCGACCTCGCGGCCCATCGCCTCCTCCAGCGTGGAGTCCAACCCGCCGTCGAGCACCCGCTTGGCCAGCGAGAGCGCGAGCGCCGGGCGCCGGGCCATCCGCGCGGCCAGGTCGAGGGCCACCTCCTCGTGGGTGCCGCTCGGCACGGCGCGCGCGACCAGCCCCATCGCGGCGGCCTCGCCGCCCGAGACCCGCTCGCCCAGCAGCAGGAGCTCCTTGGCGCGGGCCCACCCCACCAGCACCGGCAGCAGCCGCGACACCCCGCCGGTCACCGAGAGCCCGACCGAGACCTCGGGGAAGCCGAAGGCGGCGTCCTCGGCCGCGACGACGACGTCGCAGGCCAGGGCGAACTCGCAGCCGGCGCCGAGGGCGTAGCCGTGCACCGCGGCCACGACGGGGCCGGGGAAGCGGCGCACCAGCCGGGTGACGTCCTGGATCTCCTCGAGCCGCTCGCGCGTCTGCAGCGGCGTCTCGACCGGCGGTTCGGCCTTGAGGTCGTGGCCGGCGCAGAAGGCCCGCCCGCGCCCGGCCAGCACCACCGCGCGCGCCCCCTCGGTGACGGCGCGCTCCAGCGCCGCCACCAGGCCCCGGGTCAGCGCCTCGTCGACGGCGTTGAGCCGCTCGGGCCGGTTGAGGTGGACCAGCGCCACCCCGGGGCCCGCGGACCTGTCGTGGCTGTACTCGACCGGTTGCACCGGCGTCCTCCCTGCGTCCGTGGCCCGGCACCACCGTGGCCTCTCGATCGATCGATCGATAGCATAGGCCCATGACCACCTCCGGTGAGCGCGTGCGTCGCGCCGCGCTCGAGCTCTTCGCCGAGCGGGGCTTCCACGGCACCGGCATCCGCCAGCTCGCCGAGCGTGCCGGGCTCTCGAGCGCGTCGCTCTACCACTACATGGGCACCAAGGAGGACCTGCTCGTCGAGCTGATGCGCACGAGCCTCGACCGTCTCGTTGCTGCGGCCGCCGACGTGCTGCTCACCCACGACGACCCCACGTCGCGCCTGACCGCGCTGGTGCGGCTGCACGTCACCAGCCACGCGGAGCGCCCGCTGGAGACGCGCGTGGTCGACGACGAGGTGCACGCCCTGTCGCCGCAGCGGCACGCCGAGGTGGTCGCACTGCGCGACCGCTACGAGGCTGCCTGGCGCGAGGTCATCGACGAGGGCCTGGCGCAGGGCGCGTTCGAGGTGGAGTCCGCGGCCGTGGCCCGGCGTGCCCTGCTCGAGATGTGCAGCGGCGTCGCCCGCTGGTTCGACCCGGCCGGGCCGACCGCCCTGCCGGTCCTCGCCGAGCAGTACGCGCGGCTCGCGCTGCGCCTGCTCGGGGCCGACCTGCCCACGGGCCCCCCGGCGCCCCGGCGTGTCGATGCCGACACGCCGACACCTGTCTAGATTTCCTGGTCCTGCACACCTCCGAGCACACCCGTCCTGACCTGCGGTTTTACACATCTGCGCAGGTCAGCCACTTCTTGACACCCCTCGACGGCCCGCGCCAAGGTGGGCCGTCCGCTCGTGCAGATCGTGGTGAGCGGACCGGCGTCCGAGTGGCCGTGTCGGAGGGTGGGGTGCCAAACACCTGTCCGACACTGTTCGCGGAGGTCGGTCCGCCCCGCGGGAGCGGTCGCGGGAGGATCCCGAGCCCCCTAGACAACAGCCCGCCCCGGCAGCCGGTCGTGCACCGGGCTGGACCGAAGGCGCCCAGGATCCTCCCGCACCTCTGCGCCCCGCAGGTGGCCCCGTAGCCTGGGACCGTGCTCCAGCGCTCGGTCCTCGCCCTGCTCGCCGGCGTCGCGCTGGCGATGGCCTACGAGCCGTTCGCCGTGCCCGTCCTGGTGCCGTTGCTGGTGCCGCTGGCCGTGGCCGCCCACACGCTGCTGACCCGCGACCTGGGCCTGCGTCGGGCGTTCGTGGTGGGGCTGGCCTTCGGGGTCGGCTTCTACTACGTGCACATCTACTGGATGACCACGGTCGCCCTCGCCGCCTGGGTCGGCCTCTCGGCCCTGCAGGCGGTGTTCTACGGCCTGCTGGGCAGCGCCGTGGCGCTGGTCTCGCGGCTCCCGCTGTGGCCGCTGTGGGTGGCCACGGCGTGGGTCACCGTCGAGGTCTGGCGCAGTGGCTGGCCCTTCAGCGGGATGCCCTGGGGCCGGCTGGGCTTCGCTGTCGTCGACACCCCCGTCGCGGCCACCCTGCCGTACGTCGGCATGGCCGGGGTCACCTTCCTGCTCGCGCTCGCCGGCGCCGCGCTCGCCGCGGTGGCGCTCGCACCCGGCCGGGAGCGGCTGGTCGGGCTCGGCGCCCTGGGCGCGGTCGTCGCCGGGGTCGCGGCCGCGGTGGCGCTGCCGTGGACCAGCCCGAGCACCGGCACCGCGACCGTGGCTGTGGTGCAGGGCGACGTGCCGGGCCCGGGCAACGACATCCTCTACGACTTCCGCCAGGTCACCGAGAACCACGTGCAGGCCACGGTCGACCTGGCCGCCGACGTCGCCGCCGGTCGCGAGCCCGCCCCGGACTTCGTGGTGTGGCCCGAGAACTCCACGGCCACCGACCCCTTCCGCGACACCCAGACCAACGCCGGCATCCTGCGGGCCACCGAGGCGATCGGGGTGCCCGTGCTGGTCGGGGCCCTGGTCGACGGCCCGCCGGGCCAGGTGCTCAACCAGGGCATCGTGTGGGATCCGGTGACCGGGGCGGGGGAGCGCTACACCAAGCGCCACCCGGTGGCCTACGGCGAGTTCATCCCCTTCCGCGGCACCCCCCTCGAGCTCTCCTTCGGCGACCTGGCGCGGATCCAGCGCGACATGGCGGTCGGCACCGGCGAGGAGCCGCTCAGCATCGCCGGCACCCTGGTCGCCGACGCGATCTGCTTCGACGTGGCCTACGAGGACGCGATCTACGACCAGGTCTCCCGCGGCGCGCAGCTGCTGAGCGTGCAGACCTCCAACGCGACCTTCATCTTCTCCGACCAGGTGCAGCAGCAGTTCGCGATGACGCGGCTGCGCGCGCTGGAGACCGGCCGGGCCACCGTGGTGGCCTCGACCAACGGCGTCAGCGGTGTCATCGACGCCGACGGCGAGGTGGTCGCGACGGCGGGTCTGCAGGAGACCGAGGTGCTGGTCGAGGAGCTCGCGCTGCACGAGGCGCTGACCCCCGCGGTGCGGATGGGCCGTCTGCCCTGGCAGCTCGCGGTCGCTGCGACCCTTCTGGCCCTGGGCGCCTCCCTGCTCCCGTATCGTCGCGCGCGCCGGGCTCGCCGCAGCACGCCCGCGCCGCGACCCGACGGCACCCAGGGGCCGTCACGACGAGGAGACGACGCGATGGTCGACCAGCCGTGAGGCGCGCCGAGACCGGCGCCCGGGTCGTGATGGTCGTGCCGACCTACGACGAGGCCGAGAACCTGGCTTGGGTGGTCGAGCGGCTGCACGCCGCCCAGCCCGGCGTCGACGTCCTCGTGGTCGACGACAACTCACCCGACGGCACCGGCCGCGTCGCCGACGAGCTGGCCGCCGCCGACCCACGCGTCACCGTGCTGCACCGTGCGGCGAAGGGCGGGCTGGGCGCGGCCTACCGGGCCGGCTTCGACCTCGCGCTCGAGGCGGGCTACGAGGTCGTCGGCGAGATGGACGCCGACGGCTCCCACCAGCCCGAGCAGCTGCAGCGGCTCCTCGACGCGCTCGACGACCCGCACGCACCCGCCGACCTGGTGATCGGCTCGCGGTGGGTCCCGGGCGGGTCCGTGGTCAACTGGCCGCGACGCCGCGAGGCGCTCTCGCGCGGCGGCAACCTCTACGTGCGCCTGCTGCTCGGGGTGCGGGTGCGTGACGCCACTGCCGGCTACCGGCTCTTCCGCCGCTCCACCCTCGAGCGGATCGACCTCGCCTCGGTGCGCTCGACCGGCTACGTCTTCCAGACCGACCTGGTGGTGCGCACCCTGCGCGCCGGTCTGGTGGTGCGCGAGGTGCCCATCGAGTTCGTGGAGCGGGTGCGCGGTGACTCGAAGATGAGCGGTGCGGTCGCGGTGGAGTCGCTCAAGCGGATCACCGCGTGGGGTCTGGCCGAGCGCCGCGAGCAGGCCGCCCGGCTGCTGCGACGTCCTGCGAGCCTACGGACCGGCGACCGGGGAGGAGCGCGATGAGCCACCCGACAGGGGCGACCGGGCGCGGAGGCCCCCGCCGCCGCGGCCGACTGGGCTGGGTGCTGCTGCTCCTCTTCGTGGGGCTGCCGCTGCTCGAGCTCTACATGGTCATCCAGGTCGGCCAGGTCATCGGAGCGGGTTGGACCATCCTGCTGCTGGTGCTCGACAGCGTGGTCGGCGCGGTCGTCGTACGCCGCGAGGGCGCCCGGGCCTGGCGCGCCCTGCGCGACACGCTGGCGCGTGGGGGAGTGCCGGCCAAGGAGCTCGCCGACGGCGCCCTGGTGCTGGTCGGCGGCACCCTGCTGCTCACCCCGGGCTTCGTCACCGACGCCGTCGGGCTGCTGCTGGTGCTGCCGTTCTCGCGCCCGCTCTTCCGCGGCCTGCTGACCCGGGCCTTGGCGACCCGGCTGGTGCCGGTGACCTTCGGGTCGTGGCCCGGCGCACCGGGGCCGACGAGGAGTCCCGGAGACGCAGGACGCCCCGGACCGGGCACGGGGCCGGTGGTCCGGGGCGACGTCGTGGAGGAGCCGGAGGACCCCTCCGAACCCGGCGACTAGCGGGTGCGGCTCAGGCCTTGGCCTGGCGGCGCTTGGCGTTCGCCTTGTGCAGGTGGGCCGGGCCGATCTCGCCACCGCGCAGCAGGTCGAGGCGCTCCTTGAGGATCTCCTCGAGCTCCTTCTCCGAACGGCGCTCGAGCAGCATGTCCCAGTGGGTGCGGACCGGCTTCTCGGCCTTCACCTGGCGCTCGATGCCCGAGGTGCTCTCGGCCTCGGCGCCGCAGCGCGGGCACTCCCACACCGCGGGCACCTCGGCCTCGACCGACATGGTGATCTCGAAATCGTGCGCCTGCGGGCAGCGGTAGCCCACCTGCTGGCGCGCGGCGAACTCGATGCCCCGCTCGTCCTCGAAGCTCTGGCCCCCGAGCCGTGCCCCTCGTAGCGTGCGCTCTGCCATGGGACGCTCCCGTCCTCTCGTGTGCCTGGTGGGGTTCGACTGCGCTCGCAGTCGCGCTCTCGAAGTGGTCAACGGTAGCGAGGACGCAAAGATTCCGGCAATCGCCGCGGGGGGTGAGACCTGCGCTACGCGTGGGTGACCAGCGCTGAGTCCTCGCGCACCCCGGAGCGCACCGGCAGGAGCAGGAGCAGGCCGACGAGCAGCACCAGCAGCACGCCCAGGATCCCCCAGTACTGCGCGTCGTCCTTGTCGGCGACGCCGGTCACCGCGGCGCCGACGGCGATCGAGACCGACCACGCTGCCGGCGCCAGGAAGCTCACCGCGCGGCCGGTGGTGGCGTAGAGCCCGAAGACCTGCCCCTCGTGGCCCTCGGGGATCAGCCGGGCCAGGAAGGTGCGCGAGGCGCTCTGGGCCGGGCCCACGAAGACGGCCAGCATCAGCCCGAAGGTCCAGAACACCGTGCTGCCGCCCGCGTTGAGGGCGAAGACCGCCAGGCCGGCGCCGATCATGCACACCAGCGAGAAGACGATGACCCGCTTGGGGCCGATCCGGTCGTCGAGGACGCCGAAGCCGATGGTCGCCAGCCCGGCCACCACGTTGGCTGCGACACCGAAGATGATCACGCCGCCGGCACTGAAGCCGAAAGTGCCCGCGGCGAGCACACCGCCGAAGGTGAAGACGCCGGCCAGCCCGTCGCGGAAGACCGCGGAGGCCAGCAGGAAGCGCACGGTGTTGCGGTCGGTGCGCCACAGGTCGGTCACCATCGCGATGAGGTGGCGGTAGGAGTCGACGATGCCCACCCGCGGGCCGCGGGGGGTGCGCTGCGCCTTGTCGTCGCGCAGCGTCACCAGGACCGGCAGCGAGAAGACCAGCGTCCAGACCGCGCAGACGAGCATGGTGACCCGCACGTCCATGCCGTTCTCGCCGGTGATGCCGAAGACCCCGACATCGGGGCTGATCAGGCCGAAGTAGACGACCAGCAGCAGCACGATGCCGCCGATGTAGCCCAGGCCCCAACCGAGCCCCGAGACGCGCCCGATCGTGGTGGGCGTGGAGATCTCGTTGAGCATCGCGTTGTAGTTGACCGAGGCGAACTCGAAGAAGATGTTGCCGCTGGCCAGCAGCACCAGGCCGAGCCAGAGGTACTCCTCGGAGGGCTGGACCCAGAACAGCGCGGCCGAGACCGCGACGACCAGCATCGTGTTGACCGCCAGCCAGAAGCCGCGGCGACCGGAGCGGTCGGCGCGCTGGCCGGTGATCGGTGCGAAGAGCGCCACCAGCAGCCCGGCCCCGGCGAGCGCCCACCCCAGGTTGGTGTCGGCGTTCGGGCCGAAGTCGTCGGAGGTGATGTAGACGCTGAACACGAAGGTCGTGATGACGGCGTTGAAGGCGGCCGATCCCCAGTCCCACAGCCCCCACGCGTAGACCGGCCAGCCGAAGCGGCTGCGTCGGCTGGCCGGACCGGCCAGGTCAGTGCTCGTTGCGCGGCTCATCGTGTGCTTCCTCCCATTGGCCGCGCGCGCGGAGCACGTCGCGGAGTACGTCGGTGCGGTCGGTGAAGAGACCGTCCACACCCAGCCCGAGCAGGTGGTGCATCTCCTCGGGCTCGTCGATCGTCCAGACGTGCACGTGCGCGCCGGCGGCATGCGCGCGGCGTACGAGGCCGGGCGTGACGACGCGCAGCGCGCGCCCGCCCGACAGCGGCACCCGGCGTCGGTGCGGCACCTGCAGCGCCGCGACCCGGCCCCCGGTGAGCGCCCGGACCAGCCGCGCACTGGGCAGCAGCCGGAAGGCCAGCGCCTCCCAGGGGTGCGCGGAGGTGGGGACCCGGCCGCCGGTCAGCCGCCGGAACGTGGCCAGCCGGCCCGGCGAGAAGGAACCGACGAGCACCCGATCCCAGGCGTCGTGGGCGGAGACGAAGTCGGCCAGCGCTGCCACGGCGCCCTCGGACTTGATGTCGATGTTGAAACGCACGTGCGGGAACCGCTCGAAGAGCTCGGCGAGCGTCGGCACCTGCTCGCGCCCGCCGACGCTCGCCTCACGCACCTGGGCCAGGGTCAGGTCGAGGATCGCGCCGCTGCGGTCGGTGACCCGGTCGAGCACGCTGTCGTGGAAGGCCAGCAGCACCCCGTCACGGGTGACGTGGACGTCGGTCTCGAGGTAGGTGTAGCCCAGCGCCACGGCGTGCTCGAAGGCCGCGACGGTGTTCTCCAGGCCTTCGAGCTCGGGGTGGAAGGCGCCTCCGCGGTGCGCGAGCGCCAGCACCGTGCCCGGCCTGTCGAGCAGCCGGTCGAGGTAGGGGTGGCCGGTGGCCGGGGGAGTCGCCGGGGAGGTCACCAGAGCAGTATCGCCTCCCCGGGGCCTCAGATGTCGCGGAAGGTCTCGATGTTGGCCCCGAGCTCGTTGAGCCGCTCCGCGAGGTCCTCGTAGCCGCGGTGGATCACGTACGTCGAGCGCAGCACGCTGGTCCCCTTCGACGCCAGCATCGCCAGCAGGATCACCACGGCCGGACGCAGCGCCGGCGGGCAGACGATCTCGGTGCCGGAGAAGTGCGTGGGGCCCTCGATCATCACCCGGTGCGGGTCGAGCAGCTTGACCTGCGCGCCGAGCTTGGTCAGCTCGGTGAGGTAGATGGCGCGGTTCTCGTAGACCCAGTCGTGCAGCAGCGTCTGGCCGGTGGCCACCGCCGCGATCACCGCGAAGAACGGCAGGTTGTCGATGTTGAGGCCGGGGAAGGGCATCGGGTGGATCTTGTCGAGCGGGGCCTTGAGCACCGAGGGCCGCGTGGTGATGTCGACCAGGCGGGTCTGGCCGTTGCGGGCGACGTACTCCTCGGAGCGGTCGTAGCCGAAGCCCATCTCCTCGAGGGTGGCCAGCTCGATCTCGAGGAACTCGATCGGCACCCGCTGGATGGTGATGGTCGAGCCGGTCACGATGCCGGCGGCGAGCAGCGACATCGCCTCGATCGGGTCCTCGGAGGGGGCGTAGTCGATGTCGACGTCGATCTCGGTGCGGCCGGTGACGGTCAGGGTGGTCGAGCCCACGCCCTCGACCTGCACGCCGAGGCGCTGCAGGTAGAAGCACAGGTCCTGGACCATGTAGTTGGACGAGGCGTTGCGGATCACGGTGGTGCCCGGGTGCAGCGCCGCGGCCATCAGGGCGTTCTCGGTGACGGTGTCACCGCGCTCGGTGAGCACGATCGGGCGGACCGGCTCGACGGCACGGTCGACGCTGGCGTGGTAGCTGCCCTCGGTGGCCTTGACCTCGAGGCCGAAGGGACGCAGCGCCGACATGTGCGGCTCGACGGTGCGCTCACCGAGGTTGCAGCCGCCGGCGTAGGGCAGGTCGAAGGTCTCGGCGCGGTGCAGGAGCGGACCCAGGAACATGATCACCGAGCGGGTGCGGCGCGCGGCTACCTCGTCGATGGCGTCGAGGCGCAGGGTCTTGGGCGGGATGATCTCGAGGTCGTTGTCCTCGTTGAGCCAACGGGTCTGGACCCCGAGGCTGCCGAGCACCTCGAGCAGGCGGTTGACCTCCTCGATGCGCGCGACCTTGCGCAGCGTGGTGCGGCCACGGTTGAGCAGCGAGGCGCACAGCAGCGCGACACCGGCGTTCTTGGAGGTCTTGACCTCGATCGAGCCGGACAGCGTGGTCGGGCCCTGGATCCGCAGGTGCGTGGGGCCGGCGCCGAGGGCGACGATCTCGGAGTCGAGGGCCGCGCCGATGCGGGCGAGCATCTCGAGCGAGAGGTTCTGGTGGCCCTTCTCGATCCGGTTGATCGCGCTCTGGCTGGTCGCGAGGAGCTCGGCGAGCTGGTGCTGGGTCAGGCCGCGGTGCTTGCGGGCGTCGCGGATGAGGTTGCCGATGCGGCCCTTGTAGCCGTCGCTGCTGGGTACGTCGTCGCTCATGCGGTCGACGGTAACTCACATGTGAGATAGCGGCACAACGCCGGGGGTGGGACGCGCCGGTGAGGCGAGGTGGGGGTGACGGATGCCATGCTCGGAGCATGCGAGCCACCACCATCCACGCCGCCCGCGACATCCGCTTCTCCGACGGCGTCCCCGACCCCACGATCCAGCTGCCCACCGATGCGGTGGTGCGGGTGACCAGCGCCTGCATCTGCGGCTCCGACCTGTGGCCCTACCGCGGCGAGAACGACATCACCGCCGGCGACACCATCGGCCACGAGTGCATCGGCGTCGTCGAGGCCGTCGGCGCCGACGTGCGCGAGGTCAAGGTCGGCGACTTCGTCGTCGTGCCCTTCGACCACTGCGACAACACCTGTGCCCACTGCCGCGCCGGCATGCAGTCGGCTTGCGTCAACCTCGGCATGACCAGCAGCGGCCAGGGAGAGTACGCCCGCGTCGCGCAGGCCGACGGCAGCCTGGTCGTCGTGCCCGACGTCGGCGAGCAAGGGCCCGACAAGGCGCTCGTGCCGCACCTGATGGCCCTCTCCGACGTGATGCCGACCGGGTGGCACGCGGCGGTGGCCGCCCAGGTGCGCGCCGGTGGCACCACCGTGGTCGTCGGCGACGGCGCGGTCGGCCTGTGCGGGGTGCTCGCCGCCGCCCAGATGGGCTCGGAGAAGGTCGTGCTGATGTCGCGCCACGAGCCGCGCCAGGACATCGGCCGCGCCTTCGGCGCCACCCACGTCGTCGCCGAGCGCGGCAAGGAGGGCGCCGCGGCCATCAAGGAGATCACCGCCGGCATCGGCGCCGACGCCGTGCTCGAGTGCGTGGGCACCGACCAGGCGATGGGCACCGCGTTCGCCGTCGCCCGGCCCGGCGCCACCGTCGGCTTCGTCGGGGTGCCGCACGGCGTCGAGCTGCCCGTGCGCCGGATGTTCCAGAAGAACGTCGGCCTCGCCGGCGGCATGGCCCCGGTGCGCGAGTACCTCCCGCACCTGCTGGGCCTGGTCCTCGACGGCACCATCGAGCCGGGCAAGGTCTTCGACGCCACGCTGCCGATGGACCAGGTCGCCGAGGGCTACAAGATGATGGACGAGCGCCGCGCGATCAAGGTGCTCCTCGAGCCGTGAGCTTGGTGCTCGGCCCGCTGCTGCGGCACGTCGACGCCGACTCGGCCACCGTGTGGGTCGAGACGGCGTCGGCGGCTGCGGTGGTGGTCCGCGCCGGTGACGCCGACGGCAGCGCGCGCACCTTCGCCGTGCACGGGCACCACTACGCGCTGGTCGAGGTCACCGGGCTCGAGCCGGGCAGCGCCACGGCGTACGCCGTCGAGGTCGACGGCGAGCAGGTCTGGCCCGAGCCCGGGTCGGCGTACCCGCCCCCAGAGATCCACACCCTGCAGCCCGGGCGCCCGCTGCGGCTGGCCTACGGCTCGTGCCGGGTCAGCGCGCCGCACGACGAGGCGACCCACGCCCGCTTCGGGGTCGACGCGCTGCGCACCTACGGGCTGCACCTGGCCGACGGCCACGAGGCGGTGCCCGACCTGCTGCTGCTGCTCGGCGACCAGGTCTACGCCGACGAGACCAGCGAGGCGATGCGCGCCTTCATCAGCGCTCGCCGCGACCCCGACAGCCCGCCGGGCTGGGAGCTGCGCGACTACGAGGAGTACGCCGAGATCTACCGGCTGGCCTGGAGCGACCCGGCGACGCGCTGGCTGCTCTCGACGGTGCCCAGCGCGATGATCTTCGACGACCACGACATCCGCGACGACTGGAACATCAGCGCGAGCTGGCGCCGCGACATGTGGGCCACCGACTGGTGGCGCGACCGGATCGTGGGTGGGCTCGGTGCCTACTGGGTGCACCAGCACCTGGGCAACCTCGACGCGGCCTCCCGTGCCGAGGACCCGTTGTGGCAGCAGGTCGTGGCCCACGAGGGCACCGACGAGCTCGACCTCAGCGCGGCGCTCGACGAGCTGGTCGAGCGTGCCGACAAGCAGCCCACGACCTTCCGGTGGAGCTTCGCGCGCCAGGTCGACGACCAGGCCCGTCTGGTGGTCGTCGACTCGCGCGCAGCACGGGTCTTCGAGGACGAGCGCCGCTCGATGATCGACGACGACGAGATGGCCTGGCTCGACCGGCAGCTGCGCGGCGACGTCGACCACCTGCTGATCGGCACCTCGCTGCCCTTCCTGCTCGCCCCGGGGCTGCACCACGTCGAGGCGGCCGTCGAGGTGGTCAACGGCGGACTGCTGGGCCGGCACGGCCGACGCGCGGGGGAGTGGCTGCGTCGCGCGCTCGACATCGAGCACTGGGCAGCCTTCCAGGAGGGCTTCGCCCAGGTCGGGTCGATGGTGCGCGACGTCGCGGTCGGCCGACGCGGCCGCGCGCCGGTCACGGTCACCTTCCTCTCCGGCGACGTGCACCACAGCTACCTCGTCGAGGCCGAGCCGGCGCCCGGCGGGCCCGACGTCCAGGCACCTGAGGCGGGGGCGACCAGCCGGATCCTCCAGGCGGTCTGCTCACCGATGCGCAACCCGCTGCCGCGCGCGGTGCGCGCGGGGGTGCGGGTGGCGGCCAAGGGCCGGGCCCGCCCGACGGGACGGTTGCTGGGGCGCCGGGTGCCGGCCTCGCCGCTGCACTGGCGGATGACCCACGGGCCGTGGTTCGACAACCTGCTGGCCACCCTCGAGGCCCGCCCCGACGGGCTGCGGCTGACCTGGTCGACCGGGGTGGTCGTCGACGACGACCACCAGCGACCGCGGTGGCGGCAGGTGGCGCGCGTCGACGTGGAACGGTGAGCGACGACTCAGGCGTGCGCGAGCTGCTGCGGCGCGACCGCCGGCCGGCAGTCGCAGCCGCTGTCGCACGCCAGGAAGACGTGCATGGCGTGCCCGCAGCGCGGGCAGGGCCGGTCGTGCGACAGGTGCGGGCCGCGGTGTGCGCCGGGCTGTCCCGGCTGGCTGGAGTGGTCGGGCTGGTCGTCGACGGTGTCCCACATGGCGCTTCTCCCGGTGCCGGACCTGTGCTGGGCCACCCCTGGCCCGGGTCCACGTGTCGACGGTAGGCCTCGAGAGCGCGACCGGTGGGACGAACGGCCGCGTGTCGCCGATGCGGCTGCGCAGATCCCCCAGACGGGGTACGCCCGATGGGGGCGCGGACTCAGTAGAGCGCCACGATCAGCGCGAGCGACGTGCCCGCGGCGACCAGCGTGGAGCACGTGGCCAGCACGAGGGCCCCGGCGGGGACCGGCCACAGCTCGCGCAGCCGCAGGCCCAGACCGAGGCCGAACATGCCGGCCGCCAGCAGCACGGTCGTCACGTCGTCAGCCGCGGACACCAGCTGCCCGGGCAGCAGGCCGCTGCTGCGCACGGCGACCATCAGCACGAAACCGACCAGGAACCACGGCAGCAGCGGCACCCGACCCGCGCTCGCGGGGGCACCGGCCCCGCGGACGGCGACCAGGTAGGTCGGGGCCAGCAGCGCGACCCGACCGAGCTTGACGGTGGTGGCCACGGCCACCGCAGCGGGCCCGACGATCGAGGCGGCGGCCACCACCTGCGCCACCTCGTGGATGCTCGCCCCCGCCCAGATCGCGCCCTGCTCCTCGCTGAGCCCGAGCCCGGTCGCGGCCCAGGGCACCAGCACGATCATCGCGGTGCCGTAGATGGTCACCAGGGCCACCGAGTGCGCCACGTCCTTCTGCCGCGCCCCCACCGCGTCGGCCAGCGCCGCGATGGCCGCCGCACCGCAGATCGAGAAGCCGGCCGCCAGCAGCGTCACCAGCCGGGCGTCGAGGCCCAGCCGCGCGCCCAGGGCCCTGGTGGCGGCGTAGGTGAGCACCACCGTCGCCACCACGACCAGCACCCCCGCGGCTCCGATGGCGGCCACGTCACCCAGCGGCAGCCGCAGCCCGAGCAGCACCACGCCCAGGCGCAGCAGCAGCTTGGTCACCTCGACATGGCCGACCAGCGCCCGGGCGTGGGCCAGGGGCGTGTTCGCCGCGACCGTGCCCAGGGCCAGCGCGACCAGCAGCGCCCCGAGCAGGGGGACCAGCCCGCTCACCGCGACCGCCGTGAGCGCGGCCGCGAGTGCCACGCCCAGCGGAGGCAGACGGCGTACGAGGGTGGGCACAGGGCCAGTCTGGTGGGGGGCCGCGGGCTGCGGCTTCCTGGGTGCCCGCCCGGCGCGATACGCCGACGCGCGGGCCCCTAGCCTGGGCGGGTGAGCGAGACGAGGGCGAGCATCCACAGCACCGAGGTCGGCGACGCGGGGGACCGGGTGGTGTTCCTGCACGGCCTCTTCGGCCAGGGCCGCAACTTCACCCAGATCGCCAAGGCGATGACGCCCGACTACCAGAGCCTGCTGGTCGACCTGCCCAACCACGGCCGCTCGCAGTGGAGCGAGACCTTCTCGTACGCCGACACCGCCGACCGGGTCGCCGAGCACCTGGCCGACGGGTTCGCAGCGGGCGGGCCGGTGCACCTCGTGGGGCACTCGATGGGCGGGAAGGTCGCGATGCTGCTGGCGCTGCGCCACCCGCACCTGGTCGAGCGGCTGGTCGTCGTCGACATCTCCCCGGCCCCCAGCACCGGCGCCGGGGAGTTCGAGCACCTGCTGGGCAGCCTGGCCGACCTCGAGCTGGAGGGCCTCACGCGGCGCAGCGACGCCGACGAGCAGCTGGCCGAGACGATCCCCGACGAGCGGGTGCGGGGCTTCCTGCTGCAGAACCTGCGCTCCGGCGGCGACGGCTTCGGCTGGCAGGCGAACCTGCGGCTGCTGCGCGACGAGCTGACCGCGATCGGTGGCTTTCCCCACGTCGAGGAGACCTTCGACCACCCCGTGCTGTGGATGGCCGGCGAGCGCTCCGGCTACGTGACCGCCGACGCCGAGGAGGAGATGGAGCGGCTCTTCCCCCGCACGGTGCAGGTGACGATCAAGGGCGCCGGGCACTGGGTGCACTCGGAGAAGCCCGAGGCGTTCGTCTCCGCGCTGCGCACCTTCCTCGGCGCCGGCTGAGCCGGCGCCGCTGCCAGGCTCCGGACGCACGACGGCCCCCGACGCGAGCGTCGGGGGCCGTGCGGTTCACATCCTGGTTCAGCGACCGTTGCGGTCCCAGGTGCGCTGGTGCCACGGGACGAACGCCTCGAGGAACTCGGAGTCGAAGCGACGGAACAGGGTCATGATGGTGGTCATGCGCACCTCCTCAGGTGTGATCGGTGACTGGGTCAGAAGGCTCCACCAGGTGCCTTCATGTACCAGTGTGGGGCCCATGGCAGAGCAACCCAACCCGGCGCGCACATGATGTCGCTCACGTTCGCTGGCGCTGGGTCGCCTACTCTCCGAGGATGCCCTCGCGCGCCGACATCGTGACCTTCCACGACCCGCCCGTGCCGCCCGGTTCCACCATGTACGTGCCCGGTGCCGGACCCACTGGCGAGGTGCGTGTCGAGGAGCCCGACGAGCGCTGGACCGGCTGGTTCGACGACGTCGCGGGGCGGGTGCGCGAGGCCCTCGGGTGGCGGGTGCTCGACCTGCAGCACGTCGGGTCGACGTCGGTGCCGGGGCTGGCCGCCAAGCCCGTCGTCGACATCGACCTCGTGGTCGCCGACGCCGCCGACGAGGCGGCGTACGTGCCCGCGCTGGAGGCGCAGGGCTTCGAGCTGCGGGTGCGCGAGCCGTGGTGGTTCGAGCACCGGGTGCTGCGCCACACCGACCCGCGCTGCCACCTGCACGTCTTCGGCCCCGAGGCACCCGAGCCGGTCAAGCACCGGATCTTCCGCGACTGGCTGCGCGGCAACCCCGACGAGCGCGACCTGTACGCCCGCACCAAGCGCCAGGCGGCCGAGGCTGCGCGGGCCGCAGGAGAGCACTCGATGCAGTACAACGCGCGCAAGCAGAGGATCGTGCGCGAGATCTACGCGCGTGCCTTCGCTGCCGCCGGGCTGGTGGACTGATGGCCGCGACGCAGGACGCGGGTCCGGCCTGGGAGGGCGCGCGCAACCTCGCCGACCTGGGAGGTCTCCCACTGCAGGGCGGCGGCCGGACGGCGTACGGCGTCGTGTGGCGCTCGGGAGCGCCCGACGACGTCAGCGCGCAGGGCTGGGCGGACGCCCGCGCCGACGGGCTTCGCCGCATCGTCGACCTGCGCAACGCGGTGGAGCGCGAGCAGGAGATCACGCCCGAGGGCATCGAGGTGGTCCACGCCCCGACCGAGGACCCCGACGACGAGGACTTCCTCGCCGAGTGCGGGCCGTGGCTCGACCACCCGCGCTCGTGGACGCCGAACCTGCGCCGCTACCCCGACAAGGTCGCTCGTGCCGTGACGGCCGTCGGCGAGGCTGACGGGGGAGTGCTGCTGCACTGCGCCGGCGGTCGTGACCGCACCGGCATGATCGGCTCGATGCTGCTGGTCCTGGCCGGGGTCGGCGTCGAGGGGCTGCTGGTCAACTACGAGCGCGGCTTCCGCGGTGCAGCCGCGCACCGAGGGCACACGATGGCCTACGACGCCGCCACCGGGGCATGGGCACCCGACCGGCCCGACGCCGACCGGGACCCGGACGAGCTCGACCGGGCGGTCGAGGAGCGCCGCCCGGCGCTGCGCGAGTGGCACGCCACCTTCGACGTCAGGGGCTACCTGGAGGAGGCGGGCGTGGACGCCCAGATCCTGCGTGGCCTGGGGGACCGGCTGCGGGGCAGGCAGCACTAACCGGCGGCCTCATGGCCCGTGCGGATCACAGCGCGGCAAGCCTGACGCCCCACCCGCCCGGGACCTCCGGGTAGAGCGGGAGCGCCTCGGCGTCGTCGTCCAGCGGACGCCACACCACCGGGACCACGCTGCCGTCGCTCTCGGTGAGGGTCGCACCCTCGAGGGCCGGCAACGGATCGAGCCGGCCGGTGTGGACGAACACGATCTCGTGGCCCAGACGGCCGTCGATGCGGAAGATGTTCTCGATGACGTCGATGAGCCGGAGATCGTCGACGGCCGCTCCGAGCTCCTCGCGCACCTCGCGGGAGACGGCATCACCGTGCGACTCGCCCAGCTCGACGCTGCCACCGATCAGGCGGTGGTAGCCCGCGGGGTTCTCCTCCGTGGGTGGGTTCAGGCTGACGGCGTGCGCGGTTCGCTCGGGGTTCGGGGCGAGCAGCATCGCCTTCACGCGGATGAAGGAACGATCGATGGTCACGCTGGGACGGTAGTGGTCGGCCTACGTCCGCCGATGGAACTCGACCTGGTTGCGCTCCACGACCCGCGTCTCGTAGGCCGGGTCGTGGGCGCGCCGGTGGTGGTGACCGCAGAGCAGCCGACCGCGCCCCAGGTCGGTCGTGCCGTCGTGGGACCAGAGGTCCTCGTGGTGGGAGTCGCACATGCCTGGTGGGGCGTCGCAGCCGACGGCGGTGCAGCAGCCGTCGCGCAGGATCATCGCCACCCGCTGGGGCCGGCTGAAGAAGCGCCGGGATCGTCCGAGGTCGAGGACCTCGCTGGGCCCGCCCAGGACCGCGGGCAGCACGCCCGCGGTGCAGGCCAGGCGTCGAGCCGTGCCGGCGGAGAGCCGAGAGCCCGTGTCGAGCGTGGCCGAGGCGAGCGCTCCGCCCAGCGTGACGGTGGTCATGGTGACCACCACGGCGGCGTTGACCCCGCCGCTGCGCGGGAGCGCACGGGGGTCCAGCCGCTCGACCAGCTCGACGAACGCGCGGCCCCAGCGCGAGCGTGACGGCGTACGGGACGGCTCGACGTCGGAGGCCTCAGCGGCCGGTGCACCCGCGGCAGCCCGGTCGTCGCGGTGCGGGGAGCCGTAGGCGATCAACACCTTCTGCAGCATCTCGGCGGCGAGCGTCGGGATGGTGAAGCTGCCGCGGGTGCGGCCGTCGCCTTGGTCGCGCATCCGGAAGGAGGCGGTGCGGTAGGCCTCGCGCTCCTCCTCGGCCAGCTTCTCGGCCTCCCAGGCCTCGCCGACCTCCGGCGCGACGACGTCGAGGATGCGGCGGCCCAGGATGCGCAGCGCCTTGGCGTCGTGCACCAGCGCCAGACGCACCATCTCGACCTCCGCCTCCCTCAGCACACCGGCCTCGAGGCCGTCGGGCAGCTCGTCGAGCGCCCGGGCCACGACCTGCGCCTGCTCGAGGTTCATGTCGCCTGCGGCGAGGGCCCGCCGCAGCTCGTCGTACCGGCCCAGGGCGGCGGCGAAGCGTGTCTGTCGCACGGCGTCGCGCTTGGTCGCGGTGGTGGCGTTGGCCAGCCAGACCGCCACCGACGGGGCCGCCGAACGTTCGTGGACGGCCACCGTCTCGGCGTGCGAGAGGACCCGGGCCTGCAGCTCGGCGAAGCGCGAATGGGCCCGCGCGAGGTCGCCGAGGAGGTCTGCAGTGGTCGTCTGGTCCAACGACCACGTGGCTGTCTGGGCCACCTCGTCCAAGGTCGAGTGCAAGCGCGCGACGGCCTCGGCGAGGGGGTGCCGGGTCGTCGTGCTCATGGCTTCATCCAAGCAGGCAGCACCGACAGTCCGACCTGGCCAGCGGGCCTTCCTCGAATCTTTTTTCGAAGGGTTCGCCGGAGGGTCCAGGACACCAGGGGAGCGGTCCTCCTAGGGTGCCCTCGTGGACGGGATCTTCGGGCAGCACGACCACGCGGTCCGCTTCGACTGGGGCCTGCCCGGTGCGCTCGCCGTCGCCGCCGACGTGTGCGTCGTCGTCGACGTGCTGAGCTTCTCGACCTCGGTCACCATCGCCGTCGAGCGCGGCATGCAGGTGTTCCCGTTCGCGTGGAAGGACGAGCGGGCCGCGTCGTACGCCGCACGGCTCGGGGCTGTGCTCGCCGTCGGCCGGCGACGTCGGCGGCGCTGGAGGCGACTGGTGCCACCGTGCTGGCCGGGTGCCTGCGCAACGCCAGCACCGTCGGTCGTCACCTCGCCCAACACCTGGATGACGGGCGGTCGGTCGCGGTGGTCGCCGCAGGGGAGAGGTGGCACCAGGACGACTCGCTGCGCCCGGCCTGGAGGACCACTGGGGCGCCGGTGCGGTGCTCAGCGCCCTGGTGCGGCTCGGGTACGGCGCCGACCTGAGCACCGAGGCCCGCGCCGCCGTGGCGCTGTGGGAAGCGGTCGGAGACCAGCCTTGTCCACGCTGCACGCCTGCGTCGGCGGGCGCGAGCTGGCTGCGAAGGGCTTCAGCGCCGACGTCGACGTCGCGGCTGCGCTGGACCGCACCACCGCGGTGCCTGATCCTCTCGATGGCGCCTTCTCGGCACACCGGACGCCGCTGTCCCCGGATGCGCCTACCATCAGAGCGTGACCTCCCGATGCCGATGACAGCCCTGCGGAGGGGCTGCCGGATCTCATCGAGAGAGGAACTCACATGTCCGTCGAGACGATGTGCCGGGCCCTGGTGGCCCTCGAGTCCAGCACCGGTCACTGGCTCTGCGCGCCTCCGGAGTGGGCCGCCCACGTCGGCCGACGCTGGCGGCCCTTCGACGAGGAGCCCTGGAACCTGTTGAACGTGTGGTGGTGCGTGGGCCAGTGGGTGGTCCTGCGCGGCGACCAGGTCCTGTAGTCCGGGTGCAGTCCCCCGATCGGAACCTCTTGCTGCTTCGCCGATAACTGACATTATGTCAACTTACGTGGGTCTGGTGACCCGGGGAACTACACGGCTGTCGTGCCTGCACCCCTCTCCCAGCACCCGACGTAGGGTCGGCGGATGACCTCCACGGACCGTGACCGCGACGACGACGGTCGGGCCAAGCAGGCTCGACCGCGTGACGCCCTCGGACGACCGTTGCCGTACGGCGCCGTCGGGGTCGAGCCGGTCTCCGAAGAACCGTTGCCGCCGCTCGAGACGCTGAGCGCCGCGCAGGCGCTGCTCGACGACGGTCGTCCGTTCTCGGCCCACGAGGTGCTGGAGGCCCGCTGGAAGGACTGCCCTGAACCGGAGCGGCCGCTGTGGCAGGGCCTGGCGCAGCTGTGCGTCGGCGTCACCCACGCCAGGCGCGGCAACGCCACCGGCGCCAGGCGACTGCTCGACCGTGCCACCAGCCACCTGACGGGGTACGCCGGCACCGACGGGCCGACGTACGGGCTCGACCTCGACGAGGTGCTCGACCGGGCGCGCCACTGCGTGGAGACGGCCGTCCCGGAGTAGCCGAACCCAGCGACCACAGCGGTCACCCCGGGTCGACGGGCTGGCGCAGGATCGTGCGCTGCTTCTCCGGCGCCACCCGACGGCGGTCGCTGAGGTAGATCTCGTGGTGCCGACCGCTCAGCCGCATGCCGCGCTCGGCGATGTGCTCGTGCATCCGTGACAGCACCTCGGCCTCGTCGTCGAAGGAGCCGACGTGCAGCGTCTGCACGCACCGGCCTTCGCTGAGGCTCTCGAGACGCAGGTCGTCGAGCCGTGCGGGCTGCTCCCCCGCACCAACCTGGTCGAGCACTTCATCGACCAGGGTGCTCCCGATCCAATCAGGGACCATCAGCATGAGCGTCCAGTGCCACTGCGCCTTGTCGCGCGCCGAGGTGAACGACGCCATGTCCTCGGCCCACCACAGGCCCTCCAGCGGCGGGACCACGTAGTCGCGTCCGAGGTCGCGCTTGCTGGCGAACTTCAGCCGGTAGGCCACCGGGTAGAGCGTCGAGACCGCCTCGGCGAAGGCCGGAGCGATGTTGGGGTCGCCGTGGCCGTCGACCATCAGGTACGTCGCCGGCGGGACGTCCACGAGCTCGAATCGGCCGCGCCGCGCGCGGTAGCCGGGCAGCGTGCGCTTGAGGTCGACCTTGTCCACGCTAGGCCGGCTCGATGCCGGCGTCCTCGGCACTTCTGTCCAAGACGCAGAACTCGTTGCCCTCCGGGTCCCCCAGCACCACCCATCCGCCGTCCTCCAGACCACGTCTGTCGTCGACGACGCTGGCGCCCAGCGCCACGATCCGCTCGACCTCGGCGTCGACCGTCGTGCCGACCGGGCGCAGGCACAGGTGCAACCGATTCTTGACCGTCTTGGCCTCGGGCACCCGCAGGAACTCGAACGACCGCCCGCCCGGACCGATCAGCTCGGCGTCGTCGTCGCTCCACACGCCCTCGGGGACGACGTGGAAGTCGTCGAGCACCTGCTCCCACCACGCCGCCTGCGCGATCGGGTCGTGGGCGTCGACAGAGATGTTGGCGAGCCGGGAAGCCATGCGCAGCACCCTAGATCCCGGACCACGGCTCCGGGAGCCCCTAGCGTCGGTCAGGTGAGCCCGCTCCCCCGTCCCGTCGTGCGCCTCACCGAGACCTTCCTGCACGAAGTCGACAAGCGTCTGCCCGGCAGGGTCAGCGGACTGCTCCTGCACGGATCGCTGGGCTGGGGAGAGTTCTTCCCCGGCAGCGACGTCGACTTCGTCTGCGTGTGGGACGCGCTCCCCCAGGGTGCAGACCTCCTGGCCCTCGGGCAGGCGCACCTGGCCACGAAGACCCGCTGCGCCTCGCCGGTCTTCGACGGCTTCCACTGCACCGCCGACGACCTCGGAGCAGACCCCCTCGTCGTCGGGCCGCGCCCCGTCCATTACGAGGGGCGCTTCGACGCGCGCGGCGACACCGACATCAACCCGGTCACCTGGCACGAGCTGGCCGAGAGACCCGTGGTCGTCCGCGGTGATCGCCCCTCGGTCCGCACGGACCACACGCAGCTGGTGCAGTTCACGCGCGACAACCTCGACACCTACTGGCGCTCATTGCTGGAGCACCTGGGCAGTGCGCGCGCCCCCGACATTGACTGCCACGACGACCTCGTCCTGTGGACGGTCCTGGGCTGCGCCCGCCTGCACCACCTGCTGGCCCGCGGCGCGCTGACGTCGAAGAGCGGCGCCGGCCGCTACGTCATCGAGCACCTCGATCCTCGATGGCACCTGATCGCACGAGAGGCGCTGCGACTGCGCGAGCACGCAGGCTCCCCCAGCCTGTACGCCGACGCCGACCACCGCCGCCTTGACACCCTCGACCTGCTCGCGTGGGTGGTCGCGGACGGCACGGGCGCCGTCTAGAGCCGAGACAGCCACGGGTGCCCCGGCGCGGTCCGCTCGACCGCGACACGCAACCACTCCCGCTGCGAGACGGACAGCACCGGCAGGCACGCCTCGAGGTCGGGGTCGTCCTTCCCACGCCGCAGCCGTGCCTTGTAGGACAGCACGACCTCGGGCGCCAGGTAGCGGATGCCGTCGTCCCCGAGCCAGGTCACGTCGTCGACCCCGGCGTCCTCGCCGGGCAGGAACTTGTGGGTCCAGCGGCCGTCGCGGTCGGGTGTCAACGGCACGTCGACCACCCACGGGTCGGCCGCACTCGCGCGCAGCCACAGCTGGCTGGCGGGGTCCTCGACGTCGGTCCAGCGCTCCCCCAGCGGCCGCAGCACGCCACCGGCGTTGTTCCACACGTGCCACCGACCGCGCAGGTGCTGCACGAAGGCGGGCACGTCGCAGGCCAGGATCGAGACGTCGAGGTCCTCGTGCTCGCGCCGGTAGCCGGTCGCAGCCTCGATCGCCCAGCCGCCGACCACCCACCACGGCCGGTCGAAGCCCCCCATCTCGGCAGCCATCTGCGGGGGCGTCAACGGCGCCCACTCGCCGTACAGGCGCAGGAACGAATCGTCCTCCGCCTGCTCCGCGAGGCTGCGCAGGATCGGGACCCTCAGTGCGATGCCCACTCCCACCACAGGTGCGACAGGTCGCCCGCGGCCACGGCAGCCGGGTCGCCGAAGAGGTGCGCGCTGCCGATGTCGCCCCACCGGAAGAGCCCACCGCTCATCCCGACCAGCAGCTGGCTCGCGGCGTACGCCGGCACGTCCGGCGCCGCCTGCACGAACGACGGCCAGCCGCCCAGGTGCACCCCGCTCCAGCGCCCGTTCTCCTCGACCGCCAGCTCCAGCGCCTCCACCAGGTCCTCGCGCGTCTCGAGCAGCTCCTCCAGCGCCTCGAACGCCTCCGGGGCGCCCGCCACGTCGTCGGCGAGGTTCTCCCACCCGAGCGGCAGCATCGAGATGGCGGCGAACTCCAACGCCACCGGGTGCTGGGGGTCGGCCAGCGGCGAGTCGTCGCTGGTGAAGACCTGGGTGGTCGAGCTCGTCCCGACGGGCTGCGCGAGCGCGGCCGCGTCGTACCAGCGGCACTGCAGCCCGCGCGTGCCGGCGGTGTCGTCGAAGGTCAGCCCGTGCACCGGGTCGTCGCGCACGAACATCTGCAGCAGCCCCTCGCGGGGGAAGCCGGGCAGGGCCGGCACGTCGGTGAACGCCACCTGCAGCACGAAGTGCATCGGCCAGCCGTCGACGTCCTGGGGCCAGGCGGCGTCATCGGGCTGGAACGGGTGGCCGCCGACGTAGGAGCTCGTCACCTCGGGTGCCACCGTCGTACGCCTGCGCAGCAGGCCGCTGCGCTCCACGTGCTCGCTGACCAGCCCTGCCGCGCCCGGCCGCACCAGCGAGCGCACCTCCGAGCCGGGCGGTGCCGCCGCCACCAGCGCCTCGAGCGCCTCCGCGTAACCCACCACCACTCCCCTCCCGCGCACGGTCCGACGCCGCACGGGCCGCCCAGCATCGCAGCGCGAGGTGCACCTGTCACTCATCCCACCGGCCGAGACTTCCGGACGCGAGGTTGTCCGCGCCCGGCAGAATCGACCTCGGGAGAGAACCAGTGAACCGTCTTCGCACCGTCCTGCACTCGCGGACCCTGATGGCCGTCGGCATCGTCGTCGCCCTGGCCGTGCCTGCCCTGACCCTCCCCCGGCTTCCGCAGGTCAGCCTGCTGCCCCTGCTGCTGGGCCTGCTCCCCTGGGTGATCGGCAAGTACGTGCTCTGCCCGCTGCGCTGGCACGCCCTCACCGCGGCCGGGTTCAGCCGTCGGTGGCACCTGCGCGCCTACGCGGAGTCCGAGCTGCTGGGCCTGGTGACCCCGGGCCACGTCGGCGCCGACCTGTGGCGGCTGCGACGGCTCACGACCGGCGGGCTGGGCCGGGCCGACGCCGTGGCCAGCGTCGCGCTCGACCGGTTCGTCGGTGCCGTCGGGCTGAGCATCTTCGTCGTCTTCGCCGGCACAGCGCTGCCGATGCGACTGGTCGCGATCACCCTGGGCGTGGCCGCACTCGTCCTGGTGGCGCTGCTGGTGATGCGGGCGGTGCGGCCCGGTCTGCTGCCCACCAGGCCGCTCCCGGGGCCGCGTCCGCTCGCCCACGGCCTGCTGCTCTCCGCCGGCTACCAGGCCACCACCGCTGCCCTCCTGCTCGGCTCGGTCGCCGCCACCGGGCACACCCTGGCCCCGCTGGAGGTCCTGGCGGCCTTCGGCGCCAGCCAGATCGCCGGGGCCGTCCCCGGCCCGCACGGGGCGAGCCCGCGCGACGGCGCGCTGGTCGTGGGCCTGGTCGCGTTCGGGGTGCCCTGGGTGGCCGCGGCCGCCGCAGTGGCCGTCAAGGCCGCGGTCGCCTGGTTGCCGGCGCTCGTGCTCGGCGGCACCAGCCTGCTCCTGACCCGCAGGGAGCTGCGGGGCCTGCGCGCGGACCCGGCCCCGGCCTGAGGCCGCGGTCGACTCGGCGACACACGGATCAGGGTCGTTGGTCCCTTCAGAGCCGGGCCGCAGGGCCGAACACTGGGTCGGGTGTGGAGGGAACTCTCGTGCTGCGAGCGCTGAGTCGCGGGGTCAGCCGCGACCAGGTGCTGTGGACCCTCGGTCAGACGGCGCTGGTCCTCCTCTGCGTCTACCTCTACTTCCGGATCCGCAACGTCACCGAGGCCTCCTACGAGGTCGCCGCCGCGCACGCCCACGACCTGGTCGAGCTGGAGAAGCGTCTGGGGATCGCGGTCGAGGAGACGCTGCAGGAGCCGTTCCTGGGCTCCGGTGTGCTGGCCACGGCCGCCAACAGCGTCTACATCTACGGACACTGGCCGGTGATCACGGTGGTCATGGTCTGGACGGTGTGGCGCCACCGCGCGGTCTTCCAGCGCCTGCGCGACGCCATGATCGTCTCGGGTCTGCTGGGGATGGTCGTCTTCGTCACCTACCCGCTGGCGCCACCCCGTCTGGCCCACGACGCCATGGTCGACACGATCACCCGCGACAACGACGCCTACCGGGTGCTGCAGCCCCCGCAGTTCACCAACCAGTACGCCGCCATGCCCAGCCTCCACGCGGGCTGGGACCTGCTCGTGGGGATCGCGATCGTCAGCGCGGCCGGCACCGTGATGCTCAAGGCCGTCGGCTACGCCCTGCCCGTGCTGATGACCGTCTCGGTCGTGGTCACCGGCAACCACTACCTGCTCGACGTGGTCGCCGGCATCGCGCTCGCGCTCGTGGGGCACGCTGCCGCGCTGGGGCTCGAGCGGCTGCGCGAGCAGCGTCGCGAGCACCGGCACCACCGGCACCGGGAGGGGCGACCGGCATGACTCGGCCCTGGGCGATCGCGCACCGCGCCGGCAACTCCCTCGCGGGGCTGTGGGCGGCCAACGAGCTGGGCGTCGACGTCATCGAGTGCGACGTGCGCGCCGGCCGCGACCGGCTCGAGGTCCGCCACCTCAAGAGCGCCGGTCCGCTGCCGTTCCTGTGGGACCGGTGGGAGCTGGTCCGGGCATCGGCGCCCCGCCTGGGCCTCGAGGAGCTGCTCGCCGCCCGCACCCACGGCACCCGGTTCATGCTCGACCTCAAGGCCAGCGGACGCGGCGACATGGCGGCCACCGTCGCGCAGCTGCTGCTGGACGTCCCCGGCGGCGAGGTGCTGGCCTGCGGGCGCCAGTGGGCGGTCGTCGACCGGCTCGCCTCGCGCCACGGGTCCGTGCAGCCCGTGCTCTCGGCGCGCAACCGGGTCGAGCTGGCGCGGCTGCGCCGTCGCCTGGCCTCCCCTCCCCCGGACGCCGTGGCCACGTACGGCGTCTCGGTGCACCGCTCGCTGATCGACCGCGAGGTGGTCGCCGAGCTGCACGGGGTGGTCGAGGTCGTGATGACCTGGCCGGTCAACGACGTCGCCACCCTCGAGGCCGTGCTCGAGGCCGGTGTGAGCGGGGTGATCAGCGACGAGCCCGACGTGCTCAAGGAGCTGCTCCGCCGACGCGAGCCGCCGCCGGACTGACGGGGTCCGTGCGGCGCAGCGGCGGCCCCGACCCCCTGCAGATGCCCGGCCTGCCCGGCCACGACGTCGACAGCCCGATGCCGGAGGGCTGCACGACGCTGGCGTTCCTGGCTGCGCACCCTGGTCCAGGAGGTGTGCACGACCTCCGGCCACAGGGATGCCCCGTGTGGTATTCCTGGGTGACCCAGGTCACTCGGGGTGACCTCGTCTCGGATCGGAGTCCCTCGTGGCCCCTCGTCTCCTCGGCCGCGCGCTGCTGCGCGCCGCCGTGCCCCTCGCCGTCACCGGCGCCCTGCTCTCCCCCACCGGCCCGGCCTCGGCGGCCGCCTCGGGCGACGGGGCAGTCGGGGCAGCCCGGTCCGGCGCGGCGTACGTCGCGCTCGGCGACTCCTACTCCTCCGGCACCGGCACCCGCTCCTACGTCGCCGACGGCACCAGCTGCCTGCGCTCCTCGCAGGCCTACCCGAGCCTGATGGCCGCCCGCCGGGGCTACGCCCTCAACCTGCGAGCCTGCTCGGGCGCCGTGGTCGCCGACGTCACCAACGCCCAGCTCGGTGCCCTGAGCGCCTCGACCGCCTACGTCACGATCTCGGTCGGCGGCAACGACGCCGGCTTCGCCGACGTGCTGACGACCTGTGCGGCTCCGTGGTGGATGGCCAGCTGCACCAAGGCCGTCGACGGGGCGCGCGCGTTCATCAACTCGACCCTGCCGGGCCGGCTGGCCACCCTCTACTCCCGGATCCGCACCCGGGCCCCGCAGGCACGGGTCGTCGTGGTGGGCTACCCGCGGGTCTTCGGCGACGAGGACTGCAACGCATTGACCTTCTTCTCCGGCTCGGAGCGCTCCAAGCTCAACGCGACCGCCGACCTGCTCAACCAGCGGCTGCGCGAGCAGGCCGCGGCCCGCGGCTTCGCCTTCGCCGATCCGACCACCCGCTTCGCCGGCCACGCGGTGTGCGCCGACGCCGAGTGGATCAACGGCCTGTCCTACCCGGTCGTCGAGAGCTACCACCCCAACGGGCCCGGCCACGGCCAGGGCTACCTGCCCGTCGTCGAGGCTCAGCTGCCCACCGGGGCCGCCCGGCCCACCGGCGCGACCCGGGTGTCCGCAGCGCAGATCGCCCGCTCGCAGCGGCCGTACGCCGACCTCGACGCCGGCATCGAGCCCGCGATCGTGCGGGCCCCCGACCTCGACAGCCGCCGGGCCCACCGGGCGGCTCGCCGCGCGGGCGTCGACATCGAGCGGTGGCAGGCCCGACAGCAGCGCTGAGTCCCGGCGTCACCTCCTGCCGCGTCCCCTCAGCCCCGGGCGCGTTCCCCGCGCTCGGCGCCGTCCACGACCTGTGCGACCCGGCGCGCCCTGGTCTCCGGCCGCGCCGCGCTGACCACCCACCACAGCATCGCCTTCCGGGCACCGGCCGGGAAGGAGTCCCAGGCGCGCCGCGCCGCCGGCACCGCGTCGAGGGCGGCGGCGAGGTCGTCGGGCTCGAGGAGGTCCTCGACCGGGTCGAGGACCGTCCACCACCCGTTGGCCCGGGCCGCCTCGACGGCCCGGCGACCGGCGTCGGTCATCAGCCCCGCGGTCTCCATGTCGACCGCCCGCCGTCGGTTCAGCCGGGTCCAGGTGCTGCGGGCGCGGCGCGGGGTGAGGAGCTGGAGCCCTCGTTCGTCGTCGAGCCGACCTGCTGTCGAGTCGATCCAACCGAAGCAGATCGCCTCCTCGACCACCTCGGGGTACGGGCAGGCCGGCCTGCCGGTGCTGCTGCGCCACGAGCACAGCCAGACACCGCGGACCGTGTCGTGGTGCGCCGCCAGCCAGGCACGCAGCTGCGCACGCGTCTCGGCGTGGTAGATCGGGTAGTCGAACTTCCCGGTCGCGGGATGCTCCGACGCCGAGCGCGGGACGCGGGTCACCTGCTGCTCCGCTCGAGGTGGCGCAGGTCGCCCAGCGCCTCGACGCGCCGGTCCCCGGTCGTCGGGTCGAGACGCAGCGTGCTGATGCTGCCCGGGGGCATCACGAACCGCACCGGCCCGACGGCCTCGGCCGCCATGCCGATGAACGCCGTCACCACGGAGGTCGCCGCGCCCCCGTGGGTCACCAGGACCAGGTGCTCGGGCGCCGCGGCCAGGTGCTCGCGCACCGACGCGTGCACCCGCTCGGCCACCTGCCACCGGGTCTCCGAGCCGGGCACCCCGTCGTGGTGGTGCAGCGCGTCGTCGCCGGCCGCCAGGGGCCGCCACGCGCAGCTGCCCACCGGGCGCCCCTCCGCGGCGCCGTACGACTGCTCGCGCAGGCGCCGGTCGAGCCGCACGCGGACCCCCTCGCCCAGCGCGGCCGCCACCAGCTCGGCCGTGCGGCGGCAGCGCACGAGGTCGGAGGAGACGACGGCCACCTGCGCCCCGGCCGCCCGCGCCGGCGACAGCCGTGCGGCCATCTCGGCCGCGACCGCGTGGGCCTGCTGCGCCCCACGGTCGGTGAGGTCGGCGTCGTACCAGCCTCCGACCAGCCCGTCGACGACGTGGGTCGCCTCGGGGTGGGTGAGCAGGTGCAGGGTCGTCATCGAGCCTCCAGTGGACCGGTCGGCCATGATCCTCACATGAGCCGACCACCCGTCTACACCAACCGCACCGGCCGGCCGGCCGGGCGCTCCGTGCGGGCCCTGGGCGTGGTGCTGCCCGGCATCGCGCGGGTGCGGGCCCAGGCCGAGCCGTACGCCGATGCCTGGCAGGAGCGCACCCGGACCGCGGCCGTCGCGCCGGGGCGGCGGTGGGTGGTGCTCGGCGACTCCATGTCGCAGGCGATCGGCGCCACCGGACCCGACCGCGGCTGGGTCGACCAGCTGCTCGCACGCCTCGGCGACGCGGGACACGACCTGCGGGTGGTCAACCTGTCGGCCACCGGCGCTCGGGTGCCCGACGTGCTCGACCAGCAGCTCCCGGCCTGGGCGGCGCTGCCGCCCCCGCGCTCGCCGCTGCCCGACCTGGTCACCGCGATGATCGGCTCCAACGACCTCTTCAGCGGGGCCCGGCACCGCGCGCGCCTGCCCGGAGCTATGGCCGAGCTGGTGACCCGCCTGCCCGCCGGCAGCCTGGTGACCACGCTCCCCCAGCCGCGCGCCGCGGCCCGGCGGGCCAACCGCCACCTCGACGAGGCTGCGCTGCGCGGCCACCTGCGGGTGGTCGACCTGCGCACCGACGGACCGTCGTCGTGGCGGGGTCGGCTGGCGGCCGACTTCTTCCATCCCAACGAGGCGGGCTACGCCGCCATCGCGGACGCGTTCGAGCCGGTGGTGCGGCGGGTCCTCGACGAGCCGGACCAGTGGCCCCGGGGCTGCTGATCCCCTTTGCGGGTGGGTTGTCGCGGCGCGGCAGCGACGTACGTTCGCTGCCATGACCGACAGCAACCAGTCCTCCCTGACCGACGAGCAGATCACCGCGGTGCAGGGCGTCGTCGACCGCGTCAACAGCTACCAGGAGACCGCTCCCGAGGGCACCGTGGAGTCCCACCTGCGCGGCGGGCTGGACGAGGCCGGCATCGAGCTCACCGACGACCAGGTCGCATCCCTGACCCACGAGATCGAGGCGAACGGCTCGGCCGACGCGAGCCAGGTCCTGCGGTGAGCGATCGCCCCGACGCCGAGCACCAGCGCCCTGAGGGCGCCAGCGACAAGACGGTCGACGCGCTCGGCAAGGTCTCCGAGGCGCTCGAGGCCATCGAGATCGCCCGGGGCCACCTCTACACCTTCCACCGCCTCTCCGGCACCGCCGACCTCACCCTGGGCCAGGGCGTCGAGCAGCTGCGCGAGGCCGGGCACCACGACCTCGCCGACCTGATCGACCGTGAGCTCGTGGGCCGCAACGTGCTCGACGGACGGTGGACCTTCCAGGTCATGGAGGAGTACGACGACGGCTACTACGCCGACTTCAAGCGCCTGGAGAAGCAGGCCCGCGACGAGCTCGTGGGCGGTCGCCGCCACCTCTTCGAGGCCGAGATGAAGGAGGACCGACGCACCCACGGCCTGCCCCACCACACCGCTCGTCCCGGGGTCACCCCCGGCGAGGAGTGAGCCGCCCCGCGACCTAGGCTTCGAGCATGCCCGTGCCCACCCCGCACCTGCGCGTGGACCTCGAGCGTCTGCGCCACAACGTACGGCGCGCGGCCGAGCAAGCCGCCGCGGCCCGGGTGGCGCTGCGACCGCACGTCAAGACGCACAAGAGCATCGAGATCGCCCGGCTCCAGCTCGTCTCCGGTGCGCGCGGCATCACCGTGGCGACCGTGGGCGAGGCCGAGGCGTTCGTGCGCCTGGGGTGCGCCGACGTCTTCATCGCCTACCCCGTCTGGGTCGACGACGGCCGCGCCACCCGGCTGCGCGACCTCGCCGAGATCGCGCGGATCGCGGTCGGCGTCGACTCCGTGGAGGGCGCCGCCAACACCGGGCGCCGTCTGGGCGGCAGCGGCATCGAGGTGCTCGTCGAGATCGACTCGGGACACCACCGCACCGGCATCGAGCCCGACAAGGCGGGCGTCGTGGCCCAGGCCGCCCGCCGGGCCGGCCTGTCGGTGCGCGGCGTCTTCACCTTCCCCGGCCACGGCTACGCACCAGGAGCGGTCGGCGAGGTCGCCGCCGCCGAGGCCCTGTCGCTGCAGGCCGCCAGGGCCGCGGTCGAGGCGACGGGACTCGAGGTGCGCGTCGTCTCCGGCGGGTCCACGCCGACGCTGGCCGCCAGCCTGTCGGGACCCCGCGCCTACCGCGACGACGACCCCACCGAGATCGAGCTGCGACCCGGTGTCTACGTCTTCGGCGACGCCCAGCAGTGGGAGCTCGGCACCTGCACCCCCGACGACATCGCGCTCACCGCCCGGGGCACCGTGGTCAGCCTCGCCGGAGGACGCGTCGTGCTCGACACCGGGAGCAAGGTGCTCGGTGCCGACCGTGCGTCGTACGCCAGCGGGTTCGGGCGGCTGCTGGATCGTCCCGAGGCCCGCATCGTCTCGCTCGCCGAGCACCACGCCGTCGTCGAGCCCGGTCCGGGCCGGCTCCCCGGGCTCGGCGACCAGGTCGACGTGGTGCCCAACCACGTCTGCGCGGCGGTGAACCTCGCCGACGAGCTGTGGGTCGAGGAGGCCGGGGGCCTGCGGCCCTGGCCGGTCACCGCCCGCGGCCTCAACGCCTGAGCGGGGCCGCGCGGCGACGGCGCCCGGGTCGCTCAGGGCGCTCAGGAGCCCCTCAGGGGGCTCCCCTACGATGCACGCCATGCTGACCCGACCCCTCGCCACCGCAGCCGTCCTGGCCTGCGTCGGCGCCCTGGCCGCCTGCGGCTCCGCGAACGACGAGACCGCCTCCGGGGCGCCCACGAGCACCCAGAGCCCCGAGTCGACCGAGTCCGGCGACGCCGGCTCCTTCTCGCCCCCGGCCGAGGGCGAGTGCTCCTACGTGGAGGACGGGAACCCTGCCAAGGAGGTCCAGCTGCCGCCCGCCGACCCGACGGTGGAGGGCCAGGTCGAGGTCACGATGGCCACCAGCATCGGCGAGCTCGACGCCACGCTCGACGCCTCCAGCACCCCCTGCACCGTGGGCTCCTTCGTCTCTCTGGCCGAGCAGGGCTACTTCGCCGACACCACCTGCCACCGCCTCACCACGCAGGGCATCTTCGTGCTGCAGTGCGGCGACCCGACCGCCACCGGCACCGGCGGTCCGGGCTACACGATCCCCGACGAGCTGACCGGGCAGGAGTCCTACCCCGCCGGCACCCTGGCGATGGCCAAGACGCCCTACCCCGACTCGGGCGGCTCGCAGTTCTTCATCGTCTACGAGGACACCCCGCTGCCGCCGCAGTACACGGTCTTCGGCACCGTCGACGCCGCGGGCGTCGAGGCGGTCGCCGAGGCGGCGGAGGCCGGCTCCGACGACCGCAACGGTCCCGGCGACGGTACGCCGAAGACCGCTGTCGACATCGAGGGCGTCACCGTCGGCTGAGGCCGTCAGGCCGGGTCGGGGTGGGGGTCGGCCACCTCGTCGGCGCTGCGGTAGCGCACCCGGTCGCCCACGGTGATGGTGCGTCCCACGGTGCACAGCCGCTCCTCGACCTGGCGCAGCGTGCGCGGCACGACGGCCCGTGCCGCGTCGCCGGCCTCGCCCTCGGGGAACTCGACCTCGAAGGTCACCCTGATGCCGGTGAGCCGGCTGCCGTGCTCGTCGCGGACCTTGTGGCCCTCGACGTGGGCGCCGAAGGAGGTGGGCTCGGCCCGCTTGCCGGTGATCAGCGTGAGGTCGATCGCCCCGCACCCGGCCACCGCGGCGAGCAGCAGCTCCACCGGGGTGAAGTCGGGGTCGTCGCCCGCTCCGATGGGCAGCACCCCGCCGCGGCCGTTGGTGGCCTTGAAACGCTCGGGGCCGATCTTGACCAGGTCGACGCTGCGCAGGGTCGGGTCGCCGGTCTGGTCGCTCTCGGCGCTGGTCCCTGGGATGCTCGGATTCATGGGGCCAGCCTCGCACGATCGACACGCCCGGGAACCGCGCCGAGTTGAACCTGGGCGATGTGTCGGGTTGTGTGGAGGACTTCTGCACCCCATCCGAGGAAAGCGAGTCAACATGCTCACCCTCACCGAGAACGCCAGCCTCATCGTCAAGGAGATCGCCTCCCAGGAGGGCCTCCCCGAGACCGCCGGCCTCCGGATCACCTCGGAGTCCGAGTCCGACCCCAGCTTCGCCGTCACGGCCGCCGACGCGGGCCAGCCCGGCGACCAGGTGGTCGAGCAGTCCGGCGCCACCGTCTACCTCGACGAGTCCGCCGCCACCATGCTCGACGACAAGGTGCTCGACGCCGCCGTCGACCCCAGCGGCAAGGTCGAGTTCGCGCTGGGCCTGCAGCAGTAGGCCTCGCCCCCAGCAGCCGCGAGAGCCCCGGACCGTCTCGGTCCGGGGCTCTCGGCGTGCGTGGAGGGCTCGTTCAGCGACCCAGCAGGCGTCGGGTACGCCGCTTGGGGCGCGGGACCTCCGCAGCCAGCTCGACGTTGCGCAGCAGCGCGTGCTCCTGGTCCGGGCGACGCCGTCCGGCGGCGATGCCGTTGGCCAGGTCCAGCTGCGTGCTCATGATTCTCATCCCTCTCGGCCCGTCTCGGGCCAGGTCTCGTGGTGCCGGTCCATGACCGTGCGGTCATGAGTCATCTGCTTTGACGACACTTACACTGTAGCGGTCGCTACACCTCGACCCCTCTTTACCGGAGCTGTGATCTCGGGCACCCCCGGGCCGGCCACCACGGGGGCCGTCGGGCACACATCGACGCACTGGCAGGATCGTGGTCATGAGCACCCCCACGCGACAGATCCAGCTGACCGCCCGTCCGCACGGGGAGCCGGTGCCCACCGACTTCCGCACCGTCGAGACCGAGCTGCCCGCCCCCGGCGCCGGCGAGGTCCTGGTGCGCAACACCTTCCTGTCCGTCGACCCCTACATGCGCGGGCGGATGAACGACACGAAGTCCTACGTCCCGCCCTACGCCCTCGACGCGCCCATGGAGGGCGGCGCTGTCGGCGAGGTCGTCGAGAGCAACGACGACTCGCTCTCCCCCGGCGACACCGTGCTGCACATGGCCGGCTGGCGCGAGCACGCCGTGCTCCCCGCCTCGGAGGCCCGCAGGATCGACACCTCGGCCATCCCGGCCTCCGCCTACCTCGGGGTGCTCGGCATGCCCGGCCTGACGGCGTACGTCGGGCTGACGCGCGTCGCGCAGCTGAAGGAGGGCGACGTCGTCTTCGTCTCCGGCGCGGCCGGGGCCGTCGGCTCGCTCGCGGGCCAGATGGCGCGCCACCTCGGTGCGTCGAAGGTGATCGGCTCGGCCGGCACCCCCGAGAAGGTGCGCTGGCTGACCGACGAGCTCGGCTTCGACGCCGCCTTCGACTACCACGACGGCCCGGTCGGCAAGCAGCTGCGCGAGCACGGCCCCATCGACGTCTACTTCGACAACGTCGGCGGCGAGCACCTCGAGGCAGCGATCAGCAACCTCAACGACTTCGGCCGGGTCGCGGCCTGCGGCGCGATCGCCTCCTACAACGCCACCGAGGCGCCGGCCGGCCCGCGCAACATGATGATGCTGGTGCAGAAGCGGCTGACCCTGCGCGGCTTCATCGTCAGCGACCACGCCGACGCCGCCGGCGAGTTCTACCGGCGCGCGGGCCAGTGGGTCGCCGACGGCGAGCTCGTGGCGCGCGAGACCGTGAGCGACGGGCTCGACAGCACCGTCGACGCCTTCCTCGGCCTGCTCTCGGGCCGCAACACCGGCAAGATGATCGTGCGCCTCTGAGCGCCGACCAGTCACTTTTGCACCATGGACCGGTCAGCTTCGCACCCTCGACCGGTCAGCTTCGCACCCTCGAGCGGTCAGCCTGGCGTCGGCAGCAGCGGCGTACGCCGAACGGCGCCCGGCTGACCGCTGGGTGGTGCAGAAGTGACTGCTGGGTGGTGCGAAAGTGACTGCTCGGCCGGCTCGCGTCAGGCCAGGCAGACCTGGGGCAGGTCGAACCAGCGCAGGTGCTCGAAGTCGGGCGAGACCTGCCCCGGGTGCTCCTCGAGGTCGGGCAGCGCCGCGTCCGGTGCACCCTCGAGCACCTTCCTGGCCTCGCGCAGGTGCTCGGCGAGCATCTCCTCGCCGCCGCGCTCACGGTGCTGCGGCATGTGCGGCACCCCGCCGGCGTACGAGATCTGGCGCAGCGACAGCGGCGGTTCCACGAGCCCGTCGCGGTGGCGCCACAGGCCGGTGGCGACCTCGAAGCGGTAGTCGCCCAGCAGCCGCCAGCCGTCGCGGGCCACCATCCGCACCGCCTCCACCAGGTAGTCGACGACGGTGTCGGAGACGAAGTAGTTGAAGTTCACGCGCACCCACCCGGGCTTGATGCCCTCGCAGCCGCCGGCGATCTCTCGCTCGAACTCGTGCGAGCGCTCGAGGTCGATGCCGAGCAGCCGATGGCCGTAGGGGCCCGCGCAGGAACAGCCCCCGCGCGACTGGATGCCGAAGAGGTCGTTGAGCAGCGCGACCACGAAGTTGTGGTGCAGGTAGCGCCCCGAGGGCGAGCGGACCACGAACGAGACGATGGAGAGCCGCTGCGCGTCGAGGCTGCCCAGCAGCTCGAGGGCGGGCTCCTCGCGCCAGGCCGTGACCGCGCGGGAGAGGTGGCGCTCCTCCTGCTCACGGATCGTGTCGGTGCCCACGGCCTGCTTGAGCCCCACGACCAGGCCGGCGCGGATGGACTCGATGATGGCGGGGGTGCCGCCCTCCTCGCGGTGCGTGGGGTCGGCCAGGTAGCGGTGGTCGTCGTCGTTGACGTAGGCCACCGTGCCACCGCCGGGCACGTCGGGCACCCGGTTGGCGAAGAGCTCGCGGCGCGCCACCAGCACGCCGGGGGTCGAGGGGCCGCCGATGAACTTGTGCGGGGAGAAGAAGATCGCGTCCTTGTAGGAGCGCGGCCGGCCCTCCAGCGCCCCCATCTCGATGTCGACGTACGGCGCCGCCGCTGCGAAGTCCCACAGCGACAGCGCGTCGTGCTCGTGGAGCACCTCGGCGATGCCGGCGGTGTCGGAGAGGATGCCGGTCACGTTGCTGGCCGCCGAGAACGACCCGATCAGCAGCGGCCGGTGGGCGTGCTCCTCGAGCCGCCTGCGCAGGAGGTCCTGGTCGATGTGGCCGTCGGCGTCCTCGGGGATCACCACGACGTCGGCGATCGTCTCGCGCCAGGGCACCTCGTTGGAGTGGTGCTCGTAGGGCCCGACGAAGACCACCGGGCGCTGGTCGGCCGGGATGTGGTCGCTGAGGTGGTGCACGTCGTCGAGGGCCGAGGGCACCCGCAGCCCGAGCACGCCGATCAGCTTGGCGATGGCCCCGGTGCTGCCGGAACCGGCGAAGAGCACCACGCTCGACTCGTCGCCGCCGCACGCCTGGCGGATCGTCTCGCGGGCCTCCTCGCGCAGCCGGGTGGTCTGCAGGCCGGTGCCGGAGGACTCGGTGTGGGTGTTGGCGTAGGCCGGCAGCACCTGCTCGCGCACGAAGTCCTCGATGAAGGACAGCGCCCGGCCCGAGGCGGTGTAGTCGGCGTAGGTGACCCGGCGCGGCCCGTAGGGGGTGGCCATCACCTGGTCCTCGCCGATGACGGAGGTCCGCACCGTCTCCAGCAGCCGGTCCCGATCCTCGCGTGCGCACTCCCCTGCTGCCATGGCCCCAGCATAGGAACGGCGGGGCGGGACCGTGTGGTCCCGCCCCGCCGTCCGCTCGACCACCGGCCGATCACCAGCATCGGCGGTCTTCCGGCGAGTGGCTACCCGCGACGACCGCCGACCACCCGCACGGAGAAGCCCTTGCGGCCCTCCACCACGGTGCGCTGCGGCCCGACGGTCTGCTCGAGGCGCCCGCCGTTGCGGCGCAGGCGCAGCTCGAAGAGGACCTCGTCGTTGCGCGGCGAGGACTCGACGGCCTCGACCACCTTGGCCACGGTCTTGGCGCCGTAGAGGTTGGTCCAGGCCCACGAGCCGCCCATCACCGAGAGGTAGCCCGAGCGCGCAGTCCGGGCGATCGGGGTGCGGAACGGGACGTGGCTGAGCGTGTCGTCCTCGGCGCGCAGCACCGCCCGCAGGCGCAGCACCTTGCCGGCCCGGGCGACGACGCCCTGGCGGCGGTTGCCGACCTTGGTCCACTCGCCGCCCCGGCGCTGCTCGAGCCCCACGACCCGCAGGGTGTCGGTCTCGTCGGTGACCACCGAGTCGAGGTCCACCGAGTCGATGCTGGCGTCGGGGATGCGCGAGAGCGCCCACACCAGGTCGCCGATGTCCCAGGCAGCGGCCCAGGTGACGTCCTGGTCGTCGACGAAGAGGTCGGAGGCGTCGAGGGTGAAGGGCTCACCGGCCTCGTCGGTGCCCTGCACGACGAACCCCATCGCCGACGTGCCGCCGACGCTGCCGTCGATGACGCGGTCGTGGTTGGCCAGGTGCTGCGAGAACGCGACCTCCGCGGCCCACTCGGGCACGTGCACGTCGGTGGAGCCGGTGCGCTGGCGGGCGCCGTACTGCACGTCGGAGGTGACGGTCATCGCCTCGGGCAGCGGGCCGAGCACGCCGGTGATGCCGGCCAGACGGTCGTCGGTGACGGTGCCCACGGCCGGGCTGATGTTGGCGACCTTGAACGGCGCGCCCAGCGACTCGGGCTGCACGAAGAGCGCATCGGCCGGGTGCAGGCCCAGGCTGGTCTCGCCCAGGAAGCCCATGGGGTGCCCGAAGCCGACCACCTGGCCGCCGCACACCGACGTGACGGTGCCGACGCCGGCGTAGGTGATGTCGCCGTAGGAGAAGGAGGCGCCCATGTTGCCGCCGGCCACCAGGTCGTCGTCGGTGGCGCGCCCGGCGTCGTCGCGCCCGCCGCGCACCGCGGTCATCTCGCCGCCGCGGAAGTAGCGGGCCTCCCGCTCGACAGCGGCCTCGCGGGCCTGCTGCAGGCGGCTGCCCGAGATGCCGCTGACGCCCACGGGGAGGCGCAGCTGGGAGAAGCCCTCCTGGACCTGGGCCCGCGTCGTGCTGGTCTCGCGGGCGATGTCGCGGGCCTGGGTGCCGTCCACGCGCACCCGCCGGGGCGCCGCGGCGTCGAGGTAGTCGTCCATCTCGCTGAAGGGCGTGACGCCGGCGACCGGCGAGGGGCCCCACGACAGCCCGTAGGCGATCGCGCCGACGAGGTTGCCGTCGGCGGGGTCGCCGACGTAGACGGGCGAGCCCGACATGCCCTGCCAGATGCCCCCGGCCTCGGACATCGCCGAGGTGGCGTCGGGGTCCTCGAAGTCGACGACCAGCATGTCGAGCCCGACGGCGATGCCGTCGTCGATGGTGCCGACGACGGTGCCGGTGAACTCCTGGGGCGTGGTGCCCTCGACCACGCTGAGCGCGGTCAGGGTGTCACCCTCGGCGAGGGTCGAGACGTCGACCGGGGCGGCGCAGTCGCTCGCCGGTGCGGACTGAGCGGGCCCGGAGGAGAGGGCGAGCCCCGAGATCATCAGTCCGAGCGCGGCGGTGGTGGACGCCAGGGCCTTTCCCTGGCGCGTGGTTGAACGCTTCATCGCGTGTGGTTCCTCCCGTGAGGTGGGGGCGAACAGGACGCCCCGCTGACATGGTGACGCCGCGTACCCCGAATTGGTTGCCCCCGCTCCGCGCTGGTCCCGAACCGTTACCGGGGGCAGAGGACCGCCCGCCTAGGGTGTGCTGGTGACCCACCAGCACCCCGCCACCGCCGCCCGTGGACTGCAGCGCAGCGAGGCCCTCGCCAGGGCCGAGCTGCTCGAGGTGACGTCGTACGACGTGACGCTCGACCTCGCCTCGTCGCCGGAGACCTTCGCCTCGACCACCCGGCTCGACTTCACCTCGCGCGGGGGCCCGACCTTCGTCGACCTCAAGCCGCGGTCGGTGCGCAGCATCCACCTCAACGGGCGGCCGGTCGACGTCGACCTGCTGCAGCGCGGCCGGGTGCCGCTGGAGACCGTGGAGGGCCCCAACCAGCTGGTGGTCGATGCGGTGATGGCCTTCCGCAACGACGGCGAGGGCCTGCACCGCTCGGTCGACCCTGCCGACGGTCGGCACTACGTCTACGGCATGTCGTTCATGGACGCCGCGCCCAGCATCTTCGCCTGCTTCGACCAGCCCGACCTCAAGGCGCCCTACACCTTCCACGTGCGCGCCCCGGAGGACTGGGTCGTCGTCGGCAACGCCCCGGGCACCAACCCCGAGCCGGGCGTGTGGGAGCTCGAGCCCAGCAAGCCGCTGTCGACCTACTTCGTGACCCTGGTCGCCGGGCCCTACCACCTGCTGCGCGACGAGCACGACGGCATCCCGCTCGGCCTGTCGTGCCGCCAGTCGATCGCCGGCGACCTCGAGGCCGACGCCGACGAGCTGCTCACGCTGACCAAGCAGTCCTTCGACGAGATGCACCGGCTCTTCGGCATCCGCTACCCCTTCGGCGACTACCACCAGGCCTTCGTGCCCGAGTTCAACGCCGGCGCCATGGAGAACCCCGGGTGCGTGACCTTCCGTGACCCGCTCGTCTTCACCAGCCGGGTCACCCGCGGCCAGCGGATCCAGCGCGCGACCACCGTGGCCCACGAGATGGCCCACCAGTGGTTCGGCAACATCACCACGCCGCTGTGGTGGGACGACCTGTGGCTCAACGAGTCCTTCGCCGAGTACATGGGCAACCGGGTCACCGCCGACGTCACCGAGTACGACGACGCCTGGGTGCAGAACGCCTACGCGCGGCGCCAGTGGGGCCTCCTGGCCGACCAGCGCCCCAGCACCCACCCGGTGGCCGGCAACGGCGAGGACGACGCCACCGCGGCGCTGCAGAACTTCGACGGCATCTCCTACGCCAAGGGTTCCAGCATCCTCAAGCAGCTCAACGCCACGATGGGTGACGAGGTCTTCCTGGCCGGGGTGCGCGACCACCTGCACGGGCACTTCTACGCCAACGCCACCATGCACGACCTGCTCCACAGCTGGACCCGCGCGGGTGCGGTCGACCTTGCTGCCTTCGCCGACAGCTGGCTGGTCACCGCCGGGCCCGACCGGATCTCCCTCGACCGGGGCACGGGCGACGCCCCGGGGGCGGCCCGGCTGCTGCGCACCCCGCCGGAGGACCACCCGGCCGAGCGCTCCCACACGCTGCGCGCCGCCACCCGCGGCCCCGACGACGCCGCCTGGCAGGTGCGCGAGCTGGTCGTCGACGCCGCCGAGTCGGCGTACGACGTCGGCGCCGGCGAGGCGGTGCTGCTGGACCCCTTCGAGGACACCTGGGCGGTCACCGAGCCCGACCCCGTGACGATGGCCCTGCTCCCCGACCTGGTCGTCTCGACCGGCGACCCGATGCTGCGCGCAGGCATGTGGAACTCGGTGCGCAGCGCCTTCCACCACGCGCGCGTGGCACCGGGCGCGGTGCTCGACCTGCTCGAGGCGTGGCTGGTCGGGGAGGACCAGGACGCGGCCGTGCAGTTCACGCTGGGCTGGGTGCTGGCGAAGGTCGTGCCGCTGGCCGCCGACCCCGGCGCCGCGTCGGCGCGGGTGCACGTGGCCGCGCTGGCGGCCGCGCGCGCCGCCGAGGCCGGCTCGACCCTGCAGCTGGCCGCCTACCAGGCGGCGGTCTCCTCGTGCCCCTCGACCGAGGTGCTCGAGGGCTGGCTGATGGGTCGCGACCTGCCTGCGGGTGTCGAGCTCGACCTGGCGCTGCGCTGGCGGGTGCTGGTGCGCCTGGCCGTGCTCGGGGCCGTCGACCGGGAGTCGCTCGACGCGCACCTCGAGGCCGAGCCCACCGCCGTCTCGAGGGTGGAGCACACCCGCGCCGTCGCCTCGCTGCCCTCGGCCGCGGCCAAGGCCTGGGCCTGGGAGCGCTTCAGCGGTGCGGCCACGGCACCCAACTACGAGCTCGAGGCGGCCGGCGAGGGCATGTGGCGCGCGGGCCAGGAGGAGCTGCTGGCGCCCTACGTCGAACGCTACTTCGACGAGCTGCCCGGCACGGCCGAGGTGCACAGCGGCTGGGTCCTCGCCGACGTCGCCGAGGCGTTCTTCCCGCTCAGCAGCCTCGACGAGGCGACCGTGCGCCGGGCGCATGAGCTCCTGGCGCGCGAGGACCTCGACTCCTCGCTGCGACGGCGGGTCGTCGACACGACCGACGAGCTCGAGCACCGACTCGCGGTGGTCCGGGCCTTCCGAGTGGCCTGAGCATGACCGGGCTCCCCCGCCGCCCCGGACCCACCGTGCGCACCCGCGTCGAGGAGCACGTGGGCGAGCAGGTGCGCCGCCACGAGGACCGCCTGGCCACCGAGGAGCCGCTCGAGGTCCGGCTCAGCTGGCCGGGGGCACCTGCCCGACGGGTCTGGGTCACGATGCGCACCCCCGGGCACGACTTCGAGCTGGCCGCGGGCTGGGTGCGCCACGAGGGGCTGCTCGCCGCCGGCACCGGGCTCGCGGGCGTGGCGTACTGCACCGACGCCGACCTGACCCGCGAGCAGGAGCTCAACGTGGTCACCGTGACCCTCGACTCCGCGCCGGTCCGTGAGCCGGGGCACCGCCACGAGGGGCTCTCGGCAGGCTCCTCGGCCTGCGGCGTGTGCGGCGCCGACAGCGTGGCCGACGCGCTCTCGGTGACCCCCGCCCAGCCCTGGGCCGGCGCACTGCCCGCGCCCGACGTCGTACGCCGCCTGCCCGACCTGGTGCGTGAGGCGCAGCGGGTCTTCGACCGCACGGGCGGCGTCCACGCGGCCGCGCTGGCTCGCGCCGACGGCGAGCTGCTGGTGGTGCGCGAGGACATCGGCCGCCACAACGCCGTCGACAAGGTGACCGGCGCGCGACTGCTTGCGGGCGAGCCGGTCGCCGAGGCCTGCCTGGTCGTCAGCGGGCGGGCCGGCTTCGAGCTGGTGCAGAAGGCGGTCTCGGCCGGCGTCGGCTCGCTCGTCGCCGTCGGTGCCCCCACCTCGCTGTCGGCCCGCCTGGCCACCGAGCGCGGGCTGACGCTGTGGGGCTTCGTGCGCGGACAGCGCGCCGTGCGCTACTGCTGAGTCCCACCCGCACGCAGTCCAGATGCTGGCTCGGACGCAGCGGACCCCCGCCGCCTGCTGGCGACGGGGGTCCGGTGCTGGTGCGGTGCCTGCGGTGGAGCGGAGGGCTCAGCCGCGGTCGAAGCGGTCGGCCTCCATCACCTTGTCCCAGGCGGCGACGAAGTCGTGCACGAACTTCTCACGCGCGTCGTCGCTGGCGTAGACCTCGGCGAGGGCCCGCAGCTCGGAGTTCGAGCCGAAGACCAGGTCGGCACCGGTCGCGGTCCAGCGGGTCTCTCCGGTGACGGCGTCCTGGATCTCGTAGACGTTCTCGTCGTCGCGCGAGGCCCGCACCTGGTTGCCGGGCGTGAGCAGGTTGACGAAGAAGTCGGTCGAGAGCACCCCGGGACGCTCGGTCAGCACGCCGTGGCGCGACCCACCGACCGTGGCCCCGAGGCTGCGCATGCCGCCGAGCAGCACGGTCAGCTCGGGCGCGGTGAGGTCGAGCATGTAGGCGCGGTCGACCATCAGCGCCTCGGCCGGGATCTTCTCACCGCTGCGCAGGTAGCCGCGGAAGGCGTCGGCGCGGGGCTCGAGGAAGCGGAACGAGTCGGCGTCGGTCTGCTCGGCCGCCGCGTCGGTGCGCCCGGGGCGGAACGGCACGGTGACCTCGACGCCACCCTCACGGGCCGCCTGCTCCACCGCCGCGACACCGCCGAGCACGATCAGGTCGGCCAGCGAGACCCGCTTGCCGCCCGCCTGGGCCTGGTTGAACTCCTGCTGCACCCGCTCGAGGGTGGACAGGGCGGTGGCGAGCTCCTCGGGCTCGTTGACCTCCCAGTCCTTCTGCGGGGACAGGCGCAGCCGGGCGCCGTTGGCGCCACCGCGCAGGTCGGTCTTGCGGAAGGACGCGGCGGAGGCCCAGGCGGTGCTGACCAGCCGCTGGGGGCTCAGGCCCGACTCGAGCAGGGTGGTCTTGAGCGAGGCGACGTCGGCGTCGTCCACGAGCTCGTGGTCGAGCGCCGGCACCGGGTCCTGCCACAGCTGGGCCTCGGGGACCCAGGGCCCGCGCAGCCGCTCGACCGGCCCCATGTCGCGGTGCAGCAGCTTGTACCAGGCGCGCGCGAAGACGTCGGCGAACTCGTCGAGGTTCTCGTGGAAGCGGCGCGAGATCCTCTCGTACGCCGGGTCCATGCGCAGCGACAGGTCGGTCGTGAGCATGGTCGGCTTGCGCTTCGGGGAGTCCTCGGTCGGGCCCGGGATGATCGCCTCGGCGTCCTTGGCCTCCCACTGCCACGCACCGCCGGGGCTCTTGACGAGCTCCCACTCGTGGCCGAAGAGCATGTCGAAGAAGCCGTTGCTCCACTGGGTGGGGGTGGGCGACCAGGTGACCTCGAGGCCGGAGGTGATGGCGTCGGCGCCCTTGCCGGAGCCGAAGCGGCTGGTCCAGCCCAGGCCCTGCTCGGTCAGCTCGGCGGCCTCGGGCTCGGGGCCGACGTGGTCGTCGGCGACGGCCGCCCCGTGCGTCTTGCCGAAGGTGTGGCCACCGGCGATCAGCGCGACGGTCTCCTCGTCGTTCATCGCCATCCGGGCGAAGGTCTCGCGGATGTAGTGCGCGGCCTTCAGCGGGTCGGGCTCGCCCTGCGGACCCTCGGGGTTGACGTAGATCAGGCCCATCTCGGTGGCGCCGAGGTCGTCGACCATGGTGCCGTCGCCGGTGTAGCGGCCATCGGCCAGCCACTCCTCCTCGGCGCCCCAGAAGACCTCTTCGGGCTCCCAGACGTCGGAGCGGCCGAACGCGAAGCCGAAGGTCTCGAAGCCCATGTCCTCGAGCGCCACGTTGCCGGCGAGCACGAGCAGGTCGGCCCACGAGATCTTCTGGCCGTACTTCTGCTTGACCGGCCACAGCAGGCGGCGGGCCTTGTCGAGGTTGGCGTTGTCGGGCCAGGAGTTGAGCGGGGCGTAGCGCTGCATGCCCTGCCCGGCGCCGCCGCGGCCGTCGAAGAGCCGGTAGGTGCCGGCGGCGTGCCAGCTCAGCCGGATCATCAGGCCGCCGTAGTGCCCGAAGTCGGCCGGCCACCAGTCCTGCGAGGTGCGCAGCACGTCGACGACGTCGGACTTCAGCGCGCCCACGTCGAGGTTCTCGAGCTCGCGGCGGTAGTCGAAGTCGGGGCCGAGCGGGTCGCCCTTCGAGGAGTGCACGCGCAGCGGGGACAGGTCGAGGCGCTGGGGCCACCAGTCCTGGTTGGTGCGCGGGGTGACGCCCTCGCGGGGGGTCGGACCCGGGATGCCCGGGTTCTCGCTCTCGGTGCCGCCGTGCTTCTGGGTGGCGCTCTCCTCGGCCGCGTGGCTCACGGGGCAACCCTCCTGCTTGTCGGTCATTGTCTGCCTTTCCGTACGGCTTGCGCGCTGGGACTTCGGTCTGGTGGTGCTGGACGGTGGTGCTCGAGCTGGTCAGGCGGGCGTGCAGGCGGGGCAGGTGCCCCAGTAGACGACCTCGGCCTCGTCGATGTCGAAGCCGTGGTGCTCGCTGGCGTCGAGGCACGGCGCCTCGCCGGTGGCGCACGCGACGTCGACGATCGCGCCGCAGCCGCGGCACACCAGGTGGTGGTGGTTGTCACCGACGCGGGTCTCGTAGCGCGCCACCGAGCCGGCGGGCTGGATGCGGCGCACCAGCCCGGCCGTGGTGAGCGCCCGCAGCACGTCGTAGACCGCCTGGTGCGAGACCTCGCCCAGGTCGGCGCGCACGCTGCGCAGGATCGTGTCGGTGTCGCTGTGCGGTCGTTCCTGCACAGCGGTCAGCACCGCCACACGGGGGCGGGTCACACGCAGCGAGGCAGCACGCAGCATCGCCTCGAAGGTGCCGGCGCCCGTGCCGGCAGGCACGTCCTCGGACAGAGGCGCGGCGTCGCTGGTCGTCATGGTCGGCAGTATGCCCGACTTGTCTGGAACGGTTCAAGACAAGATCTGCGACGGGCGTGTCGGAGCCTCTCAGCCCAGCCGGCTCGCCAGCTCGCGACCCAGGTCGCGACCGCTGAGCCAGGCCCCCTCGACGCGCGGCCTGGCCGACCAGGCGTCGCCGCACACCCCCAGCAGGTCGTCGGTCAGCAGGTACGTCGCGTGCTCGCGGCCGCGGGCCGGGCGCGCCAGGCTCCACCGGTGCACGTGGGCCTGCACCGGCTGCTGGGTCGCCCCGACGAGGCGCCCCAGCGCAGCCACCAGCGCCGGGCCGGCCTCTGCGGGGTCGTCGAGGTGCTGGGCGGCCAGCCCGGGCGTGGAGTGGGCGACCAGCACCGGTGCCTCGTCGCCGCGCCGACGACCGTCGTCGGCGATCCAGGACAGCGCCGGGTCGTCGTTGACGAAGGCGCCGTGCGGCAGGTCGTGCCAGCAGCGCTCGGCGTACGTCGCGGTGAGCGCCAGCACCGGCTCGAACTCCACGTCGAGCGCCGCGTGCACGCTCGCGTGCGCGGCAGGGTCGAGCAGCCGCGCCGCCTGGGGGTCGGGCATGGCGAGCACGACCGCACCGGCCGGTCGGCCGTCGACCTCGAGAGCGCCGTCGTCCCCGCGGGCGACCCGGGCCACCTCGTGAGCGGCCTCGATGTCGAGCCCCTCGGCGAGGGCCTCCACCAGGGTCCGGATGCCGCCCGGGGTGCCCCACCGCACCGGCCCCTGCTTGGCCCGGCGCTCGGTGCCCGGCGCGATCGCGGTGAACGTGTCGGTCCAGGGCCGGGCCAGCCCGGCGGCGTGCCACCGCTCCACGACGCCGGCGAAGTCGTCGTCGCTGACCGTCAGGTACGACGCGCCGATGTCGGCGGGGCGGCCGTCGAAGCGCCGGCTGGCCATCCGTCCGCCCAGGCGCCGTCCGCGGTCGAGCAGGCGCACTGCTACCCCCGCGGCCCGCAGCTCACGGGCACACGCCACGCCACTGATCCCGGCACCCACCACGACGACCTGGTCCTGTCCCATGTGACCAGCCTGCCAGCGCCCCCGCGGCGTGGGACCACCTCGTTGTCGGTGGCCCCTCCTAGCGTCTGCGACATGCGCATCCTGCACACCTCCGACTGGCACCTGGGCCGGTCCTTCCACCGCGAGGGGATGCTCACGCACCAGGCGACCTACCTCGACCACCTGCTCGAGGTCGTCGAGAGCGAGCAGGTCGACGTGGTGCTGGTCGCCGGCGACGTCTACGACCGGGCCCTGCCCCAGGTCGACGCCGTCCGCCTGGCCGACGAGACGTTGTCCCGGCTGGCCGCCTCGCGCGCCCGGGTCGTCATCAGCAGCGGCAACCACGACTCCGCACGCCGGCTGGGCTTCAGCTCGCGCCTCATCGACGCGGCGGGCGTGCACCTGCGCACCGATCCGGGCGGCGTGGGCAGCCCGGTGCTGCTCGATGACGAGCACGGCGAGGTCGCGGTGCACGCGCTGCCCTACCTCGACCCCGACGCCGTGCGCGAGCCGTGGGGCCTGGGCGCGCGCTCGCACCAGGCGGCGCTCGGCGAGGCGATGCGTCGCGTGCGCGCCGACCTGGCCACCCGTCCGCGGGCCCGCTCGGTGGTGATGGCGCACGCCTTCGTGGGCGGCTCCGTCGACGCGGTGCGTCCCAGCGACTCCGAGCGCGACATCAGCGTCGGTGGCGTCTCGCTGGTGCCGACCTCGATCTTCGAGGGCGTCGACTACACGGCCCTGGGACACCTGCACGGGCGCCACGTGCTCTCCGAGACCGTGCGCTACTCCGGCTCCCCGCTGGCCTACTCCTTCTCCGAGGCCACCCACCGCAAGGGGTCGTGGCTGGTCGACCTGGGCCCCGACGGGGTCCGCGCCGCCGAGTTCGTCGAGGCCCCGGTGCCGCGCCCCCTGGCCCGGCTGCGCGGCACGATCGAGGAGCTGCTGTCCGACCCGGGCCTCGAGCGTCACGAGCACTCCTGGGTGCAGGTGAGCCTCACCGACGCCGAGCGCCCGGTGCAGGCGATGGACCGGCTGCGACGCCGCTTCCCGCACACCATGGTCCTCTCCTTCGAGGGCCGGGTCCCCGGGCTCGGCGCCCTCCCGGCGCGCCCGAGCACCGGGCGCACCGACCACGACGTGGTCGCCGAGTTCGTGCGCAGCGTGCGCGGCACCGGCCCCGATGACGCCGAGAGCGCCCTGCTGCGCGAGGCGGTCGAGTCGTGCTGCGAGGACTCCACCGCCGACCCGGTCACCCACTCCGACGAGCGGGAGGCCGGCTGATGCGCCTGCACCGCCTCGAGATCACCGCCTTCGGGCCGTTCCCCGACACCGTCGAGGTCGACCTCGACCGGCTCAGCGAGAGCGGGCTGTTCCTGCTCACCGGCCCCACCGGCGCCGGCAAGACCAGCGTGCTCGACGCCGTCTGCTTCGCGCTGTACGGCGACGTGCCGGGCGAGCGCTCGAGCGCCAAGCGCCTGCGTTGCGACCAGGCGGCCCCCGGGGTGGCGCCGCGCGTCGAGCTCGAGCTGTCCATCTCCGGCCGGCGCTTCCGGCTCGTCCGCTCGCCGGCCTGGGAACGGCCCAAGAAGCGCGGCACCGGCACCACCACCGAGCCCGCCCACGTCGTGCTGGCCGAGCGCCGCGCCGAGGAGTGGGAGACCCTGTCGACCCGCCTCGACGAGACCGGCTACCTCGTCGGCGACCTGCTGGGCATGAACCTGGTCCAGTTCACCCAGGTGGCCATGCTTCCCCAGGGCCGTTTCCAGGCATTCCTGCGCGCACGGTCCGACGAGCGCCACCGGCTGCTCCAGCAGCTCTTCCGCACCGGCCGCTTCGAGCAGGTGGAGGCCTGGCTCAAGGAACGACGCGTGCGTCTGAGGCGCCGCTCCGACGAGGTCGAGGAGCAGGTCGCCGACCTCACCAGCCGGCTCAGCGAGGCCGCCCGCGCCGACCTGCCCGGCACCCGCCGGGACGAGACGACCGACCAGCCGACCGGCCCGGCGCCCGACCTGGGGCTGCTGGCCGACGACGCCAGCCTGCAGGCATGGGCCGACGACCTCACCGTCGCCACGGCGCAGGCCCTGGCCACGCGGCGGATCGATCTGCAGCGGGCCGCCGTCGCCGAGCACGAGGCTGCGCGCGTCCTCGACCTGGCTCGCGAGCGGGGTGCCCTGCATGAGCGTCGCCGCGGGGCGCAGGCCGAGCAGGGCGCGCTCACCGCCGCCGAGCCACGCCAGCTGGCCGACCTCGAGCGGCTCGCCGGGGCCCGCCGCGCAGCCGTGGTGGTGCCACTGGCCCGACTGGCGCGACGGGCCGACGAGCGGGTGGGCTCGGCCGCCTCGCGCGTCGAGGCCTGCGAGAGCGCGGCGCGGGTCGTGTTCGGCGACGAGCACCGCCTCGACGACCCGGCCGCCCGCACCACGACCCACCGGGAGGCCCACGCCACCCTCAGCACGCTCGAGGCAGTGCGCCCGCGACTGCGTCGCCTCCACGACGCCGGGCTGCGTCTCGGCGAGCTGCGTCAGCGCCACGAGCGCGAGCTGCACCAGGTCGCCGACCTCGAGGCCGAGCTGGCCCGCCTGCCCGGCGCGGTCCGCGAGGCGCGGGAGCGGCACGCCGGCCTGCTCGCCCGGGCCGAGCGCCGCGACGGGATCGGTGAGCGGCTCCAGGTGGCGCAGGCACGGCTCGGCGCCCACGACCAGGTCGCTGCGCTCACCGCCGCGGCCGAGCAGGCCCGCCTGGAGTGGCTCGAGGCCCGCGAGGCATCGGCGCTCGCCCACGAGCACCTGCTCGAGGTGCGCGAGGCCCGCATCGCGTCGATGGCCGCCGAGCTCGCCGGCGGGCTGCTCGTCGGCGGCTGCTGCCCCGTCTGCGGCTCCGCCGAGCACCCCGCCAAGGCCGTCGCCGCACCCGGGGCGGTCGACGCCGGCACCGAGCGTGCCGCCCAGCGCGACCTCGACGACGCCAAGACCGACGAGCTCCTCCTCGACGGCCGCCACCGCGACCTGCTCACCCGTCTCGAGGTCGAGCGCGCGCGCACCGGAGGGCAGGACCGGGAGGAGCTCCTCGAGGAGTCCGCCCGCCTGCGCACCGAGCTCAGCGCGGCCGAGTCGGCGCGCGACGACCGGGACGCCGCCGCGGAGCGGCTCGCCGCCCTCGAGCAGTCGTCCGCCGAGGCCACCCAGCGCCACACCGCGCTGCTGGCCGACCGGGCCGGCCGGGAGGCGGGCGTCGCCGCACTGGAGCAGGAGGTCGCAGCGACGCGCCACGAGGTCCTCGACGTGCTGCACGGCGCCGGGGCCGCGCCCGCCGGTGACCTCGCCAACGATGATGAGCAGGGCGGTGCCGACGAGCTGCACCGGCGGCTCGAGTCGCTGCTCGAGCACCACCGGGCCCGGGCCCGGGCCGCCACGGAGCTGTCCGCGGCCCTGGACGCGCTCGACGCGGCCCGGCAGACGGCCCAGGAGGCCCACCACGCGGCGGAGCAGGCGGCGCAGCAGCAGGGTTTCGCCGACGTCGGGGCCGCCGGGGCGGCGTCCGTCGACGAGGCGGAGGTGCGCCTCCTCGAGCAGCGCACCGACGACCACCGGCGCCGCCTCGACCGGGTCGAGCAGGTGCTGGCCGAGGTGGCCCGTCGACTCGACGAGCTGCCCGCCGGACCAGGCCCCGAGCCCGCGGCCGACTCGCCCGACCCCCTGCCCGCCCTGCAGGCGGCGCACCAGGCCGCACGTCGCCACGCCGAGGAGGTCGGTGCCGAGGTCGCGACGCTCGCCGCGCGCCACGAGCGGCTCGACGGCCTGGCCGCCGGTCTCGCGGAGCGGCTGCGGGCTTGGGCCCCGGTGCGTGCCGACCTCGCGCTGACGACCCGGTTGAGCGCCTTCGTCGAGGGGCGCTCGGGCGACAACCACCTGCAGATGCGCCTGTCCGCCTACGTCCTGGCCTACCGGCTCTCGCAGGTGGTGGCGGCCGCCAACGAGCGCCTGGCCCGCATGTCCGAGCACCGCTACAGCCTCGAGCACACCGCCCAGCGCGGGGCCGGTGAGACCCGGGGCGGGCTGAGCCTGCGGGTGCGCGACGACTGGTCGGGCGAGGCACGCGACCCGGCGACCCTGTCGGGCGGCGAGACCTTCGTGGTGTCCCTGGCCCTGGCGCTGGGCCTGGCCGACGTGATCACGGCCGAGGCAGGCGGCGCCGAGCTCGACACGCTCTTCGTCGACGAGGGCTTCGGGTCGCTCGACGCCGAGACCCTCGAGGACGTGATGGACGTGCTCGACTCGCTGCGCGAGGGCGGCCGGGTCGTGGGGGTGGTCAGCCACGTCGCCGAGATGCGCGACCGGATCCCCACCCAGCTGCGGGTGCACAAGTCGCGCAGCGGGTCGAGCCTCGTGGTCGCGGCAGCCGGTCTGTAGGTTCACCTCCATGAGCGGACCCCGCCTCGACCCGAGCTTCCAGGCCCTGCCGCACCGCCGACTCGGCGAGGTCGCCCTGGCCCGGGCCGCCGAGCTCGGCGCGAGCCACGCCGACTTCCGCTTCGAGCGGGTGCGCTACCAGGAGCTCACCGCTCGCGACGGCGTGCTGCAGGCCGCCGACGACTCCGTCGACGTGGGCTTCGCCGTGCGGGTGGTCCACCGCGGCGCGTGGGGCTTCGCCTCCGGGGTGCTGCTCACCGACGACGAGGCCCGCCGGGTCGCCGAGCAGGCGGTCGCGGTCGCCGAGGTCGCCGCGACCATGACCAGCACCCCCGTCGAGCTCGCGCCCGAGCCGACGTACGACGACGTCACCTGGATCTCCGACCACGAGATCGACCCGATCGACGTGCCGACCGCCGAGAAGGCCGAGGTGCTCGTCGGGTGGACCCGACGGCTGCGCGAGCACCCCGGCGTCGAGCACGCCTCGTCGTTCCTCAGCGCGGTGCGCGAGAACAAGTACTACGCCGACCTGCACGGCACCCGCACCACCCAGCAGCGGGTCCGGCTGCAGCCGGGCTTCGAGGCGATGGGATCGCGGGGTGATCTCTTCGACTCCATGGCCTCCCTCGCACCCCCGGTGGGCCGGGGCTGGGAGTACGTCGTGGGCTCGCCCCGGGTGGCCTGGGACTTCGACGCCGAGGTGGCCGAGGTGCCGGGCCTGCTGGTCGAGAAGCTGGCGGCGCCCAGCGTCGAGGCGGGTCGCTACGACCTGGTGGTGCACCCCTCGAACCTCTGGCTGACCATCCACGAGTCGATCGGCCACGCCACCGAGCTCGACCGGGCGCTGGGCTACGAGGCCAACTACGCGGGCACCTCCTTCGCCACCTACGACCGGCTCGGCTCGCTGCGCTACGGCTCGCCGGTGATGCACGTGACCGGCGACCGCACCGCCCCGCACGGGCTGGCCACGGTCGGCTACGACGACGAGGGAGTCGCGGCGCAGTCGTGGGACATCGTCTCCGAGGGGGTGCTCGTGGGCTACCAGCTCGACCGCTCGATGGCGGCGATGAAGCCCGAGCTGGCGGGCCCGGACCACCCGCAGGGCCGCTCCAACGGCTGCGCGTACGCCGACTCCCCCGGCCACGTGCCGATCCAGCGGATGGCCAACGTGTCGTTGCAGCCCGCCCCCGACGGTCCGAGCACAGAGGAGCTCATCAGCAGGGTCGAGCGGGGCATCTACGTGGTGGGCGACCGGTCGTGGTCGATCGACATGCAGCGCTTCAACTTCCAGTTCACCGCTCAGCGCTTCTACCGCATCGTCGACGGGGAGCTGGCCGGCCAGGTGCGCGACGTGGCCTACCAGGCCACCACGACCGACTTCTGGGGCTCGCTCGAGGCGGTGGGCGGCCCCCAGACCTACGTGGTGGGTGGCGCCTTCAACTGCGGCAAGGCCCAGCCCGGCCAGGTCGCCTCGGTCAGCCACGGCTGCCCGACCTCGCTCTTCCGCGACGTGCGGATCCTGAACACCACCGAGGAGGCGGGTCACTGATGACCTCCCCGAGCCACGCCCCGCGCACGACGACCCCGCAGTCGCTGGTCGAGCAGGGACTGGCCGCGAGCGTGGCCGACGACTGCGTCGTGCTGGTGCGCGACACCACCAGCGCCAACCTGCGCTGGGCCAACAACACCCTGACCACCAACGGTGTCGCCCACGGGGTGCACGTCAGCGTCGTGTCGTTCGTGCGCGGGCCCGACGGGATCGGCACCGGCACGGTCTCCTCCACCGCGACCACCCAGGCCCAGGTCACCGAGCTGGTGCGCGCGGCCGACGCCGCGGCCCGCAGCGCCGAGCCCGCCGAGGACGCCGCCGAGCTGGTGCGCGACCGTGTCTCGCCCGACTGGGAGGAGGCACCGGTGACCACCGACGTGCACACCTACTCGGCCTTCGCGCCCGCGCTCGGCGAGGCCTTCGGGCGGGCCCGCTCCGAGGGCCGGGTGCTCTACGGCTTCGTCAGCCACGAGGTCGTCACCACCTACCTGGGCTCGACGACCGGGCTCCGGCTGCGCCACGTCCAGCCCACCGGGCACTACGGCTGCACCGGCAAGGACACCGCGCTCACGCAGAGCGCCTGGGTCGGCGGCGCCACCCGCGACGTCAGCGACGTCGACGCCCTCGCCATGGACGCCGCCGTCGCCGAGCGGCTCGCCTGGGGTGCCCGCGGGCGCCACGACCTGCCGGCCGGACGCTACGACACGATCCTGCCGCCGTCCTCGGTCGCCGACCTGCTGGTCTCGACCTACTGGGCCGCTGGAGCGCGGGTGGCCCACGAGGGCCAGTCGGTCTTCAGCGGCCGCGGCGGCGGCACCCGCATCGGCGAGCAGGTGGCCTCGCCCGGGGTGCACCTCTACTCCGACCCCGCCCACCCGGGCCTGGAGTGCGCACCCTTCGTGACCGCCACGTCCTCCTCCAACGAGACGTCGGTCTTCGACAACGGTCTGGGCCTGGCCCGCACCGACTGGATCCGCGACGGCCGGCTGGAGGCGCTGGCGCAGACCCGCCACTCCGCCCGCCTCACCGGCCGGCCGGTGACGCCGTACGTCGACAACCTGGTGCTCGAGGTCGACGCCGGCGCCGGCCGGCTCGACGACCTCGTCGCCGGCACCGAGCGCGGCCTGCTGCTGACCTGCCTGTGGTACATCCGCGAGGTCGATCCGCAGTCGCTGCTGCTCACCGGCCTGACCCGCGACGGGGTCTACCTGGTCGAGGACGGGGAGGTGCGCGGCCTGGTCAACAACTTCCGCTTCAACGAGAGCCCGGTCGACCTGCTGCGGCGCTTCTCGGCGGCCTCGGCCACGGTGCCCAGCTTCAGCCGCGAGTGGGGCGACGACTACTTCAGCCGCACCGCCACCCCCGCCCTGCGGGTGCCCGACTTCAACATGTCGAGCGTCTCGCAGGCGCTGTGAGGTCGGCTCAGCCCCAGGCGCCGCGCTGCTTCTCGACCCGCGTCCGCGCGGCCAGCGCCTCGCGCTCGGCCTCCGCGGCCCTGGTCTGCTCCTGACCGACGAGCAGGCCGTAGGTGAAGTCGCTCTCGCCCTGCTCACGGGCCAGCCCGGCCAGCCGGACCAGCTGCTCGCGCGCCACGACGGTGTCCTGCCGGGCGCCGAGCGCCGTGGTGACCCGCTTGGCCGCCTTGCGCAGCCGGCGGGCGGGCTTGCCGGCGGCGGGTTCCAGGGCCTCCGCGGTGTAGCGCAGCCGCTTGGCGGCCTTGCGTGCGGCGTGCCAGGCCTCGTCCCGACCCGCGCCGGTGGCCGCCTCCGCGGTGGCGAGCCGGTCGAGCAGGCGCGCGACGTCCTTGTGCACTCGGCGCGGGAGGCGCTTGCGTGCCTTGCGCCGGGCGGCGGGGGCCCAGGGCGGCTCCGATGCCAGGAGCGCGAGCCGGTCGACGAGCTCCAGGTAGCGCTGCGACTCCAGCGTGGCCCGTGCCGCTCGCAGCCCGTCCCTGGCATCCGCGTCGAGCTCACGACGCACCCGCTGGCGCACGGGTCCCTCGAGGGCGGTCCGCGGCTGGTCATCCAGCCGGGCCAGCAGGTGCTCACGGACCACGTGCGCGTCGCGCGCCGGCGCGAGCTCGTTCCCCAGCCACCGCAGCTCCTCGCGCAGCGGGTCGGTCACCTCGCGCTCGACCAGGGGCCGGAAGGTCGCCAGCGCGGTGCGCATCCGGCGGCAGGCGATCCTGGCCCGGTGCACGCCCTCCGGGTCACCTCGCCGGATCGCCACGTCGTGGCGCTGCAGCGTGTCGACCAGGTCGACCAGCCGCGCGTGCAGCACCCGCGAGGCGGGCTCGGACCACCCGGGCTCGGGCGGCACCTCGGCCGGGTGGGCGCGCTCCCCCAGCACCTGCACGACCTTGCGCTGCACCTGCGAGCGGCCGACGTCGCTCGCGCTCAGGTGCTCCTCCACCGCGTCGAGGAGGTCGGGCTCGCCGTCGACCAGCTCTACCTCCCACTCCCGCCAGTCGCTGTGCCGGTCCGTGCCGCGCTCGCCCAGCGCACGACCCTCGACCCGGTCGTCGGCGACCTCGGCCAGCCGCCGGCCCCGGTCGTCGAAGAGGTCGGTCGTGGTGCGTCGCGTCACGACCGTGGCGACCGGGGCCAGGTCGGCACCCCGGGTGCGGGCGAGCACCAGCCGGCGCAGCGCGACGGGCACGTGGTCGGCCCGTCTGCCCAGCGGCGCGTGCACCTCGTCACGCCCCTCCCCGGCCGGCAGCTTGAGGTGCCACCCCTCGTCGGTGCCCCCGGTCCGGCGGCGCAAGGTGATCCCCGCCCGCGTCAGCCGCAGGTCGGTGGTGTCGACGTACGTCGCCTCGAGCAGCGACTCGTGCGGCTCGCCCACCGCGGCCACCCCGGCCACCCCGACGAGGTCGGGCAGCGCGAGGTCCTGCGGGACGGGACCGAAGGTCCGCTCGATCTCGTGGTGCTCGCTCACGCCTCCGGTCTACCCGACCGCAGCAGCCCTGACCACCACCGTGCGGGTGCGATGCAACCGCGCGGCCCGCTGGTGCGTACTCCAGCTGACAACCACCCAGCGCCCCACCGGGGCAGCACCGAGAGGACGCACCATGCGACCCGTCACGACCACCAACCACCTGTCGACCGCGGCCGCCCTGGGCCTGGCCACCGCAGCCACGCTCGCCGGTCTCAGCGGCAGCGCCGCCGCCGCAGCGCCGGATGACCCCGGCACCGGGACGACCCACCGCGAGGTCGGCCGCCTGCTCGAGTGCACCGGCACCTGGATGCAGCGCCCGGTGCTCGCATCCGTCTACGAGAACCGCGGACTGGTCAACGAGGTCTCCATCCAGGTCGGGGAGGGTCGCCGCGAGGTGGGCGCCGCGGTCACCCGGGAGCGTCGCTTCGTCCGGCACGGGCGCGTGCGGGCCGTCCTCGACCTCGACGGTCGCACCGCCCGGCTGGGCGGGACCACCGCACGCACCGGGGTGCGCACCACCGTCCACGAGGAGCACGACGACGCCGGCGAGCACGTGGTCGTCGACGGCGTGCACCGCGAGCTGGACACGCAGCTCGCGCTCGTCTGGCGCGGCCGGGGCGCACCGCTGGACTGCACCGGCTTCGCGTTCGACCTGCAGGTCACCCGCACCCCGGCCTGAGCACTACTCGGCGAAGGCCTCCAGCGGCGGGCAGGCGCAGACGAGGTTGCGGTCTCCGTAGGCCTGGTCGATGCGCGCGACCGGCGGCCAGTACTTGTCGGGGTCGATGCCCGTCGGGAAGACGCCGAGCCCACGGTCGTAGTCGCGGTCCCACTCGCCCACCAGGCAGCGCGCCGTGTGCGGGGCGCCGCGCAGCGGCGATCGCTCGGCGCTCCACTCCCCCGCACCGACCCGGTCGATCTCGGCCCGGATGGCGATCATCGCCTCACAGAACCGGTCGATCTCGGCCAGGTCCTCCGACTCGGTCGGCTCGACCATCAAGGTGCCGGCGACCGGGAACGACATGGTGGGCGCGTGGAAGCCGTAGTCGACCAGGCGCTTGGCGACGTCGTCGATGCTCACGCCGGTGTCCTTGGTCAGCCCACGCACGTCGAGGATGCACTCGTGGGCGACCAGGTCGCTGTGGCCGCGGTAGAGCACCGGGAAGTGCTCGCCCAGGCGCGCCGCGACGTAGTTGGCCGAGAGCACGGCCGAGGCGGTCGCCCGGGTCAGCCCCTCGGCGCCCATCATCCGCACATAGGCCCACGAGATCGGCAGGATGCCCGCCGAGCCGTACGGCGCCGCGGAGATCGGCCCGATGCCCTCGCGCTTGTCGGTCTCGGGGTGCAGTGCGTGCGAGGGCAGGTACGGCGCGAGGTGGGCGCGCACCGCGACCGGGCCCACGCCGGGGCCGCCGCCGCCGTGCGGGATGCAGAAGGTCTTGTGCAGGTTCAGGTGCGACACGTCGCCACCGAACTCGCCCGGCTTGGCGTAGCCCAGCAGCGCGTTGAGGTTCGCACCGTCGACGTAGACCTGGCCGCCGTGCTCGTGCACGACGCGGCACAGCTCGGTGATCGACTCCTCGTAGGCGCCGTGGGTCGAGGGGTAGGTGACCATGATCGCGGCCAGGTCGTCGGCGTGCTTCTCGCACTGTGCCCGCAGGTCGTCCAGGTCGACCGAGCCGTCGTCACCCGCTCTGACGACCACGACCCGCATGCCCGCCATCACCGCGGAGGCGGCGTTGGTGCCGTGCGCCGAGCTCGGGATCAGGCACACGTCACGTGCGGTGTCGCCGTTGGCGCGGTGGAAGCCGCGGATGGCCAGCAGGCCCGCGAGCTCACCCTGCGAGCCGGCGTTGGGCTGGATGGAGACCCGGTCGTAGCCGGTGACCTCGCCGAGCCACTCCTCGAGCTGGCCGACGAGCTCGCGGTAGCCCTGGGCGTCCTGGGCGGGGGCGAAGGGGTGCAGGTCGGCGAAGCCGGGCAGCGAGACCGGCTCCATCTCGGTGGTCGCGTTGAGCTTCATCGTGCACGACCCGAGCGGGATCATCCCCCGGTCGAGGGCGTAGTCGCGGGCGGACAGGCGGCGCAGGTAGCGCAGCATCTGGGTCTCGCTGCGGTGCAGCGAGAAGACCTCGTGGGTCAGGTAGTCGGTGCTGCGGCGCAGGTCGTCGGGCAGCGCGTCGGGGGTGCCGCGGTCGAGCGCCTCGATGCCGGCGTCGTCGAGGGCGGTGCGGCCGGTGCCCGACGAGAACGCCTGCAGCACCCGGACCAGCGTGGAAGCGGTGGTGGTCTCGGAGGTCGAGATCCCCACCGTGTCGTCGTCGGTCAGGCGCAGGTGCAGGCCGAGCTCGCGCGCGTGCGCCACGACCTCGGCGGCACGACCGGGCACCGGCACGCTGAGGGTGTCGAAGAACCGCTCGTGGGCCACCGGGTGGCCGGCCTCGTGCAGCGCGGCGGCCAGGACCGCTGCGTAGCGGTGGGTGCGGGTCGCGATCGCGCGCAGTCCCTCGGGACCGTGGTGCACGGCGTACATCGAGGCGACCACGGCGAGCAGCACCTGGGCGGTGCAGATGTTGGAGGTGGCCTTGTCGCGGCGGATGTGCTGCTCACGGGTCTGCAGCGCCAGCCGGTAGGCCGGACGGCCCTCCGCGTCGACCGACACACCCACCAGGCGCCCGGGCAGGTGCCGCTCGAGGCCCTGGGCCACCGACATGTAGCCGGCGTGCGGGCCACCGTAGAAGAGCGGCACGCCGAAGCGTTGGGAGGAGCCGACCACCACGTCGGCGCCCATCGAGCCCGGCGACTCCAGCAGCGTCAGCGCCAACAGGTCGGCGGCCACCACGGCCAGCGCCCCGCGTTCGTGGGTGGCCTCGATGAGAGGACGGGGGTCGAGCACCCGGCCCGACGCGCCGGGGTACTGCACCAGCACGCCGCACAGCTCGCCGTCAGGGAGGCCGTCGGCCAGGTCGGCGACGACGACGTCGATGCCCAGGCCCTCGGCTCGGGTGCGCACGACGTCGATCGTCTGGGGCAGCGCGTCGGCGTCGACCACGAAAGGTCCGCTGGCCTTGCGGTTGCCACGGCGCACCAGCGTCATCGCCTCGGCGGCGGCGGTGCCCTCGTCGAGCAACGAGGCGTTGGCCGTGGGCAGGCCGGTGAGGTCGCCGACGACGGTCTGGAAGTTGATCAGGGCCTCGAGCCGGCCCTGCGAGATCTCCGGCTGGTAGGGCGTGTAGGCGGTGTACCAGGACGGGTCCTCGAGCACGTTGCGGCGCACGACCGGCGGGGTGATGGTCGCGTGGTAGCCCAGGCCGATCATCGCCTCGGCCGGCCGGTTGGCCGAGGCCAGGGCGCGCAGCTCGCGCGAGGCCTCGGCCTCGCTGATGGCCGGGGGCAGCATCAGCTCGCCCGCCTGGCGGATCCCGCCGGGGACGGCGGCGGCCATCAGCGCGTCGAGGGAGTCGAAGCCGAGCCGCTCGAGCATCGTCGTGACGTCGTCGGGGCGCAGCCCCACGTGGCGGTCGACGAAGGGCGACGCGGAGTCGAGCTGGGCGAGCGTGGGCTGGTCTGACACGGTGGCGGGCTCCTCGGGGGTGGGTCGTCCGGGCGCCTCCCCCTCTGTCACGCGCCGGGCGCTCCAGAGTTGCCTGGCCCGCGTGGTCCTGGCGCCTGAGAGGTTCCGGGGAGGAATTGCCCCTTCGGCGCCCCGGCACGCCGCCGTGGTGGCCGGCGCCGGGGACTCTCCCGCACGGGATGGTCAGCGCGCCCCAATCTACTACCCCGCGCGAGCACGACGACCCGCCCGGATCCCGGGCGGGTCGTGGGTGCTGCTCGTCGGTGGGTGCGGGCCGGAGCCTCAGCCAGCGCTGCGGGCGGCGCGACGAGCGGCGAGCTCGTCGCCGCCACCGGCAGCGGCCTCGTCGTCAGCCGCCGTGCGCTCGCTGGGCAGCTCGGCGAGCGTGCCCTCGATCTCGCGCCACACACCGCCGATGGCGATGCCGAAGACGCCCTGCCCGCCCTGGAGCAGGTCGATGACCTCGTCGTTGCTGGTGCACTCGTAGACCGAGGCGCCGTCGCTCATCAGCGTGACGCGAGTCAGGTCGTCGGTCCCGCGCTCGCGCAGGTGCTGCACCGCGGTGCGGATCTGCTGCAGGGAGATACCGGCGTCGAGCAGTCGCTTGATCACCTTGAGGATCAAGATGTCGCGGAAGGAGTAGAGCCGCTGCGAGCCCGACCCCTTGGCCCCGCGCACGGTCGGCTCGACCAGGCCGGTGCGGGCCCAGTAGTCGAGCTGGCGGTAGGTGATGCCGGCTGCGTTGCAGGCCGTGGGTCCGCGGTAGCCGGTGTCGCTGGGCAGGGGTGAGACGTCGTCGGTGAAGAGGAGTCCCTGCTCGTCGGCGGCCTCAGCCGCTGCGGCGGCGTCGCGGGTCGCCCGCAGCTCCTGCTCGTGCTCGTTCACGCGGTCCTCCGTGGGTCTACTCCGCTCGGACGTAACCCCCGGGGAAGGAGCTGTGGTGGCCCGGGGGCAACCACAACGGTGGAGTTACAACGAAGACGTTGTTCAACGTATGCCTCCCGGAGGCGGGGGTCAAAGACTCCCGCGGCGTGTCGCCACCCTCAACCTGAGGTCGAGGGTGAGGTCGCGCTACTCCTGGGGACCGTCGAAGTCCTCGGGCGTGACGTGGTCGAGGAACTCGCGGAACTTCTCCACCTCGTCCTCCTGCTCGGCGGGCACGGCCAGGCCGGCCTCGTCGAGCACCTCCTCGGAGCACACGATGCGGGTGCCGGTGCGCAGCGCCAGCGCGATGGAGTCGGAGGGCCGGGCGCTGACCTCGACGCCGGAGCCGAGCACGAGCGTGGCGTAGAAGACGCCGTCGCGCACGTCGGTGATGCGGACCTCGACGAGCTCGTTGCCGGTCGCCCCGAGCACGTCCTTGAGCAGGTCGTGGGTCAGCGGGCGGGGCGGGGTGACGCCCTGCTGGGCGAAGGCGATCGCCGTCGCCTCCACGGCCCCGATCCAGATCGGGAGGTAGCGCTCCCCCGTCACCTCGCGCAGCAGCACGATCGGCTGGTTCGAGGGCATCTCGACCCGGACTCCCATGACATCGACTTCGCGCACACGATCACCTTACGCCGCAGGTCGTGAGGTCGCTGCGGCCCGGGTCGTGCGAGGGACGCAGCACCGCGATCAGCGCAGCCCGGCCTTCACGAGCGTGGCGTGCAGCCGCACCGACAGCGCGGCGATCTCGGTGACGGCGTCGGCCGCGCGCCCCTTGGCGGCCGCGTCGCGACCACGCTCCATCGGCGCCACGACCTGCTGGACCAGCCCCACCTCGCGGTCGGCGGCGGTCTTGAAGGCGCGCAGGTGCCGCGGCTCGAACCCGAAGTCGGCGAGCTCGCGCGCGGTCCGCGCGATCACCAGCGCGTCGGTGTCGTAGTGGCCCGTGCCGGGTCGTGGCGTCAGCAGGCCGAACTGCTCGAGCTGGTCGAGCAGCTCCTCGGTGATCTCGGCGACCTTGACCAGCTCGCGCCGCGAGAGGCGCAGGTCGTCGCGCCGGGCGAAGGAGGCCGGGCTGGGCAGGCCGTCGGCGGCCAGCGCCACCGAGGGCACCGTCGGCACCACCGGCTCGATGGGCGGGGGCTCCAGGCCACGGTCGATGGCGTCGAGATGCTCACCGATCACCTTGAGCGGCAGGTAGTGGTCGCGCTGCATCCGCAGCACGTAGCGCAGCCGCTCGACGTCGGCGTCGGCGAACTTGCGGTAGCCCGCGGGCGTGCGCTCGGGCTTGATCAGGCCCTTGTCCTCCAGGAACCGGATCTTGGGGATGGTGACCTGCGGGAAGTCGGGGCGCAGCAGGTCGAGGACCTGCCCGATGTTCATCCGGGCGCGCGCGCCGCCCGAGGCCGCGTCGACCGGGTCCGGACCGGGGACCACGACTCAGCCGCCCTCGTGCCCCGAGAAGAACACCAGCCGGTACTTGCCGATCTGCACCTCGTCGCCGTCGCTGAGCCGGACCCGGTCGATGCGGTCGCGGTTGACGTAGGTGCCGTTGAGGCTGCCCGCGTCGCTCACCTCGAAGCTCGAGCCGCTGCGGTGGAACTCGGCGTGCCGGCGCGAGACGGTGACGTCGTCGAGGAAGATCTCGCTGTCGGGGTGCCGCCCGGCGGTGACGACGTCGGCGTCGAGCAGGAACCGGCTGCCCGAGCCGGGCCCCTTCTGCACCACCAGGAGCGCATGCCCGGGCGGCAGCGCGTCGACCGCGGCCGCGTCGACGGCGTTGAGCTGGCGGTCCGAGGTCTCGACCCGGCTGGCCTCCCCGGTGCCGGAGGTGCCCATCGCGCCGGCCTGGACCGCGATCGTGGCCGTCGACTCCCCCGTCCCCTCGCTCGAGGTCTCGGCGCGACCGTCGGCATCGGCGCTCACCAGGCGGGTGCCGCACTGGGAGCAGAAGCGTGCGTCGTCGGGGTTCTTCCTGCCACACGCGGTGCAGAACGGCATCGCTGTCTCCTCCTCTACGACGGGCGCCAACCCTCACCACCGGCTGGAGGGTGAAGGTTGCGCCCGAACCTACCAGTCCGGTGGGGTCCGGCAAGCCGGACCGCGGAGCCTCATCCCTCGAGCGAGGCCTCGTACGCCGCGGCGTCCATCAGGTCGTCCAGCGCGCCGGTGTCGGCGGGCACGACCTCGAAGAGCCAGCCACCGCCGTAGGGGTCGTTGTTGACCAGCTCGGGGGTCGCGTCGAGCGACTCGTTGCGGGCCACGACCTCACCACTGAGCGGGGCGTAGATGTCGCTGACCGACTTGGTCGACTCCAGCTCTCCGCAGGTGCTGCCGGCCGTCAGGCTCTCACCGACCTCGGGCAGGGAGACGTAGACGATGTCGCCGAGGGCGTCCTGGGCGTACTGGGTGATCCCGACCCGCACCGCCCCCTCGTGCTCACCGGGCGTGCGGACCCACTCGTGCTCGCTGGTGTAGGACAGGTCGTCGGGGTACATCGGGGTCTCCTCTGGCTGGCGGTGCGCGCAGGCTACTGCGCGTCCTGGGGGCGGGCGAAGTCTGGATCGGGCGGATCGGCCACGGCCTCGATGTCGATGGAGGCCTGCTCGGTGATCTCGACCTCCGCACCCTCGTCCTGCAGGTCCACCCGTGGGCCCTCCAGGATGGTCATCGCGTTGGTCAGCGCCGAGGGCGGACCGATGACGTCGAAGACGTACGGCGCACTGAGCACCTGGCCGTCGACCTCGAGCCCGCCGCTGACGTCGGTGAAGGCGCTCTGGGCGACCAGGCGCACCTGGCCGTTGACCGCGATGGCCTCGGCGCCGGCCACGCGCAGGCTCTGGATCATGTCGACGACCGTGTCCGCGTTGACCGGGGCGGTCACCTCGCTGATGGTGATGCGCACCCCCGGCCCGCGCACCGGCACCAGCCCGGCGAGGATCGCGAGCGTGTCGGCCTCCGACTGCGCCTGCTGCAGCGCGGTGCGCTGGTCGGCGCTGTCCGAGGCCAGCTGGTCGCGCGTGGTCTCGAGCCGCTCGATCTCGGCACGGGCACGCTGGCTGGTGCCGGCCAGGCCGTCGAGGACCGCGATCAGGTCCTCGTCGCGGTAGCCGGCGTAGGTGTCGTCTGCCTCGGTGGAGCGCACCTGCACGATGGCCGCGAAGGCCACCAGGGCCAGCAGCACCGCGACGACCACCTGGTTGCGGCTCGGGGTCGTCAGCGCGTGCAGCAGCCGGTGGCGGCCCGACTGCGGCTCGCCCCCGGGGGACCGGTGGTCGGGCTCAGGCATGGAAGAGGTGGCGCCGGATGGCGGCGGCGTTGGAGAAGATCCGGATCCCGAGCACGACGATGACGCCGGTGGTGAGCTGGTTGCCCACACCGAGCTTGTCGCCCATCCACACGATCGCCGCGGCGATCACCACGTTGCTGACGAAGGAGATCACGAAGACCTTGTCGTCGAAGATGCCGTCGAGGTAGGCGCGCAGACCGCCGAAGACGGCGTCGAGCGCGGCGACGACCGCGATCGGCAGGTAGGCCTCCATCGAGGTCGGCACGTCGGGCTGCAGCACCAGGCCGAGCACGATGCCCAGCAGCAGGCCGAGGGCGGCGATCATCGGGTGCCCTCCTCGTTCTCCGCGCGTGGCTCGTCGGTGGTCAGTGGTTCGGCCGACAGGAGCGTACGACGTCGGGCCGCGGGCAGCTTCACGGAGGTCATGGTCTCCTGGCGGTAGGCGAAGCCCAGCGCCTGTGCCACGTTGATCAGCGCGCTGCCGCTGGCGGTCTCCTGGAACCGCGCCAGGAGGCTGCGGCTGTCGCCGATCGCGGTGACGACGTACGGCGCCGTGATGGGCACGGAGTTGACGTTGACGACCACCCCGGAGTTGCGGATCGCGCTGACGGCGGTCAGTCGCTGTCCGTTGATCGCCACCGCCTCGGCGCCGGCGAGCCACAGTCCGTTGGCCGCCTTCTGCAGGTCGATGTCGCGGATCAGGTTGTCGCCCGCCGTCGGGTCCTCCAGGGTCAGGCGCACGCCCTCGCCCTGCACGGCCAGGTAGCCGGTGCTGATCTGCAGGCGGCGCAGCCGGCTCTGGGCCTCGACCGCGGTCTCGGTGAGCCGGGCGACGTTCTGGGTGGCCAGCTCGTTCTGCTCGCGCAGCTCCACGATGCGGTCCTGGAGGTCCGAGACCGTGGCGCGCCGGTCGTTGACCCGCTCGACGAGCGTGGCCCGCCCGGCCCGGTCCACGTCGGCGTCCTGGGCGGTCTGCACCGCCGCGGTCGTGACCAGCACCCCGAAGACGGCCACGACCACGGCCGCGGTGCGGTGCGGGCGCGAGCGCGACGAGGGCAGCTGGCCCCGGCCGCGGCGTTCGGCCACGTGCAGGTAGTCCTCGTCCAACGACTGCTGGGTGATCAGGGTCAGCAGCGGCATCGTCACCTGCGGCGGCAGCGGCGCCGACTCGTGCTGCGTCCGCGCCGGCGGGGGGCCGGGCCGCTCAGGCATGCCTCAGGCTCCGGCGCTCGGTGGTGGCCAGCAGCCGCCTGACCTGCCAGGCGTAGAGGACCCCGGCCCACCAGTAGAGGGCGATGCCCCACAGGGCGAAGGACCAGCCGAAGACCTGGGCCAGCGTCGCCACGGCCCCCTCGCCGTCGCCCAGCAGCAGCAGCGGGAAGGCGTAGAGCAGGTTGAAGGTGGCCGCCTTGCCCAGGAAGTGCACCGGCAGCGAGCTGTAGCCGCGGGTGCGCAGCAGCGGCACCAGGCCCCACATCAAGGCGTCGCGCAGTGGCAGCGAGACCGCCATCCACCACGGGATGATGTCGCGCAGCGCCAGGCCGACGACGACGGCCAGGATGTAGAGACGGTCGGCGACCGGGTCGAGCACCTGGCCCAGGACCGAGGTCTGGCCCCAGCGTCGCGCCAGCCAGCCGTCGAGGAAGTCGGTGATGCCCGAGACGACCAGGAGGCCCAGGGCCCAGCCGTCGGCCTCGGGGCCGAGCACCAGCCACAGGAAGACCGGCACGCCCGCCAGGCGCAGCGCGCTGAGCACGTTGGGGAGCGTCCAGACCCGCGTGCTGCGCTCCACGTCGTCCACCACAGCTGCCTGCACTCCACCGTCCGGCTCGTCGGTCGTGTCCTCGTCGCACCGGGCGGACCCGGCGAGCACACCCTAGACGAGGTCAGGAACCGGCGTCGGCGGGCGCCCCGTCGTCGTGGTGGGCGGCGTCGCGGATCTCGCCGACGAGCTCCTCGAGGACGTCCTCGAGCGTGGCCAGACCCAGGGTGGTGCCCTCGGTGGTCACGACCCGCGCCATGTGGGCGCCGCGTCGCTGCAGCTGCTCGAGGGCGTCGTGGAGGGCGTCGTCGGGGGTGACCGGTGCGAAGGGGCGGATCCACTTGTCCTCGAGGGGCCGCGAGCGGCGCTCCTCGTCGGGCTCGAGCACGTCCTTGATGTGCAGGTAGCCCACGAGCTCGCCGTCGTCGGCCTCGACCGGGAAGCGGCTGAAGCCGGTGGCCGCGCACAGCGCCTCGACCTCGGCCGGGGTGGAGCCGCGGCGCACGGTGGTCAGCGAGGCGGCCGGCATCAGGACCGAGGTCACGGCCTTCTCGGTGAAGCCCAGGGCGCCCGCGAGCCGGTCGTACTCGTCGGCCTCGATGAGGCCCTCGCCGCGCGACTCCTCGACCAGCGCAGCGACCTCCTCGCGGGTGAAGGCCGAGCTGATCTCCTCCTTCGGCTCGACGCGCAGCAGCCGCAGCGTCGCGTTGGCCACGGCGTTGAGGGCCACGATGACCGGGCGCAGCAGGGTCACCACGAAGAACATCGGAGGGCCCAGCACCAGGGCCGAGCGCTCGGGGCCGGCGATGGCGATGTTCTTGGGCACCATCTCGCCCAGCACCACGTGCAGGAACACCACGACGGTCAGCGCGATCATGAACGCCACCGGGTGCACCAGCGCCTCGGGCACCCCGGCGCGCTCGAACAGCGGCTCGATGAGGTGGGCCACCGCGGGCTCGCCGACGGCACCCAGGCCGACCGAGCAGATGGTGATGCCGAGCTGGGCGCCGGCCATCATCAGCGAGACGTTCTCCATGGCACGCAGCGTGGTGCGCGCGACGCGCGATCCCGCCTGGGCGCGTGGCTCGATCTGGCTGCGGCGTGCGGAGATCAGCGCGAACTCCGCGCCCACGAAGAAGGCGTTGAAGGCCAGGAGGCCGATCGCGACCAGCACTCCGGTCAGGTCACTCATCGTCGTCCTCCGCCCGGTCGGTCCCCTCGCCGGTCGCCTCGGCGTCACCCTCGAGCAGGCGCAGCGTCAGCCGGTCGACCCGCAGGCCGTCCATGTGCTCGACGCTGAGCACCGCCAGCCGCTCGCGCGGCTCGTCGGGGTCGGAGCGGTCCGGCACCGGCACCTCGGCCAGGTCGCCGGCGACCGGCACCCGGCCGAGCACCTGCAGCACGAGGCCGGCGATCGTGTCGTACGCCTCGTCCTCGGGCAGCTCGATGCCGGTGAGGTCCTCGACCTCGTCGGGGCGCAGGAGGCCCGAGAGCATCCAGCTGCCGTCGCGACGCTGGCGCGCCCGCGAGCCGAGCCGGTCGTGCTCGTCGGCGATGTCGCCGACGATCTCCTCGACGACGTCCTCGAGGGTCACGATGCCTGCGTGGCCGCCGTACTCGTCGAGCACCACGGCCATCTGGAAGCCGTCCTCGCGCAGCAGCTGGAGCAGCGGGTCGAGGCGCAGCGAGTCGGGCACCACGATCGGCTTGGCCATCAGGTGCTTGACCTTGGTCGTGGCCCGCTCGTGGACGGGCAGGGCCACCGCGTTCTTGACGTGCACGGTGCCGACCACGACGTCGTCGTCGTCGAGCACCGGGAAGCGGGAGTGGCCCGACTGCCTGGTCAGCTCGATGACCGCCGCGGCGCGGTCGTTGAGCTCGAGCGAGCGGGTGCGCACCCGCGGGGTCATGATCTCGCCCGCGGTGCGGGTGGCGAACTCCACCGAGCGCTCCATCAGCTCAGCGGTCTCGGCGTCGAGGGTGCCCTCGTCCGCCGAGCGCTGGATGAGCGAGGCCAGCTCGGTGGAGCTGCGCGCCGAGCGCAGCTCCTCCTGCGGCTCGACGCCCAAGCGGCGGACCAGGGCGTTGGCGGCGCCGTTGAGGATCCGGATCGGTCCCTTGTTGACCGCGGTGAAGAACCGCATCGGCGCCTGGGTGGCCCGGGCAGTGGCCAGCGGCAGTGCGATGGCCAGGTTCTTGGGGACCAGCTCGCCGAAGAGCATCGTGACGATCGTGCTCAGCGACAGCGCGATCGCCAGCGCCACCGGCGTCACCGCGCTGTCGGGCAGGCCGGCGGCGCCGAGCGGCTCGTCGATGAGGTCGGCGATCGCGGGCTCGGAGAGGAAGCCGATGCCGAGGTTGGTCAGCGTGATGCCGACCTGGGCCCCGGAGAGCTGGGTCGACAGCGACCGCAGCGCGCTCTGCACGCCGATCGCAGCGGAGTCACCCGCGGCGGCGGCCTGCTCGACCTTCGTGCGGTCGACGGTGACGAGCGCGAACTCGGCGGCGACGAACACGCCGCAGGCGATCACGAGGAACAGGGCTGCGAGGAGCAGCAGGGTGGCGGTCACAGGCGCTCTCCGGGGGCGGCCGCGGCTCGGTGGTCACACCGGTGCGGGCTCGAGGAGAGCGGGCGACTTTGGGAGCCGTCCATCGGGGGTGTTCAGGGTCCTTTTCAGGTCAGGGCCAGATCGAGCGCCGAGTGTAGCGGTCAGGAGACGCAGTGCGTTCCTCCCGGGTCGCGGCGCACCCGCCCGCCTCCGAAGGAGCTGGCGACCGCCACGTCGTCGAGCACCCGGTACGGCGCTCCGGCGCTGCGGGCGCGGGCGGCCAGGGCCGCGCGCGGCACCCCCGCCGCACCGGCCACGACCAGCAGGTTGCCCGCCCGGCGGGCGCGCAGCGTGGCCGGCTCGGCGGCGACCAGCACGTGCGGCAGGTGCTCGCGCAGCGCAGCGACCAGGTCGCGGGTGAGCGGGAACGGGGCCCGGTCGCTGAGGTTGGCCAGCAGCAGGCCGCCCGACACCAGCACCCGGGCGAACTGCTCCACCCCCTCGAGCGTGACCAGGTCGCCCGGGACCTCGCCGTCGGCGAAGGCGTCGACGACAACGAGATCGACCGCGTCGTCGCGCACCCCGGCGAGGCCGGTGCGGCCGTCCTGGGCGCGCACCCGGACGCCGCTGCGGCGTGGCAGCGGCAGCTCGGCGCGCACCCGTGCGGTGAGCGCCTCGTCGGGCTCGAGCACCACCTGCCACGACCCCGGTCGGGTGGCGTGGACGTAGCGGGGCAGGGTGAGCCCGGCCCCGCCCACGTGCAGCACCCGCAGCGGCTCGCCCGGCACGGCGTGGTCGTCGACGACGTCGGCGATGCGGCGCACGTAGTCGAAGGCGAGGTGGCGCGGATCGGCCAGGTCCACCAGGGACTGGTCGCGCCCACCGACGCGCACGAGGTGCGCACCCTGGCGCTCGGTCGCGACGATCTCGACGTCGCCGCCGGCTCCGTTGCTCATTCCGGCGCCCCGCCGGCCGGGCGCCACATGGCGGTGGTGCTGCGCCCGCCCGGGCCGCGCACGGGCCCGGTCACCCGCCAGCCGAACCGCTCGTAGAAGCCGACCGTGCCCACCGACGACGACTCCAGGTGTGAACCGACGCCCTGGGCGTCGCTCTGCGCGAGCCGGTGGGCGAGCAGCGCGGTGGCCGCTCCCCTGGCGACGGGTTCGCGTCGCGACGCCAGGTAGGCCAGGTGCCAGTGCGCCGTGGCCGGCCGGACCCGCTCCGAGGCGGCCCGGGAGCGCGCCACCGCGACCAGGCGGCGTACGCCGAAGACGGCCACGGCGCTGGGCAGCTCGCGCCACGACCACGGCCGGGCCGCGGACGCTCCGGCCGCCCGCGGCGGGTGCCACCAGGCCACGGCCAGCACCTGCTCGTGCTCCCCGTCTCCGCGCACCGCCACCTCGGCCAACCCGTGGGTGAGCACGTCGACCTGGCCGGTGACCGCGAAGAAGCGCCGCAACCGGGCGCGGCGACCGCGCGCCGGCACGAAGGAGGCGAGGTTGGTGCCCTCGGCGAAGGCGTCGGCGAGCAGGTCGGCGGCCTCGGGGAGGTCGGAGTGCCGCATCGCCCGCACCCGCAGGGTCGGGTTCACCCGCCGGGGGTCCCGACCCGCCGCCGGACCTCCGAGGCCACGCGCTCGGGGACCTCGTCGAGCGACCAGTGCGAGACTCCCTCGAGGGCCACGAAGCGGTAGTCGGCGTCGACGTGGTCGGCGCAGCCGTGCGCCGCGGCCGGCGCCGTCGCCTGGTCGTCCTCACCCCAGACGAACGTCGTGGGCACCGACACGTCGGGCAGCCCCGACATGTCGGTCATCGCGCGGTACCAGCCCAGCGCTGGGCCGAGCGCCCCCTCGCGCATCAGCGACACGTCGCGCTCCACCGCCTCCTGCGGCACCCGGCCGGCGTACACCGCCCGGAGCCCGGCCTCGCCGTCGGCCAGCAGCTGCTCCTCGGCCACGCCCGGGCGCCGGAAGACCTTGAGGTACGCCGAGCGCTCGCGCTGCTCGGGGTCGACGACCAGTGCGCGGCCGAAGGCCGCGAGGTGCGGCACGGACAGCGCCGTGAGGCTCTGCAGCCGCTCCGGGTGGTGCGCCGCCACCCACCACGCCACCGAGGCGCCCCAGTCGTGACCGACCAGGTGCACCCGCTCGTGACCCAGCGCGTCGACGAGGGCCAGCACGTCGCCGGCCAGCTCCTCGATCACGTACGCCGCCGCGTCGTCCGGTCGGGCTCGCGCGGAGTAGCCGCGCTGCTGGAGGGCCACCAGCCGCAGCCCCGACCCGGCCAGGTGCTCCGCGACCCGCTCCCAGCTCGCCGCGCTCTGGGGGAAGCCGTGCAGCAGCACCACCGGCACGCCCTCATCGGGTCCCCAGGTGCGGACGTCGAGGACGAGGTCCCCGAACCGGGTGGCGCGCGGCAGCTCGAGGTGGCCCATGGGGGCAGCATGCCAGGCCGCGCGCGCTCTCACCCTTGTGGACCGACCTGGACCGACCTGGCCGCCTCGAGGTTTGCGCCCGTCGCCGCCGGGTCACAAGGAGGACAGCGTCGTCACCGGATCCATCGGGGCCGAACCGGACGAGGAGAACCCATGAGCATCGCCACCACGAGGCGCACGCCGCCGGCTCCCGCCGCCACCCGCACCGCGACCTTTCACGAGCACGAGTGGGAGCTGCTCGGCATCGAGTTCGAGGACGGCGCGAGCATCCGCGCGTTCGAGTGCCGCGGCTGTGAGCAGGTGTGGTTCACCTGATCGCGCACCACCGGCACCACCCGTAGCACCACCCGGTCCGACCGCCCGGCCGGACCGCGCACCTGATGAAGGAGACACGATGATCATCCTCGGACTCGTCCTGCTGCTGATCGGCCTGCTGGCAGGCATCTCGCTGCTGACCACGATCGGCGCGATCCTGCTGGTCGTCGGGCTGGTGCTCAACCTGGTGCCGATCGGCGGCACGCGGCGACGGGTCTTCTAGGACCCCGACCCGGCTCCACCTGGCGGAGGCCCCGTCGTCGCGGCCAGCGCCAGACGGCCACGGCGCTCCCGCAGCCCGCGCACGGCCTCGCCGGTGACGAACCCCGAGGCTGCGCGCACGGCGCTCAGTCCGGGGTGCACGTCATGCCCGGCGCCGATCCGGCGCAGCTGCGTCTCGTACCACTCCGACTCCCCCGCCACCCCGGCCACGGTCGGCAGGCGGTAGGCCGGCAGCTCGGCGCCGGGGTCACCGGCCAGCAGCTTGTTCGGCAGCTCGGGGTCGATGGCCAGCGGTCGGCCGAGCCCCACCAGGTCCACGGCGCCGGAGTCGAGCAGGGCCTGCATCGCGGCCCGCGTGCGGATGCCGCCGGTGAGCAGGATCGGCACCCCCGGCGCCGCCGCCCGGGCCCGGGAGGCGAAGGCGGCGAAGTAGGCCTCCTTGACCGTGGTCGCGGCTGCCGCGGCGTCGACCCCCACGCCGAACAGCGCCGGGTTCTCGTAGGTGCCGCCGGAGACCTCCACGAGGTCGACGCCCTCCTGCACCAGCAGACGCACGACCTGCTCGGCGTCGTCCTCGGTGAAGCCGCCGTGGCGGAAGTCGGAGGAGTTCAGCTTCACCGCGACCGTGAAGCCGTCGCCGGTGCGTTCGCGCACCGCACGCACCGCGCCGAGCAGGGCCGCGGCCCGGCCCGCGACGTCGCCGCCCCACCGGTCGGTGCGCCGGTTGACGTGGGGCGAGAGGAACTGGGCCAGCAGGTAGCCGTGCGCAGCGTGCACCTGCACCCCGTCGAGACCGGCCTCCTCGCAGCGCGCCGCGGCGGCCCCGAAACCGCGTACGACGTCGTCGACCTCGGCCCCGGTGAGCGCTCGAGGGCGGCGGAAGAGCCCCATCATCGCCACGGCGCCGCCCTCGCTGGGGGCCACCGGCTCGCGGGAGACGAAGCGGTTGGTCTGGCGCCCCGGGTGGCTGAGCTGGGCCAGCACCGGCACCCCGGCAGCCGCACGGCGCACCGCGGCCAGCCGGGTGATGTCGAGGTGGGCGTCGGCCACGATGTTGCGGCTGCGCTCGAGGAAGCGCCGATCGACCATCAGGTTGCCGGTCACCAGCAGTCCCGAGCCGCCCGCGGCCCAGCGCCGGTAGAGCCGCTCGTGCGCGACGGTGGGCTGGTTGCGCACGTCGGCGAGGTTCTCGGTCATCGCGGCCTTGACCAGACGGTTGGGCAGGCGCAGGCCGCTGGGCAGGACGATCGGATCGGCGAGGTCGGGCACGGGGACTCCTGGGGCGGGGGCGGTGGGTCGGGTGACGGGTCAGGCGAGGTGGATCAGCGCGGCGCCCCCGAGGGCGACGAGCCAGCTGGCGAAGCTGCCGACGAGGAAGTACTCGGTCACGTCGCTGGGGCCGGCGGGCGGCAGCGACTGCTGGGCGCGTTGCAGCTCGGGGAAGCGCAGCAGCCCCTTGGCGGCGATCACCACCGCGGCGGCGGTCAGCTCGCCGACGGCGCCGAGCCCGACGATGAAGAGCCGTTCCATCGGGCCGAGCACGCGCCCGCCCTTGAGCTGCTTCTCGTTGGAGGTGGCCGGCACCCCGACGGCGTCGAGCACCAGGCGCACCACGACGTTGGCGCTGGCCAGCTGGGCCAGCACCACCCCCGTGGCGACCAGCACGTCGGAGACCGGCCATCGACCGAGGACGGTGCCGGCCAGCCGGGCCGGCAGCAGGGGCTCGGCCGTCAGCAGGGTCGCGCCGAGCACCGCGGCCACGGTGCCGCCGCCGAGCGCGAGCAGAGCCAGCCAACGGGCGCGGTCGCGCCACGGACCGGAGCGGTCCGGGCCGACCGCCAGCGCCGAGCCGAGCAGCCACACCGCCTGCAACGAGCCCAGCAGCACGAGCAGCAGCACCAGGCGCGCCGCGTCGAGGTCGAGGAGCAGCAGCCCGGCGAGCAGCACGCCCAGGCCCACGGCGATGCAGGCGGCGGCACGCCGCGGCGAGACGACGTCGTACGACGCCCGCACGAGGTCGCCGGCACCCACGGCGGCCAGCCAGGTGCCGAGCACGGCCAAGGTCACTCGTCGTCCTCTCCCCCGGCCAACGGCGGGGCCATCAGGGCCTGAGCATCGCGCACCGCACCGACGCCCCGCGCGAACTGCTGGCTGACCGCCGATCGCGAGATGGCCTCGCTGGCCGCGATGTCGCTCTGGGTGGCGCCGCGCAGGGAGGCGGCGAGCAGGCGCAACGCGCGCTCGCCGAGCCGGTCGACCAGTGCGTCGCGCGTGAGCAGGAAGGCGTTGACGCCGTCCTGGCCGGGTCCCGCGAACCAGGTGCGGGCCGAGGACCGACGCGGGCGGGCCAGCTCCTCGAGGGCTCCCCGGGCCGCCCACCAGCCGGGTCCGTCCTGCAGCAGGGGCGAGCGGCCTGCGTCGTGCACCGTGACGTCGCCGTGACCCAGCCCGCAGCGCACGTCGACCTCGGGCAGCAGCGCGAGGCGCACCAACAGTGCCGCCAGCGTGGCGCTGCCGACGTCGTGGAAGGCCCCCTGGAACTCGTCGCCGACCGTCGTCTCGAGCCGCTGCGCAGGCTCGAGCAGCTCGGTGACCTCGTCGAGCACGTCGGCGAGCCGGTGCTGCACGCCGGCACGGTCGGGCAGGACCCGGGATCCGACCATGTCGCCGATCAGCGTGACCAGGACGACCATGAGTTCAGCATATAGGTTAACTCGGGCGAAGTTAAGCCTCCGGGACGAGGGCGCTCGCGATCCGGACGTCACCGGTGAGCGTGCGGTGCACCGGGCACCGGTCGGCGATCTGCAGCAGCCGCTCGCGCTCCGCGTCGTCGAGGTCGCCGACCAGGGTGATCTCGCGGTGGATCGCCTCCACCCGGCACGGTCCCCCGGCGTCCCCGTCGCCGTCACCCACCGCGGCGCAGTCGTCGGGGTGGTGGCGGCGGTGGGACAGGCGCACCGCGACGTGCTCGAGCGCCAGCTTCTTGCGGTCGGCGTACATCCGTAGCGTCATCGACGTGCAGGTGCCCAAGGCCGAGAGCAGCAGGTCGTAGGGGGTCGGGCCGGTGTCGTCGCCCACACCCAGCGGCTCGTCCGCCCGCCAGGTGTGCCGGCCCGCCTGCACCGACTGCACCAGACGGCCCTCGTGGGTCTCCTCGACCAGCACCGAACCGGCGCTCTCGTCGGGCTCGTCGGGGTGCTCGGGATCCTGCGCCGTCGCCGGCGCCCGCTCGGGCAGGTAGCGCGCCGCCCACACCGAGAGCACGTCGGCGACGTACTCGGCGTCACGCGGAGCGGTGAGCAGGTGGTCGGCGCCGTCGAGGCTGACGAAGCTCTTGGGGTGGCGCGCCCACTCGTAGAGCTGGCGGGCGTTGTCGATGCCGACCTGCTGGTCACCGGGGGCGTGCAGCACCAGCAGCGCCCGCTCCAGCCCGCCCAGCGCGGCCTCGAGCCCACGGGCCGCGACGTCCTCGAGCAGGCCCGCACCGATCGTGAAGCGGCGCCCCGCCAGGACCACCTCGGCCCGACCCTCGCGGCGGATTCGGACCCGTTCGTCGTCGTCGAGGACCTGGGCCACGTGGCCCGGGTCGGCGGGCGCGCCGATGGTGGCCACCGCGGTGACCGACTCGATGCGTGCCGCGGCCGCGACCACCGCGGCCCCGCCGAGGCTGTGCCCGATCAACAGCGCGGGTGCCGCGTGGTGCTCCTCGAGGGCCGCGGCGGCCGCGACGAGGTCCTCCACGTTGGAGGTGAAGTCGGTGTTGGCGAACTCGCCGTCGCTGCCGCCGAGGCCGGTGAAGTCGAAGCGCAGCACCCCGAAGCCGCGCTCGACCAGGCGCCGGCTGATCCGCGACGCCGCGACCACGTCCTTGCCGCAGGTGAAGCAGTGCGCGAAGAGCGCCAACGCGCGCGGTTCCTGCTCGGGCAGGTCGAGGCGCCCGGCGAGGTCGTGGCCACCGGAGCCGGGGAAGAAGAACTTCTCGGAGCGGGTCACCGCTGCACCTTAGCCAGCAGGAGTCCCCGGTCGGCCGGGGACTCCGGCGCTTGTCAGGGGTTGCCACACCCGACAGGCGCAGGAGCAGCCCGACGAGTCCGGGCGCCGGCCACCATCGAGGCGCTCACTCCAGCGAGCGTGGGTCCCAGCCGTCGGGGTCGGCGGTGAACCGGCGGATGTCGTCGAGCACCACGGTGGACAGCTCGGGAGCGACGTCGCGGTCGCGCCAGGCGACCTCGCGCAGGTGCTCGATGAAGGCGTCGCGGCGACGCACCGCCATGGTCGGGTCGGGCGACCGCGGGGCGCCGGACCTGCCGATCACGAAGCCGACGGCACCCGCCACGAGCAGCAGGACGAGCGAGGCGAGGGGGATCACGTCTCGACCCTGCCACGTCGTTGGTCACCGCCCTCGGTCACAACCAGGTCAGGAGGATCGCGCGGGTCGACGAGCAGCACCGGGCAGCGGGCCTCGCGGAGCACCCCGCGGGCCACCGGGCCGAGGTGGGAGCCGAGCGGCACCAGCGGGTCGTGGCGGCCCACGACCAGCAGGTCGGCGGTGCCGCTCGCCTCGACCAGGACCTCGGCGGGCGAGCCCCGGCGGGTCTCCACCACGGCCCGGACGCCCAGCGCCTCGACGCCGGCGGGCCCCAGGGCGTGCCGGATCTCGTCGGCCGCCCTCTCGGTCAGCTCGCGCACCTGTTCCTGGGTGGTGGCGCTCCCGTCGTACCTCGCCACCAGCCGCCAGGCGTGCAGGGCGCGCAGGCTCGCGCCCCGCCCGGCGGCCTCGGCGACCGCGGTGCGCAGCACCTGCTCGGCGCGCACCGGCACGTCGACGCCGACGGTGACCTGTGGGTCCTGGCCGGGAGCGCGACTCGGGCTCCACGTGGACGGGACCGCCACGACCGGCACCCGCAGGCGGGCGCCCAGACCGTTGGTCACCGACCGGGAGACCAGCCGGTGCACATGCGAGAGGTCGCGGTGCTCGACGACGACCATCCGGGCCTCCCTGGTCGCCTCGCCCACCCACTCCACGACCGGACCGACCCCGAGCTCGGAGGTCAACGTGGTCCCGGGCGGCACCAACCGCCTCGCCACGTCCAACGCCTCGTTGAGCACGTGCCGGCCGCGCTCCTGCACCTCGGGCGAGGCGACCAGGATGCCGTCGGAGCCGTGCACGAAGGCGGGCGCCACGTGCAGCAGGTGGATGCCGCAGCCCGCCCGCACCGCCTCGTCGGCGGCGAAGGCCAGGGCGGCCTCGCCGGTCCCGTCGCCGCCGACCGCGACGACGACCGGTGGGAGAGTCGTCTCGTCCACGTTCTCGCCTCAGTCCGTCTCGTGCGGGTCGACCAGCAGCACCGGGCACTCAGCGTCGCGCACGACCGCGCCGGTGACCGGTCCCAGGTGCGAGCCGAGCGGGATCACGGGGTCGTGCTTGCCCAGCACCAGCAGGCTCGAGCTGCGGCTCGCCTCGACCAGCCGTTCAGCGGCCGGCGCCTCGGGCGTGCGGACCTCGATCACGACGTCCTCGAGGTCCAGGCCGAGCTCCGTCAGCCGCTCGCGGATCTCCTCGGCGTCCTGGACTGCGAGGCGCTCCCCGTGTGAGCGGGCGAGCGAGGGGTCGTCGAGGGCGCCGGGCAGGGACCACGCGTGCACCAGCACCAGACGGCTGCCACGGACCCGCGCAGCGTCGACCGCGGCCCGCAGCACAGCGTCGGAACGCGCGGGCACGTCCACTCCCGCCGTCACGACCCGCGTCTCGTCCTCAGGGCCGGGCGTCGCGCTCCAACCGGCCGGCACCGAGACGAGAGGCGCCTGCAGTCGCGCGGCCAACCTGGTGGTCGTCGACCGCCAGACCAGTCGGTGCACCCGCGAGAGGTCTCGGTGCTGGAGCACCAGCATCCGCGGCCCCTCCAGGTCGGCCATCGCGTCGAGGAGCCCGTGGACCACCGCACCTACCAGCAACCGCCCGGTGACGGTGATGTCCTGGCCGGCCAGGTGACGGCAGTGGTCGAGGGCCTCACGCAGGCTCCGGTGTCCGACGGCCTCGACGTCGACCGACTGCACCAGCACCATCTCGGGCCCCTGCGCCAGGGCGTGGGCGACATGCAGGACGTGCACTCCGCAGCCTCGGCGCCGAGCCTCGTCGACGGCGAAGGCGAGCGCGGCGTCGGCCGGCTCGTCGCCCAGCGCGACGACGACGGGACGGGGCGCTGGCTGGATCATCGGGCCTCCTGGGAGTCCGGACCGGCTGGTTCGTGACCTCAGCGTCCCCGAGGCAGGGCGCGCTTTCCCAGGGACCAAGGTCCACGGCTGCGCGTGCCTTGGGCCCTGGGTGGCGACCGCTGTCCCGCCCAGGCTGGAGGGGTCGCAACCGCACGCACACGGAGGATCGGGATGCAGGCACTACGGCTCAACCAGTGGCACAGCGAGGCAGTGCTGGAGGAGGTGGCGGTGCCCGAGCCGGGCCCCGGGGAGGTGCTGGTCCAGGTGGGCGCCGCCGGCGCCTGCCACTCCGACCTGCACCTGATGCACGAGTTCGAGGCCGGGGCGCTGCCCTGGGAGCCTCCGTTCACGCTCGGCCACGAGAACGCTGGATGGGTGCACACGCTGGGCTCCGGGGTGCGCGGGCTCGATCCCGGCCAGCCTGTCGCGGTCGTCGGCGCCTGGGGCTGCGGCACCTGCCAGCGCTGCCTCGACGGGCTCGAGACCTACTGCGAGCGGCCCGACCTGGCGCCGGTGCCGGGGGGCGGCGGGGGGCTGGGCCTCGACGGCGGGATGGCCGAGTACCTCCTGGTGCCGGCCGCCCGCCACATCGTCCCGTTGCCTGAGGGACTCGACCCGACCGACGCCGCGCCGCTCACCGACGCCGGCCTCACGCCCTACCACGCCGTACGCCGGTCCTGGTCCAAGCTCGGCCCGACCACCACGGCGCTGGTGATCGGGATCGGTGGACTGGGGCACCTGTGCGTGCAGGCGGTCAGGGCGACCACCGCAGCCCGGGTCGTCGCGGTCGACCCGCGCGGCTCGGCCCGAGACCTGGCCCTGGAGTGCGGCGCCGACCTGGCGCTCGCGCCCGGTGACGACCTCGTCGCCGAGGTGCGCGAGGCCACCCGGGGGCTCGGGGTCGACGTGGTGCTCGACATGGTGGGCTCCGACGAGACCCTGGCGGCCGGCGCCGCCTGCCTACGCCCGCTCGGGGACCTGACCATCGTGGGCCTCGGCGGTGGGACGCTGCCCGTCTCGTTCTTCGGGGTGCCCTACGAGGCCAGCGTGCAGACGACCTATTGGGGCAACCGCCGCGAGCTGGTCGACGTGCTCGACCTCGGGGCTCGAGGGATGCTCCGATCGCACACCACGCTCTACACCCTCGACGACGCGGCCCAGGCCTACCGCGACCTGGCGCACGGCACGGTCTCCGGGCGGGCCGTGGTGGTGCCGACCGACGCCTACCGCCCCTGAGCGGCCCTCCCCCGGGGCATCCTCACTCCAGCGCGATCTCGCACTCCGCCTCGGCGTGCTCGGCGATCTCGTCGGCGGCTGCCTCGTACTCCTGGCCGCCGAAGCCCTCGAGCGCCGCGCCGACCTCCTCGAGCTTCTCCGGGTCGACGTCCTCGTCGATGTCTCCGCTGACCAACCGGTCGAGCTCTTCGACGTCGATGTCGGCCTCGTCCAGCCGGTCCTGCAGCTCGTCGGTGGCCTCGTTGAGGGTGGCCCACTGCTCGGCGACCTCGTCCGGGGCGGTGTCGCCCACCCGCTCGAAGACGTCGATGAGGTCGCCGAAGCTGACCTCTCCCCCGGAGTCGGTCGCCACGAACTGGTCACGGGAGCCGGCCAGCTCGGCGCAGTAGGCCTCCACGTCGCCCGACCCGCAGGCGCCCAGCGCCAGGGGCAGGCTCAGCACGGCCGCAGCCAGGAGGGGGCAGGAGCGGGTGGTGAGCGTCGTGGCCATGCCGACCAGCATGCACCTCGGTCCTTCGCAGGACGGACCGGCGGACCAGGAGGCCCGGGACCCTGGCCGTCAGGGGCAGGAGTCACCCTCACCGGTCTCGATGATGTTGTCGGTGGAGTCGATGTAGGCCCAGACACCGTCGCTGTCGTTGACCAGGCAGAGCTGGAACGACTCCTCGCTCAGGCCGTAGGAACGCACGCGCGAGTTCTCGTCGATGGAGGCTGACTCGATGGAGCGTCCCATGTCCTCGGCGTCGGTGGAGTACGCGTCACCGGTCCACATGTCGGCCTCGACCTGGTTTGCGACTCTCCGGATGTCGACGGCGGCACCAGGCCGACCACCAGTGACCTCGGTGATGCCCTTCTGGTCTGCCTGCGTGGCCTCGTCGGTGGCGGACTCGGTGGGGTCGGTGGGCCGGGCGGTGTCGGCGTCGTCGCCCGAGCAGGCGCCCAGCGAGATCAGGGCGGCCAGGGCGGTCGCGGTCAGGAGCTGCTTCTTCACGGGGGGTGCCTCCTTGGCGGGGTCGAGGATGACGGGCGCACGGACGCGGTGATGACCACTATCGGTTGCGTTCCTGGTCGGTGGACCACAGACCCAGCATCGGGTGCGAGGTGGGACAAGTCGGCGCGGCCGTGCGAGCCATGCGTGTGGTCGACGCGCCCACGGGGTACCTGGCTGTACGTCGGGCTGGACGGCGGTGCGCACCTGCGCCTCCACGTCGGGATGACCGGGCACCTCACGACCGTGACCGACGTCGCGCGGCGCAGTCTCGGGCCGGACGCGCTCGACCCCCGGACGCCGGCTGCGGAGGTCTCGCGCGACGAGGCCCGACGGCTGCACCGCCAGCTGCGCCGGGTGCTCGAGCCCCGCCACCGCAGGTGACGGGGCCCGGCGAGCGGCTCAGACGCGCGTCAGGGGCTCCGGCGACGGGCCCGGCGACGGATCCGGCGCCGCGGCAGGTGTCGCGGGTGTCTGCGCCACCGCGTCGTCGCGGACCCAGCCGCCGCTGCGCGGGGCGTCGTACACCTCGTGGTCGAGGATGCCCTCGCGCTCGGCCACCAGGGTCGGCACCAGCGCCTGGCCGGTCACGTTGACCGCGGTGCGGCCCATGTCGAGGATCGGGTCGATCGCCAGCAGCAGGCCGACGCCCTCGAGCGGCAGGCCGAGGGTCGACAGGGTCAGCGTGAGCATCACGGTGGCGCCCGTGACGCCAGCGGTGGCGGCCGAGCCGATGACGGAGACCATCACGATCAGCAGGTAGTCGGTGACAGCGAGGTCGACCCCGAAGAACTGCGCCACGAAGATCGCGGAGATCGCCGGGTAGATCGAGGCGCAGCCGTCCATCTTGGTCGTCGCCCCCAGCGGCACCGCGAAGGACGAGTAGGCACGCGGGACTCCCAGGTTGCGCTCGGTCACCGACTCGGTGACCGGCATCGTGCCGACCGAGGAGCGCGAGACGAAGGCCAACGAGATCGCCGGCCACGCGCCGGAGAAGAACTGGCGCACCGAGAGCCCGTTGACGCGAAGCAGCACCGGGTAGACCACGAGCAGCACGAGCAGCAGCCCGGCGTAGATGGCGCCGGTGAAGACACCGAGCGAGCCCAGCGCGTCCCAGCCGTACGTCGCGACCGCCTTGCCCAGCAGCCCCACCGTGGCGATCGGGGCCAGCAGGATGATCCACCAGAGCACCTTCTGCACCACGGCCAGCGCGGAGCGCACCACGGCCAGGAACGGCTCGGCGGCCTCGCCGACCTTGAGCGTGGCGATGCCCACGGCGATGGCCAGCACCAGGATCTGCAGCACGTTGAACGACAGCGCGACGCTGCCGTCGTCGCCGGCGGACGCCTGGAGGCCCAGCACGTTGGCCGGCACCAGCCCGTTGAGGAAGTCGAGCCAGGAGCCGCTGCTGTCGGGGGCGGCGGCCGCGTCGGCAGGCACGCTGGTGCGCGAGCCCGGCTGGAGCACCAGCCCGAGCGTGATGCCGATCGAGACGGCGATCAGCGCGGTGCCGGCGAACCAGGCCAGCGTCTTCCAGGCCAGGCGGGCGGCGCCGGCGACGTCGCGGAGGTTGGCGATCGAGGCGACGATCGCCAGGAAGACCAGGGCCGGCACCACCGCCTTGAGCAGTGTGACGAAGGTGCTGCCGATGGTGGTGAGGGTCAGGGTCAGCCAGTTGGGGTCGACCTCGCCGGCGGCGTCGACGCCGTCGGGGCCCATGGACCGGGCCAGCATCCCGAGGGCGACGCCCAGGACGAGCCCGATCAGGACCTGGACGCCGAAGGAGGGCATCCGCAGTCGGCGGGTGGAGGTGGGAGCGGGCAGGGTGGTGCTCACGGATGGTGCCTTTCGCAGCGGCCGCACGGCGTACGCCGTCGGCTCGGGGACCGAGGGAGGGTGGGGGCTCAGTCAGCTGCGACAGTCGGCGCTCTGGCGACGCTGGAGGTCGATGACGATGCGCCGCGTCAGCAGCTCGCCCTCGGTCACCGGTCCTCGCACGCGGGGCCAACCGGACGTGCCGCGGGTCCATTCCCGCGGGTGCGTCAAGGTGTCCGACGACACACGGGGAGCCCAGCGTCTCAGCGCGCCGGCGCCTCGGCGATCCGCTTCAGCGCCGCCAGAGTGCGCGGGATGCCGTCGAGGGCCTGCTGGGTGCGGTCGGCGACCTGCTCTGGCGCCTGCTCACCGAACCTGGCCTCGAACATCGCGATCCCGGCCGGCAGGAACTCCCACGACTCGGTCAGCGTGGTGGCGTCGCCGTCGGGCTCGAGCCGGAAGCCCCAGCGCACGAACCCGTCGCCGACCAGCCAGGCGAACTCGCGGCCACGCTCGGCCGCCACTACCTGCGACCGGGTCTCCCAGGTACGTGTCGAGGTCTGGTTGCGACCAGTGAACCACGCGCCCATCTGCCCTGCCCGGCTCTCGTCGTCCCACCAGCACGCCGTGCACACCGGGCTCCACTCCCCCGTGCGCGTGATGTCGGAGACCAGGTCGTAGACCGCCTCGGGGGGCGCCTCGACCCGGACGGACTCCTCGTGGCTGCGGGGCCTGGGCTGCTCCATCCCCCCACCCTCACACCCGGGACCGCCGCTGTCCCCACCCGTCTCCGCGGCGTCGATCCCGGCGCTCGGCCGGCCTGACCCCGGCGAGCGGGAGGCGGCTGCACAGCAAACCCCCCCGTGGCGGATGAAGCGTGCGGCCCAGCGAAGAACGAGGCTGAAGCCCCGGAAGGCGGTGATCAGACGGTGTCGCAGTCGTTCCCTCATGGCGCTCGCCAGCCTCGTGGCCTGGTCGGCGCTCCGCCCGTCAGGGCTGCCTGCTCGCGCTCAGGCGGGAACCCTGCTGGACGCCGGTGCTCGTCGCGGCGCGACGCTTCGCGGTGCTGCGGCACCAGGGTGGCCCTGATGGTGCACCGTGCCGACGGCCCGCGGCACCGTCCTGCGCATCGGATGCCCGGCCCGGCGGTTCGCGCTCGGCGAGCCGCGCGTGCTCGCAGGCCCGACCAGGTGCCTGTCCGCAAGGGTCTGGTCGCAGGCGTCCCGGTCTCCGTCGGCAAGCTCATGGTCATCACCACCACCCGCGCAGCGGCACCAGCCGCAGGGTCTGCTGTGGTCGGCGTCCCAGCAGAGCGGCAGCCTGGGGCACTGCTCCTGATGACCTTGATCGCGCAGGCGTGGCTGGCCTCACGCGCCGTCGAGCTCGGGGACGGTGGGCCGACGCCGTGACCGAGAGCACGTTCGCCGTCGTGGCGCTGCTGGTGCTGGCGTGGGCAGTGATCTCCAGGGTCCTTGCCAGGGCGAACATCAACGGCCCGCTGCTTTTCACCACCGCCGGCTTCTGCTTGGCGCACCCGGAGTGGGGGCCGCTCGAGGTCGGCCTCCAGACTCCCTCCATCCATCTGCTCGCCGAGGTGACGCTCGCCCTCCTGCTGTTCGCCGATGCGTCCAGGATCCACCTTTCCAGCCTCCGGCACGACCTCTGGCTGCCCGCCCGCCTGCTCGGGATCGGCCTTCCGCTGTCCCTGATCGCCGGTTCGATCCTGGCCGCCTGGCTGCTCGACGACCTCGGCTGGGCACTGGCGGTCTTCGTGGGGGCGGCGTTGGCGCCGACCGACGCCGCCCTGAGCGCTCAGGTCATCAACGACGGCCGGATTCCCATGCGGGTACGCCGATTGCTGAATGTCGAGAGCGGGCTGAACGACGGAATCGCCACCCCCGTCGTCGTCTTCGCGCTCGCGGTCGCCGCAAGCCAGATCGGTGGGCACCACGGCGTGACGGCGGGCGGAGCGTTGCTCGACCTCGCGGCGGGCGTCGGCATCGGAGTCGTCGTCGGAGCGGGCAGCGGCGCGCTGATCACGCTCGGCTCTCGACGGCGATGGATCGTCCCAGGAGGTCGACGAATGGCCACCTTGGGCACCGCACTGGCCAGCTTCGGGCTGGCCGTTGCCGTCGACGGGAACGGGTTCATCGCTGCCTTCGTCGCAGGGCTCAGCTTCGGAGCAGCCGTCGACCACACGGTGGTCGACGTGGACGAGGCGAGCGAGCTGCCCGAGCTGCTGGGCGAGGTCCTGTCCTTCGGGGTCTGGTTCCTCTTCGGCGCGCTGCTGGCCCCGGTGGCCGTCTCCGCCCTGAGCGCGTCGACCCTCGCCTATGCCGTCTTGAGCCTCACGGTGGTCCGGATGGCGCCGGTCGCGCTGGCCATGGTGGGCAGCAGGACCGACGCGGCCACCGTGGCGTTCACGGGGTGGTTCGGACCCAGAGGCCTGGCGTCCGTGGTCTTCGCACTGCTGGCAGTAGAGGAGCTGGGAGTGACACCCGACGTCGTCCCGGCCCTGGCTGCGGTGTCCCTGACCGTGCTGTGCAGCGTGGTGCTCCATGGCGTCTCCGCCGGTCCGCTCGGACGCCGCTACGTGCACATCCGGGCGGGCAGCGCCCCGGCCGTGCCAGGCCCCCGGGCGCGCCGGTCGAGCGCCTCCGGCGGGGAGGTGGGGAGCGGTCCCCGGGACGCGGCGCCGCGTCAAGGCGGAGCCGAGTGAACAGGGGCACGGATGCCGTCCATCGCGGTCGGGGCCAGCAGGACGAGCGGCACGATGGCCAGTGCAGCGACCTCGGCTCCGCCCTCCCTGATGAGTGCTCGCGCTGCCGCCGCGAGCCCGGCCGGAACACCTCGTGCCGCACGGCGTCTCATCCACGTGGGGTGACCGCGCCGGCGGCTCCCGCGCTGATGCTGGTGACATGGCGATCGACATCCACTGGCTGGGTCACGCGACCGTCCTCGTCCACGACCGTGCCCGGGTCCTCACCGACCCGGTGCTCACCGCGTCACTGATGCACCTGCACCGCCGAGGGGGCCCGGTGCCGCACGACCTCACCGGCCGTGTCGACGCTGTTGTCGTCTCACACCTTCACCTCGACCATCTTCACCTCCCTTCACTGGCGCGGCTGGAGCCCGGCACTCCCGTCATCGTGCCTCGCGGTGCCGGTCGACTGCTGCGCGGCTCGGCGCTGGAGGCCGTCGAAGTGGAGGTGGGCGACATCGTCACGGTGGGGGCGGCGACTGTCACGGTCGTGCCCGCAGTGCATGCAGGCACGCGATGGCCCTGGAGCAGGACGGGTGGTGAGGCAGTTGGCTACGTCGTCCGCGGCGCCGGGTCGACATACTTCGCGGGAGACACCTCGTTGTTCCCCGCCATGGCCGAGCTCAGCGACTCCCTCGACGTGGCGCTGCTGCCCGTCGGTGGGTGGGGGCCATCGTTGCGCGGCCACCACATGGACCCGAAGGACGCCGCAGAGTGTCTGGCCCTGCTGGAGGCACACGTCGCCGTGCCGATCCACTACGGCACCTTCTGGCCCCGAGGCCTCAGCTCGGTGCGCCAGCACCTCTTCCACGATCCCGGTCGGGCGTTCGCCGCTCAGGCAGACATCATCGCCCCCGGCAGCGACGTCCGTGTGCTGCCACCTGGGACGTCCACGACCGTGCACCCCCCTCCCCGGGTCGACGATCAGCGCTAGGCGCGACCACCCTCGAGCGGGAGCTGCTCGGCTGCTGGGGTCGTTCTCGAGCTGATCTGGCGGGTGGTGAGCTCGGCGGCGACTGCCTCCCGCAACCCTGGTCGCTCGCGGTCAGTGCCGGTCAGTGCCGGTCAGTGCCGGTCAGTGCCGGTCAGGCCGTGGTCGACGTAGATCCGTTCGGCCTCGACCCCGAGGCCGAACAGGCCATCACGTTGAGCGGCGAGTCGCCGAGGTGACTACCGGGTCATCTACGGAGTGCTTGACGACGCCCGCATCGTGGAGATCCTGCACACAGACCGACGCAGCGACGTCTACAGGCGATGACCGGCCTTCGCCCCGTCCCGCTCGGCGTGCCATCCGGTGCCACGCGGCAAGGAGCGATCGCGCCTACTGTGACTGGATGGCGGATCAAGACCTGCAAGGCGCTCTGCTCGCTCTGGAGCGGAAGGGATGGGACTCCCTCTGCGACAGCACAGGCGATGCGTTCTACGGACGGGTCATGACCGAGGACGCCGTCATGGTGCTGGCCGACGGTGAGGTCATGGACCGCGACACGGTGGTCGCCGCGCTGGCACAGGCTCCCCCGTGGCGCACCTACGACATCACTGACGATCGACTCGTCCACACCGGACCGGGCAGTGCCGCCCTGGTGTACCGCGGCACCGCCTACCGCGAATCAGACGAGCCGGCGTTCATGGGTCTCATGTCCAGCGTGTACATCCAGCGCAACGACGAGTGGCGGCTCGCGCTCTACCAGCAGACAGTCATTCCTGACAGCTGCTGACCACGCGCTTCCGAGCCCGGTAGAGGATCCCGCACTGGAGACGCTCCGCGTGACCATCGTCTGCGAGGTGGCCACCAGCTCGGTCCCCAGCTGGACGGCCGGCGCCGGTCGCGGTTCGGCTTGCGGTCCTGGTCGCTCTCCGACTGCGGCAGTCACCCGGCCGAACCGGAGATTCGCGTCAATGCCCGCGAGGCCGCTGACCGCACCCGCGCAGAGGTGTCCTCCTGAAGGTCGACCACTCTCACGAGAGCCTCGTCGAGCCGGTGCCGGGCGACAACCCTCACTGGGTGCGTCCCTGATGCACGGGTCGTGACCGTGGGCACCGTGCCCCGCATGTCGTACCCACGTGACCTGACCGATGACCAGTGGGCTCTGCTCGAGCCGGTGTTCAAGGCAGGGGGCAGGCGCGGCCGGAAGCATCCCGATGACCTGCGAACCGTGGTGGACGCGATGCTGTACATCGCGCAGACGGGGTGTCAGTGGCGCTACCTCCCGGCGTCGTTCGGTCCATGGAACGGGTCTGGTCGCGGTTTCGCCGCTGTTCGCGCAATGGCACCTGGGCGCAGGCCCTGACGGTGCTGCACGCGGCCGCACGCCTCGAGGGCGGAAGGGCCGACCAGACGCCCTCGATGATGATGCTGGCACCAGCCAGCCAGGGCGTCACCGGAGGGGTCCAACGCCACGCAGGAAGCGATCCTGCGGCTCCGGTTCGACGGGAACGTCGCGGCCCCCGTTCGCCGACGCGTGCTGCGGTTCGCCCCGTCGGCGGCCCGGACCCTTCCGACCTACCGGGTTCTCGAACACGAGAAACGTCGATCCCTTCGGGGCTTCTCGCCTCGATCCCTTGGGAAGCGACCCCGCGCAGAGACTGAGCGATCCCGTCGGGTTGGGGGTGGGATGGCGGCCCAGAGAGCGACCAGCCCGTCGGGTCGAGTACCGACTTGCGGCCTTCAGCCGAGCTGGCGAACACGCTGCGTCGGCACGCAGCCTCCGTGAGGTTCGAAGTTTCTCGGGACCCATCTGCGCAGAGGCCTACGCGGACGCGGTGGGTCTCGGCTGGTGAAGTCTCTCACCGGATCAGGCGGGAATCACCGTCCGGTAGCCGAACGGCTTGGGGGCTCCGCCAACCCGGTCAGGCGCGTCCGCCCTCGGCGTCCCACGGGGGATCGGCTCGAGGGAGGGACACAGCGAGCCGAGGTGAAGGTAGGCACCGCTACCCCCGCTGCCTGGCGTCGAGGAAAGCGAGGACCGCCAGCACTCGGCGGTGTCCCGGCGCTTCGTTCGCCACCACGCCCGCTCCACGCCTGGTCGGCGAAGCCGGCGCGGGCTTGCCGATCTTGCCCAGGATGCTGCTGACGTGGGTTTCGACAGTGCGCTCGGTGAGCCAGAGCCGCTTGGCGATCCCCGCGTTGGTGTGGCCTTCGGCCATGAGCCCAAGCACCTCCAGCTCGCGGGCCGTGAGTGCCTCGAGTGCGGCCGAGCCCCGACGCGCGCTCAAGAGCCGGCTCACCACCTCCGGATCCAGCGCCGATCCCCCCGACGCCACCCGCTCGAGGGACTCGACGAAGTTCTCGACGTCGAGCACCCGGTCCTTCAGCAGGTACCCGAAACGACCGGTCGTGACCAGGTCCACGCTGTACCTGGTCTCGACGTGCTGGGAGAGCAGCACGATCCCGAGATCTGGGAACTCCGTGCGCGCCTGCGCCGCCGCTCGGGCCCCGTCGTCGGTGTGGTCGGGTGGCATCCGCACGTCGATGATCGCCACGGTCGGTCGATGCCGGCGTACGGCGTCCAGCAGGGCCGTCGCATCGGACGCGGTGGCGACGACGTCCTGGCCGGTGTCCACCAGCAGCCGGGTCAACCCCTCGCGGAACAGTGCGGAGTCCTCACCGATCACGATCCGCACGGCAGCACCGCCTCCACGGCGGTGCCCCGCCCCGCGACACTGTCCACCCGGAGGTCCCCGCCGACCGCCAGGACCCGATCGGCGAGGCCCGCCAGGCCGGACCCGGATCGGACGGTGGCGCCGCCGCAGCCGTCGTCGCGCACCAGCACGCGCAGCTCGCCGTTCTGGCGCTGCACCGAGAGGCTGATCTGGGCAGCGTCGGCGTACTTGACCGCGTTGGTCACGGCCTCGCTCGCCACGTAGTAGGCGGTGGTGCCGACGTGGTCGGGCACGTCATCGGTGAGGACGTCGAACTCGATGGGCACCGGGCTCGACCGGGTGAGGTTGGCCAGCGCGGAGTGGAGGCCGTCATCGAGACTGCTGGGCCGCAGTCCGTGGGCGATCTGACGCAGCTCGGAGACTGCGGTCGCTAGCTCGGCCACCGCCTCCTCGAGGAGCCCGTCGATGTCCACCGGATCGACCCCGAGGTGACGCTGCGCCAACCGCAGCCGCATCCCCAGGGCCACGAGCCGCTGTTGTGCGCCGTCGTGCAGGTCGCGCTCGAGGGTCCGCCGCTCTTCGTAGCCTGCCCGGATCAGCCGGTTGCGACTCTCGTCGACCTCCCGGAGCAGCGCCACCTGCTCCGCCCGTAGCCGCACTGTCTCGAGCAGCAGAGCCGCGGCCGAGGCCACCTCCCGGGGCGGTGGCAGCGCCACGTCGGGTCCGGAGACAAGGACCCCGACGGGGTCACCGGCGAGCAGGACGGGCTGCCGCTGGCCCGGCCCCAGCGGTGCTCCGTCGAGTCCGACGTGCGACGTATCGCCCGGCACGACTACACCGACCCGGAGGCTGGCATCGTCCAACGACGTCCGCAGCACCGCCTCGACCTGCTCCGGCCTCGCCTGGCCCGCATGTACCTGACCTCGCAACACCTCGAGCGCTGCGAGTGCTCGATGGGTGCTCGGGTAGAGGCGGCGCCTCAACGCATCTTCGAGCCGTCGGCGCGCAGGCCCGAGGGCGACGGCACACAGGGCGGTCACGACCACGGCGGGCACCGTCGAGTCCCCGGCGAGCAGTATTCCAGCCATGATCGAGATCGTCGTGAACACCGCGAGCAGCAGTGCGGACAGGATGCCGTAGGCGGCGGTCACGATGATCGCCCGGTCGACGTCGTAGAGGTCGTGGCGCACGATCGCGACGGTCGTCGCTGCAGGGACGGCGACCGCCATCGCGAAGAGCCCGAGCACGACCAGATCAGGGCCGGCGAGCAGCAGGTAGCTCAACCAGCACAGCAGCAGGGTCATCGGCACGGTCGAGCTCGCGAGCAACAGCCACCGCAGCTGGATACGGGTGGTGGCCGAACCGCCGCGGTAGCGCGAGCGGACCGACCAGGCACTCCCCACCAGCAGGCCGAGAAAGACAGGCGTCAGGGCAATCGCCAACCCGGACCAGATCTGCGAGTCGCCGCTGAGCAGCACGGTGAACAGCACCGGCACGACGACCAGCCCGACCGCCACACCCCGCGAGCCCCGACCGCGCATGCGGCCGTCCGGGAAGACCAGGAACAGCAGGGCGTACGGCACGTAGAGGAACATCCACGCACCCTCGAGGACGTCGGCGGTCTGCTCGCCGGCGGAGACGCCCCCCAGCAACGTGGCGACGTCGGGATAGGTCAGAGCGACGTCCCAGAGCAGGATTGCGCCGGCGGCGCACAGCAGCGGACCGACCGGGTTGCGGGGCTGCAGCCGGGTGAGGAATGCGCCGACCGCCGTGGCCGGCAGACAGGCGAGCACCCCCGCGACCAACTGGACCCGGCTGGCGGCACTGCCCGATGCCAGCAGCGGGAGCGCCACCGCGAGACCCGTCCCGACGAGGACGAGCGAGGCGACGGTGAGCCAACACGGGCGGACCATCTGATCACCGTAGACCCGTCCACGCCCGCCGTCCTCGGTGCTGGCACGGACACCGAGTCCCGTGCCAGCACCGATCCGCTGCCCGCCAGTCCCGGCGATCGTGAAGGAGTCGGCCGACCACCAGGGTCCGGCCTAGATCCGATGGGAAGCACCGATGTCCACCACCACGCACAGGGACGACCCCGCTACCACTCTGACAACGCGCGATCCGAGACAGCGGTGGCGCCGTACGGCCGCCATCGTGCTGCCGATCGGACCGCTGGGCATCGTCGCGGTGCGCGCCCTCATGCCCTACTGGACCGACGACAGCGTCGAAGAGATGGTCGCCGGTGTCGCGGACCATCCCGCCCGAGCAGAGGCGATCGTCTGGATCTTCCTGGTCAGCTTCCCCGCCCTGGTGCTGGCACCACTGGTCATCGGCTTCGTATCGCGGTTCGGCTCCCCGCGGTTGGCCACGGTCGGCGCCGGCCTGACCTTCCTCGGGTTCGCGGGCCTGGGCGCGGTCGGCAGCACGGACGTGATGACGCACGCCATGGCACAGGACGGCTTCGACCAGGCCGACATCGTGCGGGCCACCGACGCGCTGGTCGCACACCCCGTCTCCGTGATCAGCGTCGGCGTCTTCGTCATCGGGCATATCGTCGGGATGGTCCTGCTCGGCATCGCGGTCGCCCGCGCCGGCGTGGTCACCGCATGGGTCGGCGTGGCGATCGCCGTCTCGCAGCCGGTCCACTTCGTCTCGGCCGTCGTCCTGCCGAGCCGGTGGCTCGACACCACCCTGGGCTGGGGCCTGACTACGCTCGGGTTCACGCTCGTGGCCCTCGCCATCTGGCGAATGTCCGACGACGAGTGGGATCGCCCGCCGGTGGTCTCGAAGTGACGGAGCGCGATCCGCCGGGCCCGGCGGATCGCGCTCCGTCGCGGCTCCCTCTCGGGGCGAAGAGGATGGTCGGCGGTCCGGGCCGCGCGGGAGATGCCGACGCGCCCGGCCCCGCACCAGGGATGGTCGGCGACCGCTCTGCACGTGACCGACACACGCCCTCGCGGGGAATTCCATACATGCATCGGGTGGCTCCGCCGGCACTTCTACTCCGCTCCCGCTGATCGAGCTGGACATCAGTCGATCGAGTAGCCCATGCCACGCACTGTCTTGATCGTCTGGGTGCCGAGCTTGCGACGCAGGCGGCCGATGAAGACCTCCACGACGTTGGAGCCTGGGTCGTAGCCGTAGCCCCAGACGTGGGAGAGCAGCTGCTCGCGTGAGAGGACCTGGCCTCGGTGCCGCAGGAAGACCTCGAGCATCGTGAACTCGCGGGCGGTGAGCTCGACGGTCGAGCCGCGGCTGGTGGCTCGGCGGGTGCGGAGGTCGAGGGAGATCTCGTCGGCCTGGAGGATCGTCACCTCCTGGGTGTGGCTGTCACGTAGCTGCACCCGCACGCGGGCGAGCAGCTCGTCGAAGGAGAAGGGCTTGGTGACGTAGTCGCTGGCCCCTGCGTCCAGCCCGTTGATCTTGTCCGTGACGTCTTCTCGCGCGGTGAGGATGATGATCGGCAGTCGCACCCCGCGGCGGCGCAGCTCGCCGAGCAGGTCGAGGCCGTCCACGTCGGGGAGACCGAGGTCGAGGAGCACGAGGTCGAAGTCGTCGTGGCGAAGGAGGTGGCGCGCCTCGTCACCGGTCGGGGCGGTCGTCGCTGCGAATCCGTGGGCGCGCAAGCCCCTGTCGAGGAACTGGGCGAACCGGGGCTCGTCCTCGACGATGAGCACTCGCTTCACGCTGGTTCCTCCGACTCGGGTTGGTCGATGGGCAGGTCGAGGACGAATCGTGCGCCCCCGAGAGTGGAGTCCTCCACGTGAACGGTGCCTTGGTGTGCCTCGGCGATGCGGCGGACGATCGCGAGTCCGAGCCCTGTGCCTGATCCGGGCGTCTCGGACCGGCCCCTGACGAAGTGGCCGAAGATGTGGTCGCGTTCCTCGGGTGCCACGCCCGACCCGGAGTCGTCGACCCAGAGTCTTGCCCTGCCGCTGTGGCAACGGGCGCCCACCTCGATGCGGTCGCCCGTTGTGGTGTGCCGTATCGCGTTCTCGATCATGTTGACCATTGCCTGCCTGATGCGGTCAGGGTCGAGGACCACCTTCCCTGCACCCAGGGTCTCGGCTTCCCAGGACCGGTCCGCCAGGTGCCGCGACCGCTCGATGATGCCGCTCACGAGTGTGTCGAGGTCGATGGTCTCGAGCTGCAGGAAGTGCCCCCGCTCGGACCGCGCCAGGACTAGGAGGTCGTCGATCAACCGGCGCATCCGCTGATGCTCCTCGCGGACGACCGCAAGGGGCTCGTGGTTCTCGGTCGTCTCCGGCACGAACTCGAGGTGCCCGGAGGCGATGGCCAGTGGAGTGCGCAGTTCGTGGCCGACGTCGCGGACCAGTCGGCGCTGGTCGGTGAAGGCGTCATCGAGCCGGTCGAGCATCTCGTTGAAGGTGTGCCCCAGCTCGGCGATCTCGTCCTGCCCGGTGACCTCGATGCGCTCGCGCAGGTCGGTGTCGGTGATCCGTCGCGCGGTGGCGGTCAGTCGGTCGAGGGGCGAGAAGACCCGCCCCGCCACGACGAAGGTGAAAAGGGTGCCCACGACCAGGAAGCCGACCGTGACAGCGACCGAGATCCAGAGGGCGCGCTCGATCTCGGCCGCCTCGTCGGCGATGAAGACCGCGACGACGAAGTGACCTCGCTGCCCGTCGAGAGACACCGGCTGCACCGTGTAGCGGACAGGGCCTGCCGGCGTCTCCAGGGAGCCCGACACCCGACGCTCCGCCGAGGCCCACTGCTGGACCATGCGGGGGTCAGAGCCCAGGTAGTACACCTAGCCCAACGAACCGTTCCCACCTGCCGCTCAAGGGGTGGTGCGTTGGTTCAGCCCCTTGATGCTGAGCACCTCGGTCGTCAAGTCATGAAAGCGCCCAGTGGCGGGGCCGTAGTCGTCGTCACGCGGGCACCGGGACGACCAGCACGGGGATCTCGCTGAACTCCAGCACCCCGCGGGTGACGGCGCCCACGTACGCGCTTCCGACACGCCTGACGTCCGATCGTCCGACGACGACGAGGTCGGCGCCCCAGTCCCGGGCGGCACCGAGCAGCAGTGCGGCCGGGGCGCCCGTGAGACTGGCGCTGTCGGCCTGGACCCCGGCGCGGTGAGCCTCGGCGGTGACGTGGCGCAGGAGCGACTCGGCAGCGCTGCGGCGTGTGTCAGCCAACTGCCCGTCATGTCCCAGTTTCGCGAGCGCGCGGACGAGCTCGCCGTCCCCGGTGACGTGGACCAAGCGAATGCGGGCGCCGCTCGAGGCCGCGAGGTCGACGGCAACGCGTACGGCGGCCAGCGCAGCCGGCGAGTCGTCGACCGCGACAAGGATCCTGCTGAACATCTGCGTCGTCATGTCCATGCCTTCTTCGAGGTGTCTCCGGTCCGGGGCCGGTCTGGTTCGGGGTCACGTCGGGGCAGGTCCGTCCGACGGCTGGAAGCCCAGCGCAGGCGGACCCCGTCGGCGTGTTCCTCCTCCTCCAGCTTCAGCTGCACCTCGGCGAGCGCCTGCCGCAGCCGGGGGATCCACCGCTCCTGGATGGCGCGGAGTCGGCGACGCGTGGCGCGTTCCTCAGCCTCGAGGACTCGACCGGCGGCCTCGACGGCTGCGTGCTGCACCGCGGCCTGGAGCGCCCGACGGTGGCACTCGCGCGCCGTGACCATGGCTGCGTTGCCTATGGGCGGGGAGTCTGCAGCGGGTTCGGGCAGGGTGCAGTTCGGCTCAGCCGGGTAGTGCACGCCCATCTGCCGCGCCCAGACGATCTCGACATGGGCAGGCGCCCGGTCGGAGCTGAGCCGGACCGCGCGTTCACCCCCGACCAGCACCCCGCGAAGCAGCCAGACGTCGGCCTCTCGACTCGCGGCGTCCCACGCGGCGGCCGTCCGCTCCTGCACCAGGGCCAGTCGCACGCGCTCTGTGCGCAGGACACGCAGCTTGTGGTCGAGGAGGTCAGCACCCTGCTGCGCGGTGGCGAGCCGGTGTTGCAACCACAGGCGCCCGGCCCGTCCCGGCGGTGCGTGCAGTACCCGTGCCACGGTCCTCACCGGCCTTCGTCGCGGTCGACGTACCGGGCTTGAAGCATCGCGGTCGGCAGCATGGTGAGCCCGCGACGCGGAAGCATGCCCAGGACCTCCCAGACACGGTCGAGCGTTTCCTCGAGCGACCGGGACTCGTCGCGGCGTTGGTCGAGCAGGCGATGCAACACCGCCTGCTCGAACGCCACGTAGCGGCGATCGGTGACGCTGAGGGCATCCTCACCCACGAGGTCTGCCAGCTCCCGGGCCTGGCGGGCACGGGCCAGCGCGGCGAGCGCCTGTGCGGCCACGTCCAGATGGTCCTCGCGGGTCCGGCCAGGTCCGGCGCCCTTGCGCATCAGTCTCGAGAGCGAGCTCAACGGCTCCACCGGCGGGTAGACGCCGGCGGCGTCCATGTCGGCCGAGAGCACGATCTGGCCCTCGGTGATGTAGCCGGTGAGGTCGGGCACCGGGTGGGTGATGTCTCCGGCAGGCATGGTCAGCACCGGGATGATGGTGACCGAGCCGGGTAGGCCACGGATCCGTCCGCAGCGTTCGTACAGCGAGGCAAGGTCGCTGTAGAGGTATCCCGGGTAGGCACGACGACCGGGGATCTCACCCCGGGCTGCGGACACCTCGCGCAGCGCCTCGGCGTACGACGTCATGTCGGCCATCACCACGAGCACGTGTCGCCCCAGCTCGAAGGCGAGGTGCTCGGCGACCGTGAGCGCGATGCGCGGGGTGAGGATGCGCTCGACCACCGGGTCGTCGGCGTTGTTCAGCAGCAGCACCAGCTCGCCCGCGGCCGAACGTTCCTCGAGGGCGCCTCGCACCGCGGCCGAGTCGAGGTGGGTCAGGCCCATGCCTGCGAACACGACCGAGAACGGCTCGCCCCCCACGGAGGCCTGTGCGGCCAGCTGGGTCGCGAGCTCGAGGTGGGGCAGCCCTGCGACCGAGAAGACCGGGAGCTTCTGGCCACGCACCACGGTGGTGAGGGCGTCTATGGCCGAGATCCCGGTCAGCACGGGCTCGGACGGCGGCGCTCGACGTGTGGGGTTGATCGGCGCCCCACCGACCGGAGCGCGTTGCCGAGCCAGGATCGGCGGACCACCGTCGACTGGCTCGCCTCGCCCGTTGCAGACCCGGCCCAGCCAGGCCGGTCCGACGGGAACGTGGAGTGTCTCTCCGGCGAATCGGACGCGGGTGTCATCGAGGTCGATGCCTCCGGTCCCCTCGAGCATCTGGACCACCGCCAGGTCACGGTCCACCTCGAGAACGAGACCGTTGCGCACCTCTCCCGAGTGCATCCGGATCCGAGCCGACTCGTCCCACCCAACACCGCGAACGCCCCGAACGACGAGCAGTGGCCCACGCACCTCGGCGATGTCGGTGTACTCGACGTCGCCGACACCGTGTCCTGCCGGTGCCGGCTCCTGGCCTGGCCCCGGGTTCATGACAGCTGCTCGAGTCTGGCGTTCACGGTTTCCAAGCGTTCCTGCACGCCGGTGACGTCGTGAGGGCCGGTCTCCTGTGCCGCGCGCAGCAGGTCGCCGAAGTCCATCTCTTCGATGCGCGCAGCAGGGACACCGGAGTCGACCAGCGCGTCGCAGCGGTCGATGACCGCAAGTACGCCGTCGAGCAGCGCGGCCCCCTTCGTCGGGGAGCAGAACGCGTCGTTCGCGGTCAAGGCGCTCTGCTGCAGCACTCCCTCGCGCAGCAACCGGCCGCCCAGCATCACGACTCGCTCCGCGCCGGGCATTGCTCCGACACCGACGAGCTCGGCCAGCGCACCGAGCCGGTCTGCGTCCGACAACAACGTCACGACACGCTCGCGGCGGCGAGCCCAGGCGACATCTCCCTGCCTGGCGTGCCAGGACCCTAGCGCGTCAGCGTCGCGGGAGAAGGAACCGGACCAGGCCACGGCCGGGTAGTGACGTGCGTAGGCCAGCTCACGGTCGAGGGTCCAGACGGACCGGACGAACCGCTGGGTGTGGGCGGTCACCGGTTCGGTCAGGTCGCCACCTGCAGGTGAGACCGCCCCGATGATGGTCACCGAACCGGTCCGTCCGCCGAGGGTGACGACATGTCCGGCTCGTTCGTAGAAGGCCGCCAGCGCCGACGCGAGCCCGGCAGGGTAGCCCTCCTCGGCGGGCAGGGCACCGGTCCGGGACGCGAACTCACGAAGAGCCTCGGCCCAGCGGGAGGTCGAGTCCGCAATGACCACGACGTGGTACCCCATGTCGCGGAAGTACTCTGCGACGGTGACGCCCGTGTAGATGCTTGCCTCGCGAGCCATCATCGGCATGTTCGAGGTGTTCGCGATGATGACCGTGCGGCGGCTGAGCGAGTCTCCGGTGCGGGGGTCCTCGAGTGAGCCGAGCTCCTCCACGACGTCGGCCATCTCGTTGCCGCGTTCGCCGCAGCCGACGTAGACGATCACGTCAGCGTCGCACCACTTGGCGATCTGCTGCAGCAGCACGGTCTTCCCGGTGCCGAACCCGCCCGGGACCGCTGCGCTGCTCCCCCGTGCGACCGGGTAGAGGAGGTCGAGGACCCGCTGGCCGGTGTGCAGTCCTTCCTGAGTGTTGAGGCGTTCCCGGTAGGGCAGTGGACGTCGCACCGGCCACGTGGTCGTGATCGGCACCGGCATCCCGCCGACGGTCGCGATGACCGCGTCGGCCCCGATGGGGCCCTTCTCCGCCAGGTCCTCCACCACGCCTGCGACGCCCGGCGGCACGAGCACCCGCATCGACGGAGGCGCGTCGTCGTCGACCGTGCCGAGCTCGGTGCCCCCCGACACGCGGGCACCCGGTGCCACGGTTGGGGTGAAGCGCCAGCGTCGGTCGTGGTCGTCCTCGGGAGGGGCCCCCGGGAGCAGCCAGTTCCCCGCCTGCGACAACGGCCGCAGCAGTCCGTCGAACACCGAGCCGAGCAGGCCTGGGCCCAGCCTCGCCGAGAGCGGGCCGCCTTGCGGCGCCACGAGGTCTCCGGGCGCCAGGCCGCCGGTGTCCTCGTACGCCTGGACGGTGACCCCGCGATCCGTGATGGCCACAACCTCGGCGGGAAGCCGGGGTTTCCCGAGCAGCACCACGTCATACATCGCCACCCCCCGCAGCGGCTCCAGCTCCACCAGGGATCCCGAGACCCGGACGATCGTCGGGCTCAAGGCGTCCACAGACCTTCGAGGTCCGTACCGAGCGCGCCAACGGCTTGTTCGGCCAGCGCCACCAGGGTGTACGCCACGCGACGTCCGGAGGACTCCCCCACAACGCCGCCGTCGGGGTGCTCGCTCAGCACCGCCTCCGGCCCCAGCGCTGCACGGACCTCATCGCGCAGGCCGTCACACCAGCTGGCGTAGCCGGGATCGTCACGTAGGGTCGCCACCTGTTCCACGGCTCGCGCGCGCAGGCCTTCGTAGCTCTCACGTTGAGCTGCCAGCACGACGGCGCGGGCAAGCCGCCGGACTCGCGCGCGCTCGGCGACGAGCACGGCCGCCGCATCAGCCTCTCCCTCGGCGCGGGCCTCGGCAACGATGGCGTCTGCCTCGGCCTGCGCCCGGGCGATGATCGCGGCCCCCTCCGCGTCGACCTCCGCGAGCAACCGCTCGGCGTCGGCCCTCGCGCGAGCCAGGAGCGCCTCACGGACCGGAAGGAGCGGATCCGGAGCAGCAGACGTGGTTGCCAGGATCACGACGGCATCACCACCGTGAGCGGGTGCATGGTCTTCGTGCGTTCGGGCCCCAGAGCCTGGGCCGCGTGCGAGGTGAGCAGCACGACCTCGACATCGGCGGGCAACCCGGTCCATGCCTCTCTCACCGCCGCGGCATCCTCGGCAGGCACGACGACGGCACCGGCGAGGGCGTAACCCACCACCGCGGTCTCCTCACCGATCACGGCCACCCGTCCCACTGTGGTCACGTCCGACCGATGAGGATGATGGCGACGATGAGACCGTAGATGGCGATGCCCTCGGCCAGTCCCACGATGACCATGGCGCGGCCGAAGATCTCGGGCCGCTCGCTCATGGCTGCCAGCGCGGCAGCTCCGGTGTAGGCCACCGCGAACGCGGCGCCCAGGGACGAGCCCGCTACGGCGATCGCCGCACCGAGCAGCGCCGCCCAGTTCTCGGCATCGGCGGCGGCTGGTTGCGCGGCAGTCACGACGCTGGCTGACTCGGCCGCTCCGGGGCCATTCGTGGCGGTGATGACGAGGACGACGAGCGCGGCGACGAGGACCACGACATCGAGTGCTACCAGGACTCGCAGGGCGTCCCGGCCACGATGTCTGAGCAGCAGATGGGTCGCCGCGAACACGGCCACCAGCACGGGCAGGGCGAGTAACCAGGTCATGACTGTCTCCCGGGGTCGGATGCGGAACTCGTGATGTCGTACCTCGGCTCCGCGCCGGAGCCGAGGTCTGTGGGGAGGTGCCAGGGGCGGAACGGTCGGCCCTGGCTGGTGAAGACTCGCGAGAAGAGCTCGTAGTACTCCAGCCGGAGGGCCTGCACGCCGGCGACGAGCGCCTCGAGCGCGAATGCCACGGCGTTCCCGACCACGAACACGACCACGGCGGCGACGACGAGAAGGCCGCCCGAGCCCCACAGGGCGGTGGCCCCGTCCCACACGATCTTGCCGATCGCTGCGTGGGTCAGGCCGAAGGCCGCCAGTCGCACGAAGGAGACCAGGTTGGTACCGACCCTGATCAGCGCATCGAAGACTTCGACGAACGCCTGCGTGACACCCGTGGCACCACCACCGGAGGTCGCGAGGAATCCCACGAACGCCAGCCCGACGCCCGCGGCGATGACGAGCGCCCCGACCAGGCTGAGCCAGACGAGGTCAGCGGTGGCACCGAGGACGACGAGCCCCAGCCCGGCGAGCAGCGCTGCGCCGGCGATGCCCGATGGGGAGCTCAACGCCACCGGCCATCCCCCCTCACGCCAGCGGTTGACCGTGCCGAGGATCTGGGCCCCGGAGAGGAGGACCGCCCCCAGGCCCAGCGCGACGGCCATCAAGGTCACCGGCTCGTCGAGCGGGGCGAGCCACAGCACGGGGATCACCCCGGTCGGGCCGAAGAACTCCCCGTAGAGCAGGCCGAAACCGATCGCGACGACCCCGGACCCGGCCACGAACGGCCACACCTTCTGGACCCGGGCAAGCCGCCGCGGTCTGCCCGCACGCAGCAGCAGTCCGGCGATGACGAGCAGGGCACCGTGTCCCGCGTCGCCGAACATCATCCCGAACATGAGCATGTAGGCAAGGCCGGCGACAACGCTGGGGTCGACGTCGGCGTACGGCACGGTCCCGTAGGTCTCCACCAAGGGGGTGAGCGATCGCCTCACGCCTTCTCCGCCACGCATCAGCGTCGGCGGGTCCACGCCGCGCGGCGTGCGGATCGGTACGACCGACGCCCCCAGGTCTGCCAGTGCCCCGGTCAGGTCCCCCACCTCGGTGACCGGCACCCAACCTGCGAGTGCCGCGACCTCACCACGGACGACGGCACCGCTTGCGTAGCCCTGCAGCTCGGCCTCACCAGCCATCAGGTCAGCGCGCCCCTCACGCTCAGGACCGTCGAGATCGGGGCGCGCCCGGCTGAGCCGAGGCGCCGACGACAGGTCCGCCCCGGCACCGGAGACCGCTCGCGCTACTCCGCCCCTGACCATGCCCTCGCTGCCTGCCTGACCTGCCGTGCCTGCCGCACCTGAGTGGTCCAGCTCGACGGTCCCGGCGTCCGCCACCCGCACGAGTACGTCGCGCAGGGAGGCCTTCGGCGCCACCAGCGCCACCCGCTGCATCCGCAACGGGGCTCCGACCTCACGCCACCACATCGAACGCCTCCAGTGCCGCCCCTGTGCCACCGCGAGCAGCGACCTCGAGCGCTGCTCGGGTCCGCCAGGCGTCCACGGCCAGCACCGCCACGGCACCGACCACCGGTCGCTGGTCGTAGGAGGAGCCGCGCAGGAGCCCGAAGCCGTCGTGCTCCACGCGTTGCCACCAGCTCACCTCCGCGCGCCAGAGATCATCGACCCGGTCCACCTCGTCGAGCATCGACCGCGTGTCGGCCTGAAGCAGCCCCCGAAGCACGGCCACGCCCGTCTGCCCCCTCGCGACCTCGTCGACGAACGCAGGGCCCAGCACGTACGAGGCCCGGCGAGCCAGGGGCGGTGCCAGCCGTTGCCCGTCGAGGGCGACCTCCCGGAGGACGAGCAGAGCCGCACCCGACCTCGCCCAGGCCGCTGCCGCAGGAACGCCTGCGACCACCGCGTCGGCCCAGGCAAGACGAAGTCCGACCCGAAGCTCCCGGTGCGTCGTGACGTCATCCAGACGCCACGACGCCGAGCCGAGCACGTCAACGACGCCGGCGAGCGTCGTCGTGTCGGACAGCCGCGACCACGCGGTGCCGAGGGTCCCGAGGGAGTACGCCGACTCCGCGGGCTCGCCCCGCAGCGTCGCGAGGTGCTCGTCGAGGTTGGCCACCTCGAAGCCTGCCGCCAGGAGACGGATCACATCCGCGCCCCCGCGCGGAAGCCAACCCGCCAGCACGCGCATGTTCCACAGGAGGGAGGAACCGATGGCGTGCTGAGCCTCCCCGAGGCTCATGCCCGGCTGCACGTCGTGTCCATACGGCGAGTGGTGGAGCGCGGTCACCGCCTCGGCAAGCGCCGGGCTGGTGGCGAGGGCACGCGCTCCGCCCGCGCCGATTCGCCGCTCGGCCAGCGCCTTGGCCCGGACGACACCAGCCACCCAGGACGTGCTCACGGCTGTGCTGCTTCTCCGGCACGCAACGCGGATCTAGTGGCGCTCATCACCCGATCGAGATAGACAGGCATCCGCTCGGCGGCGTGGTATCTCACGGCGGTGGCGGCGCGTTCCGCCTCGGCGAGTGCAGCGGCGCTCTCCACCTCGACCTCGCGACGGACGCGCAGCGCAGCATCCGCTCGTTCCGCCGCCGCCTGCCGGTGGGCGGCAGCGACGATGGCGTCGGCTCGAGCTACCGCCTGCACCCGTCGCTGCTCGGCTTCCTGCTCCGCCACGCTGCGGACGCGGGAAACCTCCTCCTGCGTGGCGGACAGGAGCGCGATGACGGGCTCGAGCTCCGCAGCCATCTCGGAAACCCGATCCGCGGGGACACCAGCAGGAGACGCTGCCCCCGGCGTGCCGGCAGGCCGAAAGCGCTGCAGAATGTCTCGGGACCGTGGCACGTGCCCTCCCGCCATAGCGACTCATTTCACGCTACGCCGACGGCCGCCCCCCGTCACAGGGAACTGGTCCGCTGGTGGCAGGACGTTGGTCCCAAGTGCGGAATAGGCGCCTCGGGTTCAATACCAGAACGGCCTCTGACCCACGTTTCCGCAGGTCAGAGGCCGTTTTCGGTCGGGCTGACAGGATTTGAACCTGCGACCCCCTGACGTTGAGCAGGCACTCAGCCGCATTATGCGCGCAGTCGCTGAAACACGTCCTGACCCGCAGGAACGTTGCGGACGGACTTGCGTGATCTCGCACGTTCTAGCTCTTGGGACTGCTGCCGACGTCGCGCACGTCTTGGACGAGTTGGCCGAGGCAAATCCGGAGGGCGGCCCGAATACTTCGGGAATAAGTGGGGAATAGCGCCTTCGGGTTCAAATGAAGAACCGGCCCCGACCCAGCGTTTCCGCAGGTCAGAGCCGATTCCAGTTGTCGGGCTGACAGGATTTGAACCTGCGACCCCTTGACCCCCAGTCAAGTGCGCTACCAAGCTGCGCCACAGCCCGAACTGCCCGAGGTGCTGCTTGCAGCGCCTCGCGACGCGTGAACACTACAACAGCCCCGCTCGAGGTCCGACATCGGCACCCCGGGCGGGACCAGGGCTCAGCGCTTGCGCTTCTCGCGCACCCGCTGGTTGATCACGATGGGGGTGCCGACGAACCCGAACTCCTCGCGCAGGCGCCGCTCGATGTAGCGCTCGTAGCCGTCGTCGAGCTTGCCGGAGGTGAACAGGACGAAGGTCGGCGGCGCGGTCGAGGGCTGGGTGCCGAACATGATCTTGGGCTGCTTGCCGCTGCGCACCGGGTGCGGGTGCTCGGCGACCAGGCGACCCAGGAACGCGTTGAGCGCACCGGTCGGCACCCGGGTCTCCCAGCCCTCCAACGCCTTGTCGAGGGCCGGCACGAGCCGGTCGACGTGCCAGCCGGTGCGGGCGGTGACGTTGATGCGGGGCGCCCACTGCACCTGCACGAGCTCGCGCTCGATCTCGCGCTCGAGGTAGTAGCGGCGCTCCTCGTCGACGAGGTCCCACTTGTTGAAAGCGATGACCAGCGCTCGGCCGGCCTCGCGGACGGTCTGCAGGATCCGCACGTCCTGCTCGGAGATCGACAGACCGCCGTCGAGCACCAGCACGGCGACCTCGGCGCGGTCGATGGCGATCGAGGTGCGCAGCGAGGCGTAGTACTCGTGGCCCGAGGCCTCCTTGACGCGCTTGCGGATGCCCGCGGTATCGATGAAGCGCCAGTCGCGCCCGCCCAGCGAGATCAGCTCGTCGACCGGGTCGACGGTCGTGCCGGCGACGTTGTCGACGACCACCCGCTCCTCCCCCGCCAGCCGGTTGAGCAGCGAGGACTTGCCGACGTTGGGCTTGCCGACGATCGCGATCCGCCGCGGGCCGCCGACCTCGGCGTCGCGCTCGGGCGGCGGCTCGGGCAGCGCAGCCAGCACGGCGTCGAGCAGGTCGCCCGAGCCGCGTCCGTGCAGCGCCGAGACCGGGAACGGCTCGCCGAGACCCAGGTTCCACAGGCCGTACGCCTCGGCCTCGGTGCGCTCGTCGTCGACCTTGTTGGCCGCCAGCACGACCGGCTTGCCGGCCTTGCGCAGGATCCGCACCACAGCCTCGTCGGCGTCGGTGATGCCCACGGTCGCGTCGACCACGAAGAGCACCGCGTCGGCCAGCGAGATCGCGATCTCGGCCTGGGCGGCGATCCGCTCGGCGAGACCGCGCGCGTCGGGGTCCCAGCCTCCGGTGTCGACGACGGTGAAGGCGCGCCCGTTCCAGTGGGCGTCGTACGACACCCGGTCACGGGTGACGCCCGGGACGTCCTCGACGACCGCCTCGCGTCGGCCGATGAAGCGGTTCACCAGCGTCGACTTGCCCACGTTGGGCCGGCCGATGATGGCCAGGACGGGCAGGGGGCCGTCGACGAGCGGCCCCTCGGTGGGGATGCCGTCGGCGTGCTCGGTCATGGTGCTCCTAGATCGGTGACCCCGGTGGCGGGGTCGGGTTCGAGGTCTCCTGCGGGCAGGGGGCCCGGCAGCTCGCGGCCCGTGCGGGCCTGCGCGGTGTCCAGCTCGCGCGTCATGTGCGTCCACAACAACTGCGAGGTGGCCTCCACTTGTTCCTTCGTGCGCGGGAAGGGCACTGCGTCGATGGTGACGGGTCGACCGAAGACGACGTGCATCGGCGCGCCCCTGCGCGGCAGAGAGCTGCTGCGCCCGCCCGGCTCCCGGGTGCCGAAGAACGAGACCGGCACCACCGTCGCACCCGCGGCGAGCGCGAAGTAGGCCGCCCCCCGGTGGAAACGCTGCAGGTCGCCCGGCCCGCGCCGGCCCTCGGGGAAGATGCCGATCACGCCACCGTCACGCAGCACCCGCAGGCAGCTGCGCGCGGCGGCCACGTCGGTGCGGAACCGGTCGAGCGGGACCTGCCCCGAGAGGCGAAGGAAGCCCCCGAGCCGCCCGGAGAACATCTCGCGCTTCGTCAGCGCGTGCACCGGGCGCGGCGCGAAGACCGCCAGCATCGGCCCGTCGATCACCCCGACGTGGTTGGCCGCCAGCACCACGGGCCCGCTCGGTGGCACGTTCTCCGCGCCCAGCACCTCGATGCGGTAGCGGCGCCTGAGCAGCCAGCGCGACAGCGGCCGCAGCGAGTGCAGCAGGAAGCGCGGCGGGTAGGGCTCCTGCGTCGTGCGGGGCAGGTCGGTGTGCGTGGTGCGCAGCCGCGGCGACGGCGCGGCGCTCACGCGGGGGTCTCCACCGCCTCGACGAGGCCGACGACCAGGTCCACGACCTCCTCGAGCGTGTACGCCGTGGTGTCGAGGTGCACGGCACCCTCGACCATCGTCAGCGGCGAGACCGCGCGCCCGGAGTCGATCTCGTCGCGACCGCGCAGCGACTCCTCCACCGCCGCCACGTCGGAGCCGCCCTCCTCGGCGGCGCGGCGCGCGGCTCGCGCCGCTGGGTCGGCGGTGAGGTAGAGCTTGACGGGTGCGTCGGGCGCGACGACCGAGCCGATGTCGCGGCCCTCGACCACGATGCCGCGCCCCTCGGCGGCGGCAGCGATCTCGGCGCGCTGCAGCTCCACCAGCCGGGTGCGCACCGCGGGCACGGTGGAGACGGGCGAGACCGAGCCGGTGACCTGCTCGGTGCGGATCGCGACGCCCACGTCGTGGCCGTCGACGTGGATCGTGGGGCCGAGCGGGTCGGTGCCGGAGTCGATGACCGGCTCCGCGCAGCGAGCAGCCACAGCCTCGGCGTCGTGCACGTCGACACCGTGCTCGAGCATCCACCAGGTCATCGCCCGGTACATCGCGCCGGTGTCGAGGTAGCGCAGGCCCAGTCGGGAGGCCACGCCACGGCACGTGCTGGACTTGCCGGAGCCCGAGGTGCCGTCGACGGCCACCACGATGCCGGTCCCGTGCGTCGGGTCGGGGTCGGTCGGCTTGGTGATCACGGGCCCGCAGCCTACCGGTGCGTCACCCAGCCGCGGGATTCCAGCGACACCAGGAGCCGCTCGCCGCTGCGCTCGTCGACGACCAGCTCGACCAGACCGGTGGGCCGGCTGGTGTCGTGGTCGATGCGGATGTCCTCGACGTTGACCTCGCTGGCCACCGCGTCGGACAGCAGCCGCGCCAGCTCGCCGGGGTGGTCGGGCACGGTGACGAAGACCGAGACCGTGGCCGTCGCGGGCGCGCCGTGCTTGCCGGGGATCGCTCGGGTGCCGGCCACGCCCACCTCGAGCAGCTGCTCCAGGTCGCCGCGCTGGTCGGCGCCGATGGCCGCGATCATCGCGTCGAGGTCGCGGCGCAGCTCGACGAGCAGCTCACCGACGGCCGCGGCGTTGCCCGCCACGATCTGGCCGTAGAGCCGGGGGTCGCCAGCGGCGACCCGGGTCACGTCGCGCACGCCCTGTCCCGACAGCGAGAGATGGTTGTCGGGGGCGCCGGCCAGCCGGGCGGCCACCAGCGAGGACACCAGGTGCGGCACGTGCGAGATCCGCGCGACCGCCCGGTCGTGCTCCTCGGGGGTCAGCCACGCGACCACCGCGCCCACGACGTGCACCAGGTCCTCGACCAGCTCGACGGCGGCCACGTCGGCGCCCGGGTGCGGCGTGATCGCCCAGGGCCGGCCCTCGAAGAGCGTCGCCGTTGCGGCCAGCGGGCCGGAGTGCTCGCTGCCGGCCATCGGGTGGCTGCCGACGTAGCGCGCGGCGTACGCGGCCGCGGACGGGTCCTCGAGCACGTGCGCCAGCGGGCTCGCCTTGATGCTGCCGACGTCGGTGACGACCGCGTCGGAGGCGGTGAGCGCCGCGGTGATCACGGGCCCGAGCGCGTCGGGCGGCACCGCGACGACCACGAGCTGGGGCCGGTCGTCGGGGCGTCGGGCGCGACCGGCGCCCAGCCCGCTCGCGGTGCGCACGTGCTCGTCGCTGCGGTCGCTGAGCAGCACCTCGAGCCCGGCGCGGCGGCAGGCCAGCGCCACGGAGGTGCCGACCAGCCCGGTGCCGACGACCTCGACCGGGCCGACGAGCCGGCCGGTCTCAGCCATCGGTGTCGGGCACCGACCGCACGCGGGTCAGGTCGCTGCGCAGCGCCGCGGCGCCGTGCAGGTAGCTGTGCGTGATGTCGGCGCGCGGCAGGTCGGTCTCGACGTGCGCCATCATCCGCACCACGCGGGGCATGGACCGCTCGATCTCGAGCTCGCGGGCACAGATGAGCGGCACCTCGCCGAAGCCCAGCCGCCGGGCGGCGTACGCCGGGAACTCCGCGACCAGGTCGGAGGTGGCGGTGAAGATCACCGAGATGAAGTCGTCGACCTCGAGGCCGTTGGAGGCCATCACGTCGAGCACCATCTCCGCAACCCGCTCGAGCATGTGCTCGCGCGTGTCCTCCTCGAGCTGCGTCGCACCCCGGACCGCTCGCACCGCCACGTCTGCTCCTCGTCCTGCCTCGTCCTGACTCGTCCAGCCAACCCGTCGAGGCCCCAGGCTATCGGGGCCCGAGGCTCACAGCTGCGCGCGGTCCAGCAGGCTGCCCAGCTCGGTGCGGGTCAGCTCGCGCAGCTCGCCGGGCTGCAGTCCACCCAGGCGCACCGGGCCCAGCTCGGTGCGGGTCAGCCGGCGCACCGGGTGACCGACGTGGTCGAGCAGGCGACGCACGATGCGGTTGCGGCCCTCGTGGATGACCAGCTCGACGATGCTGCGCTCGCGGTCGGTGCGGCCGTGGCTGCCCTCGACCAGCCGAGCGCGGCTCACCGTCACCGGGCCGTCCTCGAGCTCCACCCCGGCGAGCAGCTTCTTGATGGTGCCGCGGTGCACCTGGCCCTCGACCTCGGCGACGTAGGTCTTGTCCACCTCGTACGACGGGTGGGCCATGCGGTGGGCGAAGTCACCGTCGTTGGTGAGCAGGATCAGCCCCGAGGTGTCGGTGTCGAGGCGGCCGACGTGGAAGAGCCGCTCGGGCCGGTCGACCACGACGTCACCCAGGGTGCGGCGCCCCTCGGGGTCCGACATCGTCGAGACCACCCCGCGCGGCTTGTTGAGCACCAGGTAGACGTGGGGGCTCATCGGCGGCAGCCGGTGACCCTCGACGCGCACCACCGCGGTGCGCGGGTCGACCTTGGTGCCCAGCCGGGTGACCACCTCGCCGTCGACCTCGACCAGGCCGGCGAGCATCAGCTCCTCGCACTTGCGTCGCGACGCCACGCCCGACTGGGCCAGCAGCTTCTGCAGCCGGACCAGCCCGTCGTCGTCGAGCGGGATCTCGCGACCGTCGTCCTCGCCGAGCGGGGCGGGGCGGTCGTGCGGCGGGCGGGTCACGGGGTCTCCTCGGTCGGGGCGGCGTCGCGGTCGACGGGCTGCTGGGCGAACCCTCCCACGCGCTCGAGCTCGTCCTCGAGGTCGGCCATCTCGGGCAGGTAGGGCGCCAGCTCGGGCAGCTCGTCGAGCGAGCTGATCCCGATCCGCTCGAGGAAGTAGCCGGTGGTGCGGTAGAGGTGGGCCCCGGAGCCGGCGTCCTGGCCGGCCTCCTCGACCAGACCTCGCGTCAGCAGGGTGCGCATCACCCCGTCGACGTTGACGCCGCGCACCGCCGAGACCCGGGCCCGTGAGACCGGCTGCTGGTAGGCCACCACGGCGAGCGTCTCCAGCGCCGCCTGGGTCAGCCGGGCCTGCTGGCCCTCGAGCACGAACCGCTCCACGGCGGGGGCGTAGGCCTCGCGGGTGTAGTAGCGCCACCCGCCGGCCACGTGGCGCAGCTCGAAGCCGCGATCCTGCTCGTCGTACTGCTCGGCCAGCGTCTGCAGGGCCCCGACGACGTCCTCGACGGGGTGTCCCACGGCCGTGGCCAGGCTGACGGCGTCGAGCGGCTGGTCGGCGACCATCAGCACCGCCTCCAGGGCCGGTCGCAGCACCAGCGGCTGGGGGACGGCCTCGACCACGGGATCGATCAGGGGGTCGCTCACGCGAGGCCCTCCTCGGGGGTGTCGGTGGGAGCGGGCGGGGCGCCCTCGAACTCGTCGGTGACCAGCGCGTCGGCCTCGACGTCGTCGTCGCCGGTCCAGCGCAGCGTGAGCACGCCCAGCGGGGTGACCTGGTCGAAGACCACGACGCCCTCGCGGAACAGCTCGAGCAGCGAGAGGAAGCGGGCCACGGTCGTCAGGGTGTCCGGGGAGTCGCGGCACAGCGCGGCGAAGGTGGTGGTGCCGGCCCGGCGCAGCCGCTCGACCACGATCGCGGCCTGCTCGCGCACCGAGACACGCGCGGCGTGGATGTGCTGCAACGAGACCTCGACGACCGGCTTGGGCGCCATCGCCTTCGCGGCCAGCGCGGCGAACTGCTCGAGACCGATCCCGATGAGGACCTCGGGCAGCAGCGAGGCGAAGCGGTCCTCGAGGCCGACGGCGCGGGGGTAGCGACGCGCCTCGTCGAGCAGCCGGCGCTCGACGACGGCCGCGACCTGCTTGTAGGCGCGGTACTGGATGAGGCGGGCGAAGAGCAGGTCCCGGGCCTCGAGGAGGGCAAGGTCCTCCTCGTCCTCGACGTCGCCCTGCGGCAGCAGCCGGGCCGCCTTGAGGTCGAGCAGGGTGGAGGCGACCAGGAGGAACGACGTGGTCTGCTCCAGGTCGAGTGCGGCGTCGCGCCCGGTCGTGGACGCCGCGGCCGGCGCGGTGCGCAGCGCCTTGACATGGGCGATGAACTCGTCGGTGACCCTCGAGAGCGACACCTCGGTGATGTCGAGCTTGTGCTTGGCGATCAGGGTGAGCAGCAGGTCGAAGGGGCCCTCGAAGTTGTCGAGCCGCACGGCGAACGCGGGGCTCTCAGGGCTCTCGGGGCTCTCAGGGCCCGCGTCGGTCCCGACGGCGCCCACCCCGGTGCTCATGGCGCCGCTCACTCCTCGCCGAGGCGGCGTACGAGCGCGCTGTCCTCGCCGTGGGCCTCGAAGTCGGCCAGCGTCATGGCCAAAGCCTCCCGCACCAACCGGCCGCGGTCGACGGCCAGGCCGTGGACGCTGCGCAGCGCCAGACGCGCCTGCTCGACGGCCAGCAGCTCCTCGGAGGTGATGTAGACCGTCATCTTCTCGTCGTGACGCACCCGCCCGCTGGGGCGGGAGCGGCCGGCCGGCCTCCCCGCGCCCGGCCCGTCCGCCTGGGGCCCGGTCTCCGCGGGAGCCTTCGGGGCGGTGGGGCGGAACAGGTCGTCGGCGGCCGGCATGCTCACCCGTCGAGCCAACGGGCCAGCACCTCCCGCGACAGCTGCCGGTAGGACTCCGCGCCCGCCGAGGACGAGGCATAGCTGGTGATCGGCTCACCGGCGACGGTGGAGTCGGAGAACTTCACGGTGCGGCGGATGACGGTGTGGAAGACCTTGTCGCCCCAGGCCTGCACCAGGCGCTCCATCACCTCGCGCGAGTGCAGGGTGCGACCGTCGAACATGGTGCCGAGCACGCCGTCGATCTCGAGGCCCGGGTTGAGCCGCTCGCGGACCTTGTCGATGGTCGTCTTGAGCAGCGCCACCCCGCGCAGCGCGAAGTACTCGCACTCCAGGGGCACGAGCACGCCGTGGGCGGCGGTCAGCGCGTTCACCGTGAGCAGGCCCAGCGAGGGCTGGCAGTCGATGAGCACGACGTCGTACTGGTCGAGCGCAGGGGCGAGCACGCGCTGCAGGGTCTGCTCGCGAGCCACCTCGTGGACCAGCTGCACCTCGGCCGCCGAGAGGTCGATGTTGGAGGGCAGCAGGTCCATGCCGGGCACGCCGGAGGGCACGACGACGTCGTCGAGGGTGACGTCGCGCTCCATCAGCAGGTTGTAGACCGAGAGGTCCATCTCGTGCGGGTTGAGCCCGAGGCCGACCGACAGCGAGCCCTGCGGGTCGAAGTCGACCAGCAGCACCTTGCGGCCGTACTCGGCCAGCGACGCGCCCAGGTTGATGGTGGTCGTCGTCTTGCCGACGCCGCCCTTCTGGTTGCACATCGCCACGACCCGGGCCTTGCCGTGCTCGGCGACCGGGCCGGGCTCGGGGAAGTCCGGCATCGGCCGGCCGGTGGGGCCGAGCACCGAGGCGCCGGTGTCACGGCGCGCCGGGCGCTCGAAGGGCAGGGGGTCGCTCACGGACAGATCGTCTCCGAGATCGGGGGCGGGCGGCTGGGCAGGGGCCCGGACCAGTGGCGGCACCTCGGGTGCGCTGGCGCCGGCGTGACCTGCTCCGGTCCCCGGGGACATCCCACCATCGCTCATCTGCTGCTCCTCCACCGGCCCCGTCCACGACGGCACGACGACTTGTCGACCCGGTCGGCCGGGCCCGGGTTGCGGGCGAGCCTAGGACCGGGCCGCGCTGCCCACAAGCATCTCGCGAGGTTCACCGCCGAGGTCCGGTCCGGTGCCGGGATCTGTGCAGGAGCCCCCGGTCGGCCTGCACAGGTGATCCCCCGCCTGTGGAGAAATCTGTGGAGGAATCCCCGGAGTCCAGCGGGCTCAGCCGGCCAGCAGGTCCTGGTAGTCGGGGTGCTTGTCGATCCAGCCGGCGATGAAGGAGCACCGGGCCACGACGCTGCGCTCCCCCGCCGCGCGCACCTCGTCCAGGGCGGTGCGGGCCAACGCGGAGCCGACCCCCTCGCCCTCGAAGTCGTCGCTGACCACGGTGTGGGTGAACACGATGCGCGCCGGGTCCTCTGCGAGCTCGTACTGCGCCACCCCTGCCTCGGCGCCGCCGACGTGGGCCACGTAGCGCTGCTGCTCGGTCTGGTCGGTCACGGTGACGTCGCTCATGCGCCCGATGCTAGGTCGGGGCCTCTCACCCCTGCGGCGTCCCGCCGACCAGGAACACCACGTGGCCGGGCTCGGAGTCGTCGTCGGCCAGCACGCGGACCCGGACGGTGCCCGGCTCCACCCCGACCGTGCCGTACTCACGGCTGTAGACGTCACGCAGCACGAGCAGGCCCTCCGACTCGAGCTCGACGTCACCGAGCCTCATCAGGTCCTGCAGCCCGGCGGCCCCGGGGTCGTCGGTGAGCTCGGCCAGGGTCGGGCCGTCCTCGACGTCGCGCACCGCGACCGCCAGGCAGTCGGGGGTCGCCACGCAGGGCGCCCCACCGAAGGAGGTCGGCGGGGTGAAGTCCTCGCGCCCCACCAGGAGCAGGACCGAGCTGGGCGGTCTGATCATGCGGCTCACACTCGCCCCTCAGCCGAGCCGGTGGAAGGCCACGGTCGGCATCACCAGCTCGCCCAGTGCGTCGGTGGCGTCGAGGTCGGCCACCGCGTCGACCACCCAGTCGTGGTGACCCGCGGGGTCGTGCACCGTCTGGCGCACCTCGAGCAACCGGGCGGGCGGCGCGTCGCCGTCGAGGCCGGGCGCCACCCCGGTCGTGGCCGTGGTGACCAGCAGGCGCGGCCCGCGGGCGTCGGGACCGAGGTCGACGCTGTCGTGCTCGGCGTAGTAGTCCTCGATCGCCGCATCCCAGGCAGACCGGCCCACCACCACCTCACGTGGGGGGTCGGTGCGGTCGGCGGCGGCGCGCTCCAGGGCCATCAGTGCGTCGAGGTCGTCGCGCGCGACGAGCTCGACGCGGCGGAACATCGCGTTGCGCACCATGACCTCGAAGGAGCGGCCCTGCTGCGACAGCGGCCGCGGGGGCGGCGGCGGCGCGTGGTGGGTCAGCTCGTCGCCCAGGCGCGCCAGCGCGGCGGCCGGGTCGGTGAGGGCCTCCCACTCGTCGAGCAGCGAGGAGTCGGTCTGGCGCACCGTCTCGCCCAGCCACTCCACCAGCCCCTCCAGCTCCTCGGAGCGGTGCTGCTCGGGCACGCTCTGGCGCAGTGTGCGGTAGGCGTCGGTGAGGTAGCGCAGCACCAGTCCCTCGGAGCGGGCCAGCTGGTAGCGACCGACCAGGTCGGTGAAGCTCATCCCCTGCTCGTACATCTGGCGCACCACCGACTTGGGGTCCAGGGCATCCTCCGGCAGCCACGGGTGCGCGCCGCGGTAGAGCTCGTACGCCGCGCCCAGCAGCTCGGCGAGCGGCTGCGGCCAGGTGATCTCCTCGAGCAGCGCCATCCGCTCCTCGTACTCGATGCCGTCGGCCTTCATCTCGTTGACGGCCTCCCCCCGCGCGGCCCACTGCTGGGCCATCAGCACCTGGCGCGGCGAGTCGAGGACGGACTCGACGACCGAGACGACGTCGAGGGCGTGGGTCAGCGGGTCCCCGGACTCCTCGGCGGGGGTGAGCACGTCGAACGCCTCGAGCGCGAAGTGGGCCAGCGGCTGGTTGAGCGCGAAGTCGGGCGGCAGGTCGTGGGTGAGCCGGTAGCGGCGGCCGTGCTCGTCGGGCTCCTGGAGACGCACCAGCACCCCGGAGGTCACCAGCGAGCGGGCCAGGCGCAGCGCACGACGGGCCAGCCGCCGCTGCTGGCGCGGCTCCTCGTGGTTGTCGGTGAGGAGCCGGCGCAGCACCGGGAAGGCGTCCTCCTCGCGGGAGACGACGTTGAGGAGCATGGAGTTGTCGACCCTCATCCGCGAGGCCAGCGGTTCGGGCTCACCGGCCACGAGCTTGTCGAAGGTCTGCTCGGTCCACACCACGGTGCCCTCGGGCGGCTTCTTCAGCTGCGCCTTCGACTTGCGCTTGGCCTGCTTCTCGGCGCTCATCGTGGCGTTCTTGGCCGCAGCCTTCGCCTTGGCCTTCTCGTTCTCGATGGTGTGCTCGGGCGCCTGCACCACCACGTAGCCGGCGGTGTCGAACCCGGCCCGGCCGGCGCGACCGGCGATCTGCAGGAACTCGCGGGTGCGCAGCACCCGCTGGCGGGTGCCGTCGAACTTGGCCAGACCGGTGAAGAGCACGGTGCGGATCGGCACGTTGATGCCGACCCCGAGGGTGTCGGTGCCGCAGATCACCGACAGCTCGCCGGCCTGGGCCAGCTGCTCGACCAGGCGCCGGTAGCGCGGGAGCATGCCGGCGTGGTGCACGCCGACACCGCGCTTGAGCAGCTTGGCCAGGGTCTTGCCGAAGCCGGCACCGAAGCGGGTGCCGGCCAGCCGCTCGGTCATCCCCTCGGGCTTGGGGATCCAGCCGGCGTTGAGCAGCGAGGTGGCGTGCTCGACGGCCGCGGCCTGGGTGAAGTGCACGACGTAGACCGGCGCCTGGCCGGTGGTCACGATCTCCTCGAGGCGCTCGGGCAACGGGTCGAGCGACCAGGTGAACGACAGCGGCACCGGCCGCTCGGCGTCGTCGACGACCGCGGTCTCGCGTCCGTTGCGGCCCGTCAGGTCGGTGGCCAGCGCGCTGACGTCGCCCAGGGTGGCCGACATCAGCAGGAACTGGGCCTGGGGCAGCTCGAGCAGCGGCACCTGCCAGGCCCAGCCGCGGTCGGGCTCGCCGTAGTAGTGGAACTCGTCCATCACCACGAGCCCGACGTCGGCGGCGCGTCCCTCGCGCAGCGCCAGGTTGGCCAGCACCTCGGCGGTGCAGCAGATGATCGGCGCGTCGGCGTTGACCGCGGCGTCACCGGTCAGCATCCCGACGTTGTCGGCACCGAAGACCGTGCACAGGTCGAAGAACTTCTCGCTGACCAGCGCCTTGATCGGCGCGGTGTAGAAGGAGACCCGGTCGTCGGCCAGCGCGGTGGCGTGCGCAGCCAGCGCCACCAGCGACTTGCCCGAGCCGGTGGGGGTCGCGAGCACCACGTTGCTGCCGGCCAGCAGCTCGAGCACCGCCTCGTCCTGGTGCGGGTAGAGGTCGAGGCCCTTGCTCGCGGCGTAGGCCGCCACCGCCTCGTAGACCGCGTCGGCGTCGGATCCGGCCCGTGGCCAGTCGAAACCCTGCAGGTGGTCGGTGGGGCGGGTGTCCTGCTGGGTCATCAGCCTCTGGCTCTCGGGTGCGCGGTCGCGAAGACCTCACGCAGGTTGTCGACGGTCACCAGGGTGTAGACCTGGGTGGTGGTCACCGACGCGTGGCCCAGCAGCTCCTGGACGACGCGCACGTCGGCGCCGCCGTCGAGGAGGTGGGTGGCGAAGGAGTGGCGCAGCGTGTGCGGGGAGACGTCGCGGGTGACGCCGGCGCGCTCGGCGGCGCGGGTCAGCACGGTCCAGGCCGACTGGCGCGAGAGCCGGCCGCCACGGGCGTTGAGGAAGAGCGCACCACCGGTACCGGCAGGACCGCCGAGCCCGGCCAGCTCGGGACGCGCGCGCACCAGGTAGGCGCGCACAGCCTCGATGGCGTAGGAGCCGACCGGCACCACGCGCTGCTTGCCGCCCTTGCCGCGCAGCAGCACGGTGCCCTCGAAGGCGTCCCCCGCCCCGTCGTGCCCGGCCCCGTCGTGCCCGGCCCCGTCGTGCTCGGCGGCCAGGTCGAGGTCGTCGACGTCGAGGCCGACGGCCTCGGAGATCCGCGCGCCGGTGCCGTAGAGCACCTCCAGCAGCGCCCGGTCGCGCAGCGCCAGCGACGTGCCCGGCGCGCCGGCCGCCTCCAGGACCGCCTCGACGTCGGCCAGGGGCAGGGCCTTGGGCAGCCGCTTGGCCGGCGTCGGGGGCTTGACCCCGCTGGCCGGGTCGTGGGCCGCGAGCCCGTCGGCCAACGCGAAGCGGTGGAAGCCGCGCACCGCCACCACCGTGCGCGCCGCCGAGGTCGCGCTCAGCGGCGGATGGTCGGCGTCGCCCTCGCGCAGGTGCACCAGGAACGCGCTCACGCCGGCCTCGGTGACGTCGTCGAGCCGCTCGACCCCCGTCGCGGCGAGGTGCGCCAGGTAGCGGCGCAGGTCGCGGCGGTAGGACGCGAGCGTGTTCGCCGCCAGGCCCCGCTCCACCGAGAGGTGGTCGAGGTAGGTGCGGACCGCGGCCGCCGGCTGGTCGGTGGCGGCCGCGGTGGGCGCGTCGAGGGCAGGGACGCTCAGGACAGCACCTGCTCCAGGGACACCGAGTCGATGCCGGTCGCAGCGCCGACGGGCTCGTTGGTGAGCTGGCCGTCGTGGGTGTTGAGCCCCTTGGCCAGGCACCGGTCGTCGCGCAGCGCCTGGCGCCAGCCCTTGGCGGCCAGCGCGACGGCGTACGGCATGGTGGCGTTGGTCAGGGCGTACGTCGACGTGGTCGGCACCGCGCCCGGCATGTTGGCCACGCAGTAGAAGACCGAGTCGTGCACCTGGAAGGTCGGGTCGGCGTGCGTGGTGGCCCGGGTGTCCTCGAAGCACCCGCCCTGGTCGACGGCGATGTCGACGAGCACCGAGCCGGGCTTCATCCGCGAGACCAGCTCGTTGCTGACCAGCTTGGGGGCGGCCGCGCCGGGGATCAGCACCGCACCGATGACCATGTCGGCCTCGATGACGTGCTGCTCGATGGCCAGCTTGGAGGACGCCAGCCCGTGCACCTTGTTGTTGTAGCGCCAGAACGACATCCGCAGCTTGTCGAGGTCGGTGTCGAGCAGGGTCACGTCGGCGCCCATGCCCAGCGCGATGTTGGCGGCGTTCTGACCGGAGACCCCGGCGCCGATGATGACGACCTTGGCGTTGCGGACCCCGCCGACCCCGCCGAGCAGCACCCCGCGTCCGCCCTGGGCCTTGAGCAGCGAGTGCGCGCCGACCTGGGGCGCCAGGCAGCCGGCGACCTCCGACATCGGGTAGAGCAGCGGCAGCGCGCCGTTGTCGAGCTGCACCGTCTCGTAGGCGATCGCGGTGACCTTGCGGGCCAGCAGCTCGTCGGTCAACGCCTTGTCGGCCGCGAGGTGCAGGTAGGTGAAGAGCACCTGCCCCTCGCGCATCCGGTGGTACTCCTCGGCGACGGGCTCCTTGACCTTCAGGATCATGTCGGCGCTGCCCCACACCGCGTCCGCGTCGGGGAGCATCTCGGCGCCGGCGGCGACGTACTCCTCGTCGGTGACCTGCGAGCCCAGCCCGGCACCGGCCTCGATGACGACCTGGTGGCCGGCCGCGACCAGCTCGTTGACTCCCAGGGGCGTGATCGCCACCCGGTACTCGTGGTTCTTGACTTCCTTGGGGACGCCGACCTTCACGTGGCTGCACCTTCTTCCTGCACTCCCGCCGGCACCCCGTCGTGCCGGGCGGCTCCCGCGAGTCCGCGAGCGTGCGCCACCAGTATCGCGATCACGAGAGGTGCGTCACACAACCGGCCCTCCAGCACGCCGGCCCGCAGGTCGTCGAAGGGCACCCAGGCGGTCTCCATCTCGGCCTCCTCGTGCTGGGGCTCGAAGTCGCCGCGGCCCACGTCGCGCAGGTCACGCGCCAGGTAGATGTGCGCCAGCTCCGCGGAGATGCCGGGCGAGGCGTACGTCGAGACCAGGTGCGTCCACTCCCCCGCCGCCAGGCCGGCCTCCTCGGTCAGCTCGCGCTGCGCCACGTCGAGCGGGTCCTCGCCGTGGCCGTCCATCAGTCCCGCCGGGATCTCCACGAACCGGTGCTCGGCGGCGTGGCGGTACTGCCACAGGCACAGCACCCGCTCCTGCTCGTCGACCGCGAGCACCACGGCCGCGCCGGGGTGCTCGAGGACCACCCGGCGGAACGGCTCCTCGTCGGGGTGGCCGGGACGCCGGATCCGGTCCTCGCGCAGCGCCACCACCCAGCCGTCGCGGTGCAGGTCGGCGGACTCGGCCACCGGCCAGGTCGTGGGCTCGTCTCGCAACGGCGGGTGGTCCATGGTCGCGACGCTACCGGGCGGCACGCGTCTCAGTCGTCGGCGGGCTTGCGGCGCAGGCCCTTCTCGTCGATCGGGAAGCGCAGCTCGCGCTGCCGGGTGATCGCGGCGCCCACCAGTCCCGCGAAGAGCGGGTGCGGGCGGGTGGGCCGCGAGCGGTACTCCGGGTGCGCCTGGGTCGAGACGTAGTACGGGTGCACCTCGCGGGGCAGCTCGACGAACTCGACCAGGTTGTTGTCGGGCGAGGTGCCCGAGAAGACCAGGCCGGCCGCCTCGAGGTCGTCGCGGTAGGCGTTGTTGACCTCGTAGCGGTGCCGGTGCCGCTCGTGGACCTGCGCCTCGCCGTAGGCCGCGCGCACCACCGAGCCCTCCTTCAGGGCGGCCGGGTAGAGCCCCAGGCGCATCGTGCCGCCGAGGTCGCCCTCGCCGTCGACGATGGCGACCTGCTCGGCCATCGTGGCGATGACCGGCTCGGGGGTCTGCGGGTCGAACTCGGTCGAGCCGGCCTTCTCCAGGCCCAGCACCTCGCGCGCGTACTCGATGACCATGCACTGCAGGCCCAGGCACAGTCCGAGGGTCGGGATGCCGTGGGTGCGGGTGTAGGTCAGCGCACCCAGCTTGCCGTCGAGGCCGCGGATGCCGAAGCCGCCGGGCACGCAGACCGCGTCGACGTCGCTGAGGTGCTTGGCGGCACCGGCCGGGGTCTGGCACTCGTCGGAGGGGATCCAGCGCAGGTTGACCTTGGCGCTGTGGGCGAAGCCTCCGGCGCGCAGCGCCTCCGCGACCGAGAGGTAGGCGTCGGGCAGGTCGACGTACTTGCCGACGAGGCCCACGGTGACCTCCTCCTCGGGGTGGTGCACCCGCTCGAGCAGGTCGTCCCACAGCGTCCAGTCGACGTCGCGGAAGGGCAGGTCGAGGCGGCGCACCAGGTAGGCGTCGAGACCCTCGCGGTGCAGCACCTTGGGGATGTCGTAGATCGACGGCGCGTCGGCGGCGGTGACGACCGCCTCGTCGTCGACGTCGCACATCAGCGCGATCTTGCTCTTGATCGAGGCCGGCAGCTCGCGGTCGGCGCGGCACACGATCGCGTCGGGCTGGATGCCGACCTGGCGCAGCGCGGCCACGGAGTGCTGGGTGGGCTTGGTCTTCAGCTCGCCGGAGGGTCCGATGTAGGGCACCAGCGAGACGTGGATGAAGAAGCAGTTGTCGCGGCCCACGTCGTGGCGCACCTGGCGGGCTGCCTCGAGGAACGGCAGCGACTCGATGTCGCCGACGGTGCCGCCGACCTCGGTGATCACCACGTCGATGTCCTCGCCGCCCATGGCGAGCACGCGGTCCTTGATCTCGTTGGTGATGTGCGGGATCACCTGCACCGTGTCGCCCAGGTAGTCGCCGCGGCGCTCCTTGGCGATGACCTGCGAGTAGACCTGCCCGGTGGTGACGTTGGCGATCTGGGACAGGTCCGTGTCGAGGAAGCGCTCGTAGTGCCCGATGTCGAGGTCGGTCTCGGCGCCGTCGTCGGTGACGAAGACCTCGCCGTGCTGGAACGGGTTCATCGTCCCGGGGTCGACGTTGAGGTACGGATCGAGCTTCTGCATCGTCACCCGGAGGCCGCGCGAGCGCAGCAGCCGACCCAGGCTGGAGGCCGTGAGTCCCTTCCCGAGCGAGGAGGCGACGCCTCCGGTCACGAACACGTGCTTGGTCGGGCCTGAGTTCCTCACGGAACTTCATGCTATCCCAGCGGCCCGGTGACCTCGAACCGACGCGCGGGTCAGGTGAGCGGGACGGCGCCGTCGGCGCCGGAGGGCCCGTAGTCGCCCCCCGCGCCGCTGCCGGCGACCAGCAGCGCGAGCGCAGCGGTGACCTGGCCGGCGGGGGTCTCGACCCCGTCGACGCTGACCACGCCGCCGGGGGTGCCGGCCTCGCGGACCGTGGCCAGGGTGCCGTCCTGCGCCGACTCCGAGCCGCCGGCGAGCACGGTGCCGCCGGCGACGGTGGCCAGTCCCGAGACCAGCCCGGTCAGCACGTCGGGGTCGGTGTCCTCGCCCAGCACCAGCAGCACCAGCGGGGCCCGGGCGGCGTCGGCGTCGCTGCTGGCCAGCAGGTCGGCCCCGGCGAGGCCCTGGCGCACGGTGCGGGCGTTGCCGCCCGCGGGGGTCCCGTCGGGGGCCGAGGTGGCGAGCGCGAGCCCCAGCAGCTGACCCAGCCGGTCGTACGCCGGCGCGTCGGGATCGATCGCCCCGTCGTCGACCTCCTCGGCCAGACGCTGGCCCAGGGTGTCGACCAGCGAGGTCGACGAACCGCCCACCAGCCGGTCCAGCAGCTCGTAGCGCGCGGCCACCTCGCCGCCCGCCTCCTCGACGTGGGCGGTCAGCGCACTGAGCACCTCGTCGTCGGGCCCCCCGACGCTGACCAGCGCCACGGAGCGGCCCTCGAGGCCGCCCTCGAGCAGCCGGGAGGCGCTCGCGGCGGCGAAGGCGTCGGCGTACGCCCCGCGGGCGTCCTGCGCGGCGTCGGCGGAGGCCGCGGGGGCCCGGTCGTCGGAGCCCTCGTCGGCGTCGGCCAGCGGTCCGCCGCCGAGCACGACCCCGACCGCGAGGGCGAGGAAGACGGCGACGAGCGAGACGACGTGGTGGCGGTAGGTGATCACGGGGCTACCTCGAGAGGTCAGGGAGTCGGTCGGTCAGGGCGTCGGCCCAGCCGGTGAGGCGCTCGCCCCACACCGTGGCCCACTCCTGGCCCACGGGGGTGACGGCCAGGGCGCAGAGCAGCGCCACCAGGCCGGCGAGCATCACGATGTAGAGGTGACGGGGGCGCACGCGCCCGGTGTAGAGCAGCGGCACGGCCGTGGCGTCGACCAGGCGCGGACCCAGGGCCAGCCTGGTCAGGTAGGTGCTGGCGACGCCGCCGCGGTCGCGGTCGAGGAAGTCCTCGAGGTCGGCGTGCAGGCCCACCCCGATGACGGGGGTGGACTCCCCCGCCTTGGCCAGCAGCAGGGCGGCGTCCTCGGCGGTCGCGGTGGTGCTCAGCGTCGTGGCCCGCACCCCGACCCGCTCGACGGCGGTGGTCAGGGCGTGTCCTGCACCGGGGGCCACGACGACCACGACGTCGGCGGCCGCGTGCAGGGTCGCCGCGCGCGGCGGGTCGAGGTCGCTGCGTCCGTCGACGACCACCACGTCCGGGCGCAGGCCAGCGGCCACGAGCCGGTCGGCGGCGTGGTGCACGGCGATCACCACCGGATGCTGCTCGCGCACGTAGGGCGTCACCAGCGCCAGCTCGGCCACGAGCTCGGGGCCCTCCACCGCGACGACCGCGGCGCGTCCCTCGAAGCTGGTCGCCAACGTGGGCAGGCCTCGCCCGTGCAGCAGCAGCTCCTCCTCGCGGCGCAGCAGCTCGGCTGCGTTGTGGGTCAGGGTCTCGAGCTGGGAGGCCAGACCCAGCCGGGCGCGGGTGGTCTCCTCCTCCAGGGCGGCCACCTCGAGCAGGCGGCCCTCGAGGGCACGACCGTCGTCGAGGTGCAGCACGCCGTCGTGGAGGCGCACGCTGCTGCCGTCCTCGACCCCACCGGCCGCGGCGCCGACCCGGTCGAGCAGCAGCACGCCGTGGCTGGCCAGCAGCCCGGGGCCCTGGGCGGGGTAGCGGCCCGAGAGCATCGGAGCGGCGTTGACGACCGCGACGACCCCGGCGTCGACGAGGGACTGGGCGGTCGCGCGGTCGAGGTCGCTGTGGTCGACGACCGCCACGTCGCCGGGGCGCAGGCGGGTCAGCAGGGTGCGGGGACGGCGCTCCACGCGTGCGGTGGCGGTCAGGCCGGGCAGCGCGGGGGCGGGGCGGCGGCGGGTCGAGAGCTTCATGTCCCTCCACTGTCGCACCGCCCGGGGGCGCTTCGGGGAAGGCGTGCGCCGTGTCGCGCGGGGGTGCGCTGTGACCCGGGTCTCAGGACAGGGCGCGCGCCGGCTGGGCCACCTCGAGCAGCTCGCGGGCGTGCGCGACGGCCGTGTCGGAGCCAGCCAGCCCCGCCATCATCCGCGACAGCTCGACCTCCCGGGCGGCCTCGTCGAGGAGCGTGAGCCCCGAGCTGGTGATGCTGCCGTCCTGCGACTTGCGCACCACCACGTGCCGGTCGGCGTACGCCGCCACCTGGGGCAGGTGGGTGACCACCAGCACCTGCGCGTTGCGGGCCAGCTGGGCCAGGCGGCGTCCCACCTCGACGGCGGCCGCGCCCCCGACGCCGGCATCGACCTCGTCGAAGACGAACGTGGGCACGGGACTGGTGCCGGCCAAGGCGACCTCGAGGGCCAGCATCACCCGCGACAGCTCGCCGCCCGAGGCGCCCTTGTGCAGCGGGCGGGGCTCGCTGCCGGTGTTGGCGGCCAGCAGCATCTCGACCTCGTCGACGCCCGAGCGGGCGTAGCGCAGCCAGCGACCCGCGACGTGCAGCGGGGCACCGGGTCGCGGCACGTCGTCGGCGGGTGCACCGGTCTCGTGCTGGTGGACGCTGATGCTCAACCGGGCGTGCGGCATCGCGAGCAGCCCGAGCTCGGCGGTGACCTCCTCGGCCAACTGTTCGGCGGCGGCGCGCCGGGCGGCGGTGAGCTGCTCGGCGGCCTCGGCGAGCTGCTCGCGCAGCCGGGCCTGCTCGCCGCGCAGCTGCTCGATGCGCTCGTCGGTGCCGTCGAGCTCGAGCAGGCGGCCGGCCGAGCGCTCGGCCCAGGCCAGCACCTCCTCCACGGTGTCGCCGTACTTGCGGGTCAGCGCGGTCAGGGCGGCGCGTCGCTCGGACACGCCGGCGAGCCGAGCGGGGTCGACGTCGATGCGGCTGGCGTAGCCGGCGACGTCGGCGGCGACGTCGGAGAGCAGGTAGGTCACCTCGGCGAGGCGGTCGGCGAGTGCACCGGCCTCGGGGTCGTGCTCGCGCACGGCCTCCAGGGCGGTGCGGGCGGCCGAGGTGGTGGCCAGCGCGTCGGGGGCGCCGTCCTCGCTGGAGAGAGCCTCACGGGCCTGCTCGGCAGCGGTGCGCAGGGTGTCGGCGAAGCCCAGCCGGGTCTCCTCGGCGCCCAGCTGCTCCTCCTCTCCCGGCTCGGGCGAGACGGCCTCGACCTCCCCGAGGCCGAAGCGCAGCAGGTCGGCCTCGCGGGCCCGCTCGCGGGCGTGCGTGACGACGTCCTCGAGCTCGGTCTCCAGAGCACGCAGCCGGTCGAAGAGGCCGGTCCACGACTCGAGCAGGGCGGCCAGCGGGGCGCCCCCGAAGCGGTCGAGGGCGGAGCGCTGGGCCCGCGGCTGCAGCAGCCGGTGCTGGTCGGACTGGCCGTGCACGGCGACCAGGGGCTCGGCGACCGCGGCCAGCGCCGAGACCGGCACGCCCGCGCCGCCGACGAAGGCGCGGGAGCGGCCCTCGGCCGAGACGTTGCGGGCCAGCACCACGCGCTGGTCCTCGACCTCCCCGCCGGTCTCCTCGACCGCGGCCACCAGGGCCGGCAGGTCGCCGGTGGCGACCACGCCCTCGACACGGGCGGTCCGGGCGCCGACGCGCACGGCGCCGCTGTCGCTGCGCCCGCCGAGGAGCAGGCCCAATGCGGTGACGATCATGGTCTTGCCCGCGCCCGTCTCACCGGTGATCACCGTGAGCCCGGGCCCCAGCTCGAGCGTGGAGGCGTCGATGACGCCGAGCGAGGTGATGCGGATCTCCTCGATCATGCGTGCTGCCCCCTGCGTCGTCGCTCGGCGGAGCCGCGCCAGCCCTCGACGGGCAGCCCGAACTTGGCCACGAGCCGGTCGGTGAAGGGTGCCTCGTGCAGCCGGGCAAGCCGGACCGGCCGCTCGCCGCGGCGCACCTCGATCCGGGCGCCGGGGGGCAGGTCGACGGCGCGCCGTCCGTCGCACCACAGCACGCCGGCGGAGTCGGTGCGGGCCAGCACCTCGACGGCCAGCACCGAGGTGGGCGCCACCACCAGCGGACGTGCGAAGAGGGCGTGGGCACTGATGGGGACCATCAGCAGCGCCTCGACGCCGGGCCACACCACGGGGCCGCCGGCGGAGAAGTTGTAGGCGGTCGACCCGGTCGGAGTGGCGCACACGACGCCGTCGCAGCCCCAGCGCGAGAGCGGGCGGCCGTCGACCTCGACGACGACCTCGAGCATCCGCTCGCGGGCCGCCTTCTCGACGCTCGCCTCGTTGAGCGCGAACGTGGAGGTGACGACCTCGCCGTCACGCAGCACCCGCACGTCGATGCTCATCCGGTCCTCGACGGTGTAACGCCGGGCGACGACCGCGTCGATGACAGAGGCCAGGTCGTCGTGCTCGGCCTCGGCGAGGAAGCCGACGTGACCGAGGTTGACGCCCAGCACCGGGGTGCCGGAGTCGCGGGTGATCTCGGCGGCGCGCAGGATGGTGCCGTCACCACCGATGACCAGCGTGAGCTCGCAGCCGGCGCTGGCGCCCGCTTCGTCCTCGGTGGTCTCGACGTCCACGGTCACGGCGAGGTCGAGGGCCTCGCGGGCGATCATCCGCACGACCATCCCGTGCCCGGCCAGCGCAGCGGCGACCTCGCGTGCGGCGCTGCGGGCCTCCTCGCGACCGGTGTGGGTCAGCATCAGCACCCGGCGCACCGGCCCGGCACCGTCGGTGGCGGCGGTGGCGTCGGGCGACGGAGGAGGGCTGGTCTGGCTCACCGCTCCACCCTCTCACCCGGCTCCCCCACCGGGTCCTCGCCCCGCACGAGGCGGGCGAGGTCGTCTGCGTCGAGGTGCGCGGCGCCGCGCCGCAGCCACAGGAAGAACTCCACGTTCCCGGACGGCCCGGGCAGCTGGCTGGTGGTGGCCATCACCGCTCCCCAGCCGCGCTGCGCGGCGGCGGCGGCGACGGTGCTCACCGCCTCGGCGCGCAGGTCGAGGTCGCGCACCACCCCGCCCTTGCCGACGCGGTCCTTGCCGACCTCGAACTGCGGCTTGACCATCAGGGCCAGGTCGGCGTCGTCCGCGCAGACCGACAGCAGCGCGTCGAGCACGAGGACCAGGGAGATGAAGGAGAGGTCGCCGACGACGACGTCGACCGGGCCGCCGATCAGCTCGGGGCTCAGCTCGCGGATGTTGGTGCGGTCGTGGACCCGCACCCGTTCGTCCTGGCGCAGCGACCAGGCCAGCTGGCCGTACCCGACGTCGACGGCGACCACCTCCGCGGCGTCGGCTCGCAGCAGCACGTCGGTGAACCCGCCCGTGGAGGCGCCGGCGTCGAGGCAGCGACGGCCCGCGACGGTGAAGCCGTGAGGGCCGAAGGCCGCCAGTGCCCCGCTGAGCTTGTGGCCGCCGCGGGAGACGAAGTCGGGCACCCCGTCGACCTCGGTGACCACGATCGCCACGTCGGTGGTCACGCCGGTCGCGGGCTTGGACGCGACGGCACCCGCGACCTTGACCCGGCCCTGGGCCACCAGCTCGGAGGCGTGCTCGCGCGAGCGCGCCAGCCTGCGGCGCACCAGCTCCGCGTCGAGGCGCAGGCGACGAGGCGGCACCGGCTCAGTCCTCGTGCGCGGTCGTCGGCACCGCGTCCGGGTCGCTGTCGAGGGCGCGGCGCAGCGCGTCGTGGGCGGACTCGAAGACGGTGGCGTGCTCGGCGACCGGACGGGTGTGCAGGTCCTCGATGGAGCCGGTCACGGCGTCGACGGCGGCGACGCCGGTGCGGGGCCCCTCGGGCGCCTCGGGGGTCGCGGGGTGCTGCTCGTCCATGCCGGCGAGGCTACCGCGGGACAGGGGTCGGCGGGCCGACCAGGTCACCGGCCTGCGCCGGCTCGCCGGTGGCGTCGAGGTGCGCCCAGCCCGCGACGGCGACCGCCCGCCACCAGTCCGCCTCGTCGCCCTCACCGGCCATCTCGAGGCGGCCCTCGCGGGTGGTGGCGCTCCAGCCGCCGCACTCGGCGCGGCCCTGGTCGGCGACCACCTCGGGGTGCGGCTCGAGGAGGCCACGCAGGTCGAGGTGCAGGTAGGTCGGCCGCTCCTGCGGGCGCGCCGCGAGCAGTGCCGGCAGGTCGGTGACCCCGGTGAGCACCAGCAGCGCCGCGATGCCCGACGACACCGCACCCTCGATGTCGGTGTCGAGCCGGTCGCCCACCATCAGCGGTCGTTCTCCCCCGACCCGGCGCACGGTCTCGTCGAGCAGCGGACGGGCCGGCTTGCCGGCCACGACGGGGTCGACACCGGTGAAGCGTTGCAGCGTCTCCACCAGCACCCCGTGACCCGGAGCCACGCCGTAGGCGGTGGGGATGGACCGGTCGGTGTTGCTGGCCACCCACCACAGGCCCTCACGGATCCGGACGGCGGCGCGCATCACGTCGCGCCAGAGCACGTCGGGTCCGTAGCCGGTGACGACCGCCTCCGCGTCGTCCTCGACGCCGACCGGCGCGAGGCCCACCGCTCGCACCGCTTCCAGGAGTCCCTCGGCGCCCAGCAGCACCACGCGGGCTCCCTCGCCGAGCCGCTCGACCAGCACGCGGGCCGCGGCCTGCGCGGAGGTGACGACGTCGGCGTCGTCGGCGTGCACGCCCAGCCGGTGCAGGTGGGCCGCGACCGTGGACGGCGTGCGGGAGGCATTGTTGGTGATGAAGGCGACCCGCATCCGCTGCTCCCGAGCGGTCGCGATGGCCTCGGCGGCTTGGGGCACGGCCTCCCCGTCGACGTACACGACGCCGTCGAGGTCGAGCATCGCCAGGTCGTGGCAGCCGGTCAGCGCCTCGCTCGTCCCACGCAGCACGTGTGTCCCCTCCCGTCGTGGTTCGGACCGCACCCTACGATGCACCGATGGACGAGAGCGCTGTGGTCTGCCCGCCCGCCCTCGCCGGACCCGTGGTGATTCATCCCTTCCGGGCGCTGCACCTGGCCGCCGACCGGGTCGGCACCGCCGCCGGGGCCCGGGCCTTCGCCCATCCCCACGACCGCGTGCCCGGGCGCTTGGCCGGGTGGCTGCGCCAGGGCCTGGCCGTCGAGGAGGAGACGCCCGCGGTGTGGGTGCACGAGTACACCGCGCGCGGGATGACGGTCCGCGGCATCGTCGGTGCGCTCGACCTGACCCGTCCCGCGGTCCCCGGCACGTCCCCGGGGGTGCTGCCGCACGAGCGGGTGCTGCCCGCGCAGGTCGACGAGCTGGAGCGCCGGATGGAGGAGATGCAGCTGCAGCCGGCCGCGATCCTCCTGGCGCACCGTGCCAGTCCGCAGCTGCGGGCGCTGGTCGACCGGGTCGTCGCGGGCCCGCCGGACCTGGAGCTCGACGACCCCACAGGTCAGCAGCACCGCGCGTGGGCGGTCACCGACGCGGCCACCGTCGACGAGCTGGGCGTGCGCCTCGCGGGCACCCAGGCGCTGATCGCCGACGGGCACCACCGGTACGCGGCCTACCTGCGGCTGTGCGCAGAGCACGGAGCGGACGGACCGTGGGGCAGGGGCCTGGCGATGCTGGTCGACCACGACGACACCCCGTTGTTCCTCGGTGCCATCCACCGGCTGCTGCGCGGCGCTCGCGTCACGAGGCTGGTCGAGCGTGCCCGCGCCGTCGGGCTCGAGGTACGAACCGGCAGCCGGCCCCAGGCGCTCGAGGCGCTCGACCGGCAGGTGCTCGTGGTGGCCGACCAGCGCGATGCCGCCTGGATCCGGGTGCCGGCCGACCGGTTGCCTGTCGAGCTGCTGCACCACGACCTGGTGCCAGCACTGGCCGAGGCCGGGCTGCCCCGTCCGAGCATCGACCACCTGCACACCGCCGAGCAAGCGCTCTCGCGCGCCGACGCCGGGGCCGGGACGGCCGTCCTGCTGCCAGCGCTGGAGCTCGACGAGGTGATGCGGGTCCTACGGGCGGGCCGGCTGCTGCCGGAGAAGGCCACCTCGTTCCAGCCCAAGCCCAGCGTGGGTGTGCTCATGCGCCCGGTGCACGACGGAGTCGACGACCGGACCTGACCTCGATCTCGACCCTGGAGGCGGTGCCGGCGCCGCTGCGGAAGAACCGCCGGCGCAGCGCCCCCTCGACCGCGACCACGTCCCCGGCGTGCCAGCGCTCCACGCTGCGACGCACCCGGGCGTCCCACACGGCGCACTCGATGGCGTCGACGCTGCCCCGCGGACCCCGGCCCGCGGCCTGCGGCGCCCGGGGCGCTCGGCCCACCACGACCCGGAACGTCCACAGCCGGTCACCGCTCGGCAGCTCCCGCAGCTGGGGCTCCTGGGCCAGCCGGCCCTGCAGACGCACCTCGTTGACCGCGTCCCTGTCCTGGTCCGTCCCCGTCGTGGGCATCCGCACCACCTCCTGCCAGCAGGCTGCCAAGGGCTCGTCCAGTGCGGGAGGACCCACCACGGGGCTGTGGACGACTCCGTGCCGCGTCGACCCTGTGCGCACCGACCGGACCAAGTGCTCGGCGGGAGGATCTGAGCCTCCGTACGCATGTCGCAGCAGCGCTGGCCGACGAGACTGAGGTGATGAACCCGAAGCTCGTCGTCCTCGGCATCGTCCTGGTCTCGGTCGCGATCGCGACGTCCCTGTTCCTGGGCACCCTGGCGTGGTTCGCGGTGGGGTTCGGGACCATGACCGCCTGCACCAACGACTACAGCTGCTCCTCGACGGGCTGTGCACCGTGCGCCACGACCGGTCGCTGGATCAACGCCGGCGGCATCACCCAGTGGGTGCTGGCCGGCGCAGGGGTCGTGGCACTGTCACGACGGCGCACCCGCGAACGTCCCGGCACCCTGGCGATCACCGGCGTCGCCCTGGTGACGCTGTCCGTGCTGACCTTCGTCGGCTCCACGTGGGCGGCACAGGAGTCCTACTGCCGGACCGGCACCGCGGGGTACGACCGGAGCTACTGCACCGTCGAGCCGTGATCCACCTAGCCTGACGACATGAGCACCGTGCGGCCCCGCTGCTGATGCCGCCGCGGCGAACTGGTTGCTGCGGCCCGACGTCGACTGGCAGCGCCTCGTCAGGTACGGCCCTCCCGGCTTCGACGCGTACGCCCGCGTGGCGCTCGCCGACGACGAGTCGAACCCGGATACCGGCACCCTCCGCGCCGCGCTGGCGACCCTCGCCCGCCGTACCAGGACTTCGGCCGCCGGCTGTTCATCGGACCCGTGGCGGCGCGGAGAGACGCCACCGCGGTCGCTTGGCCCGGCGCGAGGGTGTGGCCCGAGGACCGCGCCTGGTGCCTGGCCTGCGACGTCGACGAGGAGCTCGAGTTCACCGTGGGACGCACCCCCCGGCGCCTACCGAGCACTGGCGAGCGCCCTGCCCGGCTCCGTCCACGGCGCGGCCTACGGAGACCCCAGCCCCGTCGTACCCGCACGACCGGGGCAGCTGATGGGGAAATGACAGCAGCCCCACCGCGGTGCGGTGGGGCTGCTGGAAGAATTGTCCGGCGGCGTCCTACTCTCCCACAACCTCTCGGTTGCAGTACCATCGGCGCTGAAAGGCTTAACTTCCGGGTTCGGGATGGGACCGGGTGTTTCCCTTTCGCTATGGCCGCCGTAACTCTTGCGGCACACATGCCCAGGGGGTTGTCACTGGGTGTGTGTACCAAGCCATTATTCACATGTGGTCATGCGTGTGTTTGTGTGTGGTGGATTCGTGGACGCGAGCAGCTTTGTAGGTTCAGCTGAGTGGTTGTGGGACAAGCCCTCGGCCTATTAGTACCGGTCGGCTAGGCATTGCTGCTGTACACCTCCGGCCTATCAACCCAGTGTTCTGCTGGGGGCCTTACCCGGTTGACCCGGTGGGAAACCTCATCTTGAAACGTGCTTCCCGCTTAGATGCATTCAGCGGTTATCACTTCCGAACGTAGCTAACCAGCCGTGCCCCTGGCGGGACAACTGGCACACCAGAGGTTCGTCCATCCCGGTCCTCTCGTACTAGGGACAGCCTTTCTCAAGTTTCCTGCGCGCGCGGCGGATAGGGACCGAACTGTCTCACGACGTTCTAAACCCAGCTCGCGTGCCGCTTTAATGGGCGAACAGCCCAACCCTTGGGACCTACTCCAGCCCCAGGATGCGACGAGCCGACATCGAGGTGCCAAACCATCCCGTCGATATGGACTCTTGGGGAAGATCAGCCTGTTATCCCCGGGGTACCTTTTATCCGTTGAGCGACGTCGCTTCCACATGCCGACGCCGGATCACTAGTTCCGACTTTCGTCCCTGCTCGACATGTCTGTCTCACAGTCAAGCTCCCTTGTGCACTTACACTCGCCACCTGATTGCCAACCAGGCTGAGGGAACCTTTGAGCGCCTCCGTTACTCTTTAGGAGGCAACCGCCCCAGTTAAACTACCCATCAGGCACTGTCCCTGATCCGGATAACGGACCTAGGTTAGACATCTAGTACGACCAGAGTGGTATTTCAACGATGACTCCACACTCACTGGCGTGAATGCTTCACAGTCTCCCACCTATCCTACACAAGCCGAACCAAACACCAATACCAAACTATAGTAAAGGTCCCGGGGTCTTTCCGTCCTGCCGCGCGTAACGAGCATCTTTACTCGTAGTGCAATTTCGCCGAGTCCACGGTTGAGACAGCGCCCAAGTCGTTACTCCATTCGTGCAGGTCGGAACTTACCCGACAAGGAATTTCGCTACCTTAGGATGGTTATAGTTACCACCGCCGTTTACTGGGGCTTAAATTCTCCGCTTCGGTATTGCTACCTAACAGGTCCTCTTAACCTTCCAGCACCGGGCAGGAGTCAGTCCGTATACATCGTCTTACAACTTCGCACGGACCTGTGTTTTTAGTAAACAGTCGCTTGGGCCTGGTCTCTGCGGCCCTTCCCGCTCCCACCGCTGGGGTGTTCACGTTCCGGGCCCCCCTTCTCCCGAAGTTACGGGGGCATTTTGCCGAGTTCCTTAACCGTGGTTCGCTCGATCGCCTTAGTATTCTCTACCTGATCACCTGAGTCGGTTTGGGGTACGGGCGGCGCATAGCTCGCTAGAGGTTTTTCTCGACAGCATAGGATCATCCACTTCCCCCCAACGGGGTCCCCATCACATCTCAGGCCCGACATCGAAGTCAGAGATCCGGATTTGCCTAGATCTCGCCCTACATGCTTAGCCGTACACAACCATCGGTACGGTTGGACTACCTTCCTGCGTCACCCCATCGCTTGACTACTACCAGTTCGGGTCCCACGCTACGCTCACCCGCCTCGCCCCGAAGGGTCCGGTCGGATGAGTTTCAGATGGTTAGCATCACCAGGTTCGTCATGGGCGCTACTTTGCCGGTACGGGAATATCAACCCGTTGTCCATCGACTACGCCTGTCGGCCTCGCCTTAGGTCCCGACTTACCCAGGGCAGATTAGCTTGACCCTGGAACCCTTGATCATTCGGCGCACGTGTTTCTCACACGTGATTCGCTACTCATGCCTGCATTCTCACTCGTGTCGCATCCACACCTGGATCACTCCGGCGCTTCACTCGCGACACGACGCTCCCCTACCCATCCACACACCTGAACACCCATCGAGTGGGTGCTGGGCTTGCATGAATGCCATAGCTTCGGCGGATGACTTGAGCCCCGCTACATTGTCGGCGCGGAATCACTTGACCAGTGAGCTATTACGCACTCTTTCAAGGGTGGCTGCTTCCAAGCCAACCTCCTGGTTGTCACTGCGACTCCACATCCTTTTCCACTTAGTCACCGCTTAGGGGCCTTAGCTGATGGTCTGGGCTGTTTCCCTCTCGACTACGGAGCTTATCCCCCGCAGTCTCACTGCTGCGCTCTCACTTACCGGCATTCGGAGTTTGGTTAACGTCAGTAACCTGGTCGGGCCCATCGGCTATCCAGTGCTCTACCTCCGGCAAGAAACACACAACGCTGCACCTAAATGCATTTCGGGGAGAACCAGCTATCACGAAGTTTGATTGGCCTTTCACCCCTATCCACAGGTCATCCCCTCAGTTTTCAACCTAAGTGGGTTCGGTCCTCCACGCGGTCTTACCCGCGCTTCAACCTGCCCATGGATAGATCACTTCGCTTCGGGTCTTGATCGCGCTACTCAAACGCCCTATTCGGACTCGCTTTCGCTACGGCTTCCCCACACGGGTTAACCTCGCAACACAACGCAAACTCGCAGGCTCATTCTTCAAAAGGCACGCCGTCACCCCGTCACACAAGTGTGAGCAAGGCTCCGACGGATTGTAGGCACACGGTTTCAGGTACTATTTCACTCCCCGCCAGGGGTACTTTTCACCTTTCCCTCACGGTACTTGTCCGCTATCGGTCATCAAGGAGTATTTAGGCTTAACGGGTGGTCCCGCCAGATTCACACGGAATTTCAGGGGTTCCGTGTTACTTGGGATAACGCATCACAGCTCGCGACTTACACTTACGGGGCTATCACCCTCTACGGCGCCACTTTCCAGCGGACTTCAACTTCACCACGAGTTTCTTACTGTGCGGTAGGCCGGCAGACCCACCCATACGATCCCACAACCCCACATACACAACCCCTGCCGGGTATCACATGTACGTGGTTTGGCCTCATCCGATTTCGCTCGCCACTACTCTCGGAATCACTATTGTTTTCTCTTCCTGTGGGTACTGAGATGTTTCACTTCCCCACGTTCCCTCCACACACCCTATATATTCAGGCGCGGGTAACTGGACATGACTCCAGCTGGGTTTCCCCATTCGGACACCCCCGGATCACAGCTTGGTTGCCAACTCCCCAGGGCTTATCGCAGGCTCCTACGTCCTTCATCGGCTCTTGATGCCAAGGCATCCACCATGTGCCCTTCATAGCTTGTCTCACAAACACTCAACAAAAACTACAAAGACTAGAATTAATTACATCTAGAAAGACACGACACCCACACCCACCCCACACAAGGGCAGATGCAACGCATCGCATCAGATGCTCGCGTCCACTATCCAATTCACAAACAACCAGCCCACCAAGCCCCCACACCCACCATCCGGCAGACCTGGGATACCAGGAGGCACCTCGAGCAACCAGTCACCTGATCCCTCAAAGCTCAACAGTGTGCCAACCCCACCCCGACGAACAGAAGCCTCCAGGTTCCACACCCCCACCAGCGCCCCCGAAGAGACACCAGCACGAGCAGTACTGAGAAGACCCCGCCCACCAGGACGAAGCATCATCGACGATTCCACTAGTGAACACCACCATGCGCACCAGAACAGGCGTCTGGCATCGGGGCGTGTGCTCCTTAGAAAGGAGGTGATCCAGCCGCACCTTCCGGTACGGCTACCTTGTTACGACTTCGTCCCAATCGCCAGCCCCACCTTCGACGGCTCCCTCCCACAAGGGGTTAGGCCACCGGCTTCGGGTGTTGCCGACTTTCGTGACGTGACGGGCGGTGTGTACAAGGCCCGGGAACGTATTCACCGCAGCGTTGCTGATCTGCGATTACTAGCGACTCCGACTTCATGGGGTCGAGTTGCAGACCCCAATCCGAACTGAGACCGGCTTTTTGGGATTCGCTCCCCCTCACGGGATCGCAGCCCTTTGTACCGGCCATTGTAGCATGCGTGAAGCCCTGGACATAAGGGGCATGATGACTTGACGTCATCCCCACCTTCCTCCGAGTTGACCCCGGCAGTCTCCTATGAGTCCCCAACACCCGAAGGCTTGCTGGCAACATAGGACGAGGGTTGCGCTCGTTGCGGGACTTAACCCAACATCTCACGACACGAGCTGACGACAGCCATGCACCACCTGTACACCGACTAAAAGGGGCCATATCTCTACAGCTTTCCGGTGTATGTCAAACCCAGGTAAGGTTCTTCGCGTTGCATCGAATTAATCCGCATGCTCCGCCGCTTGTGCGGGCCCCCGTCAATTCCTTTGAGTTTTAGCCTTGCGGCCGTACTCCCCAGGCGGGGCGCTTAATGCGTTAGCTGCGGCACGGAATCCGTGGAATGGACCCCACACCTAGCGCCCAACGTTTACGGTGTGGACTACCAGGGTATCTAATCCTGTTCGCTCCCCACACTTTCGCTCCTCAGCGTCAGGTAATTCCCAGAGAACCGCCTTCGCCACCGGTGTTCCTCCTGATATCTGCGCATTTCACCGCTACACCAGGAATTCCGTTCTCCCCTGAATACCTCTAGTCTGCCCGTATCGGAAGCAAGCACTGAGTTAAGCCCAGTGTTTTCACTCCCGACGCGACAAACCGCCTACGAGCCCTTTACGCCCAATAATTCCGGACAACGCTCGCACCCTACGTATTACCGCGGCTGCTGGCACGTAGTTGGCCGGTGCTTCTTCTGTAGGTACCGTCACTTGCGCTTCGTCCCTACTGAAAGAGGTTTACAACCCGAAGGCCGTCATCCCTCACGCGGCGTTGCTGGATCAGGCTTCCGCCCATTGTCCAATATTCCCCACTGCTGCCTCCCGTAGGAGTCTGGGCCGTGTCTCAGTCCCAGTGTGGCCGGTCACCCTCTCAGGCCGGCTACCCGTCGAAGCCTTGGTAGGCCATTACCCCACCAACAAGCTGATAGGCCGCGAGCACATCCCCCACCGAAAAACTTTCCACCACCATCACATGCGTGAAGCGGTCATATCCGGTATTAGACCCCGTTTCCGAGGCTTATCCCGAAGTGAAGGGCAGATTACTCACGTGTTACTCACCCGTTCGCCGCTCGTGTACCCCGAAGGGCCTTACCGCTCGACTTGCATGTGTTAAGCACGCCGCCAGCGTTCGTCCTGAGCCAGGATCAAACTCTCCGTTGAAAAACAACACCACACCAACCCCCAAAAGAGCCAGTGCAGAAAAAGAGATGCCTGACAAGAGAACAAAACTGACAATTGCCAGAATCATCGTCTTACCAAAGAAACCATCAACCACCCACAACCCTCGAAAGAGCCATGCATGATCGACGGGGCATAACAAACTAATTCGTCGACTATGACACACTGTTGAGTTCTCAAGAATCAGACGCACACCGTCCCAGCACCTCTCGGCACCAGCGGCGGGGCAACCTGCAGAAACTTACCGATCCGACTTGTGCGAGTCAACTCCGGGGAGTCGGTCTCACGCCGTACGGTGCATTTCTTTACCGGGACATGCCTCAGCCACTCGAGTTCGACCCTCTGGGCCGCGAGTGGAGCTGCGTGCTCCGGCGAGACAGAACATTACACACGGGTGGGCACGGCCCAAAATCGGGCTGCTGGACAGCCTCAGCGCGAGCGTCGCGGGGCGGCGGGCCGGTAGTCGGAGACGCTCGGCTCCCCCGGCAACCAGAAGCGCCACGGCCGGTCGGCGGCTTGGCGCAGGCCGACCCGGGGTCCGCTCTCCCAGCGCACCGGGGCCGGCCCCGGCTCGAGCGTGACCGGGCCGGCGACCAGGTCACCTCCACCGTGCTCCAGGGTGATCGCGAGCCCCTGGCACAGCCGTGCGGGGCCGCGGGTCAGGTCCCGCTCCCTGGAGCGGGGTCGTCGGTCGCGCACGACCTCGCGCCCCTCGACCACCTCGCCGGCACGCAGCAGGACCGCTGCCGCCGTCCCCTCCTCGCCCACCACGACGTTGGCGCACACGTGCATGCCGTAGCTGAAGTAGGTGTAGAGCCGCCCGGCCGGGCCGAACATGACCTGGGTGCGCGGGGTCGAGCCGCGATAGGCGTGCGAGCCGGGGTCGTCCTGGCCGGCGTAGGCCTCGACCTCGGTCAGTCGCAGGGCCACGTCACCGTGGCGCAGCACCGCACCCAGCAGGAGCGGCGCGACGTCCTCGGGATGCCCGGCCAGCAGCCTGAGCAGTCCCGACGGCTCAGGCGAGACGACCACGCAGGGCGTCCGCTCGAGCCAGCAGCTCGTCGAGCTGCTCTCGCACCCGCACCGGTGCGGTGCCACCGCGGCCGTCGCGGGAGGCCACCGAGCCGTGGGCGGTCAGCACCTCGCGCACCTGCGGGGTCAGCTCCGGGGAGATGTCGGCGAACTGCTCGTCGGACAGCTCGTGCAGCTCGATGCCCAGCTCCTCGCAGCGGCGTACGCACGCACCGGCCACCTCGTGGGCGATCCGGAAGGGCACGTTCTGGCGCACCAGCCACTCAGCGACGTCGGTGGCCAGCGAGAAGCCCTGCGGTGCCAGCTCACCCGTGCGCTCGCGGTCGAACTCCAAGGTGGCGACCATGCCGGTGAAGGCCGGAAGGAGCACCTCGAGGGTGTCGACGGAGTCGAAGACCGGCTCCTTGTCCTCCTGCAGGTCGCGGTTGTAGGCCAGCGGCAGCGCCTTGAGGGTGGCCAGCAGCCCCGTCAGGTTGCCGACCAGCCGGCCGGCCTTGCCCCGGGCCAGCTCCGCGATGTCGGGGTTCTTCTTCTGCGGCATGATGCTCGAGCCGGTCGACCAGGAGTCGTGCAGCGTCACGAAGCCGAGCTCCTTGGTGGCCCAGAGGATGACCTCCTCGGCGAGCCGGCTCACGTCGATGCCGATCTGGGCGGTCACGAAGGCCAGCTCGGCGACGAAGTCGCGCGCCGACGTGCCGTCGATCGAGTTCGCGCTCGAACCGGTGAACCCCAGCTCGGCGGCCACCAGCGTCGGGTCGAGGCCCAGGCTCTGGCCCGCCAGCGCGCCCGAGCCGTACGGCGAGTCGCCACCCACGCGGGCGTCCCAGTCGCCCAGCCGGTCGACGTCGCGCAGCAGCGGCCAGGCGTGCGCCATCAGGTGGTGGGAGAGCAGCACCGGCTGTGCGTGCTGCAGGTGCGTGCGCCCCGGCATGATCGTGGGCTCGGCGCCGTCCTCACCCAGGTGCGTGCGCGCCTGCTGGGCCAGCGCGTCGACCAGGTCGAGCACCTGCCCGGCGACCACGCGGGCGTGGTCGCGCAGGAAGACCTTGAACAGGGTGGCGATCTGGTCGTTGCGCGACCGGCCCGCACGCAGCCGACCGCCCACGTCGGGGCCGACCTCCTCGAGCAGCAGACGCTCGAGCGCGCCGTGCACGTCCTCGTCGGAGGGGTCGGGGTGCAGATCGCCGGCGGCGTAGCGCTCCCCCAGCACGCCGAGGCCGCGCAGCAGCTCGGCGTGGTCGGCGTCGACGAGGAGCCCGGCCCGGTGCAGCGCGTTGGCGTGGGCCCGCGAGCCCGCGAGGTCGTAGGGCGTCAGGCGCCAGTCGAAGTGCGTCGAGCGCGAGAGCGCCTCGAGCTGCGGCGAGGGTCCCCCGGCGAACCGGCCGCCCCACAGCTTGCCGGTGTTGGTCGCATCCTGCTTCGTCACGCTGGTGCTGCTCCTCTCGCCGCGACGATCGCGGCGCTCATGATCTCAGGCAGGTCGGGGGCGACCAGGCGCCCGTCGGCAGCGACGTCGTGCGGCGTCCACCACCGCGCCTCCACCACGTTGTCGACCTCACCGGGCTCGAGGTGCTCGAAGGTGATCGCGACGTCGCTCTCCAGGTGCAGCGCGAAGAACGTCGAGTCGCCGAGGTAGGCGCGCCCGTCGTAGGTGAAGTGCCGGTGGTCGCGGTGGAAGGGCCCCACCAGCGCCTCGGCGGCGGCCATCACGCCGGTCTCCTCGCGCAGCTCGCGCAGCGCGGCCGTGACGTGGTCCTCCCCCGGGTCCAGGGCGCCGCCGATCGTGCCCCAGCGCAGCTCGCCGGGCCGCCCGGGGTCCTGGTCGAGCAGCAGCAGGCACTCGCCCGCCGCGCTGACCGGCAGCACCCGGGCGGTCGCGCGCAGCACCGGCTCCATCACACCGCTCCCATCAGTCGGTGCCGGACTCCATCGCCGCGGCGTCCAGCGCCTCGTCGTCGATGTCGTCGGCCGAGCGCGGGTTCTGGGTGATGCGGTCGTAGCCGCCGGGCTCGATCTCGCCGTAGAGCGTGCCGTTCTCGACCAGCACCTGGCCCTGGTCGAGCGGCTGGTCGGCGTACAGCTCGAGCTTGGCGCGGCTGTCGGCGATGTCGAGGTTGCGCATGGTGAGCTGGCCGATGCGGTCCAGCGGGCCGAACGCGGCGTTCTCGGTGCGCTCCATCGACAGCTTGTCGGGGTGGTAGGAGAACGCGGGACCGTCGGTGGAGACGATCGAGTAGTCCTCGCCGCGGCGCAGGCGCAGCACCACCTCGCCGGTGACCAACGACGCGACCCAGCGCTGCAGCGCCTCGCGGATCATCAGCGCCTGCGGGTCGAGCCAGCGGCCCTCGTACATCAGGCGACCCAGACGGCGACCGTCGTTGTGGAAGCTGGCGATCGTGTCCTCGTTGTGGATCGCGTTGAGCAGGCGCTCGTAGGCGATCCACAGCAGCGCCATGCCCGGGGCCTCGTAGATGCCGCGCGACTTGGCCTCGATGATGCGGTTCTCGATCTGGTCGGACATGCCCAGCCCGTGCCGCCCACCGATGGTGTTGGCCTCGTGGACCAGCGCGACCGGGTCGTCGAAGCGCACCCCGTTGACCGCCACCGGGCGTCCGGCCTCGAAGGCGATCGTGACGTCCTCGGTGGGGATCTCCACCGAGGGGTCCCAGAACTTCACGCCCATGATCGGCTCCACGACCTCGAGCGAGGTGTCGAGGTGCTCGAGGGTCTTGGCCTCGTGGGTGGCGCCCCAGATGTTGGCGTCGGTGGAGTAGGCCTTCTCCTTGGAGTCGCGGTAGGGCAGGCCGTGCTCGGTGAGCCACTGGCTCATCTCGTCGCGCCCGCCGAGCTCGTGCACGAAGTCGGCGTCGAGCCACGGCTTGTAGATGCGCAGGTCGGGGTTGGCCATCAGCCCGTAACGGTAGAACCGCTCGATGTCGTTGCCCTTGAAGGTCGAGCCGTCGCCCCAGATGTCGACGCCGTCCTCGTGCATGGCACGCACCAGCATGGTGCCGGTGACCGCGCGGCCCAGGGGTGTGGTGTTGAAGTAGGTGCGCCCGCCGGAGCGGATGTGGAAGGCGCCGCAGGCGATCGCCGCGAAGCCCTCCTCGACCAGCTGGGTGCGGCAGTCGACGGCACGCGCGATCTCGGCGCCGTACTCCTTGGCCCGGCCGGGCACGCCGGAGATGTCGGGCTCGTCGTACTGGCCGATGTCGGCGGTGTAGGTGCAGGGGATCGCACCCTTGTCGCGCATCCACGCGACCGCGACGGAGGTGTCGAGACCTCCGGAGAACGCGATGCCCACGCGCTCCCCCTTGGGCAGCGTGGTCAGGACCTTGCTCATGGGTGCTCCTCGATCTGGGGGCTGGTGAAAGTCGGGTCGTACGTCGGGTGGTCGGCCATCTCGAGGAAGCGGCGCGCCAGCGCGTCTCCCCCGGTCGGCTCGCGGCCGATGACCAGGACGGTGTCGTCGCCGGCGATGGTGCCGAGGACGTCGGGGAACTCGGCCTTGTCGAAGGCCGAGCCCAGGAACTGCGCGGCGCCGGGCGGCGTGCGCAGCACGACGAGATTGGCGGTGGCGTCGGCGCTGACGAGCAGCTCGGCGCACAGCCGGGCCAGGCGCGCACGCCCGGCCGAGGAGTCGGTGGGCGCCACCGGACGCCGGTCGCCGCCCTCGGCGGGCACGGCGTAGACCAGGGCGCCGGACGTGGCACGGACCTTGACCGCCTCGAGCTCGACGAGGTCGCGCGAGAGCGTGGCCTGGGTGACCCGCACGCCACTCTCGGCCAGCAGCAGCGCCAGCTCGCCCTGGGAGTGCACCTCGTGGGTGCTGACCAGCTCGACGATGCGCTGGTGGCGCGCGTTCTTGGTCGTGGGGCGCATGGCGAACTCGGTCACGTGACACCTCCCACGGCGGGCTGCTCGCCCCCCGCGAGCAGGAAGGCCAGCACCGCCTTCTGGGCGTGGCGCCGGTTCTCGGCCTCGTCCCACACCGCGCTCTGCGCGCCCTCGAGCACCTCGGCGGCGATCTCCTTGCCGCGGTAGGCCGGCAGGCAGTGCAGCACCACGGCGTCGGGGGCGGCGTGGGCGAGCAGCTCGGGGGTCAGCGACCAGTCGGCGAAGACCAGCTCTCGCGCCCGCTCCTCGCTCTCCTTGCCCATCGAGATCCAGGTGTCGGTGACCACGACGTCGGCGCCGGCCACCGCCTTGACCGGGTCGGGCTCGGCGCAGACCGAGCCTCCGGTGGCGGCGCCGATCTCGCCGGCCCGGTCGAGGATCTCCGAGCGAGGCAGGAACCCCTCGGGGCCGCTGACCCGCACGTGCATCCCGGCGGTCGCGCCGGCCAGCAGCCACGAGTTGCCCATGTTGCAGGCGGCGTCGCCGACGAAGGCGACGCTCAGGCCGGCGAGCCGGCCGAGCCGCTCGCGCACGGTCAGCAGATCGGCGATCAGCTGGCAGGGGTGGAAGTCGTCGGTCAGCGCGTTGACCACCGGCACGCCGGCGTGCGCGGCCATCAGCTCGAGGTCGGACTGGTGGAAGGTGCGCCACACCACGACCGAGACCTGGCGCCCCAGCACCCGGGCGACGTCCTCGACCGACTCGCGGATGCCGATGCCGGCCAGGCGGCCCTCGACCAGCATCGGGTTGCCGCCGAGCTCGGCGATGCCGGCGCCGAAGGAGGTCTGGGTGCGCAGCGTCGGCTTGTCGAAGATCATCGCCACCGACTGTGGTCCGGCCAGCGGCTTGGCGTCGTACGGCGCCCGCTTCATCGCCGCCGCGAGGTCCAGCACCCGGGCCTGCTCGGCCGGGGTGAGGTCGTCGTCGCGCAGGAAGTGGCGCGCCATCAGGTGCCCGCCTTGTCGAGGATCGCCGGCCAGGCCTGCAGGAAGGCCTCCACGTCGGCGTCGGTGAGCACCAGGGGCGGCGCCAGACGGATCCGGTGCGGTGTCGGCATGTTGACGATCCAGCCGGCCTCCTGGGCGACGTCGACGACAGCGGCGGCGGTCTCGGAGACCAGGTCGAGCCCGATCAGCAGGCCCCGGCCGCGCACCTCGGTGACCCGCGGGTCGGCGCCCAGGCCCTCACGCAGCCGCTCGCCGGCGAGCCGGGCGTGCTCGAGCAGCCCCTCGGACTCGACGGTGCGGATCACCGCGAGCGCGGCGGCGCACGCCACGGGGCTGCCGCCGAAGGTGGTGCCGTGGTTGCCGGGCTCGAGGAGGTCGGCGGCTCGGCCCAGGCCGATGACGGCCCCGATCGGGTAGCCGCCGCCCAGGCCCTTGGCCAGGGTCAGCACGTCGGGCACGACCTGGCCCGCGTGGGCGAACCACTCGCCGGTGCGTCCCATGCCGGTCTGCACCTCGTCGAGCCACAGCAGCGCGCCGGACTCGTCGGCCAGCGCCCGGGCCGCGTGCAGGTAGCCCTCGGGGGCCGGCACGACACCTGCCTCGCCCTGGATCGGCTCCAGCAGGATGGCCGCGGTCTGGTCGCTGACGGCCTCGCGCAGCGCGTCGGCGTCGCCGTACGGGACGAAGGTGACGTGGCCCGGCAGCGGCTCGAAGGGCTCGCGGTAGGCGGCCTTCGAGGTGAGCGCGAGCGCGCCCATCGTCCGCCCGTGGAAGCCGCCCTCGGCGACCACCACCTGGGTACGCCCGGTGCGGCGGGTCAGCTTGAACGCGGCCTCGTTGGCCTCGGTGCCGGAGTTGGCCAGGAAGACCTTGCCGGGGCCGGCCCCGACCAGGCGCAGCAGCGTCTCGGCCAGCTCGACCTGCGGGCCGGAGGTGAAGAAGTTGGAGATGTGGCCGAGCGTGGACAGCTGCTCGGTGACCGCCGCGACCAGCGCCGGGTGGGCGTGGCCGAGGGTGTTGACGGCGATCCCACCGAGCAGGTCGACGTACTCCTTGCCGTCGGCGTCCCACACGTGGGCGCCCTCGCCGCGCACCAGGGCGAGCTTGGGCGGGCCGAAGGTGTTCATCAGCGAGTGGGAGTAGCGCTCCCCCAGCTCCTGGTTGGTCGAGGCGCTCACTTGCGCACCGCCTTCGACCGGGCCTTGCGGACCTTGGTCTCCACCCCGGGGAGCACCTGGGTGCCGACGCCCTCGTTGGTGAAGAGCTCGAGCAGCACCGCGTGCTTCTCGCGCCCGTCGACGACGGTGGCGCGCGGGACGCCCTCGGCGACCGCCTTGCGGCAGGCCTCCATCTTGGGCACCATCCCGCTGGCCAGGCTCGGCATCAGGTCGGCCAGGGCCTCGGGGCTGATCTCGTAGATCACGTCGTCGCTGTCGGGCCAGTCGCGGAAGAGCCCCTCGACGTCGGTGAGCACCAGCAGCTTCTCGGCGCCCAGCGCCACCGCCAGGGCGGCCGCGGCGGTGTCGGCGTTGACGTTGTGCACCAGGCCGTCGACGTCGGGGGCGACGCTGGAGACCACCGGGATGCGCCCGGCCTCGATGAGGTCGCGCACCGCCTCGGGGCGCACCTTGGCGACCTCGCCGACGAGGCCGAGGTCGACCTCCTCACCGTCGACGATGGTGTTGGCCGGCTCGGCGGTGAAGAGCCCGGCGTCCTCGCCGGACAGGCCGACGGCCAGCGGTCCGTGCTCGTTGACCAGCCCGACCAGCTCGCGCTGGACCTGGCCGACGAGCACCATCCGGACCACGTCCATCGCCTCGGGCGTGGTCACGCGCAACCCGCCGCGGAACTCGGACTCGATGCCGAGCTTGTCGAGCATCGAGGAGATCTGGGGGCCACCGCCGTGCACGACGACCGGGCGGAAGCCTGCGAAGCGGAGGAAGGCGATGTCCTCGGCGAAGGCCCGCTTGAGGGTGTCGTCGGTCATCGCGTTGCCGCCGTACTTCACCACCACGACCTTGCCGTGGTAGCGCTTGAGCCAGGGCAGGGCGTCGGAGAGGATCTCCGCCTTGTCCGGGTCGGCCGGCGGGACCTCGCTGCGGATCATCTGGTCGCTGTCGTTCGTAGGTGTGCTCATGAGGAGTAGGCGCTGTTCTCGTGGACGTAGGCGTGGGTCAGGTCGTTGGTCCAGACGGTCGCCCGCTCGGACCCGGACTTCAGGTCGATCGTCACGCTGACCTCTCGCGCCGACAGGTCGACGCCCTCGGGGTCGGCGTGCGGGGTGGACTGCCGGCAGACCCAGACGCCGTTCATGGCGACGTCGAGGTCGGCGGGGTCGAAGGTGGCGTCGGTGGTGCCGATGCTGGCCAGCACCCGGCCCCAGTTGGGGTCGTTGCCGAAGATCGCGGCCTTGAAGAGGTTGGAGCGGGCCACGCTGCGGCTCACCTCGACCGCCTCGTCCTCGGTGGCGGCGTTGAGGGTGGTGATCGCGATCTCGTGGTCGGCTCCCTCGGCGTCCTTGAGCAGCTGCATCGCCAGGTCCGTGCAGGCCTGGGTGAGCGCGGCGGTGAGGTCGTCGGGGCTGGGCGTGATGCCACTGGCCCCGCTGGCCATCACGGTCACCGTGTCGTTGGTCGACATGCAGCCGTCGGAGTCGAGCCGGTCGAAGGAGACCCGGGTCGCGGCGCGCAGCGCGGCGTCGAGCTCGTCCGCGGGCACCACGGCGTCGGTGGTGAGGACCACCAGCATCGTGGCCAGCTGGGGCGCGAGCATCCCGGCGCCCTTGGCCATCCCGCCGATGCTCCACCCGGCACCCTCGACCACGACCTGCTTGCTGACCGAGTCGGTGGTCATGATCGCCGCGGCCGCGTCCTCGCCACCCTGGTCCGACAAGGCGTCGTACGCCGCGTCGACGCCGGCGAGCACCTGGTCGCGGTCGTTGGTCAGCCCGATCAGGCCGGTGGAGCACACGACCACGTCGCCGGCACCGATGCCGACGCGCTCGGCGACCCGTTCGGCGACCGCGTGCGTGGTCTGGAAGCCCTCGGGGCCGGTGTAGCAGTTGGCGCCGCCGGAGTTGAGGACGACCGCCCTGACGGTGCCGTCCTTGACGACCTCCTGGCTCCACAGGATCGGGTTGGCCTTGCAGCGGTTGGCGGTGAAGACCGAGGCGGAGTCGAAGCGCGGGCCCGCGTTGACGACCAGCGCGACGTCCTTGGCGCCGGTCGACTTCAGCCCGGCGGGGACGCCGGAGGCGGTGAAGCCCCGGGGGGTGGTGATGCTCATCAGGGTGCCAGTCCGATCGTGGTCAGGCCCGTGCCCTCGTCGAGGCCGAGCGCGAGGTTCATGCACTGGACGGCGGCGCCGCCGGTGCCCTTGGCCAGGTTGTCGACGGCGCCGACGGCGACCAGCCGTTCTGCGGTCTCGTCGACGGTGACCTGCAGCTGCACGGTGTTGGAGCCGGTCACCGACTTGGTCTGGGGCCACTGCCCCTGCGGCAGCACGTGGACGAACGGCTCGTCGGCGTAGGCCTCGGCGTAGACGGCGTAGGCCCGGTCGGCGCTCACCTCGCCGACCAGGTCGGCCGAGCAGGTGGCCAGGATGCCGCGTGGCATCGGCACCAGCAGCGGTGTGAAGCTGACCGCGACCGTGCCGTCGGCGAGGGCGGAGAGGTTCTGGGTGATCTCCGGTGTGTGCCGGTGGCTGCCGCCGACGCCGTACGCGCTGGCGTTGCCCATGATCTCGGAGCCGAGCAGGTGGGCCTTGGCGGCCTTGCCTGCGCCACTGGTGCCGCTGGCCGCGACCACCGAGACCCGCGGCTCGATGATGCCGGCCGCGACGGCCGGGGCCAGGCTCAGCGTGGAGACGGTCGGGTAGCAGCCGGGCACGGCGATGCGGCGCGCTCCGCGCAGCTCCGCGCGCTGGCCGGGCAGCTCGGGCATGCCGTAGGGCCAGGTGCCGGCGTGGTCGCCGCCGTAGAACTTCTCCCACTCCCCCGCGTCGCGCAGCCGGAAGTCGGCGCCGCAGTCGATGACGACGGTGTCGTCGCCGAGCTGCGCGGCCACCTCGCCGGACTGGCCGTGCGGCAGGGCGAGGAAGACGACGTCGTGCCCGCTCAGCACCTCGATCGTGGTGGGCTCGAGCACCCGGTCGGCCAGCGGCACGAGGTGCGGCTGCAGGGCGCCCAGGGGCTGGCCGGCGTTGGACGCGCCCGTCAGCGCGCCGATCTCCACGTCGGGATGGGCCAGCAGCAGCCGCAGGACTTCACCTCCGGCGTACCCGCTCGCTCCGGCCACGGCCACTCGCACTCTTGCCATATGCATGACTATACGCAGACCTGCATGATCATGTGCAAGCCGGGGTGCGCTGCGGCGGAATCCGGTGGCCCCGGAAGCCGACTCGGCCTAGGTTCTCGACCATGACGGCCCTCGATCCCACGGACCTCCTGGCGCACCTGCAGCGTGAGTCAACCCGGTTCCGCGACGTGCTCGCCACCACCCCTGCGGTGGCGCGCGTGCCGGGCTGCCCCGACTGGTCGGCCGCCGACCTGCTCTGGCACCTCACCGAGGTGCAGTGGTTCTGGGCCGAGGTGGTGCGCACCCGACCGGCGCCCGCCGACGAGAGCGCCCCCGGGCCGGAGCGGCCGGCGTCGTACGACGGGCTGCTGGCGGCCTTCGACCAGCACAGCAGCGAGCTGCTCGAGCAGCTGCGCGCCGCCGACCCTGGCGAGCGGGCCTGGACCTGGTCCAGCGAGCAGACGGTGGGCTTCACCTACCGGCGTCAGGCCCACGAGGCGATGATCCACCGACTCGACGCCGAGCAGACCGCCGGGCAGGTCACCCCGCTCGATCCGACGCTGGCCTCGGACGGCGTGCTGGAGGCGCTCGACGTGATGTTCGGAGGCACCCCGCCCTGGGGGCGCTTCGACGGCGCGGGCGAGCACGTGCGGGTCGACTGCACCGACACCGGCGACCGGTTCTGGGTCGAGCTGGGCCGCTTCACCGGCACCTCCCCCACGTCCGGCACCTCGTACGACGAACCCGTCGTCGCGGTGGTGCCCGACCCCGGCAGCGCCCCCGACGCCGTGGTGTCCGGCCCGGCCGGCCTGCTGCTCACCTGGCTGTGGCGTCGCAGCGACGCCGACGACCCGGCCGCCCAGCCCACGGTCACCGGCGACCCCGACGTGCACGCCCGCTTCGCCGCGATCGTGGACCAGCCCCTCACCTGACTGTGAGGATTCCCTTCGCAGCCTGATGCTGCTGGGCTGTGGTCGGTGACCATGGAGGTGACCCATCCCCTGACTGGCCCTGTGCCTTCGCCAGGACTTGTCCGTTCGTGGTTGCCGGCCCCGGCCCGGTCGGAGTGGCTGGCCTGATCAGGAGCTTGACCGCCGGCGTTACCGCGCCGGCGTGTCCCGTCACAGTCCTGCCGAATCTCCGCCCTGGACCGGAACCACGTCCCCGTCCATGGCAAGGAGAGAACGCATGACCTGTCTGACTGATGTCGTCGATGTCGTCATCGGTGTCGATACCCACGTCCACACTCACTCGGCGGCCGCGATCGATGCACACACCGGCGCGGTGATCGAGGAGATCACTGTCGAGACCACCGCCCAGGGGTACGACGAGCTCGTGGAGTTCGCTGAGGAGCACCCGCTACGCGCTTGGGCGATCGAGGGCACCGGCGGCCACGGCGCCGGGCTCACCAGGCACCTGCAGCGCGGCGAGGAGTTCGTGATCGAGCTCGACCGCCCCGAACGGGCCAAGCGTGGCAACGGCGCCAAGTCCGACCCGCTGGACGCGGTCCGGGCAGCCCGGGAGGCCCTGGCCCGCCCCCGGCTCGGCACCCCTCGTCGTGGCGGTGACCGGCAAGCGTTGTCGGTGCTGTTGGCGACCCGGCGTTCGGCCGTTGAGGGCGCCACGGTCGCTCAGCGCCAGCTGTTCAGCCTGGTCATCGCCGCGCCCGAATCCCTCCGTGCCCGGTTCCGCGGCCAGAAGCTGCCGGCGATGGTCAGGACGCCCGCCGCGCTGCGCATGCACGCCTCGTGGGACACCGAGACCACCACCACCGCCGCGATGCTCGCTGGTGTCGCGCCCATCCCGGCCAACAGCGGCCAGACCACCACCCGCTACCGGCTCAACCCCTACGGCGACCGGCAGCTGAACCGGGCCCTGCACACCGTGGCCGTCACCCGCATGGCCTGCCACCAGCCAACCCGCGACTACCGCGACCGGCGCACCGCCGAGGGCAAGACCAGTCCCGAGATCAAACGCTGCCTCAAGCGCTACATAGCCAGAGACCTCTACCGACTACTCGAACACCCTCAGACCACGTGACGATCCATAGGAGCGTCCCGGCCCTCGTCTCGCGCCCACCCGGCACGGGTCAACGCGAGATCTGGGACGGGTCAGGGCGATGTTCAGGCCGGGTCAGCGCTGGGTGGCCCCGGTGCGCTCGGCGGCGAGGGCCACGGCGGCGTCGCGAGCGGCGGCCGCCTCGCCCTCGACGAGGGTGCGGTCGTGGGCGCGCAGGCGCAGCGCGAAGGCCAGCGACTTGCGTCCCTCGCCGACCTGGTCACCGGTGTAGACGTCGAAGAGCCGGACCGACTCGAGCAGCTCACCGGCGCCCTCGCGCAGCGCCGCCTCGACCGAGGCGGCCGGCACGTCGGCGTCGACGACGAGGGCGACGTCCTCCTTGGCCACCGGGTAGGTCGAGATGACCGGTGCGGGGCGCAGGTCGACGGCACGCTCGACCAGCAGGTCGAGGTCGACCTCGGCGGCGACCGAGCGGGGCGGCAGGCCGAAGGCGGTGCAGACCCGCGGGTGCAGCTCACCGGCGTGGCCGACGACGACACCCTCGACCAGCAGCTCGGCGCAGCGGCCGGGGTGCCAGGGCGCCAGCGCGGCGGCCCGGGTCTGCAGCTCCAGGCCCAGCGCGTCGCTGACGCCGCGCACCGCCTCGACGGCGTCGGACCAGTCGACGTGACGACCGGTGCCCCACCAGCCCGAGGCGTCGGCCTCGCCGACGGCCACCAGGCCCAGGTGCACCGGCTGGGCCGGCAGCGCCTTCTCGAGCTCCTCGAGCTCGGCGTCGGTGGGTCGGCGGTCGACCGGCAGGATCGGCGCCGGGCCGCTGCCGCGCGGCGCGGTGACGGGGGCGCTCTCGAAGACGGCGAACGACGTCGTGCCGTGGCCGACGTTGCGCTCGGCCGCGCGCAGCAGCCCGGGCAGCAGCGTGCTGGTCATGAACGGCGCCTCGGCGCTGAGCGGGTTGCTCAGCCGCAGCAGGCTGCGCCGGTCGTCGTCGGCGCCCAGGCCCAGCAGGTCGAGGTCGCCGGTGCCGATGAACGGGAAGGTCAGCACCTCGACGAAGCCCTGGCCGGCCATCGTGCGCCCGACCCGGCGGCGCAGGCGCTGCTCGCGGGTCAGGCCGCGACCCGATGGCGGGGTGGGCAGCACCGAGGGCACCTGGTCGTAGCCGACGATCCGCACGACCTCCTCGGAGAAGTCCTGGGGGTCGGTGAGGTCGGGGCGCCACGGCGGTGGTGTGACCTGCAGGCGCTCGCCCTCGACGACCACGTCGCAGCCCACGGCGCGCAGGTGCGCGACCGCGGTCTCGTCGTCGATGGGCATGCCGCTGACCCGGCGGGCCAGGCTCGCGTCGAGACGCACCGCCTCACGCGGCCGGGGGGCACCGACGACGGTGACGCCGGGCTCCGCCGTGGCGCCGCCGTACGTCGTCAGCAGCTCGACCACGCGGTCGGCCGCCGGTTCGCAGGTGGTCGGGTCGGCGCCGCGCTCGTTGCGCTTGCCGGCCTCGGAGGTGATCTTGTGGCGCTTGCCGGTGCGGAACATCGCGACCGGCTCCCAGTGCGCCGCCTCGACCAGGACGCGGGTCGTGGACGCGGAGATCTCGGTGGCCTCGCCGCCCATCACGCCACCGAGGCCGATGGCGCCGGAGTCGTCGGTGACGACGAGGTCCTCGGGCGTCAGGTCGCGCCGCGCGCCGTCGAGGGTGGTGAGCCGCTCGCCCTCGCGGGCCCGGCGCACGCGCACGGTGCCCTGCACCTTGTCGAGGTCGTAGCCGTGGATCGGGCGACCGGTCTCGAGCATCACGTAGTTGGTGACGTCGACGGCCAGCGAGATCGGGCGCATGCCGGCCATCCGGAGCCGGTCGGCGATGAAGGACGGGGTCTCGGCGGTGGGGTCGAAGCCGCTGACGGTGCGCGCGACGAAGACCGGGCAGCCCTCGGGGTCCTCGACCTCGACCGGGTGTCCGGCCTCGTCGGCCGGCGGCAGGTCGCGCTCGACGGGGTCGCGGAACGGGGCGTCGAAGCCCAGTGCGGCCTCGCGGGCGATGCCGCGCAGCGACAAGGCGTAGGCCCGGTCGGGGTTGATCTCGAACTCGACGATCTCCTCGTCGAAGCCGAGCAGCGGGCGCACGTCCTGGCCGGGCTCACCGGCACCGGGCGGGAGCACGATGATGCCATCGTGGTCGGTGCCCAGGCCGAGCTCGGCGGCCGAGCAGATCATCCCGGCCGAGACGTGGCCGTAGGTCTTGCGGGCGCTGATCGCGAACCCGCCGGGCAGCACTCCCCCGGGCAGCACCGTGACGACGAGGTCGCCGGGTGCGAAGTTGTGGGCGCCGCACACGATGCCCTGCGGCTCGCCGGTGCCGTTGGCCTCACCGACGTCGACGGTGCACCAGTTGATGGTCTTGCCGTTCTTCTGCGGCTCGGGCTCCATGGTGAGCACGCGACCCACCACCAGGGGGCCGGTGATCTCCTCACCGGGTCGCTCGATCGCCTCGAGCTTGAGCCCGAGCATGGTCAGTCGGTCGGTGAGCTCCTCGGTGCCCACCTCGGCGGGCAGGTCGACGTGCTCACGGATCCAGGAGACGGGTGCCTTCATGATTCCTCAGATCTCGGTTCCGAACGCGGCGCTGAAGCGGACGTCGCCCTCGAAGAGCGGTCGCAGGTCCTCCAGGCCGTGGCGGAACATGAACGAGCGGTCGATGCCCATGCCGAACGCGAAGCCGCTGTAGACCTCGGGGTCGACGCCGCAGGCGGTCAGCACGCGCGGGTTGACCACGCCGCATCCGCCCCACTCGATCCAGCCCTCACCACGACACGTGCGACAGGCGTCAGCGTCGACGCCGCGGCACACGAAGCAGCGCACGTCGACCTCGGCCGACGGCTCGGTGAAGGGGAAGTACGACGGGCGGAAGCGGGTGTCGATGCCGTCGCCGAACAGCTGGCCGGCGAAGTGGTCGAGGGTGCCCTTGAGGTGGGCCATCGTGATGTCCTCGTCGACCACGAGCCCCTCGACCTGGTGGAACATCGGGCTGTGCGTGGCGTCGTACTCGTCGGTGCGGAAGACCCGGCCGGGGCACACGACGTAGATCGGGGGGGTGCGGGTCAGCATGGTGCGCGCCTGGACCGGCGAGGTCTGCGTGCGCAGCACGACGTGGTGGTCGGCCGGCTCGGTCCAGAAGGTGTCCTGCATGGTGCGCGCCGGGTGGTCGGGGCCGAGGTTGAGGGCGTCGAAGTTGAGCCACTCGGCCTCCACGACCGGGCCCTCGGCGACCTCCCAGCCCATCGCCACGAACAGGTCGGCGATCAGCTCGGACTGCAGGGTCAGCGGGTGCCGTCCGCCGGCCCGGCGCCGGTCGGTGGGCAGCGTGACGTCGACGGTCTCCTCGACGAGCATCCGCTCCTCGTGCTCGGCCTCGAGCACGACCTGGCGGGCGGCGAGCGCCTTGTTGACCGCGCCGCGCGCCTGGCCGATGCGCTGCCCGGCCTCCTTGCGGGCCTGAGGGGGCAGCGCGCCGATCTCGCGGTTGGCCAGCGCCAGCGGTGAGCGATCACCGGCGTGCTCGAGACGCGCCTGCTTCAACGACTCGAGGTCGCCGGCCTGCTCGATCGCGGCGATCGCGGCGTCACGGGACGCCGCGACCTCCTCCGCCTGGAGCGGGGTGACCTCGACGGGGTCGTAATCGGTGTTCGGGCCCGACATCACTGCCTCTCGCTGGTAGCTCGGGCGCAGTCTACGGACGACCCCGCCCGGTTCAGGCCTCGGGACCGACCGGCCAGGTCACCTGCACCCGCGCTCCCCCGCCGGGGGCGTCGGTGATGCCCACGTGGCCGCCGTGGGCTCGGGTCAGGCCGCCGACGATGTACATGCCCAACCCCGAGCCACCACGCGCTCCGCTCTTCCAGAACTTGGTGAAGACGCGGCGCCGCAGCTCCTCGGGGATGCCCTCGCCCTCGTCGTCGACGGTGACGCGCACCGCGGCCCCGACCTCGCCGGCGCCCTGGGCCAGCGCCTCGAGCCGCACCAGCACCGTGCCGTCGCCGTGGCGCACCGCGTTCTCGACCAGGTTGGTCACCACCTGCGCCAGCTTGTCGGGGTCTGCCATCACGTCGGGGAGGTCGCCGGGGTCCTCGAGCAGCACCGGTCGCGAGGTGGCGGCCTGCACCGAGGCGACGGCCCGCCCGGCGATGACGCCCACGTCGGTGGGCCGGCGGTGCAGCTGCAGCCGACCGGTGTCGATGCGTGCCACGTCGAGCAGCTCGGCGATCAGCCGGCTCAGACGGTCGGAGTCGGAGCTGACGGTGGTGAGCATCAGCTTCTTCTGCTCGTCGGTGAGCTTGTCCCACCGGTTCAGCAGGGCCTGCACGAAGCCCTTGACCCCGGTCAGCGGCGAGCGCAGCTCGTGGGCGACGGTGGCCACGAGGTCGGAGCGCTCCCGGTCGAGTCGCGCCCGACCCCGGCCCGAGCGCAGTGTCACCGCGACCCGGTCGACCGGGTCGCGCAGCGTGGTGCGGTGGATGCGCGCGGCCACGAGCACCTCGCTGCCGTCGGGCAGCAGCCACGGCTGCTCCGGCACCGCGGTGCGGGTGGCCAGGCCCTCGAACGGGGTGTTGCAGGCGCACCACGACGCGCCGTCGCGGTCCTGCAGGCGCAGCACGTCGGGCAGCGGTCGGCCCCGGGCCGCGTCGGCGTCGACGCCGAGCATCCGCGCCGCGGGCGCCGAGACGTGCCGGACACCGCCGTCGGCGCCGGCCAGCACCACGCCGTCGGGGAGGTCGTCGAGCAGCGCCCGTGCCTCGTCGGAGGGCGGGGGCGGGGCGACCGGCGGCATGGCCCCACCCTAGGAGGCCCGGCTGCTCCGGGTCAGGTACGCCGCTGGGTGCGGGCGGTCTCGTAGAGGCACAGCGCCGCGGCGGTCGAGAGGTTCAGGCTCTCGGCGCGACCGTGGATCGGGATCGAGACCCGGTGGTCGGCCAGGGCCGCGAGCTCGGCCGGCAGCCCCCAGGCCTCGTTGCCGAAGAGCCAGGCCACCGGCCCCGCCAGGGGCGCGGAGTCGTAGAGGTCGCGCTCGCCGGCGCCGTCGGCGGCCAGCACCTGCAGGCCCGCGGCCTGCAGCGCCCGCACCGCGCCCGCGGCGTCGAGGACGACGACCACCGGCAGGTGGAACAGCGAGCCCACCGAGGCGCGCACGGTCTTGGGGTTGTAGGCGTCGACGGAGCTGCCGGCCAGCACCACGGCGTCGGCGCCGGCGGCGTCGGCGCAGCGGATCACGGTGCCGGCGTTCCCGGGGTCGCGCACGTCGGCGCAGACCGCGACCAGGCGCGGCGCGGCGGCCAGCACGGTCTCGAGGTCGGTGTCGAGGAAGCGGCACACCCCGACCAGCCCCGCGGGGCTCACGGCCTCGCTCAACGAGGCCAGCGCGCGGTCGTCGACGAGGGTCCAGGCGACGCGGGACTCCTGCGCGGCGCCGGCCAGGGCGGCGTACCGCTCGGTGGCCGCGGGGGTCGCGAAGACCTCGACCAGCGCGCCGGACACCTCGAGGGCGCCCTCGACGGCCTTCGGGCCGTCAGCGAGGAACAGCCGCCGCTCGGAACGGACCGAACGGCGGCTGAGCCTGCGTGCGTCCTTGACGCGGGTGTTGCCCGCGACGAGGGGAGCCGAGGGGGCGGTCAGGCCGAGGCCTCCGCCTTGGGGGCGTTGACGTCCTCGGGCAGGGCGTTCTTGGCGGTCTCGACCAGGACGTTGAACGCCGCGACGTCGTTGACGGCCAGATCGGCCAGGATCTTGCGGTCGACCTCGACACCAGCCAGGTTCAGGCCCTGGATGAAGCGGTTGTAGGTCATGCCCTGGGCGCGGGCCGCGGCGTTGATCCGCTGGATCCACAGCTTGCGGAAGTTGCCCTTGTTCTTGCGCCGGTCGTTGTAGTTGTAGACCAGGGAGTGGGTGACCTGCTCCTTGGCCTTGCGGTACAGGCGCGAGCGCTGGCCGCGGTAGCCGCTGGCGCGCTCGAGGGTGGTACGACGCTTCTTCTGGGCGTTCACTGCGCGCTTGACGCGTGCCATGGTGTCTCCTTGGTGCTCTGCCGACCGAGGTGGTCGACGTCAGGGCCGGTGCGCCGGCCCGGTGGTTGACGGGTGGGCGAGGCTCAGATGCCGAGCATCTTCTTGGCGCGCGCGGTGTCGGCCTTGGCCACCTCGACGGTGCCGGTCATGCGGCGCGTGACCTTCGAGGGCTTCTTCTCGAGGTTGTGGCGCTTGCCGGCCTTCTCGCGAAGGATCTTGCCGGAGCCGGTCACGCGGAAGCGCTTGCCGGCGCCGGAGTGGCTCTTGTTCTTGGGCATCTGTGTCTCTCTCTCGTTGCGTGCTGCGGCAGTTCGGTGCGGGACCGGTGCAGGCCCCGGGCGGTGCTCAGGCCTCGATCTCGGGATCGAGGTTCTCGGAGCGACCGCGCTCCTTCTTGGGAGCAGCCTGGCGACCGGCGTTGCGCTCGGTGCGCTCGGCGCGCTCCTCGGCCTCCTCGGCGGCACGCTCGGCGGCCTTGGCCTCCTTGGCGGCCTTGTGCTCGACCTTGGCCTCGGCCTTCTTCTTGTGCGGGCCCAGGACCATGGTCATGTTGCGGCCGTCCTGCTTGGGCGAGGACTCCACGAAGCCGAGCTCGGTGACGTCCTCGGCCAGCTTCTGCAGCAGGCGGAAGCCCAGCTCGGGGCGGTGCTGCTCTCGGCCGCGGAACATGATCGTGATCTTGACCTTGTCGCCGGCGTTGAGGAACCGGACCACGTGACCCTTCTTGGTCTCGTAGTCGTGCGAGTCGATCTTGGGACGAAGCTTCATCTCCTTGATGATCACGTTCGTCTGGTTGCGCCGCGCCTCGCGGGCCTTCTGGGCGTTCTCGTACTTGAACTTCCCGTAGTCCATGAGCTTGCAGACCGGGGGGCGGGCCATCGGGGCGATCTCGACGAGGTCGAGGTCAGCCTCCTGGGCAAGGCGCAGCGCGTCGGCGGTGGGAACGATGCCGACGGTCTCGCCGCTGGGGCCAACGAGTCGGACCTCCTGGACGCGGATCCGGTCGTTGATTCGAAGCTCGGTGCTGATGTGTCCTCCTGGTGGGGATGTCCTCGGAGGCTCTTGCGCGTCCCGGCCGTGGAAGAGGGCCGCAAATGCACAAAGGCTTCCGCTTGCAAGCAGCGGAAGCCAGTCGCGACACGTCCCCCCGACGCGGGGTTCAGCATCTACGGGCGAGCACAGGTGCTCTCCCGGGACCGGACCCGACGACCTGTGGTGCTGGCGGTCGATGCGGGTGGGAGACGATCGTGCCTGGCCTCCGCTTGAAGACCGGTCCGACGTGCGCTCCTTGCGGAGCACATGACGCACCGATCGGTCGAGGACAGACTCTAGCCGACGCAGCGCTGCGCGCCCAAACCTCGCTGGGTGTGTCCCTCTTGACGACAGCGGGTGCCGGATGTGTTGTTCCCCATCCCCCGTGCCTAGTTGCTGGCTCTTCCGACCGCCCGCGCGGCGAACTCCTCGATGGCCGCTGCCACCTCGGGGTCGAGCACTGAGCACAGAGTGTCGAGGTCGTCGGCCAGGAACGACTGAGCGCCACACCAGTCGGACTTCACTACGACACCGTCGATGCACCAGTGCGTATTGGTGGAGTGTCCGGCCAGCACGAGCCGGATGCGCTCGGCGTCCACGGTGGAGCCGTTCAGCAGCTCCGTGGCCTCGATCCCGATCCTGCGCAGTTCCGCCGCCTGGGGGTTCTGCTCGGGCTCGCTCTCGTCGAACTGCAGGTAGGACGCGGATCTTTTGTTGTCTCCGACCATCTGTGTCAGGACCAGGTGTTCCCCGTAGGCGCCGATCGCGTCGCGGAGCGCCGGCGCCGGCGTGCCGTCCACGTGGACGGTGCCGTCGGCGTCGCGCGTGCCTGAGTGCTGGCGCTCCGAGGTGGGCGAGTCGTACGTGAACCGTCTCCATCGTCGGACATCACCGTCGTGATCGACGACATGGTCCACGAGGTAGAGGGGAGCGTCCTCGCCCATCCGGAACACGGTGCGCGTCCGCAGGCTCCGCGGCTCCACGTGGCGAAGGATGGCGCCGCAGCGTCCGACATCTCCGTCGACGAAGACGTGGTACTCAGTCTTCACAGGGGTTCTCCTCGAAGGTGTCGGATGGCGAGGCCGCTTTGATCGAGCTACCACTGGACTGTTCCACCGGACCCAGGCGCACAACCCCAGTCGAGCCGCGATGGACGCGGACCGCAACGCGGGTCAAGCTCCGAGCGCGACTGAGTGCCGGCGGGCTCGTTCCCCGGACAGGTGTCGCAGGGTCGTGGCGATGCAGGCAAGCTGGAGCCAGCCCGTCGAGGTGGTCCTGTCGTCGAGCGACTTCGCCGAGCGCCGGGAGCGCCCACCGGCCCCCCACAGGTCCCACTGCTCATCTGCCACATCACTTGGGTATGACCTGGCTCGCACGGAGACCACACAGCTCGTCCAGACAGCAGGGACACACCCAGTCAGGCCTCGCCGGGTCGCAGCCAGCCGATGCCCGAGCCCAGCCGCACCGGCCGCCACCCAGCGCCCAGCGCCTCGAGGTCTCCACCCTGCACCACCAGCCGCGCCGGGCCGGCGACATCGACCAGCAGCGCCGCGGCACCCTCCTGCACCGCCGCCTGGGCGGCGTACGGCGCGGTGACCGGGACGGGTCGCGCCTGCGGGTCCCACGCCGTCATCGAGGCGGTGCCGGTGAAGGAGAGCAGCGCGGTGCGGCCGTCGGCGCCGGTGAGCAGCACCGCGGCCATGTCGCTGGTCTTGTCGTGGGCCAGACCCCGCTCGTCGACCTCGACCTCGCCGAGCAACGCCACCACCGGGACCAGCAGCCGCGCGGTGCGCAGCGCGTCGAGGCAGGCCAGGTAGGTGTCGGCGTCGCGCGGCTCGGCGTCGTACGCCGCGAGCGCGGCCACGAGGGCCGGCTCGGCCGCACCGGTGTCATCGGGGAAGCCGGGGCCGGCGAGCAGGCGCTGACGCTCGCCCTGGTCATGGTCGTCCACTCCCCCATCATCCCCACCCGCGGTCGCCACCGGTCATCGGGAGCGGCCGCTGGCCTCCTGTGACACCCTGGAGACATGGACGAGGCCGCCTGGACAGCGCTCGCGATCACCCTGACCGTCGTGGGCGGTCTCGTCACGCTCTGGGCCTGGCGCCGCCGGGGCGCGGTGCCGGCCATGCGGGCCGCGGCGTTGACGCTGCTGGTGCCCGCGGCCTACCTGACCGGGACCCTCGAGATGTTCACCCGCATCACCGACGCGATCGGCGACTGGGCGTTCGGGCTGGTGCTGAGTCCCGTGGTGTGGATCGGCGCCGCACTGGCCGGCACGTCTGTGCTGCTGCTCGTCGGCGCCGGCCTGCTCGACCGTCGCTCCGGCTCCCGACGGGTCGGTGGCGCCCGGCGCGAGGAGCTCGCCTCCCCCGCCGAGGAGCCCACGCCCGCCGACCGGGCCGGCAAGGGCAAGCCGGCCATCGACGACGACCTGGCCGACATCGAGGCGCTGCTGCGCAAGCGCGGCATCTCCTGATGGCCCGCGGCACCGGCCCGGGCGAGCCGGGCGGCGCGGCGGCGCGCAGCCGGCTGTCGGCCCGGCTCGATGCGGCGGTGCGCGCCCTGGACGAGCCGGCCCCGACCCCGCTGCTGGTCGTCGACCTCGACGCCTTCGACGCCAACGCCGCCGACCTCGAGCGCCGGGCGGGCGGCACCCCGCTGCGGCTGGCCTCGAAGTCGGTGCGCGTGCCGGGCCTGATGAGCCGCGCCCTGGGCCGCGACGGCTTCCGCGGCGTGCTGGCCTACACCCTCGCCGAGGCACTGTGGCTCGAGGAGCACGAGGTCACCGACGACCTCCTGGTCGCCTACCCCACCGTCGACCGGGCCGCGCTCGCCGCACTGGTGGCCTCCCCCCGGGCCGCGGACCGGATCACGCTGATGGTCGACGACGTAGCCCACCTCGACGTCGTCGACTCGGTGCGCGCCTCGCGGGCGGTGCCGGTGCGGCTGGCGATCGACGTCGACGCGGGACTGCAGGCCGGCGGACGGCACGTGGGCCCCAAGCGCTCGCCGCTGCGCGACGCCGAGGCCGTGACCGCCCTGGCCCGCGAGGTCGTCGCCCGGCCCGGCTTCACGCTGGTCGGGGCGATGACCTACGAGGGCCAGGTGGCCGGGGTGCCCGACGACGTGCCCAGCGCCCGGGCCCGCTCGCTGGTGGTGCGCAGGCTCAAGGACGCCTCCCTGGCCCAGCTGGCCGAGCGGCGAAGACAGGTCCACACCGCACTCCTCGACCTCGTCGGCCCCGAGGGGCTCGAGCTGTGGAACGCCGGCGGCTCCGGCTCGGTCGAGACCAGCGCCGCCGACCCGGTGGTCACCGAGGTCGCGGCCGGCTCCGGACTGCTGGTCCCGACGCTCTTCGACCACTACCGCTCGTTCGCGCCCAGACCGGCCGCGTTCTTCGCTCTGCCGGTGACCCGGCGCCCCTCCGCCGACGTCGCGACCGTGCACGGCGGCGGGCTGGTGGCCTCGGGCGCGGCCGGCCCCGACCGGCTGCCCACGCCGTGGGCGCCGCCCGGCCTGCGGCTGACCGGCCTGGAGGGCGCCGGCGAGGTGCAGACCCCGCTGGTGGGGCCCACTGCGGCGATGCTGTCGATCGGCGACCTGGTGTGGTTCCGGCACGCCAAGGCGGGCGAGCTCTTCGAGCACGGCCGCAGCGTGCGGCTGCTGGCCGGTGACCGCTTCGTGGCGGAGGTGGAGACCTACCGTGGCCTCGGTCTCGCGTTCTGAGGTGGCCCGGCTGGTCCTCGACCTGGCCACCAGCCGCCCGCCCACGCTGGGCGGTGCGGGCTGGCTGGTCTGCATCGACGGCCCCTCGGGCGCCGGCAAGTCCACGCTGGCCGCCGCCGTCGAGCAGGCCTCGCCCGTACGCACCCGTGTCGTGCGGCTCGACGACATGTACCAGGGCTGGGACGGCCTGCCGCGGGTTCCCGACCAGCTGGAGCAGCTGCTCAGCCCCCTCGACCGCGACGCGGCGAGCAGCTACACCCGCTACGACTGGCAGGCCGGCGCCCCGGGCGATGACGTCACCCTCACCCCGGTGCCGCTGCTGGTGCTCGAGGGCGTCGGCGCCGGCGCCGCCCGCATCTCCCCCCTGACCACCGTGCTGGTCTGGGTCGACGCCCCCACCGAGCTGCGCCGCCGCCGCGGGCTGGAGCGCGACGGCGACTCCTTCGAGCCGCACTGGGAGGCCTGGGCCGAGGCCGAGGCGCACCACTTCGAGCGCCAGGGCACCCGCGGCCGGGCCGACGTGCTGGTCGACGGCACCGGGCGCGTCCCGCCACGCACGGTCGTGCCGGGTGTCGCGGCCTCGGACCACTAGGGTCGCCGCATGCTTGCACCCAGCGGAGACCAGTTCGAGATCTTCGGCGGCGGCTACCGCGCGGTGGTCACCGAGAGCGGGGCGACGCTGCGCGAGCTGACGTACGCCGGCCGGCCGCTGGTCGACGGGTTCGGGATCGAGGAGCACTCCTGGGGCGGGCGTGGCCAGCTGCTGGTGCCCTGGCCCAACCGCCTCGGTGAGGGGCGCTTCAGCTTCGGCGACCACGCGCTGAGCGTGCCGCTGACCGAGCACGAGCTGCGCAACGCCTCCCACGGTCTGGTGCGCTGGGCGGCCTGGACGCTCGAGGAGCACACCGCTCACTCGGTCTCGCTGACCTACCGCCTGATGGCGCAGTCGGGCTGGCCGTGGACCCTCGACCTGCACGTGGTGCACGACCTCTCGGCCGACGGGCTGACGGTGACCGTGACGGCCACCAACATGTCGGCGGAGCAGGCGCCGTACGCCGCCGGCGCGCACCCCTACCTGTGCGTGGGCGACGGCCCCGTCGACCAGCTCGAGCTGACGCTGCCGGCCGCGACCGCGCTGGTCGCCGACGAGCGCAAGCGCCCCGTGGCGACCGAGGGCGTCGACGGCGGCGAGCTGGACTTCCGGGTGTCGCGGCCGGTCCGCTCGACCGTGCTCGACACGACCTTCACCGACCTCGAGCGCGACGAGTGGGGCCGGGCCACCACGACCGTGCGCGACCCGCGCACCGGCGAGGGCGTGAGCCTGTGGGTGGACCCGGCCTGGACCCACCTGCAGGTCTACACCGCCGACGACGCGGGTCGCGGTCCGCGCCGCTCGCTGGCGGTCGAGCCGATGACCGCGCCGCCCGACGCGCTGCGCTCGGGCACCGATCTGGTGGTCCTGGCGCCGGCCGGCAGCCCGGGCGACGAGCACTCGGGATCGTGGGGCATCCGCGCCGTCGACTGACCGGCCGCGCGGCCCGCTGCGCTCAGTGCGGCGGCTCGGCCACCAGCGCACGCAGCTCGCGCACCGCCTGCTGCGCGCGAGCCCCGTCGGAGCCCTGGATGCCCATCGCGGAGACCGTGGTGCCGTCGCTGAGGTCGAGGGTCGCCCACGGCGCGCCCGGGGGCAGGCGCACGCTGACCACCTGCTCCCACGCCAGCTCTCGACGCCGGAACCCGTTGACGATCACCAGGCGCCCCCGCTCGGCGACCACCCGCGAGCGCACCAGCGCGAAGATGGCCCCGAAGCCCAGCGCACCCAGGAAGACCAGGGTGCTGCGCTGGAAGAGAGTGAACCGGGCGCGCACGTCGGGCCCGAAGCTGATCCAGGCGGCCGCGAAGACGACGAGCAGCCCCACCCCCAGCCCGATGCCCACGATGCGCGGGCCCAGGGGGCGGTAGGTCACCGGCAACGCCGGGGACGGGGCGGGCACCGCCGCGCCGCCCTCAGAGGCGGCAGGCATGGATGTCGGTGAGCAGGATGCCGCGGGCACCGAGCTGCCAGAGCTGGTCCATCAGGCGCTGGGCGCCGGCGCGCGGGACCATCGCCCGCACCGCCGACCAGCCCTCTCGATGCAGCGGGGCCACCGTGGGGCTCTCGATGCCGGGGGTCAGCCGCACCGCGTCGGCGACCTTCTCGCTGGGGATGTCGTAGTCCATCATCACGTAGCTGCGCGCCACCAGGACGCCCTCGATGCGTCGCCTGAGCGACTCGAACCCCTCGGGGACGTCGCCGGAGCGCGTGATCAGCACCGCCTCCGACTCCAGGATCGTCTCGCCGAAGACCTCGAGCCCGGCCTGGCGCAGGGTGCTGCCGGTCTCGACGACGTCGGCGATGACGTCGGCGACACCCAGCTGGATGCTGGTCTCGACGGCACCGTCGAGGCGGGTGACGCTGGCCTCGATGCCACGCTCCTCCAGGAACGCGCGCACGACCCCGGTGTACGACGTCGCGATCCGCGCCCCCGCGAGATCGGAGAGCTCGGTGTAGCGCCCGGGGCGCGCCGCGAAGCGGAAGCGGCTGCGACCGAAGCCCAGGTCGAGCGCCTCGTCGGCCTTCGCGCCCGAGTCGCGCAGCAGGTCGCGTCCGGTGATGCCGACGTCGAGGGTGCCCTCGCCGACGTACAGCGCGATGTCGCGCGGGCGCAGGTAGAAGAACTCGACGCCGTTCTCGGCGTCGGTGAGCGTGAGCTGCTTGGAGTCCTCACGCTGGCGGTACCCGCTCTCCTTGAGGATCTCGGAGGCGGAGACGGACAGCGATCCCTTGTTGGGGACCGCCACTCTCAGCAACGACATGGCGGTGGCCTCTCAGAGGTGGGCGTAGACGTCGTCGAGCTCGAGGCCGAGCCCGAGCATCAGGACCTGCACGTGGTAGAGCAGCTGGCTGATCTCCTCGGCCGCGCGCTCCTTGCCCTCGTGCTCGGCGGCCATCCAGGACTCGGCGGCCTCCTCGACCAGCTTCTTGCCGATCGCATGGACCCCCGCGTCGAGCTCTCGCACGGTGCCCGACCCCTCGGGGCGGGTCCGGGCCTTCTCGGCCAGCTCGGTCCAGAGCTCCTCGAACGTCTTCACGGTGCCTCAGCCTAGGTGGTGGCCCAGCGGCACCCGCTATCGGCTGGCACGAACGAGACCTGCGCGACACGATGTCGCCGTGCCCGACCACGAGCCCCCTGCTCCCCCCGACCGCCCCCTCGACCGGCTCGCCTGGCCGCGGTGCACCGAGCGGCTGCGCCTGCGCCCGGCGACGGTGGGCGACGTCGAGGAGGTGTGGGCCTACCGGCGGCGCGCCGACGTCGACCGGTGGCTGGGCGCCCGCGCCGCGGACCTCGACGCCTTCCGTGCCTGGTACGCACGCCCCGAGCGGCTCGCCAGGACCCTGCTGGTGGAGCACGAGCGCCGCCTGGTGGGCGACCTGATGCTCCGGGTGGGCGACGGGTGGGCGCAGACCGACGTCGCCCCGGCCGCGGGCGGCGTGGAGGGCGACCTGGGCTGGGTCCTCGACCCGGCGTACGCCGGCAGGGGGCTGGCCACCGAGGCGCTCGAGACGATGCTGGCGATCTGCTTCGAGGACCTCGGGCTGCGCCGCGTCACGGCCGACTGCCTGGCCGACAACACGGCCTCGTGGCGCCTGATGGAGCGGGTGGGCATGCGCCGCGAGGCGCACCGAGTCGCCGAGTCGCTGCACCGCGACCTGGGCTGGGTGGACTCCTACGCCTACGCGCTGCTGGCCGACGAGTGGCGCTCGGGCATCACCGACGCCGGCCGCCCAGGCGCCACCAGGTCGCCAGCAGGCTGACCCCGACGAGGACCAGCGCCATGGCCAGCCCGACGAGGTCGATCCCGGCCCCGCGGTTGGTGCCGCCCCCGACCAGGGCGGCCGCGCCGAGCACGCCGGCGCCGACCCCCAGGCCGAGCAGCACCAGGGCCGCGCTGCGCAGGCCGGTGCGGCGCTGCCACCGCTCGGCGAGCGGGGGTCGTGCCTGCGACCGGTCCGCGCCCCGGCCCAACGCCGTCTCGGCCGCCAGCCACAGCAGCACCCCCACGGCCACCACGACCGCGACGACCAGTCCCGTCAGTCCTGCGCTCATCGCTCCAGCCTGTCAGAGCCGGCGGCGCGGACCAGCATGGTAAAGATCTCTCAGGTTCCGGGACCAGCACGAAGGAGACGCCGATGGTCGAGCCCCACGAGGACGGCCTCGCCGAGCGGGCCGCACGCCACGAGGCGCTGCGGCTGGAGGCGCTCGGCCAGCCCCCCACCGAGTACACGACGGCCTCCGGTCGGTTGCGGCCCTGGTCGATCATCGTCCTGGCCTCGATCGGCCAGGTGCTGGGTTGGCTGCTCGTCGACGCAGGGGCGGGGGGCCGCCGGGACGACTCGAACATCGCGTTGCTCGCCCTCGGGGTCGGGCTCGCCGGCGTCTCGGGCATCTACCTGGCCATCGGCGTCATCGCCGAGGGCATGCGGCTGGGCGCCGCCTGGATCGCCGAGGACCGTCCGGGGCACCGCCGTACCTCCTGACGAGACAGGCGGCACCACGAAACTGGTGCCGGGCCGATGAAGTTTCATCGGCCCGGCGGGAGTTTCATCGGGCGCCCGACGAAACTCCCGACGGGCGGCCGAGCACGGGCGGCCTCAGCCGCGCAGCGAGCGCAGGGTGTGGGCGGTGTGCAGGGCGGCGGCGGTGGCCTCGTAGCCCTTGTCCTCCTTCGAGCCCTCCAGCCCGGCGCGGTCGAGCGCCTGCTGGTCGTCGTCGCAGGTGAGCACCCCGAAGCCGACGGGCACGGTGTGGTCGAGGGCGACCCGGCCCAGCCCGTCGGTGGCGGCGTTGCACACGTAGTCGAAGTGCGGGGTGCCACCGCGGATGACCACGCCCAGGGCGACCACGGCGTCGTAGCCCCGCTCGGCCAGGGCCGAGGCGACCACGGGCAGCTCGAAGGTGCCGGGCACCCGCACCACCTCGAGGTCGCGCACCGAGAAGTCGTCGGCCGCGCGCCGGGCGCCGGCCAGCAGGCCGTCCATGACCTGGGTGTGCCAGGAGGCGGCGACGACGGCGACCCGCAGGTCGCTGCAGTCGACGGGCTCGGCGGTGGGGGCTCCGTGGCCGCTCATCAGACAGCTCCGTTCGTCGCTGGGTCGACAGCTGGGTCGACAGCTGGGTCGACAGCGGGGTCGGTGGGGTCAGCGGGGTCGACCAGGTCGGGCAGCACGTGGCCCATCCGGTCGCGCTTGGTCAGCAGGTAGGTCAGGTTGTGGTCGTTGGGGTGCGGGGTCAACGGGACCCGCTCGGCCACCGGGACCCCGAAGTCCTCGAGGCTGCTGACCTTGTCGGGGTTGTTGGTCATCAGCCGCACCGAGCGCACCCCGAGGTCGCGCAGGATCTGGGTGGCGGTGCCGTAGTGGCGCGCGTCGGCCGGCAGCCCCAGGTCGAGGTTGGCGTCGACCGTGTCGCGCCCGCCGTCCTGCAGCTGGTAGGCCTGCAGCTTGCCGAGCAGGCCGATGCCGCGGCCCTCGTGGCCGCGCAGGTAGACCACGACGCCGCGGCCCTCGGCCACGACGCGCTCCAGGGCCTCGTCGAGCTGGGGCCCGCAGTCGCAGCGGAAGGAGTGCAGCACGTCGCCGGTCAGGCACTCCGAGTGCACCCGGGTCAGCACCGGCTCGTCGGTGGCCAGGTCGGCCGGGTCGCCGTGCACCAGCGCGACGTGCTCGGAGCCGTCGACGGTGATGCGGTAGCCGTAGGCGGTGAACTCACCGTGGCGGGTGGGCAGCCGGGTCACGGCGGCCCGCTCGACCAGGGTCTCGTGGCGGCGGCGGTAGCGGACCAGGTCCTCGATCGAGATCATCGCCAGCCCGTGCTCGTCGGCGAACTCCCGCAGCTCGACGGCGCGCTTCATCGTGCCGTCGTCGTTGACGACCTCGACCAGCACGCCGGCCGGCGTGAGCCCCGCGAGCCGGGCCAGGTCGACCGCCGCCTCGGTGTGGCCGCGGCGCACCAGCACCCCGCCCTCGCGGTAGCGCAGCGGGAAGACGTGGCCCGGCCGGGTGATCTCCCAGGGCTCGGTCGCGGAGTCGGCCAGCACCCGCGCGGTGTGCGCGCGGTCGGCGGCCGAGATGCCGGTGGAGACGCCGTCGCGGGCGTCGACCGAGATCGTGTACGCCGTGCGCAGCTTGTCCTTGTTGTGCGGGGTCATCAGCGGGATCTCGAGCCGGTCGAGCATGTCGGCGGGCATCGGCACGCAGATCACGCCGCTGGAGTGGCGGATGGTGAAGGCCATCAGCTCGGGCGTGGCCTTGGCGGCGGCGAAGATGATGTCGCCCTCGTTCTCGCGGTCCTCGTCGTCGACGACGACCACGGCCCGGCCGGCGGCGATGTCGGCCACGGCCCGCTCGACGCTGTCGAGTCGGATGCGCTGCAGCGTGGGGTTCTGCTCGGTCATGCGTGGTGCTCCTTCTGCTGGCTGCCCGGCAGCTGGGCCGCCAACAGCTTCTCGACGTGCTTGGCGAGGATGTCTACCTCGAGGTTGACCCGGTCCCCCGGCCGGCGCCGGCCCAGGGTGGTGCGCGCCAGGGTCTCGGGGATCAGGCTGATGGTGAAGCTGGTGGGGCCGGCCTCGACGACGGTCAGGCTGACGCCGTCGACGGTGATCGAGCCCTTGTCGACCAGGTAGCGCGCCAGCCCGGGCGGCAGGGAGATCTCCACGACCTCCCAGTGCTCGCTGGGTTCACGGCGCAGCACCTCGCCGACCCCGTCGACGTGGCCCTGCACGATGTGGCCGCCCAGGCGCTTCTCGGCGGTGACCGCGCGCTCGAGGTTGACCGGGTCGCCGGGGCGGACCGCACCCATCGAGGTCTTGTCGAGCGACTCCTTCATCACGTCGGCGGTCCAGGCCCCCCCGTCGACGGAGACCACCGTCAGGCAGCAGCCGTTGACGGCGATCGAGTCGCCCAGTCCGGTGCCCTCGAGCACCTCGCTGGCGCTGATCGTGAGTCGGATGGCGTCGGTGAGGTCGTCGATCGCGGCGACCGTGCCGAGCTCTTCGACGATCCCGGTGAACATCAGGCGTCTCCTCGTGCGGGGGTACGGGGCGTGCGGACAGGTGGAGCGAGCGTGAACCGGACGTCGGGCTGCTCCCCGGCGACGACCGGCTCGAGCACGGCGACGTCGAGCACCTCGGGGCGCCAGGCCTCGGCGATGGTGGCGATCCCCAGGTCGGCAACGGCGCTGCTCCCGGCGCCGAGCAGGAACGGCGCGACGTAGGCGACGACCTCGTCGACCAGACCCGCGGCCAGGAACGACGCGGCCAGGGTGGGCCCGCCCTCGAGGAAGACGTGGCGACGCTCACGGGCGGCCAGCTCGCCCAGGGCCTCGTGCGGGTCGCGGGTGCGCAGGTGCAGGGTCGGCGCGTCGTCGACGCCGGCGACCGGGGCCAGCAGGCGCGCGCCCGGGTCGACGTCGCGGCGCCCCATCACCACGCGCAGCGGCTGGCGCGGCAGCGGCCGGTCGTCGGCGTCGCGCACCGTCAGCAGCGGGTCGTCGACGGCGACCGTGCCGGTGCCGACCAGCATCGTGTCGGAGAGCGCCCGCAGGCGGTGGGTGTCGCGGCGTGAGGCGGTGCTGCTGATCCAACGGCTGGTCCCGTCGGCTGCGGCGCTGCGCCCGTCGAGAGTGGTCGCCAGCTTCCACGTCACGAACGGGCGACCGTGCTCGACGGCGAAGGTCCAGACCCGGTTGAGCGCGGTCGCCTCGGCGGCCATCAGCCCGGCCTCGACCTCGAGGCCGGCGGCACGCAGGGTCTCGACCCCGCCGGTCGCGAGCGGGTTGGGGTCGCGCTGGGCCAGCACCACGCGGCGTACGCCGGCGGCGACGAGGGCCTGCGAGCACGGGCCGGTGCGTCCGGTGTGGTTGCAGGGCTCGAGGGTGACCACGGCCGTCGCGCCCCGCGCCTGGGCCCCGGCACCGGCCAGGGCGTCGACCTCGGCGTGCGGCGTGCCGGCGCCACGGTGGAACCCCTCGGCGAGGGTGCTGCCGTCGGGACGCAGCAGCACGCAGCCGACGCGGGGGTTGGGGTGCAGCGGGGCGCCGGGGCGTGCGGCGAGCTCGAGCGCACGACGCATCGCGTCGCGCTCGACGTCGCTCGTGCCGGCCATGTCCGCCGCCCTTCTCGGTCCGTCGCGGACCCCGGGGCTGACTGCGGACCCACGCCGCGCGCGAAGCGTCGGCGGATGAGCCTGCTGTGCGTGCACTTCCCATCCGGACTGTGACCGTCGGTCCAGGACTCACACCTGGTCAACCGGTCACTGGCGGTGACCGGGTCGCGGACTTCCGGCCTCTCGGCCAGTCACCGCCGGCTCGGATTTCCACCGACCCCAGAGCACGCGAGCAATGTTCACTCGTCCCCCGCAGTCTCCCACACGCGGCGGCGGCGACGGGGGTGAGCCCCACCACACGGGTGGGGGGCTGGGCGAGGGCCTGGTGTCAGGCCTGGGCCGCGGCGGCCGAGGCCCGCAGCTCCTCGACCATCGCGTCGGGGTCCTGGGCGGAGTAGACCGCCGAGCCGGCGACGAAGACGTCGGCCCCGGCCTCGGCGCAGCGCTCGATCGTCTCGAGGGAGACCCCGCCGTCGACCTGCAGCCAGGTCTCGACGCCGTGCTTGTCCATCAGGGCGCGGGCGCGGCGGATCTTGGGCAGCACCAGGTCGAGGAACTTCTGCCCGCCGAAGCCGGGCTCGACCGTCATCAGCAGCAGCATGTCGAGCTCGGGCAGCAGGTCCTCGTAGGGCTCGACCGGGGTGGCCGGCTTGAGCGCCATGCTGGCCCGCCCGCCCGCGGAGCGGATCTCACGGGCCAGCCGCACCGGCGCGGCGGCCGCCTCGACGTGGAAGGTCACCGAGGCGGCGCCCGCCTCGACGTACGCCGGGGCGTGCCGGTCGGGCTCGTTGATCATCAGGTGCGCGTCGAGCGGGGTGTCGGTGGAGCGCGCGATCGCCTCGACCATGGTCGGCCCGAAGGTCAGGTTGGGCACGAAGTGGTTGTCCATCACGTCGACGTGCACCCAGTCGGCGCTGGGGATGCGAGCCACCTCCGCCCCGATGTTGGCGAAGTCGGCGTTGAGGATGCTCGGAGTGATCTGGATGCCCACGAGACGTCATCCTCCCAGACCCGCCGCCGGCTCCAGCAGGTGCTCCTGCGTCGCTGACCACACCGCTGCCGGGCTCGGGTGCACCCACCCGCCGCCGAGGTAGCCACGAGCTGCTCCTCGCGGCAGCGCGAGGTCTCGTCACGCCGGCTGCGGCAGCCCGGCGTGGTACGCCTGACTCGGGCGAGAGGAAGACGAAGTCGGGCCCGCCGGCCTCCACGACCCCCTGGGGGTGAGACCTCCTCTAGCCCTCCTCGACGGGCAGGTCGTCGCGGTCGGCCCACTCCAGCAGCGGCGCGATGTCGAAGGGGTGCTCGTCGATCGCCTCGTGCAGGTCGCCGAGCTCGGCGACGCGCTGCGGCACGGTGGCGATGGTGAAGTCGCGCGGGTCGGCGTCGTCGACCTCGTCCCAGCGCAGCGGCGTCGAGACGCGGGCGTCGGGCAGCCCCCGCACCGAGTACGCCGCCGCGATCGTGTGGTCGCGCGCGTTCTGGTTGTAGTCCACGAAGACCGCCGCCGGGTCGCGGTCCTTGGTCCACCAGGTCGTCGTGACGTCGGCGCTGCGGCGCTCGACCTCGCGGGCGAAGGCCAGCGCCGCGCGACGCACCTGCGCGAACCCGTGCTCGGGCGGGATGCGGACGTAGACGTGCAGGCCCTTGCTGCCGCTGGTCTTGGGGAAGCCCACCGCCCCCAGCTCGTCGAGCACCTCGTGGGCCACGTGCGCGACCCGGCGCACCGTCGCGTAGTCGGCCTCGGGGCCAGGGTCGAGGTCGATGCGCCACTCGTCGGGCTTCTCGGTGTCGGCGCGCCGGCTGTTCCAGGGGTGGAACTCCACCGTCGACATCTGCACCGCCCAGATCACCGGCGCCAGCCCGGTCACGCACAGCTCGTCGGCGGTGCGGTCCCAGCGCGGGAAGTGCAGCTCGACGGTCTCGACCCACTCGGGCGCGCCCTTCGGCAGCCGCTTCTGGTGCACCTTCGGGCCGGCCAGGCCCTTCGGGAATCGGTGCAGCATGCAGGGCCGCTCCCACAGCGCGTTGACGATGCCCGGACCCACCGCCAGGTAGTACTCGACGAGGTCGAGCTTGGTGAGCCCGGACTCGGGGAAGTAGACGCGGTCGGGGTTGCTGATGCGCACGACCTTGTCGTCGACCTCGATCTCGACGGCGGGCGACTGGGCTGGCATGGGCTGAGCCTAGGGTGGGCGACCATGGACTTCGACCAGCCGCCGGTGGTCAGCGTGGAGGTCGACCCCGGGCGGGCGCCACGCTCCGACGACTGGCCGATGACGGTGCCCGCCGTGGCCCAGCTCGCCCGCGAGGGCCTCCGGCTGCCGCGGGGCGTGACCTTCCTGGTCGGCGAGAACGGGTCGGGCAAGTCGACGCTGGTCGAGGCCGTGGCAGCGGCGTACGGGCTCTCGCCGGAGGGTGGCTCGACCGGCAGCCGGCACCGCACCCGCGCCTCGGAGTCACCGCTGGCCGGTGCGCTGCGGCTGCGGCGCGGCCTGGGCGCCGGTCGCTGGGGCTTCTTCCTGCGCGCCGAGACCATGCACGGCTGGTACACCTACCTCGAGGAGAGCCTGCTCGACCACCCGCCGGGCGCGCGGGTCCCCGACGAGCCGGCCTTCCACGAGATGAGCCACGGCGAGTCGTTCCTCTCCGTGCTCGCCCACCGCTTCGACGGCTCCGGCTTCTACTGCCTCGACGAGCCGGAGGCCGCGCTGTCGTTCTCCTCCACGCTCGGCCTGGTCGCGGCGCTCGACCGGGTGGTCGACGACGGCGGTCAGGTGCTCTGCGCGACCCACTCCCCCGTGCTGGCGGCGATGCCGGGGGCCACCATCCTCGAGGTCGGCCCGTGGGGCCTGCGCACCACCAGCTGGGAGGACCTCGAGCTGGTCCAGCACTGGCGCCGCTACCTGGACGAGCCGGGGCGCTACCTGCGGCACCTGCGCGACGACTGAGTCAGCTGCGGCGCAGCAGCGCCATGAACATCGCGTCGGTGCGGTGCCGGTGCGGCCACAGCTGCACGGTGCCGGCCAGCGGCCCCTCGGCGCCGGGCAGCCCGGCGTGCTGCGGACCCAGGTCGACCAGCTCGGCGCCGGGGACGGCCCCGAGCGTCGCGGTGACCACCTCGCGGGTCTCGGCCAGCACCGGCGAGCAGGTCGCATAGAGCACGAGGCCACCGGGGCGCACCAGGTCGAGCGCCGAGGCCAGCAGCCGGCGCTGCAGGTCGACCAGCACCTCGAGGTCGTCGGGTCGGCGCCGCCAGCGCGACTCCGGCCGCCGGCGCAGCGCCCCCAGGCCGGTGCACGGAGCATCGACCAGCACCCGGTCGAACGACGCCGCGGCCAGCGGCGGGCGGGTGCCGTCGGCGGTGAGCACGCCGCGTACGCCGTCGGCGCCGGCGAGCGCGCGGCGCACCAGCTCGGCGCGGTGCGGCTGGCGCTCCACCGCGAGCAGGTCGGCGCCGCGGCCGGCGGCCAGCGCGGCCAGCAGGGCGCTCTTGCCGCCCGGGCCCGCGCACAGGTCGAGCCAGTGCTCGTCGGGCCCCTCGATCGGGGCGTCGGCCAGCGCGACGGCGACGAGCTGGGAGCCCTCGTCCTGCACCCCGGCGCGCCCCTCGGCGACCGCGGGCACCTGGCCGGGGTCGCCGGAGCCGAGCACGACGCCGTGCGGCGAGTAGGCGGTGGGCTCCCCGGGCAGCTCCTCGCGGGTGCTGCGCCCGGGGCGGGCCACCAGGGTCACGGCGGGCGCGACGTTGTCGGCGGCCAGCAGGTCGCCGATCTCGTCGCCGGCGCCGCCCCCCTCCAGCGCGGCACCGAGGGCCTCCACGACCCAGGCGGGGTGGCTGTGCACCAGCGCGTCGTGGCCGACCGGGTCGGTGCCTCGCGCGGGCGCCAGCTCGGCGAGCCACGCGTCGAGGTCACGCTGCGAGACCTTGCGCAGCACCGCGTTGGCGAACCCACCGGCGCCGGGGCCCACCTCGGAGCGCACCAGGTCGACGGTGGTGGAGATCGCGGCGTGCTGGGGCACCCGCATCGCGAGCAGCTGGTGGGCGCCCAGCCGCAGCGCGTCGAGCACCTTGGCCTCCACCTTGCGCAGCGGCCGGTCGGTGCAGGCATCGAGCACGGCGTCGTACGTCGCCCGGCGGCGCAGGGTGCCCGAGGCCAGCTCGGTGGCGAAGGCGGCGTCGCGCCCGCTGAGCCCGTGCTTGCGCAGCAGCGACGGCAGCACCAGGTTGGTGTAGGCGTCCTGCACGCGGACCGCCTTGAGGACCTCGAAGGCGACCTGGCGGGCCGGGTCGACCCGCGGCCTGCCCACCTCAGTCCTCGGCCGGGTCGCCGAGGCGTGCGCCGCTGGCCAGGCGGGCCCCGCGGGCCCAGTCCGCCGCGGCCATCTGCTTCTTGCCGAAGGCCTTGACCTCGCCCAGACGCACCGCGCCGCTGCCGGTGCCGACCACGACGTGGTTCTTGCCCACCGCCAGCTCGCCCGGCGGCAGGCTGCCCTCGGCGGGGGTGACCGGTCCGATCTTGATGCGCTCGCCCTCGAAGAGGGACCAGGCGCCGGGGAAGGGGGTGCAGGCGCGGATCCGACGGTCGACCGCGGCCGCGGGCTCGCTCCAGTCGATCTTCGCGTCCTCGACGAGGATCTTGGGCGCCATCGACACGCCGTCCTCGGGCTGCTCGCGCGCCACCAGCGAGCCGTCCTCGATGCCGTCGAGGGTCTGGACCAGCAGCCCGGCCCCGCCCTCGGCGAGGCGGGTCAGCAGGTCGCCGGCGGTGTCGTGCTCGCGGATCCGCTCGGTCATCACCCCGAAGGTCGGACCGGCGTCCATGGCCTTGACGATGCGGAAGGTGGTGGCACCGGTGACCTCGTCCCCGGCCCAGATCGAGTGCTGCACCGGCGCCGCGCCGCGCCAGGCGGGCAGGCACGAGAAGTGCAGGTTGACCCAGCCGTGCTCAGGGATGTCGAGGGCCGACTGCGGCAGCAGGGCGCCGTAGGCCACGACCGGGCAGCAGTCGGGGCGCAGGGCGCGCAGCGCGTCCTGGAACTCCGGCTCACGGGGGTGCTCGGGCTTGAGCACCGGCACGCCGAGCTCCTCGGCGCGCTGGGCGACGGGGCTGGCCACGAGCTTGCGGCCGCGCCCGGCCGGGGCGTCGGGGCGGGTGACGACCCCGACGAGCTCGTGCCCGGAGGCGACGATCGCGTCCAGGGCGGGCAGGGCGACCTCGGGGGTGCCGGCGAAGACGACGCGCATCAGGTGGTCTCTCTCCTCACAGCGCCAGCCCGCGCGTGGCGTGCGGGCTGAGCTTGACGGTGGGCTTCTCGAGGCCGAACCACTCCGACTCCCGGATCTCGCGCATCGCGGCCTTGCGGGCGTCGGTGTCGAGGCGGTCGATGAAGAGGATGCCGTCGAGGTGGTCGGTCTCGTGCTGGATGGCGCGGGCCAGGAGCTCGGAGCCCTCGACGCTCACCGGCTCGCCGTGCATGTCCATGCCCTTGGCGACCACGCGCAGGGCGCGCTTGGTGTCGAAGACCAGGTCGGGCAGGGACAGGCACCCCTCGGGGCCGTCCTGCTCCTCCTCGGACAGGTCGAGCACCGGGTTGACCAGGTGGCCCAGCTCGCCGTCGACCCACCAGGTGAAGACCCGCAGGCCGACACCGATCTGGGGGGCGGCCAGCCCGGAGCCCGGCGCCTCGCGCATGGTGTCGGTGAGGTCCTCCACCAGCTTGCGCAGCTCACGGTCGAAGTCGACGACCTCGACGGCCGGCTTGCGCAGGACGGGGTCCCCGAACAGGCGGATCGGCTGGGTGGGCATGGCGGCCATCCTAGGAGCCCGGGGCGGGTCACAGGCTCGGCGGGTCGACCTGGATCCGCACCGGGTCGAGCTTGCGCGAGGAGCGCATCCGCTGCAGGTCGCCCAGGGCCTGCGACAGCGCCTGCCCCTGCGCCCGGGGCACCCGCACGACCACGCGGCACCTGCCCTCGTCGTCGGGCAGCTCGACCGGGCCGAGCAGCTCGGCCGGCTCGGGCACCTCGAGGAGCACCAGCGCGTCGTCGACGGCCCCCGGCTCACCGGTGATCGTGGCCAGCCGCGAGGCCGGTGGCAGGTGGGCCTCGGAGCGGCTCTCGGCCTCGCGGGCCGCGAAGCCGCCCACGTCCCAGCGCACCAGCGCCTGCACCGGGGCCAGCGCCGCGTCGGCCACCACCATCGCCCGACCCCCGGGCCGCACCAGTCCCACGGCGTTGGCCCAGCGGCGCAGCGCCTCCTCGTCGGTGCGCAGGTCGGGGCGCGCCAGCAGCAGCCAGGCGTCGAGCAGCACCACGGCGGCGTACCCGCCCCCGGCGACCGGCTCGGCGCCGGGGGTGGCCACGACGATGGCGGGGGCGTCGTCGACGCGCGCCAGGACCGCGTCGCGGGCCGAGGTGCGCACCCGCACGGCGGGGAACGCCCGCCCGAGCTCCTCGGCGGTGCGGGCCTCGCCCAGCACCGGTGCCCGCAGCCCCCGGTGGCCGCACTCCGCGCACGCCCAGGCAGGTGCCGCGGTGCCGCACCAGCGGCAGGTCGGCGGCCGGGTCGGCGAGGGCAGCCGCAGCGGCCCCTCGCAGGTCGTGCAGCGGGCCGGCGTGCGACAGCGCTCGCAGGCCAGCGAGGCGACGTAGCCCTGGCGCGGGTTCTGCACCAGCACCGGGCCCTCGGTCAGCGCCGAGCGGACCAGGTCGTGGACCTGGCGCGGCAGCCGGCTGGTGCGCGCCCGCGGGTCGCGCACCAGGTCGAAGTCGGTCGCACCGGCGACCTCGACGCGGGCGGCGGCCCGCACCCGCTCGCGCGGCGCGACCAGCTCGTGGGCCCAGCCCGAGCGCAGCAGGTGATCGGCCTCGACGGTGCGGGCGAAGCCGCCGACCAACGCGGCGGCGCCGGCGAGCTCGGCGCGCAGCAGCAGCGTCTCGCGGGTGTGGCAGTACGGCGCCCGCGGCTCGGCGTGCAGGTCGTCCCCGTCGTCCCACACCACGACCAGGGACAGGTCGGCCACGGGGGCGAAGGCCGCGGCCCGGGTGCCGACCGCGATGCGCCGGTGCCCCCGGGCCAGCTGGAGGAAGGAGCGGTAGCGGGCAGCCGGGCCCAGGTCGGCGGTCAGCACCGCGTGCTCGGGCCGCTCGCCGGTCAGGGCGCCGAGGGCCACGTCGAGGCGTTCGACGTCCTTGCCGTCGGGCAGGCACACCACCACTCCCCCCGGCGCGCTGAGGGCTGCGTGGGCGACCAGGCTCGGCCAGTCGGCGCCCGGTGGCGGGTTCCACACCGCCCGGGGCGCGCCCCCGGAGCGCAGGTGGCCCAGCCACGCGGCGGCGTGCAGGTGGTCGCCCCACGCCTCGACGGCCGGCTCGAGCGGGTGGGGCGGCACCGGCGGCGGCGCGGCCACCTCGGTCTTCTCGGTGGTGGCGTGCCGCGGCGGCACCGCGAGGCGCAGCACGTCGGCGCGGCTGCCGGCGTACCTCTCGGCGACGGCGGCGCTGAGCGCGGCGACCTCGGCGCTGAGCACCGGCTCGGCGCTGACCACCCGGCGCAGCGGCAGCAGGGTGCCGGTGTGCTCGGTGGTCTCGGCGCGCTCGACGAGGAACCCGTCGGTCTCCTTGCCCGCGAAGCGCACCTTGACCCGCGCGCCCGGCACGGCGTCGCCCGCCATCGCCGCCGGCACGGAGAAGTCGAAGGGCCGGTCGAGGTGGGCCAGCGGCACGTCGACCAGCACCCGCGCCACCGGCAGCACCGCCGCGGTCTCGGCCTCGGCGGCCCTGCGCTCGCGGGTGGCGCGGGCCTTGGCCTGTGACTGCTTGAGGGTGGCGCGCACCATCCCGGGCAGCAGCTCGGGCTGCTCGGTGTGGGGGTCGTCGGGTCCTGCGGCCATGGGGTGTTGTCTAGCAGCCGCCGGGGACGCCGCGCCGCCGGGCGGGGCTCAGCCCCCGACAGCGGCCTTCAGCGCGTCGGCGCGGTCGGTGCGCTCCCAGGTGAAGTCGGTCAGCTCGCGGCCGAAGTGGCCGTAGGCGGCGCTCTGGGCGTAGATCGGGCGCAGCAGGTCGAGGGCGTCGATGATCGCGGCGGGGCGCAGGTCGAAGACCTCGAGGACGGCCTTCTGGATCCTGTCGTCGGCCACGGTGCCGGTGCCGAAGGTCTCGATGAAGACACCGACGGGCTGGGCCTTGCCGATCGCGTAGGCGACCTGGACCTCGCAGCGGCGGGCCAGGCCGGCGGCCACGACGTTCTTGGCCACCCAGCGCATCGCGTAGGCCGCGGAGCGGTCGACCTTCGAGGGGTCCTTGCCCGAGAACGCGCCGCCACCGTGGCGGGCCATGCCGCCGTAGGTGTCGACGATGATCTTGCGCCCGGTCAGGCCGGCGTCGCCCATCGGCCCGCCGACCACGAAGCGGCCGGTGGGGTTGACCAGCAGCCGGTAGCCCTCGCTGGGGATGTCGAAGGAGGACAGCACCGGGTCGATGACGTGCTTCTTGATGTCGGGCTGCAGCATCGTCTCGAGGTCGACGTCCTCGGCGTGCTGGGTGGAGAGCACGACGGTGTCGATGCGCACCGGCACGTTGTCGTCGTCGTACTCGACGGTGACCTGGGTCTTGCCGTCGGGTCGCAGGTAGGCCAGCGTGCCGTCCTTGCGCACCGCCGAGAGCCGCTCCGAGAGCGTCTGGGCGATCTTGATCGGCAGCGGCATCAGCTCAGGGGTGTCGTCGCAGGCGTAGCCGAACATCAGGCCCTGGTCGCCGGCGCCCTGCTTGTCCATCGCGTCGACCGAGGACTCCAGGCGCGACTCGTAGCCGGTGTCGACGCCCTGGGCGATGTCGCCCGACTGGCCGCCGATGGCGACCATGACGCCGCAGGTGGTGCCGTCGAAGCCCTTGTCGGAGTGGTCGTAGCCGATGTCGAGGATCCGCTGGCGCACGATCGACTTGATGTCGACGTAGCCGGTGGTGGCGACCTCGCCGGCGACCACGACGAGACCGGTGGTCAGCAGGGTCTCGACGGCGACCCGGCTGTGCGGGTCCTGGCGCAGCATCTCGTCGAGGACGGCGTCGCTGATCTGGTCGGCGATCTTGTCGGGGTGACCCTCGGTCACCGACTCAGAGGTGAACAGGCGTCCGGACATCTCGGCTCCTCGGTTGCGGTATCGCCGCCCGGTCCTCGGGCGGGGCGTGTCATTTCTACCGGGTGGGGTCGTTCAGGTCCTCATCCGGATGGCGACCTGGTCCCAGATCGCGTGCGCCAGCTGCGACTTCGAGCCCAGCGGTACGTCGGTCCCCTCGCCGTCGGCGGCCAGGATCAGCGCCTGGTTGTCCTCGCTGCCGAAGACCGCTCCCCCGCTGACGTCGTTGACGACGAGCAGGTCGCAGCCCTTGCGGGCGAGCTTGGCCCGGGCATGGTCGAGCACGCTGCCGCTCTCGTCGCCGGTCTCGGCGGCGAAGCCGACCACGACCTGGCCGGCGCGGGCCCGGTCGTGGGCGATCTCGTGGAGCACGTCGGGGTTCTGCACCAGCGTCGACGGGGGCGACCGAGCCGTCCTCGCGCTTCTTGATCTTGGCGCCGCTGACGTCGACGGGACGGAAGTCGGCGGGTGCCGCGGCCATCACCACGGCGTCGGCGCCACCGGCGGCACCGACGCACGGCCTCGCGCAGCTCGGCGGTGGTCGCGACGTGCACGACCTTGACGCCGGCGGGGTCGGGCAGCGAGGCGTTCGCGCTGACCAGCGTGACCTCGGCGCCGCGGGCCAGCGCCGCGCGCGCCAGCGCGTAGCCCTGGCGCCCCGAGGACCGGTTGCCCAGGTAGCGCACCGGGTCGAGCGGCTCGCGGGTGCCGCCGGCCGAGACCAGCACGTGGCGCCGGCCAGGTCGCGGCGGCCGCCCCCGGCCAGCACCTCGCGGCAGGCCTCGAAGATCTCGGCGGGCTCGGGCAGCCGGCCCTTGCCGGTGTCGGCGCCGGTCAGGCGGCCCTCGGCGGGCTCGAGCACCAGCACGCCCGCGCTCGCGCAGGGTGGCGACGTTGGCGCGGGTGGCGGGGTGCTCCCACATCTCGGTGTGCATGGCCGGGGCCAGCACCACCGGGCAGCGGGCGGTGAGCAGCGTGTTGGTGAGCAGGTCGTCGGCCAGGCCGTGCGCGGCCTTGGCCAGCAGGTCGGCGGTGGCGGGCGCCACCACGACCAGGTCGGCCTGCTGGCCGATCCGCACGTGCGGCACCTCGTGCACGTCGTCCCACACCTCGTCGCTGACGGGCTTGCCCGACAGCGCCGCCCAGGTGGGCGCCCCGACGAAGCGCAGCGCCGCGGCGGTCGGCACCACGGTGACGTCGTGGCCCGGACTCGGTCAGGCGGCGCAGCAGCTCGCAGGCCTTGTAGGCCGCGATCCCGCCGGCGACGCCGAGGACCACGCGCGGCCTGGAAATCGCAGCGGCCGCTCCCCCGACGGGGAAGCGGCCTGCGTGGTGGAGTGGGTGCTCAGCTCACTCGCCCTGGCTGAACGCGGCGGCGTCGGCGGCAGCAGCCTTGGCGGCGGCCTCCTCGGCGGCGAGCTCGGCGGGGTCGACGTCCTCGCAGGTCAGCAGGTCGTCGTTGATCTCGCGCAGCGCGATCGACAGCGGCTTCTCCTGCACGTGGGTCTCCACGAGGGGGCCGACGTACTCCAGCAGGCCCTCGCCGAGCTGGGAGTAGTAGGCGTTGATCTGGCGCGCGCGCTTGGCGCTGTACAGCACGAGCTTGTACTTGCTGTCGGTCTTCGTCAGCAGGTCGTCGATCGAGGGGTTGGTGACTCCCACGGCGTCGATGTTCGGGGCAGACAAGAAGGCCTCACAGATCGTTGGGGTGGTTGCTCGGGTCGAGCATCATCAAGGTTACCAAGTCGTGGGCCGCAGCGTGAACTTCGTGGTTGACGATGGTCACGTCGAACTCCGGCTCGGCGGCCAGCTCCTCGCGCGCGGTGAGCAGGCGACGCTCGCGCTGCTCGGCGGTCTCGGTGCCGCGCCCGACCAGCCGGCGCACCAGCTCCTCCCACGAGGGCGGCTTGAGGAAGACGAACAGCGCGTCGGGCATCGTCGGCGCGCACCTGGCGGGCGCCCTGCAGGTCGATCTCGAGCATCGAGGGCCGGTCCGGCCTCCAGCGCCTCCTCCACGGGCCCGCGCGGGGTGCCGTAGCGCGCGGCGCCGTGCACGACCGCCCACTCGAGCATCTCGCCGGCCTCGACGAGGGCGTCGAACTCCGCGTCGCTCACGAACCGGTAGTGCACGCCGTCGACCTCGCCGGGACGCGGCGCCCGGGTGGTGGCCGAGACCGAGATCCACACGTCGGGGTGCAGCTCGCGCACCGCGGCGGCCACGGTGCCCTTGCCGACGGCCGTGGGGCCGGCCAGCACCACCAGGCGGGTACGACGCGCGGGCGTGGGCTCCGCGGGGCTCACCGGGCCTCTCGGGAGCTGAACTCCTTCTCGAGGGCGGCGACCTGCTTGGTGCCCAGGCCGCGCACCCGGCGGCTCTCGGCGATGCCGAGCCGCTCCATCATCTGCTTGGCGCGCACCTTGCCCAGCCCGGGCATCGACTGCAGCAGGTCGACGACCCGCATCTTGCCGATGACCTCGTTGGTCTGGCCCTCGGCGAGCACGTCGACGATCGAGGCGCCGGAGTTCTTGAGGCGGTTCTTCACCTCGGCCCGCTCCCGACGGGAGGCGGCCGCCTTCTCGAGGGCCGCCTGTCGTTGTTCAGGTGTGAGCGGAGGGAGTGCCACGTCGTCTCAGGTCCTTGTGTCGGTGCGTCGGGAGCAGGTCGCGGAGGGGCCAATCTAGTCAGAGTTCTCAGTGGGCGGCAACGCCGGAGCCCGGGTCGGGCCCGACCGGGGTCACTGGTACAGCGGGGTGCCGCACACGTCGCGCACCTGGGTCTCGACCGTCTGCAGCGCGGCGAGCGTCGTGGGACGCACCAGCTCGCGGGCCGCGCCGTCGATGGCGGCACGCTCCTGGTCGACCAGGTCCTCGGGGGGCGCGGCACGGTCGTAGTCGGCCGAGTCGACGCCGGCGTCCTCGAGCGCCTGCTCGAGCGCCTCGAGGCGGCCCACCACCTGCTGCCACTCGTCGGCGACGTCGCGCGGCGCGGCCTCGCCGAGCTCCTGCAGCCGCGGCAGCACGCCCAGCAGTGCGTCGGGACCGCCCTGGGCCACCGCCTCGGTGAGCGCCACCTGGTGCTCCTCGACCCGCTCGCAGTAGGCCTCGAACCGGTCCTGGCCGCACCCGCCCAGGGGCAGCGCGAGCCCGAGCACCACGAGCCCGGCGCCCAGCGCCCTCATCCGAGCACGACCAGCTCGTCGTTGATGGCCCGCACCGCGTCGCGCATCGCCGGCCGGTCGGGGCCCAGGCCGCAGCACCTCGCGCGAGGAGCTGGCCAGCACGTGCGAGGCGGAGGCGCCGAAGATCCGCCGCAGGTCGTCGACGGTGCCGCCCTGCGCGCCGAAGCCCGGCGCCAGCACCGGACCGCCGAAGGCCAGGTCGAAGGCGGGACCCTCGGCGGGCTGCGCGATCGTCGCGCCGACCACCGCCCCGAACGAGCCCGAGCGGCTCGGCACCGGCGTTGAGGCCGCGCAGGTGGTCGAGCACCCGGTCCGGCGACCCGTACGCCGTCGGCGCCCACCGCGTGCTGGACCTCGGGGCCCTCCGGGTTGGAGGTCAGCGCCAGCACGAAGACGCCCGGCGCCGTGGCGGCGCGCGGTGTCGACGAACGGGTCGAGCGAGCCCAGGCCGAGGTAGGGGCTCACGGTGATCGCGTCGCAGGCCAGCGGGGAGGCGGGGTCGAGGTAGGCGTCGGCGTAGGCCTGCGAGGTGGAGCCGATGTCGCCGCGCTTGACGTCGAGCAGCACCAGCGCGCCGGCCGCGCGCGACTCGGTCACCACCCGCTCGAGCACCGCGATGCCGCGGCTGCCGAACCGCTCGTAGAAGGCCGACTGCGGCTTGACGACCGAGGCCACCGGAGCCACCGCCTCGACCACCGACAGCGCGAACCGCTCGAGGCCGGCGACGTCGTCGTCGAGGCCCCAGCCCCGCAGCAGCGCGGCGTGCGGGTCGATGCCGGCGCACAGGCGGCCGCGGGCGGCCATCGCGGCGTGCAGGCGGGTTCCGAAGGTGCTCATCAGGTGCTCTCCCCTGGCTGGCGGGCTCGTCACTGGTCCCGGCGAGCGCGGCGACCAGCCGCGCAGCGGTGGTCGGGTCGTGCAGCAGCGCGGCGCCGACCTGCGACGGCGGCGGCGCCGAGCGGCGAGCCGCGTGCGCACGTCGGCCACGGTCGCGACGCCGCCGCCGGCGACGACCGGCACGTCGACAGCGGCGAGCACCTCGGCCACGCAGCGCAGCGACAGCGGACCCACGGCCGGCCCGCTCAGGCCGGCGGCACGCCCGTCGGGCATCGAGGCGGGCAGCGCCTGCCCGACGACCAGCGCCTGGGCGCCGGCGTCGACGGCGGCGCGCGCCGCCTCGACGACGCGGCACGGCGTCGGGGCGCAGCTTGGCCAGCACCGGGACCCCGCGGGGCAGCTCGCGCTCGACGGCGGCGACCGCGGCGCCGACCTGGAAGGGCTCCCGGGCCAGCATCAGCTCGGGCTCCGGGCCGGCGTCGGGCGGGCGAGACGTTGACCTCGACCGCGCTGATCCCGGGCGCGGTGCCGAGGCGCCGCGCCAGCTCGGCCAGCTCCCCGAGGCTGCGCGCGGCCACCGAGACCACGACCCGGGCCCGCTGCTGCAGCAGCCAGGGCAGCTCGGTGGCCAGGAAGCCGTCGACGCCGGGGTTGGGCAGGCCGGTGGCGTGCACGCAGGCCCGAGGGCGACTCGAGCAGCCGCGGCAGCCGGCCCGCCCCGGCGGGCGTCGAGGGTGATGGTGCGGGTGGTGAAGGCGCCCAGCGCCTCCAGAGCGACCCGTACGCCGCGAGCTCGCGGCCGGTGCCGCCGCAGCCGGCGGCCACGAGCACCGGGGAGGGCAGGCGCAGCCCGGCGAGCACGGTCATCGGCTGCGCCCCCACCAGGTCGTCCCAGCGCACCCGGTCGCCGCGCAGCACCGGCCCGTCGGCGCAGGCGCGCGCGCGGTGCGGGCCACCCCGTCCTCGCCGACGACCGGCACCGGGCAGCCGTGGCACAGGCCGGTCGCGCAGGTCAGCGGCTGCTCGAGCGCGGTCTGGCTCCAGGCGCCGTGCGTCCTCGGCGGCCCGCGCGACGGCGTGCAGCACCGGGGTGGGGCCGGCGGCGTAGACGACGTCGGCGCCGGCGCGGCGCAGCACCTCGTCGAGCGACGTCGGCGATCTCGCCGCGGGCGCCGACCGAGCCGTCCCGGGTCACCACGGTGACCGCACGCGCGGTGCGGCGCGCCTCGAGGGCGTTGAGCAGCCGGGCCTCGTCGGGGGCGCCGAGCACCAGCGTCACCGGGCAGTCGCGCTCGCGCAGCCGCTCGGCGAGCGGAGAAGAGCGGAGCGGCGGCGTACCCCTCGCCGACGAGCACGGTCGGAGACCGGCTCCTTGGGCAGCGCGAACGGCCGCCCGAGCGGCCCGGTGACCTCGACCCGGTCGCCGCGCTCGAGCCCGGCCAGCCAGCGGGTGCCGGGCCCGACCGGCTCGACCACGACCTGCACGGTCGCGGCGTACCCGCCCAGCGGACGCACCTGGTGGATCCACAGGGCCCGACGGCCCAGGTGGGTACGGCCCTGGTCGGGGCTGCCGACGGAGACGGCGAGGAAGGTGCCGGGGCGGAACCGCTCCCCCACGCCCGGCGCGACCAGGGTCAGGTGCCGGTGGGCGCCGATGCGCTTGCTGGCCAGCACCTCGCCGGAGACGTGGACGGGTGAGGCAGGGCCGCCGCTGGTCATGCCTGGGCCCCCCTGGCCAGGCGGCGCGGCCAGCCCGGCCCCTCGTAGACGAACGCCGAGTAGGCCTGCAGGAGGTCGGCGCCGGCGGCCAGCCGGTCACGGGCGTCCTCGACGGTGCTGATGCCGCCCACCCCGACGAGGGTCAGGCCGGGCCCGACCCGCTCGCGCAGCAGCCGCAGCGACCTCGGTGGCGCGGGTCGGTCAGCGGCTGCCCGGAGAGCCCGCCGGCGCCCAGCGCCTCGACCTCGGCGGCCGGCGTGCGCAGGCCCGCGCGCGAGATCGTGGTGTTGGTCGCGATCACGCCGTCGAGCACGCCGTCGCGCTGCCCGGCCACGGCCAGGTCGGCGACGGCATCGACGTCGGCGTCGGCGAGGTCGGGGGCGATCTTGACCAGCAGCGGCACCCGACGTCCGCCGGTCGCGGCCGTCGGCGGTGCGGCGCACGTGGGCCAGCAGCGGCTCGAGCCGCTCGACGGCCTGCAGGGAGCGCAGGCCCGGGGTGTTGGGCGAGGACACGTTGACCACGAGGTAGTCGGCGTACGGCGCCAGCAGCCGCGCGCTGTGCTCGTAGTCGGCCTCGACCGCGGCCTGGTCGTCCTCGGGCACGACCTTCGACTTGCCGATGTTGACGCCCAGCACCGGCCCCGGACGCTCGCCCCGCTTGCGGGCCCGCTCGGCGAGCCGGGCGGCGACCGCCTCGGCGCCGTCGTTGTTGAAGCCCATCCGGTTCAGCACCGCTCGGTCCTCGACGAGGCGGAAGAGCCGCGGGCCGCGGGTTGCCGGGCTGGGCGCGACCGGTGACGGTGCCGACCTCGACGTGGCCGAAGCCCAGCGCCCCCAGCGCGTCGATGCCGACCGCGTTCTTGTCGAAGCCGGCCGCGAGCCCCAGCACGTTGGGGAAGACGATGCCCAGCGCCTGCACGGGTCGCCCGGGCACGCCCAGGCGCAGCCCAGCACGGGCGCGGCGGCCCGCACCGCCGCGGAAGCCCGCGTGGTGGGCCCGCTCGGCGTCGACCCGGGTCGCGACCCGGTCGAAGAGCAGCCGGTAGGTGCTCACGGCGCCGGCGTCGGCCCTCAGCGCGGCCGCCCAGTCCTGCAGGGAGCGCACACCGATGTCGCCGCGCCGCATCGCCTCGATGCCCTGCACCGCCGCGCCGAGGCCCTGCACCGTGGTCAGGCACGGCACGTTGGCCATCACCGCCGCGGTGCGGATCTCGTAGCCGTCGAGACGGGCGTGCCCGCCGCCGCCGGCGCCGTACGGCGTGTTGACGATCAGCTGGATCTCGCCGTCGTGGATCAGCTGCACGGTGGTCCTCTCACCGGCCGGGCCCGGTGCCCTCGTAGTGCTTGCGCACCACGGTGGCGGCCACGCCGTTGCGGCGCAGCACCTCGGCGGTGCCCTGGGTGGCGAGGATCTCGAAGCCCAGGTCGGCGAGCACCTTGACCGGGAAGATCATCGAGCGCTTGTCGCGGTTGGCCATCGACACGAACACCTTGCCGCTGGTCGGCAGCGGCCCGAAGGCGGCGGCCTGGCCCTTGGCGAAGGCGGTGCCGAAGTCGCGGTCGAAGCCCATCACCTCGCCGGTCGACTTCATCTCGGGGCCGAGCACGGTGTCGACCTGCGAGCCGTCGGGGGTGCGGAAGCGGTTGAAGGGCATCACCGCCTCCTTGACCGCGATCGGCTGGTCGGGCGGCAAGGTGCCGCCGTCGCCGGAGACCGGCAGCAGCCCGACCGTGCGCAGCTCGGCGATGCTCTCGCCGAGCATCACCCGGGCGGCCGCCTTGGCCAGCGGGGTCGCGGTCGCCTTGGACACGAAGGGCACGGTGCGACTGGCGCGCGGGTTGGCCTCGAGCACGTAGAGGATGTCGGAGCCCAGCGCGAACTGGATGTTGAGCAGCCCGCGCACCCCCACGCCGCGCGCGATCGCCTCGGTGGCCTCGCGGATGCGCCCGATCTCGCAGCTCGCCCAGGGTGATCGGGGGCAGCGCGCACGAGGAGTCGCCGGAGTGGATGCCGGCCTCCTCGATGTGCTCCATCACCCCGCCGAGGAAGAGCTCCTCGCCGTCGAAGATGGCGTCGACGTCGATCTCGACGGCGTCGTCGAGGAAGCGGTCGACCAGCACCGGCGCCTCGTGGCTGATCAGCCCGGCCGCGACGTACTTCTCCAGGTAGGCCTCGAGCGACTCGTCGCCGTAGACGATCTCCATGCCCCGCCCGCCGAGCACGTAGGAGGGCCGCACCAGCACCGGGTAGCCGATCTCGGCGGCGATGCGCTGCGCCTCGACGTACGACGTCGCGGTGCCGTGCTTGGGGGCGACCAGGCCCGCCTCGGCGAGCACCCGCCCGAAGGCGCCGCGCTCCTCGGCCAGGTCGATGGCGTCCGGGGCTGGTGCCCACGATCGGGACCCCGTTGCGGGCCAGGCCCTGGGCCAGGCCCAGCGGCGTCTGCCCGCCGAGCTGGCAGATGACGCCGACGACCGGGCCGGCGGCCATCTCGGCGTGCACCACCTCGAGGACGTCCTCGAGGGTCAGCGGCTCGAAGTAGAGCCGGTCGGAGGTGTCGTAGTCGGTGGAGACGGTCTCGGGGTTGCAGTTGACCATCACGGTCTCGTAGCCGGCCTCGGAGAGGGCCAGCGAGGCGTGCACGCACGAGTAGTCGAACTCGATGCCCTGGCCGATCCGGTTGGGCCCGGAGCCGAGGATGATCACCGCCTCCTTCTCGCGCGGGGCCACCTCGCTCTCCTCGTCGTAGGCCGAGTAGTGGTACGGCGTGGCGGCCGCGAACTCGGCCGCGCAGGTGTCGACGGTCTTGTAGACCGGGCGGATGCCCAGCGCGTGGCGGACCCCGCGCACCACGTCGGCGCTCATCCCGCGGATCTTGCCGATCTGGTGGTCGGAGAACCCGTGCCGCTTGGCCCGGCGCAGCAGGCCGGGGGTGAGCTCGGGGGCGTTGGTGACCTCGACGGCGATCTCGTTGATGAGCGCGAGCTGGTCGACGAACCACGGGTCGATGCCGGTGGCCTCGAAGACCTCCTCGGCGCTCGCGCCGGCGCGGATCGCGTCCATCACCTTGCGCAGGCGGCCGTCGTGGGGGGTGCGCACGGCCTCGAGCAGGGCCGGCTTGTCGAGGTCGACGAACTCCTTCTCCCAGTCGAAGACGGCGTCCTTGGACTCCAGGCTGCGCAGCGCCTTCTGCAGCGCCTCGGTGAAGCTGCGCCCGATCGCCATCGCCTCGCCCACCGACTTCATGTGCGTGGTGAGCGTCGGGTCGGCGCCGGGGAACTTCTCGAACGCGAAGCGCGGCACCTTGACCACGACGTAGTCGAGGGTGGGCTCGAAGGCGGCCGGGGTCGGCTGCTGCCGACGGGGCGTGTGGTGATGTCGTTGGGGATCTCGTCGAGGGTGTAGCCGATGGCCACCTTCGCCGCGATCTTGGCGATCGGGAAGCCGGTCGCCTTGGAGGCCAGTGCGCTGGAGCGGCTGACCCGCGGGTTCATCTCGATGACGACCAGGCGCCCGTCGCGCGGGGTTGACGGCGTACTGGATGTTGCAGCCGCCGGTGTCGACGCCGACCTCGCGGATGATGCCGATCGCCATGTCGCGCATGTGCTGGTACTCGCGGTCGGTCAGCGTCATCGCCGGGGCGACGGTGATCGAGTCGCCGGTGTGCACGCCCATCGGGTCGAGGTTCTCGATGGAGCAGATGATCACCACGTTGTCGGCGGTGTCGCGCATCACCTCGAGCTCGTACTCCTTCCAGCCCAGGATCGACTCCTCGAGGAGCACCTCGGTGGTCGGGCTCGCGGCCAGGCCGGCGCCGGCGATGCGGCGCAGGTCGGTCTCGTCGTAGGCCATGCCCGAGCCGGCACCACCCATGGTGAAGGAGGGGCGCACCACGACCGGGTAGCCCAGCTCGCCGACGGCACCGAGGCAGTCCTCCATGGTGTGGCAGATCGCGGAGCGGGCCGACTCGCCACCCAGGCCCTCGACGATCTTCTTGAAGACCTGGCGGTTCTCCCCGCGGTCGATGGCCTCGATCGAGGCGCCGATCAGCTCGACGCCGTACTTCTCCAGCACCCCGGCCTTGTCGAGGGCCATCGCCGCGTTGAGCGCGGTCTGGCCGCCGAGGGTGGCCAGCAGCGCGTCGGGGCGCTCCTTGGCGATCACCTTCTCGACGAACTCGGGGGTGATCGGCTCGACGTACGTCGCGTCGGCGAACTCGGGGTCGGTCATGATCGTGGCCGGGTTGGAGTTGACCAGGACGACCCGCAGGCCCTCCTCCTTGAGCACCCGGCAGGCCTGGGTGCCGGAGTAGTCGAACTCGCAGGCCTGGCCGATGACGATCGGCCCGGAGCCGATGACCATGACGCTCGTGATGTCCTCGCGCTTGGGCATGTCAGGCACCGACCTTCCGGGTCGAGTCGGCCATCAGGTCGACGAAGCGGTCGAAGAGGTACGCCGCGTCGTGCGGCCCGGCGGCCGCCTCGGGGTGGTACTGCACCGAGAAGGCCTTCAGGGTCGCCCCGGTCGTCGCGCAGCTCGAGGCCCTCGACGACGTCGTCGTTGAGGCAGACGTGGCTGACGATGGCCTCGCCGTACGCCGTGGTGGTGCTGCCGGTGAGCGGGGCGTCGACGGCGAAGCCGTGGTTGTGGGCGGTGACCTCGACCTTGCCGGTGGTGCGGTCCATCACCGGCTGGTTGATCCCGCGGTGGCCGTAGGTGAGCTTGTAGGTGCCGAAGCCGAGCGCCCTGCCGAAGAGCTGGTTGCCGAAGCAGATGCCGAAGTAGGGCACGCCCCGGGCCAGGGCGCCCTGGAGCACCTCGACCTGGTGGGTCGTGGCGGCCGGGTCGCCGGGACCGTTGGAGTAGAAGAGCCCGTCGGGCTCGACCGCGAGCACGTCGTCGAGGCTCGCCGTGGCGGGCAGCACGTGCACCTCCACCCCCCGCTCGGCCATCCGGTGCGGGGTCATCGTCTTGATGCCCAGGTCGAGGGCGGCCACGGTGAAGCGCTTCTCGCCATGTGCCGGCACGACGTAGGCCTCGGCGGTGGAGACCTCGCTGGCCAGCTCGGAGCCGGCCATCTCGCCCGAGCCGCGCACCCGCTCCAGCAGAGCGAGCCGGGTCGGTCTCGGTCGAGGAGATGCCCACGCGCATGGCGCCGCGCTCGCGCAGGTGGCGGGTCAGCGCACGGGTGTCGACCCCGCTGATGCCCACGACGCCCTGCTCGACGAGCTCGTCGTCGAGGGAGCGCACCGAGCGCCAGCTGCTCGGCACCCGGGCGGGGTCGCGCACGACGTACCCGGCCACCCAGATGCGGCGCGACTCGGGGTCGTCGTCGTTGACCCCGGTGTTGCCGATGTGCGGGGCCGTCATCACCACCACCTGGCGGTGGTAGGACGGGTCGGTGAGCGTCTCCTGGTAGCCGGTCATGCCGGTGTTGAAGACGGCTTCGCCGAAGGTCTCCCCGGGGGCGCCGTACGCCTCGCCGTGGAAGGTGCGGCCGTCCTCGAGCACGAGGATCGCCGGGGCAGGGGCATGCACGGGCACGCCGTACCTCCTTCTCCGCCTCACAGGACGGATCGTTAAAGGATGTGATCAGCGCGCTGAGCCTAGCAGCGCGGAGGCCGTCCGCCGACCACGTGTCCGTGCGTCGAGCAGCGCCGCGCAGCGTGAATTGGCGATGCGTGGAGAGACCGAGGGGCGTAGCGTCGAGAGCCTCCTGACGAGGGGGCCTGATGGCCGACCTGTTGCTCGACCCGAGGGAACAGTCCGCCTTGGCGACACTGATGGCGAGCGAGCCCGTGCCGGGTGACCCGATGCCTCCGCTTGATGCGCTCGAGGCCCTGAGGACACTGGTGCCCGCCGACATCCTGGGCGCGGGCCTGTGCGACATCCGCGGCCACTTGCTGGCCGAGCGGGACCTGCCCCACAGCTGGGAGCCCGACTTCGACGAGAGCCGCGCCGAGGCCGGGCACGAGGGCGTTCCCCTGTACGTCGGGTTCATGCGGTGGCCCCTGCACCCGCTGCAGGCCGAGGCATGTCAGTCCCTGCCCGGGGTCGACGGCATCACGATCGGCTTCCGGGTCGGCGGCGACTGCGTCGCGCAGGTGTACCTGGACCGACGCCGCCGGGAGTTCACCGAGCGTGAGACCACGCTGCTGCGGATGGTCTCTCCCCTGCTGCAGCGGCTGGTGCGTGAGCGGCCCACCCCACGCCTGCCGACCGGTGTCACGGTCCAGGAGCGCCGGGTGCTCAACCACGTCGCGGCCGGAGCCTCGAACGCCGAGATCGCGAAGGCGCTGTTCATCGCCCCCAGCACCGTGCGCAAGCACCTCGAGCACGTCTACGCGAAGCTCGGTGTGCACGGCCGGCTGGAGGCCTTGGCGGTGCTGCGCGGCAGCGACGCACCGGACCTCGACCTGCTCGAACGGGTCGAGAGATACGCCTGACGACGAATACCCGTACGCGCCCGACCGGCCGACCCTCGAGGGAGACAGCCACATCCCTCGAGAGAGGCCGCTCATGTCCCACCACCGCAGCACCGCACCGCGGCAGGCGCGCTGGTCTGCCTCGCCCTCGGAGCGGCGGCGCCGCGGCCGTCCCGGCGACCGACGCCGGGCCCCGAGAGCGACGCGGAGCGTCCCTGCTTCATGGTCCGCGCGAGCTGGAACACCGCCCTGGACGGGCCTCAGCCGACCTGTTGAGGCGGACGGCCCACGTCGCGGGTCAGCGCCAGCCCAGCTCGGGCGCGACGTACCGGACGACGCTGTCGAGCAGGTGCGCGTTGTAGTCGACCCCGAGCTGGTTGGGGACCGTGAGCAGCAGCGTGTCCGCGGCCGCGACCGCCTCGTCCTCGGCGAGCTCCTGGACGAGCTGGTCGGGCTCGCCGGCGTACGTCTTGCCGAAGCGGGCCACGCCACCGTCGATGTGGCCGACCTGGTCCCCTCCCCCGCCGGCCACGCCGAAGTAGGCGCGGTCGGTGCCGTTGACGATCGGGAAGATGCTGCGGCTGACCGAGACGCGGGGCTCGCGCTCGTGGCCGGCGGCGGACCACGCGTCCCGGTACATGCCGATCTGCTCGGCCTGCAGCTGGTGGAACGGCACGCCCGTGTCCTCGGTGAGCAGGGTCGAGCTCATCAGGTGCATGCCCTGCTCGGCCGTCCAGACGGCGGTCTTGCGGGTGCCCGCACCCCACCAGATCCGCTCGCGCAGGCCCGGCGACTGCGGCTCGATGCCGAGCAGGCCGGGCGGGTTGGGGAACATCGGCCGTGGGTGGGGCTCGGCGAACCGGTCCCCGTCGATCGCCCGGAGGAACCTCTGGGTGTGCTCGCGCGCCATCTCGGCGTGGTCGCCACCCTCACCGGGGTCGTGGCCGAAGTACTGGTAGCCCTCGACGACCTGCTCCGGTGAGCCGCGGCTGATGCCGAGCTGCAGCCGACCGCCGGCGATCAGGTCGGCGGCCCCGGCGTCCTCGGCCATGTAGAGCGGGTTCTCGTAGCGCATGTCGATCACGCCGGTGCCGAGCTCGATGCGGCTCGTCCTCGCCCCCGCCGCTGCGAGCAGCGGGAACGGCGAGGCGAGCTGGCGGGCGAAGTGGTGGACGCGGAAGTAGGCGCCGTCCACACCCAGCTCCTCGGCCGCGACCGCGAGGTCGATGGACTGCAGCAGCACGTCGGAGGCGCTGCGCGTCTGTGACTGCGGTGAGGGGTTCCAGTGGCCGAAGGACAGGAAGCCGATCTTCTTCATGTCCAGGCCAACCGGCGCGCACGCGGCGTTCTTCCCGCACTCCACGGTGGTGCGGTCTGCCGTGACGCACCGCGTCGCATAGCGTGGCGCCGGATGAACGAGACCGACGCCCTGCGCCATGCCACCCCGCCGTTGGTGGCGGCACTCGACGTGACGGCCAAGGCGGGCCTCGTGCTGCTCCTGGTCATGTCCCTGCTCTACCCCGACCTGGGCAACGTCGAGGACAAGGCCGCGGGACTGCGCGCGGCCGCCTACCCGATGCTCGCCTTCACCGTGCCACTGGTGTGGTGGGTGTTCTGGCGCGAACGGGCGTCGTTCCCGTGGGTGGCCGACCTGATGATCACCTCGACGTGCTTCACCGACACCTTGGGCAACCGGCTCGACCTGTACGACTCAGTGGTCTGGTTCGACGACCTGATGCACCTCATGAACACCGGGCTGATCACAGGCGCCGTCATCCTGCTGACGATGCGGCACAGCTCGACCCTCGCCGCGGTCGTCGAGAGGTCGCTGGCCTTCGGCGTCACCGCCGCCGTCGGTTGGGAGATCGCGGAGTACTTCGCGTTCATCAGCAAGTCGTCGGAGAAGCGGCACGCGTACGCCGACACGCTCGGCGACCTCGCGCTCGGCTCCCTCGGCGCAGTGGTCGCCGGCGTCGTCGTGCACGGGATGTGGCGGCGCGGCCTGCTGATGTCGGCGGCACCCCAGCTGGAGCCCTACGCGCCGTCCGCAAGCCCGGCCGCTCCCTCGGCCGCCGCCGGCTGACGACGATCGACGGGGAGCTGCGTCCACGCGAACGCGGCCAGCCCGACGAGCACCGGCCACAGGGCGAGGCGTTCGAGAGCACCCGAGGCGGGGCCGTCAGCGGAGAGCACGAACGCCACGGCCGCCCCGGCGGTCACCGCGCCCGCAGCCAGGAGCGTCCTGGCCAGGCGCGGTCGATCACTGCGCAACCGCGCTCCCAGGACGATCAGCGCAACCGGTTGCGCCACGAACAGGGGGGTCGCGGCGATCGCGTGCAGGGTGGCGTCCTGGTCGAGGGGCGCGAGGCCCGTGGCGACCGAGCTCAGCCCGGAGACCACCAGCAACCCCGTGACCCAGGGCCCCAGCGACCGCGAGAGCAGCACCGCACCGCCGGCCAGCAACACACCGAAGCCCACGAACGAGCCGTTCATCAGCTCATGACGCGGCGAGCAGTACGCCGCCGAGCAGCCGACCTCCCCCAGCCGGCTGACCGAGTCGGAGACGAAGCTGTAACCGCCCGTCGTCGCAGCAGCGACGACGAACTCGGTCGCGATGTAGAGCGGTCGCACGAGCAGTGCCAGCGCTCCCCAGCGCGCGGCGCGGCCGTCCAGGCCAGGTGACTGCCAGAGCTGTCGTCCTCGGGCCAGGCGCATCGCCTGACCGTAGACCGAACTGGAGACCCTCACGGCCGCCTCGGTCATGTCGAGACGTCGCGCGGTGCACAGGCGGCGGTCTCACGCGCCTCAGAGAGCGCACTCAACGTGAATCGCCCCGGGTTTCGTGGAGGCTCGATTACTTGGAACCAGCCCCGCTCGGGACTGGTGTCTGAGGGTAGTTCTCTGGCGAGAACCTGGTCTGCTGTCGTACCCAGTGGGCGGTCTCGTACTCGGCTGGTGGGACGAGCCCGATCTCGCCGTGAAGGCGTCGGTGGTTGAACCAGTCGACGTACTCGGCGCCGCGATCTCGACGTCGCCTACGGACTTCCAGCCGCCCTTGGGGCGCCTCGCCGGGTTGCGGATGCACTCGGCCTTGACCAGCGAGTTCAGCGCCTCGGCCATCGCATTGTCATACGAATCGCCACGCGATCCGACCGATGCGACGGCCTCGGCGAGAGACGGCGAAGTGGGCAGGCACGCGGCGCGTTCTCGATCGAGTCGTTGCAGGATCCACGACCGGACAAGCGTTGACGCGGGTAGTGCCAGCGTTCCGCAGCTGTGGTGTCGGGTCGGGGCACGGAATGACGGGTTGACCTGCGGGAACGCGTGTTTGGCCCGTGATAGGTTGGCGCCCGTGCCCCACCTGTTTGTCAACCGACCGAGACAACACGCCTTGGTCGGCCGGCACCCGGGTGGGCGCGGCAACCTCACGTGGGAGACCATCAACACCACGGTCTACCTCGCCGGTGGGGTGATGTTCATCTGGGGCAGCGTGCTGTTCTTCCCACAGCCCGAGAGCGTGTCCGACCGCGGTGCCTGGGTCTTCTTCTTCGCATCCTTGATGTACGTAGCGGTCACGGGTCATGACCTGCTCGAAGTGGTCCGCTACCGGGCCACCCTCCAGCGCACGCTCACCATCTGGAACCGGTACGAGGCATGGGCCGCGCTCAGCTATCTGGTGGGCAGCGTGCTGTTCGCCGCCGGCAGCGTCTTCTTCCTGAATGCAGTGGGGTGGTACGCGGCCGGCTCGTGGACCTTCATCATCGGCGGCCTGTTGTTCGTGTTCGGGGCGGTGATCAACGTTCTCGAAGTCGTCCGGGCCCGGGACATGCGCACCCTGCAACTCATGAACCTCACGGCCATCACCTTCGTGACGGGGTCGGTGCTGTTCGTGGTCGCATCCATCCCGTACCTGTTCACCATGCGGAGCTCCGCCGACCAACGCACTGTCGATGCCTTCCTGGCAGCTCAGTACGTCATCGGCAGCGTCCTGTTCCTGCTCGGCGGTGTGTTCAACTACCGCCGCGCCCGCATCGTTACTCAAAGCGAGGGCGGGGGGCAACCGGCGGCGCCAGCCAGCGACGGGGGGAACTGAGTCCCGATATTGGCAGCATGCAGCCCGACTTGGTGGCCTAGCAAGTCCTCCCCCGCGAGCGTCAGACACGCGATCCGGCAATCTTCAGGGGACGTGTCCCGATGAACGTTCGTCGCTCCTCCGAACCGCTGTCGAGATGCAGCGAGCATCAACAATCAGCCCGATATTTCAGAGGAGCAAATGTCGGCGGATATGTAATTTTCGACACGCGCAGATCCAAGCGGCGCGAAATCATCGAATCCGCCTCGCGCACGTGGGCACGCGACTCCTCGGCATAGTCGAGCGGTGGCCCCTTCGGTGGCGGTAATCCCGGGCGCGCAGGTGGCACCGACGTCTCATCGCCGCCCGCGAATGACGCGGGGCTGATCGGGGATAGGTTGTGCCAGCACCGGGCCGTGCTCTGCAACACTCGTTCAAGTCCTCGACGACAGGCGCAACGATGAGCGATTCGCACGGCCCGACCGGTGCCCCCTCGCAAGCCTCAGGAACGGCAGGAGGTGCCGCAGCACCCGCCATGGATCCGGTTGTAGCGATCCGGTCGAAGGCCTATCTGTCGGCTCTCGTCCTGGCTGCGCTCCTGGGAGTTCCGATCTCGGCGGTGGCGTATGGCTTCCTGGCCCTGACCAGCCGGCTGCAGGAATGGATCTTTGACGACCTCCCGAGCCAGTTGATCAGCGGCTCGGTGCCGGCATGGTGGCCCCTTCCCTGGCTGGTTCTCTGCGGTCTGCTGACGGGGCTGGTGATCCGCTTCCTTCCTGGCAACGGGGGCCATTCGCCGGCCTTCGGTTTCCAGACCGGTGGCGCGCCGGCCAGTGCCCGGGACCTGATCGGTGTCGTCTTGGCCGCGCTGACCACGCTCAGCCTGGGCGCCGTCCTCGGCCCGGAGGCACCACTGATCGCGATCGGTGGTGGGCTCGGTGCGCTCGCGGTTCATCTGGTCAAGAAGGACGCGCCACCGATGGCCCTGACGATCATGGCGTCGGCCGGCAGTTTCGCGGCGATCAGCACCCTCCTGGGCTCGCCGCTGCTCGGGGCATTCCTGATCATGGAGGTGGCTGGCGTCGGCGGGGTGACCCTGAGCCTGGTGACCCTGCCGGGCCTGCTCGCGTCGGGCATCGGTGCGCTGGTCTTCCTCGGCCTGGACAGCTGGACCGGGCTCGGCGACTTCTCCCTCGCGCTTACCAGGGTTCCGCCGTTGGTGGATCCGACCGTAGCCACCGTGAGCTGGGCCCTCGCGATGGGTTTCGCCTGCGCCCTGCTGGGCTGGGTGATCCGCTTCATCGGGCTGTCGCTGCGACCAGTCGTGCACCTCAACCGGGTGCTCGTCACCGCTGCTCTCGGTCTTGCTATCGGGCTGGTGGCGATGGCTTACGACCTGATCTCCGGCAACAGCTTCACCGAGGTGCTGTTCTCCGGACAGGCCGCCCTGCCGGCCCTGGTCGCGAATGCCGCCGAGTACTCAGTCGGCGTACTGATCCTGCTGATCGCCTGCAAGATGCTCGTCTACAGCCTGTCTCTGAGCGCGTTCCGCGGTGGCCCGGTGTTTCCCTCGATCTTTATCGGCGCTGCCCTGGGGATCGCGGTGAGCGGGCTACCGGGAATGAGTCTCTCGCCGGCGATCGGCATGGGGATCGGTGCGATGTGTACGGCGATGTTGCGCCTGCCGCTGACCTCGACGCTGCTCGCCGTCCTTCTGCTCGGTGCCGACGGCGCATCGGTCACTCCCGAGGTGGTGGTGGCCGTAGCCGTGGCGTTCGTGATCACCTTCGCGCTGCCAGAGCCCGCCTCGAAGGTCAGCGAGTCGTGGCCCCGGCCTCAGCGCGCACCGACGACGTCGTGAACCGCCCCCGGAACACCCAGGAGGACCCAGCCTCCGGCCCGTGGCTTGCGGAGAACGAACTCCGGTCCAGCGCCGTTTGTCGGTGGTCGCCTCTAGGGTCGAAGACATGACCACCAGTGACGAGCTGCCCGCCACGGCGGGCGAGTGTGTCGCGATGCTGGAGGAGCTCGAAGCACTGAAATCCCACCTCGCGGCCCGCCAGGCCAGGCTCACCGCGCACCTCGAGGACCTCGAGCCCGACGCCTCGGACCGCTCGCTCGGCGCCCAGGTCGCGCTCGCGCGTCACGAGTCACCCCACCGCGGTGGCCGGCTACTGGCGATGGCCTGCACCCTCATCGACGACCTGCCCCACGTTCTGGCAGCCCTGGACGACGGGCTGATCAACGAGCACCGCGCCGAGATACTCACCACCGAGGCCGACCACGTCCACTCCGCCCTGCGCCCCGCCTACGACGCCGCCCTGGGTGAGCTGCTGGCCACCGGCGCACCCCTGGGCGACCGAGCGCTGCGCCTGGCCGCCCAACGCATCGCGATGCGCCTCGACGACCACGCCGCCACCCGCCGACGCGACCGCGCCCACCGCAACCGCCACGTCACCTCATGGCGCCGCGAAGACGGCACCACCCAGATCAGCGCCGTCGTCTCCGACGTCCACGCAGCCGCGATCATGCAGTCCCTGCACCAACGCGCCGCCCAGCTCAAGAACCGCGAGGACGAGGACCGCTCGACCGGCCAGATCGTGGCCGACCTGTTCGTCTCCCGCCTCACCGGCCAGATCACCGCCACCGCCACCCCCGTCACCCTCAACCTAGTCGTCTCCGCCGAGACCCTCCTCGGCGACGGCCCCGAGGCAGATGAGCCCGCGGAGGTGGTGCCCATGTACGGCGGCGCCGGCGGCCCCATCCCCGCCACCATCGCCCGCCGCCTCATCACCTGCGCCCCCGCCATGGGCACCCGCATCCGGCGCCTCTTCGCCGACACCGACCAGCTCGTCGCCATGGAATCGACCTCGCGGACCTTCGACGGACTACTGCGCCAATTCATCACCCTCAGGGACCGCACCTGCCGCACCCCCTGGTGCAACGCCGCCATCACCCAGCACGACCACATCACCCCCGACCACGCAGGCGGCCCCACCAGCACCCCCAACGGCCAAGGCCTCTGCACCGCCTGCAACCAGCTCAAGGAAGAACCCGGCTGGACCCACCAGGCGCTGCACCGAGACGACCTCGACCCCCACGACGTGCAGGTCACCTCCCCCACCGGCCAGACGGCCCGCTCACGCGCCCCCGCCCCACCCGGCCGCATGCCACCCGAACCCACCTGGACCGAGGAATCACCCGGCCACTGGGTCCTCACCGCCTGAGCACCGCGGCACCTAGAGACCGGGAACCCCGTCGCCCCTCGGACCGCTACGCCCGGTGCGCCCGGGTCCCGACCGCGGGAAGGCTGCGCTCGGCGCGCTGGGCGATGCCCAGCAGCATCCGCCGCATCATCGGGAAGTCGCCGATCTCCATGAGCAGCACGCTCAGGGGCACCAGCGGACCCGAGTCGTAGCGTGCGCGGAGCCGGGTGACCAGGCGCGTGGCCCCGTCGCCGTCCGGCGTCAGGCGCCACGCCCACGTGGCATCCGGCTTGCGCCACACCAGGGAGTGCGGCTCGTCGAGGCTCGCCACCCGGAACGAGGTCCGCTCGTCCGCCTGCAGAGTCATGGGTGCAGCGACGTCCCCGACCACTGGTGACTGGAACTCATCGATGACCACGTCGGCACTGTGCCGGCCGAGGTTGTCGATCAGGTCGTAGGAGTAGAAGCCGGCACGACCCCGACCGACCTGCACGATCCAGGGCCACACCCGTTCCGGAGGAGCGGCGATCGAGATCGCACGGGTGGCCACGAAGCCGGCCCCGCGCAGGAGCTCGTCCCCCGGCATGGGGCCACATGCCTCCGCCGGGGTGGCGCCCCACGTCAGGTGCCAGGCTCGGTAGCGGGTCAGCAGCACGAGGCCCGTGCCGATCGCCACGAGCGCGATCGCCGTCCGTACCGGTCCCCCGCCCCTAGCCCCGCCCCTAGCCCCGCCCGGGCTCCGGCCCTCGGCCCTCGACCTGACGCCCCGCAGCATGTCGCGGGACATGACGAGGTCGGTGGGCACGATCCCGAGCCACCCGGCCGCGGTCAGCCACCACGGGTGGGTAACCCACCGGGACCGGAAGTGGTAGCGGGTACGTGCGTCCCCGTCCACAGGGGTCAGGACGAAGGCCCACGTCCAGTCGAGCGTGGCTCGTCGCCGCCAGCTCCTCGGGAGGTGGCTGGACGAGCGCAGCACGAGAGCTCGCTCCGGCTCGAGGTGACTGACGCTGAACCCGCACTCGGCCTCGGGCGGGCCGTCGGGGATGAAGCTGCCGACCGCGATGTGCTGCAGGTCCGGATCGACACGATCGGCGCTGGGGCCGTTGGCCGGGAAGAGGAGCCGGTCCACCCACCGCGCGGTGTACCAGCCCCCGCGACCCCAGCCCATCTGGCACAACCAGGGCCACACGGCCGAGGGCGGAGCATCGATCGTCACGGCATGGTCCGTCTGCACGCTGGGAGAGGCGATCAGCTCGTCCCCCGGCAGTCGGCGTCCACGCTCCGACCTGGTCGACCCGTAGGTGCGCCCGAGCCGCACCAGGCAGACCTCGACGGCAGCGAGGGCCGCTGTGGACCAGAGCGCACGCACCTGAGTGGGTCGCACAGCGTCCTCCCCCCTCCGGTGCGTCAGCGCCGGGAGACCACCCTGGTCCGCTCGCTCGTGCCACACGTAGAGGCGAAGGTCCCGCGCCGCCGCGGCGTCCGCGGTCAGGCGCGCTGGACCTCCGCGTCCCTCACCTCGTCGGCTGGAGCCTCAGAGCTCGTCCAGGATCGCCCGCCGTGCAGCCTCGTGCTCCTCGTCGCTGACCAGACCCTCAGCGCGCAGCTTGTCGAGCTCGCGCAGCCGGTCGGCCGTCGAACGGCCCGGCGTGGCTGCGGGGATCGGTGTGGTCGGCCGGCCCCGCAGGTTGGAGGCCAGGTACGTCGCCTCGAAGCCGTCGTCGCTGAGCAGCGTCATCGCCGTGGCGTCCCGCTCGCTCATCCCCGCCTCGCGGGCCATCCGCTGGGCGGTGGTGACCCGCCAGATGGCGCCGCCGATGCCGAGCACGAGGGCGACCACGAAGAAGAGGACGAACAGCCCCTCGAACCCGCCGCCACCGTCCCCGGACGACCCGAAACCCGAGGGATAGCTGGTGGTCCACTCGCCCCCGGCGTACGTGCAGGTCGGCAGGTCGCCGTCCTCGTTCATCCGGAAGCACTTCCTGGGCGGATCGTTCGGCCCCGAGAAGGCCAGCAGCACCGAGATCATGGCGGCAGCCTAGGTGCCCTCGCGCCGTTTCGTGCGCGCCGTCGCCGTGGCGCTCCACGGGTCCTCGGGCCACGGGTGCCTCGGGTAGCGACCGCGCATCTCTCCCCGCACCGCCGGGTAGGCCGACTCCCAGAACGACGCCAGGTCGGCGGTCACCGCCAGCGGCCGCCGCGCCGGCGAGAGCAGGTGCAGCAGCAGCGGCACCCGCCCGTCGGCCAGCCGGGGCGTGCTCGCCCAGCCGAAGACCTCCTGCAGCTTGACCGCCAGCACCGGCTGCTCGGGGTCGGTGTAGTCGACCCGCACCGACGACCCGCTCGGTACGTCGACCCGCTCCGGCGCGAGCTCGTCGAGCCGGGCCGCCGCGGGCCAGGGCAGCAGCCCCCGCAGCCCCGACAGCACGTCGAGCCGGGCCAGGTCGCGCCCCGACCGCACCCGCGACAGGTCGAGCCAGCTGTCCAGCCCGTCCAACAGGGCCTCGTCACCCACGTCGGGCCACGGCTCCCCCAGCGCCGCGTGCAGGAACGCCAGCCGGGCCCGCAGCTCGCGGGCCGACTCCTTCCAGGGCAGCGCGGCCAGCCCGTCACGGCGCAGGCCCTCGCGCACCGCCGCGCCCACGGCCGCGACCGGGGGCTCGGCCAGCGGTGCCGAGGCCAGCTCGATCGCCCCCAGCCGGGTCACCCGCCGGGCGACCACCCGGCCCTCGCGCCAGGCGACCTCGTCGTCCTCGCCCCAGCGCGCGGCCGCGGCCTCCAGCGCCAGGTCGGCGTCGACGGGCGCCGCCGAGCGCACCCGCGCCTCCCGCTCCCCCGCCCGCCGGTCGACGTCGGCCACCGCCAGCCACTCCAGCCCGGCCAGCGCCGACTCGCCCCGCGGCAGCACCGCGCCCGTCCCGCCCACCATCAGGTACGCCGACCCGCCGGGGCGACGGCGGGCCACCCGGTCGGGGTGCGCCAGGGCCACCACCAGGCCCACCGCCAGGTCGTCGGTCAGCTCCTCGGCCGGTCGGGGTGCCCCGTCGACGTACCCGCCCAACCGCTCCACCGCGGCCTTCCACGGCCCGGCACCGGGGCCACCACGGCGCAGCTGGCGCAGCCCGGCGACCAGGTCGCCCCCGGGCGGGCGCACGTCCTCCGACAGCATCGCCACCACCTCGGCGGCCCGCCGGGCCCCCACCAACGCGGCGCCGTCGAGGAGCGCCCGGGCCAGCCTCGGGTCGACCGGCACCCCGGCGATCGCCCTGCCCCGCTCGGTCACGGCGCCCGCTCCGTCCACGGCGCCCAGGTCGGCCAGGGTGGCGCGCGCCGTGGCCAGCGCCGGCGCCGGTGGCGGGTCCAGCAGCGCCAGCCCGGCACCGTCGGGGCTCCCCCACACCGCCAGCTCGAGGGCCAGCCCGGTCAGGTCGGCGACGGCGATCTCGGGCTCGGGGTGCTCGGGCAGGTGCGCGTGCTCGGCCTCCGACCAGCACGGGTGCACCCGTCCCGGTCCCTCGCGCCCGGCACGACCCGCGCGCTGCGCGGCACCGGCCCGCGAGACCCGCACCGTCACCAGCCCGGCGAGCCCGCGCCGGTGGTCGGTGCGCGGCTCGCGCGACAGCCCGGCGTCGACGACCGAGCGGACCCCGGGCACCGTCAGCGACGACTCCGCCACCGCGGTCGAGACGACCACCCGGCGGCGGGGTCCCGGGCTCAGCGCCAGGTCCTGCTGCTCCCCCGGCAGCCGGCCGTGCAGCGGCCGCACGTCGGCCTCGACCCCGGCCAGACGACGTACGACGCCGTCGACCTCGGCGACCCCCGGCACGAAGACGAGCACATCGCCCTCGCCCTCGGCCAGGGCCACCCGGGTCGTGGCCGCGACGTGGTCGAGGAAGGCCGGGGTCACGCCCCGGTCGTCCACGCGCAGCACGCCCGGCGGCAGCGGCGCCCAGCGCCGCTCGACCGGGTGCAGCGCTCCGGGCACGTCGACCACCGGCACCGCGGGGTCGCCGAGCAGCGCGGCCGTGCGCTCCGCCTCGACGGTCGCCGACATCGCGACCAGCAGCAGGTCCTCGCGCAGCACCGAGCGCACGTCGACGAGCAGCGCGAGCGTGAGGTCGGCGTCGAGCTGGCGCTCGTGCACCTCGTCGAGCACCACCGCACCCACCCCGGGAAGCTCGGGGTCGCGCTGCAGCCGCCGCAGCAGCAGGCCGGTGGTGACGACCTCGATGCGGGTCGCTGCCGACGTACGCCGCTCGCCCCGCACCGCGTAGCCCACCGTCTGCCCCACGGGCTCGCCGAGCAACGACGCGAGCCGACGCGCCGCGGCACGGGCCGCGATGCGGCGCGGCTGGGTCACCACGACCCGGCCCTCGCTGAGCAGCGCCACCGCGGGCGGCACCATCGTGGTCTTGCCGGTGCCCGGCGGTGCCTGCACCACCGCGCTGCCACGCTCGGCGAGCGCCGTCCGCAGTGCGGCCAGCCCGCCGACGACCGGCAGGTCCGGCGGGTCGGCGAGCAGCCGCTGCAGCGCGTCGCTCAGGTCACTGCCCCTGGACCAGCGACCCGTCGAGCACGGTGGGCCGCCCACGCAGCAGCGTGTGCCGCACCGAGGCTGCGAACCTGCGACCGTGCCACGGGTTGTTGCGCGAGAGCGAGACGGAGGCGTCGCGGTCGACGGTCACGTCGGCCGAGGGATCGACGAGCACGATGTTGGCCGGCGCGCCCACCTCGAGCCCGCGACCCTGTCCCTCGAGTCCCGCGATCGCCGCCGGGGTCGTCGACATCACCCGGGCCACGTCGGCCCACGACATCAGGCCGCTCTCGACCATCACCGAGGCCACCACCGGCAGCGCGGTCTCGAGCCCGAGCATCCCGAAGGCGGCATCGACGAACGCGTGCTCCTTGTCGTGGCGTGCGTGCGGTGCGTGGTCGGTGGCCACCGCGTCGATGGTGCCGTCGGCGAGCGCGGCCCGCAGCGCCTCGACGTCCTCGGCCGGTCGCAGCGGCGGGTTGACCTTGTAGGTCGGGTCGTAGCCCTCGAGCAGGTCGGTGGTGAGCAGCAGGTGGTGCGGGGTCACCTCCGCGGTCACCGCGATGCCCTGCGACCTCGCCCAGCGCAGCACCTCGACGGTCCCGGCGGTCGAGGCGTGCGCGACGTGCACCCGCGAGCCGGTGTGGCGCGCGAGCATCACGTCGCGGGCCACGATGACCTCCTCGGCGACACCCGGCCAGCCCGGCAGCCCGAGGCGTCCCGAGAGCTCGCCCTCGTGGCAGCACGACTGCGGCCCGGCGAGGTCGGGGTCCTGCGCGTGCTGGCTCACGACCCCGCCGAACGCCTTGACGTACTCCAGCGCCCGGCGCATCACGCGCGGCGTTGGCCACGCAGCGACCGTCGTCGGAGAAGACCCGCACCCGGGCCCGCGAGCGCGCCATCAGGCCCAGCTCGGCGAGCTCCTCGCCCGCCAACGCCTTGGGTGACCGCGCCCACCGGGCTGCACGTCGACCAGCCCGGCGGCCCGGCCGAGGTCGTGGACGCGCTCGGCGGCCTCGGCGGTGTCGGTGACCGGCGAGGTGTTGGCCATCGCCAGCACGGCGGTGAACCCGCCCATCGCCGCGGCCCGTGAGCCGGTGAGCACCGTCTCGGCGTCCTCGCGGCCGGGCTCGCGCAGGTGGGTGTGCAGGTCGACCAGGCCGGGCAGGGCGACCAGCCCGTCGGCGTCGACGACGCGCGCGCCCGCGGCCGAGGGCGACCCGATCTCGGCGACGACGCCGTCGACGACCAGCACGTCGGCGCCCTGCCCGCCGAGCAGCGAGGCGCCCCGCAGCAGGATCGTGTTCTGCTCGGTCATCAGGAGGCTCCTTCTCCGGCCAGCAGGTGGTAGAGGATCGACATCCGCACCGCCAGGCCGGAGGAGACCTGGTCGAGCACCAGCGACTGCGCGGCGTCGGCGGCGTCGGCGGCGATCTCGAGGCCGCGGTTCATCGGGCCCGGGTGGCAGATCGGCACGTCGGGCCCGAGCACGCGCGAGCCGGTCGCGGGTCAGGCCGTAGCCCACGGTGTACTCCCGCGCGCTGGGGAAGAAGCCGCCGCTCATCCGCTCGCGCTGCACCCGCAGCATCATCACCGCGTCGGCCTTCGGCAGCGCCCCGTCGAGGTCGTACGACGTCGCGAAGCCGGCCTCGCGCGACCAGCTGTCGACACCGCTGGGCATCAGCGTGGGCGGCGCGACGACCGTGACCTCGGCCCCCAGCCGGGTCAGGCACTTGACGTTGGAGCGGAAGACCCGGCTGTGGGTCAGGTCGCCGACGAGCAGGACGCGGCTTGCCCTCGAGCGTGCCCAGGCTGCGCTGCAGCGTGTAGGCGTCGAGCAGCGCCTGCGAGGGGTGCTCGTGCGTGCCGTCGCCGGCGTTGATCACGCTCGCGTCGACCCACTGCGAGACCTGCAGCGCCGCGCCGCTGGCCGAGTGGCGCATCACCAGGGCGTCGACGCCCATCGCGGTGATGGTCAGCACGGTGTCGCGCAGGCTCTCGCCCTTGGAGGCCGAGCTGCCCTTGCCGGTGATGTTGATGGTGTCGGCCGAGAGCCACTTGCCGGCGATCTCGAAGCTCGAGCGGGTGCGCGTGGAGTCCTCGAAGAAGAGGTTGATGACGGTGCGCCCGCGCAGCGCGGGCAGCTTCTTGACCTCGCGCCGCTGCACGTCGTGCATCTCGGCGGCCGTGGCGAAGATGGTGGCGATGTCGTCGACGGTGAGGTCGTCGATCGAGAGCAGGTGCTTCCTCACGCGTCGCCCTCCCCAGCGAGGCCGGTGCCGGCGATGCGGACCTCGTCGTGGCCGTCGTACTCGTCGAGGCGCACCATCACCCGCTCGGTACGGGCGCTGGGCAGGTTCTTGCCGACGTGGTCGGCACGGATCGGCAGCTCGCGGTGGCCGCGGTCGACCAGCACGGCCAGGCGCACCACGTCGGGGCGGCCCAGGTCGCGCATGGCGTCGAGCGCCGAGCGCACGGTGCGGCCGCTGTAGAGCACGTCGTCGACCAGCACGACGGTGCGCCCGTCGATGCCGCCGGGCGGCACCTCGGTGTGCTGGGGGCCGCGCGCCGGCTGCTGGCGCAGGTCGTCGCGGTAGAGGGTGATGTCGAGGGAGCCCACCGGCACCTGGACGCCCTCGGTGGCCGCGATCCGCTCGGCGATGCGTCGGGCCAGGCCGACGCCGCGGGTCGGGATGCCCAGCAGGACCAGGTCCTCGGAGCCCTTGTTGCGCTCGAGGATCTCGTGGGAGATGCGGGTCAGGGCCCGGGCGATGTCACGGGCATCGAGGACCACGCGGCCCTCGTCGGTGGTCTCGGGAGGCGCACTCACGTGGCCGGACCTCCTTCTCCGCCTCACGGGACGGCTCGTTAAAGGATGTCGATCGCGAGCACCCTAGCAGTGGGCGGCCGGCAGCCCGAGCGTGAAGACCGTGCCGGCGCCCAGCTCGGACCGCAGCGTCACGCTGCCGCCGTGGCGCTCGGCGATGTGGGCGACGGTGACCAGGCCCAGCCCGGTGCCGGGCTGGCGCAGCGCCGCCGGGTTGCTGCTGCGGTAGAAGGCCCGGAAGAGCCGCCGCTGGTCGTCGTCGCTGATGCCGATCCCGTCGTCGCCGACCTCGATGACCACCCGGTCGAGCTCGCGCCGGGCGCTGAGGCGCACCGTGCCCCCGCGTTCGGTGTACTTCACGGCGTTGCTGACCAGGTTGCCCAGCGCCCGGTCCACCTCGTCGTGGTCGCCTGCGACGACCAGGTCGTCACCCTCGACGTCGACGACCAGGTCCAGGCCCTCGGCCAGAGCGGTGGGCGCGATGAGCGCCTCGAGGTCGGCCACCACGACCGCCACGTCGACGTCGCGGGCCACCAGTGGGTGGGCCGGGTCGCTGACCCGGGCCAGCAGCAGCATGTCGTCGACGATCTGCTGCATCCGCTCGGTCCCCCGGGCCAGGGCCGTGTGGTGGCGCTGCGCCGCCGGCGAGGGACCGAGGTCCTCGAGCATCTCCAGGTTGCCGGCCACGACGGTCAACGGGGTGCGCAGCTCGTGGGTCAGCGTCGCGACGAGCCGGGCCCGCTCCTCGGCCAGCTCCTGCAGCTCGTGCACGACCCGGCGCTCCCGCTCGAGGGCGTACGCCGTCGCCAGGGCCGCGCCCAGGTCGTGGCCCAGCTCCAGCGCCGCGGCCGTCTCCGCGGGCGACCAGGCCGGGTCGCCGGGGCGGCGGGTCAGCACCAGGAACCCCAGCACCTGCGGACCGGCTCCGAGCGGTACGCCCAGCAGCCGGGCCGCGCCCAACCAGGCCAGAGCGTCCCTGGCGGCCTCGACCACCTCGGTCTCGAGCACGGCCTCCAGCCCGGCAGGCAGCTCGCCGTCGCGCCAGGGGTCGACCACCAGCGCCTCCTGCCGCGCCCACAGCGACGGGGCCAGTCGACCCGCGACCCGGGCCACCACCGGCGGCAGCGCCACCGGTGTGCCGTCACGCAGCCGCGCCGGGCCGCCCGCGGTGCCGTCGCCGTCGGCGACCTGCACCCAGGACGCCGACGCGGCGAACCCCTCCACCAGGGGCCGGTGGGTGCTCTCGACGACGTCCTCGAGCGTGCCGTCGGTGCCGAGGGCCGCGCTGCGCACCAGGCCCCGCGCCCGCTCGGCGTGCTCGACGCGCGCCAGCAGCGACTCGCGCTCCAGGGTCGTGACCACGGCCCGCTCCGCCTGGGCGGCGTAGCGCTCCAGCAGCCGCAGCTGCTCGGCCCCGGGCCGGCGCCCCGAGACCGGCTGGTCGACCGAGAGGATCCCGACCGGAGCCTCGTCGTCGTCACGCAGCACCGCGAGCAGCCCGTCGTACGGGTGCCAGGCGTCGGGACCCTCCGCCGCCTCCTCCAGGGTCGTCACCCAGTGACCGGGCAGGTCGTGGTGGCGCTCGCCGTCGATGAAGTGCAGCCGGCCGCGGGGCTCGGCGACCGCCAGGATCTCCTCCAGCACCGCGACCGGGTCGCTGGCCCAGGCGTCCTCGTCGAGCTCCTCGGGCCCCGTGTAGGCGGTGGTGACGAGCTCGTCGCCGATCACCACCGACAGGGCGGCGACCCGGAAACCGACGAGCTCGGCGACCGACTCGACCATCAGCTGCAGGACGTCGCGCGCCGACGAGTCCGACCAGCCGGTCCGGTCGCGTTCGTGCAGCACGATCCGGAGCCTAGCCCCGTCCGGGCCCCTCTACCCTGGCTTCATGTCCACTGCCCCGCTGCCCGATGACGTCGTCGACCTGCTGCGCCGCCCGAACCCCTGCGTCGTGGCGACACTGCGCCGGGACGGGACCCCCGTCACCGTCCCCACCTGGTACCTCCTCGAGACCGAGGGGCCGCACGCCGGCACCGTGCTGGTCAACATGGACGACACGCGGGTGCGCCTGGCTCACCTGCGCCGCGATCCGCGCACCAGCATCTCGGTGCTCGACGCCGAGAGCTGGTACACCCACGTGTCGATGATCGGCGAGGTCGTCGCGATGCAGCCCGACGAGGGCCTGGTCGACATCGACAGGCTCTCGCAGCACTACGCCGGACGCGACTACCCCGACCGTGAGTCGCCGCGCACCAGTGCCTGGGTGCGCATCGACCGCTGGCACGGCTGGGGCGCCGCGAAGCAGGACTGATCCCGGGCGGACCCTCAGGCCCGGGCGACGTCGATGAGCACCTTGCCGACCGCGCCGGCCTCGACGGCGTCGTGCGCGGCGGCGGTCTCCTCGAGCGGGTGGTGGTGCAGCGGCACCCCGACGTCGTCGCCGACCCGGAGCGCACCCGCGGCCACGGCGGCGGTGACGTCCTCGGCGGCTGCGGCCAGCAGGTCCTCACCGAGGGTGTAGAGCAGCAGGCCCTGCAGCCGCAGGTTCTTGGCGAAGGCGGCCCGCACCGGCAGCGCGGCCTCGGCGCCCCCGTTGTCGGCGTAGTAGGCCAGCGTGCCGCGGTTGCGCAGCACCTCGACGTCGAGCGCCAGGTTCTGCGCCAGGGCGACCTCGACGACCAGGTCGACCCCCTGCGGCACGATCTCCTTGATGCGGGCCGCCGCGTCCTCGGTGCGGTAGTTCACGACGTGGTGGGCACCCGCGGCGCGCGCCAGGTCGGCCTTCTCGTCGCTGCTGATGGTGGTCACGACCGTGGCGCCCGACCAGACCGCCAGCTGGATCGCAGCGTTGCCGACAGCGCCGGCGCCACCGGCGACCAGGACCGTGCGGCCATCGAGGGCGCCGGGCCCCAGCCGGGTGGCGTCCTCACCGGCGCTCAGGGCGCGGTGGGCGGTCACGGCGGGCACGCCCAGCGAGGCGCCCAGGTCGTACGACGCCTCGTCGGGCAGCGGGACCACGCAGGCCGTCGGCAGCACCGTGTGCTCAGCGGCGGTGCCGCCGGGGCGGGCCCACTGCGCCAGGACCGTCCAGACCCGGTCACCCACCGCGAGCCCGTCGACGCCCTCACCCACGGCGTCGACGACACCGGCGGCGTCCTGGCCCGGCACGACCTCGTCCCAGGGACCGTTCTTGGCGTTGGCGCGGAACTTCCAGTCGGTGGGGTTCACCCCGGCGCGCACGACGCGCACCCGGACCTCGCCGGGCCCGGGCTCCGGCAGGGGGCGCTCCACGAGGGAGAGCACGGAGGAGGGACCGGTCTGGCTGTAGACGACTGCTCGCATGTCTGCCCCAGCACCGCTCCCGGCCCCCTTGTTCCCTCTCGACGTCCCCACGCCTGCGGTCCCGTCAGAGCGCCTGCGCCATCCCCGCGCACGCCTCGAGCCAGGAGCGGCGGGTGGCGCGGGACAGCTCGGCGTACGGCACCACGGAGCCGGCGACGAGCGCGGCGTCGTAGGGCACCCGGTAGACGGCGCGGGTGCGCTGCTCGTAGACGTCGACGAGGTCGCGGGCCAGCTTGTCGTCGACCTTGGGCGAGGGGTCGGAGAGCACGGTGACGCACTTGTGCTTGAGGTCGGTGTGACCGGCGTCCTGCAGCGCATCGAGCATCCACAGCCCGGAGTAGCCGGTGTCCTCGCGCACCGTGCTGGTGACCACGAGCAGGTCGGCCTGCTCGGCGCTGGCCAGCCAGTTCTCGGCGCGCATGTTGTTGCCGGTGTCGACGAGGATGATCCGGTAGAAGCGCTCCAGCAGCGAGTGCACCGCGGCGAAGTCGTCGGCGTGGATCATTCCGGTGACGTCGGGGCGTTCGTCGGAGGCCAGCACGTCGAAGTGGGCGTCGCCCTGCGAGCGCACGAACGCGCCCAGGTCGCCGATCCGGGACTGGTAGACGTCGCTGAAGCGGCCCAGGTCCTCGAGCAGCTCGCGAGTGGTGTTGCGGTGCGTGCTGCGGGTGCCCCGGATGCCCAGGGTGCCGCGCGTCTCGTTGTTGTCCCAGGCCACCACGCCGCCGCCGCGCACGGTGCCGAAGGTGTAGCCGGCAGCGAGCACGCCGGTGGTCTTGGCCGCGCCGCCCTTGGGGTTGATGAAGGCGATGGTGCGCGGGCCGTCGAAGTCGCGCTGGATCGCCGAGCGCTGCTGCTCGTGGGCCTGCTCGGCCGGGCCCATCGGCAGGCGCACGAGGCCGGCACCCATCCGGTTCAGCGCCCCGCGCCATCCCCACGTCGCCGGCCCCTGCCCGGTCTCCTCGGCGCGGCGGTCGAGGAAGTCGGTGGCGGTCATGAAACGGCGAGGCTCCTCGAGACGGGCGGGGTCGTCGGCAGGGCTCGCGGCGGGCAGGGCCGCGGGAGCCGGGGCGGGCGCGGGCGGCGCCACGACCGGCACCTCACGGGTCGCCTCGGACACCTGCTCCGGTGTCCAGCGGGGCGGCGGCCCCAGCGGGTCGGTGAGGGGGTCGCCGACCCCCGCGGCGAACCGGTCGAGCTCGTCGCGCGTGTAGAGCCGGTCGCTGGTGTCCGAGCGGTCCTGGAACTGGCCCTGGGTCATGGTTCCTCCTCGAGCAGGGATGCTGACGGGGTTCCTTCCCCGATCCCCAGCTCGTCACACCCCGCCCGTCGCACCCAGCTCCTGCTACAGCCCGGTCTCCTTCAGCGCCACCTCGATGGTGCGGTGGAAGGTCGGGTAGGCGAAGTGCATCGTGCGCAGCACCGAGACCGGCACCTGGGCGTGCACCGCGGTGCTGAGCAGCCCCAGCACCTCGCCGCCGTACGGCGCCATCGTGGTCGCGCCGACCACCACGCCCGACTGCCGGTCGGCGACCACCTTGACCAGCCCCCGGGCCTGGTGGATCCAGCCCCGCGGGTCGCTGCCGATGTCGGCGGTGCCGACGGCGACGTCGATGCCCTGCCGGCGCGCCTGGGCCTCGGTCAGCCCGACCGCACCGATCTCGGGGTCCGTGAACGTCACGCGGCTCACCGCCCGGTAGTCGGCCCACGGGCCCTCGGTGTCGCCGAGCAGGTCGCGCACCGCGAGCTCGCCCTGGTAGAGCGAGACGTGGGTCCAGGGCCCGCGCCCGGTGATGTCACCGACGGCCCACAGGCGCTCGCCGGCGCGCATCCGCTCGTCGACCGCGACGTGGTCGGCCTCGGGGTCGAGCCCCACGGTCTCGAGCCCGATGTCGTGCAGGTTCTCCGAGCGCCCGGTGGCCACCAGGAGGCGCTCGACGACGACCTGCTCGCCGTCGACGTCGAGGTGGAACTGCTCGCCGTCGTGGGTGACCCGCGCCAGGTCGGCCCCGGTGCGCACGTCGACGCCCTCGTCACGCAGCACCTCGGCCAGCAGCTCGCCGACCTCGGGCTCCTCGGGTCCCAGCAGGCGTGGACCCGCCTCGATGATCGTGACGTCGGTGCCGAAGCGGCGCAGCGCCTGGGCCAGCTCGACCCCGATGGGTCCGCCCCCGACCAGGGCCAGCGAGACCGGGGCGTCGGAGATCGCGAGCACGTCGCGGTTGGTCCAGTACGGCGTGCCGGCGAGGCCCTCGACGGACGGCACGGCCGGCTCGGTGCCGGTGTTGAGGACGACCCCCCGGGTCGCGACCAGGCGGGTCAGCCCGCCAGGGGTGTCGACCTCGACGACCCCGGGGCCGGCCAGCCGCCCGTGCCCGCGCACCAGTCGCACGCCCGCCTCCTCGAGGGAGTCGGCGTGCGCGTCGTCGTGCCAGTCGTGGGTCGACTCGCGCACCCGCTGTGCGGCCGGCCCCAGGGACGCCTGCACGTCGACCTTGCCCCCGAGCTCGCCGGCACGGCGGGCCTCGGCCAGGGTGTCGGCGGCGCGGATGAGGAGCTTGGAAGGGGTGCAGCCGTGGAAGGGGCACTCGCCGCCCACCAGGCGCGACTCGACCGCGACGACCCGCAGCCCGGCCGCGCCGAGCTTGCGGGCCACGTGCTCGCCGCCCGAGCCGACCCCGAGCACGACGACGTCGACGACACGGTGCGTCGAGCTCACCTCGACAGGTGCCGGGCGCGCGCGAAGCAGAAGAGCCCGTACGCGCCGATGCCGAGGGCCAGTGCCCCGAGCAGGAACGGGCCGAAGGGCTGCTGCAGCACCTTCTGCAGCGCCACGTCGAGACCGCCGGACTTCTTGGCCGAGTGCGTGACGGAGGCGTAGATGAACAGCCCGCCCACGATGCCGACCGCGATGCCCTTGGCGGTGTAGCCGGCCTTGCCGAAGGCGACGTACGCCGTGCCGGAGTCCCCGCTCTTGCCCTCGGCGGTGATGTTCTTGCGGAAGCCCTCGCTCCACGCGTGGTAGATCTGGAAGATCCCGTAGCCGATGATGCCCGCACCCACCAGGAAGACCAGCACCTGCCCGCCGGGCAGGTCCATCAGGGTCCGGGTGGTGGAGTCGGTGCCGCCCCCGCCACCCTTGCCGCCGCCCCCGCTGCCGGCGCTGGTGGCGACCCGGATCGCGCTGATCGCGATCGCCAGGTAGATCAGGGCCTTGCCGGCCGAGAAGGCCCGCTTGGCGGTGCGCTTGGCGCCGTCCTCGTCGTCGTGGCCGAACGCGGCCTCCAGGGCGCGCCAACCGACGAGCAGCAGCATGCCGACCGCGACCAGCCACACGAGCACCTTGCCGAAGGGCTGCTGGGCCAGCTGGCTCATCGCACCCGTGCTCGTGGTGCTGCCCTCCCGGTCGCCGAAGGCCAGCTGCAGCGCCAGCCAGGCGATCAGCAGGTTGACCACGCCGTAGGCGACCATGCCGGCGCGTGCAGCGTGGTCGACCCACTGGTGGTCCTCGGCGGCCTTGCCGAAGTCTGTTGCGGAGCTCATCAGGAAACCTCTTCCAGATCGACGAGAGCGGTCTCGATGGTGCGGTGGAACGTGGGGTAGGCGTAGATCATCGTGCGCAGCGTGTCGACCGGGACCCGGGCGTGCACGGCGACGGCCAGGAAGCCGATCACCTCGCCGCCGGAGGGACCCATCGCGGTGGCGCCGACGAGCACGCCGCGGTCGGCGTCCTCGACGACCTTGACGAGGCCGCGCCCCCCGGGGCCGTGCAGCCAGCCGCGGGAAGAAGACTCCAGGCGGCGCCGAGCCGATGCGCACGCGCAGCCCGGCGTCGCGGGCCTGCTGCTCGGTCATCCCGACGCCGGCGACCTCGGGATCGGTGAAGGTGGTGTGCGGCACGGCGTGGTACTGCGCCGGGGCCCCGTCCTGCCCGGTGATGTCGCGCAGCGCGATCGCGGACTGGTACATCGCGACGTGGGTGAAGGCCCCCTTGCCGGTGACGTCGCCGACGACCCAGAGCCGGTCCCCTGCACGCATCCGCTCGTCGACCTCGACGGTGCGCGCCGAGGGGTCGAGGCCGACCGTCTCGAGCCCGACGTCGTCGAGGTTGGGGGTGCGGCCGGCCGCGAGCAGCAGACGGTCGGCGTGCAGCACGTCACCCGAGCCGAGCGCGACCTCGAAGCCGCCGTCCGCGTGGGTGACCGCGGTGATCTCGACACCGGTCATCACCCGCATCCCCTCGGAGACGAAGACCTCCTCGAGGACCTGCGAGGCCTCCGGCTCGTCGGGGCCCAGGATGCGCGGCCCGGCCTCGAGCAGGGTGACCCGCACGCCGAAGCGCTGGAAGACCTGCGCCATCTCGGCGCCGATCGGTCCGCCGCCGACGACGACCAGCGAGCCGGGCAGCGAGGTGACCCGGACCGCGTCGCGGTTGGTCCAGTACGGCGTGCCCGCGAGGCCCTCGATCGGCAGCTCGGCGGGGCGGGTGCCGGGGTTGAGCACGACGCCCCGGGCGGCCTCGTAGGCGTGCGTCGAGCCGTCAGGCAGCTCGACCACCACCCGACCCGGGCCGTCGAGACGCCCGACGCCGTGGTGGACGGTGACGCCGGCGGCCTCGAGCCGGTCGACCGCGATCCGGTCGTCCCAACCGCTGGTGGCCTCGGCGGAGATCCGCTCGGCCAGCGGCGCCCACGAGGGCACCACCTGCACCTCGCCGGCGAGCTCGGAGACGCGCCGGGCCTCGGCCAGGCTGCCGGCAGCGCGGAGCATCATCTTCGACGGCACGCAGCCGTAGTAGGGGCACTCGCCGCCGACCAGGTGCTTGTCGACCGCGACCACGCGCAGGCCCGCCTCGGCCGCGCCGGTGACCAGGGACTCGGCCCCGGGGCCCAGCCCGACGACCACGAGGTCGACCTGGGTGCTGTCGGAGGTCTGCTCACTCATGGAGCCAGCATGGACCCCACCCCCGGGGCGCGAGGTCACCCCCCAGGACGACCGGACCGAACGACCGGGTCAGGCGCCGAGGATGCTCTGCTTGTTGCGCTGGATGGTGCCCAGCACGCCGTTGACGAACTGCGGCGACTCGTCGGTCGACAGCTCACGCACGAGCGCCATCGCCTCCGAGACCGCGACCGCGTCCGGGACGTCGTCGACGTGCAGCAGCTCGAAGACGCCCAGGCGCAGCACGTTGCGGTCGACCGCGGGCATCCGAGACAGCGTCCAGTCCTGCGAGTACGACGACAGCAGCTCGTCGATCTGCTCCTGGTGCTCGGCCACGCCGCGCACCAGGGTGACGGTGTACTCGGTGGTCGGGCGCTCGCCCTCGGCGAGCACCCGCTCCAGCGCGGCCAGCGGCGTCTCGTCGCGCAGCTCGGAGGAGAACAGGACGTCGAGGGCGCGCTTGCGGGCCTTGGTCCGTGCCGACATCAGGCGGTCACGACTTGACGCGGCCCAGGTACGAGGAGTCGCGGGTGTCGACCTTGACCTTCTCGTTCTGGTTGATGAAGAGCGGCACCTGGATCTCGTGGCCGGTCTCGAGGGTGGCGGGCTTGGTGCGCCCGGTCGCCGAGTCGCCGGCCAGGCCGGGCTCGGTGAAGGTGATCTCGAGCTCCACCGAGGGCGGCAGCTCGATGAAGAGCACCCGGCCCTCGTTGGTGGCCACGATCGCCTCGTTGTTCTCGAGCAGGAAGTTCGCGGCGTCGCCGACGATCTCGGGCGCGATCTCGAGCTGGTCGTAGGTGCCGACGTCCATGAAGACGTACGACGTGCCGTCGTTGTAGAGGTACTGCATGGTGCGGCGGTCGACCGTGGCGGTCTCGACCTTGGTGCCGGCGTTGAAGGTCTTGTCGACGGTCTTGTTGGACTCGACGTTCTTCAGCTTGGTCCGCACGAAGGCGGGGCCCTTGCCCGGCTTGACGTGCTGGAACTCCACGACGGACCACAGCCCGTTGTCGATGGAGAGAACCATGCCGTTCTTCAGGTCGTTGGTCGATGCCATGCGCGTACGTCAGCCTTGTCGTAGGAGGGGCGGGACAACAGCGCGCGAGTCTACGTCGCCGCGCGGGTCGCGAGCACGTCGAGGGCCATCCGGTAGCCCTCGACGCCGTGCCCGGCGACGACCTCGACGGCGTGGGCGGTCACCACGGAGTGGTGCCGGAACTCCTCCGGCCGGGTGCGTGGGTCGGAGAGGTGCACCTCGACGAGCGGGGCCACCAGCTGGGCGCAGGCGTCGTGGACGGCGTACGAGTAGTGGGTCCAGGCGGCGGCGTTGAGCACCACGGGCGTCTCGTCGTCGGCGGCGCTGTTGAGCCAGTCGACCATCACGCCCTCGTGGTTGGTCTGGCGCACCTCCACCTGCATGCCTCGCTCGACTCCCCAGGCCACGCAGCGCTCGACGAGCTCGTCGTGGGTGGTGGTGCCGTAGATCTCGGGCTGCCGGCGGCCCAGCCGGCCGAGGTTGGGCCCGTTGAGCACCAGGACCTTCACGGGCGTGCTCCTGCCATCGTCTCGTAGGCGCCGCGCAGGTGGTCCTCGTCGGGCCCGGCCAGGACGACCGGCCGCCCGACCTCCTCGAGCACCACGAAGCGCAGCCGGTCGCCGCGCGACTTCTTGTCGACCGCCATCGCGGCACGCAGCGTGTCGTAGTCGGCACCGGCGTACGAGACGGGCAGCCCGACCCGGGCGAAGGCGCTGCGGTGCCGGTCTGCGGTGGCGTCGTCGAGGCGGCCCGCGCGTCGGGCCAGCTCGGCCACGAAGACGCAGCCGATCGCCACCGCCTCGCCGTGGCGCATCGTGTAGTCCTCGGCCCGCTCGATCGCGTGCCCCATCGTGTGGCCGTAGTTGAGGGCCTCGCGACCGGGGTGCCCACCGGCGCCACCGGTCTCGCGCAGGTCGGCGACCACGACGTCGACCTTGACCCGCACCGAGCGCTCGACCAGCTCGCGCAGCACCGGGGAGCCCGCGGCCAGCAGCTCCTCGGGCTCGGTGGCCTCGACCAGCTCGAGGATGCGGGGGTCGGCGATGAAGCCGCACTTGACGACCTCGCCGAGGCCGGCCACCAGGTCGGCGCGCGGCAGGGTCTCGAGCAGGGACAGGTCGCAGAGCACACCGGCGGGCTCGTGGAAGGAGCCGACGAGGTTCTTGCCGGCGGCGGTGTTGACGCCGGTCTTGCCGCCCACCGCCGCGTCGACCATCGCCAGCAGCGTGGTCGGCACGTGCACGACGCGGACCCCGCGCAGCCAGGTGGCGGCGACGAAGCCGCCCAGGTCGGTGGTGGCGCCGCCGCCGAAGGTCACCACGGCGTCGGAGCGGGTGAATCCGGCCGTCCCGAGCTGGTCCCAGCAGCCGGCGGCGCTCGCCGCGGTCTTGGCGGCCTCGCCGTCGGGGACCACGAGCTCGGTGACGAGGTAGGCGCCGCGCAACGCCTCGAGCACCGGCGCCGCGAGGGCGCGCAGGATCTCGGGCAGCACCACCGCGACCTGACGGGGCTGCTCGCCGAGCAGCCCGACGAGCCGGTCGGCGACGCCGTGCCCGACCACGACGTCGTACGGCGACGCGCCGCCGACGTGCAGCGTGGTGGGCGCGACGGCGTGGGCGCTCACCGGGCCGCTCCCTCGAGCAGCGCGACGACCTCGTCGGCGACCTCCTCGGGGCTGCGGGCGTCGGTGGTCACGGTGTGCGTGGCGACCGACTCGTAGACCGGGGTGCGCTCGTCGAGCAGCGCCTTGATGCGGGCCCGCACGTTGCCCAGCAGCAACGGCCGACCCACGCCGAGGCCGACGCGCTTGACGGCGTCGCTGAGGCCCACGCGCAGGAAGACGACGGTGTGCCCGGCGAGCAGGTCGCGGGTGGTGGGGTCGAGCACCGCTCCCCCGCCCAGGGCGAGCACGCCGTCGTGCTCGGCCAGCGCGCTGGCCACGGCGGCGCGCTCGAGCCTGCGGAAGGCCGCCTCGCCCTCGTCGACGAAGATCTCGGAGATCTCGCGCCCGGCGCTCGCCTCGACGTCGTGGTCGGTGTCGCGCACGGCCACGCCCCAGCGCTGGGCCAGCAGCCCGGCAACGGTGGTCTTGCCGGCGCCCATCGGGCCCACGAGGACCACCCGGGGAGCGCTCACCGGTACCTCAGCGCCTGCAGGTAGCCCTCGACGTTGCGCCGGGTCTCGGCCACCGAGTCGCCGCCGAACTTCTCCAGCAGCGCGTCGGCCACGACCAGCGCCACCATCGCCTCGGCGACGATGCCGGCGGCCGGGACGGCGCAGACGTCGGACCGCTGGTGGTGGGCCACGGCCTCCTCGCCGGTGGCGACGTCGACGGTGCGCAGGGCGCGGGGCACGGTCGCGATCGGCTTCATCGCCGCCCGCACGCGCAGTGCCTCGCCGGTGGTCATCCCACCCTCGGTGCCGCCGGCGCGTCCGCTGGTGCGTCGGATGCCGTCGGGGCCGGGCACGATCTCGTCGTGGGCCAGCGACCCGGGGGTCGCGGCGAGGGCGAACCCGTCACCGACCTCGACGCCCTTGATCGCCTGGATGCCCATCAGGGCGCCGGCGAGCCGCGAGTCGAGGCGACGGTCCCAGTGCACGTGCGAGCCCAGGCCCGGGGGCAGGCCGTGCACGACGACCTCGACGACGCCGCCGAGCGTGTCACCGTCCTTGTGGGCGGCGTCGATGCGCTCGACCATCGCCTGCGAGGTGCCGGGGTCGAGGCAGCGCACCGGGTCGTCGTCGAGCGCGGTGACGGTGGCCGCCGAGGCGTCGGCGGGCCAGGAGCCGTCGGGGGCGCGGACACCGCCGAGCTCGACGACGTGGGAGACCACGCCGGCACCGCAGGCCTGCTCGAGGAAGTTGGTGGCCACCCGGCCCAGGGCGACCCGGGCCGCGGTCTCGCGGGCCGAGGCACGCTCGAGCACCGGGCGGGCCTCGTCGAAGTCGTACTTCTGCATGCCGGCCAGGTCGGCGTGGCCCGGGCGGGGACGGGTCAGCGCGGCGTTGCGGGCCAGCGCGTCCAGCTCGGCCTGGTCGACCGGGTCGGCCGACATGACCTTCTCCCACTTCGGCCACTCGGTGTTGCCGACGATGATCGCGACCGGCCCGCCCTGGGTGCGCCCGTGGCGGACGCCGCCGGTGAAGGTGACCTCGTCCTGCTCGAACTTCATCCGGGCCCCGCGGCCGTAGCCGAGGCGGCGACGGGCCAGCGACTCGGCGACGTCGTCGGAGGTGACCTGGACATGGGCGGGCAGCCCCTCCAGGATCGCGACAAGAGAGGGGCCGTGGGACTCGCCCGCGGTGAGCCAACGCAGCATGCGGCCCAGTCTTTCACGGGAGCAGCGCGGGTCCGGCCAGCAGTCCAAGCAGGGCGCCCACGATCATCGCCGGGCCGAACGGCCTGGCCGCGCGCAGCCGGGCCCGGTCGCGGCGCAGCACCGCGACCACCAGTGCGGGCAGGGCGAGCACCAGGAAGCCCGCGTAGACGCCGACCAGCGTCTCGGCCACGCCGGCGCGGCCGAGGACGAGGCCGACCAGCGCGGCCAGGCGCACGTCGCCGAAGCCCATCCCGGCGGAGTGCACGAACCACAGCACCCAGAAGAAGGTGCGCACCGCCAGCATCGCCACGCCCGCGCGCAGCACGTCGGTGTGCTCGCCGGTGACCGCCCACTCCCCCAGCGCCAGCAGCACCAGGGCGCCCGTGGTCGGCAGCACGACCCGCTTGGGCAGCAGCCGGGTGCGGGCGTCGACGTGGCCCAGGAGCACGCACACCGGGGTGGCCACGGTGACGTAGGCCAGCAGCCAGCCGGTGCCCAGCAGCGCCGCGACCAGGGCGACCACCGCGCCCGAGACGACGGCGAGCCCGGCCCCGAGGGGCAGCCCGAGGGACCTGGTGGCCGCGACGGCGGCGTACGACGGCGGGTCGGGCTCGTCGGCCGGGTGGTCGCCGGGCGGCGGGTCCGGGCAGCCGGCGCAGGACGGCCGGCCCCAGGGCGCCGCCGGCAGCGGCGAGCGCGACGGCCGCCAGCGCGACCAGCAGGCTCCACGTCAGCCCCGCGCTCGGGCGAGCGAGCGCGCGCTCGCCGGCCTCGCGCATCTGCGCGAGCGGGGCGTGCCGGTCGGTGAAGAGCTCGACCTGCAGCGCGGCCTGGTGGACGAGCAGGTCGAGGCCCCCGACGAGCACGGCTCCGCGCTCGCCGGCGGCGCTTGCCAGCGGAGTGGGCCAGGGGTCGTAGAGCACCTCGAAGAACACCGGCGCGTGGAGCAGCGCGATCAGCTCGGCGCGCTGCGCTGCCGCCGGCACCGTGGAGACCACCACGTCGGCGTGCACCGGCTGCGTGGGCAGCGCCAGTGCCTCGACCCGGGGCGCCGAGGGGTGCGCGCGGACCGCGTCGACCGTCTGAGCCGCGCGCTGTGGGGAGCGGGCCAGCACCCGCACCCGGGTGGCGCCCTCCTCGACGAGCGCCAGCGCGGTCGACGCCGCGGTGGCCCCGCCGCCGAGCACGACCACGTCGTCGACGACGCCGGCCCAGCGCTCGCGCACCGCGGCGGCCGCGCCGGGCAGGTCGGTGTTGTCCGCCAGCCCGCCGGCCGCGACGTCGTCGCCGAGCACCAGGGTGTTGGCGGCCCCCACCAGGCGGGCCCGGTCGGTGACCGCGCCGGCGAGGTCGAGCAGCTCGCGCTTGAGCGGCATGGTCAGCGACAACCCGCGCCACGACGGGTCCAGCCCGCGCAGGAAGTCGGCGAGGGTCCCGCCCGGCACGCGCACCGCCTCGTAGGTCCAACCCTCCAGACCGAGCCCGTCGTACGCCGCCCGGTGCAGCACCGGCGACAGCGAGTGGTCGACGGGGTCGCCGAGCACGGCGCAGCGCACAGGAGCCACCGTCGTGCTCAGCAGCGGTCCGACTGGGTGTCGCAGTACTCGTCGAGCTCGCGGCGGAAGCCGAGGAACTCGTCGTAGGACTCGGTGAACTTGGTCTCGCCGGTCTCGAGGTCGACCGTCACGTAGAACAGCCAGGGCCCGTCGGCCGGGCTGGCGGCCGCCTCGATGGCGGCGTCGCCGGGCGCCTCGATCGGGCCGGGCGGCAGCCCCTGCTGGGTGTAGGTGTTGTACGGCGAGTCGGCCACGGAGTCGATCTCGTCGAGCGTGAGCCGGGCGATGGGCGACTTGTCGAGGGCGTAGTTGACGGCCGCGTCGATCTGCAGCAGCCCGTTGGTCACCCCGTTCTCGGGGTTCTCCAGGCGGTTGTAGATCACCCGGGCGACCTTGGGCATGTCGTCGCCACGTCCCTCGGCCTCGACCAGGCTGGCCACGGTCATCAGCTCGTGCGGGGTGTAGCCGAGCTCCTCGGCGGCGCCCTCGAGGTCGGCCTCCTCGGCGGCCTGCTCCCAGCGGTCGACCATCGCGCCGATCATGTCCTTGGGCTTGTCCTTCGGCCCGAAGGCGTAGGTGGAGGGGAAGAGGTAGCCCTCGGGGTTGCCGTCGGCGTAGTCGGGCAGCCCGATCTTCCCCGGCTGCTCGAGCACGTTGCGGAAGCGTCCCGCGCCGAACTCGGTGCCCTTGGCCAGCACATCGACGACCTGGTCGACGTTGAGGCCCTCGGGCACCGTGACCGAGCTGGTCAGCAGGTTGGCGGGGTCGACCAGCACGTCGATCGCGTCGGCCGAGGGCATCTCCTTCTGCAGCTCGTAGAAGCCGACCTGGATGCCGGCCGACTCGGTGTCGGCCTGGGCGGCGGAGATGCAGGAGTCGACGGAGGCGACGACGTCCTCGTCCTTGAGCCCACGGCAGATCGCAGCGGCGGTGTCGCCGCTGCTGACCTCGAAGAGCACCCGTCCGCGGCCGGGGCCGTCGTAGTCGGGTGCGGAGGAGAAGCGGTCGGAGACGAAGTCGGTCACCTTGGTGCCGGCGAACCACAGGCCCCCGCCGATCAGGGCGAGCGCGACGAGCACAGCCAGGCAGCCGGGCAGCCGGCTGCGCTTGCGGCGCCGGGAGCCGCCGGCGACGTACTCCGGCTCGGTCGGGAGCACGGTGGCGGCGTCGACGGTCTCCCCGCCGTCGTGCCCGTCGTCGGGCGCGTCGGGGGCGTCGCGGACGCCATCGGGCTGCTGCTCGGTCATGCCTGCTCCTCGACGATCTCGCCCGGAGCGGTGCCCGTGGCGCGTTCGGTGTCCAGTGCGTGCTGGAGGATCACCACGGCCGCAGCCTGGTCCACCACCGCACGCCGGTTGCTGCCCTTGCGTCCTCGGTCGCGCAGCATAGCCTCCGCCGACACGGTGGTGAGCCGCTCGTCGACCAGCCGCACCGGCACCGGGGCCACGCGGCGCGCCAGCGAGGCCGCGAACTCACGGACCTTCACCGCCGCCGGACCCTCGCCGCCCTTCAGCGAGCGGGGCAGCCCGACGACCACCTCGATCACCTCGGAGTCCTCCGCGACCTCCTTGAGGATGGCACCCAGCCGACGGAGGTCGCCGCCACCGCGGCGCACCGTCTCGACGGGCGTGGCCAGGAACCCCGAGGGGTCGCTGCGCGCCACCCCGATCCGGGCGTCGCCCGGGTCGATGCCCAGGCGGGTGCCGTGGCGCACCCGGCTCAGGCCCCGGCCGTGCGGGCGACCTCGGCCTCGACCGCGGTGAGCGCCTCGTCGAGGCGGGTCGTGTCGGTGCCGCCGCCCTGGGCCACGTCGGCCTTGCCGCCGCCCTTGCCCCCGACGAACGGACCGACCGCGCGCACGAGGTCGTTGGCACTGAGCCCGCGGGCACGGGCCGCGTCGTTGGTCGCCGCGACCACCGACACCTTGCCGTCGAGCACGCCGAGCACGACCACCACGCCGGGGCGGTCCTGCGGCAGCCGGCCGCGCACGTCGGTGGCCAGGGTGCGCACGTCGCCACCGCCCGCGCCGTCGACACGGTGCGCCACGACGGCGACGCCGTGCACGTCGCGGGCGCCGGCGGCCAGCGCCGCGCCACCGGAGAGCAGCTGGGCCAGGCGGACCTTCTCGACCTCCTTCTCCGCCGAGCGCAGCCGCTCGACGAGGTCGGAGACCCGCGGGACCAGGTCGTCGGGCTGCGTCTTGAGCAGGCCGGTGAGCTGGGCGACCACGTCGCGCTCACGGGCCAGGTAGGCGAAGCCCTCGACGCCGGTGAAGGCCTCGATGCGCCGGTTGCCCGAGCCCACCGACGACTCGCCGGTCACCACCACGGTGCCGATCTGGGAGGAGTGCTCGACGTGCGTGCCGCCGCACAGCTCGCGCGACCACGGGCCGCCGATCTCGACGACGCGCACCTGGGTGTCGTCGTAGGTCTCCCCGAAGAGCGCGATCGCGCCCCACTCCTTGGCCTGCTCGAGCGTCATGTACTGCCACCCGACGGGCAGGTCGGCGCGCAGCGCCTGGTTGGAGACCTGCTCGATGTCACGCACCTGCTCGGGGCTCAGGGAGCTGGTCCAGCCGAAGTCGAGGCGCAGGTAGCCGGGTCGGTTGTAGGAGCCCGACTGCAGGGCCGAGGGGCCGAGCACCTCGCGCAGCGCGGCGTGCACCACGTGGGTGCCCGAGTGGGCCTGGCGCGCGCCGGTGCGCCACTCGGGGTCGACCTGGGCAGCGAGCGCCACGTCCTGGACGAGCTCACCCTCGAGCACGCGCACCTGGTGCACCACCAGTCCGCGCACGGGGCGCTGGACGTCGAGCACCTCGAGCCGGGCGCCGTCGCCGACCAGGACGCCCGCATCGGCCGCCTGGCCGCCGGACTCGGCATAGAAGGGGGTGCGGTCGAGCACCACCTCGCCGACCTCGCCGGCGCCCAGTGCGGGCACGCCGGCACCGCCGGAGAGGACGGCGAGCACCCGCGACTCGGTCTGCAGCGTCTCGTAGGCCAACCAGTCGGTGGGACCGTGCACGTCGAGGATGCCGCGGTAGACCCCGGTGTCGGCGTGCTGGCCCTTCTTGGCCTTCGCATCGGCCTTGGCGCGCTCGCGCTGCTCGGCCATCAGCCCCCGGAAGCCCTGCTCGTCGACACCCAGCCCGGCCTCCGAGGCCATCTCGAGGGTCAGGTCGATCGGGAAGCCGTAGGTGTCGTGCAGGGTGAACGCCTGGGCGCCGGAGAGCCGCATCTGGCCGGCGCTGCGGACGTCCTCGGCGGCGCGGTCGAAGAGCTGGGTGCCGGCGAGCAGCGTCTTGGCGAACGCGTCCTCCTCGGCGTAGGCGACCCGGCTGATCCGGTCGAAACCGGTCTCCACCTCCGGGTAGGACAGCTTCATCCGGTCGCGGCTGACCGGCAGCAGCTCGCGCAGCGCCGGGCCGTCGTACCCGAGCAGGCGCATCGAGCGGATCGCGCGGCGCAGCAGCCGGCGCAGCACGTAGCCGCGCGCCTCGTTGCCCGGCGTCACGCCGTCGCTGATCAGCATCAGCGCGCTGCGCACGTGGTCGGCCACCACGCGGAAGCGCACGTCGTCGGCCGGGTCGGCGCCGTACTTCCTGCCGCTCAGCTCGGCGGCGCGCTCGATGACGGGGAATACCTCGTCGATCTCGTAGAGGTTCTCCTTGCCCTGCAGCAGGTAGGCCACCCGTTCCAGGCCCATGCCGGTGTCGATGTTCTTGGCCGGCAGCGGCCCCTCGACGTCGAAGTCGGCCTTCGAGCGGACCTGGCTCAGCGACTCCTGCATGAAGACGAGGTTCCAGATCTCCAGGAACCGGTCCTCGTCGGCGTTCGGCCCGCCGTCGGGACCGTAGGCCGGCCCGCGGTCGACGTAGATCTCCGAGCACGGCCCGCCGGGGCCCGGCACGCCCATGTTCCAGTAGTTGTCCTCGAGTCCCCGCTCCTGGATCCGCTCGAAGGGCAGGCCGGCGACCTCGTGCCACAGCCGCTTGGCCTCGTCGTCGCTGGGCAGCACGGTGACCCAGATCTTCTCGGGGTCGAAGCCGAAGCCGCCGTCGTCGACGGAGCCGGTGACCAGGCTCCAGGCGAAGCGGATCGCCCCCTCCTTGAAGTAGTCGCCGAAGGAGAAGTTGCCGCACATCTGGAAGAAGGTGCCGTGGCGCGTGGTCTTGCCGACCTCCTCGATGTCGAGGGTGCGCACGCACTTCTGCACGCTGGTCGCCCGGTCCCACTTCGGGGTCTCCTGGCCCAGGAAGTAGGGCTTGAAGGGCACCATCCCGGCGTTGACGAACAGCAGGTTGGGGTCGTCGAGCAGCAGCGAGGCCGACGGCACGACCGTGTGTCCGTGACGCTCGAAGTGCGCCACGAACCTGCGCCGGATCTCCGCGGTCTCCATCAGCTGCTGCCTTCCTGTCCTGCTGTCGGTGGGGGTACGTCGGGGTGGTCGGGGGCGGCATGGATCTGCCGGGGGCCGGCGGCGGCGAGCCGCTCGCGCAGCTCGTCCTGGACCTCGGCCCGGCCCTGGGCGACCTCGTCGCGGAAGAGCCGGGCTCCGAGGGCCAGGGCGCCGACGCGGTCGCGCAGGCCGTCGGCGGTGAGCGCCTCGGCGGCACGACGACCACGCACCATCGCGTAGACCCCGGTGCCGGCTCCGGCCACGAACCAGAGCCCGCGGCTCATGCGGCCGGCTCCGCCTGGTCGGCGCGGCCCCGGGCCTGCCACTCGCGACGCGCTGCGCGCAGGTCGGCGCGGCGCTGCTTGCGCGCCCGCTTGACCTCCCGGCGCATCTCGAAACGGATGCGGTGCCGGGTCTCGGGCGCCAGGGCCCGGCGCAGCCCGTGCGCCAGGGACGCGGCCTGCACCGCGCTCTCACGCAGCACCAGGTCGGCGAAGAGTGGGGCCGGCACGGTCGGCGCGTCCTGCGCGTCACCGGCCGCCGCCGGTTGCGGTGGCTCCTCACCCATGTGCGTGATGACGTACTCGGGCCCGTCGCGGACCTCGCGCCGCTGCTGGCGCGCCAACCGGTGCTCGACGTCCTCGACCCGCGCCACGAGCTGCTCGGCGCTGCGCCGCACCGCGTCGAGCTCGGCCGCGGCCCGGCGTCGGGCGCGGCCCACGGCCACGAGCGCCAGCGCCGCGAGCACACCGAGCAGGAGCACGGCGACGGTGGTCGCGACGAGTGCCCACACGGGCACGCTCCACTGCTCGGTCATGGTGCCCGACCCTACCGTCCGCGGATGATGCGACGAACTCGCTCCCACCGCTCCTTGATCGCGGCCTCGGCACCGATCTCCTTGGGCCGGTAGTACGTCGCGCCCGGCGACCACGTCGGGGGCGTACTGCTGCTCGGCCACCCCGTAGGGCTCGTCGTGGCTGTAGGTGTAGCTGCGGCCGTGCCCGAGATCCTTGGCGCCCGCGTAGTGGGCGTCGCGCAGGTGCGCCGGGACCGGCCCGACCTTGCCCGCGCGCACGTCGCCCGACGCCTCCGCCAGGGCGGTGGTGACGGCGTTGGACTTGGGTGCGACGGCCAGCGCGATGGTGGCGTGGGCCAGGTTGAACTTCGCCTCCGGCATCCCGATCAGCTGCACCGCCTGGGCGGCGGCCACGGCCGTGGTCAGGGCCGTCGGGTCGGCCAGGCCCGATGTCCTCGCTCGCCAGGACCACCAGCCGTCGGGCGATGAAGCGGGGGTCCTCGCCAGCCTCCATCATCCGGGTCAGGTAGTGCATGGCGGCGTCGGCGTCGGAGCCGCGCACCGACTTGATGAAGGCGCTGGTGACGTCGTAGTGCTGGTCGCCCTGCCGGTCGTAGCGCACCGCGGCCTGGTCGACGGCCGTCTCCGCCGTGGCCAGGTCGACCTCGGTGGCGCCCCGCGCCCGGGCCGCGCCGGCCGCCGCCTCGAGGTAGGTCAGGCTGCGCCGGGCGTCACCGCCGGCGAGGCGCACCAGGTGGTCGGCGGCGTCGTCGGCCAGCGTGTACTCCCCAGCGAGGCCGCGCTCGTCGACCAGCGCCTGGTCGACACCGCGCGCACGTCGGCGTCGCTGAGCGACTCCAGGCGCAGCAGCAGGCTGCGCGACAGCAGCGGAGAGATGACCGAGAAGAAGGGGTTCTCGGTGGTGGCCGCCACCAGGGTGACCCAGCGGTTCTCGACACCGGGCAGCAGCGCGTCCTGCTGGGCCTTGCTGAAGCGGTGCACCTCGTCGACGAAGAGCACCGTCTCGTTGCCGGTCGCGACCAGCTCGGCGCGGGCGCTGTCGATCGCCGCACGCACCTCCTTGACGCCCGCCGAGACCGCCGAGACCTCGACGAAGCGACGGTCGGTCTGCTGGCTGAGGATCGAGGCGATGGTGGTCTTGCCGGTCCCGGGCGGGCCCCACAGCAGCAGCGAGAGCGAGCGCTGGTCCTCGATCAGCTGGTGCAGCGGCGAACCGGGCTCGCGCAGCTGGGACTGGCCGACCAGCTCCTCGAGCGTGCGCGGGCGCATCCGCACCGCCAGCGGGGCCGAGGCGTGCGAGCTGGCTGCCAGCGATCCGCCGCCGGACCGGCCGGACCCGGCTGTCGGGGCGTCGAACAGTGCGTCCACCCCGACAGCCTAGGAGCCGGTGCTCAGGCGGAGACCATCTGCCTCGACTTCACGTCGAACCACCGCTTCTCGTAGCCGGGGCCCGTGGCGATGTCCTCGGGGGTGACCGAGGCGTCGGGGCTGCCCTGGGCGTCGATGCCCAGCAGGCTCGAGGTGACCGGGGTGCGCGGGGCGTCGCCCAGCTCCCCGGCGAAGTGGCAGGCCACCTTGTGGCGCGGACCGATCTGCAGCAACGGCGGCTCGACCTTGGCGCAGATGTCCTGGGCCAGGTGGCAGCGGGTGCGGAACCGGCAGCCCGACGGCGGGTTGATCGGGCTCGGCACGTCGCCCTCGAGGCGGATGCGCTGGCGTCGTCCGCCCACGGCCGCCTGCTTCACGTCGGGCACGGCCGAGAGCAGCGCCTGCGTGTAGGGGTGGTGGGCCGAGCGGTAGATCGTCTCGCGGTCGGCGATCTCGACGATCTTGCCCAGGTACATCACCGCGACCTCGGGGCAGAAGTGCCGCACGATCGCCAGGTCGTGGGCGATGAAGAGGAACGCGATGTCCATCTCGGCCTGCAGCTCCTGCAGCAGGTTGATCACCTGTGCCTGGATCGAGACGTCGAGCGCGGAGACCGGCTCGTCGGCGACCAGCAGCTTGGGGTTCAGCGTGAGCGCTCGGGCGATGCCGATGCGCTGCCGCTGGCCGCCGGAGAACTCGTTGGGGTAGCGGTTGTAGTGCTCCGGGCTCAGCCCGACGACCTGGAGCAGCTCCTTGACCCGGTCCTTGATCTTGTCCTTCGGCACCACCTTGTGCACCGACAGCGGCGCTCCGACGATGGAGCCGACGGTGTGGCGCGGGTTCAGCGAGGTGTAGGGGTCCTGGAAGATCATCTGCACATCGCGGCGCAGCGGCTTCATGGCCCGGTTCGACAGCTTCGCGAGGTCGACCCGGTCCTCGCCGAAGTACATCGAGCCGCCGGTCGGCTCGTAGAGACGGGTGATCAGGCGGCCGGTGGTCGACTTGCCGCAGCCCGACTCCCCCACCAGGCCCAACGAGCCGCCCTTGGGCACCTCGAAGCTGATGCCGTCGACGGCCTGCACGTGGCCGATGGTGCGGCGCACGACGCCCGACGACTTCACGGGGAAGTACATCTTCAGGTTGTCGACCGACAGCACGGCCGGCGCGTCGGGGTCGAGCCGGGCGGCGCTGCGGCCCTGGGCCGCGATCTCGGCGAAGCTCAGGTGCGAGACGTCACCGGGCTCGGCCAGCTCGGGGGCGTGCTGGGTCTCCGGGTTGTCGGGATTGCGCTCCGGGTCGGTGTCCAGGTTGATGTTCGACATCACTTCTCCTCGAGCAGCTCAGGGGCGATGACGGGCAGGACCTCGCGCTCGAAGATCACCTCGGGATCGCGCAGGTGGCAGCGCTTGAGGTGCCCGACGCCGGTGTTGCCCTGCTCGAAGGCAGGCATCGTGGTGGCGCACAGGTCGCCCTCGACCTTGTCGGAGTGCACGCACCGGGGGTGGAAGGCACATCCGGTCGGCGGGTTCAGCAGGCTCGGCGGGTTGCCGGGGATCGGGATCAGCTTGGAGTCGGTGTCGCCCCTGACGTCGGGCACCGAGGAGAGCAGGCCCCAGGTGTAGGGCATCTGGGGCCGGGTCAGGATCTCCTTGCCCGGGCCGTACTCGACGCCTCGACCGGCGTACATGACCAGCACGTCGTCGGCCATCTCGGCGATCACGCCCAGGTCGTGGGTGATGATGATGACCGCGGAGTCGAACTCTCGCTGCAGGTCCTGGAGCAGATCGAGGATCTGGGCCTGCACCGTGACGTCGAGCGCGGTGGTCGGCTCGTCGGCGATCAGCAGGGACGGGTCGTTGATCAGGCCCATCGCGATCATCGCGCGCTGGCGCATGCCACCGGAGAACTGGTGCGGGAAGTCGTCGACGCGGCGGTCGGGCTGCGGGATGCCGACCCGGTCGAGCATCTCCACGGCCTTGCGGCGGGCCTCGCGCTTGGTGGCCTTGGGGTGGTGGACCTGGTAGGCCTCGGCCAGCTGTCCACCGATCTTGTAGAAGGGGTGCAGCGCGGCCAGGGCGTCCTGGAAGATCATCGCGACCTGGCGCCCGCGCAGCTTGCGCAGCCCGGCCTCGTTGAGCCCGACGACCTCCTGGCCGTCGACCCGGATCGAGCCGGTGATGCGGGCGGTGCGCGCGTCGTGCAGACCCAGGACGGCCATCGAGGAGACCGACTTGCCGGAGCCCGACTCACCCACGATGCCGAGGGTCTTGCCCTTCTCGACGGAGTAGCTCAGGTCCTGCACGGCCGTGACCAGGCCGTCCTCGGTCGGGAAGCGGACCGTGAGGTCCTCCACCACGAGGAACGGTTCGGTGGCGCTCACGAGAGCCTCACTCTCGGGTCGAGGATGGAGTAGACGAGGTCGACGATCAGGTTGGCCAGGATCAGCACGACGGCGCTGAACAGCGCCGTGGCCGAGACGATCGGCAGGTCGCGCTGCATCACCGCCCGCAGGCTCCACAGGCCGATGCCCTCGATGTCGAAGATGCTCTCGGTGAAGATGGTGCCGGCCAGCAGCGTGCCGAAGTCGATGCCGAAGATCGTCACGATCGGCACCAGCGCGGCACGCAGGCCGTGCCGGTAGACGACCGTGCGGGTGGGCAGGCCCTTGGCCTTGGCGGTGCGGATGTAGTCCTCGCTCAGTGCCTCGACCATCGCACCCCGGGCGTAGCGGGTGTACTGCGTGCACCCGAAGATGCCCAGGCAGATCCAGGCGAGCGCGAGACCACCGAACCACGCTGTCGGTGAATCGGTGAACGGCACGTAGCCGGTGTCGCCGATGATCGGGACCTCCCACCTCAGTGAGAAGAAGAGCCAGGTCAGCAGGGCGAAGAGGTAGTAGGGCACCGAGCTGAGGAACAGGAAGCTGGAGACCAGGGCCTTGTCCTGCCACGGTGCCGCGTCTTCGCGCGGCGGCCACCCCTAGTGGCACTCCGAGCAGCAGGTAGAGGGTCGCGCCGCCGATGGCCACGGAGAAGGTCGCCGGGAGGCGCTCCTTCATCTCCTCCCAGACCGGCTTGCCGTTCTTGTAGGAGAGCCCGAAGCAGGGGGCGTCGCAGCGGGTAGGTCTGGGCGGCCACGGTGATGTCGCGCCCGACGAAGACGCCCTTGACGTACTCGCCGTACTCGGCGTACCAGGCGTTGTTGTAGCCGAGCTCCTCGGTGAAGCGGTCGAGGCGCTCGGCGTTGCAGCGGTTGGAGGTCTTGGTGTCGCACATGACGCGGGCGGGCTCGTTGGGCCCGTACCAGAAGAGCAGGAAGATCGACATCGACACCAGGAACAGCACCAGCACACCGGCCAGGAGCCGCTTGACGACGTAGGCGAACATCGAGGATCTCTCTTCCGTGGGGGAGGTGCGTGCGGGGCGACGGGGACCCCCGGGTCTCGGGGGTCCCCGCCGCTGTCGTGCTATCGGTCGGCGCTATCTGGTGGTGCGGTGAACCGAAGGGCTCACGTGGTGCTGATCGACGGGGTCGATCACTGCGCCACGAAGAGGTCCTTGTAGTTCGGGGCACCGAGGGCGCCGTCACCGGTCGGGTTGCCGATCTTGGAGCCGAACGCGAACAGGTCGTTGCGGAACGCGGTCGGGATGATCGGGAAGAACTCGGTGGACAGGTCCTCGTCGAGCTGGCCCCAGGCGTCGGCCTGCTCCTCGAGCTCCAGGGTCGGGATCTCGTCCATCCGGTCGTCCATCGACTGCTCGGAGAAGAAGCCGGTGTTGTAGGTCGCGCCGGTGCGGGCCAGCGGCGGGACCATGGTCAGGCCCGAGGGCCAGTCCGAGCACCAGTTGACGCCACGCAGGTTCAGGCTCTTGTTGAGCTTGTCGTCCGGGTTGGTCCAGGTGGAGTACGGGGACTCCTGGACACCGGTCGCCTTGACCGTGAAGCCGGCCTGCTCGAAGCCCTCGGCGATGACCTTCTGCGTCGCGACGGCCAGCGGGTCGGCCTCGTAGAAGATCATGGAGATCTCGGCGGGCGTGTCGGACTCGGCGAGGAGCTCCTTGGCCTTCTCCGGGTCGTAGGTGAACTGCTCACCGTCGACGAAGTAGTCGCTCTTGCCGGACATGCCCGGAGGCATGATCGAGTTGGCGGGCACGCGGGTCACGCCCGGCACCTCGCCGCCGGCCTGCCACGCGTCCTCGTAGGGGTAGGCGTAGGCCACGGCCTTGCGCCAGTTCAGGTCCGTGATCTCGTAGTCGGGGTACAGGAAGCTGGTGCACTGCGAGGACTGCTGCACCAGGCGGTCGCCGAGCAGCCTCGGAGCCGTCGGTGTAGCTGCTCGAGCCGAGCTGGGTCGACAGCGCGGTCTGCGACTCGGTGTTGTCGCTGAGCATGATCTGGTCGGTCTGGTCGCCGTCGGCGTTGAACTTGAAGACCCACTTGTCGGCGTACTGGTGGCGCGCCGGGTCGGAGTCGGGGTTCCACTGGTCGTTCTTGACCAGCACCAGCTCGTCGCCGGGGCGGAACGAGTCGACCTTGTAGGGGCCGTTCGACTTGATGTTCTGGCCGTAGGCCGGGGGCTGGCTCTCCTTGCCGAGCGGAGCCGGGCCCATCGCCATGAAGGCGCCCCAGTAGTCCATGTCGGGGAAGGTCTTGGCCATCTTGATGGTGACGGTCGAGGCGTCGTTGTCGAACTCGACGCCCTCCCAGTCGGTGTTCTTGTCGGTGTAGGGGCCCTCGTACTCGCCCGCACCCAGGAAGTACTGCTGCGAGTACTCGGTGCCCGGGCCCGAGGGGAACTGCTCGGAGTCCATCGACCGGTTGATGCCCCAGGCGACCTCCTCCGCGGTGATCGGGGAGCCGTCCTCCCAGGTGGCGTCGTCACGGATCTCGAAGGTCCACTCGGTGAAGTCCTCGTTGGGCTGACCGAGGTCGACGGCGAGGTCGGGGACCAGGATCATCTCACCGGTGCTCGACTCGGGGTCGCGCTTGTACTGCGTCAGCGAGCGGCTGGTCAGCGCCTGCTGGATCGAGTTGCCGGTGACCGACCAGCCGTTGGTGGGGTCGAGGTCGTCCGGGCCGGGGTCGCCGGGCAGGTAGACGGTGATGGTGCCACCAGCGGTGGCGCCCTCGATGTCCTCGGCCGGGCCCTGGGCCTCGGGGTCCTTGTCGATGGTCTCGGAGGCGTTGTCGAACTCGCGCTCGCCCGCGTTGGTCTCGCCGCCGTCGCCCGAGCCACCACACGCGGCGAGGGTCAACAGCGCAGCGCCGGCGACAACCGCCAGCGGCTTGGTCCGTCTCATTGTCCAGCCTTTCCTGTTACTTGGTCGTGGCGCGAGGAGGATTCGCGCCACGTCGAGCCCCGTCAGCGACGGGTCTTCGGGTCGAGCGCGTCACGAACCGCGTCGCCCAAGAGGTTGAGTGCCAGCACGAGCGCCACGATGCCGAGCAGCGGCTGCCACAGGTAGAGGGAGTAGTCGTTGAAGAAGCTGGTCGCCTGCGTCAGGGTCTGGCCCCACGAGGGGCGCGAGGTGATGCCGATGCCGAGGAAGGCCAGGCCCGCCTCGGCGGCGACGAAGGCCGGCAGCATCAGCGAGGTGCTGACCACGATCGGAGCGGCGAGGTTGGGCATCAGCTCGCGCAGCAGCATCCGGCGCGTGGGCATGCCCAGCACCCGGGCGGCCTGGATGAACTCGCGCTCGCGCAGCGAGAGCACCTCGCCGCGGATCAGTCGGGCCAGGCCCATCCAGCCGAAGAAGGCCAGCACCAGCACCAGCTGGGTGACCTGGATCGTCACGTAGTTGGGGTTGTCGCGGAACCGCTCGCTGACGATCGGCGCGATGGTCAGCGCGGCCAGCAGGAACGGCAGGGTCAGGAAGAAGTCGGTGACGAAGGAGATCACCTTGTCGACCACGCCGCCCAGGAAGCCGGCCAGCAGGCCCAGCGTGATGCCCACGACGGTCGCCACGATGGTCGCCAGGGTCGCGATCTGCAGCGAGTTGCGCGCACCCTCGAGCCAGTAGGCGAGGTTGTCGGTCGCAGTGCGCGGCGCGATGCCGAAGGGGTGCTCCATCGTGAAGGCGCCGTAGGGCGGGCCGTACTCGGGCCGCGGGATGCCGTCGAGGTCGAGGTACTGGCTGGGCAGCACGGTGTCGGTGTTGACGCCGAAGAGGCTCTGCAGCGCGTCCGAGAAGATCGCGATGAGCACGAAGAAGACGACGGTGGCCAGGCAGACGACGGCGATCTTGTCGCGCATCAGGCGACCCATCGCGATCCGCATCGGCGACTTGCCGGTGATCGACTTCGCCTTCTTGGTGCTCGGGTCCTTGCCCTGGGGCTCGTCGCTCATCTGACCCAGCGTCTCGGGTCCGGCGGTCTGTGCCGACGACATGCTCACCCCATCTGGTTGGTTCGCCGAGGGTCTCCCGACGCGCGCTCGCTGCGCGCCGAAGGGGACTCTATGTGACCGGTGACGCGTCGTCGGTCACTCGGGAGTAACGATCTGGTCTCGACCACCGAGACGCCGCGACCCCCCTGCGCCCATGGCGCAGGGGGGTCGCGGAGGAACGCTCCCAGCAGGGTTCAGGCATCCTGCCGCTGGCGGTCGTCGGCCCCGTCGTGGGCCTCGTCGTCGGTCTCGTCGTCGGCCTCGGGCTCGGCGTCGACGCCGGCCTCGGCGCGCTGCTCGGACGTGATCGGGGCCGGAGCGGCGGTGAGCGGGTCGAAGCCACCGCCGGACTTGGGGAAGGCGATGACGTCGCGGATCGAGTCGGCTCCCGCCAGGATGGCGACGATGCGGTCCATGCCCACGGCGATGCCGCCGTGCGGGGGCGCGCCGTACTTGAAGGCGTCGAGCAGGAAGCCGAACTTCTCGGCCGCCTCCTCCTCACCGATGCCCATCACCGAGAAGACGCGCTTCTGCACGTCCTCGCGGTGGATACGGATCGACCCGCCACCCAGCTCGCTGCCGTTGCAGACGATGTCGTAGGCGTAGGCCAGCGCGGAGCCCGGGTCGGACTCGAGGGAGTCCATGAACTCCGGCTGCGGGCTGGTGAAGGCGTGGTGGACCGCGGTCCACGCCCCGGCGCCCACCGCCACGTCGCCGCTGGCGACCGCCTCGCTGGCCGGCTCGAAGAGCGGCGCGTCGACGACCCAGGTGAAGGCGAAGGCCGACTCGTCGATCAGCTCGCAGCGCCGACCGATCTCGAGACGCGCCGCACCGAGCAGCGCCCGGCTCGACTTGGTGGCGCCGGCCGCGAAGAAGACGCAGTCGCCGGGCTCGGCGCCCACGTGGGCCGCCAGGCCGGCCTTCTCCGCGTCGGTCAGGTTCTTGGCGACGGGGCCCCCGAGGCTCGCCGTCCTCGCCGACCAGGACGTAGGCCAGGCCACGCGCTCCGCGCTGCTTGGCCCACTCCTGCCAGGCGTCGAGCTGCTTGCGCGGCTGCGACGCGCCGCCGGGCATGACCACGGCGCCGACGTACTCGGCCTGGAAGACCCGGAACGGGGTCTCGGCGAAGTACTCGGTGCACTCGACCAGCTCCTGGCCCATGCGCAGGTCGGGCTTGTCGGAGCCGTAGCGCGCCATCGCGTCGGCGTAGGTCATCCGCGGGATCGGGCGCGGGATCTCGACGTCGATGAGCGCCCACATCGCCGACAGGACGTCCTCCATCAGCGCGATGACGTCCTCCTGCTCGACGAAGGACATCTCGATGTCGAGCTGGGTGAACTCGGGCTGGCGGTCGGCGCGGAAGTCCTCGTCGCGGTAGCAGCGCGCGATCTGGTAGTAGCGCTCCATGCCGCCGACCATCAGCAGCTGCTTGAACAGCTGGGGGCTCTGCGGCAGGGCGTACCAGCTGCCCGGGTGCAGGCGGGCGGGCACCAGGAAGTCGCGGGCGCCCTCGGGGGTGCTGCGGGTCAGGGTCGGGGTCTCGACCTCCACGAAGGCGTGGCGGTCCAGCACGTCGCGTGCGGCCTTGTTGACCTTGCTGCGCAGGCGCAGCGCGTGAGCAGGCCCTGAGCGACGCAGGTCGAGGTAGCGGTGCTTGAGCCGCACCTCCTCCCCCACCTCGACGTGCTCGTCGATCGGGAACGGCAGCGGCGCGGCGGCGCTGAGCACCTCGAGGTCGGTGGTGACGACCTCGATGTCGCCGGTGGGCAGGCTGGGGTTGGCGTTGCCCTCGGGGCGCAGGCCGACCTCGCCGGTCACCTTGATGCAGTACTCGTTGCGCAGCTGGTGGGCCACGGCCTCGTCGCGCACGACGACCTGCACGACGCCGCTGGCCTCGCGCAGGTCGAGGAAGGCGACCCCGCCGTGATCGCGCCGCCGCGCCACCCACCCGGCGAGGGTGACGGTCTGGCCGACGTGCTCGGCGCGGAGGGCGCCGGCGTCATGGGTGCGGATCACTGCTTCTGCTCCTGATCTGTGCGGGAGACGACCTTCGGTCGGAGGTCGTCGGAGGGCGGGGCCCAGGTGGCCGGGTCGGCGTCCACCTGCTCCCCCGTGCGGATGTCCTTGACCTGGTGGCCGGCCTCGCCGGGTGAACCAGACGTAGGGGATGCCGCGTCGCTCGGCGTAGCGGATCTGCTTGCCGAACTTCGCGGCGCTGGCCGCCACCTCGCAGGGCACGCCGTGGGTGCGCAGCGCGGTGGCGATGGCGTCGGACGCGGCCTGCTCGCCTCGTCGGTGACCGGCCACCAGCACGGCGCTGGGCACCGCACGGTCGGCCGTCATGCCGGTGCGGGCCAGCAGGGGCACCACGAGCGCGGCTCAGCGCCGAGCGAGATGCCGACGCCGGGGTAGGTGGTGCGGCCGTCGCTGGCCAGGGCGTCGTAGCGCCCGCCGCGAGCAGATCGAGCCCAGCGACTCGTAGCCGTCCAGGCGGGTCTCGAAGACGGTGCCGGTGTAGTAGTCCAGCCCGCGGGCGATCGACAGGTCGGCCTCGATGCGGACCCGGTCGTCGACAAGGTCCGCGCAGCCGCGCCACCAGCGCGGCGAGCTCGGCGAGCCCCTCCTCGAGCAGCGGGTGCTCCACGCCCAGCGCCACGCACCGCGGTCGACGAACGAGTCGTCGGTGCTGCGGATGGTCGCCAGGGCCAGCACCTGCTCGGCCTGCGGCGTCGGTGGCGCCGGCCTCGTCGACGAGCAGGTCGCGGACCTGGTCGACGGGCAGCTTGTCGAGCTTGTCGACCAGGCGCATCACCTCGTCGACGTCGTCGATGCCGAGGCCCGGCGTAGAAGCCCTGGATGAGCTTGCGGTTGTTGACCTGCAGCCGGAGCCCGGGCAGGAGGTCGAGGCGCGACGAGCGCGTCGAGCATCACCCGCGCGACCTCGACGTCGTGGTGGAGGGCCAGCGTGTCGCGACCGACGATGTCGATGTCGGCCTGGGTGAACTCGCGGTACCGGCCCTCCTGGGGCCGCTCACCGCGCCAGGCCTTCTGGATCTGGTAGCGCCGGAACGGGAACTCCAGCCTGCCGGCGTTCTCGAGCACGTAGCGGGCGAAGGGCACCGTGAGGTCGAAGTGCAGGCCGAGGCCGGCGTGGCCCTCGGGCGACTCCTCCTGCAGCCGGCGCAGCAGGTAGACCTCCTTGGAGGTCTCGCCCTTGCGCAGCAGCTGGTCGAGCGGCTCGACGGCACGGGTCTCGATGCCGGCGAAGCCGTGCAGCTCGAAGGTGTGGCGCAGGGTGTCGATGACCTGCTGCTCGACGACGCGCTGCGCGGGCAGCAGCTCGGGGAACCCGCTCAGCGGGCGGATCTTGGCGCTCATGTGTCCTCAGAGGTCCTGCAGGTACGGGTTGGTCGCGCGCTCGCGGCCGATGGAGGTCTGCTCGCCGTGGCCGGGCAGCACCACGATGTCGTCGGCCAGCGGCAGCACCTTCGAGGCCAGGCTGCGCAGCATCGTGGGGTGGTCACCGCCGGGCAGGTCGGTGCGCCCGATGGAGCCGGCGAAGAGCAGGTCGCCCGAGAACATCACCTCGGAGACGTCCTGGGCGTCGTACGGCGTGCGGAAGGTGACCGACCCCTCGGTGTGGCCCGGGCGCGTGGTCGACGACGAAGCGCAGCCCGGCCAGCTCGAGCACCTGGGTGTCGGAGAGCTCGCGCACGTCGTCGGGCTCGGCCCACTCGTAGGAGCCGCCGAGCAGCATCTGGGTGGTCTCGCGCGACATGCCGGCCATCGGGTCGGTGAGCAGGTGCCGGTCGGCGGGGTGGATCCAGGCCGTCGCGTCGTAGGTGCCGGCGACCGGGGCCACGCACCACATGTGGTCGACGTGGCCGTGGGTGACCAGCACCGAGACCGGCTTGAGGCGGTGCTCGCGCACCACCTCGGCGACGCCCTGGGCGGCGTCCTTGCCGGGATCGACCACCACGCACTCGGAGCCCGGACCGGTGGCGACGACGTAGCAGTTGGTGCCCCAGGGACCTGCGGGGAAGCCGGCGATGAACACGGCGCCACACTATCGACCGGGGCGCCGGGAGCCGAACCAGGACCGCGCCACTAGCATGTGACCTCACATCTGCACCTGCCTCTCGCACCGGGGCACCGAGGACACAGGGATTCTTTGTGACGAGCCACCAGTGGGGACGCGTCGCCGACGACGGGACCGTCTACGTCCGCACCAGCGACGGCGAGCGGGCGGTGGGGTCCTACCCCGCCGGCACGCCCGAGGAGGCGCTCGCCTTCTTCACCGAGCGCTTCGCAGCACTGGCCTTCGAGGTCGAGCTGCTCGAGAAGCGTGTGAACTCGGGGGTGATGTCGCCGGAGGAGGCCGCGGAGTCGGTGCGCACGGTGCGCGCCCAGGTCCACGACGCCAACGCCGTCGGCGACCTGGCGGGCCTCGAGGCCCGCCTCGACGCCCTGGCGCCGATCCTGGCCATCCAGCGCGACGCCCGGCGTGCGGAGAAGGAGAAGCGCAGCGCCGAGGCACGCGCGGCCAAGGAGAAGCTCGTAGCCCAGGCCGAGAAGCTCGCCGAGGGTGACGACTGGCGCCACGGGGCCAACCGGTTGCGCGACCTGCTCGAGCAGTGGAAGGCCATCGCGCGCATCGACCGCGCCTCCGACGACGCGTTGTGGCGTCGCTTCTCCACCGCCCGCACCAGCTACACCCGGCGCCGCAAGGCCCACTTCGCCCAGCTCAACGAGCAGCGCGAGGGCGCCAAGGCCATCAAGGAGCGCCTGGCCACCGAGGCGGAGGCGCTCGCCGACTCCACCGACTGGGGCCCGACCGCGGGTCGCTACCGCGACCTGATGCGCGACTGGAAGGCCGCCGGCCCAGCGCCCAAGGACATCGACGACAAGCTCTGGAAGCGCTTCCGCGGCGCTCAGGACCGTTTCTTCGGGGCCCGCGACGAGGCCAACGCCGCGCTCGACGAGGAGTTCGCGGCCAACGCGGAGGTCAAGGACGCCCTGCTCGTCGAGGCCGAGGCGCTGCTGCCGGCGCTGGAGCAGAGCGGCGACGTCGAGGCCGCCAAGCGCGCCTTCCGCGACATCGCCGACCGCTGGGACGCCGCCGGCAAGGTGCCGCGCTCGCGGATGAAGGAGCTCGAGGCCCGCATCCGCAAGGTCGAGCAGACCATCCGGGGCCACGAGGACGAGCAGTGGCGCCGTTCCGACCCCGAGAAGTCCGCCCGCGCCGACGACATGGTCGCCAAGCTGCAGACGGCCATCGACGAGGTCGAGGCGAACCTCGAGAAGGCCCGCGCCACGGGCAACCAGAAGAAGGTCGCCGAGCTCGAGGAGAACCTCGCCTCCCGCCAGGCCTTCCTCGAGATGGCTCGCCGCGCCTCCGCCGAGTACCGCGGCTGATCGCTCCTCCCGCTGTTGGTCGAGCAACCGGTCTCGACACCCGCTCCTCGCTGGCGCTGGTCCCTGCTCGACCGACGAGCAGCGGCTACTGGGTCACGCGGTAGGCGTCGAAGACGCCGGGCACCCCGCGCACGGCGCGCAGCACGGTGTCGAGGTGCTTGGTCTCGGCCATCTCGAAGGTGAACCTGCTCTTGGCCACGCGGTCGCGGCTGGTGGCCAGCTGGGCCGAGAGGATGTTCACGTGGGCGTCGGAGAGCGCCATCGTGATGTCGGAGAGCAGCCGGGCCCGGTCGAGCGCCTCGACCTGGATGTTGACCAGGAACGTCGAGGTCGTCGTGGGGGCCCACTCGACGTCGAGGAGCTTCTCGGGCTGGGCCTGCAACGATGCGGCGTTGGTGCAGTCCTGCCGGTGCACCGAGACCCCGCCACCCTTGGTCACGAAGCCCAGGATCGGGTCGGGCGGCACGGGGGTGCAGCACTTGGCGAGCTTGACCCACAGGTCGGAGGCGCCCTTGACGACCACGCCGGCGTCGCCGCTGCCCGACGTACGCCGGTGGGCGCGGCGCCCGGTGATCGTGACCGCCTCGGCCAGGTCCTCCTGGGCGCCCTGCGCGCCGCCGTGCAGCTCGAGCACCTGCTTGACCACGGCCTGGGCGGAGAGGTTGTTCTCCCCCACCGCTGCGTAGAGGGCGGTGACGTCGGCGATCTTGAAGTGCTCGGCGGCCAGGGTCAGCGACTCGTGGGAGAGCAGCCGCTTGAGGGGCAGGCCCTCCTTGCGCATCAGCTTGGCGATCTGGTCCTTGCCCTGCTCGATCGCCTCCTCGCGCCGCTCCTTGGTGAACCACTGGCGGATCTTGTTGCGCGCGCGGGGCGACTTCACGAAGCCCAGCCAGTCGCGCGAGGGGCCGGCGTTGACGGACTTGGAGGTGAAGACCTCGATCACGTCGCCGTTCTCGAGCTTCGACTCCAGGGGCACCAGGCGACCGTTGACGCGGGCACCGATGGTGTGGTGACCGACCTCGGTGTGCACGGCGTAGGCGAAGTCGACCGGGGTCGAGCCCGCCGGCAGCGCGATCACGTCTCCGCGCGGGGTGAAGACGTAGGTCTCGGCCCGGTTGATCTCGAAGCGCAGCGACTCCAGGAACTCGCCCGGATCCTCGACCTCGCTCTGCCAGTCGAGCAGCTGGCGCACCCACGACATGTCGCCGGCACCGGCGACCTGGTCGGCGCGCTTCTCGGTGTCGACGCCGGCGCGGCCGTTCTCCTTGTACTTCCAGTGCGCGGCGACGCCGTACTCGGCGCGCCGGTGCTGGGCGAAGGTGCGGATCTGCATCTCGACCGGCTTGCCCTGCGGGCCCATCACCGTGGTGTGCAGTGACTGGTACATGTTGAACTTCGGCATCGCGACGTAGTCCTTGAACCGCCCCAGCACCGGGTTCCACCGCGAGTGCAGGATGCCCAGCACCGCGTAGCAGTCGCGGTCCTCCTCGACGAGCACGCGGATGCCGACCAGGTCGTAGATGTCGGAGAACTCGCGCCCGCCCACGATCATCTTCTGGTAGATCGAGTAGTAGTGCTTGGGTCGGCCGGTGACCTTCGCCTTGATGCGGGCCTCGCGCAGGTCGTCCTCCACCTGGGTGATCACCTGGGCCATGAACTGCTCGCGCGAGGGGGCTCGCTCCGCGACCATCCGCACGATCTCGTCGTAGATCTTCGGGTGCAGGGTCGCGAACGCGAGGTCCTCGAGCTCCCACTTGATGGTGTTCATGCCCAGCCGGTGGGCCAGCGGGGCGTAGATGTCGAGGGTCTCGCGGGCGGTGCGCTCCTGGCTCTTCTGCGGCACGAAGCGCAGGGTGCGCATGTTGTGCAGCCGGTCGGCCAGCTTGATCACCAGCACCCGGATGTCACGCGACATCGCGACGATCATCTTGCGGATCGTCTCGGCCTGCGCCGAGTCGCCGTAGACGACCTTGTCCAGCTTGGTGACGCCGTCCACGAGCAGCGCCACCTCCTCGCCGAAGTCGGCCGTCAGCTCCTCGAGCGTGTACGGAGGTGTCCTCGACCGTGTCGTGCAGCAGCGCGGCGGCCAGCGTGGGCTCGGTCATGCCGATGCCGGCCAGGATCGTGGTGACCGCCAGCGGGTGGGTGATGTACGGGTCACCGCTCTTGCGCATCTGGGTGCCGTGCAGCCGCTCGGCCGTCGTGTACGCCCGCTCCAGCAGGGCCAGGTCGGCCTTGGGGTGGTTGGCGCGCACCGCGCGGAAGAGCGGGTCGAGGACCGGGTTGGCGCCCTGGCTGCGGTGACCCATCCGGGCCAGGCGCGCGCGCATGCTCCGAGCCGAGGCCGGGACGACGTCGTGAGCGCGCTCCGGCCCCGCCTCGGGGGTCGGGGCGGGTCGGTCCTGGCTCACGTCGACCAGTCTAGGACGCGTCGAGGGAGGGCTCGGCGCCGACGCTCATCAAGGTCGTCACCGCGACCCCGCCGAGCATCTCGCGCCAGGGCAGGAACGCCAGGTCCATCAGCACGGCGACGCCGACCACCTCGGCCCCGCAACGCTCGACCAGGTCGACGGTGGCGCGGGCCGTGCCACCGGTGGCCAGCACGTCGTCGACCAGCAGCACCCGGCTGCCCGACGGCACCGCGTCGGTGTGCATCTCCAGGGTCGCCGAGCCGTACTCGAGGTCGTAGGAGACCGCGTGGGTCTCTCGCGGCAGCTTGCCGGCCTTGCGCACCGGGACGAACCCCGCGCCGAGGGCCAGCGCCACGGGGGCGCCGAGGATGAAGCCCCGCGCCTCCATGCCCACGACGACGTCGACCGCCGGCCGGCCGGCCTCGTCGCGACCGGCGTGCGCGAGCCCGGCCACGACCGCGGCGAGCCCGGCGTGGTCGGCCAGCAGCGGGGTGATGTCCTTGAACACCACTCCCGGCTCGGGGTAGTCGGGCACGTCGCGGACCAGCCGGTCGAGCGCCTCCCGGGCGGCGGCGAGGCTCACTTCTTCCCTCGCTTCGACCGGGTCTGCCGGCTGGGCTGCTGACGCCCGGAGGCGCCGCTGCGGCGGACCTCGCCGCGGCTCTGGGGCAGCGTGCGGCCGCGGCCCATCGGCTCCTGCGCGCGCGGCGGGGCCGTGCGCGGCGGCGCCTGGCGCGGCTCACCGGTCACCGCGGCCGGCACCGGGGCACCGGCGCCCGGCCGGGAGCCGGGCTCGTCGGCGACCGGCAGGTCCTCGCGGTAGCCGGGCACCGCGGCGTAGCGGTCGCCCTGGCGGGCCCGTGCCTTGGCCCGCCGCTCGGCCATCACGACCTCGGTCTCACCCGACTTCAGGTCCACCAGCACCGGGGTGGCGATGAAGACCGAGGAGTAGGTGCCGGCCGCCATGCCCACGAAGAGCGCGAGGGCCAGGTCCTGCAGCGAGCTGGCGCCGAGCTGCACGGCGCCGACGTAGAGGATCGCCCCGACCGGCAGCAGCGCGACCAGCGAGGTGTTGATGGAGCGCACCAGCGTCTGGTTGACCGCCAGGTTGGCGGCGCGCGCGTACGTCGTGCCCCCGCGGCCGAGCCCGGCGGTGTTCTCGCGCACCTTGTCGAAGACCACGACCGTGTCGTAGAGCGAGAAGGCCAGGATCGTCAGCAGGCCGGTGACGGTCGCCGGGGTGACCTCGAAGCCGGACCAGGCGTAGACGCCGACGGTGATGACGACGTCGTGGGCCAGCGCGACCAGGGCCGCCACCGACATCTTCCACTCTCGGAAGTAGGCCCAGATGAAGAGCACCACGAAGAACAGGAAGACCGCGAGACCGATCAGCGACGAGCGCGCCACGTCGGCGCCCCAGCTCGCGCCGATGTCCTCCTGGGACAGGTCGGCGGCCGCGTCGACCCCGGTGACGTCGACGATGACCTGGGCCACCGCCGTGCTCTCCTCCTGCGAGAGCTGGCCGGTCTGCACGAGCAGCGCGTCGTCGCCCAGGGTGCTGACCACGGGCGAGGCGGCACCCTCGACGCCGCTGTCGGCGACGACCTCGCGCAGCTCGTCGGCGTTCTCCTGGGTCGCCTCGGCGCCGACGCTGACGCGGTACTGCGTGCCACCGGTGAACTCGATGCCCAGGTCGAGGCCGCGCACGCTGATGCCCAGCACCGCGACGACCACCAGCACCGCCGAGATGGCGTACCAGGCCCACTTGCGACCGACGAAGTCGATCGACCGCTCGCCGGTGTAGAGGGCGTTGCCGAGTCGTGAGTACCGGCCCATCAGGCGGTCCCTCCTGCCGGGACGCGGTCGACCCCGAGGGTCTCGGCGTTGAGGCCCGAGAGCTTGTGGCCGCTGTGGAAGAACGGGAAACGGGCCAGCCACGAGACGGCCGGCTTGGTGAAGAAGAAGAAGACCACCAGGTCGATGATCGTGGTCAGCCCGAGCGCGAACGCGAAGCCCTTCACCACGCCGGCGGCGAAGATGTAGAGGATCACCGCCGCCAGGATGGAGACGGCGTCGGCCGCCACCGCGGTGTTGCGGGCCCGCTTCCAGCCGGACTCGACCGCGACGCGCATCGACTTGCCGTCCCGCATCTCGTCGCGGATGCGCTCGAAGAGCACGATGAAGGAGTCGGCGGTGATGCCCACGGCCACGATCAGCCCGGCGATGCCGGGCAGGGTCAGGGTGAAGCCGGCCGTCTCGCTGAGCAGCAGCACCATCCCGTAGGTGATCGCGCCGGCCACGAGCAGCGAGGCGATCACCACGGTGCCCAGACCGCGGTAGTAGAGAAGGCAGTAGAGCATCACGATGCCCAGGCCGATGCCGCCGGCCAGCAGGCCGGCGGAGAGCTGGTCACCGGCGAGGGTGGGGCCCACGACCTGGGTCAGCGGGTCGTCCTCGAAGGCGATCGGCAGGGCTCCGAACTTGAGGCTGGTGGCCAGGCTGCCGGCGGTCGTCTCGGTGAAGTCGCCGGTGATCTGCGCGTTGCCGTCGACGATGACGCCGTCCATGGTCGGCGCGGAGAGCACCTGGCCGTCCAGCACGATGGCGAACTGCTTCTCGGTGCCGAACAGCGAGCGGGAGATGTCGGCGAAGGTGGTCGGTGCCGCCGCCGTCGAAGGACAGCAGCACGGCGTAGGCGACCTGGCCCTGCGGGATCGCGGCCGAGGCGTCGGACAGCTCGGTGCCCTCGATCATGGCCGGCGAGAGCAGGTAGGCCACGCCGTCGTCGTCGCAGGTCACCAGCGGAGCGTCGGGGTCGTCGGTCATCGGCGAGGCCGGGCCGTCGGCGGGGCACTGGTACTGGCTGAACGCGGCCACGCACTCCGACGTGGGCTGGTCGATCCACCGCAGTGGGTCGTCGATCAGCGGGTCGTCGGCGGCGGCGGTGACGCACTGCTCGTAGACGTCGCCCTGGTTGCCGCCGTTGCCGTTGCCGTCGGCGCCGCCGGCGCCGTCGGCGCCGCCGCTGCCGTTGCCCTCGCCCTGCTGGGATGGCTGCTCGGTCGGCTGCTCGTCCTCGCCGCCGGACTTGACGCCGAAGCCGACCGTGGGCCGGTTGTTGCCCTGCGGCTGCGCGGGCTGCTCGAGCTGCTGGTCACCCTGCTGCTGGCCCTGCTGCTGGCCCTGCTGCTGGCCGGAGCCGTCGGAGCCGCCGGAACCGCCCGTCGAGGGCGCCTGCGGGATGATGTCGTCGGGCAGCCCCGTGGTGCTCTGGCAGCGCCCGTCGACCTGTGAGCAGGCGACGAGGCGGAAGCGCAGCTGGGCGGTGCGCTGGACGGTGTCGAGCAGGTCGCGCCGGTTCTCTCCGGGCACCTCCACGACGATGTCCTGGCCGCCCTGGGTGGTCACCTCGGCCTCGGCGACGCCCGAGCCGTTGACGCGGTCGTCGATGATCTTGCGGGCCTCCTCGAGCGACTCCTCGCTCGGGTCGCCCTCGGCGCGCAGCGTGATGCTGGTGCCGCCCTGCAGGTCGAGGCCGAGCTGGGGCGTCCAGCTGCCGGCCAGGGCCACCAGGCCGAAGAGGACGGCGGTGGAGACGAAGAAGGCGACCAGCGTCCGGCCGGGGCCGGAGGTGCGTCGGGCCACCTCAGAGCTCCTCGGGCCCGGCAGGCTCGTCGTACGCGTCCTCGCGCGGGACGATCCGGCCGACAGCGCCGCGGGCGACCGTCAGCACGACACCGGGCGCGACCTCGAGCTCGAAGGTGTCCTCGGCGAGCCCGCGCACGGTGCCCTGGATGCCGGAGGTCAGCACCACCTCGTCGCCGACGGAGATGGAGCGCTGCATCGCGATCATCTCGCGGTTGCGCCGCGGACTGCGGGCGGATGATCAGCAGCCAGAACACGAGCGCCAGACCCAGGAAGGGCAGGATTGGGGCGATGGCCTCCACGAAGGACCTCTCCACGTACGACGACAGGGGTGACCGCCGGGAGCTGGCCCGGGGACGGCCGCGCGAAAGTGTAGCCGCGCGGCTGTGACGCACGGCATCGCCGCCGTGCGCCGTCGCCCGCTCAGTCGCGGCTCGACCCCGAACAACGTCTCCTCGCCACCCGCCGGGGGCGCGAGCCCCAGGTGCGACCAGGCCGCCGCGGTGGCGACCCGGCCCCGCGGAGTGCGGGCCAGGAAGCCGATGCGGACCAGGAACGGCTCGGCGACCTCCTCGACGGTCTCGCGCTCCTCCCCCACCGCGACCGCGAGGGTGGAGACGCCGACGGGACCCCCGCCGAAGCGGCGGCACAGCACGTCGATCACGCCGCGGTCGAGCCGGTCGAGACCCAGCGCGTCGACCTCGTAGAGGTCGAGCGCGGCCTCGGCGACCTCGAGGGTCACCACGCCGCCGGCACGCACCTGGGCGTAGTCGCGCACCCGGCGCAGCAGCCGGTTGGCGATGCGCGGGGTGCCGCGCGAGCGCGACGCGATCTCGGCCGAGCCCTCGCCGGTCAGGTCGACGCCCGAGCAGCCCGGCCGAGCGGTGCACGATCGTGTCGAGGTCGCGTGGCTCGTAGAACTCGAGCTGAGCGGTGAAGCCGAAGCGGTCGCGCAGCGGTCCGGGCAGCAGCCCGGCGCGCGTGGTGGCGCCGACCAGGGTGAACGGCGGGATCTCCAGCGGGATGGCGGTGGCGCCGGGGCCCTTGCCGATGACGACGTCGACCCGGAAGTCCTCCATCGCCATGTAGAGCATCTCCTCGGCCGGGCGCGACATCCGGTGGATCTCGTCGATGAAGAGCACGTCGCCCTCGTTGAGCCCCGACAGGATCGCGGCGAGGTCGCCGGCGTGGGTGATCGCCGGGCCGCTGGTCAGCCGCAGCGGCGACGCTCATCTCGTGGGCGATGATCATCGCCAGCGTCGTCTTGCCCAGGCCCGGAGGCCCGGAGAGCAGCACGTGGTCGGGGGCGCGCTCGCGCAGCCGGGCGGCCTCGAGCACCAGCCCGAGCTGGTCGCGCACCCGCTGCTGGCCCACGACCTCGTCGAGCGTGCGGGGGCGCAGCGCGGCCTCGACGGCGCGCTCGTCGCCGTCGGCCTCGGCCACGGTCAGCGAGCGCAGATGGCTCTCCTCGACGGCCTCGTACTCGTCGTAGGGGTCTGAGTGCACCGGCGATCAGGCCTTCGAGAGCATGCGCAGGGCCGCGCGCAGCAGGGTCGCGACGTCGGCGCTCTCGGCCGCCTCGGGGCGCCACCTCGTCGACCGCCCGGTCGGCGTCCTTGGCCGACCAGCCGAGCCCGACGAGGCCCTGGTGCACCTGGTCGCGCCAGGGCTCGGCGCTGGCGGCCGGGGCGGCCGCCCCGCGGACGCCGACGGGCGCGCCGAGGCGGTCCTTGAGCTCGAGGATGATCCGCTGGGCGCCCTTCTGGCCGATGCCGGGCACGCGGGTCAGGGTCTTGACGTCCTCGGCAGCCGACGGCGCGGCGCAGGTCGTCGGGGGCGAGCACCGCGAGCATCGCCTGGGCCAGCTTGGGCCCGACGCCCGAGGCGGTCTGCACGCAGCTCGAAGCAGGCCTTCTCGTCGTCGTCGAGGAAGCCGAAGAGGGTCAGCGACTCCTCGCGCACCACCATCAGGTCGGCAGCGTGGCCTGCTGGCCGGTGCCGACTTGGGCGGAGGGTGGCCAGGGTGCCGGGGGTGCACATCAGCTCGAGGCCGACACCGCCGACCTCGAGCACGGCGCTGGTGAGCGTCACCGCGGCCACCTGGCCTCGGACGTAGGCGATCACGGGGTCCTCCTGGGAAGGGTGCGGGCGTGGGGACGGCGCGGGTCTGGCGGGCGACGGCCTCCTCGAGGCGGGCCTGCGCGCCCCCGCGCCAGATGTGGGTGATGGCCAGCGCCAGCGCGTCGGCGGCGTCGGCCGGCTTGGGCGGGGCGTCGAGGCGCAGGATGCGGGTCACCATCGCGCCCACCTGCTGCTTGGTGGCCCGGCCGCTGCCGGAGACCGCCGCCTTGACCTCGCTGGGGGTGTGCAGCGCGACCGGCAGCCCGCGGCGCGCCGCGACGACCATGGCGATGCCGCTGGCCTGGGCGGTGCCCATCACGGTGCGAGACGTCGGAGCGGGCGAAGACCCGCTCGACGGCCACCGCGTCGGGGCGGTGCTCCTCGATCCAGGCCTCGACGCCCTTCTCGATGGTCACCAGCCGCTGGGCGACCGGCAGGTCGCTGCTGGTGCGCAGCACGTTGACGTCGACCAGGCTCAGCGGCCGCCCGACCGCAGCCGTCGACCACGCCCATCCCGCAGCGGGTCAGCCCGGGGTCGATCCCCAGCACGCGCATCGGACCACCCTTCCCGTCGAACGTCTGTTCGCACGTGTTGACGGTACGCGACACGCCCCGGCCGGTCGGCGTACGACACGCGGCGGGTCGGACTCAGTCCTCGCTGTCCTCGAGCTCGGCCAGCACGACGTCGGGCACGTCGAAGTTGGCGTAGAGGTTCTGCACGTCGTCGAGGTCCTCGAGGACGTCGACGAGGCGGAACATCTTGGCCGCGCCGTCCTTGTCGAGCGCGACCTGCATGTCGGGCACGAACTGCGCCTCGGCGGAGTCGTAGTCGATGCCGGCGGCCTGCAGCGCGGTGCGCACGCCCGACCAGGTCGGTGGCCTCGGAGACGACCTCGAAGGACTCCCCCAGGTCGTTGACGTCCTCGGCACCCGCGTCGAGGGTGGCCTCGAGCAGGTCGTCCTCGGCGACGGTGCGGCCCTCCTGCTCCTTGGCCACGACCACGACGCCCTTGCGGTGGAAGAGGAAGGAGACCGAGCCCGGGTCGGCCAGCGAGCCGCCGTTGCGGGTCATCGCGGTGCGGACCTCCATCGCGGCGCGGTTCTTGTTGTCGGTGAGGCACTCGATGAGCATCGCGACGCCGCTGGGGCCGTAGCCCTCGTACATGATCGTCTGGTAGTCGGCGCCGCCGGTCTCCGCGCCGGAGCCGCGCTTGACGGCGCGGTCGATGTTGTCGTTGGGGACCGAGGACTTCTTGGCCTTCTGGATGGCGTCGTAGAGCGTCGGGTTGCCCGTCGGGTCACCGCCGCCCATCCGGGCCGCGACCTCGACGTTCTTGATCAGCTTGGCGAACATCTTGCCGCGCTTGGCGTCGACGATCGGCCTTCTTGTGCTTGGTGGTCGCCCACTTGGAGTGTCCGGACATGCGTCCTCTCCCGTCGTACTGCGGACGTCGTGCTGCGTCGGCCGCACCAGGTCCACGAACAGCTGGTGGACCCGGGAGTCGCCCCCCACCTCCGGGTGGAACGACGTCGCCATCAGGTGGCCCTCACGGACCGCGACGATCCTACCCGCGGCCTCGCCGTGGTCGACACGGGCGAGCACCTCGACGCCCCGGGCCGACCTCCTCCACCCACGGCGCACGGATGAAGACGCCGTGCACGGGCGCGTCGAGCCCGGTCATCCTCGACCGGACCCTCGAAGGAGGTCGACCTGCCGGCCGAACGCGTTGCGCCGCACGGTGATGTCGAGGCCGCCGATGGTCTCCTGGCCCGCCGCACCGTCGACGACCCGCTCGGCGAGCAGGATCATGCCCGCGCAGGTGCCGAGCGTCGGCAGCCCTCCGGTCACGGCCTCGCGCAGCGGCTCGAGCAGCTCGAAGCTGCGGGCGAGCCGCGCCATGGTCGTGCTCTCGCCACCGGGCAGCACCAGGGCGTCGCAGGCGGCCAGCTCCTCGGGGCGGCGTACGCGCACGGTGGCGCAGCCGAGCACCTCGAGGGCGGCGACGTGCTCGCGCACGTCGCCCTGCAGGGCGAGGACGCCGACGGTCGGCTGGGGGGCTGCGGGCACGCGCGGAGTCTAGAGACCGGCGCGTGGTCGCTCCCGGCCGGTGGCACAGTGGTCGCATGCGTGCAGCGAGCCTGGCGGTGCCCCTGGTCGTCGTCGCGCTCGCCGCCGGCGGTTGCGGCGACGGCGACGAGCCGGTCGCCGACGAGCCGCGGGGCCTGGCCTCCGTGGGTCCCGCCGGGTCGCCCGGGGCGCCGTCAGAGGTCCGGGCCGCCGACGAGCCCCAGGCGGCGTACCTGGCCTGGCTGGGCGCGCTGGAGGCGCAGGACGCGGAGGAGGCGTGCGAGCGGCACGCGCCCGAGCTGACGATCGAGCTTCGCTACGAGGCGATCCTGCTCGACCGGGCCGAGCTGGGTGACCCCTGCACCGGCTTCGTCGCGATGCTGTGGGAGGACCCGTTGCGCGAGGTCGACCCGGTCGAGCTGGAGACGACGCGGGCCACCGACGAGAAGGCGACGCTGGCCGCGCGGTTCGACGGCGGGTCCGAGACCGCGGAGCTGGTCTACCACCGGGCGCAGTGGCGGCTGCTGGGCACGGCGAAGCGCACCGATCCCCTCCCCGGCGCGACGGACGGGGCGCCCCAGCGCTGGGTGCGCGAGTGGTGCGACCTCGAGGTCGGGGCCGAGCGCGACGACGTCGTCGCACGGATGGGCGAGCCCTCCGGGGAGTACACCCTCGACAACGGGGGCGAGCCGCAGCTGTGGTGGGCCCAGGACCAGTACGACTTCCGCGCCTACCTCGACGCCCGGGGCCGGGTGCTCGACCTGGTCGGCGACTACGACGCCCTCGGCGCCGCCGACCGCGACCAGCTGGGCTGCCCCGAGCTCAGGTGAGGCACGAGCAGTCACTTTCGCACCACCCACCGGTCAGTTCTGCACCATCGACCGGTGAGCGGGCGATGCGCGCCGGGTCGGCGCGAAGTTCAGGCCGGGTCAGCGCGAGATCTGGGACGGGTCAGCGCGAGATATGGGCCGGGTCACCAGCCGCGCTCGGCGAGGCGGTGGGGCGCGGGGATCTCGTCGACGTTGAGGCCGACCATCGCCTCGCCCAGGCCGCGGGAGACCTTGGCGACCATGGCGGGGTCGTCGTGGAAGGTGGTGGCCTTGACGATCGCCTCGGCGCGCTGGGCGGGGTTGCCGGACTTGAAGATGCCCGAGCCCACGAAGACGCCGTCGGCGCCGAGCTGCATCATCATCGCGGCGTCGGCCGGGGTGGCGATGCCGCCGGCGGTGAAGAGGACCACGGGCAGGCTGCCGCGCTCGGCGACCTCGGCCACCAGGTCGTAGGGCGCCTGCAGCTCCTTGGCCGCGACGTACAGCTCGTCCTTGGACAGCGCGGACAGGCGGCGGATCTCGCCGAGGATGGTGCGCATGTGGGTGACGGCGTTGGAGACGTCGCCGGTGCCGGCCTCGCCCTTGGAGCGGATCATCGCCGCGCCCTCGGTGATGCGGCGCAGCGCCTCGCCGAGGTTGGTCGCACCGCACACGAAGGGCACGTCGAACTGCCCACTTGTCGATGTGGTTGGCGTAGTCGGCCGGGGTCAGCACCTCGGACTCGTCGACGTAGTCGACCCCGAGGCTCTGCAGCACCTGGGCCTCGACGAAGTGGCCGATGCGGGCCTTGGCCATCACCGGGATCGAGACCGCCTCGATGATCGAGTCGATCATGTCGGGGTCGCTAGGCGCGCGAGACGCCGCCCTGGGCACGGATGTCGGCGGGGACCCGCTCGAGAGCCATCACCGCGACGGCGCCGGCGTCCTCGGCGATGCGCGCCTGCTCGGCGGTCACCACGTCCATGATCACGCCGCCCTTGAGCATCTCGGCCATGCCGCGCTTGACCCGGTCGGTGCCGGTCGTGGGCTGGTCGGCGGCGGGCTGCTGGGGCGTCTGCGTCATGCTCTCGATTCTACGCGCGTTCACCCCGCCGACCGATTCTGCGTCGGGCCCTGGTCACCGGCGGCGGCGTCGAGCGCGACAGCCTGCTTGCGGACCTTCTCGACCCGGTACACCACCGTGGCGGTGTTGGCGAAGGCGAGGATCCACAGGGCGGCGTACATCAGCACGGGCACGCCGAAGATCGCACCGAGCCCGGTCGCCACGAGGATCAGCACGAGACGGTCGGCGCGCTCGGCGAGACCGCCCTTGGCGTCCATGCCCAGCGACTCGGCGCGCGCCCGGGCGTAGGAGGTCACCGAGCCCATCACCAGGCAGTACAGCGACAACGACAGGTAGAGCATCGAGTCGCCGGGGCCGGCGAAGTAGAGCACCAGGCCGCCGAAGACAGCGCCGTCGCCGATCCGGTCGAGCGTGGAGTCCCAGAACGCCCCGAACTTCGAGGAGCGCCCCAGCCGGCGGGCCATCTGGCCGTCGACGAGGTCGCTGAAGACGAACGCGGTGATGAACAGGACACCGATCAGCAGCTCGCCCTGGGGGAAGAAGACCAGCGCACCGGCGGCGACGCCGATGGTGCCGACGAGGGTCACGGCGTCGGGGCTGATGCCCAGCCTGATGAAGAGCGTGACGAAGGGGGCGAGCACGACGCCCTGCCAGAAGCTTTTGAACCTGTCCAACATGGTGGCCGCAGGCTATCGGTACGTCGGCCCGGTGTGGCGCCCGGTGCACGGAACGGGCGTACAGTCGAGGGATCGGGCCATCCAGGCCCGCCATCAGGGAGCCCGCACATGAGCGACAAGTCGCCGCGGCACGGCAAGTCCCCCAAGTCCACCAAGTCCATCAAGGAGAAACGGGCCGAGAAGCGGGGCAAGACCTCCTCCACCATCGCCGACCCGATCGTGAAGCCGGCAGACAAGCGGCGATGACGGGCCCTGCGCCCCTGCTCACGCTGGGGGTCGTGGCCAGCTCGGCCAAGGAGAACGAGCACCGCCTGCCCCTGCACCCCGCCCTGATCGGCAGGCTGGATGCCGACGTGCGCGCCCGGACGACCCTGGAGACGGGCTACGGCGAACGGTTCGGCTACGCCGACGCCGAGCTCGCCGGCCTGGTCGGGGCCCTGGCGCCGCGCGCCGACCTGCTGGCGTCGTCCGACGTGGTCCTCCTCCCCAAGCCCCAGCTCGCCGACGTGCGCGCCATGCGACCCGGGGGCGTGCTGTGGGGATGGCCGCACTGTGTGCAGGACCCGGCCCTGACCCAAGCCGCCATCGACGGCGCACTCACCCTGATCGCCTTCGAGACCATGAACTACTGGACCCGCTCCGGCGGCGTGGGGCTGCACGTCTTCCACAAGAACAACGAGCTGGCCGGCTACTGCTCGGTGATCCACGCCCTGCAGCTGGCAGGCAGGACAGGCGACTACGGCCGCCGGCTCACCGCGACGGTGATCGGCTTCGGAGCGACCGCGCGCGGGGCGGTCACCGCACTCAACGCACTCGGCGTGAGCGACGTGACGGTGCTGACCTCCCGCGACGTCGCGGCGGTGGGCTCGCCGATCCACTCCGTGCTGATCCGCCACCTCGACCCCGACGAGCAGGAGCCGCACCTGAGCGTGATCACCGAGAACGGACGCGAGCCGCTCCCGGCCTACCTCGCCGAGCGGGACATCGTCGTCAACTGCACCCTGCAGGACCCCGCGGCACCGTGGATGTACCTGACGGAGGCCGACCTCGCCGGCTTCCGCCGGGGCAGCATCATCGTCGACGTCTCGTGCGACGAGGGGATGGGGTTCAGCTGGGCCCGACCGACGGGGTTCGACTCCCCTGCCTTCGAGGTCGGCGACCACGTCACCTACTACGCGGTCGACCACAGCCCGTCGTACCTGTGGGAGTCGGCCACCTGGGAGAACAGCCAGGCCCTGGCGCCCTTCGTGCGCACCGTGCTCTCGGGCTCGACAGCACTGGGACGCCGACGAGACCATCTCGCGTGCCATCGAGATCCGTGAGGGACGGGTGGTCAACCCGGCGATCCTCGCGTTCCAGGGCCGGCAGCCGGACCACCCGTACGACGTGCGGGTACCGATCGGCGGGTGAGCCTCAGACCCAGGCCTCGCGCGAGTAGCGCACGCGTCTGGTCGAGCAGCTCGGGCAGCGTCTTGGTGCGCCCGATGATCGGCATGAAGTTCTGGTCGCCGGGCCAGCGCGGCACGACGTGCTGGTGCAGGTGAGCCGCGATGCCGGCACCCGCGATGTGGCCCTGGTTCATCCCGATGTTGAAGCCGCCGGCGCCAGAGGTGGCGCGCACGGTGCGCATCGCGGCGCGGGTCAGGTCGGCGATCTCGGCCGCCTCCTCGTCGGTGGTCTCGGTGTAGTCGGCGATGTGGCGGTAGGGGCAGACCATCAGGTGCCCGGGGGCGTAGGGATAGAGGTTGAGCAGCACGAAGGCCAGCTCGCCGCGCCGGACCACCAGCCCCTCGGCGTCGTCGAGGCGCGGCACCCTGCAGAAGGGGCACTCCCCCGACGAGCCGTCGGCCGGCTTGTTCTCGCCGCGGATGTAGGCCATCCGGTGCGGCGTCCACAGCCGGTCGAGCTCGTCGGGATGGCCGATGCCGTCCTGGTGCAGCGTCTCGTCACTCACCCCACCGATCCTAGGAGCGCCCGCTCAGACCAGCTCGGGCAGCCTCAGGTGGGCGATCTCGAGGTCGAACTCCCCGAACGCGAGGATCTCGAGACCCATCTCCTCGCCGGCGCGCTGGCGCATCGCCATCGCCTGGTCACGCGTGGCCTCGAGGGCGCGGTGGTCGTCGAAGACCACGGTCGCGCAGCCGCGGTCGGTGGAGCGGTCGATCAACAGGCTGGCGCTGCAGAAGCCCTGGAACTGCTCGACGCTCGGCATGATCTGCTCGCGCCAGGTCTCGGCCATGTGGTCGGCGTCCTTGCCCCGGGCCCAGGTGATCCGGCAGCAGCTGCCCTCGTGGGTGGTGTGGTCACGGTGCATCACCGCCACCTCCCACTCCTCGACGTGCGGGCTGCCCCCGAGGATCTTGCCGCCGTCGGCGCGCATGGGTCCGAGGTGCTGGTCGGCGGCGTGCATCGCCTCCTCGTCACGCCACGAGCTCGTGGCGATGATCCGGCCCAGGCCCCGGTCGACGACCAGCGACAGGCCCAGGCAACCCTCCATCCCGGTCAACGAGGGCATCACCTCGTCGCGGACGAACGCGACCGCCGCGTCGACGGCACCGGGGTCCCCGGTGATGGTCGTGGAACGTGCATGCATGACAGAGCTCCTCTCCTCCACGGGCGCGCCCGGGTGGCACGCCACCTCTCGACTCTCCTCGCCGACCCGCCCCACGGCAAGGTCGACAGGATGCCCCCTTGTGGGGATCTCGGCCGGCGCTCAGCCGGACGTCGAGCGGGAGCGCGCGAGCAGCACCTCGATCGGCTCGTCGCGCTCGAGCGGCACCCCCAGGGTGCGGGCGTGGCCCTGCAGCAGGTACCACACCGAGTCGGTGACCAGGGAGACGATGACCGGGGCCGGCGGCACCCGGTCGGGCCGCGACATCCAGCGGCGTACGGCGCTGAACACGGCGCCGACGAGCCCGAACACCAAGGGGTCGACCGAGGCCCGCTCGTCCTCGCCGAGCTCGACCTCGAGCAGGTCGAAGGCAGTGGTGATCAGCTCGGCGACGGCCAGCGCGATCCGCTCGATGCCGTGCTGCAGCGGCCCGGGCCCGCTGGTGGAGGAGTCCTGCTCGGCGAGGCGGTGCAGCGCGGGATGGGCGACCGCCCAGCCGACGTAGGTGGCCACGATCCGCTCGACGATCTGCGGGATCGTGCCCTCGAGGGTGACCTCGGGCAGCAGCTCGGCGTACAGCGCGTCGACGATCTCGGCCTGCACGGCCCGGTCGAGGTCGGCGCGGTCGGCGAAGTGCCGGTAGACGACGGTGCGGCTCAGCCCGGCGCGGTCGGCGATCTGCTGGACGTGCACCTCGGCGCCGGGCTCGCCGTCCTCGACGACGCTCAGCGCGGCGTCGAGGATGCGCTGCCGGCGCTCCTGGTTGTGCCGGTCCCAGCGGGCCTGGCGGCCGTCCGGGCGCGGCGTCGGGTCGCCCGCCACCGTGCACCCCTCTCGCCGTCCAGCACCTTCCGGGCCGGATCGTACCCGTCGCGGGGACGGGCGAGCCTGGCGACGCGCACCATCTCGACGGGGTCGACGATCTTGGAGCGCACCCGTGCCCACGGCCCGGCCGCGCCGGCGCTCCTCGGCGTCGACGGCACGCCAGTCGTCGAGGTCGAGGACGCTGACGTGACGCCGGGCGAGCAGAGTGCGCAGGTCGTCGGGCTCCCCTGCCTCCAGGGCCGGCGCGGGGACCAGCCCGGCGTCGAGGTCGTCGAGCAGCGACGAGACGGTCTCGGCCGCGCAGGTCTTGTTGGTGCCGATGAAGCCCGTGGGGCCGCGCTTGAGCCACCCCGCGACGTAGGTGCCGGGTTCCACCCGGCCCCGATCGTGGGGCACCGTCGCGCTGGCGACGTCGAAGGGCAGCCCGGGCACGGGCAGCGAGCGGTAGCCGATCGAGCGCAGCACGAGACCGGTCTCCACGACCTCGGTGGCGCCGGCGGGACGGCCCTCGGCGTCGGTGCGCCGCACCTCGAGCCCGCCGACCCTGCTCTGTCCCAGCAGCCGCACCGGGGCGGCGCGGAAGCGCAGCACCACGGTGCGCAGGGCCGGGTCGACCGGGCGGGCGGCCAGCCGCGCCAGCACCTCGGCGCGCCGGTCGTCGCCCAGGCCGCCGCCGCCGTCGTCGACGACCACGTTGAGCCGTCCACCGTCTGCGAGGGCGGCCAGGCCCAGCAGCTCGGGCAGCGTGTACGCCGCGTGCGCGGCGCCGCGGCGCCCCAGCACCACGACCTCGCGCACGGCACTGCCGGCCAGCGCGGCCCAGGCCGGCTCGGCGATGTCGGTGAGCCGCAGCTCGTCGGGGTCGGCGGTGAGGACGCGGGCCACGTCGAGGGCGACGTTGCCGGTGCCGACGACCACGGCGCGGCCGCGGGTCGCGGCCGCGGACAGGTCCACGGGCAGGTCCCGGTGGTCGGGGTGGCCGTTGTACCAGCCGACCAGCGCCGTGGCCGACAGCGAGCCCGCGAGCTCCTCGCCCGGAAGGCTCAGCTCGCGGTCGCTGGACGCGCCGGTGCTCCACACGACCGCGTCGTAGCGCTCCTGCAGCTCGGCGACGCTGATGTCGCGGCCGACCTCGACCCCGAGCAGGTAGCCGAAGCCGCGTTCGGCCTCGATGCGTGCGAAGAGCTCCTGGGCGCGCTTGGTGTCCTGGTGATCGGGCGCCACGCCGGCACGGACGAGTCCGTGGGGGGTGGGCAGCCGGTCGAGGACGTCGACGGTGACCTCGGGGTGCTTGAGCAGCTCGTCGGCGGCGTACAGACCGGCCGGACCGGCACCGACCACCGCGACCCGCACGGGGCGCGGGTCGCGCAGCCGGCGCTGCGGCGGCACGACCGCGACGGGGGTGCGCTCGCGGTGCGGGAAGACGTCGTAGTAGCCGGCGTTGATGTCGGCGTAGGCCAGCTCGTCCTCACCCAGCGCGGTGTGCGGCTTGATCGCGTCGACCGGGCACGCGGTCGCGCACGCGCCGCAGTCGACGCAGCCGTCGGGGTCGACGTACAGCATCTCGGCGGTGGCGAACCCGGGCTCCCCCGGAGCGGGGTGGATGCAGTTGACCGGGCAGGCCAGCACGCAGGAGGCGTCGGCGCAGCACGAGCGGGTGACGACGTAGGGCACGGGAGCGCTCCGCTCAGGCCGCGGCGGAGGCGGGCTCGCCGCGGTAGCGGGAGGGACGGCCGTCGATGCCGGCGCGCCGCCACAGCCAGCGGGCTGCTCGGTTGCGCCTCATCCCGGTCTCGTCGGCCAGCATCCGCACGTCACCGAAGAGGTCGCGCAGGAACTTCTGCGACTCCGGGGAGTCCCAGAAGACCTCCCGGACCACCGCGTCAGGGATGCCGAGCTCGCGGCGGGCACGACGCCCGGGCACCAGGATCTCGTTGCACAGCCACTTCATGACCACCGGCACGACCAACGACAAGAAGCCGCGCTCGGCGCGTGAGAGGCGCGGGGCGTGGTGCTGCAGGTACTGGTGGGCGAACCCGATGTGGCGGGCCTCCTCCGCCACGTGGATCTGCATGATCCGGCGCAGCAGCGGGTGCATGTCGTCCCCGGCGCGCAGCACCGACTTCTGCACGTGGTCGATCGGCTCCTCGCCGGCGAGCACCCCGTAGAAGAAACCGAACGGCACCCACCGCGCGAAGAGCGGGAGGAAGGCGGCCGCACCCCGGAAGAACCACGAGCCGCCCTCGACGTCCACCCCGGTGCGGTTCACGAACTCCTGGAACATCTGGGTGTGGTGGCACTCCTCGGTCGCCTCGTGGGTGGCGTAGCGGAACTCGGCGGAGCCGTTGGGCCGACTGAAGGCGTAGTTCATCAGCCCGCTGATCAGGATCTGCTCGAACTGCAGGCCGACCTTGGTGATGCTGGCCTGGCGGTGCAGCCCGATGCGGACCTGCTGCTCCAGGGGCAGCGAGCGGTACCACTCGGTGCGTCCGAGCACATCGTGGACCGGGAGCACCCAGCGCGCGTCGGTGGGGTCGACGGCGTTCTCGGCGGCGTCCCAGTCGATGTCGAGGAAGGCGTCGAAGTGCTGGTGCACCGAGGCCTCGGAGAGGGTGTGCAGCCGCTGCTCGTAGGTGGGGGCGGCGTCGCTTCGCAGAACCGTCATGCCGCGAGGTTAGTGAGACACGGTGTCGGTGTAAATAGTTAGCGCGACATCGTGTCGCATCATCTCTGCCGATCGGCTCAGAACCGGTGGAACCACCCCGGGGCCTCGGTGTCGGTGCCGGGGCAGGTCACGTTGAGGTCGCGGTCGTCCTCGACCCACTGACCCATCGCGGCACTCCCGCCCTGCACGACGTACGACGGCTCGCAGCGGCGCAGCGCCTCGGCGCGCGAGGTCGGGCCGGCGGCGCGCCACTCGGGCACGTCGCCCAGGCTCAGGTCGCCCACCGCCTGGCTCCACAGGTAGGCCGTGGAGTAGATGCCCACCCGGTAGCCCTTGTCGACGAGCCCGTCGCGCAGTCCCTCCACGACGGCGGCGTTGGCCTGGAGGTCGTCGGACCACTCCCAGTCGCGCACCGGCTCCACGTCGATCCAGATGAGCGGTGCGGGCAGGCCGGCGTCGCGCATCACGGTGATGTCGAAGAGCGCCTGCTGGTAGCCGACGTTGCGCTGCGCGGCGTACGGCTCGTCCTCGTAGGGACCGCGCTCCCCCAGCTCGGCGAGCGTCTCGGGGTCGGGATAGCTGGCCACGGCGTAGGCCCCGGCCAGCAGAGCGCGCTCCCGCACCCAGGCGACCTGCTCGGCCAGGCAGGGGTTGGGGAAGAAGGCCGGGCCGTTGGTCAGGCCCATCACCACGAACCGAGCGGAGTCCAGCGGCATCGGCAGCCCCAGCGTGCGTCGCTCGGGGATCCCCTGGCCTCGCGGGCACTGCGGCCAGCTGACGTCGCCGCCCTCGACGGGGGCGCGCAGGCCCTGCGGCAGCTCGGCGGCCTTCTGCTCGGCGAGCGCGGCGAGGTCGGACATGGCCGCCCGCTCGGCCTGCTCCTCCAGGTCGTCGGGCACCTGGGGCACGGTGAGCGTCTCCGAGCGCTCGGCGGGCGCCCGGTCGGCGCGCGGCCGGACCCCGGACTCGTCCTCAGCCCCACCCGCCCCGCCGCAGGCGGCCAGGACCAGCACCAGTGCCAGCCCCGCCGCCGCGCGGGGTGCGCGCCTCACCTGCTCAGACCTGCTCGCGCGACTCCACCGCGGCACGCACCCGCTCGACCGCCTCCGCGAGCGGCACCCCGTTGTCCTGGCGCCCGTCGCGGTAGCGGAACGAGACGGCGCCGGCGGCGACGTCGTCGTCGCCGGCGATCATCATGAACGGCACCTTCTGCAGCTGGGCGTTGCGGATCTTCTTCTGCATCCGGTCGTCGGAGTCGTCGACCTCGACCCGCAGTCCCAGCGGCTTCATCTGCCGCGCCACGTCGTGCAGGTAGTCGGCGTGCCGCTCGGCGATCGGGATCGCCTGCACCTGCACCGGGGCCAGCCACGGGGGGAAGGCACCGGCGTAGTGCTCGACCAGCACGCCCATGAACCGCTCGATGGAGCCGAACTTGGCCGAGTGGATCATCACCGGCTGCTGGCGGCTGCCGTCGGAGGCGACGTACTCGAGGGCGAAGCGGTCGGTCGAGGGCTGGTTGAAGTCGTACTGGATGGTCGACATCTGCCAGGTGCGGCCGATGGCGTCGCGGGCCTGCACCGAGACCTTGGGACCGTAGTAGGCCGCGCCGCCCGGGTCGGGCACCAGCTCGAGGCCGGTGCCGACACAGACGTCCTCGAGCACCTTGGTGGCGACCTCCCAGTCCTCGTCGGAGCCGATGAACTTGTCCTTCGAGGCGTCGCGCGTGGACAGCTCGAGGTAGAAGTCGTCGAGGCCGAAGTCGCGCAGCAGCCCGAGCACGAAGTCGAGCAGGTGGCGGATCTCGTCGGGCGCCTGCTCGGCGGTGACGTAGGAGTGCGAGTCGTCCTGGGCGAAGCCGCGCACCCGGGTCAGCCCGTGCACGACGCCCGACTTCTCGTGGCGGTAGACGCTGCCGAACTCGAAGAGCCGCAGCGGCAGCTCGCGGTAGGAGCGCTGGCGCGAGCGGTAGATGAGGTTGTGCATCGGGCAGTTCATCGCCTTGAGGCGGTAGTCCATGCCGTCCACGTCGAGCGCCGGGAACATGCCCTCGCCGTAGTAGGGCAGGTGCCCGGAGGTGTGGAAGAGCCCCTCCTTGGCGATGTGGGGGGTGCCGACGTACTCGAAACCCTCCTCGATGTGGCGACGGCGGACGTAGTCCTCCATCTCCCTCTTGATCACCCCGCCCCTGGGGTGGAAGACGGGCAGGCCGGAGCCGATCTCGTCGGGGAAGCTGAACAGGTCGAGGTCGCGCCCGAGCTTGCGGTGGTCGCGGCGCTCGGCCTCCTCGATGCGGTGCAGGTGCTCCTCGAGCGCCTCCTTGGACTCCCAGGCGGTGCCGTAGATGCGCTGCAGCTGCTTGTTCTTCTCGTCGCCGCGCCAGTACGCCGCCGCCGAGCGCATCAGCTTGAAGGCCGGGATCCGCTTGGTGGTGGGCAGGTGCGGGCCGCGGCACAGGTCGGACCACGCGGTCTCGCCCCTGCGGTCGATGTTGTCGTAGATCGTGAGCTCGCCGGCACCGACCTCGACCGAGGCGCCCTCGGCGGCCTCGGCAGCGCTGCCGGAGCCCTTGAGCCCGATCAGCTCGACCTTGTAGGGCTCCTCGGCCAGCTCGGCGAGGGCGTCGGCGTCGGTGGTGACGCGGCGGGAGAACTTCTGACCCTCCTTGATGATCTTGCGCATCCGCGTCTCGATCTTGGCCAGGTCCTCGGGCACGAAGGGGGTCTCGACGTCGAAGTCGTAGTAGAACCCGTCGACGACCGGCGGGCCGATGCCCAGCCGGGCCTGGGGGAAGAGGTCCTGGACGGCCTGGGCCAGCACGTGCGCGGTGGAGTGGCGCAGCACGTCGCGACCGTCGGGGCTGTCGATGAGCACGCCCTCGACCTCGTCGCCGTCGGACAGCTCGTGGGCCAGGTCCTTCAGCTCTCCGCCCACGCGGGCCACGACCACGGCCGGGTCGTCGGCGAAGAGCTCCCATGCCCGGGTGCCCGTCGTGACCTCCCGCACCTCACGCTCACCGGCGTGGACGAGGGTGATCTTGAGGTCGGACACAGGGTGCTCCGTTCGTGGTGGGGCCCGGGCGGGCTGACCGGCCGATCGTATCGAGCAGGGCGCCCGTTCGGCGCATCGGTTTCGCCGCGGCGTTCCCAGCCGGGTGCTGCGGGTCTATCGTCGACAGATGGTCCTCGAGGCGGACAGCAGCTGGGTCGCCGACATGCCCGCCGCCTACGACGAGCACCTCGGCCCGGTCCTCTTCGCGCCGTACGCCGTCGACATGGCGGCCCGGGTCGCCGCCCTGCGTCCGTCCACCGTGCTGGAGCTGGCGGCGGGCACCGGCAGGTTGACCGCCGAGCTGGTCGCGGCGCTCCCCTCGGCGCGCGTGGAGGCGACGGACCTCAACGACGCGATGGTCGCCTTCGGGCGGGTCCGGGTGCCCCGGGCGACCTGGAGCCGCGCCGACGCGACGGCGCTGCCCTTCCCCGACGGCGCCTTCGACGTGGTGGCCTGCCAGTTCGGGGTGATGTTCTTCCCCGACCGGGTCGTCGCGCTGCGCGAGGCCGCGCGGGTGCTCGCGCCGGGAGGCTCGCTGCTGGTCAGCGCCTGGGACCGGCTCGAGACCAACCGGCTGGCCGACCGGCTCGTGGCGGCCCTCGAGCGGGTCTTCCCCGACGACCCGCCGACCTTCGTGGTCAGGGTGCCGCACGGGTACGCCGACCCGGCGCTCCTGGGCGCCGACGCCGAGGCCGCCGGCCTGGTCGACGTCATCGTCGAGACCGTCGCCCTGAGCGGCACCACCACGTCGGCCCGTGACTTCGCCCGGGGCGTGTGCACCGGCTCACCGTTGCGCGCCGGCCTGGTCGAGCGCGGCGACCTGGCGCCGGCCACGCAGCGGGTCGGTGCCGAGATGGCACTGGTGCTGGGCGAGGGCCCGGTCACCGCGCCGATGAGTGCCCACGTGCTGCACGCGCGGGTGCGCTGAGCCGGGACCCTCAGGAGGTGCGGTCCAGGATCAGCCGGACCGCCTCGTCGGGCGCGTCCCACTGCGGGAAGTGCCCGCACCGGTCGAACCAGTGCAGCTCGGCGTCGGGGAAGGCGCGGGCGGCACGCCCGGCCTGGCGGGGCAGGGTGACCAGGTCCCGGCGACCCCAGCCGATGGTGACCCGACCCGGGACGGTCCCCTCGGGGGCACCCTCCTGCTCCGGCCCCCGGGTGAGGGCGTCCATGGCCGCGTCGGTCGCCGGGGCGTCGGCCAGTCCGAGGACGTCTGGCAGCACCGTGTCGGCGTCCAGCGCCCACGGCCGCGCGGAGAGCTGCGCGAGGAGAGCGGTCCGGGTGACCGGGTTGCCGAGCAGGGACGGCAGGGCCCCGCGCAGGACGCGCACCAGCGCGATCGAGGGCCGGAGCGTGGCGCCGAAGAGCGCCAGCTCGCGACCGGTCCAGAAGCCGCCCGGGTCGAGGGCCACGGTGTCGCCACCGACGCCGCGGCGGGCCAGCTCGAGCACGATCCGCGCCCCCATCGACTGACCGGCCGTCGCGACCTCGCCGAGGCCCTGCTCCTCGATGAAGTCGGCGACCGAGTCGGCGAGCGTGGCGATGGACACCTCGTCGAGGGGCGGGCTCTGGCCGAAGCCCGGCAGGTCCACCGCGACCACCTCGCGCTCGGCCGCCAACGCGTCGATGATCGGCGCCCAGGAGCGCCAGCCCGCGCCGAGTCCGTGGACGAGCAGCAGCGGCGCGCCCGCGCCGCGTCGTACGTGGTGCAAGGTCATCGCTTCACCGTAGCCGGCGGTCGTGGGGCTCGTGAGCGGGCGGCGACTTGCGTGACCCGGTCAGAAGAACTGGTCGACCAGCACCGGGTTGCCGTCGGGGTCGGTCAGCAGGATCGAGGCGGGCCCGGTGGTGCTCGGGTCGACGCGGTCGGAGACGGCCAGGCCGGCCTCGTCGACGTGCTGCTGGATCCGGCGCACGTCGGTGAACGACTCCAGGCGCTCCATCCGGTTCGTCAGGCCCGGGCTGAAGGTGAGGATGTTGCGCTCGAACATGCCGTGGAACAGGCCGATCGTCGACTCGCCGTTCTTCAGGACCAGGTAGTCCTGGGCCGCGTCCCCTCCGGTCACCTCGAAGCCGAGCCCCTCGTAGAAGACGCGCGAGGCGTCGAGGTCGGCCACCGCCAGGGAGACGGAGAAGGCGCCGAGCTCGAGCGACCCCGGCAGGGAGGTGTCGGCGGCGGCGACGGTGGGGAGCTGCCAGTCGTCGGTCACAGCTCCATCGTCGACCGGGGCCCGGCCCCCGTCAACGGCGCTCACCACACGGACCCGAGGACGACGAAGGCCCCGCTCAGCACGGCGAGGATGCCCACCAGGGGCAGCACGAAGCGCAGGTACTGGTCGTAGCGCACCTTGGCCAGGACCAGCCCGCCCATCACCACGGCCGAGGTCGGCGTGATCAGGTTGACCACCCCGGAGGCGGACTGGAACGCGGTCACCACCATCGCGCGCTCGACGCCGGCGAAGTCGGCCAGCGGGGCGAGGATCGGGATGGCGAGGGCGGCGTGGCCGGAGGTGGAGGGCACCAGGAACGCCAGGGGGATGTTGACCAGGAAGACCAGCAGCCCGAAGACCCCCGAGGAGGTGTCCTGGACCACGCCCTCCATCGAGTGCAGGATCGTGCCGGTGATCTCGGCGTTGTTCATGATCACCGTGACGCCGCGGGCCAGCACGATGATCAGCCCGACGCCGACGAAGTCCCCGGCACCCTTGACGATCGTGTCGGTCAGGCCCTTCTCGCCCAGCCCGCCCACGAGGCCCACCACGATGGCCATCACGATGAACAGGGCCGCGAGCTCGGGGAAGTACCAGTCGAGCTGCCAGCCGTAGCTGGCGGCGTCCGGGCCCTCGACGACCTGGGCCCAGGGCACGATCGCGAAGATCATGAAGGTGAAGGTCACGGCGACGACGCCCAGCACCGCCTTCTCCCGCCAGGGAAGGGCGGGGACCTCCCGGATGCCGTGCGCGCGCACCTCGTCGTCACCCTCCGCGTCGGGGGCGAGCGAGGCCGTGGGGTCGGCCTTGACCCGGCGTGCGTAGCGCAGCACCCACCACACGCCGACCGGGACCAGGACCAGGTACATGAGCAGCCGCAGCACGATGCCGTCACCGATCGAGATGTCGGCGGCGGCCGAGGCGACGCCCGTGGCGAAGGGGTTGACCGTCGAGGCCAGCACCCCGATCCCTGCTCCGACCAGGATGGTGCCGGCCGCGACCATCCGGTCGTAGCCCAGGGCCAGCATGAGCGGGATGACCAGGCCGTAGAAGCCCAGGGTCTCCTCGGCCATGCCCTCGGTGGTGCCGCCCACGGAGAAGAGCACCATCAGCACCGCGATGAGGACCGTGCCGCGCCCGCTCATCCGCTGGGCGATGCGAGCCACCCCGTTGTCGATCGCGCCGGTGCGCATGGCCATGGTGATGAAGACGCCGATGGCCAGGACGAACAGGAAGACGCCGGCGGCGCCGTACAGCTCGCCGGACTGGTAGGGCCCGATGTAGCCGTCGACGTCGAGGATGCCGTACAGACCGTTGACCGGCGCCAGGAACAGCTCCATCAGCCGGTCGCCGAAGGAGAGGCCGACGTCGGTCTGCTCGTAGCTGCCCGGCACCGGGCGACCGGTGTCGGGGTCGCTCGCGTAGCGCCCGGTCGGGATCACGAACGCCAGCAGCCATACGCCGACCGTCACCACGAACAGGACCGTGAAGGCGCTGGGGAACCGCATGCCTCCGCGTCGGGAGCCGCCCTCGGGGTCGGCGGGCTCGTGCGGGGGCGCCTGGGGTGTGGTGGTCATGATGTCGTCCTCTCCGGCCGGTGCTGCAGGTGGCTGACAGCCCAGCAGGGCACGGGTCGGGCGGCACGAGTCCGAGTTCCCCCCGCCTGGGGACCTTCGACCCTCTCCAGGGCGTGCCGAGGCCGCCACGCTGCAGGGACCGAGACGAGGAGACGAGATGACCCTGCCTGCGCACACCCTGGCCGTGGACACCCTGCAGGTGGATTCGGAGGTGGGCCGACTCCACCAGGCGATCCTGCACCGCCCGGACCTCGAGCTGAAGCGGCTCACGCCGAGCAACCACGACGAGTACCTCTTCGACGACGTCTTGTGGGTCAAGCACGCGAAGCAGGAGCACGACGCCTTCGCGGAGACCCTGCGTGACCTCGGGGTGCACGTGCACCTGCTCGACGACCTGCTGCGCGAGACCCTGGCCATCCCCGAGGCCAAGCAGCACGTGCTCGACAAGACCCTCGACGAGCGCACCTACGGCCCGTTGGCCGTCGACGCCCTCGAGGGCGTGCTCTCCGGGTTCGACGACGAGACCCTGACCCGGCACCTGATCGGCGGGCTCACCAAGCGTGAGCTGCTCCAGCACATCGAGGAGCCGGCGTCCCTGGTCGTCCAGGCGCTCGGCCTGGACGACCTGCTGCTGCCGCCGCTGCCCAACCACCTCTTCACCCGCGACACCTCGGCCTGGGTCTACGACGGGGTCAGCATCAACTCCATGCGCAAGCGCGCCCGGGTGCGCGAGACGATCCACTACGAGGCGATCTACCGGTGGCACCCCCAGTTCGCCGACGCGCAGTTCCGCCGCTGGTCCGAGGGCTCCGCCTCCGGTCCCGCCACCACCGAGGGCGGCGACATCCTCGTCCTGGGACGCGGCGCGGTGCTGGTCGGCATGAGCGAGCGCACCACCCCGCAGGGTGTCGAGCGCCTGGCCCGTCGGCTGTTCGCGAGCGGGAGCGCCACTCGGATCGTGGCCCTGGCACTTCCCCAGAAGCGGGCCTTCATGCACCTCGACACGGTGATGACGATGATCGACGACCACACCTTCACCCAGTACGTCGGCCTGGGCATGCTCCCCTCCTACACCGTGGAGCCGGGCGAGGGGGACGAGCCGCTGCGGGTCCGGGCCCACCCGCCCGAGGAGATGCACGCGGCCATCGCCGCGGCGCTGGGGCTCGACTCGATCCGGGTGCTCACCGCCACCCAGGACGTGCAGTCCGCCGAGCGCGAGCAGTGGGACGACGGGTGCAACGTGCTCGCGGTCTCCCCCGGCGTGGTGGTCGCCTACGAGCGCAACGTCACCACCAACACCTACCTGCGCAAGCACGGCATCGAGGTCGTGACCATCCAGGGCAACGAGCTCGGCAGGGGCCGGGGCGGCCCGCGCTGCATGACCTGCCCCGTCGAGCGAGAGGGGATCTGAGCACCATGGCCTTCAACCTGCGCAACCGCAGCTTCGTCAGGGAGCTGGACTTCACCCCCCAGGAGTGGATCTTCCTGCTCGACCTGGCCCGCGAGCTGAAGCTGGCCAAGTACGCCGGCTCCGAGCAGCCGCGCCTGACCCGCAAGAACATCGCCCTGATCTTCGAGAAGACCTCGACGCGCACCCGGTGCGCCTTCGAGGTCGCCGCCTTCGACCAGGGTGCGCGCGTGACCTACCTGGACCCGGCCGGCTCGCAGATCGGGCACAAGGAGTCGATGGAGGACACCGCCCGGGTGCTGGGCCGCCTGTACGACGGCATCGAGTACCGCGGCTCGGCGCACTCGAACGTGGAGACCCTGGCCGCCTACTCCGGCGTCCCGGTCTGGAACGGGCTCACCGACCGGTGGCACCCGACGCAGACCCTGTGCGACATGCTCACGATGCGCGAGCAGAGCGGCAAGCACGACCAGGAGATCTCCTTCGCCTACCTCGGGGACGCCCGCAACAACGTCGCCAACTCGCTGCTGGTCGGCGGGGCGATGATGGGGATGGACGTGCGGATCGTCGCGCCGCGCGCGCTGTGGAACGAGACCGAGGTGGTCGACGCGGCCCGCGGGGTGGCCGAGCTGACCGGGGCCCGGCTGCGCCACACCGAGGACGTGGCCGACGGCGTCGCCGGGGTCGACTTCGTCTACACCGACGTGTGGGTCTCGATGGGCGAGGCGCGCGAGCGGTGGGCCGAGCGGATCGCCCTGCTGGCGCCCTACCAGGTCTCGATGCAGGTGCTCGAGGCGACCGGCAACCCGCGGGTCCGGTTCATGCACTGCCTGCCCGGCTTCCACGACCGGCACACCGAGGTCGGCGAGGACCTGTTCCAGCAGACCGGGATGACCGCGCTCGAGGTCACCGACGAGGTCTTCGAGTCCCGGCACTCGATCGTCTTCGACCAGGCGGAGAACCGCATGCACACCATCAAGGCCGTCCTCGTGGCCACGCTCGGCGGCTGAGGTGCGGATCCTTGTCGCCCTGGGCGGCAACGCCCTGCTGCGGCGCGGACAGAAGCCGGACGCCGCGGTCCAGGAGGCCAACGTGCGGCGGGCGGTCGACGCCCTGGCCCCACTGGCCGAGGAGCACGAGCTGGTCCTGACCCACGGCAACGGGCCCCAGGTGGGCGTGCTGGCGCTGCAGTCGGCCTCCGACCCGCACCTCAGCACGCCGTACCCCTTCGACGTGCTCGGCGCCCAGACCCAGGGGATGATCGGCTACTGGTTGCTCCAGGCCATGCAGAACCAGCTGCCGGGCCGGCAGGTGGCCTCGATCATCAACCAGACCCTCGTGGAGGCCGGGGACCCGGCGTTCGCCGACCCCACGAAGTTCGTCGGCGAGGTCTACCAGCGCGACGAGGCCGAGCTGCTCGCCGCCCGGCGCGGCTGGGTCGTCAGGCCGGACGGCGACGGCTGGCGCCGGGTGGTCGGCTCGCCCCGGCCGCAGCGGGTCGTGGAGACCCGCCTCATCCGGCTCCTGCTGGAGAGCGGGGCCGTCGTGATCTGCGCTGGTGGCGGTGGCGTGCCGGTCGTCCGTGACGAGTGGGGCCGACTGCGTGGCGTCGAGGCCGTGGTCGACAAGGACCTCACCAGTGCCGTGCTCGCCGAGGCGCTCGACGCCGACTTCCTGATGGTCCTCACCGACGTGTCGAACGTGATGAGCGACTACGGCCTGCCGCAGCAGGCACCCGTCGGGCACGTGACTCCGGCCGGTCTGCGTCGACTGGACCTGCCGGCCGGTTCCATGGGCCCGAAGGTCGACGCCGCGTGCCGCTTCGTGGAGCTCACCGGGGCCACCGCGGCCATCGGCTCCCTGGACGACGCGGTCGCGATCCTCGCCGGGGAGGCCGGGACCGTGGTCACCCCCTCCGGGAGCCCCGCGCACAGGGGACCCCGCGCCCCCCGTGGCTGACGCCGCCCGCCCGCCGCTGCCGCGGACGCACCGCAACCCCGGCTCGCGGGGCGGGGATCAGTGCGGCCGAGCCGGTGCCGCCGGCCCGGGAGGCCTGCGGGCGACGTAGACGGTGCTGGCCGACTCCCCGCCCGCGACCGGGTTGGCGAAGGTGACCACGTGGGTCGCCACGTCGACGAACACCTCGTCCAGGGCGCTCTCGAAGAGCGGGTCCGGCGGGTCGTCGGACCACAGGGCGAAGATGCCGCCCGGCGTGATCAACGCGGCCATCCGCCGCAGTCCGGCGGGCTCGTAGAAGGCCGCGTGCGAGGGGTGCAGGACGTGCTGCGGGGAGTGGTCGATGTCGAGGAGCACGACGTCGTACGCCGCTCGGGGCGTGGTGCCCCGGGCCACCTGGGCGAAGAAGTCGCCGTGCTGCAGGTCGCAGCGCGGGTCGGCGGCGAGGCCGGCCGTGTCAGGGAGGAGGTCGCGACGGTGCCAGTCGATGACCGCCGACACCGCCTCGACGACCTGCACCTGCGCGACCCGCTCGTCCTCGAGCGCCGCGCGCAGGGTGTAGCCGAGCCCCAGGCCACCGACGAGCACCTGCAGGTCCTCTCCCCCGGCTGCGGCCAGGCCCAGGTGCGCGAGCTCGGTCTCGACGACGGTGAAGAGGCTCGACATCAGGAACTCGTCGTCGATCTTCACCTCGTAGACGTCGTGCCCCACCGCGGGCTCGAAGCGACGCCGCAGGCTGATCACCCCGATCGGGGTGTCCTCCCAGCCGAGCTCCTCCATGTGCAGGACCACGCGGCACCTCCGGGGGTGGAAATGACGAGACCGCGGCCGGAGGAGCTCCGAGCCGCGGTCTCTCGAGGTGGGCGATACTGGGTTCGAACCAGTGACCTCTTCGGTGTGAACGAAGCGCGCTACCACTGCGCCAATCGCCCTTCTGCCCGGCGGATCGCTCCGTCGGATGCACCCGGGGGTGCGGTCGCAGACTTTAGCGCATGCCGCGCGGAGCGTTCACATCCGGCCCCCGCCGACGGGCTACCGGCCGAGGAGCTCGGGCTCACGCCGGCGCCAGGTCTGCGCCGCGGCCCGGGTGAGCGGGCCGGGCTCGCCCAGGTCCCGCTCGTCCCAGTGCGAGACCGGCTGCACGTCGCGGGTCGTGGAGGCCAGGAAGACCTCGTCGGCCTGGTCGACGACCTCGATCGGCTCGTCGACCTCGCGGGCGCCCACCCACTCGACCAGCAGCCGCCGGGTCACGCCGGCCAGGCAGCCGCTGGCCAGCGTGGGGGTGCGCAGCTCCCCGTCGACGGCGTAGAAGACATTGGAGCCGGTGCCCTCGCAGAGGTGCCCGGCCAGGTTGGCGAAGACCGCCTCGTCGGCGCCACGGCGGCGCGCCTCGGCGAGCGCCACCACGTTCTCGGCGTACGACGTCGTCTTGAGCCCGGCCAGCGCGCCCCGCTCGTTGCGCGGCCAGGCAACGGTCGCCACCCGCGCCGCCGGGGCGGCGGGCTCCAGGGGCACGGCGACCACGACGATCGTCGGCGCGGCGTCGCCGCGTCCGGAGCCGAGGGGGCCGGGACCGCCGGTGACGGTGATGCGCAGACGCCCCAGCGGCAGGGGGTCGGCCTCCAGCACGGCCGCGACGCCACGGCGCACGGCGTCGTCGTCGGGGGCCGGCAGCCCGAGGCCGAGCGCACTGGTGCGCAGCCGCGCCAGGTGGAGGTCGAGGGCGAAGGGCAGCCCGTCCACGACCTTGATCGCCTCGAAGACCCCGTCACCCACGGTGAGTCCGTGGTCGCTGACCTCGATCACCGGCTGGCGGGGATCAGCGAGCAGATGTCCGTTCACCCAGGCGTGCACGGCACTCACTCTAGGCGCCCCGCAGCCGCCCCAGCCGCTCTCCTCGCCCCCGGTCTGCCGCCTCGCCACGCCGACGACACCCGGATTTGGCGCGACCTGGGGGTTGGGCTAATGTTCCTGTCGCAGCCCGGGGGAAACCCCAGGCGGCAAGCGGACGTAGCTCAGTTGGTAGAGCGCAACCTTGCCAAGGTTGAGGTCGCGAGTTCGAGCCTCGTCGTCCGCTCGGAGAGGTCTCTCTCTTGGTTAGACCTCCGTGGTGGAGTGGCCGAGAGGCGAGGCAACGGACTGCAAATCCGTCTACACGGGTTCAAATCCCGTCTCCACCTCGGGCGATTGGCGCAGCGGTAGCGCGCTTCCTTGACACGGAAGAGGTCACTGGTTCAAACCCAGTATCGCCCACCAGCACAGTGACACCCCCGTCGGGCACCGACTGCCCGACGCGGCCGGTTCCTCGGAACCGCGAGCGGCGGCCCGAGTCGTGATCAGGGTGCAGACGCCGGTCCGGTGACGCCGTCCCCGCCCGTGTCGTCGGCCCGGCCGGTCAGGGACCAGTTGAGCTCCACCTCGATCTCCACCCTGTCGCCGGTGATCTCGACCTCGAACTCGGCCCGGACCTCGTCGGGGATGCGCAGCGTCACCACGCCTCCCGCCCCGACCGGCAACGTCATCTCGCCGCCCTGCGCGAACCCCTCGGCCAGGGCGGAGAGCCACCGCGCTGCGTCCTCGCGGGACAGCGTCCTCTTGCGCTCGAAGGCGACGTCGGCCACGGCGGTGCTCCTCTCGTGCCCCGGTCGGGCGAGCGCCTCGTGGTCGTGGGCCGCTCGTCCGATCACTGTCAGACGCGGGCGAGGACGGTGCCTCATCCCGCTGGGATGAGGTACCCGCCGGCCCGCAGGGGCGTCTCTCCGGGTGCAGTCGGCTCCTCACCCGGAGCGGATGATCCGCCCGGCACGGAAATCCTCTGGGATGGCAGCGCAGAGGAGGCCCCATGTCCTGCTGGTCCGCTCGCGCATCTGGTCGCGCGCGAGCAGGCGGGCCGTCATGACGGCGCCGACGGGCGGCGACGGCGCGCGGTCCAGCAGCTCCGGCGTCACCGCCGCCGTGGCCACGTCGTCCAGGCTGGTCCTCCTCACGCTCGCCTCCGCCCAGTTCCTGATGACCCTCGACAGCTCGGTCATGAACGTGTCGATCTCCACGGTGGCCGAGGACGTCGGTACCGACGTCACCGGGATCCAGACGGCGATCACCCTGTACACCCTGGTGATGGCGTCGCTGATGATCACCGGCGGGAAGATCGGCCAGATCATCGGACGCAAACGCGCCTTCGCGATCGGGTGCGTCGTCTACGGAGCAGGCTCCTTCACCACCGCCCTCGCCCCCAGCCTGCCGGTCCTCCTCGTGGGCTGGTCGTTGCTCGAGGGGGCGGGCGCCGCACTGATCATGCCGGCCATCGTCTCCCTCGTCGCCTCCAACTTCGCAGCCGAGCACCGGCCACGCGCCTACGGTCTGGTCGCCGCCTCCGGGGCCATCGCGGTCGCCGTCGGCCCACTGGTCGGCGGGCTGCTCACCACCTACGCCACGTGGCGGTGGGTCTTCGCAGGCGAGGTGCTCATCGTGGCGGTGATCCTGCTGCTCACCCGCGGGATCGTCGACCAGCCGCCCGAACCCGCCCGACTCGACCTGGTCGGCACCTTCCTCTCGGCGCTCGGCCTCGGCCTCGTCGTCCTCGGCATCCTGCGTGGCGGCGCGTGGGGCTTCGTCGTCCCGAAGCCCGGCGCTCCCTCGTTCCTCGGGCTGTCACCGGTCGTGTGGCTGGTCCTTGCCGGAGGGCTGGTGCTCGCCCTGTTCCTGGCGTGGCAGCGCCGACGCCTCCGCGCGGGCCGCGCAGCGCTGTTCGACCCGTCGATGCTGCGCAACCCGCTCCTGCGTGGCGCTCTCACGGCCTTCTTCTTCCAGTTCCTGCTGCAGGCCGGGCTGTTCTTCACGGTCCCGCTCTTCCTGTCGGTGTCCCTCGGGTTGTCGGCCGTCGCGACGGGCGTGCGCATCCTGCCGCTGTCCATCGCGCTCCTGGTCACGGCGGTCGGCGTCCCCAGGTTCTTCCCGGAGGCATCCCCGCGGCGCGTGGTCAGGATCGGCTTCGTCGCGCTGCTCGCCGCACTCGTGGTCCTGATGGCCTCCCTGGACCTCGGCGCCGGGCCAGAGGTCGTGACCTGGCCGCTGCTGCTCGCGGGGATCGGCATCGGCGCGCTGGCCTCCCAGCTCGGAGCCGTCACGGTCGGTTCCGTGCCGGAGGAACGGAGCGGGGAGGTCGGGGGCCTCCAGAACACGCTGACCAACCTCGGGGCGTCCCTGGGGACGGCGCTCGCAGGCGCCGTGCTCATCTCCGGGCTGACCGCCTCGTTCCTGTCGGGGGTCCAGGACAACGACGCCGTCCCGGACGAGGTGGTCGCGAGCGCGCAGACCGAGCTCGCAGGGGGCCTGCCGTTCCTGTCCGACGCCCAGCTCGAGGAGGCCCTGGCCGGAGCGGACATCGAGGGCGAGGCCGCCCAGGCGATCCTCGAGGAGAACGAGACCTCACGTCTCTCGGGACTGCGGGTCGCCCTCGCGACGCTGGCGCTGCTGGCGCTCCTCGCCCTGGTCCTCACCGGCGCCGTCCCGGATCGGCAAGGGCGGCGCGAGCCCCCGTCCGGCACCGACACCGGCACCGACACCGACACCGACACCGACACCGAGGCGCAGGAGACCCCATGATCCAGAGCAGCGCGCTGCGACGCCCCCTCAGTGCGACAGGGACGTCTTGATCGCGACGATCGCGCAGCCGACCAGGAACGCGAGCACCCCCGAGTACACCGCGAAGGACCAGGAACGACCCTGGAGCCTGGCGATCCACCCGCCCGCGACGGCCGGGAGCGCCGAGAGCAGCAGGAGCGACTCGACGAGCGCCGTCCGGCCGTCGAAGAGGAGGAACGGGAGCGACCCGAGGACACAGACGGCCAGCCCACCCAGGAGCTGCGCGGCCACCTCCTGCGACGCCGTGGGTGACCAGTGACCCTCCTCGGTCGTGATCCGGGCGGCCAGCCGGAACGCGAACCAGTGCGCCACGAGCAGTCCGAGACCGGCACCGAAGATCAGCTGGACGATGGCCCGGTCCGAGGGCAGCTGCTCCTCCGGGACGGCCACCAGCGCGGTGAGCAGCACCAGGGCCAGGTAGAGCGCGCTGGCCAGCGCCTCACGTGCCAGCAACCGGTGGTGAGCCCGGGCGGCGGCCTGTTCGGGCGTCAGCTCGTGCTCGTGGATCCGCAGGCGCATGCTCATCGACTCTAGCCTTCGCGGGCCGGGAGGGCACCGCTGCGGGCAGCGTGGCGCACCTGTGCGAACTGGCCGGGGCACCGCATCGAGCAGGTGGGGCGACGCGAGGGGCGCAGCGTGCCGGTGCCCGCGGACGACGTAGGCGTCACGTCGCCGGGGCGGACGAGCTCCGCCCGGCAGCGGTCTGGACACCTGGCCCGCTTTCCCACCGGTCTGGCTCGACTTCCTGCGACCCGGCCCGGCGGCGGGCACCATCGATCGTGACGCCGTCTCCACCGCCCCGGGTGGCCGCGGCCCAGGGCGCTCCCCCGGCCGCCTCCGGCGCGTCCCCGCCGGAGGCGGGTCAGCGCGGACGCCGGCTCCGACGACTCGACACTCCAGCCACATCCGCCCCACCAGCCACATCGAGCACTACCGTGCCGGGGTGACCACCGCCCGCACCTCCCGACCACGCGCACCGCGTGCGGTCGCCGCCGCGACCGTCGCCGCCCTGGCGCTGGGCCTTGCCCCCGCCCTCGCGGGTGCACCAGCGACCGCGTCCGTCCCGCGGGCCGCGAGCACGTCGCTGGCGGTGGCGACGCCCGACCCCGCGGTGGGCCAAGAGGCCCTCCGAGCGCGCGGGGCGCGGGAGGCCGGGCACCGCACCCGCGGCTGGGCACGGCTGACGACATACCGGCGCGCGGTGCTCGAGGGCTGTCGTCCGCCGCGCGACCACGGCTTCCGCCGCATCGTGCTGCGTCTGCGCAACGCGCATGACACGCGGCTGCGTCGGGCAGAGGTCTCGTTCACGGACCGGGCCTACCGTCAGCCGTGGAGCGGCAACGCCCGCACCCCCTGGGTGCGCGCCGGCCGGGCGGCTCCACTGGCCCGGGTCTCCACCAGCGGCCGACTGGTCACCCAGCGACTGCGGGTGCGACTGCGCACCACCCACGACGCGAGCCCGCCCCGCTCGCTGCGGTGGACCGAGGTCCCCGCGTGTCGGCGCCAGCGCCGGCACTGAGTCCAGCGGAGAGCAGCGGTCACAGGGGCGTGAGGCTCGAGGCCGGCAGCCACTCCTGGACCAGCCCCCACGAGCCTGGCCGCACGTGGGCGGCGTACACCACCAGGCCCTGCCAACCGTCCGGACCCTGACGCCACTCCAGCAGCAGCCCCGGGCGCTTCTCGCCCTCCTCGTCGAGCGGGTCGCCCACCCAGCAGTGCCGCGCGGGGCACGGCGAGGTCGGTGTACGACGCGCGGGCGCCGCCGCCGGAGCCGGCCGGTCGCTGCGCCGGCGCTCGCCGAGCGGCACCCCGCTCCCCCGCTTGTTCATCCCGCCGGCCACCCGCCGATCCTCGCACATGATCGAACGTGCGTTCGACCTCCGTGTCGATCCCCGTCTGTCCCGCGGTGTCGGCTACGGTCGTGGGGACCCGCCCCCGAGCCGACCGAGCCGACAGACCCGATCAGCGGAGGACCACCGTGCCGAGCACCCCCCATTCGTCCCGCACGAGCGCCCGCAGCCCCGTCCTGGGCTCGGTGCTGGCGCCGGTGGCGGTGTCCCTCCTGGTCGCGGCCGTGCTCGTCGTGCCGGGCCTGGTCTCCCCCGGCGACGCCACCGAGGACCGCACCCGCGACCTCGACCGCTCCGCGGCCGGCTCGAAGAGCTGGGACACCATGAAGACCTACAAGCGCGCCAAGCTGCAGGCCTGTCGCCCGGCCACGCGCAACGGCTACGCCCACCTGCTGGTGCGGATGAAGAACAAGCACAACACCTCGGAGCGCCGCGCCGAGGTGTGGGTCAAGGACGCCTCCATCGGCCCGATGTGGACCTCGTCGGCGCACAGCGGCTGGACGCGCGCGGGTGGGCGCAAGGTCGTCGCCCGCTTCAGCAGCACCGGAGACCTGGCCACGCAGAAGGTGCGGGTCAAGATGCGCACCCACAACGGCGCGAAGAAGTTCACCTACTTCAACTGGTCGCGCGTGCCTCGCTGCTGACCTCTCGAGTCCACGGCGGCCCCCGGCGTCGACTCAGTCGTCGTCGGTCGCGGCGTCCTCGTTGTGGGTGCCGGGGCGCGGGGCCCACGGCAGCTCCTTCGCCGGGCGCACCACGATCAGCCGGTCACCGCGGGCGAGCTGGCTGACCACCGGGTCGAAGTAGCGGTAGACCTTCTCGTCGCGCACCACCGAGATCACCTGGTCGGGCAGCGACTGGGGTTGGCGACCCACCTCGGTGACCAGCAGCTCGCGCTCGGCGACCTCGAGCCCGTCGCCGTAGCTGAGCAGGTCCTCCATCACGGTGCCCAGCGTCGGGGAGACGCTGGAGAGGCCCAGCAGACGGCCCACCGCGTCGGAGGAGGTGATCACCGAGTCGGCGCCCGACTGCCGCATCAGCGGCGAGTTCTCGTGCTCGCGCACCGCGGTGACGATGTAGGCGTCGGGGTTGAGCTGGCGCACCGTCAGCGTGGCCAGCACGTTGGAGTCGTCGCGGTCGGTGGTGATGATGACCTGCTCGGCGTCGGCGACGCCGGCCCGACGCAGCACCCCGCGGCGGGTCGCGTCGCCGGAGACGACCGCGAGGCCGTCGGCGTGCGCGTCCTGCATCGCCACGTCGCTGGGGTCGACCACGACGATCGCCTCACGCTCGAGGCCGTTGTTGAGCAGGGTCTGGACCGCGCTGCGACCCTTGGTGCCGTAGCCGATGACGACGACGTGGTGGTCCATTCTGCTCCTCCAACGGGCGACGCGGAACATCTCGCGGCCCTGCGATGCCAGCACCTCGATGGTCGTGCCGATGAGCAGGACCAGGAAGGCGATCCGGGCGGGGGTGATGACGAAGGCGTTGATCAGCCGGGCGCTGTCGGTGACCGGCGAGATGTCGCCGTACCCGGTCGTGCTGAGCGTGACGGTCGTGTAGTAGATCGCGTCGATCAGGCTGATGCCCGGGTCGGGCCCGGTGCCGTCGCGGTAGCCGTCCCGGTCGAGGTAGACCAGCAGGACGGTGCCGACGAGGATGCCCAGCGCCGCCAGGACCCGCCGGGACAGCTCGAACCAGGGCGACCGGACCGGCTCGGGCAGGGAGATCGTCCCCCGCTCGCGGCCCTCGGTGAGGTCACGGGGCTGCTCGGTCACAGGGGCGAACCTACTCGACCGGCTCCTCGAGCGGCGCGAGGCGGTCCCGCGACATGCGGGCCCGGAAACGCTGGACCAGCTCGAGGCGCGCGCGGGTGGTGGCCGACTGGGGGAAGACGGTGTCGAAGGCGGCGTTGACCGCGGCCCCGATGAGCACGGCCAGGGCGAGGAGGTAGAGCCACAGCAGCACCGCGATGGGCGCCGCCAGCGGGCCGTAGATCGAGCGAGACTCGGCGGCGGTCACGGTCAGCACCCAGCGCAGCAGGTAGGAGCCGCCGATCCAGGCCAGCAGCGAGAAGGTGGCCCCGGGCAGGTTGAAGCTCCAGTTGGTGCGCACCGGCACCGACAGGTGGTAGAGCGTGGCCAGGAAGCAGATGCACACCGCCACGACGACCGGCCAGTAGAAGGCCATCAGCATGTCGACACGGTTCGGCAGCACCTGGCGCACGATCGTGGGCCCTGCGACGACCAGCGGCAGCGACACCACCCCGGTGATCATCGCCAGCACGTAGAGCAGGAAGGACAGCGCCCGGGTCTTGACGATGCCGCGGTGCCCGCCGAGGCCGTGCATGACGGTGATGGTGTCGACGAAGACGTTGAGGGCGCGCGAGCCCGACCAGAGCGCGAGCACGAAGCCCAGCGAGATGACGTCGAAGCGGCCGCCCTGCAGGACGTCGTCGATGGTCTTGGCGATGACGTCCTCGACGGCCCGCTCGGTGAGCATCCGCGAGGAGACCTCGAGGATGGCCGCCCGCACGTCCTCGACCTGGGCCGGGGTGAACTGGTCGGAGACGTAGCCGACGCCGCCGGCCAGCGCGAAGATCAGCGGCGGCACCGAGAGCACCGCGAAGAACGCCGCCTCCGCGGCCAGACCGGTGACCCGGTAGCGCAGGCAGGAACCGGCGGTGGTGACCACCAGCCGCCACAGCAGGTGCCCCACCCGTCGCGCTCGGGCCTCGAGCGTCCCGCGCAGCTGCTGCATCGCCTCGCGCAGCTGGGAGGTCCCTCCGGTGCCCGAGGCCATGCGCCTACGGTATCCGCATGCAGACCTCCAGCAGCGCTCGCGCGGACCTGCGCGTCGTGACCAACCAGGCTCCCCCGCTCATCGGCCACAACGTGGTCACCGCCGACGCCGCGCTCACCGAGGGCGTGCTGCGCCACGGCACCCCGGAGACGCTCGACAGCCTCGTCGCCCTCGGCGCCGAGGCCGGGTCGGCCGCGGCCCGCGAGCACGGCCAGCTCGCCAACGAGCACCACCCCGAGCTGGTGCCCTACGACCGCTACGGCCACCGCGTCGACGAGGTGGCCTTCCACCCCTCGTGGCACTGGCTGATGGAGCGTGCCGTCGGGCACGGCCTGGCCGCCACACCGTGGCAGGAGCAGGCCGCGGGCGAGCAGCACGCCCACCTCCGCCGGGCCGCCGGCTTCATGGCCTGGTCGCACACCGAGCCCGGGCACGGCTGCCCGGTCTCGATGACGTACGCCGCGGTGCCGGCGCTGCGGGCCGACGAGGCCATCGCGAAGGAGTGGACCCCGCTGCTGGCCTCGCGCCGCTACGACCCCGGCGTGCGCAACGCGAGCGAGAAGCTCGGGGCGCTCGCGGGCATGGGGATGACCGAGAAGCAGGGCGGCTCCGACGTACGCGCCAACGTGACGCGGGCGCGACCCTCGGCCGGTCTCGACGGGACCTACACGCTCCACGGGCACAAGTGGTTCACCTCGGCGCCGATGAACGACGTCTTCCTGGTGCTGGCCCAGACCGACGGCGGGGTCACCTGCTTCGTGGTGCCACGGGTGCTGCCCGACGGCACCCGCAACCAGCTCGACGTCGTGCGGCTCAAGGACAAGCTCGGCAACCGCTCCAACGCCTCCTCCGAGCTGGAGATGGACGGCACCGTCGCGATGCGCCTGGGCGACGAGGGCCGTGGCGTGCGCACCATCATCGAGATGGTCGCCGCCACCCGGCTCGACTGCGTGCTCGGCTCGGCCTCGCTGATGCGCCGCGCGGTCTCGGAGGCCTCCTGGCACGTCACCCACCGCTCGGCCTTCGGCTCGCGCCTGGTCGACAAGCCGCTGATGCAGAACGTCGTCGCCGACCTCGCGGTCGAGTCGGAGGCCGCGACCGCTCTGGCCCTGCGGCTGGCCACGGCCGTCGACGGGCTCGCCGACCCGCACGAGGCGGCGCTGCGGCGCATCGCGCTGCCGCTGGCGAAGTTCTGGGTCTGCAAGCGCACCCCGACGATGGTCGCCGAGGCGCTGGAGTGCCTGGGCGGCAACGGCTACGTCGAGGAGTCGGTGATGCCGCTGCTCTACCGCGAGGCGCCGCTGAACTCGGTGTGGGAGGGCTCGGGCAACGTCAACGCCCTCGACGTGCTGCGTGCGCTGGGCCGCGAGCCCGAGGTGCTCGACGCCTGGATCACCGAGGTCGGCCTGGCCCGCGGCGGCGACGCCCGCCTCGACCGGGCTGTCGAGGACACCCTGGCCATGATCGGCTCGCTGATGGGCGAGCCCGAGGCGATGGAGCGCGGTGCCCGCCGCCTGGCCTCGCGGATGGCCGCGGTGCTGCAGGGCTCGCTGCTGGTGCGCTTCGCCCCGCCCGAGGTGGCCGACCTCTTCTGCGCCTCGCGCCTGACCCCGTCGTACGACGGCGTGCTGGGCGCGCTCGAGGGCGGCGACCTGCGCGCGGTCGTGGAGCGGACCACGCCGACCATCTAGGCGGGGCCACCCGACCCGGGCCTCAGACCAGCTCGAGGCCGGGGTAGAGCGGGTGCTTGTCGAGCATCTCGGCCGAGCGGGCCCTGACCTTGTCGGCGACGCCGTCGGCGAGCACGAAGGACGCCTTCGACTGGCCACCCGCCTTGGTGGTGCCGGGCTGGGTGTTCGAGAGCACCTCGACGATGAGGTCGGCGACGGTGTCGAACTCGTCGTGGCCGAAGCCGCGGGTGGTCAGCGCCGGGGTGCCCAGGCGGATGCCGGAGGTGTACCAGGCGCCGTTGGGGTCGGCGGGCACCGAGTTGCGGTTGGTGACCACGCCGGCCTCGAGCAGCGCGGACTCGGCCTGGCGACCGGTGAGGCCGTACTTGCTGACGTCGACCAGCACCAGGTGGTTGTCGGTGCCGCCGGTGACCAGGTCGGCGCCGCGGGTCAGGAAGCCCTCGGCCAGCGACTTGGCGTTGTCGGCGACCTGCTGGGCGTAGGTGCGGAAGGAGTCCTGGCGGGCCTCGGCGAAGGCGACGGCCTTGGCGGCCATCACGTGCGAGAGCGGACCCCCGAGCACCATCGGGCAGCCGCGGTCGACGCTGGGGGCGTACTCCTCGGTGGCCAGCACGATGCCGCCGCGCGGGCCGCGCAGCGACTTGTGGGTGGTCGAGGTGACGATGTGGGCGTGCGGGACCGGGTCCTCGTCGCCGGTGAAGACCTTGCCGGCCACCAGCCCGGCGAAGTGGGCCATGTCGACCATCAGGGTCGCGCCGACCTCGTCGGCGATCTCGCGCATCTTGGCGAAGTCGACCCGGCGCGGGTAGGCGGAGTAGCCGGCCACCAGCACCAGCGGCTTGAACTCGCGGGCCTTCGCGGCGACCTGCGTCGTAGTCGAGCAGCCCCGTCTCGGGGTCGGTGCCGTACTGCTGCTGGTGGAACATCTTGCCGCTGATGTTGGGCCGGAAGCCGTGGGTCAGGTGCCCGCCGGCGTCGAGGCTCATGCCGAGCAGGCGCTGGTTGCCCAGCTCGCGGCGCAGCTCCTCCCAGTCGGCGTCGGTGAGCTCGTTGACGTTCTTGGCCTGCGCCTTCTCCAGCCACGGGCCCTCGACGCGGTGCGCCAGGATCGACCAGAACGCCACCAGGTTGGCATCGATGCCCGAGTGCGGCTGCACGTAGGCGTACTCGGCGCCGAACAGCTCGCGGGCATGCTCGGCGGCGATCGACTCGACGGTGTCGACGTTCTGGCAGCCGGCGTAGAAGCGGTGACCGACCGTGCCCTCGGCGTACTTGTCGCTGAACCAGGTGCCCATCGTCATCAGCACCGCCGGCGAGGCGTAGTTCTCGCTGGCGATGAGCTTGAGCGAGGCGCGCTGGTCGGCGAGCTCGGCGCGGGTCGCCTCGGCGATGCGCGGCTCCACCGAGGCGATGACCTCGAGTGCCTGGGAGTAGGCGCTGCTGGACAGGCGGGACAGATCGTCGGTCATGGGTCCAGCCTACGCAGCACTGTGCCCCGACCGGCCCGCGGCAGCGGCGCACCCCGCCCGGGCGCGGTGTGACGTGCGCCGCACTGCACGCACGGCTGAGCGTGGACCAGCGCCTCGTCGTCCAAATGGCGGGACGGGCGTCTCACTGCATGAGATCTCGGCTTGTGGGCATCCCGTCCAGAAGTTGAGACTCCCTGTCATGAGCCTCGCCGTGACCCACGTCCACCTGGTGGTCCGCCGCCACGTGGACCTCGGGCGCACCCGCAGCATCGATGTGTCGACCCTCCTGAGCCGCCCTTCTCCCGCGCGCCACCTGCGCACCCGCTCTCGAAGGACACCCGATGACCGAGCTCCTCACCGCCCCGCCCCGCCCCTGCCCGCCCGCGCGCCAAGCGGGGCGAGGGCCAGTGGGCGCTCGGCTACCGCGAGCCGCTCAACAAGAACGAGCAGTCCAAGAAGGACGACAACCCGCTCAACGTGCGCGGCCCGGATCCTGCACACCTACTCGCGGCGCGGCTTCGACTCCATCGACCCCGCCGACCTGCGCGGCCGCTTCCGCTGGATGGGCCTCTACACCCAGCGCGCCCCCGGCTTCGACGGCGGCAAGACCGCGATGCTGGCCGAGGAGGAGCTCGACGACCGCTTCTTCATGATGCGGGTGCGCTCCGACGGCGCGCCTGCTCGACGCCGCGGCCGTGCGGGCCCTGGGCAGCGTCGGCGTCGACTTCGCCCGCGACACCGCCGACGTCACCGACCGCGAGAACATCCAGTACCACTGGATCCGCATCGAGGACGTGCCCGCAGATCTGGGAGCGCCTCGAGGCCGCCGGCCTCTCCACCCTCGAGGCGTGCGGTGACTCTCCGCGCCCGTTCCTGGGCTCCCCGCGTTGCCGGCGTCGCCGCCGACGAGATCATCGACGGCACGCGCCGCGCTGGAGGAGATCAACCGCCGCTACATCGGCGACCCCGAGTACTCCAACCTGCCGCGCAAGTTCAAGACCGCGCTGACCGGCCACCCCTCGCCACGACGTCTCCCCCGAGACCAACGACGTCGCCTTCGTCGGCACCGTGCACCCCGAGCACGGCCCCGGCTTCGACCTGTGGGTCGGCGGCGGGCTGTCGACCAACCCGATGCTGGCCCAGAAGCTGGGCGTGTGGATCCCGCTCGACGAGGTCGCCGACGCCTGGGCCGGGGTCGCTGCGGTCTTCCGCGACTACGGCTACCGCCGGCTGCGCTCGCGGGCCCGGCTGAAGTTCCTGGTCGCCGACTGGGGCGTGGAGAAGTTCCGCGAGGTGCTCGAGAACGAGTACCTCGCACCGGCCGCCTCGTCGACTGCGAGTCCCCGGCCTCCCCGCCGCGGCCACCGCGACCACATCGGCGTGCACGACCAGGCCGACGGGCTCAAGTACGTCGGCGTCGCCCCGGTCGCCGGCCGGGTCTCGGGCACCATGCTGCGTCGGCCTCGCCGACGTGATCGAGGAGTTCGGCCTCGCCGGCGCCCGGCTGACGCCGTACCAGAAGATCGTGCTGATCGGCGCCGAGCCCGACGCGCGTCGAGCACGCTGGTCGCCCGCCTCGACGAGCATCGGCCTCTCGGCCCGGCCCTCGAACTGGCGCCAGAACACGATGGCCTGCACCGGCATCGAGTTCTGCAAGCTCGCCATCGTCGACACCAAGGACCGCGCCCGCGACCTGGTCGCCGAGCTGGAGCAGCGCCTGCCCGACCTCGACGTGCCGATCACGCGTCAACGTCAACGGCTGCCCCAACGCCTGCGCGCGCACCCAGGTCGCCGACATCGGCCTCAAGGGCCAGCTGGTCACTGCACGAGGGCGAGCAGGTCGAGGGCTTCCAGGTGCACCTGGGCGGCGCGACCGGGCTGCGGCGCCAACTTCGGCCGCAAGCTGCGCGCCCACAAGGTCACCAGCGCCGGCCTCGGCGACTACGTCACCGCGGTCGTCGGCAACTACCTGGCCGACCGCAGCAGCCCCGAGGAGTCGCTTCGCCGACTGGGTGGCCCGCGCCGACGAGGAGCTCCTGCGCGGCCCGCTAGGCCGGAGGAGTGCCCGCATGAGCGAGCGCGCGGTGCCCTTCCACTGCCCCTACTGCGGCGACGAGGACCTGCGCCCCACGAGGTCGCCGCCGCCGACGGCGACCGCCAGCTCCCCGCACGGCACGTGGGAGTGCCGCTCGTGCCTGCGCGCCTTCTCCCTGAAGATGCTCGGCCAGCTGCGCCCGCCGGCGCTCGGTCGACGCGGCGGCGAGGCGTCGTGAGCACCGCGACCACCGCGCGCCGCCCGCGCCTTCCGCGGCGCCACCACCGGGGGCCGCAGCCCCGAGGAGCTGCGCGAGCTGGTCTCGCACTGGGGTGCCGAGCTCGAGCTGGCCCCGGCCGAGACCATCATCGAGTGGGCCGCGGCCACCTTCGGCGAGCGCTTCTGCGTCACCTCCTCGATGGGCGACGCGGTGCTGGCCCACCTGGCCTCGAAGGTCGTGCCCGGCATCGACGTGGTCTTCCTCGACACCGGCTACCACTTCGTCGAGACCATCGGCACCCGCGACGCCGTCGAGGCGACCCTGGACGTCACCCTGCTCACGATCACGCCCGGTCCAGAGCGTCGCCGAGCAGGACGCCGAGCACGGCACGGACCTCTACAAGACCGACCCCGACCTGCTGCTGCGCGCTGCGCAAGGTCGAGCCGCTGCGCCGACGCGCTCGGCGTCGTACGACGCCTGGGCGACCGGGCTGCGCCGCGCCGAGACCCACAACCGGGTGATCGCGCCGGTCATCGGCTGGGACGCCAAGAAGGGCAAGGTCAAGGTCTCCCCCATGGCCCGGTGGTCCGACGAGCAGGTCGAGACCTACATCGCGGAGAACGGCGTGCTGGTCAACCCGTTGGTCCACGACGGCTACCCCTCCATCGGCTGCTGGCCCGTGCACCCGCCGCGTCGCCCCCGGCGACGACGCCCGCAGCGGCCGCTGGGCCGGCACCAGCAAGACCGAGTGCGGGATCCACGCATGATCGCCACCCGCCCCACGTACCCGATCACCCAGCACGACCCGAGGAGGTCCCTCTCGATGACCGCTCCCGCCCTGGTGGCACTGGCCCACGGCAGCCGCGACCCGCGCTCCGCCGCGACGATCGGCGCCCTCGTCGACGAGGTCCGCGCCGACCCGCCCCGACCTGCGCATCGAGAAGGCCTTCCTCGAGCTGGCCAAGCCGTCGTTCCAGACGGTCGTGGACCGGCTGGTGCGCGCCGGGCACGACGAGATCGTCGTCGTCCCGCTGCTGCTCACCGAGGCCCACCACGCCAAGGTGGACGTGCCGGCGGTCATCGCCGCCGCCACCGAGCGACACCCGGGCCTGCAAGATCCGCGCCACCAAGGTGCTCGGCCTCGAGACCTCGTTCCTCGAGGTGCTCGACGTGCGGATGCGCGAGGCGCTGCAGCGCTCGCGGGTGCGTGAGCTCGACGCCCTGGTGCTGGCCGCCGCCGGCTCGAGCGACGCGCTGGCCAACCAGGCGTGGCCCGGCTGGCCCGGCTGTGGGGCGCCCACCACAAGCTGCCGGTCACCGCCGCCTTCGCCTCGGCGGCCCCGCCGGCCACCGGCGAGGCGGTGCGCGCCTTCCGCGCCGAGGGCCGGCGCCACATCGCGGTCGCCTCGCTCTTCCTGGCCCCCGGGTTCCTGCCCGACCGGGCCGCCGAGCTGGCGCTCGAGGCCGGCGCGATCGCGGTCTCCGAGCCGCTGGGCGCCCACCCCGAGATCGCCCGCGCCGTGCTGGCCCGCTACGCGGTCGGCGCGGTCGAGCTCGTCCCGGTCTGAGGCCTACCGGCCCGGCCGCTCCGATCGGTCGCCCGACCGGAGCGACCGGCTCAGAGGACCAGACGCTCCAGCAGGTGCTCGAGCTGGCGCGCCGGGTCGCGCGGTCAGGCCGCCGTGCACCGGGCCGGGCTGCAGCACGGTGCTGCGCGGCGCCTTGAGGAAGCCGAAGCGCTGGCTCACGGGTGGCCCGCGCCGCGGCGCCGACCGCGGCGTCGCCGGCGCAGACCGCGCGCACCAACTCCAGCGCCTCGCAGACCCGGTCGAGGTCGAGGGCGGGGTCGAGCGCGCCGCAGCCGGTCACGGTCGACGTGCCAGGCGGCGTCGAGGAAGTCGCGAGCCTGGCAGTAGACACCACGCCGACGTTGAGGAACTCCTCGCGGTCCACGCGCGGCACGCAGCGCAGGACGACGTACTGGTAGGCCACAGGGCTCGCCGGGCTCATCGGGCTCATCGGGCTCCGTCCTCCACGCCCGGCAGCCAGGCGCGGGTGGCCAGCCGGGCGCCGAGGAAGCTCGACGTAGGCCGCTCGCACCTCGTCGGGCGTCGCGGCCCCGGGGACCGGCTCGAGCCACTCGTCGGGCACCGCGGCCAGCACCGCGGGCAGGTCGTCGACACCCAGCCGGGCGCTGATCTCCTCGTCGACGCCCGGCAGCCGGTCGAGGTGGTCGGCGAGCACGTGGTCGTCGACGCTCCACGACTGCTGCGCGAACCGCTCGCCGGCGCCGGGGCGCTCCAGGCTGCCGCCGGGCCAGCCGTGGTGGAAGTAGAGCGATGCGCCGTGGTCGATGACCCAGAGGTCGTCGTGCCAGACCAGCAGGTTGGGGTTGCGCCACGACCGGTCGACGTTGGCGGTGAAGGCGTCGAGCCACAGCACCCGCGCGGCCTCCGCCGGGCTCGAGCCCCGCGGCAGCGTGCCGTCGAAGCCGAAGGAGCCCGGGCAGGAAGTCGACGCCCAGGTTGGTGCCCGACGCTGGCGCGCAGCAGGTCCTGGACCTCCTCGTCGGCCTCGTAGCGAGCGAGCTCGTCGTCGAGGTCGAGCACCACCAGGCGCGGGGTCCGCAGGCCGATCCGGCGAGCGAGCTCGGCCGACCAGGACCTCGGCCACCAGCACCCGCAGGCCCTGGCCGGCGCCCCGGAACTTGCAGACGTAGGTGCCGAGGTCGTCGGCCTCGACGATGCCGGGCAGGCTGCCGCCCTCGCGCAGCGGGGTCACGTAGCGAGAGACCGCCACCCGCGCCAACGCAGTGGTGCCCGGCCCTGACGTGGTGGGCGCACTCACCGCACCGGCTCCTCGTCGAGCAGGCGCCGGCGCTGGGCCTCGACGTCGACGTCGGTGCTGGGCCAGGTCGGGGCCAGGTGCACCAGCGTGTCGCGCAGCAGCAGCCCGACCGCCAGGTTGCGGTACCACTTCTTGTCGGCCGGCACGACGTACCAGGGCGCGATCTCGGTGTTGGTGCGCTCGAGCGCGATCTCGTAGGCCGCGCGGTACTCGGACCAGCGCTGCCGGTCGTCGATGTCGACGGGGTCGAACTTCCAGTGCTTGTCAGGCCGATCCAGACGCTTGAGCAGCCGCTCGCGCTGCTCGTCGGGCGAGATGTGCAGGAAGCACTTCAGCACGGGCGTCCCAGCGCTCAGCAGCTCGGCCTCCAGCTCGTTGATGGCCTCGTAGCGCCGCTCGATCTCCTCCGGCTCGACCAGCGAGCGCACCTTGGCCACCAGCACGTCCTCGTAGTGCGAGCGGTCGAAGACGCCGATCCGGCCCGGGGTCGGCAGCGCTCGACGCACCCGCCACAGGAAGTCGTGGGCCAGCTCCTCCTCGGTGGGGCTGCCGAAGGCGGTGACCTGCACGCCCTGCGGGTCGACCAGGGAGACGGTGTGGCGCACCACCCCGCCCTTGCCGGAGGTGTCCATGCCCTGCAGCACCAGCAGCACGCTGCGGACGCCGCCGCTGCGGCCCTCGGCGTAGAGACGCTCCTGCAGGTCGCTGAGCTCTTGACCCAACGCCTCGAGCGCCTCCTGACCCCCGGACTTGCCACCGTCGAAGCCCGGCGTGGCGTCGGTCGGCAGCGCGGACAGGTCGACAGGGCCCGGTGGCAGGCGCAGGTGCTCGGCGATCACCCGGGCATCCTGCCACCTCGCCGAGGCAGGGCTCAGTCCTCAGCAGGGTCGTCGGCGCCGCCGCGGTCGGAGGCCGCGAGCTCCTCGCGCACCACCGAGAACGCCAGCGCCGAGCCGTAGCCCTTGCGCGCCAGCATCCCCACGAGCCGGCGGGTCGCGGTCGTGTCGTCGACCCGGGCCACCGAGCGCAGCTTCTTGCGCACCAGCGCCCGCGCCGACTGCTCCTCGTCGTCGGGGTCGACCTCGTCGAGGACCTCCTTGACCAGGGTGTCGTCGACGCCCTTGCGGCGCAGCTCCTGGGCCAGCGCGCGCGGGGCCAGCCGACGTCCGGTCGCGTGCTCGCCCGGCCCGCGAGCCGCGACCCAGGCCCGGGCGAAGGCCTCGTCGTCGACCAGACCGACCTCCTCGAAGCGGTCGAGCAGCCGGGTGGCGATCTCGTCGGGGACGAGCTTGGCGGCCAGCTTGTCGGCCAGCTCCTTGCGGCTGCGCGCGCGACCGGTCAGCTGGTCGAGCAGGATCGTGCGCGCCACCGACTCGGGGTCGGCCTCCGGGCCGTCGGCCACCGGGTCGGGCGGTGCGGGAGGCCCGGCCGACACTGCAGGTGGCCGGTCCGACGGGCCCTCACGCTGGGTCCAGGCGTCGACGCCGAGGGACACGTCCCCCGCCCAGTCGGGCGGCGGACGGTCCTCGTGCAGGTCGCCCACGGCGTGCCTCCGGCTCAGAAGTCGTCGACGCCCACCGGGTCGGCCTCGGCGGGAGCCTCGGCATCGACCTGCGGGCCGACGCCGAGCTTCTCGAGGATCTTCTTCTCCAGCTCGTTGGCGAGGTCGGGGTTGTCGCGCAGGAAGGTCCGCGCGTTCTCCTTGCCCTGGCCCAGCTGGTCGCCCTCGTAGGTGTACCAGGCGCCGGCCTTGCGCACGAGGCCCGCCTCGACCCCGACGTCGATCAGGCCGCCCTCGCGACTGATGCCCTTGCCGTACATGATGTCGAACTCGGCCTGCTTGAACGGCGGCGCGACCTTGTTCTTCACGACCTTGCAACGGGTCCGGTTGCCGACCATGTCCTGGCCGTCCTTGAGCGTCTCGATGCGACGCACGTCGAGGCGCACCGAGGAGTAGAACTTCAGCGCCCGACCACCGGTGGTGGTCTCGGGCGAGCCGAACATCACGCCGATCTTCTCGCGCAGCTGGTTGATGAAGATCGCGGTGGTGCCGGAGTTGTTCAGCGCACCGGTCATCTTGCGCAGCGCCTGGCTCATCAGGCGGGCCTGCAGACCGACGTGGCTGTCACCCATCTCGCCCTCGATCTCGGCACGGGGCACCAGGGCCGCGACCGAGTCGATGACGATCAGGTCGAGCGCACCCGAGCGGATCAGCATGTCGGCGATCTCGAGCGCCTGCTCACCGGAGTCGGGCTGGGAGACCAGCAGCGCGTCGGTGTCGACGCCGAGGTTCTTGGCGTACTCGGGGTCCAGGGCGTGCTCGGCGTCGATGAAGGCGACGATGCCGCCGGCGCGCTGGGCGTTGGCCACCGCGTGCAGGGCGACCGTCGTCTTACCCGAGGACTCGGGGCCGTAGATCTCCACCACTCGCCCGCGCGGCAGGCCACCGAGGCCCAGTGCCACGTCGAGGGCGATCGAGCCCGTGGGGATCACCTCGAGGGGGGCGCGCGTCTCGTCACCGAGGCGCATCACCGACCCCTTGCCGAACTGCTTCTCGATGTTGAGCAGCGCGGCGTCGAGCGCCTTGTCGCGGTCTGCACCAGCCATGATGTCTCCGTCCGTGGGCGGCGCCTGCGGCACCGCGGTCGTCCCAGTTGTCTGTCGTCGTGGCCGACGCTAGAGGGGACCGCCGACAAGTCCGACCCGGAGCCCCGGGCCTGTGGAGTACGGCGTCCTGCGCGTCACCTGTGCGCCCACCCTATGCCGAACACCTGTTCGAGGTGGGAGGTCAGGTCGGCGTGTCGCCTGCGCGCCGCTCGCGGCGGGCCCGCAGCGCCGACGACACCAGCACCACCAGCACCACGACTCCCACCAGTCCCAGCCACCCCGCGGTGTAGTCGCGGTCGAGCAGCGTCTCGTTGGTGGGGTCGGTGCTCCGGCCGAAGCCACCCAGCACCGGCACCGCCACCAGCGTCAAGGCGCCCAGGACCACCGCGCCGACGACGACCGGGCCCCGCGCCACCCGCGGCACCGCCCGGGCCACCACCAGCCCGAGGAGCAGCAGCACCACGGACAGCACCACGTCGTGCACCAGGACCGCACCGCCGGCCCAGATCGCGGCGTCGAGCACGTCGGCCGGCTCCCGGCGCGACCACAGCAACCACGCGCCGTACGCCGTGACGAGCACGCCGGCGCCGCCCAGGAGGACCCGCGCGCGGCTCACGCGCGCACCTCGACCCGCGCGAGCCACTTGGTCTGCAGCACACCGGGACGGTTGGGGGCGATGAGCCGGGCCGGGAAGCCGTGGTCGAGGGCCAGCTCCTCCCCGGAGAGCCCGAGGGCGACCAGGGTGCGGTCGTCGTCGACGAAGCCGGACTGCAGCAGCGTCACCCGGAACGGGCCGGACTCCTGCAGCGAGGTGAGGACCACCTCGGCGTCGGGCGGGGCCTCGACCAGGTCGAGCAGGTCGCGCAGCCGCACCCCCGACCAGGTCCCCGAGGCGCTCCAGCCCTCGACGCAGGCGATCGGCAGCTCCTCGGTGCGCTGCGGCAGCGCCAGCAGGTCCTCGCGGCTCAACGAGACGCTGCGCGTGTCGTTGACGACCTCGAGGCGCCACCCCGGGTCACGCGCGACGTCGACGACCCCGGCGTCCTCGGCGGTCTTGTTGATCGGCACCCCCTGCGGACCCTCCCCCGAGCGCACCGCGAGCACCGAGACCCGACGCAGGAAGGGCACGGTCGATCCGGCTGTGGCCAGCACCACCGCGCCGGTGGCCAGCCAGGTCGCGCGCAGCAGGCCGCGGCGGCTCAGCGGGCCCGGCTCGGTCGCACCCGGCCGGTCGAGCTCGGTGTCCTCGACGTCGTGGCTCAGCGCGTGGCGCACCAGGGGCAGCTTGACCGCGACGTGCAGCACCAGGGAGCCGATGGCGATCCAGGCCATCGCGTAGTGCGTGGAGCGGAAGGAGAAGGCCCAGGGGTACCAGTGGCTGATGTTCTGCAGCCCGGTGACCAGCAGGAACAACGCCGAGCCGACGAGCACGAGGATCGAGAGCTTCTCCGCCAGCTCGACGACCAGGCGTCGCAGCCGCAACGTGGGTCGGGCCAGGAGCAGCGGGTAGACGGTCCAGAGCTTGACCAGCAGCAGCGGCACCGCGGCGGTGCCGCTGATGACGTGCAGGCCCTGGGTGAACCGGTAGCCCCAGGCCGGGCTCGTCGGGAAACCGACCGGCTGGGAGGGGTTCTGCGCGTAGTGGCTGACCAGGCCGGTGAGGAAGGCCAGCCCGAAGCACACCGCGAGCGCGGTGCCGACGCGGGCCGAGACGGCGGCGCTGCGCAGGCGCGACGAGAAGGCGTGCTGGTCGGGCAGGCTCGCGGGTGCCTTCACGACCCCGACCCTACGACGCCGACCTCACGGCTGCGCCCCCAGCACCGCCACCCAGCGGGGCCCGGCCCCCAGGGGCTGGCAGGAACGCACCACCAGGTCGGCCTGCCTGGCCACGGCGTGGATGTCGTCGACGCCCACCACGGACCACAGGAAGGGGCGGCTGCGCACCTCGCCGGTCTCGAGGCTGACCCAGCGGGTGCTCATCGCCACGCCCGGCGCCGCCAGCTCGGCCACCACACTGCCCCGGGCCTGCACCAGGTCGCGGGTGCGGGTCAGCAGGGCGGCGGGGTCGCCGCCGATGCCGACGTTGCCGTCGGCCAGCAGCGCCGTCTCCCAGCGTCCCTCGCCGGGCAGGGCGTCGAAGAGGTCGCGCTGCAGCGCACTCGCGCCGCGGCGCCGGGTCTGCTCCACGGCCTCGGGCACCACGTCGATGCCCAGCACCGCGTGGCCGAGCCGGGCCAGCGCCGCGGCCATCCGGCCGGGCCCGCACCCGATGTCGAGCGTGGGCCCCTCGCAGTGCCCCAGCAGCAGGAGGTCGTCGGGGTCGGCCTCGCGGGTCCACTCCCCCATGGGCAGGTCGGAGGGCCCGCCGTCGAGACCCACCACCCGGCAGGCGTCGCCGCGCAGGGCCCGGGAGAAGACGCTGGTGAAGGGCTCGTCGCGCGTGCTCACGAAGGCACCCGCCCGCGCCAGGCGCCGGCGAACCGGCTGCCGGGCGCGACAGCGGGCAGCACCGCCTCGGCGTCGGCGACGGTGTCGACGTCGTTGAGGGTGTGGGTCGCGCCCACCGACAGACCCGCGCCCAGCAGCGCCGCCCTCGTGTCGTCGTACGTCGACGGGGTGGACATCTCGACGCCGGCGAGCACGGCGGCGTCGGCCGGGTCGCGCAGGGCCAGCACCCACCAGCCGCCGTCGTCGGCGGGGCCGAGCACCGCGTCGTGGGTCGCCAGCGGCGCGGCGGCGGCGAGCAGCAGCGCGGGGGTGACCTGCGGGGTGTCCATGCCGACCTGCACCACCGCCCCCGGGCCGCTGGCGGCGACGGCGGCGTGCGCGTGGGCCAGCCGCTCGTCGAAGCCGTCGCCGACCTGGGCGGTGGTGCTCCAGCCACCGAGCGCGGCGAGGACCTCGTCACCGCGCACGGCCTCGGCGAGGTCCCCGGCGAGGCTGAGGTGGCAGCGCGCGGCACCGACGGCAGCGGTGGCGGCCTCGATCGTGTCGAGCAGGCAGGCGGCGGCGACCTCGGCCGCGGCGTCGTCACCGATGTCGGCGCCCAGCCGGGTCTTGACCCGCCCGGCGACCGGCGCCTTGGCGACGACGAGCACCCGGGGCGGCACCGCCGGGTCGTGCCGCGCCGTCACGACAGCACCCTCCAGAAGTCGCGCGCGGTGCGCAGGGTGCCCTTGACCGAGCCGGAGACCTTCGAGCGGGTGCCCTCGGCCCGCGGGTGGTACGTCACGTCACGTTCGCTGACCCGCCAGCCGGCGATGGTGAGCTTCTGCAGCAGCTCGACGGGGTAGCCGAAGCGACGGTCCTCGACGCCGAGGTCGAGCAGCGCCTGGCGGCGGGCCACCCGCATGGGGGCGATGTCGTGGGCGGTCATCGCGATCCTCCGTCTCAACCAGGCGACGATGAGAGCGTTGCCGAGACGCGCGTGCCACGGCCACACCCTTCGGGACACCGGTCGGCGCCGCCCGACCGCGACGTCGGCACGCCCCGAGGTCACGTCGTCGAGCAGCACCAGCAGCTCGTCGGGGTCGAAGCTGCCGTCGCCGTCCATGAAGGCGACGTAGTCGTGGGTGGCGGCCAGCAGGCCGGCGTGCACTGCCGCGCCGTAGCCCGGCACGCTCTCGTGCACCACGGTGGCGCCGAGCCGGGCCGCGACCTCGGCGGTCGCGTCGCGCGAGCCGTTGTCGACGACGATCACCGCGAACTCGGAGGGGATCCTCGGCAGCAGCGCCTCCAGGGCCGGGCCCTCGTCGCGGCAGGGCAGGACGAGATCGGCGACGGGCATGGCAGGCAGACTAGACCGGCCCAGCCCACCCCGACGGTGGGATGGCGGTGGGACCGCGCCTCTAGGGTCGGTGCCATGTCCTCCCCCGGCGCGGCCGACGCGTCCCCTGCCCGCGCCGCCCGCACCGGTCTGGTGCTGACGCTGCTGCTGGTGGTGCTCGCGTTCGCGTTGCCGGCCCTGCTCGACTGGCAGACCTGGAGCCGGGCCAGCCGGTCCGCGCACCCGTGGGCCTCACCCCCGCTGCACGGCTTCTGGGAGCCCAAGCTCGTCGGCCCGGGCACCGCGCCCGCGCTGCTGGTCGGGCTCGTGGGCCTGGCCTGGTTCCCCCGGTTCGCCGCCGTCGCCTCGTGGGGCCGGCTGCTGCTGACGTCGTACGCCGTCGCGCTGGCGTGGATGCTCTCGCTCGCGTTCGTCGACGGCAGCGAGGGGATCTCGCGGGTGCTCGACCACTCCAGCGAGTACCTGCCCAGCGCCCGTGAGGTCGACGACGTGCCGGAGATGCTGCGCACCTACGTCGACCGCATCCCCTACAGCCATCCCGACAACTGGCCCACCCAGGCGGCCGGACACCCTCCGCTCGCGCTGCTGTTCTTCGTCGGCCTGGTGCGGGTCGGCCTCGGGGGCTCGTTCGCGGCCGGGCTGGTGGTCACCGCCATCGGGGCGACCACGGCCCTCTCGGTCCTGGCGCTGCTGCGCACCCTCGACGCCGAGCTGCTCGCGCGGCGCGCAGCCCCGTTCCTGGTGCTCTCCCCCGCGGCGGTGTTCATGGCCGTGTCCGCCGACGCGATCTTCACCGCCGTGACCGCCGCGGGGCTGGCGCTCCTGGCACGGGCCGCGGTCGGGCGCGGCCACGGATGGGTCGGCTGGTCGGTGGCCGCCGGGTTCGTGCTGGGCTGCAGCGTGCTGCTCTCCTACGGGATGGGACTGATGGCGCTGGTCGCGCTCGCGGTGCTGGTGGCGGCCCGGTCGTGGCGTCCGCTGCCGGTGGCCGTGGTCGCCGCCCTGGTGCCGGTGCTGGCCATGGCCGCGGCGGGCTTCGCGTGGTGGGAGGCCTACCCGGTGCTGACCGAGCGCTACTGGGACGGCATCGCCGGCGACCGGCCGGCCTGGTACTGGCTGTGGGGCAACCTGGCCGCCCTCGCCGTCAGCGCCGGGCCGTTGGTGGGGGCAGCGCTGGCGCACGCCGGCGCGCGCGCCCGGCTGCTGCGGGCCGACGCGCTGGGCCCAGGCTCGAGGGCGGTGGCCGTGCTCGTGCTGGGCGCGGTGCTGGCGATCGTGGTCGCCGACCTGTCGCGGATGAGCAAGTCGGAGGTCGAACGGATCTGGCTGCCGTTCATGCCGTGGCTGACGATCGCGGCGGCGCTGCTGCCCGACGCCTGGCGGCGGTGGGGGCTGGCGCTGCAGGTGGGCTGGGCGCTGGTGGTCCAGCACCTGCTGTACACGTCGTGGTGACCGGCCCGACGCCGGTTCGGGCCAGGTGCGAAGTTCGGGCCGGGTCGACGCGAAGTTCGGGCCGGGTCAGTCCCGCAGCGGGGCGGTGGCGAAGGCGGGCAGCCCCTGGTCGGGGGGCACGCTCGCGGTGAAACCGAGCTCGTCGGCGGCCCGCTGGGGCGAGGCGACGACGTGGCGCACGTCGCCGAGCCGGTAGCCGCCGGTGACCTCGGGCTCGATGTCGCTGCCGGTGCCGCGCGCGACCAGCGCCGCGACGTCGCGGATGCCGATCGGGTGCCCCGAGGCCACGTTGTAGGCGCGGTGGTGGCCCTCGGGCGCCTCGAGCACCGCGCGCAGCGCGGCCTCGTTGGCGCGCGCGACGTCGTCGACGTGCACGAAGTCGCGCACCTGCTGCCCGTCCTCGAAGACCTGGGGCGCCTCGCCGCGCTCGAGGGACGAGCGGAACATCGCCGCCACGCCCGAGTAGGGCGTGTCGCGGGGCATCCGGGGGCCGTAGACGTTGTGGTAGCGCAGCGACAGGGCCGCGGCGCCGGCCTGGCGCACCCAGGCGGTGGCGTAGTGCTCCTGGGCGACCTTGCTGGCGGCGTAGCTGGAGCGCGGCTCGAGGCGCGCGTCCTCGTCGACCAGCGCCCAGGCCAGCGGCTCGCCGCAGACCGGGCAGGGGTTCTCGAACCGGCCGGTCCTCCAGCGCCTCGCGGGGGCGCGGTGGCCGGCACCTGCTCGCCGTGCTCGGCACAGGCGTAGCGGCCCTCGCCGTACACGACCATGCTCGAGGCCTGCACCAGCCGGTGCACGCCGGCCTCGTGCATCGCCGCCAGCAGCACCGCGGTGCCGAGGTCGTTGTGGCCGGCGTAGAGCGGCAGGTCGGCGACCGTGACACCGGCGCCGACCATGGCGGCCTGGTGGCACACCACGTCGACCCCGCGCAGCAGGTCGGGCCAGGCGTCCGCGTCACGCACGTCGAGCTGGTGGGTGCCGGCGGGCGCGCTGGTGGCGCCGTGGGCCTTCTCGAGCATCAGGTCGACGCGCACCACCTCGTCGCCGGCGGCCTCGAGCCGGTCGGCGACCGCACCGCCGATGAAGCCGGCCGAGCCGGTCAGCAGGACCTTCACGACGCCGACTCCCGGCCCGGGACGGTGTAGGTGAGCTCGAGGTCGTCGGCCCACCCCGAGCAGGAGCAGCCGTCAGGGTCGGGCAACGCCTCGATGGCCGCGGCGAGCAGGCCGGTGAGCCGCTCGAGGTTGGCCTTGAAGCGGGCGAAGACCTCGGCCTGGCCGACCCCCTCGCCGCTCTCGGCTCCGGCGTCCATGTCGGTGACCAGCGCGATCGGGGTGTAGCACTGCAGCATCTCGCGGGCCAGCGCCGCCTCGGGGTGCCCGGTCATGTTGATCAGCGACCAGCCCTGCTCGGCGTAGTGCCGCGACTCGGCGCGCGTGGAGAACCGCGGGCCCTCGACGATCACCATGGTGCCGCCGTGGCGCACGTCGTCGGCCGCACCGGTCACCGCCCCGGCGAGCCGGTCGCAGTAGGGGTCGCCGAACGGCAGGTGCACCGCGCCGCCCTCGACGTACGACGGCACCCGGCGGTAGGTGCGGTCGACCATCTGGTCGGGCACCACCACGTCACCGGGCGCCACGTCGGCGCGCAGCCCGCCGACCGCGCAGGGCGCGAGCACCTGGCGCACGCCCAGCGAGCGCAGCGCCCACTGGTTGGCGCGGTAGGGGATGGTGTGCGGCGCGTACTCGTGGGAGGTGCCGTGGCGCGGCAGGAACGCCACCCGCCGCCCGGCGACCGTGCCGATCGAGACCGGCGCCGAGGGGTCGCCGTACGGCGTCTCGACCCGGACCTCTCGGGGTCCTCGAGGAAGGAGTAGAAACCGGTGCCGCCGATCACGGCGACGTCAGCACGCGTCTTGCTCATGGGCGTCACTGTGCCAGGTCGGTCGGGGCCTCCGGAGCCGCCACGGGGGTGAGACGGTGCGCGGCCACGCCGGCGCCGAGCACGACCAGGCCAGCAGCCCGACCGCGGCCAGCGACAGGGCCGGGTAGCCGGCGAGCGCGACGACCACGCCGGCCAGCCCGCCGCCCGCCGCCGCCACCAGGTTCATCACCAGGTCGGCCGAGCCCTGCACGTCGGCGCGGGCGTCGAGCGGGGCGTGGTCGGCGACCAGCGTCGAGGCCGCGACCGTGGCGAAGGACCAGCCCAGGCCCAGCAGGAAGAGCCCACCGAAGATCTGCCACGAGGAGCCCTCGGGAGCGGCCGCCGAGAGCACCAGCGCGACGACGAGCACGACGCCGCCCGTGCCCAGGGTCAGCGGCCGCCGCCGCCGTGTCGGCCAGCCAGCCCACCAGCGGGGCGAAGGCGAACATCCCCAGCACGTGCACGCTGATGACCACGCCGATGACCCGCAGCTCGGCGCCGCCGTGCTCCATGTGCAGCGGCGTCATCACCATCACCGCGACCATGGCCGCGTGCGCACCCGCGAGCGCGACGACCGCGGCGAGCAGCACCGGCCGCTCGCGCACCGCCTGGCGCACCCTCCCCCACGAGGTGCCCGCGGGCACCAAGCCGGCGGTGCCGGCGACCTCACGGGCCAGCAGCAGCGGGTCGGGCCGCAGGAAGGTGCTGACCACCGCGGCGGCCAGCAGCATCCCGACGCTGCCGAGCGCGAAGGGACCGGTCAGCTCGGGCAGACCCAGCCAGCGGGCCAGCGCGGCGGCGGGGCCGGTCAGGTTGGGGCCGGCGACGGCGCCGATGGTGGTCGCCCACACCACGACGGCCAACGCTCGGCCCCGCTGGGCGGGCTCGGCCAGGTCGGTGGCGGCGTACCTCGCGGCGTTGTTGGCGGCGGTGGTCGAGCCCAGCAGCACCGCGCCGAGCAGCAGCAGCGCCATCGAGCCGACGCTGCCGGCGACCACGGCGAGCACGGCCCCGCTCGCGCCGAGCAGGTAGCCGGTGGTCAGGCCGGGTCGGCGCCCGCGCAGGGCCATCACCCGGGCCAGCACGTAGGAGGCGAGCGCGGCGCCGAGCACCTGGAAGGTCTGCGCCAGCCCGGCCTGCCCGTCGCTGCCGGAGATGTCACGGGCCAGCAGCGAGGCGGTCGCGATGCCGATCGTGATGCCGACCGCGCCGACGGCCTGGGTGACCACGAGCGTGGCCACGGTGCGTCGCTGCACCCTGGCCTGCACCGTGGCCGGCTGCACCGCCGTCGGCTGCGCCGCGGAGGACGTCACTGGTAGCGCTCGGGCAGCTCGAGCACGCGCCAGACAGCGGCCCAGACCTGCTTCGGCGGGATCCCGTCGTCGATGGCCTGGCGGGTGGTCCGGCCGCCGAGCTCGTCGATGACGAAGAGCTCGGCCCACGAGCCCGACGACTCCCTGCCCAGCGCCTCGTCGAGCCGTGCCCAGAACTCCGTGTGCCTCACGTGGCCATTGTGCGCGGGCTAGGTCAGCAACAGCGAGTCGAGGCGCCGTCGGGCGACGAGGAGACCCGCGATCCCCATCGCGACCAGGTAGACCACGGAGACCGCGGAGTCCCACGAGACCGCGCCCGTGGTCAGCTCGCGGCACAGCACCACCCCGCGGTAGAGCGGTGTGGCCTCGACCACCCAGCGCAGTGCCCCGGGGTAGGTGGTGACCGGGAAGAAGGTCGCGGAGAACAGGAACATCGGCAGCGTCGAGAGGGTGACCAGCTCGAAGTCCTGCCAGGAGCGCATGTACGTCGTCAGCGCCATCGCGACCGCGCCGAAGGCCAGCCCGATGAGCAGCGTGGCCGGCAGCACCAGCACCGCCCACCACGACGAGACCAGCCCCATCGCCAGCATCACCAGCAGGAAGCCCAGCGAGTAGACGCCGCCACGCAGCAGCGACCAGGACAGCTCGCCGCGGGCGATGTCGGTGGTGGTCAGCGGCGTGGCCAGCATCTGGTCGAAGAGCTTCGAGTACTTGAGCTTGAAGAAGAAGTTGAAGGTCGAGTCGAGCACGGCCCCGTTCATCGCCGACGCCGCGAGCATCCCGGGGGCGACGAACTCGGCGTAGGCGATCTCGCGGCCGCCGACCTCGAAGCCGCTGATGAGGGCGCCCACCCCGACGCCGATGGAGAACAGGTAGAAGACGGGCTCGAGGAAGCCGGTGGCGAAGATCCACCAGACCCGGCGGTAGGCCAGGAAGTTGCGCTGCAGGATCAGCCCCGTGCTCGCGGTCACCACCATGTCGCGCACTCCCCCGCTGAACCTCTCACTGCTGCATCCGTCGGGTCAGGCGGCGCACTGCCCACCACCAGCCGAGGACCACCAGCACCAGCAGGTAGGCCACGTGCACGGCCACCATCGACCAGTCGGGCACCCCCAGCACGAGCATCCGGGTCAGGTCGACGCCGTGCCACAGCGGCGTCGCGCGGGCCAGCGCCTCGAGCGGCGCGTCGAGGTTGGCGACCGGGAAGAAGGCACCGGAGAACAGGAACATCGGGATCATCCCGAGCCGGAAGACCAGCGAGAAGGCGGTCTCGTCGCGCAGCCCGGCCGCGAACGCGTAGAGCGGCACCGCGAAGGCCAGGCCGATCAGGATCTGCACGACGAAGGCGCCCAGCACGCCGGGGACCGACTCGTAGACGCCGAAGGGCGCGGTGACGGCCAGGAAGACAGCCGCCGTCACCGCGACCCGGAAGGCCACGAAGCCCAGGTGGGCCAGCGCGATCTCGCGCACCCCCAGCGGGGTCGCGGTCATCGAGAAGTAGGTCTTGTTCCACTTCACCATCGCCATCACCGGGTAGGTGACCTCCCCGACCACAGTGGTCATCGAGGTGGCCGCCACCAGGCCCGGCACCACGAAGGCGAGGTACGACGACGCGCCCTCGAGCGTGGCAGGGTCGGCCTCCACGAAGCCGCCCAGCAGCACCCCCATCGCCACCACGTAGAGCAGCGGGGTGATGAACGACGAGACGATGCTGCCGCGCCAGGTGCGGCGGTAGACCGTGGCCCAGTAGTCGCTCAGGCGCAGCGCGCCGCGCAGCGTGCTGGTCGGAGCGCTGCTGGTCGAGGGCCTGCTGGTCGAGGGCTGCTGGTCGAGGGCCGCTCATCAGTCGACCAGGGTCCGTCCGGTCAGACGCAGGAAGACGTCCTCGAGGGTGGCGCGGCGTACCAGCGTGGCCACCGGCTCCAAGCCGCGCTCGTGCACCTTGGCCAGGGTCTCCTCGCCGTCGGCGGTGTAGAGCAGCAGCCGGTCGGGCAGCACCTCGACGCGCTCGGCGAGGTCGGCGACCCGCTCGACGTGCCGGTCGTGGCCCGCTCCCGGCTCGGCCACACCGAACCGGAGCTCGGCGACCTCGCGCGTCGAGTGCTCGCGGATCAGCTGCAGCGGCGAGCCCTCCGCGACCACGAGCCCCTTGTCCATCACCACCAGGCGGTCGGTCAGCTGCTCGGCCTCGTCCATGTAGTGCGTGGTCAGCACCAGGGTCACGCCCTGCTGCTTGAGCCGGAAGAGCCGCTCCCAGACCACGTGGCGCGCCTGCGGGTCCAGGCCCGTGGTGGGCTCGTCGAGGAGCAGCAGCTCGGGCGAGTTCACCAGCGACCGGGCAATGGTCAGGCGCCGCTTCATGCCCCCGGAGAGGTCGTCGACGCGGGCGTCGGCCTTGTCGGTGAGCTGCACGAAGTCCAACAGCTCACCGACCCGCTCGCGCACCTCGCGCCGCCCCATCCCGAAGTAGCGGCCGTAGACGTAGAGGTTGTCGCGCACCGACAGCTCGGTGTCGAGGGTGTCCTCCTGCGGGCAGACCCCGATCCGGGCACGGATGGCGGGCCCGTCCACCGCTGGGTCGAGGCCCAGGATGCGCAACCGCCCGGCCGTGACCGGCGAGACGGCCGCGACCATGCGCATGGTCGAGGACTTGCCGGCGCCGTTGGGGCCCAGGAAGCCGAAGGCCTCGCCGCGCCGCACCTCGACGTCGATGCCGCGCACGGCCTCGAACCCGCCGAAGCTCTTGCGCAGCTCGCGGGCCTCGATCATCGGGGGCCCGGAGGCGGTGTGGTCGAGCACGCCGACACTCTAGGGACTCCTCTTCGTCGCTGGGCGGCAGACACCACGACGACCAGCGACTAGGTTCGCGGGGGTGGGCCGTACACGTGAGGAGACCTCCTGATGGGCATCACCGACGACGCCTCGCTCCTGGGCGTGCTCCAGGTCGACGGCACTGCGTACGCCCTCACCCGCGCGCGCCGCGGCGACCTGGCGGCCCTCGTGGCGCTGCTGGCCGACGACGAGCTGGGCCGCGAGCGCGAGGGTGCCGACCTGGAGCCCTACCTGCGGGCCTTCGCGCGCATCGACCGCTCCCCCGACAACCTGCTGCTCGCGGTGCGCTCGCCCCAGGGCGAGGTGGTGGCCACCGCGCACCTGACGATGCTGCCCGGCCTCTCGCGCGGCGCGACGCTGCGCCTGCAGGTCGAGGCGGTGCGGGTGGCCTCGTCGGAGCGCCACCTCGGACTGGGCACCGAGCTGCTGGAGTGGATCACCGAGTACGCCCGCAGCCACGGCGCCGGACTGGTGCAGCTGACCACCGACCGGTCCCGCCCCGGCGCCCGGCGGCTCTACGAGCGGCTGGGCTACGTGGCCAGCCACGACGGGATGAAGCTGCACCTGACCTGACGGGTGGGACCGGTTGTCGGTGCCGTGGGCCAGACTTGCCCGGTGCCCGACGTCGTCGCCCCCCATGCTGCACTGGAGCGCTTCAGCGAGCCCACCCGCACCTGGTTCGCCGCCGCGTTCGCGGTGCCCACCCCCGCCCAGGCCGGCGCGTGGGAGGCGATCGGTGCGGGCCGGCACGCGCTGGTCGTGGCCCCGACGGGCTCGGGCAAGACCCTGAGCGCGTTCCTCTGGTCGATCGACCGGCTGCTCACCGATCCCCCGCCGAGCGACAAGCAGCAGCGCTGCCGGGTCCTCTACGTCTCTCCGCTCAAGGCACTGGCCGTCGACGTCGAGCGCAACCTGCGCGCCCCGCTGACCGGCATCCGCCACACCGCCTCGCGCCTGGGCACCGAGCTGCCCGAGGTGCGGGTGGGGGTCCGCTCGGGCGACACCAGCGCCGCCGACCGGCGCAAGATGGTCACGGCGCCCCCCGACGTCATGATCACCACGCCCGAGTCGCTGTTCCTGATGCTCACCTCCCAGGCCCGCGAGGCGCTGCGCGGGGTGCAGACGGTGATCGTCGACGAGGTGCACGCGGTCGCCGGCACCAAGCGCGGCGCCCACCTGGGGGTCTCGCTCGAGCGGCTCGACGCTCTGCTCGACAGGCCCGCGCAGCGCATCGGCCTGTCCGCGACGGTGCGCCCGGTCGAGGAGGTCGCCCGCTACCTCGGCGGCACCGCCCCGGTCGACGTCGTCTCCCCGCCCAGCGAGAAGCAGTGGGACCTCTCGGTGGTGGTGCCGGTCGAGGACATGACCAGCCCCGGCGGCGCCTTCGACGACGACCCCGGCGCCGACGACGACCCGGGCGGCGGCGCCGAGCGGGTCTCGAGCATCTGGCCGCACGTCGAGGAGCGCGTGGTCGACCTGATCGAGCAGCACAGCTCGACCATCGTCTTCGCCAACTCCCGTCGGCTCTCCGAGCGGCTCACCGCCCGTCTCAACGAGATCGCGGCCGAGCGCGCCGGGGTCGAGCCCGCGCCGGGCGACAAGGTCCCGGCCCAGGCGATGGGCCAGTCGGGTGCCACCGAGGGCAGCGCCCCGGTGATCGCCAAGTCCCACCACGGCTCGGTCTCCAAGGAGCAGCGCGCCCTGATCGAGGACGACCTCAAGCGGGGCCGGCTGCCCGCAGTGGTCGCCACCAGCAGCCTCGAGCTCGGCATCGACATGGGCGCCGTCGACCTGGTGGTCCAGATCGAGTCGCCGCCCAGCGTCGCCAGCGCCCTGCAGCGCGTCGGTCGCGCCGGCCACCAGGTCGGCGAGGTATCGCGCGGCGTGCTGTTCCCCAAGCACCGCGGCGACCTGGCCCAGACCGCGGTCGCGGTCGAGCGGATGAGATCCGGGGCGATCGAGTCGTTGCGGGTGCCCACCAACCCGCTCGACGTGCTCGCCCAGCAGGTGGTCGCCGCGACCGCAGTGGAGCCGTGGGGCGTCGACGAGCTGTTCGAGCTGTTCAAGCGCTCGGCATCCTTCGCCGGGCTGCCGCGATCGGCGTACGACGGCGTGCTCGACCTGCTCGCCGGTCGCTACCCCAGCGACGAGTTCGCCGAGCTGCGTCCGCGCATCGTCTGGGACCGCGTCACCGGCGAGCTGACCGGGCGCCCCGGCGCGCAGCGGCTCGCGGTCACCAGCGGCGGCACCATCCCCGACCGCGGGTTGTTCGGCGTCTTCCTCGTCGGCGGCGAAGGACCCGGGCGCCGGGTCGGCGAGCTCGACGAGGAGATGGTCTACGAGTCGCGCGTCGGCGACGTCTTCGCGCTGGGCGCCACCAGCTGGCGCATCGAGGACATCACCCACGACCGGGTGCTGGTCACCCCCGCTCCCGGCATCCCTGGCCGGTTGCCGTTCTGGAAGGGCGACAGCCTGGGGCGCCCGGCCGAGCTCGGCGCAGCGGTCGGCGCCTTCACCCGTGAGCTGGGCGCGCTGCCGCGCGCGAAGGCGGAGGCCCGGGCGCGCGAGAACGGGCTCGACGAGTACGCCGCGGGCAACCTGGTCACCTACCTGCACGAGCAGCTCGAGGCCACCAACCTGCTGCCCACCGACACCACCCTGCTCGTCGAGCGCTTCCGCGACGAGCTCGGCGACTGGCGCCTGGTGCTGCACTCCCCCTACGGCACACCGGTGCACGCCCCCTGGGCGCTGGCGATCAACGCGCGCCTGCGCGAGCGGTACGGCGTCGACGGCCAGGCGGTCGCCTCCGACGACGGCGTCGTGATCCGGATCCCCGACACCGACGCCGAGCCGCCCGGCGCCGAGGTCGTGGTCTTCGAGCCCGACGAGATCGACGACCTGGTCACCCAGGAGGTCGGCGGGTCCGCCCTGTTCGCCTCCCGCTTCCGCGAGTGCGCGGCCCGGGCGCTGCTGCTGCCGCGCCGCGACCCCGGGCGCCGCTCGCCGCTGTGGCAGCAGCGGCAGCGCTCGGCCGCACTGCTCGAGGTCGCCTCGCGCTACCCCTCCTTCCCGATCGTGCTCGAGGCGGTGCGCGAGGTGCTGCAGGACGTCTACGACCTGCCCAGCCTGATCGGGCTGATGCGCCGCGTCGACCGGCGCGAGGTGCAGGTCGCCGACGTCACCACCCACGCGCCCTCGCCCTTCGCGCGCAGCCTGCTGTTCGGCTACGTCGCCCAGTTCGTCTACGAGGGCGACTCCCCCATCGCCGAGCGCCGGGCCGCGGCACTCTCGCTCGACCAGGGTCTGCTCGCCGAGCTGCTCGGGCGCGCCGAGCTGCGCGAGCTGCTCGACCCGGCGGTGCTCGAGGAGGTCGAGGCCGAGCTGCAACGGCTCACCGAGGAGCGCCGGGCCCGCAGCGCCGAGGGCCTGGCCGACCTGCTGCGCCTGTTGGGCCCCCTGTCGCGCGAGGAGGTCGTGGCCCGCTCGGTCCCCGACGCCGACGTCGGTGCCTGGGCCGCCGAGCTGGTCGCCAGCCGGCGCGTGGTCGAGCTGCGGATGGGGGGCACCGAGCGCTGGAGCGCCATCGAGGACGTCGGGCGCCTGCGCGACGGCCTGGGCGTCCCGGTGCCGCCGGGCACCCCCGACGCCTTCACCGACCCCGTCGACGACCCGATCGGCGACCTGGTCTCCCGCCACGCCCGCACCCACGGCCCGTTCACGGTCGACGACGTCGCCGCTCGCCTGGGCCTGGGCACCGCCGTGGTCCGCCAGACCCTCCAGCGCCTGGCGTCGCAGGGGCGGGTCCTCGACGGCGAGTTCCGTCCCTTCGGCTCGGGCACCGAGTGGTGCGACGCCGAGGTGCTGCGCAAGCTGCGCCGGCGCTCGTTGGCCCGGCTGCGCAAGGAGGTCGAGCCGGTCGAGCCCGACGCTCTCGGGCGCTTCCTGGGCGCCTGGCAGCACGTCTGGGCCGCAGCCCCCTCTGCTGGTGGTCGGGCTGGTGGTCGGTCCGGGGGCGGACGAGGCGGCCTGAGAGGCGTCGACGGCGTGCTGTCGGCTGTCGACCAGCTGGCCGGCTGCCCGGTGCCGGCCTCGGCGCTCGAGCCGCTGGTGCTGGCCGCGCGCGTGCGCGACTACGAGACGTCGCACCTCGACGAGCTGACGGCCTCCGGCGAGGTGGTGTGGGCCGGGCACGGCACCCTGCCGGGCTCCGACGGCTGGGTCTCGCTGCACCTGGCCGACTCCGCCGAGCTGACCCTGCCCGAGCCGCAGGTGCCCGAGCACTCCGAGGCGGGGCAGGCGGTGCTCGACGCCCTCGCCGGCGGCGGCGCCTACTTCTTCCGCCAGCTCGCCGACGCCGTGCGCGCCGCCGGCGTCGAGGCCACCGACCAGGCCCTGTCGGCAGCGCTGTGGGAGCTGGTCTGGGCCGGGCGGGTCAGCAACGACACGCTGACCCCGCTGCGCGCCCTGACCCGCACCGGCACCGCCAGCCACCGCACCCGGCGGCCACCGCCGCGGGCCCGGATGGGCTCGCCGCGCATGGGCTCGACCACCGGCGCCGGCGCCCGGCTGGCCACGGCGCGGGGCGGCCCGCCGGAGACGGCGGGGCGCTGGGCGGTGCTGCCGGGCACCGACCCCGACCCGACCCGACGCGCCAAGGCCGTGGCCGAGCGGCTGCTCGACCGGCACGGCGTGGTGACTCGGGGGGCAGTGGTCAGCGAGCGGGTGCCGGGCGGCTTCGCGGCCGTCTACAAGGTGCTCTCCGCCTTCGAGGACACCGGTCGCTGCCGTCGGGGGTACTTCGTCGACGGGCTGGGCGCCGCCCAGTTCGGCACCGCCGGGGCGGTCGACCGGCTGCGCACGTTCGCCGACGGGGCCGTCGGCGGCGAGCCCGGGCCCGGCGACCCGAGCGAGCGGGAGCCGCTGGCCATCGCGCTGGCTGCCACCGACCCCGCCAACCCCTACGGCGCCGCCCTCGCCTGGCCGGCGCGGGAGGACGCCGAGAGCGGGCACCGCCCCGGCCGCAAGGCGGGGGCGATGGTCGTGCTGGTCGACGGCAGGCTGGTGCTCTACGTCGAGCGGGGTGGGCGCACGCTGTTGACCTGGAGCGACGAACCGGCCCTGCTGCACCCCGCCACTGCGGCGCTCGCCGAGGCCGTCGGGCGTGGGGCGCTGGGGCGGCTGACGGTGGAGAAGGCCGACGGCGAGCAGCTGCTGGGCCGTGGCGAGACCCCGCTGCGGGAGGCCCTGACCGCGGCCGGCTTCGTCTCCACACCGCGGGGGCTGCGGCTGAGGACCGGCCGTGCCTGAGGGCGACACCGTCTACCGTGCCGCCCGGCTGCTCGACCGGGCGCTGGCCGACCACGTGCTCACCGTCGCCGACCTGCGAGTGCCGCAGCACGCGACGGCCGACCTCGTCGGCTCGCGGGTCGAGGGCACCATCTCGCGCGGCAAGCACCTGCTCACCAGGCTGCACCCGCCGGCGGGCCCACCGCTGACGCTGCACACCCACCTGAAGATGGAGGGCGCGTGGCGGGTGCTGGCGCCGGGGCGACGCTGGTCCCGCCCGGCCTACCAGGCCCGGGTGGTCCTCGGCGACGGCACCGTCACCGCCGTCGGGTTCTCCCTCGGTGTCGTCGAGCTGCTGCCCACCGCCGACGAGGACCAGGTGGTCGGCCACCTCGGCCCCGACCTTCTCGGACCCGACTGGGACGAGGACGAGGCGCTGCGCCGCCTGCGCGAGGAGCCCGACCGCGAGATCGGCGACGCGTTGCGCGACCAGACCCGCCTCGCCGGGCTCGGCAACATGTACGTCGCCGAGCTGTGCTTCGTCTCGGGCCTGCACCCGAGGCTGCCGGTCGCCGACGTCCCCGACCTCGAGCGCGCGGTGCGCCGCGGACGCCAGATGCTGCAGCTCAACAAGGAGCGGGCCGTGCAGTCGACCACCGGCGACCTGCGCGAGCGCGAGCGGACCTGGGTCTACCGCCGCGAGCGCTCGCCCTGCCGACGGTGTGCCACGGCCGTCCGCGTCGACCGGCAGGGCCCACCCGGACGCGAGCGGGCGATCTACTGGTGCCCGCGCTGCCAGCCGGAGGGGGGTTGAGCACCCGCCGACGCGCAGCCGACCGGCTCAGGCCGGCGAGGCGACGGGCTCAGGCGGCCGAGGCGACGACGTCGTCGCGGCTGCGACCGGTGGCCGCCGGGCGCGGCACCATCGGTGTGGCGGCGCTGAGCGCCTCCTCGAGGGCGACGGCGTCGGAGACCGAGCGCAGCACAGACGAGAGCGGCACGTCGAGGGCGCCGCACAGCGAGGAGAGCAGCTCGGAGGAGGCCTCCTTCTGGCCGCGCTCGATCTCGGAGATGTAGCCGAGGCTGACGCGCGCCTGGGCGGAGACCTCACGCAGGGTCATCCCGCGCTCGACGCGGTGCGCGCGGAGCACGTCGCCGAGCAACCGACGAAACAGCACCATGCGGATCTCCTGACTGCGCGTGCCCGGCCTCGGGGGCCGGAGTGTTCGTGGGGACCAACACTAGCGGAGGTCCGCTTCTTCCCCGGCACACCCTTCCAGGATGTCGGTGAGCAGCGACACCGCCCGGGCGCACGTGTCGTGGCGCACCTGGGCCCGCTCGCCGCGCAGGGCCAGGCGCACCGACCTCAGCAGGCCGGGGCCCGCGACGCCGACGAAGACGGTGCCGGGCGGCTGGCCCTCCTGGCGGTCGGGCCCGGCGACCCCGGTGGTGCTCAGCGCCCAGGTGGCGCCGGTGGCCGCGAGCGCGCCGGTCGCCATCGCCTCGGCGCACGAGGCAGAGACCACGCCGTGCTCGGCGACCAGCTCGGCGGGCACGCCCAGGAGCCCCTGCTTGAGCTCGGTGGCGTAGCCGACCACGCCGCCGACGTACGTCGCGGAGGCGCCGGGCACGTCGGTGAGCAGCCCCGCCAGCAGTCCCCCGGTGAGCGACTCGGCGGTGGCCAGCGTGGCGCGCTGCGCCCGCAGCAGGGTGTGCAGCGCAGCAGCGGCGCGGTCCGTCTCGTCGACCATGGAGGTGAGCGTCGCACACGTAGAGTCGTGACATGGCTCTGCGCATCGAGGACTACGCCCTCATCGGCGACCGGCGCACCGCCGCCCTGGTCGGCAGCAACGGCTCGATCGACTGGCTGTGCCTGCCGCGCTTCGACTCCCCCGCCTGCATGGCGGCCCTGCTCGGCACCGAGGAGCACGGGCACTGGCAGATCGAGCCCGAGGGCGACTACGAGTCGAGCCGGCGCTACCTGTCCTCCTCGTCGGTGCTGGAGACGACCTTCAGCACCTCGACCGGCACGGTGACCCTCACCGACCTGATGCCCACCGGCGACGGCCGCGCGGACCTCGTGCGGCGCATCCGCGGGGTCGAGGGCACCGTGCGGCTGTGCCTGCAGTGGCGGGTGCGGATGGAGTACGGCGAGGTGACGCCCTGGGTGCGGCGCGAGGAGATCGGGGGCGAGCAGGTGGTCACCGCCGTCGCCGGTCCCGACCTGCTGGTCCTGCGCGGCCCGCGGATGCCCGAGGCCCGCGACCACACGCACAACGACGAGTTCGACGTCGAGGCCGGCCAGGAGCTGACCTTCTCGATGACCTGGGTGCCCGCGCACCGCAGGCCCGACGACCTGGGCGACCTCGAAGACCGGATCCGCGAGACGATCGACAAGGACGAGGACTGGGCCCAGCTGTGCCGCACCGACCTGCGCCACCCCGAGGCGGTCAAGCGCTCGCTGCTGACGCTGCGGCTGATGACGCACGAGTCGACCGGCGGCATCGTGGCGGCCCCCACCACCTCGCTGCCCGAGACCTTCGGCGGGTCGCGCAACTGGGACTACCGCTACTGCTGGCTGCGCGACGCCGCGCTCACGCTGGGCTCGCTGCTCGAGGCCGGCTACACCGACGAGGCGATGCTGTGGCGCGACTGGTTGCTGCGCGCGGTCGCCGGCGACCCGCACGACCTGCAGGTGATGTACGCCGTCGACGGTTCGCGCCGGCTCGTCGAGCGGGAGATCGAGCACCTGCCCGGCTATGAGGACTCACGTCCGGTCCGGGTGGGCAACGGCGCGGTCGACCAGCTCCAGCACGACGTCATCGGCGAGGTGATGGACGCCCTCGAGAAGGTGCGCGAGGTGATGGACGAGCCCGACGGGAACGCCTGGGAGCTGCAGAAGGCGCTGCTCTCGAGCCTCGCGGAGAACTGGGACGAGCCCGACTGCGGCATCTGGGAGATGCGCGGCGACCTGCAGCACTTCACCCACTCCAAGGCCCTGGTGTGGGTCGCGTTCGACCGTGCGGTGCGGGCGGTGGAGAAGCACGGGCTCGACGGCCCCGTCGAGGAGTGGCGGCGCCTGCGCGACGAGGTCCGCGAGCAGGTGCTGACGCGGGGCTTCGACGAGGAGCGCGGCACCTTCACCCAGCACTACGACACCAACGAGGTCGATGCCTCACTGCTGGTGCTGGCCTCCTTCGGCCTGGTCGCCGGCGACGACCCCCGCATGCTGGGCACCATCCGTGCGATCGAGGAGGACCTGCTGCGCGACGGGCTGGTGCTGCGCTACCGCACCGACACGGGCGTCGACGGGCTCGAGGGCGACGAGCACCCCTTCCTCGCCTGCTCGTTCTGGCTGGTCGAGGCCTACGCCGAGGCCGGCCGGATCGAGGACGCCACCGCCCTCTACGACCGGCTCGTCGGTCTCGCCAACGACGTCGGGCTCTTCGCCGAGGAGTACGACCCGGCCACCGGCCGGATGGTCGGCAACTTCCCCCAGGCCTTCAGCCACCTGACCCTCACCCAGGCCGCCTTCGCCCTCGCCCGGCACGCCGCCGACGCCTGACCCACCCCAACGCGGGTCGAGCAGCGACCGCCACCGACCCGGCGCCACTTCCCGCCGAGCCGGCGCCAGTTCCTCCGCCGTTGGTCGAGCAGCAAGGAGCGCCAGCGACGCGCGCCCGTCGAGACCCGCGTCAGAGGACCGAGCAGACCTGATCTACGTCCGCCGGTGGAAGGTGACCTGGTGGTCGCCACCGACGTCGGTCTCGTACTCCGGATCGTGGATCCGGCGGTGGTGGAACGGGCACAGCAGCCGTCCGCGGGCCAGGTCGGTGTGGCCGTGACACGACCAGGGGTCGTCGTGGTGGGCGTGGCACATCGCCGGCGGTGCGTCGCAGCCACGAGCGGTGCAGCCGCCGTCACGGATGCCCATCGCGATCCGCTGGGCCGGGGTGAAGTACCGGTTCGCGCGACCCACGTCGAGGGGCTGGCTCTTCCCGCCGAGCACGACGGGGACGACGCCCGCCTCGCACGCCAACCGCCGCGCGGTCGCGGCGCTGATCCGGTCACCGGTGTCGAGCGTGGCCGCAGCGAGGCCGCCCTCGAGGGACTCGAGGGTCATCGTCACCACCACGGTGGCGTTCACCCCACCCGCCTTGGGCAGCTCGTGCGGGGTCGAGCCGCTCGATGAGCTCCACGAACGCCGCACCCAGCCGCTGCGCGGTCGGGCGTCGTACCGGCACCGGCACCTGCTCCTCGTGCTCACCTTCGCCGTCGGCGGTCTCGGCGGCGGTCACGGCGGCACGGGTGGCGATCTGGTGCTTCGGCGCAGCAAACGCCAGCAGCGCCCGCTCCAGCATCTGGCCCACCAGCAGCGGCACCGTGAACGATCCCTTGATCCGACCGTGGCCGTCCTCGCGCATCCGGAACACCGCGGACTTCTCGGCCTCCCGCTCCTCGCGGTCCAGCTGCTCGGCCTCCCACGCCTCGGCCACCTCGGGTGCGACGACCTCGAGGATCCGTCGCCCCAGCACCCGCAGGCCCTTGGCGTCGTGGACCTCCGCGAACGCCACCAGCGCCTTCGCCGCCTGCTCCAACACCGACGGAGTCCAGGTCGTCGGGCAGCTCATCGAGCGCCGTGCAGATCACCGACGCCTGCTCCGCGATGACATCGCCGCGCCCGAGCGCCTCCCGCACCACGTCGTACCGATCCAGCCCGGCCGCGAGGCGGACCTCCCGGAACGACTCCCGCTTCGTCGACCGGGTGGCGTTGGAGTGCCACACCGCCACCGAGGGCGACGCATTCGTCTCCTGCCACCGCCACGGTCTCGGCGTGCACCAGGGTCCGCGACTTCAGCTCGACCACCCTCGCCTCGAGCCGCGCGATGTCGACCATCGCCTCCGCGGTCGCGGCCTGGCTCATCGACCAGGTCGGCACTGCGGCGAGCTCGTCGAGCAGCGAGTGCATGCGCGCGAGCGCCCCGTTGATGGGGTGCGCCGCGGTGGTGGACATGAGTAAAGTATCTCAGGGCCCACCGACAAAACACCAGGTCAGAAGCCGTTTTCCACAGGCGGACCGAAACTTTTTTCGAGACCGCGCACTCGGTGCAGAAGTGACTGCTCGGTGGTGCGAAAGTGACTGCTCGCGCGTGCTCGGACACGCCACGACCCGCCCGGGAGGCCCGGGCGGGTCGTGGGTGCTGCGTGCTGGGTGCTACTTGTCCTTCTTGACCTTCTTCGCCTTGCCGGACGACGATGGTGGTGACGTCTCCTCGGTGGCAGCCACGCTCGTCACCGGCGTAGCGTCACCACGACCTGCTGCGTGCCGGCGCTGGCGAACGGCCTCGCGGATCTTGAGCATCGACCTTGCCGTCGCCTGTCGAGCTCGACCGGTGTGGGTCCGCCGCCCGGCAGGTCGACGACGACCTCGCCGGTCGGCGTGGCGCCGTCGGCGCTCACGTCGACCTTGAAGATGGCGCGTTGCCCTTGCCGGCGCGCGGGCGCTTCGGGGCGGACCTTCGACCGCGATGGTCGGCGTCGAGCAGCTCGGGCTCGTCCGCGACCAGGTCCAGGCCCAGCACGACGGGGTCGTGGTCGCTGGAGCGGTAGGGACCCGCGTCGTGGAAGAGGGTGCCGTGGATGTTGTAGCGGCTGTACTCCAGGGCCACCGACTCACCCGAGTTGATGTTCCAGATGTCGGTGCCCGTGGCCAGCTCGAGGGCTGCGTCGTTGGCCAGCACGTGGTCCAGCGAGCCGGAGAGGCCGCTGAAGGAGTAGGACCACTCCTCGACCGGGGAGATCGTCCTGGACGTTGGTGTAGCCGCCGTCGTAGAGGACCTGCATGGGGTCCTCCATCGAGTAGGAGTTGAAGTCGCCCACGAGCAGCACGGCCTCGGTGCCGGTCTCGTCCTGGACGGTGGGCACCCAGGCCTCGAGCGCGGTCGCCTGCGCGACCCGGTCGGGGTTGGCGTTGCCCTGGCCGGTGCCGTCGTCGGCGCCGGAGCCCTTGGACTTGAAGTGGTTGACCACGAAGAGGAACTCCTCGCCGCCCTCGACGGGGGCGAAGACCTGGCCGATCGGCTCGCGGGCGTTGCCGAAGGCATCTCCGCTGGCGCTCTGGTCGCCCAGGGCCCGCGCCTCACCGACACGCTCGACCGCGGCCGGCTTGTAGATGATCGCGTTGGTGATCACGTCCTGCTCGCTCGGCGCGGGCAGCTCGCTCGAGGACGGGTTGGCCGCCCACGTGCCGGCGCCCGCGTCGGCGTTGAGCGCCGCCACCAGGGTCTCGGTGGCCTCGTCGGCCTCCTCGCCCAGGGCCGCGGAGTTCTCGATCTCCATCAGGCCCACGACGTCGGCGTCGAGAGCGTTGATCGCGGCCACGATCTTCTCCTGCTGACGGGCGAGGTCCTCGGGGTCCCAGGCGCCGCGCTGGTCGCAGCCGCCGCGCACGTTGTTGCCGTCGCCGTCACGGTCGTTGTACGCCGTGCAGCCGCCGTCACCGACGTTGTCGTCGTCCGCGTCGCCCAGCGTGGTGAAGTAGTTCAGCACGTTGAACGAGGCCACCGTGACGTCCGGGGTGCCGTCGGCCGCGACCTGGGCGGCGTCGGGAGCCTCGGTGCGGGTGTTCTCGAACGTCGCCGGCGAGGTGGCCGGGAAGTCCGTGCCGTCGACCGACTCCAGCGGCTGGAAGCGGTAGGTCGGCGAGGTCGGCGAGCCGCCCTGGGTGAGGATGACGTCCTCGGTGAACTCGACCGCCGCCCCCACGCGCACGGGGTGCTCGTTGGAGACGTAGGCCGGGGTGAGCGAGCTGTTGCGGGTGTAGTCGGTGCCCGAGCCGTCGTCGAGCGTGATGGCGCGAGCGTCGTTGTCGGCCTCGACAGCGGCGACCGCCGCCTCGTCCTGGGCGTCGACGACCTCGGTGGGCTGGATCAGCGGCGTGTCACCGACCGCGAGACCGACCTCGCCGTAGCGATTCGTGTTGTAGGTCTCCGTGACGGTGAAGTCGCCCTGCGGGCTGAAGAGCATCGCCTCGAGCGACTCCTTGGCCGCGTCGGTGGCCGGCCACTCGCCGGCGTACGCCGTGACGTCGCCGGCGGGCTCGGTGAGCTCGACGGTGCCGGCCGCGGAGGAGACGACCTGGGTCTGGCCGGCGAACTCGTCGACCTCACCGGTGACCTCGACGTGCGTCGCCGGGCTCGACGGTGATGCTGCCGGAGCCCACGGGGTAGTAGACGAAGACCGCGTCGGACGTGGCCGGGTCGTCGTCGCCCTGCGGGTCCTGCAGGTAGAAGCCGTAGAGGTACTGCGGCGTCGCGGTCACGACACCGGTGGTGATGACGGCGTCGCCGTCGAGCGGCGAGGTGGCGCCGCTGCCCTGGATCTCGGGGATCGAGGCCTCGGTGGGCTCCGGCTCCGGCTCGGGCTCCTGGCCGCCGCTGCTCTGCGGGGCCGGCGCGCCGATGGTGAACTCGGCGGCGTTGTCGTCGCTGTCGGGCGAGGTGCGGGCGGCGGAGGTGGTGTTGCTCAGCCCCGGGGTGGCCGCGGTCTCGTAGACCGCGGCGCTGCCGAACCCGACCATGTCGACGAAGGCCGTGCTGCCGGCGACGTCGCCCGACCCCGGGACCTCCGCAGTGGTCAGCGCCTGCGCGCCGTCCACCAGGTAGACCTGACCGTTGGAGCCGGACATGGCGATGGTGCCCGTGGCATCAGGCGTGGGCAGCGCGGTCGTGCCGCCCGAGCCCTGCGCCTGCTGCACCAGGTAGTGACCGTCCGAGGGCACCGAACCGCTCAGCTCGGTGACCTGCGCCGTCGTACCGGCGGACGAGCGGTACTGCACTGACATCCCGTCGACGCTGATCGCGGCGTCGGTGGGGTTGTGCAGCTCGATGAAGTCGTGGGTGTAGGTGGCGCCGGCGTTGCCGCCGCCGCCGTAGACCTCGCTGATCACGAGGCCCGTGCTGGCGGCGTGCGCCGGCGCCAGGGTCACGCCGGTGGCCAGGGCCGCGAGGCCCAGCGATCCGGCGAGGAGGGGGGCCAGCCGACGGCTGGTCCGGGGGGAGATGGACATGGAGGAGCCTTCCGAGGGGGGGAACGACCGGGGGGGCGTCAGGCCCGCCGACCGTGGGGTCGGCGGGCCTGACGAGTGGATCAGCGGACCTTGAAGCGCAGGATGTCCGAATAGTCGCCGTAGCTGACCAGGATCGTGTGGGAGCCCTTCTTGAAGGGACCGATCTTGGCCTTGGCCTTGCCGTTCTTGTTGAGCTCGACCGTCTTGTCGACGCCCTTGCCGGTGAAGGTGACCTCGCCGGCGGCGGGCTCGCCCTCGATGGTCACGATGCCGGTGACCTTGAGCCTCTTGCTGCTCTTGATCGTGCCCTTGGGACGGCGCTTGGCCTCCACCACGGCGTCGGGGCCGGCCTCGAAGGCGACCGGGACCTCCACCGAGGTGCCGGTGGTGGTGCCGACGACGGTGACCGACTCGGGGGTGCCGGCGTACACGGGGAGGGTCAGGCTGACCGAGGCGGTGCCGTTCTCGTCGGCGGTGTCGCTGACGACGGTGTTGTCGACGTCGAAGGTGCCGAGCAGACGGCCGTCGAGCCGGACCGCGACCTGGTCGTCGCTGAGCGAGACGAGGCCCTGGGTGGGCGTGAGCAGCAGCGAGGAGAGGTCCATCGCGAGGGTGTCGCCGGCGGCGTACGTCGTCGGGGCACCGTCGGGGAGGCTGACGCCGACGCTGCGCTGGGAGTAGTCGACCTCGACGGCACCGTCGGAACCGAACTCGGCCATGTAGTCGACCATCGCCTGGAGGTCGGACTGGCCGGTGTCGGTGGGGTTGGCGCCCTCGGCGAAGGTGGCGAAGTTGTCGCCGCCCGAGGCCAGGAAGGAGTTGGCGGTCACCGAGTAGGTGGCGTCCGGCTCGACCATCACGCCGTCGAGCCACATGCCGGTGATGTGCTCACCCTGCGCGGCGGCCGGGTCGTAGGTCCACTCGAAGCCCTTCGAGGCGCCCAGGTGCAGGAACGGACGCGAGGAGCCGGCGGGCTGCCACTGCTCCTCGAGCACCGACTTCAGCTGGGCTCCGGTGAGGTCCATCTTCACCAGGGTGTTGGCGAACGGCTGCACCACCGCCGCCTGCTTGTAGGTCAGCGTGGCGGGGTAGCCGCCCTGCGCCAGGCCGACGATGTCGTCACGCAGACCGCCGGGGTTCATGAACCCGATGTCGGTGCCGGTGGCCCAGCGCTGCACCTCGCCCACGAGGTTGCCCACGGTGGACTCGCCACCTCGGTTCTCCGTGGTGCCGTCGGCGCGCTTGGCCCGGGTGAACGGGCCGGCGATCTCACCGAGCTTGGCGGCACCGAGCTCGTCGGAGACGGCGACCGCGTCGTCGACGATCTGCTGGACGGCCGGGTCCTCGGTGAAGGGGTCGGTCGTGCGGGCCACGTTGATGATCTCGGTGTCCACGCCCAGGATGGAGCCGTCGGCGGGGTCGACGTCGAAGGACAGCCGGTTGACGTTGAAGCCGTACTGGCCGGCGGAGACGACCGGGCGCAGCTGGGCCGGCGCTTCGGCGGAACCGAGCTTGCAGTCGTAGGCCAGGTGGGTGTGGCCCGAGACGATCGCGTCGACCGAGGAGTCGACACCCTGGACGATCGAGCCGAAGTCCGACTCGCCGCTCAGCGCGCCGATCTTGGTGCAGTCGGTGGTCGGCGCGCCCTCGTGGACCAGCATCACGATGACGTCGACGCCCTCGGCCTCGAGCGCGTCGGCCTCGTCGTTGACCTCGTCGACGATGTCGGTGACGACGATCTCGGAGATCCCGTCGGGCGAGACCAGCTCGGGCAGGTGCTCGGTCACGGCCCCGATGAAGCCGACCTCGACGGTGTCGGCACCCTCGCCGACCGTCTGCACGTAGGTCGGGTCGAGGGCGTCGGACCCGGTGTCGCGCATCTTGACGTTGGCGCCGATGTAGGCCCACTCGGCCCCGCCGAACGGGTTGGCCTCCGACTCCGGCGCCATCACACGGGTGACGAGGTCGTCGTAGCCCTGGTCGAACTCGTGGTTGCCGACCGCGGACACGTCGAGCCCGGCCTCGTTGAGCGCGTCGATGGTCGGCTTGTCCTGCTGGATGAACGACTCGAAGGTCGAAGCGCCGATGAGGTCGCCGGCCGCCGCGAAGATGGCGTCGGGGTGGTCGGCGCGCACCGAGTCGACCGCCGAGGCCAGCTTGGCGGCACCGCCGGCGTCGCGTGCCGGCAGCAGCCGACCGTGGAAGTCGTTCGTGGCGACGATGGTGACGTCGACCGGTTCGGCGACCGCGCTGGCGGTCGGTGAGGTGGTGAGGCTCAGGGCGCTGACGGCGAGGCCCAGCCCCAGACCGATGGCCAGGGGACGGGTGGCCCGTCCTGCCGGGGTGCGAGATGACACGTGTGGGGGTCCTTACGTTTAACCGGATACGGCGAGCGCAAGGTATCCCTCCAGGTGTGTCCGGCCGGGTACCGAGACGTGAATGTTGCACGACCGGGACCTGCACAGGCGCGATCAGGTCAACCCCTGCCAGCCGAGAGTCCCGCACGTGGTCAGGATCACCCCTTGACCCCCGGGGTCGAGACGTGCGAAGCGATCAGGCGCTTCGAGGGCCGCGCAGCGTGTGCCGCTGCTTCCACAGGTCGCGGAAGAACTCCCAGCCTGACCACAGGGTCAGCGCCACGGCCACGGCCAGCAGCGCCTGGGCGACGTAGAAGAGCACCTCGCCGGGCACCACGAGGGCGGAGGGCAGGTCGGGGTCGCGCAGCGGCAGGGTCAACGTGCCCAGCGCCAGCGCCTGCGCCGTGGTCTTCCACTTGCCCAGGTCCTTGGCCGCGATCACGACCCGCTTGGCGACCGAGAGGCGCATCAGGGTGACACTCCACTCGCGCAGCAGCACCACGATCGTGACCCACCACCACACGTCACCGACGATCGCGAGGGCGATGAGCGCCATGCCGGTCATCGCCTTGTCGGCGATCGGGTCGGCGATCTTGCCGAAGTCGGTGACCAGGTTGCGCGCCCGCGCGATGTCGCCGTCGATCTTGTCGGTGATCATCGCGAGCGCGAAGATCACGTAGGCCACCGTGCGCCAGGTGGCGGAGTCCCCGCCGTCGACCAGCAGTGCGGCGCCGAAGAACGGCACCATCACGATGCGTAGCGTGGTCAGCGCGTTGGGCAGGTTCCAGTTGCTCGGGCGCGTCGACGCCTCGGCGTCGCCGGACTGCTCGCTCGTGGGCTCGGTCATCGGATCTCCTCGGCGATCAGGTCGACGCCGTCGGTGCCGGTCACCACGGCCGGCACCAGGTCACCGATGCGCAGCCCGGCGGCCTCGGGCAGGTAGGTGGTGCCGTCGACCTCGGGGCCCTGGTGGGCCGCGCGGCCGGAGGCCAGCGGGTCGCCGTCCTCGTCGAGCAGGCCCTCCACGAGCACCTCGACCTGCTCGCCGACGCGCTCCTCGGCGCGCTCGGCGTTGAGCTGCTCGACCAGGGCCGTGACGTGCTCGGTGCGCGCGCGCACCTCGTCCTCGTCGAGCTTGCCGTCGAGACGGGCCGCCTCGGTGCCGTCCTCGTCGGAGTAGCCGAAGACCCCGGTGACGTCCATCCGCGCGGCGACCAGGAAGTCGCACAGCGTCTCGAGGTCGTCCTCGCTCTCGCCCGGGAAGCCGACGATCACGTTGGAGCGCACCCCGGCCAGCGGCGCGAGGGAGCGGACCTGCTCGAGCAGGCCCAGGAAGCTCTCGGGGTCGCCGAAGCGACGCATCCGTCGCAGCACGGCGTTGCTGGCGTGCTGGAAGGAGAGGTCGAAGTAGGGCACCACGCCGGGGGTCGTGGCGATCGCCTCGATCAGCCCCGGCCGGGTCTCGGCCGGCTGCAGGTAGGAGACCCGTACCCGCTCGACGCCCTCGATCGCGGCCAGCTCGGGCAGCATCGTCTCGAGCAGGCGCAGGTCGCCGAGGTCCTTGCCGTAGGACGTGGAGTTCTCGGAGACCAGGAACAGCTCGCGCACCCCCTGGGTGGCCAGCCAGCGCGCCTCGGTCAGCACGTCGGCGGGGCGACGCGAGACGAACGAGCCGCGGAAGGCCGGGATCGCGCAGAACGAGCAGCGGCGGTCACAGCCCGAGGCCAGCTTGAGCGGGGCCATCGGCCCCGAGTCGAGACGACGGCGTACGGCGCGCGGACCGGTCGCGGGCCCGCCCTGGCCGACCGTGGTGACGTCACCGTGGCCGGGCACCGCCAGCTCGGTGGCGGCTCGCTCGACGGGGCTGATGGGCAGCAGCCGGCGCCGGTCCTGGGGCGTGTGGGCCTGGTGGGTCTCCCCCGCCACGATCGAGCGCAGCCGCGCCGCGATCTCCGGGTAGTCGTCGAAGCCCAGCACCGCGTCGGCCTCGGGCAGCGACTCGGCCAGGTCCTTGCCGTAGCGCTCGGCCAGGCAGCCGACCGCCACGACCGCCTGCGCCCTGCCGCCGTGCTCGGTCTTGAGGTCGGCGGCCTGCAGCAGCGTGTCGACGGAGTCCTTCTTGGCCGCCTCGACGAAGCCGCAGGTGTTGACCACGACCGTGTCGGCCTGCGAGGCGTCGTCGACGAGCCGGAACCCGCCGGCCTCCAGCCGGCCGGCGAGCTCCTCGGAGTCGACCTCGTTGCGTGCACAACCGAGGGTCACCATCGCCACCGACAGCAGGTCGGGAGCGGCGGTCTGGTCAGGGGCGGCGGGTGTCTGGGTGCTCATGGCTGTCGTCGAGTATGGCCGCCCGGCACCCGGCCGCGCGAACCAGCGCTCACCGGTCGGCGACGAACGTGTTCTGCGCCTCCTGGCCGGTGCTGCCCAGCGCCCCCTGCTCGACGCCGTCGACGCTGACCTCGAGCGAGCCGTCGCTGGACTGCACCCGCACCGGCTGCGAGACCTTGGTCAGCGCCTTGGTCTCGCCGAAGGCCAGCGACCCCTTGTAGACCAGCTCGTTGGCACCGTCTCGGACCACGACCTCGGCACCGCCGCCGGCAGCCGTCAGCACCACCGGCACCGGGTCACCGGCGCTGGTGGAGCCGGCCGTCGAGAGCTGCGGGACCGGGTCGCGCAGCTCGACGGGGCTGTCGGTGATCAGCCGCGCGACCGACCAGGCCAGCACCAGTGCCATCACCGCGGCGATCAGCACCGACCAGTTCGGCCCGCCTCGGGTGGCCCGGATGGCGCCGCCCGAGCCGAGCTCGGCCTCGAACACGCGACGCGGGTTGATCGGGGCGTCGGCGTACCGCTCGTCGTAGTGGGCCAGCAGCGGCGTCACGTCGGTGCCGAGCACCCGCGCGAGGGTGCGCAGGTGTCCGCGGGCGTAGAAGTCGCCGCCGCAGGGCGCGAAGTCGTCGACCTCGATCGACTCGATGACGTGCGGGCGGATGCGGGTGCGATCGGCCAGCTGGTCGACGCTCAGCCCCAGCCGGGTGCGGGCTGCGGCCAGCTCGGGACCGATCACCGGGTCGAGCGCGGGCTCGCCCAGGTCGTCGAGCACGATCGGCTCGACCGGCGAGCCCTCGGTGGCGATCGGGCGGACCCGGCCGTCGCGCTGGCTCCACTGCATCGTGTCCTCGACCAGCGAGACGCTGCCGGGGCGCCGCAGCTCGCGGGACCCGGGCAGGCGCGCCGCCGCGTCGGAACCCTCGGACTCGTGGGTGTCGAGGCGCAGCGCGTTGGCGCCGAAGACCTGGGTCTGCTCCTGCTCGGGGCGCGCCAGGCTCACGTCGCTGCGGATCTCGGCGCGCACAGCCGTGACCGGGTCGCGCAGCGCCGCCGGGGTGGCGCTGGCGTACGACGCCGCCGGCTCGAGCACCGGCTGGGCCTCGCGCGACGTCGCGCCGCCCGAGCGGAACCGGTCGGGCAACCCGGAGGCCACGCGTCCGATCGCGTGGGCCAGCAGCGGACGCGGGTCGGGCAGGCGGTGACCCGCGGGCTCGGCGCCGGAGTCGGTGTCGGTGCCGGTGTCGGAGTCGGAGTCGGAGTCGGTGCGTCGGTGCGGAGCACCGGGTCCGGCTGGACCTCGGGCTGGACCTCGGGCTGGACCTCGTGCTCCTCGCCGACCGGGACCTCGGCCTCCAGGTCGCCCCGGGCGGCGGCCCACTCCTCCTCGTCGACGTACTCGTAGCCCTCGATCTGGACGACCTCGGTGGCTCCGTCGGCCAGCGCGTCGAGCGCGCCGACGAGGTCGGAGCCCTCGGGCACGCCGGTCACGGTGGTGGCCAGGGCCAGGGGCACGCTGCGCGGCTCGTCCTCGCCCGCCAGCACGTCGAGGGAGCCGTCGCGCCACCAGCGGCGGCGCGGCAGCACCTCGACGGCGTCGATGTCGCTCCAGGGCAGGCCACGCCAGGTGCGGCCGCGGCGCAGCCGCACCCCGTGCTCGTCGGCGACGAAGAGCGGCGCACGGCTGTCGGCCAGCGTCGCGAGGTGCACCACGGCGACCGCGCCGACCAGGCTCAGCAGCGCCCAGTCCAGGGCGCTCCCGCCGCCGGCGACGCGCGCGACGTACGCCGCAGCCACCAGGGTGGCCAGCACGCCGAGGCCGCCCGCGACGCGCACGTCACGGCGCACCTCGACGGTCCGGTTCTCGGTCTCGGTCTCGGTCTCGGTCTGGGTCGGGTCCATCTGGTCCTCGCTCACATCTCCCCCTGCAGGGTCGCGATCAGGCCGTCGACCTCGTCGGGCTTGATCAGCACGTCACGGGCCTTGGAGCCCTCGGAGGGACCGACCACGCCACGGGACTCCAGGATGTCCATGAGGCGGCCGGCCTTGGCGAAGCCCACGCGGAGCTTGCGCTGCAGCATCGAGGTGGAGCCGAACTGGGTCGAGACGACCAGCTCGATCGCCTGGATGACCAGGTCCATGTCGTCGCCGATGTCGTCGTCGAGGTCGCGCTTGGCGGCCGCCGGGGCGGTCACGTCCTCGCGGTAGGTCGGCTCCAGCTGGGTCTTGCAGTGCTGCACGACCTGCGCGATCTCGGCCTCGGTGACCCACGAGCCCTGCACACGCACGGCCTTGGAGGCGCCCATGGGCAGGAACAACCCGTCGCCCTGGCCGACCAGCTTCTCCGCACCCGGCTGGTCGAGGATGACCCGGCTGTCGGAGAGGCTCGAGGTGGCGAAGGCCAGCCGGCTCGGCACGTTGGCCTTGATCAGGCCGGTGACCACGTCGACGCTGGGGCGCTGGGTGGCCAGCACCAGGTGGATGCCGGCCGCGCGGGCCAGCTGGGTGATCCGCACGACCGCGTCCTCGACGTCGCGCGGTGCGACCATCATCAGGTCGGCGAGCTCGTCGACGATGACCAGCAGGTAGGGGTAGGGCGAGAGCTCACGCTCGCTGCCCGGGGGCACCTCCACCTTGCCGGCCCGCACCGCCTTGTTGAAGTCGTCGATGTGGCGGAAGCCGAAGTTGGCCAGGTCGTCGTAGCGCATGTCCATCTCGCGCACGACCCAGGCCAGCGCCTCGGCGGCCTTCTTGGGGTTGGTGATGATCGGGGTGATCAGGTGCGGCACGCCCTCGTAGGCGTTGAGCTCGACCCGCTTGGGGTCGACCATGATCATCCGGACCTCGTCGGGCGTGGAGCGCATCAGGATCGAGGTGATCATCGAGTTGATGAACGACGACTTTCCCGAGCCGGTGGCACCGGCCACCAGCAGGTGCGGCATCTTCGCCAGGTTGGCGACGACGAACCCGCCCTCCACGTCCTTGCCCAGGCCGCAGACCATCGGGTGGTGGTCGCTGCGGGCGGTGCCCGAGCGCAGCACGTCACCGAGGCTGACGATCTCCTTGTCGATGTTGGGGATCTCGATGCCGATCGCGGACTTGCCCGGGATCGGGCTCAGGATCCGCACGTCGGCCGAGGCGACGGCGTACGCGATGTTCTTGCTGAGCGCGGTGACCTTCTCGACCTTGATGCCGGCACCGAGCTCGACCTCGTAGCGGGTGACCGTGGGCCCCCGGGTGTAGCCGGTGACCTGCGCGTCGATGCCGAACTCGTCGAGCACGTTGGTGAGCCGGGCGACGACGTCGTCGCTGGCCTTGGAGCGGGCCTTGTGGACCGACCCGGGCTTGAGCACCTCGTTGGCCGGCAGCGAGTAGGTGATGTCGCCCGAGAGCGAGAGCTGCTCGACGCGCGGCGGCAGCGGCGAGTGCGGCGGCGGCTCGAGCTCCTCCTTCGCCGCCTTGGGCTCGGCCACGACCGGGGCCGGGGCGAAGATGTCCACGCCGACACTGCTGTCCTCGCGCTCGCCGCGCGCAGCCTGCTGCTCGACGGTGAGGTCCTCGTCCATGGCCACGTCGAGGGCGTCGCGCTCGCGCTCGCGCTTGCGCTTGCGCTTGTCGATCTCGCGGTCGCTGAGCACCGGGGTGTCGTACGCCGGGTCGCCCATGTCGGGGTCGATCTCGTCGTCGTCGCGGCGCGAGCGTCCGCGCGGGGCGCGCTCGTCGTCGTCGAGGTGGCGGCCCAGGGCCTGGTCCCGCAGGGCCGCGAGCTTGTCGGGGACCTGGTAGACGGGGGTGGCGGTGACGACCAGCACGCCGAACGCCACGAGCATCAGCAGCAGCGGCACCACGACGTACGTCGAGCGGAGCAGGTCGAGCAGCAGCGAGGAGACGACGTAGCCCACCGCTCCCCCACCGGCCTGCAGCGGGGTCGCGTCGCCGGCGATGGGCTGCGGACTGTCGTTGGCGATGTGCACGATGCCCAGCAGGCCGAAGGCCAGCGCGGTCCACCCGATGACCTGGCGGCCCGCCGGGCCGTTGCTGACGGGGTCGCGCATGGTGCGCCAGCCGACCCACACCAGGGCCATCGGCACGAACCAGCCGAGCTTGCCGACCGAGCCGGCCACCGCGGTGCGCACCGGGTCGGTGACCGGGCTCTGGATCTGGAACCACACCGCACCCGCGGTCACGACCGCCAGCGCCAGCAGCAGCAGGCCGGCGCCGTCACGACGGTGCTCGGGGTCGAGGTCGCGAGCGCTGCGCCCGATCCCCCGGGCCAGCGCGCCGATGCCGTGGGCCACGGCGAGCCACACCGCGCCGATGCCGCGCGCCACCGCGCCGATCGTCAGCAGCACCGGGCTGGGCCCGCTGCGCACCGCGCGTGGGGCCGGCCGCTTGGCGGTGCTCTTCTTCTTGGTCGTCGGGGTGCGTTTGGAGCTCGACGGGCGCTTGCCGGTCGAGCTCGCGCGCGCAGCGCTGGTGGTGGAGGTACTCCGAGGTCGGGTGCTCGAGCTGCCGGAGCGGGTCGAGGACCCGTTCGTGGACGTGCTCGTGCTCCGCGACCCCGGCGGGGAAGACGTACGGGTCGCCATGCTCGCCACCCTAGGCGAACGCCTCACCAGTCCCAGGCATTAACACTCGCCCCACCCTCACGTGTCGCTTGAGGGTTTCGCGTGGCGACGCACGAGCAGTCACTTTTGCACCCTCGACCGGTCACTTCTGCACCCGTACGCCGCCCCCTCATGGGCGCGGTGGGTGCAGAAGTGACTGCTGGGTGGTGCGAAAGTGACCGCTCGGCGATCAGGACTCGATGACCACCGGGATGATCATGGGGCGGCGGCGGTGGGTGCTGGAGACCCAGCGGCCGATGACGCGACGAACGGTCTGCTGCAGCTGGTAGGTGTCGGTGCTGCCCTCGGCCACCGCGAGGTCGAGCGCCTCGATGATCGCCGGCTTGACCTCCTCGAGGCTGGCGGTCTCGATGGCGTTGCCGCGGGCGTGGATCTCGGGGCCGCTGGCGACCTTGCCGGTGACCGAGTCCATCACCACGATCACGGAGATGAAGCCCTCCTCGCCGAGGATCCGGCGGTCCTTGAGGTCCGACTCGGTGACGTCGCCGACCGAGGATCCGTCGACGTAGACGTAGCCGCACTCGACCTTGCCGACCACCCGGGCCACCCCGTCGATCAGGTCGACGACCACGCCGTCCTCGGCGACCACGACGTTGGGCACGCCGGTCATCCGCGCCAGGGCGGCGTTGGCCTGCATGTGCCGGATCTCGCCGTGCACCGGCAGCACGTTGCGTGGCTGGACGATGTTGTAGCAGTAGAGGAGCTCGCCGGCGCTGGCGTGACCGCTCACGTGGACCATCGCGTTGCCCTTGTGCACGACCTTGGCGCCCCAGCGGGCCAGCCCGTTGATGACGCGGTAGACGGCGTTCTCGTTGCCGGGGATCAGGCTCGAGGCGAGCAGGACGGTGTCGCCCTCCTCGATGTGCACGATGTTGTGGTTGCGCTGGGCGATCCTGGCCAGCGCACTCATCGGCTCGCCCTGCGAGCCGGTCGAGATCAGCACCTGGTGCTCGGCCGGCAGCTGCGCGAGCTGCTTGGCCTCCACCACCGTGTTGGGCGGCACCTTGAGGTAGCCCAGATCCCGGGCGATGCCCATGTTGCGCACCATCGAGCGCCCGACCCACGCCACCTGCCGCTCGTGGGCGTACGCCGCGTCGAGGACCTGCTGGACCCGGTGGATGTGGGAGGCGAAGCAGGCCACGATGATCCGCTGCTCGGAGTCGCGGAAGACCTGGTCGATGACCGGGGTGATCGCCTTCTCGGTGGGGGTGAACCCCGGTGTCTCCGCGTTGGTGGAGTCGGTGAGGAAGAGGTCGACCCCCTCCTCCCCCAGCCGCGCGAAGGCCCGCAGGTCGGTGATCCGCCCGTCGAGGGGCAGCTGGTCCATCTTGAAGTCACCGGTGTGCAGCACCATGCCGGCGCTGGTGCGGATCGCCACGGCCAGCGCGTCGGGGATGGAGTGGTTGACCGCGACGAACTCGAGGTCGAAGGGCCCGAAGCTGATCCGCTCGCCCTCCGTGACCACGTGGTGCACGGTCTCGCGCAGCCGGTGCTCGCGCAGCTTGGAGCCCAGCAGCGCCAGGGTCAGCTCGGAGCCGACGAGCGGGATGTCCTCGCGCTCGCGCAGCAGGTACGGCGTGGCGCCGATGTGGTCCTCGTGCCCGTGGGTGAGCACCAGGGCCTCGACGGTGTCGAGGCGGTCGCGGATCGAGGACCAGTCGGGCAGGATCAGGTCGACGCCGGGCTGGTGGTCCTCGGGGAAGAGCACCCCGCAGTCGACGATCAGCAGCCGGCCCCGGTGCTCGAAGGCGGTCATGTTGCGACCGACCTCGCCGAGCCCGCCGAAGGGGATGACGCGCAGCCCGTCGTCGGGCAGGGCCGGTGGTGCGGACAGCTCGGGGTGGGGGTGCGACATGCAGGTCCTGTCTGGGCGTCAGGCCTCGGTCGCGCCGGCCGGCACGAGCCCGGCCGCCACGAGCCCGACGCGCAGCGCCTCGACCTCGTCGTCGTCGAGCGCGACCAGGGGCGCGCGGACGTGGCGGTTCTCGAGCACGCCCAGCAGCTGCAGCGCGGCCTTGGCGGTGGTGGCTCCGTAGTTGGCGACGCCCATGACGGCGTCGATCGCGGGGAGCATCCGCGTGAAGATCTCGAGGGCCCCGGCGTTGTCGCCGCGCGCGTGCGCGTCGGCCATCGCCCGCAGCTCGCGGCCGGCGACGTGGCCCACGACGCTGACGAAGCCGACGGCGCCGTGCGCCAGGTAGCCGAGGTTCGCCTCGTCGTCGCCGGAGTAGACCGCGTAGCCCAGCTGTCCCAGGCGGACCGCACGCACCAGGTCGCCGACGGCGTCCTTGACCGCGACGACCCGGTCCCAGGCGATCGCCTGCTCGTAGGTCTCCATCGCGATCGTGGTGCCGGTGCGGCCGGGCACGTCGTAGAGCATCACGGGCAGGTCGGCCGACGCCACGACCGTGCGGAAGTGGTGCAGCACGCCGGCCTGGCCCGGCTTGTTGTAGTACGGGGTGACCAGCAGGATGCCGTCGACGCCGATCTTCTCGGCCTGCTGGGCCAGCTCGACCGAGTGCGCGGTGGCGTTGGTGCCGACGCCGGCGATCACGACCGCCCGATCGCCCACGGCGTCCTTGACCGCGGCCAGGATCCTGCCGTCCTCGGCCACCGTGGTGGTCGGGGACTCACCGGTCGTGCCCGAGACCACGACGCCGTCGTTGCCGTGCTCGACCAGGTGCGCGGCGATGCGCGCGGTGGCGTCGAGGTCGACCGACCCGTCGTCGTGGAAGGCGGTGGCCATCGCGGTGAGGACTCGGCCGAACGGCGCGGGGGTCGGCGCGGGGGTCGAGGTCATGGGAGCAGGCTATCGCTGCGGGGGCCGCTCAGCCGATCCGGGAGACCACGTGCTCGGCCACGAGCCGCAGGTGGTCGAGGTCGGTCAGGTCGAGGGTCTGCAGGTAGAGCCGGGTCTGGCCGGAGTCGGCGTAGCGGCCGATCGTGTCGACGACCTCCTCGACGGTGCCGGCCAGGCCGTTCTCGCGCAGCTCGGCGGGCTCGCGGCCGATGGCCGCCGCGCGCCGGGCCACCTCGGCCTCGGTCTCCCCCACGCACAGCACGAGGGCGCTGGAGTAGACGAGCGAGGCCGGGTCACGGTCGATGGCCTCGCAGGCGGCCCGCACCCGGTCGTGCTGCTCGAGGCCCTCCTCGAAGGGCACGAACGGCAGGTTGAACTCGTCGGCGTACGCCGCCGCGAGCGCCGGGGTGCGCTTCTTGCCGCGCCCGCCGACGAGCACCGGCGGGCCACCCCGGTGGCCGTCGCGCTGCACCGGCTTGGGCAGGCCCGGCGAGTCGAGCACCGAGTGGTGCCGGCCCTCGTGGGTGAAGCCGCCCTCGGTCGCCCACAGGCCGGTGACGACCGCGAGCTGCTCCTCGAAGCGGTCGAAGCGCTCCCCCACCGGCGGGAACGGGATCGCGTACTTCTGGTGCTCGGCCTCGAACCAACCCGCGCCGAGACCGAGCTCGACCCGACCGCCGCTCATCTGGTCGACGTTCGCCACCGAGATCGCGAGCGGCCCCGGGTGGCGGAAGGTGGCGCTGGTCATCATGGTGCCGAGCCGGATCGTGCTGGTCTCGCGGGCCAACCCCGCCAGCGTGATCCAGGCGTCGCTGGGGCCGGGCAGTCCGTCGGTGCCCATGCCCAGGTAGTGGTCGGAACGGAAGAACGCCCCGAAGCCGAGTCGTTCGGCCTCCTGGGCGACCCGCAGCAGGTCGTCGTAGGTGGCACCCTGCTGGGGCTCGGTGAAGATGCGCAGCTCCATGGGGCCAGCCTGCCACTCAGCCGCGCAGGCGCTGGTGCACCAGGCCCACCACGTAAGCGATCCCGGCCAGCGCACCGAGCTGGTAGTACGGCGACCCGTCCTGTCCACGGGCGATCTCGACCACGAACATCACCAGGACGGCGGCGACGAGAACCATGCCCGAGAAGTGGCTGGCGTTGGCGTCCAGGCTGTTGATGCGCTCGTCGCGACGGTCGAGCAGACCCGCGATGGTCTCGCTCCGCCCGCTCAGGAGCAGCAGCGCGCCGGCGAGACCGATCATCAGCACCAGTCCGCCGACGGCGAAGGCGGCGTCACCGGCGGCGAGTCCGGCGGCGAGGTAGGCCAGTCCGATCGTGGTCGCAACGGCCGGGATCAGCCAGCGCGGGCCGCCGCGCCGCGTGCGAGCAGTGTCATTCCTGGTCATCGAAGACTTCCTCCACGGTCGTGTCGAAGTACCGGGCCAACGCGATCGCCAACGGCAGGGAAGGCAGGTAGCGCCCGGTCTCGATCGAGTTGATGGTCTGGCGCGAGACGCTCAGGGCCGCGCCGAGGTCGCCCTGGGAGAGACCCCGCTGCGTGCGCAGGAGGCGGACGTCGTTCCTCATGTGTCAAACGTGCTTGACTCCGCCACCCAATGTCAAGGCTGCTTGTCATCTTGGGCCAGCTGCACCCCGCCCTCCGAGTTGGTCGATCGGTTGATCAACGAGCCGGTCCGTTGATCAACCGATCGACGAATCGGGGAAGGGGGTCAGGGGCGGCGGGGCGAGGGCGCGCAGCGCCGGCAGCACGTGGTGCTCCAGCATCGGCGCCAGGTCGGCGTGGCCGTCGCCGTCGAGCGACATCCACCGCAGCTCCGCGATCTCGGCGGCCGCCCGCGGCTCCGCGGGCAGGGCGGCGGTGAAGACCGTCGAGTGCAGCTCACGGCCCGGCTCGTTGGCGGCCGGGGCGAGGTAGACACCCAGCGGCTCGAGCGCACCCGGCCCGCCCACGTCGAGGCCGACCTCCTCGCGGGTCTCGCGCACCGCGGCGTCGTACGCCGACTCGCCGGGCTCGGGCTTGCCCCCGACCAGCATGAAGCGCGTGGTGCCGCGCTTGCGCACGGTGAGCACCCGCCCGTCGCGCAGGAAGGCGACCGCCGCGACGACGATCATCGGGCGAGCGCCCGGTCGACGGCGGCCTCGCAGTGCAGCCGGGTCGTCGGGAAGAGCCGCGCGCCGGCGGGACGCGTGGACGGGTCGAGCAGCAGCTCGATCTCGGTGCAGCCCAGCACCACCGCCTCGCAGTCGTCGGCGACCAGAGCGGCGACCACCCGCTCGTACTCGCGCCGTGACGGCTCGCGCACGACACCACGGCACAGCTCGTCGTAGATGACCGTGTCGACGAGCCGCCGGTCGTCGGCGCCGGGCACCACCACGTCGAGCCCGTGCCCGCGCAGCCGGTCGAGGTAGAAGTCCTGCTCCATCGTGAAGCGGGTGCCGAGCAGCCCGACCCGGCGCACGCCGGCCGCCACGACCGCCTCGGCGGTGGCGTCGGCCAGGTGCAGCAGGTCGATGCCCACGGCCGCCTGCACCCGGTCGGCGAGCTTGTGCATCGTGTTGGTGCACAGCACCAGGAAGTCGGCGCCGCCGGCCTCGAGCACCCGCGCCTCGCGGACCAGCAGTGCGGCCGCGTCGTCCCAGCGCCCCTGCGACTGCATCCGCTCGACCACCGCGAAGTCGACCGAGGCCAGGAGCAGGTCGGCGGAGTGCAGCCCGCCGAGCCGCTCGGCGACCAGGGTGTTGAGCAGCCGGTAGTACTCGGCCGTCGACTCCCAGCTCATCCCGCCGATCAACCCGATGCGCCTCACCGGCGCTCCCACCAGACCCAGTCGAGGCCCAGGTCGGGGCGGTGCTCGCGGCGGGTCTCGGTCCACTCCTCGAGGGGGAACGCCGGGTACGTCGCGTCGCCGGCGGGCTCGAGGTCGACCTCGGTCAGCACCTGGTGGGTGGCGACCGGGAGCGCGAGGCGGTAGACCTCCCCGCCCCCGGCCACGACCACGTCGCCGGGCAGGCCGGCGCAGACGGCCAGAGCCTCGTCGAGGCTGCGCACCACGCGCACGTCCTCGAACCCGGGGTCGAACGACGGGTCGCGGGTCAGCACGACCGTGGTGCGCCCCGGCAGCGGGCGACCGATCGAGACCCAGGTGCGCCGCCCCATCACCAGGGTGTGCCCGAGCGTCTCGCGCTTGAAGTGGGCGAAGTCCTCGGAGATGTGCCACGGGATGTCGCCGTCGGCGCCGATCACGCGGTTGCGGGCGTAGGCCGCGACCAGCACGACGCGCTGGTCGGCGCGGGGAGCCTGCGTCATACGGCGATCGGGGCCTTGATCACCGGGTGCGGGTCATAGCCCTCCAGCGTGACGTGCTCGAGCTCGAAGGCGTCGATCTCGGTGACCGTGGGGTCCAGGCGCAGCGTCGGCAGCGGCCGGGGCTCGCGGGTCAGCTGCAGGCGGGCCTGGTCGAGGTGGTTGGTGTAGAGGTGCGCGTCACCCAGGGTGTGCACGAAGTCGCCGACCTCGAGCCCGGTGACCTGGGCGACCATGTGGGTCAGCAGCGCGTAGGAGGCGATGTTGAACGGCACGCCGAGGAACGTGTCGGCGGAGCGCTGGTAGAGCTGGCACGACAGCCGGCCCGGCCCGCCGTCCGGCGAGGGCGCGACGTAGAACTGGAAGAGCGTGTGGCACGGCGGCAGGGCCATGTCGTCGACGTCGGCGACGTTCCAGGCCGAGACGATGTGGCGTCGCGAGTCGGGGTGGGTGCGGATCTGCTCGACGACCTTCGCGAGCTGGTCGACGTGGCCGCCGTCGGGGGTCGGCCACGAGCGCCACTGGTGGCCGTAGACCGGGCCGAGGTCGCCGTTCTCGTCGGCCCACTCGTCCCAGATGCTGATGCCGCGCTCCTGCAGCCACGCGACGTTGGTGTCGCCGCGCAGGAACCACAGCAGCTCGCCGAAGACCGAGCGGGTGTGCACCTTCTTGGTGGTCACCAGCGGGAAGCCCTCGCGCAGGTCGAAGCGCATCTGGTGGCCGAAGACGCTGAGCGTGCCGGTGCCGGTGCGGTCGGACTTCTCGACGCCCTCGTCGAGAATGCGTTGGAGGAGCTGGAGGTAGGCCTGCACGACGCGACCCTAACCCTGCTGCCGGATCACAGGTGCAGCTCACCAGCGATGGTGGTGCGGGTGGCCCCGCCGACCCAGACCTCGGCGTCGGGGCCCTGGCCCACGCGCTCGACGTGCACGCGGCCCCGGCGGCCGATCACGGTGCCCTGGGCGGCGACGTACGACGCCGCCAGCCCCTCCCCCAGCACCCGCTCGCCCAGCAGCCACTGCGCGAGGCCGGCATTGAGGCTGCCGGTGACCGGATCCTCGGGCACGCCGATGCCGGGGCAGAAGGCCCGGACCTCCAGCGCCGCCTCCGAGCCGGGTGCGTGGGCGCCGACGACCCCGATCTCGAGGTCCTGGAAGGCCGACCAGTCGGGACGCAGGTCGAGCACCGCGGCGGCGTCACGCAGCAGCACCGCGACCCACCCGGGCCCGTTGTCGACCCACGCGGCGGCCACCACCTCGTCGGGGGCGAGGCCGAGCGCCCGGCGTACCCGGGCGAGGTCGGTCTCGTCGACCGGCCCGGAGCGCACCAGCGGCGGAGCCCGGAAGGCGAGCCGCTCGCCGTCGCGACGCACCGTGACCAGGCCGGCACCGCACTCCTGGACCACCGCCCCGTCCTGCGGGCGTCCGCCGGCCTCGAGCCAGGCGTGCGCCGAGCCGAGGGTCGGGTGGCCGGCGAAGGGCAGCTCCTCACCGGGCGTGAAGATCCGCAGCCGGTAGTCGGCGGCCGGGTCGGTGGGACGCAGCAGGAACGTCGTCTCCGACAGGTTGGTCCAGCGCGCGAACGCCGCCATCTGCTCGGTGGTGAGGTCGTCGGCGTCGTGGACCACCGCGACCGGGTTGCCGAGCAGCGGCTCGGTGCTGAACACGTCGACCTGGCTCATCCGCACGACGCCGACTCTAGGAGGCCGGGCGACTCCGGGGTCCCGGTGGGCCTCACCGGGCCAGCAGCGGCTCGCCGTCGGCACTGGAGACCCGCAGGTGGTCGGTGCACGAGCCGGAGCCGATGAAGCAGGTGCGCAGCAGCCACCCTCGCGCCCCGGAGAGCCGGCGGAACTCCTCGGCGCTGGCGACCTGCGAGCCGTCACCGATCACGTAGGTGATCGCGCCGGTCGTGCTGAACGAGGCGTCGAGGGCGATCTCGTCGGGCCGCACCCCGGCTGCACGCCGACGGCCGGTGGCGGTGTCGTGGACCCGGACGGGGGCGTACCGGTCGGCGCCCGTGCGGGTCAGCACGTAGCCGCCCCCGAAGGAGAGCTGGGCACCCACACCTCGCCTGGTGCGCGGCGGCCCGAACGGGCCGTCGAAGGTGACCGTGCCCGGGCCGCTCTGCACGACCCGGGTCAGTCCCTCGACGTCCAGCAGCGTGCCCGGGCCCGGAGGCGCCGCCCGCTGCCCCGTGGGGTCGTCGAGGGGGCGCCACTCGTGCGACCCGGCACCGTCGACGTAGTGCAGGGTCGGCCCCTCCAGCGCCACCGGCCCGAGACCGGCCGCGGGCGCCTGGCCCGAGGGCTCCTCCAGGCCACGGCGGCCGAGCTCGGCACCGTCGCTCGCGTCGACGACCACCAGCTCGCCGGTGCCGGCCTCGACCCAGGCGACCCACCCGCGCTCCCGCTCCGCGACGATCGTCGCGCCCGGGGCCGAGCGCCCCAGCAGCAGCCGCTCGCCCGAGGCGTCGGCCCGCACCACCCGGCCCTCGCCGTCGCCGTAGACGACGGCGTCGCGCACCACCACCAACCTGCGCACCCCCGGCACCCGCAGCGCGCTGAACCCGATCACGACCTCACCGGCCGCGTACCAGGGGATCGGCACCGAGTGCTCGAGCTGGCGCACCCGCGCCGGGCCGACGGCCTCCTCGACCTCCGGCGGCGCCTCGGGCTGCAGGCCGCGCCAGGTGCCGACACCGGCCAGCAGGACCAGCACCACGACGAGGACCAGCAGCCCGCGGGGCGCCCGTCGGCGGGGGCGCTGCGCCGCGACCTCCGCACCCGAGCGCGAGACCACCGGCACCGCCGCGGCCAGGTCGCGCGCGTCCTGCTCCAGCGCGGGTGTCCCAGGATCGCCCGGGCGGGGCCAGCAGCCCGACAGCGCCGCCACGTCCTCGTCGGGGAGCCCGGCGAGCGCGGAGAGCACGAGACCGGCGCGGCGGTCGGGATCGAGCCGGTCGAGACCCGGGGCCGCGGTCGCCGGCTCGTCGCGCCACCACGGCGTGCGGTCGCGCGCTCGCTCCTCGAGCAGCAGCCGCCACACCCGGCGTCGGGGCCGGGCCCCTCGCGCAGCTCGCCCCACTCGCGCCCCGCGCGGGCCAGCGCCCGGTCGGTCAGGACGGCGGCGTGGCCGGGCGGGCTGCCCAGCGCCGCGACCGCCTGCACCAGGCCGGGGCGTCTCGCGGCGACGTACGCCGCGAAGTCCTGCTCGTCGGCGGCGCGCACGGTAAGTGGGGTGGGTCAGGGATGCAGCGACATCGGGCCGTAGACCCGGCGCTCGAGCTCGAAGAGGACCACGGCGTCGACGCCCTCGTCGGCGAGGTCGGCGAACACCTCACCCACCCACGACTCCGCGTCGGCCTGGCTGGCGAAGCGCTGGTCGGCCAGCTCGCCCTCGACGCTCACCTCGTTGCCCTCGGCGTCCTCCAGGCGCCACCACCAGGGCCGCTCGGCGGGCGTGGGCGGACGGAAGGTCGGGGGCTGCTCGGGCAGGTTCATCAGGACTCCTTCACCGACGGGTCGACGAACGGGGGCTTGGTGAGCTGGAAGATCTCGCGACGGCCGCGGACGTCGACGCCGACCTCGGCGTCGGGAGCCACGCTGGCGGCCACCAGCGCGAGGCCGACACCCTTGCGCAGGGTGGGGCTGAAGGTGCCGGAGGTGACCTCGCCGACCAGCACGTCGGCGCTCAGCGAGACGCTCATCCCCGGACGCGGGATGCCCCGGCCGGTGGCCACGATGCCGCGCAGCACCCGCACCGGCTTGTCGGCCCGCTCACGCACCAGCACCTCGCGGCCCCAGAAGGCCGGCTTGTCCCAGCCGACCGCCCAGGCCATCCGGGCCTGCACCGGGGTGACGTCGGGGCGGATGTCCTGGCCGTGCAGCGGGTAGCCCATCTCGGTGCGCAGCGTGTCGCGGGCCCCCAGCCCGCAGGGCAGGATGCCGTGCTCGGCACCGGCCTCGAGCAGCGCGTCCCACACCGCGGCGGCCGACTCGTTGGGCACCAGCAGCTCGTAGCCGCGCTCGCCGGTGTAGCCGGTGCGGCACACCACGACCGTGGCGCCGGCGTACGTCGCCTCGACGAAGCTCATGTAGTCGTGGTCGACCGGCAGACCCAGCGCGGTCATCACCTCGTCGCTGCGGGGGCCCTGCACGGCGAGCACGGCCAGGTCGCGGTGCCGGTCGGTGACCTCGACGCCCTCAGGTGCGGACCCGGCCAGGCGGCGCACCACCTCGGCGGTGTTGGCCGCGTTGGGCACCAGCAGCACCCGCTCGTCGGAGTAGCGGTAGACGATCAGGTCGTCGACCACGCCGCCGGTCTCGTCGTCGCAGCACAGCGTGTACTGCGCCTGGCCGGGCCCGATCCGGTCGAGGTCGTTGGTCAGGCAGGCATTGACGTACGCCGCGGCGCCGGGGCCGGTGACCTCGGCCTTGCCGAGGTGGCTGACGTCGAAGACCCCCACGGCCGTGCGGACCGCGGTGTGCTCGGCGACCACGCCGGTGGGGTACTCCAGCGGCATCTCCCACCCCCCGAACGAGGCGGTCTTGGCCCCCAGCGCCCGGTGGCGGTCGTGCAGCGGCGAGGTCAACAGGTCGGCCATGGCGCGAACCTACCCCAGCGGCACCCGCCCGGGCGGGGGTGACGTGGGTCGCGCCGCGGGGTGGTCGCGCCATGGTTAGTGTGGCGCGGTGACCTCGTTTACCTTGCGCAGTGCCAGCCCCGCCAAGACCAAGGCCGACGCCGTCGTCGTCGGTGTCGTGCAGAGCAGCCCCACGGGCCGCCGCTCGGCCAAGGACACCGGCCCCCGTCTCGACCTCGCGCCCGGAGGGGAGGACGTAGCGAAGGCCTACGGACGCAAGCTGCGCCCGCTGCTGGCCAGCCTCGACGTCAAGGGCACCGTCGGCGAGGTCACCCGCGTCCCCACCTCCGGCGCCATCGGCGCGCCCCTGCTCGTGCTGGTCGGGCTGGGCAGCGACCCGCAGCCCGCCGACCTGCGCCGCGCCGCGGGTGCCGCGGCCCGTGCGGTGACCAACGCCGCCAACGTCGCGGTCGCGCTGCCGGCGCAGGCTCCCGAGCAGGTGCGCGCCGTGGCCGAGGGCTGGGCGCTGGGCGCCTACACGTTCACGACGTACAAGCAGGACACGACGCCCGACGACACCACCGCGGGCGAGGTGGTGCTGCTCAGCGGCGCCGCCCGCAAGAAGGAGGTCGTCACCGCACTGGAGGAGGCCCAGGTCGTCACCCGGGCGGTCGCGGCCACCCGCGACTGGGTCAACACTCCCCCGGGCGACCTGCGCCCGCCGGCCTTCGCCGAGTCGGCCCGGACCCGCGCCAAGGAGCTCGGCAAGGGCCGCGGCGCCCCCAAGATCACCCTGCGCGTCCTCGACGAGGCCGAGCTCGCCGAGCTCGGCTGCGGCGGCATCCTCGGGGTGGGCGCCGGCTCGTCGGCCCCGCCGCGCCTGGTCGAGATCACCTACGCACCCAGGGGCGCGACGACGCACCTGGCGCTGGTCGGCAAGGGCATCACCTTCGACTCCGGCGGCCTGAGCATCAAGCCCGCCCAGGGCATGCACGAGATGAAGTCCGACATGGCCGGCGCCGCCGCGGTCATCCAGGCCACCCTCGCCATCGCCGAGCTCGGCCTGCCGGTCAAGGTCTCCTGCTTCGCCCCGATGGCCGAGAACATGGTCTCGGGCGACGCGACGCGACCCGGCGACGTCCTGACGATGTACGGCGGCAAGACCGTCGAGGTGCTCAACACCGACGCCGAGGGCCGCCTCGTGCTCGGCGACGCGCTGGTGCGCGCCACCCAGACCGAGCCCGACCTGATCGTCGACGTCGCCACCCTGACCGGCGCCATGGTCGTCGCCCTCGGCAACAAGATGGCCGGCGTGATGGGCTCCGAGGACGTCGTCGCCCAGGTCGTCGACGCGGGCGCCAGCGCCGGCGAGCCGATCTGGGCGATGCCGATCCCCGAGGAGATGAAGCAGCGCGTCACCTCGAGCAAGATCGCCGACCTCGCCCAGCACGACTGGGTGCGCTGGGGCGGCGGGCTCTTCGCCGGCGCGTTCCTGCGCGAGTTCACCGACGGGCGCCCGTGGGCCCACCTCGACATCGCCGGCCCGTCGTACAACGCCGGCGGCCCCGACGGCCACCTCACCAACGGTGGCACCGGCTTCGCCGTCGCGACGCTGGTCGACCTGGCCCGCGGCCTGGCCTGACCGCTCCTGCGGGAGTTTCATCGGCCGGCCGATGAACCTGGCGGGTGGCCGATAAAACTTCATCGGCCACCCGGGAGCTTTGTCGGCCGGCCGATGAAGCTCCCCCGGGGCTGGCGGGACCTACGGGTCCTGCCGGCCCTGCTTCTTCATCCGGCTGTTGTAGTCGCGCATCCGCTGCGGGATGCCCACCAGCCCGGCGTCGTACGACGGCACCTGGAAGCGGTTGCAGAAGTCGTGCGCCCAGTCGATCGACGGCACCCGCCGCCGGGTCCACTCGCCGTCATGGGCCACCAGCAGCAGCGTCACGTCGCTGACGGCGGTGCGGGGCTCGACGAACCCCTCGACGCCGCGCCGCTCGGAGACCCAGGCGCTGAGGTGCTCGCGGTCGACGGCGTCGGAGGCGCGCACCCTCGTCGAGCCGGTGCGCGCGGCGTCACGCGCGGGCTTGCGCATGCGCGGCTTCGAGCCCCGGCGGAAGCGGTCCATGAGTCCCATGGGGACCATTCTGCCAAGAGACCCGAGCCGACGACCCGAAGGGCGGTGTCGACACGCTCGCCGGAAGTGCAAGGATGAGCCGCAGCTCGCGATCACCCACGGAAGGACGACGGTGGCCGACACCGACTTCGACGTACTCATCCTCGGCGCTGGTTCGGGGGGTTATGCGTGCGCGTTGCGCGCCGCCCAGCTCGGCCTCAAGGTCGCGCTGGTGGAGAAGGGCGACCTCGGCGGCACCTGCCTGCACGTGGGCTGCATCCCCACCAAGGCGCTGCTGCACGCCGCCGAGATCGCCGACTCGGCACGCGACTCGGAGCAGTTCGGGGTGCGCGCCACGCTCGAGGGCATCGACATGGCCGGGGTGAACTCCTACAAGGACGGCGTCGTCTCCCGCCTCTTCAAGGGCCTGACCGGCCTGGTCAAGGGCCGCGGCGTCACCCTCGTCGCCGGCGAGGGCCGCCTGACCGGTCCCCGCGAGGTCACCGTCGACGGCACCACCTACACCGGGCGCCACGTCGTGCTCGCCACCGGCTCCTACGCCCGCTCGCTGCCCGGCCTCGAGGTCGACGGAGAGCGCGTGATCACCTCCGAGCACGCGCTGCGCCTCGAGCGGGTGCCCACCTCGGTCGTCGTGCTCGGCGGCGGGGTCATCGGCTGCGAGTTCGCCAGCGTGTGGCGCAGCTTCGGCGCCGAGGTCACCATCGTCGAGGCACTGCCCCGCCTGGTGGCCGCCGAGGACGAGGCCAGCTCGAAGGTGCTCGAGCGGACCTTCAAGAAGCGCGGCATCAAGACCCGCACCGGCACCCCCTTCCAGAGCGTCACGACCACCGACGACGGCGTCGCCGTCACCCTCGAGGGCGGCGACGTCGTCGAGGCCGAGCTGCTGCTGGTCGCGGTCGGGCGCGGCCCGGTCACCGAGGGTCTCGGCTTCGACGAGCAGGGTGTCGAGATGGAGCGCGGCTTCGTGCGCACCGACGAGCGCTGCCGCACCAACCTCGAGGGCGTCTACGCCGTCGGCGACATCGTGCCGGGCCTCCAGCTGGCCCACCGCGGCTTCCAGCAGGGCATCTTCGTGGCCGAGGAGATCGCCGGCCTCGAGCCGACGCCGATCGACGAGACCGGCATCCCCCGCGTCACCTACTCCCACCCCGAGGTCGCCTCGGTCGGCCTCGACGAGGCGACCGCACGCGCGAGGTACGGCGACGACCAGGTCGAGACGCTGACCTACGACCTCGGCGGCAACGGCAAGAGCCAGATCCTCAAGACCCAGGGCTTCGTCAAGCTCGTACGCCGTACCGAGGGCCCCGTCGTCGGCGTGCACATGGTCGGCGACCGGGTCGGCGAGCTGATCGGCGAGGCCCAGCTGATCTACGGCTGGGAGGCGCACGCCGAGGACGTCGCCCCGCTGGTGCACGCCCACCCCACCCAGAACGAGGCCCTCGGCGAGGCCCACCTCGCCCTGGCCGGCAAGGCGCTGCACGCGCACTCGTGACGGGCTCCTAGCCTGGAGCCCGGCACACCCGTCACACCCGCACCACCGAGCACCCCACCGAAGACCGCGAGCGAAGGAACTGCATTGGCCACCGAAGTCAACCTCCCGGAACTGGGTGAGTCCGTCACCGAGGGCACCGTCACACGCTGGCTCAAGCAGGTCGGCGACACGGTCTCGGTCGACGAGCCGCTGCTGGAGATCTCCACCGACAAGGTCGACACCGAGATCCCGAGCCCGGTCGCGGGCACGCTGCTCGAGATCAAGGTCGAGGAGGACGACACCGTCGAGGTGGGCGCGCTCCTGGCGGTGATCGGTGACGAGGGCGAGTCCAGCGGCGACTCCGACGACTCGAGCGACGCCGACGACACCGCCACCCCGGAGGCGCAGCCCGCCGACGAGGACGAGGCGGAGAAGAAGGCCGAGCAGGAGGAGGAGGTGGCTGAGGAGACCGGCGACCTGCCGCCCGGCGACGAGACCCCCGAGTCGGCCAAGTCCGGCTCCGACGACAAGCCCCTCGAGGAGACCGAGAAGCCGGCCGCCGCGACCAAGAAGTCCGGCGGCAGCGGCACCACCGTGACCCTGCCCGAGCTGGGCGAGTCGGTCACCGAGGGCACCGTGACCCGGTGGCTCAAGGAGGTCGGCGACGAGGTCGCCGTCGACGAGCCGCTGCTGGAGATCTCCACCGACAAGGTCGACACCGAGATCCCCTCCCCCGTGGCCGGCACCCTGCTCGAGGTGAAGGTCTCCGAGGACGAGACCGTCGAGATCGGCGCCGAGCTGGCCGTGATCGGGGACGGCTCCACCGACGAGTCCGAGCCGGAGCCCGAGCCGGAGCCGGAGCCCGAGCCCGAGCCGGAGCCCGAGCCCGAGCCGGAGCCCGAGCCGGAGCCCGAGCCGGAGCCCGCGAAGGAGGAGCCGAAGCAGGAGGCCGCTCCCGCGCAGGAGAAGGCCCCGGAGCCGACCAAGGAGCAGGAGAAGCCCGCCTCCGCGTCGAGCACCTCCTCCGGCGGCTCCTCCTCCGGCGGCGACGGTCCCGGCTACGTGACCCCGCTGGTGCGCAAGCTCGCCGGCCAGCACGGCGTCGACCTCAACACCGTCACCGGCACCGGTGTCGGTGGGCGCATCCGCAAGCAGGACGTGCTCGAGGCGGCCAAGGCCAAGGAGGAGCCGGCCGCGCCGGCCGCCTCCTCGGCCCCGTCGTCGTCGGCTCCCGCTGCGAGCTCGGGCGGCGCCCCGGCGCCGAGCAGCCCGTCGCCGCTGCGCGGCAAGACCGAGAAGCTCTCGCGGCTGCGCAAGATCATCGCCGCGCGCATGGTCGAGTCGCTGCAGGTCTCGGCCCAGCTCACCCAGGTCGTCGAGGTCGACGTCACCAACATCGCCCGGCTGCGCGAGGCCAACAAGGCCGACTTCCAGGCTCGCGAGGGCGTCAAGCTCTCCTACCTGCCGTTCTTCGCCAAGGCGGCGGTCGACTCGCTCAAGCAGCACCCCTCGCTGAACGCGACGATCGACACCGAGGCCGGTGAGGTCACCTACTACGACCGCGAGAACCTCGCGTTCGCGGTGGACACCGAGAAGGGCCTGATCACCCCGGTGGTCAAGGACGCCGGCGACCTGTCGATCTCGGGCCTGGCCCGCAAGATCGCCGACGTGGCCGAGCGCACCCGCACCAACAAGATCGGCCCCGACGAGCTGTCGGGCGGCACCTTCACGATCACCAACCTCGGCAGCGTGGGTGCGCTCTTCGACACCCCGGTCATCAACCAGCCGCAGGTCGCGATCCTGGGCCCGGGTGCGGTGGTCAAGCGTCCGGTCGTCATCGACGACCCCAACCTGGGCGAGACCATCGCGGTGCGCCACATGGTCTACCTGGCGCTGACCTACGACCACCGCCTGGTCGACGGCGCCGACGCGGGTCGCTTCCTGCAGGAGGTCAAGCAGCGCCTCGAGAGCGGCCAGTTCGAGGTCTGAGCGCCGCTCGCGGCAGCGCCGCACCCGCACGACCACCACGCCCCGCCCGGGCCTCCCGGGCGGGGCGTGCGCGTCCGGCACGTGCCTCTCGTCGCAGCACGCCGCCACCCTGAAATGAAGAGGCGCTCCGGGGCCCGAGGGCATAACGTCGGGGCACCGTGACGATGACCGATCTCGGCGCTCACCCCGCGCCTCTCCAGACCCCTCCGCCCACCGACCCGCCGGCACAGCGACGACCCGTCGACTGGCGCCGGATGCGCAGCCCGTGGGCGGTGCTCGCCCTGCTCGGATCGCTGCTCGGCGCCATCGGCACCGCTGCCGGCTCGGCCGTCGCCGGCCGGCTGGCCGAGGACGCGAGCGTGGCCCTGGTGTGGCTGCTGGCCCTGTGCGTGGTCGGGGCCGCGGTGCTCGACTCGCTGGGCCGCACCGTCTGGGCCGGGGTCACCGACCGCGCCGAGGGCCGGCTGCGCGCCGACCTGCTCGACGCCGCGATGCTCCAGCCGCTGGCCGCGCTCGACGAGCAGGCCGTCGGCGAGGTGCTCGACCGCGTCGACGACGACACCCACGAGGTCGGCTCGCTGCTGCGCCAGAGCGTGTGGATGGCCATCCGCACGCTGCTGGCCTCCGGTCCGCTCTGGCTGGTCGCGGGACTCACCTGGTGGCCGGCCTTCATCCTGTTCCCCCTGTCCGGTGTGGCCGCGGTCGCGGTGGTGCGCCCGCTGCTGCCCCAGATCTCCGAGCGCAAGATCGTGGAGGAGATCGCCTGGACCGACCACGCAGCCGCCATGGAGGAGGGGGTCGCCGCCCGCGACGACCTGCGCACCTCCCTGGGCCAGGCCCACCTCGTACGCCGCTGCACCGAGCTCGCCGCGACGGTGCACGCCCGCTTCGCCGAGGTCCTGCAGCTGGAGAGCCAGGTCGGACGGCGCACCGGCACCCTGCTGCACGGCATGCTCGCCGGCACCGCCGTCGTCGGGGTCGCCCTGGTGCTCGGCGACCGGCTCGGCACCGCCGCGCTGGTCACGCTCTTCCTGGTCACCACCACCTTCGTGGGCCAGGTCGACCAGCTGGCCCGCCAGCTGCCCGACCTGCAGGCCGGCTTCGGCGCAGTGCTGCGACTGCGCCAGCTGATGGGCGCCGAGGCCGAGCCCACCGGCGGCGAGCCGTTGCCCACCGGGCCGCTCGACCTCGAGCTGCGCGACCTGCACTTCTCCTACGGCACCGGGCCGTTCGCCCTGCAGGGCGTCGAGCTGGCGGTGCGCGCGGGCACCACGTGCGCGCTCGTGGGCCGCACCGGCTCGGGCAAGTCGACGCTCGCCTCGCTCGTCTCCCGCGCCGTCGACCCCGAGCCGGGCAGCGTGCTGCTCGGTGGGCGCGACGTGCTCGACCTCGACCTGCAGGCCCTGCGCAGCGCGGTCGGGGTCGTCACCCAGCGCACCGAGATCCTGGCGGGCACCCTCGCCGAGAACATCGCGCTCTTCGCTGGGGGCTCGCGCGGGGCCGTCGAGGGCGCCGTCACCGAGCTCGGTCTCGACAGCTGGGTCTCCGGGCTGCCGCAGGGCCTCGACACCCCACTCGGGCCGGGTGGCACCACCCTGTCCTCCGGTGAGGAACAGCTGGTCGCCTTCGCCCGGCTGCTGGTGCGCGACGTGCGCGTGGTGGTGCTCGACGAGGCCACCGCCCGCATGGACCCGGTCACCGAGGCGCGCGTCGTGCGCGCCGCCGACCGCCTGCTCGCCGGTCGCACCGGCCTGCTGGTGGCCCACCGCCTGGGCACCACCGAGCGGGCCGCCCAGGTGGCGGTGCTCGAGGCCGGCCGCGTGGTGCAGCAGGGCCCGCGCGCGGTGCTCGCCCGTGAGCCCGGGGCGTTCCGCGACCTGCTCGCGGCGTCCGCGCACGAGCACGAGCACGAGCACGACGAGAGTCACGCCGCGGCACACCAGGCCGCACGCGACGCCGACCTCGGCAGCACGCGGCGTACGGGCGAGGCGCCGGCGCAGCCGACCCTGCGCCCCCTGCCCAGTCTGACCCGCACCGTGTGGAACGCGCTGCTGGTCGAGCCCCGGTGGGGCCTGCTCGGCGCGCTGCTCTTCACCTTCTCGGCCACCACCGGCGCCTTCGGCGCGGTCACCGGCTGGATCTGGGGCCTGCTGGTCGAGGACCTGCAGCAGGGCGGGCGCCCGTGGGGCCTCGTCGTCGCACTGGTCGCCTCGCTGATGGTGGCGCCGCTGCTGCTGGCGTGGGCCTTCAAGGTCTACCCGCGCTGGTGGATCGCGGTGATGCTGCGGGTGCGCGCCGCCGTGCTGCAGGGCCAGACCGAGCAGCAGCGGCTGACCCGGACCCCGCCGGGCGAGGTGGTGGCCAGGGCGATGGACGCCGACCGGCTCGCGCGCTACGCCGACCGGTGGGTCGACCTCGTCAACGGCCTGGTCATCGTGGCGCTGACCTCGGCGCTGGCCCGCAGCCTGCTGGCCGGCGCGGTGCTGCTCGCGGTGATGGTCACCTCGGCCCTGGCCTCCTCGCTCGGGCGCCGGGTGGCCGGCCGTTCGGCCGCGGCCTCGTCGGCGGCACGCGCGCGCTTCGGCCGCTCGCTGGTCTCGGCGCTGGAGTCGGTGCGCACCGTCAAGCTCGCGGCTGCCACGCCCGACGTCCACCAGCACCTGCGCGACGTCGACCACGGCCGCGTCGAGGCCGCGGTCAAGGAGCACCGCGTCCAGGCGCTGCTCGACGGCGTGCCGATCGTGATGGTGCAGCTGGGCTTCGTCGCCGCCTGGGCGGTCTACGTCGCCGACGGGTGGGGGCTGGCGACCGCGCTGCTGGTCGGCAACGCCGTCGCCGGCTTCGACTGGTTCGGCCGCGTCGCCGGCTCGGTGGTGACCGAGGCGCCGGGCACCCGGGCCTGGATGCACGAGACCAGCCGCCTCGCCGGGGGTGGCGACCTGATGGCCGAGCCACCCGGCGTCGACCTGGTCGCCGGGGCCTCCCCCGCGCCCGCGGCGCCGGCCCGCGACCCGCTGCGCACCCTCGAGGTGCGGGGCCTCACCGCGGTCCACGACGACGGCACCGTCGGTGCCCACGGCATCGACCTGCGCGTCGAGCGCGGCGAGCTGGTGCTGCTGCTGGGCCAGGTCGGCTCCGGCAAGTCGAGCCTGCTCTCGGCGCTCGCCGGCCTGGTGACCACGCGCGGCGAGGTGCGCTGGAACGACCGGGCGCTGACGGACCCCCAGACCGAGCTGCGCCCTTGCCGGATCGCCCACGTGGCCCAGGTGCCACGGGTGCTCTCGGGCACCTTCCGCGACAACATCCGCCTCGACCACCCCGACCGGCAGGTCGAGCCGGCGGTCGCCGCGGCCCGCCTGGAGCGCGACGTGGCCGAGGCCGGGGGCGCGGACTCGCTGGTCGGGCACCGCGGTGTACGGCTCTCGGGCGGGCAGGTGCAGCGGGTCGCGCTGGCCCGCGCGCTGGCCTGCGACGCGGAGGTGCTGCTGGCCGACGACGTCTCCTCGGCGCTCGACGCAGCCACCGAGATCGAGCTGTGGGAGTCGCTGCGCGAGCGCGGTACCACCGTCATCGGCGCCACCTCGAAGGCCGCCGCCCTGGCCCGCGCGGACCGGGTGGTGGTGCTGGTCGACGGCACGGTGGCCGCCACCGGACCCTGGTCCCAGCTGGCCCCGCGCTGGCGCCACCTCGCCGGCTGACCCGGCCCGGACTTCGCGCCGACCCGGCCAGGATCTCGCGTCGAGTCGGCCAGGATCTCGCGTCGAGTCGGCCCGAACCTGGTGACGGGACGTTCGGGCCGGCTCGAGGGGAAGTTCGGGACGAGTCAGCGCGAAGTTTGGGCCGGGTGGGCGGGAGATCCGGGCCGGGTCGCGCGGGGAGGTGAGGTCCGGTGGTGTGCTGCATGGCAGTCTCGAGGTCATGAGCCTCCACGTGGTCATCGCCGGGTCGTCCGGCTTCCTCGGCACCCACCTGCGACAGGCGCTGCGCGAGCGCGGGCACCGCGTCACCCGGCTGGTGCGCAGCCCCACCGGCGAGGAGGACGCCTCGACGTGGGACCCGTACGCCGGCGTGGTCGACCGCGACCTCGTCGGCGGCGCCGACGTGGTGGTCAACCTGGCCGGGGCGCCGCTCATCGGCAACGTGCACTCCGACAAGTGGGCTCGCGAGGTCCGCGAGAGCCGGGTGCGCACCACGCGGCTGCTGGCCGAGGTGATCGCGGAGTCGTCGGTGCCGCCGGCCTTCCTGGCCGGCAACGGGATCGCCTTCTACGGCGACCACGGCGACCAGCTGCTGACCGAGACCTCCGACAGCCGGGGCGAGGCGCTGCTGACCGACGTGAGCCGCGAGTGGGAGGCTGCCACCGAGCCGGCCGCCGCGGCCGGCTCGCGGGTGTGCGTGCTGCGCACCTCGCCGGTGATGGACCGCCGCAGCCCGCCGATGAAGCAGCTCGTGCCGCTCTTCAAGCTCGGCCTCGGCGGTCGGCTGGGCAGCGGCCGCCAGCACATGGCGATGATCTCGCTGCGCGACTGGGTCGGTGCGGTGGTGCACCTGGCCGAGCACGACAGCGCAGCCGGTCCCTTCAACATGTGCTGCGAGAGGACCCCGACCAACGCCGAGTTCACCCGAGACCCTCGCCTCCGCGCTGCACCGGCCCAGCGTCGCGACCGTGCCGGCGCCGCTGCTGCGCGTGGGCGCCGGCAAGATGGCGCCCGAGCTGCTCGGCTCCCTCAACGTGCGTCCCGAGGCGCTGCTGGAGTCCGGCTACTCGTTCCAGGACCCCGACGTCGCGGCGGTCGTCGAGACCGGGCTCGCCGGCCGCGGCTGAGCCTCTCACCAGCCCGCGCAGCCGCACCGACGCCACCCGCCACCGGCCCGATCGCTGCGCCGCAGCACCAGCGCCCGGCTGGTGGGCCGGTCGCGCGGCAGCACGCCGTCGTACGCCGCTGCCGACGGCGACCGCGCCCGCCAGCCGGTCGGTGACCCGCAGGGCCAGCCGGTGCGCCCCGTCGTGCAGCACCTCGAGTGACAGCACCTCGACCGCCATCCCGCGCACCCGCAGACCGCGCTCGAGCCACGCGTCGAGCATCCGCAGGTCACGTGCCCCGGCGAGCGAGCCGGCGGTGTAGAGGTCGGCGAGCCCGGCGCGGTCGCCACGGCGCCAGGCCGCGGCGCGGCTCTCGTCCCACGCGGCCAGCACCGCCCGGGCCTGCCGCTCCCCCGGCCCCGTGGCCGCCGGCCCGGCCGCCCCGGGCGCCACCGGTTGCGGCCCCGCCGCCGCCGGACCACCCAGCAGCACCAGCAGGAGCGCCGCCACGAGAGCACGAGCGAGGGCACGGGCGGGCCGGGACGGGGAGCGCATGTCCTCCTCCTTCCCCCCGTGGCCGGCGCCCACCACGCTGTCCACAGGCGTAGGCTCGCCGGCATGAGCGAGGCGGCGTACGAGCAGGAGAGCGTGCAGTTCGAGGTAGCGGGCCTGGGGTCCGACGCGGTCGACTACCTGGCCGCCTGGGAGCTGCAGCGCGAGGTGCACGCCCGGGTGGTCGCCGGCGAACGGCCCGGCACCGTGCTGCTGCTCGAGCACCCGCCGACCTTCACCGCCGGCAAGCGCACCGAGGCCCACGAGCGTCCGCTCGACGCCGGCGGCGCGCCGGTGATCGACGTCGACCGCGGCGGCAAGATCACCTTCCACGGCCCCGGGCAGCTGGTCGGCGTACCCGATCGTGGCGCTGCCCGACCACGTCAAGGTCGTCGACTTCGTGCGGCGCATGGAGGAGGCGATGATCGCCACCTGCGCGCACTTCGGGGTCGAGACCGCCCGGGTGCCCGGGCGCAGCGGCGCCTGGCTGCGCGCCGACGAGCGGGCCGGCGAGCGCAAGATCGGCGCCATCGGCATCCGCGTCAGCCGGGGGGTGACGATGCACGGCATCGCGCTGAACTGCGACGTCGACCTCGGCTGGTACGACCGGTTCGTGCCCTGCGGCATCGCCGACGCCGGGGTGACCACGCTGAGCCAGGAGACCGGGCGTCGAGTCGGCGTCGAGGACGCCCTGCCGGTGCTGCGCACCACCTCACCGAGATGCTCGCCTGGGACGACTACCGGCCGACCCCCGACTACGAGCCGCGGCCCGAGCCGGGCCGCGCCCCGCGCATCGAGCTGGTCACGCCCGGCGCCTGACCCGCCTCGACGGCGCGTCGCGAAGGCAAAGACCAGCGGCTCTGCCACGCTCGGCGCCGTGAGCACAACGCGCGACCTCGCAGTCGACACCGGGCACGACCTGGTCATCGAGACCAGCGCGCTGCGCAAGGAGTTCCGCACCCGCAAGGGGCAGACCCGGGTCGCGGTGCAGGGCCTCGACCTCGCGGTGCCCGCCGGCGGCGTGCACGGCTTCCTGGGCCCCAACGGGTCGGGCAAGACCACGACGATCCGGATGCTGCTGGGCCTGGCCCGGGCCACCAGCGGCACGATGCGCCTCTTCGGGCGCCCGGTGCCCGACGAGCTGCCGGCCGTGGTCGGCCGCGTCGGTGCGGTCGTGGAGTCGCCGAAGTTCTCCCCCAACCTGAGCGGCCGGCAGAACCTGCTGCTGCTCTCGCGCTCGATCGGCGCGCCCGACACCCGCGTCGACGAGGCGGTCGAGACCGTCGGGCTGACCGGGCGCGACGGCGACCGGTTCCGGTCCTACTCGCTGGGCATGAAGCAGCGCCTGGCGATCGCGGCCACCCTGCTCAAGGACCCGGCGCTGCTGATCCTCGACGAGCCGACCAACGGCCTCGACCCGGCCGGCATCCGCGAGATCCGCGACACCATCCGCGACCTGGGCGAACGCGGCGTGACGGTGCTGCTCAGCTCGCACATCCTCGCCGAGGTGCAGCAGGTCTGCACCTCGGCCACGATCATCGGCAACGGCCGGCTGCTGGCCTCCGGCACGGTGGCCGACCTGCTCGCCGCCGGCGCGGCCTACCGGGTCGACGTGGCGGCGCCCGGCGAGGCCAGGCGGCTGCTCGAGGCGGCCGGGCACCCGACCGGTCCTGGGCCCGACGAGCGCTCGTTCCTCGTCGACACCGAGGAGCCGGCCGAGGTGACCCGGCTGCTCGGCGAGGCCGGCATCTGGCTCGAGGGCCTGACCGCCCAGCGCCAGGACCTCGAGAGCTACTTCCTCGAGCTCACCGCCGCCGACACCCTGGGCCAGACGACGTCGGGCCAGACGACGACGAGCCAGACGACGACGAGCCGGGCCACGATGGACGGTGCGGCATGAGGGCGCTGCTGCGGGTCGAGGCCACCAGGCTGCGCTGGCGCCGCGCGGTCGTGCTGCTGCTGGTGGCAGCGGTCGCGGCCCCCGCGCTGATCCTGGCCTCGGTGGCGTGGAGCACCCGCCCGGTCTCCGCGGCCGAGCAGGACCGGATCCTCTCCGAGCGGTACGCCGCCAAGGAGGTGCGCCGCTGCGAGCGCGACCCCGAGGGATTCCTCTACCCCGCTCCCGCCTCGACGGACGCGGCCGTGGTCGAGCAGGCCTGCCGTGCCCAGATCCTCGACTGGTACGGCGGCCGGGCCACGCTGCAGCTCGGCTCCGAGACCCGCGAGGGGTCGCTGCTCGGCGTCGTGGCCGTGGTGGGCCTGCTGATGCTGCTGGTGGGCACCACCTTCGTCGGGCACGACTGGAGCTCGGGATCGATGAGCAACCAGCTGCTCTTCGAGCCGCGCCGGGCCCGGGTGTGGGCCGCCAAGGCAGTCGTGGTCACGCTCGTCGGCGCCCTGGTCGCCGGGGCGGTGCTGACGGCGTACTGGACCGGGCTCTGGGGACTGGCCGCCTCGCGCGATCTCGCCACCGGCGGCGGTGTCGTCGGCGACGGCTTCGAGCTCGTCGCGCGGGGGGCGCTGCTGGCCGCCGCCGGCGCACTGGGCGGCTACGCGCTGACCATGCTCTTCCGCAGCACCGTGGCCACCATCGGCGTGCTCTTCGCGGTCTCGGTCGTGGGCGGCACCCTCATCGGCCTGCTCGGCAGCGTCGGCGGCAACACCGAGCGCTGGCAGCCGCAGCTCAACGTGCTGGCCTTCGTGACCAACGAGCTGCGCTACTACGACGAGAGCGACCTGCCCGAGGAGTGCTTCACGCGCCGGGGCGGCTCGGGCGCGGAGTGCGAGGGCGAGCGGGTGCTCACCGCGACCGACGGCGGCCTCTACCTCGGGGTGCTCCTGCTCGGTGCCGGCGCGCTCTCGCTGGGCTCCTACCGGCGCCGCGACGTGCCCTGACCCGGCCGCCCGGCAGCACTACCGCCGGGTACCCCACCGACTCGGTCGCGGCTGGACCCGCGGCGTACAGTCGAGCGCGTGACACAGGCACCTGCACCCGAAGGCCGCAAGCTCCTCCGACTCGAGGTCCGCAACGCCGAGACCCCCATCGAGCGCAAGCCGGAGTGGATCAAGACCCGCGCCAAGATGGGCCCGGCCTACAAGGAGCTGCAGAGCCTCGTCAAGGGCGAGGGCCTGCACACCGTGTGCCAGGAGGCCGGCTGCCCCAACATCTTCGAGTGCTGGGAGGACCGCGAGGCCACCTTCCTCATCGGCGGCGACCAGTGCACGCGTCGCTGCGACTTCTGCCAGATCGACACCGGCAAGCCACAGCCCCTCGACCGCGACGAGCCGCGCCGGGTCGCTGAGTCGGTGCAGAAGATGCAGCTGCGCTACGCCACCATCACCGGCGTCGCCCGCGACGACCTGCCCGACGGCGGCGCCTGGCTGTACGCCGAGACCGTCAAGGTGATCCACGAGCTCAACCCCGACACCGGTGTCGAGAACCTGATCCCCGACTTCAACGGCAAGCCCGACCTCCTGCAGGAGGTCTTCGAGAGCCGTCCCGAGGTGCTGGCCCACAACGTCGAGACCGTGCCGCGGATCTTCAAGCGGATCCGCCCCGCGTTCCGCTACGAGCGCTCCCTGGACGTGATCACCCAGGCCCGCGACTTCGGCCTGGTGACCAAGTCGAACCTGATCCTGGGCATGGGCGAGACCCGCGAGGAGGTCAGCCAGGCCCTGCGCGACCTGCACGAGGCCGGCTGCGAGCTGATCACGATCACCCAGTACCTGCGCCCCTCGGCGCGCCACCACCCCGTCGAGCGGTGGGTCAAGCCCGAGGAGTTCGTGGAGCTGAAGGACGAGGCCGACGAGATCGGGTTCTCCGGCGTGATGTCCGGACCGCTGGTCCGTTCGTCGTACCGGGCCGGACGGCTGTACCGTCAGGCGATGGAGGCGCGAGAGGGCGCCACCGTCTGAACCCCGCCCGCGGGTCGCACCCCGGGCCGACCCGAGTGAGGCACGCTTCCGCATGGCCAAGCAGACCGACGCGTCGTCGATGAACCGCCGCCAGCAGTTCGCCGAGACCTACCGGATCACCAAGAGGACCGACCCGCGCATCGGGCTGTGGCTCCTGCTGACGTTCCTCGTCACCGGTGTCCTGGGCTTCTTCATCTTCAAGATCCTGCCCGGCAGCGGCGCGATCGAGTGGGTGCTCTCGGTCATCGGCGGCATCATGTTCGGCACCCTCGGTGCGCTGATCCTCTTCAGCCGCCGCGCGCAGGCCTCGGCCTACAGCCAGATGGAGGGCCAGCCCGGCGCCGCCGCCGCCTCGCTCAACATGCTCAAGCGCGGCTGGCACACCGAGAACGCCGTGGCCTTCAACCGCCAGCAGGACGTCGTGCACCGGGTGGTGGGCCCTCCGGGCATCATCCTGGTCGGCGAGGGCAACGGCTCGCGCCTGCGCGCGCTGATGGCCGGTGAGCGCCGCAAGCACGAGCGGGTCGTCTCCGAGACGCCGGTGCACGAGATCGTCGTGGGCCGCGAGGAGGGCCAGGTGCCGCTCCCGCAGCTGATGAAGAAGCTGCGCAAGATGAAGCGCGAGGTCCGCCCCGCCGACATCACCGACATCCGCAACCGGCTCAAGGCGCTCGACGCCAGCCGCCCCGCGGTGCCGCTGCCCAAGGGCCCGGTGCCGACCAGCATGAAGGGCATGCGCCAGAACATGCGGGGGCGCTGAGCAGCGCTCAGCCCATCTGGGTCATCGAGCCCATCATGTCGTCCATGGTGGTGACCTGGCCGGCGGGCGGCGCCTCGATGTCGACCTCGGTGCCCCAGTCGTCCATGCGCATCGTCGGTCGATCCGAGGTCGCCCATGTCGATGACCATGCGGCGCACCCGGCCGTCGTCGTCGAACCAGGTGTCGGACTGCATCTGCTCGGGCATCATCGACTTCGGGACGCCCTCCATGCCCTGCATCCCCTCGAGCGCGGCGCTCGGGTCGAGCGTGGCGGAGTAGCGCTCCATCGACTCGCCGTCGACGTCCTCCTCACCGACGAAGGTGACGCTCTCGAGGCCGGCCCGCATCATCTCGGCCTGCTTCGAGGGGTCCATCGAGTCGGTCATCATCGGACCCAGCGGGTTCCCCGGCTCGTCGAGGTCCATCGAGAGGTACTTGCCGCCCAGGTCAGGCGCCTGCATGTACATCACGTTGTCGACCAGGATCATCTCGATCGGCTCGTCGCCGAGCTCCTCGGACTGCATCGTCATCCGCATCGCGGGCGTCGTCGCGGTGTAGTCGACGAGCCCCTCCGCGCTGATCGTGACCCCGGCCGTCTCCGAGGTCATGGTGGTGCGCGCCGTGGTCGCGTCCTCGAAGGCAGCCGTCACCAGGGTCACGAACTCGTCGTCGGGGACCGTGTCGCCGGCCTCGAGGTCGCCGACCTCCTCGCCCGACTGATCGTCGGCCTGCTCCTCCAGCTGGGCGGAGGCGCTGCTGGTGTCCTCCGCGCTCTCCTGTCCCCCGCAGGCGGCCAGGCCGCCGAGGGCCAGGGGCAGGACGGCGGCGACGGCCGTACGCCGCCAGGTCGGGGTGCGCTTCATGGTGGGACCTCTCGTGGGGGAGCTGTCCCCCCAGTCTTCACCTTCCGGCAAGCCGGCGAAACGTCGGCACGGTGACGGTGCAGGTGCCGGCGGCGATGTCGTGCAGGCCGCGGCCGTCGGGGCGGAAGACCAGCGGCGGGATCACCAGGGCCACCAGCAGCTGGCGGGCCAAGGCCTGCAGCAGCCCCGGGGGGCGCGGATCGCCGTGCGGGCGCACCACCCGCAGCCGGGTGACGATCTTGCCGAAGGAGCCGCCGAGCAGCGCGGTGAACAGCGCCGACTCGAGCACGAAGAGGCCGAGCACGTAGGTGCCGGACAGCGGGTCGGCAGCGGCGCCGTACACGGGGGTGAACAGGCCGACCGCCAGCGTGCAGGCGGCCCAGTCGACGGCCAGGGCCAGGAACCGGCGTGGCCAGGAGGCGGTCTCGACGTTCGGTCGCGCTCGGCTGGCTGCTGGGGTGGCTCACCCGGACAGCCTAGAGACCGGGCCTGTGGAGCCCGCCCACGGCCGACTTGGACGTCTGTTACACGGGGGAAACACGTCCGATACGGTCTGGAAACTGCCTCACTCGTAGGGTGAGCGCATCGTCCGAGGCATCGTCGCCGCGGGTGTCCACTCTCAGATCTGCCGGTCGTCCGACGGGGACGACCAAGGAGGACGAATGTTCCAGAACAGCGAGGAGCTGCTCAAGTACATCAAGGACGAGGGCGTCGAGATGGTCGACGTGCGCTTCTGCGACCTGCCCGGTGTCATGCAGCACTTCACGGTCCCGGTGTCCTCGTTCGACCAGTCGGTCTTCGACGACGGCCTGGGCTTCGACGGCTCGTCGATCCGCGGCTTCCAGGCCATCCACGAGTCCGACATGTCGCTGTTCCCGGACCCGACCACGGCTTACCTCGACCCCTTCCGGGTCGCGAAGACCCTGGTGGTCAACTTCTTCATCCACGACCCGATCTCGGGCGAGGCCTACTCGCGCGACCCGCGCAACATCGCCCGCAAGGCGATGGCCTACCTGGCCACCACCGGTGTCGGCGACCAGGCGTTCTTCGCCCCCGAGGCCGAGTTCTACGTCTTCGACAACGTGCGCTTCGAGACCAAGGCCAACGCCGGGTTCTACGAGATCAACTCCTCCGCGGGCGCCTGGAACACCGGTGACGCGTTCGAGAACGACAACCGCGGCTACAAGGTCAAGTACAAGGGTGGCTACTTCCCCGTCGCCCCCACCGACCACTTCGGCGAGCTGCGCGACGAGATGGTCATCGAGCTCGAGCGGGCCGGCCTGCAGGTCGAGCGCGCCCACCACGAGGTCGGCACCGCCGGCCAGGCGGAGATCAACTACCGCTTCGACGAGCTGCTCAAGGCCGCCGACGACGTGATGAAGTTCAAGTACATCATCAAGAACACCGCGTGGCGCAACGGCAAGTCGGCGACCTTCATGCCCAAGCCGATCTTCGGTGACAACGGCTCGGGCATGCACGTGCACCAGTCGATCTGGAACGAGGGCTCGCCCCTGTTCTACGACGAGACCGGGTACGGCGGCCTGTCCGACATGGCGCGCTACTACATCGGCGGCATGCTCAAGCACGCCCCGTCGCTGCTGGCCTTCACCAACCCGACGGTGAACTCCTACCACCGCCTGGTCCCCGGCTTCGAGGCCCCGATCTCGCTGGTCTACTCCCAGCGCAACCGCTCGGCCTGCGTGCGGATCCCGATCACCGGCTCGAACCCGAAGGCCAAGCGCGTCGAGTTCCGCTGCCCCGACCCGTCGGCGAACCCCTACCTCGCCTTCTCGGCGCTGCTGCTCGCCGGCCTCGACGGCATCAAGAACAAGATCGAGCCGCCCGCCCCGGTCGACAAGGACATCTACGAGCTCCCGCCGGACGAGATGGCCGACATCGACCAGGTCCCGACCTCGCTCAACGCCGTCCTCGACTCCCTCGAGGCCGACCACGAGTTCCTGACGGCCGGCAACGTCTTCACTCCCGACCTGATCGAGACCTGGATCGACTACAAGCGCACCAACGAGATCGCGCCGGTGCAGGCCCGCCCGCACCCGCACGAGTTCGAGCTAGCGTACTACGACATCTGAGAACGGCGGTCCGCTGACCTGCGGAAACGCGACGAAAGCGCCTCTGACCATCGGGAACACCTTCGGACAACCTCGGTTGTTCGGGGGTGTTTTCGTATGTGCTGTCAGGACCGGCGGATAGGTGCGCCTGACAGCAGGAGCCCGGTCGCGGCAGCCTCGTGCGGCGTTGACGGCCGACTCACAAGTACTGGTGCCTCACGGATGTCACCTCACGGTGCAGCAGACCCGCATGACGAAGTTCCAGGCCTGAACGGCGCCGGCCTCCCGGTCAGCGGCAACATGGTCCGGCCATTCCCGCGACGCGGCTTCAGACGGGTCCGCGGGTCGGCGACAGCCGGCGCTCCGACGACGGGGTCCTGTCCCGCGACGGCCTGCCGTCCTCCGAGCTCGTGGCCGCAGGCCGCGCCGCGGTCGAGGGATACGGCGGGACGCTATTGTCGGAGGAGGTCGTGACCGCCACCCGGTCGGAGACCGGCTTCGAGGTCCGCCCCACCAGCGGAGTGTGCCCACCGTCCCCCGGACATTCATCCTCGCCACGGTCGCTGTGCCGATCGTGATCTACGAGCTGATGCCGCGGCTGCACCGCCTCCGCGCGCGGCTCACCGCACGCGCCTGACCGGCAGGATCGCCATGGCCCCCAGCAGCGCACACGCTGCCGCGACGCCGTACAGCACGCCGTAGCTGCCATCGCCGAGCGCCAGCACCGCCGGCGCGACGGCCGGCGCCACCGAGAACGGGAGGGCGCCGGCCATGTTGAACACGCCGAGGTCCTTGGCCGTGCTGGCCCTGTCCGGCAGCACGTCGACGACGAGCGCCAGGTCGACCGCGACGTACACCCCGAACCCGAGTCCGGCCAGCGCCATCCCCACGAGGAAGGCGCTGAAGTCGCCGGTCAACGAGATAGCGGCCAGCGCCAACCCGTAGAGCGCCGCGGCAGCCAGGACGAACGCCTTGCGGCGGCCGGTCCGATCCGACAACCGCCCGCCCACCAGCGACGCGACCACGATCACGGACGACTGCACGAGGGTGCTGAGAAAGATCTGGTTCGGCACGTCGCCCTCGTCGCTGCCGATCCGCTCGATGAGGAAGTACGCCTGGTACGTCACCAGGAACGCGTAGGCCGTGACGAACAGCAAGCTTGCTGAGGAACGCCCAGGTGAAGTCGGTGTTGCGCCGCGGGTCGACGTAGAAGGTGCCGAGGAACTCGCGCACCGACCAGACCGGGCCGGTCCTCGCACGCCAGGCGCCGGTCGTCGAGCGAGAGCGCGAAGGGCAGCGACGAGCAGGGCCCCGATGGCACACGGCGCCAGGAACATCGCGACCTGGTTGGTGTCGAAGAGCTGGACGACGATACGTGCCGCCGACCGACGCCACCGGAAGGCACACACCGAGCACCCCGGAGACCAGGCCGCGCTGGGAGACCGGGACCTGGTCTGGCAGCACCGCGATCATCGCGGCGAGCAGCCCGTTGAAGAACAGCTGAGCCACGCACCACCCGGCCAGCACGACACCGACGTTCGGGGCCACCGCCACCATCAGGACGCCCAACGAGCCGCCCACCAGGCCGATGCCCATCCAGGGCCGCCGCATCCCGAGGGACGACGTCGTCCGGTCGCTCAGCCTGCCCAGCAGCGGGTTGCCGAGCATCGCCACCAGCGCCCCGACGCCGGTGACCAGCGACAGGTTGCGCGGTGCCGCGTCGATCCCGACGAGCGAGTTGACCTTCAATGCGAGGGTGACGAGCAGCGGCGCGATCAGGACCAGGCAGGTGCCCATGAACGCCGCCGTGTAGAGGGCGATGAAGCGCAGGTCGACGGTGACCTCCGTCCGAACCGTGCCACTCACTCGGGCCTCCACCGCTGGAATGGTCGCCGGGCCCCAGCTGCGACCTAGAGTCAGACCCATCATGCGCTCGCAGCCGCAGCCCGTCATCCCTCTCACGGTGCTCAAGACCAAGCTCTACGTCCCCCAGCCCCGCGAGGGCCAGGTCGTGCGGTCGCGGCTGAGCGAGCGCCTGGACCGCTGGAGGGCGTCCAAGCTCGTGCTCGTCTCGGCGCCCGCGGGTTTCGGCAAGACCACGATGCTCACCGAGTGGCTAGCCGCGCCGCCTGCCGACGGGCCGGCTCGGTCCGTTGCCTGGCTTTCCCTGGACCCCGGAGACAGCGAACCGGCGCACTTCTGGACCTACGTCATCGCGGGGCTGCGGACCCTCGCCCCGACCATGGGCGCGAGCGCGCTCGAGCTGCTGCAGTCACCTCAGGCGCTGCCGGTCGACTCAGTACTCACCACGCTGATCAACGACCTGGGAGGCATCGACGGCCACGTCGCGCTGGTGCTGGACGATTACCATGTCGTCGAGTCCCGTGAGGTTCACGAGGCGATGGCGTTCCTACTGGACCACCTGCCGCCACAGCTGCACCTGTTCATCGTCAGCCGATCCGACCCGCCGCTGCCGCTCGCGCGGCTGCGCGCGCGGGGAGAGCTGGTCGAGATCCGAGCGGCCGACCTGCGCTTCACCCTCTCCGAGGCCGCGGCGTACCTCAACGGCACCATGGGACTGCGGCTCACCGGCGACGACGTGGCGACGCTCGAGGGCCGCACCGAGGGCTGGATCGCGGCGCTCCAGCTCGCCGCGCTCTCGATGCAGGGTCGCGACGACGCCACCGACTTCATCGCCGGGTTCGCGGGGGACGACAGGTACGTCGTCGACTACCTGGTCGAGGAGGTCGTGCAGCGCCAGCCGCCGGAGGTCCAGGACTTCCTGCTGCGCACGGCGGTGCTGAGCCGGCTGAGCGGCCCTCTGTGCAACGCGGTCGCCGAGGGCACGGGGAGCCGCGCCATGCTCCAGGCCTTGGATCGCGGCAACCTGTTCCTGGTCCCGCTGGACGACCAGCGCCGCTGGTACCGCTACCACCACCTCTTCGCCGACGTCCTGATGGCGCGGCTCCTCGACGAGCGGCCCGAGCTGGTGTCCGAGCTGCACCGCCGCGCGAGCCGGTGGTACGCCGACAACGGCGAGCCGGTCGAGGCGATCAGCCACGCGCTGCGGGGCGGCGACGCGGACCGGGCAGCCGACCTGGTCGAGCTGAACTACGGCATCACCCGCAGGGAACGACAGGAAGGACTCCTGCGCGGCTGGCTCGAGGCGCTGCCGCCGGACGTCGTCCGGGCCCGCCCCGTGCTCTGCAACGCGCTCGCCGGCGCGCGGCTCGCCACCGCCGACGTCAACGGCGTCGAGGACTGGCTGTCGGCGGCCGAACGCTGGCTGGACGAGCTGGCCGGGCTCGACGACGGCAGCCGACCCGAGGGCATGGTCGTGGCCAACCAGCTGGAGCTCGACTGGCTGCCGACCTGGGTGGCGATACACCGTGCCGGGCAGGCCCTCGGACAGGGCGACCCCGAGGCGACCGTGACCCACGCGCGCCGGGCGCTGGACATGCGAGCCGAGGAGGACCTGCTCGCCCTGGGCGCCGGCACCGCCCTCATCGGGCTGGCCAGGTGGGCCCAGGGCGACCTGCAGACCACGTTCGAGGCGTACGTCGCCAGCCTTGAGACCTTCAAGCGGGTCGGGCACGTCGCCGACGTCATGGGCCTCGCGATCACCGTCGGCGACCTCCACCTGATCGGCGCCCGGCTGGCCGACGCCCTGCGCACCTACGAGGACACGCTGGGCCTCGCCGCGGGCGGACCGCCGCCACGGGGTAGCGCCGACATGCACGTCGGCATCAGCATGGTCCACCTCGCGCGTGGCGACCTGGACGCGGCCCACCAGGCCCTGGCGCACAGCCGGGCGCTGGGCGACCACCTGGGCCTCCCGCAGAACCCGTACCGGTCGCGGGTCGCGACGGCTCGCGTCCGCGAGGCCGAGGGAGACCTGGACGGGGCCCTGGAGCTGCTCGCCGAGGCCGACCGGGTGTACGTAGGCGATTTCTCGCCGCGCGTAAGGCCCGTCCCGGCGATGCAGGCACGGGTCCGGATCCGTCAGGGCCGCCTCGACGAGGTCCGCACCTGGGCGCGGCGAGAGGGATTGTCGCCCCGAGACGAGCTGACCTACCTGCGCGAGTTCGAGCACGTGACCCTGACCCGTGCCCTGCTCGAGGAGTTCCGGCTCGAGGGCAGCCGGTCCTCCCTCGACGACGCGGTCGCTTTCCTCGACCGGTTGCTGGAAGCCGCGGAGACGGGCGGCAGGCCCGCCTCGGTCCTCGAGATCCTGGTCCTCCAGGCCCTCGCGCATCAGTCGCGCGGCGACGCTACCCGCCGCGCTGGCCGCGCTGGACCGCGCGCTGGGCCTGGCGGCGCCCGAGGGTCACGTCCGCGTGTTCGTCGATGAGGGCGCGCCGATGGCTGATTTGCTCCGCTCCGCTGCCGCCTCCGGCACCTCGCACCACCTCCGGCGGCTGCTTGCGGCGCTCGGCGAGGAGCCGGAGCGTCCGGCGGGACGCACGAGCGCCGGGCAGGCGCTGGTCGAGCCGCTCAGCGAGCGCGAGCACCAGGTGCTCCGGCTGCTCGCCACCGACCTGAGCGGTCCCGAGATCGCCCGCCGGCTGGTGGTGTCGTTGAACACGGTCCGCACCCACACCAAGAACGTCTACGCCAAGCTCGGCGTGAACAGCCGCCGGGCGGCGGTCCGCCGCGCGCAGGAGCTCGACCTCTAACCGGTTCTCGTCGGGCGACCCGGGTGGATTCACCACCCCCGATCACCACACGTGGTGATCCGCCCTCACCACATCCGTCCATAGCGTCGCCGGCATGAGCGAGATGTCGAGCGGTGCCGACCACGGTCCCGGGCGCTACGAGATCCGCGTGAAGGGGCGCCTCGGCCCGCGCTGGGCCGCCTGGTTCGACGGCTTCACCATCACCGCCGAGGACGACGGAACCACCGTCGTCCTCGGCTGCGTCGTCGATCAGTCGGCTCTGCACGGGCTGCTCAACAAGGTCCGTGACATCGGGCTGCCCCTGGTCTCGGTCGTCCGCGTCGCTGCGGACTCGGCAACACCGTCCAGCCCTGAAACCACTCCCTGAAAGGCATCACCATGAACAGGTTCACCCGTGGCCTCGCCATGAGGAGCGCACGACACCCGTGGCGCACGATCGCCGCCTGGGTCGCCGTGCTGATCGGCATCGTCGTCCTCGCCGGCGCTGGAGGCGGCACCTTCACCGAGGACTTCTCCGCACCCGGCAGCGAGAGCGCCCGGGCGCTCGAGCTGCTCGAGGACGACTTCCCCGAGGCGGCCAAAGCGTCAGCCATGGTCGTCTTCGCGGCCCAGGACGGCGAAACACTACAGGCGCATCGGGCGGACGTTGCCGACGTCATCGCCGAGGTCGCGACGCTCGAGCGCGTCCAGTCCGTGGCCGACCCGTTCGCGGCCGGCACGATCTCGGAGGACGGCAGGATCGGCTACGCCGTCCTCACGTTCGACGCGCCCGCGCGTGACCTCGAGAAGCCGGAGGTCACCGTGATCTCGGAGGCTGTCGCGGCCGTCGAGGTCGATGGGATGCAGGTCGAGCTCGGCGGTGACACGGTCTTCCTGAAAGCCGAGGACGACACGGGGCACATGGCGATCGGGCTCCTCGTCGCGCTGCTGATCCTGGTGGTGGTCTTCGGCACCCTGGTCAGCGCCGTCATCCCGATCGGGCTCGCCATGGTCGCTGTAGGCGCCGGCATCGGCAGCATCACCCTCTTGGCCGGGGCAATGGACGTGTCGGCGTCCGCCATTCCGATCGCCGGCCTGATCGGCCTCGGCGTCGGCGTGGACTACGCGCTGTTCATCCTCGCCCGCTACCGCGAGAACCGCGCTGCCGGGCAGGACAACGCCACCGCCCTCGCCCATGCGATGTCGTCGTCGGGAGCGGCCGTCGTCTTCGCCGGCGGCACCGTCGTGATCGCCACCACGTCGCTCGCCCTGACGGGCCTCGGCGTCCTCACCTCGATCGGCCTGTCCACCGCCCTGATGGTGCTCTTCGCCGTCGCCACGGCCACCAGCCTGCTCCCGGCCGTGCTCACGCTGCTGGGGGACAAGATCGACAAGGGCAGGATCGGACGCCGGCAACGTGCCGCGCAGCGCCCGGAGGACAATGCCTGGTGGCGCTTCGGCCGCCGTGTCGCCGGCCGGCCGTGGCCGTACCTCATCGGCTCGTTCGTCGCCCTGCTCGCCGTCGCCACGCCGACCCTCTGGATGCAGACCGCCTTCCCGGCCGCGGGCGACGCCTCGACGGAGACGACGCACCGCCAGGCTTACGACCTGCTGTCCGAGGGCTTCGGCACCGGGTTCAACGCGCCCCTGCTGATGGTCGTCGACCTCACCGAGGACGGCGTCGGAGCGGACGACGTCGACGAGCTCGTCGCCGACCTGGTCGCCCTGCCCGGCATCGTCTCGGTCAGCGGGCCGCAGCCCTCCGCGGAGGGCAGCACCGTGGTTCTGACCGCCGTCCCGACCACCGGACCCGGCGACACCGACACCTCCGCAACTATCGGTGAGGTGCGCGAGGTCACCCCCGGCAACGTCTACGTCTCGGGGATCACAGCAGTGACCGACGACCTGAGCAAGCAGCTCGGCGAGACACTCCCGCTGTTCATCGGCATGGTCATCGCGATGTCGTTCCTGCTGCTGATGATGGTCTTCCGTTCCGTGGTCGTCCCGCTCAAGGCCGCAGCGATGAACCTCCTGTCCATCGGCGGCGCCTACGGGGTCCTCGTCGCGGTCTTCCAATGGGGCTGGGGCAGCAACCTGATCGGCCTCGAAGGACCGACCCCGATCACCTCGGTGATCATCGTGATCATGTTCCCGATCCTGTTCGGGCTGTCCATGGACTACGAGGTGTTCCTGCTCTCGAGGGTGCGTGAGGAGTACCGGCGCACCGGCGACAACGCCGAGTCGGTGGCCCGGGGCTGGCCGGCACCGGACGGGTCATCACGTCCGCGGCGCTGATCATGATCGTGGTCTTCCTCAGCTTCGTCGCCAGCCCGGTGCCGTCGCTGAAGATGCTGGGCCTCGGCCTCGCGGTCGCGATCCTCATCGACGCCACGGTGGTCCGGATGCTGCTTGTGCCGGCGACGATGGCTCTCGTCGGCAACGCCAACTGGTGGCTGCCGACCTGGCTCGACCGGCTTCTCCCAGCTGTGGTCGTCGAGGAAAGCAACGGCCCGGAGAGCGTAGCGACGACACCATCCTCGGAGTTGCTCCCGGTCGGTCGATAAGGCCGTCAAGTCCGGACACCGGCGCTCGCACCACGCGGTGCGGGGGCGGGGTTCGGGCGCGGGGAGCCGCTGACCGCTCGAGCGTGGGGCTGAAGAGCATCGCGTGCGGGTGCACAACGAATGTCCGCTCGTCGGGTGCTAGCTCCCCTGACCGCACGCCCGGGTCCTGACGAGTCTCGGTCGAGGCGTCCGGCACTGTCGCTCGGTGCGGTCGGGAACGCGACCTGCGCGGTCAGCCCGGCGGCTGGCTCTGCAGGGCGACGGTCAGCAGCACTGCTGCGTCCTCGAGCGCCTCGAGGTCGTGTCGCGACGGCGGGATGATCAGGTGGTCGCCGGGCTGACCGTCCCAGCTCTCGTCACCGGCGTGGAGCCTGACACGGCCGTGCAGGACCTGCAGCGTCGCCTCGCCGGGGCTCTCGTGCTCGCCGAGCCGGCGCCCAGCGGCGAGAGCGATGAGCGTCTGGCGCAGCGCGTGCCCACGGCCGCCATGGACGGTGCAGGCGCTGCGTCCGGCGCTGTCGCTGTTCGCCTTGGCCAGGTGCTCGTCCACCAGGGTGGTCAGTGAGGTGCTGTTCACGGGTTCGTCCTTCGTCGCGTGGTGGAGACGGCCGCCCGGGAGGCGACGTCACTGTCAGAGCAGAAGCCGGTCCCCGAGCTCTTCAGGCACAGCAGCCCGAGGAGGGTGCGGTCCGCGTCCACGACGGCGAGCCGGCGCGAGGAGGAGCGCACGAGGATGCCGAGGGCCACCCCGGCCGACGCGTGGGGGGCCACCGTCCGCCCCGACAGCACCGACCACGCCAGGGCGGGCCCGTCTGCGGACACATCGGTCAGGTCGGCGCGGGTCAGGGTCCCTCGGAGCGTGTCGCCGTGGGTCAGGAGCACCATGTGGACGTGGGCATCGGCCAGGACCGCGCGGACGTCGTCGACCGAGGCGCAGGCCGGCAGGGTCTTGGGCTCGGTGATCATCACGTCCCGGACCGCACCCGGCGTCGGCGCCCCTGGCGGCCCACGGGTGGCGCCGAGCACTGCCAGGTCGAGGGAGTCCGGGAGCCTCATCGCCCGACCCGGTCCCATCCGCGACGCGGCGCTGCGTTGCCCAGCGGTCGGTCGTCGCGCGAGCGGTAGACGATGTAGGGACGGGTGAGGTAGCCCAGCGGGGCGGAGAACACGTGGACCAACCGAGTGAAGGGCCACAGCGCGAACAGCCCGAACGCGACGAGCGCGTGGAGCTTGAAGCCGATCGGCGCCTGGGCCATCAGGTCGGCGTCGGGCTGGAGAGCGAGGAAGGAGCGGTACCAGACCGACACACCCTCGCGATAGTTGTACTCCCCGCCGAGGCTGAAGATGGAACCGGCGATCGTGTTCCACATCCCGAGCACGATCGCTGCGCCGAGGAAGGCGTACATCACCTTGTCCATCGGCGTGGTGGCCGAGAAGACGGGTCCGACCGTGCGGCGGCGGTAGATCAGGATCGTCATGCCGACCAAGGTCATCACGCCTGCCACGAGCCCGCCACCGACCGCGGCGTAGTGGTAGAGGTGGTCGTCGATGCCGACCGCCGCCGTCCACGACCGCGGGACGAGCAGTCCGATGACGTGACCACCGACGACGCCGAGCATGCCGAAGTGGAACAGGGGTGACCCGAGTCGCAGCAGGCGGTCCTCGTAGAGCTGGGAGGAGCGGGTGGTCCAGCCGAACTTGTCGTAGCGGTAGCGCCACGCGTGCCCGACGACGAACACCGCCAGGCACAGGTAGGGGACGATCACCCAGAGGAAGACGTTCACCGGGGGGCTCCTACAGGGATGGTGGCGGAGGAGATGAGGGCGGGCCCGGAGGCGAGGGCGGGGTCGGCGGCGTAGCCGGCGAGGCCGACCTCCTCGGCCGGGGGTCCCTGCTCGACGAGGCGACGTACGGCATCGGCCTCGGTGCCCTCGAGGGCGGGCAGGGTCCCGCAGAGGGCCAGCAGCGCCGCGGCCCAGGGCGAGCCGGTCGTCCCGTCGTCGTTGCGCCAGCCGGTGAGCGCGAGCCGCAGCATCTCCACGCCCGCTCGGTGCTCGATGAGCAGGCGCCAGGCGGCGTCGGCGTCGACCGTCGCCCCGAGCTGCAGGACGGCGCACAGGTGGTCGGGGAGCTCGCCGTGCTCCTCGGACCACTCCACGCCGGCAGCGCGGTAGGCCTCCTTGAAGCCGACCAGCGCGGCTCCCCGTCGGCGGGTGTCGCCGAAGGCGAAGTAGGTCAGGTAGAGGGCGCACTTGCGGGTGTGGTCGAACGTGGCGACGTAGTCCTGCTGCAGGACCGCGAGGGGCGTGCGCCGTAGATGGTCCAGGAGTGCGGGCAGGTGCGGGGCGTCGGGCACCAGCGCCTCGAGATCGTCGAGCGCGTCGACGAGCGCGGGCGTGGGGTAGTCCAGCACCCGCGAGCACACCGCCCACACCCGACGGGCCCGCTCGTCGGGACGGGCCCCGGTACGGCGTCGGAACATCACTCCCCTCCCCCGTCACGTTGCGGGGGGAACAGCCCCTCCGGGGTCCCCTTGCCGTCCCAGTTGAGGAGGTTCACACGGCTGGCCTTGTCGTCGGGCGCGGCGAGCGTGTCGGAGGTCTGCCGGTCCTGGAGCATCCGGAAGTTCTCCACGGCGACGGGTGTCGGGTAGCCGGCACCCTCGCCCAGCAACGCCTGGTCGTAGTAGGAACCAGCGGCGTCGAAGTCGACCGCGCAGTCCGTGGCGAGCTCCTCCAGCGCGTGCGCCTGCTCGGCGTGGGCCGACGGGATGACGTAGCGCTCGGCGTACTTGGCGATGGCCAGCAGGCGGAACATCTCGTACATCTGCTCCCCCGTCATCCCGACCGCGGCGGGAATGGACTCGTCGGGGTCGCGGCCGAGGTTGATGTCGCGCATGTACGAGCGCATCGCAGCGAGCTTCTTCAGCACGCCGTCGACCGGCTCGACGTCGCCGGCGGTGAACAGGTTGGCCAGGTACTCCACGGGGATGCGCAGCGCGTCGATCGCGGCGAAGAGGTTCCCCCGGTCCTCCGCGTCCTCACCGGTCTCCTGGATGACGTCGACCACGGGCGACAGAGGTGGGATGTACCAGACCATCGGCATCGTGCGGTACTCCGGGTGCAGGGGCAGGGCGACCTGGTAGTCGGTGATCAGCCGCAGCACCGGTGAGCGCTTCGCCGCCTCGACCCAGTCTGGTTCGATACCCGCTGCCAGGGCTGCTCGCTCGACCTCGGGGTCACGGGGGTCGAGGAAGACGTTGCGCTGAGCCTCGTAGAGGTCGTGCTCGTCCTCGGTGCTCGCCGCCTCGAGGACCGCGTCGGCGTCGTAGAGCATCAGGCCGATGTAGCGCAGCCGGCCCACGCACGTCTCCGAGCAGACGGTCGGGATGCCGACCTCCACGCGCGGGTAGCAGAACGTGCACTTCTCGGCCTTGCCGGTCTTGTGGTTGAAGTAGACCTTCTTGTAAGGGCAGCCCGACACGCACATCCGCCAGCCGCGGCAGCGGTCCTGGTCGACGAGCACGATGCCGTCCTCGGAGCGCTTGTAGATCGCCCCGCTGGGGCACGAGGCGGCGCACGAGGGGTTGAGGCAGTGCTCGCAGATGCGCGGCAGGTAGAACATGAAGGTCTGCTCGAACTCGAGCTTCACCTTGTCCTCGATGCCCTTGAGCATGACGTCACGGGCGGCGTGCTCGTGTGAGCCGCCGAGGTCGTCGTCCCAGTTCGCCGACCACTCGACGTTCATGTCCTTGCCGGAGATCAGGCTCTTGGGCCGGGCGACCGGGAAGGTGTCGGTCTGGGGCGAGTTCGTGAGCGTCTCGTAGTCGTAGGTCCAGGGCTCGTAGTAGTCCTCGATGGAGGGCAGCTTGGGGTTGGAGAAGATCGTCAGCAGCTTCTTCCAGCGCCCTCCCGCGCGCAGGGCCAGCCTGCCGTTGGGCTTGCGCACCCAGCCGCCCTGCCACTCCTCCTGGTCCTCGTAGGTCCTGGGATAGCCGAGTCCGGGTCGGGTCTCGACATTGTTGAACCACACGTACTCCGTGCCCGTGCGGTTGGTCCAGGCCTGCTTGCAGGTCACCGAGCAGGTGTGGCACCCGATGCACTTGTCGAGGTTCATCACCATGGCCATCTGAGCCATCACGCGCATGTCTGTGGTCTCCCGTCCTGCTCAGTACTCGACCGGCGTGGTGCGCTTGCGGATCATCGTGACCTCGTCGCGGTTGTTGCCGATGGGTCCGATGTAGTTGAAGAAGTAGGCCAGCTGGGCGTAGCCGCCGACGATGTGGTTGGGCTTGAGCAGGATGCGGGTCAGGCTGTTGTGGATGCCGCCGCGCTTGCGGTCCCGCTCGGTGAGCGGGACGTCGACGAGCCGGTCCTGCGCGTGGTGCATGTAGACCGTGCCCTCGGGCATCCGGTGGCTGACGATCGCGCGGGCCGCGACGACGCCGTTGCGGTTGACCATCTCGATCCAGTCGTTGTCCCTGATGCCGACCTTGGCCGCGTCGCGGTCGGAGATCCAGACCGACTGTCCACCGCGGGAGAGCGAGAGCATGAACAGGTTGTCCTGGTACTCGGAGTGGATGGACCACTTGTTGTGCGGCGTCAGGTAGCGCACCGAGACGCCGAGCTCGTTCTGCTCCCCGATGGGCGCCTCGCCGAACAGCTCGGTCATGTTGAGTGGCGGGCGGTAGACCGGCAGCATCTCGCCCATCCCGAGGAACCAGTCGTGGTCGACGTAGAACTGCTGTCGACCGGTGAGGGTGTGGAAGGGCTTCTTGCGTTCGATGTTGATCGTGAAGGGGCTGTAGCGCCGCCCGCCGGACTCAGAGCCCGACCATTCCGGTGAGGTGATCACCGGCACCGGCGCCACCTGGGTGTCGGCGAAGGTGATCTGCTTTCCCTCGTGCTCGGCGGCGAGGTCGGCGAGCTGGGTGCCGGTCCGCTTCTCCAGGAAGCGGAAGCCCTGGGTGGCCAGGTGGCCGTTGGAGACGCCCGCGAGGTGCAGGATGGCGTCGGCCATCTGCACGTCCGTCTCGACCTTGGGCTGGCCGTCGCCGGCTCCCCCGTGGGCGATGCCGTTGCGTTGGCGGAGGATCTCGATCTCCCGCTCGACGTCGTAGGCGACGCCCTTGGTGAGCATGCCGACGTTCTCCAGAAGCGGGCCGATGGAGGTCATCTTCTCGTAGATCGCCGTGTAGTCCCGCTCGGCGACCGCGATGACGGGCATGGTCTTGCCGGGGATCGGCTCGACCTCGCCGGCCTTCCAGTCCTTCACCACCCCGTGCTCGGTGGCCATCGCCTCGGGGGTGTCGTGCCACAGCGGCTTGGCGACCACGTCGCGTCGGGTGCCGAGGTGGACCGCGGCGAGCTCGGAGAACTTCTTGGCGATCACCTTCCACGTGTCCCAGTCCGACTTGGTCTGCCACGGTGGCGCGATGGCGGGGTTGAAGGAGTGCACGAAGGGGTGCATGTCGGTGGTCGAGAGGTCGTGCTTCTCGTACCAGGTGGCCGCCGGGAGCACGACGTCGCTGAAGATCGTCGACGACGTCATCCGGAAGTCGATCGTCGTCAGCAGGTCGAGCCGCCCCTCGGCCGCCTTCTCCGGCCACTCGACGTCCTGTGGCCGCTGCTCGGGGGGTGCCTCCACCGCGGTGGCGGCGGAGTCGGTGCCGAGCAGGTGGCGCAGGAAGTACTCGTTGCCCTTCGCCGAGGAGCCCAGCAGGTTGGAGCGCCACAGCGACAGGATGCGTGGGTGGTTGTCCTCGTGCTCGGGATCCTCCACCGCGAACCTGAGGCGACCCTCCTTGAGCTGCTGGGCGACGTACGCCGGGGCCTCCATGCCGGCGGCCGCGGCGTCGTCGGCCAGCTGCAGGCTGCTGCGGTCGAAGGTCGGGTAGGACGGCGACCACCCCAGCCGGACCGACTGTGCCAGCAGGTCCATGACCGTCTTCCCGGCGAAGATGCCGGTGCCGGAGTCGAGGTCGTCGGCGCTGAACGTGTCGTAGCGGTACTGGGAGGTGTTCACGTACCAGTAGGCGGTCTGGTTCATGTGGCGCGGCGGTCGGTGCCAGTCGAGGGCGAAGGCCAGGTGCTGGAAGCCCATGATCGGGCGGATCTTCTCCTGCCCGACGTAGTGGGCCCAGCCGCCGCCGTTGCGTCCCTGGGTGCCGGTGATCGTGGTGAGCAGCAGGATGGCGCGGTAGATCTGGTCGGAGTGGAACCAGTGGTTCACCCCGGCGCCGAGCAGGATCATGCCCCGCCCCTCGGTGTCGATCGCGTTGTGTGCCCACTCCCGCGCGAGCCGGGTGACCTGTGCCGCCGGCACGCCGGTGTGCTGCTCCTGCCAGGCCGGCGTGGCCGGGACAGCGGGGTCGTCGTACCCGTGGGGATCCGACTCGCTGGTGCGCGGCCACACGCCGGGCAGCCCGGGGCGGGCGACGCCGTACTGCGCGAGCAGCAGGTCCAGCACGGTCGTGACGAGGCGCTCGCCGACTCTCGCGACCGGCACCCCGCGTCGCTCGTGGACGAGCCTGCCGTCGGCTGCGTCGAAGCGCGGCAGCTCCACCTCCACGGACTCGCGGGTCCCGCCCTGGTGGTCGCGGTACATGCTGAGCGCGGGGTCGATGTCACCGAGCTCGAGGTTCCACTTGCCGGCTCCCTCCTCGCCGTACCGGTCGCCGATCGAGCCGTGCGGGATGCGGACCTCGCCGGTGGTGGCGTCGATGACGGCCGGCTTCCACATGGCGTTCTCGCTCGTTCCGCCGAGGTCGCCCTCGACCAGGAACTTGCCGGGACGGTAGGCCCCCGAAGCGTCGAGCTCGAGGCAGACGAGGTGCGGGAGGTCGGTGAACTGCTTGTTGTAGTCCTCGAAGAACGGCGTGCTGGAGTCGGCGAAGAACTCCTTGAGCACGACATGACCCATGGCCATCGCGAGAGCCCCGTCGGTGCCCGGGGCCGGGCTGACCCACTCGTCGGCGAACTTGACGCTCTCGGCGTAGTCGGGTGCCACCGCCACGACCTTCTGCCCGCGGTAGCGCGCCTCCGTCATCCAGTGGGCGTCCGGGGTGCGGGTCATCGGGACGTTGGAGCCCCACATCATCAGGTAGCCGGCGTCCCACCAGTCACCGGACTCCGGCACGTCCGTCTGGTCGCCGAACATCTGCGGCGAGGCGTTGGGCAGGTCGGCGTACCAGTCGTAGAACGAGAGCATCGGGGCGCCGATGAGCTCGAGGAAGCGCGACCCGGAGGCGTAGGACACCGGCGACATGGCCGGGATCGGCGAGAAGCCGGCGATCCGGTCGGGGCCCCACCGCTTGACGGTGTAGACGTGCGCGGCGGCCACGATCTCGGCCACCTCGTCCCACGAGGCACGGACCAACCCACCCTTGCCGCGCGCCTTCTTGTACGCCCGCGCCTTCTCCTCGTCCTGCACGATCGAGCCCCATGCGACGACGGGGTCGCCGTACCGCTGCTTGGCCGTCCGGAACATGTCCAGCAGCACGCCACGCACATAGGGGTAGCGGACCCTGGTCGGGCTGTAGGTGTACCAGCTGAACGCCGCCCCGCGCGGACACCCGCGCGGCTCGTACTCCGGACGGTCCGGCCCGGCACTGGGGTAGTCGGTCTGCTGCGCCTCCCAGGTGATGATCCCGTCCTTGACGTAGACCTTCCACGAGCACGACCCGGTGCAGTTGACCCCGTGCGTCGACCGCACGACCTTGTCGTGGCTCCACCGGTCGCGGTAGAAGGCGTCGCCTCCGCGCCCACCCTCCTTGTGCAAGGAGCGCTGGTCCTCGCTCACCTCGACCTTCGTGAAGAACCGGCGACCACCGATCAGAGCGGAGGAGAGGGAGTTCTCGAGGGTCATGCATGGCCTCCGGGCGGCGACGTGGTGGGGGGCTGACGTGCTCTGGCTTCGGACCGTAGGTCACTTCCGTCACACCCGACCACCCTTGTGCGGGCGAAGGGGCCTTTGGTCCCGGACCCCCGGGACCAACGGCGGGATGATGCGGGATCCGGTTGCGAGGCTCGACAGGGGCGTCGAAGGTGCTGTTGTCGGCACCAGAAGGGAATCGCGCGTGGACGAGAGCTTGCCGGGTCGCCACCGGGTCCTGTGGCTGTCGACCATCGGTTTCACCCTGATGTTCGCCGTCTGGCTGATGTTCGGGATCCTGGGCAAGCCGATCCAGCAGGAGTTCGGCCTGAGCGAGGTCCAGCTGTCCTGGGTCGTGGCCGCGGCTGCCCTCAACGGCTCGCTCTGGCGGCTGCCGACCGGCATGGTGGCCGACCGCATCGGCGGTCGGAAGGTGATGACGTTCCTCCTGCTCGCCACGGCGGTGCCGGCCTTCCTCGTCTCGCGCGTCGAGTCCTACGGCGCCTTGCTCGTGCTCGCCTTCCTGGTCGGCTTCGCCGGGAACGGGTTCTCGGCCGGCATCGCCTGGAACTCCGCCTGGCAACCCCGCGAGCACCAGGGCTTCGCCCTCGGTCTCTTCGGCGCCGGCAACGTCGGCGCGTCCATCACGAAGTTCATCGGCCCGCCGCTGGTCGCCGGCACCGCCGGCGCCACCTACTTCGGCTTCATCGACGGCGGGTGGCGCCTGGTCCCCGTCGTGTACGCCGTCCTGCTGGTGGTGATGGCGGCACTGCTCTGGTTCGGGACCCCGAGCCAGGACCGTTCCCCGGGTACGGGCCAGCCACTGCGCCACCAGGTGCGCCCACTCAGGAGCATGCGCGTCTGGCGCTTCAGCCTGTACTACGTCGCGGTGTTCGGCGCCTACGTCGCGCTGGCCGCCTGGTTGCCGACCTACTACATGGACAACTTCGACGTCTCGTTGCAGACAGCGGCGCTGCTGACGGCGACGTACATCTTCCCCGCCAGCCTCCTGCGACCCTATGGCGGGTACCTGTCCGACCGCTTCGGCGCCCGTCGCGTCATGTACTGGACGTTCGGTGCGATGCTCCTGGTGACCGGGACCCTGATGATGCCCAACGGTCACGTCGTGATCGCCCAACCGGACGGGTCGCAGAGCGAGCACCTCGCCTACAGCATCGGGCTCGTGCCGTTCGCCGTCCTGGTGTTCGTGCTCGGATGTGCGATGGGTGTCGGCAAGGCTGCGGTCTTCAAGCACATCCCCGAGTACTTCCCCGACAACGTCGGCGCAGTCGGCGGTCTCGTCGGGATGCTCGGTGGTCTCGGCGGGTTCGTCCTGCCTCCGCTGTTCGCCTACACCAAGCTCTGGTTCGGCTTCCCCTCCAGCACCTTCTTCGTCCTGTTCGTCCTGACCCTGGTCTGTGCCCTGTGGATGCACTGGACCGTGGTCCACATGCTGCACACCCAGTCCCCCGACCTGGCGGGACGGCTCGAGACCCCGGCCGACGACCGACCGGCGGGGCCCCACGGAGCAACCGACCGACTGCCTGAGGAGGCCCGCACATGAAGCCGGAGGCGCCAACCCGCAGCAAGGGTGAGTGGCTGGAGTCCTGGGACCCGGAGAACGAGGAGGCCTGGGACGACCGGCTCGCGTGGAAGACGCTCTGGCTCACCACGTTCGCGCTGTTCCTGGCCTTCGTGGCGTGGTTCCTCCCGAGCGCCCTCATCCCCAAGCTCAATCCCCTGGGCTACAGCTTCACCACCACCCAGCTCTACTGGATGGCGGCCATGCCCGGTCTCTCGGCTGGACTCTTCCGGCTCCTGTGGATGGTCCTGCCCCCGGTCATGGGCACGCGGAAGATGGTGGCCCTGACCTCCCTGCTGCTGGTCTTCTCGACCCTCGGTTGGGGTGTGCGGGTGCAGGAGCCGACCGCGCCGTACTGGGAGCTGATGGTCCTGGCCTTCCTCGCGGGCATCGGCGGAGGCGCGTTCTCCGGCTTCATGCCGAGCACCTCCTACTTCTTCCCCAAGCGCAAGCAGGGCACCGCGCTGGGACTCCAGGCCGGCATCGGCAACTTCGGGGTCTCTGCCGTCCAGCTCCTCACGCCCTACCTCATCGGATTCTCGTGGCTGGCGTTCTTCGGGTCGAAGCAGACGATCTCGATGCCCGGCAAGCCGGCGCAGGACGTCTGGTACCAGAACGCCGCGTTCATCTGGATCCCGCTCATGGTCCTCGCCGCGGTCCTCGCCTGGACGATGCTCAAGTCTGTGCCGATCAAGGCCAACATCCGCCAGCAGTTCGACATCTTCGGCAACATCGACACCTGGTTGATGACCCTGCTCTACATCATGACCTTCGGCACCTTCTCCGGCCTGGCCGCCCAGTTCGGCCTGCTGATGGCCGACCTCTACGGCATCAGCAACCCCGACATCGTCCAGGGCACAGGTGCCGCCGCGACCGTCCTGATCGAGGGCTACGAGGTCCCCGACGTAGTGAAGTTCGTGTTCCTGGGTCCACTGGTCGGGGCCGGGGCGCGCGTGGCCTTCGCCCCGCTCACCGACCGTACGGGCGGGGCCATCTGGACCCTGGTCTCCGGCATCGGCCTGATCGTCTCCATCGCCTTCACCATCCCGGCCCTGACCCCCGACACGACGTCGGCCGCCACCCTCGACGCCGGGTTCGACCAGTTCCTGTGGGGGATGCTCGCCATCTTCCTCTTCGCCGGCATCGGCAACGCCTCCACCTTCAAGCAGATGCCGATGATCTTCGAGAAGCGGCAGGCCGGTGGCGTCATCGGTTGGACCGCTGCGATCGCCGCCTTCGGGCCGTTCTTCTTCGGGCTCGGGGTCACCACCCTCGGGCCGACCCTGTTCTACTCGGTGGGGATCGCCTGGGCCGTCATGTGCGTGGCCATCACCTGGGCACGCTATGCACGCAGGGGCGCACCGAAGCCGGGCTGACCGGCAGCGGGCCGGGCGTCCCGGAGCCCACGACGGTGAGGTGAGCCTCAGTCGGACCGGCCCGGCAGCGGGTCGTAGAGCACAGCCAGGCGCCCCTCGGGGTCGAGCCCGCGCAGCAGCGCGTCGCCGATCTCGTGCAGCTGCTGGACCTGCGTGGGCGTCAGGGGGTCCAGGACCCGGCGCCGGACGGTGTCGACGTGGCCTGGAGCCGCAGCGACCACCGTGTCCCACCCCGACGCGGTCAGGTGCGCGTCGGTGGCCCGCCCGTCGTCCGGGCTGGGGTGCCGCTCGACCAGGCCTCGCTCCTCCAGGCGACGTACGACATGGGAGAGACGGGGCAGAGTGGCGTTGGTGCGCTGCGCGAGCGCGGACATCCGCACCACGCGATCCGGGGCCTCCGCGAGCATCGCCAGGACCAGGTACTCGAAGTGCGTCAGCTGCGAGGCCCGGCGCAGCTGAGCGTCCAGGACACCGGGCAGGAGCTCGACGACCGCCACCAGGCGCAGCCACGCCGCGCGCTCGTCCGGGTCGAGCCATCGGGTCTCCACATCCGCAGCGTAGCCGTCAGTTGACGCGACAACTCAACGGTGTACCGTCATAGTTGAAACAACAACCAACTGGGAGAAGATCGCCATGACCGTCAGTGCCGTCCGCCTCAACCACGCCGTGCTGTTCGTGGCCGACCTCGAGCGGAGCCTCTCCTTCTACCGGGCGGCCTTCGACATGGAGGTCGTGGCCCGTGAGCCCCGCGCCAACGCCGCCTTCCTGCGACTGCCACGCTCGGGCAACCACCACGACCTCGGCCTGTTCGGGGTCGGCGCGCAGCCGCCGCGACCCCGCGGCGCCCTCGGGCTCTACCACCTGGCCTGGCAGGTCGACACGATCGAGGACCTCGAGGCGGCGCGCCTGACCCTGACCGACCTGGGCGCCTGCTCCGGCGAGTCCAGCCACGGCGCCACCAAGAGCGTCTACGCCGCCGACCCCGACGGCAACGAGTTCGAAGTGATGTGGATGCTGCCGAAGGCGCACTGGGGCGCCTACGAGAACGCCGCGCCCATCGAGCGTCTCGACCTGCCCGGCGAGGTCCGACGCTGGGGCGGGGTGCGCACAGCAGGTGAGCTCGTCCCGCTCGACGCACCCTGAGCGACGAGGCGTTCGTCCCGCGGTCGCCCACGCGACTCGAGCGAGACCGAGGTGGCTCGACGAGGTGGCCGTGCTGCACGGCGCGCTGCCGTTCGAGGCCGGGCTTCCCCACCGACCCCGGCCGGCTGGCCGGGCTGCCCGTCCTCGTCGCCCACAGCGAGGGCGACCACGTGATCCCGCGCGACCTCCTCGACCGGACCTGGGACTACCTCCTGGCGCAGTCGGGCGCGCAGGTGCTGACACACCGCGCCCGGCGGGCAGCAGATCACGCCCGAGACCACCCGTGAGCTCGCCGGACCGATCTAGGCCACGCACGGCCTGACCAGCGTGGCCAAGCAGACCCGTATGGGCGTCGACCGACCCGGGGTCGGCTTCCGCACCGACACCATGCGCCTCGAGACCGGGCCGGAGCCGCAGGACCTGCAGCGCTGGGCCCGACCGCGCGTCGAGCCCGAGATCGACTTCGTCTCCGCCCACGACGTGCGCCGACCGGCGACCCTCGAGGAGGCAGGCACGGCCGCCGAGGCCGTCGCGGTGGCAGCAGACCTCCGCCGGCGCACGTCGTCACGGTGGCCCGCTGGTCGTCGTCCACCTCCCCGCCCTCCGGGTGAGGGCAGCGCCCACGGATGTGGCCTATACACGAAGCGACGGCGTCGCACGGCGCCGCCCGACCGGGCCCCACGGGCCCCGACGTGCAAGGGAGACGACATGAGCCAGTCCGAGACCGAGGGTCCCGCAGACGGCGGTGCCGAAGGCACCCCGGGCGTCCAGGACGGCGGCGCCGACGGCGGGGCCGAGGGTCCCGCAGACGGTGGCGCCGAGGGCACCCCGGGCGTCCAGGACGGCGGCGCCGACGGCGGGGCCGAGGGTCCCGCAGACGGTGGCGCCGAAGGCACCCCGGGCGTCCAGGACGGTGGCGCCGACGGTGGGGCGGACAGCTCCGCCTGATGCCGCGCCAGCCAGCGGACGGCAGGCCCGGGGGCTCCGGGCCTGCCGTCCACGCCGACACCGCCCGCCCCGCCCCGAGCCGCCCGGCACTGGCCCGTCTGGTCGGTGACGTCACCGACTTCGCGCAGACCTCCTGGGGCAGGGCGCCCGTGCTGCGCACGGGCGCCGACGCCGGCGCCTTCGCCGACCTGCTCAGTGAGCCCGCGGTCGACGAGCTCGTTGCCCGGCGTGGGCTGCGCACGCCGTTCGTGCGGGTGGCCAAGGCCGGCTCGACGCTCCCCCACAGCGCCTTCACCGCGCCGGGCGGCCTCGGTGCGGGCATCGCCGACCAGGTCAGCGACGACAAGCTGAGCGCGCTCTTCGCGGCCGGCTCCACCATCGTGCTGCAGGGGCTGCACCGGGTGTGGCCGCCCGTCCTCGACTTCTGCCAGCAGCTGGCCGCCGACCTGGGCCACCCGGTGCAGGCCAACGCCTACGTGACCCCGCCGCAGAACCGGGGCTTCGACGACCACTACGACGTGCACGACGTCTTCGTGCTGCAGGTCGCGGGCCGCAAGAAGTGGTCGATCCACGCACCCGTGCACGAGTCGCCGCTGCGCGACCAGCCGTGGACCGACCGCCGCGAGGAGGTCCGGCGCGCCGCCGAGCAGGAGCCGGTGCTCGAGACGGTGCTCGAGCCGGGCGACGCGCTCTACCTGCCCCGCGGCTACCTGCACTCCGCGACGGCCCTGGGCGGGGTGAGCGTGCACCTCACCCTCGGCGTGCACAGCTGGACCCGGTACGCCGTCGCCGAGGAGCTGGTGGCCCTGGCCCTCGAACGGCTCGCCGACGACGAGGAGGCCCGCGGCTCGCTGCCGCTGGGCACCTCCCTGGCACCTGACGACCTCGACCTCGACCTGGTCGGCAAGCGGCTGCGCGAGGTGCTCGGGTCGATCGACGCCGACGACGTGGCGCAGCGCCTGCGCGCGCAGCGACGCGGCTCGCAGCGCGCGGCTCCGCTGGGCCCCCTCGCCCAGCACGCGCTGGCTGCCTCGCTGACCGACAAGACCCCCCTGCGCCTGCGCGAGCACCTCGACGCCACGCTCACCGACACCACGCTCACCACGCGCGCCGGCAGCGTGCCGGTCGACCAGGTGCCCGCACCCGTGCTGCGCCGGCTGCTCGACGGGGACGTCGTCTCCGTCGCCGAACTGGGCCCCGAGCCCGCCCGCGAGCTGGTCGAGGCGGGACTGGTCGTCGCCGGATGAGCCTCCGGTGCTCGGACGAGGCCGAGCTGCGCGACGACCCGATGCTCGGCACCGCTCCCCCGCAGCGCGACTGGCTGCTGGTCGAGCACCCGGGTCCCTGGCCGGTGACCGCCCCGTTCGGCGCCGACCTGTCCACCGCGCTGCTGCGCGAGCTCGGCCACCCCGAGCTGCGGACCCTGTTCATCCGTCGCCATGGTCGGGACGGCGCGGCCGACCGGCTGTCCGGGCCGCGGCGCTGGTACCGCTGCCACGACGGCCGGCTGCGCACCGGCCTGTGGCAGCGGCCCGAGGAGCTGCTCGCCAGCCTCGATCCCGACAGCGGCGAGCAGCACACCGGCCCCCTGCTCCTGGTCTGCGCGCACGGCGTCCACGACCTGTGCTGCGCGGTCAAGGGCCGCCCGGTCGCCCGGGCCCTGGCGCAGCGCTGGCCCGGGGCGACGTACGAGTGCAGCCACGTCGGTGGCGACCGGTTCGCACCCAACCTGCTGCTCCTGCCCGACCTCACCTGCTACGCCGGCATGTCGCCCGGCGAGGCCGTCACCACGGTCGAGTCCCACCTGGCCGGCCGGGTGGACCCGTCCCGGCTGCGCGGGGTCGCGGGGCTGCACCCCGCCGAGCAGGTCGCCCTCGGCACCGTCCTCGAGCGGTGGGGGCCGACCACCGTGGACGCCGCGTCTCCCCGCCTGGTCGAGCAATGCGGCGGCTTCGACGACGGCCGGTGGACGGTCGACGTCGAGGGCGCGGCTCCCCTGCCTGCGCGGGTGCGCGTCGTGGTCGAGAGCAGTCGGCGTGCGGAGGCTCGACTCACCTGCAGAGCCAGCAGACCGACCCGAGCGCTGCAGTGGGACGTCGTGTCCGTCGAACCCGGCCCGGCCCGGGCCTGACCGACCGGCTGTCACGCGGCCGCGTCGGTCGAGAGCTCTCGTCGTCCCGGGCCAGGTCACACCCCGGATCGGGTCGAAGGACCCTGGGGTCCGACCCGCGCGCCGCCGAGGATGACCGGGTCTGGACGCGGGACCGCGGGCCGCCGCAGCGGCCGCCTCACGTCGGAGCTCGAGGGGGCAGCAATGGCAGTATCCACGCGGACGCGGATGCTCTTCCGCTTCGACGGCGAGCTGGACGACGTCCCCACCGACGCTGCGGCCGCCCTGGTCGCCATGGCGCGCGCGCTGCTGCAGCACAGTGACGAGCACGAGGGCGAGCCGGCGACGATGTCCCTGGCTCGGCTGGGCCACCTGCTGAACCTGTGGCTGACCGACCCCGAGTGCTCGCCGGCGTGCCTGCGCGGTTCTGCCCACCTGCCGCGCGAGGCAGACCGGGCCGCGGTCCCTGCAGGCGACGCACGGCTGGTCCTAGCCCCCGGCCCCGGTGAGGGGCTGCGCCTGCACTGGGCACTGCTGCTGGCAGAGACACCCGACCCCGGCACGCCCGTCGCACCGCAGGGTCGACGGCCCCACCGAGCAGGCCCAGAAGATCGCCGTCCGCAAGACCGAGGACTGAGACCGCCCAGTCGGTCCGGTGCGATGGTCGGGCACGAGTCAATCGAGTCGGGCCCCTTCGCCGACACGTGGCACGCCCCGTCGAGCAGCTGGCGGCCCCGCGTCCCCAAGGCCTGGTAACCGGTGAGCACCACACAGTTGCGCGGGTCGGGGCAGCTGGACGGTTGAGCCTCATCGAGTCGGCCGCGTCGGCGACGCCGCGCACCTCCAGGTGGTCCAGGGCGACCCGGGCCTCCTCCAGGTCTCCTCGGAGCTGGCGTGAGGGCGCACCGATCGCCCGACGGTAGACCCCCAGCGCGGCCAGCGCCATGGGGCTGTCGAGGTAGATCGGCAGCGGAGGGATCCTGCCGTCCCGCACCAGGCGGTGCAGGGCGAGGAGGACGAGCTCGGTGCGGTCCACCGCGAAGGCGGGGACGAGCACCTGCTCCGGTGCCACCGTCGCGCTGGCCCAGATGGCCAACGCCTTCGCCTGCCGCAGCACGTCGCGACCGGTCTGGGGCCCAGACCCGCTCCAGAACCGGCTGGTGCTCCTGCTCGGGGGCTGGTGGCCCACTCCCCTGGGCTGGGCGTTGGCGTTCCTGGCGGTGCCGGGTCTCCTCCTGGTCGACGGGCTGGTGAAGCTCACCCGCACGCGTCGCGGCCTGAGCGTCCCGGCCGATCAGCATCGACGTCGAGGGCGCCGAGCAGTTCGAGCGCCACCCCGGGGCCGGGGCACCTGGTCACCCCTGCCCCAGGACCTACGACCCTGGGACCAGACCGGCTGCGACAGCGAAGGTGGCGGCACGGAGGGAGCAGCCGGCTCCCCGCTCGGAGAGGACTGCGACATCATGCGCGCCAGCCCCAGGGACCGGATCGTGGTCCACAGCGACCACGTGGGCGGACCGGTCAGAGACGGCGAGATCATCACGGTCAGGCACGCTGACGGCACGCCGCCGTACGTCGTGCGGTGGTCCGACACCGGCCACGAGACGCTCTTCTACCCCGGCCCCGACGCCGAGATCCACCACGCCGGAGCCGTCACGCACGTCAGCTACGGCGATCCGGACGTGTCGCCGTGACCGTGCCGCTGCGCTGAGCCTGGTCACCTGCCAGCTCAGGTGGCACGACGAGCACGGTGCAGGGAGCGTGGTCGAGCAGCGCCCGGATCCGTGCGTCGGGGCGACCCCAGAGCGGGGCGTGCGCGCCGCGCAGCACCACCACCAGGTCGTGCTCGTCGAGGCCCGGGAGGTCGGTCCCCGACCTGCCGGGGAGCCTGACCTCCTCCGTGGGGACGTCCCACAGCAAGGCCTGCGCGGCGGCCACGGCCGCCAGCACCTCGCGCTGCCCGTCGATGGTGCTCGCGGCCACCACGCGCCCGACCGCCGGAGCGTCCGGGCCCGGCAGCCGCTCACCGGCCGGCACCACCTGGACCAGGCACGTGGCCCGGGCGACCACGGCCGCCGTCACCCCGCCCCGCACGGCCCGGACGGCCGGGGAGGCACCCTCGGCGCCGAGCACGACCACGGCCGCGGCGTGCGCCGTGCGCAGGATGCCGTCGGTGATCGAGCCGACGTACAACGCGGTCTGCACCGGCGCACGTCCTCGCAGCGCGCGGGCGTGCTCGGCGGCCGCGGCGAGGACCTCGTGCTCGGCGGCCACGTGCCGGCCCACGTACTCCTCGTCGGCCCCGCTCATCGCGTAGCGCTCCTGGTCGACGTGCAGCAGGGTGACGGTCCCTCCGCGGCGGTCGGCCTCCTGCGCAGCCCGCTCGACCACCGCCACGTCGCGCGGCCAGCTGCCCACGGCAGCGACGACCCCGAGCCTCGGCCCACTCCGGACCGCCGCACCCTGCGTGTCCGTCACGTCCTCCGGGTCCACCGTGCCTCCCTCGCGCCGGGTCGCCCTCCGCCCAGGCTCCCTCGCCGCTCACGATGCCTGCCTGCCGGTGCCGCAGAGCAGGGTCCTTGGTCCCGTGCCGTCGGGGTCGGCGTGTCGGGGTCGGCGTCGGGCACGCCCCTCCCCCTCCTCGACCGCTGCCCCTCAGTGGTGGCGCAAGGCCTCGACGAGCTCGTCCTTGGTCATCGACGACCGACCCTCGACGTCGAGCTCGCGGGCCCGCTCGCGCAGGTCGTCGACCGTCCAGTCCTCGTACGAGCCCGACTCGCCACCCTTGCGGCCGGTCGCCGATCGCGACTGGTTGGCCGCGGCGTTGGCGATGCGAGCCGACTTCTCCTTGCTGTTGCCCTCCTCGCGCAGCTTCTCGTAGAGCTCGTCGTCCTTGACGCTGGGACCTGGTTCCTTGCCTCCGGGCACGGTTGCCTCCTCTGCTGGTGGGGTGGACGGACTGGGTCGGCCCGTCACCGGCGTGGTTGCGCCGGGTTGGTCGGCACGCCCTGCGAGGGCGGGTTCTGCGGCGGTCCCTCGGTCTGCGGGGACGCCTGGTGCGGCGAGGGGTTCTCGGCGACCCGGTCGACGCGCGGCGCCGTGGGGTCGGGGCCCTCGCCGGCGGCCGGCTCCGCGCCGGGGTCCTCGCGCAGCTGGGTCCGTCGCTGCTCGAGCAGCACGATCGCCGCCGGGCGGGCGGCGTAGGCCCGCTCGTGCTCGAGCAGGCGGTCCACGGACTCGGCGTCGAGGCCCTGGACCCGGTGCTCGATGTCGCTGAGCAGCAGGTGGTCGTAGTCGGGGATGGGCAAGCCCTCCGAGCGCGTCATCATCGCCTCCTGGTGGATCGGCATCCGACATCTCCAGCAGTAGCCGACGAGTCGCCCGGCTACTCCGCCCGTTGGGGTGAGATCACCGCGAGTCGTCGGGCCGGTCCGCGCGTCCCGGCTGCTCGTCGTCCTCCGGCCCGGTGCCCTGCTCGGGGTCGCCCGCTGCCGCGTCACCGCGGTCGGCGTGGCGGCGGTCGGCGTCGCGGCGGTCGGCGGCCTGCTCGTGCAGGTCGCGCTCGATCTGCTCGGCGCGCGGGCGCTCGAACAGCAGGATCGCGGCGGCCACGGCCAGCAGCACCACGATGGTCAGGACGAGCTCGAACACGGTGTCCTCCTCGGCGGTCGACCTTCTCACCCGGTACCCGGTCGACGCTCGTGCCACACCTGCTTCCCCGTGAACCGGCGACGTCCACCAGTGACGTTCGGCCCTACCGGCCGGCGCCAGAGCACCGTGGGCTGGCGCTCGTGACCTGCGCACCACCGATGTGAGGAGGAGCACCGGCATGAGCGATCCCGTCGTCGTCGGCGTGGACGGCACCGGCCGCAGCCTGAGAGCGCTCACGTGGGCCGCTCACGAGGCCCGGCTGCGCGGCGTCGAGCTGCTCGTGGTGCACGCACTGCCGCGCTACGAGGCCGACTTCCCGTTCTTCCCACCGGGCCGGTTCGAGGAGGCGGAGGCCCGTGGCCACCGGGTCGTGGCCGAGGCCGTGGCCCTGGTGCGCGAGACCCACCCCGAGGTCACGGTGGTCACCGACCTGCCGATGCAGACCCCCGCCCAGGCCCTGCTGGAGCTGTCCGGTCGTGCGCGCGTCGTGGCCCTGGGCGCCAAGGGCGAGGACGTCGGCAACCTGCTGCTCGGCTCCACCGCGCTGCAGGTCGTCGGGCACGCCGACTGCCCCGTGGTGGTCGTGGGCCACGCGAGCGCCGGTCACGACCGCATCGCCGTCGGCACCGACGGCTCCCCCGACTCGGGGGCGGCGCTGACGGTGGCCTTCGAGGAGGCCCGTCTGCGTGGTGCCCGTCTCTCGGTCGTCAGCGCCCTCGGTCTCCCGCAGGGCTGGCCCCGCCACCTGCTGCGTCCGTTGCCACCCGCCGACGAGGAGGTGCTGCGGCGCCGGGAGGAGGTCGAGGCCCAGCTCATCGCCCTGCTGGAGGACCACCCCGACGTCGAGGTCTCGCTGGACGTGCACCACGCGGAGCCGCTGGCGGCGCTGGGCGAGGCGTCGCACCGGGCCGACCTGCTGGTCCTGGGCTCGCGCGGGCGAGGCGGTTTCCACGGGTTGGCCGTCGGCTCGGTCACCCACCGGATGCTCCACCTGGCGGGTTGCCCCGTGGCCGTGACGAGGGCGGCGCCCCGCCCGCAGGCCTGACCGCGCTCGGCCGACCCACGATCTGCCGGTGTCACATCCGGCGCGCGTGGATCGTCAACATGACGTGGACGTCGATGAGAAGGTGGTCGCCGTGGGGCGGACCGAGGAGTTCGAGGCCGAGCGGGCGCGCCTGGTCGCCCTCGCCGCGCGGGTGCTGGGCGATGCCACGGAGGCCGACGACGTGGTGCAGCAGGCGTGGTTGCGCTGGCACCGCCACGGCGCCGACGTGCTCGACCCGCCCGCCTGGCTCACGACGGTGACCGGGCGACTGTGCCTCGACCGTCTGCGCGCCCGTACGCCGGTGCCCCACGACGACCTCGAGGAGCTGGACGACCCCGCGCGCGACGGCACGCACTCGGCGCCCGACCCCGCCGACGAGGTCGCGCTCGCGGACACGGTCGGGGTGGCCCTGCAGGTGGTGCTGGAGCGGCTGACGCCCCGGGAACGGGTCGCGTTCGTGCTGCACGACAGCTTCGGTTTCCCCTTCGAGACGGTGGCCACGACGCTGGACACCAGCCCCGCCGCGGCCCGCAAGCTGGCCTCGCGAGCGCGCGCCAAGATCGGCCAGCCGGCCTCTGAGGACAGCCTGGCCGACCGAGAGGTCGTCGACGCCTTCATGAGGGCCGCCCGCGGCGGCGACCTGTCCCGGCTGCTGGCCCTGCTCGCACCCGACGCCGTCGTGGTCGGCGACGAGGTCGCGATCGGCCTCGGGACGCCGGCGCGCATCGAGGGGCGCGACGACGTCGCGGCCTTCTTCGACGGCGCCGCCCACGCGACCCTGCCCGTGCTCGTCGGACAGCGACCGGGCGCCGCCTGGTTCGACCGGGGCACGGCGCGCGTCGTCTTCGACTTCACCGTCGTCGACGGGCTGGTGCACCGCATCGACTTCCGGGCCGCCCCCGACGTGCTCGCCCGGACCCGGCGCCGACCCCACGACCGTCCCCACCAAGAGTCCCACCGCACCCGAGAGGAACATCCATGAAGACGATGACCTGCCGCCAGCTGGGGGGTCCCTGCGATCTCGCCCATCAAGGCGAGAGCGCCGACGACGTGATCAACGCCCAGGACCAGCACCTGAAGGAGGCCGAGAAGGCCGGCGACGCCAGCCACCAGGAGGCGCGGGACGCGATGAAGTCGCGCTGGCGCCACCCGAAGCGGTCCCTGGGCTGGTACCGCGACACGAAGCAGGCCTTCGCCGAGCTCCCCGAGGAGCCCGCGCGGCACTGATCCCTGCCCTCGACCGAGAGGTGGCTAGGGTCGAGCCGTGACTCACCAGGCACGCGGCGGATGAGGTCGACGAGGCGCGACCGCAGCAGGCAGGGCGCTCAGCCCCGCACCCCGATCCCGAGCGAGATCAAGGTCCTGATCGGCGCCGCGTTCGTGATCGCGATCGGGTTCGGGCTGATCTCGCCGGTGCTGCCGGCGTACGCCCGCACCTTCGACGTCGGGGTCGCGGCCGCCTCGGTGGTGGTCTCGGCGTTCGCGTTCTTCCGGCTGGTCTTCGCGCCCGCCGGCGGTGCGCTGGTCGCACGGCTCGGTGAGCGCCCGGTCTACCTGACCGGGCTGCTGGTGGTCGCCGCGTCGTCACTGGCCACCGCCTTCGCGCAGTCCTACTGGCAGCTGCTGGTCTTCCGCGGGCTCGGCGGCCTGGGCTCGACCATGTTCACGGTCTCGGCGATGGCGCTGCTGGTGCGCCTGGCCCCGCCCAGCATCCGCGGGCGCGTCTCGTCGGCGTACGCCAGCTCGTTCCTGGTCGGCGGCATGCTCGGGCCCGTGCTCGGCGGCCTGCTCGCCTCGTTCGGGCTGCGCCTGCCCTTCATCGTGTACGCCGCCGCGCTGGTCGTGGCCGTGCTCGTGGTCGGCACCCGGCTCAGCGGTGCCCGGCTGCGGCCCTCGACCGAGCAGCCGCAGCGGCCCCCGATGCTGGTGGGCGAGGCGCTGGGCCATCCCGCCTACCGGGCGGCCCTGGCCTCGGGCTTCGCCAACGGCTGGTGCAACTTCGGCGTCCGGGTGGCGGTGCTCCCCCAGTTCGCCATCACCGTCTACGACCGGCCCTGGGTCGCCGGGGCCGCTCTCGGGGTCGCTGCCGTAGGCACGGCGCTGACGCTGCAGGTCGCCGGTCGGATCGCCGACACCGTGGGTCGCCGTCCGCTGGTGGTCACCGGTCTCGCGGTGACCGCGCTGGGCTTCGGACTGCTCGGCCTGGCCGGCGACCTGGTGGTGCTGCTCGTGCTCTCCGCCGTCTCCGGGCTCGGAGCCGGGCTGGTGAACCCCGGCCAGCAGGCCGCCGTGGCCGACGTCGTGGGCAACGACCGCAGCGGCGGCAAGGTGCTGGCCACCTTCCAGATGGCCCAGGACTCCGGCGCCATCGTCGGACCGATCCTCGTCGGTGTCATCGCCGACCAGGCCGGCTTCGGCTGGGCGCTGGCGACCACGGCCGTGGTGAGCCTGCTGGCTCTGCTGCCGTGGCTGGGTGCCACCGAGACGCTGCCGGAGGAGACGCCGCTCCCCACGGCCGACTGACCGGCGGGGGTCGACCACGCCCAGCCCAGCACCCTCTGGCGGCGCAGGGGACCCGCACCATCAGTCGAGCCTGACCCGTTCGCCGGGACGAGGCACGACGGCGCACCATCCCAGCTCATCGGTGATCCTGGCTGCCAGGGCCGCGGACGAAGCGGGCTCGCCGTGCACGACGTAGACGATCTCAGGGGGTTCGGGCGCAGCCGCCAGCCAGGCGAGGACCTCGGCGGCGTCCGCATGCACCGAGAAGTCCGGCAGGTCGACGACCTCGGCACGCACCGGGACGTAGCGTCCGTGGATCTTGACCTGCCGGGCCCCGTCGAGCAGCTGGCGGCCCCGCGTCCCCAAGGCCTGGTAGCCGGTGAGCACCACACAGTTGCGCGGGTCGGGCAGCTGGTGGGCGAGGTGGTGCACGACCCGGCCACCGGTGGCCATCCCAGAGGCCGAGACCACGATGCAGGGGGCAGATGGACGGTTGAGCCTCATCGAGCCGGCCGCGTCGGCGACGCCGCGCACCTCCAGGTGGTCCAGGGCGACCCGGGCCTCCTCCAGGTCTCCTCGGAGCTGGCGTGAGGGCGCGCCGATCGCCCGACGGTAGACCCCCAGCGCGGCCAGCGCCATGGGGCTGTCGAGGTAGATCGGCAGCGGAGGGATCCTGCCGTCCCGCACCAGGCGGTGCAGGGCGAGGAGGACGAGCTCGGTGCGGTCCACCGCGAAGGCGGGGATGAGCACCGAGCCGCCCCTTCCCGCGGCGCGGCGGATCGCCTCGGCGAGCGCGTCGGGGTCGGCCACCGCGTGCGCCCGGTCGCCGTACGTCGACTCGACCACGACCGAGCTCGCGGACGGCGGCGGCGCCGGGTCGACCAGGATCGGATGGCCGGCGCGACCGAGGTCGCCGCTGAACAGGGTGCGACGTTCCCCGGTCTGCACCAGCACCGTGGCCGATCCCAGGATGTGGCCGGCCGGACGCCACGTGGCCTGCAGCCCGGGTCCCAGGTCGACTGCCCGGTCGAAGTCGACCGGACACAGCAGCGGCAGGGTCCGCTCGACGTCGGCGGCGTCGTAGAGGGGCAGCGCGGGTCGGTGCTTGGAGTAGCCGCCGGCGTTCGCCAGCCGCGCGTCCTCCTCCTGGAGGTGGGCGCTGTCACGCAGCACGATCTCGATCAGCTCCGCCGACTCCTGCGTGCAGTAGACGGGTCCGGAGAAGCCCTCGCGCACCAACCGGGGCAGGTATCCGCAGTGGTCCAGGTGCGCGTGCGTGACCAGCACGGCATCGAGCTGCGTGGGCGCGACGGGGAAGGGCTCCCAGTTCCTGCGCCGGAGGTCGCGCAGCCCCTGGTAGAGACCCGCGTCGACGAGCACCCGTGACCTGTCGGTGTCGACGAGGAACTTGCTGCCGGTCACGGTGCCGGCCGCCCCCAGGAAGGTCAGGACCGGGCTGCCCATGCGTCCCCCGCTCCACCCGACCGGTCCGACGGCTCCGCCGTCGCGACGACGCCGAGCCCGGTGCCGTCCTCAGCCATCTTGTCCACCGTTCGTCATGTCCGCGTCGCCGTCCCCCGCCCATCGCCGTCCGGTGCCAGCGTGCCCGCCCGTCCTGGTCGCCGGCAGGGTCCTTGGTCCCCGCACGCCCCAGGGACCCGGCGCCGGGACCTTCGTCCTCCGGACCGGGGGCACCCGACCTGTGTGGGGGGCTCGGCCAGCAGCCACCGTGGGAGGCAGCCCCGTCCGTCCCGAGGAGACCCCGATGAGCGCCGACGACGCCACCACCACCGGCCACGCTCGCGCCCCAGTGGTCCACGTCTGCTCCTCGAGCAGCACCGCCTCGCGGACCCAGGTCGTGGAGCAGGAGGAGCGCACCGACCGGAGGGAGCAGGGCCTGCGGGAGCGGCCGTGGGCGCCACGGGGTCGGGGCTGACCCGCCTCGACCTGGAGCGGGCACGCACGACGCGACCATCCACGGATCTGGCGGAGGAGCTGTCGTGAGCGAGCGTCTCGCGCCGCCGACGACAGGCCTGGGCGCAGCGGAGGTGGAGGCGCTGCACGCGCGGTGGGGACCCAACACGCTCCCGGTCAGCCGACCGGAGCCGGCGTGGCGGATGTTCGCACGCCAGCTCACGCACCTGCTGGCTGTGCTGCTGTGGATCGCCTCGGCCATGGCACTGGTGGCGGGCATGCCCGAGCTCGCGGTCGCGATCACGGTCATCGTCGTGCTCAACGCACTCTTCGCTTTCTGGCAGGAGCACCGCGCCGACCAGTCCGCGCAACGGCTGCGAGCCATGCTGCCGGCCCGGACCCTGGTGGTGCGCGACGGACGGACCGGCCTGGTCGACGTCGAGGAGCTCGTCCCCGGCGACCTGCTGCTCCTGACCGCGGGCGACCGGGTGGGCGCCGACGCCCGGGTCGTCGAGGGACGGGGCCTGAGCCTCGACGAGTCGATGCTCACCGGCGAGAGCGCCGCGGTGCCCCACGAGGCCGACGACGCCCTGATGGCAGGAACCTTCGTGCTCCACGGCGAGGCGAGCGCGGTGGTCACCGCCATCGGCGCCGCCACGACGGTGGCCGGCATCTCGCAGCTGGCCGAGAGCGCCACCCGCCCCCGGAGCCCGTTGACGCTGCAGCTGGACCGCGTGGTCCGCGTGGTCGCCGTGGTGGCCGCCGCGACCGGCGTCGGACTCGGCGCCGCTGCCCTGGGCATGGGTCTGAGCATCACCGACGCCTTCCTGTTCGGCGTCGGGGTCTCGGTGGCCCTGGTCCCCGAAGGGCTGCTCCCGACGGTGACGCTGTCCCTGGCCCGCGGCGCACAGCTGATGGCGGCCAGGAACGCCCTGGTACGGCGGCTGGACGCCGTGGAGACCCTGGGCGCGACGACGTTCATCTGCACCGACAAGACCGGCACGCTGACCCAGAACCGGATGAGCGTCGTGCGGGTGCTCACCCCGGTCGGCGACGTCGAGGTCGTCGGCTCCGGCTACGAGCCGGCCGCCGAGCTCGCCGGCACCGCGGCGGCGCGTGGTCACGCGGTCATGGCCGCGGAGCACGCCCTGCGCTGCGTCACCGGGCGGGTGGTCGAGCACCAGGCCGGCTGGACCGCTGTCGGGGACCCGATGGAGGCGGCCCTGCACTGCCTGGCCCTGCGGACCGACGCCGGCACCACTGCTCCCCAGCAGCGGCGGGCCTTCACCTCGGACCGCCTGCTGAGCTCGGCGCTGGACCACGGCACGGTCTCGGTGCTCGGCGCTCCCGAGGCGGTCCTCGCCCGTTGTCGCACGGTCCCCGACGCCCTCGTCGCCGACGTGAGCGAGCTCGCGGACTCCGGGCACCGACTCGTGGCCGTGGCGACGCGGAGCTGGTCCGACGACCTCGGCCCCGAGATGGAGCACGACCTCGACCTCGTGGCCCTGCTGGCGCTGCAGGACCCGCCGCGCACCGACGTGGCCGACGCCCTGACCACCTGCCGCGACGCCGGCATCCGGGTGGCGATGATCACCGGGGACCACCCCCGCACGGGCGCCGCGATCGCCCGCCAGGTCGGACTGCTCGAGGCGGCGGGGACCGTCCTGAACGGACCGGACCTCCCCACCGACGACGTCGCGCTCGGCGAGGCCGTCGACCGGCCCCACGGGGTGGTGGTGGCCCGCGCCAGTCCCTCCGACAAGCTCCGCATCGCGCGCGCCCTCCAGGGCCGCGGCCACGTGGTCGCGATGACCGGGGACGGGGTCAACGACGCCCCGGCCCTGCGCGAGGCCGACGTCGGTGTCGCGATGGGCGCCAGCGGCAGCGACGTGGCCCGTGAGGCAGCCGACCTCGTCCTGCTCGACGACCACTTCGCCACCATCGTGACCGCGATCGAGCTGGGCCGCGCGACGTTCCAGAACGTCCGCCGCTTCCTGACCTACCACCTCACCGACAACGTCGCCGAGCTGGCGCCGTTCGCCGCCTGGGCGCTGACGGGCGGCAACCTGCCGCTGGCGATCGGGGTCCTGCAGGTGCTGGCCCTCGACATCGGGACCGACATGCTGCCCGCGCTGGGCCTCGGGGCCGAGCCGTCCCGCCCGGAGGTGATGCACGGGCCGCACCGGCGCACACTCGTCGACCGGGCGGTGCTGCTGCGCGCCTTCCTCGTGCTCGGCGCCACCGAGGCGGCCATGGCGCTCGGCGTCTTCGTCAGCGTCCTGGTCGCCGGCGGCTGGCGCTGGGGGCAGGAGCCCTCGGCGGCGCTGCTGATGACCTCCTCCGGCGCCACGTTCGCCACCATCGCGCTGGCCCAGATGGCCAACGCCTTCGCCTGCCGCAGCACCTCACGACCGGTCTGGCGCATGGACCTCCGGCAGAACCGGCTGGTGCTCGCCGCGGTGGCGGCCGAGGTGGTGCTCCTGATCGCCTTCCTGTCCCTGCCGCCGCTGCCCGACCTGCTGGGCGGCGGATGGCCCACACCGCTGGGCTGGGCGCTGGCCGCCCTGGCGGTGCCCGTGCTGGTCCTGGTCGACGGCGCGGTCAAGCTCACGCGCGACCGCTCCCGGCGGCGGGCGGCGCGACCGGTCGACCTCTCAGCAGACCCCGTCGGTGGGTCGCGGTCGTGAGAGCCCGAAGAACGGGCGTGCGCGCGGGCCGAGCCTCGGCCACGCCCTGCGTGAGCGGGGTGGCGCCCAGCAGCACCACCGCGATGGCCGCGCCGACGGCGCCGCGGGGGCGGGCGGTGCCTCGCGGCGAGGCGAGCGGTCGGTCATGCGCTCGGGCTCGACCACCGGGTGGCCGGTACTCCCCAGATCTACATACCCTGTTTAGATGATTGTCTAAGTTTTACGGCGATCTCGCCATCCGTGCTCCTCAGGGCAGCGAACCCCCGTCAAGAAGCTCCACCCTCGCCCCGAAAGGAACACGCCATGCGCACCAAGATCGCCCTGGCCGGCGCCGCCGGCCTCGTGGCCCTCACCGCCCTCGCCGCCACCCCGGCCCAGGCCGCCGACGGCGACGCCACCGTCTCGGTCCTGCACGCCGTCCCCGGCCTGACGGTCGACGTCTACGCCAACGGCGAAGAGCTCATCCCCGACTTCGAGCCCGGCACCCTGACCGATCCGCTGTCGCTCCCGGCGGGCAGCTACGACCTCGCCGTGTACGCCGACGGCGACACCCCCGACAGCGCCGACCCGGCCATCGAGGCCAACGGTGTCGAGGTCCCGGCCGGCGTGAACGCCACGGTCGTGGCCAACCTCGACGCCGACGGCAACCCCGCTCTCAACGTCTTCGTCAACGAGACGTCCGCGACCGGCGCCGGCGACGCCCGGCTGACCGTGCGCCACACCGCGGCTGCGCCGGCGGTCGACGTCCGCGCCGGCGGCGACGTCCTCGTCCCGGGCCTGACCAACCCCAACGAGGAGGTCGCCGAGGTGCCGGCCGGCAGCTACAGCGCCGACGTGGTCCTGGCCGGGACGAACAACGTCGCCATCGGTCCCGCCGACCTGAACCTCGCCGAGGGCACCAACACGATCGTCTACGCCTGGGGCAGCGCCGAGGAAGGCAACCTCGACCTCGCCGTCCAGACCATCGACGGGCTGCACTCGGCTCCCGGCGGCGTCCCCGGCGGCCAGGTCGGCCTGGCGGCCGAGTCGGGCGGCGTGCCGACCTGGGCCCTCGCCCTGGGCTCGGTCTCGCTGCTGGCGCTGATGCTCGCGGGCCTGCAGCTCGCGCCGAGCCGCAGCCGCCGCTGAGTCTGACCCGACAGGAAGGCTGACGTCATGAGGTCGAAGCTCGTGCCCGCGCTCGTCGCGGTGCTCGCCGTCATCGGTCTCGCCGTCAGCGTGACGGCGCGGTCCCCGCTCGAGACCGGTCCGGTGGACCGGGCCGTCGAGCCGGGGGCCGCGCCGGTCCTCGTCGATCACCCGGCCCGCGCGCCGACCGCCGCCACCCGCGAGGCCCGCCAGGGCAGGCCGCAGGCCGCGGCGGCGGTGATCGGTCGCTCCGACGCGACCGCGCTGCGGCGCGCCACCCGTCGTCCGACCTCGGCGCCCCCGCTCCGGGCCCGCCTCGACCCGATCGGCATCGACGCGCCGGTGCGCCCGGTCGGCGTACGGCCCGACGGTCAGATGCGGCTCCCAGCCGACCCGAGCGTGCTGGGCTGGTACCGCTACGGCTCCGCGCCGGGCGACCCGGCCGGAACCACGGTGCTGGCCGGGCACCTCGACTCCCGACGCTTCGGCCTCGGCCCTCTCGTGCGCCTGCGCGACATGGAGGTCGGCGACACCTTCTCGGTCGCGTCGCGCGACGGGACCGACCGGCGCTACTCGGTCAGCCGAGTCACCCGCTACGACCGCCAGAGCCTCCCGGCCGACCTCTTCTCGCGGACCGGCCCCGAGCGCCTGCACCTCATCACCTGTGGCGGCGCCTACGACGCCGGGAGCGGCGGCTACCAGCTCAACCTCGTGGTCACGGCCGTCCCGGCGAGCTGAGCCGCGGGGTCACGAGCCCTGACCCTCCGACCCGCCGAGCGCGCCCGGGGCCCGGGCCAGGTGCTGCTCACGCGGCAGCGGCCGGCCCAGACGTCGGAACGCTTCCTGGACCGTGATGGTCTCGGCGCGCTCGGGCTCGATGTCGAGGACAGCGGGGGCCAGCACGGGGTAGGCGCGGGGCGAGGCCTCGGCGAGCACGCTCGCCAGTGCCCGCGGCCGACAGGCGGCCAGGCGCAGCGCGGGCCGGACCACCCCGGCGACCAGGGCGTCGACGACCGGGCCCTGGCGGGTGCCGATCGCGGCTCGCATCCACTGCGGCAGCGTGGCGATCGTGGCTCGACGCAGCACCCGGTGGACCAGGGGTCTCAGCACGCGCAGGCGCCCGGGCAACCGGCTGGCGAGGTTGCCGCCCTCGAGGACCAGCAGCGCGTGCTCGACCGCCACGTCGCTGACGACCAGGTCGGGGCGCACCCGCTCGTAGTAGGCGCGCATCTCGGCGCGGTCGCGCGGGACGTCGGCCGGGTCGATCGTCTGGAACTGCGCGGCGATCGCGCACTCGGCCCAGTACTGGCGCTCCTCGTCGACAGTCAACCGGCCCGGGCCGAAGCGCTCGTAGACGTGCAGCACCGACTGCCACTGGGTCAGGTGGATCCACAGCTGCCCGGCGGGGTCGTTGGGGTCGTAGTGCTGTCCGGTGACGGGGTCGGTGCCACCGACCCTCGAGTGGATGCGCATCAGGGTGTCGGCCATCCGCGCCGCAGTGGCGCTGTCGCCCAGCACCAGCGCGCCGGCGTACTCCAGGGTGCGGTCGTAGCGGTCGGTGGCGCGCTCGCGCAACGAGCCGGTGCCGGCCACCGAGGCCACGACGAGCGGGTCGAACATCTCCGTCAGCGCCGTGCGGGCGAACCCGACCGTCATCGAGGTCGGGAACCGGTAGACCTTCCAGGTCACCGACCCGGGTCCGAAGATGCCGTGGTCGAGGGGCTGGCGCTCGATGTGCGTCATGCAACAGACAATGACGCATGTGTTACACCAGATCAAGGGGTGGGCCTCACCCCAGCAGCAGGGGCACCAGCGTCCGGCGCGCGTAGGTCCGGGCTCCGTCCTGCGTGCGCACGTCGATGGCGTGCTGGGCCGGCAGCAGCACGAAGGAGGCGAAGAGTCGCGCCATCGTCTCCCCCACCGCCTCGGCGTCGAGGTGCGTGGCCCGGCCGTCGGCCTGCAGGCGGTGTACGCCGGCCGCGGCGAACGCGCTGCCCAGCCTCAGCAGCGCGGCGTCGTCGGCCAGCCCGGCCGCGATCAGGTCCTGCGGCTCGTGCTCGGCGGTGCGCCGGATCACCGGATGCGCCTCGGCCAGCCGCAGCGCGGCGGCGAAGCCCTCGACCAGCTGCTCCACCGGGTCGTCCAGGCCCTCGAGGACCGCCATGATCCCCTGCGCCATCTGCTCGGCCTCGCGCAGCGTCATCGCCTGCAGCAGCGCGTCGCGGTCGCCGAAGCGCCGGTAGACGGTCACCCGGTTCACGCCGGCCCGGCGGGCGACACCGTCGATGGTCACCGCCCCGATGCCGTGCGCGGCGCAGGCCGCGACCGCCGCGTCGAGGATCTTCGTCGCCGTCGCGTCATCGGGCACCCCGCTAGCACCGCCCCCGAAGGCCCGCCCCAGCACCGCTCCCAGATCCACGGCGCCACCCTAGTGCCGGCGCGGCGGAGCCTGCGTCGTCGTCACAATCGATGACGTGCCTGCTCCGAGCGGGACACCGCCCCCGATCTCGCTAGCGTGGGCGTGGGAGCCCCCACGCCCGTCCCGTCGTCAGGGCGCCCCCCTCGAGGAGGCTTCGGTGGCCATCAACAACGAGACCAACAACGTCTTCCGCTACGTGCACTTCACTCCCGCCCGGCGTACCGCCGCTGTGGAGAAGCAGGTGCGTGAGCGGGCGAAGGCGAAGCGCGGGCGCCCCACGGAGCCCGACGCAGAGGGGAAGGCCGGAGGGCGGCCGGCCCCGGACCGGTGGCGTCACGACCTCCGGGTGACGGCGCGCAACCTGGCCTCGCTGGATCTCAGCCGTGACGTGGACCTGGTGCACGAGGAGCACCCCGGCGCCCCAGGCACGGTGCTCCGGCTCAACGAGGGCGGACTGGCCAAGCTCACCGAGCAGAGCACCGACATCCTGAAGGCCATGGGCCTCGACCCCAGGAAGACCGGGTACATCGAGCTCGCGGCCGCGGCCCAGGCCCAGCTGGTCAAGGACGGCACCGCGACACCGGAGTTCACGCCTGACGCCGACCAGGGCCCGACGCCCCGCATCCAGGCCGTGGGCACCGCACACCTGCTGGTGCTCAAGCAACAGATCAAGCGCTACGAGGCGGGCGAGATCGCCCATGTCGAGAACGTCCTCGCCGGGGAGAAGAAGCGCCGCGAGCACCATTCGCTGACCCGCATCGAGGATGTCACGAGCTCGGCGACCGACACGACGACCGAGTCGGAGACCGAGCTCGAGTCGACGGAGCGCTTCGAGCTCAACAAGCAGGCCTCCCACACCTTCCAGAAGGACACCGAGCTGGGGCTCGAGCTGACGCTGTCCGGCAAGTACGGACCGACGGTCTCCTTCGACAGCAACTTCTCGGCCGGCCGGACCACGTCGACGAGCGACGCGACCGAGCAGTCGGTGACCTTCGCGAAGGACACCGTCGAGCGCTCGAGGGACCGGGTCATCGAGAGGCTGGTCACGAAGCAGGAGCGCACGCTGGTGCGCGAGATCAGCGAGACCAACCGGCACCTCCTCGAGAACGAGACCGAGGAGCACCGCTTCGCCATCTACCAGTACGTCGACAAGATCTACGAGTCCCAGGTCTTCGACTACGGCAAACGCATGATGTTCGACTTCATGGTGCCCGAGCCGGCGTCGTACCTGTGGTACCTGACCCGCACCACCAGCCTCGACCTCGACCTCGTGGAGCCGCGACGGCTCGAGGACGAGGGGATCTTCTCCGCCGCCGACGTCACCAGCGCCAACTACCTGGCGCTGGGCGCGACGTACGGCGCGCTGGCGCTGCCCCCGCCGCCCGACATCTTCGTGACACGACGGGTGCGGCTGGCCCACGGCACCGGGGCCGAGACCGACGCGGGCAAGCCGAAGAGCGGCGTGAGCGCCGAGCTGGAGATCCCGGCCGGCTACAGCCCCATCCTCGCCCGCTCCTCGATCCTGGCCACCTCCGACGAGACCTTCGGCTTCTCGGTGCACATCGGCGGGACCGTCATCAACTACGCCAAGTCACAGTTCTCCGAGGTCTCGATCGGGAGCAGCGGGCACAAGAAGTACTGGATGAGCGAGAACGTCGGGCACTCGATCAGCACCAGCCTGTCGATGCACAACCTCGCGCCCGAGCAGATCCTCTACATCGACATGTACGGCTACGAGAGCGCCAGCTACGTGATGCACACCGACGTGCAGTTCTACGCCCTCTACGACCCCTCCCAGCTCGAGTACGACGTCGTGTCGGCCTGGAAGCAGACGGTCTACCAGAAGCTGGCCGAGGCCTACGCGGAGGCGTTGCTGCGCTACCAGCAGGACCTGGCGATGGCGACCGCCGAGGCCGAGGCCAGGAGCGCCGGTGCTGTCGACTTCGGCGCCCCGCCGGCGGTCAACCAGAAGCTGATCGTCACCGAGCTGAAGAAGCACTGCCTCGCCATCATCCGCAACGAGCACTGCGGCGACCTGGTCACCGACCACTCCGGCGAGCCACCCCGGTTCGACCTCGCCGACGCCCAGGACGACGGGGAGGTCATCCGCTTCCTGGAGCACGCATTCGAGTGGAGCCAGCTCCAGTACGTGTTCTACCCCTACTTCTGGGCCCGCCCCCTGACCGACCTCTCCGGCTGGTCGGAGCGGTTCCTGGCCCGCAACGGTGACTACACGATGGAGGAGTTCCTCAAGGCCGGGTACGCCCGGGTGGTGGTGCCGGTCCGTGAGGGATTCCAACAGGCGGCCGGGTTCTTCGCCGAGACCGGGACGGTGTTCTCCGGCCTGGGTGAACCGGACATCGAGGACCCGCTGTTCGTCTCGATCATCGACGAGCTCTCGGAGCGCGCCCAGGCCCCTCAGGACGAGATCCCCGTCGGGGAGACCTGGGAGACCCGGCTGCCGACGGCGGCCGTGATCGTCCGCCGCTCCCAGACGTTGCCCTCGTGGACCCGTCCCGGCACCGACTGGGTGTGGACACCTGCAGCCGACGAACCCGATGCCCCGGACGCGTGACCGCGCGGATGTCGACCACGACCAGGACGGGAGCCGAGTATGGCGCTGTCGGTCGATGAGCGACTCGAGCTCCTGCGCACGCTGTCCTACGCACGCGCGAGCTCGCACGCATCCATCGACACGCTCGGCAACAGCGGCCTGGTCGCCTTCCTGCAGGTGCAGGACACCCTGCGGACCATCGGCTCCCGCGCCTCCACCGTGTCGGCGATCGACGTGCTGCTGCCCATGCTGCTGTCCCTGTTCGTCGACAAGGCCGCGATGCCCCTGGTCCAGCAGGGCGGCCGCGCGCTGCTCTCCCGCGTCGCGAACTCCCGGATCGCGGTCGGCCGGTTCGTGAGCGACGTCCCCGGCGTCCAGGCGACAACCACGACCCGGCTCTACGCCGGTGTCCAGAGGCGGTTCACCTTCTCCACCTACGCCGACGTACTTGCCTCGCACCGTCTCGAGCAGGCCGTGCTCAGGCACGGTGACAACGGGATCGGCGGTCTGCTCTCGTCGGTGGCACCGGGCGAGGTGACGCGGATCCTGACCACCACACCGGCTCGCCCACCGACCCCACCCGGTGTCTCGGCCGCCGTCTCCATCGTGGACTCTGCGCTGTCCCACGCCGTGCACCAGCGCTACATCACCGACCTTCTCTTCGCCGAGGTCGAGGAGTGGGTGCGGCTCGACACCAGTCAAGACCGCGCCTATCTCGACGGCCTCGTCAAGGAGCTCACCGCCCTGCATGCGCCGTTCACGGTCGGCGGCGCCCAGGTGGCGCTCGACCAGCTGAGGACCACGTTCAGCCACTTCTTCGAGGAGCTGACCTGGTCGGCGGTCTTCTTCGGCGACTCCCCCACCGGGAGGCTCAAGATGGCCGGGACGACCAACACACCGCGCATCGTGTACTTCGACGACTCCGGCAAGGACGTGGCGCTCACCCGGTACCTCCTCCGACGGTTCGCACGGGACCGGGCCTACTACTCCGAGACGTCGTCCAAGGACTTCCACGTCGCCAGCCAGCGCAACCTGATGGTCGAACGGTTCCGCGTGCTGGCCACGCAGCTCCGGGCCCGGAAGTCGGACTTCGCGGGGTCGACGTCGATCCTCGAGGTGACCTGACCCTCGAGTCCACCGGGATCGTGGCACCTTCCGGTCGGGCTGCCCTGGGACGGCCGACCCGCGGCAGCCTCGGAAGGCGCCCGGCCTCCGGAAGCCGTGGAAGGGTCGCACCTCGATCGGGCCACCGATGCAGCTGGTCCGCGACGCCCAAGTCCGGGAGTGGGTCGGTGACAACGTCGACTCCGACGGTGGAGTACCACCTGCGTCACGTCTACCTGAAGCTCCAGATCAGCTCACGGGCCGAGCTGGCGGAGCGCTTCGGTCGAGGTCAGCGAGCCGCGCGCGCCCCGGGCCCGTGGTGGTGCAGCGTCAGGTAGCGGCTCGGGTGCGGCCGCTCGAGCCCGCCGGCGGCGATCCAGGCCTCGCTGGCGGTGCGACCGCGCTCGATCAGCTCGGCCGCGTGGTCGAAGTCGGCCGAGCTGATCGTCAGCGGGCACAGCGGAGGAAGCAGACCGATCGCGACGCCCTCGACCTGCAGGTCGACCTCGATGATCAGCTGCTGCTCGATCAGCAGCGACAGCGCGTGCACGGCCACGCCGATCGCCGAGCGGGGCGGCTCCTCGATGGCGCAGGGGACCCCGGCGGGCAGCACGACGATGCGGCTCGCCCCGAGCTCGATCGCGTGCGACACCCCGGCCCGGGTGGCGATGGCCCCGTCGACCAGCCACCGCTCCTCCACCTGCACCGGCGGCAGCACGCCGGGGATCGCTGCCGTGGCGCGGGCGGCGTCGCGCACCGACCCCGTCGAGAGCAGCACATCGGCACCGGTGAACAGGTCGGTGGCCAGCAGGTGCACGGGGATACGTGCCAGCTCGAGGACGTCGATGCCGGCCCGCCGGGCCACCAGGTCACCGAGCGGCTCGCCCGGGAAGAGGCTGCGGCCGTGCCCGGTCAGCCCGCGCAGCAGCTGAAGAGGTCGGATCGGGAAGACGTCGCGGCGACGCAGCTCGGTCCACACGTCCGCGAGCTCGGCCAGCGACTCCTGGGAGGTGCCGTGGGCGCCCACCCAGGTCGCGTTGAGGCCACCCGCGGAGGTGCCGATCAGCAGGTCGGGCTCGATCCCCGCCGCGGCCAGCGCCTGGAGCATCCCGACCTGGACAGCGCCCAGGCTGCCGCCGCCGGACAGGACGAAGGCCGTGGTCATGCCCCGAGCATGCCCCACCGGCTACCCGACCCCGGGCGAACCGGCGGTGATCGGGGTGATCCAGGCCTGGTGGGTGGCGGCGTTCTTGGTGATCGCCAGCAGCTCGTCCATGTGCGGCTCGAGGCCGGTCACCTTGTCGAGCGGCACCCCGATCACCAGCTGGAAGCCCAGGCCCTTCCAGGCCCGCACCGCCCGCCCCGCGAACTCGGAGTCGGCCTTGACGAACCCCTCGTCGAGGAAGACCGGCGCGAAGCGCGGCCGCGAGCGCATCTCGTCACCGAGGCGGAAGCGCAGGGCCGAGCCGACGATGAAGGCGACCAGCTCCTGGCTCTCGCCACCGCTCTTCTCCCCCAGCGTCCGGTACGTCGCGTGCAGCTCGCCGCTGAGGTGGTCGTAGCGCTCGGCGCTGACCTCGACGTGGCGGCGCACGTCGAGGAGCCGGTCGCGGTCGGTGGGTGCGCCGCCGGGTGCCTGTGGGCGCAGCTGCTCCATGAAGCGGCTCAGGTCGGCGAAGCGTCGTTCGAGGTCGACCTCACTCAGCGGTGCTGTCGCCGGGCTGCCGGCCGACAGGGACCGCAGCTCCTTCATGAAGGCCTGCACGTGCACCGGCGAGAGGCGCCGCAGCCGGATCCGCAGCCGGGCACCGGCACCGCCGAACTCCAGTCGCTTGAGGATCGCGTTGATCGGCACCAGCCGGTCCTCGATCTCCTCGACCGAGGCGGCCATCGCCCCGACCAGGGGCACCAGGTCCTGCCCGCTCCACTCGGTCAGCCGCCGGCGCCACTCCGAACGGCGGTCGGCCAGTCCCTTGCCCCGAATGTCCTCGAGGATGTGCTCGTAGTCGGGGTAGGAGTCGGCGGTGGCACCCAGGTTGGGCGAGTCCCAGCGCGACTTGTAGTGCCGGAAGACCGCGACCAGGTCCTCCTCGACCCGCGCCAGCTCGGTGGTCGCGTCGGCGACCGCCTCGTGCAGCCGGGCCTCCAGCCGCTTGGCGTTCTCGGCGAAGCGGTCGAGGTCGTCGGGGTCGGCCGGCGCCGCGGCCGCGGCGAGCTCGACGCGCAGCGCGGCGTCCTGCTCGTCGCTCAGCGCGGGGACGCCGGGGGCGTCGAGCCGCTCAGTGGCCTCGAGCCGGTCGTTGACGTGGTCCTCGTCCTCGACCAGCTCACCGTGCCGCGCGGCCAGCGTCTTCTGCTGCTGCTCGAGCGCGAAGCGCTGCTGGCGCGTGGTGTCGAGGCGACCGCCCAGGTCGTCGATCTGTTCCTGCAGCACCTGCAGCCGGTCGTCGGCGGTGAGGATCGCCTCGCGACGCCGCTCCAGCTCGCCGATGCGCCGGTCGCAGCCGGCCACGTCGACGTCGTCGTGGCGCACCATCGCCACGGCGTCGTAGGCCGAGCGCTGCTGCTCGAGCACCCCGAGGCGCCGGTCGATGGCTGCCAGCCGGTCGTCGACCTCGAGCAGCTCGCGCTCGAGGCGGGCGAGCTGGGTGTCGACCTCGGCCACGGCCTCCTCGTTGGAGAAGCCGATGATGCTGCGCTGCTCACCACGGCCGTGGGCGCCGCGGCGGCCGCTGCGGGTCTGGCCCGACTCCGTGACCCGGAGGCCGGGCCCGTCGAGCCCCGAGGCGGTCTCGACGCAGAACGCGTTGCGCGACGGCTCGGCGACGTGCTGCTGGACCCAGCCCGAGAAGGGCGAGTCCTTGAAGAGCAGCTTGCCCGCGACCCGCTCGGGGTCGGAGGGGCCGGTGTCGGGCAGGTCGAGGTCGACGCCCTGGAAGGTGAACCGGGTGCGCAGGCGCAGCCCGTCGATGGCCGCGGAGAAGTGCGCCAGCCGCTCGACCGGCACCAGCATGGTGCGGGCGGTGCCGCCCAGCACGGTCTCGATCGCGGTGCGCCAGCGCGCCTCCTCGGGAGCCACGTCGAGCAGCTCGGCGACGTAGGGCAGTTCCTCGGGCGACATCCCCGCGGCGCGGGCGACCTCGGCGCGCAGCTCGTGCAGGTGGGAGGGGACCCGACCGGCGCGGCTCTCGAGCGAGGCGCGCTCGCGGCGCAGGGAGGCCTGCTCCTCCTTCAGCGGCACCAGAGCGTCGCGCACCTCGTCGCGCTCGGCGCGCAGCCGCGCCCGCGCGTGGTCCCCGGCGGCCAGCTGCTTGCGCGCGTGCAGCTGCAGGGCGGCGAAGCCCGCGGCCGAGTCGAGCGCGGAGTCGAGGTCGGGGGCCGCCTCCGAGGCGTCGTCGGCGAGACCGACGAGCGGGTAGACCCGTTCCTCGAGCTCGGCCAGGCGCGCCGCGCGCTCCTCGCGGATCGCGCGCTCGTGGTCGACCTGGGCGGCCAGCGCCTGCAGGTCACCACCACCGGCGTCCCGGTGCGCGTGCTTGGCGGCCTCGAGGTCGGCGACCAGCGCGGACTCGGCCGAGCGGGCGCCGGCCAACGCCTCCGAGGTGGCGGCCCGCTCGTCGCGGTTGGTCGCGACCGCCGTCTCGATCAGGCGCCGGTGGGTGCGCAGCAGCCACCTCCGCAGCGGCGTGTCGCCGGCGGCCGTCACCCCGTAGGAGTCGAGCTCGGCCAGACGACGTGCGGCGCCCGACCGGCGCTCGTGCAGCCCGGCGATCGGCTCGAGCAGCGCCAGCTTCTCCTCCTCGGTGCGCATCGCGGCGTGCGCGGCGTCGAGGTCGTCGAAGTGCTCGATCGCGCGGTCGGCAGCGGCGTACGTCGACGGGCGCTCGAGCACCATGTCCTTGTAGAGCTCGTCGACGCTGCGCACCTGGTTGCCGGCCTGGATGCGGGCCAGCAGCCGCAGGGCCTTCGCCCCGTCGCCGCCGGCACCGATGCCCAGACGGGCATGCAGGACCTCGGCGTACTCGGCGTAGGTGCGGTGCACCCGCACCCCGGGGTAGAGCTTCTTGAGGGTGTTGGCGTGGAAGCGCTCGGCGACCGCGACCTCGAGCGAGGCCAGGTCGAGGTGGCCCTCGTGGCTGACCAGCTGCATCTGCACCTCGCTGGAGCGGGTGGCGCGGCGCGGCACGTAGTAGGTGCGCAGCGCGGTGAAGGAGCCGCCGCGGTCGTTGACGAACGTCATCGCGACCGCGCCCCACGTGTCGACCCCCCGTCCACGCAGCAGCTTCTCCACCGGTCGGCCGGTGCGCGGGTCGTCGACCACGTCGACGGCACCGCGCAGGTAGGACAGCAGGTTGCGCTGGCCCACGCCGCGCGCCCGACCGCTGACCGCGTCGTTGGAGGCGCCGTTGAACTTCGTGTCCGACGGCATCATCAGCGCCGTGTAGGCGTCGAGGATGGTGCTCTTGCCGACACCCGAGGCGCCGGAGATCATCGTCGCGTCACCACCCAGCGGCACCGTGGTCAGCCCGGCGAAGCCGCCCCAGTTGACCATCTGCAGCAGCCCGGCGCGCCACTGCATGGTGTCGTCGCCCGGGGTGGCGACCACCTGGTGCTCGAAGAGGCCGCTGCGCTCGTCGACCTGCTCGGTCTCGTCGATGGACATGCTCACTGGCCTCCGGTCGGGGCGTCGGTGGTGGCGGCGGGCTCGAAGAGGTCGTCGTCGGCGTCGGCGACCGGCTGCTCGCGGCTGTTGGCGCGCTGCAGCGACTCCAGCAGCTGCTGGAGCACCTCGAGCGGCAGCAGCGGCTCGACCGCCTCGCTGACCTCGTAGCGGTCGTCGCCGACCGCCCCGATCAGCAGGCCGGCCTTGACGATGCTCGCGACCGCGTTGCGGGCCCGCTTCTCGTCGCCGGACTCGTCGGTGGCGTGCGCGGGCCGGAAGCTGGCGACGTACTCGACCACGTCCTCGCGGTCGACGTGCACCCGGGTGTCCCCGCCGGCAAGTCCGCTGCGCAGCCGGTCGCGCAGGTGCACCAGCACCAGGGTCTCCTCACGCGACCAGGCGGTGTCGTGCAGCAGGGTCGGGAAGCGGCTGCCGGTCTCGGAGAGCGCCTGGCGCTTCCAGGCCACCTCGCGCGAGCGGTCGATGGCCAGGTCGAGGAACAGGTCGTTGAGCCGCGAGCGCAGCAGCCGCTCGTGCTCGACCAGCAGCGCCCAGTCGCGCGGGTGCGTGCGGGCGCTGATGAAGCGCTGCTTGAGCAGGGTGACCAGGGCGTGGCGCTGGCCGTGCTCGAGGCCGCCCTCGTCGCCCTCGAAGAGCGACACCGACCCCGCCTCGAGGTCCGGCTCGCCCCAGTCCTCGACGTCGGTCGGGTCGTGCTCGACGTGGGTGCTCATGCGGGGGTCTCGCTCTCTGCGTCGTCGAGGGTCGGGTCGCGGTCGGGGCCGGGGTCGGGCAGCGGGGTACGCGGCACCGAGAAGGTGCGGGTCGAGCCGTCGGGGCGCACGGCGGCGTACGCCTCGAGGCCCTGCTGGCTCAGCCAGCCGCGGTCGGCGGCCAGGTGCAGCAGGCCGAAGATCTCCACCGGACGGCGCAGCGCCGGCTCGAGGGACTCGAAGATCTCCCCCAGCGAACCGGCCGGCGCCGGCCCGGCGAGCGCCTCGTCGATGCTTCCGCGCAGCACCGAGAGCTGCGGGCCGCCCTGTGCGAGGAGCTCGTCGAGCGAGACGGGGGGCGCGTCGTCGGGGTCCGCGGCGCTGATCCGGTCGGGCAGCACGTCGTCGTCGGGGTCGTGGAAGCGCTCGCGCAGGTGGTCGACGCCGACCCGGCCCGGCAGCAGCGCCACGTCGTGGCTGGCGCGCGGTCCGGTGCCGGCCATCCAGGTCATCAGCTCGGACTCGACCTGGCGCAGCGTCTGCTCCAGCTGGCGGTCGCGCACCGCGTCGTGGGAGACGATGTACTCCTTGAGCGTCGCGGTGACCCGCGAGCGCTGCGAGAGCACCCGGTCGAGGCCCTCGCGCACCAACCGCACCGTGCCTCGCAGCTCGGCGCGCTCGGCCTCGCCGAGCAGCCGGTCGGAGAGCGGGTGGTCGAGCAGCGCGCCCAGGTCGTCGCGCAGCCGGCTGACCAGCGCGTCGTCGCGCAGCAGCGCGAAGGCGCCCTCGAAGGCACGCCCCTCCTGGGTGGCGGTCATCAGTGCGTCGGCGCGGGCCAGATAGTCGTCGATGACCTCGCCGGCCGGGCGCTCCTCGGCCCGGAAGGCGGCCAGGACCTCGCCGCGGATCTGGGTGAAGCGCTCCTCCACCCGGGCGAAGTCGCTCGGCAGCGCCGAGACCAGCGAGAGCAGCTCCGTGAAGCCCTCGAGCATGTAGTCCTCGGTGGGGCTGGGCATCTCGGCGCCGTCGACGAGCCGGTCGCGCTCGGCCTGCAGCCGCGCGATCTCGGCGCCCAGGATGCTGACCCGGGCCGTGCGGTCGGGGTTGGCCTCGGCGTTGAAGCGACGCACCGTGCCCAGCAGCGTGGCGATGCGGTGCTCGCTGAGCGTGGCCCGGTCGCGGGTCAGGTTCTTGACCAGCTGCAGCGCCTGCTGGGCGTGCGAGGTCAGCGTGTAGACCTCGTGCCCGCGCTCGTCGAGCGAGCGCACCAGCCACTGCCCGCGCATCCAGCGGTGGCACAGGTCGCGCACGCTGCCGTTGGGCACCTCGAGCTCCCCGTCCTGGCGGATCCGCGCCAGGTGCTCCTCGACCTGGGCGTGCAGCCGGGCGGTCGGCACCGGCCGGTTGTCGCGTCCGAAGACCGCCCGGAAGATCGTGATGACCACGGGCGCCTGACGCTGGTGCAGCAGCGTCAGCGTCGGCTGGGAGAAGGCGCCCTTGACCCGGGCGAGCTCGCTCGCGACCTCGCTCACAGTCTCGTCCTCCTCGGGCCACCACGCGCTGCGCACACGACGGGCAAGCATCCCAGAGAGGGGGCGTGGGTGGATCCGGCAGGGTGCGAGCCGTCACCGCGGGGTGGGGCGAGAGTCGAGGGACCAGCGAGAGGGACGTGGAGACGCTCGAGCATCCGGTGCGGCGGCTGGCGAGCTCGTCGCGCGCGGTGCCAGCCGGCCGACCACCCGCTTCACGGCCACCCGCTGCTGCAGGCCCCCGCCCTGGTCGGACGCCTGCACGGGCCTCGACAGCGACCGCGGGGGCGTCTTCCGCTCACGTCGAGGGCGCGCTGGCCGCCGAGCGTGCCGCCGTCGGCACGGAGGGGACCCGCAGCTCAGTCGTCGCCCGCGACGTCGCGCCCGTCGGGGGTGTGCGGGTCCTCGTCGATCGCCGCCACCGCGGGGGTGCGCTCGGGCTCGAGGCCCGGGCGCCGACGGTCGAGGTGCACCCCGGCGATCATGCAGCGCACCGAGCCGCCGGCCAGCTCGATGGTCGGGATCTCCACCGCGATGATCTCGCAGGACTCCTCGATGGCAGCGACCTGGTCGTCGCGCAGGCTGCGGCGCGCCCGCGCCGACATCACCATGAGGTAGCGGCGCCGGCCGTCGGACGTACGACCGCACAGCTCGACGGCGTTGCCGGCGAACTCGCGGACCTGCTCCTCGGTGAGCTCCACGAGGCGGCGGCCGTTGACGGTCAGCCGCTCGCGCACCGCCTCACGGCGCACCTCGTCGGTGATCATCTCGAGCGCGAAGAGGGCCACGTCGGTGCCGATGCAGGCCATCACGTTGGTGTGGTAGACCGGCACCCCCGCCGCGTCGAAGGCGTCGAAGGCCATCGGCTCGTAGCCGAAGTCGGTGCAGAACCGCTCCAGGACGTGGGTGTCGGCGCGGTGCGAGACGGCCGTGTAGGCCACCCGCGACACGTGGTCGAGCACCATCGCGCCGGTGCCCTCGAGGAAGATGCCGTCGGGCTCGAGACCGGAGTAGTCGATGATCGTCTGCACCCGGTAGGACGACTTGAGCATCTCCAGCACGTCGGCGCGCCGTTCGTGGCGGCGGTTGGAGGCGTACATCGGGTAGACGGCCACGTTGCCGCCGGCGTGGGTGGAGAGCCAGTTGTTGGGGAAGACGCTGTCGGGGCGGGTGTGGTCGCTGTCGGCGAAGACGTGCACGCGCACCCCTGCCTGGCGCAGCGCCTCGGCCACCAGGTCCATCTCGGTCAGCGCCGCCGCCGCGGTCTGCTCGTTGCTCTGGCCGGCGGGCACGTCGGCCTGGAAGGCGTTGTCGGCGGCCGTGGCGTGGTTGGGCACGAACTTCTCGGCTCGGACGAGGATGACAGCGGAAGGGGCCTGGGCGCTCACACCCCGGAACCTAGACGACGACGGCACCGATCGAGCAGTCGGTGTCCGCGGAACTGGCGCCGGCTCGCGCGGAACTGGCGCCGGCTCGCGCGGAACTGGCGCCGGCTCGCGGTGACCGGTCAGGCCAGCGCGCCGACGAGGGCCACCGTGCCGGTCGCGGCCAGGCCGGTCAGCACCAGCACCCGGAACCGCTCGGGCGAGAGCCGCTGGAAGACCGCGTCGCCCAGGCGCCAGCCCAGCGGCATGCCCAGCACGCCGGCGGTCGCGGCCACCAGCACCGTGGCGCCGACCTGGCCCAGCGCCAGGAACGCGACGACCGCCGCGGCGTCCTGCAGGCAGAAGGTGGCCTGGAGGGTGGCGCGGAAACGGTGCGGCGCCTCGTCGCGCAGCACCAGCACCAGCGGCGGGCCGTTCATGCCCGTCGAGGTCAGCAGCGCACCACTCGTCACCCCGGCACCCCACTGGGCCCGACGACCGGTGGGCAGTCGCACCCCGGCCGCCAGCAGCGCCACGGTGCTCAGCAGCACCACGGCGATCACGCCCGTGAGCACCCGGTCCGAGGCCAGCAGCAGCACCGCCAGCCCGGCCGGCATCCCCAGGGCACCGGCCACGGTGAGGCGGCGGACGACGGGGGCGTCGGTGTGGCCGTGCTCGCGGCGCCAGGCCCCTCCGGTGAGCACCAGCCCGGCGACGGTCGCGGCCACCAGGGCGTCACCCGGGCCGACCACGAAGCCCAGCAGCGGCACCGCGACCAGCGCGGAGCCGAAGCCGCTGGCAGCCTGGGCCAACGCAGCCAGGACGAAGATCGCCACCGCCGCGAGGGCCACGACGACGAGTGCGCTCACGCACCTGATCCTGCCCTGCCGGGCTCAGCGCGCGGCCGCGGCCCCGTCGCCGACGTACGCCGCGAGGTGCTGCCCGGTGACGGTGCCCGCGTCGGCGACCAGCCGGGCCGGGGTGCCCTCGAAGACGACGCGGCCCCCGGCGTGCCCGGCTCCGGGGCCCAGGTCGATGATCCAGTCGGCGTGCGCCATCACGGCCTGGTGGTGCTCGACGACGACCACGGAGCGGCCGGCGTCGACGAGCCGGTCGAGCAGCCCGAGCAGCTGCTCGACGTCGGCGAGGTGCAGGCCGCTGGTCGGCTCGTCGAGCACGAGGACCCCGGACGTGTCCTTCAGGTGCGTGGCCAGCTTGAGCCGCTGCCGCTCACCGCCCGACAGCGTGGGCAGGGGCTGGCCCAGGCGCACGTAGCCGAGCCCCACGTCGACCAGGCGCTCGAGCACCGCCGACGCGGCCGGGGTGCGGGCCGGCCCCGCCGCGAAGAGCCGGGTCGCCTCGTCGACCGACATCGCCAGCACCTCGGCGATGTCGTGCCCGCCCAGGGTGTGCTCGAGCACCGCCCGGTTGAACCGCCGACCCTCGCACTCCTCGCAGGTGGACTCGACCGTCTCCATGATCCCCAGCTCGGTGTAGATCACGCCGGCGCCCTTGCAGGCACCGCAGGCGCCCTCGGAGTTGGAGCTGAACAGCGCCGGCTTGACCCCGTTGGCCTTCGCGAACGCCTTGCGGACCGGCTCGAGCAGGCCCGTGTACGTCGCCGGGTTGCTGCGCCTGGACCCGCTGATCGGACCCTGGTCGACCACCACCACGTCGTCGCGGGTGGCGACCGAGCCGTGCACGAGCGAGGTCTTGCCCGACCCCGCCACACCGGTGACCACGCACAGCACGCCGAGCGGGATGTCGACGTCGACGTCGCGCAGGTTGTGGGTGCCCGCGCCGCGGACCTCGATGACCCCGGTCGGCGTCCGCACCGTGTCCTTGAGCCGGGCCCGGTCGTCGAGGTGGCGTCCGGTGACGGTGCTGCTGGCGCGCAGCCCGGCCACCGTGCCCTCGAAGCACACGGTGCCGCCGGCCGACCCGGCGCCCGGCCCGAGGTCGACGACGTGGTCGGCGATCGCGATGGCCTCCGGCTTGTGCTCGACGACCAGCACCGTGTTGCCCTTGTCGCGCAGGCGCAGCAGCAGCGCGTTCATCCGCTCGACGTCGTGGGCGTGCAGCCCGATCGTCGGCTCGTCGAAGACGTAGGTGAGGTCGGTGAGCGAGGAACCGAGGTGACGGATCATCTTGGTGCGCTGCGCCTCTCCCCCGGACAGCGTGCCGGAGGGGCGGTCGAGCGAGAGGTAGCCCAGCCCGATCTCCTCGAAGGAGTCGACGAGGTGGCGCAGGGCGTCGACGAGGGGCCTGGCGCCGGGCTCGTCGAGGTCGCGCAGCCAGGCGGCGAGGTCGCTGATCTGCATGGCGCACAGCTCGGCGATGTTCGCACCGCGGATCCGCGACGACAGGGCCTCGCGGCTGAGTCGGGTGCCCTGGCACTCGGGACAAGTCGAGAAGGTGGTGGCGCGCTCGACGAACCGGCGCACGTGCGGCTGCAGGGCCTCCACGTCCTTGGACAGCATCGACTTCTGCATCTTCGGGATCAGACCCTCGAACGTCAGGTTGACCCCGTCGACCTGGATCTTGGTGGGCGGTGCGTGCAGGAGCTTGTCGAGCTCCTTGGCTGTGAACGAGCCGATCGGCTTGTCCATGGGCAGCCCGGCGCCCGCGAAGATCCGGCCGTACCAGCCGTCCATGCTGTAGCCGGGCACGGTGAGCGCACCGTCGGCCAGCGACCTGGTGCCGTCGTACAGGGCGGTGAGGTCGATGTCGCTGGTGCGGCCCGTGCCGTCGCAGCGCGGGCACATGCCGCCCTGGTAGACCGCCTCACGGACCACCGTGCGCTGCTCGACGCCGCCCTTCTGCGACTTCATCACGCCGCTGGCCGTGCGGGTGGGGACGTTGAAGGCGAAGGCGGTCGGCGGCCCGATGGAGGGTTCCCCGACGCGGCTGAAGAGGATGCGGAGCATCGCGTTGGCGTCGGTGACCGTGCCCACCGTGGACCGTGGGTTGGCCCCCATCCGCTCCTGGTCGACCACGATGGCCGTGGTGAGCCCCTCGAGGACGTCGACCTCCGGGCGCGCCAGGGTGGGCATGAACCCCTGCAGGAACGCGCTGTAGGTCTCGTTGATCATCCGCTGCGACTCCGCGGCGATGGTGCCGTGCACCAGCGAGCTCTTGCCCGACCCCGAGACCCCGGTGAAGACCGTGAGCCGGCGCTTGGGCACCTCGACGCTGACGTCTCGCAGGTTGTTCACCCGCGCCCCCTGGACCCGGATCAGGTCGTGGCGATCAGCGGCAGGACCACCCTCGTGGTCGGTGTGGGAATCCACCATGCGGGCCACAGTAAAGCCCATGAGCACCAACACCAGGGAGATCTCCGCGACACCGACCGCCGTGTGGAAGGTGCTGGCCGACGGCTGGCTCTACCCGCTGTGGGTGGTCGGTGCCTCGCGGATGCGCGAGGTCGACGAGCACTGGCCGGCCGTGGGGGCCAGGCTGCACCACTCGGTGGGCAGCTGGCCGCTGCTGGTCGACGACGAGACCGAGGTCCTCGAGTGCCGCCCCGAGGAGCTGCTGCAGGTGCAGGCCAAGGCCTGGCCGGGCGGCGAGGCGGGGGTGACGATCCGCCTCGAGCCGCTCGGCACCGACCGCACCCGGGTGACCATCGAGGAGGACGCGAGCAGCGGCCCGGGCCGGTTGGTGCCCAAGCCGCTGCGCGACCTGCCGCTGGCCTGGCGCAACACCGAGACGTTGCGCCGGCTGGCGTTCATCGCCGAGCGTCGGCACTGAGAGGGGGGACCCGTTCCGTTCCGTGCCGCGCCGGTCGCCGGCTCAGCCCTGGGCGGCCGCCCACGCGGCGACCCGGCGAGCGGACTCCTCCTCCGAGAGGTCCTGGACCCGGCTCAGCACCGACCACCGCACTCCGAACGGATCGCGGAGGCTGGCGAACCGGTCACCCGAGACGAAGTCGATCAGCGGCTCGCGCACCACCGCCCCCGCGGCCTCGGCCCGGGCGACCACGGCGTCGGCGTCCTCGACGTACAGGCCGAGCGAGTAGCACGCGGCGTCCCCGCTCTCGCCCCGGGGCGGCGGCAGCAGACCGTACGCCGGGCTGGGCTCGCCCAGCTGCAGCTGGCCATCGCCGAGGTCGAGCACGGCGTGGACGACCACGCCGCCCATCTCGGTGACATCGGCGACGCGGGCGCCGAAGACGTCCCGGTAGAACTCGATGGCGTCCCGGGCGCCCTCGATCGCGAGGAACGGCGTCAGCGCGGACGCGCCGTGGGGCTTGCCGCGGGTGGTGTGGTCGCCGGACACACCGAGATGGTGTCCGGTCCGGCTGCTCGGGTCGCTCGTCATGGGGACCACGCTAGGAGGCACCGCAGGAGGCCGGCTAGAAGATCCGCGCCACGTCAGAACCGCGCGCTCCCGGGCCGGCGTCCTAGGATTCCGGCATGTACGGAGCCACCGCGTCACCGGAGGGCGCCCCGGGCACCGGGGGCCATCGCGGCGTGCTCTACCCCCTCCGACTGCCGACCTTCCGCCGCCTGCCCGCCCCGCCGGCGGTGGCCGACCTGGTGCGGTGGTTCTGGGTACCGGAGTGGGACCTGCCCGAGGGCCGCATCTCGCGCCAGCACCTGATCGCCTTCCCGGCACTCAACCTCGTCGTTGAGCACGGGGACCTCGAACCCGCCGGAACGGTCGGGCTGGCAGGGCCCACGACACGGGCCTCGTTCCGCGACCTGACGGGCCGCGGCGCGGCCGTCGGGGCGCTGCTGCGCCCGGCGGCGGTGCCCTGCTTCACCGAGGACCCGCACGCACTGGCCGACCAGTACCTCGGGCTGGACCTCGACGACCTGCGCGTGCCGGTGGTGGCGGCCCTACGAGGCCAGGGCTCGGACCAGCGCTCGGACCAGGAGCGGCACGGCCGCGCGGTCGGGACTTTCGCGTCCTGGCTGGCCGCGCACGCGCTCCCGCTGAGCGGGGAGGCGTTGACGGCCAACCGGCTCGCCGATGCCATCGACCTCGACAGCGGGGTGCTGAGCGTGCAGGACGCCGCGGACCGAGTAGGGATCTCGGCCCGGACCGCGCAGCGGCTGGCACGCCGCTACATGGGGGTGTCCCCCGGCGCATCGATCCGCCGCCGGCGGCTGCAGGAGTCCGCGGAGCGGCTGCGGCTCGACCCGACGCTCGACCTGGCGACCCTCGCCGCGGAGCTCGGCTACAGCGACCACTCCCACCTGTCACGGGACTTCCGCGCCGCGCTCGGCGTGACCCCCAGCAGCTACCGCCGCGATGCCGCCACCTGAGTCCCGACGGCAGGGCAGGGCAGGACGGTCAGGGCGCGGAGAGCGTCGGCACCACGTGGTCACCCAGCGCCCGGACGAAGGTGGCCGGGTCGTTGCTCGGCACCATCACGTGGACCGCGTCGATGCCGATGTCGGCGAAGGCCCTCATCTGCTCGACGAAGGCTGCTCCCCCGGTGGCAGGGTCGGCCGGCGCCGTGCAGGTGATCGTCTTGCGCAGACGCTCGTACGACGTCCCCTCGGTGCGGCAGTGCTCGCGCAGGACCGCCAGCCGGTGGACGGTCGGAGCGGTGTCGGCGGGGTCGGCGAAGAGGTTGCAGGCATCGGCGTACCTCGCGACGAATCGCAGGGTCTTCCTCTCCCCGACCCCGCCGACCATGATCGGGGGCGTGCGGATCGGTTGCGGACGGTTCAGGGTGCGACCGAGCCGGTAGTGGGTGCCGTCGTACGGCCCCTCGTCGTCGCTCCACATCTGGCGCACGATCTGCAGCGTCTCCTCCAGCCGTTCGAAGCGCTCCTTCGTGGAGGGGAAGGGCACGCCGAGCCCGACGGCCTCCTGCTCGTACCACGCAGCACCGATCCCCAGCAGCGCCCGCCCACCGGAGAGCACGTCGAGGGTGGTGACGATCTTGGCGAGCAGCCCGGGATGGCGGTACGTCGTCCCGGTGACGAGCAGCTGCAGCTCGACCGTCCTGGTGTGCGCCGCCAGGAAGCCGAGGGTCGTGTAGCCCTCCAGCATGTTCAGGTCCGGACCACCGACCATCTCCATCTGCCAGTAGTGGTCCATGACGGAGAGGTTGTCGATGCCGCACTCCTCGACGGCCGCGCCGGTCGCCGCGAGCATCGGCGCGATGGCCGCCGGGCCGCCGTCGAAGTCGTAGGTCACGAGGTGCACTCCCAGCTCCATGCACCGACGCTACAACCCTGGCGGCTGCCCCCTAGCGTGCCGGCTGGTCACGCGTCAGGTGCAGGAGCGCCCGCCGGCCGGTGTCGATGAGCGCGTAGCGGCGCGCGCCCTCGTGACCGTGCAGGACGAACACGGACCGACGCTCGTCACGGTCCTCGAGCTCCCACCAACCGGTGTCGGCGATGCGCTTGTGCTCGTCCTCGTACGTCGCGTGGTCGAGCCCGTGGTCCTCGACCGGCACGGCGAGGCGATCCTGCGCGGCGTCCTCGGGCAGGCCCTTCGGCACCGCCCACGAGCGCAGGACGCCCCCCTCCTCCAGGCGCAGGTCGAAGTGGTGCCGTGGCCGACCGTGCTCGTGGAGGACGAACACGGGTCGATCGCTCATGCAGGCAGACTAGGCGGCCCGTGCCCGGTCCCCGGTCCGTGTCGACCTCCTAGGACACGGGCTGCCCGTCCAGCTCCACGTCGAGCGGGGCGTCGGTGTGCTCACGCACGTCGTCGATGCTCACGTCGGGGGCCAGCTCGACGAGGCGGAACCCCTCGCCGGTCACGTCCAGGACGCCCAGGTCGGTGATCACCCGGTGCACCACGGCCTTGCCGGTCAGCGGCAGCGTGCACTCGCGCACCAGCTTGGCCGAGCCGTCGCGCGCGGTGTGCTCCATCAGCACGATGACGCGGCGGGCGCCGTGGACCAGGTCCATCGCCCCGCCCATGCCCTTGACCATCGCGCCGGGCACCATCCAGTTGGCCAGGTCGCCGTTGCCGGCCACCTGCATGCCACCCAGGATCGCGGCGTCGACCTTGCCGCCCCGGATCATCGCGAACGACGTGGCGGAGTCGAAGTACGACGCCCCGCGGCGCAGCGTGACGGTCTCCTTGCCGGCGTTGATCAGGTCGGGGTCCTCGGTGCCGGCGACCGGGTAGGGCCCCACGCCCAGGATCCCGTTCTCCGACTGCAGCACCAGCTCGACCCCGTCGGGCACGTGGTCGGGCACCTTGGTGGGCAGCCCGATGCCGAGGTTGACGTAGGAGCCGTCCTCGAGCTCGGCGGCCGCGCGCGCAGCCATGTCGTCCCTGCTCCAACCCATCAGCGGGCCTCCCTCACGGAATCTGTTGCCTTCGGGGGGTCCACGGGGGGCGGAGCCCCCCGTGTGGTGCGCTTCTCGATCCGCTTGTCGGCGGCCTGCTCGGGGGTCAGCTCGACCACCCGCTGCACGAACACCCCGGGGGTGTGCACCTCGGCGGGGTCGATCTCACCCGGCTCGACGAGGTGCTCGACCTCGGCGATGGTGACCCGTCCGCACATCGCGGCCGGCGGGTTGAAGTTGCGGGCGGCGTCCTTGTAGACGAGGTTGCCGTGCCGGTCGCCCTTCCAGGCGCGGACCAGGCCGAAGTCGGCGTGGATCGCGTGCTCGAGCACGTGCTCCTGGGGCCCGTCGGGGGTGGGCAGCACCTGGGTCTGCTTGGCGGGCGAGGCGATCGAGACGCTGCCGTCGGCGGCGTAGCGCCACGGCAGGCCGCCCTCGGCGACCTGGGTGCCGACGCCGGTGCGGGTGAAGAACGCTCCGATGCCCGCTCCCCCGGCCCGCATCCGCTCCGCGAGCGTGCCCTGCGGGGTCAGCTCGACCTCGAGCTCGCCGGAGAGGTACTGCCGGGCGAACTCCTTGTTCTCCCCGACGTACGACGCGACCATCCGGCGCACCCGCTCGGCACCGAGCAGGAGCCCGAGGCCCCAGTCGTCGACGCCGGCGTTGTTGGAGACCAGCTCGAGGTCGTCGACGCCCGACTCGAGCACGGCCTGGATGAGCACGGAGGGGATGCCGCAGAGGCCGAAGCCGCCCACGACGAGGGTGGAGCCGGAGGCGATGTCGGAGACGGCCTCGGCGGCCGAACCGATCGTCTTGTCGATCATCAGCTGTTCACCGACCTGTCTGGTTGGAGGGGCGGGGCCAGGGTACGGGCGCGGGGCGGCTCACGTGGCGGTCCACCCGCCGTCCATGACGTGCGAGGTGCCGGTGATCGAGGCCGAGTGCGGGCCGCACAGCCAGCCCACCAGGCCGGCCACCTCCTCGGGCTCCACGAGCCGCTTGACGGGAGTGCGCGCCAGCAGGACCTCGTCGACGACGCGGTCCTCGGGCAGGTCGTGGACCCGCGCCTGGTCGGCGATCTGGCCCTCGACGAGCGGCGTGCGCACGTAGCCGGGGCACACGGTGTTGGAGGTGACCCCGCGCCCGGCGCCCTCCACGGCCAGCACCTTGGAGAGACCCTCGAGGCCGTGCTTGGCCGAGACGTAGGCCGACTTGTAGGCCGAGGCGCGCAGCCCGTGCACGCTCGAGACGTGCACCAGGCGGCCCCACCCGCGCTCGTACATGCCGGGCAGCGCTCGGCGCGCGAGCAGGAACGGTGCACGCAGCATCAGGTCGTGGACCTGCTGGAACCTGGCGGGATCCAGCTCGTGCACCGGCGCGACGTGCTGGACGCCGGCGTTGTTGACGAGGATGTCGACGTCGAGGTCGAGGGCCTCGATCGCCTCGGGGTCGGTCAGGTCGACGCCGACGGCGCTGCCGCCCACCCGGGCGGCGACCTTCGCGGCGGCGTCCTCGTCGCGGTCGACGACCACGACGTGGGCGCCCTGGGCGGCCAGGGCCTCGACGACGGCGGCGCCGATGCCGCCGGCGCCGCCGGTGACGAGGGCGCGACGGCCCTCCAGGGACGCGGGCGTGGCGGCGGTCACAGAGGTCATGACGCTCACCGTAGGAGTCCGACCCGACGCGGGGCCATGTGCCAGACCACCATCGTCCGAGCCGGGCTGTGTGTCGCGACCACACCCCGACTCGATCGGGTCAGTCCGCTCGCTCCCGCGAGCGCAGCCGGGCCACCCGCAGCGCCAGCTGCAGGTCGAGCGCGGCGTCGGGATCGCGCCAGCGCGCCCCCAGCAGGTCGGTGACCCGGTCGAGGCGCTGGGCGACGGTGTTGGGGTGCACGTGCAGCCGCTCGGCCGTGGCCCGGGCCCGCCCGCCCTCGGCGAACCACGCCTCGAGGGTCGCCACCAGGTCGGTGCCGCGCCGCCGGTCGTGGTCGAGGACCGGGCCCAGCGCACGCTCCACGAAGTCGTCGAGCTCGCCGGGGCCGCTGGTGCCGAGCAGCAGCCGGGTGACCCCGAGGGCGCCCGGGTCGGCGCACTCCCCCGTGCGGCCCAGCGCCAGCAACGCCTCGAGGCAGCGCCGCGCCTCGTCGTACGCCGCCGGCAGCGCGCCGTCGACGGGGTGCCCGGGCCCCGGGGCCACCCCGAGCGTCACCGGCTCGCCGCAGGCCTCCGCCAGCCCCGCGCGCAGCCGCTGCCCGACGACCTGCGCGTCGTCGTGGGCCGGGACCAGCAGCACCGCTCGGCCGCGGTGCTCGACCGCGAGGCCCTCGGCGGCCCGGGCCAGGCGGGCGGCGGTGCGCACCGCGCGGTGCCGCTCCCCCGCGGGCACCTCCGCGACGGCGACCACGCAGCCGGCGTCGAGGCGCAACCGTTGGTTCCGTGCGCGCTGGCGCAGCCGGGCCGGGTCGGCGTCGCCGCCCTCGATCAGGTCGGTGAGCAGCGCGCCGCCCAGCCGCTCCTCGGCCTCGTCGACCGAGCGGGCGAAGAGCAGCACCAGGCCGGCGACGACGGCACCGCGCTCCAGCGTGCGCCGCCCGGCGCGGTCGAGGGACGGGCCGCCGTGCACCAGCACGGTCGCCAGGTGCTCCTGCCCGGCCAGGGCGGGTGCCAGGTAGCCGTCGTCGAGCTCCACCGAGTGGCCCGAGGCGACCGCCTGGTCGAGCGCCGCGCGGCCCGGACCGGGCCCGGGCGCCGGCTCCCCGGCCAGCACGTGGCCGTCGGCGTCGAGGACCGCGACCCGGCTGCCGCCCAGCACCTCGCCCAGCACCGCGACCACCTCGGCGAGGGTGCTGCGGTGCAGCAGCAGACCGGTCAGCTGGTCGTGGGCGCGGGCCGCCTCCTCGACCGCGTCGGCCTGGGCACGCAGCTGCGCGTTGGCCGCGTCGAGGTCGGCGAAGAGGCGGGCGTTCTCGAGCGCCACGCTCGCGTGCGCCGCGAACGAGGTCAGCAGCGAGACCTCCTCGGCCGGGAAGGGCCGCACCGTGCGGTGGGTGGCCAGCAACGCCCCGATCACCCGCCCCTCGACCACCAGCGGCACCCCCAGGATCGCGCGGATCCCCTCGTCGGCCACGGCGTCGTCGACGAAGCCGCGGTGCACGAAGCGCTCGTCGTGCTGGTAGTCGGAGGTGAAGTACGGCGCCCCGGTCTGGGCCACCAGCCCCAGCAGCCCGGTGCCCAGCGGCAGCCGCAGCGTGCGGAACTCCGCCGACAGCGCCCCGTCGGTGACCTTCATGTACGACGCCCCCTCGCCCTCGTCGTTGAGGGAGAGGTAGGTCATGTCGGCCTTGAGCAGCTGGCGGGCGCGGCGCACGATCGCGCTCAGGATCGCGTTGACGTCGCGGATCGCGGTCAGGTCGCTGGCGGTGTCGTAGAGCGCCGAGAGCTCGGCCTCGCGGGAGCGCTGGCGCGCGATCAGCTCGCGCAGCCGCAGGGCGACGTCGTACGAGCGGCGGGTCTCGGGGTCGTCCCCCGCCGCCTCGACGAGCCGGTCGAAGTCGGCGCGCGGCGCCTCGTCGTACAGCAGGTCGAGCAGGGTGCGGGCCACCCTCGCATCATGCCGGAGGTTTGCCCCTCGCGGCTCGAGGGGTAGAGGGGTGCTGGACCTCGGGACCGCCGCCACGCGCAGCCCGCCTCTCGGGCGCGGGCTGCGTCGGCGTCGCGGCTACAGGTTGCCCTGCGTGCACCGGCTGCTCACCTCGAAGGTGGGAGCCTCCCAACCCGCCAGCTTCGACTCGATGCTCAGCGTGTAGCTGCCGCCGCGGCCCACCGTGCCCGTCGACAACGACGTGCTCTTCGCGGTGCCGGTGCTGCGGTCGACCTCGCTGCCGTTGCGCGACAGGACGTAGGTGTAGGTGTAGGCCCTGCCGGACGGGCCGGGGTCGGCGAAGGTGGCGACAGAGACATCGAAGCGCTCCCAGAAGAGGAACGCCGAGCACGACGTGGTGCCCTGCACGGCGGACGGCGCCACGAGCGAGGCCGCCCCGACCGCGAGGCCGGAGGACTTCGGCGTCGAGAACCCGGCGTACGCGATCTGCGGCGCGACCAGGAGGAACGCGGCCACGAGCAGCACCGTCACGGCGCGTCGGGCGCGGTCGGTGGCGTGCATGAGTGGTCTCCTCGGGGGTAGTGCTCAGGGGGGGTCCCTAACAGGCTCTACTCTGTCGTCACCTTTGCAAGGCCCCTTGAGCCTGACCGCAAGGTTTCCGCAAGCCCGTCGAGCCGCCCCCACGTCTCGACGTCGAGGAGGAACGAACCATGACCCAGGACGCCCCCGAGCGCCGCGCGCTGGTCGTCGAGGACGACGAGGACATCCGGTCGCTGATCGAGTTCACGCTCGGCACGCAGGGCTTCGCGGTGACCGCGGTGGACTCCGGCCCCAAGGCGATCGAGGCGGTCCGGGCCCAGGAGCCCGACCTGATCACCCTCGACCTGGGCCTGCCCGGCATCGACGGCATCGAGACCTGCCGGCGCCTGCGCGAGCTGACCGACGCCTACGTCGTGATGATCACCGGGCGCGACGACGAGATCGACCGGCTGCTCGGGCTCGAGACCGGCGCCGACGACTTCCTGACCAAGCCGTTCTCGGTGCGTGAGCTCAAGGCCCGGGTCAATGCGCTCTTCCGGCGCCCCCGGCGCGTGGAGCCCCGTGGGCTGGCCGCACCGGTCACCACGCCCAGCGGCCCCAGCGGCACCGCCGCCGACCCCGTGCCCGCCCCGGCGCAGACGCTGCCCGACCACGAGCTGCTCGAGCACGGGCCGCTGCGCGTCGACGTCGACGGACGCCGCGCCTTCCACGGCGACACCGAGCTGACCCTGACGCGCACCGAGTTCGACCTGCTCACCGAGCTGATGCGGACCCCCGCGCGGGTCTGGACCCGCGAGGCGCTGCTGCGCTCGGTGTGGGGCACCGACTGGGCCACCGACACGCACCTCGTCGAGGTGCACGTCGGCAACCTGCGTCGCAAGATCGAGGCCGGCCAGCAGGGTGTGCGCCTGATCCGCACCGTGCGCGGTGTCGGCTACCGCATGGAGACGCTGCCCGCCTGACGCGGGCCCGGCTCAGCGGTTCTCGCCGGTGCGCTGCGTGGCGTCGAAGGTGAAGGTGAGGGTGCCGGAGGCGCCCTGCAGGTTGTCGCCTGCGTCCAGCGGCAGGGCCAGGGTGACCCGGAGGTTGGCGGCGGCGCTCGTGCCGTTGACGGCGTTGAGCGTCGCGGCCGGCAGCACCTGACCGGCCATCGTCACGGCGCGCTGGGTGAGCACGGTGCTGGTGGTGCCGTTGCAGGTCAGGGCCATGGTGCTGCCGACCTTGGTCCACGGCACCGAGCACTGCTCGACGCTCAGCTTGAGGCCCTTCGGGTCGGTGGCGAGCAGCCCACCGCCGGAAGTGCTCAGGGTCACCGAGCCGAAGGCCTCGCTGCCGGCGGCGCGGGTCAGCTGGACGGCGCGCTGGGCCGAGTCACCGGGGACCATGCCGGTGGCCGGCACGTTGAAGCCCTGGTTCTGGTTGGCCAGGCCCAGCTCGATGCGCCCGGCCGAGACCGACTCCGTCGCCGAGGTCGACGACGTGAACGAGCCGTAGGTGCCCAGACCGGCCACGGCTGCCGCGCCGGCGACGAGCGCCAACGAGGCCGCGAGCCGGCTGCCGGCGCCGCTGCGCGGACGCGCGGCGCGGCGGCGGGGGCTCGGGCGACGGTGCGATCCGGGGCTGGTCATGGGAGCACTCCAAGATGGAAGGGGGGCTGACAGGAAGAACTCTGCCGCCACGGCCGCAAGCCGGGCGCAGGGAAGCCCACCCTCAGACGGTGGGTTTGCTCAAGGAAGACGCAAGCGCGTCAGGAGGCGACGCCGGCCAGCGCGTGGCAGGTCTGCTGGGCCGTGCTCGAGAGGCGGCGTACGGCGCGCCGGGCACCGACCGTGTCGGCCACGCGCACGTGCTGCTCGACGTCCTGGGCCAGGCTCGCCAGCGCGACGGCCCCGACGGTGGTCGCGGAGGTGCGCAGGCTGAGCACGGCGTCCATCAGGTCGTCGTGGTCCTCGGCCTCGAGGGCCGCCAGGACACGCTCTACCCGGCCCGGGAGCATCTGGAGGTAGGTGCCGACGAAGCGGTCGACGAAGGCGCGGTCACCGAGGTCCGTGCCCAGCTGGGTGATCACGGCGGTGTCGAGGACGCGCATCGGTGTGGCTCCTTCGACGCCCTGCTGGGCTGGTGGGTGGATGGTGAGGCGAAGGAGTCGGATGGTGCCGTGTGGCCGCCGCTCCCTCCGCGGCGGCCACACGTTTCTCCGGCGCGGGGCCGGAGCGATCTGGGTCAGCGGGCCTCGGCGGCGCGCTGGGTGGCGTCGAAGACGAACCTCACGCTGTCGGTCTTGAGCTGGAAGGTGTTGTCGGCGCTCTGGGGCAGGGCCAGGGTGACCCGCAGGTTCGAGACCTTCGACTCCCCGTTGAGGGTCTTGGTCACCGCCGCCAGGTCACGGTTCGCACCGATCACCGGCGCCGAGGACACGATCGAGGTCACCGGGCCGGCGCAGGTCATCTTCTTGGTGTCAGCAGCCTTGACCCACGCCGTGGCGCACTGGTCGATGGACAGCTGCAGACCGTTGACCGTGTCGCTGGTCAGGATCGAGGGCACCGAAGCCGCCGAGGTGGTCGTCAGCGCCACCGACCCGAACCCCTCGGTGGTCCCGGCCCGGGTCAGCTGCACCGCCCGCTCCACCGTGTCACCAGGCACCAGGTTCACCGCAGCCACGTCCAGACCCTGCGCGCCCTGCCCGGCCAGCTCGATCTTCGTCTCACCCGAGGACACCGCCTCGGTCGCCTCGGTCGAGGAGGTGAACGAACCGAACGTGCCCAGACCCGCCACCGCGGTCGCACCAGCAACCAGCGCCACCGAAGCAACGACACGAGTGAGGGACTTGCGCGAGGAGGAGGTGTGCGAGGCCATGAGGGGAGTCCTTGTCTAGAGGCCGGCGCTGGTGCCGGTCAGGGGGCGATGAACAGAACACTGCCGCCCCCACCTCAAGCCACCACCCCGCAAAGACCCCCCGTTCCCACAAGCAACCCGCAAGACCGCAAGACCACCGCGAGCCGGCGCCACTTCCCCACGAGCCGGCGCCACTTCCCCGCGAGCCGGCGCCACTTCCCCACGTACGCCGCCAGCTCCAGGAACTCACGCCGGCTCGGCAGGAAGTCACGCCGGCTCGCGGAGCAGCCCCGTCGAGCGGGCGGCCGGAGACGCAGCAACCGCCCGGGTCCTGGTCGGACCCGGGCGGTGCGGTGGTGCGGGAGGCGGTGGCTCAGGCCTCGTCGTCGGTGTCGTCCTCGTCGTCGCCGGCCCAGATGCGGCCCAGGCCGAGGAGGAGGACCGCGCCCAGGGCGCCGTACAGGAGCACGTCGTTGAGGACCGGGGTGCGCAGGGCGCGGATCACGGAGCCGACCTGCGGGATGACGGCCTGGACCTCCCACACCGACTCACCCTCGAGGGTCGCGACCCACGGGTCGACGTTGGGGTTGTTGTCGCCCTTGGTGCGCACGGCGACCGAGCCGTCCTCGCCGCGGATGACCTCGGTGATGCGGTGCGTCTCGACGCGATGGTCCTCGATCGGGATGTGGTAGGTGATCACGTCACCGACCGCCACGTCGGCGACCGGCCGCTCGGCGGTCACCACCACGTCGCCGACCATGATGCCGGGCTCCATCGAGCCGGTGAGCATCGTGGCGGTGCGGTAGCCCAGCACGTGCGGACCGACGGCGAAGAACAGGAAGAAGGCCAGCGCGGCCGCCACCAGCAGCGAGGTGACCACCCGGCCCAGACGGCGCAGGACCCGAGCCGCACGCCGGACTGGCCGCCGCGGCGCGGGGGCCGGCGACGTGCCACCCGCGGTGGTGACCGGGGTCGTGCTGCGACGCGGAGCCACGGTGCGCACCGTGGTGGCGCGGTGACGGCCGACGACCAGGGGAACGGCGGGGCTGCTCATCGATCCGACTCCTGCGAGGTGGTGGGTGAGGGAGGTGTGACGTGCGGCCGCCGCTCCCTCCGCGGCGGCCACACGTCGGACGAGCCGGTGACCGGTCCGTCCGATGAGCAGAACTCTGCTCCCCCGACCTCAAGCCCTCCCCCGGGAAACCCGCGACGTTGTCTCAAGGAACTCGCAAGAGGGCCGAGCGCCACCACATCAGCGGACCGGTGACGGCCTGGGGCAGCAGGACGCCGCGCGGGAGCAGCACCGCGGGGTCGACCCGCGGCGGTCCCTGGCGATGCACCCGTAGAAGACGACACGACCAGGCCCCGTGCATGCACGGGCCTGGTCGTGGTGTCCATCCGGGCCGGACGTCGGCGGCCCGGCCCGGATGGAGATCGGGTCGGTCGGCTGGAGCGACCGTGGGTCAGCGGGCCTCGGCGGCGCGCTGGGTGGCGTCGAAGACGAACCTCACGCTGTCGGTCTTGAGCTGGAAGGTGTTGTCGGCGCTCTGGGGCAGGGCCAGGGTGACCCGCAGGTTCGAGACCTTCGACTCCCCGTTGAGGGTCTTGGTCACCGCCGCCAGGTCACGATTGGCCTCGACCGCCGGCACCGAGGACAGGATCGCGGTCACGTCGCCGCCGCAGGTCATCTTCTTGGTGTCAGCAGCCTTGACCCACGGCACCGAGCACTGGTCGATGGACAGCTGCAGACCGTTGACCGTGTCGCTGGTCAGGATCGAGGGCACCGAAGCCGCCGAGGTGGTCGTCAGCGCCACCGACCCGAACCCCTCGGTGGTCCCGGCCCGGGTCAGCTGCACCGCCCGCTCCACCGTGTCACCGGGCACCAGGTTCACCGCAGCCACGTCCAGACCCTGCGCGCCCTGCCCGGCCAGCTCGATCTTCGTCTCACCCGAGGACACCGCCTCGGTCGCCTCGGTCGAGGAGGTGAACGAACCGAACGTGCCCAGACCCGCCACCGCGGTCGCACCAGCAACCAGCGCCACCGAAGCAACGACACGAGTGAGGGACTTGCGCGAGGAGGAGGTGTGCGAGGCCATGAGGGGAGTCCTTGTCTAGAGGCCGGCGCTGGTGCCGGTCAGGGGGCGATGAACAGAACACTGCCGCCCCCACCTCAAGCCACCACCCCGCAAAGACCCCCCGTTCCCACAAGCAACCCGCAAGACCGCAAGACCACCGCGAGCCGGCGCCACTTCCCCACGAGCCGGCGCCACTTCCCGACGTACGCCGCCGTAGGCCAGGAACTCACGCCGGCTCGCCAGGAACTCGCGCCGGCTCGCGGGTCAGTTCAGCGGGCGCATCGAGTCGGGCACACCTCCCCCGCGGTGCACCTCCTCGACGAGCTCCTGCAGCGCGGTCAGCGCGACCCGCTGCGGCATCGGGCCGTAGGAGACCCGGGCCACCCCCAGCTCCTCGAGCCGGTCGAGGGGCGGGTTGCCGGGCACCCCGATCATGGTCAGGCGCTGTGGCCCGAGCGCGTCGACCAACGTCACGACCTCCTCCTCGCTCAGCCGCCCCGGCACGAAGACCGCTGGTGCGCCGGCGTCGATGAACGCCTTGCCCCGCTCGACCGCGTCACCCAGGACGGCGCCGCGGTCGCGGTCGCCGCCCAGCAGGAACGCGTCGGTGCGGGCGTTGAGCACGAAGTCGATGCCCTCGTCGTCGGCCGCTGCCACCACGTCCTCGACGATCGTGGCGGCCTCGAGCAGCGGCCGCATCTGGTCCTCGATGTTGGCACCGACGATGCCCACCCCCAACGCCTTGCGCACCGTCTCGACGGGGTGGCCGTAGCCCGCCTCGAGGTCGGCGCTGACGGGCAGGTCGGTGGCGGCGACGATCCGGCCGCAGGCCTCGATCATCAGGTCGACCGGGATCCTCTCGCCGTCCTCGTAGCCGTAGGAGGCCGCGATCGAGTGGCTGGCGGTGGCCAGCGCGGTGGTGCCGATGCCGTCGGCGACGACGCGGGCGCTGATCACGTCCCACACGTTCACGAGGGTGAGCAGGGTCGGGTCGCGGTGCAGCCCGAGCAGGTGCGTGGCCTTGTCCTGGAGCTCGCTCATCGACCCACCCTAGGACTCCCGCCGCTCACGGTCGACCGCCGTGCTCAGTCGTGCTCGGCCACCAGCCGGCGCCCGCTGATGCTGCGCGGGCGCACCCGCACCGTCACCGGACGAGCCCCGCCGACCCACGGCTCCGGCCGTGCCCCGGGCCCGGCCCCGTCGTAGGTCACCTCGGCAGGCCCGCGCACCAGCACGCTCCACCCCTCCCGGGTGTCCTCGTCGAACAGGTCGACCTCGTAGGCGACGTCGCTGTCGTCGACGTGGCGCTCCAGCCCCGACCACGCACCGGTGCGCACGACCACGGCGCCGTCGGCGACCACGTGGTTGACCGGCACCACCACCGGGCCCCCGGTCTCGTTCCACGCGAGCCGCCCGACCGGCACCGAGGCCAGCAGCCGCCAGCAGGTGTCCTCGTCGAGCTCCTCCAGCCGGACGTCGGCTGCGCTGTCCACCATCGGGCCTCCCCCGGTCGGTGCCGGGCCCGTCGTGGCGCCGGACCCTGCTGCGCCCCAGCGTGCCCCGGCGCCACCCTCGGGGCCAGGGACCGGCGTCCGCGCCGCGGGGGACCTTCGGCCCGACCCCGCCGGCCCCGGGGCAAGCCGGCTACTCCCAGAAGACCCGCTCGACCACGGCGTGCGCGAGCCGCGTCATCCGCAGGTGGTCGTCGACCATCTGCTCCGAGGTGCCTTCGGCGTAGCCCAGGATCGCCGCGACCGCGGCCCGCTCCCGCAGGTCGGAGGGCACCCGGTCGCTGGGCGCGCCGCGCACCAGCGTCACCGCGTTGCGGGTGCGGCTGACCCGGCGCCAGGCCTGGGCCAGCAACGCTGCGTCCTCGGCGGCCAGCAGCCCGGCCTCCCGGGCGGCGGCCAGCGCCGGGAGGGTCCGCGAGGTGCGCAGCCCGGGCACCTGGCCGGCGTAGCGCATCTGCAGCAGCTGCACGGTCCACTCGATGTCGGCGAGCCCGCCGCGACCCAGCTTGAGGTGGGTCTTGCGGTCGGCGCCGCGCGGAAGCCGCTCGTCGTCCACACGGGCCTTGATGCGGCGGACCTCGATCACGTCGTCGTCGCTGATGCCGGCGTCGGGGTAGCGCAGCGGGTCGACCAGCTCCTGGAAGCGCCGGCACAGGTCGGCGTCGCCGACGACGGCGTCGGCGCGCAGCAGCGCCTGCGCCTCCCACACCGCCGACCACTTCTCGTAGTAGGCGGCGTAGGAGTCGAGGGTGCGCACCAGGGCGCCCTGCCTGCCCTCGGGGCGCAGGTCGGCGTCGACGACCAGCGCGGGGTCGGTGCCCGGCAGCGCCAGCAGCCGCCGCAGCTCGTTGGCGACCGCCTGGGCGTACGTCGCCGCCTCGTGGCCGTCGGCGCCGGTGACCGGCTCGTGCACGAACAGCACGTCGGCGTCGGAACCGTACGAGAGCTCGAAGCCGCCGTAGCGCCCCATCGCCACCATCGCGATCCGGGTCGGGACCTGGTCGAGCCCCTTGGCGCGGCGCACCGACTCCCCCACCACCTCGAGGGTCACCTCGAGGGTCGCGTCGGTGAGCCGCGAGAGGCCGGCGCCGACGTCCTCGACGTCGGTGAGCCCGAGCAGGTCGCCGGAGGCGATGCGGAACAGCTCGCGCCGGCGCACCGCACGCACGGCGCGCACCGCCTTCTCGGCGTCCTCGCGGCGGGCCGCGGCCGCCCGCATCTCCGAGGTGAGCGACTCGGCCTCGAGCGGGGCCAGCGACTGCCCGAGCATCCGCACGCCCTGCGGCTCGCGCTCGAGCAGGCTGGTGGCGTAGCGCGAGGTCGAGAGCACCCGCGCCAGGCGCTGTGCCACCTCGCCCTCGTCGCGCAGCGTCGTGAGGTACCAGGGGGTCTCGCCCAGCGCCTCGGAGATCCGCCGGAAGCCGAACAGACCGGCGTCGGGGTCGGGGCCGTCGGCGAACCACTCGAGCAGCACCGGCAGCAGGGTGCGCTGGATGTTCGCCGAGCGGGTCACGCCGCTGGTCAGTGCCTCGAGGTGGCGCAGCGCGGCGCGCGGGTCGGCGTACCCCAGCGCGGCGAGGCGGTCGCGGGCGGCCTCCGGCGAGAGCCGCGCCTGGTCGCCGGGCAGCTGGGCGACCGCCGCCAGCAGCGGTCGGTAGAAGAGCTTCTGGTGCAGCCGGCGCACCTCGCGCCGGTGGTGCTCGAGGTCCTTGCGCAGCGCGTCGACGGAGTTCTTGAGGTGACCCATGCTGCGTCCGAGGCGACGCAACGCGTCAGTGCTGTCGGGGATCACGTGCGTGCGCCGCAGCCGGTGCAGCTGGATGCGGTGCTCGAGGGTGCGCAGGAACGCGTAGGCGTTGTGCAGCTGCTCGCCGTCCTCGCGGCCGATGTAGCCACCGCGGGTCAGGTCGGCCAGCGCGCTCAGGGTCGTGGGCGCGCGGATCGTCTCGTCGGCGCGCCCGTGCACCATCTGCAGCAGCTGGACCGCGAACTCCACGTCGCGCAGCCCGCCGGCGCCCAGCTTGAGCTGGCGCTCGGCCTCCTTGGCGGGGATGTGGTCGAGCACCCGCCGGCGCATCGCCTGGGTGTCCTCGACGAAGCCGTCGCGCTCGGCCGCGCTCCACACGAGCGGGGCGACCATCTCGACGTACGCGCGGCCCAGCACGAGGTCGCCGGCGACCGGTCGGGCCTTGAGCAGCGCCTGGAACTCCCAGGTCTTGGCCCACTTCTCGTAGTAGCCCTGGTGGCTGGCCAGGGTGCGCACCAGCGGGCCGGACTTGCCCTCGGGGCGCAGGTTCGCGTCGACCGGCCAGATCTCGCCCTCGGCGGTGGGCTCGGAGCAGATCCGCATCAGGTGCGCGGCCAGCTGGGAGGCGGCCCGGTTGGCGTCGTGGTCGTCGCCGGCCTCGTCGGCGGGCTCGTAGACGAAGACGACGTCGACGTCGGAGACGTAGTTGAGCTCGTGGGCGCCGCACTTGCCCATGGCGACCACGGCCAGCCGCGCCAGCAGCGCCTTGTCACCCATCCGCTGGCGCGCGATCGCCAGGCCGCCCTCGAGCGTCGCGGCGGCCAGGTCGGAGAGCTCGGCGGCCACGTCGTCGACGCCGGTCCCGTGGGCCAGGTCGCGCGCGGCGAGCCGCAGCAGCACCCGGCGGTACTCCACGCGCAGCACGTCGACCAGCACCGCGTCGTCGCCCTGCGCCACCGGCACCGGGTCGCCCGGGTCGGCGCCGAGGGCGCGCAGCACCGCCTCGCGCACGGCGTACGCCGCCGGACGGGTGCACTCCAGCGCGGGGTCGTCGAGCTCGCGCCACTGGTCGGGGTGGCGGGCCAGGTGGTCGCTGAGCGCCTCGCTGGCACCCAGCACCGCGAAGAGCCGGGTGGCCAGGCCCTCGTCGGCGCTCAGCCGGGCCAGCAGCTCCTCGGCCCCTTCACCCGCCGCCTCGAGCAGGCGCACCAGGCCGGCGACCGCGTGGTCGGGGTCGGCGGTGCGGGCCAGCAGCGGCACCAGGTCGGGGGCGGCCGGGCCCACGTCGTCGAGCCAGCGCAGCGAGCGCTCGGCGTCGCTGAAGCCCAGCCGCAGCAGCTGGCCCTTGGTGGTCGCTGCCCGGGTCACCGGAGGGCTCGCTCCCCGACCAGCCGCGCGAAGGACAGCGCGAGCGGGGCCCAGGCCTCGTCGAGCTCGGGGCGGGCGGCGTCGACACGGGCGACCTCGGCGGCGGTGTCGACGCCCGGCGCCGGCTTGTCGTCCGAGGCCGCCCACCGGGCCACGACAGCCGCGTCGACCTCGGGGTGCAGCTGCACGCCCCAGGCGGCCGGGCCGAGGCGCACCACCTCGACGTCGCCCTGCGGGGTGCGGGCCAGGACCAGCGCGCCCGGCGGCAGGTCGGTGACCACGTCGTTGTTCCAGTGCACGCCGCGCCGCGCGGTGGCCAGCGCGCCGACCAGCGGGTCGGCGGCGGCCTCGTCGGTCCACTCCACCGGCACCAGGCCGACGGTGCGCCCGCGTGGGTTGACCGCGACGCGCCCGCCGAGCGCGCTGGCCAGCAGCTGGTGGCCCAGACAGATGCCCAGGGTCGGCACCTCGGCGCCCACCGCGTCGCGCAGCAGCTGCTTGGTGGGTCCCAGCCAGGCATGGTCGGCGTCGTCGTCGGCGCCCATCGAGCCGCCCAGCACCAGCAGCGCGTCGTACGCCGTCGGGTCGGGGGGCAGCGCGTCGCCGGCGTACGGGCGGCACACCTCGAGCTCGCACCCGGCCTCGACGAGCCACCCGCCCACCAGGGCCGGCGGGCAGTCGTCCTCGTGCTGGACCACCAGCACCCGGGGTGGGCGCGGCACGCTCAGAGGACCGGCAGCATGCGGTCGCGCTCGAAGGCGGAGACCTGGCCGCGGTACTCGTCCCACTCGGCGCGCTTGTTGCGCAGGAAGAAGTCGAAGACCTGCTCGCCGAGCGTCTCGGCCAGCAGCTCGGAGTCCTCGGCGACGCTGATCGCGTCGTTGAGGTTCTTGGGCAGCGGCTTGATGCCGAGGCTGGTGCGCTCGCGCTCGGTCAGCGACCACACGTCGTCCTCGGCCTCGCGGGGCAGGTCGTAGCCCTCCGCGATGCCTTTCATACCGGCCGCCAGCACCGCGGCGTAGGCCAGGTAGGGGTTGCAGGCGGCGTCGATGGTGCGCAGCTCGACGCGCGTCGACTGGCCCTTGAGCGGCTTGTACATCGGCACCCGGATCATCGCCGAGCGGTTGTTGTGGCCCCAGCAGATGTAGGAGGGCGCCTCACCGCCGAACATCATCCGCTTGTAGGAGTTCACCCACTGGTTGGTGACCACCGAGATCTCCGGCGCGTGGTGCAGGATGCCGGCGATGAAGCGGCGCCCGGTCGCGGAGAGCTGGTACTGCGCGCCGGCCTCGTAGAAGGCGTTCTCATCGCCCTCGAAGAGACTGAGGTGGGTGTGCATGCCCGAGCCGGGGTGGGTGGTGAACGGCTTGGGCATGAAGCTGGCCCAGATGCCCTGGCTCAGCGCCACCTCACGGATCACCGTGCGGAAGGTCATGATGTTGTCGGCGGTGGTCAGGGCGTCGGCGTAACGAAGGTCGATCTCCTGCTGGCCCGGGCCGGCCTCGTGGTGGCTGAACTCCACCGAGATGCCCATCTGCTCGAGCATCGTGATCGCCTCGCGCCGGAAGTCGGCACCCTCCGACTGCGCGGTGTGGTCGAAGTAGCCGGTGCGGTCGACCGGCACCGGCTCGTCGCCGGCGCCGGGCAGGCCCTTGAAGAGGTAGAACTCGATCTCGGGGTGGGTGTAGAAGGCGAAACCCTGCTCGGCCGCCTTGCCCAGCGTGCGCTTGAGCACGTGGCGCGGGTCGGCGTACGACGGCGTGCCGTCGGGCATCTCGATGTCGCAGAACATCCGTGCCGTGGCCGGGCCCTCCTCGCGCCAGGGCAGGATCTGGAACGTCGAGGGGTCGGGCTTGGCGAGCATGTCGGCCTCGAAGACCCGCGCGAAGCCCTCGATGGCCGAGCCGTCGAAGCCGATGCCCTCGTCGAAGGCGTTCTCGAGCTCGGCCGGTGCGACCGCCACCGACTTCAGCGAGCCCAGCACGTCGGTGAACCACAACCGCACGAACCGGACGTCGCGCTCCTCGAGCGCACGGAGTACGAAGTCTTCCTGCTTGCCCATGGCTGGAGCCTAGTGGTGGGAGCCCCCGACCGGGCGGAGGGTCTCACCGGCACACGGTGACGTCCTGCTGGCCCAGGACGCCCTCGTGGGCGCGGCGCATCGGTGCCAGCCACGGCGTGGTGGTCGCCAGGTGCGCCAGGGTGCCCGCGACCGGGCCGTGCACGCCGGGCACCTGCACGCGTCGTACGACGACCGGAAGCACGACCTTGTCGACCGAGGTGCCCTCGAAGCAGCTGCTGGCCCGACTCTTGACGGCGGCGACCTCGGTGTCGACGACGTCGCCTGCGCGGTGGCCGGCGTAACGGAAGACGACGTTCGTGTCGTAGCCGGTGTGGCCCTCCCACGGCGCACGGACCACGACCTGCAGGCCGGGGGTGCGAGAGTGCGGCACCGCGAAGGCGACCCTGCCGTCGCGCACCCGCCTCTCCAGCGAGGCCCACAGGCGCGGCTCGGCCGGGTCGTCGGTGGCCAGGCCGGAGTAGACCTGCACCCGGCAGCCGCGGCAGTCCTCGATCGGCAGCACCACGCGGGTGGTGCCGTCGTCGACGCGGGCGGTGGTCGTCGTCGTGGCGGTGGGGGCGGCGGACGCGGCGACCGGGCCGAGGGCGGCGAGACCGGTCAGGGTCGCCAGGGCGGCGAGGCCGGCGCCGGTGACGACGGCGGCGAGCGGGGTGGGGACGGTGCGGTGCACGGGGTGCCTCCTGGGGCGGTGGGTGGGTGCTGGGTCACCTCCTCTACGCCTGGGGCGGGCGTGCGGTTGCGGCGACGAGCTGCGGCACCGACGGCGCCGGCGACTGGTCTGGACCAGTGCCGTGGAGCGCGGCCCGGTGTTTGGCCCCACGCTGCCGGGGGCAGCAGGGTCACAGGGGGATCGGCGCGGTCTCGCGTGCCGGCGTCGGCCGCCCCCGACGCCCCAACGACCAGGAGCCCCGTGAGCGCCACCGTCGACCACGCCGCGCCGTCCGGCGCGCAGCGCTCGAGCGCCGCGCTCGTGGACCCCGGCGAGCTCGGTGACCCGGCGGGCGTCGCGGCCTGGGCCGACCTGGGTGCCCGGGCCCGGCACGCCAACCCCTTCCTGGGCGCCGCGGTGCTGCTGCCGGCGCTGCGGCACCTGGCCGAGCCGGGCGGCGTACGGATGCTGACGGTGGGCTCGCCCGGGCACCTCGAGCTGCTGCTGCCGGTCGCGCCACGGCGACGCACCCGTCGTACGCCGGTGCGCGCCAGCGTGGGCTGGGCCCACCCCCACCACTTCCTCGGTACGCCGCTCGTCGCCCCCACGCTCGACCAGCGGGGCTGGCGGGGGGCCCTGGCTGCGCTGCGCGAGAGCGGTGACGCGTGGTTCGTGCTGCCGCAGACCGACGTCGACGTGGTGCGGGAGGTGGAGGCGGCTGCCGCCGCTCTCGGCCTCGCCACCCGCCGGCTCGACGAGCAGTCGCGCCCGGTCACGCACCGTCACGACCGCGACGACTACGCCGAGCTGCGGCTGAGCGGGCGCCGGCGCAAGGAGCTGCGCCGGGTGCGTCGACGCCTCGACGAGAGCCTCGGCGGCGGGCTCGAGCTCGTCGACCTGGCCGCCGGCGCCACCGCGGACGCTCTCGAGGTGGCGCTGGAGGAGTTCCTGGCCCTGGAGTCCGCCGGCTGGAAGGGCACCGACGGGGGCGCCATCGCGGGCCGACCGGGCGAGCGCGCGTTCTTCCTCGAGGCGTCGCGCGCCCTGGCCTCGGAGGGGTGCCTCGAGGTGCTGGCGCTGCGCGGACGCGAGGGCCGAGCCGCGGCGATGGCCCTGGTGCTGCGGGACGGCGACACCCAGTTCACCTTCAAGATCGCCTACGACGAGCAGCACGCGGCCTGCTCCCCCGGCCTGCTGCTCTACCTCGAGCAGCTCTCCCGCTTCCACGACTCCGGCGCCGCGCTCGTCGACACCTGCGCCGCCCCCGACCACCCCATGGCACGACGCCTGCACGGCGACGACCGGACCCTGGTGACGCTCGCCGTCGCGCTGGGCCCGCGACGCGGCGCGCTGGCCGTGCGCTGGGCGCGGGCCGTGGCCAGGACCGCCGCGGCCGTGCGCCGCCACCGCACCGCGACCGACCCACGAGAGGACCGACCATGACGAGCCTGCTGCACCTCGACGAGCAGTCCGTGCACGCCCTGCGCACGGCCGGTGAGACCGGTGAGCCGCAGGAGGTGACCCACGCGCTGCGCTCCCACGACCTGCTGACCCTCGAGGCCCTGGCCGACCTCGCCGTCTCGCTGCCCGCCGAGAGCATCGAGCACAACGTCGGTGCGCTGCCCGACGTGGTCGCCGACGGGCGTGCGCCCACCCTCGACCTCGAGCTGCGCGAGATGATCCTGGGGCTGGAGACCAACGGCGCCTGGTGCGTGGTCAAGAACGTCGAGCAGGACCCGCGCTACAGCGCCCTGCTCGACTCGTGCCTCGACGAGATCGAGGACCTCGTCTCCGGTCCCGGCCAGGCCTACCACCGCGAGGGCTTCGTGTTCCTCTCGGCACCCGGGTCGATGACGCCCTCCCACATCGATCCCGAGCACAACGTGCTGCTGCAGGTGCAGGGCACCAAGACGATGGTCACCGGGCGCTGGGCCACCCCCGACGCCCGCGCCGACGAGGCCGAGCGCCTGGTCGGCGGCGGGCACCGCAACCTCGGCCACGACGTGCAGGACCCGGTCGAGCACCACCTCCGGCCCGGCGACGGCATCTACGTGCCGCCCTACACCCAGCACAAGGTGGTCAACGGCCCCGCGCTGTCGATCTCGCTGTCGGTCACCTGGCGCAGCCACGCCCTGGCCGACGAGGCCCGGGTGCTGCGCGCCAACTCCTACCTGCGCCGCGCCGGCCTCTCCCCCAGCGCCCCCGGCACCCGCCGGGCGGCCGACCGGGCCAAGGCCACCGCCGTCTCCGCGGCCGAGAAGGCCAAGGCCGCCGTACGCCGCCGCTGACCCGGCCCGAACTTCCCGCCCACCCGGCCTGAATCTCTCCGCAAGCCGCCCGGTGACGACCGTCCGGCGCCTAGCCTGTCCACGGGACAGAGGGACGGAGAACCCAGGTGGAGCAAGCGGGCTACGACGCCACCCTGTGGCGGCTGACGCTGCAGCACTCCCCCATCGGGATGGTGCTGGTCGACCTCGACGGTCGGTTGATGATGGTCAACCGAGCTGCGTGCACGATGCTGGACCGCGACCCCGAGGACCTCCGGGCCTCCACCTTCCAGGAGATCACGCACCCCGACGACCTCGACGCCGACCTGACGCAGTTCGAGCGGACGCTGGCCGGGGAGATCGACAGCTACCGCATCCTCAAGCGCTACCTGCGCCCGGACGGGAGCGTGGTGTGGGGCGACCTCTCGGTGGCGCTCGTGCGCGACGACACCGGCCAGCCCCGGCACTTCATCTCCCAGATCCTCGACGTCAGCGAGGATCACGAGCGCCGCGCCCATCTCGAGCGCACGGTCGCCGAGCTCGAGACCGAGCGCAGCACCCTCGAGGCCATCTTCGACACCGTCAACGTCGGGCTGCTGCTCATCGACGCCGACGGCCGCTACGAGCGGTCCAACCGCCGCCACCAGGAGACGATGCGCCTGCCGTTCCCCGACGGTCACGACGGTCACGCCGGCCAGCTCGGCCACGTCTACCACCCCGACGGGGTCACGCGCCTCACGCGGGAGGAGATGCCCTCGTGGCGCGCGACCCGGGGCGAGGAGTTCGACGACTACCTCTACTGGGTCGGTCACGACCCGCTGACCCGTTCGGCGTTCTCGACCTCCGCTCGGCAGGTGCGCGGCGCCGACGGCGAACGCCGTGGGGCGACGATCGCCTACCAGGAGGTCACCGACCTGATGCGCGCGCTGGCGGTCAAGGACGAGTTCGTCGCATCTGTCTCCCACGAGCTGCGCACCCCCCTGACCGCCGTCCTGGGCCACCTCGAGATCCTGGCCGAGGCCGACGACCTGCCGCCGTCGGTACGCCGCCAGCTCGAGGTGGTCAGACGCAACGCCGAGCGCTTGCGCAGCCTCGTCTCGGACCTGCTCGAGGTCGCGCAGGCGCACGCCGGCTCACTGCAGCTCGATCGGGACTCCGTCGACGTGGCTCGTCTCGTCCACGAGGCCCTGGAGGCGGCGGCACCCGCCGCCGACGCCGCCGGGGTCGAGCTCGAGGTCGACGTGCCCGAGGCCCTGGTCGCCCTGGTCGACGGCCAGCGGGTGCGCCAGGTGGTCGACAACCTGGTCTCGAACGCGGTCAAGTACACCGACCGCGGCGGTGCCGCGCGCGTGCACCTCGGGGTCGACGGCACGACGCTCGAGATCCGGGTGCACGACTCGGGCATCGGGATGAGCACGACCGAGGTGGAGCGGGCCTTCACCCGGTTCTTCCGCGGCAGCGGCGCCCTCGAGCGGCATCGGCCCGGCACCGGTCTCGGGCTGACGATCGTCCAGTCCATCGTCGAGGCACACGGAGGCAGCATCACCCTCTCCAGCGAGCCGGGCACGGGCACCCGCTTCCACGTCCGCCTCCCCGGTGCTGTGCTGGGTTGACCCCGATCGGGGAGGTCCGGGCCGGGTCGACGCGAAGTTCGGGCCGGGTCGACGCGAAGTTCGGGCCGGGTCAGCGTGAGATCTGGGCCGGGTCAGGTGTGGGGGATCCGGGCCTCGATCTCGGCGAGCCAGGCGGTGGGGGCGGCGTCGGAGGGCATCCGCCAGTCTCCGCGCGGCGACATCGTGCCGCCGGCGCTGACCTTGGGCCCGTTGGGCAGCGCCGAGCGCTTGAACTGGCTGGCGAAGAACCGGCGCACGAAGACCTCGAGCCAACCGCGGATCGTGGCCAGGTCGTAGGCGCCGCGCTTGTCGGCGGGGAAGCCCGGGGGCCATTCGCCGGCCTCGGCGTCGTGCCAGGCGTGCCAGGCCAGGAAGGCGATCTTGCTGGGCCGGTACCCGCGGCGCAGCACGTGGTAGAGCGTGAAGTCCTGCAGCGAGTAGGGCCCGACGGTGTCCTCGGTGCGCTGCTCGGGCGCGTCCTCGGTGGCGGGGATCAGCTCCGGGGTGATCTCGAGCTCGAGGATCTCGCGGAGCACGTCGTTGGTCTCGTCCTCGAACTGCCCGCTGTCGGCGACCCAGCGGATCAGGTGCTGCACGAGCGTCTTGGGCACCCCGGCGTTGACGTTGTAGTGCGACATCTGGTCGCCGACGCCGTAGGTGCACCAGCCCAGCGCGAGCTCGGAGAGGTCGCCGGTGCCGACGACCAGGCCGCCGCGGTGGTTGGCCAGGCGGAAGAGGTAGTCGTAGCGCAGCCCGGCCTGCACGTTCTCGAAGGTGACGTCGTAGACGTCCTCCCCCTCGGAGTAGGGGTGGTCGAGGTCGTCGAGCATCTGCTCGGCGGCCGGGCGGATGTCGATCTCCTCGAAGGTGACCCCGAGCGAGGCGCACAGCCGGGTCGCGTAGTCCTTGGTCTCGCTGCCGGTCGCGAAGCCCGGCATCGTGTACGCCAGGATCTCGCTGCGCGGGCGCCCGGCGCGGTCCATGGCCTTGGCGGCCACGATCAGCGCGTGCGTGGAGTCGAGCCCGCCGCTGACCCCGATGACGGCCTTGGGCGCCCACGTCCCGCTGCTCATCGCCAGCATCCGCTGCTCGAGGCCGTAGACCTGGATGTTGTAGGCCTCGTAGCAGTCGAGCGCGAGCCGCTCGGGGTCGTCGGGCACGAACGGGAAGCGGTCGACCTTGCGCCGCAGCCCGAGGTCGCCCGCGGGCGGGGCGAGCTCGAGCCGCACGGTGCGGAACTGCGAGGTCCGCTCGGCGTGCGTGCGCCGGTTGTCGTCGAAGGTGCCCATCCGCAGCCGTTCCTGGCGCAGGTGGTCGAGGTCGACGTCGGCGACGGTGCGGCGCGGGCCCTCGGGGAAGCGCTCCCCTTCGGCCAGCAGCTCACCGGCCTCGTAGATCATCGTCTGGCCGTCCCACGACAGGTCCGTCGACGACTCGCCCTGGCCCGCGGCCGCGAAGACGTACGCCGCGTTGCAGCGGTGCGAGGCGGAACGCACCAGCAGGCGCCGGTCCTCGGCCCGCGCCACGGTGATCGGGCTGCCCGACAGGTTGGCCAGCACCGTGGCGCCGGCCAGCGCGGCCTCCGCCGAGGGCGGCACCGGCACCCACATGTCCTCGCAGACCTCGACGTGCAGCACCAGGCCGGGCACGTCGACCACGTCGAAGAGCAGGTCGGGCCCGAACGGCACCGACCGCCCGGCCACGGTCACGCTGCCGCCGCGGCGGTCGTCGCCCGGCGCGAAGTGCCGTCGCTCGTAGAACTCGCGGTAGGTCGGCAGGTAGGACTTCGGCGCCACGCCGAGCACCGCGCCACGGTGCACGACCACCGCGCAGTTGAGGACTCGGCCGTCGACGACCAGCGGCGCCCCCACCACCAGCACGGGGGTCAGCTCGCGCGACCCCTCGACCACGCTCGCCACCGCCTCGTCGACGGCGTCGAGCAGCACGTCCTGCAGCAGCAGGTCCTCGATGGCATAGCCCGACAGGCACAGCTCGGGGAAGACCGCGACCCCGACACCGTCGTCGTGGCAGAGCCGGGCCTGCTCCAGCACCCGTGCGGCGTTGGCGGCCGGGTCGGCGATCGCCACCGGCAGCGTGCACGCGGCCACCCGGGCGAACCCGTGCTCGTAGGCGTTGTAGAAGTCCACGGGGGCAGTGTGTCAGCCCGAACAGGTCAGTCGGGGTAGCCGTCGGGGTTCTGCGACTGCCAGCGCCAGGTGTCGGCGCACATCTCGTCGACGGTCTTCACGGTGCGCCAGCCGAGCTCGGCGTTGGCCTTCGACGGGTCGGCGTACGACGAGGCCACGTCGCCGGAGCGCCGGGCCACGACCTCGTACGGCAGCTCGCGCCCCACGGCGCGCTCGAAGGCGTGCAGCAGCTCGAGGACGCTGGTGCCGCGTCCGCTGCCCAGGTTCCAGGTGCTGACCGGGTCGTCGGCGCGCTCGAGCGCCTCGAGCGCGGCGACGTGGCCGGCGGCGAGGTCCTCGACGTGGATGTAGTCGCGCACCCCGGTGCCGTCGACGGTGTCGTAGTCGTCGCCGAAGACCTGCAGCCGCTCGCGCCTGCCCACCGCCACCTGGGCGATGTAGGGCATCAGGTTGTTGGGCACGTCGCTGGGGTCCTCGCCGATCGTGCCGGAGGGGTGCGCGCCGACGGGGTTGAAGTAGCGCAGCAGCGCGAAGCGCGAGTCGGGGTCGGCGGCGGCGACGTCGCGCAGGATCTGCTCCTGCATCACCTTGGTCCAGCCGTAGGGGTTGGTGGCGAAGGTCCCCCGGTCCTCGGTGGCGCCGGCCTGGTCGGTGCCGTAGACGGTCGCGCTGGAGGAGAAGACCAGCTTGTGCACCCCGTGGCGCTGCATCGCGCGCACCAGCGAGAAGGTCGAGCCGAGGTTGTTCTCGTAGTAGCTCAGCGGCTTCGCGACGCTCTCGCCGACGGCCTTGAACCCGGCGAAGTGGATCACCGCGTCGATCGTCTCGGTGTCGAAGAGGTGGGAGGTCTTGTCGACGTCGGTCAGGTCGAAGGCGTGCACGGGGATGTGGCGCCCCGACAGCGCCTCGAGCCGCCCGACGACCGTGGGCTTGGCGTTGGAGAAGTCGTCGACGACCAGGATGTCGTGCCCGGCCTCGATGAGGGCCAGGACCGTGTGGGAACCGATGTAGCCGGCACCGCCGGAGACGAGGACGCGCATGGGCTGCAACCTAGCCGTTCAGGGGCGAGGAGTCCTCCCCGGCCACCCGGTCGGTGCTGTCGTCGCGGCTGGTGCCCGCCCGGCCCCCGGGCCATGCTGGGAGAGGCGCCGCCCGTTCGCGCCCCCACCGCCGACCCACCAGCAGAGGAGACACGTGCCCCCGCCCCCCACGCACGTCTCCGACACGGAGGTCCTCGCCGCCGTGCGCCGACACTGGTCCGACGAGGTCGACGGTGTCGTGGAGCTGCCCGCGGCCCCCGGCACCGGTCGCTGGCAGGCCACCGTGCGGGGCGCAGCCCGCCTCCACGTCACGCTCGACCCCGTCACCGACGCCCGGCAGGCGGCCCGGCTCGAGGGTGCGTACGCCGCCGCCGCGGCGCTGGCCTTCGCCCTCGACGCCGTCGTGGCCGGGCTCCGCGGCAGCCATGGCACGCACACCCTCCCGCTCGCCGGTGGCGCCCTCAGCGTCACCCCGTGGGTCTGGGCCGAGCCCGTGACCGACGCGCCACCCACGGACGGCCCGCTGTCGGCCGGTGCTGTCGCGAGCGCGACCGCGCGTGCCCTGCGCCGGCTGCACGCGGCCCGCCCGCCCCACGAGCTGCCGACCTGGGAGCCGGAGCCGGTCGGGCCGGGCCACGACCTCGCGGCCCGTCTCGACGCACCCGGCGGCCCCCTCGTCGCGCAGGCCCGGGAGGTGCTGCGCCGTCACGCCGACGACGTCGACCGCTGGACGACTCGCTACCTCGCGCTGGCCGACGCGGCGACCACGGACACGAGTGCCTGGGTCACCACCCACGGGCGACCGCACGGACGGCACCGCTTGCGCGCCCTGACCGGCCGGCTGCTGCTCGTCGGCTGGGAGTCGGCGCGACTGGCCCCGCCCGAGCGCGACCTGGGCGTCGTCGCCACCGCCCCCGACGACCACTCCACCACGCACACCAGGCCTCTCCCCGACCCGCGGGTGCTCGAGATGTTCGACCTCGAGCGCCGGCTCCACTCGCTCGCCCGGCACACCGACCACCTCGCCGCACCACCCTCCGAGGGCACCGTCGTCGGCGGTGCCGCGTCCGCCCTGGCCGGGCTGCGGTTCGAGCTGGGCCGACCGGCCACGCCCGGCGCGCGGGCGTGAGCAGCACCACATCGGCACCGACCCCGGCCCGGGCCTAGCCTGGGTGGAGGTCCGTGGACTCCAGCAGGGAGCCGCGAGATGCACCACGAGGAGCTCGACGATGAGCGAAGAGACCGCCCCCTACGGCAGCGGCACCCCCGCGGCCGCCCCCGCCAAGCGCGTGCGCACCCACCACCTGCGCGAGATGAAGGAGCGCGGGGAGAAGATCACGATGCTCACGGCGTACGACATGTACACCGCCGCCACCTTCGACGAGGCCGGCATCGACCTGCTGCTGGTGGGCGACTCGGCCTCCAACAACGTGCTCGGCAACGAGACCAGCCTGCCGATCACCGTCGACGAGCTGCTGCCGCTGACCCGCGCGGTCGCGGGCGCCGCCCGACGGGCGATGGTCGTGGGCGACCTGCCGTTCGGCAGCTACCAGGCCTCCCCCGAGCAGGGCTACCTGACCGCGGTGCGGTTCATGAAGGAGGCCGGCGCGCACTGCGTCAAGCTCGAGGGCGGCGTCGAGATGGTGCCGGTCATCGAGAAGCTGACCCGCGGGGGCATCCCGGTGATGGCGCACATCGGCTTCACCCCGCAGTCCGAGCACACCCTGGGCGGCTACCGGGTGCAGGGCCGCGGCGAGGCCGCCGAGCGGGTGCGCCGCGACGCGCTCGCCGTGCAGGAGGCCGGCGCGTTCGCGGTGGTGATGGAGATGGTGCCCGGCGACGTCGCGGCCGAGATCAGCGCCGAGCTGGTCGTCCCCACCATCGGCATCGGCGCCGGCGCCGGCTGCGACGGCCAGGTGCTGGTCTGGCAGGACGCCTTCGGGCTGCGCACCGGGCGGATGGCGCGCTTCGTCAAGCAGTACGCCGACGTGCACAGCGTGCTGCTCGAGGGCGCCCGTGCCTACGCCACCGATGTGAAGGCCGGCACCTTCCCGGGCGCCGAGCACACCTTCTGACCCACGCCGCGCCCGCAGCCCGGGCTTCTCAGGAATTCCTCATGAGCGTGCGGGAGCCTGACGCCCCACCCTCGACCAGGAGCCCCTCGTGGACACCCAGACCCTGCTCAACCTCGGCCTCGTCCTGCTCTTCGTCGTCGTGGGAGGTGTCTTCGCCGGCACCGAGATCGCGCTGGTCTCGCTGCGCGAGTCACAGCTCGACCAGCTGGAGAGGAAGGGCGGGCGCGGCGCGCGCGTCGCCTCGGTCGCCCGCGACCCCAACCGGTTCCTGGCCGCGGTGCAGATCGGCGTGACCGTCGCCGGCTTCTTCTCCGCGGCGTACGGCGCCTCCACGCTCGCCCCCGACTTCGCGCCCGCCCTGGTCGCCCTCGGCCTGCCCACCGGCGCCGCCGACACCCTCGCGCTGGTCGCCCTCACCCTGGCCATCGCCTACACCTCGCTGGTGCTGGGCGAGCTGGTGCCCAAGCGCATCGCGCTGCAGCGCAGCGCGAGCGTCGCGGTGCTGGTCGGGCCGCCGCTGGACCGCTTCGCCACCCTGATGCGCCCGGTCGTGTGGTTCCTCTCGGTCTCGACCAACGCGGTGGTGCGGCTGCTCGGCGGCGATCCGCACGCGGCCTCCGAGGAGATGTCCGACGAGGAGCTGCGCTACCTCGTCGACCAGCACGAGGGCCTGGAGCCGGGCGAGCGGCAGATCCTCGCCGACGTCTTCGCCGCCGGCGACAGCACGCTGCGCGAGGTGATGCGCCCTCGCGGCGACGCCGTCGTGCTGCCGGCGCGAGCCACCGTCGGCGAGGCCGTCGCGACCGTGCGCGAGCACCCCTACTCCCGCTACCCGGTGGTGGGCCGCGGACCCGACGACGTGCGCGGCTTCCTGCACGTGCGCGACCTGCTCGGCGCCGACCCGCAGGCGCCGGTCTCCTCGCTGGCGCGCGAGATCGCCTTCCTGCCCGGCACCAACAAGGTGCTGCCGACCCTCACCTGGATGCGCGACCACCGCAGCCACATCGCCGTGGTGGTCGACGAGTACGGCGGCACCGACGGCATCGTCACCCTGGAGGACCTGGTCGAGGAGCTCGTCGGCGAGATCCACGACGAGTACGACGTCCCGCTCGCCCACGCGCGCAACGGCACCGGCGGCCTCGACGCGGGGCTGAGCATCGAGGACTTCGGGGCCGCCTCGGGGCTGGTGCTGCCCGACGGACCCTACGAGACCGCTGCCGGCTTCGTGCTGCACCGCCTGGGGCGGATCGCGCGCCTCGCCGACCGGGTGCCGGTCGAGGACGTCGAGCTGCACGTCGTCGGTCTGGAGGGCCACCGGATCACCCGCCTGGAGGTGCGGCCGGCCTCGAGCGGCACCGCGCCGGACTGATGACCGCGGCGGCGGGGCGACGTACGGTGGGGCGATGCGCCGACCGCTGCTGCTGGGTCTCGTCTCCACCGTCGCCGCCGCCCTGCTCGCGGCACCTCCCGCCGGGTCGACCGGGCCCGCGGAGGAGGCCGAGCCGGCGGAACGACGCGCCGTGCCGGCACTGCGGGTCACCACGCTCGCCGACGGCCTCGACCACCCGTGGGACATCGCGCCGATCGGCCGCGGCGACTACCTGGTCACCCAGCGCGACCGGGCCACGGTGTCGCTGCTGCGCGCCGACGGCGACGTGCGCCGGCTGGCCTTCCCCTCCCGCAAGGTCTGGGTCTCGGGCGAGACCGGCCTGATGGGGCTGGTCGCCGACCCCCGGTTCGCGCAGAACCGACGCTTCTACACCTGCCAGGGCGCGACCCGGTCGGGCGGCGGGCACGACGTGCGGGTGCTGGCGTGGAAGCTCAACCAGCGCGCCACCCGCGCCAAGCGCCGGGGGCCGCTGCTGCGGGGCATCCCCGCCACCACCGGGCGCCACGGCGGGTGCCGGCTGATGGTGGCCGACGACGGGGCGCTGGTGGTCGGCACCGGTGACGCCGCCATCGGCAGGAACCCGCGCCGCCTCACCTCCCTGGGCGGCAAGACGCTGCGCCTGGACCGGATGACCGGGAAGCCCTGGGCGGGCAACCCCTTCCCGAGGGCGAGCAGCAAGCGCAAGCGCTACGTCTTCACCTACGGCCACCGCAACGTCCAGGGCCTGGCCCAGCGGCGCGACGGCTCGCTCTGGTCGGTGGAGCACGGCAGCTTCCGCGACGACGAGGTCAACCGCCTGGTGCGCGGCGGCGACCACGGCTGGCACCCGGTGCCCGGGTACGACGAGCGGGTGCCGATGACCGACCGGTCGCTGCCGGGTCGCCAGCGGGTGGCGCGCTGGCGCTCGGGCAACCCGACGATCGCCCCCGGCGGCGCCGACTTCGTGGCCGGCAACCGGTGGGGGGCGCTGCGCGGCGACCTGGCGATGGCGGTGCTCAAGGACCAGCAGGTGCGCTTCCTCGACTTCGACTCGCGCGGGCGGCTGCGGGCCCAGCGGGTGCCCGACGAGCTCACCAGGCACGGCCGGATCCGCACGGTGGTGCGCGACACCGACAACAGCCTGCTGCTGCTGACCGACAACGGCGGCGGGGCCGACCGGGTGCTGCGCGTGGTGCCCCGGTAGCCCCCTGGACTCATTCCCAGTCGAGCCAGATCCCGCCGGGGACCACCACGAGGAACCAGGTCACCGCCGAGACCACCGCGACCCACGGCACCCAGCGCGGGTGCAGGGTGAACCAGGCGGAGGCGACGAGCAGGCAGAAGGCCCACCACACCAGCATCAGCGTCTGCACCCACCAGGGCGTGAAGGGTGCGCTGGCGGCGTACAGGAAGAAGGTCGTGGCCATCCCGACCATGCCCACGAACGGCCACGGGTCGGCGGCGTCCGGGCGCGGCTGGGGGCGGGTACGCCGACGCGTCACCACCGGGTCAGTCCTCGAGACCGGCGTCGTCCCAGCGCTCGTCCTCCTCGTCCCACTCCTCGTTGCGCGCCTGCGCGATCTCGAGGGCGTCGGCCGCCGCCTCGCGGGAGTCGTAGGGGCCCAGGCGGTGCTTCCCCGGGCACAGGTCGTCGACCGTCTCGACCCGGTGGTGCTTGACGCAGAACCAGTACTGGTCGGGGTTGCCGCCTTCGCTCATGCCCCGAGACTAACGCCTGTGCGGGCCGCCTAGACTCGGTCGGCGTGACTCCCGTGGCCCCCGCGACCCTGTCTCCCCGCCGACCCGTGCCCGCGCACGTCGTGCGCCCCGAGTACGTCGACCGGGAGTCGCCGGCGCCCTACACCGGACCCGAGGTCAAGGACGCCGAGACCATCGAGCGGATGCGGGTCGCCGGTCGGCTCGCCGCGCAGGCCCGCGAGGAGGTCGGGCGCCACGTGGTGCCCGGCGTCACCACCGACGAGCTCGACCGGATCGGCCACGAGTTCCTCTGCGACCACGGCGCCTACCCCTCGACGCTCGGCTACCGCGGCTTCCCGAAGTCGCTGTGCTCGAGCGTGAACGAGGTGGTCTGCCACGGCATCCCCGACAGCCGGCTCGTCGAGGACGGTGACATCGTCAACATCGACATCACCGCGTTCCTCGACGGCGTGCACGGCGACACCAACGCCACCTTCCTGGCCGGCGACGTCGACGAGGAGTCGCGACTGCTCGTGGAGCGCACCCGCGAGGCGCTGGAGCGGGGCATCCGGGCGGTCAAGCCCGGGCGCCGCATCAACGTCATCGGCCGGGTCATCGAGTCCTTCGCCAAGCGGCACGGCTACGGCGTGGTGCGCGAGTTCACCGGCCACGGCATCGGCACGCACTTCCACTCCGGACTGGTCGTGCCCCACTACGACGACCCGCAGCACGACGACCTGATCGAGGTCGGGATGACCTTCACCATCGAGCCGATGCTCAACCTCGGCACCCACGAGTGGGAGATGTGGGACGACGGCTGGACCGTCGTGACCGCCGACAAGCGCCGCTCCGCGCAGTTCGAGCACACCCTGCTGGTGACCGCCGACGGCGCCGAGGTGCTGACCCACCCCTGAGCCGACCGGTGGGTCGGGTCAGGCGTCGAGCCGGCCCTGCACGCGCAGGACGTCGACCTTGTGCTCGTGGTCGTCGCTCATCACCGCGGCCAGGCGCAGGAAGCCCAGCGCCTCGGCGTACCTGCTCTGCCGCTCGAGGCTGCGCCCCAGCGCATGGCATGCCCACACGTCGTCTGGCCGCTCCTCGACCAGCGCGCGCAGGTCGTCCTCGGCGCGCCCCAGCTGGGCGCGCAGCAGGAAGGCCCAGGCCCGCAGCGAGCGCAGCCCACGGTTGTCGGGCTCGCGGTCGAGGGCGGGCCCGAGGACGTCGAGGGCCGGCCCGGGCGCGTTGCGGGCGAGCAGGTCGAAGGCGGTGCGGTAGGCGGACTCGGGCGCCCACTGCCCGGGGAAGAGCAGCGGCGGGGCCTGGATCGGGTACTCCTCGCTCATGCTGGTGCAACGCGCGGGGCAACCTCGGTGTTCCGCTACGCTGGGAGCGCGGACGGGCTGGCCGGGCGACCGCGTCGTCCCTCTCCAGGGGCGCCGAGGAAGGTCCGGGCTCCACAGGGCGAGGTGGTGGGTAACCCCCACCCGGGGCAACCTGCGGGACAGTGCCACAGAAAACAGACCGCCACGACCGGTTCCGGCCGGGCGGGGCAAGGGTGAAACGGTGGAGTAAGAGACCACCAGCGTCCGGGGCGACCCGGACGGCTAGGCAAACCCCACCTGGAGCAAGGTCAAGAAGCCACCACTCGTGGTGGCGCGCGTGCGTCTGAGGGCGGCCCGCCCGAGCACGCGGGTAGACCGCTGGAGCCCACCGGCAACGGTGGGCCTAGATGGATGGTCGCCCCCCGGTCCGAGAGGCCCGGGGACAGAACCCGGCCTACAGGCCAGCCCGTCCGCACCACCACCGGAGACTAGGCTGGCGCTCGGGCGCCCGCAGGGGCGCGGGAGCCGCGGAGGACGACCATGACCAGCCCACAGGAGCAGGCCCCGCGTGAGTTCGTGGACACCGACCTGTCGGCTGCCCGGTTCACGGGCTGCCGCCTCGTCGGCGCGGTGATGCGCGGCGTCGACGTGGACGGTCTCGAGATCGAGGCTCCGTGGCTGACCGAGGACGGCGGGTCCCTCGTCGTGAACGGGGTCGACGTGGCTCCGCTGGTCGACGCCGAGCTGGACCGGCGCTCCCCCGGCCGCTCACTGCGCCGCGCGAGCACCCCCGCCGGTCTGCGCCAGGCGTGGGAGGCCCTGCAGCAGGCCTGGGCGGTGCCCCTCGAGCGGGTGGCGGCGATGCCGGCCGGGACCGTCGACGCCTCCGTCGACGGCGAGTGGTCGTTCGCGCAGACCCTGCGGCACCTGGTCTTCGCCACCGACGTCTGGCTTCGCCGCACCGTGCTGGGGGTCGAGGAGCCGTACCACCCGATCGGCCAGCCGCACGCCGAGTTCGCCACCGACGGCTTCGACACCTCGTTCCTGCGCCGCACCCCACCGACGTACGACGAGGTGCTCGCGGTGCGTGCCGAGCGCGTGGCGATCGTGCGCGACCACCTGGCCGTGGTCACACCAGAGGACCTGCTGGTCATGAACCCGAGCCCGTGGGACCCCGGCCACGCCCAGAGCACGCTGTCGTGCCTGCGCGTCGTCCTCGACGAGGAGTGGGAGCACCTGCGCTACGCCGTGCGCGACCTCGACACCCTGGCAGCGAGGGCCGCCGGCGGCGCACCGGCCCGGTAGCCCGACGGCACCGGTCCGGGCGCCGCTGACGCCGTCCCTGGGACCAAGGTCCCGACCCCGGGGGGCCTTGGTGTCTGGAGGCCCGGCCGCCCGGCCGGGACGGTGAGGACCATGTCCCCCCTCGTCACCTCGTCGGCGCCCGGGCCGTGGTGGCTCCCGTGACGAGCCCGGTCTCCTCGCCGGCCTCACCGACGAGCGCCGCCCACGGGCTCCCGGCCCACGAGGTCGTGCTGCTGCTCGCGGCCGACCCCGAGCGCGGCCTCGGTGAGCGCGAGGCGGCGGAACGGCTGGCGCGGTTCGGGCCGAACTCGCTTCCGGTCCCGAAGGGCGCCGGAGCCCTGCGGCGGCTGCTGCGCCAGCTCCACCACCCGCTCATCTACGTCCTGCTCGCCGCGGTGGCCATCACCGCCGGTCTCGGCGAGTACGTCGACTCCGCGGTCATCCTCGGCGTGGTGGTCGTCAACGCGCTGATCGGCTTCATCCAGGAGGCGAAGGCCGAGGCGGCCCTGGAGGGGCTGCGATCGATGGCGCACACCGCGGCGACCGTCGTCCGCGACGCACAGGTGCGCGCACTGCCCTCGGAGGAGCTGGTCCCCGGCGACCTCGTCCTCCTCGAGGAGGGCGCCAAGGTGCCCGCCGACGTGCGCCTGACCGACACGGTCGAGCTGCGTGTCGACGAGTCGGCACTGACCGGGGAGTCCGCGCCCGTGTCCAAGGACGAGGTGGTCCTGCCCGCCAGTGCCGTGGTGGCCGATCGCCGCAACATGGTCTACTCCGGCACGCTCGTCACCACCGGGCGAGGCAGCGGCGTCGTGGTCGCCACCGGGGCCGGGACCGAGCTGGGCGAGATCCACCGGCTGGTCGGGGCCGCCGACGTCCTGGCCACCCCGCTGACCGCGAAGCTGGCCGGCTTCAGCAGGGTCCTGACCGTGGCCATCGTCGCGCTGGCCGCCGCCACCTTCGGGGTCGGCCTGCTGCGTGGCCAGGACACGGCCGAGACCTTCACGGCCGCCATCGCGCTCGCCGTCGGCGCGATCCCCGAGGGCCTTCCCGCGGCGGTCACCATCACCCTGGCGATCGGTGTGGCGAGGATGGCCCACCGACGCGCCGTCATCCGCCGCCTTCCCGCGGTCGAGACCCTCGGCAGCACGACGGTCATCTGCTCCGACAAGACCGGCACCCTGACCCAGAACCAGATGACCGTGCGGACCGTGTGGACCCCGGACGGCGAGGTCGAGGTGACCGGTGCCGGCTACGACCCCACCGGGGTGCTGCTGGACACCGAGCAGGAGCAGGTCGCACCCGCCACGCTGTCCTCCCTGTGGTGGACCCTGCTGGCCGGGGTGGCCTGCAACGACGCGGCACTGACCCGGCACGCGGGCCACTGGCAGGTCGCGGGCGACCCCACCGAGGGCGCGATGGTCGTCGTCGGCGCGAAGGCGGGGATGAACCGCGAGCAGGTCGCGGCGCTGGTCCCTCGCGTGGCCACGGTCCCCTTCAGCTCCGAACGACGCGCCATGGCCACCCTGCACCACGACCGCACCACCCCGCTGGCCCGTGGCCAGGTCGTCGTGGTCAAGGGCGCCACCGAGCAGGTCCTCGAGCGGTGCACCCGGCAGCTGTGCCCCGACGGCTCCACGGGCCCGGTCGACCGGGCAGCGGTCCTGGCCGCGGCCCACGACCTGGCGGGTCGCGGGCTGCGGGTCCTCGCGACCGCGGTGCGGCCACTCACCGAGCCGGAACGGCGCGACCCCGACCTCTTCGACGAGCACGCGGTGCCCGAGGACATGGTGCTCACCGGCCTGCAGGCCATGCTCGACCCTCCTCGTGCGGCCGCAGCCGACGCCGTCGCCGCCTGCCGCGCCGCCGGCGTCGCGGTCAAGATGATCACCGGGGACCACGCAGCGACGGCCACCGCCGTGGCCAGGGCCGTCGGCCTGCTCGAGCCGACGGGCGAGCACCCCGGCGCCGTGCTGACCGGTCTCGACATCGCTGCCCTGGGCCCCGACGAGCTCCCGGCGGCGGTGGACCGCGCGGCCGTGCTGGCCCGGGTCTCCCCCGAGCAGAAGCTGCGGCTGGTCGAGGCCCTGCAGGGCATGGGCCACGTCGTCGCGATGACCGGGGACGGCGTCAACGACGCCCCCGCGCTGCGCCGGGCCGACATCGGGGTCGCCATGGGGGCCAGCGGCACCGAGGTGGCCAAGGACGCCGCCGACATGGTCCTCACCGACGACGACTTCGCCACCATCGAGGCGGCCGTCGAGGAGGGGCGCGGCGTGTTCGACAACCTCACCAAGTTCATCGCCTGGACCCTGCCCACCAACATCGGTGAGGGGCTGGTCATCTTGACGGCCATCCTCCTGGGCGCCGCGCTGCCGATCCTGCCCACCCAGATCCTGTGGATCAACATGACCACCGCGGTGCTGCTGGGGCTGATGCTCGCCTTCGAGCCGCGCGAGGACGGCATCATGTCCCGACCGCCGCGCGACCCCGAGCAGCCACTGCTCACCGGTTCGCTGATGGGTCGCATCCTGGTCGTCTCCGCCGTCCTGGTCGCGGGGTCCTGGTGGCTGTTCCAGTGGGAGCAGTCGCAAGGGGCCTCGCTGGCCGAGGCCCGGACCGCCGCGCTGAACGTCTTCGTCGTCGTCGAGACCGTCTACCTCTTCAGCTGCCGCTCCCCCACCCGTTCGGCGTGGCGCCTGGGGCTCTTCAGCAACCGCTGGCTGCTGGTCGGGGTGGCCGCACAGGCCCTGGGCCAGGCGGCCATCACCTACCTGCCCGCCATGAACACCGTCTTCGACACCGCACCCCTGGAGGGCGAGGTGTGGCTGCGCATCGCGGCGATCGCGGCGATCGCCGCCGTGGTCATCGCCGTCGACAAGCGCCTCCGACGCCCCGCGGCGCCCACCTAGACCGACGGATCGGGGGTGAGCACCGCGTCCACCGCCGCCGCCACGCACTCGGCGCGGGGTCGAGCGGTGTCGACCGCGGTGCTCCCGGGCCAGGGGTCCTCCCGGAGACGCATCGCGCGCGCGACCACCTCGTCGGCGTCGGAGATGCCCGTGCGTGCCCGGAGGCGCTCGGCCGCGCGACCCTCGTCCACATGACAGCGCAGCGCCACGAGCCGCGAGCCGGTCTCGCCCGCCACGTCGGCGGCCGCCTCCCTGTCGGTGGCCGCGGACCAGGACGCGTCGAGGACCACCGACTCGCCCCGCGACAGCAGCGCGCGGGCGCGGCCGAGCATCTCCTCGTAGGTCCTGGCGGTGTGGGCGGCGTCGTAGATCCCCCTGCCCCAACCGCTGCGGGCCGAGCTCTCCGCCGGCAGGCCCGCGAGCTCCTTGCGCAGCCGGTCGCTGCTGATGACCACGTGCCCGAGACGGTCGGCGAGGTCGCCCGCGAGCGTCGTCTTCCCGGTTCCCGGTGGACCGCCCACGAGGACGAGGGCGACCACGCCGGATCGCAGGTGGCGCAGCGCCAGGGCCGCGTAGCCAGATGCCTGGGCGACGGCCTGGCCGCGCAGGGCGGCCCCCTGCAGACAGCTCACCTTCGCGCGCACGAAGGCCCGGTAGGCGACGAAGTGGTGCAGCAGCGCCGGAGGTGCCGGGTCCCCGGTCAGCTCGACGTACGTCGCGAGCAGCAGCTCGGCGAGGTCCGGGGCACCCAGCCACTCGAGGTCCATCGCCAGGAACGCCACGTCGTCGAGGACGTCGACCCGTCGCAGACGGTCGTCGAACTCCAGGCAGTCGAGGATGCGCGGGCCGTCGTCGAGGCAGAAGACGTCGTCGGCCAGCAGGTCCCCGTGCCCGTCCACGACGCACCCGCGACGCACCCGGTCCTCGAACAGCGCGGCCCGTCCGCCGAGGAACGCGCGCACCCGTGCCTCCACCTCCTCCAGCTGCCCCGGAGCAAGGTGCGAGGCGCCCTCGCCGTGCACCTGCGCGTGCACCTGGGCGAAGCTGGCCTCCCAACGATCCCGGATCGCGTCGCGCCCACCCTCGGCGTCGATGGTCGAGGAGCGCGGGGCCTGGCCGTGGAACGCCGCCACGCGCCGGGCCACCTGGCGCACCACGTCCTGGAGCCCCGTGTCGTCGGGCGCGGTGGGGGCGACGCGCTCGCGGACCAGGTGCGCCAGGCGTCGGGCGTCCGGCATCCGCCGCATCACCACGGCGGGCTCCTCCTCGTCCGCAGGACCCCGCAGGGCCCCCAGCCCGAGGTAGACGTCCGGTGCGAAGCGTCGGTTCAGCTCCAGCTCACGCGTGCACGCCGCCCGGCGTGCGGCCGCGCTGGTGAAGTCGAGGAAGCCCAGGAGCACCGGGCGCTTGAGCTTGTACGCGAGTCCCCCGAGGAGGAGGACCACGCCGGAGTGGGTCTGGCGCACGTCGGCGTAGGGCTCCCACTGCTCCTGCACCGCCCACCTCCGACGTCGCCCCCCCGTGCCCCCCGTGGCCACCCTCGGGCACGAGCACTCGAGCGGCCAGGGCCCCGGGACCGTGGGACCAGGGCCCCGCGCACCCGTTCGGCGAGGACCTTGTCCTCTGTCCCCGGCTGCTGACCTGGCCTGCACTGGCAGGGGACGAGGGAGGCCGCTGTGGACGACGTCGAGCTCAGGGAGCTGCCACCTGCGCAGGCCACGGCGCCCGACTACCCCACCCTGCTCGCCGCCACGAGCTGGGCGCAGGTGCGCGCGGACCTGGCCGGCGAGTCCGACGGGCAGCACCTCAACATCGCCCAGCTCGCCGTCGACCGGCACGTCGACGAGGGCCGGGGCGAGCAGGTGGCGCTGCGGTGCCTGGACGCCGACGGCTCCCGCAGCGACGTGACCTACACCCGGCTGCGCCGCGAGACCAACCAGCTCGCCCACCTGCTCGAGTCGCTCGGGGTGGCCCGCGGCGACCGGGTCGTCTCCCTCCTGGGGCGCCAGCACGAGCAGTACGTCGTGTGCCTGGGCACCCTGAAGGCGGGCGCGGTCTTCTGCCCGCTCTTCTCCTCCTTCGGCCCCGAGCCGATCCGCCAGCGCCTGCTGCGCAGCCGGGCCCGCGTCCTGGTGACGACCGAGTCCGCGTACCACCGCAAGGTCGCGCCTCTGCTCGAGGACCTGCCCGACCTGCAGCACGTCCTCGTCGTGGGCTCGCCCAGGCGGCCGGGCACCGGGCTCGTGTTCCTGAAGGACGCGCTGGCGCAGCAGGACGAGGAGTACGACGTCGCCGCGACCGCGCCGAACGACCCGGCGCTGCTGCACTTCACCAGCGGGACGACGGGCCTGCCCAAGGGCGCCGTCCACGTCCACGAAGCGGTCGTGGCGCACCGCCTGAGCGCCGAGACGGCGCTGGACCTGCACCCGGGTGACGTCTTCTGGTGCACCGCCGACCCGGGCTGGGTGACCGGCACCTCGTACGGGATCATCGCGCCGCTGGTCGTCGGCGCGACCGTCGTGAGCTTCGCCGGGGAGTTCGAGGCGCCGACCTGGTACCGCATCCTCGCCGAGCAGCGGGTCGAGGTCTGGTACACGGCCCCGACCGCACTGCGGATGCTGATGCGGCACGGGTCCGACCTGCCCCGGGCCCACGACCTCTCGTCGCTGCGGCACGTGGCCAGCGTCGGGGAGGCGCTGAACCCGGAGGTCGTCCTGTGGAGCCGTGCGGCGCTCGGCCTGCCGGCCCACGACAACTGGTGGCAGACCGAGACGGGGGCGATCATGGTCAGCAACTTCCCAGGGATGGCGATCCGACCCGGCTCGATGGGACGGCCCGTGCCCGGTGTCGAGGTCGGTGTCCTCCGCCTGGGCGAGGACGGCCGCGCCGAGGTGGAGGGCGGTGTCCGCCATGCCCACCCCGGTGAGACCGGCGAGCTGGCGGTGCGCGCGGGGTGGCCGTCGATGTTCCGCACCTACCTCGACGACGAGGAGCGCTACCGCTCCTGCTTCGCCGACGGCTGGTACCTCAGCGGCGACCTCGCCACGCTCGACGAGCAGGGCTACGTGTGGTTCGTCGGACGCGCCGACGACGTGATCAAGTCCGCGGGCCACCTGATCGGCCCCTTCGAGGTCGAGTCCGTCCTCCTCGAGCACCCGGACGTCGTCGAGGCCGGGGTGATCGGCATCCCCCACGACGTGGCCGGGGAGGTCGTGCGCGCCTACGTGAGCAGACGCCGCAGCCCCGGCGGCGGCACCGACGACGACACCCTGCGCCCCGAGCTGATCGCCTTCGCCCGCCGCCGCCTGGGCGGCCTGGCGCCCAAGGAGATCGTCTTCGACGACCACCTGCCGCACAACAGCAGCGGCAAGGTGATGCGCCGGGTGCTCAAGGCGCGAGCCCTGGGGCTGCCCGAGGGCGACCTCTCGACCCTGGAGCAGCACCCGTGAGCGCCGGGCCGTCGGACCTGTTGCGGACGATGCTGTTGATCAGGCGCTTCGAGGAGCGCTGCGCCGAGCTGTACAGCGGAGGTCGCATCCGTGGGTTCCTGCACCTCTACGTGGGCGAGGAAGCCGTCGCGACCGGGGTCTGCGCGGAGCTGGGCGAGGACGACTCGGTCGTCTCCACCTACCGCGACCACGGCCACGCCCTCGCCCGCGGGGTGCCGGCCGCCTCCCTGATGGCCGAGATGTTCGGCCGCGTGACCGGGTGCAGCCGGGGCCGCGGTGGCTCGATGCACCTCTTCGACAGGTCCCGCCGATTCGTCGGCGGCAACGCGGTCGTCGCCGGCGGCCTGCCCCTGGCGCTGGGCCTGGCCCTCGGCGACCGGATGCAGGGGAGGCCGGGGCTGACCGCCTGCTTCATCGGTGACGGCGCGGTGGCCGAGGGAGAGTTCCACGAGGTGATGAACCTGGCCGTCCTGTGGCGGCTGCCGCTGCTGGTGCTCTGCGAGAACAACGCCTACGCGATGGGCACGGCGCTCGCCAAGGAGCACGGGCGCACCGATCTCGCGCTGCGGGCCTCGTCGTACGGCGCGACCGCCTGGCAGGTCGACGGGATGGACGTGGTCGCTGTGCAGGAGGCGGCCGCCCAGGCGTGCGCGCAGGTCCGGGGTGGCGGCGGTCCGGTCTTCCTCGAGCTGCGGACCTACCGGTTCCGCGCCCACTCCATGTACGACCCGGACCGGTACCGCGCCAAGGAGGAGGTCCGCCGTTGGCGCGACCGCGACCCCGTCGAACTGCTGGTCACGCGGCTGCGCGACGAGGGTGTCCTGGACGAGCAGGGTCTCGCCGCGATGGACGCGGAGGTGACCGCGCACGTCACCTCCGCCGTCGACGAGGCCGACCGGGGTCAGGAGGAGCCCGTGGAGGACCTGACCCGCTTCGTCTACTCCGAGGGCTCCACTGCCGCGGGGAGCGTGCGATGACCAGCGCCGTCACGACCATCGAGACGACCTACCGCGAGGCGCTGCGTGAGGGGTTGCGGGAGGCGCTGCGCGAGGACGAGCGGGTCTTCTTGATGGGCGAGGACGTCGGCAGCTACGGCGGCTGCTTCGCGGTCAGCCTGGGCCTGCTCGAGGAGTTCGGGCCGGAGCGCGTGCGCGACACCCCGCTGTCGGAGTCGGCCTTCGTCGGCGCGGGGATCGGCGCTGCCATCCAGGGCCTGCGTCCGGTGGTCGAGATCATGACGGTCAACTTCAGCCTGCTGGCCCTGGACCAGATCATGAACTCGGCCGCGACGCTGCTGCACATGTCCGGGGGGCAGTACGCCGTGCCCCTGGTGATCAGGATGACCACCGGCGCAGGACGTCAGCTGGCGGCCCAGCACTCGCACAGCCTGGAGGGCTGGTTCGCGCACGTCCCGGGCATCCGCATCGTCACCCCGGCGACGCTCGAGGACGCCCGTGGCATGCTCGCCACGGCGCTGCGCGACCCCGACCCGGTGCTCGTCTTCGAGCACAGCGGGCTCTACAACCTCGCCGGCACCCTCCCCGTGGACGCCGGGGCCGTCGACATCGACCGTGCCGTCGTGCGCCGTCCCGGTGAGGACGTCACCATCATCGCCTATGGCGGCATGCTCGCCCGGGCCCTCGAGGCGGCCGACGTCCTCGACGCCGAGGGGACCTCGGCGGAGGTCGTCGACCTGCGCACGCTCCGCCCGCTCGACGATGCCACCATCATGGCCTCGGTGCGCCGGACCCACCGGGTCGTGGTCGTCGACGAGGGCTGGCGCAGCGGCAGCCTGTCCGCCGAGATCGTCGCCCGCATCCAGGAGCAGGCGTTCTACGACCTCGACGCCCCGGTGGAGCGCGTCTGCTCGGTCGAGGTGCCGGTGCCCTACGCCCACCAGCTCGAGGAGGCGGCGCTGCCCCGGGTCGAGTCGATCGTCGCCGCCGCGCGGCGCACGAGGGGGTGACCCGTGCCGGACTTCACCATGCCTTCCCTGGGCGCCGACATGGACCAGGGCACCCTCCTGGAGTGGCTGGTCCATCCCGGCGACGTCGTCGGTCGGGGCGACCCCATCGCCGTCGTCGACACCTCCAAGGCCGCGGTCGAGGTGGAGGCGTTCCACTCCGGTGTCATCGGCGAGCTGCTCGTGCAGCCGGGCACGACCGTCGCGGTCGGGACGGCGCTGGCCACCATCGAGGAGGCCGGCGAGGAGGCCGGCGAGCAGGCCGGCGAGCAGGCCGGCGAGCAGGCGGTGCCGGGGAGTGGTCGGGCGCCGGCGCCGGCGCCGCCCCTCACCCCGGCGGTGCCGCTCTCCCCCGCGCCACCGGCCCCGCCCCGGGCGGCGGGTGCGGGGCGAGCCCCCTCCCCGCTGGTACGGCGCGACGCCACGCGGCTGGGCGTCGACCTCAGCCGGGTGCGCGGGTCCGGGCCCGGCGGCGCGGTCACGCGGGAGGACGTCGAGCACCACGCGCAGCGACCGGCTCCGCAGGCCCGCCCGCGCGTCACGCCGTACGCGCGACGGCTGGCCGTCGAGCTCGGCGTCGACGTCGCAGCGGTCCGACCGGCCGACGAGGCGACGGTGCGCGCCGACGACGTGCGCGCGGCACTCCACCGCGCCTCCTCGGCACCCGGCCCGGCACCGGGAGCGACCGAAACGGGCCCCGAGGCGGCGCCCCGGCCCCCCGATCCCATGCGCGCCACGGTCGCGGCCACCATGTCGCGCTCCAAGCGCGAGATCCCGCACTACTACCTCGCCCAGACCGTCGACCTGACGCGGGCCCTCGCCTGGTCCCGCGAGCGCAACCTCGCCCTTCCCGTCGAGCAGCGGATCCTGCCCGCTGCGCTGGTCCTGCACGCCGTGGCCCGGGCCGCGGCCGCCACGCCGCAGCTCAACGGGTTCCACGTCGAGGGCGCATTCCGTCCCGGCAGCGGGGTGCACCTCGGCGTGGCCGTGTCGCTGCGCGGAGGTGGGCTGGTGGCCCCCGCGATCCTGGATGCGGACCGGCTCACCGTCGAGGAGACGATGCAGCGGCTGAAGGACCTGGTGCGGCGCACCCGTGCCGGTCGCCTGCGCAGCCGCGAGCTGAGCGAGGCGACGATCACCGTGACGAACCTCGGCGAGCAGGGGGCCGAGTGCGTGTACGGCGTGATCCACGCACCCCAGGTCGCGCTGGTGGGCGTGGGCAGGGTCGTCGATCGCCCGTGGGCCGTGGACGGTCTGCTGGGGGTGCGACCGGTCACGACGCTGACCCTCTCCGCCGACCACCGGGTCACCGACGGCTTCCTGGGCTCGCGCTTCCTCGCCCTCGTCGACTTCCACCTGCAACAGCTGGAGCAGCCATGACCCCTCAGGATGCACGGCGGGCCGTCGTCGACTCGCTCGTGGCCATCGTCCCCGACGCCGACCTCGACCAGATCGGCGACGACGCCCCACTGCGTACCGAGCTGGAGCTCGACTCGCTGGACTTCCTCACCTTCGTCGAGCAGCTCAGCACCCGCACGGGCATCCGGATCGACGAGGAGGACTACCCCCGGCTCGCGACGGCCGGCTCGTCGATCGATCTCGTCCTCGGGCGTGCAGGGTGAGCCGACCCGCCCCGCCGCGCGTCGCGGCGTCCCCGCCACCGCCGCCAGGGACCACCCGGCCGCCCCTGCTGGGACGCACCGTCGGGGGGTTGGTGCTCGACCACGCCAGCTGCGCGCCCTCCGCGGGTGCCGGTCCGGGCGACCGGGTCCACGTGCTCCTGCGTCGTCTGTCGACCCTCGGCATGCACGTCGCGGTCACCGGCGGGCCGCCCGGAGCCCTTCGCGGCGCACCCTGGTGGCCGCTGCCCGGGCCGGGGCTGCTGCTGCTGTGCGCCGAGGGCCCGTCCCCGGTGGAGGTGTCCCTGAGGTGGCTGGAGCAGCTCGGCGTCGCCGGAGAGCTGGTGCTGGTCGTGGGGGACGTGTCGAGGACGCCCGGGCGAGGGCGGGGCACCGACGCCCCGCCACCCGCGGGTGGCGAGGCCCTGCTGGCGCTGCTCGAGGAGCAGGTGCACCGAGCCGCGAGCCTGCGCGTGCCCGGCGTGCACCGCGACCCTCGCTGGAGCATCGTCGAGGAGGGCATCGATGCGGCCCGGCACCGCGTCACCGAGAGCCTGTTCACGCTCGCGACGGGCGGGGTCGGCTTCCGCGGCTCCGTCGAGGAGGCTCCCGGTCACGGCCAGCCGCTCGTCGTGGCCGCTGGCGTGTACACCGGAGCGTCCGCGGCGGACGGGCTGCTGCCCGGGCCGGACGTCGTCGACGTGCATCTCGCCCCACCGGTGCAGGAGGACGTCCGGGTGCTCGACCTGCGTACCGGCGTGCTGCACCGCACCGAGGTCGCGCCCGAGGTCCGTCCCGGGGGCGGCTCGCAGCCCGGTCCCCCGTTGCGCTCGTTGCGCTTCGCGAGCACCACGGTGCCGGGCCTGCTGGCCGTGCGGGTGGAGGCCGCGCAGGAGCGTCTCGAGGTCCCCGAGGTCGGCGGGAGGGCCGGCTGGTCGGAGGTCGGCGACGCCGACGGTGGGATCGGGGCCCTGACGCACCAGGACACGGCGGACGACGGCGGCGTGCGCTCGGTGCAGCGCCTGGTCGCGGTCGACGCCTCCGCGCACGGACCCGTGAGCCGGCGACGGGCACGCCGGCGGCTCTCGCGGGCAACGGCAGCGGGCTTCGAGGCTGCGCTCGCCCAGCACCGATCCACGTGGGCACGGCGTTGGGAGCGCGTGGGCGTCACGATCCCCGGCGACCCTGAGACCGAGCTCGGCCTGCGCCACGCGCTGTTCCAGCTCTGGGGACTCAGCGGCGCGGGTCGCGAGCTGGCCGTGGGGGCCCGCGGGCTCACCGGCGGCGGGTACTCCGGCCACGTGTTCTGGGACGCGGACGTCTTCGTGCTGCCCGCGCTGGTCACCGTCGACCCGTCGGCGGCTGCGGCCATGGTCCGCTACCGGCTGGACCGCCTCGACGCCGCGCGGGCCCGGGCGCGTGCGGATGGCCGGGACGGGGCGAGGTTCCCGTGGGAGTCCGGGCGTCACGGCCACGACGTCACCCCCGCCGAGGGCTGCCTCGGCAGCGAGCGGATCGCCATCCTCACCGGCGCCCTGGAGGAGCACATCACAGCGGACGTGGCGTGGGCCGTGGTGCACCACGCCAGCTGGACCAGGCCCTCAGGCGCCCTGACCGCCGACGAGTCGCTGCTGCTGCGCGAGACAGCGACGTACTGGGCCTCGCGCGTGTCGACGGCCGAGGACGGCTCCGCCCACCTGCTCGGGGTCATCGGGCCCGACGAGTACCACGAACGGGTCGACGACAACGCGTTCACCAACGCGATGGCTCGGTGGAACCTGCGCACCGCCGCCCACCTGACCCGATCCTCTCCCGACGAGCGCGCGCGGTGGCTCGCCGTCGCCGACGCACTCGTGGACGGCTTCGACCCGGCGACCGGGATCTACGAGCAGTTCCGCGGCTACGACGACCTGAGGACCATGGTCGCCAGCGATGTCGCACCACCACCGGTGGCGGCGGACGTGCTGGCCGGGCGCGCGGTCGTGGCGGCCTCGCAGGTGATCAAGCAGCCGGACGTGCTGATGATGCACCACCTGCTGCCCGACGACGTGGCGGCTGGGTCGCTGGTCGCGAACCTGGATCACTACGCGCCGCGCACCGCGCACGGCTCCTCCCTCTCCCCCGCGGTCATGGCCTCGCTGCACGCACGGGCGGGACGACCCGACACGGCCCTGGAGCTGCTGCGGCTCAGTCTGCGCATCGACCTCGAGGACCTGGGCGACACGACCGCGGCAGGGGTCCACCTGGGCGCCTGTGGCGGCGCCTGGCAGGCCGTCCTGCACGGGTTCCTGGGCGCGCGGGTCTCGCAGGACCGGCGGCTGCACCTGGACCCCGTGCTGCCGAGCGGCTGGTCGGACCTCGACATCCGCTTCCGATGCCTGTCGAACGACGTCCGGATCCGCGTGGAGGACGCCCGTCTCTCGGTCGACGCCTCAGGACCACTCGAGGTCCAGGTGGCGCAGACCAGCCGGTACCTCGCCACGACGTCGACCTCGGTCGTCCTGACCCGAGGAGCTGCTCCATGGACCACGTGACCGCCCTGGTCGAGCGCGACCAGGACCCGCAGACCCTGGCGGCGGCCCGCTCCATCGCCCGGCTCCTGGACGTGGGCACGACGGTCCTGCACCTACCTGCTCGCGACGGTCCGGCGGCCGTGCGCACGGCGGTGCGGGCACTCGGCGCGGGGGACGTCCGCGCCGCGGTGCTGAGCGCCCGCGGAGACGACCCGGTCTGTTGGCAGGTGATCTCGCGCGTGTCGGGTCCCGCTGCTCCTGGTGCCCGCACGCGCCGAGATGCTGATGGGTGACGTGAGCAGGGTGCTGCTGCCGCTCGACGGGTCGACCGAGACCGCCTCGGCCGTCGCCGACATGGCACGCCGGGCCGTGGCGGCCGGTGCGTCCGTGGCCGCCGTCCACGTCTTCGACGCCGCGAACGCGCCGGCCTTCTGGGACCAGGCCGCCCACGGCCACACGTCGTGGTCGCGCGAGTTCCTCGACCGCCACCACCTGGACGGCGTCGAGCTGGACCTGCGCCGCGGCCGTCCCGCCGAGGAGGTCCTGGCCGGGGCCGAGCAGTGGGGCGCCGACCTCATCGTCATGGCCTGGGACCACGACCTCGGTGCCGGGCATGCGCGGACGGTGCGCCGGGCCGTGACGCAGGGGACGGTGCCCGTGCTGCTCGTGAGCGCCGACCCGGGACCCCGCCCGGACGACCCGGGACCTTCTGCACTGCCCGGCGCCGCGCGCCCCCGGTTGAACTGCAGGCATGAGCAGCTACTCGGTCGACCTCGACCTCGCCTCCGCCCTCGCCCCGCCCCGTACCTGCCCAACGTGCGGCACCGCCCTCGTAGCGGTCCGCTGCGGGACCGGGGTGGAGTTCTCCTGCTCCGGGTGCGAGCGGTCCTGGCACCGCGAGCTCGGCGCGCTGGTGCCCGTCGGTCTCGCACCGGCACACGAGGAGCGGACAGGGGGCAGGGCCCGCCCCCGGGGACATGACGCATGAGGATCGGTCTCGTCGCACCCCCGTGGATCCCGGTGCCGCCCCCGGCCTACGGCGGCACCGAGGCGGTGGTGGCCGACCTGGCCCGGGGCCTCAGCGACCTGGGTCACGACGTGGTGCTCTTCACGGTCGGTACCTCGACCAGCCCGGTACGCCGCGAGCACCTCTTCGCCGAGCCCGTCGAGCCGCTCGGCCAGAGCCTGCCGGAGGCTGCCCACGTGCTGGCTGCCTACGAGTCGCTGGCCGGCCAGGTCGACATCATCCACGACCACACCGCCCTCGGGCCCCTGCTCGCCGCCCGCGCCGGGATCGCCCGGCCCCCGGTGGTGGCGACCCACCACGGCGCCTTCACCGAGGTGACCCGGCCGCATCTACCGGGAGATCGCCCGGCACGCAGCGGTCGTCGCGATCTCCGAGGACCAGGCGCGCCGTGCCCGTGACCTGCCCGTGGCCGCCGTGATCCACCACGGTATCGATCTCGCCACGCACCGCGTCGGTCCCGGGGACCAGGACCACCTCGTCTTCGTCGGCCGGATGTCGCCGGACAAGGGCGTCGCCGCCGCGGTGCGCATCGCGCGCGCCTCCGGCCGCCCGCTGCGCATCGTCGCCCGGATCTGCGGACCCGAAGAGGAGGACTACTTCCGCTCCTGCGTGCGACCGCTGCTCTCGAAGGAGGACCCGCCCGTGGAGGAGCTGGGTCTCGAGGACCGGATCGAGGTGGTCGGTCGGGCCGCGGGGCTGCTCAACCCCATCGACTGGCAGGAGCCCTTCGGCCTGGTCATGGTGGAGTCGCTGGCGACCGGCACACCTGTGCTGGCCCGTCCCGAGGGCGCAGCGCCGGAGATCGTCGACCCGGGCCGCACCGGGTTCCTCTTCGGCAGCGAGGAGGACGGCGTCCGGACCGTCGAGCGGCTGCCCGGCATCGACCGGGCGGCGTGTCGGGCCGCGGCGGAGAGCCGCTTCTCCCGCGAGCGCATGGCCACCGACCACGCTGCGCTCTACGCAGCGGTGCTGGCCTCTCCACGGTCGCCCCCGCCACGTTCCCGGGCGGTGCGGGGCATCTCCGCCCTGCCCCGGTTCCGGGGCGTCGGACTCCGCTCGTGAGTGGCCCCTGGGCCCACGCGGGGGCCCCCGAGGCCGGCGAGCAGGGCGCCGTGCTGATGGAGGGCACCACCTTCTGCACCGGTGACCGGCTAGGCAACCTCGGCGAGCAGCGTGCCAGCGGGCTGTTCGTGCGCGACACCCGGGTGCTGCGCACCTGGCGGCTGAGCCTGGAGGGGCGCCGTCTCCAGGCACTGCGCCTGCACCAGGAGGCGCCGTACTCCGCCACGTTCGTCGCCTTCTCCCCCACGCCGGGCGCACCAGCCGACGCCGGGGTCCTGCTCAGCCGCGACCGGTGGGTCGGCGACGGCATGCGTGAGGACCTCACCGTGCGCAACGCGACGGCGACACCGGTGCGAGTCGAGCTGCGCCTCCAGGTCGAGGCCGACTTCGCCGACCTCTTCGAGGTCAAGGACGTCCGCGACCTCCCGGCCCGCGACGTGCTGGTCAGCACGGACGGCGACGAGCTGCACCTGAGCACGGTGCGCGCCGGCGAGGAGTACGCCGTGTCGGTCGTACCCGCCCCCGGGGCGGTCCTCGACCACGGCGGCGTGCGCTGGGTCGTCGAGCTCGCCGGGCACGGCACGTGGCGCACCACGCTCCAGGTCGTGCCCCGGCTGCGCGGGCGGCGCCTGGTCCCCCACCACCTCCCGGGCACCCCCGTCGAGCACGCCGCGCCCGCGCGCCGCCAGCGGCAGTTCCGCGGCAGCGCGCCCCGCCTGGCGACGGGGGATCCCGTGCTCGCCGCGGCACTGGGGCGCAGCATCGAGGACCTGGCCACCCTGCGCATCTTCGATCCCGAGCGACCGGACCTCGCGGTCGTCGCCGCCGGTGCACCCTGGTTCATGGCGCTCTTCGGCCGGGACTCGCTGATCACCTCGATGATGCTGCTGCCGGTCGACTCGACCCTGGCGCTCGGCACGCTGACCACGTTGGCGGCCCACCTGGGCACCACGACCGACCCCGTGACCGAGGAGCAGCCCGGCCGGGTGCCCCACGAGCTGCGCTTCGGACCAGCGGGCACCCTGGCCCTCGGCGGGCGCAACGCCTACTACGGCAGCGCCGACGCGACACCGCTGTTCGTGATGGCGCTGGGTCAGCTCGCCGCCTGGGCGCCGGACCTGCTCGACCAGGGACTGGTGCAGGCCGCGGACCAGGCCCTGGAATGGATGCTCCACGCGGGCGACCGCGACGGCGACGGTCTGATCGAGTACCAGCGGGCCACGCCGGAGGGCTTGATGCACCAGGGCTGGAAGGACTCGTGGGACGGCATCGGCTTCGCCGACGGCACTCCTGCGCAACCACCGATCGCGCTGGTCGAGGTGCAGGCCTACGCCTACGCCGCGTTCCGGGCCCGCGCCGACATCGCCGACCTGTTCGACGACGACGCCGGGGCTGCCCGGTGGCGCGCCCAGGCGGCACGGCTCCAGGTCACGGTCAACGACGCTTTCTGGCTGCCCGACCGCGGCTGGTACGCCGTGGCGCTGGACCGGGACAAGCGACCCGTGGACGCGCTGACGTCGAACGCCGGCCACTGCCTGTGGACCGGCATCGCCGACGACGACAAGGCTGCGCAGGTCGCCGAGCACCTGCTGTCCCCGGAGATGTTCACCGGTTGGGGCATCCGCACCCTGAGCACCCGGATGGGCGCCTTCAACCCGATGAGCTACCACAACGGGTCCGTGTGGCCGCACGACACCGCCCTCTGCGTGTCCGGGCTGCTGCGCTACGGGCACGTCGCCGCGGCCCAGGAGGTCGCTCTCGGACTGGTGGACGCCTCCGCCTCCTTCGGAGGCCGTCTCCCCGAGCTCTTCGCGGGCTTCGACCGGCAGCAGTACGCCGTCCCCGTGCCCTACCCGGCCGCCTGCTCACCGCAGGCCTGGGCGGCCGCCGCCCCGCTCGAGCTGCTCCGGTCGCTGCTCGGGCTCGAGCCCACCGCGGACGGGATGACCTGCCGTCCGGTGCTCCCCGAGCGTCTCCTGCCGCTGCGCCTGTCCCAGGTCCCGTGCCGGGGCGCGCGGTACGACGTCGAGGTCGACGGCCACGGGTGGCGGGTCGAGCGGTGCGGGTGAGCTCCGCTCAGCCGAGTGCCGAGAAGGCCTCGTACACCATGAACGCCGGCCACACGAAACCCTCCAGCACGGCCAGGACGTGCCACCAGAACCCCTCCGGAGCCTGCTGCCAGAAGTAGACCCAGGCGCCGAAGACGCCCAGGCCGTAGAGCGCTCCGCCCCCTGCTGCTGCCCCACCGTTGTCAGCCATCGTCGCTGTCCTCCCGTCGTCGCGACCGCGGAGCGGGGGCGGCCCACCGGGTCATCCACACCGCGAGCACGACGAGACCTCCGCCCACCACGAGCAGCGCGAGCGCGGCACCCAGCGACCCCGACGTCCACCGGGTCGCGGCGGCGGGCACGTTGACGAGGGTGCCGAGGGCGCCGACGCCCAGCAGGACCAGGTCCCGGGTCACCACCGCCGAGCCCACGACGACGGCCACGGTGACCAGTGTCAGGACCATCCCGGCGTCGGACGCGGCGGTGGTCATCGCCCCCAGGACGGCGAGGACCGAGCCGAGCGCCACCGGCGTTCGCGACGGGCGCAGCACCCCGGCACCGCCCAGGCAGGCCCAGCACAGCCCCACCACCCACACCCCGACCCCGGGCTCCATCGCGGTGCCGGTCCTCTCGACCACCGCACCAGCCAGGGCGGCCACCGACAGCGCCAGGACCGCCTGCTGCACCCCGTAGCGCAGCCGGGCCCACAGCACCGCGGCCCAGGCGACCGTGCCCGCGGTGACGAGCACCGCCTGGGTGCCGCTCGCCCATCCGGTCGTGGCCAGCACGTCGTGGACCAGGACCGCCAGGAAGCCGGCCCAGGCCACCGTGGACGCCGACCACAGCACCGAGCGCAGGCGTCGTGCTCCGACCCTGCCGTGCGACACCGAGGCCCCGCCGGCCACCAGCGCCAGGGTCCCCACAGCCAGGCAGGCCAGTCGCCAGCCGTCGGTCAGGTCGGCCCAGGACCGCGCCACGAGCAGCGTGGCCCCCGCGACCAGGACGGCGGCCCCGACGTAGGCCAGCGCCTCGGCCACGAGAGGAGTTCGGCGCAGCCGGGTCCCGCGGTTCACGGGGGCGGGCGGGCGGCGCTCGGGGCGGTGCCCAGCATCGCGGCCGCCTGGTCGGCACTGATCAGTCCCTGGCGCAGCCAGCCCTCGACCAGCTCCTCGAGCGGGCCGGCCCGGGAGCCTGCGTCGAGCACGAGCGTCGACCTCGGCTGAGGTTCTTCGTGCATGGCCCCCTCCGGTCTCGTTCCTGCCCACCGTGACCCGGCGCCGGCAGCGCGGCCAGGGGCCAACGTCCCTGGCGGCCCGGGTCGCAGGGCCGTGGTCGAGAGGCCGCCACCGGGGCGACGCTCGAGGGGCTGGGCGGGTGCGCGCCGTGCGGACCCGGGCCCGGACCCCACAGGACGGAGCACCGATGCACACCAGGACATGGCAGCTGCACCTCGACCTCTCGGAGGGCGACGAGACCACCCGCGCCGAGGTCGTGCTGCGCACGGACGCCGGCACCGTGCTGCGTCACGTCGGCACCGCTCGGCGTCACCCCGCCGACCGCGACGTGCCCGAGATCGGGGACGAGCTCGCGGTCTGCCGCGCGCTCTCGGGACTGGCCCACGACCTGCTGGACGCCACCATCGCGGACGTGCGGGCGAACGATCCCGATGCGGTCGAGCCCGTCGTACGGGTGGACGCAGCCCGGTGAGCGCGCCCCGACTGGTCCTCGACCTGGCCCGGACCGGGCGCGCCGACGTCGCCCTCGTGGGCGGCAAGAACTCCTCGCTCGGCGAGCTGCACCAGCACCTCGCCGCGGCGGGGGTGCGTGTCCCCGGCGGCTTCGCCGTCACGGCAGCGGCCTACCGCCACGTGCTCGACGAGGCGGGCGCCTGGGGCGACCTGGCCGAGGTGTTCGAGGGCATGGACCCCGAGGACGTGACCGACCTCGCGGACCGTGCGGCCCGCGCTCGACGCATCGTCCTCGACGCCGCGCTGCCGGAGGACCTGCGGGCAGAGGTCCTCGACGCCTACCACGCCCTCCGGGACCGGTACGGCCCCGACCTGCGGCTGGCCGTGCGCAGCAGCGCCACCGCCGAGGACCTGCCCGAGGCCAGCTTCGCCGGGCAGCACGACTCCTTCCTCGACGTCGCCGGCGAGGACGAGCTGCTCGAGGCCGTGAGCCGCTGCTTCGCCAGCATCTTCACCGACCGCGGGGTGCACTACCGCCACCGCCAGGGCTTCGACCAGCTGGCGGTCTCGCTCTCGGTCGGGGTCATGAAGATGGTGCGCTCGGACCTGGCCTCCTCCGGCGTGGTGTTCACGCTGGACACCGAGTCGGGTCACCGCGACGTGGTGCTGCTCACCGGGGCCTACGGGCTGGGCGAGAACGTCGTCCAGGGCACCGTCGACCCGGACGAGTTCTACGTCCACAAGCCGACCTACGAGAACGGGCACCGCTGCGTGCTGCGCCGCCGTCTGGGCGCCAAGACCGTCCGCATGGTCACGGCGGGGGCGTCCGGGACCCGCAACGAGCCCACGCCCGCGGACCAGCGACGCCGCTTCTGCCTGGACGACCACGAGGTCCTCGACCTGGCCGGTGCCGCACTGGCCATCGAGCGGCACTACGGCCAGGCGATGGACGTCGAATGGGCCAAGGACGGTATCGACGGCGAGGTCTACATCGTCCAGGCCCGGCCCGAGACCGCCTCCTCCCAGGCTTCGCGCACCCTGCTCGAGCGCTTCGTCGTCGAGTCGCACGGCGCGGTGCTGACCCAGGGGCGTGCCATCGGCGACCGCCTGGCGACTGGTCGCGTGCGCGTGGTCCAGGACGCCCAGCACCTCGCCGGCTTCCGCCCTGGGGAGGTCCTGGTGGCGCGGACGACCACCCCCGACTGGGAGCCGGTCATGAAGATGGCCGCCGCCGTCGTCACCGACAGCGGCAGCCGGACCTGCCACGCCGCGATCGTCGCCCGCGAGCTGGGGCTGCCCGCCGTCGTCGGCACCGACGCCGCCACCTCGGTCCTGCAGGACGGCGCGCTGGTCACCGTGTCGTGCGCCGACGGCGAGGTCGGCCACGTGTACGACGGCGCCGCGGAGTTCCACGTGGACCAGGTCGACCTGAGCGACATGCCACGTCCCGCGACGAAGATCATGGTCAACCTCGGCAACCCCGCGCTCGCCTTCGGGACCTCGATGCTGCCCAACGACGGGGTCGGGCTGGCCCGCATGGAGTTCATCATCAGCGAGGCGATCCGCGCCCACCCGCTCGCGCTGCTGCACCCCGACCGGGTCCAGGACGACGCGGAGCGCGACCAGGTCGAGGAGCTGGTGTCCGGCCACCCCGACGGGGCGACGTACTTCGTGGAACGACTCTCCGAGGGGGTCGGCACCATCGCGGCGGCCTTCCACCCACGCCCGGTGGTGGTGCGGATGTCGGACTTCAAGTCCAACGAGTACGCCAACCTCGTCGGCGGTTCCTGGTTCGAGCCCCACGAGGAGAACCCGATGCTGGGCTTCCGCGGCGCCTCGCGCTACGCCCACCCGGGCTACGCGGAGGGCTTCGAGCTCGAGTGCCGCGCCATGCGGAGGGTCCGCGAGGAGATGGGCCTGACCAACGTCGTGCTGATGATCCCCTTCGTACGCCGTCTCGAGGAGGCCGACCTGGTGCTCGCGCGGATGGCCGAGCTGGGTCTGGAGCGGGGACGCGACGGGCTCGAGATCTACGCGATGTGCGAGGTCCCCAACAACGTCGTGCTCATCGACGACTTCGCCCGGCGCTTCGACGGGCTCTCCATCGGGTCCAACGACCTCACCCAGCTCACCCTGGGCGTCGACCGCGACAGCGCGATGGTCGCCTTCGACTTCGACGAGCGCGACCCGGGCGTCGTGGCGATGGTCCGGGCGGCTGTCGAGGGCTGCCGCCGGCAGGGCGTCCACTCGGGGCTGTGCGGGCAGGCGCCCTCGGACCACCCGGAGTTCGCCGAGATGCTCGTGGAGATCGGCATCGACTCCATCAGCCTCAACCCCGACAGCGTGCTGCGCACGACCCGGACGGTCCTCGAGGCCGAACGACGGCTGCACCCGTCCCCCAGGAGGACACCATGAGAGCGCTCACCTTCGAGGGACCCGGCCGCCGGGTCTGGCACGACGTCCCCGACCCGACGACCACCGACCCCGAGGACGCGGTGGTCCGGGTCGACGCAGTGACCATCTGCGGCACCGACCTGCACATCCTGCGCGGCGACGTCCCGGAGATGTCCAGTGGCCGCGTGCTGGGCCACGAGGCCGTGGGCACGGTCGTGGAGGCAGGCGCCGGGGTGCGCGGCCGGGCCGTGGGCGACCGGGTGCTGATCTCCTGCGTGGCGGGGTGCGGCAGGTGCCGCTACTGCCGCGAGAACCAGGACGGGCAGTGCCTCGGCGGTGGCGGCTGGATGCTGGGCCACCTCATCGACGGGACCCAGGCCGAGCTGGTGCGCGTGCCGTTCGCCGACCGGGCGCTGCACCTGCTGCCGGAGTCGGTGTCCGACGAGCAGGCACTGCTGCTGGCCGACATCCTGCCGACGGCCTACGAGGTCGGCATCCGCAACGGCCGCGTCGTGCCCGGGTCGAGCCTCGCGATCATCGGCGCCGGTCCGATCGGGCTCGCGGCGGTCCTGACGGCGCAGCTGATGAGCCCCTCGACCCTGCTGGTCGTCGACCCGGTGGCGGGACGGCGAGCCGCTGCCGAGCGGCTCGGCGCCGACGTCGCGGTCGAGGACGCACAGGCCGCGCTCGCTGCCGCGCGGGCGATGACCGGTGGGCTGGGCTTCGACACCGTCATCGAGGCCGTCGGGGTGCCGCAGACCTTCGAGCTGGCCGCCGAGCTGGTCCGCCCCGGAGGGACCCTCGCCAACGTCGGCGTCCACGGCGCCCCGGCGACGCTGCACCTGGAGCGGCTGTGGAGCACGGACGTCACGATCACCACCGGGCTGGTCGACACGTCCTCGACCCCGATGCTGCTGCGGCTGATGGAGAGCGGGCGGCTCGACACGGACGGGCTGGTCACGCACCGGTTCGGCCTCGACGAGATCCAGGACGCCTACGACGTCTTCGAGAGGCCCGAGGACCACGAGACCCTCAAGGTCGCGCTGTTCCGGCAGTGAGCGCAGGCGACGAGGGGGACAAGGGCCCCCTCCGCCTGGGACCCAGGACCGTGTAGGTCGAGGACCGCCAGCCCCAGGCTGGGAGGACCCCGACCGACCGAGCACACCAGGAGCACACCCGTGGCAACCACGACCCTGACGGACACCGCCCAGGCCCTCGTGCCGCCAGGCAAGGGCATCCTGGCCGCCGACGAGAGCGCGCCCACGATCGCCAAGCGTCTGGCCCGGATCGGTGTGGAGTCGACGGAGACGACCCGGCTGGCGTTGCGCGAGCTGCTGTTCACCACGCCGGGGCTGGCCCGGCACGTCAGCGGGGTCATCCTGTTCGACGAGACGATCCGCCAGCGGTCGAGCGACGGCACGCCCGTGCCGCAGCTCCTGGCGCGGGCCGGCATCATCCCCGGCATCAAGGTCGACCGCGGCACCGTCGCGCTCGCGGGCTGCCCCGGCGAGGTGGTGACCCAGGGCCTCGACGGGCTGCGGGAGCGGCTCCAGGAGTACGCCGCCCTCGGCGCACGCTTCGCCAAGTGGCGAGCCGTCCTCCGGGTCGGCCCCGCAGCGCCCTCGGCGACGTGCGTCCGGGCCAACGCCCACGCCCTGGCGCGCTACGCGGCCCTGGCCCAGGAGGCCGGCCTGGTGCCGGTGGTCGAGCCCGAGGTGCTGATGGACGGGGACCACTCCCTGGAGCGCTGCGCCGAGGTCACCGCACAGGTGCTGCGCGAGGTCTACTCCGAGCTGGTCGGCCAGCGCGTCGTGCTCGACGCGACGCTCCTCAAGCCCAACATGGTGCTGCCGGGCACGGACTCGGAGGAGGCCGGGCCCCTCACCGACGCGGTCGTCGCCGCTCGCACCGTCGCCGTGCTGCGCGACACGGTCCCCGCCTCGGTACCGGGCATCGTGTTCCTGTCGGGCGGCCAGGACCCCCAGCAGGCCACGGCGCGTCTCGACGCCCTCAACCGGCTCGAGCCGCAGCCGTGGCAGCTGAGCTTCTCCTACGGCCGGGCGCTCCAGGCCCCGGTGCTCGACGCGTGGCACGGACATCGCGACAACGTCGCGCCGGCCCAGGCCGCGCTCCAGGAGCGCGCGCGACTCAACGGCGACGCCCGCCACGGTCGCTACGACCGGGCCACGGAGCCGGCCGTTCCCGTCCTCGTACCGACAGCAGGACCCGACAGAGAGGCAGCACGATGACGACCAGGATCGGCATCAACGGACTGGGGCGCATCGGTCGCGCCTTCCTGCGGCTCGCCGAGCGCGACCCCGACCTGGAGGTGGTGGCCGTCAACGACGTGGCCGACCCCGTCCAGCTGGTGCGGCTGCTGCGTCGTGACAGCACCTTCGGGGCCTTCGCCGCCGACGTGCGGCACGAGCAGGGGCTCCTGCTGATCGACGACCGCAAGGTCGCCATCGACACCGAGCAGGACCCGGGGCGCCTGCCCTGGGCCCACCACGGCGTCGACGTCGTCGTCGAGGCCAGTGGGCGCTTCCGCAGCCGCGACCAGGCGGCGGCGCACCTGACGGCCGGCGCCTCGAGGGTCGTGCTCTCCGCGCCCGGCAAGGGCGTGGACGCCACCATCGTGATGGGGGTCAACGACCACGTCTACGACCCGGAGCGCCACGTCGTGGTGTCCAACGCCTCGTGCACGACCAACTGCGTGGCACCGATGGTCAAGGTGCTGCACGACGCCTTCGGGGTGGACCAGGGGTTCATGACGACCGTCCACGCCTACACCGGTGACCAGAACCTCGTGGACGGACCGCACAAGGACCCGCGCCGGGCACGCTCCGCAGCAGTCAACATCGTGCCGACCACGACCGGGGCGGCCCGCGCGGTCGGCCTGGTGCTGCCCCACCTGCGAGGTCGGCTGGAGGGCGTGGCACTCCGGGTGCCCGTCCTGGACGGGTCGCTCGTCGACCTCGTCGCCGTGCTCGACCGCGAGGTCACCGGCAGTGAGGTCAACAACGCGTTCGCCGAGGCTGCCACCACCGGTCCGTTGGCCGGACGCCTGCGCTACGAGACCGAGCCGCTCGTCTCCTCCGACGTGATCGGGGATCCCGCGTCCTGCATCCTCGACGCCACGCTCACCCAGGCCGCCGGCAGGGTGGTCAAGGTCTTCGGCTGGTACGACAACGAGTGGGGCTACACCACCACGCTCGCCGACCTGGTACGGCTGGTGGGTCGCGAACGGTGAGCTCCTCGCAGCGGCGGCACGGGCCTCGCGGCGCCCGCTCGTCCCTCGTGCTCACCGGGGGCGGCGCAGGCGGCGGGGAACACCCGCATCCGGACCTTCCGCCTGCCCCACGCGGACCTCGACACCGAGGACGCGGCAGGCGTCCGGGGTGACCAGCACGGGGTCCAGGTCCACCTGCACGATCCCCGGGACCTCCCCGGCCAGGCATGCCACGCCGAGCAGCAGGTCGCGCAGCGCCGCCGGTCCGCCGCCGGTCCGGACTCCGAGGCGGTCCAGCGACGCCCACACCCGCAGCCCCCGGATCGCCCGGAACGCGTCGTCTGCCGTGAACGGAGGCAGGAGGAACTGCCGGTCCTCGTGCGCGTCCGCGGCCGGGCCCCCCGCTCCGACCACGACCAGGGGCCCGAAGGTGGGGTCCTGCGACAACCCGACCACCATCTCCACGGCGCGGGCGCTGTCGAGGAGGCCGGGAGCCGACGGCTCCTCCGCTCCGTCCCCGACCACCGCGTCGAGGACCAGTCCCCGGTCGGCGAGCAGGCGGGACACCTCGTCCGGCGAGAGTCGTCCGTCCGTCCGCGGCACCTCCAGGAGCCGCCGCACCGCCGCCCGGGTGCGCCACGCACGCTCCGTGTCCTCCTCCGGGCCCTGGGACTCGGGCTCCCGCGGGCGGCGTCGCCACTCCTCGTGGGTCGCGACCCTCGCCAGCGCGTCCACCGCTGCCGCCACCGTGGGGTACGCCGTGACCCCGGCCGGCACCGCCGAGGGACGCGTCGCCGGCGTCACCACCAGCAGCGGCCCCGCCGACCGGTGGGACCGCACGTCGGCCAGCGCTGCCACCATGGCCGGCACGTCCTCGGCCCCGGGGCGCACGAGCACCACGAGGAGGGCGTCGACCTCGCCTGCGCCCAGCAGCTGCTCGGCAGCCACGGCGACGGCCGTGGCGTCCGCACTGGCGGCCACCTCGACGGGGTTCCGGCTCACCGTCACCACCGGCGACAGCAGGCCCTGCAGGCCATCGGACAGCTCGGGCACGACCAGTCCCGCGCGGCGGGCGGCGTCGGCGGCCAGCATCGCGACGCCGCGTGCGTCGCCGAGGACGGCGACCCTGCGACCACGGGGCCGGGGCTGCCCCTCCAGCAGCGCAGCGCACTGCATCACCTCCTCCAGCGTGTCGCAGACCAGGACACCGGCCTGGTGGGCCAGGGCGGACAACCCCGCGGTGACCGGCACGTCGGGCGAGCGAGCGCCGACGACCAGCATCACCGGCTTGTGCTGACCCACCTCGCGTGCCAGGCGCGCCAGCTTGGCTCCGTTGCCGAAGGACTCCAGGTACAGGCCCACCCCGGTGACGTCCGGGGCATCGCACCAGGCCGAGAGCAGGTCGTTGGCAGAGACGTCCACCTTGTCGCCCAGCGAGACCAGGAACCGGACCCCGACGCCCAGCTGGCGCGCCAGGCCTGCCAGGACGATGCCCACGGAGCCGGACTGCGAGGCCAGGGCCAGCCCTCCCGGAGGCGGCACCGGGCACCCGGTCGTGGCGTTGAGGCGCACCGCCGGGTCGTTGTCCACGACTCCCAGGCTGTGCGGCCCGAGCAGCCGCAGGCCTCCACGCCGAACCGCGTCGAGCAGGCCCTGCTCGGGCTCCCGCCGGTCCGCGCGTGCCCCGCCGTGCTCCCCCGCCAGGACCACGGCGCCACGGCACCCCACCCGGACGGCTGCCTCGAGCACGGCCGGGACCCGATCGGCCGGGGCGTCGACCACCACGAGGTCGACGCCGCCAGGCAGGTCCGCGAGGCCGGGCACGGTCGGGACGCCGGCCACCTCGTCCGCGTCCGGGTGGACCACGTGCAGCGCACCCGTGTAGCCGGCGGCCAGGATCGTGCGGAGCACCAGCGCGCCCGCACCCGTGCCGTCCCGGCGCGCTCCCACCACGGCGACCGACGACGGGCTGAGCAGCGGTCCCATCGACCTCGCCTCGGACACCGCCTCGCGCCGGTCGGCGGCCCGGACTGCGGCGGCGGAGGCCGTGGTCGACAGCTCGAGCCGGACCGACCCGGCCTCGGTGCGGCGGGACGTGGTGAAGCCGGCGTCGCGCAGCACCCGCAGCATGAAGTAGTTCTCCTCCAGGACCTCGGCCGTCAGGACGCGCAGCCCCCTGTCACGACCTGCCGCCGCCAGGTGCTCGAGCAGCAGGCTGCCGACCCCCAGGCCGTGCCACCTGTCGGCGACGAGGAAGGCGATCTCGGCGCTCCCGGGGGCGGTGATCTCGGCGGTGCCCACGCCCAGCAGCTCACCGCGTCGCTCGACGACCAGAGCGAGGGTCTCCGCGCTGTGCAGGACGTGCTCGACGTACGCGGCGCCGATGGTGGTGCTCGTGGAGAAGAAGCGCAGTCGGCTGTTGTCCCTGCTCACGCCCTCGTGCAGCGCCACCAGTGCGTCCCGGTCGTCGACCGTGACCGGTCTGATGCACGCCACGCTGCCGTCGCTGAGCAGCACGTCGGCATGACGCCCGCGCACCGTCGCCGGTCGCTCGACATGCTCACCTGGCACTGCGCTGCTCCCGCCTCGTGTCGGCGCCGGGCGGGGCACCAGGGGAGAACGTGCCGCGGTCCCGCCCGCACTGGACGGGACCGCGGTCCCCGGTCCTGACGCCCACGACCTGCGAGGTCGAGCGACGACCCGGTGCGTGACCGGATCTGACCGAGGTGTTCGGGCCCCCCGGCTCCGGACACCTGCAGCAGATCATCCGGGTCGACCTCCTCAGCAGGGGAGAAAGTCCCGATTGGTCGGGGCCTCGAGTCACTGCCGCCGGCTCCGGACGCCGGAGGAGGCTGTGGCCATGGATGCACGGAGCTGGACCAGGAGTGGCCGCGCGAGCACACCGGCGACGACGGACGGGTCCGTGGGCTTCGCCGAGAGGCACGTGCTGGGAAGCAGCGTCGTGACGGTGGTCCTGCTGGTCCTCGGCGGTGCGGCCCTGGGGGGCGCGGGCGGCAGCGTGGCGGTGCGCCTGGTCCAAGCGGCACTGGGCAGCATCGGGGGCGGTGGGTGAGCACCCGGCGACGAGCGGCTGGGCGGTGGATGCCGCCCGGTCACCTCGAGGCTCGACCCGTCCCCCTGAGCTCCGATGCCGCTCCGACGGTCCCGAGCGCGAAGATGACGCCTCGGATCTCCTGGATGGTGGTGTCCAGCTCGTCCACGGCCCAGTCGAGCCGCTCCGCCACCTGGTCCCGGTCAGGGAGGCGACCGGCGCCCTGGAGAGCGAGCCCCACCGCGAAGAGCCGCTGGATGACCAGGTCGTGGAGGTCTCGGGCGATCCGGTCCCGGTCCTGGAGCAGCCGGAGCTCCTGCTGGTCGCGCCGAGCGCGGGCCAGGTGCAGGGCCAGGGCGGCCTGCTCGGCGAGCATCGTGGGCAGGGACGGGTCGAGCAAGGTCGGCGCCGCCGGCGCACCGGCCACCCAGGCGAGGCCGACCGCCCCCTCCACCCGCTCCGGGCTGCGCATCGGCACGACCACGGCCGGCCCGAGTCGCGACGAGCCTCGCGGCCCCGTCCCACCTGGGGCGCCGGTGTCCATCGCAAGGTCGTCGACCGTGACCGGAGCACCGGACAGGATGACGTGGCGGGCCAGGGCGAAGCTCGGGTCCGACCTCGCCCTCGGCGCGGGCGTGGCACCCAGGCCCGAGACGACCTGCACCGCCAGGTCGACGTCGTCCGGGCCCGCCACCACCCACGCCGCGTCGGCGCCGGACAGCTCGCGGGCCGTGTCGGCGACGACCTGCAGCCCCGCCGTGTCGAGCCCGGTGCGCAGCAGCAGCGTGGTCATCTCCGTGGCAGCGCGAGAACCACCGCTCCCGGCGGACCCCGTCCTCGTGCAGCCGTGCGTTGTCGATCGCGACCCCGGCCACGGCCGCCAACGCGGAGACGATCTTCTCGTCCTGGGCGGTGACGTCGGACCCGCCCTGCTTCTCGGTCAGGTAGAGGTTGCCGAACACGATGCCGCCCGCCCGCACCGGCGCCCCCAGGAACGAGCTCGTCGGCGAGTGGTGCCCGAGGGACCCCGGTGAGGCGGGGTGGACCGCGATGTCGTGCAGGCGCTGCACATCGGGCCGCTTCATCACCAGCCCCAGCAGCCCGCGTCCCTGGGGCGAGTGGTCGATGTCGGCGACCTGGTCCCGGGCCGCCCCGTGCGTGACGGCGCGGCACGGCCGCTCCTCGCTCTCGCCGTCACCGTCGCACCCCAGGATGGCCGCGTAGCGACCGGGCAGCAGCTCTGCGGCGATCTCCGTGATCCGGTCCAGCAGGTCCACGAGCGGGAGGTCGGCCGCCAACGTGACGACGGCGTTCAGCAAGAGCTGCCAGCGGTCCCGCTCCTGGCTCGCTCCACGGGCGCGCTCGCCCACCTCGTGCAGCAGCTCGCCCAAGGTCGCCTCGTCGACACCGCTCACGTCGGGCGCCTGGTCGCCGCAGCGCTCGGCATCACAGTCCACGCGCCTCCTCCGGTGCCATGGTCTGCGATCGACGCTAGCAGCGGCGACGAGCGGGCACAGCGCCGTGCGGCCGTTTCCCCGATCCTGGTGATGTCCAGGTGTTGTCCTGGTCGTCGGGGCCGCAGCGGCGCCGGTCCTCACCGCGGAGGCTGGCGCTCGGGTCTCCGCTGGCCCGCCGAGATGATCGCGGCCTGGGTCCGGCTCTCCACGCCCAGCTTGCCCAGCACCGTGGAGACGTAGTTCTTCACCGTCTTCTCGGCCAGGGTGAGGCGCTCCGCGATCTGGCGGTTCGTCAGCCCCTCCCCCACCAGCTCCAGGATCTGGCGCTCCTTGGGTGTCAGGTGCTTGGTGACCGCGTCCTCGGGTGGACCTTCGCGCAGCCGGGCCAGCACCTGGGCGGTCACCGCCGGGTCCAGCATCGACTGCCCGGCCGCGACCCGTCGCACCGCCTCGACGAGGTCGGTCCCCTTGATCTGCTTCAGCACGTAGCCCGCCGCGCCGCCCATGATGGCTGCGAACAACGCCTCGTCATCGTCGTAGGAGGTGAGGATGAGGACGGCGATGCCGGGATCGACCGAGCGGACCTGGCGGCACACCTCGACACCGAGGCCGTCGGGGAGGCGTTGGTCGAGGATCGCGACGTCGGGTCGAAGGGCCGGGATGCGACTGGCGGCCTCCTGCGCCAGACCCGACTCCCCGACCACCTCGATGTCGCCCTGGCTCGCCAGGAGCTCTCGGATACCGCGACGCACCAGCTCGTGGTCGTCGAGCAGGTAGACCCGGATCGGTCCTCGTCCTGCCTCGTCGGCGCCGTCGTGCCACATGGATAGAACCTAGGCTCCGGATCCAGGTGACGCCCCGGGCGAGTGGCACGGCCCCGCAGGACCTTGGTCCCGGCCAGCGCGGTCGGCCGAGCCCGTCCGACACCGAAGGACCTCTGGACCTCGCGGCCCGGACCAAGGACCCTGATACCTCGGCTGGGCCGACAGGACCATAGGCCCATGCCGCCGTCCTCGAGGACCGACGTCTCGTCCCACGCTGCCGGGCCCGGCAGCGTGGTGGTGGCCGTCGGGGGGCCCGACCCCCGTCCCTCGGCCCGGTGGGCTGCCGGCGAGGCTGCACGTACCGGCGCCACGGTGCACCTCCTTCAGGTCGCCCGCAACGAGCTGGCGCTGGAGCAGGGCCGTGCTGCGCTGCGCACCGCGACCGCCGCCTGCCGCGAGGAGGCGGGCGACGACCTGGTGCTGCGGATCGAGCAGGTCGTCGGCGACCCGACCGAGCTGGTCCTCGGGGCGTCGTCCCGGGCGAGACTCCTGGTGACCGGGCGTCGCGACAGCGCCTCCTGGCACGGCACCGCCTCCCTCTCAGCGGCACTCGCAGACCGCGCCGGCGTCCCGCTCTGTGTCGTGCCGCCGTCGTGGTCCGCCCGCCGGCACGGACTCGTGGCCGTGGGCCTGGCACCCGAGCGACCGGACCGTCTCGCCCTCACCGAGGCGGTCCGCCGCGCTCGCCTCGAGCGCGCGGTGCTGAGGGTGCTGGTCCTCAGACCGGGCACGCTCGCACCCGAGCACGACGAAGGACCCGAGGCGCTGCGCCGGCGCGCGACGCAGGTGCTCGCCGAGTGCGGTGGTGACGCCTGCGACGTCGAGGTGAGCGTCGACACGGGGCACCCGTCCTCGCAGCTGTTGGCGGCGGCTCGCACCGCCGACGTCCTCGTGGTCGGGCGTCGACTGCACGGCGGCGATCCCGCCACCTACCTCGGGCCCGTGGCCCGGGCGGTGCTGCCGTGGGCGGAGTGCCCGATCGTCCTGAGCCGGCCCGATCTCGACGAGACCTGACGCCGTGCCCGACGTCGGCGCGACGACCCCAGGCAGCCCCGTGAGGGGCCGGGCGGTCCAGGAACGCAACCCGGCGGTGGACCTGTGTCGCGTCTCGGCGGTGGTGGTCGTGGTGCTGGGGCACTGGCTGATGCAGGGCCTGTCCCTGGCCGACGGTCGGCTGGTGCGCACCGGCATGCTCAGCGTCACCGAGTCGGCCTGGTGGACCCATCCCGCCACCTGGTTGCTCCAGGTGATGCCCGTGCTGTTCCTCGTCGGCGGGTACGGCTCCCTGCGATCGTGGCGACGGGCCCGGCAGGAGGGCGTGCCCTACGCCGCCTGGCTGCAGCGACGCACCGTGCGCATCAGCATGCCCCTGGTCCCGCTGCTGCTGCTCTGGGCAGCCCTCGGCCCGGCCGCCGGCCCCCTGGGCCTGTCGACGCACTGGCTCCGCATCGCGGACCGCGCCTCCCTCGTGCCCCTGTGGTTCCTCGCGGTCTACCTGGTCATGGTGGCGACCACGCCGCTGAGCGCGCGGGCCTGGGAGCGCTACCGGTTCGGCTCGGTCGCCGTGCCCGCGCTCGGCGCCGGCCTCGTCGACCTGGTCTCGCTGTGGTCGGGCTGGGAGGTCCTCGGTGCGCTCAACCTCGTCCTGGTCTGGGGCACCCTGCACCAGCTCGGCCACGCATGGTCCGACGGCGCCGTCCAGGGACGCCTGGCCGGCTGGACACTGGCCGGGCTCGGGTCCCTCGCCTGCTTCGTGCTGGTGCGGTGGGGGCCGTACGGCGTCTCCATGGTCGGTGTGTCCGGCTTCGGTGTCGACAACGCGGCCCCACCGAGGGTCACGCTGCTGCTGCTGGGCCTCGCGCAGGCCGGCGTCGCGGTGGCACTCGAGGCAAGCCTGCGCCGGCTGGCGGGGCGCCCCGCGGTGCGTGCCGTGCTCGGACTGCTCGGCCCCCGTCTCGTCACCGTCTACCTGTGGCACCTGCCCGTCCTCGCCGCGCTCGCCGGCGTCGCGCTGGCCCTCGACGGCGTGGGGCTGCGCACCGCGCCCGGTTCCTCCGCCTGGTGGTGGGACCGCCTGGCCTGGATACCCGTGCTGGCCCTGGGCACCGCGGTCGTGGCCGCCATCCTGGGTCCACTGGAGCGGGTGGGCCAGCGCAGCGAACCGCGCCCGTTGGCTCCGGTGCTGCTCCACCTGCTGGTGCTGGTCGGCTGCCTGGCGCTGCTGTCCGAGGGGTCGATGAGCACCGGTCCCGTCGGCGCGCTGCTCGCGCTGGCACCCGTCGTGGCCACCCTCGCGCTGGTCGGCCGCGAGGCCGGCCGGCCCCGGCCCACCAGGACCTTGGGCCCTGACGTCCCGGCCCGGCCGGCCGGATCCTGGCAGTGAGAGCAACGACGACCCGACGAGGAGCCGACCATGCTGGTCAGCGAGGTCATGACCACCGAGCCCGTCACCATCCGGGCCGACGCCACCGTCCACGAGGCCCTGGCCGTGCTCGCACGCCACCACGTCACCTCGCTGCCCGTCGTGGACGGTTCGGGACGGCTGCGGGGCGTGCTCAGCGAGGCCGACGCGATCCGCGAGCGGGTCCTGCCCGACGCGCGGACCCATGCCATCCCACCGTCGTCGACGACGCCCCCGGCCGACCTCGTGGCGGACGTGATGACGCCGACACCCGTGAGCGTCGGCCCGGACACCGACCTGGCCCGTGCGGTCGACCTGCTGACCTCGACGTCGGCCAAGAGCCTGCCGGTCGTCGACGAGCACCAGCACCTGGTCGGGGTGGTCAGCCGCAGCGACGTGGTACGAGAGCTCTCCCGCACCGACGACGCGGTGCGCACCGACGTCGCGCGCCTGCTCGGCGCCAGCGGGCACGGGGACTGGCTCGTCGACGCCCACGAGGGCAGCGTGGTCGTCGAGGGCCCGCACGGGGAGCAGGAGGCAGCCCTGGCGCAGGCAGTCGCCCGCTCCGTGCCCGGCGTGGTGGCCACGCACGTCGAGCCGGGCGAGCCCGTGGCGCCCGCACCCGCACCCGCGGGCGTCGACCTCGGGCCCGTGGGTCGCGCGCTGCTCGAGCTGGCCTGCCGGGCGCCCAGCGTGCACAACACCCAACCCTGGCTCTGGCGGGTCTCCGGCCCGACCATCGAGCTGTACGCCGACCCCTCGCGCCGACTGCCCGCGACGGACCCGGACGGACGCAACATGCTGATCAGCTGCGGTGCCGCCCTGCACCACCTGAGGGTCGCGGCGCGTGGACTGGGATGGCACTGCACGGTCGAGCGCCTGCCGGCCGGGGACCACTCCACCCTGCTGGCCCGGGTCTCCCTCGAGCCGGCCGGACCGGAGGAGCCCACGGGGGACGCCGAAGAGCGCGCCCGCGACCTGGACGCGATCACCGCCCGGCGCACAGACCGCCGCCGGTTCACCACCTGGCCGGTGCCGGAATCGAGGCTGGAGCACCTGGCGGCCGTGGGCACGCAGGAGGGTTGCAGCGTCTCCCCGGTCGTCGACGCAGGTCGTCGCCACCGGGTGGAGGAGCTGGTCGAGCGGGCACGGGCACTCCAGGCGGCCGACCCCCGACAGCACGCCGAGCAGGACATGTGGGTGCGGCACAGCGCTCACGACGGGGTGCCGGCGCCGGCGCTCGAGGCTCCCGCCACCCGCTTCGACGACGTACCGGTCATCGACCCGGGCGGCGTCGAGCGCGCCGACGGAGTGCTGGTGCTGGCCACGCCGACCGACGAGCCGCCGGACCACCTGCGCACCGGGGAGGCCCTGAGCAGGCTGTGGCTGACCGCCACCGGCGGCCTCCTGTCGGTGGTCCCGCTCAGCCAGGTGCTCGAGGTGCCGGAGACCCGGCACGCGCTGCAGCAGGACGTGCTGGGCAGCGCCCTGGTCCCCCAGCTCCTCGTACGGGTCGGGTGGCAGGAGACCCATCGTGACCCGCTGCCGCCCAGCCCTCGACGTGCCCTGGTCGAGGTCCTGCTGGCCTGAACCGTCCTCTGCGCCGTGGCCCTGACCGGGCCCGCGCCTCAGCCGCCCCCGGTGTCGCGGTCGAGGCGGAACCGGCGACCGCTGACCACGTCGGGCACGAGCTCGACGACGTCGTACTTGAGTGTCGGGACCCACGACCAGAGCCCCAGGTCGTCGACGCGGTGCGCCCGGTCCTCGGGCACCCGGCGCAACCGGCCCCGCACCACCACCGACCAGGCGACCTGCTCCTCGACCCGGTCGATCTCGAAGGCCACCTCGGAGTGCAGCGCAGCGGCGAGCAGCTTGCCGCCGGCGGTGGTGCGGAAGAGCAGCGCGCCACCGTCGACGACGTGGTTGACCGGCACCAGGTGGACCTCGTCGACGAGGCGGTAGGCCAGCCGTCCGAACTCCTCGGAGGCGAGCAGGTCCCAGCACTGCACGTCGGTCAGCTCGGTGACCGGATCCTCCTCGCCGGAGCTCACGGCAGGCTCACGTGGCCGTTGCGCATCTTCCACAGGAAGTAGCGCTCGAAGCCGAGCTTCATCATGTGGGCCTGCGGGCCCGGCACCAGGACCCCGTGCTTGCGTGGGGGCAGCATCCGGTCGGCGAGGATCACCACCCCGTTGTTGCCCGCGTCCATCACGCACACGGCCGGGATCTCGGCGAAGGGCTTCTCGTGGCTGGGGTTCTGTCCGCGCACCTGCTGGGCGATGTTCTGCGCCGCGACCCCGGCCTGCTCCTCGGTGGGGAAGCCGGTCTTGGGGATGCCCATCGGCACCGGCGTGGTCCAGGGTGCCGTGACGGCGGCCGCGACCCCGACGGCGTACACGTCGTCGAACTTCTCACTCTGGTAGGTGCCGCGCACCGGCAGGAAGCCCTTGTCGTCGGTCAGGCCCGGGGTCGACCTCAGGAACTCCTGGCCCAGGAACGGCGGCACCACCATCGAGAACGAGAACGGCAGCTCCTCGCCGTCGGCCAGGACGACGGCGTCGTCGGCGACGTGGTCGAGCGAGGTCGAGATCCGTGACTCGATGCCCTGCCGGTGCAGGAACATCCGCAGCATCTGCTCCCCGTGCGGGAGCCCGCCGATCCCGAAGTGGCCCAGGAACGGCTCGGCCGTGACGTAGGTCAGCTGTACCTGCGAGGCCAGACCGGCCCGCTTGAGCTGGTAGGCGGTGTTGAAGAGGAACTCGTAGGCCGCCCCGAAGCAGCCGGCCCCCTGGGTGGCGGCGACGACCACGTCGCCCGGCTCGCGCACGAAGGAGCGCCAGGCCTCGGCGGCGGCCTCCGCGCGCGGCAGGGTGGTGATCGTCTGCGCGTTCTCGCGGAAGCCGGGCACCACGTCGTCGTCGTTGACGTACCCCGTGGCCACGACGAGGTAGTCGTAGTCGTGCACCCCGCCGTCGTCGGTGGTCACGGTGCGGGCGACGGGGTCGATGTCGGTGGCGGCGGCGAGCACGAAGTCGATGTCGTGGTGCTCCAGGGTCGGCTCCACGGGGAAGGTGATGTCTCCCGCCGTGCGCTTGCCGAACGGCACCCAGATGAGGCTGGGGGTGAACAGGAACCGGTCGCTCGGCGCCACGACCGTGACGTCGACGTCGCCCTTGAGCTGGTGCTTCACGCCGAGGGCGGCGCTCAGCCCGCCGAAGTTCGCCCCCAGGACCACTACCTTCTTGCGCATCTGGTCGCTCCCACTCGCCGTACGTGCTCGGATCGGATCCCAGGTGTATCCCTGCGGCGGCGGCCCGCAGGAGGGTCCCAGGTCCTGCCACGGCGCGGCCCAACGTCCCGGCGCTCCCCCGCACGGGCGTGGGCGCGTGACCGCTCCGGTGCTGTGCTGGAGCCATGACCTCCCGCCACGACTTCGCGTTCGCCGCCTCCTACCGGGTCCCGGCGCTCGCGCTCGGCATCACCCCGCGCACCGCCTGGGTCGAGGTGGACGAGCCCGGTGCGGCCGCGCCCGAGCTGCGCGTGCGCTTCGGGCCGTGGCGACTGCGCACGCCGATCGAGAACATCTCCGGGCTGCAGCGCAGCGGCGGCTTCGCCTACCTCAAGACCGTCGGGCCGCCGCACCTGTCGTTCAGCGACAGGGGAATCACCTTCGCCACCAACGGCGACGCCGCCGTCTGCCTCGAGCTGCGCTCCCCGGTGAAGGGGATCGACCCCACCGGCCGGATCGTGCACCCCGGGGTGACCCTGACCGTCACCGACCCCGACGCCCTCGCCGAGGAGATCACCGCCCACCCGGCACGCTGAGGCCATCAGCTGGCCAGGTGCGCACGCGGACCGACACGCGCTCAGCCCTGCTCTGGTCGTGGTCCGGGCCGCGGAGCGCTCAGCCCTGCTCGACCAGCTCGAAGGCCACGCGCCGCTGCTGCACGTCAGCGGTGACGAGCCGCACGCGTACGTCGGTGCCGAGCGGCAGGTCCGCCCCGCTGCTGGTCAGCCGACCCTCGACCGCGGGCGACTGCACGACGACCGAGCCGCGGGTGGGGTCCTTGTCGTCGACGTCGACGACGACCCCGGCGAAGACCTCGCCGACCCGCTCCTCCAGCACGCCGGCCTCGACCAGGTCGAGCACCCCGCGCTCGTGGGCGCCGGCCCGCTGCGCCGAGGTGCGCAGCGTCTCGGGCAGACCGGGCAGCGCCTGGAGCACCCAGCCGGGCACCTCGGTGCCGGCGCACAGGGCCAGGCAGACCTCACCGGCGTACCGGTCGCCGAGGCGGCGCAGCGGCGCGGTGACGTGGGCGTACTCGGCGGCCAGCGCGGCGTGCAGGGGCTGCTCGGGCAGCTCGCCGTGGAAAGCGACGTACCCGCTGCCGCGCAGCAGGCGGGTGCCGGCGTCGACCATCGCGGCCTGCGCGGGCACCAGCGGGTCGAGGGTGCGGATGAAGTCGGGGTAGAGCATCTCGGCGGGCCAGTCGATGCCCAGCGCGCGGGCGGTGCGGTGCAGCCGCTGCACGTCGTGCGGGTCGGGCGGCGGCAGGGTGCGCAGCAGGCCGACGCGGGCGTAGACCATCAGGTCGGCGGCGCCGTAGCCGGTGAGCAGCGAGATCTGGGCGTTCCAGTCCTCCATCGGCAGCCGCTCGCGGAACCCCAGGTGCCAGTGCTCGCCCGCGACCTCGACCTCCTGCTCGGGCAGGGGCAGCGAGACCCCGCCGCGGGCAGCCTCTCGGGCCAGGCGCAGCGGACCCACCTCCGCCAGCAGCCGCACGGTCCCGGGCGCCGAGCCGTCGTCGAGGCCGGCCTGGGCCTGCTGGTAGGTCAGCTGGGCGGTCGAGCGCACCAGCGCCCGCTCGACGCGTACGTCGGTGCCCTCGCCGTCGGCGTCGAGCCGGATCGTCCACAGCAGCGCGGGGCGGGTCTCGCCGGCCAGCAGCGAGGCGGCGCCCTCGCTCAGCACCGGCGGGTGCAGCGGCACCTTCGACTCCGGCCCGTAGAGCGTCTCGCCGCGCCGGTTGGCCTCGGCGTCGACGGGGTCGCCGGGGCTGACGAAGGCGGCCACGTCGGCGATCGCGTAGTGCACCACGAAGCCGTCGCCGTCGCGCTCGATGTGCATCGCCTGGTCGAGGTCGCGGGCGCCGTCGGGGTCGATGGTCAGCATCGGCAGGTCGGTGCGGTCCAGGTCGGGCAGGCGGGGCTCGGCGGCGGCCCTCGCCGCGGCCTCCTCGACCTCGGGCGGGAACTGCGGGGTCACCCCCAGCTCCTTCCTCAGCTGTTCGACGCCCTCGCGCAACCGGTGCGCGGCGACGCCGTCGTCGTGGGTACGGACCCGGAGCACGCGGTTGCTGGGCATGCAGGCACCATAACGACCACCATGCTGATCCTGCTGCCCCCCAGCGAGGGCAAGTCCGCTCCCCGGCGCGGCAAGCCGCTCGACCTGGCCTCCCTGTCGTTCCCCGGCCTGACCCCGGCCCGCGAGCGGGTGATCGACGCGCTGGTCGACCTGTGCTCGGGGGACCCGCGGGAGGCGGCGCGGGTGCTCGACGTCGGCAGCACCCAGCTCGACCTCGTCGACCTCGACCGCGGGCTGCGCACCAACCCCACCGCCCGCGCCGACGCGGTGTACGCCGGCGTCGTCTACGACGCCCTCGACGTCACCACCCTCACCCCCGCCGCCCGGCGCCGCGCGACCAGCCGGCTGGCGATCACCTCCAGCGTCTTCGGGCTGGTGCGACCGGGTGACCGCATCCCCGCCTACCGGCTGTCCGGCGGCACCAGCCTGCCCGGTCTGGGACCCGTCGCCGGTGCCTGGCGCGAGGTGCTCGGCGGCGCCACCGCCGAGGCGCTGGGCAGCGGCCTGCTGGTCGACCTGCGCTCCAGCACCTACGCCGCCTTCTGGCGCCCCACCCCCGACCTGGCGTCCCGGGTGGCGACGGTGCGGGTGCTGCACGAGGTCGACGGCGCCCGCAAGGTGGTCAGCCACTTCAACAAGGCCACCAAGGGCCGGCTGGTGCGGGCCCTGCTCGAGGACGGCGCCAACCCGCGCACGCCCGCGCGGCTGGCCGAGGCGCTGCGCGACCTGGGCTGGCACGTCGAGGTCGGCGACCCGGGTGCGAAGGGCACCCAGCTCGACGTGGTGGTCAGCGACCTGTAGCCAGGTCGCCGAGCAGCCCGACCACCGGGTCCGCGACGCCGTCGAGCAGGTCGGTGACCGCATCGGTGACCGGCAGCACGACGGCCGCGACCGGGCTGGTCAGGCCGCCGGTGGCCCCGCCGGCGACGTCGGCGACGCCGCCGAGCACCGGGTCGAGCAGCGAGGAGACACTGCCCCTGGCCCGCGGCGCAGGCGTCGGCTCGGACGGGGGTGGCGCCGGAGGCGGGGTGGTCGGGCCCGGGGGGTCGACCGGGCCGGCCGGGTCGACGACCGGAGCCGTCGGCTCGAGCGGCACCGGGACGGGTGCGAGCCGCGTGCCTGGCACCACCGGCGCGGCCGGGGGGTCGAGCCGGGACGGGTCGGTCGCCGGACCGGCCGCCGGTTCGAGCGGCTCGGCGCCGGAGCCGGGCACCAGCAGGTCGGGCAGCTGGGCCAGCACCTCGTCGCGGACGCCCGCACCGATGTCGGTGGCCAGCAGTCCCGCACCGGCCAGGGTCACGAAGGCGGCGCCGGCCACCCGCAGCCCCCACGTCGTACGCCGCTCGCGACGCACCGCGCGGCGCTCGGCGCCCGGCTCGGGCGCAGGCACCTCGACGGGCCGCAGCGCAGCCACCAGCTCGGCACCCACGGTGGAGGGCAGCAGCCGCGCGGGGGCGGAGGTCGTGGCTCGCTCGCGCACCGAGGACCACTCCCAGGGAGTGTCCGAGGGCTCGCCTGCGGGCGAGTCGTGCTCTGCCACCAGTCCCCCCATGGATCGGCGCTGCTCGGACCCCTCCATGATGCCGCACCCGCGCGCGCCGCGGGCGAACTCGCCCACCGAGGGGGGTGAAGCCTCGCGGCGGCTTCCGGGGCACCGTGGAGCCATGACCTTCCGCGCACTCGTCCTGAACTGCACGCTGAAGGCCTCGCCGGCCCCGTCGAGCTCCGACAAGCTGGGCCGCGAGGTGCTCGCCGCGCTCGAGGAGCACGGCGGCCGCGGTGAGGTGGTCCGTGTCGTCGACCACCGGGTCCGCTTCGGCGTCTCCACCGATGAGGGTGACGGCGACGAGTGGCCCGTGATCCGGCAGAAGATCCTCGACTGCGACGTGCTCGTGCTGGCCACCCCGATCTGGCTGGGCCAGCCCTCGTCGGTCGTGAAGATGGTGCTCGAGCGGCTCGACGCCGAGCTCGCCGAGACCGACCACGCCGGGCGCCCGGTCCTCTTCGACAAGGTCGCCCTGGTGGCCGTGGTCGGCAACGAGGACGGCGCGCACCACACCACCGCCGAGCTCCTCCAGGGGCTCAGCGACGTCGGGCTGACCATCCCGGCCCAGGCAGCGACGTACTGGGTGGGCGAGGCGATGCACGGCACCGACTACAACGACCTCGAGGACCCGCCCGAGGGCACCGCGTCGACCACCCGCACCGCCGCAGCCAATGCGGCGCACCTCAGCGGCCTGCTGCGCGGGTCGGGCTACCCCGCCGGGTAGGCGCACAGGCGCCCGGCGACAGGAGTCAGCGGACGGGGTGGCCGCCCTGCGCCAGGGCGTCCTTGACCTGGCCCACCGTGAGCGTGCCGAAGTGGAAGACCGAGGCCGCCAGCACCGCGTCGGCGCCCGCGTCGACGGCCGGGGCGAAGTGCTCGGGCGCGCCTGCGCCGCCCGAGGCGATCACCGGGATGCTGACCTCGCGGCGCACCGCCGAGATCAGCTCGAGGTCGAAGCCGTCGCGGGTGCCGTCGGCGTCCATGGCGTTGAGCAGGATCTCCCCCGCGCCCAGCTCGGCGGCCCGGTGGGCCCACTCGACGGCGTCGAGACCGGCCGAGGTGCGCCCCCCGTGGGTGGTCACCTCGAAGCCGGAGCCGGTGCCCGCGGCGCGCCGCGCGTCGACCGAGAGCACCAGCACCTGGTTGCCGAACCGGTCGGCGATCTCGGCGACCAGCTCGGGGCGGCGGATCGCGGCGGTGTTGACCGCGATCTTGTCGGCGCCCGCGCGCAGCAGCCGGTCGACGTCGGCGACCGAGCCCACGCCGCCGCCGACGGTGAGCGGGATGAAGACCTGCTCGGCGGTCGCGGCCACGATCTCCATCGTGGTGGCGCGGCCCTCGTGGGAGGCGGAGATGTCGAGGAAGGTCAGCTCGTCGGCGCCCTCGGCGTCGTAGAGCTTGGCGAGCTCGACCGGGTCACCGGCGTCGCGCAGGCCCTGGAAGTTCACGCCCTTGACGACCCGGCCCCCGTCGACGTCGAGGCACGGGATGACGCGCACCGCCAGGCTCACGAGGCGCCCTTGGTCAGGGCGAGCGCGTCCTCGAGGGTGAAGCGACCCTCGTAGAGCGCGGTGCCGGCGATCGCGCCCTCGACGCCACCCGGCTGGCCGGCGGGTCGCACCAGCGACATCAGCGCCTCGATGTCGGAGAGCTCGGTGACCCCGCCGGAGGCGATGACCGGGCGGTCGGTGACCGCGCAGACCTCGCGCAGCAGCTGCAGGTTGGGGCCCTGCAGCATCCCGTCCTTGTTGACGTCGGTGACCACGTAGCGCGCGCAGCCCTCGGCGTCGAGGCGGGCCAGCACCTCGTAGAGGTCGCCGCCCTCACGGGTCCAGCCGCGCGCGGCCAGGGTGCGCCCGCGCACGTCGAGGCCGATGGCGATCCGGTCGCCGTGCTCGGCGATCACCTTCGCGCACCACTCGGGCGACTCGAGCGCGGCGGTGCCGATGTTGACACGGCGGCAGCCGGTGGCCAGCGCGGCCTCCAGCGACTCGTCGTCGCGGATGCCCCCCGACATCTCCACGTCGATGTCGAGGGCGCCGACGATCTGGGCCTGCAGGTCGCGGTTGGTGCCGCGCCCGAAGGCCGCGTCGAGGTCGACCAGGTGCAGCCACTCGGCCCCCGCGTCCTGCCAGCGGCGCGCGGCGGCGACCGGGTCGCCGTACACGCGCTCGGAGCCGGCGACGCCCTGGGCGAGCTGGACGGCGCGGCCCTCGGTGATGTCGACGGCGGGGAGGAGCTGCAGGTAGTCGCTCATGGGACCTTCCGGGGTGGTGGAGCCGCCTCAGCGGCGGAACAGCAGGGTGTGCAGGACGGGGGCGGCCAGGGCGGAGACGACCAGCGACAGGGCCGGCCAGGCCCAGCCGTCGGTGAGCAGGGCGACGAGGACGTTGAGCACCACCACCAGCACGACGGTGGTGGTGCGCTGACGGCGCTCCCGCTCGGCGACGATGCCGCTCTGGCGGCCCGGCCGCGAGCGCTCCGGCCACCACGAGGCCACCGCCCGGCGCCGCGCCGTACGCCGCTCGCGACGCTCGGCCTCGGCCGCGCGCGCCGCGGCCAGCAGCGCCTGCTCGTGCTCGCGCGCCTCGCGCCGGCGCGCCCGCTCCTTGCTCATCTCGGCTCTGCCCCGTCTCGTCGACGCATCGATCAGGACCGCAGCGTGGCGACCCAGTTGCGCAGCAGCGCCGCGCCGGCGTCGCCCGACTTCTCGGGGTGGAACTGGGTGGCCCACAGCGGTCCGTTCTCGACCGCGGCGACGAACCGGTCGCCGCCCTGGTCGGGGGCACCGGTCTCGGCCCAGGTCACCAGCGGGGCGCGGGTGCGGTCGTTGGTCTCGAGCTGCCACTCGCGCACGCCGTACGAGTGCACGAAGTAGAACCGCTCACCCTCGACGCCGGCGAACATCGTGGAGCCCTCGGGCGCCTCGACGGTGTTCCAACCCATGTGCGGCACCACCGGCGCCTGCAGCCGCTCGACCAGGCCCGGCCACTCGTCGCAGCCCTCGGTCTCGACGCCGTGCTCGATGCCGCGCCCGAAGAGCACCTGCATGCCCACGCAGATGCCCAGCACGGGGCGCCCACCGGCCAGCCGGCGACCGATGATGCGCTCGCCCTTGACCTCGCGCAGGCCGGCCATGCACGCGGCGTAGGCGCCCACGCCGGGCACCAGCAGGCCGTCGGCGGCCAGGCAGGTCTCGAAGTCGGAGGTCAGCTCGACGTCGGCGCCGGCGCGCTCGACGGCGCGCACCACCGAGCGCAGGTTGCCCGAGCCGTAGTCGAGGACCGCCACCGTGGGGCGAGCCGTCACAGCGCACCCTTCGTCGAGGGGATGCCGCCCTCGCGCGGGTCGATCGCGACCGCGTCGCGGAAGGCCCGGGCGAACGCCTTGAACTGCGTCTCCACGATGTGGTGCGGCTCGCGGCCGGCCAGCACCCGCACGTGCAGCGCGAGGTGGGCGTGGAAGGCGATCGTCTCGAAGACGTGGCGGGTCAGCGAGCCGAGGTAGCCGACCCCGCTGCCGCCCAGCGAGACGTACTGCTGGCCCTCGGGCTCGCCGGTGTGCACGCAGTAGGGACGTCCCGAGACGTCGACGACGGCCTGGACCAGCGCCTCGTCGAGCGGCACGGTCGCGTCGCCGAAGCGGCGTACGCCGACCTTGTCGCCCAGCGCCTGGCGCAGCGCCTGGCCCAGCGCGATCGCGGCGTCCTCGACGGTGTGGTGGGCGTCGATGTGCACGTCGCCCTCGACCTGCACGGTCAGGTCGACCAGGGCGTGGCGCGCGAAGGCGATGAGCATGTGGTCGTAGAAGCCCACGCCGGTGGAGACGTCGTGGCGGCCCGACCCGTCGAGGTCGACCTCGACGAGCACCTTGGACTCGCTGGTCTGTCGCTCGATGCGTGCGGTGCGGCTCATCGGGGTGCTCACTTCCTCGGTCGGGGGGCTGCGCGGAATCCTGGGCCAGCACCTCGTCGAGGGCGGCGTCGAAGGCCATCATCTCCTCCGGGGTGCCCACGGAGACGCGCAGCCACCCCTCGGGGCCGGTCTCGCGCACCAGCACGCCCTGCTCGAGCAGCTGCTCCCAGGTGGCGTGGCGGTCGGCGAAACGGCCGAACAGCACGAAGTTGGCGTCGCTGTCGGCGACCGTGAGGCCCTTGGCGCGCAGCGCGGCGACCGTGCGGTCGCGCTCGGCGCGCAGGTCGTCGACCTTGCCGAGCAGCTCCGGGGCGTGGCGCAGCGCGGCGAGCGCGACCGCCTGGGTCACCGCCGAGAGGTGGTAGGGCAGGCGCACCACACGGATCGCGTCGCAGATCGCCGGGTCGGCGGCCAGGTAGCCCAGCCGGGCGCCGGCCAGCGCGAACGCCTTGCTCATGGTGCGGGTCACCACGAGGTTGCGGTGCTCGGGCAGCAGCTCGAGCGCGCTCGGGGTGCCCGCGCGCCGGAACTCCCCGTACGCCTCGTCGATGACCACGAGGCCACCGGGCTCGTAGGACGCCGCGGCCTCGCACAGCACGCCCACCGCCTCCGGCGCCAGGGCGGTGCCGGTGGGGTTGTTGGGGCTGGGCAGCAGGACCACGCTGGGCCGCTGCTCGAGCACCAGCGCCCGGGCGGCGTCGAGGTCGAGGGTGAAGTCGTCCTCGCGGTGCCCCTGCACCCACTCGGTGGCGGTGTCGCGGGCGTACTCGGGGTACATCGAGTAGGTCGGCGCGAAGCTCAGCGCACGCCGACCCGGGCCACCGAAGGCCTGCAGCAGCTGCAGCATCACCTCGTTGGAGCCGTTGGCCGCCCACACCTGCGCCGGGTCGAGCGCGAAGCCGCGGGTCGGCTCGGTGTCGCGGGAGAGGTACGCCGCCAGGGCGGCGCGCAGCTCGACGTGCTCGCGGTCGGGGTAGCGGTTCAGCGTCGTCGCGGCGGCACGCACCGCCGCGGCCACGTCGTCGGCGCAGGCCGGCGACGGGCCGTAGGGGTTCTCGTTGGTGTTGAGCTGCACCGGGGCGCGCTCCAGGGAGACCTGGGGCGCGCCGTACGGCTCCAGCCCCTGCAGCTCCTCGCGCAGCGGGGGGAAGACCATCGCCGGCCCCTAGCTCTCGAAGCGCACGCGCACGGCGGCGCCGTGACCGGGCAGGTCCTCGGCCTCGGCCAGCGTCACCACGTGGTCGGCCACCTCGGCCAGGCCCTCGCGCGAGTAGTCGACGACGTGCACCGACTTGGTGAACGCGCGCACCGACAGGCCCGAGGAGTGGCAGGCGCATCCGCCGCTGGGCAGCACGTGGTTGGAGCCGGCGCAGTAGTCGCCCAGGCTCACCGGGGCGTGCGGGCCCACGAAGACCGCGCCGGCGTTGCGCACCCGCGCCGCGACCCCCGAGGCGTCGTCGGTGTGGATCTCGAGGTGCTCGGCGCCGTAGGCGTTGACGACCTCCAGGCCCTGCTCGAGGTCGTCGACCAGCACCGTGCCGGACTGGCGCCCGCCGAGGCTGGTGCGGATCCGCTCCTGGTGCTTGGTCACCGCGACCTGCTTGTCGAGCTCGGCGTCGACCTCGTCGGCGAGCCGCTCGGAGGTGGTCACCAGCACGCTCGCGGCCAGCGGGTCGTGCTCGGCCTGGCTGACCAGGTCGGACGCGACGTACGCCGCCTGCGCGGTGTCGTCGGCCAGGATCGCGATCTCGGTCGGGCCGGCCTCGGAGTCGATGCCCACCACACCCTTGAGCAGCCGCTTGGCGGTCACCACGTAGATGTTGCCCGGTCCGGTGACCATGTCGACGCGCTCGCACGGGCCGACCCCGTAGGCGAACATCGCGATCGCCTGGGCGCCGCCGACGGCGTACACCTCCTCGACACCGAGCATCTCGCAGGCCGCGAGGATCGTGGGGTGCACCTCGCCACCGAAGTCCTTCTGCGGAGGGGAGGCCAGTGCCAGCGAGCGCACCCCGGCGGTCTGGGCGGGCACCACGTTCATCAGCACGCTCGAGACCAGCGGCGCCAGGCCGCCGGGCACGTAGAGGCCGACCCGGTCGATCGGCACCTTGCGGTGCGTCACCCGAGCACCGGGGCCCAGGTCGGTGACCGCGTCGCGCTCGAGCTCGTTCTCACACGTCTTGCGCAGCCGCGCGACGGACTCCTCGAGGCCCGCGCGGATCGCCGGGTCGAGCTCCTCGAGGGCGCGGCGCATCGCCTCGGGGGCCACCCGCACGTCCTCGCGCTCGACCCCGTCGAACTTCGCCGACATCTCCTGGATCGCGGCGATCCCGCCGGTGCGCACCGCCTCGGTGATCGCATGCACCGCGGGCACGGCGGCCTCGACGTCGAAGTCGGCGCGGGGCAGGGCCGTGCGGTAGTCGAACGGCTCCCCTGCCGCGCGGCCGGTGGCGGCACTGCGCAGGTCGATGCGGCGGATCATGCCCCCGAGTCTACGAGCGGGCGCCCGCCCCCACCCATTCAGCGACGGTGATGGACAGCACGGAGCGCGCCGACGTGCACGCCCGCGGGCTAGGTTGGTGGACGTGGACGACACGCTGCCGATGTTCCCGCTGGGCTCCGTGCTGTTCCCTGGCGTCAGCGTGCCGCTGAACGTCTTCGAGGACCGCTACCGCGCACTCGTGCACCACCTGCTGCGCGTGGAGGACCCGACGCAACGGCTGTTCGGCACCGTGGGCATCCGCGAGGGCTACGAGGTGGGCGACCACGGTGCGCAGTCGCTCTACCGGATCGGGGTCAAGGTGCTGCTCACCGAGGTGGAGCCGCACGCCGACGGCACCTTCTCGTGCGTGGCCGTCGGGCTCGAGCGGATCGCGCTCGAACGTCTCGAGACCTCCGGCCCGTTCCCCGTCGGGCACGTCGAGGACCGCCCCGAGCCGACCGGCGACGTCGACGAGCACGTCGTCGAGCGCGCCCGCGCCGTCTTCACCGCCTACCGCGCCGCGCTGGCCGACCTGCGCGCCGACCCCTACAGCGGCGCGCTGCCGCGCGACCCGTCGTACCTGTCGTGGACGCTGGCCGCCTGCGCGCCGCTGCCGATGCCCGAGCGCCAGGCGCTGCTCGAGGCCGACGACGCCGGCGAGCGTCTGGTGCTGGTCACCGACCTGCTGCAGCACGAGCTGCGGGCGATGAACGTGATCCCCTCCCTGCCCGCGACCGACGTGGCGCGCACGCGCTGGTCGCCCAACTAGGCGGCTGCGCGTGGCCCGCCGCTCGCGCGACCGCTCCCCCGCCACGCAGGCGACCCTCGCCCTGGGGCGCGCCGGCATCGACGTCACCCCGCACACCTACGAGCACGACCCCCGCGCGGCGTCGTACGGGCTGGAGGCGGCGCAGGCCCTGGGCGTCGACCCGGCGCGGGTCCTCAAGACGCTGCTGGCCGAGGTCGACGGGCGGCTCGCGGTCGCGGTGCTGCCCGTCTGCGCCCGGCTGGACCTCAAGGCGCTGGCCCGCGCGCTGGGCGGCAGCCGGGCGACGATGGCCGACCCCGCCGTCGCCGAGCGGGTCACCGGGTACGTCGTGGGCGGCATCTCGCCGCTGGGCCAGAAGACGTCCCTGCCCACCGTCGTCGACGCCGACGCGCTGGAGCACCCCACCGTGCTGGTCTCCGGCGGGCGCCGCGGCTTCGACATCGAGCTCTCCCCCGCCGACCTGGTCGCCCTCACGCGGGCCACCACCGCCCCCGTCTCCCGCTGACCCGCCCCCAATCTCCCGCCCACCCGGCCTGAATCTCCCGCCCACCCGGCCCGAACTTCCCGCCGAGCCGGCCCGGACCGCCACCTCGAGTGCGAGGTGTGCTTCCAGGCCGGGTCAGGGCGAAGTAAGGGCCGGGTCAGGGCGAAATCTGGGCCGGGTCGGCGCGAAGTATGGGCCGGGTCAGCGGGTGGTGAGGCGCAGCACGGCGCGGACCACGTCGCCGTCGACCCGGGCGCTGGCTCCCACGGCCCCGAGCTGCGCGAGGTCGCGGTCCTCCTCGCCGCCCGGAGCGGCCTCGTCCACCAGGTCGGCCACCACCCGCAGGTCGAGGAACATCACCACCGCGGCGTCACCGGCGTCGGGGACCACCGAGGTGAAGAGCTCGGAGTCGCCGAGCGAGCCTCCGGCCTCGACCGCATCGAGCCACGGGCCCGTGGGCCCCACGAGGACCCGGCCACCCGCCTCGCGGGCCTCGAGCGAGGCGGCCAGCGGACCGGCCTGGGACAGGGCCTCCTCGGCCTCGCCCAGGTCACCCTCGGTGAGGGCCGCGACCGGCACGGCGCCCAGGTCACCGGCGAAGAGAGCGCCCAGCAGGGCGTCGGGGTCGAGGTCGGGGCCGACCGCGAGCGCGGCGACGTCGCCGAGCAGCGCCTCGACGTCGACGGGCAGCGAGGCGACCTCCTCGTCGATCTCCCGCGACCATCCCTCCTCGAGGCCGGCCGCGAGAGCCAGCGCGGTGTCGTCGGGCAGCCCGGTCACCAGCTCTCCGGCGCCTGCTCGCCAAGGGCGCCCGACTGGTCGGCGGCGGCGCCGGCGGCCTCGATCTCCAGGGCCCCGTCGCCGAAGCGGAGCACCGCAGCCATCCCCTCGAAGTCGTCGAGCGTCTCGTCGAGGGGCCCGCCGGCGTACGACGACGCCACGGCGTCGCCGCCGGGCATGGACGCGTCCCCCATCATCGAGCCCAGCGACTCACTGAGCACGCGCGGCGCCTCGGGAGCCGCGTACGCCGTCAGCACTCCCGGGTCGCCGGCCTCAGCGGTCCAGCGCCGGAAGTCCTCGTCGTCGGCCAGCGACCCCTCGGCCGCGGCATCGGCGACCTGCGCGGCGATCTGTGGGGTCTCGGCCACCAGCATCCAGTCGCCCTCGACCGTCCAGCCGGCCATGCTCTCGGCGTCGCTGCCGTCGCACGACAGCAGCGAGCGCACCCCGGCGTCGGCGGCGTCGGGGTCGGTGACCTCCACGGCGAAGACCAGGGAGGGCAGCGCCTCGCCCGCGGGCACGGCGGCGGCACCGAACCGCTCCCCCAACCACGGCGCGACATCGTCGTCGTAGTCGAGGTCGCAGGGTGCCTCCTCGAGCACCGCCTCGACGATGCTGCGCCTGACGTCGACGTCCTCGAGCGGCCCCTCGAGGTCGAGCTCCTCGGCGATCGTCGGGAACTCCTGCAGGGTCTCCAGCGCGGCGAGCTGCTGCTGCCCACTCGGGTCGAGCGTCACGCCCACGTAGCCGACCGAGTCGGCGGGGAACGCCTCAGCGGCCTGGGCGCCGTCGGAGAGGTACCAGTAGGCGCCGAACGCCGCACCGCCCACGAGCCCCAGGCCCAGCACGCCGAGCCCCGCCACCAGGGCGGCCGGGCGCCTGCGGGTGCGCGGCTGGGAGGCGATCGGGCCGCCTCGGCCCTGCTCCAGGACCTCTGCCTCGGACTGGTGATGCTCCTGGGGGCGGCGGGGCTGCTGAGGGGTCTCGTCCACGCCGCCAGCCTACGCCGGGAGGCGCCCGCCCCTGCCCGGCAGCAGCGCGTAGACGCTGCCCGTGCCCAGGGCTGCTGCCAGGGGCCAGGCCAGCAGGGCGCCGAGGCTGTCGAGACCCAGGGCGCTGGGCAGCGTGGCACCGCGCCCGGCGGTCCGGGCCAGCTCCTGCGGGTCGGGCGGGCCCAGGGCGACCCCGACCTGCCACATCACCACGGCCGCCAGCAGCGAGGCGAGCACGACCACGAGCAGGGCCACCAGCTCGCGTCCGACCAGCACCAGGCTCGACAGCGCGCCCAGCACGACGCCGCCGCCGAGCGCGAGCACGACGTACTGCGCGGTGCCGGCGAACTCGTTGCGCAGCGCGTCGAGGTCGTAGCGGCCGTCGGCGTCGACAGGGAACCACTCCTTGCGGAAGACCGTGCCCGCCGACGGCTCCCACCAGCGCTCCCAGAGCCAGCCGAGGCCGGCGCCGGCGATGACGAAGACCACCACGATGCCCAGCGCCTGCAACAGGCTCGCGCGCCGCCCCGGTCGCGCCCGGCGTACGTCGCCCGGTTGCGCGAGCGAGGAGCCGAACGGGTAGTGGTGCGACGCCGAGTGGGTCAGCTGGTCAGGCATCCCGGACCCAGCAGCGCCTTGAGGTCGGCGAACAGCGCCGGGGTCGGTGTGACCCGCAGCCGGTCGTCGAGCCTCATCACCTTCGTCGCCTCCCGTGTCATGAGTCGCAACCGTACTTCGGTCATCCCAGGGTGGGTGCCGAGCACGTCCTTGAGCTGCTCGACCACCGGGCCCGTGCAGCGCGTCGAGGGCATCGAGATGACCACGGGCCCGGAGGGGCCGTCGGAGATGTCGGGGACCGAGACCTCCTGGCCGTGGATCTCGGGCTGGTCCTTGCTGCGCGAGAGCCGGCCCTTGACGGTCAGGATGGCGTCCTCGACCAGCAGCGTCGAGGCCAGCTGGTAGGCGCTGGGGAAGAGCAGCACGTCGATGCCGCCGTCGAGGTCCTCGAGCGTGATCATCGCCCACGCGTCGCCGCGCTTGGTGATCTTGCGCTGCACCGAGGTGACCAGCCCGCTGATGGTGATCGGCGAGCCGTCGGTGCGGTCCTCGTCGAGCATCAGCTGGCCGATGGTGCAGTCGGAGCCGTTGGCCAGCACGTGCTCGAGGCCGAGCAGGGGGTGGTCGGAGACGTAGAGGCCGAGCATGTCGCGCTCGTGGGCCAGCAGCGTGGTCTTGTCCCACTCGTCGATGTCGGGCACCGTCACCGAGATCCCGAAGGAGCCGCCGGCGTCGTCGTCCATGCCCCCGAAGAGCGAGTCCTGGCCGATCGCCTCGTTGCGCTTGATGTCGACGTACTGGTCGACGGCGGTCTCGTGGATGGCCACCAGCGCGCGCCGGCGGTGCTTCATCTCGTCGAAGGCACCGGCCTTGACCAGCGACTCGATGACGCGCTTGTTGCACACCAGCGCCGGCACCTTGTCCATGAAGTCGTTGAAGTCGGTGTAGCGGCCCTTCTGCTCGCGCCCCGAGACGATGCCGTCGACGACGTTGGCCCCGACGTTGCGCACCGCGGTCAGGCCGAAGCGCACGTCGTTGCCGACCGGGGTGAAGTTGGCGGCCGACTCGTTGACGTCGGGCGGCAGCACCTGGATCTTCATCCGGCGACACTCGTTGAGGTAGATCGCGGACTTGTCCTTGTCGTCCTTGACCGAGGTCAGCAGCGCGGCCATGTACTCGGCCGGGTAGTTGGCCTTGAGGTAGGCGGTCCAGTACGACACCACGCCGTACGCCGCCGAGTGCGCCTTGTTGAAGGCGTAGTCGGAGAACGGCAGCAGGATGTCCCACAGCGTCCTGATCGCGGCGTCGGAGTAGCCCCGTTCCTTCATGCCGCCCGAGAAGCCCGCGAACTGCTTGTCCAGCTCGGCCTTCTTCTTCTTGCCCATCGCACGGCGCAGGATGTCGGCCTGACCCAGCGTGTAGCCGGCGAGCTTCTGGGCGATCGCCATCACCTGCTCCTGGTAGACGATCAGGCCGTAGGTCTCGCCCAGCACGTCCTCGAGCGCCTCGGCGAGGTCCGGGTGGATCGGCTCCACCGGCTCCCGACCTGTCTTGCGGCGCGCGTACTTGTTGTGCGAGTCGGCACCCATGGGGCCCGGCCGGTAGAGCGCGCCGACCGCGGAGATGTCCTCGAAGGTGTCGGGACGCATCGAGCGCAGCAGCGCGCGCATCGGGCCGCCGTCGAGCTGGAAGACGCCGAGGGTGTCGCCGCGCTGGAGCAGCGCGTAGGTGTTCTCGTCGGTCAGCTCGAGGTCCTCGAGCACGACCGTCTCGCCGCGGTTGGCCTCGATGTTCTTGATCGCGTCGTCGAGGACGGTGAGGTTGCGCAGCCCGAGGAAGTCCATCTTGATCAGGCCGAGGCCCTCACAGGTGGGGTAGTCGAACTGGGTGATCATCGCTCCGTCGGCGGGCCGCTTGAGCAGCGGGATCACGTCCTCCAGCGGCTCGCTGGACATGATCACGCCGGCCGCGTGCACGCCCCACTGCCGCTTGAGGCCCTCGATGCCGATGGCCGTGTCGACGACCTTCTGCACGTCGTTGTCGGCGTCGTAGAGCTGGCGGAACTCCCCGCCCTCGCCGTAGCGGGCGTGCTCGGGGTCGAAGATCTGCTGCAGCGGCACGTCCTTGCCCATCACCGCCGCCGGCATCGCCTTGGTGATGCGGTCGCCCATGGCGAAGGGGTAGCCCAGGATGCGCGAGGAGTCCTTGACGGCCTGCTTGGCCTTGATGGTGCCGTAGGTGACGATGTAGGAGACCCGGTCGTCGCCGTACTTCTCGGTGACGTACTTGATGACCTCGCCGCGCCGGCGCTCGTCGAAGTCGATGTCGAAGTCGGGCATGGAGACGCGGTCGGGGTTGAGGAAGCGCTCGAAGATCAGCCCGTGCACCAGCGGGTCGAGGTCGGTGATGCGCAGCGCGTAGGCCACCATCGAGCCCGCGCCCGAGCCGCGACCAGGACCCACGCGGATGCCGTTGTTCTTCGCCCAGTTGATGAAGTCGGCGACGACGAGGAAGTAGCCGGGGAAGCCCATCTGGGTGATGACCCCGAGCTCGAAGTCGGCCTGCTTGCGCACCGCGTCGGGGATGCCCGCCGGGTAGCGCACGTGCAGGCCGCGCTCGACCTCCTTGACCAGCCAGGAGTCCTCGTTCTCCCCCGGCGGGCAGGGGAACTTGGGCATGTACTTGCCCACGCCCTCGGAGAACTCCACGTCGCAGCGCTCGGCGATCAGCAGCGTGTTGTCGCACGCCTCGCGCAGCTGGTACCTGTCGGCCCACAGCGCCCGCATCTCCTCGGCGGACTTGATGTAGTAGCCGTCCCCGGAGAAGGCGAAGCGCTGACCGGGGCCGTCACCGGCGGGGATGTCCATCGTCGAGCCGGAGTTGATGCACAGCAGGTGCTCCTGGCTCTTGGCGTCCTCGCGCATGACGTAGTGAGAGTCGTTGGTGGCCAGCAGCGGGATCTTGAGATCGCGGCCGAGCTCGAGCAGGCCGTCGCGGACCCGGTTCTCGATGTCGAGGCCGTGGTCCATCAGCTCGAGGAAGTAGTTCTCCTTGCCGAGGATCTCCTGGAAGTCACCGGCGGCCTGACGAGCGGCGGCGTAGTTGCCGTGGCGCAGGTGCACCTGGATCTCGCCGGAGGGACAGCCGGTGGTGCCGATGATCCCCTTCCCGTACTGCGCGAGCAGCTCGCGGTCCATGCGCGGGTGCTTGAAGAAGCCGTCGCGCCACGCCCCGGTCGAGAGCCGGAAGAGGTTGTGCATGCCCTCGGTCGACTCCGAGAGCAGCGTCATGTGGGTGTAGGCGCCTCGGTTGGAGACGTCGTCGGGCCCGCCGCCGTAGAAGTTCACGCCCTTGCGCTCGAAGCGCGAGATGTTGGGCGCGAAGTAGGCCTCGATGCCGATGATCGGCTTCACGCCGGCAGCCTTGGCCTTCGAGTAGAACTCGTAGGCGCCGAACACGTTGCCGTGGTCGGTCATGGCGATGGCCGGCATGCCCAGCTCGGCCGCTCGCTCGGTCAGCGCGCCCAGCCGGGCGGCGCCGTCGAGCATGGAGTACTCGGTGTGCACGTGCAGGTGCACGAAGGAGTCCGACGAGGTCGCCATGGTCGCGAGGAGCATCCCTTCGGGATCGGTGCGGTGGGGCAGCATCGAGCGTGACCAGCGCAGGGCACCGGGGTCGTACGTCGATCCTGGGGGAAGGACGTCAGCCTACGCGACGACACCGACACCGATGGCAGGGCGCACCGACACTCAGGGCTGCTCGCCGGCAGCCTCGAGCGACTCGGTGATGATCACGTGGGCGATCCGCTCGAGGCGCTCGACACCGAGTGCGGGGGCCTGGGTCGCGAGTGCCTCGGCCACGGCGCGCTCGCGCCCCGGGTCGCGCCTGGCGGTGGTCTTGAAGGGCTGGATCGCGCGGGTCAGGGCGGCGCGTCTGGCCAGCAGGTCGCCCAGCTGGGCGTCGACGTCGTCGACCAGTCCGCGCAGGAAGCGCAGCGGCTCGGCGCCCGGCCAGGCCAGCCGCACGTCAGGAGCGCGCTCCTCGTTGGCCGACCCGTCGGTGCTCTCCAGCTCCACGAGCCCGTGGCGTGCGTAGAAGGCACGAGCCGGGGCGTTGGAGGCGAAGACCCACAGGCAGAAGCCCGCGGGCTCGCGGGCCTTGACCAGGTCGAGCAGCGCTCCGCCCACGCCGCGACGTGCCGCCACCGGTGCGACGTACAGGTCGTCGAGCCAGCCGGGGGTCGACCTGGCGTAGCCCACGACGCCGTGGTCCGCGAGGTCGGCGAGCCACACCTCGTCGCTCTCGAGCCGGCCGGCGAGCCACCGGGTGACGTCGGCCTCGTCGTGCACCGGGTCGGGCATCGGCGCGGCCCGGCGGGCCGCCACGTGCACCGCCGCCAGCGCTGCGGCATCGCCCGGCTCGGCCGGGCGCAACCACAGGTCGCCGCTGGTCTCAGTGGGCATCGCGGATCGTGTCGAGCGCGCGGGCCAGGTCGTCGGGGTACGTCGACTCGTACTGCACCTGCTCGCCGGTGTCGGGGTGCTCGAAGCCCAGGCGCACCGCGTGCAGCCACTGCCGCTCCACACCGAACCGCTTGGCCAGCACCGGGTCGGCGCCGTAGGTCAGGTCGCCCACGCAGGGGTGCTTGAGGGCGCTCATGTGCACCCGGATCTGGTGGGTGCGCCCGGTCTCGAGGTGGACCTCGAGCAGGCTCGCGAAGCGGTGCGCCTCGAGGGTCTCGTAGTGGGTGACCGAGGCACGCCCGTCGGCCATCACCGCGAACTTGTAGTCCGCCTTGGGGTGCCGGCCGATGGGGGCGTCGATGGTGCCCTCCAGCGGGTCCGGGTGGCCCTGCACGACCGCGTGGTAGGTCTTGTCCACGGTCCGGTGGCGGAAGGCGTTCTTGAGCCTGGAGTAGGCGTGCTCGGACTTGCAGATGACCATCACCCCGGACGTCCCCACGTCCAGGCGCTGCACGATCCCCTGGCGTTCGGAGGCGCCGCTCGTCGCGATCCGGAAGCCGGCCCCGGCGAGGTGACCCACGACCGTGGGGCCGCCCCAGCCCGGGGAGGGGTGCACCGCGACGCCGACCGGCTTGTCGATCACCACGATGGAGTCGTCGTCGTGGATGATCTTGATGCCCTCCACGATCTCGGGCTGCACCTCGAGCGGGTCGACGACGCTGGGGATGCTGACCTCCAGCAGCGAACCGGGCAGCACCCGGTCGCCCTTGCTGGGGGGCGCCCCGTCGAGCAGGACGTGCCCCTGGGTCACCAGCTCGGCGGCGCGGCTGCGCGAGAGCCCGAACAGCCGGGCCATCGCCGCGTCGACGCGCTCGCCGCCCAGGACGTCGGGGACGTGCAGGGCGCGCTGGTCGGAGACCTGGGTCATGCTCGCTCCTCCGGCTCGTCGTCGCGCTCGCGGGTGCCGTCGAGACGCACGCCGCGGAAGGCCTGCACCAGGATCAGCGCCGCCGCGCCGTTGATGGCCATGTCGGCCACGTTGAACACCGGCCAGTTGGGCAGCATCAGGAAGTCGATGACCTCTCCACGCATCGGTCCGGGTGCGCGCAGGAGCCGGTCGGTCAGGTTGCCGAGCACCCCGGCCATCAACAGCCCCAGGCCCAGCGCCCACAACCGGCTGCGCAGCCGCAGGCTGAGGTAGGCCACGACGACCGCGGCCACGATCGACAGCACGCTGAGCACCACCGTGTACTCGGTGCCGGTGCTGAACGCCGCACCCGGGTTGCGCACCAGGCGCAGGACCAGCAGGTCACCCACCACGGGCACGTCGGGTTCGCCCTGGAGGCGGCTCACCGCCAGCACCTTGGTGCTCAGGTCGAGCGCGTAGCCCGTCAGGGCGACCAGGGCGAAGACCGCCCAGGTACGTCGGCGGGTCGGTCGGTCCTCGGGTGCTGCGGCCGGGTCTATCGCCGCTCCTCGCGCTGCTTGCATGGCATGCACAGTGTCGCACGGGGGAAGGCCATCAACCGCAACTTGCCGATCGGCTGACCGCACGACTCGCACTGCCCGTAGCTGCCGTCGGCGATGCGGCCCAGCGCCCGGTCGATCTGGGCGAGCTTGTCGCGCTCGCTGTTGAGGACGCTCAGCTCGTGGTCGCGCTCGAAGGTGGTGGCACCGACGTCGGCCTGGTCGAGGCCCGCACCGTCACCGGAGTCGCGCATCAGCCCGTCGAGCTCGGCCTCCATCTCCTCCACGACGACGCCGCTGTGCTCGCGCTGCTCGTTGAGCTCGCCGAGCACCTCGTCGAGCTCGGCGGGGGTCCAGGCCTCCTCGTCGGACTTGACGACCAGCCCCTCCGCAGCGGGAGCCTTCTTGGCGGTCTTCTTGGGGGCCGTCTTCTTCGCAGGTGAGGTCGTCACGGTCGCTGCCTTCTTGTCCGGAGCCGTCGGGGTGGTGGTGGAGCGGGTCGTCGCGGTCTTCTTCTTCGCCGGTGTCTTCTTCTCGGCCGGCGGCATCGATACCGGCTCCTGTGCCGGCTCCTCGTCCTGGCGCCCCAGGGCCCGACGCGCCACCGAGACCGCCTGACCGGCGAGCGTGCGTCTCTCACGAGCCATCGAGCTCGCCTCCCCTCGGCGCCCCAGTGGGACCCGTCCCTGGCCGTGCGCCTCATCATGGACGACGGCAGTGGCAGGGAGGGTAGCCCCTGCAACCCCACCCTCAAAACCGCCACACCGGTGACGACGCACGACGCGGCCGACCCCAGGGGGGCCGGCCGCGTCGAGGCGGTGCTGGTGCGAGGGGCTGGCTCAGCCCTCGTCCTCGCCGAGGATCGAGCGCAGGCGCTTGGGCTGCGGGCTCTCCTCGTTGCTGGTGTCGCCGGTGCCCTCGAGCGCCTCGAGCTGCTGGGTGAAGTAGCTCTTGAGACGGGAACGGTACTCGCGCTCGAACGAGCGCAGGTTCTCGACCTCGCTGCTGAGCTTGTCGCGCTCGCGCTCGAGGTCACCGAACATCTGCTGCCGACGCTCGGCGGTCTCGGAGTCGAGCATCTGCGCGCGCGTGCGGGCATCGGACTCGAGGCGGTCGGCCTTGGTCTTCGACTCGCCCTCGAGACGCTCGGCCTTGGTCCGGGCCTCCCCGATGATCTTGTCGGCATCGTTCTTGGCCTCGTCGACCAGCTCGTCGGCGTTGCGGGTGGCGAGCTCGAGGAGCCGGGCGGCCGCGTTGGAGGCCTGCGGCACGGTCTCGACGCGGATCGTCTCGACCGGAGTCGCGGCGGCGGCCGGCGCCGGCGTGGGCTCGGTGGCCGGAGTCGGCTCGGGAGCCTTCTCCTGCGGCTTCTCAGGCGCCGGGGCCGCGGCCGCGGCGGGCTGCTGACCGGTGTCGCCACCGGTCTGGGCCGACGCGAGACGGGCGCGCAGGTCCTCGTTCTCCTTGGTCAGACGTGCGAGCTCGGCCTCGACCTCGTCAAGGAACTGGTCGACCTCCCCCATGTCGTACCCCTCGCGGAGACGGACCGGAGTGAAGCGCTTGTTGCTCACGTCCTCGGGTGTCAACGGCATGACCTCACCCATTCGTAGTCGTGGTTGTCCCGAGGACCCGACTGCGTCCTCGACCTGTCGCATCGAACAATAGCCTCATCGCTGGGGCAGGTGTGACACGCGGGTTCACCCCCGGGCTCACAGCATCGTGGAAGCGACCACGCTGCGCAGGATCCAGACGCTGATGAAGACGATCAGGAAGCTGAGGTCCAGCGCGATGCTGCCCAGCCGCAGCGGCGGCACCACGCGGCGCAGCGCCTTGATCGGGGGGTCGGTCACGGAGTAGACGGCCTCCAGCACCACCAGCACCGGACCTCGTGGCGACCAGTCGCGCGCGAAGACCATCACCCAGTCGACGACGAAACGGATCCACAAGAAGATCCAGAAGATCGTCAAGATGATGTAGATGATCGAACCGGCGACCTGCACGTCGGTCTCGTCTCCTGTTCAGTGACCCGGGCTCGCGTCCCGGGTCGGGGTCGCGCGAGCCTCAGCTCTGGTTGAAGAAGCCACCCTCGGCGATGCGCTCCTTGTCCTCGGCCGCCACGGTGACGTTGGCGGGCGAGAGCAGGAAGACCTTGTTGGTGACGCGCTCGATGGTGCCACGCGTCGCAAAGACCAGCCCGGCAGCGAAGTCGACCAGGCGCTTGGCGTCGGCGTCGTCCATCTCGGAGAGGTTCATGATCACGGGGACGCCCTCACGGAAGTTCTCCCCCACCGTGCGGGCCTCGTTGTAGGTGCTGGGGTGCAGGGTCGTGATGCGGGACAGCTCAGCCACCACTCCGGTCGGGCCGGGCGCCGGACGACGGCGCTCGGCGAGGTCTGCCACGGGTGCGGGGCGGTTCTCGCGCGCACGCTCGTGTCGGGACGGGCCGGGGGCGGCCACGGGACGGGTCTCGGCGGTGTAGTCGTCGCTGGGGTCGTGCTCGCCGTGGTCGCCGTCGTACCGGCCGGTGTCCTCGACGAGACCGAGGTACTCGCCGATCCTGCGCATCGCGCCGCTCATGGTGGTGCCCTCCGGATCTCGAGCGTCCGGTGACGGACGCCTGGTGGTGTGAATCTATCGGACCGCAGGCCTCGAACCGAGGATTGCGGAGCCGACGCGGACGTGTGTCGCGCCGGCGGCGACGGCCTGCTCGAGGTCGCCGCTCATCCCGGCCGAGAGCCGGTCTGCGTGGGGGTGGTCGGCCAGCAGGTGCTCGCGCACCCGGGCCAACCGGTCGAACGCCGCGGCGGGGTCCTCGCCCAGCGGCGCGACGGCCATCAGGCCGCGCAGGCGCAGGTGCTCGGCCGCCTCGACGGCCTCGGCCAGCGCCGGTACGTCGTCGGGGGCGGCGCCGGCGCGGTGCTCGGCGCCAGGCGGGTCGAGGCTGACCTGCACCAGCACGTCGAGCGGGCTGCCCCGTTCGGCGGCGCCCCGGTCGAGACCGCGCACCAGCTTGGGGCGGTCGAGCGACTCGACGACGCCGGCGTACCGGGCGACGGCGGCAGCCTTGTTGCTCTGCAGAGCCCCGATGTAGTGCCACACGAGGTCGAGGTCGGCGCACTCAGCAGCCTTGGCCTCGGCTTCCTGGTGCCGGTTCTCCCCGACCTCGCTCACACCCAGGTCGACCAGCAGCCGCACGTCGGAGGCCGGGAAGAACTTGGTGACCACGACCAGGCCGACCTCGTCGTCGCGTCCCGCCGCGGCACGGGCCGCGGCGATCCGCTCCCGGACCGCGGCCAGGCCTGCGGCCAGCTCGGCACGGCGAGTCACGACGTCCACACCAGCCCGGCCATCCGGCCCGCGGCGGCGGCGTCGCGCCGGTGGGAGTGCAGCGCGGGGTCCTCGATCGTGCAGCGAGCGACCTCGGTGAGGCTGACGTCGATCGCCTCGAGCTGGGCACGCACGCCGGCACCGAGGTCGAGCGAGGGTGTCCCCCACGTCGTCTCGGACCAGGTCTGCGGCACCACCGCTGCCACCTCCTCGCGCATCTGCTCGGGCACCTCGTAGCAGCCACCGCACACGTGGGGGCCGACCCACGCGTGCACCGACCCGGCACCTTGGGCACGCATCTGCTCCACCGCACGGGCCACGACCGCGAGGGCCACGCCCGCCCGGCCGGCGTGCACCGCCGCCACGACACCGCTGCCGGTGTCGGCCAGCAGCACCGGCACGCAGTCGGCGACCCGGACCATCAGCCCCAGCCCCGCCGCGGCGGTGACCAGGGCATCGCCGGTGACCACCGGCTCTGCCGGCGCAGGGCCGGGCTCGCTGACCAGGAGGACGTCGGCGCCGTGCACCTGGTTCATCCGCGCGAAGCGGACGCCGCAGGCGCTCTCCAGCCGCGGCAGCGCGTCGGCGAAGCCCGGGCGCAACCCCTGGAGGTCGATGCTGGAGTCGGTGAAGGCGACGTCGACACGGACGTCGCCCTCACGGTGGTCGCGGAAGCTGAACACGTACCTCAGGCACTCACTTCAAGAAGTCGGGCACGTCGAGGTCGTCGTCGTCGAACTGGACCTGGCGCGGCGCCGGCCTGGGGGCCTGCGGGGCCGACGGGGCGAAGGTCTGCTGCGGGGTGACGGCGGGCCGCTGCGGCGCCGCACCCGGACGCGCGCCGGCCTCGACCTTGTCGCGCTCGTCGCGGTCGTCGCGACGGCTCGCCGCCGCACGCGCCGCCTCGCGGGTCTCCTCCTGGCTCTGCTGCTCGCGCGGCTCGCGGCGCAGCACGGTGCCCTCGTCACGACGCTTGGGGGTGCCTCCGTCGAACCCGGCCGCGATGACGGTGACCCGCACCTCGTCGCCGAGCGCGTCGTCGATCGTGGCCCCGAAGATGATGTTCGCCTCGGGGTGCACGGCCTCCGCGACCAGGGCTGCCGCCTCGTTGATCTCGAAGAGGCCCAGGTCGGAGCCACCGGCGATCGAGAGCAGCACGCCGTGGGCGCCGTCGATGCTGGCCTCGAGCAGCGGCGAGGAGACGGCCATCTCGGCTGCGGCCACCGAACGGTCCTCGCCACGGGCCGAGCCGATGCCCATCAGGGCCGAGCCGGCGTTGGCCATGACCGACTTCACGTCGGCGAAGTCGAGGTTGATCAGCCCGGGCGTGGTGATCAGGTCGGTGATGCCCGAGACACCCTGCAGCAGCACCTGGTCAGCCTGCTTGAAGGCGTCGAGGACGGAGACGTTGCGGTCGCTGATCGAGAGCAGGCGGTCGTTGGGGATGACGATCAGCGTGTCGACCTCCTCGCGCAGGCCGGCGATGCCCTCCTCGGCGGAGTTGGCGCGACGGCGACCCTCGAAGGCGAACGGCCGCGTGACGACACCGATGGTCAGCGCACCGAGCGAGCGCGCGATGCGGGCCACGACGGGCGCGCCGCCGGTGCCGGTGCCGCCCCCCTCGCCGGCGGTGACGAAGACCATGTCGGCGCCCTTGAGCACCTCCTCGATCTCGTCGGCGTGGTCCTCGGCCGCGCGCGCCCCGACCTCGGGGTTGGCGCCGGCACCGAGGCCGCGGGTCAGCTCGCGACCGATGTCGAGCTTGACGTCGGCGTCGCTCATCAGCAGCGCCTGCGCGTCGGTGTTGATGGCGATGAACTCGACGCCCTTCAGACCGACCTCGATCATCCGGTTGACGGCGTTGACACCACCACCACCGATGCCCACGACCTTGATGATGGCCAGGTAGTTCTGTGCAGCTGCCACGGTGGCTCGCCTCTCGCTGAGTACTCGGATGGGTGCGTTGCTGTTCTGCTGGGTGTTGCTGAGTCCTGGACGACGGGTCGGCGTGTCTCTCAACTCTGACCCTCAGGTAGAGGGTTATAGTTATGTCAACCTCGTCGTGGTCACGACAGTAGGCAGCCGGCGTACCCCGCTGGCGCCGACACACCGCGTGTCGGCGTCATTTCTCGGATGTCGCGGCGTGGGACCGCTCACACCGACCGGCGAGTGCCGGTCCGGCGCGAAGTCCGGGCCGGATCGGCGCGAAGTTCGGGCCGGGTCGGCGCGAGGTTCGGGCCGGGTCAGCTGCGGGTGGTGGGGGTGGCGGGCACGGAGACGTCGAGCACCCGGCCGTCCTGCTCGAGCAGCACCTCGAGGACGCGGGCCTTCTGCTCGGCGTCCGAGCTGCTGCCCCAGACCACCTCACGCCCGTCGCGCAGCAGCAGGCGGATCTGGTCCACGGTGCCGACCTCGACGTGGTCGACGTCGGCGGCCAGGCCCTCGGGGAGGGCGGCCACCACGGCCGCGCCCTCTCGGAGCGCCTCGCTGGTCACTCCCGACAGCGCGTCGACACGCGGCAGGGCGGCAGGGGTGTCCTGGTAGTCCCGGAAGACCACGCCCTCGGCGTCCATGCCACGCAGTGTCGAGCCGATCCGCACCACCGCGACGGCCACCCGCTCCTCCACCTCGACCCGCACGCCGTCGGGCCAGGCACGCGTGACGTCGGCACTGCGCACCACCGCCAGCGCCTCGACCCGCGCACGCACCGCGTCGAGGTCGATGCGGGCCACCGGGTCGCCGACCGGCACCGACGCGGCCTCGCGGACCTCCTGCTCGCTCAGCACGTCGGCGCCGACCACCTCGACCTGCTCGACGGCCAGCAGCGAGGAGAACCAGACCGACCAGACGCCGACGACGAGCAGCGCGAGGGCCAGCACCGCCACGACCACGTGGCGCAGCCGCAGCCAGCGCCGCGCCCACTGGCGCCGCGCGAAGCGGCGCTGCGAGGACGCGGTGACGGTGCCAGCCGGGCCGGCCGGGGCACCGGTGCGGGTGCGGGTCTCAGCCACCGGCGGCCTCCCGCAGCAGGTCGAGCACGCGGGGCCCGACCTCGGTGACGCTGCCGGCGCCCAGGGTCAGCACCAGGTCGCCGGGGCGGGCCCGGTCGACGAGCGCGGCGGGCACGTCGGCGATGTCGGGCACGAAGGCGACGCGCTCCGCGGGCAGCGGCACGTGGTCGGCGACCAGCGCGCCGGTGACCTCGGGATCGGCGTCCTCGCGGGCCAGGTGCACGTCGAGCACCACGACCTCGTCGGCGGCGCCCAGCGCGACGCCCATGGCGGCGCCGAAGAGACGGGTGCGCGAGACCAGGTGGGGCTGGAAGGCCACCACGACGCGCCCCTCCCCCGCCACCGCGCGGGCGGCCTCGAGGTCGCCGGCGATCTCGATGGGCTGGTGGGCGTAGGAGTCGTAGACCCGCACCCCGCCGGCCTCGCCCTTGGCCTCCATCCGGCGGCCGGTGCCCCCGAAGGCCTCCAGCCCGTCGCGCAGCCCCTCGAACGGCATCCCGAGCCGCAGCCCGACGCCGAGCGCGGCGAGCGCGTCGAGCACGTAGTGGCGTCCGGGGATGGCCAGGCGGACGCGGCCCAGCTCGAGGCCGCGGTCGACGACGGTGAAGGAGGAGGTGGTGCCCTCGAGCACGACGTCGAGCGCGCGCAGGTCGGCGTGCTCGCCCTCGCCGACGCCGACCACCTCGAGCCCGCGGGCGGCGGCCAGCGGGCGCAGCGCCTCCGCGCCGGGGTCGTCGACGCAGACGACCAGGAAGCCGTCGACGTCGATGGTGGTCACGAACTCGGCGAAGGCGGCTCGGTAGGCCTCCTCGGTGCCCCAGGTGTCGAGGTGGTCGGCACCGACGTTGGTGACGATCGCCGCGTGCGGGCGGTAGACCAGGAAGGCGCCGTCGCTCTCGTCGGCCTCGGCGACGAAGAGGTCGCCGGCCCCGGCGTCGGCGTTGCGCCCGGTCGCCGACAGCACACCGCCGACGGCGTACGTCGGGTCGGCGCCGCACGCGAGCAGGGCCACGGTCAGCAGCGACGTGGTGGTCGTCTTGCCGTGCGTGCCGGCCACGGCCAGCACCCGGCGCTCGCTCATCACCGACGCGAGCCCGGCCGAGCGCGGCAGCAGCCGCAGCCCGCGCCGGCGCGCCTCGAGCACCTCGGGGTTGTCCTCGCGGGCGGCGGTGGTGACCACGGCGGTGTCACCCGGGCCGAGGTCGCCGAGGTGGGCGGGGGCGTAGCCGAGGTGGCAGGTCACCCCCACCTCGCGCAGCGCGGGCAGGAAGGGGGTGTCGTGGTCGTCGCTGCCGGTGACCTCGACGCCGCGGGCGGCCATGATGCGGGCGATGGCCGACAGGCCGGCGCCGCCGATGCCGACGAAGTGCACGCGGCCGAGCTCGTCGAGGCCGGGCACCACCTCGGGGACCGGCAGCCTCATCGCGCCGCTCCGCCGGCCTCGAGCACGATCCGCGCGAGCGTCTCGTCGGCGTCGCGGGGCACCAGGTGGCGTGCCGCGGCGCCCATCGTGGCCAGGCGGGCGGCATCAGTGGCCAACGGCACGACGTTGGCGACCACCCACTCGGCGTGCAGCTCCTCGTCGCGCACCAGCACCGCTCCCCCGGCCTCGACGACCGGGCGGGCGTTGAGCTCCTGCTCGCCGTTGCCGATCGGCAGCGGCACGAAGACCGCGGGCACACCGGTGGCGGCGGCCTCGACGACGCTGTTGGCGCCACTGCGGCAGATCATCAGGTCGGCGGCGGCCAGGGCGAGGTCCATCCGGTCGACGAAGTGCTCCACGACGTAGGGCGTCTGGGTCGCGGTGGTCGCGCCGGGCTCGACCTCCCCGCGCGCGCCGACGACGTGCAGCACCTGCACGCCGGCCTCGCCGAGCTGACGGGCGGCGCCGGAGACGGCCTGGTTGATGCGTCGTGCGCCCTGGGAGCCGCCGGTCACCACGAGGGTCGGCCGGTCGGGGTCGAGGCCGAAGAAGGCACGGGCCTCGGCGCGCAGCGCCACGCGGTCGAGGGTGGAGATCATCCGCCGGATCGGCAGACCGACGTACTCGGCGCCGGGCAACGGGGTGTCGGGGAAGCTGACCGCGACCCGGCCGCCGCGCCGCGAGGCGACCCGGGCGCCGAGCTTGTTGCCCAGGCCGGGCAGCGCGTTCTGCTCGTGCACGACGACGGGCAGGCGACGCTTGCGGGCGGCGAGGTAGGCCGGCACCGAGACGTAGCCGCCGTAGCCCACGACCACGTGGGGGTCGACGCGGTCGAGCACCGCGTGGGTCTGGCGCACCGCGTCACGCACCCGTGCGGGCACCTTGAGCAGGTCGGCGCCGGGCCTGCGCGGCAGCGGCACCGGCGGCACCAGCTCGAGGGGGTAGCCGGCCGCCGGGACCACGGTGTTCTCCAGGCCACGGGGGGTGCCCAGGCAGGTGATCTCGACCGTCGGGTCGAGCCGGCGCAGCGCGTCGGCGGTGGCGAGCAGGGGCGAGGTGTGGCCGGCGGTGCCGCCACCGGCGAGGAGGATGCGCATCGGGCTCAATCTAGGCGGTGTGGCTGCTGTGCGGGGCACCGGCCGCGACGCCCGCGGCGCGGCCACGGCGGCGGGCGGCCAGGGCGCGGGCGGCCTCGGGCTCGCTGCGGGCGAAGCCGATCAGCAGGCCCAGCGCCACCAGCGAGGGCAGCAGGGACGAGCCGCCGTACGAGATCAGCGGCAGCGGGATGCCGATGACCGGCAGCAGTGCCAGCACCATGCCCACGTTGATGATCATCTGGCCCACGAGCCAGACCACGATGCCGAAGCTGGCGTAGCGCACGAACGGCTCCTGGGTGTGGCGGGCCACCCGCAGCGCCGCCAGCGCGATGGTCAGGAAGAGCACGACGACCAGGAGGGTGCCGACCAGGCCGAGCTCCTCGCCGAGCACCGCGAAGATGTAGTCGGTGTGCGCCTCGGGCAGGTCACCCCACTTCTGCTGGCTGGCCCCGATGCCCTGTCCGAACCAGCCGCCGGAGGAGAGCGCGTAGAGGCCGTGGGCGGGCTGCCAGCCGGTGTCGAGATAGTCCTGGAAGGGGTCGGCGAAGTTGGTGATCCGCGCGACCCGCTCGGTGTCGGTGGCCGCCAGCCCGATCGCGGCGACGCTGACCAGCGAGATCGCCAGCCAGAAGAGCCGGGCGGGCGCGCCGACCACCCAGAGCATGCCGAGCAGGATCGCGAAGAAGACCAGGGCGGTGCCGAGGTCGCGACCGGCCACCACCAGCAGCGTGGCCAGCAGCAGGCCCGGGACCACCGGCACCACGAGCTGGTGCAGGCTGTGCAGGCGCCGTTCCTTGTTGGCGTAGATGTGGGCAGCCCACAGCACCAGGGCCAGCTTGGCGACCTCGGAGGGCTGGATGGCCAGCGAGCCCACGCCCAACCAGTTCTGGTTGCCGTTGACCGAGGTGCCCACGAACGCGGTGGCCAGCAGCAGGACCAGCGAGAGCAGGTAGGCCGGGTAGGCCAGCGCCCGGACCCAGCGCAGCGGCATCCGGCTGGCCACGAACGCGGCAGGCAGGCCCAGGGAGAGCCACATCAGCTGGCGGCGCACCACCGCGTAGGAGTCGCCTTCGTAGACCTTGAACGACCACACGCTCGAGGCCGAGAGCACCATCACCAGACCGATGGTCAGCAGCAGCGCGGAGGCGCCGAGCAGCATGTAGTACGACGTCAGCGGCCGGTCGAAGGCCTCGCGCAGCGAGACCACCGCCGCCCGCACGGAGCCGGTGCGCCGAGGCATCCCCATGTCGTCGGAGTCGTCGGGGACAGCTGTGGTCACCTCGGCCCCTCTCCTGCGGCTGTGCTCCTAGGGCCCGGTGCGGGCCCGTACGGCGGCGGCGAACGCGTCGCCGCGAGCGCCGTAGTCGGTGAACATGTCCTGCGAGGCGCATCCCGGGGCCAGCAGCACCGTGTCGCCCGGCTGGGCGAGGCCGGCGGCGGCCTCGACGACGCGACCCATCGGCCCGTGCTCATCGTCAGTCACACCAGTCTCATGTGCCTCAACCTCGATCACCGGCACATCCGGTGCGTGTCGCGCAAGAGCCTCCGCGACCACCGCTCGGTCGCGACCCAGCAGCACCACGGCGCGCAGCCGGTCGCGCACCGCGGCCACCAGCTCCTCGAAGCGAGCGCCCTTGGCCAACCCGCCGGCGACCCACACGACGCTGTCGTAGGCGCGCAGCGAGGCCAGCGCCGCGTGCGGGTTGGTGGCCTTGGAGTCGTCGACCCACGTGACGCCCTCGTGGCGCGCCACCTCGGCGATGCGGTGCCCGTCGGGCCGGAAGGCCCGCAGCCCGTCGCGCACCGCCTGCTGCGAGACGCCGTGGGCGCGCGCCAGGGCGGCGGCGGCCAGCGCGTTGGCCACGTAGTGCGGGGCGCTGCTGGCCAGCTCGTCGACGGTGACCAGCTCGGCGGCCGAGTCGGCGCGCTGCTCGATGAAGGCCCGGTCGACCAGGATGTCCTCGACCAGCCCGAGCATCCCGACCCCGGGCATGCCCAGGGTGAACCCGATGGCCCGGGCACCCTCGACCACGTCGGCCTCGCGGACCAGCTGCTCGGTCACCGGGTCGTCGACGTTGTAGACGCACGCGCGCTGGACCTGCTCGTAGACGCGGCCCTTGTCGGCGGCGTACTCGTCCATCGAGGCGTACCAGTCGAGGTGGTCCTCGGCGACGTTGAGCACCGCGGCCGACTCGGCGCTCATCGAGCTGGTGTAGTGCAGCTGGAAGCTGGAGAGCTCGACGGCCAGCACGTCGTACGGCGTCGGGTCCATCACCGCCTCGACGATCGGCAGCCCGACGTTGCCCGCCGCCACGGCGCGCAGCCCGGCGGTGCGCAGGATGGTCTCGAGCATCTGCACGGTGGTGGTCTTGCCGTTGGTGCCGGTCACCGCCAGCCAGGGGGCGGCGTGCTCGGGGTGGCGCAGGCGCCAGGCCAGCTCGACCTCGCCCCACACCGGGATGCCGCGCTCGCGCGCCTGGGCCAGCAGCGGGGCGTCGGGGCGCCAGCCGGGCGAGGTGACGAGCACGTCGACGTCGTCGGGGAGGCTCGCCGTGGCACCCTCGCCCAGGCGGATCGTGGCGCCGAGCACCTCGAGCAGCTCGGCCTTCTCCTCCTTGCCGGTCGCCGACTCGTCGAGGGCGGTGACGCTGGCGCCGAGGTGGTTGAGGTTGTCGGCGGCGGCGAAGCCGGAGACGCCGAAGCCGGCGACGACAGCGCGCACGCCGTCCCAGGAGCTGGTCTGGTCGAGGCCGTCGAGGTCGCGGGGCGCGCTCACGTGCCGGCCACCCACTCGGCGTAGAAGATGCCCAGGCCGCCGGCGACGCACAGGCCGGTGAGGATCCAGAACCGGATCACCATGGTGACCTCACCCCAGGCCATGTCGAAGGTGTGGTGGATGGGGGCCATCCGGAAGAGCCGCTTGGGTGTCCCGGTGAGGCGCCTGCTGGCCTTGAACCAGGTCACCTGCAGCATCACCGAGACGGTCTCCATCACGAAGACGCCACCGACGATGACCAGCAGGAGCTCGGTGCGGGTCAGCACGGCCAGACCGGCCAGCGCGGCGCCCAGCGCCAGCGAGCCGGTGTCGCCCATGAAGATCTGGGCCGGCGAGGCGTTCCACCACAAGAAGCCGAAGCAGGCGCCGGTGATCGCGGCCGCGACGATCGCGAGGTCGAGCGGGTCGCGCACCTCGTAGCACTTGCCGTAGGTGATGTCGGACTGGCCGCACCACTGGTTGTTCTGCCAGATGTTCACGATCGTGTAGGCCCCGAAGACCATCATGCTGCACCCGGTCAGCAGCCCGTCGGCGCCGTCGGTGAGGTTCGTGGCGTTGCTGGTGGCGATCACCATGACGAGGATCAGCGCCACGACCGCGGCGGCCGGCAGCACGATGCTGTCGAAGTCGCGGATGAAGGACAGCGAGTACGACGCCGGCCGCTGGCCCCGGTCGTCCTCGAGCATCGGGCTCAGCGCCAGGATGCCGAAGGTGAGGCCGACCACCGTCTGCCCGACGATCTTGGCCTTGCTGCGCAGCCCGAGGCTGCGCTGCTTGTAGATCTTGATGAAGTCGTCGAGGAACCCGACGGCGCCGATGCCGACGAAGAGCAGCAGCAGGAGCAGCGCCGAGGCGGTGGGCGGGCTCAGCGTGATCAGCTTCGCCCCGAAGTAGCCGAGCACGGTCGCGCCGATGATGACCACGCCGCCCATGGTCGGGGTGCCACGCTTGACGTGGTGGGTCGTCGGGCCGTCGTCGCGGACCTCCTGGCCGTAGCCCCACCGCGTGAACTGCCTGATCGCGAAGCGGGTGCCGATCAGCGAGATCAGCAGGGCCAGACCTCCGCCCAGCAGGATCGCCCTCACCGCCGTTGCACCTCGTTCCGCTCCCAGATCACCTCGCCGACGACGTGCGCCACCGACCGGGCCGGCTCACCGGCACCGTTCATCTTGGCGTACGCCGCCGGCGGGCTCGACCGCGCCTCGCCGGGCGGGTGTCGATCATCACGCCCGGTCGACCCGCTCGACCCGCCAGTCCGCGGCGTCCGACGCAGGTCGCGCGCGCAGCAGCTCGGCGGCGACCTCGCGGTCGTCGAAGGGGTGCACCACGCCGTCGACCTCCTGGCCGGTCTCGTGGCCCTTGCCGGCGACCAGCACGATGTCGCCCGGGCCCGCGTGGCCCAGCGCCTCGGCGATCGCGGCCCGCCGGCCGGCGACCTCGAGCACCTCGGCGCGCTGGTCGCTCGGCACCTGCTCGGCCCCGGCCAGCAGCGCCGCCCGGATCGCGGCGGGGTCCTCGGAGCGGGGGTTGTCGTCGGTCACGACGAGCACGTCGGCCAGGCGGGCGCCGATCTCGCCCATCACCGGCCGCTTGCCGGTGTCGCGATCGCCGCCGGCGCCGATCACCAGCACCAGCCGGCCCGTGGTCAGTGGACGCAGCGCCCCCAGCGCCGCCTCGACCGCGTCGGGCTTGTGGGCGTAGTCGACGACCACCTCGAAGTCCTGGCCCGCCACGACGCTCTCGAGGCGGCCCGGCACCCCCGGCAGCGCGCTGATGCCGGCGGCCTCCTGGGCAGCGACGTCGACCGGGTCGACGTCGCCGGCAGCGCTCTCCCCCACCGCGGCGATGGCGGCCAGCGCGTTGGAGACGTTGAAGGAGCCCGCCAGCGGCACCCCAGCGGCGAACGCCCGGTCTCCGGGGCCCAGCACCCGGAAGTCCGAGCGGCTGGGCGAGGCGTCGACGTCGCCGACGCCCCAGGTGGCCGGCGAGCCGGCCGTGGAGAAGGTGGCCACCGGCAGCTCGGTCTCGGCGACCAGGCGGCGTCCGTGCTCGTCGTCGACGTTGACCAGCGCCCGGCGGGCGCGCTCGGGGGTGAACAGCGACGCCTTGGCCGCGTAGTACTCCTCCACCGTGTCGTGGAAGTCGAGGTGGTCGCGCCCCAGGTTGAGGAAGACCGCCACGTCGAAGACCACACCGTCGACCCGGCCGAGCACCAGCGCGTGGCTGGAGACCTCCATCGCGCAGACGTCGACACCCTGCTCGACCATGGCCGCGAAGAGCCCGTGCAGGTCGGGGGCCTCGGGCGTGGTCAGCGTCGTCGGCACGTCGCGGCCGGCCACGCGGGTGCCGACGGTGCCGATCACCGCGCCCACCAGCCCGGCGGCGCCCAGCCCGCCCTCGAGCAGCCGGGTGGTGGTGGTCTTGCCCTGGGTGCCGGTGACGCCGATCATCGTCAGCCGCTCGGCCGGGTCGCCATAGACCCGGGCCGACAGCCGGCCCAGGATCCGGCGGGGGTCCTCGGTCACCAGCAGCGGCACGCCCGCAGGCACCTTCTCGGCTCCCGCCGGGTCGGTCAGCACCGCGACCGCACCGGCCTCGAGCGCGTCGGCGGCGAAGTCGGCCCCGTGGGCGCGGGCGCCCGGCAGGGCGGCGTACAGGTCGCCGGCGCGCACGCGCTGGCTGCTCAGGCTGATGCCGGTCAGCACCACGTCGTCGCCGCGGTGCTCGACCATCGCCAGGGCCTGGCGCGCCCAGTCGGCGAGCTCGCTCAGCGCAGTGCGCGACGGGTCGACGGGCCGGGTCGCTGGGACGTCAGGGCGAGGCATGCGGGGAGGCTAGCAGCGCGAGATCCGGGCCGGGTGAGCGCAACATTCGGGCCGGGTCAGGGCGAGATATGGGCCGGGTCACCACTCGACCGGCAGGTCGGAGGCGGGGGCGCCCGTGGGCGGCACGGCATAGCGGCGCAGCGCGTAGCCGGTGATCTTGGCGAACGCCGGGCCGGCCACCGAGCCGCCGCCACCGCCGTTGCGCGGGTTCTGCACCACGACGTAGACGGTGAAGCGCGGGTCGTCGGCCGGCGCGAAGCCCGCGAAGGAGACCGTGAAGGTGCCGTCGTAGCAGCCGCACTCGGAGCTCGCGCGCTGGGCGGTGCCGGTCTTGCCGGCCACCCGGTAGCCGGGGACCTGGGCGCCGGGCGCGACCCCGGCCTCGGGGTCGACGACGCGCTCCATCATCAGCGCCGTCTTGCGCGCTGCCTCGGCGCTGATGACCTCGGTGGTGGCGGCCTGGTCGGTGCCGACCTGCTCCCCCGCGTCGGTGGTCGCGCTGCCGCGCACCAGGCTCGGGTCGATGCGCACGCCGTCGTTGGCGATCGTGTTGACCGCGGCGGTCATCTGCAGGGCGTTCACCGACACCGACTGACCGAAGGCGATGCGGTCCTGGGTCTGGCTGGTCCACAGCGAGGGGTCGGGCAGGATGCCCGCCGACTCGCCGCGCACCCCGGCGCCGGTGGCCGAGCCGAGACCGAAGGCCGCCAGGTAGCGGCGCATCTGGCCGTCCTCGAACTTGTCGGAGGCCAGCACGGTGCCGATGTTGGACGACTTGGCCAGCACCCCGGCCAGGGTCAGCCGGATCGTGTCGTGGGGGAACCAGTCGCCGATGGTGCGGTCCTGGCGGGCCAGCGACCCGGGCACCGTGAGCCGGGTGCGCGGGGTGACCTTGCCGGCGTCGAGCAGCCCGGCCATGGTCAGCACCTTCGAGACCGAGCCCGGCTCGTAGACGTCGCTGACCGCCCGGGAGCCCAGGTCGGCCTCGTCGGAGGCCAGCGGTGCGTTGGCGTCGTACGTCGGGTGGTCGGCCAGGGCCAGCACCTCGCCGGTGCGCGAGTCCATCACCACGGCCAGGCCGGAGTCGCCTCGGGCCTGCTGCACCGTCTGGCGCACCACCCGCTGGGCGTACCACTGCAGCTCGCGGTCGACGGTGAGCGTGAGGTCCTGGCCGTCCTTCGCCTCCACGACCGTGTTGTCGCCGAGCGGCAGCTTGTTGCCGGCGGCCATCGCGTAGCGGGCCGAGCCGTCGGTGCCGGAGAGCAGCTCGTCGAAGGTGCGCTCGAAGCCGGCCAGCGGCTGGGGGGTGCCGTCGGCGAGCGGCGTGCCGAGGAAGCCGACCAGGTTGGCGGCCACGTCGTCGGCGGGGTACTCGCGCACCGGGTCGCGCCAGGTCGAGAGCCCGTCGAAGCCGAGCTCCTCGGCGCGGTCGACCACCTTGGTCGCGGTCGCGGCGGGCACGCCGCGGGCGACGTACTGGAAGCGGCTCTCGGTGCGCAGGCGCTGGAGCAACGTGAAGTAGTCGACGTCGAGCTTGCCCGAGAGGAACTTCGCGAGCTCGGGGGCCCGGTCGACCTCCTGGCCGTCCGCGTCGGTGTTGACCAGGGCCGGGTCGGCCACGACCATCAGACCGTCGGCCGACTGCGCCAGCGGCTCGCCGTTGCGGTCGAGGATCGCGCCGCGCTGGGCCGGCAGCACCATCTCGTCCATGCCCTCGGCCGCCGCCATCTCGGCGTAGGCCTTCGGGTCGATGCCCTGCAGCTGCACCAGCCGGCCCGCGAAGACCGAGAGCACCATGGCGATCAGGACGAACCCGACCCGCAGCCGGAAGTGCGGGTGGCCGCGGCGAGCCGCGGCCTCGTGGCTCGGCATCGGGCGCGTGGTGGGCACGAGGGCTCCTCCCTGGGGTGCTGGTCGTCGGTGGGTCGGGTGGCGCGGCGGGTCAGTCGTTTTCTTGTTCTTTCTTGTCGTTCTTGTTCTTGTCGGCCTTCTTGTCCTTCTTGTCGTTCTTGTCCTTGTTCTTTCCTCGTCCCGCTTCTTCTCGTCCTGCTTGTTCTTACCCCCGTCGCCGCCACCGGAGCCGTCGCCACGCTGGTCGCCCAGCACGCCCTCCGGCGGGGTCACCACGGTCGCGGGCGGGTCGAGCTCCGAGGGACGGGCCGGGGGCAGCGGGTCGAGCGGCAGCCGCGCGCCGAGCGTGGCCCCGGCGGCGTCGCCGGAGACCGAGCCGTCGGCGAGGTCGAGGAAGAGCGGCGCGGCCGGCACCTGCATGCCCATCCTCTGGGCGCGGCGCGCGATCTGCTGGGGGTCGCGCAGCTGCTCGAGCTTGCTGGCCAGCGCCTCCTGGCGCGCCGAGAGCACGGTGGCGCGCTGCTCGAGCGAGGTCGCGGCGAAGGCCGACTGCTGCATGGAGGTGTTGAAGAGCAGCAGCCCCACGACCCCGCCGAGCAGCAGCACGGTCACCAGGCTGACGAACGGGACCTTCGCGGCGCGGGTGCGCGCGACCGGCACCACGCTGAGCCGGGCGCGCTCGACGGCGGCGCCGGCGATGCGCGGCATCCGACTGCGGGCGGCGCCCTGGGTGCTGTAGAGACTGCTCATCGGGCGGCTCCCCTTCCGGTGGTGGTGGTCGTGGTGGGTCGCACGCGTTCGACCGCGCGCAGGCGCACCGAGGCGGCGCGCGGGTTGGCCTCGATCTCGGCGGCGTCGGCCTTCTCGGAGCCGCGGGTGACCAGGCGCAGCGCCGGCTCGCTGCCCTCGGGCACGAAGGGCAGGTCGACGGGGACCTCGGAACGGGTCGCGGCGGTGAACGCCTGCTTGACGAGCCGGTCCTCCAGCGAGTGGTAGGACTCCACCACCACCCGCCCGCCGACGCCGATCGCGTCGATGGCCGCCGGCAGCGCCCGGCGCAGCACCGCGAGCTCGTCGTTGACCTCCATGCGCAGTGCCTGGAAGGTGCGCTTGGCCGGGTGCCCGCCGGTACGGCGCGCCGGCGCCGGGATCTCGGCGTACAACAGCTCGACCAGCGCGGCCGAGGTCGTGAACGGCTCGCTCTCGCGCCGCCGCACCACGGCCGCGGCGATCTTGCGGGCGAACTTCTCCTCGCCGTAGTCGCGCAGCACCCGCGTCAGCTCGGCCGCGGAGTAGGTGTTCAGCACGTCGGCGGCGGTGGGGCCGGTGCTGCCCATCCGCATGTCGAGGGGCGCGTCCTCGGCGTAGGCGAAGCCGCGCTCGCGCACGTCGAGCTGCATCGAGGAGACGCCCAGGTCGAAGAGGACCGCGTCGACGTGGTCGAGGCCCAGCTCGTCGAGGACCTCGGGGATCTCGTCGTAGACCGCGTGCACCCCGCGGAACCGGTCGCCGTACGCCGCCAGCCGCCGCCCCGCGAGCTCGAGGGCGGCGGGGTCGCGGTCGATCCCGACGACGCGGGCGTGCTCGAGGCGCTCGAGGACCGCCTCGGAGTGGCCGCCGAGGCCCAGGGTGCAGTCGACGAGGACCGCACCGGGGTGGTCGAGCGCGGGGGCGAGCAGTGCCACGACCCGGTCGAGGAGCACCGGGACGTGCGAGGGGCCGGCCACGTCAGCGGCCCAGGCTCGTCAGGAGCGTGAAGGCCACCGCCGCGCTCAGCGACATGGCTGCCGAGAACGCCATCAGCCGCAGCGCGTCCTGGGCCTGGTGGCGCACCCGGGGCACGGGGGCGCCGGGTGCCGGCCGGGCGCCGGGTGCGCCGGTCAGTCCGTCGACCTGGGTGCTGCTCATGGTCTCGACCCCATCAGGAGAGTGCTGCGTCGTGGTGCTGGTGCGGGAAGTGGTGCTGGTGGAGCGTGGGTGGAGCGCCGGTGGGGCGATCCGGGTGCAGGTGGTCCGCAGGGTCTGGTCCCTGCCCGCTCGCCGGTGCTTCAGGGGTTCTGGAACCGGGGAAGGTGCCCCAGAACCGGGTGTCGTCTGGGGCCGGGGAAGGTGTCCCAGAAGACGAGTGGGGAGCGGGCCGAGACCGGGCCCTGCGGATCACTGTTCTGTTGGTGGTCTGTCGCTGGTGGTGCGTGGTGGAGCGCCCGCTCAGAGCGGGGGTGCCTCGTCGAGCTCGGCGAACTTGGCCTGCGCTCCGGTGGAGTACTCGGCCCAGCGCTGGGGGTTCCAGATCTCGACCCGGTCACCGACGCCGGCCACGACCACGTCGCGCTCGATGCCGGCGCTGGCCCGCAGGATCGGCGAGATGCCGATGCGGCCCTGCTTGTCGGGCGTGCCCTGCTCGGCCCCCGCGAACAGCACGCGGCGGTAGTCGCGAGCGTCCTTGTTCGTCATCGGGGTCTCCTGGGCCCGCCGTGCCTCGGCCATGAAGGTCGCCTCGGGCCACACGGTCAGGCAGTTCTCCTGTCCTTGCGTGATCACGAGCCCCTCCGACAGTGCGTCCCTGAACTTGGCCGGGAGGAAGAGGCGCCCCTTGTCGTCGACCTTGGGGGTGTAGGTGCCCATGAAGAACACATCGCACCTCCACGTCGACAAGCCCCGGGACGGTCACTTGCTCCACTTTCCCCCACTCTACTCCACATCCCTCCACCGTCAACCACATTCCACCCCGTTCGCACCCCCGCGCTCCCCCCTCGACCCGCTCCCCTCCCCCACGGCCGTCGGCAGCCCCACGACCTCGGTGGAGCGCGGTGTTGCCGCGACGGCATACGGTGGAAACCCACTGCCGGGCACCGGCACGACCTGGAAGGGACCGCTCGTGGGATCTCCGACCGCTGGAGGCGCAGACCTCGAGACGCTGGCGCGCGTGATGGAGCGGGTGCGCACCAACGTCGAGCGCGTGATCGAGGGCAAGCCCGAGGTCGTGAGCTCGGCGCTCGTCGTGCTGCTGGCCGAGGGCCACCTGCTCATCGAGGACGTGCCCGGCGTCGGCAAGACCATGTTGAGCAAGGCCCTGGCCCGCTCGATCGACTCCACCGTGCGCCGCATCCAGTTCACGCCCGACCTGCTGCCCTCCGACGTGACCGGCGTGTCGGTCTTCAACCAGGACACCCGCCGGTTCGAGTTCCGCCCCGGTGGCGTCTTCGCCAACATCGTGGTCGGCGACGAGATCAACCGCGCCTCGCCCAAGACCCAGTCGGCGCTGCTGGAGTGCATGGAGGAGCGCCAGGTCACCGTCGACAACGCGACCTACCAGCTCGAGACGCCCTTCATGGTCATCGCCACCCAGAACCCGGTGGAGATGGAGGGCACCTACACGTTGCCCGAGGCCCAGCGCGACCGGTTCATGGTGCGCACCTCGATGGGCTACCCCGTCGAGGCCGCCGAGCTGGCGATGATCACGGGCCACACCGAGGGCAACCCCCTCGACGACCTCGAGCACGTCACCGACGCCGCCGAGATCCGCAAGCTCACCGCGATCGTCGGGCAGGTCTTCGTCGCCGAGGCAGTGCAGCGCTACACCGTCGCGCTCACCTCGGCCACGCGGCGTACCGACGAGCTGGTGCTGGGCGCCTCGCCCCGCGCCACGCTGCACCTGGTGCGCGCCGCCAAGGCGTACGCCGCCCTGCAGGGCCGCGACTACGTGCTGCCCGACGACGTGCGCACCCTGGCTCCGCGAGTGCTGACCCACCGGCTGCTGCCCAGCGTCGAGGCCTCGATGAACGGGCGCAGCACCGACGAGATCCTCCACCGTCTCGTCGCGACGGTGCCGGTGCCCGACGGCACCCGCGGCTGAGGCCGGTCGCGATGAGGGAGGCGCTGGCCGGGCTGACGGTGCGCGGGCGCGCGTTCGTGGCCGCCGGGGTCACCGCCGTCGTCTGCGCCGTGCTGCTCGGCCAGCCGGCCCTGACCCGGGTGGGCGTGCTGGTGCTGGCGCTGCCGCTGGTCACCGCGCTGGTGCTGGGCCGCAGCCGCTACCGGCTGGCGCTGGTGCGCACCGTCTCCCCCTCACTGGTCGCCGCCGGACAGCAGGCCCGGGTGACCCTGTCGCTGAGCAACGAGGGCCGCACGCCCAGCGGCGTGCTGCTGCTCGAGGACCACGTGCCCTACGTGCTGGGCACCCGCCCGCGCTTCGTGCTCGAGGGCATCGGCCACGGCTGGCGACGCCAGGTCGCCTACCAGGTGCGCTCCGACGTGCGCGGACGCTTCGAGGTCGGCCCGATGTCGGTGCGGGTCAGCGACCCGTTCGGCCTCGTCGAGCTCGGACGCGCCTTCCACACCACCTCCGCCCTGACCGTCACGCCTCGCACCGCCGTGCTCGCGCCCATCCCGCTCGGCGGCGCCGAGAGCGGCTCCGGCGACAACCGCCCGCGCGCCTTCGCCACCGGGAGCGCCGAGGACGTCACGGTCCGCGAGTACCACCGCGGCGACGACCTGCGCCGCGTGCACTGGCCGAGCTCGGCCCGCATGGGCGAGCTGATGGTGCGGCGCGAGGAGCAGCCCTGGCACTCGCGGGCCACGGTCTTCCTCGACAACCGCGCCGGGGCCCACCGAGGGGAGGGCATCGCCTCCTCGCTCGAGACCGCCGTCAGCGCCGCCGCCTCCGTCGCGGTGCACCTGACCCGGCGCGGCTTCGCGGTGCGCCTGGTCACCGCCACCGGCGAGGACCGCGCCAGCGGCTGGCACGAGCGCGGCGCCGACCTGAGCACCACTCCCCTGCTGGAGGCGCTCGCCGTCCTGCGGCCCGTCGAGACGCCACGCCTCGACACCGCCTGGCTGGGCGAGTCGGGCCACGGCGGCCTGGTCGTCGCGGTGCTGGGCGCGGTCCAGCAGCACGACGCACCGGTGCTGCGCCGCATGCAGTCCCAGCACGGCAGCGCCCTCGCCCTGGCGCTCGACGTCGAGGCCTGGGTCGGCGCCGGCTCCGCCCCGGCCACCGGACTGCTGGCCCAGCAGGGCTGGCGGGTCACGGGGGTCGGGCCCCGCGACCGGCTCGAGGCCCGCTGGCAGGAGCTCGGCTCGACCGCGCGCTCGGCCGCCCGCGCGAGCACGCGACGTACGACGGGGGTGGGCTCGTGAGCAGCAGGACCCGCAGCAGCCTCGGCGCCGGGATCGCCCTGTCGACCGCCGCCGCGCTGACCACCTGGATCTGCATCCTGTCGTGGCGCGGCTTCACCGACGCCCCGGCACTGTTCCTCTCCCCCCTGCTCGGGCTCGCGCTGCTGGTCGCCGGCATCGGGGCGGTGGGCCGCTGGTCGCGCCTGGGCGCGCTCTCCGTGCTGCTGCTGCAGCTGCTGGGTGGAGCGATGGCGCTGAGCTGGGTCGTCGTCGGCTCCCCGCTCCCGGTCGGCTCGACCTGGGACGCGCTGCTCGTCGCCTTCTCGCAGGCACGCGAGGCGGCGGGCGTCTACGCCTCGCCGGTGCCCACCGCCGAGGCGGCCGTCGAGCCGCTGCTGGTCGGGGGTGGCCTGGCATGCCTGGTCCTGGTCGACCTGCTGGCCTGCGGGCTGCGGCGGGTGCCGCTGGCGGGCCTGCCGCTGCTGGCCGTCTACAGCGTGCCGGTCAGCCTGCTGGCCATCGACCTGACCTGGTGGGTCTTCGCGCTCTCCTCGCTCGGCTTCGTGGCCATGCTCTACCTGCAGGAGAGCGAGCAGGTCGCCCGCTGGGGCCGCAGCCTGGGCGAGGACAGCCCCGACCCGCTCGCAGCCACCTCGGGCCTGGGCGTGCACACCGCCACCGTGCGGCTCAACGCGCTCGCGGTGGGCGGCGTGGCGACCGCGCTGGCCGTCGTGGTGCCGCTGGCGGTGCCGACGCTCGACGTGCAGCTGTTCGACGTGGGCCGGGGCCCCGGCGGGGACACCAAGATCAGCGTCGACAACCCGATGACCGACCTGGTGCGCGACCTCAACCGGCCCGACGACACCCCGTTGCTGGCCGTGCGCACCGACCAGGTGGAGCCCGAGTACCTGCGCATCTCGGTGCTCAACCGCTTCTCCCAGAACGAGTGGAGCCCCGGTGATCGGGACATCCCGCTCGAGAACCTGCCCGACGGCGAGATGCCCACCCTGACCGGCGTCAGCCAGTCGGTGCCGCGCCGCACCCTCGACTACCGGCTCGAGGCCTACGAGACGTTCTCCTCACGCTGGCTTCCGACCTTCGCCCCGGTGAGCCGGGTCGAGGCCGCGGGCGACTGGCGCTACGACGAGTCCACGATGGACTTCCTGGCCGGCGACCCCGACCTCGACCTCACCGGGGCCAGCTGGACGATGACCGCGGTCGACCTCGACCTCTCGGCCCAGGAGCTGGCCGACGCCCCTTCCTCGGCCGGCATGGTCTCCGCCTCCTACACCGACCTGCCCGTCGACATGCCGCCGCTGATCCGCCAGCTGGCCAACCAGGTCACCGCCGGCGCACCGACGCGGTTCCAGAAGGCCGTGGCCCTCCAGGACTGGTTCCGCCAGGAGTTCGACTACTCGCTTCGCAACGTGCCTCCCGGCAACGGCACCGACGAGCTGGAGGAGTTCTTGAGCCCCGAGGGCGACTACGCCCGCACCGGCTACTGCGAGCAGTTCGCCAGCGCGATGGCCGTGATGGCCCGCCAGCTCGGCATCCCCGCCCGCGTGGCCGTCGGCTTCCTGCGGCCCCAACGCATCGCCGAGGGTGTCTACGAGTACTCCTCCGACGACCTGCACGCCTGGCCCGAGCTCTTCATCGCCGGCTCCGGGTGGGTGCGCTTCGAGCCCACCCCGCCGGCGCGCGCCGGCGCGGTGCCCACCTACACCCGCGAGGCCGTCGACCTGCAGCAGCCCGAGCCCAGCGGCCCCAGCGGGCGCGCCGAGGACCAGCTGCCCGACCGCAACGGCGAGCCCAGCGCGGCCCCCGACGAGCTCGACCCCGAGGCCGACGACGAGACCGGCGCCGTGGACCCCGGCTTCGCCTGGGGCACCCTGCTGGGTGCCCTGCTCGGGGCGCTGGCGCTGGTCGCGCTGGCCCTGGCTCCCCGTGCCGCACGCCGCCGTCGGCGCGAGCGCCGTCTCGCCGCGGGCCCCGAGGCGATCTGGGACGAGCTGCGCGACACCGCCCGCGACCTGGGGCTGCCCTACGCCGACCACCGCTCGCCGCGCGAGACCGGCGCCGGACTGGTGGGCCGGCTGGGCAGCCCGCTCGACGATCGGCTGCGCCCCGGGCACGGCGCCGGGCAGGCCCCCGAGGCGGTGGCCTCGCTGCACCGGCTCGTCGGCGACGTCGAGCGGTTGCGCTACGCCCCGGCCGGGACCGACGAGTCCCGCCCCGACCGCCAGGAGGACGGCCGACGGGTGGTGCAGGCCCTGCACGACGGCACCACGCCCCGGGTCCGGCGACGCGCCACCTGGCTGCCGCGCACGCTGCTGCGACCCACGCGTCGTACGGACGTGGCGGCCGGGCCCGAGACCGAGTCGCTGGGCTACCGCGACGGGGTCGTCGACCTCGTGCGCTGACGCCGACCCGGCCGGGTGGGGCTCAGAAGCCGCCGTTCTCCTCGCGGCGGCGGCGCCAGCGCTCCTCCATGCGGTCCATGAAGCCGGCACCGCTGGAGCCGCTCGAGCCGCCGCGACGCTGGCGCGCACGGGTGCGGCGACCACCGTCGATGACGGTGAAGGAACGCTCGCCCTGCTCCTCGGGGGAGGCGCCCGCCTGGGCGGTCGAGCCGGCCTGGGTCTGGGTGCGCAGAGCGTTGAGGCCGAAGGTGGCCGAGCCGAGCATCACCACGAAGCCGACGATGCCGATCGGCCAGATCTGGGTGATCGCGCCGGTCATCAGGACGACGATGCCGACCACGAAGACGACTCCCGCCGCCATCGCGCGGCGACGGGCGGCGCGACGCAGCGACGTGCCGCGCAGGGTGGAGGCGAACTTGGGATCCTCCTCGGAGAGGGCTCGCTCCATCTGCTCGAGCAGTCGTAGCTCCTCTTCCGAGAGTGGCACCGTTCCTCCAATGGGTCACGCACGCACCGACACGTCTGGTCGACGTCGGCACGTCAAGTCTAGGCAAGCCCTCGCCGTCACGGTAGGCGGCTCACACAATTTGGTTCTGGACGGGTCGGGGCCGTGGTCGGGGACCGGGTGGTCGGCCTGTCGTGGGAGTGGTTCGGGGCGGCGGCCCGGACGGATGGGAACGGGTCAGGAGAGCAGGCTCGCCGGGCGCACCGCGGCCGAGCCGAAGCGCCGCGCCGCCCGGTCGACGGCACGGTCGGCCTCCGACCAGCCGTGCTCGCGCTCGCCCAGCACGTGCTGGTGGTGCACGCTCTCGCGGGGCGCGAGCCCCTCGACCCGGACCCCCACCAGTCGCAACCGGGCCCGCTGCAGGCCCAGGGCGTCGTACAGGGCCGTGGCAGTGCGGTAGACCTCCTGGGTCACGTCGGTGGCCTCGCTCATCGTGCGCGAACGGGTGATGGTGGTGAAGTCGGCGAAGCGCACGGTCAGCGTCACGGTGCGCCCGGCGACGCCGGCCACCCGCATCCGCCCGGTGACGGTGCTGGTCAGGCGCAGCAGCTCGCGCAGCACCACCGCCCGGTCGTCGACGTCGCGGCCGAAGGTCTCCTGCGCCCCCATCGACCGGTCGGGCTCTCCGCCCCCGAGGCCGAACGCCCCACTGGAGCCGGCGACCACCTCACGCCGGTCGTCGCCCCACGCCAGCTCGTGCAGGTGGCGACCGAGGTGGTCGCCGACGGCGCGCTGGAGGGTGCGCACCGGGGTGTGCGCGACGTCGCCGACGGTGACCAGGCCCAGGCGGTGCAGCATGGCGCGGGTCTTCTCCCCCACCCCGTAGAGCTCCCCGACGTCGAGCGGGTGCAGGAAGGTGGTGATCTCCTCGGGCGGCACCACGACCACGCCGTCGGGCTTGGCGCGCTTGCTGGCCAGCTTGGCCACCGAGATGGTGGCCGCGACACCGACCGAGCAGGTGATCGCCTGCTCGTCGTGGATGGTGGCGCGCACCTGCTCGGCGATCTCGGTCGGGGGGCCGAGGCGGCGTACGGAGCCGCTGACGTCGAGGAACGCCTCGTCGAGGGAGACCACCTCGACCAGCGGGGTGACCCGGCGGAAGGTCTCCACGACCGCGGTCGAGACCCGGCCGAAGAGCTCGTGGTCGGGCGCCACCACCACCGCCTGCGGGCACAGCCGCCGGGCCCGGGTGGCCGGCATGCCCGAACGCACACCGTGCTCGCGGGCCAGGTAGTTGGCCGAGAGCACGACGCCGCGGTAGCCCCCGCCCACGATGACCGGCACCTCCCACAGCTCGGGCCGCTCCCGCACCGCGACCGAGGCGTAGAAGGCGTCCATGTCGATGTGCAGGATCGGCGTGGCCGGGGCGCCGGCGGAGGTCATGCCGATCCTCGCCGAGCCGGCGCTACTTCACGGGAGGAGCGAAGCGGGGGAACGTGAAGTAGCGCCGGCTCGGCGTGAAGTGGCGCCGGCTCGGCGCGAACAGCGCGCTCGGCGTCAGCGGGCGAGCACGTGCAGCTGCGTGGCGAGCGGGAGGTACTCAGGACGCGTGGCGACCGCCTGCTCCAGCTCGACCAGGGCGGCGGTGGAACCGGGCTCGAGGTCGAGCAGGGTGCCGGGGACCAGGTCGGCGAAGACGCGCACACCGTGGACCTGCTCGACGTGCAGGCCGGCCGCGGCCAGCAGCGCGACGAGCTCGTCGCTGGTGTAGCGGTGCCCGGCGCGGCCGGGGTCGACGGTGGGCTCGAGCAGCGCGAGGGCCTGGCCGAAGTGACCGGCCATGGCGCGGGCCAGCACCGCGGCGTGGCGCTGGGCCACGAGCAGGCTGAGGGTGCCGCCGGGGCGCACGGCCTCGCGGAGCACACCGAGGGCGGTCGCGGGGTCGCCGACGTGCTCGAGCACTCCGTGGCACAGCACCAGGTCGGCGCTGTCGGCGCCGGCGACGTCGAGCAGGCTCGAGACCTCGCCCTGCCGCCCGGCGACCTCGACGCCGCGCTCCCGGGCACGTCGCCCGAGCGAGGCGAGGGCGTCGGGGCTGGGGTCGACGACGGTGACACGGTGGCCGAGCTCGGCCACGCGCACGGCGAAGCCGCCGGTGCCGCCGCCGATGTCGAGGACGTCGAGGGGCCCGGCCTGCTCGAGCAGCGGGCGCAGGGCGTCCCACACCACGGCGGTGCGAGCCGCCGCCCGGCGCTCGCTGGGACGTTCGCTGGGGCGGTCGCTGGCGGACATGGCACCCACCCTAGGGCCACGGGCACGCCGATCATCCCGGGCTCCCCGGGCTGCGGTGCCACAGCTTGCGTGCCACGTCGCGGGTCTCCTCGCCGGCAGGCTTGATGTCGGCGTACGGCGAGAGCCGGAAGCCGCTGGAGTGCACCAGCACGCGCCGGCGCCCCATCCCGCCCGCGGCACCCGGCCCGTCGGGGCGCGCCATCACCGGGCGCGGCGCCCGGCTCTGCGCCGCACCCTGCCCGGCGAGCTCGACCCCGACGCCGCCGAAGCCCTCGGGCACCACCGCCATCTGTTCGTGCACCGCCTCGATGCCACCGCGACGCCACTGCTCGTGCAGAGCCGGCAGCTCCCAGCAGCCGGTGGCGCGCAACGAGACGCCGCGGTGGCCGGTGCGGCGCAGCTCGCCGCGCACCACCAGCAGCCAGGAGTGGAAGACGGTGGCGGCGTAGGGGCCCTGGGCGTCCTCGAAGAAGGTCGCGTCGACCGGACCGGTGCCGTCGTCGAGGGTCAGGAAGACCACCCGGCGCCCGGAGCGGATCGGCGGGGTCTGGGTGGCGACCTTGACCCCGGCCACCAGCAGCTCGGCCTTGCTGCGCTGCTGGAGCAGCTGTTCGCTGCGGGTCACCCCGAGCGCGTCGAGGAAGGGGCCGTAGGTGTCGACGACGTGCCGGCTGGCGTCGAGGCCGAGGATCTCGAGCTCGGCGCGCATCTGCTCCTCGCCGGTCATCTCGGGCAGCCCCGAGACCCCGCCCTCCCCCGGCGCGTCACCGAGGTCGAGGCTCAGCTGCACCGAGTCGACCGGGGGCGGCGGCGCAGCGGTGCGGGCCTGGGCCAGCGAGCGGCCCCACACGCCCTCGCGCACCGGGGCGCCGCGGTCGTCGCGGTAGTCCTCGGCCTGGTCGCCCGGGCGCCGGTCACGGCGCCGGTCGACCTCGGCGACGCTCTCCCCCGCCTGCGCCCGCTCGCGCACCCCGAGGTCGGTGCTGTTGCGCGCCGCTGCGGCCTCGGCGACCTGGTGAGCACGCGTGGTGGTGCCGCTCCAGGACTTGCGCCCGGCCACGCCCCGTCCCCGCGAGGCCCGTTCGAGGGCCCGGCCCTGGCGGTCGAGCTCGGCGACCTGCAGCAGCAGGTCGCGGCGGGTCAGCACCCCCCGACGGCGTACGTCGCTGCCGGCGGCCGAGCCGATGCCGTAGGTGCTGTCGAAGGCGCCCGCCAGCACCAGCCGCTCGACCACGGGGCGCGAGACCCGAGCGCGCTGCCAGAAGTCGGGCAGCGAGTGGTAGGGCCGGGCCGCGACGATGCGCGCGACCTCGGCCTCGCTGATGCCCTTGACCTCGGCCAGCGCCAGGCGGATGCCCCAGGGACGACCGTCGGGGACGTCGGGGCCGGGGTGGGCGCCGGTGGGCTCGACCCGCTCGACGACGTAGGCCTGCTCGGAGGCGTTGACGTCGAGTCCGAGCACCGCCACGCCGAGGCGGCGGGCGTCCTCGAGGATCAGCCGCTTGGGGTACATGCCCGGGTCGTGGGTCAGCACCCCGGACAGGAAGTGCGCCGGCCAGTGCGCCTTGAGCCAGGCCGACTGGTAGGTCGGCAGCGCGAACGCGGCTGCGTGGGCCTTGCAGAAGCCGAAGGAGGCGAAGGCCTCCAGCACGCTCCACACCTCCTCGACCACGGCGAGGGGGTAGCCGCGCCCCAGCGCGCGCGGGAAGAACCAGGCCCGGGTCAGGGCCATCCCCTCGGCGTCGCCGAGGGCGCGGCGCTTCTCGTCGGCCTCGGCGTAGGAGATGCCGGTGAAGCAGCCGATGATCTCGATGACCTGCTCGTGGAAGACCACCACGCCCCGGGTGGGGGCCAGGATCGGGCGCAGGTCGTCGTGGAGGTAGCGCGGCTCGCGCCACCCGTGCTTGACCTCGAGGTAGGGCGTGATCATGTCGCTCTTGACCGGCCCGGGCCGGAACAGCGAGATGTCGGTGATGATGTCCTCGAAGGTCTCGATGCCGGACTTGCCGACCAGCTCACGCTGGCCCGGGGACTCGATCTGGAAGACCCCGAGGGTGCGCGCCGCCGAGATCATCCGGTAGGTCGCGGGGTCGTCGAAGGGCACCTGCTGGTCGTCCTCGAGGTCGATGCGCACCCCTTCGACCCGCTCGACCTCGGTGAGCGCGTGCGCCATCGCGGACTGCATCCGGATGCCGAGCACGTCGAGCTTGAGCAGGCCGAGGTCCTCGACGTCGTCCTTGTCGAACTGGCTCATCGGGAAGCCGGCGTACGACGCCTCGACGGGGGTGCGGTCGAGCAGGGTCGCGTCGGAGAGCAGCACCCCGCACGGGTGCACCGCGACGTGGCGCGGCAGCCCGTCGAGTCGCTCGACGAGCTGGAACATCAGGTCGAGCCGGGCCTCGCCCAGCCCGCTGGCGCGCAGCTCGGGCAGCTCGGCCAGCGCCGCGCGGGCGTCGCGGGCGCGGATGTGCGGGAAGGCCTTGGCGATGGCGTCGGTCTCGGCCGGCGGCATCCCGAGCGCGGCACCGACGTCGCGCACCGCGTGCCGCACCCGGTAGGTGTCCATCATCGAGACGCACACGCAGCGCTCGCCGCCGTAGCGGTCGAGGATGCGCTCGTAGACCTCGGTGCGCCGGTCGGACTCGACGTCGACGTCGATGTCGGGCAGCGCCTGGCGCAGCGGGGAGAGGAAGCGCTCCATCAGCAGCTGGTGGCGGATCGGGTCGACCCCGGAGATGCCGAGCAGGTAGTTGACCAGGCTGCCGGCCCCCGAGCCGCGCGCGGCGACCCGCACGCCCATCTGCTTGACCAGGTCGGTGACGTCGCCGACGGTCAGGAAGTACGAGGCGTAGCCGAGCTCGCCGATCACCGCGAGCTCGTCGTCGAGCCGCTTCCACACCACCGCGAGCCCGCCGCTGCCGTAGCGGTCGCCGATGGCGCCCTCGCAGCGGGCCCGCAGCGCCACGTCGGCGCTGGGGTGATCGGTGGAGAGGCTGAACTCGGGGAAGTGCACCTCGCCCAGACCCAGGTCGGCACGCGGGTCGAGGGCGCAGCGCTCGGCCAGCGCCCGGGTGCGGGCCAGCAGGCGCAGCGCCTCGCGCCCGGTGCCGGCGCCGGCGCGGGCCACCACCTCGTGGGCGACCTCGCGCATCTGCGGCCCGGACTTCAGGTGCCCCTCGGCGTTGCCGCGGTCGACGTGGCGCCGGTCGAGGGCGACCAGGCGGCGGGCGGCGTCGAGCACGTCGACGGTGGCGGCGTCGCTGCGATCGGCGTAGCGCACCGCGTTGGTCAGCACCGAGCCCGCACCGGCCTCCTCGGCCAGGGCGAGCATCCGGGCGGCGTGCCGGGTCGAGCCGGGGCCGTCACCGGCCAGGCGGTGCGAGACCACCTCGACCTGCAGGTTCTCGCGCGGCACCAGGGCGCGCCAGCGCTCCAGGGCGGCCCGGGCGTGGTCGCGGCGGCGCACGGCCGCCGCGGCCCCGACCTCGGAGGCCGGCCCGAGCAGCACCACGAGGTCGCCGGAGCCGAGCAGCGCCGCGACCTCGGGGTCCTCGGGATCCAGGACCGGGGTGCCGCGCTCGCCCGCGAGATGGGTGCTCGAGAGCACCCGGCACAGCGCGGCCCAGCCGCCGCGCCCGCCGCCGGGCCCGGCGGCGTGGGCCAGCAGGGTGACCCGGGGCAGCCGCGGGTCGCGGAAGGCGCCGCCCCGCACAGGGGTGCGCCCGCGCCCGGGCACCGGCGCCCGGCCCTCGACGGGGGCCGGCCGGTGGGCCAGGTCGACGCCCAGGACCGGGCTGATCCCGGCCTGCAGGCACGCCTTGGCGAACTTCACCGCACCGTAGGTGCCGTCACGGTCGGTCAGCGCCAGCAGATCCATGCCGTGCTCGGCCGCGCGCTGGACCAGCAGGTGCGGCAGCGAGGCGCCGTGCTGCAGGGAGTAGCCGGAGGCGACGTGCAGGTGCGGGAACGGGTCGGGCACGGGTCGGTCCACCTCTCGTGTCGGCTCGACCCTGACGACGATTTCTCTCGAACTCATGTTCGAGAAGACGTCCAGCCTAACCCCGCCGCACTCCCATCGCCAACCCGCCCTCACCAGATCGCGGCGACCCACTCCGGGCGGTCGACGAAGGGGTTGCGGTTGCCCTGCCAGGTCTCGAAGATCGCGTCGTTGCGGGCGCGCTCGAAGGCGTCGGGCGGGTCCTGCGCGTGCCAGCGCAGCAGGGCCGAGAGCCGACCGAGGGAGCCCAGCGCGTCGAGGTCGCGCCGACCCACCTGTTCGGAGACCTCGAGGTCGGCGAAGCCGTCACCGCCCTCGTAGCGCACCGCCATGTAGAGCACCATCCGGGCCACGTCGCCCTTCACCGCGTCGCGCGGCTCCCAGGAGTCCGCGTCGCGGTAGGTGTCGGCCGCCTCGCCCTGGGGACTGCCGCCGTCGTCGAAGTCGAGGCTGGAGCGGTCGGCGTTGACGCCGACGTCGGCCGGGCGCACGTGGTGCAGGTCGGTGCCGGGGCCCGCGGCGGTGCCGAACCCGCCACGGCTCTGCGGCCACACGTGCTCGCGGTTCCACTCCCCGGGGTCGCCGCCACCTGCGTCACCGGGCACGCTGTCGCCGGTGTAGAGCTCGATCACGCGACCGGGCGAAGCAGGGTCGGCGTCGGTGTCGCGCAACGCCTCCCACAACTGGTCGTAGCCCAGCCGGTCGACGTCGGTGGAGATGATCTCGTGCAGCACGCGAGCCAGGTCCTCGCCGGTGCGAGCCTCGGCGTCGGCGTAGTAGTCACGCACCACGGCGGGCAGGTCGCCGGCGGCACTCGGGTCCCGGGAGGGCAGCGCCGCGTCGACGAGCGCGACCGCGCCGACCTGTGTGAGCCCGGGCGCTGAGAAGTACGACGCCCGCTCGCCGCTGAGCACCACCTCCGCGCCCAGCAGCTCGGGGTGCGAGGCCAACCCCCACGTGCTGCGCAGCTGCGCGGGCAGCTGGACCAGGAGCATCCGTGCCGGGTCGCGCTCCCCCGGGTCGTCGGCCACCGCGAGCGCCAGGTCGGAGGGGAAGGGGCCGCGCGCCACCTCGCCCGGGGCGACGGGCTGGCCGACCAGGTGCCCGCGGACGCTCAGCGCCGTGCCGTCGGCGCTCGCGAGCGCCTGCGCGACGCCGCTCGCGCCCGCCGTGGCGGCGGGGTCGAGCAACGAGCGCGCACCACCCGTGGAGCCGGCCTCCTCCTCGAGGGCGCCCTGGCCGGCACAGGACGACAGGGGCCCCAGGACGCCGACGAGGAGGAGGGCGCCGAGCCGGCGCGAGTGCCGGGCGAGGACGGGAGGCATGGCCTCAGCCTGCCTCACCCGGCACGGGCGATGCGCTCCTGGAGCGGCGGGTGCGGCACCAGCCCCAGGGACTGCTCGACCACGGCGAGGAACCGGTCGGCGTCCCGGACGAGGTCGTCGGCCTCGCGCTCGGTGACCGCCCGCGAGGAGCCGGCCTCGGCCGCGGCCCGCTTGGCCGCCCCTGCAGAGAAGAACGTGGCCCACTCGGACAGCTCGGGAGCCACCTCGGCCAGCAGCACCCAGGCGTTCTTCTGGGCCCTGCGGCGAGGACCGGCGGGCCGGGCCCGCGCGGAGAGCAGTGCGGCCGCCGAGCGCAGCGCCGACACGTGCGCCCCGGCGTAGCGGGCCGGGACCTCGGGAGTGGCCATCGCCTCGCTGAGCGACTCCGCGGCGCGAGCGAGGTAGGAGTGCGTGGTCACCGGCAGGGCCTGCGGGTGCGGCACGGGCGCGGAGAAGGAGGAGCGGGTCATCACCGGCACCCCATCAGTCCGCGCAGCCGACGAGCAGCCACTGCCCGCCGTCGACGTCGAGGGCCAGGTCGAAGACCCCGCCGGCGTCGTCGGCCCCGCGCACCGCCGCGCCGCGCCCGGCCTCGACGCGCCACAGCGCGCGCTCGGCGAGCAGCTCCTCGAGCGGGCGGGGGCGAGCCGGCCGCTCGGCGCTCGAGCCGTCGGCCGGCTCGTCGGAGCCCAGCACCGCCCGCACGCCGGCGTGGCGCCACCACTCACCGGTCTCCACCCAGTGCTCCAGCACCGAGCGGACCTTCCAGAGCCTGCCTCGCCACAGGAACTGCTCGGGGACGATCGTCTCGGCGCCGGCCAGCTGGCCGCACCGCACCTCGACGGGCTCGTCGTAGCGTCGCATCAGCTCCATCACTGCCACCTCTCCGGCGCGCCGGGCGCCAGGTCCGCCTGGAGCCCCCAGCGGAAGCGGGGTCGAGGTCGCCCCCGCCGGGAGCATGTTCGAATCTGTGTTCGAACTGGTTCCCAAGGTACACGCCCCCACCGACAGTGGGTCAAGGATCGTGGCGGGACCCTGTGGAGGAGCGCGTCGGGTGGCTCAGGAGGCGGCGATCCGGTCGTGCGTGGCGCTGAGGTAGCGGTCGGTGTCGGGGTGGAACATGGTGACCAGGATCGCGGCCTCGACCACCAGGGAGAGGTAGCTGAGCACCACGAAGACCTGCGGCGGCTCGACGCGGATGCCGCTCAGGGTCGCGACCGCGGTCATCACGACCAGCACCGCCAGGCACACCCGCGCCCAGTGGTGGCCGTTGCGGAAGAACACCAGCAGCACCCCGATCAGCATCGCCATCACCACGAAGAGCACCGCGGCGACCGGGAAGAACTGCGGGACCGCGATCGGCTGCTCCTCGATCAGGTAGTCCAGGCCCTGCCGCTCGAGGATCTCGGCGGCCGAACGGTGCCCCCGCGCCCAGTTGAGCACCAGGTCGTCGCGCAGCACCGCCGTCAGCACCACGGTCAGGGCACCCAGCGCCAGCAGCACCAGGTGCAGCTGCAGGCACGCCCTCAGCGCGCGCGGTCGTTCCAGGCGGTCGTCGTCCATGACGGCCCTCTCTCGTGCGTGGTCTCGTGCGTGGTCCGGTGCGTGGTCCGGTGCGTGGTCCGGGGGCGGCAGCCGGGTGCGGGGCACCCGGTCGGAACTCTAGGGTCGCAACCATGAGCACCGAGCACCCGGGCGTCACCCGGTTCCGCGCCGAGCTGGCCCAGCGCGGCGGGCGCGGCGAGGTCGTCGTCCTGCCCGACGCCGTCCACACGGCCGCACTGGCCGCCGAGGCCCTGGGCTGCGAGGTGGGCGCGATCGCCAACAGCCTGCTCTTCGACGCCGGCGGCTCACCGGTGCTGGTGCTGACCTCGGGCGCGCACCGGGTCGACGTACGCGCGCTCGCAGCCCGCGTCGGCGTCGAGCGCCTCGCCCGGGCCAGCCCCGAGTTCGTGCGCGAGCACACCGGGCAGGTCATCGGCGGGGTCTCCCCCCTCGCCCACCCCGCACCGGTGCCGACGTACCTCGACGAGTGGCTGGCGCGCCACGAGGTCGTCTGGGCGGCTGCGGGCCACCCCGCCGCGGTCTTCTCGACCTCCTTCGAGGAGCTGCGCGAGATGACCGGCGCCGGCGTCGTCGACGTCGAGGCCCCGCTGATCTGAGCGGCCTGGCTAGTCTGTGCCCGTGGCGAGGGTCGTGGTGGTCGGGGGCGGGTACGCCGGCCTCGCCACCGCCGGTCGGCTCGCCAAGACCGGCCACGACGTCACCCTTCTCGAACGCGCCGCGAGCCTCGGCGGCGCCCTGGGCTCGGTGCACGCCGACGGCTACCGCTGGGACGCCGGCCCGACCTCGACGCTGCTGCCCGCGGTGCTGCGCGACCTGTTCCGCAAGACCGGCCGTCCGCTGGAGCGCGAGCTCGACCTGGTGGCGCTCGAGACGGTGCGCACGCACCGCTTCGTCGACGGCTCCGAGCTGGCCCTGCCCGGCGGGTCGCGCTCGGGGCAGCTGCGCGCGGTGGAGGAGCTCTCCCCCGGCCAGGGCCAGGCGTGGCTCGACCACGTGGGCGCCTACACCGACGACTGGGAGGTGCTGCGGCGCCACTACCTCGAGCACCCGTGGGAGCGCACCTCGCTGCCGGCCGACCTCAAGGAGCGGCTGGGCTCGCGCGAGACCCTGCAGCGGCGCCTGCGTCGCACGCTCAAGGACGACCGGCTGCGCGACGTCGCGGCCCACCCGTTCGTCACCGACGGCCACGCCACCCGCGACGTCCCCGCCTGGATGGGCCTGGTGGCCTACCTCGAGCAGCGCTTCGGCTCCTGGACCGTGCCCGGCGGGATGGCGCGGGTCGGCGAGGTGCTCGCCGCGCGGATGGGCACCCGCGGGGTCGACGTGCGCCTGGGCACCGACGTGCGCGACGTCGTCGTGCGCGGCGGCCGGGCCGTGGCGGTCAGCACCGACGACGGCGAGGTCGACGCCGACGTCGTCGTCTGCGCGATCGACCCCCGCCGCCTGCCGGCGCTGGCCCCACTGGTCGAGCGCACGATGCCGGCGATCCCGCCGGTCGTGTGCCACGTGGGGCTGGCCGGCGACCTGCCCGAGGTGCCCCACGAGCTGGTGCTGCACGGCGACCCCACCCTGGTGGTGCGCACCGGCGGTCGGTCCCCCGAGGGCGGCGCCGCCTGGACCGTGCAGGGCCGCGGCCGTCTGGCCGAGGACGTGCTGGTCGCGCTGGCGCGACACCGCATCGACGTGCGCGGCCAGGTCGTCACCCGGGTCGACCGCTCCCCGCGCGACCTCGTCGAGGCCTGGGGCGGCTCGCCGCTCGGGCTGCTGTGGCAGGGGCGCGCCACGGTGCGGCGTCGGCTCGGTCCCGACACGCCCGTTCCCGGCGTGTACGCCGCCGGCGCGCACGCGACACCGGGTGCCGGGCTCCCGTTCGTGGGGCTCTCGGCGGCCCTGGTGGCCCAGCGGGTCGGCCCGGCCTGACCCGCGCCCGCACCACCGTCAGGGCGTGACGTCGAGCTTCTCGAAGATCTCGCGCGTGGCCTTCGACCGGTTCAGCGTGTAGAAGTGCAGCCCCGGCGCGCCCCCCTCGAGCAGCTCCTGGCACAGCTCGGCGGCCTGGTTGATGCCCTCCGCGCGCATCGAGACCGGGTCGCCGTCGTGGGCGCTGATGCGCTCGACCACGTCGGCGGGCACGTCGGTGCCGATCAGCTCGCCCTGCCGACGGATCGCCTGCAGGTTCAGGATCGGCATGATGCCCGGCAGGATCGGCAGGTCCACGCCCCGGTCGCGGACCCGTTCGACGAGCGAGAAGTAGTCGGCGGCCCGGAAGAACATCTGGGTCACGGCGAACTCGGCGCCGGCGCGGGCCTTGGCGACCAGCACGTCGGCGTCGTGCTCGAGCGAGGCCGACGAGGGGTGCCGCTCGGGGAACGCGGCGACGCCGATGCGGAACTGGCGACGCGCGGCGACCAGCTCGACCAGCTGGTCGGCGTGGTCGAGGCCGTCCTCGGTGGGCGTCCACTCGGCGCGCGGTCCCTCGGTGGGGTCGCCGCGCAGGGCCATCACGTGGTGCACGCCGGCGGCGGCGTACTCGTCGAGGATCTGCTCGAGCTCGCTGCGGGTGTGCCCGACGCAGGTCAGGTGGGCCATCGGCAGCATCGAGGTCTCGCGGGCGATCCGCCCGGTCAGCCGCACCGTGGTGCCGCGGCTGCTGCCGCCGGCACCGTAGGTGACCGAGACGAAGGTCGGGCGGTAGGGCTCGAGGGCCCGCACCGCGTCCCACAGCTGGACCTCGCCGGCCTCGTCCTTGGGCGGGAAGAACTCGAACGAGAAGGAGCGCCCGCCCGCCGCGATCAGGTCGGTGAGCGCACGTCCGCGGCCGATGGTCATGGCGTCGATTCTATGGAGCGCTCGTGCACGCAGGGGTGGGCGTCCACCCAACGGCGCCAGTTGTGGGTATGTCTCCTACTGTGATCCGGTGAGCGACTCCACCGCCCCCGCGGCCAGCACCCCCTGGGACGCCGACGCCTTCCGTGACCAGGTCCAGGAGGCTCTCGAGGAGTTCCTCGGCCGGCAGGCCGACCGCCTCGCCCCGCTGGGTCCCGACGCAGAGCGGCTGCTGGCCGAGGCCCGCGCCGTGGTCGCGGGCGGCAAGCGGCTGCGGGCCGCGTTCTGCTGGTGGGGCCACCTGGCGGTGGCCGCGCCGGTCGACGAGCAGGCCCTGGTGCGCGCCTGCGCGGCGCTGGAGCTGCTGCACGCGAGCGCGCTGGTCCACGACGACCTGATGGACGCCTCCGACACCCGCCGAGGGCGCCCGGCCACGCACCGCGCCTTCGAGCGCGAGCACCGCTCCGACGCCTGGCGCGGCGACCCCGAGCAGTACGGCGCCGCCGCAGCCATCCTGCTCGGCGACCTGCTGCTGTCGTGGTCCGACGAGCTGCTGCGCGGCTGCGGCCTGCCGCTGCCGCGGGTCGTCGCCGCCCTCGAGGTGCTCGACCTGTGCCGCACCGAGGTGATCGCCGGTCAGTTCCTCGACGTCTCGGTGCAGGCCCGCGGCCGCGCCGACGTCGACGCCGCGATGACGGTGCTGCGCTACAAGTCCGCGAAGTACTCGATCGAGCGTCCGCTGCAGGTCGGGGCGGCCCTCGCCGGCGCCGACACCGCCACGATGGACCAGCTGAGCTCCTTCGGCCTGCCGCTCGGCGAGGCCTTCCAGCTGCGCGACGACCTGCTGGGCGTCTTCGGCGACCCGGCCACGACCGGCAAGCCCGCCGGCGACGACCTGGTCGAGGGCAAGCGCACGGTGCTGGTCGCGCTGGCCCTCGACGGGGCCGGCGAGGACGACGCGGCCCTGCTCGACCGGGCCCTGGGCCGCCCCCTCGACGCCGACCAGGTCGAGCGGCTGCGGTCGATCATCTCCGGCTCCGGCGCCCAGGCCCAGGTCGAGGAGGTCATCACCGCGCTGACGCAGCGCGCCACCGACTCCCTCGACCGCAGCGGCCTGGACCCCCAGGCCCGGGCGGTCCTCACCACGCTCGCGGCCGCGGCCACCCAGCGCGTCGTCTGACCGCGAGCCGGCGCCAGTTCCGCGCGAGCCGGCGCCAGTTCCGCGCGAGCCGGCGCCAGTTCCGGCGAGCCGGCGCCAGTTCCGTGCACTCGCCAGGAACTGGCGCCGGCTCGGCGGGCGTCAGGGGCCGACGCGGGCGTACGTCGCCCCGGCGTCCTCGCTGTAGTAGCGCTCCCCGCGCGATCCGGTGACCAGCAGCGCGCCGCCGCCGACGTCGTACTCGGTGTAGTAGCGGCTGCTGGGCTGCACCGGCAGGACGCCGGCGACGTTGGGGAAGGGACGCCGGGTCACCCCGGCGGGCAGGTCGGCGCCGGTGTCGACGTCGGCGAGCAGGTCGATGACCCGCAGCGGCAGGTCGACCGGCGAGACGTAGGGCAGGCCGCTGACCGGGTCGTTCGGCGCGACCTCGCCCGAGGGCGCGGTGCGCTGGTCAGGGTCCTGGCCACCGAAGGTCGAGCTGCCGGGGTCGCGCCCGGCCAGCAGCCAGATGCCGATGGCCACGGCCAGCACCAGCACCATGGCGAGCGCGCCGGAGGGACCCCCGCGCGGGGGCCGGACGTTCTCGGGAGAGATCCGGTAGACCACGGCGTCAGCTCCTGGTCGGTCCTGGTGGGTCCGGGTGGGTCCGGGTGGGTCGGGGCAGGTCGGGCTAGAGCGCCATCGCCTGGGCGCGGCGCTTGACCTCGGAGCCGCGGTTCTCGCGCAGCGCGTCGATCGGCCGGCCCGGCAGCTCCTGGTCGAGGAACAGCCACGCGATGCACTCGCGGTCGTCGTAGCGGCCGTCGTGGAGCACGGTCAGCAGCCCGGGCAGGCCCTTGACCGGAAGCCGCTCCTCCTCGTCGATGAACAGGGCGGGGATCTTCTGCCCCTCGCCCGGCACCGGCACCGCGGCGGCCAGCTCGTGGGTACGGATCATCGTGCGGACCTTGCCGACGCTGACCTCGAGCCGGCGCGCGGCCTCGGCCCAGTCGATCCAGTCGTCGACCAGGGCGGCCAGGTCGTGCTCGGCCAGGGAAGTCTCGCTCATGGCTCCATGGTCCCACCCCGCACCAGGGCCGACCAACCGAGCGGACCCCAGACGGGCCCCGACGACCCGCCTGGGGGTCGCCGGTGCCCGGGCCGGGCGGGCCGCCCGCCTACCATGGAGCGGCCGGAACCTTCCCCGTCCGGCCCCGCAGGAGGTCGCTGTGCCGCCAGACCGGCAGCCGCACGAGGTCGCCCGGCCCGCCCGCCCGGGCACGTCCGGTGGCTCCGCCGACCCCGTGACCGGCCGGCTGCTCGACGGCCGCTACCGCATCGGGTCGCGCATCGCGCGCGGGGGCATGGCCAGCGTCTACGAGGCCACCGACCTGCGCCTGGACCGCGTGGTGGCCGTCAAGGTCATGCACGTCGGGCTGGGCGACGACGAGGAGTTCGCCGCCCGCTTCGTGCGTGAGGCGCGGGCCGCGGCCCGGCTCTCGCACCCCAACGTGGTGGCCGTCTTCGACCAGGGCGACGACGACGGCACCGTCTTCCTGGCCATGGAGCTCATCGCCGGCCACACGCTGCGCGACGTCATCGTCAAGGAGGCACCGATGCCGCCGGCCCGGGCGCTGGCGCTCGTCGAGCCGGTCGTCTCCGCGCTGGCCGCGGCCCACCGCTCGGGCATCGTGCACCGCGACGTGAAGCCCGAGAACGTGCTGATCGCCGACGACGGCCGGGTCAAGGTCGCCGACTTCGGCCTGGCCAAGGCCGTGGGCACCGACACCCAGCACACCGCGACCGGTGGCGTGCTGATCGGCACCGTCTCCTACCTGGCGCCCGAGCTGGTCTCGCAGGGCATCAGCGACGCCCGCGCCGACGTCTACGCGGTCGGCGTGCTGCTCTACGAGCTGCTCACCGGCGCCAAGCCGCACGAGGGTGAGAGCCCCATCCAGGTCGCCTACAAGCACGTGCACGAGGACGTCGCCCCGCCCTCGCTGCTCGAGCCCGGCCTGCCCGGGTACGTCGACGCCCTGGTCGCCCGCGCCACCTCGCGCGATCGCGGGCTGCGCCCGGCCGACGCCGGCGTGCTGCTGCACCACGTGCACCGGGTGGCGCACGCCCTCGCGGAGGGCGTGCGCGAGGACCCCGAGCTCACCCAGGACCTGGCGCCGCTGCTGCTGCACCCCGACACCGGCGTGCCGGTGGTCGAGGAGCCCGTCCGCGACGACACCGACCCGTCGGCCGGCTCCCCCGCGAGCGGCGACCACGAGCCGACGTCGCTGCTGCGCGCCGACGCGACGGCGGCTGCGGCGACCGCCCCGGCCGGTCCGTCCCCCGCGCCCCGGTCGACCGGCCAGGACCGGGCTGCGGCGGCGGCACCGGCCCGACCCGCCCGACGCCGACGGCGCTGGCGCGGTCCGCTGCTGGTGCTGCTCGCCGTGGTGCTGGCGACGACCCTCGGCCTGGGCGCCTGGTGGTACGGCTGGGCCCGCTACTCGACGGTGCCCAGCGTCCTGGAGCAGGGCCGCGCCTCGGCGGTCGCCGAGCTCGAGGACGCCGGCTTCGGCGTCGTCGTCGGCGAGGCCGTCTACAGCAACCGGGTGCCCGAGGGGCAGGTGGTCAGCGCTGACCCCGGCGCCGGCAGCCGGGCCCTGACGGGCGACGAGGTCACGATCGTGCTGAGCCTGGGGGTCGAGCTGTACCCCGTGCCCGAGCTCGCCGGACGCACTCTCGAGGAGGCCGGGGCCGCGCTGACCGAGGTGGACCTCGAGCTCGGACGGGTGCGTGAGAAGTTCTCCGAGACGGTGCCCGACGACCAGGTGGTGCGCAGCACCCCGGTCGCCGGCAAGGAGCTGCGTCCCGGCGCGGCCGTGGACCTCGTGGTCAGCAAGGGCCGGCGTCCGGTCAACGTCGGTGACTGGGTCGGCGAGCCGGCCGACGAGGCGCAGCGCACCCTCGAGCGCAAGGGCCTGGTCGTCCAGCGCAACGAGGACGTCTTCTCCGACAGCGTGCCCGCCGGTGACGTGGTCTCCCAGGAGCCGGGCGGCGGCACGCTGTTCAAGGGCGACACGGTCACCCTGACCGTGTCGAAGGGGCCCGAGCTCGTCGAGGTCCCCAGCGTCCGAGCCCAGGGCGTCGACGCCGCCCGCGCCGAGCTGGAGTCCCTCGGCTTCCAGGTCCGCGTCGAGAACATCTCCGACTACCTCGGCCTGGGCTTCGTCTTCCGCACCGACCCCGGGGGCGGGGAGATGGTCCCCAAGGGCTCGACGATCACGCTCTACCTCGTCTGACCCACCCCACGAGTCGGCCTGGATCTCGCGGCGACCCGGCCCGGATCTCGGCGCGACGTTTGGGCCGACTCGCGGGTCTCTCCTAGCGTGCGGGGCGTGAACGGACCCGACCCCATCGAACCCAGCGATCGCAACCCGATCGGCACCCACGTCCTGGTCGGCAAGGGCCTGGCGGCCGGGGCCCTGGCCGACGCCGAGCGGCTGGGCTGCGAGACCCTGCAGGTCTTCGTCGGCAACCCTCGCGGCTGGGCGCTGAGCCCGGGTCGGCCGGCCGATGACGAGGCCTTCCGCACCGCGACGGCCGAGCGCGGCATCCGCACGTTCATCCACTCGCCCTACCTGGTCAACCTCGGCTCCCCCACGACCAGCACCTACGACAACAGCGTCGCCGTCGTGGCCCACAACCTGCGCCGCGCCGCCGAGATCGGTGCCGAGGGGGTCGTGGTGCACACCGGCTCGTACGTCGAGCCGCAGGGCGACCCGGCCGGTGCCGCCGAGCGCCACGCGGCCGCCCTGGGCCAGGTGCGCGACGGGCTGCTGCCGCTGCTGGAGACCCTGGGCGACGAGGCCCCCTGGCTGCTGCTCGAGCCGACCGCGGGCCAGGGCCGCTCGCTGTGTGCCGGCGTCGAGGACCTGGCGGCGTACCTCGACGCGCTCGACCACCACCCGCGCGCCGGGATCTGCCTCGACACCTGCCACGTCTTCGCGGCCGGTGCCCCGCTCGACGAGCCGGGAGGGGCCGCGGCCACCCTCGACCGCCTCGTCGAGATCGGCGGGCCGGGCCGGCTGCGGCTGGTGCACGCCAACGACTCCAAGGACGTGCGCGGTGCCTTCAAGGACCGCCACGAGCGGATCGGCGAGGGCCACATCGGCACCGCGGCGTTCAGCGAGCTCTTCGCCCACCCGGCGACCGAGGGAGTGCCGTTCGTGCTCGAGACGCCCGGCTCGCGCGACGACGACAACGCCGACATCCCCCTGCTCAAGCGCCTGCGCGCCGTGGCCCACGGCGCGCCTCGGTGACGACGGGCACCGGGTCGACCTGCACCGCGACGACCGGCACCGTCGGGCGCCGCACCTCGGCGCTGGCGACCCTCGCGCTGCTGGCGATGACCGCCAGCTGGGGCAGCACCTTCTTCCTGATCAAGGACCTGCTCGAGCGGGTGCCCACCCTCGACTTCCTCGCCGTGCGCTTCGCCGTGGCGACGGTGGCGATGGTGCTGGTGGCCCCGCGCGCACTGTCGCGGCTCAGCGCGCGCTCGCGGCGCCACGCCGCGGTGCTCGGTCTCGTCTACGGTCTGGCCCAGATCCTCCAGACCGCCGGGTTGGCGCACACCCCGGCCAGCGTCTCGGGCTTCATCACCGGCATGTACGTCGTCGTCACGCCGTTGCTGGCGGCGGTGCTGCTGCGCACCCGCATCGGGCGCACCACCTGGGCGGCGGTGGCCCTGGCCACCGCCGGCCTGGCGGTGCTGAGCCTCGACGGGTTCTCGGTGGGCTACGGGGAGGCGATCACCTTCGTCTCCGCGCTCCTCTACGCGCTGCACATCGTGGGCCTGGGCGCCTGGTCGGACGCCCGCCAGGCGCTGGGGATGGCGATCCTGCAGATCGCGGTGATCGCGCTGGTCTGCACCCTGGCCACCGCCCCCGACGGGATGGTGCTGCCGAGCACCCGCGCCGACTGGGCGTCGGTGGTCTACATGGCGCTGGTCGCCGGAGCGCTGGCGATGCTGGCCCAGACCTGGGCACAGGCACACCTTCCGCCCACCCGCACCGCGCTGGTCATGAGCATGGAGCCGGTCTTCGCGGCCACGTTCGCGGTGTGGCTGGGCGGTGAGGCGACGACCGCCCGGATGCTGGGCGGCGGCCTGATGGTGCTGACCGCGATGCTGGTCGTCGAGCTGCGCCCACCGCGCAGCCAGCACCCGCCCGGCCCCCGTCCCAGCCCCGACGACGGCCCGATCGAGGGTCAGGTCACCCACCTGGCGGTGTAGCCGACACGTGACGCGGGTCTCGCGGGCTGGAAGCCGGGCGTCGGGCCCCGCACCCGCGCCTACCCTCTCCCCATGGTCGTCGTCATGTCCCCCGACGCCACCGACGAGGACGTCGCCCGGGTCGTCGAGCGGGTCGAGGGCGTCGGCGGCGAGGCGTTCGTCAGCAAGGGCGTGCTGCGCACGATCATCGGGCTGGTCGGCGACATCGAGTCCTTCCACCACCTCAACCTGCGTACCCTGCGCGGGGTCGCCGACGTGCACCGCATCTCCGACCCCTACAAGCTGGTCAGCCGCCAGCACCACCCGCACCGCTCGACGGTCTGGGTCGGCCCGCAAGGGCGACAGGTGCCGATCGGCCCCGACACCTTCACGTTCCTGGCCGGGCCGTGCGCGGTGGAGACGCCGGGCCAGACCCTCGAGGCGGCACAGATGGCCGCCTCCGCGGGCGCCACGATCCTGCGCGGCGGGGCGTTCAAGCCGCGCACGTCGCCGTACGCCTTCCAGGGCCTGGGGGTGCGTGGCCTCGAGATCCTCGCCGACGTCCGCGAGGCCACGGGGCTGCCCGTGGTCACCGAGGTCGTCGACGCCCGCGACGTGGCCGTGGTCGCCGAGCACGCCGACATGGTGCAGGTCGGCACCCGCAACATGGCCAACGTCGGGCTCCTGCAGGCCGTCGGCGACGCAGGGAAGCCCGTGCTGCTCAAGCGGGGCATGAGCGCGACGATCGAGGAGTGGCTGATGGCCGCCGAGTACGTCGCCCAGCGCGGCAACCTCGACATCGTGCTGTGCGAGCGGGGCATCCGCACCTTCGAGCCGGCCACCCGCAACACCCTCGACATCTCCGCGGTGCCGATCGTGCAGGCCACCAGCCACCTGCCGGTGATCACCGACCCCTCGCACGCCGCCGGGCGCAAGGACCTCGTGGTGCCGCTGTCGCGGGCCTCCATCGCGGCCGGCGCCGACGGCGTCATCGTCGACGTGCACCCCGATCCCGAGACCGCGCTCTGCGACGGCCCGCAGGCGCTGCTGGGCACCGAGCTGCGCGAGCTCGCCTCGGCGGTGCGCCGGCTGCCGCCGGTGCTGGGCCGCGTCGACGCGGCGGAGCGGATCCGCACCGCCTGAGCCGCGATCCGACCTGCCGGTCGACGGGCGGGCGGGCCTGGGGTCGCTGGCTAGGCTGGTCGCGCCGCACGGGAGGGGCCCGCGGCACCCTGGGGAGGGACGTGACGGCGTACTGCACGGCCTGCGGGGCTGCCCTGGTCGACGTCGGGCGCTACTGCACGAGCTGCGGGCAGCGCCGCGCCGACGCCCCCGAGGTGGAGGCGCCGCCGCCCGTGGGCCAGCAGCCCGGCCCGGCGCGCTACCCGCTCTACGTCGACCACGAGCCCGCGCACCCGCCGCCCGGCTCGTGGCACCAGCCGACGGAGACGGCCCTGACCCCCGTGCCGGCCGCTCCTGCGCCGCCTCCCGCCCCCGGGCGCCGAACCCGGCGCCGGGGCCCGTTCCTGGCGCTGGTCGTGCTGCTCGTGGTCGTGCTCGCCGTCGGCGGCGCCGCCTGGCTGGGTGGACGCGACCGCGGCCCCGCGCCGACCGCACCCGAGGCCGGCGGGGACGCCGAGCCCCGCTCGCTGCTCGACCTGGCCGAGGCCTTCGCACCCGCCCAGGACGACGACAGCGTCGACATCGCCACCGGCGAGACCACGACGTACGCCCCGGCGAACCTGCTCGACGACGACCCCGCCACCGCCTGGCGGGTGCCCGGGGCAGCCGTCGGCACCGAGCTGGTGCTGCGCTTCGACTCCCCGGTCACGCTGACCACGGTCGGGCTGGTCAACGGCTACGCGAAGACGTCGGTCGCCGACGGCACCACCTACGACCTCTACGCGGGCGGGCGGCGGGTCACCGCCGTGACCTGGCTGATCGGCGACGCTCCCCCGGTGCGCCAGGAGCTGGCGCAGACCCGCGAGCCGCAGGTCGTCGACGTCGGCGCGGTCAGCACCGACACCGTGCGACTGCGCATCGAGTCGGTCACCGAGCCCGGCTCGGGCCCCGCGTCGCGCGACACGACCGCGATCAGCGACGTGGTGCTCGAGGGGCTGCGCGACGACGGCTGAGCCGGACCCCGGCCTGCGTGGGTAGGAGCACCCACGCGCGCCCAGCACGGATGCGTCGTTGGACCGACGCAGCGGGCCCCTCCTCGCTCCTAGCGTACGGAGCCAGCGGACCCACCGGGTCCGCCGCCACCCCGCCTCATCCACCTGGAGCAGCCATGAGCACGACCAGCACCACCCACGTCGACGTCGTCGTCATCGGCGCCGGCCAGGCCGGCCTCGCGACCGGCTACCACCTGCAACGGCGCGGACTGGACTTCGTCGTCCTGGACGCCGCCGAGCACATCGGGGACCAGTGGCGCCGCCAGTGGGACACCCTGCGCCTCTACTCCCCCGCCCAGTACGACGCGCTGCCCGGGATGGCCTTCCCCGCACCCCGGGGCTCCTACCCTGCCAAGGACGAGGTCGCCGACTACCTGGCCTCCTACGCCCGTCACTTCGATCTGCCGGTGCGGTTGCGCACCCGGGTGCTCGGCGTCGACAGGGACGGGGACAGGGACGCCTACATCGTGACGACCGACGCCGGCGTGCTGCGCTGCCACAGCGTCGTGGTCGCCACCGGCACCTTCGGCCGCACCCCCCACCGACCCGACATCGCCGGGGAGCTCGACCCCGCGATCCTGCAGCTGCACTCCAGCGAGTACCGCCGCCCCGGCCAGCTGCGCGAGGGCCCCGTGCTCGTGGTCGGCGCCAGCCACTCCGGGACCGACATCGCCTACGAGGCGGCCCAGAGCCACCCGACGATCCTGGCCGGCCGCGACTGCGGCCAGGTCCCCCCGCGCCTCGACTCACGGGCGATGCGCCTGCTCTTCCCCCTGCTGATGCTGGTCTGGACACACGTCCTGAACCGCAGCACCCCGGTCGGACGCAGGCTGATGCCCGAGTTCCGGCTGCACGGCGGGCCGATGCTCCGGGTCAAGCGCGCCGACCTGGTCGAGCGCGGGGTGGAACGGGTGACCTCCCGGGTCGAGGCGGTGCAGGACGGGCGTCCCGTGGTCGGCGGCACCCCCCGCGACGTCGGCACCGTGGTGTGGGCCACCGGGTTCCGGCACGACTTCGGCTGGCTCCACCTGCCGGTCGTCGGCCCGGACGGGTGGCCGCGCGAGATGCGGGGCGTGGCCACCGAGGCACCCGGGCTGTTCTTCTGCGGCCTGGCCTTCCAGTACTCCTTCACCTCGATGCTGCTCGCCGGCACCGACCGCGACGCCGGCTTCGTCGCCGCCAGGATCGACGGGCGGCACCGGGACCGGGAGCGCGCAGCTCTCGCGGCCGCCGCCTGAGGCGCCGTACGCTCGTCGAGGAGGTTCTCGCGATGAGCGTCAGCGACCTGGAGCAGGCCCGCGCCGACTACCGGCGCGGAGACTGGGCAGCCGCTCATGCGAGGTGGGCGGCCGCCGGGCGCGGGGGGCTGTCGCTGCAGGACCTCGACGACCTGGCCACGACCGCCGAGCTGCTGGGCCGCCACGCCGAGACCGTGGCGGCGCTGCAGGACGCGTTCGCCCGCGCCTGCGACGCAGCCGACCTGTCCCGCGCCGTGCACTGCGCCTTCCGCCTGGCCATGACCACCGCAGCGCACGGGCAGCCCGCCCTGTCCGCCGGTTGGGTGGCCCGGGCCGAGGAGCTCGTCGAGCAGCTCGACACCGACGCCGTCGAGCACGGCTGGGTCGCCTTCCTGAGGATGTTCCGGGCCCTGGGCGCCGGCGCGTTCGACGAAGCGGGCGCCTGCGCCGACCAGGCCGCCGCTGTCGGTCGACGGCACCACGAACCCGACCTGGTCGCGATGGGCACCTGCGCACAGGGGCGGATGGCCATGTACGCCGGCCGGGTCCCGGCCGGGCTGGCCCTGCTCGACGAGTCGATGGTGCGCGTGGTCGCCGGCGAGACCTCGCCGGTGATCGCGGGCCACGTCTGCTGCACCGCCATCGAGGGGTGCCAGGAGGTCGGCGACCTCGCTCGGGTGGCGGAGTGGACCGCCGCGCTGGAGCAGTGGTGCGACCGGCAGCCGGGCCTGCTGGCCTTCACCGGCCAGCGCTCGGTGCACCGTGGCCAGCTGCTGCGGATGCAAGGCCGGTGGACGGCCGCCATCGCCGAGCTCGAGCTGGCCATCCGCCGCTACGAGCAGGTCCAGGCACCCGATGCCGTCGGGGTGGCGGCCTACGAGCGCGGTGAGGTGCTGCGGCTGCGCGGCGAGAGCGCGGCCGCCGAGGACGCCTACGCCGGGGCCGCCGACCGGGGCTACGAGCCCCAGCCCGGGCTCAGCCTGCTCTGGGCAGCGACGGGTCGCAGCCGTGCCGCCCGTGGCGCCGTACGACGGCTGCTGGGCGAGACCACCGGGCCGGTGCAGCGCAGCCGGCTGCTGCCCGCCGCGGTCGAGGTGCTGCTGGTGTGCGGCGACCTGTCCGGGGCCCGCGACCTCGTCGACGAGCTCGACGGCCTGGCTGCGGGCTTCGGCTGCGCCGGACTGCTGGCCGCGGCCGCCGGCGCGCACGGGGAGGTCGAGCTCGCGGGCGGCGACCCGGCCGGCTCCCTGCCCTACCTGCGCAAGGCGAGCGCGGCGTGGGCCGGGCTGGGCTGTCCCTACGAGGCGGCGCGGGCGCGGGCGCACGTGGGCCGGGCCCTGGCCGCCCTGGGCGACCATGCGTCGTCGCGGGTGGAGCTGAGCACCTCCCGGCGGGTCCTCGCCTCCCTGGGTGCCGGGCCGGCGCTGGCCGAGGTGGACCGGCTGCTGGCCCCTGACGTCCTGCCCGGGGGCCTGACGGCCCGCGAGGCCGAGGTGCTGGGCCTGGTGGCCACGGGCCGGAGCAACGCCCAGATCGCGGCCAGCCTGGTGCTGAGCGAGAAGACGGTGGCGCGACACCTGAGCAACATCTTCACCAAGCTCGACGTCGGCTCCCGCACCGCGGCCGCGGCGTTCGCCTTCGAGCACGACCTGGTGTGAGTCGCCTCAGAGACGGGCCAGCGCCGCCGCCGCCCCCTCCGCGGCCGCCCGGTCGATCCCGAGGTGGGTGACCAGGCGCACGGTGCGCGGCCCCACCGCCGAGACGCGGACGCCGGCCTCGGCGGCGCGCGCCACGAAGCCGGGCGCGTCGTCGTGCGGCACCACCACGATGTTGGTGTCCACCACGGCCGGGTCGACGCCGCAGGCCTCGGCCAGCAGCGCGGCGTGCTCGTGGTCCTCGGCGAGGCGGTCGAGGTGGTGGTCGAGGGCGTGCCGGCCGGCCGCCGCCAGGATGCCCACCTGCCGCATCCCGCCGCCCATCCGCTTGCGGCGCACGCGCGCCTCGGCGATCGCGTCGGCGGACCCGACCATCAACGAGCCGACCGGCGCGCCGAGGCCCTTCGAGAGGCAGACCGCCATCGTGTCGGCGACCGCGCCGTACTCCGCCAGCGGCGTGCCGGTCGCCACGTGCGCGTTCCACAGCCGGGCCCCGTCGACGTGCACCGCGATCCCGGCGCCGTCGGCGAGCTCGCGCAGGTCGCGCAGGTCACTGATGGGCAGCACGGTGCCGCCCGCGAAGTTGTGGGTGTTCTCGACCGAGACCGCCGCGGTGCGCACGAAGAAGGGCCCCATGTCAGGGGCCAGCATGTGCTCGACCACGTCGAGGTCGAGCTGGCCGCGCGGGTGCAGCCAGGTGCGCATCGTGACCCCGCTGATCGCGCCGTGGGCGCCGAGCTCGGCGCGCGCGATGTGGGCCGAGGCCTCGCACAGCACCTCCTGGCCCGGCTCGACCAGGGCCCGCACCGCCAGCACGTTGGCCATCGAGCCGGTGGGGGTGAACAGCGCAGCCTCGTGGCCCAGCAGGCCCGCGACGTGCTCCTCGAGGTCGAGCACGGTCGGGTCCTCGCCGTACACGTCGTCGCCGACCTCGGCGCGCGCCATCGCGGCGCGCATCGACTCGGTCGGTGCGGTCAGGGTGTCGGAGCGCAGGTCGATCACCCCGGCATCCTCACACCAGCGACCCGGCTGGTTCGCACCGGCCGGGTCGAGGCCCACGCCGAGCCGGCGCCAGTTCACGCCGAGCCGGCGCCAGTTCACGCGCGAGCCGGCGCCAGTTCCGGAACTGGCGCCGGCTCGGCGCGGAAGTAGCGCCGGCTCGCGGGGGGTGTCTCAGGCCTTGCGCAGCATCTCCGCGACGAGGAACGCCGTCTCCAGCGACTGCACCCGGTTCAGGCGCGGGTCGCAGACCGACTCGTAGCGGTTGCCGAGGTCGATCTCGGCGAGCTCCTCGCCGCCACCGACGCACTCGGTGACGTCGTCGCCGGTCAGCTCGATGTGGATGCCGCCGGGCCAGGTGCCCAGCGCGCGGTGCACGTCGAAGAAGCCCTGCAGCTCGTCGATGACGTCCTCGAACTTGCGGGTCTTGTAGCCCGAGGACGCCTCGAAGGTGTTGCCGTGCATCGGGTCGCAGACCCAGGCCACCTGCAGCCCCGCGGCGGTGACCTTCTCGACCAGGTCGGGCAGCCCGTCACGGATCTTGCCGGCGCCGAAGCGGGTGATGAAGGTCAGCCGGCCCGGGATGTTGTCGGGGTTGAGCTTGGCGGCCAGCGCGATCGCGTCGTCGGCCGAGGTGGTCGGGCCGAGCTTGACGCCGATCGGGTTGCGGATCTTGCTCAGCAGCTCGACGTGGGCACCGTCGAGCTGACGGGTGCGCTCGCCGATCCACACGAAGTGGCCCGAGACGTCGTACGGCGCCTCGGTGCGCGAGTCGATGCGGGTCATCGCGTGCTCGTACTCCAGCACCAGCGCCTCGTGGCTGGAGTGGAAGTCGACGCGGTGGAACTCGTCGGGGTCGGCGCCGATGGCCTTCATGAAGGTCAGCGCACGCTCGATGTCGGCGGCCATCGACTCGTAGCGCTGGCCGATCGGGCTGGAGCGCACGAAGTCGGTGTTCCAGGTGTGCACCTGGCGCAGGTCGGCGTAACCGCCGGTGACGAAGGCACGCACCAGGTTGAGCGTGGCGGCCGAGGCGTTGTAGACGTCGACGAGGCGCTGCGGGTCGGGCACCCGCGACTGCGGGGTGAACTCGAAGCCGTTGACCGCGTCGCCGCGGTAGGCCGGCAGCGTCACGCTCTCGCCGTCGACGGTGCGGGTCTCGTTGTCGGAGGAGCGCGGCTTGGCGTACTGCCCGGCAAGGCGGCCCACCTTGACCACCGGCACGGAGCCGGCGTAGGTCAGCACCACCGCCATCTGCAGCAGCACGCGCAGCTTGTTGCGCACGTTGTCGGCGGTGACGCCGGCGAAGGTCTCGGCGCAGTCGCCACCCTGCAGCAGGAACGCCTCGCCCCGGGTGACGGCGGCGATCTTGTCGGTCAGGTCGTCGCACTCGCCGGCGAAGACCAGCGGCGGCATGGTGCGCAGCTTGGTCACGGCGGCGTCGACCGCAGCCCGGTCGGGGTACGACGGCTGCTGGGCCGCTCCGCGGGCGTGCAGGCTCTCGAGGTCGGGGATGGCGCTCACCCGACCAGCCTACGTCCGGGCGCGACGCCCCTCCGATTCGCGGCTCGGGCGTGGGACGCTCACTGACCCTCGAGGTGGTCGATGTCACGGAAGCCGGTGCGCTGGGCGCGCACCCCGCGGTTGGTGGCCCAGGTCAGCACCCACAGCGCCACCCCGATCAGCAGCAGCACGCCGGCGATGGAGTACTGGATGTGGTCGTCCTCGTTGCGCGCCCAGGGGCCGACGAGGAACGCGGCGGTGGCGGCACCGACGTACGGCACCCAGGTCGGGGCGCGGAAGACCGGCTCGGTGCTGGTGTCGCGGCGCAGCACCAGGCAGGCGATGTTGACGACCGTGAAGACGGCCAGCAGCAGCAGGCCGGTGGTGCCGGCGAGGGCGACCACGACGTCGCTGTCGGAGCGCAGCCGCACGTAGGTGATCAGGCCCAGCGCGAGGGCGGTGGTGAAGAGGATGGCGGCCCACGGCGAGCGGCGGCCCGGCAGCACCGCCGACAGCGAGCGCGGCAGCACGTCCTGCTTGCCCATGCCGTAGATCAGCCGGCTGGCCATCAACATGTTGATCAGCGCGGTGTTGGCGACCGCGAAGACCGTCAGGAACGGGAAGATGTCGTCGATCGGCAGGCCCGGGGCGCCGACCCGCACGACGTCGAGCAGGATCCCGGCCTCGGGGTTGACCGGGTCGGTGATGTCACCCGGCGGGATCACCACCACCACGGTGATGGCCACCAGCACGTAGATGACGGCGCAGATGCCCAGGCCGGTCAGCATCACGCGGGGGAAGGTGCGTCCGGGGTCCTCGACCTCCTCGACCATGTTGACGGAGTCCTCGAAGCCGACCATGGCGAAGAACGCCACGGTGGTGGCGATGGTGATGGCGGCGAAGACGTTCTTCTCCCCCGGCGACTCGAAGACCACGACCCGGCCCACGTCGCCGTCGGTGGCCATCGCCCAGAAGCCGATCGCGATGATGACACCGAGCGCGAGCACGACGACCGAGGTCAGCACCACGTTGAAGCGCACGCTCTCGCCGACGCCGCGCAGGTTGACCAGCGCGAGCAGCACCATGAACCCCAGAGCCACCAGCAGCGTCGCGGTCTCGCCGGTGGGCACGCCGCCGACGAGGCCGTCGAGGCCGAGCAGCAGGTTGGAGGCGACCAGACCCGAGGACGTCGAGGCGCTGGTGATGCCGGAGCAGACCACGGCGAAGGCCACGATGAAGGTCAGGAAGTGCACGTCGAAGGCCTTGTGCACGAAGAGCGCGGCACCCGCGGCCTGCGGATGCTTGGTGACCAGCTCCAGGTACGACAGCGCGGTCAGCGCGGCCACCGCGAAGGCGACCAGGAACGGCACCCAGGCCACGCCCCCGACCTCCCCCGCCACGTCGCCGGTGATGGCGAAGACGCCGGCGCCGATGATGTCGCCGACGATGAAGAAGAGCAGCAGCCGGGGCCCGATGGCCCGCTTGAGCTCTCCCCGATCGCTGTCGTGCACCTGGTCGGTGGCGCTCTCGGTTGCCATGGGTCCTCCGGTCCTCGCTCAGGACCGGTGCGCGACCCCCGAGGTCGCCGCCCTGGGGTGGACGCTGCCCTGATGAGGAGACTGTGCCTCCCGTGCAGCCGGCTCAAACCGCTGCACGACACCGGGATACGCCGGTAGCTCTCCCGTCGTGAGACAGTTGTGTCTCATCTGCGACACGACTGTCTTCTGGAGTGCTCATGACCGCCCGTGACGAGGCCCGCGACGCGGCCCGCCGCCACCTCAACGAGGACCCGACGCTCAGCCTCGGCGACCTCGCCGCCCGGATGGGCATCGCCCGGGCGACGCTGCACCGGCACTTCTCCACCCGTGAGGCGCTCCTGACCGAGATCGGCCGGGCCTCGCTGGACAGCTGGGCGGCCTCCCAGCGCCGCTGCGATCAGCAGGCGGCCATCGACTCGGGCGACCCGGCCCGGCTACGGGCCTGCGTCGAGGCGCACCTGCGCGACTGCGTGGCCGACGCGGAGGAGTTCGGCTTCGCGCTCACCGACCACTTCCTGTCCCACTCGGTGGAGCTGGTCGAGCGGGCGGGCGCCCTCGAGCGACTCGACGTCGCGCTCTACGCGGCCGCGCAGCGGGCCGGTGTGCTGCGCCCCGATCTCCCGGCCGCCTGGCTCAGCCACGCGGTGTGGGGGCTGATGCTCGGCTCGCGCAACGCCCTGCGCGCCGGCGACGTCGCCCGACGTCCGCTCGAGGACGTCGTGGTGTCCACCTTCCTGGACGGGGCGTCCGCGCGATGAGCCACACTCCTACCCCCACGTCCCGCCCGCCCGCGACCTCGCTCACCCGACGCCGTCGGTGGGCCGGGCTCGGGGTGCTCAGCGCCAGCCTGCTGGTGGTCGTGATGGACATGACCATCCTCAACCTGGCGCTGCCCTCGATCACCCGCGACCTCGAGCCCGGCTCGGTCGAGCTGCTCTGGATGGTCGACGCCTACCCCCTGGCGCTGGCCGGGCTGCTGGTCACCGCCAGCGTGCTCGCCGACCGCTGGGGGCGCCGACGGATGCTGATGGCCGGCTTCGGCGTCTTCGCGCTGGCCTCGCTGGGCGCCCTCCTGGTGACCGGGCCGCTGGGCCTGATCGCGGTCCGCGCCCTGCTCGGCGTCGGCGGGGCGATGATCATGCCGACGACGCTGTCGCTGGTGCGCACGCTCTTCACCGACCCGCGCGAGCGGGCCACCGCCCTGGGGGTGTGGGGCTCGACCGCGGCCGTGGGCGCCGCCCTCGGCCCGATCGCGGGTGGCGTGCTCCTCGAGCACTGGAGCTGGCCCGCCGCCTTCCTGGTCAACGTCCCGGTGATGGCCCTGGCCCTGGTGGCCGCGGCGCTGCTGCTCCCCGAGAGCCGGTCGTCCGACCCCGGGGTGCTCGACCCGGCCTCCGTCGCCCTGTCGGTGCTGGGCATGGTCGGCCTCGTGTACGCCGTCAAGCAGCTCGCCGAGGACGGCCTCGAGGTGCTGCCGCTCGCGGTGCTCGTGCTGGCGCTCGCCCTGCTCGTCGGCTTCGCCCGCCGCAACCTGGTCCTCACCCGTCCGATGCTCGAGGTGCGGCTGCTGGGCCAGCGCAGCTTCAGCGCCGGGGTGCTGACGGCGCTGGTCACCAGCGTCGCGATGGCGGCGCTCTTCCTGCTGGTCAGCCAGTGGCTGCAGCTGGTGCAGGGCTGGTCACCGCTGCAGTCGGGACTCGCCCTGCTCCCAGCGGCGGTCACCGGGGTGCTGGCCGGCCCCTTCGCACCCGCCGTGGCCGCGCGCACCGGGGCCCGCTCGGTGCTCGTGGGCGGGCTGGTCTCGGGCGGCCTGGGCTTCACGCTGATCGGGCTCCTCCCCCAGCCCCTGCCGTACGCCGGCGTCGCCGTCGGGCTGGGCCTCGTGGGACTGGGCACCGCCTCGCTCGCGGTCGCCTCGGCGGTGATCATGTCGGCTGCGCCCGCCGACCACGCCGGCAGCGCGGCCGCGATCGAGGAGTCCAGCTACGAGCTCGGCGCGGTGCTCGGCGTGGCCGTGCTGGGCAGCCTCGCCGCGGCGGTCTACCGGGCCGGGCTGCCGGCCCGCGGCCTCGAGGCCCTGTCCCCTGCCGACGCGGCGGCCGCGCGCGAGTCGGTCGGCGGGGCCGCCGAGGTCGCCGCCCGGTCGGGGCCCGACGGCGCCGGGCTGCTGGCCACGGCGCAGGATGCCTTCACCGAGGCGCTGGCCGCGACCGGTCTGGCCGGCGGCGTGCTGATGCTGGTGGCGGCACTGGCCGTGGCGCGGCTCGCGCCCCGCGACCTCGACGTCTCCAGCGGGCACTGACGAGCCGGGGGCGCCACCCGACGCCCCGCCACCCGACCTGCCTCAGCCGAAGAAGACCTCGGCCTCGGCGTACTCGGCGGGGCTGACGGTCTTGAGCTCCCCGGTGCCCTCGTGCAGCGGCACCCGGTCGATGCGGGTGCCGCGCAGCGCCATCATGGTGCCGAAGTCGCCGTCGGCGACGGCGTCGGCGGCCTGCAGGCCGAACCGGGTCGCCAGCCAGCGGTCGAAGGCCGTGGGGGTGCCGCCACGCTGGATGTGGCCCAGCACGACCGCGCGTGCCTCCTTGCCGGTGCGCTGCTCGATCTCGCTCGCCAGCCGGTCGCCGATGCCGCCGAGGCGCACGTGGCCGAACGAGTCCTTCTCGCCCGACGAGAGCGTCATGTCTCCGCCGTCCTTGGGCACCGCGCCCTCGGAGACCACGATGATCGGGGCGTACTCGCTGCCGAAGCGGGTCTGCACGTGGTCGCAGACCGCGCCGATGTCGAAGGGCTGCTCGGGGATCAGGATGGCGCTGGCGCCGCCGGCCATGCCGGAGTGCAGCGCGATCCAGCCCGCGTGGCGGCCCATCACCTCGACGACCAGCACCCGGTGGTGCGACTCCGCGGTGGTGTGCAGCCGGTCGATCGCCTCGGTGGCGATGTTGACGGCCGTGTCGAAGCCGAACGTGAAGTCGGTGCCCGACAGGTCGTTGTCGATGGTCTTGGGCACGCCCACCACCGAGACGCCCGCGTCGGCGAGCTTGGTGGCCACGCCCAGGGTGTCCTCGCCCCCGATCGCGACGAGCGCGTCGACGCCGTCGGCGGCCAGGTTGGCCCGGATCCGCTCCACCCCGTCGTCGATCGCGAACGGGTTGGTGCGCGAGGAGCCCAGGATCGTGCCGCCCCGGGGCAGGATGCCGCGGCACTCCTCGATGCCCAGCGGCATGGTCAGGCCCTCGAGCGGACCCTTCCAGCCGTCGCGGTAGCCGATCAGCTCGAACCCGTGGTCACGCACCCCACGGCGCACGACGGCGCGGATCACGGCGTTGAGGCCGGGGCAGTCCCCGCCTCCGGTCAGGACTCCGACTCGCATGCCCCGACCCTAGTCGCGCGGGGCTCAGGCGGCCATCACCTCGGCGCGGTTGGTCACCCGCTCGCCCGCCAGCGGCAGCACCCGGCCCAGTCGCAGCGCCACCACGGCACCCACGAGGGCGATCCCTGCCAGGACCGCCCAGATCGGCCAGGCGCCCCGGTCGAGCAGCCACGCGAAACCGACCGGTGCGGCCGCGCCGGCGACGTTCCAGGTCAGCTGCACCAGCGAGAGGTAGCGACCACGCAGGTGCTCCGGCGCGGCCTCCGCCGACAGGGCACCGTGCACCGGACCGCCGAGCAGCTCGCCGCCGGTGAAGACCACCGAGCCGAGCAGCAGCGCCAGCACCGCGAGAGCGACCGGGAGGGCGCCCGCGAGCAGCATGACGGCGTACGAGGCGACGAACGTGCAGTGCGCGAGCAGCAGCACCCGCCACCGGCGGGCGCCGGTCATCGACCGCACCACCAGGCCCTGCCCCAGGCCGACCAGCACGGTGTTGAGGGTGAAGACCGTGCCCGTGACCCAGCCCGGCAGCCCCAGCACCGTCGTCGCGTAGACGGGGAGCGCGACGTTGAGCACCATCATCGACAGGGCGTAGGCCAGCTGACCGACCAGCAGCAGCCGGTACGGCCGGTCGCGCAGCACGGTGCCCCACGCGCCGGGCTCGGCGCGGTGCCCGCTCGCGGCCGTGGCCGGCACCGAGAGCAGCAGCGCGAAGGCCACGGCGTACGACGCGGCGTTGACGACGACGATCGCGGCGTACGCCGTCGGGGTGCCGACGGTGATCGCGAGCCCGGCCGCCAGGCCCCCCACGGCGAAGCCCACGTTGCGCAGCGCCCCCAGGAAGCCGAACCACCGCTCCCGCTCCCCGGGGCGCGAGATCGCCGCCACGATGGTGCCGTAGGAGCCCCAGAAGGCGGTGCGACCCAGCGTCACGACGACCGTCCAGACGACGACCGCACCGAAGGACTCGGTGAGCAGGTAGGCGAGGAAGCCCAGTCCCTGCAGGGCGTTGCCGGCCAGCAGCACGCTCTTGGCACCGAGGCGGTCGACCACCCCGCCCAGCAGCGGCCCGACGGGCAGTGCGACGAGGGCCGCCAGCGACAGCGCCGCCCCGACCTCGACGAGGTCGAGCGGGGTGGTGGCCAGGAAGTAGAGGAGCGAGACCGGCATGAAGACCCCGCTGCCGACCGCGTCGATCCCGATGGCGGTCACGAAGCGTCGGTGCTCGCCCAGCGAGGGCCAGCCGAGGCGCTCGGCCCAGGTCGTCGTGTGCGGCACGCGGAGCATCCTCACAGCCCGGTCCGACACCCGTCGACCTGTCCCCGGATGGCTAGAGTCCCGGCATGACCTTCTCGATCGTGGCCCGCTCCGCCGACGGTGAGTCCTGGGGGGTGGCGGTGGCCTCGAAGTTCCTGGCCGTGGGCAGCGCCGTCCCGGCCGCTGTGGCGCAGGTGGGCGCCATCGCCACCCAGGCCGACGCCAACGTGGCCTTCAAGGGGCTGGCGCTCGCGCACCTCGACGAGGGTGCCACCGCCTCCGTCGCCCTCGATCGGCTGCTCGAGGAGGACGAGGGCCGCGACCACCGCCAGGTCGGCATCGTCGACGTCGACGGCGGCGCGGCCACCTTCACCGGCCCGGCCTGCCTCGACTGGGCGGGCGGGCGCAGCGGCGAGGGCTACGCACTGCAGGGCAACGTGCTGGCCGGCGAGGAGGTGCTCGAGTCGATGGAGCAGGCCTTCCTCGGCAGCGACCCCGATGCCCCGCTCGGCACCCGGCTGCTCGCGGCGCTGCAGGCCGGCGACCGGGCCGGCGGCGACCGGCGCGGGCGTCAGTCGGCGGCGCTGCTGGTGGTGCGCGACGGGGCCGGCTACGGCGGTCTCGACGACATCGAGGTCGACCTGCGCGTCGACGACCACGCCGACCCCGTCCTCGAGCTGGCCCGGCTCCTCGACCTCAACGAGCTCTACCTGACCGCCTCCACCGACGAGGAGAAGGTGCCGGTCACCCCCGAGCTCGAGGCCGAGCTCGAGCGGTTCGCCGCCGACGCCGGCCACCGCGACTTCCACGCCTGGGTCGGCACCGAGAACTACGAGATGCGGGTCGCCCCCGACCTGTCCTGGATCGACCGGCGCATCCTGGCGGTGGTGCGCGGCGGCACCACGTGACGACCTGGGTGCTGGCGGTCCACGCCGGCGCCACCGGTGTCACGGCCGCCGCCGTCGACGCCACCGGGGCAGTCCGGGCCCGGGGCCACCACGAGCTGGCGCAGCACCGTCCCGCCCCGGGGCAGGTCGAGCACTCCCCCGAGGAGATCTGGCAGGCCGTGCTGGGCGCGGCCCGCGAGGTGCTGGACCAGGTCGACGCCGTCGCGCTGGGCTCGGTCGCGATCACCAACCAGCGCGACACGGTGCTGCTGTGGGACCGCGAGACACTGGGCTCGCCCCGGAGGGCGGTCGCCGGGCAGGACCGACGTACGGGCGGGGTGTGCGACCGGCTGCGCGCCGCGGGCCACGACGCCCGGGTCGTCGAGCTGGCCGGCCGCGGTCTCGACCCCGGCGCCCCCGGCCCCACCCTCGCCTGGCTGGCCGAGCACGAGCCGCGCACCTGGGCCCTGGTCGAGGAGGGCCGCTACGCCGTCGGCACGGTCGACTCCTACCTGGTGGCGCGGATGACCCGGGGGCTCGAGCACGTCACTGACGTCTCCAACGCCTCGCGCACGCTGCTGCACGACCTCGGCGCCGGCGACTGGTCCGCCGAGCTGTGCGCCGTCTTCGGCGTGCCGCTCGACGCGCTGCCCGAGGTCGTCCCGAGCTCGGGCGAGGCCGCCCGCACCGACCCGCGCGCCTTCCTCGGCCTGGCGCTCCCGGTCGCGGGCCTCGTCACCGACCGGTCGGCGGCGCACCTCGGCCTGGGCTGCCTCGACGTCGGCGACGCCTCGTGGGACGACGCCTCGACGAGCCTCCTGGTCACCACCGGCAGCCGGCTGGCGCGTTCCGCGGGGGTGCTCACCACCGCCGCGTGGCGCTCCCCCGACGGCACCGACACCTTCGCGCTGGAGGTCGCGACGGGAGCCGACCGCTCGCCGCAGTGGTGGCCCGACGTGCGCGAGGCGGCACCCGAGCTCGTCTCGGTGCGCGTCGAGCACGGCGCCGACGACCGGCTCTGCCAGCACCTGGCCGAGCGGCTGGGTCTCGACGTGCACCGCGCGAGCGCGCCTGACGCCGCCGTGCGCGGCGCCGCCCTCCTCGCCCTCGGCCCGCCCTGACCCGCCCTGACCCGGCCCATGCCCGCTGACCCGGCCCATATCTCCCGCTGACCCGGCCCATACTTCGCGCTGAGTCGGCCCAGATCTCACCTCCGGCGCCACTCGAACCCGGGGTGGGTCCGGGTCCCCCGCACCGATCCGAGGGTTCGGGCCGGGTGGGCGGGACATTCAGGCCGGGTGGGCGGGACATTCAGGCGGGTGCGGAGTCGGCCGGGTCAGGGTGGGTCGAGGGCGGTGCGGGCGGCGGCGGCGCGCTCGCGCTCGGCCTGGGCCTCCTCGAGGGCGGCCTGGGCGTCGTCGCGCGCCTCCTCCGCCTCGCCGAGCTCGTCCTCGACCTCCTCGCTGGTCTCCTCCAGCTCGGCGAGCCGCCGGCGCAGCTCGTCGATCTCCGACTGCACCTGCAGGCTGCGCGCCTCCAGCTCCTCCACCCGCTGCCCGGCCTCCTCGCGAGCCTCCCGCGCCCCGGCCAGCTCCTCATCGGCGGTGTCGAGCTCGTCCTGGGCGGCGGCGCGGGCCTTCGCCTCCGCCTCCGGGTCCGGTACGACGCGCAGCTCGGGTCGCGGGGGCGCCTCGGGCGGGGCGGCGGCCGGGGCCTCGAAGCCGAGCGCCTGCGGCAGCGCGAGCGCCCCGGCGGCATCGACGTCGTCCATGCCGGTGGTCTCCAGCGGGGCCACGAGCAGGCCGCTGCGCACGGCCCGGGCGCACTCGGCGTCGACCATGGCGGCAGTGAGCGTCGCCTGCACCTGCTCGGCCACGGCCTCGGTGACACGCAGCCCGTGCTCGCGCGCCAGGCCCCGCGCGGTCGTGGTGACCGCCGCGGTCAGCTGACGGCGCTGCCGGGTCAGGGTGCGCAGCTCGTCGGCCGACATCGCCTCCTGGGCCTCGCGCAGCGCGGCCCCGACCGACAGCACCTGCTCGACCTGCTCGGTCTCGTGGCGCACCAGCAGGTCGACGACCCAGGCGGCGGTGGTGGGCTTGCGCAGGGCCTTGAGGTCGCGGGCCAGGTCGGTGCCGCGGTGCTGCCTGACCAGCGCGTCGCGCGCGGCGGTGAACTCGCCCAGCGGCAGCGAGTAGAGCTGCTCGGCGAGGTCGAGCAGGCGTTGCTCGTCGCCCGTCTCCTCACTCATCGTCGTCGAGGCCGCGCTCGATCGCCCACCGGGTGAGCTCGACGCGGTTGTGCATCTGCAGCTTGCGCAGCGTGTTCTGCACATGGTTCTGCACCGTGCGGTGCGAGAGCACCAGCCGCTCGGCGATCTGCTTGTAGGACCAGCCCTTCGCGACCATCCGCAGCACCTCGGTCTCCCGCTCGGTCAGCTCGGGGTGCGCGTCGGCCGGGTCGTCGGCGGGGGTGTCGGAGAGGCGGCGGTACTCCCCCAGCACCAGCCCGGCCAGGCCGGGCGTGAAGACGGGGTCGCCGGCGGCGACCGCGGCGACCGCGGCCAGCAGCTCGGCGCGCGAGGCCGACTTGACCAGGTAGCCGGTCGCGCCGGCCTTCACCGCGGCCAGCACGTCGGCCTGCTCGCCCGACGCGGAGAGGATCAGCACCCGCGCCGAGGGGTCGACGCGCAACACCTCGGCGGCGACCTCCACGCCCGACGGTCCCGGGATCTGCAGGTCGAGGACGACCACCTGGGGACGGGCGGCCGGGAACCGCGCCAGCGCCTCGTCGCCGGTGGCCGCCACCGCGACCACCTCGTGGCCGGCGGCGGCCAGGTCGCGCTCGACCGCGTCGCGCCACATCGGGTGGTCGTCGACCACCATCACGCGCAGGGCGGTGGTGGGCCCGGTGGACCCGGCGTCGAGCGGCGTGACCTCGGTCATGGCGCCGACCCTATGCCGATCCCGGGGCCGACCCGCCGCCGAGCCGCAGGTAGCGCCCCCGGCGGTGACCCAGCGCCCCGCCCGGTCCGTCGTCGTCGCCGACCTCCACGTGCGCCAGCCGGCAGGTCACCTCGAGCGACCAGCCGACCTCGCGCCGGCCGACCAGCTCGACACCGGCCCAGGTCGGCGCCGAGAGCAGCCGCGGTCCCCACTCGGTCTGCTCGAAGTCGGCCAGCCGGAAGGGCCCCCCTGGCGCCGGGGCGGTGCCGGCGAAGGCGTCGGCCAGGTAGCGGTGCTCCCAGGCCAGCAGCGAGACCACCGCCCGCCCGGTGTCGAGCAGGGTGCCGGTGAGGTCGGCGTCGGGGTCGAGCAGCGCGAGCAGGCTGGGCTGCTCGCCGTGGGCCAGCATCTGCGAGGTGACCGTCAACCCGTCGCGCAGCGCGCCCTCGCCCGCGGCCCACAGGCTGACGGCGCCGCCGAGCCGGCCGCGGAGGCGGCGTACGGGGTCGGGGTCGGGGTCGGCGAAGGGGTGCGAGTCGTGGATGGTCATCGCGGCACCACCAGCTCCCACTCGGTGCCGAAGCCACCGGTGCTCAGGGTCGCGGTGCCGCCCAGGTCGTCGAGACGGCCGCGCACCGATCCGCTGACGCCGAGCCGGCCCTCGGCGACGGCCTCGTCGAGGCGCCCCTCGGGTATGCCGGGCCCCTCGTCTCGCACCGACACCTCGACCCGGTCGGGCAGCGCCTCGAGCAGGACCCACGAGCGCGGGGGCGCGCCGTCGTCGCCGAGCGGCACGTGCCGCGCCACGTTGTCGAGGCACGCACCGACCGCGGCCACGAGCTCAGCGCTCGCGTGCGCGTCGAGGAGCACCGGCTCGGCCGGCACCGCGACCTCGACACCGGGGCGACGTCCCAGTGCGACCAGCTCGGCGGCGAGGTCGAGCGCCCGCGGACCCCCGCCAGCCGCGCCCCCCGAGCCCCCGGCACCGCCGGGCGCCCCGGCCGCGTCCTGGCTGCGGATCAGCCCGCGCAGCACGTCCTCCTGCTCACCGGCCAGCCGCGCCAGCTCCTCGCCCTGCCCGCCCAGCTCGTGGCCTCGTCGCTGCACCAGGGCCAGCACCTGCAGCACCCCGTCGTGCACCGCCCGGGCCAGCCGGGTGCGCTCGGCCGCCGCGGCGGCGGCCCGCTCGGCGCGGTCGCGCTCGACGGCCATCTGCTGCAGCGAGCCGGCCAGGTAGCCGACCACGGGGCCGCCGACGAGCAGCAGGAAGACGTTGCCGTAGACCGACTGGCTGACGTCCTGGCGCACGGCCAGGTCGGTGCCGGCCAGCACCAGCCCGGCGACCAGTCCGCCCTGCCAGCCCAGGTGCACCGCCCAGGCCAGCAGCGCGGTCATCACCCAGAACCCGGGCACCGAGGCGTTGAAGTCGGGGCCCTTGACCAGCGGGCTGCTGACCAGCGCCACGACCGCGATGCCCAGGTCGGTGCCGAGCAGCGCCCAGCCCCGCCGGGCGTGGTCGGCGTACCAGTGCCCGGCCAGCGCCGTCCACACCGCGAGCGCGGCGACGACGCCCATGCCCAGCACCGGACGGTCGAAGTTGTCGTAGCGGTAGACGCTGAGCGCCACGGTGTTGGCCAGCACCACCCAGCGCAGCCAGGCGAGGGCCTGGAAGAGCCGGTCCTCGACGGCCACGGCGGCCGGGTGGTCGGGGTCGGCCGCACCGGGCCGGGTGCGGCCGGGCAGTGCCTCGCGCAGCCGGGTCAGGACGCCTTCTTCTGCTCGCCGGCGGACTGTGCCGCGGCGGCGGCGTCGGCCTTCTTCGACTCCTCCTTGGCGCGGGCGGCGTACATGTCGACGTACTCCTGGCCCGAGAGGCGCATGATCTCGTACATGATCTCGTCGGTGATCGAGCGCAGGATGTAGCGGTCGTTCTCCAGACCCTCGTAGCGCGAGAAGTCCAGGGGCTTGCCGAAGCGGACCACGGGTCGGGTGAAGGTGCCGAACTTCTTGCCCGGCGGGGCCACCACGTCGGTGCCCACGACGGCCACCGGGACCACCGGCACGCCCGTCTCGAGCGCCAGGCGCGCCACCCCGGTCTTGCCGCGGTAGAGCTTGCCGTCGTGGGAGCGGGTGCCCTCGGGGTAGATGCCGAAGAGGCCGCCCTCGCCCAGGACCCGCTTGGCCGAGAGCAGCGCGCCGGCCGCCGCGTCGGCGCCCGACCGGTCGATCGGCACCTGGCCGGAGCCGGAGAAGAAGGTCTTCTGCAGCCAGCCCTTCAGGCCGGTGCCGGTGAAGTACTCCGCCTTGGCCACGAAGGTGACCCGGCGCGAGAGCGTGAGCGGCATGAACAGCCAGTCGGCGTACGAGAGGTGGTTGCTGGCCAGGATCGCCGGGCCCTCCTCGGGCACGTGCTCGGCGCCCTCGACCTGGGGACGGAAGACCACGCGCAGCAGCGGGCCGATGGCCACCCACTTGAGGAACCAGTAGAACACCGAGACGACCCTCCCCGACCACGTGCGACGACTGCCGCTGGGGACTCCTGCGGCGCGCCCCAGCCTAGGGCATGATCTCGCGCATGACTCCTGCGTCGGCCCCGCCCGTGCACCCGTTGGCCACCCCGCTCGCCACCGACCCCGACCCGTCGCTGACCGGCGGCCGACGCGTGGGGGTCCTGGTCTGCCACGGCTTCACCGGGCAGCCGGCCTCGGTCAAGCCGTGGGCACAGGCACTGGCCGAGCGCGGGTACGCCGTCGAGGTGCCGCGCCTGCCCGGGCACGGCACCACCTGGCAGGACCTCAACAACTACCGCTGGGAGGACTGGTACGCCGAGGTCCGCGCGGCGCACCGCCGGCTGCTGGAGCGCTGCGACGTCGTGGTGCTGGCCGGGCTGTCGATGGGGGGCGCGCTGGTGCTGCGCCTGGCCGCCGACGTGGAGTCGTCGAGCCAGGTCGCGGGCGTCGTGGTGGTCAACCCGGCCGTGGCCACCAAGCGTCTCGACGTCAAGCTGCTGCCGGTGCTCAAGCACGTGGTGGCCTCCTTCCCCGGCATCACCGACGACATCAAGAAGCCCGGCGTCACCGAGCACGGCTACCCGCGCGCCCCCCTGAAGGCGGTGCACTCGATGATGCGGGCCTGGCCGGTGCTGGTGGCCGACCTGCCGCGGGTCACCGCGCCCGTGCTCTACGCCCGCTCGACGGTCGACCACGTCGTCGACGAGTCGTCGGAGCCGCTGATCACCTCGCGGGTCTCCTCGCGCGACGTGACGGTGCTGCGGCTGCCCGAGAGCTACCACGTGGCCACCCTCGACAACGACCTGCCGCTGCTCGTCGAGGAGACGGCGGCCTTCGTCGCCCGGGTGACCTCGGGCTGAGGCCCACCGCCTACGCTCGAAGGGTGCATCGCGAGGAGGACGACGAGGCCTGGCGCGCGATCGTGGAGAACTACGGTGAGCGCGCCGAGCTCGACGACGCGCAGCCGAGCCCGGAGACCAGGACGGAGCCCGAGCCCGAGCCCGAGCCCGCCCCGGAACCAGCTCCGGAGCCGGCTCCGGCTCCCCCGCCAGCGCCGGCGCCCCCGGTCGACGACGAGGACCGCTTCGTGCCCCCCGAGCCGGGCCCGCTGCCGGTGCCCGCCCCCGACCGCGGCATCGCCTGGATCGGGGTCTTCGGCGCCCCGGTGGTGCTGCTGGTCTCGCTGCTGGCCGGCATCGACCTGCCGCGCTGGGTCGGGTGGCTGATGGTCGCCTGGTTCGTGGGCGGCTTCGTCTACCTGGTGCACCAGATGCCCCGCGAGCCTCGCGACCCCTGGGACGACGGCTCCCGGGTCTGACCCGGCGCCCCGGTCGGCCCGATGGGTCCGGCCGGCTCAGCCGCGCGGTCGCGCGGTGCGGCCCAGGCCCTCGCGCACCAGGTCGGCGGCGCCGACCACGCCGGCCTCGGGGCCGTAGCGCGCCCGCAGCAGCGGCGGCACCACCCGGTGCCGGGCGCCGACCAGCGAGCGACCCAGCGCCTCCCGGGCCGGCTCGAGCAGCAGGTCGCCCGCGGCCGACACCCCGCCGCCGACGACCACGACGCTGGGGTCGAGCCCCGCGACGAGGTTGGCCACGCCGAGGCCGAGCCACTCCCCGATCACGGCGTACGCCGCCAGCGCGGCGGGGTCGCCGGCGCGGGCGGCGTCGGTGATCATCGGGCCGGTCAGCGCGGCCGGGTCGCCGCCGCACGCCGCAGCCAGCGGACCATCGGTCCCGAGCCCGGCGCGCGCGGCGCGCACCAGCGCGTTGCCGCTGCAGTACTGCTCCCAGCAGCCGCGTCCGCCGCACTCGCACTCGCGGCCCTCGGGCACGACGCGGGCGTGGCCGAACTCGCCGGCCATGCCGTTGCGCCCGCGGTGCAGCACCCCGCCGATCACGACCGCGCCACCGATGCCGGTGCCCAGCGTCAGCACCAGCGCGTCGGCGGCCCCCATCGCCGAACCGTGCGCCGACTCGGCGCGGGCCGCGCAGTTGGCGTCGTTGTCGAGGAAGACCGGCACGCCCCACCGGTCGGTGAGCCGGGCGCGGACCTGGTGGCCGCGCCAGGGCAGGTGCGGCGCGAAGGCCACCCGCTCGCCGGCGGCGTCGACGAAGCCGGCGGCGGCCAGGCCGACGCCGGCCACCCGGCGGCCGTCGGCGACCTCGTGCACGGCCTCGCTGAGCGCGTCCTCGAGCAGCGCGACGTCGACGCGTCGTCCGGGGGTGGCCCGGTGGGCGAGCCGCGAGACGCTGCCGTCGACGGCCACCTCGGCGGCCATCACCTTGGTGCCGCCGACGTCGACGCCGATCACGACGGGGCGCCGGGCGCCCGAGCCCGCCTGCAGGAGCGACACGACGGGCTCAGACGCGGGCGAGGTCGGCGGCGCCGATGAGGCCGGCCCGGTTGCCCAGGCGGGCCTTGCGGATCTCGAGGCTGGGCCGGTGGCCGCGACCGGTGAGCTGGGCGGCGAACGCGGCGCGGATCGGGTTGAGCAGCAGGTCGCCGGCCTCGCTGACTCCCCCGCCGATGACCACGGCGGCGGGGTCGAGCACGGCGGTGAGCGAGGCGATCCCTTCGCCGAGCCACCGACCGAGGTCGGCGAGCTGCTCGACGGCGAACGGGTCGCCGGCGCGGGCGGCCTCGGTGATGAGGGGGCCGGTGATGGCCTCGGGGTCGCCGCCGGCGAGGTCGAGGACCTCGCGGGCCAGGAGCGAGCCGCCGGCCGCGGCCGCGCGGGCCTCGCGCACCAGCGCCGAGCCGGAGCCGTACTGCTCGAAGCAGCCGCGGTTGCCGCACCCGCACAGGAGGCCGTTGGGCACGACCCGCATGTGACCGATCTCGGCACCGACGCCGAAGGCGCCGCGGTGCAGGGCGCCGTCGAGCACGATGCCGCCGCCGACACCGGTGCCGACGGTGACCAGCAGCAGGTCCTCGACGTCGTGGCCGGCACCGAAGCGGAACTCGCCCCACGCGGCGGCGTTGGCGTCGTTCTCGATGACCACCGGCAGGTCGAGGCGGCGCTCCAGGTCGGCGCGCATCGCCACGTCGCGCCAGGCGATGTTGGGGGCGAACATGACCACCGAGCGCGAGCGGTCGACGTACCCGGCCGCCCCGACGCCCACGGCGCGCACGTCGTGGCGCGAGCGCAGCTCGCGCACCAGACCGGCGACGGCCTCCTCGATCGCCTCCTCGGAGCTGGCCGGCGAGACCACGCGCAGCTCCTCGAGGATGGTGCCCTCCTCGTCGACGACACCGCCGGCGATCTTGGTGCCGCCGATGTCGATGCCGCAGGTCAGGCTCATGGGAGGTCTCCGGGGTCGGTGCGGGGCTCGGTCTCGTGGTCCGGGTCGTCGTCGTCCGGCTCGTCGTCGAGGTCGATCGTCTCGACGTCGCGTCCGCGCCCCGACGGCGGGGTGGTCGCCATCAGTGCCGCGGCCGCCTGCACCAGCGACGAGGCGGCCGCACCGAGGTGCGCGCGGACCTCGGGGCTGACCTGGCGCACGGCGTGCACGCCCCGGCAGACCGGGCACCAGCGGCACTCGGGCGCGCCGGTGGCGAGGTTGTCGTCGAGGGCGCCGGCCAGGTGGTCCTGCACCTGCGCGGCCGCGTCGGCGGCGTGCCCGGCCAGCCCGGCGAGGTGGGAGCCGAGGTCGTGCCGGTCGCCCTGCGCCGCCCTGGCCCCGGCCGCACCGAGGTCGCCGGCCTGGTCCTGGGCCCAGTCGGTGAGGGCGCCGAAGAGCTTGGCGGCCTCCTCCGCGAGGGAGCCGACCTCACCGCCGCCGGGGGCGTGCTCGTCGCTCACCGCGCCGCCTCCTGTCGTACGCCGCCCGCGGCGGCCGGCTGCTCGGCCTCGACGAAGCGGACCCGCAGGCCGCCGGCCTCGACCCGCGCGCCGGCGACCCGCAGGCGGGCCAGCCCGGCGGGCAGGGTCAGCAGCCGGCGGTAGGACCCGACGGTGACCACGAGCTCGTCGCCGTTGCGGGCCAGGTCGACCTCGGCCCGGGTGACCAGCGGCAGGGCGAGGCGCAGGAGCGCACCACCGGCGGTGCGCTCGACGCTGAAGGGCCCCGGCCCGGCCGGCAGGGCCAGCGGGTCGGCACCGGCGTACACCTGCTCGGCGAGCCGGCGCAGCGCCTCGACGCCCACCGGCTCCTCGGCGCGGTACTCCGAGCGCCACACGGGCAGCCCGGCGAAGGACTGGTCGACCTCGTCGAGCACCGCCGCCTGCGAGGCCACCCAGCCGGCGCGCCAGTCGTCGCCCGCGGCGCTGGGGAAGACGCGGTTGGCCACGACCCCGTCGACGCGGTAGCCGAAGAGCGAGAGGTGGGTCCAGCTGCGGCGGGCCTCGGCGAGCACCACCTTCTCAGGGGTCAGCACGACCCGCACGCTGGCTTCGGGGCCCGAGAGCAGGGTGCGGACCTCGTCGAGCTCGGCGTGCAGCCGCTCGATCGCGTCGAAGACGCCGTCACCGGGCATCGGCACCCCCACGCTGCGGGTCAGCACCGGCTTGAGGGCCTTGATGATGCGCCGCTCGGCGGGGAAGACGCGCTGCATGTACCAGCCCAGCGCCTCGGGCAGCGCGAGCAGGCGCAGCGTCTCGGCGGTGGGGGCGCAGTCGACGACCACGACGTCCCAGCGTCCCGACAGCGCCTGCTGGCGCAGCTCGAGCAGGGCCAGCACCTCCTCGGCGCCGGGCAGCACGGTCAGCTCCTCGGCGGCGACCGGGTCGACGCCGGCCACGTCGAGGACCGAGAGCAGGTAGTGCTGCACCTCGGTCCACGACTGCTGCAGCTTGCGCTGGGCGTCGACCTGCTGCACGTGCAGGTGGGGGGCCACCTCGGTGGGCTCGGGCCCGGCGCTGACGTCGAAGGCGTCGGCCAGGGAGTGCGCGGCGTCGGTGGACAGCACCAGCGTGCGGTGCCCGGCGGCCGCGGCGAGCGCCGCGGTGCCCGCGGCGACGGTCGACTTGCCGACCCCGCCCTTGCCGGTGAACAGCAGGATGCGCACGCAGCGGCCCCGCTCAGCCGAGCGACTCGACGCGCTTCTTCAAGCCCTTCAGCGCCGTGTCGATGAGGATCTTCTCGCCCTTGCGCTTGAGCATGCCGATCAGCGGGATCGACACGTCGAGGGCCAGGCGGTAGGTCACCTCGGTGGCGCCGTCGCGCTCGCGCAGCACGTAGGCGCCGTCGAGCATCCGCAGCATCTTGCCCTCGACGAGGGTCCAGGTGACCTGGCGGTCGCCGTCCCACTCGTAGGCCAGGGTGTACTCGTCCTTGATCGGGGAGACGTCGAGGGAGAAGAACACCTCGCGGGCGCGGCCCGCCTCGGGGCCCTCGTCGATGGTGGAGCGCACCTCGGCGGTCTTCACGCCCTTGGCCCAGGCGGGGTACGCCGGGAAGTCGGCGATCACGTCCATGACCTGCGCGGCTGTGGCGTCGATCACGATCGACGAGGTGGTCTGCTCGGCCATCTGGCTGCCCCCTGTCCCTCCCGGTGGTGACCCGGGTCTCTCCCCCGAGTGCGCCGCGACTGTACCGGATGGGCCGCCAGCACCCCGCGGCGGTAACGTGCCGTGCGCGTCCCGCCCCGAGCCGCGGCGGGCGTGCCCGCAGGTGCGGGCATGACCGCGAGCCCGACCGGGCCGGACCGTGAGCATCATCGTGAGCATGAAGGAGACAGACGTGCGTGAGTTCTCCACGCCCCTGGGCATCGAGGTCCCCGCGACCGGCAACCTGACCGACGACGTCGTCGCCAACGCCGAGCAGGCGCCCGACGCGGTGGTCTTCAGCCGTCCGGGTCCCGGCGGGGGCGAGTGGCGCGACGTCACGGCCGCCGAGTTCCTCGCCGAGGTGCGCGGGGTCGCCAAGGGCCTGGTCGCAGCGGGCGTCGAGGTGGGCGACCGGGTCGCGCTGATCTCCAAGACCCGCTACGAGTGGACGCTGCTCGACTACGCGATCTGGTTCGCGGGCGCGGTGACGGTGCCGGTCTACGAGACCTCCTCGCAGGAGCAGATCGGCTGGATCCTCAGCGACTCCGGGGCGCGCGCGGTCGTCGCCGAGGGGGCCGAGCACGTCTCCCGGGTCACGGCCGTGCGCTCGGAGCTCAGCGAGCTCAACCACCTGTGGTCCTTCGCCGACAACGCGGTCGAGGTGCTGACCAGCCTGGGCGCCGACATCGACGACGCCGAGCTGGAGAAGCGGCGTACGAGCGCGACGCCGCTCGACCTGGCGACCCTGATCTACACCTCGGGCACCACCGGGCGCCCCAAGGGCTGCATGCTCACCCACGGCACCTTCATGTTCGAGCTGACCGTGGCCACCGACGAGCTCGACGCGCTCTTCGAGTCCGAGGGCGCCGCGACGCTGCTCTTCCTGCCGCTGGCCCACGTCTTCGCACGGATCATCCAGATCGGCGCGGTCAAGAAGCGGGTCCGCCTGGGGCACAGCTCCGACATCAAGAACCTGCTCGCGGACCTCCAGGTCTTCCGGCCCACCTTCATCCTGGCGGTGCCGCGGGTCTTCGAGAAGGTCTTCAACACCGCCTCGCAGAAGGCGGCGGCCGAGGGTCGCGGCGCGATCTTCGACCGGGCCGCCGAGACCGCGATCGCCTGGTCGCGCGCCCAGGACAAGGGCCGGGTGCCGCTGCGGGTGCGGGCGGCGCACGCGGTCTTCTCGCGGCTGGTCTACGCCAAGCTGCGCGACGCGCTGGGCGGCCGGTGCGGGTTCGCCGTCTCGGGCGGGGCTCCCCTGGGCGAGCGCCTGGGTCACTTCTACCGCGGCATCGGCGTGAGCGTGCTCGAGGGCTACGGCCTGACCGAGACCACCGCGGCGCTGTGCGTGAACACCCCCGAGGCGACCCGCATCGGCACCGTGGGGCGGCCCATGCCCGGCACCGCCGTACGGGTGGCCGACGACGGCGAGCTGCTCTTCCGCGGCGGCCAGGTCTTCGCCGGCTACTGGGGCAACGAGCAGGCCACCGCCGAGTGCCTCGAGGCCGACGGCTGGTTCCACAGCGGCGACGTGGGCGAGGTCGACGACGAGGGCTTCGTGCGCATCACCGGGCGCAAGAAGGAGATCCTGGTGACCGCCGGCGGCAAGAACGTCGCCCCCGCCGTGCTCGAGGACCGCCTGCGCGCGCACGCCCTGGTCGACCAGTGCGTCGTCGTGGGCGACGGCCAGCCCTACATCGCCGCGCTGGTCACCCTCGACCGCGAGGTGCTGCCCGGGTGGGCCGAGGCACACGGCAAGCCGGCCGACGCCGCCGCGCTCGTCGACGACGCCGACCTGCGCGCCGAGATCGAGAAGGCCGTCGACGACGCCAACAAGGCGGTCTCGAAGGCCGAGTCGATCCGCAGGTTCGTGCTGCTGTCCGACGAGTGGACCGAGGAGGGCGGCCAGCTCACCCCCAGCTTCAAGCTCAAGCGCTCGGTCGTGATGCGCGAGCAGCGCACCCGCGTCGAGGAGCTGTACGCCGCTCCCCCGGCCTGACCCGTCCGGCACCGACCCGACGTCACACAGGTCACATTCCTTTACCCGACTGGTCTAGCCAAACCGACCACACGGTCCGGGAGACGTCCCTAGCATTCCCCTCGGAGGCGGGCGCACCCCTGGGCGCCCGGGCCGACGGGCGGAGCATGGGGACCTCGCGTCAGTGCGGCCGCCGATGGGAGGAAGTGCACTGATGGATCGTCGACGAGTACTGCTGATCGCCGCGGCGGTGGTCGCAGCCCTGGGCACCGTGCTGGTGCTGGTCTACGTGCAGGGCGCCGACAACCGCGCCCGGGACGCCTACGAGACCAGCGAGGTGCTCGTCGCGACCCAGCAGATCGAGCGCGGCGAGACGGTCGCCGCGGCCGCCGCCGGCGGCAAGCTGGCTCTCGAGCCCGTGGCCCGCGGGCAGATCCTGCCCGGCGCCCTGACCACCACCGAGGGCGTCGAGCAGGACGTCGCGATGACCGACATCTTCCCCGGCGAGCAGGTCGTGCCGCAGAAGCTGGGCGCCAGCGCCGTCGAGGAGACGCGCCTGCAGATCCCCGACGAGGGCGACATGGCGATGTCGATCAACCTCACCGACCCCGCCCGGGTGGCCGGCTTCGTCAACCCCGGCTCCGAGGTCGCGATCTTCGTCAACGGCACCGACACCACCACCGGCCAGGCCTACAGCCGGGTGCTGCTGACGCGGGTGACCGTGATCGCGGTCGGCTCGACGACCCCGATCACCACCACCACGACGACCACGGAGGGCCAGGGCGGCGAGCAGGTCGCCGAGACCCTGCCCCGCACACTGATCACGCTCTCGGTCAGCCAGCCGCAGATGCAGAAGGTGCTGCTGGGCCAGGGCCAGGGCGAGCTGTCGTTCGCACTGCTCACCGAGGACTCGAAGGTGAAGCTGACCCCGCCCACCACCCCGCAGAACCTCTTCCAGGGCTGAGCCGCACCCGCTCCCCCTCCGACTCCCTCTCCCCCCAGCAGCACCGAAGGAGGCAGCACCGATGCCCGTCGTCACCGACACCGAGAACGCAGTGGTCACCACCCTGCTCGCCGCGCTGCCGTCCGGCAGCCAGGGCGTCGACTCCGTCGGGCGGATGCGTGCCTGGCTCGACCTGCACCCCGACGAGTACGCCGTCGTGCTCGGCCCGCACCTCGACCTCGACGACGCCCTCAAGGTCTGCGAGGACCTGCGCACCACCCGGCCCACCGTCAGCGTCGTGCTGGTGCGCGCCGAGCTCGACACCGCCGTGCTGACCCGCGCGATGCAGGCCGGCGCCCGCGACGTCGTCCCCGACGGCGACACCGCCGGCGTGGCCGCAGCCGTGGCGCGCGCCCACGAGCTGCACCTCGCGCTGCGCGGGCCCACCGGGGCCCACCAGCTCGGTCGCGTGGTCACCGTCTTCTCGCCCAAGGGCGGGGTCGGCAAGACCACGATGGCGGTCAACCTGGCCCTGGCGCTGGCCGACGGCGGGGCCCGGCGGGTCTGCCTGGTCGACCTCGACCTGGCCTTCGGCGACGTCGCGATCACCATGCAGCTCTTCCCCACCCACTCGATCGAGCACGCCATCGGCTCCGAGCACGACCTCGACGTCGACCAGCTCGACGACCTGCTGACCCGCCACGACAAGTCCCTGATGGTGCTGGCCGCCCCGGCCCACCCCGACGCCCGCGAGCGGGTCACCCCGGCCCTGGTCACCCGGGTGCTGCGCACCCTGCGCGAGTCGTTCGACCACGTGGTCGTCGACACCGCGCCGGCCTTCGACGAGCAGGTGCTGACCGCCCTCGACGAGACCGACGAGTGCGTCATCGTCGCCACCCTCGACGTGCCCACCCTCAAGAACGTCAAGGTCGCCCTCGAGACCCTCGACATGCTCGACATCGCCCGGGGCCACCGGCACCTGCTGCTCAACCGGGCCGACGACGCGGTGGGCATCGGCCCCGAGAAGGTCGAGTCCATCCTGGGCATGCCGATCGCCACCCAGGTCGGCTCCTCCATCGACATCGCGGCCTCGACGAACTCCGGGGTCCCGCTCGTCGTGGACTCCCCCGACCACGCCGGCAGCACCGCCCTGCGCCGCCTCGCCGCGTCGCTGTCGGGCGACAGCCTGTCCGCCCCGGCCGGGGCCGCCGACGAGCAGGCCGGCGACCAGGACCGGTCCGAGGGCACCGCCGGGCGCGGCCGGGCCCGCTTCCGGATGAGGAGACCAGGATGAGCAGCCTGTCCCACCGGCTCGCCGCGGCCCGCCGCGCCGGCGTCGACCCCGGCCTCGAGCCCGAGGACCCCGCCACGCCGGGGCTGCACCGCGCCGAGGCCGCCGCAGGCCCGACCGGCGCCGACGTCGTACCGGCTCCGGCTCCGGCTCCGGCGGCGCCGCCGCCCGCGCCCCGGCGCTCCCTGGGCGGGCGCGAGGACGACCGCATCGAGCAGCTCAAGGCCAGCGTGCACGTCGAGCTGGTCAAGCAGCTGGGCCCGCACCTCTACGACGCCGACATGGACACCGACGAGCTCGACCAGCGGGTGCGCTCCGTGCTCGCCGACGTGCTCGCCCACCAGGACAAGCCGTTGTCGAGCAGCGACCGGCAGCGGGTCTCGCAGGAGATCAGCGACGACATCCTCGGCTACGGCCCGATCGAGCCGTTCCTGCGCGACCCCGACGTCTCCGAGGTGATGGTCAACGGCCACGACTCGATCTGGCTGGAGAAGAGCGGGCGGCTGGTGCCCGCCTCCGCCCACTTCGCCGACGAGGACCACCTGCGCCGCACCATCGACAAGATCGTCTCGCGCATCGGTCGCCGCGTCGACGAGTCCTCCCCGATGGTCGACGCCCGGCTGCCCGACGGCAGCCGCGTCAACGCGGTGGTGCCGCCGCTGGCCGTGGACGGCTCGGCGCTGACGATCCGCAAGTTCGCCGCCGACCCGCTGACCGTGGCCGACCTGATCCGCTTCGGCTCGCTCTCCGACCAGACCGCCGGGTTCCTCGACGCGTGCGTGCGCGGCCGGCTCAACGTGATCGTGTCGGGCTCCACCGGCGCCGGCAAGACCACCACGCTCAACGTGTTGAGCTCGTTCATCCCCGACGACGAGCGGATCGTGACGATCGAGGACGCCGCCGAGCTGCAGCTCAAGCAGGACCACGTGGTGCGCCTGGAGTCGCGCCCGGCCAACATCGAGGGCAAGGGCGCGGTCTCGATCCGCGACCTGGTCAAGAACAGCCTGCGGATGCGCCCCGACCGCATCATCGTCGGCGAGGTCCGCGACGCCTCCGCGCTCGACATGCTGCAGGCGATGAACACCGGCCACGACGGCTCCATCTGCACCCTGCACTCCAACGGTCCCCGCGACACGCTCTCGCGGATGGAGACGATGGTGCTGATGGCCGGCATGGACCTGCCGGTGCGCGCGATCCGCGAGCAGGTGGCCTCCGCGGTCGACCTGGTCGTGCACCAGACCCGCTTCAAGGACGGCACCCGCCGCATCACCCACATCACCGAGGTGGAGCGGATGGAGGGCGACGTCATCACGCTGCAGGACATCTTCGTCTTCGACAGCTCGCTCGGCTTCGACCGCGAGGGCCGCTCGCTCGGCCGGCTGCGCGCCACCGGGCTGCGCCCGAAGTTCCTGGAGAAGATGGCCTACGCCAACGTCACCGTCGACCCGCTGATCTTCGCCACGGACCGGATCTGATGCGCACCCGGCCCCTGCTCCTGCTGCCGCTGCTCGGCTGGCTGGTGCCCGTGCTGCTGGGCGTCGGGCCGGCGGCCGCGGCGGGCAGCGCCGGCGACGGGGCGAGCATCTCCTACGCCGAGCCCACCGCCGACGGCGTCTCGCTGCTGGTCTCGGTGCCCGCCGACGCCGACGTCGACCCCGGGCTCGGTGGCGGTGCGCATCGGCGGCGCGAGCGTGCCCGCGCAGGCGGCGCCGGCGGGCTCCTCGGGCACGGTCCGGCGCAGCGCGGTGCTCGCGATCGACACCAGCAACTCGATGTCCGGTGCGCGGTTCGAGGCGGCGCAGCGGGCCGCCCGCGACTTCCTGGCCCTCGTGCCCGACGACGTGCTGGTCGGCGTGGTCACCTTCGCCGGCGACGTGGCCACCCCCCAGGTGCTCACCGCCGACCGCGACGCCGCCCGCGCCGTCGTCGACTCGCTGACGCTGAGCCGTGGCACCGCCCTGCACGACGCCGTGCTGGCCGCGGTCGACCTGGCCGGCAGCGAGGGCCAGCGCACCGTGCTGGTGCTCTCCGACGGCGCCGACACCACCCGACCCCGCTGGCCGACGGCGACCGCGGCGGTGACGGCCTCCGGCATCGGCCTCGACGTCATCTCGCTGCAGGGCGCCAAGGCGACGCTGCGCGAGCTGGCCGCAGGCCGGTGACGGCCGCGTGGTGCCCGCCACCAGCCGGGCGCTGGCGGACGCCTTCGCCGCCGAGGCCGACGCCCTCGACCGCCAGCTGCTCGTCACCGCCGGCGTGCCCGCCGACCTCGGCGCCACCGAGCAGACCGTGCAGGTCACCCTCGACTCGCCCAGCGGCCCGGTCGTCGCCGAGGCGTTCGTGCCGGTCGCCGAGTCGGTCGCCGGCGGCAACGGCGTCGACGCCCTGGTGCGCAGCGACAACGGCTGGAGCGCCCCGGGCTGGACGATGTGGGCGGGGGTGCTGGCCCTCGGGGCCGGGCTGGTGGCCCTCGCCGTGCTGCTGGTGCCGCGCCGCCGGGTCGCCGCCGGTCCCGCCGAGCGCGTCGAGCAGTACGCCGCCGCCACCGGTCGACCCGGTTCGCCCGCCACCGCCGCCCCGGCCCGGGTCGACCCCGAGCAGGCCCTGGCCCAGGCCAAGGAGGCCGCCGGCCAGGTGCTGCGCCGCAACCGCGGCCTCGAGGCGCGGATCGCCGCGCGCCTCGAGAGCGCCGGCAGCGAGCTCAAGGCGCCCGAGTGGCTGCTGGTGCACGTCGGCATCGTCGTCGGCGCCGGGCTGCTCGGCCTGCTGCTCGGCGGCGGCAGCCTCGGCGTGGCGCTGGTGCTGCTCGTCCTCGGCCTGCTCGGTCCCTGGCTCTACCTGGGCCTGCGCAGCTCGCGTCGCCGCAAGAAGTTCAACGAGCTGCTGCCCGAGACCCTCGGCCTGATCTCGGGCTCGCTGTCGGCCGGGCTGTCGCTGAGCCAGTCGGTCGACACCGTGGTCCGCGAGGGCCAGGAGCCGATCGCCGGCGAGTTCCGCCGGGTGCTCGCCGAGACCCGCCTCGGCGTCACTCTCGAGGAGGCGCTCGAAGGGGTCGCCGAGCGCTTCGACAGCAAGGACTTCGAGTGGGTGGTGATGGCGATCCGCATCCAGCGCCAGGTCGGCGGCAACCTCGCCGAGCTGCTCGACACCGTCGCCGGCACCATGCGCGAGCGGGCCTACATCAAGCGCCAGGTCGCCGCGCTGGCCGCCGAGGGCAAGCTGTCGGCGTACGTGCTCGGGCGGCCTGCCGCCGCTGTTCATGCTGTACCTGTTCTTCGCCCAGCGCGACTACGTGATGGTCCTGTTCACCGACCCGCGCGGGCTGGTCATGCTGGTCGGGGCCGGCCTGTGGCTGGCGATCGGGGTCTTCTGGATGAGCAAGCTGATCAAGGTGGAGGTCTGAGATGGTGCTGCTGCTGCTCGGCGTCCTGATGGTCGCCGCCGCACTGGTGCTGCTCGCGGCCGCGACCACGACCGACGCCGAGGCCAGCGGAGTCGGGCAGGTCGCTCGCGGTGCTGCGGGCGATGACCGACGCGCCGAAGGAGCTGACCGCCGAGGTCGACCGGCCGTTCTCCGAGCGGGTGCTGGAGCCGCTGCAGCGCCAAGGCACTGACGGTCGGGCGCCGGCTCTCGGGGGGCGACTCCGCCGACCGGATCCGCCGCAAGCTCGACCTCGCCGGCAACCCCGCGGGCTGGGACGTCGACCGGGTGGTCTCCGGCAAGGTGATCGGTGCGGTCGTCGGCCTGGTCGTCGGCGTCGTGCTGGCGCTGCTCCTCGGGCTCTCGACGCCCACGTTCGTCGTCGCCGTGGTCGGCCGGGCTGGTGCTGGGCTTCCTCGCGCCCGGGCTGTACCTCTACCAGAAGGCCTACGACCGCACCCAGCAGATCACCCGCGACCTGCCCGACGCCATCGACCTGATGACGATCAGCGTCGAGTCGGGCCTCGGCTTCGACGCCGCGGTGCAGCAGGTGGCCCGCAACACCGAGGGCCCGGTGGCCGACGAGTTCGCCCGGGTGCTGCGCGAGATGCAGATCGGCCAGGGCCGCTCCTCCGCGCTGCGCGCGATGGCCGAGCGCACCGACGTCGCCGACCTCAAGTCGTTCGTCAGCGCGATGGTGCAGGCCGACTCGTTCGGCATCCCCGTCGCGCAGGTGCTGCGCGTCCAGGCCCAGGAGATGCGGGTCAAGCGGCGCCAGCGCGCCGAGGAGAAGGCGCAGCAGGTGCCGGTCAAGATCACCGTGCCGCTGATCTTCTGCATCCTGCCCTGCCTCTTCGTCGCCGTGATGGGCCCGGCAGCCATCGGCATCATGGACAGCTCTGGGATGATCCTCGCGTGCTCCTAGCCCACCGCCAGGCCCTGCGCATCAACGCCGGCCGCCCGCGCCTTCGTGCTGCTGGCGATCGGCGGGCCCCTGCTGTGGGACCGCGACGCGGCGGGCTGCTGGGCACTCGGCGGTGCTGGGCGCCCTGTGGGCCACCCTGCTCGCTGGTGGAGCAGCGCGTCCGCCAGCGACCGCTGCTCCTCACCTTCGTCGAGTCGGCTGCGGTCACCGCGATCTGCCTGCTGGCCCTCACCAGCTCGCCGGCCATCCTCGGCGCCCTCGCGCTACCGCCGTTCGTGGCCGGCCTCCGCTGCGGCTCCAAGGGGGTCCTCACCGCGCTCGGCACCGGTCGTCGGCCACCGCCGCGGTGACGCTGGGCGCGCTCGACGTGACGCTCAGCACCGACGAGCTGCTCGGCCGCCTTCACCTGGCTGACCATGGGCCTGGGGCTCGGGCATGATCGGCGTCTTCCTGCCGCTCCGCCCTCAGCCAGCCCGACCCGCTGCTGCCCTACCGGCACGCCAGCGAGCTGCTGCACGAGCTCAACCAGCTCTCCGAGGGGCCTCAGCTCGGGCCTCGAGCCGCGCAGCCTCGGCGGGGCGATCCTCAGCGCGGTGCGCGACGAGCTGCCCACCGCCGACCTGGTGCTCTACGTCGGCGACGACGAGCTCGACCGCCGCTGCTGAGCCGCACGCTCGACGACTCGGGCTCGACGCACACGGCGCCTGCTGGCGCGGCTGGCCCAGCGCTCGGGCACGGCTCGAGACCGACGGCCAGACCTTCGCCTTCCCGCTTGCGTCCCGAGGCGGGGCAGCCCGGCATCGTCGCCGGCGTCTCTCTCCGACCGGCTCGACCCCCGGGCGCTCGACCTGCCGCGCACGGTGCGCCGGCTGACGCGCCAGCTCGAGGTCAGCACCGTGCACCTCGAGACCGCGCTGCTCTTCACCGCCTTCCGCGACGCGGCCACCGCCGACGAGCGGCGCCGGCTGCTCGCGCGAGATGCACGACGGCGTCGCGCAGGAGATCGCCTCGCTCGGCTACCTCGTCGACGCCCTCGCCGCCACGCCGGCCTCCGACGAGCAGGCCGCGCGCTTCCTGATGCTGCGCGAGCGGGTCAGCGAGGTCGTGGCCGAGGTGCGCCGCTCGGTCGTCACCCTGCGCACCACCGTGGGCGAGAGCGAGAGCCTGGGCGCGGCGATCGGCTCGCTGGCCCGCAACCTCAGCGAGCTCTCCGGCGTCGCCGATCGAGGTGACGCTCGACGAGAAGTCGCAGCGGCTGCGCGGCGAGGTCGAGGCCGAGCTGTTCCGGATCACCCAGGAGGCGCTCAACAACGCCGTCAAGCACGCCCAGTGCACACTCGATCCGGGTGCACTGCCACGTCGACGCCCCGCGGCCAGCATCTCCGTGACCGACAACGGCCGCGGTCTGGGCGACCTCGGCCTGCCGCTCGATGCGCGGGCCGACTCCTACGGCCTGGGCATCATGCGCGAGCGCGCCGCGCCTGGTCGGGGCCGCACCTCGACATCGAGGAGACCGCGCTGGTGGCGGGTTGCGGGTCGCCGTCGCGGTATCGTCCGGGCACCCGGCGGCCCCCGACCGGGCGAACGATCGAGTCCCCCGAGAGATCCAGGTGTCCACATGAGCGAGTCGCAGACGAAGGTGATGCTGGTCGACGACCACCAGCTGATCCGCGGACGGTCTCGGCGGCGTCTTCGAGATGCACGCCGACATGAGCGTCGTCGGCACCGCCGCCTCGGTCACCGAGGCCCTCGCCCTCTACGCCGAGCGGCGGCCCGAGGTGGTCGTCACCGACCTGCAGCTCCAGGACGGCACCGGCCTCGACATCGTCCGCGCGCTGCGCCGCGACCACCCCGAGATCGGGCTGGTGGTGCTGACCATGCACTCCGGCGACGACCAGATCTTCGCCGCGATGGAGGCCGGCGCCTCCGGCTTCGTCGGCAAGGACGCCCCCTCCGACGAGGTGGTCAAGGCCGCCCGGCACGCCAAGGTCTCCCCCCGCTCCTTCGTCTGCTCGGGGCTGGTCGGCGCCATGATGCGCCGCGGTGCGGCGAGTCGACCCGGCTCACCGAGCGCGAGCACGAGGTGCTCGTGCTGCTGGCCGACGGTCTGGGCGCCGCGGCCATCGGCGACAAGCTCTACATGAGCGAGTCGACCGCCAAGTCGCACATCGCGAAGATCTACCAGAAGCTCGGCGCCGCCAACCGGGCCCAGGCGCTGGTGACTGCCATGCGGGTGGGGCTGCTGTCCTCGGTTCAGCGCAACCCGAGCGAGCGCTGACCTCCCGCGCGCCGGTCTAGTCCGAACGGACTACTCCGACGGCGGACCTTCTCCCGATCCGCGACGGGTGCCTCACGCAGCATGCTGGGATGCATCAGGTCCCACCCCCTGTCCGGGACCGACGTCTTGAGGGAGACCACCATGTTGCAGTTCCTGATGATCCATGCGTCGCACGGCCACAAGGCCAAGATGGACGAGCGCGGCGCCTCCGCGGTCGAGTACGGCCTGCTCGTCGCCGGCATCGCCGCCGTGATCGTCGGACGCGTGTCTTCCTCGGCCTCTGGCGACACATCGGCGACGCTTCACCGAGACACCTGCGACCGCCATCGACGCGGCCAGCGGAGTGCGACCGACGGCTCGACGTGATGTCCGACGCTCACGCGTCATGCGTAGGTCGGGTGGCTGGCGAACCACCACGCAGTACAGCGTGGGCTGGCTTGAGATCGCTCAGCGACCGCACCGCCAGCTGACGTTGCAGCTCGACGAAGCCCTCCGGGTCCCCTGTGGCCCGGAGGGCTTCGACGTCAGCGCGGGTCTCGACCGTCCGGCTGATCCCGTTCTGGATCGGGGCGGCGAGCAGCGTGCCCACCGCCAGCATCGCCAGCACCAGCGGCACCGTGCCCGCGCGCCGCACGTCGTGACGACGCAGCAGCACCCCGGCCAGGCCCACCGCGGCGGCCACCCCCACGGCGCCGAGCAGCGAGCCGACCAGCACGTCGTCGTGCTTGGCGTGCGCCAGCTCGTGGGCCACCACCGAGAGCGCCTGGTCCTGCGGCAGGTCGCGCACCAGGGTGTCGTAGAGCACCACCCGGCGGGTGCCCGCCGAAGCCGGAGACGTAGGCGTTCAGCGTCGTCGTACGCCGTGACGCGTCGGCCACCAGCACCTCGTCGACGTCGACGCCCTCGGCGTCGGCCAGCTCGAGCACGCCGGTGCGCAGCGTCCCGGCCTCGAGCGGCTCGAAGTCGTTGAAGAGCGGCTCGACCAGCAGCGGGTAGACGAACGAGCCGAGCAGCACCAGCAGGCCGAGCACTCCCCCGGCCACCGCCGGCCAGCGGCGCGGGAAGCGCCGGGCGCAGAGCATCAGCGCGAGCAGGCCCAGCGAGGTCACCACCACGGTCAGGCCCTCACGCACCGCCAGGTCGCGGGCGAAGCCCCACCACGACTGCGTCGAGAGCCCCTCCTCGAGCACCCGCCGGCGCACCAGCACGGCGAAGGGCAGCGTGACCACCCGCCCGAGCACCTCCAGCAGCGCGACCACCAGCACCACCTGCGCCCACCACGGCCCGGGCAGCCGGGCCACGAGCCGCCGACCCAGCGAGGTGAAGCCGACCACGCACGCCACCAGCAGCGAGACGCCCAGCGAGCTCAGGCTCCAGGTCCGCACCCAGGTGGAGAAGGACTCGGCGCGGGCGATGTGCTCGGCGGTGAAGTAGTCCTCCGGGTCCACCGGGTCGGGCCGCCCGCCCGGCACCGGGTCCCACGGCACCAGCCACCACGCCAGCAGCGCGAAGGCGGCCCCGGCGACCAGCAGCACCACCCAGGCGGTGCGGGTGTGCGTCATGCCGCTCCCGCCATGTCGGCCAGCGAGCGCAGCTCGGCGCGCCAGCGCCGGGTCAGCTCGGCGGGGCCGATCCCGACCACGTCGCGCACGGCGGTGTCGAAGGTCTCGCCCGCACTGACGACCCGGTAGAGCTCGACCAGGGCGTCCTGTCCGCCGGCGCGGGCCAGCTCGCGGGTGGCCAGCCACGCCGCCTCGTACGCCGCACCGAGGTACGGCGCGCCCACCCCGAGGTCGGTGGGCCCCGGCAGCGCCTCGGGCACCCCGCTCTCGCGCACCTGGGCGACCACCTGCGCGGCCAGCGTGGTGTCGGGCAGGTCGACGTCGCGCAGCGCCACGTAGTCGGCGAAGCCCTCCACCAGCCACAGCGGAGCGCGGCTGTTGGGCGCCTCGGTGAGCGCGTGCACGGCCTCGTGGCTCATCACGACCTGGGCGCCGAGCGGCTCGAGCCGGTCCATCTCGGCGGGGTTGACCAGCACGTGCAGCGGCCCGCCGTCCACGACCTCGCCGTCGGGGCTGGTCGTCACGGCGGCCACGTCGGCGTAGGTGCCCTCCTCGACGCCCAGCGCCGCGTCGAGGCCGGCGGCGGTGCGCGGCACCTCGACCACCAGACCGCGGTCGCTGCCGGGCAGCACGCGCTGCACGACCGGGACGGCGCGCCGGGCCAGGCGGTCGTAGCGGGCCAGGTCGCGGGCGGAGCCGGCCACCGCCACCACCCGCGAGTCCGTACGCCGCACCCGCAGGTCGTCGGTGAGCCACAACGGCGCGCGGCCGCCGGCGACCCCGGCCGCCGTCACGGCCACCCGCTCACCGGCGCCCTCGGCCCCGTCCGCCCCGTCGGTGACGTTGCGCAGCGCGAAGACGACCTCGCTGCGGGCCGGGGCGGAGTCGAAGCCGCCGACCTGCCAGGTCACGTCGACCACGGCATGCCAAGCCCCCTGAGGGTCCGTCCCGCCGTCCTGGTCGACGTAGCGCAGCGACACGGCCTCGAGGCCGAGGTCCGTGGCGTTCTCGACGACGTCGCGGAGCCGGCGCCCGGCCGCGGGGTCGTCGTCGGGGGCCAGCGACGCGGCGGCCTCCGCGTCGCCGCGCTCGATCGCGGCCTCGAGGTCGGCCAGTGCGGCGGCCGCCTGCCCCGGTCGCGCGGTCGGTGCCGCCCCCGGGTCGGCGCTCGGCGTGGCGACGTACGGGTCGTCGAGGGTGCGCCAGACGACGATCCCGAGCACCAGCAGCAGGGACAGCGAGAGGCCGGCCACCCACGAGCGTGGGCGACCGGCCTCTCGACGTGCGGTGCTGGCCAGCGCGATCAGCCGGGGCGGGTGGCCCCGACGAGGGGCATCGAGTTGACGCCGGTGACCTGCACACCGGTGCTGGGGTTGGCGGCGTGCACGATCTGGCCGTTGCCGATGTAGATGCCGACGTGGCTGATCGGGCTGTAGTAGTAGACGAGGTCGCCGGGCTGCAGCGCCGAGGTCGAGACCTTGGTGCCGCCGCCGTACTGGGCGCTCGAGGAGTGCGGCAGCGAGACGCCGGCCTGGCGCCAGGCCATCATCGTCAGGCCGGAGCAGTCGAAGGCGCTCGGGCCGGCCGCGCCGTAGACGTAGCTCTTGCCGACCTGGGCCAGGGCGTACTGCACGGCGGCAGCGGCGCGACCCGAGGCGGGCACCTGCGCAGGCGCCGCCGCGGGTGCCGGGGCGCTCTCGGTGCGCTGCCCGTCGCGCGAGACGACGGCCTCGCGGGCCTCCTGTGCCTCCTGGGCCTCCTGGGCCTCGAGCGCCTCGCGCTCCTCGGCCTCGAGGCGCGAGAGCAGTGCCTCGGCCTCCTCGACCTTCTCGTCGATGGTCGCCTTCTCCTCGGCGAGCTCCTCCTCGACGGAGGCGAGCTCGGCGGCCTGGGCCGCGGTGGCCTGGCGCCGGATGTCGAGCGCCTCGACCTCGATGGAGTAGGTGTCGAAGAGCTGGTCCTGCAGGCCGTCGTAGGCGCTGAGGGTCGACATCTGGGCCAGGAAGGCGCTGGGGTCGTCGGCGACGACGACCTGCCCGACGGCGGAGAGGTTCTGGCCCTGGTAGGTGCGCACGATCGAGTCGCGCACCTGCTCGCGGACCGAGCTCATCTGCTTGTCCTGGCGCTGCTGGTCGGCGCGCACGGCGTCGAGCTCTCGCTGCAGCTCCTCCAGCTCGATGCGGGCGTCGTTGTGACGCTCCGAGGCCTGCTCGGCCTCGTGGTAGAGCTTGTCGACGCGTGCCTGCACGTCGTCGATGTCGGGTTCGGCCTGGGCCGGGCTGGTGGGCACGAAGGCCACTGCTCCCACGAGCAGGGCTCCGGCGAAGGCCGTGGTCAGGCGCTTGTGACCGTGAAGCACGAGTGGGCGGTCTCCCTCAGCTATCGACGTCTGCCGGGTGAGCAGGAGGGTGCGACCCCACGACCGATGGTTCCCCGGCTCCGGTGCGCGTGCGCTCCGGACTCGACGCGGTGTCCGCGCGGACCAGGACGATCCACTCCCACGGACACCAGCCACGGACGTTAGCCGCTGGCTGCCGTCGAGACCAATCATCCGCCGCGCGTCGCCCGTGAATTTGCGGACCATGCCGCCTCAGGAGTCACCTATGTCACACGAGCCACAGGAACCACAGGATGCCTGGACCGGCACGCCGGACCACCGGTGGATCCAGGAGATGGTCAGGCCGACTCGGCCTCGGGCCCGGCGACCGGCTCGACCAGCCGCAGCGGAGGCACCAGCCCGCCCGCGGCCAGCGCGTCGAGCGCGCGCCTCTCGTCGTCGTCGATGGTCAGCTCGGGCGGCGGCCCCAGCAGCACGGTGACCACGCAGTCGTGGCAGGCCAGGCCCCGGACCACACAGGTGTCGCAGTCGATTCTCGTCGTCATGGAGGTGAGGCTGGCAGGGGCCACCGACAACGGCGCCCCGGCGACACGCCGACGGCGTGTCCCGGCGTGTCGCACCGACGGTGGCCACGGCCTCGCGTTCGGCGCGCTCAGCGCGCCAGCAGGTCCAGCAGCACCCGCGACGACACGTGCCGCACGCCCCGAGCACGCGTCCGGGCCCGCAGGTCCTGGTCGTCGGTGACGACCACCACCACGCGGCCCTCGGGCTCGGCGGCGACCAGGTCCTCGATGACCCGGTCGGCGATGACGCCGTACGGGCTGAAGAGGACCTTGACGCCGCGGGGCGCGGAGACGCCGGGGCGCACGTCGACCTCGGCGGCGTCGAAGACCACGGTCGTCTCCGCGCGCGTGCGCGCGACCAGCGGCGCCAGCAGGGCCAGCAGCCGGGAGCGCTGGGTCTCCAGCGAGGTCGACGACCACACGGTCTTGGTGACGTTGTAGCCGTCGACGACCAGGCGGGCCTGCGGCAGCGCCAGGTGCTGCTCGAGCACCGAGGCGGTGATCGGTGCGCTCGCCGAGCGGGTGCCCTCACGGGCGGCGTCGTCCTCCAGCCGCTGCTCCACCGACTCCCCCGGGGCCGTCGAGCCCGCCGGGAGGCCGAGCTCACGGCGCAGCCCCGCGGCAGCGTCGACGAGCGTCTCGAGCAGCACCCGGGCGCGGGCGGTGGCGTCGTCGCGCTCGGTGCGGTCCGCGCGGCGCTGCGCCTGGCTCTGGGCCTGGGCCTGCGCCTCCAGCGTCTCGACCCGCGCCCGCAGCCGCCTCAGCTCCTTCTCCTGGACCGCGAGGGCCGCCTGCTCCCGCGCCTGCGCGCCCGCGACCTCGGTGCGCGCCTGCTCCAGCTCCTCGCGCACCGCGCGCTCGGCGGCCCGCGTCTCGCCCAGCCGGCGGCGCAGCGTCGCGTTCTCCGACTTCTGCTCGTCGAGCTGGGCGCGGTGGCTCGCACGCGCCTCGCGCACCGCCTGCTCGGCCTGCTCGACCCGCTCGGTCAGCCGCGCCTCGCGGGAGCGCTCGGCGCTCTCCTCGCGTGCGGCCACCGTGCTGACCGCGTCGTCGAGGCGCCGGGTCCAGCCGCGCGGTCGCAGCAGCCAGCCCAGCGCCGCGTCCTCCAGCGCGTCGCCCGACCCGCCCTCGCGCAGCGCCGCCACCTCGGCGGCACGCGCCGTGGCGACCTGGTGGGCGGCCCGCTCGCGCAGGTCGGGGTCGGCCAGGGCGGCGGCGATCGCCGTACCCCCCAGGCGGGCCCGGCGGGCCGGCGCGAACCCGGCCACGCGCCGCAGCGCCGGCGGCAGCCCGCTGACCTCCGGCAGCACCGAGGCCACCACGGCCACGACCCGCGTGCGCACCGCGACCGGCAGGTCCTCCAGCGCGACCTCGGCCTCACCGTCGGCGCCGGCAGCGTGCTCGTGCTCCGCCACCACGCCCCCTCACCTGCTCGTCATCGGTCCTCGACCGCACCTGCCCCCCACCCTAGGGCGCGCGCCTACCGCGCACTGTCGGTGCCGGCACCTAGCGTCACCACCATGAGCAGGGCCCGCGCGCAGACCGTCACCAGCACCCCGCCGCGCCAGGTCCAGCGCGAGGCCCAGCGCGAGGCCCAGCTGAGCTTCGACGAGCTGGGCCGCCCGCTGCGCGACCTCACCTTCTGCGTGGTCGACCTCGAGACGACCGGCGGCTCGGCGGCGCACGGCGCGATGATCACCGAGATCGGCGCGGTCAAGGTGCGCGGCGGCGAGGTGCTCGGGGAGTTCCAGACCCTGGTCAACCCGCACACCACCATCCCCCCGTTCATCTCGGTGCTCACCGGCATCACCAACACGATGGTCGCCGACTCCCCCGGCATCGAGTCCGCGCTGCCCGCCTTCCTCGAGTTCGCCGCCGGCTGCGTGCTGGTGGCCCACAACGCCCCCTTCGACGTCGGCTTCCTGCAGCACTTCGCCGCCGAGCAGCAGCGGCCGTGGCCGCGCTTCGAGGTGGTCGACACCGCCAAGGTCGCGCGCCGGGTCATCACCCGCGACGACGCCCCCAACTGCAAGCTCTCCTCCCTGGCCCGCCTCTTCGGCGCCGAGACCACCCCCAACCACCGCGCGCTCGCCGACGCCCGCGCCACCGTCGACGTGCTGCACGGGCTCTTCGCCCGCCTGGGCAGCGTCGGCGTGCAGACCCTCGAGGAGCTGCAGACCTTCTCCGCGCGAGTCAGCGCCGCCCAGCGCAAGAAGCGTCACCTGGCCGAGCAGCTGCCGCACGCGCCGGGCGTCTACCTCTTCCGCGACGACCACGAGCGGGTGCTCTACGTCGGCACCTCCCGCGACCTGCGCACCCGGGTCCGCTCCTACTTCACCGCCTCCGAGACCCGCTCCCGCATGGGCGAGATGGTGCGGCTGGCCGACCGTGTCGACCACGTCGAGTGCGCCACCCCGCTGGAGGCGCAGGTGCGCGAGCTGCGCCTGATCGCCGAGCACAAGCCGCGCTACAACCGGCGCTCCCGCTTCCCCGAGAAGATGCACTTCCTCAAGCTCACCCGCGAACCGTGGCCGCGGCTCTCGCTGGTCACCCGGGTCCTCGAGGACGACGCCGACTACCTCGGCCCGTTCTCCTCCAAGCGCGCCGCCGAGAGCTGCCTGTCGGCGCTGCACGAGACGTTCCCGGTGCGCCAGTGCACCGACCGGCTGGCGCGCCGGCCCTCGCGCAGCGCCTGCGTGCTGGCCGAGATGGGCAAGTGCCTGGCGCCCTGCGACGGCAGCGTCGACGAGCTGTCGTACGCCGCCCTCGTGCGCCAGCTGCGCGACGCGCTGCTGCGCCGTCCCGACGACGTCGTGGAGACCATCAACCACCGCATGAGCCTGCTGGCCGCCGACGAGCGCTTCGAGGAGGCCGGCGCCCACCGCGACCGGCTGGCCTCCTTCGTGCGCGCCGCGGCCCGCACCCAGCGGCTCAGCGCTTTGACCGGCTGCCCCGAGGTGGTGGCCGCCCGCCGCGAGGACGACGGCCGCTGGGCGGTGCACGTGGTGCGCCACGGCCGGCTCGCCGCCGCCGGCGTCATCCCGTCCGGGGCCGACGCGCGCGCCTACGTCGACCAGCTGCGCGCCGCGGCCGAGACCGTGCGCGAGGCTCCCGGACCGGTGCCGGCCGCCAGCGCCGAGGAGACCGAGAAGATCCTGCGCTGGCTCGAGCTCGACCAGGTGCGACTGGTCGAGGTCACGGGCGAGTGGGCCTGCCCGGTGGCCGGCGCGACCCGCCACCTCGCGGTGCACGACGCGGTCGCGCAGTCGCGGCGCCGGCTGGTGCCCGACGACGAGCGGCGCCCGCTCGCCACCGCCCACCGTCCACCGCGCTGAGGCGCTACGGTGACCTGCGTGATCACCGCCATCGTCTTCGTCAAGGCCGACGTCGCCCGCATCCCCGAGGTGGCCGAGCAGATCGCCGCCCTCGAGGGGGTCTCCGAGGTCTACTCCGTCACCGGGCAGATCGACCTCATCGCCCTGGTCCGGGTCCGCGACCACGACGAGGTGGCGAGCGTGGTGGCCGACACCCTCAACAAGGTCCCCGGCGTGACCTCGACCGAGACCCACATCGCCTTCCGCGCCTACTCCCGCCACGACCTCGAGAGCGCCTTCTCCCTCGGGCTCGACTGAGGCCGCTCGTGGACCTCCTGGCCGAGCACTGGCTCGACGCCCTCGGCTGGGGCGGCAGTGCCCTGCTGGTCTTCTCGTTGATGCAGCAGCGGGTGCTGCGCTTCCGGGTGCTCAACCTCGCCGCCGGGGTGGCGCTGCTGGTCTTCAACGCGATCATCGAGGTCTGGCCGATGGTCGGGCTCAACGCGGTCACCAGTGCCATCAACGTCTGGTTCCTGGTCAAGCTGCTCGGCCAGCGCCACGACGACCACGTCTTCGAGGTCCTCGAGGTCGGCGCCGACGACGCCTACCTGCACCACGTGCTGCGCACCCACCGCGGCGACATCGCCCGCTTCCAGCCCGACTTCGACGGCCGGCCCGACCCCCACGACGACCACGCCTTCCTGGTCCAGCGCGGCGACGAGACCGTCGGGGTCGTCGTGGTGCGCCGCGAGGGCGACGTCGCCCAGGTGCGCCTCGACTACGTCACCCGGCGCTTCCGCGACTTCACCCCCGGCGAGTTCGTCTGGCGGCGCAGCGACGCGCTGCGCGAGCTCGGCTTCCGCCGCGTGGTCACCGCCCCCCGCATGGTCGGCGCCTACTACGACCACCTGGGCTTCCACCGCGAGGGCGACGCCTACGTGCTCGACCTCGCCCCCGCCTGAGCTGCCCCCACCCACGCCGACCCGGCCCATATCTCCCGCTGACCCGGCCCAAACTTCCCGCTGACCCGGCCCGGATCTCCCGTCGAGTCGGCCCTCACCTGCGCCCCGGGGCCCTGACCAGCCCGCCACGAAGTACGGGCCGACTCGGGGCGAAGTCCGGGCCGACTCGGGGCGAAGTCCGGGCCGACTCGGGGCGAAGTACGGGTCGGGGCGAAGTTCGGGCCGGGTCAGCGGGAGGCCGCGACCCAGCGCTGCAGGGTCGCGGCGGCGGCACCGGAGTCGACGGCGCGGGCGGCGCGCTCGATGCCGGCGGCCAGCGCCGGCAGCGGGTCGGCGGCGGGCTCGTCGTGCACGGCCAGGGCGGCGCCGGCGTTGAGCAGCACCGCCTCGCGCACCGGCCCGCGCTCCCCCGCGAGCACGCGTCGTACGACGTCGGCGTTGTGGGCAGCGTCGCCGCCGCGCAGGTCGTCGGTGGTCGCCGGGGCCAGGCCGAGCGCGGCCGGGTCGACCGTGGCGGTGCGGACCTCGCCGTCGTGGACCACCCACAGCGACGAGGTGGTGGTCGTGGTCAGCTCGTCGAGGCCGTCGTCGCCGCGGAAGACCCAGGCGTCGACGCCACGGCGGGCGAAGACCCCGGCCATCAGCGGCGGCTTGCCGGCGTAGGCGCAGCCGATGGCCTGGGCGGCCGGGCGCGAGGGGTTGGCCAGGGGGCCGAGCAGGTTGAAGGTGGTGCCGATGCCGAGCTCGCGCCGCGGCACGGCCGCGTGGCGCAGCGCGGGGTGGAAGGCGGAGGCGAAGCAGAAGGTGATGCCGGCCTCCTCGGCGACCTCGGCCACCCGGGCGGCCGGCAGGTCGAGGCGGACCCCGAGCACCTCGAGCACGTCGGCGGTGCCCGAGGTCGAGGAGGCCGAGCGGTTGCCGTGCTTGACCACCCGCGCGCCCGCGCCGGCGGCGACGATGGCCGCCATCGTCGAGATGTTCACCGACATCGACCGGTCACCGCCGGTGCCGACGACGTCGAGGGTGCGGCCCGGGACGCTCAGCGGGGTGGCGACGTCGTACATCGCCTCGACCAGCCCGAGCACCTCGTCGATGCTCTCGCCCTTGGCGCGCAGCGCGACCGCGAAGCCGGCGATCTGGGCCTCGGTGGCCTGGCCGGCGAGGATCTCGCCCATCGCCCACCCGGTCTGCGCCGCGCTCAGGTCCTCGCCCGCGACCAGCGCGCCCAGGACCTCGGGCCAGGCACCCACGCTCAGGCGGTGGTGGCCGGCACGCGGGCACGCAGCAGCGCGACCACGGCCTCGGCCAGCTGGAGGGGGTCGATCGGGTGCGGCACGGCCGCCTCGGCGCGCGACCAGGTGGCCAGCCAGGCGTCCTGGGGGCGACCCGTGAGGACCACCACCGGCGGGCACCGGTGGATCTCGTCCTTGAGCTGCTTGGCGATGCCCATCCCGCCGGCGGGCACCGCCTCGCCGTCGAGGATCGCGAGCGAGATGTGGCCGGCGTCCATGTTCTGGATGACGACCGGCTCGGTGGCGACCTCGACGTACTCCAGCTCGGGCAGGTCGGGGTGCGGGCGTCGGCCCAGCGCCAGGATGACCTGCTTGCGGGTGTTGACGTCGTCGCTGTAGACGAGCACCTTCAACGGCGTGCGGGAGGCAGTGGTGTCGCTCACGCCGGCGATGCTACCCGTCGCCGCTGCCGGCGGACGCCGCGGCCTGCTCGCGCGCCTCCAGCCGGTCCAGGCGCCGGTCCTCGCGCTTGGCCTCGGCCATCGAGGAGCGCACCCACTGGGCGAAGAGCACCGCGAAGAAGGTCAGCGCGATCAGGTCGCCCGAGCCCCACAGGATGCCGCCGGCCAGGTGCTGGTCGTCGTAGGGGTCGGGCAGCCACGAGCCCATCGGCCCCTCGCCCAGGCGCGGGTAGTAGTCGCCGGCGAGCAGCGTCGACTGGCCCATGATCGTGACGCCCAGGAAGGCGTGGAAGGGCAGCGTCAGCACCGTGAGCAGCATCCGGAACGGGTAGCCGTGGCGACCGGGCAGCGGGTCGATGCCCATCAGCGGCCAGAAGAACAGCGCGCCGACCGCCACGAGGTGCACGTGCATCATCTCGTGCACGAAGACCGACTCGAGCGAGGCGCGGTACCAGTCGGTGAAGTAGAGCGCCCACGGCGAGACGATGTAGAGCACGAACGCCAGCGGCGCGAAGGAGAGCACCTTGGCCAGCCTCGAGTGCAGCAGCGCCAGCAGCCAGCCGCGCGGGCGCCGCGGCAGGGTGCGCAGCGCGAGCGTCACCGGCGCGCCCAGGGCCAGCGCCAGCGGCACCAGCATCGACAGGATCATGTGCTGGACCATGTGCACGCTCAGCAGCGTCGTGTCGTACGCCGCCAGCCCCGAGGCCGTCGCGAAGTAGAACGAGCCCATCCCCCCGCCCACGAAGGCGACGGTGCGCCCCACCGGCCAGTGGTCCCCCCGGGCCCGCAGCCGCTGCACGCCCAGGAGGTAGAGCCCCACCACCCACGCGGTCCCGATCGTGGGCACCGGGGCCAGCGACCACTGCCCCAGGACCTCGCCCAGGGAGAAGGCGGGCAGGTCGGCGCCGACGGTCATCGCGAGCACGGCGAGACCTCCTGGAGGGGGGCGGGAGCGGGGAACTGCACGTTGTGAACTTTATGACCCGGCACTAACCGGGGGTCGGGGTGGCCTCGCTCGGATCACAGGACATAATGCTCGTGTGGCGACAGCGGCAACCCTCCCAGCATCCCGTCTGCACGGGCACCACGACCGACCCAGCATGGTCAGTGTCGGGACCATCATCTGGCTTTCGAGCGAGCTGATGTTCTTCGCGGCGCTCTTCGCGTCGTACTTCACGATCCGCTCGGTCAGTCCGGACCTGTGGGAGCAGAACACCCAGCTCCTCGACGTGCCCTTCGCGCTGGTCAACACCACGATCCTGGTGCTGTCCTCGCTGACCTGCCAGCTCGGCGTCTTCGCCGCCGAGCGCGGCCAGGCCGGGCGCACCGGTTCGCTGCTGCAGTTCAAGCTGTGGGGCCTGCGCGAGTGGTTCATCCTGACCTACCTGATGGGCTCGGTCTTCGTGGCCGGCCAGGCCATCGAGTACGCCACCTTGATCCAGGAGGGCGTCACGATCCAGGACTCCGCCTACGGCACGATGTTCTACCTGACCACCGGCTTCCACGGCATCCACGTGGTCGGCGGCCTCATCGCCTTCCTCCTCGTGCTGGGGCGCACCTACCTGGCCCGCAAGTTCACCCACGAGCAGGCAGTCAGCGCCATCGTCGTCTCGTACTACTGGCACTTCGTCGACGTCGTCTGGATCGGGCTTTTCGCCACGATCTACCTTGTGAAGTAACGCCCCGAGACGCTGCACCCCGAAACCCAAGGACCCCCAGTGCGCTTCGTGAACCGCTCCGCCGGTCGCCTCTCCCGTCACCGTCGCGGGCCGTTGGCCGGACTCGTCCTGCTGCTGGTCGGTCTGGTGACCGCCGGCGGTCTCTACACCGCCCTGGCCCCCGCCCAGGCGCAGGACTCCGACACCCTGGCCATCGAGGTCGAGAAGGGCCGCGAGCTGTTCCTCGTGGGCTGCTCGAGCTGCCACGGCCTCAACGGCGAGGGCGTCAGCACCCTCGACGGCAACAACCTCGGCCCCTCGCTGGTCGGCGTCGGCGCCGCCGCGGTCGACTTCCAGGTCGGCACCGGCCGGATGCCGATGGCCCAGCCCGGCGCCCAGGCGCCCCGCAAGCCGGCCACCTACTCCGAGGAGGAGACCGCCCAGCTCGCGGCGTACGTCGCCTCGCTGGGCCCCGGTCCGGCCATCCCCGACGAGTCCGACTACTCGATCGAGGACCTCGACGACGACGCCCGCGAGGCGGCCGTCGTGCGCGGTGGCCAGATCTTCCTGACCAACTGCACCGCCTGCCACAACTTCGAGGGCGCCGGTGGCGCGATGCCCCGCGGTGGCTACGCCCCGGCGCTGCACGGTGTGGAGTCCAAGTACATCTACGAGGCGCTGCTGACCGGCCCGCAGAACATGCCGAGCTTCAGCAACGGCAACCTCGCCCCGGAGGAGAAGCGCGACGTCATCGCCTACCTGAAGTCGCTCGAGGAGCAGCCCGGCTACGGCGGCTTCGGCATGGGCGGTCTGGGCCCGGTGAGCGACGGCCTCTTCGCCTGGGTCGTCGGGGTCGGCGGTCTGGTCGCCTTCGCGATCTGGATCGCTGCGCACACCACGCGTTCGAAGAAGAAGAAGGTGACGGCGTGACCGACATCCAGCACGGCGACCAGGCCGGCAGGCACCTGCCTGCCACGACCGAGGAGCCGATCGCCAACCCGGGCCTGCCCGAGCACACCTGGCGTCCCACCGACGTCGACGAGAAGGCGGCCCGGCGTGCCGAGCGCCAGATCGCGACGATGTTCGGGCTGGCCTCGATCTGCGCCGTCCTCTTCGTGGTCGCCTACTTCACCCTCGACGTGGGCGACCGCTGGCAGACGGTGCTGGGCCTCGGAGCCTCCAACATCGCCCTGGGCTCGACCCTGGGCCTGGCCCTGCTGCTCATCGGCGCCGGGCATCATCCAGTGGGCCCGCAAGCTGATGGCCGACCACGAGATGGTCGAGATGCGCCACCCCGCCCGCTCCTCCGACGAGGACCGGGCCGAGACGCTGGCCGCCCTGGACGCCGGTCTCGAGGAGTCCGGCATCGCGCGTCGCCCGCTGGTGCGCAACTCGCTGATCGGCTCGGTCGCGCTGCTGCTGGCGCCCGCCGTGGTGCTGCTGCGCGACCTCGGCCCCACGCCCGAGCGAGGCAGCGGCCAGCGGCCCGAGCGCGGGCCTGGAGAACACCATCTGGAAGCCGGACATGCGCGTCGTGCGCGACGTCGTGGGCACCCCGATCCGCGCCTCCGACCTCGAGGTCGGCGACCTGGTCAACGCCGAGCCCGAGGCGATCTTCCCGACCGAGGAGAACGGCTACCCCGAGATCGAGGGCGTCGACCTCTACGTCGCGAAGTCGAAGGCCGCGGTCGTGGTGGTCCGGATGGACCCCGACGACGTGATCCCCGGAGAGGGCCGCGACAACTGGTCGGTCGACGGGATCGTCTGCTACTCCAAGATCTGCACCCACGTCGGGTGCCCGATCTCGCTCTACGAGCGCACCACGCACCACCTGCTGTGCCCCTGCCACCAGTCCACCTTCGACCTCGCCGACTCCGGTCGCGTGGTCTTCGGTCCGGCCGCCCGGCACCTGCCCCAGCTCCCGCTGGCGGTCGATGCCGAGGGCTTCCTGGTCGCGCAGAGCGACTTCACCGAGCCGGTGGGGCCCAGCTACTGGGAACGTGACCACAAGGACATCGGCGAGCAGGGTGAGGCAGAGCTGTGAGCATGGACACCAGCAAGGTCGCGACGAGCAACAGCTCGGCTGCGACGGCCAAGAAGCCGGGCAGGTCAGGGGTCGTGGCCAACTGGGCCGACGAGCGCCTGGGCCTGGGCACGGCCATGAAGAAGAACCTGCGCAAGGTCTTCCCCGACCACTGGTCCTTCATGCTGGGCGAGATCGCCCTGTGGAGCTTCGTCGTGCTGCTGCTGACCGGCGTGTTCCTGACGTTCTGGTACCGCCCCAGCATGGCCGAGGTGACCTACATGGGCTCCTACGACCAGCTGCGCGGGCTGCACATGTCCGAGGCGATGGCCTCGACCCTCAACATCAGCTTCGACGTGCGCGGCGGCCTGCTGATGCGCCAGATGCACCACTGGGCGGCGCACCTGTTCATCGCCGCGATGATGATCCACCTGCTGCGCGTCTACTTCACCGGCGCGTTCCGCAAGCCGCGTGAGCTCAACTGGGTCATCGGCTCGCTGCTGCTGCTGCTCGGCACGCTCGAGGGCTTCACCGGCTACTCGCTGCCCGACGACCTGCTCTCGGGCACCGGCATCCGCGCCGCGGACGGCTTCATGAAGTCGATCCCGGTCGTGGGCACCTACCTGTCGTTCTTCCTCTTCGGCGGCGAGTTCCCGGGCGACTCGATCATCCCGCGCCTCTACACGATCCACGTGCTGCTGCTGCCCGGGCCTGCTGCTGGGCCTGATCGCCGCCCACATGCTGCTGCTCGTCTACCACAAGCACACGCAGTGGCCTGGTCCCGGCCGCACCGAGGAGAACGTCGTCGGCTTCCCGATGCTCCCCGTGTACGCCGCCAAGGCCGGCGGCTTCTTCTTCATCGTCTTCGGCGTCATCGCCATGATGGGTGCGCTGCTGAGCATCAACCCGGTCTGGAAGCTCGGGCCCTACGACCCGACCAAGGTCACCGCAGGCTCGCAGCCCGACTGGTACATGGGCTGGCCCGACGGCGCGCTGCGCATCATGCCGGGCTGGGAGACCCACCTGTTCGGCTACACGATCGCCTGGAACGTCTTCCTGCCGATCATCGTGCTGCCCGGCCTGATGTTCACGATCCTGCTGATGCTGCCGTTCATCGAGTCCTGGATCACCGGGGACAAGCGCGACCACCACCTGCTGGAGCGTCCGCGCAACGCCCCGACCCGGACCGCGATCATGGTCGCGCTGATGACGTTCTACGGCCTGATGTGGGCCGCGGGCGGCAACGACATCATCGCGATCAAGCTCAACCTGAGCATCAACCAGATCACCTACTTCATGCGGGTGGCGGTCTTCCTGGGCCCGGTGATCGCCTTCATCATCACCAAGCGCTGGTGCATCTCGCTGCAGCGCCACGACCAGGAGAAGCTGCTCCACGGCTACGAGACCGGCGTGATCATGCGCTCCCCCGAGGGCGGCTACAGCGAGCGGCACCTGCCGCTGGCCCCGGCCACGGCCTACACCCTCACCGCTCGCGACCGCGACGAGGTGTGGACGCCCGAGGCGGAGACCGACGAGAACGGCGTGCGCCGCCCCGGCGGTCGCCTCAGCGGTCTGCGGGCCAAGCTCAACAAGCACTGGTACGCCGACAACGTGCAGAAGCCGACCGCGGCCGAGCTCGAGGAGGCGCACCACCACGCCGACGACGAGCACGAGCTGCAGGCGCCCATGGAGGGCCACTCGGCCGACGGCCACCAGTTCGACGGGCACCACGCCGTCGAGGGCGAGACGCTGCGCGGGAGCCACTGAGGCACCGGCGCGACGAGCACACCGCGAAGGCCCCCACCCGATCCGTCGGGTGGGGGCCTTCGTCGTGCTGACCGGGCGGCCGGTGCGGGCGGGCTCAGCCCAGGGCGGAGCCGGCCCGGTACTGGGCCCAGCCGAGGTTCCAGTCGCCGAAGCCGTTCTCGAGGGTCATCGACCGGTCGGTGCCGGTGTACTCGACGACGTCCCCGCGACGGGTCATCGAGTAGAGCCAGGCGGCCTGCTCGGTGCTCAACCCGGTGCAGCCGTGCGAGACGTTGGCGCTGCCCTGGCTGCCGACCGACCAGGGCGCGGCGTGGATGAACTCCCCCGAGCTGGTCAGCCGCATCGCCCACTGCACGTCGGCGATGTCGTAGGCCTCGTCCCCGCCGATGCCGACGGTCTCGGAGTCCATCCGCTTCGACTCGTACTTCTCCATCACGACCTTGGTGCCGGAGCGGGTGGTGAAGCCGGCCTTGCCCGTGGTGATCGGGATGGTGCGCAGCAGCCGACCGTCGGAGTAGACCTCCATGGTGTGGCGCTGGGCGTCGACACGGTAGACGTGGGCCTCCCCCACCGTGAAGGCGACCTGGCGGCTCTCCTGCCCGTAGATCCCTCCCCCGGCGTCGACGCCGTTGACGTCGAGGTCGACCACGACCTCGCTGCCGGCCTGCCAGTACTCCTTCGGCCGGTAGTGCGCCTCGGTGTCGCTGAGCCAGTGCCAGGAGCCGGCCTGGCGCGGCGTGGCCTCGACCTGCATCTCGCGCTCCATCGCGGCCCGGTCGGTGACCGGCAGGTCGAACTGCACCACGACCGGCATCCCGACCCCGACGGTCTCGCCGGCCAGCGGGGCCACCGAGGCATAGGTCTGCTGGGAGAGCGACAGGTCGGCGGTGCGGAAGCGGCGCTCGCGCACGACCGGGCCCTCGGCGCCACGCACCCGCGCGCGCACGACGTAGGCCGTGCCGGGCTCGAGGCGCTCGGTGGCCCGCCAGGAGCCGTCCGCGCGGCGTCCGGGCACCTCGCCGGCAGCCGTGGTGACCTCCACCCCGAGCAGGTCGCCGCCCTCGGCGCCCACCTCGAGCAGCGTGTCGACCGGCACGTCCTGCGCTCCCTTGCGCACGTTGCTGCGCAGCGCCACCGTGGCCGGCTCGGCGCCCTCGGCGGCCCCGGTCGCGCCGTCAGCAGCCGATCGGTCCCCACGCCCGTCCGCGGGCTCGGAGGCGCTCTCGCAGGCGCTGAGGACGCCGAGGGAGACCGCCAGCGCGGCCAGGGCCGCCGTACGACGTCGTCGGCGCGATCGGGAGGCACCGGGGAGCTCGGGTGTCATGCCGCCAGGGTAAAGGGGCCGGGGAAGACGCGACGACTCCGCGGCCCGAGGGCGGCGGAGTCGTCGAGGTGGTGCGTCGGGAGGGCGCTCAGTGCGCGTGCTCCCCGCGGTAGTACTCGTAGACCAGCCCGGAGGTGGCCACGGCGCCCAGGGCGGCGCCGATGATGGCCAGCCACCACGCGGTCATCGCCAGCCCCAGCACGATCGTGCCCAGGGTCAGCGCGGCCCACAACGGCCACCAGGAGTAGGGCGGGAAGAAGCCCAGCTCACCGGCGCCGTCGGCGATCTCGGCGTCCTTGCGGTCCTCGGGACGCGGCTCCATCTTCTTGGCGTGGAAGCCGAGGTAGAAGGCGACCATCATGGTCAGCAGCGTGGTCATCGTCAGCGCGGACGTGCCGGTCCAGTCGGCCCCGCTGTCACCGGCGCTGGTGATGAACCAGTACGCCGGGGTGACCAGCACCAGGAACACGGTGCAGATCACGAAGATCAAGGCTTCGGCCCTCATCAGCTGTCCTTCCCCTCGTCGGTGCGGGCGCCGGGGGTACGGCGCTCGCCCACGGTCTCCTGCCGTCCGGCCATGTCGGGTGCGTCGGCGAAGGCACCGTCGCGCGCCGCCTCGTTCTGGTCGAGCTCGATGGCCGCGATCTCCGGGTGGTGCAGGTCGAAGGCCGGCGACTCCGAGCGGATGCGCGGGATGGTGACGAAGTTGTGGCGCGGCGGCGGGCACGAGGTGGCCCACTCCAGCGAGCGGCCCCAGCCCCACGGGTCGTCGACCTCCACCAGCGGTGCCTTGCGCGAGACCCACACGTTGTAGAAGAACGGCAGCATCGAGAGGCTCAGCAGGAACGCGCCGACCGTGGAGACCTGGTTGAGGAAGGTGAACCCGTCGTCGGGCAGGTAGTCGGCGTAGCGCCGCGGCATGCCCTCCACGCCGAGCCAGTGCTGGACCAGGAACGTCAGGTGGAAGCCGACGAACAGGATCCAGAAGTGCAGCTTGCCCAGCCGCTCGTCGAGCATCCGCCCGGTGAACTTGGGCCACCAGAAGTAGAAGCCGGCGAACATCGCGAAGACCACGGTGCCGAAGACGACGTAGTGGAAGTGCGCGACGACGAAGTAGGAGTCCGAGACGTGGAAGTCCAGCGGCGGGCTGGCCAGGATGATGCCGGTCAGGCCACCGAACAGGAAGGTGGTCAGGAAGCCGAGCGACCACAGCATCGGGGTGTCGAAGGACAGCGAGCCGCCCCACATGGTGCCGATCCAGTTGAAGAACTTCACCCCGGTCGGCACCGCGATCAGGAACGTCATCCCGGAGAAGAACGGCAGGTCGACCGCTCCGGTGACGAACATGTGGTGGGCCCACACCGCGACCGAGAGGATCGCGATGCCCAGGGTCGCGCCGACCAGGCCGACGTACCCGAACAGCGGCTTGCGGCTGAAGACCGGGAAGATCTCGGTCACGATGCCGAAGAACGGCAGCGCGATGATGTAGACCTCGGGGTGGCCGAAGAACCAGAACAGGTGCTGCCACAAGATCGCGCCGCCGTGGGCGGTGTCGAAGACGTGGGCACCCAGGATGCGGTCGGCCTCCAGCGAGAGCAGCGCGCCGGCGAGCACCGGGAAGGCGATGAGCACCAGCAGGCTGGTGATCAGCGTGTTCCACACGAACAGGGGCATCCGGAACATGGTCATGCCGGGCGCGCGCATGCAGATGATCGTGGTGATGAAGTTGACCGCGCCCAGGATCGAGCCCAGACCGGCCATCCACAGACCCATGATCCACAGGTCGCCCCCCACGCCGGGGCTGTTGATGGCGTCGGAGAGCGGCGTGTAGGCGAACCAGCCGAAGGAGGCCGCGCCCTGGGGGGTCAGGAAGCCCGAGGCGGCGATCAGGCCGCCGAAGAGGAACAGCCAGTAGCTGAACATGTTGAGCCGGGGGAACGCGACGTCGGGCGAGCCGATCTGGATCGGCATGATCACGTTGGCGAAGCCGAAGAACAGCGGCGTCGCGAAGAGCAGCAGCATGATCGTGCCGTGCATGGTGAAGAGCTGGTTGTAGAGCTCCTCGTTGACGACCTGCTGGCCCGGGTAGGCCAGCTCGGAACGGATCAGCAGCGCCATCACGCCACCGACCAGGAACCACGCGAACGAGGTGACCAGGTACATCTTGCCGATCAGCTTGTGATCGGTCGTCGTCATCATCCGCACGGCCAGCTGGCCGAGCGGCTTGCGGGGCTCGCCGGGCGCGGTGGGCCTCTGGGCGGTGGCGGCGCTCACTGGCCCTCTCCTCCGGATCGGGTGGACGCGAGGCCCACCTGGGTGCGTGCGTCCTCGCCACCGATGATCGGCAGCTCGGCCTCGGCGCCGGCCGCGGCCAGGGAGGCGACGTGGGCGTCGTACTCCTCGGGGCTGACGACGTCGACGTTGAAGAGCATCCGCGAGTGGTAGGCACCGCAGAGCTCGTAGCACTTGCCCTTGAAGGTGCCCTCGGTCTTCGGGGTGACCTCGAAGGAGTTCACCCGGCCGGGGATGACGTCCATCTTGATCAGGAAGCCGGGGACGCCGAAGTCGTGGATGACGTCGGGCGAGTGCAGGTTGAAGCGGGTGGTCTGCCCGACCGGCAGCACCAGGGTGGGGATGTCGGTGAGGGTGCCCGCGAGGTAGGCGTAGCCCTCGTAGGGGTACTCGTCGTCGGCGTTGTCCTCGTTGGCCGCCACGTCGACGGCGCCCACGCCGTGGTTGAAGGTCCACGACCACTTCTGGGCGGTGACCTCGACGATGTTGTCGGGGGCCGGGGTCTCCTCGAGGACGATGTCCTGGACCCGGATGGTGTGGGCGAAGAACACCACGACCATCATGATCGGCGCGACCGTGTAGAAGATCTCCAGCGGCAGGTTGTAGCGCGTCTGGACCGGGATCTCGTCGTCGCTGCGTCGGCGGTAGGCGACCACCACCCAGGCGATGAGGCCCCACACGACGACGCCGGTGATCAGGGCCGCGAGCCACGCGCCCTGCCACAGCGCCAGGGTGGACTCGCCCTGCTCGGTGATGGGCTCTGGCATGGCCAGGCGCTCCCACTCACCGCGGGACTCCGACGAACAGCCGGCGAGCAGCACGAGGCCGAGGCCGAGCGAGGCGCCCAGGCCCGCGCGACGGGCCGTGGCCCGCCGACGTCCTGGTGCCATCTGGGGGAGCTGCAGACTCACGAACGAGCCTTCCTCTCAAGCGATCAGAAGTTGCCGTCAGAGTACCCCGCCCACCAGCCGTGCGGCTGCCCAGGGTGGCCTACCGTGGCGGTTGTGACGAATGCCGCGCCGGTCGACCTCGACGCCGCCTCGGGCGAGCCGCTGCACCCCGCGGCGAGCGAGGTCCTGGCCGCGGCCCACGAGCGGGGCTGGGGCGACCCCCGACGCCTGCACCGGGCCGGTCGCGACGCCCGGCTGCTGCTCGACAACGCCCGCGAGGTGGTCGCCGGAGCGCTGGGCGTGCGCCGCGACGAGGTCTCCTTCACCTCCTCGGGCACCGAGGCCGTGCACCGCGGCCTGCTCGGGCTCCTCGAGGGCCGAGCCGACGGCCGCGACGCCACGCTGGTCAGCGCCGTCGAGCACAGCGCCGTGGGCCACGCCGCCGCCTGGTGGGCACGCCGCAGCGGCGTGCCGGGCGCCGTGGTGCCGGTCGACCGGCACGGGCGGGTCTCCCCCGACGACGTCGTCGGCCTGGTCGAGCCGGGCACCGGGGTGGTGGCCGTGCAGGCCGCCAACCACGAGGTCGGCACCGTCCAGCCCGTCGCGGAGGTGGCGGCGCGCCTCGACGGCCGGGTCCCGCTCTTCGTCGACGCCTGCGCCGCCGCCGGGCGGCGGGTGCTGCCCCGCGGCTGGGACGCCGCCGCCGCGTCCGCGCACAAGTGGGGCGGCCCGGCCGGTGTCGGGGTGCTGCTGGTGCGCAAGGGCGCCCGTTGGGCCTCCCCCTTCCCCGGCGACGACCGCGTCGACGAGCGCACCTCGGGCTTCGAGAACGTGCCGGCCGCCCTGGCGGCAGCAGCAGCGCTGCAGGCGGTCGTGACCGAGCGCGACGAGGTGGCGACGCGCCAGCACGCCCTGGTCGCCCGCCTGCGCGAGGGCGTCACGGCGATCCCCGACGTCGACGTGGTCGGAGACCCCGACGACCGGTTGCCGCACCTGGTGACCTTCTCGTTCCTCTACGTCGACGGCGAGGCGCTGGTCCACGAGCTGGAGCGGCACGGCTTCGGGGTCGCCAGCGGCTCGGCGTGCACGTCGTCGACCTTCGAGCCCAGCCACGTGCTGGCCGCGATGGGCGCCCTGACCCACGGCAACGCCCGGGTCTCCCTGCACCGCGACACCGACGCCGACGACGTCGAGCGGCTGCTCGCGGTGCTGCCCGGGGTCGTCGCCGACCTGCGCGCGCGGGTGGGCATGTGAGCCCGCTCGACCCCGCCCCCGGCCCGCGCGAGCTCGACTGCCGTGGCCGGCTGTGCCCGCTGCCGGTGATCGACCTGGCCCGGGCGCTGCCCGAGGTGGCGGTCGGCGACGTCGTGGGCGTCGTCGCCGACGACACGGCCGCGCGGGTCGACGTACCGGCCTGGTGCCGGATGCGCGGCCAGGAGTACCTCGGCGAGGACACCGCCGACGACGGGGTCCCGCGCTACCTGGTGCGGCGGCTGGCCTAGCGCGCGACGCCCAGGTGCGGCGCCACGTCGACGGCCGCCTCGTCGCCGTACGACTCCTCGACCCGGGCCAGGAACTGCTCGGCGGTGAAGGTGTACTCCTGGGTGCCGACGGTCTCGACGACGTACGCCGCCAGCACGCAGCCGACCTGGGCGCTGCGGGTCAGGTCGAGGCCCCACGCGGTCGCGGCCAGGTAGCCGGCGCGGAAGGCGTCGCCGACGCCGGTCGGCTCGACCGCGGTGACGTTCTTGGCGGCCGGCACGACGATGTCCTCCTCGCCGGTGCGCAGCACCCGCACGCCGTCGGCGCCCAGGGTGGTGACCTGCACGCCCACGCGGGCGAGCACCTCGTCGGCCGACCAGCCGGTCTTCTGCTCGATCAGGTGCGACTCGTACTCGTTGCTGAAGAGGATCGCAGCGCCCTCGACCAGCGGGCGGATCAGGTCGCCCTCGCCGAACGCGAGCTGCTGGCTGGGGTCGGCGATGAAGGGGTAGCCGCGCTGACGGCACTCCTCGGTGTGGCGCAGCATCCCGTCGGGGTCGTCGGCGCCGATCAGCACGAACGACGGCGCGCCCACCCTGGCCACGATGGGGGCCAGCTCGATGAGCCGGGCCTCCTTCATCGCGCCGGGGTAGAAGGAGGCGAACTGCGCCATCGTGGTGTCGGTCGTGCACACGAAGCGGGCGGTGTGCAGCGACTCGGAGATGCGCACGTGGTCGCAGTCGACGCCGTGGCGCTCCAGCCAGGAGCGGTAGTCGGCGAAGTCCTCACCCGCCGAGCCCACCAGCACCGGCCGCAGGCCCAGGCGCGCCATCCCGAAGCACATGTTGGGCGCCACCCCGCCACGGCGGATCTCGAGGTCGTCGACCAGGAACGAGACCGACAGCTTGTGCAGCTGCTCGACGACCAGGGAGTCCTCGAACCTGCCGGCGAAGCTCATCAGGTGGTCGGTCGCGATCGACCCGGCCACCAGGAGCGGGCCACCGGTCGGGACCACCGCCGGGGTCGGCCGCGGGGTCGGCCGCGGGGTCGGTCAGGGACGTCGAGGAGGTGTCGGGCACGGCGCGAACACTACCTGCGGGTACTGCTGGGAGTACCCCCCAGTAGCCCCTAGCGTCGCGTCCATGACCTCCTCCACGCCCTCCCCCGGCCACCTCGGCCAGGCCGCGCGACTCCCCTACGACGACCTGGCGCGCATCAGCGACATGGGCGCCGACTGCGAGGCCGCCGGGCGCGCGCTGCACCTGAGCGTGGGCCGCGAGGCCGCCGCTGCCGCCGCCGTGGCGCGCGCCGCCGTCCGTCCCGCTCCCAGCATCCACTTCGCCGACTTCCCACGCGAGGTGCACAAGCGCGACATCGAGGTCGGCGAGGCCGCGCAGCGCCTGGCCAACGCGCTGTCGCTGCACCTGGACTGAGACGGCCGCCTCCGCGGCCGTCGCCCGCCCTGGTCGGACGAGCGCCCGTCCACCCGTCGTACGACGAAGCCCCCGGACCTGGTCGGTCCGGGGGCTTCGGTGTCTCTCAGTGCGCTGGCGCGTCCTTGCTCAGTGGAAGCTGTCGCCGCAGGCGCAGGAGCCGGTGGCGTTGGGGTTGTCGATGGTGAAGCCCTGCTTCTCGATGCTGTCGACGAAGTCGATCATCGCGCCGTTGAGGTAGGGCACGCTCATCCGGTCGACCACGACGCTGACGCCGTCGAAGTCGGTGACCACGTCACCGTCGAGGGTGCGCTCGTCGAAGAACAGCTGGTAGCGCAGGCCCGAGCAGCCGCCGGGCTGCACCGAGATGCGCAGCGCGAGGTCGTCGCGCCCCTCCTGCTCCAGCAGGCTCTGCACCTTGGCCGCGGCCACCGGGCTCAGGTTGATGCTGTCGGTGCGGCGCTCAGGAGTGGTCTCCACCTGCTCGGTCATGTCTGTGCTCCCAACATGGGTTGCGTGCTGCGTGGTCTGGTGCGGGGCCGCCGGCACGTCGTCGACTGCAGCGGTCTCCGGGTCAAGGGTAGGCCACGCGGGGTTATTCCCTCGACCACGTCCGGGCGACCCGCTGCCCCAGCGCCTCGAGGCTGCCCACGGGGTCCTCGAAGGCCTGCTGCTCCCCGACGAGGTCGACCAGCGAGTACGCCGACTCCACGCCCAGCGCGCGCATCTCCCGCGACCCGACCAGCACCTGCCCGGCCAGCGCCACGCAGGGCCGCAGCGCCTCGGCGGCGACCTCGGCGACGCCGTACGGCACCTTGCCCGAGCGGCTGGAGAAGTCGAAGGCGCCCTCGCCGGTCACCACGAGGTCGGCGGCACGGGCCCGGTCGGCCAGGCCCACTGCCTCGGCGACCAGGGCGATGCCGGGCTCGCGCACCGCGCCCAGGCACAGCAGCGCGTGCCCCAGGCCTCCGGCGGCCCCGGCCCCCTTCTGCAACGAGGTACGCCGGTCGGTGGCGGCAGCCAGGCGCTCGAGCCAGCCGTCCACCTCGAGGTGGCGCTCCTCGGCGATGCCCTTCTGCGGGCCGTAGGTCTTGGTGGCGCCGAAGAGCCCGGTCAGCGGGTTGTCGACGTCGGTGGCAGCCACCAGCCGGACACGACCGACGCGCTCGCGCGCCGGCGCCAGGTCGACGGCGGCGAGATCACCGAAGCTGGCCGGGCCGGCGTCGAGCCGACCGGCGTCGACGGTGGCGCCCAGCGCGTGCAGCAGCCCGGCTCCACCGTCGTTGGTGCCGCTGCCGCCGAGGCCGACCACGACCGTGGTGGCGCCGGTGCCCAGCGCGGCCAGCAGCAGCTGGCCGACGCCGACGGTGGTGGCTTGCTCGGGGTCGCCCTCGGCGGCCAGGTGCCGCCCGCAGGCCTGCGCGCTCTCGACGTACGCCGTCCTCCCGGCGACCAGCACCGTGGCCGGCACGTCCTCGCCGTGCGGGCCGCTCACCGTCGAGACCAGCAGCTCGCCGCCCAGGGTGGCGTGCAGCACGTCGACGAAGCCGGGGCCGCCGTCCGACATCGGCGCCAGGTCGAGCTCGTCGCCCGGCGCGTGCCGCCGCCAGCCCGCGGCGATCGCCTCGGCGGCCTCGACGGCGGTGAGGGTGCCGGCGAACTTGTCAGGGGCGACCAGGACTCGCATGGGCGCATCCTCGCAGCCGCCGACGAGCCCGACCACGGCGCTGCCGCCTACGGTGGGCAGGTGCCGAGCCCGACCGCCGCCATCCGCCCGATGCGCCCCGACGACGTCGACGAGGCCGAGCAGGTCAGCTCGGAGAGCTTCCACGCGCTCGACCGGCTCACCCTCCCCCGCGCGTGGCCCGAGCCGCAGCCGCGACAGGGCCACCGCAGCAGGTCCTGGCAGGCACGCACCGAGCACCTCCTGCGCACCGACCCGGGCGGCTGCTGGGTGGCCGAGGAGGACGGCGCCATGGTCGGCGTCGTGACCTCGCTGGTGCGCGAGGGCACCTGGATCCTCGCGACGTACGCCGTGCGGCCGGGGCACCAGGGCCGTGGTGTCGGCAAGCCGCTCCTGGCGGCCGCGCTGCACCACGGCCGGGGCGCCCTGCGCGGCATGCTGTCGAGCTCGGCCGACCCACGAGCGGTGCGGGTCTACCGCCAGGCGGGGCTCTCGCTGCACCCGCAGATGGTGCTGCGCGGCACCCTCGACCGCACCACCATCCCGATCGGCACCGGCGACAAGGTGCGCGAGGGCAGCGCCGGCGACCAGGACCTGCTCGACTCGGTCGACCGGCAGGCCCGCGGCAGCGCGCACGGCGCCGACCACCACCTGCTCATGGCGCAGTCGCGGCTGCTGGTCTCCGAGAGCACCACGGGGTCGGGCTACGCCTACGCCCACCCCGACGGCCGGGTGGCGCTGCTGGCGGCCACGAACCGCCGCACGGCGGGGCGGCTGCTGTGGTCGGCGCTGGCCGACGGCCCGGAGCAGACCGAGGTCGCCCACGTCACCGCCGCCAACGAGTGGGCGCTCGACATCGGCCTGGGCGCCCGGCTCGAGGTGTGGACGGTGGGCTACCTGGCGCTGCGCGCGATGCGCCCGCCGTCGCCGTACCTGCACCACGGCTCGCTGCTGTGAGGTCGGCGCCTACGATGGAGCCATGACGACCGTCGACCTCCCGCTGCTGCCGCTGGGCCGTGGCGTCGACCTGCAGTCCGAGCGTGGGGTCGAGTGCCCCGGTGACCTGCCGGCCGCGTCCGACCCCGACCTGGTCGCGCGTGCGCGCGCGGCGAAGGAGGCCCTCGGCGAGCGCGTCTTCGTGCTGGGCCACCACTACCAGCGCGACGAGGTCATCCAGTTCGCCGACGTCACCGGCGACTCCTTCAAGCTGGCCCGTGAGGCCGCGGCCCGCCCGGACGCCGAGTACATCGTCTTCTGCGGCGTGCACTTCATGGCCGAGTCCGCCGACATCCTGACCTCCCCCGACCAGCAGGTCGTGCTGCCCGACCTCGCGGCCGGCTGCTCGATGGCCGACATGGCTCGGCTGCAGCAGGTCGAGACCGCCTGGGACGCGATGGCCGAGGCGGGCATCCAGGACGCCGTGGTGCCGGTCACCTACATGAACTCCAGCGCCGACATCAAGGCCTTCTGCGGCCGCAACGGCGGCGTGGTGTGCACCTCCAGCAACGCCGAGGTGGCGCTGGAGTGGGCCTACGACCAGTTGCCCGACGTCGAGGGCGGCGCCAAGGTGCTCTTCCTGCCCGACCAGCACCTGGGCCGCAACACCGCCGTGCTGCAGATGGGTCTCTCGCTCGAGGACTGCGTGGTCTGGGACCCGCACCGCCCCAGCGGCGGGCTGAGCCCCGAGCAGCTGCGCGACGCGAAGATGATCCTGTGGAAGGGCCACTGCTCGGTGCACGGCCGCTTCTCCCCCGACGTGGTCGACGCGCTGCGCGCCCAGGACCCCGACATCCAGATCCTGGTGCACCCCGAGTGCCGCCACGAGGTGGTGCTCAAGGCCGACCTGGTCGGCTCGACCGAGTTCATCATCCAGACCATCGAGGCGGCGCCGGCCGGCTCGTCGTGGGCGATCGGCACCGAGCTCAACCTCGTCAAGCGCCTGGCCGACAGCCACCCCGACAAGTCCATCGCCTTCCTCGACCGCACCGTGTGCTACTGCTCGACGATGAACCGGATCGACCTGCCGCACCTGGTCTGGGCGCTCGAGTCGCTGGTGGCCGGCACCGTGGTCAACCGCATCGAGGTCGACGCCGACACCGAGCGCGAGGCGCTGGTCGCCCTCGAGCGGATGCTGGCGCTGCCCGGGCGCACCGCCAAGGACTGACGCACGAGCAGTCACTTCTGCACCCTCGACCAGTCACTTCTGCACCAGCGCCGGGGTCGGGGGTGACCGGTCGGTGGTGCAAAGGTGACTACTCGTCGCGCGCCGGCAGCTCGAACCACACGGTGGTACCGCCGCCGGGTGTCTCCTCGATCCCGAGGGTCCCGCCGTGGGCGTCGACCACGCGCCGGACGGTGGCCAGGCCGATGCCCGAGCCGGGTACGTCGGCATGGGTGCGCGTGAGCGGCTCGAAGACGCGCTCGCGGTCCTCGGGCGCGATGCCGAGCCCGTGGTCGACCACCTCGACACGCCAGCCGCCGGCGACGCGGGAGGCGTCGACACGCACCCGGGCGCTCTCGCCGGCCGGCACGAACTTCGCGGCGTTGGCCACCAGGTTCTGCAGCACCGCGCGCAGCTGCACGGGGTCGCCGGTGACGACCGGCAGCTCACCCACCTCGAGGCTGGCTCCCCTCAGTGCCTCGGCCAGGTCGTCGCGCACGTCGTGCAGCACGCCGCCGAGATCGACGGGCTTGCTGGCGATCTTGCCGCCGATGCGCGCGTAGGCGAGCAGGTCGTCGATGAGGGCCTGCATCCGCACGGTGCCCTTCTCGGCCCGACCGACGAGGTACTCGGCGCTCGCCGGGTCGAGCTGTGCGGCCTCCACCTCCTCGGCCAGCATCGACAGCGACATCCGCACCGTGGTGAGCGGGTTGCGCAGGTCGTGGCTGACCTGGCCCGCGAAGGCGGTCAGCTGGCTGTTGGAGCGCTGCAGCTCGTCACGTGCTCGCTCGAGCTCGGCCACCGATGCGGCGAGCTCGCGGGTGCGCAGCTCGAGCTCGAGCAGGTCGACGACCCGCTCGGCGAGCTCGACCAGGGCGCGCTCCTGGTCGTCGGTGATCTCACGGGCCACGGTGTCGAAGACGCACAGCGTCCCGATCACCACGCCGTGCGGGGTCACCAGCTGGTGGGTGGCGTAGAAGCGCACGTCGCCGATCTCGCCGGTGACGAACGGGTTGTCGGCGAAGCGCGGATCCTGGGAGGCGTCGGGCACGACCACCGGGGCGCCGGCGTGCAGCACCACGTTGCACATCGAGTCCTCGCGGGCGCACACCGAGGCGTCGAAGCCCTTGGTGGCGACCTGGTGCTGGGAGACGTCGGTGATCAGGTTGATGGTCGCCAAGGGCACGTCGGCGACCTGGGCCGCGATGTCGACCAGGGCGACCAGGTCGCTGCGGGGCGGGTCGACCAGCACCTGGTAGCGGTCGATCTCCAGGACCCGGCGCCGGTCCTGCACGACGGGGGCGTGGTCCGACAGCTGCTCCAGCACGCGTTCCTCCAGGCGTCCGGCCGTGGCCGGACAGGAGGGAGTGGTGCCACGGCGGGACGGCGCCCAGTCTAGGGAGGGTTCCTGAGGTCCCGCAGTCGAACACGAGGCACGTCCTGCAAAGACTCGGACGTGGTCGGGAGGGGGCTGTCCTAGAGCCCCGGCGCGCCCCACAGCGCGAGCCAGCGCGACGTCTGCTGCTCGACCGGCAGCTCCCCGCTCAGCGTCTCGCGCAGGTTGATCTCGAGCAGGCTGTCGCGCTGGCGCGCACCACCGGGCTGGGGGGCGAAGGGGTAGAAGGTGCCCTGCTTGTAGAGGTAGACCAGACCGACGCGGCGCCCGGCGGCGTCCTCGAAGGGCACCAGCGAGCACAGCAGCCCCGGACCGAAGCCCTGCGACTCCAAGATGGTGTTGACTGCGTGCAGGTCGGTGACCAGCCCTCCGACGTCGTCGGGGTCGTCGTCGACGACGAGCCACGTGTAGCCGAACTCGTCGTGGGAGGTGCTGACCTCGGGGGCGTCGGCGGCGTTGCGCAGCAGGGTCAGGATCTCGGCCTCGGTCTCGGCGAAGGCCGCACCACCGGCGGCGCGGTAGCAGACCGAGCCGAGACCGGTGGGCCGCAGGCCCAGCGAGGCCTGCAGGGTGATCGCGGCGCTCGGCACCCCGAAGAGCGCGTCGAGGTCGGCCTGCTTGGGCCGGGTGCGGCCCAGGATCGAGTCGAGGAATCCCACAGCAGGGCGCCTCAGCCGGTCGGGCGGCCGAGCTCGGCCTGGATCTTGGCCAGCTGCTCGAGGCGCTGCTCGAGGCTGGGATGGGTCGAGGTCAGGGTCTTCAGCGAGACGCCCCTGATCGCCGGGGCGATGAAGAAGGCGTTCATCGACTTGCTCGCCCGCAGGTCGCGGTCGGGGATGGTGTTGATCTCGCCGGTGATCTTCTGCAGCGCCGAGGCGAGCGCCTGCGGCTTCATGGTCAGGTAGGCGCCCGACCGGTCGGCGGACAGCTCGCGGTAGCGCGAGAGCACCTTGAGCAGCAGGAAGCTGATGGCGTAGGTGACCAGGCTGACCAGCAGCACGAGCAGCCAGACCGGCAACGCGTTGTTGCCGTCGCGGCGGTTGCCGCCGAAGAACATGCCGAAGCGCGATCCCTGCGCGAGCATCCCGGCCAGGATGCCGGCCGAGGAGGCCACGGTCATCACCAGGACGTCGCGGTGCGCCACGTGCGACAGCTCGTGGGCCAGCACGCCCTCGAGCTCCTCGGCGTCGAGGGTGCGCAGGATGCCCGTGGTGACCACGACGATGGCCCGGTCCGGCGAGCGGCCGGTGGCGAAGGCGTTCGGCACGTGGCTGTCGGAGACGCCGACGCGCGGCTTGGGCATGTCGGCCATCGCGCAGAGCCGGTCGATCATCCCGTGCAGCTCGGGAGCCTGCTCCGGCGTCACCTCGCGGGCACCCATCGCCCGCATCGCGACCTTGTCGGAGGAGTACCACTGCCACCACACCACGCCGAGGCCGCCGATGCCGACCAGCAGGGCGATGCCGGGGCTGCCGCTCTGCGCGAAGACCCCCATCAGCACCGCGACCAACCCCACGAAGAGGGCGCCGAGCAGGAACATGACCAGGGTCATCCGGGCGGTCAGCCCGGCGTCGCCGACGAAACGCGTGCGTGCCATGCCCCCATCCTCCCCTGTGGTCCAAGCAGCCCGGGCGGCGCCCGGCCGGTCGCCGGTCGACCGAGGCTCAGCCGGGGATCAGCCCGTCGCCGCTGAGCATCTGGGCCACCTCGGCCATCGTGGCGTCGGAGGGGGGAAGGATCAGGTCGGACTCGTCGAGGCTGTCGAGCTGGTGCGGCGCCGCCTCGGCCCGCACGGCCTCCAGCAGGGCGGCCAGCGCCGTCGTGAAGGCGGTCTCGTCGCCGACCTCCACGGCCGCCTCGACCGCGGCGTCCAGCGTGTTCAACCGCTCCATGGCCTCGTCGGGCACGTCGAGCTGGCCCTCGCCGAGGATCCGCACGATCATGCCCGGTCCTCGGGACGCTCGACCTTCTCGCTCTCCTGCTGCGAGTCGAGGATGTCGCCCCCGCCCTCGAGCTGGCCCGGCTGCGCCGAACCCTTGAGCCGGGCCAGCTCGGCCTCGACGTCGGACTGGCTGCTCATCGCGTCGAGCTCGCGGGAGATGTCGTCGCCGCGGTTGAGCGAGCTGGCGTCGTCGAGGGCGCCGGAGGCGATCAGCTCGTCGATCGCGCCGGCGCGCGCCTGCATGTTCGCCGTCTTGTCCTCGGCCCGCTGGATGGCCATGCCGACGTCGCCCATCTCCTCGCCGATGCCCGACATCGCCTCGTTGATGCGGGTCTGGGCCTCGGCGGCGGTGTAGGTCGCCTTGATCGTCTCCTTGCGGGTGCGGAAGGACTCGACCTTGGCCTGCAGCCGCTGCTGGGCCAGGGTGAGCTTCTCCTCCTCGCCCTGGAGCTGCGCGTGCTGGGCGCGCAGGTCGTCGATCTGCTGGGTCAGCGCCGACTTGCGGGTCAGCGCCTCGCGGGCCAGGTCCTCACGCTCGACCGAGATGGCCTTCTGCGCCTGGGCCTGCAGCTTGTCGGACTGCTGCTGCAGCTGGTTCATCTGCAGCTCGACCCGCTTGCGCGAGGTGGCCACGTCGGCGACGCCGCGACGTACCTTGGAGAGCAGGTCCAGCTGGCGCTGGTAGCTGTAGTCGAGGGTCTGACGCGGGTCCTCGGCGCGGTCGAGAGCCGTGTTGGCCTTCGAGCGGAAGATCAAGGTCATGCGCTTCCAGAGGCTCATGGTGGTGCGGTCCCTCTTCCGGTCGGTCGCGGTGTGGTGCTGCGCGGTGCGGTGACGATGCGTCACCTCACCTTACGGCGCGACGGCAAGGTGCCGCGAGGGGGTCGAGGCCACCCGCCGGTAGGCTGGAGGGCCCAGCCGTCCCACCCCGGCCGCCCGCGAGGCGTCCCCCCACCAGAAGGTCCAGCGTTGTTCCGTCGCAGCAAGAGCGAGCCCGTCCCGGACACCACCGCGTCCGCCTCCCCCGACGCCGCCTCCACGACCGAGCGGCCCAGCACCAAGGGCCGGCCCACCCCGACGCGCAAGGAGGCCGAGGCGATGGCCCGGGCCCGGGCCAAGCCGCCGCGGACCCGCCGCGAGGTGGCCCAGGCCCAGCGCTCCGCGCGCGGGGAGTCGACCGCCCGGGTCAAGGCCGGCATGAAGGCCGGCGAGGAGCGCTACCTGATGGCCCGCGACAAGGGCCCGGTGCGCCGCTTCACCCGCGACTTCGTCGACGCCCGGTTCTCCTTCGTCGAGCTGATGATCCCGATCCTGCTGGTCACCATGGTCCTCAGCTACTCCGGCAACGCCGGGCTGGCCAGCTTCGGCAGCTCCGTGCTGCTGCTGGCGATGCTGCTCGTGGTCATGGACATGGTGCTGCTGCGCTTCCGCCTGCGCCGCGAGCTGGTCCGGCGCTTCCCCGACCAGTCGCTCAAGGGCACCACCTACTACGCCATCACCCGCGCCATGCAGATGCGCTTCATGCGCCTGCCCAAGACGCAGGTCAAGATCGGGCAGAGCCTGCCCGAGCAGTACCGCTAGGCCGGTCGTGGGGCCGCTGGAGCTCGGGGGCCTGGGTGCCGGGCTGCTCGGCGCCGTGCTCTTCGGTTGCGGCGCGGTCGCCCAGGCGCACGGCGTACGCCGCCACCCGGTGCCGCCGAGCCACCTCGCCGGTTTCGTCGCGCGCTCGGTGCGCGACCCGTGGACGTGGCTGGTGCTCACCGCCTACCTCGGTGGCTTCCTGCTGCACGTCGTGGCCATCTGGTGGCTGCCGCTCTACCTGGCCCAGGCCACGGTGGCCATGGCGCTGCCGGTCGCGGCCCTGGCCCAGCGCCGCGTGGAGGAACCGCTGGGACGGGGGCACTGGACGTCGGTGGCGCTGGTGGTGCTCGGCCTGGTGCTGCTGGCCGCGGGCTCGGGCAGCGCTGGCGCGACCCGTGCCGATCCGGTGCTGGCGCTGGCGCTGGCCCTCGGGGCGGGCGCCCTGGCGCTGGCCAGCGTGCTGCGCCACCACCTGGGCGCCGCCGGGTTGGGCGCGCTCGCCGGACTCGGCTACGCCGGCTCGGCGGTGGCGGTGCGCGGCGTACAGCTGCCGCTGAGCGGACCGGTGCTGGTCTGCGCCCTGGCGGTGCCGGCTTTCAGCCTGGTGGCCTTCTGGCTCTACTCGCTGGGCATGGACCGGGCCGCGGTGTCGTCGGCCACGGCCCCGATGAACGTGGGTCAGACCTTCGTGCCGGCGGCGGTGGGAGTGGCCCTGCTGGGCGACACCGTCCGCGCCGGATGGGCCCCGGTGGTGCTGGTGGGACTGGTCGTCTCGACGTGGGGAGCGGTGCGGCTGGGCCGGGCCGCCGACCTGGCTCGGCCGCACCGCGCCACGAAGGACAGCTCAGCCGAACTCGCGCCGAGCGGGTGAGGTCGTCTTGGCCGGGTCGCGCTCGACGACGGGCGCGACGGCCTCGTCTATCGCGGCCATCAGGTCGTCGTCGAGGCGCACCCCGGCGGCCTTGACGTTGTCGCTGACCTGCTCGGGTCGGCTGGCGCCGATGATCGCCGACGACACGTTGGGGTTCTGCAGCACCCAGGCGACCGCGAGCTGGGCCATCGACAGCCCGGCCTGCTCGGCCAGCGGCTCGAGCTTCTCGACGCGCTGCAGCACGTCGTCCTGCAGCCAGCGGCTGATCATCTTGTCGCCGCCCTTGGCGTCGGTGGCGCGCGAGCCCGCGGGGTGGTCCTGGCCGACCCGGTACTTGCCGGTCAGCACGCCCTGCGCGATCGGCGACCAGACGACCTGGCCGATGCCGAGCTCCTCGCAGGTGGGCACCACCTCGGACTCGATGACGCGCCACAGCAGGTTGTACTGCGGCTGGTTGGAGACCAGCGGGATGCGCAGCTCGCGCGCCAGCGCGTGGGCGGCCCGGATCTCCTCGGCGCGCCACTCGGAGACACCGATGTAGTGCGCCTTGCCGGCGTGCACGACGTCGGCGAAGGCCTCCATGGTCTCCTCCAGCGGCGTCTCGTGGTCGTAGCGGTGAGCCTGGTAGAGGTCGACGTGGTCGGTCTGCAGGCGGCGCAGCGAGGCGTCGATCGACTCCATGATGTGCTTGCGCGAGAGGCCGTGGTCGTTGTGCGCGCCGGGTCCGGTGGGCCAGTAGACCTTCGTGAAGATCTCCAGTCCTTCGCGGCGCTCGCCGGCCAGCGCCTTGCCCAGCACGGTCTCGGCCGCGGTGTTCGCGTAGACGTCGGCGGTGTCGAAGGTGGTGATGCCCTCGTCGAGGGCGCGGCGCACGCAGGCGAGCGCGGCGTCCTCCTCGACCTGCGAGCCGTGGGTGAGCCAGTTGCCGTACGAGATGGCCGAGACCTTCAGGCCACTCTTTCCGAGGTTGCGGATCTCCATGCCGACGACACTACCCACGCCGCCTCGTCGCCCGACCCACCCTCCTGAGAGGATCGGTGCCATGAGCAGCCCCACCGCCGACGTGTCCGTGCGCGTGGCCTGGGCCGAGGACGCCGCGGCCGTCGCGGCCCTCCAGCTGCGCGCCTGGCCGGTGATGTACGACGGCCTGGTGCCCGCCGGGTCGCTGCCCTCGGGCCCCGAGGCCCTCGAGACCGTCACCGCCGTGTGGGCCCAGGCCCTGGCACGCCCGGCCGATGCGCGGCACCGCACGCTCGTGGCGCTGGAGCGCAACCGCGTGGTCGGCTTCGCCATCACCACACCGGCCACCGACCCCGACTGCGACCCGGTCTCCGACGGCGAGCTCACCGAGATGGTCCTCGACCCCGACGAGCGCGGCAAGGGCCACGGCTCCCGCCTGCAGCAGGCGGCCGTCGACACCCTGCGCGCGGACCGGTTCAGCCGCGCGGTGACGTGGGTGGTGGCCTCCGACGACGCCACCCGGGCGTTCCTGGTCGGCGCCGGGTGGGACAGCGACGGCGCGCACCGCGAGCTCGACCTCGACGGCACCGGCGCGGTCACGCTGAAGCAGGTGCGCCTGCACACCGCCCTCGCCTGAGGCGCCCCGAGCCCTGTCGGGGCTGCTGCCACCCGATCGGGCGAGATTGCCGGACGCGCTGGAGGGTAAAGAAGAGGTGGATGGACGTGGCCACCCTGGTCGCACCGGATCGAAGGACCCCTCATGCTCGGACCGCTCCCCCGGCTGCACCGCTCGATGCTCGTCGCCCTGCTGCTGCTCCTCGGCGCCCTGGGCGGCCTCTTCGTGGCGGTCGACACCCCGGCGCTGCCGGTGACCCTCGGCATGCTCGCCGGCGCCGGCGCGGGTGCCCTGCTGGCCCTGGTGCTCGACGGCACCCACCACGACGGGCAGCCGGGCGTCCAGCCCGCGCACGTGCTGCGGCACGCCCGCTGGCGGCACTGACCCGGTCGTGCCGAGCCGGTCGCCGGGCACCTAGAGTCCCGGGCGTGAGCGGCGCGGTCCCCCCTTCCCACAGCGGCGCCGCCGCTGCTGCACGCCGGGGCGTGGTCCGCGACGGCCTCGGCGTGGCCCTGGCCACCGGCACCTACGGCGTCTCGTTCGGTGCGGTCTCGGTGGCCTCGGGGCTCTCGGTGGCCCAGACCTGCGTGTTGTCGCTGGTCATGTTCACCGGCGCCTCGCAGTTCGCACTGGTGGGCGTCGTCGCCTCCGGCGGGGCACCCGTGTCGGCCGCCGCCACCGCGTGGCTGCTCGGCACCCGCAACACCCTCTACGGCCTGCGGCTGGGCCCGGTGCTGGGCTGGCGTGGCCGGCGCCGGGTGCTGGCCGCCCACCTGGTCATCGACGAGTCCACGGCGATGTCGGTGACCCGTCCCGGCAACGACCTGGCCCGGCTCGGCTTCCTGGTCACCGGCGGCGGCATCTTCGTGCTCTGGAACCTCTTCACCCTGCTCGGCGCCGTCGGCGGCACGGTGCTCGGCGACCCGCGCACCTACGGCCTCGACGCCGCGGTCGGCGCGGCGTTCCTGGCGCTGCTGTGGCCGCGGCTGGCGGACCCGCTGCACCGGTTGTCGGCGGTGCTCGCCGCAGTGGTCGCGCTCGGGCTGGTGCCCGTCACCGCCGCAGGCGTGCCCGTGCTGGCCGCGGGCGGCGTCGCCCTGCTCGTGGGGCTGCTGGTGCGCCGGGAGGCGACGTGAGCGGGCTGTGGCTGGCGGTGCTCGCCGGGGGTGTCGGCTGCTACCTGCTCAAGCTCGCGGGCCTGGCGGTGCCGCCGGCGGTGCTCGACCGCAGCTGGGTGCGCCGCACGGCCGACCTGGTGCCCGTCGCGCTGCTGTCCGCACTGGTCGCGGTGCAGGTGGGCAGCGACGGCCAGCGCCTGGTGCTCGACGCCCGGGTGGCCGGCCTCGCGGCGGCCGTGGTGCTGCTGGTGCTGCGGGCCCCGTTCCTGCTCGTGGTCGCCGGTGCGGCCGGGACCGCGGGCCTGCTGCGGCTGCTCAGCGGGTGAGGGCCTGCCGCGCCCCCGGGCTGCAGGAGCGTCGGGCGGGCCCGTCGGCTCAGGCGTCGAGGTCGAGCAGGTGCTCGAGACCGACCGTCAGGCCGGGGCGCTGCGAGATGCCCCGGAGCCCCGTCAGGACCCCGGGGGTGAACGAGGCGCGATCGAGCGAGTCGTGGCGGATGGTGAGGGTCTCCCCCACCCCACCCAGCACGACCTCCTGGTGGGCCACCAGGCCCCGGATGCGCAGGCCGTGCACCCGGATGCCCTCGACGTCGGCGCCACGAGCGCCGTCGAGGGCGGTCGAGGTCGCGTCGGGCACGGGCGCGCAGCCCGCCTCGCGCCGCGCCGCGGCGATCAGCTCGGCGGTGCGCCGGGCGGTTCCCGACGGCGCGTCGGCCTTGTCGGGGTGGTGCAGCTCGACGATCTCGACCGACTCGTAGAAGGGGGCCGCCGCAGCGGCGAAGCGCATCATCAGCACCGCGCCGATCGAGAAGTTGGGCGCGATCAGCACGCCGGTGCCCGGCGAGTCGTCCAGCCAGCCGCGCAGGGTGGCCAGCCGGGACTCGTCGAAGCCGGTCGTGCCCACGACGGCATGGATGCCGTGGGCGATGCAGAACTCGAGGTTGTCCATCACGACGTCGGGGTGGGTGAAGTCGACGACCGCCCGGGCACCCGCGCTGACCAGCGTCTCGAGGTCGTCGCCGGCCTCGACCTCGGCGACCAGCTCGGGTGTCCTCCGCGGCCTCGACGGCCCGGCAGACCTCGCTGCCCACCTTGCCCCGCGCACCCAGCACGCCGACGTCGAGCACGTCCTCGGCGGTGCTCCCGTCCGTGTCCGCGCCGCCCTGTCCTCGCCCCTGGTCCGTCACGGTCACCCAGCCTCCCACACGTGCCGCGCGACACGCGGGGAGCGTCCAGGGGGGACCTCCGCGACACGAGGGTGGGAGTTTCTGGCAGGCTGCTGCCATGGCACTGCAGACGATTCCGGCACGGATCCGGTGGGCGGTCGACATCATGGACCTCCAGCCGAACGACCACGTGCTCGAGATCGGCTGCGGCCCGGGGGCCGGGGCCGAGCTGATCTGCAGCCGGGTGAGCGCCGGCAAGGTCTTCGCCATCGACCGCTCCGAGTCGGGCGTCGACCGCACCAAGCGACGCTGCGCGCAGTACGTCGAGGCCGGGCGCCTCACCGTGCGCCAGATCGACCTGGCGACGCTGCGGGTGCCGGTCAAGCGCCTGACCAAGGTCTACGCCTTCAACGTCAACCTCTTCTGGGTGCGCGACTGCGCCGACGAGATCGCCCTGCTCCACGAACGGGTGCTGCCGGGGGGCGCGGTCTACCTCTTCTTCGAGGCGACCCGGCCCGAGCAGGTCCCCATGATCGTCGAGAAGGCCTCCGGCGCGCTGGCACAGGGCGGGTTCCGGGTCTCGGTGGTCCAGCGCAAGGCCCCCGCCGTGGTCGGCATCATCGGCAAGCGCCTCGGCTGAGCCCGACCCGCGCTGACGCAGGTGGACCTCCGGCAGTGACCTCCGCCTCGTACGCCGGCGGGAATCGCGGGAGCGTCGTGTGCGCTCCCCCCACATGACAACTCTCGCACTCATCGGCAGCGGCAACATCGGCAGCGGCGTGGCCCGCCTGGCCGTCGCCGCCGGCCACGACGTCGTCCTCAGCAACTCCCGGGGTCCCGAGACCCTCTCCGACCTGGTGTCCGAGCTGGGCCCCCGCGCCCGTGCCGCCACCGCCGAGGAGGCGGCCCAGGCCGGTGACGTCGTCGTCGTGACGGTCCCCCTGAAGGCGGTGCCCTCGCTGCCGGCGGCGGCCCTCGCCGGGCGCCTGGTCCTCGACACCAGCAACTACTACCCGCAGCGCGACGGCAACGTCGCCGCGCTCGACGACCGCAGCACCACCACCAGCGCCTGGGTCCAGCAGCACCTGCCCGGCGCCCGCGTCGTGAAGGTCTTCAACAACATCTTCTACGGCCACCTGCCCGAGCTGGCGCGCCCCTCGGGCTCCCCCGAGCGCTCCGCGCTGCCGATCGCCGGTGACGACGAGGCCGCGCTGCGCGAGGCCACCGCCTTCCTCGACACGCTGGGCTACGACACGGTCGTGGCCGGCGACCTCGCCGAGAGCTGGCGCTTCGAGCCCGGCACGCCGGCCTACGGTGCGGTCTACTTCGACCCCGACGCCGATGCCTCGGGCGCCAAGCCGGGCCAGGCCGCGGGCATGCCCCCGTCGTCGCCCACCCCCGCCGACGACGTACGCCGCGTGCTCGCCGCCGCGCGCAACGAGGGTCCGGTCGGCGGCTGACCCGTCGCCCACGGTCGGCCCGGCCTCAGGCCGGGCCGACCACCGCGAGCACCTCGGGCCGCGCGAAGACGTCGGCGGCCACCTCGCGCACCTGGTCGAGGGTGACGGCGTCGATGCGGTGCAGCACCTCCTCGATGCCCAGCAGCTCGGTGTGCACCAGCTCGGCCTTGCCGATGCGGGCCATCCGTGAGCCGGAGTCCTCCAGGCCCAGCACCAGGCCCCCGCGCAGCTGGCCCTGGCCCCGAGCCAGCTCCTCGGCGCTGATGCCCTCGGCGGCGACCTTGGCCAGCTCGGCGCGCACGACCTCCAGGACGGCGTCGAGCTTGCCCGGCAGGCAGCCGACCCCGACCCCGACCAGCCCGGAGTCGGCGTGGTGGCCGGCGAAGGAGTAGACGGAGTAGGCCAGGCCGCGCACCTCGCGCACCTCCTGGAAGAGCCGGCTGGAGGTGCCGCCGCCCAGCGCGGTGTTGAGCACCCCGAGCGCGAAGCGACGCGGGTCGTCACGGCGCAGCCCCTCCATGCCCAGCACCACGTTGACCTGCTCGAAGGGACGGTTCTCGCTGGAGCGCCCCGGCGTCACCGCCACGACGGAGCCGGTGCCGGTCACCGGCACCGGCTCCTCGACCACGTCGAGGAACCCGCCGCGACCGAATGCCTGCTCGACCAGGCGCAGCACCTCGTCGTGCTCGACGTTGCCGGCCGCCGAGACGACCATGGTGGCCGGGCGGTAGTGCCGGCGGTAGAACGCGTGCACCTGTTCGCGGGTCAGCGCCCGGATGCTGGCCTCGCTGCCGGCGATGGAGCGGCCCAGGTCGGAGGTGGCGCCGTAGGCCTGCTCCGCGAAGAGCTGGTGCACCACGTCGTCGGGGTCGTCGTCGTGCATCGCGATCTCGTCGAGGATGACCTCGCGCTCGGCCTCCACGTCGTGGGGCTCGAGCAGGCTGTCGGTCATCATGTCGCCGAGCACGTCCACGGCGAGCGGCAGGTCCTCGTCGAGGACCCGCGCGTGGAAGCAGGTGTACTCCTTGGCGGTGAAGGCGTTGAACTCGCCGCCGACCGTGTCGAGGGCGATCGAGATGTCGAGCGCCGAGCGTGACCCGGTGCCCTTGAAGAGCAGGTGCTCGAGGAAGTGCGAGCAGCCGTGCAGGGTGTCGTCCTCGTCGACCGAGCCGACCCCGACCCACACGCCCACGGCCGCGGAGCGCACGCCGGGCATGTGCTCGGTGACCACCCGCAGCCCCGAGGGCAGCACGCTGCGGCGTACGCCGGGTGCGTCGGCGAGGTCCTCGGTGCGGGTCGCGGGGGGTGCGGTGCTGATGTGCTGGGTGTGGCTCACGGGGTCCTCCTGGGAAAAGCGGCCGACCCGCCCGAGAGGTCTCGGGCGGGTCGGCCGGTGCAGCTGGTCAGGCGCGGGAGGTCACTCCTGCTCGGTGCTCTCGTCGACGACCTGGTCGGCGCCCTCGGCGCCCTCCTCGAGCACGGGCACGAGGGAGAGCTTGCCGCGGTCGTCGATCTCGCCGATCTCGACCTGGAGCTTCTGGCCGACGGAGACGACGTCCTCGACGGAGTCGACCCGCTTGCCGCCGGCGAGGCCGCGCAGCTTGCTGATGTGCAGCAGACCGTCCTTGCCCGGCATCAGCGAGACGAACGCACCGAAGTTCGTCGTCTTGACCACGGTGCCGAGGTAGCGCTCGCCGACCTCGGGCATCGTCGGGTTGGCGATCGCGTTGACGGCCGAGCGGGCCGCCTCGGCGGCCTCGCCGTTGGTGGCACCGATGTAGACGGTGCCGTCGTCCTCGATCGACAGCGTGGCGCCGGTGTCGTCCTGGATCTGGTTGATCACCTTGCCCTTGGGGCCGATGACCTCGCCGATCTTGTCGACGGGCACCTTGACGGTGATGATCCGCGGCGCGTGCAGCGACATCTCCTCGGGGGCGTCGATGGCCTCGGCCATCACGTCGAGGATCGCCAGGCGCGCGTCGCGGGCCTGGGTCAGCGCGGCGGCCAGCACCTCGGCGGGGATGCCGTCGAGCTTGGTGTCGAGCTGCAGGGCGGTGACGAACTCGCGGGTGCCGGCGACCTTGAAGTCCATGTCGCCGAACGCGTCCTCGGCGCCGAGGATGTCGGTCAGCGCGACGTACTGGGTCTGGCCGTCGACCTCACCGGAGATGAGGCCCATCGCGATGCCGGCGACGGCGGCGCGCAGCGGGACACCCGCGTGCAGCAGCGACATCGTGGAGGCGCAGACCGAGCCCATCGAGGTGGAGCCGTTGGAGCCCATCGCCTCGGAGAGCTGGCGGATCGCGTAGGGGAACTCCTCGCGGCTGGGCAGCACCGGCAGCAGCGCGCGGCGCGCCAGGGCGCCGTGGCCGACCTCGCGGCGCTTGGGCGAGCCCACGCGGCCGGTCTCGCCGGTGGAGAACGGCGGGAAGACGTACTTGTGCATGTAGCGGCGCGACTTCTCCGGGGAGAGGGTGTCGAGCTGCTGCTCCATCTTGAGCATGTTGAGCGTGGTGACACCCAGGATCTGGGTCTCGCCGCGCTCGAACAGCGCCGAGCCGTGCACGCGCGGGATCAGGCCGACCTCGGAGTGCAGCGGACGGATGTCGGCCAGGCCGCGGCCGTCGATGCGGACCTTGTCGCGCAGGACGCGCTCGCGCACGACCTCCTTGTTGAGGCCGCGGAACGCCGCGCCGATCTCCTTCTCGCGGCCCTCGAACCGACCGGCCAGCTTCTCGAGCAGCCCGGCCTTGAGCTCGTCGGTGCGCGCCTCGCGCTCCTGCTTGTCACCGATGGTCATCGCGGTGGTCAGGTCGTCCTTGACCGTCGTGACGACGGCCTCGTAGACGTCGTCCTCGAAGTCGAGGAAGACCGGGAAGTCCTGGACCGGCTTGGCGGCCACGTTGGCCAGCTCGGCCTGCGCGTCGCACAGCTGCTTGATGAAGGGCTTCGCGGCGTCGAGGCCGCTGGCCACGACCTCCTCGGTCGGCGCCTGCACGCCGCCCTGGATCAGGGTCCAGGCCTGCTCGGTGGCCTCCGCCTCGACCATCATGATGGCCACGTCGCCGGTGTCGGTGACCCGACCGGCCACGACCATGTCGAAGACGGCGTCCTCGAGCTGGCTGTGGGTCGGGAAGGCGACCCACTGGCCCTCGATGAGCGCCACGCGCACGCCACCGACCGGGCCGGAGAACGGCAGGCCGGAGAGCTGGGTGGAGATCGAGGCCGCGTTGATCGCGAGCACGTCGTAGGGCTGGTCGGGGTTGAGCGCCATCACCGTGATGACGACCTGGACCTCGTTGCGCAGGCCCTTCTTGAAGGTCGGGCGCAGCGGCCGGTCGATGAGGCGGCAGGTGAGGATGGCGTCCTCGCCCGGGCGACCCTCGCTGCGGAAGAACGAGCCGGGGATCTGGCCCGCGGCGTACATCCGCTCCTCGACGTCGATCGTGAGGGGGAAGAAGTCGAAGTGGTCCTTGGGGTGCTTGCCGGCGGTGGTCGCCGAGAGCAGCATCGTGTCGTCGTCGAGGTAGGCGGTCACCGAACCGGCGGCCTGGCGGGCCAGCAGCCCGGTCTCGAACTTGATCGTGCGGGTGCCGAACTTGCCGTTGTCGAGGACGGTCTCGACAGCGGAGATGACGGGCTCAGCCGTGTTGTTCTCAGTCAAAAGGGATCCTTGTCCTTCTCACGGAGCGATCCGCCGCGTCCCGCTGCGTGGCGGGGGGCGATGCCAGGGCCCGCCGGTGGTGCGGGGGCCGGTCTTCGATCGAGGCCCGCAGACCGCTCGCTCGCGGTGCTGAGGGCCACTACCGAGGACCGGGCCGGTGCGCGCGGGTCGCTCCTGGTGTGGGTTCTTCAGTTGTGCAGGCCCGAGCCTAGTGCTCCGGGCCCGGAATGCGACGGAGCGGCTGCCCAGTCGGGCAGCCGCTCCGCCCTTCACGAGTGGTGCGTGGTCAGCGACGCAGACCCAGACGCTCGATGATCGAGCGGTACCGGTTGATGTCGGACTTGCTCAGGTAGTTCAGCAGCCGGCGGCGCTGACCCACGAGGAGCAGCAGGCCACGACGGCTGTGGTGGTCGTGCTTGTGGGTCTTCAGGTGCTCGGTCAGGTGGCTGATGCGGTGGCTCAGCAGCGCGATCTGCACCTCGGGCGAGCCGGTGTCGCCCTCGGCGACGGCGTACTCGGCGATGATCTTCTTCTTGGTCTCCGCGTCGGTTCCGATCGACATGCGGGCTCCCTTCTCGCCCCTGCTGGGGCTCTCGCTGCGCGGCGCGCCGGGGCCTGTTCACCCGGGCACTCTTGGTCCGCGGCCGTTCTACGGCAACCGGGCAACAATAGCGACGAGCGGCGTCCAACCCGAAATCCCGGGTCGGACGCCGCTCGTGGCGGGCTCAGCGCGGAGCACTCACACGTCGTGCTCGGTACGGCGCTCGGTGACCGAACCGTCGGAGTGCGTGGTCGTGGCGACCGTGCCCTTGCGACGGCTCGAGTTGAGCGTGACGGCGCTCAGGATGATGACGCCGAGACCGACGATCGTCAGGATCCAGCCGATCATCTGCAGGTCGACGCCGTCGACGGCGTCCTGGACGGCCAGCGCCAGGATGAGGCCGACTGCGAGCAGGAAGGCTCCGAGTCCGTAACCCATGGTGTGTCCTTTCGTCGGTGGCGCCCCGATCAGAGGAGGGCAGGGGGCGCCTCGGAGCATGATGTCCACCAGGGCGGCCGGCTAAACCCCGGGCTGGACGGGCCCCTCGGTGTCGCGCTGCGCGCGCAGCGCCAGGTAGACCGCGCGCACCCCCACGGCCCGCTCGAGCTCGCGGGTCACGCGGCCGAAGAACTGCTCGCGGTAGGTGTCGTCCGTGACGGTCGAGACCGCCAGGTAGAGCAGCGAGAACGCGGCCAGGAAGAGCGAGACCTTGCCCAGCGGCACCGAGACCTGCACCAGGTAGGGCAGCTTGGTGATGTCGTCCTGCTCGAGCCCGGTCCAGGCCGACTGCACGTCGACGCCCATGGTCAGGGCCCCGAACAGCAGGAAGAACACCAGCACGCCGCCGGCCATCAGCAGCACCTGCGCGGCCTGGATGACGACCATGAAGAGCACCAGGTTGGCGCGCTCGAAGCCGGTCACCGTCGCGTACGACGACGGGTCGGCGTCGGGGTCGGCCACCAGGCGGGCGCACTCGGCCTCCAACGGGGTGCCGGCGCAGGCGCGCACCAGGAACGCGTCGTCGACCTCGTCGTCGACCTTGTCGACCTCCTCGGGCAGCCGCACCGCCAGGAAGGCGACGGCGAGGACAGCGAAGAGCAGCACCACCAGCCACAGCGCACCGGTCTCGAGCTCGGCGGCGAGCTGCCAGACCTCGGCGTTGATGAACAGGAACGTGACGAACACCAGCAGCAGCGGCAGCGCCCTGGTCGCCAGCGGCAGCAGCGACCGCAGCCCGGCCACGGTGCGCGCCAGTGCCCAGGTCACGATCGGGCGCGCGTGCAGCACCGTCAGCGCGTAGACCACCGTGCCAGCGATGACCAGCGACAGCACGACCGCGGGAGCGGCGCTGACCTGCCCGGTCACCCAGGCGAGCGCGCCACCGCCGGCCGCGGCGACCAGCGCGACGATCAGCAGCCGCGGCACGGTGCGCCGCGGCGAGAGCGCCGCCCGGGCCTCGGTGCGCTTCTCGGGCACGAAGTAGGACAGCCCGTTGGCCAGGAACCAGGCGTCGGTGCGCTCGAGCGGGTCGTCGCCGCGACCGTGTCGTCCGCGCAGCGGCAGCGAGGGGCGCGACGGCACGCGCTCAGGCCCCCCGGGTCTCACGCAGCAGCTCGCGCGCGCCCGCGACGTCGTCGGCCATCTGCTCGAGCAGGTCGTCGACGGAGTCGAACGCGGCCATCCCGCGCAGCCGCTCGACGAAGCCGACCTCGACCTCGACGCCGTAGAGATCGAGGTCGGTGCGGTCGAGCACGTAGGTCTCGACCCGGCGCTCGCGCTCGCCGGCGAAGGTGGGATTGGTGCCGACGCTGATCGCCCCCGGGTGGGTCTCCCCCGTGTCGAGGCGGCGCAGCCACCCGGCGTACACGCCGTCGGCGGGGGCCGCGGTGCGCGCCCCGATCGGCACGTTGGCGGTCGGGTAGCCCAGGTCGCGACCGCGCTGGTCGCCGCGGACCACCTCACCGCGCACGGCGTAGGGCCGACCCAGCGCCTCGGCCGCCCCGGCGACGTCACCGGCGGCCAGGCAGGTGCGCACGTAGGTGGAGGACCACACCTGCGGTCCCCCGTCGAGCTCGATGCCCTCGGCGCTCATGCCCCGCGGGCCGCCGAGCTCGACCAGGGCGGCCACGTCGCCGCTGGCGCGGTGGCCGAAGCGGAAGTTGGCGCCGACCACGACCGCGGCGGCCCCGAGCCCGTCGACCAGGACCCGGTCGACGAACTCCGCGGGCGACCAGGAGGCGACGTCGCGGTCGAAGGGAAGCGCCAGGACCGCGTCGGCGCCGGCCTCGCCGAGCAGCTCGGCGCGGGCCTCGAGCGTGGTGAGCGAGGTGGGCGCGTGCTCGGGGCGCAGCACCGCCATGGGGTGCGGGTCGAAGGTCACGACCACGAGCGCCAGGCCGCGGTCGTCGGCGACCCGGCGGGCACGCGCCAGCACCTGGCGGTGGCCCAGGTGCACGCCGTCGAAGTTGCCGATGGTGACGGCGGTGCCGCCCAGGTCGGCGGGCACGTCGTCCAGGGAACGCCAGAGCTGCACGGGCACGACCCTATCCCCGGCTCATCCCTGCACGAACACCGCGACCGGGCGGGCCCGGCCCTCGCGCGGCTCGTAGAGGGCCAGGAACTCGCCGTCGGGGTCGAAGACGCCGGTCAGGGTGTCGATGGGCAGGTCGAGCGGCCGCCCGACGCGCACGTCGCGTGCCTGCTGCGCGTCGAGGTCGGCGGCGGGGAAGGCGGCGCGCGCGGCCACGGCCAGCGGCAGCACCGCGAAGTCGTCGGCGAGGTCGTCGAGGGTGCGGGCGACGGCGAGGTCGTAGGGGCCCACGGCGGTGCGGCGCAGCGCGGTGAGGTGGCCGCCGGTGCCGAGCAGCGCGCCGGCGTCGCGGGCGACCGCGCGCACGTAGGTGCCCGACGAGCAGCGCATCGTGATGTCGGCGTCGAGCACCTCGAGGCCCTCGACGGCGCTGCGCCGCACGTCGTGGACGACCAGCTCGTGGATCGTCACCGGCCGCGGCTGCAGCTCGACCTGCTCGCCGTCGCGCACCCGCTGGTAGGCGCGCTTGCCGTCGACCTTGATCGCCGAGACCGCGGTCGGGACCTGCTCGATGTCGCCCACGAAACCCGCCAGGGCCTCGCGCACCTGCTGCTCGTCGATGCCCGCGGCGCCCGGGGTGGCGCTGACCTCGCCCTCGGCGTCGTCGGTGCCGGTCGAGACCCCGAGCCGCACGGTGGCGGCGTACGCCTTCTCAGTGAGCATCAGGTGGCCCAGCAGGCGGGTGGCCCGGTCGACCCCGAGCACCAGCACGCCCGTGGCCATCGGGTCGAGGGTGCCCGCGTGCCCGACCTTGCGGGTGCCGGCCAGGCGTCGCACCCGGGCGACGACGTCGTGGGAGGTGATCCCCGCGGGCTTGTCGACCACGACCAGCCCCGGGGTCACCGGCGCGGAAGGCCTCACGCCTCCGGCTCGTCCTCGTCCGCGTCGTCGTCCTCGACGGACTCCTCGCGGGGCTTCTTGTAGGGATCGGCCTCGCCGGCGTACGCCGCGCCGCGCTGGGCGGCGACGGCCTCGTCCTGCGCCCGGGCCCGGGCCAGCACCTCGTCGAGCTGGCGAGCGGTCTCGGGCAGCGCGTCGTGGATGAACTCGAGCGTGGGTGCCAGACGCATGCCGAGCTGCTTGGCGACCTCGGAGCGCAGCAGCCCCTTGGCCGACTCCAGCGCGGCCGCGGTGGCGGCCAGCTGCGCCTCCTCGTCGTCGGTGGCAGCGGGCCCGCCGGCGCCGAGCACCGTGTAGAAGACGCTGGCGTGCTGGGTGTCGCCGGTGACGCGCACGTCGGTGACGGTCACGAAGCCCAGACGCGGGTCCTTGACCCGACGCTCGAGCATCTCGGCGACGATCACCTGGATCCGGTCGGCGATCTTGCGCACCCGGGGGTTGGTCATGTTCCTACCTTACGAACGTGGCGGTGTGAGTCGAGCGGGCGCCCGCCCCCACCGAGGTGGGGACGGGCGCCCGGGTGTCGCGTGCTGCACTCGAGCAGCGGGTCGTGCTGCGATCAGCTGCGCGGGATCTCCTTCATCTCGAAGGCCTCCACGACGTCGCCTTCCTTGATGTCCTGGAAGTTCTTGAGCACCAGACCGCACTCGAAGCCCTCGCGGACCTCGGAGGCGTCGTCCTTCTCCCGCTTCAGCGAGGCCAGGTCGAGGTTGTCGGCCACGACGTTGCCGTCGCGGATGACCCGCACCTTCGCGTTGCGCCGGATCAGGCCGCTGGTGACCATGCAGCCCGCGATGTTGCCGATCTTGGAGGAGCGGAAGATCGCGCGGATCTCCGCCTGCCCCAGGGTCGACTCCTCGTAGATGGGCTTGAGCATGCCCTTGAGGGCCGCCTCGATCTCCTCGATCGCCTGGTAGATGACCGAGTAGTAGCGGATCTCGACACCCTCCTTGTCGGCCATCTCGGTCGCCTTGCCCTGGGGCCGGACGTTGAAGCCGATGATGATCGCGTCGGAGGCGGCCGCCAGGTCGACGTTGGTCTCGGTGATCGCACCGACACCGCGGTCGATGACCCGCAGGCTGACCTCGTCGCCGACGTCGAGGGCGGACAGGGCGTCCTCGAGCGCCTCGACCGAACCGGACACGTCGCCCTTGAGGATCAGGTTGAGCTCCTGGCTCTCGCCCTTCTCCATGGAGGCCATGAAGTCCTCGAGCGTGCGGCGGACGCGACGCTTGGCCTGCATGGCCGCACGCTCGCGCGCCTCGCGCTTCTCGGCGATCTGACGGGCCATCCGGTCGTCGTCGACGACCAGGAAGTTCTGGCCCGCACCCGGGGTGGCCGTGAGGCCCAGCACCATCGCGGGACGCGACGGGTCGGCCTCGGTGATCGACTCGCCGTGCTCGTCGAGCATGGCGCGCACCCGGCCGTACGCCGGGCCCGCCACGATCGAGTCACCCACGCGCAGCGTGCCGCGCTGGACCAGGATCGTGGCCACCGGACCGCGACCGCGGTCGAGGTGCGCCTCGATGACCAGGCCCTGCGCGTCCTGCTCGGGGTTGGCCCGCAGGTCGAGCGAGGCGTCGGCGGTCAGCACGACGGCCTCGAGCAGCTTGTCGAGGTTGAGCTCGGACTTGGCCGAGACGTCGACGAACATCGCGTCGCCGCCGTACTCCTCGGGCACCAGGCCGTACTCGGAGAGCTGGCCACGGACCTTCGTGGGGTCCGCGCTCTCCTTGTCGACCTTGTTGACCGCGACCACGATCGGCACACCGGCCGCCTTGGCGTGGTTGAGCGCCTCGATGGTCTGGGGCATCACGCCGTCGTCGGCCGCGACCACGAGGATCGCGATGTCGGTGGCCTGCGCACCACGGGCACGCATCGAGGTGAACGCCTCGTGGCCCGGGGTGTCGATGAAGGTGATGCGTCGCTCGTTGCCGTCGACGTCGGTGGTGACCTGGTAGGCACCGATGTGCTGGGTGATGCCACCGGCCTCCTTGTCGACGACGTTGGCGCTGCGCAGCGCGTCGAGGAGCTTGGTCTTGCCGTGGTCGACGTGACCCATGACGGTGACGACCGGGGGCCGCACCATCAGGTCGGACTCGTCGCCCTCGTCCTCGCCGAACTCCAGGTCGAAGGACTCCAGCAGCTCGCGGTCCTCGTCCTCGGGCGAGACGACCTGCACGGTGTAGTTGAGCTCCTCGCCGAGCAGCTCGAGCGTCGCGTCGTTGACCGACTCGGTCGCGGTGACCATCTCACCGAGGTGGAAGAGCATCTGCACCAGCTGGGCGGCGTCGACGCCGACCTTCTCGGCGAAGTCGGTCAGCGAGGCGCCGCGCGCCAGGCGCACGATCTCGCCGTTGCCCTTGCGGACGCGCATGCCGCCCAGGGTCGGGGCCTCCATGGCCTCGAACTCCTGACGACGCGCCCGCTTCGACTTGCGACCGCGACGCGACGGACCGCCGGGGCGACCGAAGGCGCCCTGGGTCTGCCCGCGCTGGCCGGGACGACCGCCACCGGGGCGACCCCCGCCGCCGGGGCGACCGGCGAAGCCGCCGGGAGCACCACCGGGACGACCGGGAGCACCGGCGCCACCGCGACCCGGAGCACCGGGACGGCCACCGGGGCCGGGACGGCCACCGCCGGGGGCGGGACGACCACCGGGGCCCGACCCGAAGGCGGCCGGGGACTTGGGCATCATCGCCGGGTTGGGGCGCGGCATGCCGGAGCGCCCGGGGGCGCCACCGTCACGGCCGGCCGGCGGACGCGGCGGACGCTGGTCGCCGGCGCCGGGCGCCGACGGGCCACGCTCGCCACCGGGGGCCGGGGAGGGCTTGCGGCCCATGCCCTGGCTCGAGGAGAACGGGTTGTTGCCCGGACGCGGGGTGCCGGGACGACCGACCGGACGCGGGGCCGGCTTGCCGGCACCCTCGCCACCGTCGGACTTGGCGGCCGGGGCCTGCGGCTCGTCCTTGGCCGGGGCCTGCTTGGCGGCCGGACGCGGGGCCGGCTTGGGGCCCGGACGCGGTGCGGCCGGGGCAGCGGGGGCCTCGGCGGCCGGCGCGGCGGGGGTCTCCGGGGCGGCGGGCGCCTCCGGGGCGGGGGCCTGCTCCGCGGCGGGTGCCTCGGGGGCCGGGGCCTCCGGGGTCTCCGGGGCGGCGGCCGGCTTGGGCGCCTTGGGGCCCGGCTTGGGGCCGGGGCGGGCGGAGGAGGCCGGGCTGGCCGGGGCGGGGCTGGCAGGCGTGTCGGCCTTCAGCTTGTCGCCGTACTCCTTGCGGAAACGCATCTCCGCCGGCAGCTCCACGGTGGAGCTCGCCGACTTGACGAACTCCCCCATCTCCTTGAACTTCTCGAGAACGAACTTGCTCTCGACGCCGAACTCCTTGGCGAGCTCGTGTACGCGGGTCTTGGCCACAATTCTCCTTCTGGCCCCAGACCCGGGTCACGGGCGTCCTGGGGACCGTTAGTGGTGGTGCAAACTCATCGGGAAGAACTCATCGAGTGCTCATGAGCTGCTGCTCCAGTTCCTGGTCGTCCGGGCGGTCATCGGACCGCCTCGCTGTCTTCGGTGCTGTTGCTGGTCGTGCTGGTGCTGGCCTCGAGGTGCTCGGCCACCGGTGCGCTGGAGAGCCCCGGCCCGCCGCTGGTGCGCAGCGCCCGGGCGAAGGCCTTCCTCCGCACCGCGAGGTCGAGGCACGCGGTCGTCGGGTGCAGGTGCGCCCCACGGCCGGCCGCGCCGCCCCCGGGATCGGGCACGACGGCCGGGTGGCCGTGCGAGTCCGAGCCGACGACGAGACGCAACAGCTCGTCCTTGGCGGCCCGCTCCCGACATCCCACACAGGTCCGGACGGGCCCGCTGGAGGCGGGATCGGCCGTGAGCGCAGGGACAACGTCTGGAGGGACCACCAGCGACAACCTTAGCGGGTCCGACCCCCAGGGACCGAACCGGGAGGCTCAGGAGGGAGGCGCCACGACCTCGGTCTCGCGGGGCGCCTCGTCGCTGCGGATGTCGATGCGCCACCCGGTCAGCCGCGCGGCCAGGCGGGCGTTCTGCCCCTCCTTGCCGATGGCCAGCGACAGCTGGAAGTCGGGGACGACCACGCGGGCCGAGCGCGCCGCCGCGTCGACGATCTCGACGGAGGTGACCCGGGCCGGGGACAGGGCGGAGGCGACCAGGGTGGCGGGGTCCTCGGACCAGTCCACGATGTCGATCTTCTCGCCGTTGAGCTCGGCCATCACGCTGCGCACCCGCTGGCCCATCGGGCCGATGCAGGCACCCTTGGGGTTGACCCCGGACGCACTGCTGGTGACCGCCATCTTGGTGCGGTGCCCGGCCTCACGGGCCACCGCCGCGATCTCGACGGTGCCGTCGGCGATCTCGGGGACCTCGAGGGCGAAGAGCCGCTTGACCAGGTTGGGGTGCGAGCGCGAGAGCGTGATCTGCGGCCCGCGCATGCCCTTGCGCACCGAGACCACCAGGCACTTGATCCGGGTGCCGTGGCTGTAGTCCTCGCCGGGGACCCGCTCGCTGACCGGCAGCAGCGCCTCGAGCTTGCCGAGGTCGACCATCACGTCGTCGGGGTTGCGACCCTGCTGGATCACCCCCGAGACGATGTCGCCCTCCCTACCGGCGAACTCACCGAAGCGCAGGTCGTCCTCGGCGTCGCGCAGCCGCTGCAGCATGATCTGCTTGGCCGTCGTGGCCGCGATCCGCCCGAAGCCCTGCGGGGTGTCCTCGAACTCACCGATCTTCTTGCCGTCGTCGTCGAGCTCGGCGGCCAGCACGGTGACGTGACCGGTCTTGCGGTCGAGCTCGACCCGGGCCTCCTCGTAGGCACCCGAGGTCTTCTGGTAGGCCATCAGCAGCGCCTGCTCGATCGCCTCGACCAGGACCTCGAAGGAGATCTCCTTCTCGCGCTCCAGCATCCGCAGGATGCTCATGTCGATGTCCATCAGGCGTCCTTCCCCGACTCGTCGGTGATGTCGTCCCCGTCGGCGTCCTCCCGGACGTCGTCGGTGTCGTCGGTGTCGTCGGGCTCCTCGGCACCCGCGGCGGCCGGGCGGTTGAACTCGACCTGCACCAGCGCCTTGGTGACCTCGGCGTAGCGCACCTCGCGCTCGGCGCCGTCGACCTCGACCGTGGCGCAGTCCGCCCCGGCGGACAGGATCCGGCCGGTCAGGGTGGTGCCGTCGACGGTGGTGACCTTGACCAGCCGCCCGGTGTTGCGGCGCCAGTGCCGCTCGAGCCTCAGCGGGCGGTCCACGCCCCGCGAGGTGACCTCGAGGGTGTAGGGCTGCTCGCCCATCACGTCGGACTCGTCGAGGATCCGGTTGACCTCGCGGGTGGCCTCGGCCACGTCGTCGAGCGTCACGCCGCCGTCCTTGTCCACGGCCACGCGCAGCACCCGGCGCTTGCCGGCCGGAGTGATCTCCACCGCCTCGACGTCGAGCTCGAGGGCCAGCAGGGGCGCGACGAGCTCCGCCTCGATCCGGTCCCTGGTGGTGTCCTGGTTGGGCTGGGTCACGGGTCGGAGACCTCCGGTGTTCTCTTGTGCTGGTGCGGGCGTTGCGGTGCGGCCACGATAGCCCCTGTCCGGCCCCACGCGCGCTTCGGCCGATAGGGTCGGGCGGTGCCCCACGAGCCCTCCGCGACCCGGCGTACGGCGCTGCGCGCCCTCGCCCTGGGGGTCCCGCTGCCGCTGCTGCTGGGTGCGTGCAGCGACGCACCCGCGACCGATCTCACACCCGGCGCGGGCACCGAGGACCCCGACTCGGCGATCGTCGCCGGGGTGCTGGGCGAGGTCGGCGCCCTGGTCGCGCTGCTCGAGGCGACCCGCGCCCGGCACCGCGCGCTGCGCGGCGCGCTGGCACCGGCGCTGCGGGCGCACCGGGCCCAGCTCGAGGCGCTGCTGGCCACCGGCGCCGACGACCCTGGCCCGCGCGGGCGGGCACGGGTGCCGGGCCGGCCGGCCGCCGCGCTCGACGTGGTGCGCGAGCGCGAGGAGACCGCCCGGCGACGTCTCGTCGGGCTCGCGGTCGACGCCGAGAGCGGCACGCTGGCCCGCCTGGTCGCGGCGGTCTGCGCCGGGGTGTCCCAGCAGCAGGTGCTCCTCGCCGACGTCACCCCCGCCGGGGGTGCGTGATGAGCACGGTCGAGGCCCTCCAGCAGACGCTGGCCGCCGAGCACGCGGCCGTCCACGTCTACGGCATCCTCGGCGCGGCCACCTCTCTCGCCGCCACCCCCGGGCTCTACGAGCGGATCTCGCTGGCCTGGGCAGCCCACCGCGACCGCCGCGACGCGTTGGAGGTCGAGCTGCGCGGGCTCGGCGAGGAGCCGGTGGGCACCCTGGTGGCGTACGACGCTCCCGGCCCGGTGGGCACGCCCGAGCAGGTCTCGACCACCGCGGCCCTGCTGGAGCAGCGCTGCGCCACGACGTACGCCGCTCTCGTCGCGGCCACGTCGGGTGCGCGGCGCCGCGCGGCGGTCGAGCTGCTGAACGGGACCGCGGTGGCGGTGCTCGGCTTCGGAGGTGCGGCCGAGCCGCTGCCGGGGCTCAGCGGCTGAGGCCGCCGGCCGCCTGCGAGGGAGTCCCGAGATCTCCCCCGCAGGGCCGGCGCCAGGAGCGCCCTGCTGGGGGGCCCGGCGCTCCTGACGCCTCGATCATGCCCTGCGTCGTGGGTGCCCACCCACCACTCGGCTCCTCACAAACTCGCATTGCAACAACTTGCAGCGACCGGGGCCGGCTGGCGCCCGCCGGCGACGGTCGCGTGCACGCCGGCGCTCACCGACGGACGAGGTCGACCAGGTGCCCCACGACGTGGTCGGCGGCGATCGCGGTCTTCTCGCCCGTGGCGCGGTCCTTGACCTCGACCTCGCCGCTCTCGGCCAGGCCGCGGCCCACCACGACGATGGTCGGCACGCCGATCAGCTCGGCGTCCTTGAACTTCACGCCGGGGCTGACCTTGCCGACCCGGTCGTCGTAGAGCACCTCGACGCCGGCCTCGGCCAGCTCGTGGGCGATCCGGTCGGCTGCGGCGACGATCGCCTCGTCCTTGCCGGCGGCGACCAGGTGGACGTCGGCCGGCGCCACGTTGCGCGGCCAGCACAGCCCGATCTCGTCGAGGGTGCCCTCGGCGACCGCGGCGACCGCCCGGGTCACACCGATGCCGTAGGAGCCCATCGTGACGGTGACCAGCTTGCCGTTCTCGTCGAGCACCCGCAGGTCGAGCGCCTCGGCGTACTTGCGGCCGAGCTGGAAGATGTGGCCCATCTCGATGCCGCGCGAGGCGCGCAGGGTGCCCTCGTCGCAGCGCGGGCAGGCGTCGCCCTCGCGCACGTCGGCGGCCTCGATGGTGCCGTCGGGGGTGAAGTCGCGCCCGGCGACGAGGTCGAGCACGTGGCTGCCGTCGACGTCCGCGCCGGTGACCCACCGGGTGCCCTCGACCACGCGCGGGTCGACCAGGTAGCGGATGCCCGAGGCGCTCTCCTCCCCCAGCACGCCGGGGCCGATGTAGCCGCGCACCAGCGCGGGGTGCTCCTTGAGCGCCGTCTCGTCCATCGGCTCGACCTCGATCGGCTCGAGCTGGCCCTCGAGCCGCTTGAGGTCGACCTCGCGGTCGCCGGGCACGCCGATGGCCAGCGCCTCGCGCTCACCGGTGGGGTGGCGCAGCTGCACGAGCACGTTCTTGAGCGTGTCGGCGGCGGTCCAGGCCCGGTCGCCCCGGGGGTGCTCGGCGTTGAGGTGGTCGACCAGCGTCTCGATGGTCGGCGTCGCGGGCGTCTGCTCGGCGTGGGCGGCCGGCGCGTCGTCGTAGGCCAGGGCCGCGGGGGCGCGCACCTCGACGGCCTCGACGTTGGCGGCGTAGTCGCAGGTCGTGCAGCTGACGTAGGTGTCCTCGCCGACCTCGGCCTTGGCCAGGAACTCCTCCGAGCGCGAGCCGCCCATCGCGCCCGAGGTCGCCTTGACCACGACGTACTCGAAGCCGAGCCGGTCGAAGATGCGCACGTAGGCGTCGCGGTGCTGCTGGTAGCTCTCGTCGAGCCCGGCGTCGTCGACGTCGAAGGAGTAGGAGTCCTTCATCGTGAACTCGCGCCCGCGCAGCAGGCCCGCGCGCGGGCGCGCCTCGTCGCGGTACTTCGTCTGGATCTGGTAGATCGAGAGCGGCAGGTCCTTGTAGGAGGAGTAGAGGTCCTTGACGACGAGGGTGAACATCTCCTCGTGGGTGGGGCCGAGCAGGTAGTCGGCGTCCTTGCGGTCCTTGAGCCGGAAGATGCCGTCGCCGTACTCGGTCCAGCGGCCGCTGGCGTCGTAGGGCTCGCGGGGCAGCAGCGCCGGGAAGCTGAGCTCCTGGGCGCCGATGGCGTCCATCTCCTCGCGCACGATGGACTCGATGTTGCGCAGCACGCGCAGTCCCAGCGGCAGCCAGGTGTAGATGCCGGGGGCGGCGCGGCGGATGTAGCCGGCGCGGACCAGGAGGCGGTGGCTGGGGACCTCGGCGTCGGCCGGGTCCTCGCGCAGCGTCCGCACGAACAGGCTGGACATCCGCAGGATGCGGGAGGAGCGTGGTGCCGAGGCAGTCATGCGCGCAAGGGTACGGCCGACGCTCACCGGCCCACCAACCAGTTCCCGCGGGCCCCGGGCCGCCGGTCGGGGGTCGCCGAGGGCCACCACGCCCGGTCTTCCAACCTCGACCGGCCCACCACCGTCTCATCGGTGACCAGGAAGATCCCGTCGTGCGAAGGAACCACTCATGACCACACCGCTCCGGGCGCGCCAGCGCCGCCTCCAGCACGTCCCCGCCCGGCTCCTCGCCGGCCTCGCCCTCGCGGGTGCGCTGCTCGCTCCCGCGGTCGTCGCCGGCCCCGTCCACGCAGCCGCCGTACGCATCGACCCCGGCGCGCTCGAGCGCGGCGCCGACTCCCTGGTGGCCCACCTCGAGGGACGGACGATCGTCGACGGCGACATCGAGATCACGGTGCGGGGCCGCGACGTGTGGCTGCTCGGCGAGACACCCGACGGCTACCTCGTGCAGACCACCCGCGCGGGCACCGACCAGCTGCGCTTCGTGCAGCCCGGGGCCGCCCCGACGGTGGTGGTCGAGGACCTCCGCTCGCGCACGCCGGTGCTGGGCGGCGACGGAGCAGTGGTGACGGTGGTCCGCGACCGCATCCGCGCCCGCACCTCGACCGTGCGCGCCCTCGACTCCCAGGGCGGTGGACTGCTCGGCACCAGGAGGGTGCGTGGCTTCGCGAACGTGCTCGACTCGCAGGCACCGAGCGCCGACGACGCGACCCGTGGCCGGGTGGTCCTCTCCACGTCCCCTCCGCGCCGCACGGTCGTCTGGTCGCTGGACACCGGTGCGACCGAGCGCATCTCGCGGCGGGCCGGGTACTTCGCCGACCTCGCCCAGGACCGCTTGGCGACGTTCAGCAAGGATCCCTACCGCGGCGGGTGCTCCGTGCTCAGCACGGTGACCGACCCCCGGACCCGGCTGTGGCGCTCGTGCGACGAGCGCGTGGAGGCGGTCGGGCCGGGTGGATCGCGGGTGGCGACGATCCCGCTGCTCACCGACGGGTTGGGCTCCTCGAGGGCCTGGTTGCGCACCACCGCCGGTGAGCCGGTCACCCGCTACCGGGTCGACGGCTTCTTCGGACGGCTCACCTTCGAGTCCCCCGGGGCGCTGCTGCTCGACACCTTCACCAAGAAGAGCTCCGGGCTGGTGCGCTGCACCCGGGGCGGCGGCTGCGAGCTGGCGGGCGACCTCGGACCCGGCTCGCCGCTGCTGTGACGCGGCCGCGGCATCGACGTCGTCCGCGTCAGAACATCACCGTGGAGAAGCGCGCGGTCTCCTCGAAACCGACCCGGAGGTAGGCCCGGCGGGCGGCGGTGTTCCACTCGTTGACGTAGAGGGAGACCGTCGGGGCGACCTCGCGGCGCACGATCTCGGCGACCGCGGCCATGCCGCCGACGGCCAGGCCCTCGCCGCGCCGTTCGGGGGCGACCCAGACCCCCTGGATCTGGGCGGCGTGCGGGGAGGTGCAGGCGACCTCCGCCTTGAAGACCAGCCGCCCGCCGTCGAAGCGGGCGAAGGACCAGCCGCGGCTGACCAGCTGGGCGACGCGGGCGCGGTAGAGGTCGGCCCCTCCCCCGTCCTCCGGCGAGAGCCCGACCTCCTCGGTGTACATCGCCACGCACGCGGGGTAGAGCAGGTCCATGTCCTCGCGGGTCGTACGCCGCACCCGGGGGTCGGCCGCGACCGCCGCCGGGCCCGACAGCTCGAGGTGGGGCTGGCGCCAGCGGGTCTCGCGCGGGGGGCCCCAGGAACCAGCGACCACCTGCCAGAAGGCCCGCACCGCGTCGTGGGGACCCACGATCGTCGAGACCGACCGGCTGCGCGACAGCGCGCGCTCGGCGAAGGCACGGGCGTCGTCGGGGGTCGCGTTCACCGGGACCAGGTTGGCGCCCACGTGGCAGGCCGCCACCAGACGCCCGTCGGCGTACCGGCCCCAGACCTCGCCGCCGAGCCAGCGCGGCTCGAGGTTGGTGCTGCGCGCGCGGTGGTCGACGAAGACGTTGACCACGGGGTCGCGGTCGCTGAGCGCGAGGAAGTCCGCCAGGTCGGCGGCACCCAGGACTCGGACGCCGTGGCGGGTGGTCAGCACGTGACCGAGCCTACGTGTCGTGGACGGTCTCAGCTGACGGAGATCTCCGCGGAGGAGCCGTCGATGCTCTCCATGCCCTCGGCGATGCGCATGGCCTCCTCGATCAGGGTCTCGACGATCTTCGACTCGGGCACGGTCTTGATGACCTCGCCCTTGACGAAGATCTGGCCCTTGCCGTTGCCGGAGGCGACGCCCAGGTCGGCCTCGCGGGCCTCGCCGGGGCCGTTGACGACGCAGCCCATCACGGCCACCCGCAGCGGCACCTCGAGGCCCTCCAGGCCGGCGGTCACCTCGTCGGCGAGCTTGTAGACGTCGACCTGCGCGCGTCCGCACGAGGGGCACGAGACGATCTCGAGGCGGCGCGGCTTGAGGTTGAGCGACTCGAGGATCTGCAGGCCGACCTTGACCTCCTCGACCGGCGGAGCGCTCAGGCTGACCCGGATGGTGTCACCGATGCCCTGGGCCAGCAGGTGGCCGAAGGCCACCGACGACTTGATGGTGCCCTGGAAGGCCGGGCCCGCCTCGGTGACCCCGAGGTGCAGCGGCCAGTCGCCCTCGGCGGCCAGCATCTCGTAGGCGCGCACCATCACGACCGGGTCGTTGTGCTTGACCGAGATCTTGAAGTCGCGGAAGCCGTGCTCCTCGAAGAGCCCGGCCTCCCACTTCGCCGACTCCACCAGCGCCTCGGGGGTCGCCTTGCCGTACTTCTCCAGCAGCCGCTTGTCGAGGCTGCCGGCGTTGACGCCGATGCGGATCGAGGTGCCGCGGTCCTGCGCGGCCCGAGCGATCTCCTTGACCTGGTCGTCGAACTTGCGGATGTTGCCGGGGTTCACCCGCACCGCGGCGCACCCGGCGTCGATGGCGGCGAAGACGTACTTGGGCTGGAAGTGGATGTCGGCGATGACCGGGATCTGCGACTTCTGCGCGATCGCCGGCAACGCCTCGGCGTCGTCCTGGCTGGGACAGGCCACGCGCACGATGTCGCAGCCGCTCGCGGTCAGCTCGGCGATCTGCTGCAGCGTCGAGTTGATGTCGGAGGTCAGCGTGGTGGTCATCGACTGCACCGAGACCGGGTGGTCGCTGCCCACCCCCACCTTGCCGACCTGGATCTGACGGGTCTGGCGGCGCGGGGCCAGCACCGGCGGAGGCGCTGCGGGCATGCCCAGGTTGATCTCGGTCATGGCGCCAGGCTACTCACCGAGCCCTCGCCGGACGTCATACGGGCGGGACGTCCGTCCGTGCTGGACGTGGGCAGCGGTGGGCTGGCAACCGAAGTGGGTGGCTGTCCGGTTGTCCGCTCACCGCTGGCTCGGCCGGTCGCGGGGCAGCGGTGGGCCAGCAACCGGACGTCGGCGCCGACCGGTTGCTAGCTCACCGCCCCCAAGCGGGTACGTCGTCCCTGCGCCCGCTCGCGTCGAGGGCCCACCTGGTCCGAGAGACGCGTCCACAGGACTGCGAATCCCGCTCCGACGTCCGGCGGCGGGCCGTCGTAGCCGTGGGCGACCAGCTCGCGGTGGATGGTGCCGACCAGCGTCCTCGGGTGCTTCAGCCGTTCCTTGGTCACCTGGACGTAGCCGACACCGTTCCCGCGGTACAGGTGGTAGCGATCCAGGTCGGCGACGTAGACGGCTCGCTCCTCCTGGTGCTGCACGCCCTCGTACTCGACTGCGGTGCACCACTGCCTGAACAGGAGGTCGGCGATCACGCGTACCCCGTCGAGCTCCATCGCGCCGTTCGGCTCGGGGGCCGGCAGCTCGGCGAAGACGACGATCGCTCGCAGCTCTGACTCCGGCAACGACCGGCTGCGCCCATCGAGGTGATCGCTCACCCAGACCGCTTCGTGGGCACCAGCGCGCCACGGCGCCTCGAGAGCCAGCTCGACCAGCCCCTCGACCGTCATGTGCCCGTGGTGCAGCAACCAGTCCCCGACCTTGATCGCGTCGACGACCCTGGCTCGTGCGCAGTAGGCCAGGTAGGCGGCCGTCGGCGTGACGCCGTCAGCATCCAGCGGTGGGAGCCGCACGGTGCGGTGGAGGAAGATCCCGTCCAGAGCCAGGTGATGATCTCCCTGGACGACGAACCTCAAGGGTGTGTCGGAGCCGATGTCGAGCCCCAGCATCCGCAGACGCGTCTCGGCCGTCGGGTGCGCCCGCTCGGGGAGGGCCAGCCGGGCGGCGAGCAGCTGCTGCTCCCAGGTCAGGACGGTGTCGCGACAGGCCCAGACACCGGGGTGCACCCGCACGAAACGGCGGCCCTGCAACATCCTGCTGCTCACGTCGGCGGCCTGCGCGGTGGCTCTGGTGAACGGGCCGGACCGCAGCTGCTCGGGGATCTCTCGCATGCGACGAGGATCGTCCGCGCCAGCGACCCCACCCGGTGCGGACGGCGGCGCTGTGCACGACGTCGATGCGCGGGCCCCCTGTGCACGAAGCCCGGCCAGCGACGCTGACCAGCGGTGAGCAGGCAACCAGACTTCGGTCCCCGATGGTTGCTGGCTCACCGCGCTGCGGCGTCGGCGTCGAGCCGCGGTGAGTCAGCAACCCGAACCCGGGCCCTTTCGGTTGCCAGCTCACCGCTGCAGACACGGGTCACGCGGCCGGCGCGGCTACTGCAGGCCCAGGTCCATCGGGACGACCAGGTCGGCCACGATCAGGACGACGCCCATCACCAGCAGGGCGGAGGCGACGACGTAGGCGACGGGGAGCAGCTTGGCGGCATCGACGTAGCCGGGGTCGGGGCGGCGGCGCAGACGGGCCCAGCCGCGGCGGATCCACTCCCAGGCGGCACTGGCGATGTGGCCGCCGTCGAGCGGGAGCAGCGGCACGAAGTTGAAGACGCCGATGAAGAAGTTGAAGCCCGCGATCAACGAGAGCAGGAACACCGACTTCTCGGCGAGCGGGAACGACTCGGCCGAGGTCACCTCGCCGGCGATCCGGCCGCCGCCCACGATCGAGATGGGGCTGTCGGCGGCGCGCTCCTGCACCCCGACCACGGCCAGCGCGACGTCCCACACCTTGACCGGCAGGGTGGCCAGGGCCACGACGGTGTCCTTGGCCATCCCGGCCATCTCCTGCAGCGTGAACAGCGGGCCGCCGCGCACGACCTCGAGGTGCGAGGTGGGGGTCACACCCAGGAAGCCGACCTGGGTCAGCGTCACGTCGGTGTCGGAGGTGGGGCGCGCCTGCACCGTGGTCGAGGTGGTGCCGGTGCGGACCTGACCGTCGCGCTCGTAGCCGATGACGGCCTCGCCACCCGCGTTGTCGCGGATCAGCGAGCGCAGCTGGTCCCACCCGGTGACGGTGACGCCGTTGAAGGAGGTGACGGTGTCGCCCGGGCGCAGCCCCGCCTCGTACGCCGGGCTGGGCGGGTCGCTGGCTCGGCACTCGCGCGCGCCGTCCTCGAAGGGGATCACGCAGGTGGAGACGGAGTCGATGACCGGGGCCCCGGCGTCGGGCTCGACGCTGCGCTGGCCGTAGGTGGAGAAGATGCCCAGGAAGAGCAGGAAGGCGATCAGGATGTTGACCGACGGCCCGCCGGCCATCACCACGATCTTCTTCCACGACGCCATCTTGTAGAAGAGCCGGTCCTCGTCCTCGTGGCGCACCAGCTCCCACTCGGCGGCGCGCGCGTCGGAGATGAGCTGGGTGAACATGCCGGTGTTCGACTTGCGCACCCGGGTGACGGTGTTGCCCTCGGCATCGAGGGTCGTCTCGCCCAGCTGCTCGGCGCCCGGTGGCAGCATCCCGACGATCTTGACGTAGCCGCCGAGCGGGATCGCCTTGACGCCGTACTCGGTCTCGCCGACCTGCTTGCTCCACACGGTCGGGCCGAAGCCGATGAAGTACTGCGTCACCTTCCCGCCGAACTTCTTGGCCGGGATCATGTGGCCCAGCTCGTGCAGCCCGATCGAGACCAGGATGGCGAGCACGAACAGCACCACGCCGAGGAGGTAGAGCAGGGCGGTCATGCGGGGCTTCCTTGCCGGATCAGGTCGGCGGCCGCCTCGCGGGCCCAGCTGTCGGCCGCGAGCACGTCGTCGAGAGTGAGGTGCTCGGTCGAGCCTACGTCGTGGGACCGCACCACCGCCTCCACCATCTCCACGATCCGCACGAACGGCAGCCGGCCGTCGCGGAAGGCCTGCACGCACACCTCGTTGGCGGCGTTGTAGACGCACGGCGCGGTGCCGCCGCGCTCCCCCGCCTCGCGGGCCAGCGCGACGGCGGGGAACGCCTCGTCGTCGAGCGGGTGGAACTCCCAGGTCTCCGGACGGGTCCAGTCGACGGCGGGCGCGGCGTCGGGCACCCGGTCGGGCCAGGCGAGGCCGAGCGCGATCGGGATGTGCATGGTCGGCGGGCTGGCCTGCACCAGCGTGGACCCGTCGACGAACTCGACCATGGAGTGCACGACGCTCGTGGGGTGCACGACCACCTCGATGCGGTCGAAGCCGATCCCGAAGAGCAGGTGCGCCTCGATCACCTCCAGCCCCTTGTTGACCAGGGTCGCGGAGTTGATGGTCACGACCGGGCCCATCGACCAGGTCGGGTGCGCCAGCGCGTCCTCGACGCCTACGTCGGCCAGCTGGTCGCGGGTGCGCCCGCGGAAGGGCCCGCCGCTGGCGGTCAGCACCAGCTTGCGCACCTCGTCGGGCGAGCCGCCGCGCAGGCACTGGGCGATCGCGGAGTGCTCGGAGTCGACCGGCACGACCTGGCCGGGCCGGGCCCGCTCGAGCACGAGCGGGCCGGCCATGATCAGCGACTCCTTGTTGGCCAGCGCCAGCGTCGTGCCGGCCTCGAGGGCGGCGAGGGTGGGGCGCAGGCCGACGGCGCCGGTGATGCCGTTGAGCACCACGTCGCAGTCCATCGAGGCCGCCTCGACCGAGGCCTCCTCCCCCAGCCCCGAGTACGCCGGGGCGAGCTCGGCGACCTGCTCGTCGAACAGGTCGGGCTGCGATCCGCCGGCGCTCATCCCGACCACCCGGAACCGGTCGGGGTTGGCCCGCACGATGTCGAGGGCCTGGGTGCCGATCGACCCGGTCGACCCGAGGATGACGATGTCGCGACGCTTGGCTGCCTGGCTCACCGGGCCATCCTCGCAGTCGCTCGCCCTCGACCGCCCCGGTGGACTCAGGCGGTGGCCGCGAACGCCTGCGCCACCACGTCGAAGGCCTCCTCGAGCAGCTCGTCGGAGATCGTCAGGGGCGGCAGGAAGCGGAAGATGTTGCCCCAGGTGCCGCAGGTCAGGGTGACCACCCCGTGCGCATGGCAGTACGCCGACGCTGCCGCGGCGCGCGCGGCGTCGGGGGTGGTGGTGCCCGGCTCGCACAGCTCGATCGCCATCATCGCCCCGCGCCCGCGGACCTCGGCCACGACCGGGTGCTCGGCTGCCAGCGCCTCGAGACGACGGCGCACGAGCGCCTCGATCTCACGGGCCCGGGCGGCCAGGTCGCCGCGCTCCATCTCCTCGATCGCGCCGAGCGCGGCCGCGCAGGCGATCGGGTTGCCGCCGTAGGTGCCGCCCAGGCCGCCGACGTGCACGGCGTCCATCAGCTCCGCCCGGCCGGTGACGGCGGCCAGGGGGAGCCCGCCGGCGATGCCCTTGGCGCTGGTGACCAGGTCGGGCACGACGCCCTCGTCGTCGCAGGCGAACCAGTCGCCGGTGCGGCAGAAGCCCGACTGGATCTCGTCGGCGACCAGCAGCACGTCGTTCGCCGTGCACCACTCGCGCAGGGCGGGCAGGAAGCCCGGCGCGGGCACGACGAAGCCGCCCTCGCCCAGCACCGGCTCGATCACCACGCAGGCCAGGTTGGTCGCGCCGACCTGCTTGTCGATGACGTCGATGGCGCGGGCGGCGGCCTCGGGCCCGGAGAGCCCGTCCCGCAGCGGGTAGGAGACCGGCGCCCGGTAGACCTCGCCGGCGAAGGGGCCGAAGCCGTGCTTGTAGGGCATGTTCTTGGCCGTCATCGCCATCGTGAGGTTGGTGCGGCCGTGGTAGGCGTGGTCGAAGACCACCACCGCGTCCTTGCCGGTGGCGACCCGGGCGATCTTGACGGCGTTCTCGACGGCCTCGGCGCCGGAGTTGAACAGCGCCGACTTCTTGGCGTGCTCGCCGGGCGTCAGCCGGGCCAGCGCCTCGCAGACGTCGACGTAGCCCTCGTAGGGGGTGACCATGAAGCAGGTGTGGGTGAAGGCGTCGACCTGCGCGTGCACGTTGCGCACGACCGCGGGCGCGGCGTTGCCGACCGAGGTGACCGCGATGCCCGAGCCGAGGTCGATGAGCGAGTTGCCGTCGACGTCGACGAGCACTCCCCCGCCGGCAGCGGCGACGAAGACCGGGAGCGTGGTGCCGACACCGTCGGCGACGAAGGACTTCTTGCGCTCCAGGTGCTTGAGCGAAAGAGGTCCGGGGATCTCGGTCACCAGGCGGCGGACCTGCGGCAGGGAGGGTCCTCCGGCGGACGGGACGCTGTTCATGGGGACACCCTAGAAGACCAGACAGCCGTTGACGAGACAGCGTGTGACGCGGACCATTCAGACATGACGGACTTCCCGATGTACGACGCCATCGTCCGCGGCGGCCGCTGGTTCGACGGCACCGGCGCCCCCTCCGCGGTGCGCCACCTGGGCATCCGCGACGGCGTGGTGGTCGCGGTGAGCGAGGAGCCGCTCGACGAGACCGGCTGTCCCGAGGTCGTCGACGCCGCCGGCCACTGGGTCCTGCCGGGCATGGTCGACATCCACACCCACTACGACGTCGAGGTGCTCGACGACCCGCACCTGCCCGAGTCGCTGCGCCACGGCGTCACGACCATCCTGATCGGCTCGTGCTCGCTCTCGACCGTGCACGTCGACCCGGTCGACGCCGGCGACCTCTTCGGGCGGGTCGAGGCGATCCCGCGCCGCCACGTGATCCGCTCGGTCACCGCCGCCAAGGACTGGTCGAGCGCCGAGGAGTACGTCGCCGCGCTCGAGGCGCGCCCGCTGGGGCCCAACCTCGCCGCCTTCGTCGGTCACTCCGACATCCGCACCGCCACCATGGGCCTCGACCGGGCCACCCGGCCCGAGGTGCGCCCCACCCGCCTCGAGCAGGGCCGGATGGAGCGGATGCTCGACGAGGCGCTCGACGCCGGCTTCATCGGGATGTCGGCCCAGCAGCTGCTCTTCGACAAGCTCGACGGCGACACCTGCCGCTCGCGCACGCTGCCGTCGACGTACGCGAAGGGTCGCGAGATGCGGGGGCTGCGCGAGATCCTGCGCCGGCGCGGTCGTGCCCTGCAGGCCGGCCCCGACGCCTCGCACCCGCACACGATCCTGCTGCAGGCCCTGCACTCGATCGGCTGGGGCCGCGGCAGCAGCGGCCGCGCACCCCTCAAGACCAGTCTGCTCTCGGCCGCCGACATCAAGGCGATCCCGTTCATCATCCACCTGATGCGCGGGCTGTCCGGGGCGGTCAACCGCGCCGGCGCCGACTTCCGCTGGCAGCACCTGCCGGTGCCGTTCGAGGTCTACGCCGACGGCATCGACCTGGTCATCTTCGAGGAGTTCGGCTCCGGCGCGGCCGCGCTGCACCTGGCCGAGGAGGTCGCGCGCAACGAGCTGCTGCGCGACGAGGACTACCGCCGGCGCTTCCGCAAGGACTACGACTCCAAGTACGGCCCGCGGGTCTGGCACCGCGACTTCTTCGACGCCGAGATCGTGGCCTGCCCCGACGCCTCGGTGGTCGGGAAGTCCTTCGGCCGGGTCGGCGTCGAGCGTGGCGGCGTGCACCCCGTCGACGCGTTCCTCGACCTGGTCCTCGAGCACGGGACCGCGATCCGCTGGCGCACCACGATCTCGAACCACCGCCCGCAGGTGCTGCGGAGGATGGCGCAGTCGCCGGGGGTGCAGATGGGCTTCTCCGACGCGGGCGCGCACCTGCGCAACATGGCCTTCTACAACTTCGGGCTGCGGCTGCTCAAGCACGTGCGCGACGCCGACCGCGCCGGACGGCCGTTCCTGACCCCCGAGCAGGCGGTGCACCGCCTGACCGGCGAGCTGGCCGACTGGTACGACATCGACGCCGGCCACCTGCGCGTGGGTGACCGGGCCGACCTGCTGGTGCTCGACCCCAGACGCCTCGACGCCTCGCTGGAGGAGTACGCCGAGGCGCCCGTCGACCAGTACGACGGCCTCTCGCGGATGGTCAACCGCAACGACGCGACGGTCCCGCTGGTGATGGTGGGCGGTCGGGTGGTCTTCCGCGAGGGCGCGCCCACCGACCTGCTCCAGCACGAGCGCACCGGCCGGTTCCTGCGCGCCGGACGCACCGACCGCGCGCCACTGCCGCGACTGGCGGACCGGAAGGCCGCACTCACATCTCCGTGATCCCCCACGGACTGCCGTAGGCGACCAGCAGGTCGAGGAAGGGCACCGCGTCGAAGGCCTCCGGGCCGAGCACGCCGGCGCCCGACCAGACCCCGGTGGCCAGCAGCTCGAGGGCGACCACGGGGTTGATCGCGGTCTGCCAGACCACGCACTGGTGGCCGTACTCGCGCATCGTCCACTCGTTGTCGACCACGTGGTAGAGGTACGTCGAGCGCGGCTCGCCGTCCGTGCCGCGCCCGGTCACCCACAGCCCCGCGCAGGTCTTGCCGGTCATCCGCGGTCCGATGCTCGCGGGGTCGGGCAGCACGGCGGCGACGACGTCGCGCGGACTGACCTCGACGCCCTTGACCGAGACCTTCTCGGTGGAGTCGAGTCCCAGCTGGTGCAGCACCTTGAGGATGCCGATCATCTCCTCGCCGAGGCCGTACTTGAAGGTCGCGCGCCGGCAGTCGACCCAGCGCGGCATCAGCAGCACCTCCTCGTGCTCGACGTTGACGCACTCGACCGGGCCGATGCCCTCGGGGAAGTCGAAGACCTCGGGCTCGCTGAAGGGCGCCGTGGTGTGCCAGGCGCCGTCCTGCCACACCACCGGCGGGTTGAGGCACTCCTCGATGGTGGTCCACATCGAGAACGACGGCGCGAAGACCTCGTTGCCCTCGTCGTCGGTGACCACCAGGTTGGCGCCGTCGCGGGTGCCGAGCTCGTCGATCTCGCTGAAGAGGTGGTCGGCGGCGTACCTGGCGAAGACGTCGGAGAGCCCGGGCTCGACCCCGATGCCCACCAGCGCCAGGCGGCCGGCGGCCTCCCAGTCGCCGGCCACCGCGAACTGCTCGTCGCCCAGCTTCACGCCCGTCTTCTCGTACGGCGACTCCGGGTGCGGCCGCGAGAGCGACATCGCCATGTCGAGGTAGTCGGCGCCCGCGGCGAACGCACCCTCGAAGACCGGCATGTCGAAGACCGGGTCGACGGCGTTCATCACGTGGGTGACGCGGTGCTCGCGGCACAGCGCTGCGACCGCCCCGCTCGAGGACGCGTCGAGCTGCGCGGCGACGTACCGCTCGTCGGCGGCGGCCGCCTCCTGGGCGCGCTCGAGGGAGTAGTCGCTGACCACGACGGTCTCGAAGAAGTCGCGGCGGGCGGCGATCGCACAGAAGGCCGACCCGACACCACCGGCCCCGACCAGCAGGATCCTCATCGTCTACTCCCCGATGTAGGACATCACGTGCTTGATGCGCGTGTAGTCCTCCAGGCCGTACATCGACAGGTCCTTGCCGTAGCCCGAGTGCTTGAAGCCACCGTGCGGCATCTCGGAGACGAAGGGGATGTGGGTGTTGATCCACACCGCTCCGAAGTCCAGGCGACGCGAGACCCGCAGGGCGCGGGCGTGGTCGGCGGTCCAGACGCTGGAGGCCAGGCCGTACTGCACGCCGTTGGCCCAGCGCAGCGCCTCGGCCTCGTCGCCGAACCTCTGCACCGTCATGACGGGGCCGAAGATCTCGGTCTGCACCTGCTCGTCGTCCTGGCGCAGCCCGGAGACGACGGTGGGCTCGTAGAAGTAGCCGGTGCTGCCCTGGCGGGCGCCGCCGGTGTCGATGCGGGCGTGGTCGGGCAGCCGCTCGACCATGCCGCTGACGTGAGCCAGCTGGTTCGCGTTGTTGAGCGGCCCGTAGTAGACGCCCTCGGCGTCGGGCATGCCCGTGGGCATCCCCCGGGCCGCCTCGGCGAGCGCGGCGACGAACTCGTCGTGGATGCCCGGGGCGACCAGCACGCGCGTCGCGGCGGTGCAGTCCTGGCCGGCGTTGAAGAGCCCGGCGCCCGCGATCCCCTCGGCCGCCTTGGCGATGTCGGCGTCGTCGAAGACGATCACCGGTGCCTTGCCACCCAGCTCGAGGTGGACCTTCTTCAGGTCGGTGGCCGCGGTGCCGGCGACCTCCATGCCGGCGCGCACCGAGCCGGTGATGGCCACCATCTGCGGGGTCGGGTGGGCGACCAGCGCGCGTCCGGTGTCGCGGTCGCCGCAGACGAGGTTGAGCACCCCGGGCGGCAGGTGCTCCTGGCAGATCTCGGCGAGCAGGCTGGAGGAGGCCGGCGTGGTGTCGCTGGGCTTGAGGACGACGGTGTTGCCGGCCGCCAGGGCGGGAGCGATCTTCCAGATCATCATCAGCAGCGGGTAGTTCCACGGCGTCACCTGGCCCACCACCCCGATCGGCTCGCGGCGCACCCAGGAGGTGTGGTCGGCCAGGTACTCGCCGGCCGAGCGGCCCTCCAGCACCCGCGCCGCGCCCGCGAAGAAGCGGAAGTGGTCGCTGGCGTAGGGCATCTCCTCCTCCATCGTCAGCCCCAGCGGCTTGCCGGTGTCACGGCACTCGACCGCGTTGATCTCCTCGATGCGCTCCTCGATCGAGTCCGCGATGCGCAGCAGCGCCCGGGCCCGGTCCTGCGGGGTGCTCTGCCACCCCCAGCCCTCGAAGGCGGCGTCGGCGGCGGCGTACGCGCGATCGACGTCCTCGGCGCCCGAGGCGGGGGCCTGGGCGTAGACCTCGCCGGTCGTGGGGTCGATGACGTCGTACGTCGCTCCGGACGCCGCGTCGACGAGCTCTCCGTTGACAACGTTCTGGAAGGTGGTGTCGGCCATGGTCGGACTGTAGTGACTCCGGTGCGGAATCTGTAGAGCATCGGGACACTCAGCACGGAATCCGTCGCGTGCGACCACGGTCTCGGACGATCTCAGCCTCCGTGCACGAGCACGCCGTCCACCCAGGTCGAGACCGCGCGTGCCGCGCCGATCTCGGCGGCCGGGGAGGCGAACGGGTCGCGGTCGAGCACGACGAGGTCCGCGACCGCCCCCGGGCGCACCGTGCCGGCGTCGTCGCGGTGGCAGACCCGGGCGCTGCCGGAGGTGGCGGCAGCCATCGCGGTGCTCAGGTCGAGCGCCTGCTCGGGCAGGAACGGCTCGGAGCCGCCGGGGCCGGGCTCGCCGAGCGCCCAGCGGTTGACCGCGACGTGGATCGCGGCGAGGGGGTCGGGGGTGCTGACCGGCCAGTCCGACCCGGCCGCGAGGTGGGCGCCGGCGCGGTGCAGCGCCCCGAACGGGTACTGCCACCGGGAGCGCTCCGGGCCCAGGAAGGGCAGCGTCAGCTCGACCATCTGCTCGTCCAGGCAGGCCCAGAGGGCCTGGATCGTGGCCGTGACCCCCAGCGGGGCGAACCGCGCCACGTCGGCGGGGTCGACGACCTGCAGGTGCGCGAGGTGGTGGCGAAGGTCGTGGTCGTCGGGACCGGCGGCCTCGAGGGCGTCGAGCGCCTCGCGGACGCCGCGGTCGCCGATCGCGTGCACGTGGACCTGGAAGCGGGCCCCGACGAGCGCGGCCACCGCCTCGCGCAGCGCGCCGGGCTCGACGAACGAGTGGCCGGTGTTGGTCGTGGGGTGCCCGCAGCGGTCCAGGTACGGCGCCGCCATCGCCGCCGTCCCGTTCTCGGCCACGCCGTCCTGCATGATCTTGACGCTGGTCGCGCGGAAGCGACCGTGGGTGTACGCCGCACGGCGGGCCACCAGGTCGGGCACCTGCTCGGTCCCCCGGTCGCGGTCCCACCACAGGGCGCCGACCACGTGGCCGGTCAGGGTGCCGCGCTGCGCGGCGCGGAGGTAGGCCGGGCCGGGGTCGTCCATGCCGGCGTACTCGCCGATGATCGCGTCCTGCCAGCCCGTCACCCCGAGCGAGTGCAGGTAGGACTGGCCGGCGGCCAGGGCGGCGTCGAGCTCGGCCTCGGTGACCGGCGGCACCAGCCGGGTGACGGCCCGCATCGCGCCCTCGTGCAGGGTGCCGGTCGGGCGGCCGGCCGCGTCGCGCTCGAAGCGGCCGTCCGGCGGGTCGGGGGTGTGCTTGTCGACGCCGGCCAGCTCGAGGGCCCGGGTGTTGACCCAGGCGCCGTGGTGGTCGCGGTTGGGCAGCAGCACCGGGCGGTCGGGCACGACCGCGTCGAGGTCGGCGGCCACCGGGGTGCCGCCGGGGAAGGCCGCCATCGCCCAGCCGCCGCCGAGGATCCACGGCCGGTCCGGGTGGGCGCCGGCGTAGCGCTGGACCTCGGCGAGGTAGGCGTTGCGGGTGCCCAGCCCCGACAGGTCGCAGCGGGTGCGCTCGAGGCCGCCCTGCACGACGTGGACGTGCGCGTCGACGAAGCCCGGCGCCAGCAGAGCGCCGGCCAGGTCGACCTCCTGGGCGCCCGGTGGCACGTCGAGCGCCTCGGCGGCGGTGGCCACGGCCTCGACCCGCCCGTCGCGCACCAGCACCTGCGCCTCGCCGGCGTACCGGTGACCGTCGAAGAGCGCGCCGCCGCGGAAGACGGTGACTGTCATGCGGGCTTTCTATCAGACCAGCCCTCGCGCGTCGCCACGACGAATTTCGTGTCTCAGGAGGCATTCCGCCACGGAATCACTCGTCCTGACTTGCATCGAGGCATGGTCACGGCGCACCATGGACGCATGGACTACGACCACCTCCAGCAGGCCGCCAAGGACCACCTGTGGATGCATTTCACCCGCCACGGGCAGTACGACGAGGCCGACGTCCCCGTGATCGTCAAGGGCGAGGGCGCCTACATCTGGGACGCCAAGGGCCGGCGCTACCTGGACGGGCTGGCGGGGCTGTTCGTCAGCCAGCTCGGCCACGGCCGCACCGACCTCGCCGAGGTGGCCGCGAAGCAGGCCTCGGAGCTGGCCTTCCACCCGCTGTGGTCCTACGCCCACCCCTCCGCCATCGAGCTGGCGCACAAGATCGCCGGCCTGGCCCCCGGTGACCTGAACCGCGTCTTCTTCACCAGCGGTGGCGGCGAGGCGGTCGAGACCGCCTGGAAGCTGGCCAAGAACTACTTCAAGCTCACCGGCAAGCCGATGAAGCACAAGGTGATCAGCCGCTCCATCGCCTACCACGGCACCACGCAGGGGGCGCTGTCGATCACCGGCCTGCCCGGGCTCAAGGCACAGTTCGAGCCGCTGGTCCCCTCCACCTTCCGGGTGCCCAACACCAACGCCTACCGCGCCGACGAGATCACCGGCGGCTTCCTCGACGGCTCCGACCCCGAGGCCTTCGGCCGCTGGGCCGCCGACCAGATCGGGATCGCCATCGAGAACGAGGGCGCCGACACCGTGGCCGCGGTCTTCCTCGAGCCGGTGCAGAACGCCGGCGGCTGCTTCCCGCCCCCTCCGGGCTACTTCCAGCGGGTGCGCGAGATCTGCGACGAGCACGACGTGCTGCTGGTCTCCGACGAGGTCATCTGCGCCTTCGGCCGCCTCGGCCACATGTTCGGCGCCGAGCGCTACGGCTACCAGCCCGACATGATCACCTGCGCCAAGGGCCTGACCTCGGGCTACTCGCCCCTGGGCGCGATGATCGCCTCCGACCGGCTGATGGAGCCGTTCCTGCACGGCGCGGAGTCCTTCGCGCACGGCTACACCTTCGGCGGCCACCCCGTCTCGACCGCGGTGGGCCTGAAGAACCTGCAGATCTTCGAGGAGGAGCGCGTGCTCGAGCACGTGCGCGACCACGAGGGCGCCTTCCGCTCCACCCTCGAGCGCCTCAAGGACCTCCCGATCGTCGGTGACGTCCGTGGCGACGGCTTCTTCTACGGCATCGAGCTGGTCAAGGACAAGGCCACCAAGGAGTCCTTCACCCACGAGGAGTGCGAGCGGCTGCTCTACGGCTTCGTCTCCAAGCAGCTCTTCGCCGAGGGCCTCTACTGCCGCGCCGACGACCGCGGCGACCCGGTCGTCCAGCTCGCTCCCCCGCTCATCGCCGACCAGTCCCACTTCGACGAGATGGAGCAGATCCTGCGCGTCGTCCTCGACAAGGCCGGCACCCTGATCTGACCCGGCCCATCCTTCCCGCCGACCCGGCCCATACTTCCCGCCGACCCGGCCCATACTTCCCGCCGACCCGGCCCATACTTCCCGCCGAGCCGGCCCGAACCTCCCCAGGAGTCCTGTGACCACCCTCGTCCCGCACTGGCACGCCGGAGCACGCTGGCCGGGCCTGGGCCCCGAGCCCGAGCGGTACGCCGACGTGCACGACCCGGCGACCGGCACCACCAGCGGCCGGGTCGCCCTGGCCTCGGGGGCCGAGGTCGACGCGGTCGTCGCCTCCGCCGTCGTCGCCGGCCGCGAGTGGGCGCAGGCCTCGCTGACGCGACGTACGTCGGTGCTGTTCGCGTTCCGCGAGGCGCTGCACCGCCGGCGCGAGGAGGTGGCCGCAGTCATCACCGCCGAGCACGGCAAGGTCCTCGACGACGCGCTCGGCGAGGTGCAGCGCGGGCTCGAGGTCGCGGAGTTCGCGTGCGGGGCGCCCCACCTGCTCAAGGGCGGGTTCAGCGAGGGCGTCTCCGGCGGGGTCGACGTGCACTCGATGCGCCAGCCCCTCGGCGTGGTCGCGGTCATCTCGCCGTTCAACTTCCCCGCGATGGTGCCGCTGTGGTTCGTGCCGGTGGCCATCGCGTGCGGCAACGCCGTGGTGCTCAAGCCGTCTGAGAAGGACCCGTCGACGTCGATGCTGCTGGCCGAGATCTGGGCCGAGGCGGGCCTGCCCGACGGGGTGCTCAGCGTCGTGCAGGGCGACAAGGTCGCCGTCGACGCCCTGCTGACCCACGACGACGTGAAGGCGGTCTCCTTCGTCGGCTCGACCCCCGTGGCCCGCTACGTCTACGAGACCGCCACCGCCCACGGCAAGCGCGTGCAGGCGCTCGGCGGCGCGAAGAACCACATGGTGGTGCTGCCCGACGCCGACCTCGAGGCCGCCGCCGACGCGGCGGTCTCCGCGGGCTTCGGCTCCGCCGGCGAGCGCTGCATGGCGATCTCGGCCCTGGTGTGCGTCGACCCGGTCGCCGACCGGTTGGTGCCGCTCGTCGCCGAGCGGATGGCCGGACTGGTCACCGGCGACGGGCGGCGTGGCAGCGACATGGGCCCGCTGGTGAGCGCCACCCACCGCGACAAGGTGGCCTCCTACGTCGACGCCGGCGCGAGCGAGGGCGCCACGGTGGTGGTCGACGGCCGCGAGGTCCACCCCGACGGCGACCAGGGCGGCTTCTGGCTCGGCCCGACGCTGCTCGACCACGTCGAGACGACGATGACGGTCTACACCGACGAGATCTTCGGGCCGGTGCTGTCGGTGCTGCGGGTGCCGACGTACGACGCCGCCCTCGCGCTGGTCAACGCCAACCCCTACGGCAACGGCACCGCGATCTTCACCCACGACGGCGGTGCGGCCCGGCGCTTCCAGCACGAGGTGGAGGTCGGGATGGTGGGGGTCAACGTGCCGATCCCGGTGCCGATGGCCTACTACTCCTTCGGCGGCTGGAAGAGCTCGCTCTTCGGCGACTCCCATGCGCACGGCACCGAGGGCGTGCACTTCTTCACCCGCGGCAAGGTCGTCACCTCACGCTGGCCCACCCCCGACCTGCCGCGCCCCGGCATCGACCTGGGCTTCCCCCAGCACCGCTGACCGGTGCCACCGACCCGGCCCGAACTTCGCGTCGAACCGGCCCGAACTTCGCGTCGAGCCGGCCCGGATCGTCACAGGTAGTGCCGACGACGGTTGCTGGTGATGCTCTCCCGCAGCGCCCGCAGGCGACGCTGGACGTCCTGTTCGGGGCCGAAGACGCAGCGGCGCCGGAAGACCTCGATCGTCCATGCGGCCTGGTGCAGCCAGCTGCGTCGACCCAGGTCGTGCTCCCGCTGCTCGGGCGAGGAGTGGAAGTCCTCGCCGTCGTACTCGGCGCCCGTCCTCTCCTCGGCCAGCCCCATGTCGATCCGGTACGCCGCCCCGTCGTCGCGCGCCACCTCGAGCTGCGTGACCGGACGCGGCAGCCCCGCCTCGTGCCACCGCAGCCGCAGCGCCGACTCGCCGAACGACTCGGACCCGCCGTCGGCCATCCGGACCAGGGCCCGGAGGGCGACGACGCCGCGCTGGCCGGCGAAGCGGTTGACGCCGGCCAGCAGCTCGTCGTGCTCGAAGACGCCCAGCGAGAGCATCGTGTCCATGCCGTGCAGGCGCACGTCGTTGGAGCGTGGCAGGCGGCCCAGGTCGAGGGCGGTGCGCAGAGGTGTGGTGGTGACCAGACCATGGACCTCGACCAGGTCGCTGTCGCGCACGGCACGCTCACCGCTGCGCACGGCCGACCGCTTCAGGCGCCCGGCGCGCCGGAAGCAGGCGAGCTCGGGGGTGGCGAGGTGGTCGTTCGGCGCCAGTGCACGGTCGCCCGCGTGCAGCCAGGCCGCGGTGTGGTCGCAGAGGAACGCGTCGCCGGGCACCACGAGCCTGAGCACCGCGCACCTCAGCTCGAGGCTGTCCTCGAGCGCGCCGACGACGTACACGCCGTGCGCGGGCCGGCGCAGCCACCCGTGCTCGACCATCCGCCGCAGCTGTCGGTCGCCGAGCCCGCGGGCGTAGGCCTCAGCGGTGGTGAAAGGACGGTCCAGCGGCAGCGAGTGCCCGAAGTCGATGATCTGCGCCATGCAGACAGCGTTGCGCCTGCCGTCGTCTCCGCGCCAGCGGCCCGGCCCCCACCTGTGGACAACGAGGACACCCCGGGACATCCGGGCCGACTCGACGCGAGATTCAGGCCGGGTCGGCGCGAAGTACAGGCGCCGGGTCGGCGGGTAGTTCAGGGCGGGTCGGAGGAAGGGATGGGGCGGGTCAGGAGTCGAAGCCGAGGCCTGCGGCGTCGAGGCCGCGCAGCCACAGGTTGCGGCGCCCGCCGTGGCGGTCGGCGCGGTCGAGCGACCAGCGGGTGAGGTTGATGCCGACCGAGCGCAGCGGCTCGGGCGGGAAGGGCAGCGGTCGCTCGCGGACCATCCGCAGGCGGGTGCGCTCGGTGTCGGCGCCGTCGAGGAGGTCGAGGACGACCTGGGCGCCGAACCGCGAGGCGGCCACGCCGAGGCCGGTGTAGCCCGTGGCGTAGCCGACCCGGCCGGAGACGGCGGTGCCGTAGAACGCCGAGAAGCGGGTGCAGGTGTCGATCACCCCGCCCCACCGGTGGGTGAAGCGGACGCCCTCGAGCTGCGGGAACGTCTCGAGGAAGTGCTCGGCCAGCAGCCGGTGGGTGCGCTCGCGCTGCTCGAGCGAGGCGTCGATGCGGCTGCCCCAGTGGTAGACGGCGTCGTACCCGCCCCACAGGATCCGGTCGTCGCGCGTGAGCCGGTAGTAGTGGAACTGGTTGGCGGCGTCGCCGACGCCCTGGCGCCCCGACCAGCCGATCGAGGCGAGCTGCTCCGGCGTCAGGGGCTCGGTCATCAGCACGTGGTCGTAGACCGGCACGGTCATCAGCCGAAGCCGTCGCAGCAGCGGCGGGAAGGCGTTGGTGGCCAGCGCGACCCGGCCGGCGCGCACCCGACCCGCGCCGTGCGGCCCCTGGGTCCTCAGCTCCACACCGACCCCGGCCCGCTCGAGGGTCACGACCCGCGTCCGCTCGTGGACGACGACGCCCGCCTCCAGGCACGCGCGGCGCAGCCCCCACGCCAGCCGGGCCGGCTCGAGCAGGGCGGTCCCGTGCGGCTCGCTGAGCGCCCCGAGGTACGTCGGTGAGGCGACCTGCGCGCGTGCCTCGTCGGCGTCCAACCAGGAGGCCTCGCTGCCGTGCGCGACCAGCGCGGCCCGCAGCTCCTGCAGCTCGGCGACGTGGTGGGGCCGGGTGGCGACGGTGAGCTCCCCGGTCGCCTGCCAGTCGCAGTCGATGCCGAGGGCAGTGATGGTGGCGCCGATCTCGGCGAGGTTCTCGGCCCCGAGGCGGTCGAGCTGCGTCAGCTCCTCGGGCCACCGCTCGAGCCCGTTGCCGAAGCCGTGCGTCAGGCTCGCCGAGGCGAAGCCGCCGTTGCGTCCGCTGCCCTGCCCGCCGCACTCCCCCGCCTCGAGCAGCACCACGCTGGCCGACGGGTGCCGGGCCCGGGCCAGCAGCGCGGTCCACAGCCCCGTGTAGCCGCCGCCCACGACCACCAGGTCGGCCTGGGTCGGACCGGCGAGCGGCGGCAGCGGGTCGGGGCGGTCCGGGTCGTCGAGCCAGTAGGTGCGCGGTGCGGCGTCGGCGAGCGCGCGCTCGACCACGTCGGCGCCGGGCCGGGCGAGGCGGGCGGGCGACCCCGCGCTCACACCAGCGCCCGGGTGCGGCGCCGGTTGTTGAGCTCGACGGCCACCACGATGGCGACCGAGACCACGAACATCAGCGTGCCCACGACGTTGACCTGCATGGGGACCCCGCGCTGGGCGGCGCCCCACACGTACATCGGGAACGTCGTCGTGGTCCCGGCGTTGAGGTTGGTGATGATGAAGTCGTCGAAGGACAGCGAGAAGCTCAGCAGCGCGGCGCCCAGGATGCCGGGGAAGACCAGGGGGAAGGTGACCCGCCAGAACGTCTGCTGCGGCGAGGCGTAGAGGTCCATGGCGGCCTGCTCGAGGGTGTCGCTCATGCCGGCCAGCCGCGAGCGGATCGTGACGACCACGAAGGACAGGCAGAACATGATGTGGGCGATCAGGATCGTCCAGAAGCCGAGCTGCCCGGCGAACCCGGAGGCGACGAACAGCGCCAGGAGCGACGAGCCGAGCACGATCTCCGGGGCGGCCATCGGCAGGAAGATCAGCAGGTTCGACACCGAGCGGCCGCGGAAGTCGTGGCGCACCAGCGCGAAGCCCGCCAGGGTGCCGAGGACGGTGGCGACGAGCGTGGCCAGCAGCCCGATCTGGATGGAGCGCACGAGCGCCGAGCACATGCCCTCGGCGGCGCAGGGGTTGGCCCAGTTGTCGAGGGTGAAGGCGTCGAAGCGGTAGACGTTGCGGCTGTCGGGGTCGTTGAAGCTCATCAGGACGACGACCGCGATGGGGACGAAGGTGTAGACGAGCACCACCAGGCCCAGGATCAGCACCAGGTGCTCGCGCAGCCACCGCCCGCTCACAGCAGCTCCTCGGTCCCGGCGCGGCGTACGTAGACCAGCACCATCACCAGGATGATGACCATCAGCAGCATCGAGAGCGCGGCCGCCGAGGGGTAGTCGTTCGCGTCGGTGAACTGGCTCTGGATGACGCTGCCGATCATCCGCTGGTTGGGGCTGCCGAGGAGCTGGGCGTTGATGAAGTCGCCCACCGCCGGGATGAAGGTCAGCAGCGTGCCGGAGACGACGCCGGGCAGCGACAGCGGCCAGGTGACCTTGAAGAAGCCGACGAAGGGGTGGGCGTAGAGGTCGGAGGACGCCTCGATCAGCCGCGGGTCGATCTTGTCGATGCTGGCGAAGAGCGGCAGCACCATGAACGGCAGGAAGTTGTAGGTCAGCCCGGCCACCACGGCCACCGGCGTGGCCAGCAGCCGACCGTCGTCGCCGAGCAGCTGCAGGAACTGCAGGACGTCGACCACGTAGCCGTCGTCGGCCAGGATCAGCTTCCACGACAGCGTGCGCAGCAGGAAGCTGGTGAAGAACGGGGCGATGACCAGCACCAGCATCAGGTTCTTCCAGCGCCCGGCCTTGAAGGCGATGGCGTAGGCCAGCACGTAGCCCAGCAGCAGGCAGAGCAGCGTGGCGACGGCGCCGTACGCCAGGGAGCGCAGGAAGGGCTGCCAGTACTCCTGGACCGCGTCGACGTAGTTGCGCCAGTAGTAGGTCATCTCGTAGCCGCGGAAGTCCGAGCCCGAGGGGTCGTAGAGGCTCGTGGCCAGCAGCGAGTAGAACGGGACGACGAAGAACAGCAGGAGCCAGACGACGGCCGGCAGCAGCAGCAGGTACCCGGTCCTCCCCCGCCGCCGGCCCGTGGGCGCGGCGGGGGGTGCCGGCTCCGCGGGGTCGGTGCTCGGCGCGGCGCCCGGGGGCGCCAGCACGGCCATCAGCCGTCCCCCCGCTGGGAGCCGGCCCGGGCGTCCTGGGAGAAGTCCAGGAGGAAGGCGTACTCGGGTCGCCAGGACAGCTCCACCTGCTCGCCGGTGGAGAAGATCCGGGTCCGGCCGGTGTTCTGGGAGAACACCTGCAGCTCCTGGCCCCACGGCATCCGCACCAGGTACTGCGTGGAGACGCCGTTGAAGCTGACGTCGGTGACCACCCCGCCGGGGATGGTGTTGCCGGGGGCGTCGAGGGTCTCGCCCACCTCGCCGACCAGCACCTTCTCGGGCCGGATGCCGATCCACCCGCGCTCGCCGTCGGTGTGGGTGCGCGCCGTCGGCACGGAGACCGCGATGCCGTGCATGTCCACGGTCGTCACGTCGGCGGCTCGGCGTACGACGCTGCCCTCGATGAGGTTGGACTGGCCCAGGAAGTTCGCCACGAAGGTCGAGCGCGGGTTCTCGTAGAGCTCCGAGGGCGCACCCATCTGCTCGATGATCCCGGCGTTCATCACCGCGACCGTGTCGGCCATCGTCATGGCCTCCTCCTGGTCGTGGGTGACGTGCACGAAGGTGAGGCCGACCTCGGTCTGGATCCGCTTGAGCTCGATCTGCATGCCGCGCCGCAGCTTGAGGTCCAGCGCTCCCAGCGGCTCGTCGAGCAGCAGCACCTCGGGCTTGTTGATCAGCGCCCGGGCCAGGGCGACCCGCTGCTGCTGACCGCCGGAGAGCTGCGCGGGCTTCTTGCGTGCCTGGCTGCCGAGCTCGACGAGGTCGAGCATGTCGCGGACCTGCTGCTCGACGTCCTTGGCCTTGCGCCGGCGCAGCCCGAAGGCGACGTTCTCGAAGATGTCGAGGTGCGGGAAGAGCGCGTAGCTCTGGAAGACCGTGTTGACCGGTCGGCGGTAGGGCTTGGCGTGCGTGATGTCGGCGCCGGCCAGCGTGATCGACCCCGAGGTCGGCCGCTCGAGCCCCGCCACCATCCGCAGCGTGGTCGTCTTGCCGCACCCCGACGGGCCGAGCAGCGCGAAGAAGGACCCGCGCGGGACGTCGAGGTCGAGCTCGCGCACCGCGGTGAAGGTCGCGAACTCCTTGGTCACCGCGCGCAGGCGCAGCCCGTCGTACGGCGCGTCCTCCCGGCCGGTCGCGGGACCGGCGGGGGCGTTCTCAGCCACCTGTGACATCGGCGAACTCTCCTTCGTACTGCGTCGTCTGGCGGTCGTCGAGCGGCATGAAGTCGAAGGTGGCGGCGAGGGCCTCGTCGCTGGGGAAGATCAGCTCGTTGTCCACCAGCGAGGGGTCGACCTGCTCCATCGCCTCCTTCGCGCCCTTGACCGGGCAGATGTAGTTCACCCAGGCCGCGAGCCGTGCGGCGACCTCGGGCTGGTAGTAGTAGTCGATCCACGCCTCGGCGTTGGCGGTGTGCTGGGCGAGGTTGGGGACCAGCATGTTGTCGCTCCACAGCACCAGCCCCTCCTCCGGCGTCACGAACTTGATGTCGGGGTTCTCGAACTGCAGCTGGATGACGTCGCCGGACCACGCCTCGCAGGCGTAGATGTTCCCGGCCGCGAGGTCCTGGGTGTAGTCGTTGCCCGTGAAGGCCCGCACCTGACCGCTGGCCACCACCTCGCGCAGGCGCTCGATGGCCACGCCCCACTCGTCGTCGGTGAAGTCGCGCGGGTCGGCGCCGGTGACCTTGAGCAGGAACGACATGGTGTCGCGCATCTCGGTGAGCAGGGTGACGCGCCCACGCAGGTCGGAGCGGGTGAGCAGCTCCTCGAAGCTGCCGACCTCCCCGGTCTTGGCGGCGTTGTAGGCGATGCCGGTCAGCCCGGTCTGCCAGGGCGCGTGGTACCTCAGCTCGGGGTCCCACTGGCGCTCGCGCAGCGGATCGATGAGGTTGGCGTGCAGGTTGGGCACCTTGTCCCGGTCCAGCGGCTGGATCCACCCCAGCCCGACCATCCGTGCGGCCATCCAGTCGGTCAGCATCATCATGTCGCGGTCGATCGGCTCGCAGCTGCCGAGCTGGTTGCGGACCTTGGCGTAGAACTCGGCGTTGTCGTTGACGTCGTCGGTGTAGGTGACGGTGATGCCACTCTCGCGCTGGAAGGTCTGGAAGGTGCCGTTCTCGTTGCGCCGCGGGTCGATGTACTGCGGCCAGTTCGAGATGATCAGCTGCTTCTCGCTGCTCGAGAGGTCCTCGGCGGTGCACACCGCGGGGTCCTGCTGGGCGCCGGCCACCTCGAAGAGCGGCAGCTTCAGCGCGGCCGCGCTCAGGCCGACGAAGGCCACGGCGCCGCCGCCGCGGATCAGCCCCCGGCGCGAGAGCAGGGACGGTCGGGGTGCTTGCTCTCCTGGCATGGCCCTCCTCGCTCGGATGACGGGATGCTGCCACGTTGCGCGGGCCGCGACAAGGGAATCCGTCGACATGAAACCTGAATGCAACGGATTCCATCGATCACCCGGCATGCGAGAAGCGTTCCGATGGCCCCGGTGTCCGGGGTAGGTTCCTGCTCCATGAGCCCCCGGAACGAGCGCCCAGCCCCGCAGCTCGACGACGTCTCCAAGGCGATCATCGAGCAGCTCCAGCAGGACGGCCGGCGCTCGTACGCCGCCATCGGGAAGGTCGTGGGGCTCTCCGAGGCCGCGGTGCGCCAGCGCGTGCAGCGGCTCGTGGAGGGCGGGGTGATGCAGGTCGTGGCCGTCACCGACCCCCTCGAGATGGGCTTCGCCCGCCAGGCGATGGTCGGGGTGCGCTGCACCGGGCCGCTCGAGCCCGTCGCCGACGCGCTGGCCGAGATCCCCGAGGTCGACTACGTCGTGATCACCGCCGGCTCCTACGACCTGCTCGTCGAGGTCGTCTGCGAGAGCGACGAGCGCCTGCTCGAGCTGCTGTCCTCGCGGATCCGCTCCCTCGACGGGGTCGTGGCCACCGAGACCTTCATGTACCTGCAGCTGCGCAAGCAGACCTACTCGTGGGGTGTGCGCTGAGCCCGGTCTCCTCCCCGACGGAGGACTACCGCGCCCTGTCGCTGTGGCACGCCACCGCCGGGGACGACTGGGTGCCGCGCCCGGCGCTGGCCGGCGACCTCGACGTCGACGTGGCGATCGTGGGCGCCGGGCTCACCGGGCTGTGGACCGCGCACTACCTCGCCGAGGCCGACCCCACGCTGCGGATCGCGGTGCTCGAGGCCCAGGTCGCCGGGTACGGCGCCTCGGGGCGCAACGGCGGCTGGTGCTCCGCGCTGTTCCCGGCCTCCCTCGACACCCTCGCCGCCCTGCCCCGGCCCGACGGGAGCCCGCACGGACGCAGCGGTGCGCTGGCCCAGCACGCCGCGATGCGCGCCACCGTCGACGAGGTCGCCCGAGCCGCCGCGGCGGAGGGCATCGACGCACGGCTGGCCAAGGGCGGCACCATCGACCTCGCGCGCAGCCGCGCGCAGCTGGTCCGGGCCCGCGCCGACATCGCGCACGCCCGCTCCTGGGGTCGCGGCGAGGACGACGTGCGGCTGCTCGACCGGGCCGAGGCCGAGGCCGTCGTGCGGGCCAGCGGCACCGTCGGGGCGACGTACACGCCCGACTGCGCGGCGCTGCACCCGGCGCGGCTGGTGCGGGGCCTGGCCCGTGCCGTCGAGCGCCGGGGCGTGCGCCTCCTGGAGGGCACGCCGGTCACGGCGATCGCACCCGGCCACTGCGAGACCCCGCACGGCACGGTGCGCGCCGACGTGGTGGTGCGCGCCACCGAGGGCTACACCCCGCGCCTCGCCGGTCACGAGCGCACCGTCGTGCCGGTCTACTCCCTGGTGATCGCCACCGAGCCGCTGCCGGACGCGGTCTGGGAGGAGATCGGCCTGGCCCGGCGCGAGACCTTCACCGACCACCGCCACCTGATCGTCTACGGCCAGCGCACCGCCGACGGCCGGCTGGTCTTCGGCGGGCGCGGAGCGCCGTACCACCACGGCTCGGCGATCCGTCCCGGCTTCGACCGCGACGCCCGCGTGCACGCGCGGCTGCTGTCCACCCTGGGCGAGATGTTCCCCGTCCTCGGCCGAGCGCGCGGCGGGGTGCGGATCACGCACGCCTGGGGCGGCCCGCTCGGCATCCCTCGCGACTGGTGCGCCTCGGTGGGGCTCGACCGGGCCAGCGGGCTGGCCTGGGCCGGCGGGTACGTCGGCGACGGGCTGGCCACCACCAACCTCGCCGGGCGCACCCTGCGCGACCTGGTGCTGGGCCACGACACCGACCTGACCGCCCTGCCGTGGGTGGGCCACCGCTCGCCGGACTGGGAGCCGGAGCCGCTGCGCTGGCTGGGCATCAACGCCGGCCTGCGTGCGATGACCGCCGCCGACGCCGAGGAGTCACTGACCGGCCGACCCTCGCTCGTGGCCCGGGCCGTGGCGCCGCTGCTCGGCTGAGCGCGCCCGAGGGGCCAGGATGGCCCCATGAGGAAGCTCGCCCTGGTCCGCCGTCCCGGCCCGCGCGTCGCCGACGGCATCGTGACCCACATCGACCGCTCCCCCGTCGACCTCGACCTGGCGCTGCGCCAGTGGGAGGGGTACGTCGCCGCGCTGCACGACGAGGGCTGGACGACCGTCGAGGTCGACCCTGCCGACGACTGCCCCGACGCGGTCTTCGTCGAGGACACCGTCGTGGTCTACGACGACCTGGCGGTCATCACCCGTCCCGGCGCCGACGAGCGCAAGCCCGAGACGCCGGCGACCGAGGACGCCCTGCGCCGCCTCGGCTACCGCATCGCCCGCATCGAGGCGCCCGAGACCCTCGACGGCGGCGACGTGCTCAAGCACGACGGCACCGTGTGGGTCGGGCTCGGCGGGCGCACCACCCCCGGGGCCGTCGACCAGCTGCGGGCCCTGCTGGCTCCACTGGGCGCGCGCGTGGTCGGCGTACCGCTGGCCAAGGTCCTGCACCTGAAGTCAGCGGTCACCGCGCTGCCCGACGGCACCGTGGTGGGCTGGGACCCGGTCGTCGACGACGCGTCGACCTGGGAGTCCTACCTGCCCGTGCCCGAGGAGCCCGGCGCCCACGTGGTGCTGCTCGACGAGGGGACGGTGCTGATGTCGACCAGCGCCCCGCGCACCCGGGCCCTGTTCGAGGCACGAGGGCTGCGGGTGGTCGCGGTCGACATGAGCGAGTACGAGAAGCTCGAGGGCTGCGTGACCTGCCTGTCGGTGCGGCTGCGTGGGGCACCCACCACCTGACCCCGCCGAAAACCCGTTGCCCGCGCCGACCGGACCCGCCACCCTGGTCCGTGAGTGCGCGGCGTACGAGCCGTGCGGTGCCGAGAGGAGCGTGACATGTCGACGACTGTCCCTGGCCTGCCCGCAGACCACACCCTCTTCTCCCGATGGAGCACCCACCGTGACGTACGACGTCTCGCAGCACCCGCAGGACCGCACCACCCCTGAGCCCGCCCACCTGAGCTTCGACTTCCGCCCGCTCGACGACCTCGACGAGGACCAGCGCTGGTCGACCTGGCTCGAGGTCGAGCCGCTCTCGCGCGGGCCCGAGCCCCGGCCCGGCTGGGTCGTGACCAGCCAGGCCGCCGTCGACACCGAGCTCGGCGTCCTCAAGACCGGCAAGGAGGCCGACGCGTTCCTGCTCGAGCGCGCCGTGCCCGACACCGACCCCTCCTTCCTGCCGGGCGCGCCCGGGCAGTCGGCCGTGATGGTCGCCAAGCGCTACCGGAGCGAGGAGCACCGCTCGTTCCACCGCTCCGGCGCCTACACCGAGGGCCGCCGGGTGCGGAACACCCGCGACGCCCGGGCGATGGCCAGGAAGACGCGACTACGGCCGCTCGGTGGCGGCCGGGCAGTGGGCGTGGGCGGAGTGGCTGGCGTTGACCCGGCTCTGGAGACTCGGGCTGGCGGTGCCCTACCCCGTGCAGGTCGACGGCACCGAGCTGCTGATGGAGTGGATCACCGTCGAGGGCGAGCACGGCCCCGAGACCGCGCCGCGCCTGGCGCAGGCCCGTCCGTCGCCACGGCTGCTGGCGTCGTGGTGGGAGCAGGTCCGCGAGGCGATGGCGCTGATGGTGCAGGAGGGCATCGTGCACGGCGACCTGTCGCCGTACAACGTGCTGGCCGCGGGTGAGCGGCTGGTCGTCATCGACCTCCCGCAGGTCGTCGACCTGGTCGGCAACGTCAACGGGATGGACTTCCTGCTGCGCGACTGCCGCAACATGGCCACCTGGTTCCGCGCCCGCGGGCTCGACGTCGACGAGCACGAGCTCTTCGCCGACCTGGTGGCGCACGCCTTCTGAGCGACGCCCGGCGCCACGACTACCCGAGCACGGTGCGGGTGCTGGCGGCGTTCACCGCCCGGATGCGGGAGAACGCCGCCAGGTCGATGTCGAGCCCGGTGTGCGCGCCGCGGTAGACGACCGGGTCGCGGTCGTGGTCGACGCCGCCGTCCTCGACCGCGGCGATGATCGCTGCCAGGAAGCAGCCGGCGACGGGAGCGTTCTTGAACTGGTTGCCACTGGTGCCCATCGCGACGTAGAACCCGTCCGCGTCGGTGCGGTCGTAGATCGGTGTCCAGTCGTCGGCCACGTCGTAGACGCCGACGACCCCCGAAGGGCGGTTGGGCACCCGCAGCTCGGGCAGGCGTCGCGCGGCCCGGGTCACCTGCGACTCGTAGCGCGCCAGCGAGACGTGGTCGTCGACGGCGTCGGGGTCCTCGAGCCAGTCGAAGGGGTCGCACTCGGGCTCGGTGCCGCCGATCACCCACGCCTGCTGCGGGCCGGGGCGCATGTAGGTGCCGAGGTCGATGTCGAAGACCCCCGGGCCGGGCGCCTCCGCGGTGCCGTACCCCACGGGCTGGGCCACCTGGTGCACCTCCTGCCGCAGCGGCCGGACTCCGACGGTGAACTCCGCCCCGATCCCGGCCATCCGGTTGAACGCCCCCGACCACGGACCGGCCGCGTTGACCACGACCGGCGCTTCCACGCGGCGAGCGTCGGCCAGCGCGAGGTGCCACACCGGGCCGCGGCGCTCGGCCGCGACCACCTGGGCCCGGTACGCCGTGCTCGCCCCGTGCAGCCGAGCGGCGTGCGCCAGGTTGTCGGCCGCCAGGCGCGGGTCGTCCATGTAGCCGGCGTCGGGGGTGTGGATCGCGCCGAGCCGGGCCTCGGCGTCGGCCCAGAACGCGTCGTCGGCGACCGGCTTGTTGGGCCAGTAGGCGCCGGTGTCGAGGTGCGGGAAACGCGCTGCGAGCTCGTCAGGACCGAGGTGCTCGCAAGGCACCCCCGCCGACTCCAGCAGCCGCATCCCCTCGGCCCACGGCACGGCCGGGACGTCGAGGTGCAGCATCCCCGTGCGGTGGAAGCGCGAGAGCACCGGCGGGTCGGCCAGCGGCTCCAGCCCGGGCAGCCCCAGGTGCTCGGCCCACTGCTCCCACATGAACTTGGCCTCCCACGACGTCGCGACGGTGTCGTAGGTGGAGTAGAGGAAGCGGATCACCGCGCTCGAGGCGCTGGTGGAGCCGTGCCCGGGCCCACCCGCCTTGTCGAGGACGAGCACGTCGCGTCCGGCGCGGGCGAGCTCGAGCGCGACGGCCGAGCCGATCACCCCCGAGCCGACGACGACCGCGTCAGCGGTCAGGGTGGTGGTCACGGGTCTCTCCCTGGGTGGCTGGCGGGTGCGTGGTCAGGCGTCGACGACGATGTCGCCGGCAGGGGTCGAGCAGCAGGGCAGGAACTTGTCCTGGGCGATCTCGCGGGGCCGGATGCCGCCCTGGTGCACCATGTCGACCCGACCCGCGAGCAGGGTCGACTTGCAGGTGCCGCACAGCCCGGCCGAGCACGACGAGGGCAGGCGTACGCCGGCCTGCCGGGCGGCCGCCAGCACCGTGGTGCCGGGCGGGCACACCACCTCGCGGTCGCTGCGTCCGAAGCGCACCCGGGCCCCGGGCGCGGCCTCCTGCGCCGGCGCGGCCTCGGGCGCGACCGGCGCACCCGGCGCCCGGGCCCCGAGCACGAAGCTCTCCTCGTGGCAGCGCGCCGGGTCGGCCCCGACCTCGGCGAGCACGGCCCGCACGCCGGCCATGTAGCCCGGTGGCCCGCAGGTCAGCACCTCGCGTCCGGCCGCGTCGGGCACGGCGCCGAGCAGCATCTCGGCGTCGAGGCGGCCCCGCCAGCCGGTCCACGCGCCGGGGCGCCCCGGCGGGTCGTCCTCGCACACCCACACCACCCGCAGCCCCTCGTCGGTGGCGGCCAGGTGCTCGAGCTCGTCTCGCCGGACCAGGTCGTCGGGGGTCCGGGCGCTGTGCACCACCACGACGTCGAGCGCGCCGTGCCCGAGCTCGGCCAGGTCGGCCATCGTGCGCAGGGTCGCGAGGGTCGGGGTGATGCCGCTGCCCGCCGAGAGCAGCAGGTAGCGGGCGGCGGGGTGCTCGGTGACGGTGAACCCGCCGAGCGGCCCGGCCGCGTGCAGCGGGTCGCCGACCGCGAGCCGGTCGTGCAGGTACGGCGACAGCGCACCGCCGTCGACCCGCTTGACGGTGACCCGGAGCAGGTGCGGGCGGGTGGGTGGTGACGAGATCGTGTAGCACCGCTCGACCCGCTGCCCGTCGACGTCGACACCGAGGGTCAGGAACTGGCCGGGCCGGAACGCGAAGGTGCTCGGCCGGGACGGCCCCAGGACCAGCGACACCACGTCGTGGGTCTCCTGCACCCGCGCACGCAGCACCAGCTCGACGTCGAAGCCCTCCCCCGTCCCCGCGTCGTCCAGGACGCCCTCGCCCAGCCGCCGCACCGGCCGCCACGTGTCGGGCACCACCCGCAGCGCCGGTCCGTGCGGCTCGGCCTGGACCTCGTGGGTCCGCAGGGTGGGCTGCATCTCGCTCATCTCGCTCATCGCGCGACCGCCTCGCGCACGCGGGCGGCGTACCAGGCCACGAACGCCTCGACCTGCCCCTCCGCCTCGGAGTAGGGACCGGGCAGGTAGCCCGGGTCGCCGACCCCGGCCTGGGTGCCGGCGACGAACGCGGCGTCCTGCTCGTTGGTCGCGCGCCAGGTCGCGGTGAGCTCCTCGACCTCGTAGTCGACGCCCTCGACGGCGTCCTCGTGCACCAGCCAGGTGGTGCGCACCAACGTGCGGTCGACGGCCAGCGGCAGCGCCGCGAACGTCACCACGTGGTCGGCCTGGAAGTGGAACCAGGCGTTCGGCTGGGTGTGCAGCCCCAGGTGGCCCAACCGCGCCTCGGGGAGCTCGCCGAGCAGCCGGCGGACCAGCCGCGTGCCGTCGGGGCTGAAGGACTCCCCCGCTCCGTCGAGCGGCTCGCGCTGGACCCGGAAGCCCAGGGGCCGCTCGACGAGGTCCTCGACGAGGCCGTGCGGCAGCGCGAGCTCGTTGCTGCGCCGCTCGAGGTCCACCATCGCCGCGAGGTAGCGGTCGTGGTCGGGACGCATCCGGTCGGGGACCTGGTCGTCGGCCAGTCCCCAGGTCGGGAAGAAGGTGCAGCGCAGCTCGGGGTGGCCGTCGCAGTGGTAGCACTCCCGGTTGTTCTCCATGGTGAGCTTCCAGTTGCCGTCCTCGACGAGGTCGACCTGGGCGGCCACCTTGGTGCGGCCCAGCTGGTGCGGGGCGACGTACGGCGCCACGACGCGCGCGACGTCCTCGATGTCCTCGGGCGGCTCGTCGTCCAGGCAGACGAAGAGCAGGCCGGCGACCTCGCGCAGGTGCACCGGACGCAGCCCCAGCCCGCCCGGGTCGACGCCCGGCGACAGCTGGGGGGCGTGCAGCAGGCCGCCGTCGGTGCCGTAGGTCCAGTGGTGGTAGCCGCACACGATGTTGCCCACGCAGCCGTGGGAGCCGCTGACCAGCCGCGAGCCGCGGTGCCGGCACACGTTGCGCAGGGCGCGCACCTGCTCGTCGTCGTCGCGCAGCACCACGACGGAGGCGGTGCCGACGTCGACGGTGAGGTAGTCGCCGGCCTCGGGCACCTCCGCGACCGTGCCGACGAAGAGCCACTGCCGCTGCCAGACCAGGCGCAGGTCCGCTTCGTGCACCGTGGGATCGGTGTAGCAGGGCCCGGGCAGCGAGTGCGCCGGTGGTCGCGCGTCGAGGAGCTCCAGCAGCCGGGCCTCGTCGGAGCGGTTCCGGCGGACGGGGCGGAGGTCGGGGGCCGGGCGGGCGATCGTCATCGGTTCCTCCTGCGCGGGCGGGTCAGACGGTGACGCACAGTCGCAGCGCGTCGTAGATGGCGGCGTGGATGGAGCGGCTCGCGACGGCGTCGCCGATGCGGAAGAGCTGGTAGGCCCCGTCGGGGTCGGTGGCGACCTCCTGGGCCCGCCCGGCGAGCAGGGCCGGGTGGTCGACCTCGCCGAGGTTGCGCGAGCCGGGCACCAGGTCGAGGTAGAGCTCGTCGTTGGGCACGGTGCCGTGCTCGACGACCACCTGGTCGACCAGGCGCTCCTCGACCACGTCGGCGTAGTCGCTGCCGAGCACCGCGACGAGCCTGCCGTCCTGGTCGGGCTCGGCGCGCCGCACCGAGCGCAGCCGGCGCGCCACACGCAGGGCCACCCCGTGCTCGGCGAAGGCACGCAGGTAGGCGGGACTGTTCATGGCGCCGACCGAGATTCCGACCATCCGCTCGGGGGTGACCAGCTCGACCCGGGCGCCCAGCCGGGCCAGGTGCTCGGTGGCGTCGAGGGCCGGCTCGCCGCCGTGGTCGTCGTAGACCAGCACCCGCTCGCCCGCCCGCGGTCCGGAGCCGCCGAGCACGTCCCAGGTGTCGAGCACCAGCTCCTCACCGCCCCCGGCCACCGAGCGGTCCGGCACCCCGCCGGTCGCGACCACGACGAGGTCGGGCTGCTCGGCCAGGACGGTGGCGGCCTCGGCGTACACGCCGTAGCGGACCTCGACGCCGCTGTGCTTGAGCTCGGCCACCCGCCAGTCCACGATCCCGACCAGGTCGCGGCGGCGCAGCGTGGAGGAGGCCAGCAGCAGCTGCCCACCGGGCCGGTCGGCGGCCTCGAGGAGCACCACGTCGTGCCCGCGCTCGCCGAGCACCCGGGCGGCCTCCAGCCCGGCCGGTCCGGCGCCGACCACGACCGCGCGCCGACGGCGGCCCGGGGTGGGGGCGATGACGTGCGGCAGCGACTGCTCACGGCCGGTCGCGGGGTTGTGCACGCACTTGGCGTCGCCCGACTCGTAGATGGCGTCGAGGCAGAAGCTCGCCCCCACGCACGGCCGCACCCGGTCCTCCTCGCCGCGCGCGACCTTGGCGACCAGGTGCGGGTCGGCGATCTGCGGACGGGTCATCCCGACCAGGTCGAGCAGCCCGTCGCGGATCGCGTGGCGCGCGGTCGCGACGTCCCCGATCCGCGCGGCGTGCATCACCGGGACCCCGAGCTCGCGGCGTACGGTGCCGGCGAGCTCGAGGAAGGGCGCCGAGGGGGTGCCCATCGACGGGATCGTCGCGGCCAGCCGGGCGTCGCTGTCGAGCCCGCCCTTGATGACCGAGAGGAAGTCGACGCCGTGCTCGAGGTAGCGCCGGGCGATCGGGAGGGTGTCCTCGAGGCCGAGCCCGTCGGGCAGGTCCTCGTCCATCGCCATCCGCAGGCCGACCACGAAGTCGGGGCCGACCGCGCGGCGTACGGCGTCGAGGACGCGCAACGGGAAGACCAGGCGCGCCTCGGGGTCGCCGCCGAACGCATCGGTGCGCAGGTTGGTGGCCGGCGAGGCCCAGGCGTCGAAGAGGTGGCTGTAGGACTCGATCTCGATGCCGTCGAGGCCGGCGGCTCGGCAGCGGGCGGCCGCGTCGGCGTAGTCGCGCACGATCCGGTCGACGTCCCAGGCCTCGGCCACCTTGGGGAACGAGCGGTGCTGCGGCTCACGCAGGCGGGAGGGGTAGACCAGCGGCAGCCAGTCGCCGCTGGCGCTGCTGGTGCGCCGCCCGAGGTGGGTGACCTGGCACATCACGGCCGCACCGGCCTCGTGGACGTCGTCGCAGAGCCGGCGCAGCCACCCGACGACCTCGTCGCGGTAGAGCAGCATGTTGCCGAAGGCCGGCGGGCTGTCGGGCGAGACGACGGCCGACCCGCCGATCATCGTCAGCCCGACACCGCCGCGAGCCTTCTCGAGGTGGTAGAGCCGGTAGCGGTCCTTCGGCATCCCGTCCTCGGTGTAGGCGGGCTCGTGCGAGGTGCTGACCACGCGGTTGCGCAGGGTGGTCCCGCGGAGCCGGTACGGCTCGAGGAGCGGGTCCACCTGGTGCACATGACCATGGTGTGGGTCACGCTATGTCAAAGAAAAGCGCACAATTTTACCGATGACCGTGCAATCCTGTTTCATGATCGATCGCCGTCTCAGGGTGCTCCGCGCGGTCGCCGACCGGGGCACCGTCTCCGCGGCCGCCGAGCACCTCGGCTACACGGCCTCGGCCGTGTCGCACCAGGTGCGCACCCTGTCCCGCGACCTCGGGGTGGCCCTGCTGGAGCCGGACGGCCGTCGGGTCCGGCTCACCCCCGCGGCGCTGAAGCTGCTCGCCCGCTGCGACGACCTCTTCGCGCTGTGGGAGGAGATCCACACCGAGGTGCAGAGCACCTCGAGCACCGGGACCGGGCAGCTGCGCCTCGCCGGCTTCTCCACGGCGGCCTCGGCCCTGCTGCCGGCGGTCGCCGTCGCGGTGTCGCGGGTCTTCCCCCGCTCGACGGTGCGGATCACCGAGGCCGACCCGCAGGTGTGCTTCGAGATGCTCGTCGCCGACCGGGTGGACCTCGTGGTGGTGGTCGTCACCGACCTGCTGCCCTCCACCGACGACGCCCGCTTCGAGCAGCACCCCCTGCTGGCCGACACCCTCGACCTGCTCGTGCCGGCGGGACACCGGCTGGCCGGCCGAGCCTGGGTCTCCCTGACCGAGCTGGCCCGGGAGGCCTGGATCATGGACCGTCCCGGGAGGCCGCACCACCAGATGGTGACCACGGCCTGCGCGGCCGCGGGCTTCACTCCGCACCAGGTCCACGAGGTCGTCGAGTGGGACACCGGGGCAGCGCTGGTCGCGGCCGGGTTCGGTGTCGCCCTGGTGCCCCGACTGGCCCGCCTGCCGGCTGACGAGGACCTCGTGCGGGTGCCCCTGCGCGGTGTCGCCACACCGGTGCGCCACCTGCGCACGGCGGTGCGGCGCGGCACCGCCGCCCAGCCCGAGATCGCACTGGCGCTCGCCGAGCTGCAGCGCCTGGCCGCCGCGGTGGGCCGGGGCGAGCAGGTCGGCTAGGTTGCCGCGGTGAGGCACACCCGCGGACGGACCGTCGACATCACCACGCTCGAGGAGCTCGACCACCGGCTGCGCGCCGGGGCGCGCACCCTCTCGGGGTGGCGGGTGCGCTCGGTCGACCTCAGCGAGCGCGGCGCCGAGCTGGGCCGCTGCCGGCTCGCGGGCGCCACCTTCCTGGGCTGCCGCTTCGCCGAGGGCGACGCCGAGCGCGTCGAGGCCGCCGGTGCACTCGTGCTCCCCCGCATCCCCGACGTCCCGGTCGACGTCTACCGCCACGAGCTCTACGACGCCCGGGAGCTCTTCGACGAGCTGCGCTGGAGCGACTCCGTCGACGGCCGCGCCTACGCCTGGTCCAAGCCGGGGGCGATCGACGGCGCCGAGGTCTCCACCGAGGTCCCGCTGGCCCGCACCCTGCACGACCACGCCATCGACCTGGCGCTGGACCGCTGGCGCGAGGGACGCCGCGTCGTCGGCGTGATGGGCGGGCACGCCGCCTCGAGGGGCACGGCGCTCTTCGCCGACGCGGCCGGGCTCGGGCACCGGCTCGGCGCGGCCGGGCTGACGGTCGCCACCGGCGGCGGGCCCGGGGCGATGGAGGCCGCCAACCTCGGGGCCCGGCTCTCCTCGCGCGACCAGGCGGTGCTGGAGGAGGCCCTGCGGATGCTGGCCGCGGTGCCGTCGTACCGGCCCTCGGTCGACGCCTGGGTGCTCTCCGCCTTCGACGCCCTCACCGCGCTCGACCCGCCCGACGCCGACGGTGGCCCGGTCGCCAACCTCGGCATCCCGACCTGGCACTACGGCCACGAGCCGCCCAACGTCTTCGCCACCGCGATCGCGAAGTACTTCCGCAACGCCACCCGCGAGGCGATCCTCCTCGAGGTCTGCGACGCCGGCATCGTCTTCCTGCCCGGCGCCGGCGGCACGGTGCAGGAGGTCTTCCAGGACGCCTGCGAGAACTACTACGCCGACGAGGCGTCGGTCGCGCCCATGGTGCTCGTCGGGCGCGAGCACTGGACCGTCGAGCTGCCCGCCTGGCCGTTGCTGCAGGCGCTCGCCTCGGGGCGCGCCATGGAGCCGCACGTGCACCTGGTCGACACCGTCGAGGAGGCGCTCGAGGTCGTGACCACGTCGCGGTAGTGCTCGACGAGGGCCTCGTCGAGCGCGCGCCACGAGCGGTGCCGCACGCTGCGGCGCGCCGCCAGCGCGGTGCGCCGCAGCGCGAGGTCGTCGTGCAGCAGCCGGGCCACGCATGCCTCGAGGTCCGAGGCGTCACCCGGCTCGAAGAGCAGCCCGGCGCTGCCCTCGTCGACCAGGTCCTCGGCCACGCCGTTGCGCGGCGCCACCACCGGCACGCCCGAGGCCAGCGCCTCCAGGCCGGCCCGCACCAGGCGACCGCAGGTCTCGCGGCGGGCAGTGTGCACGAGCACGTCGAGCGAGGCGTACGCCGCTGCCAGCGCCTCACCGCGCAGGTCGCCGAGGAAGTGTGCGTGCGGCAGCAGCCGGCGCAGCCGGGCCTCGTCGGGTCCGCTGCCGACCAGCACCAGCCGGTAGCGCTCGTCGCCGTCGAGACCGGTCAGCAGGTCGACCTCCTCGACGCGCTCCAGCGGCCCGACGTGACCGACCAGCCGCTGGCCGTCCGGGGCCAGCGACCCACGCCACGACTCGCTGCGCCGGCTGGGGTGGAAGGCCGTGAGGTCCACCCCGCAGGGCCACAGCGCCAGCCGTTCGACACCGAGGGCCTGCACGTCGCGCAGGGCCGCCGTCGACCCGGCGAGCACCCGGTCGGCCTGCGCGAGCACGCGCGAGGGCGGGCCGCTCTCCCCGGTGGCGCCGGTGGGTCCCACGTCGAGCACGACCGGAACCCCCAGGCCCGCGGCCACCAGCACCGCGCGCCGGCCCAGCCGGCCGAGTCCGGCCACGTGCACCACGTCGGGGCCGAAGCGACGCAGCGTGCCGCGCAGCCGCGGCCCGGCGGGCCAGCTGCTCAGGCGGCGCACCGGGAAGCCGGCGTACGTCGTGGGGCCGGTGTGCGTGACGAGCTGTGCGTCGTGCCCCTCCGCGGCCAGGTGCGCCAGCACCCGTGGCACGCTGCCGGAGCCGGGCTCGAAGGTCTCGACGACCACCAGCACCCGCAACCGGTCCCGGCGCGCGGCTGGCCGATCGGGTGCGGGTCGGGGCTGGCTCATGGGTCCACGGTGCTGCGTTCGCGCCAGCGGACGGCGAGCACGCGGGGCGCGGCGGTGGACGATCGGGTGAACAGCGCGCCAACTGACCCGGCCGCCCCAGCGAGATCCGGGCCGGGTCGGCGCGGCGATCCGGGCCGGGTCGGCGCGAGATAGGGGCCGGGTCAGACGTCGGTGGCGGCGAGCTGGCCGCAGGCCCCGTCGATCTCCGAGCCGCGGGTGTCGCGCACCGTGGTGGGGATGCCCTTGGCCTCGAGCCGGCGCACGAACTCGCGCTCGTCGGCCGGGTCGGAGGCGGTCCACTTGCTCCCCGGGGTGGGGTTGAGCGGGATCAGGTTGACGTGCACCCAGCCCCAGTCGCCGTAGCCGCGCAGCACGTCGGCGAGCAGGTCGGCGCGCCAGGCCTGGTCGTTGATGCCGCGCATCATGGCGTACTCGATCGAGACCCGGCGCCGGGTGACCCGGGCGTAGTCCCAGGCCGCCTCGACGGTCTCGGCGACCGAGGAGCGGGTGTTGATCGGCACCAGCTCGTTGCGCAGCTCGTCGTCGGGAGCGTGCAGGCTCAGCGCGAGGGTGACCGGGATGCCCTCCTCGGTGAGCTGGCGGATGCGCGGGACCAGTCCGACGGTCGAGACCGTGACGCCGCGTGCCGACATGCCCAGCCCGTCGGGCGAGGGGTCGGTGAGACGGCGCACCGCACCGATGACCGCCTTGTAGTTGGCCAGCGGCTCGCCCATGCCCATGAAGACGACGTTGTTGACGCGGCCGCGGCCGCCGGGCACCTCGTCGCGGTCGAGCGAGCGCGCCCCCGCCACGACCTGCTCGACGATCTCGGCGGTGCTCATGTTGCGCTGCAGCCCACCCTGGCCGGTCGCGCAGAAGGGGCAGGCCATGCCGCAACCGGCCTGGCTGGAGACGCACATCGTGGTGCGGCCGGGGTAGCGCATCAGCACCGACTCGACCAGCGCCCCGTCGAAGAGCTTCCACAGCGTCTTGCGGGTGGTGCCCTTGTCGGCCTCGAGGGTGCGCAGTGGCGTCATCAGGTGCGGCAGCAGGGTGCCGACCAGCTCGGCGCGCTGCGCCGCGGGCAGGTCGGTCATCTGCTCGGGGTCGTCGACGAGGCGGCTGAAGTAGTGCGTGGAGAGCTGCTTGGCCCGGAAGCCCGGCAGCCCGTTGTCCTCGAGCAGCTGCTTGCGCTCGGCCGCGGTCAGGTCGGCCAGGTGGCGTGGCGGCTTCTTGCGACCGCGGGGCTCCTCGAAGACCAGCGGGAGCGCGGTCGCGCCCTCGGCCGGCTCGGGGGCGCGGGGCGGGACGGCGGCGGAGGCGGGCACGGGGGCGGCGGTGTCGTCGGGCATAGCACGACCAGTCTCCCACCCGCGCGGGCGCCCGGGCGAACTCAGGTCAGCGGCACCACGTCGGGCGCTCCGAGGCGCGCCGCGTCGGCGGTCTCGTCGTCGGGCTGCTCCTGGCTCTCGCGCTCGGCCGCCACCCGGGCCCGGTAGTGCTCGATCTCGAGGTCGACCTGCTCCTCGCTCCAGCCCAGCGGCTCGCTGACCAGGCCCGCCACCTCCTCGACGACGCCCAGGCCGCGGTCGAAGGTCTCGATCGAGATGCGGGTGCGCCGGGTCAGGACGTCGTCGAGGTGCCGCGCGCCCTCGTGGGTGGCGGCATAGGCCGCCTCCACGCGCAGGTAGTCCGACGCACCGGTCAGCGGCTCGCCCAGGGAGGGGTCCTCGGCGACCATCGCGAGCAGCTCGTGGACCAGCGAGCCGTAGCGCTGCAGCAGGTGCTCGATGCGCACCTCGTGCAGCCCCGACTGCGCCGCCAGCCGGTGCCGGGCGTTCCACAGCGCCTGGTAGCCCTCGGCGCCCAGCAGCGGCACCTGCTCGGTCACCGAGGCCGGCACCTGGCGGCCCTCGTGGCGCTCGAGGCCGTAGACCGCCTCGTCGACGACGTCCTTGGCCATCACCCGGTACGTCGTGTACTTGCCGCCGGCGATCACGACCAGGCCCGGCGCGGGGTGGCCCACCGCGTGCTCGCGCGAGAGCTTCGAGGTCGCCTCGGACTCCCCCTCCAGCAGCGGGCGCAGCCCGGCGTAGACGCCCACGACGTCGTCACGGGTCAGCGGCGTCTCCAGCACCGCGTTGACGTGGTCGAGCAGGTAGTCGATGTCGGCCTCGCTGGCCGCGGGGTGGGCCTTGTCGAGCTCCCAGTCGGTGTCGGTGGTGCCGATGATCCAGTGCCGCCCCCACGGGATCACGAAGAGCACCGAGGTCTCGGTGCGCAGGATGAGCCCGGTCTCGGAGCGGATGCGGTCCTTGGGCACCACCAGGTGCACGCCCTTGCTGGACCGCACCCGGAACGCGCCCCGCTGCCCGCCCAGCGACTGCGTCTCGTCGGTCCACACGCCGGTGGCGTTGACGACCTGGCGGGCGCGCACGGTGATGGTCTCGCCGCTCTCGAGGTCGTCGACCACGGCGCCGGTGACCCGCTCGCCCTCGCGCAGCAGCTCCACGACCCGGGCCCGGGAGGCCACCTTCGCGCCGTAGGCCGCCGCGGTGCGGGCCAGGAACATCGTGTGCCGGGCGTCGTCGACCTGTGCGTCGTAGTAGTGCAGCGCCCCGACGAGGGCGTCCTTGCGCAGCGCCGGCACCAGCTTGCGCGCACCACGCCGGGTCAGGTGCTGGTGCAGCGGCAGCCCCGAGCGGCCCGAGAGCCGCGAGAGGGCGTCGTACAGCGCGACGCCGGAGCCGGCGTAGAGCCGCTCCCAGCCGCGGTGCTGCAGCGGGTAGAGGAACCCCACCGGGCGCACCAGGTGCGGCGCGAGGGTCTGCAACAGCAGCCCGCGCTCCTTGAGCGCCTCGGCGACCAGCGCGAAGTCGAGCATCTCGAGGTAGCGCAGGCCGCCGTGGATGAGCTTGCTGGAGCGGCTGGAGGTGCCCGAGGCGAAGTCGCGCGCCTCGACGAGCCCGACCTTCAGGCCCCGCGTGGCCGCGTCGAGCGCGGCGCCGCTGCCGACCACGCCTCCCCCCACGACCAGGACGTCGAGCTCCTCGGCGGCCATCTCCCTCAGGGACGACGCGCGCAGCTGCGGGGACAGGGCGACAGGTCTCATGGTCCTACTCTGCGTGAGAGGTCAAGGCGGACGAGCGCAGGTCAGTCCACGTCGACCCAGTCGAAGGTGCGCTGCACGGCCTTGGTCCACTGCGCGTGGCCCGCGGCGCGCTGCTCGTCGCTCCACTGCGGCGACCAGTGCCTGCCCTCCTTCCAGTTCGTGCGCAGCTCGTCGGTGCCCGACCAGAAGCCGACCGCGAGCCCGGCGGCGTACGCCGCTCCGAGGCAGGTCGTCTCGGCGAGCACCGGCCGGCTCACCTCGACGCCGAGGGTGTCGGCCTGGATCTGCATGCACAGCTCGTTGGCCGTCACCCCGCCGTCGACCTTGAGCACCTCGAGCTTCACGCCCGAGTCCTGCTCCATCGCCGCGGCCACGTCGCAGCTCTGGTAGGCGATCGCCTCGAGCGTGGCCCGGGCGACGTGCGCGTTGGTGTTGTAGCGCGAGAGCCCGACGATCACGCCGCGGGCGTCGGAGCGCCAGTGCGGGGCGAAGAGCCCGGAGAACGCCGGCACGAAGTAGACGCCGCCGTTGTCGTCGACCTGACGGGCCAGCGCTTCGCTCTGCGAGGCGCCGGAGATGATGCCGAGCTGGTCGCGCAGCCACTGCACCGCCGAGCCGGTCACCGCGATCGAGCCCTCGAGGGCGTAGACCGGCGCCTCCTCGCCGAAGCGGTAGCAGACGGTGGTCAGCAGCCCGTGCTCGGAGCGGATCAGCTCGGTGCCGGTGTTGAGCAGCATGAAGTTGCCGGTGCCGTAGGTGTTCTTGGCCTCCCCCGGCTCGAAGCAGACCTGCCCGACCGTGGCGGCCTGCTGGTCGCCGAGGATGCCGGTCAGGGGCACCTCGCCACCGAAGGGGCCGTCGGCCCGGGTGCTGCCGTAGCCGTCGGGCTCGCTGGAGGAGCGGATCTCGGGCAGCATCTGGCGCGGGATGTCGAAGAGTGCGAGGAGCTCGTCGTCCCACTCGCAGGTCTCGAGGTCCATCAGCATGGAGCGGCTGGCGTTGGTGACGTCGGTGACGTGCACCCCGCCGTCGGTGCCCCCGGTGAGGTTCCAGATCAGCCACGAGTCGGTGGTGCCGAAGATCGCGTCGCCGGCCTCGGCGGCCTCGCGCACCCCGTCGACGTTCTCGAGGATCCACTGGATCTTGCCGCCGGCGAAGTACGTGGCCGGAGGCAGCCCCGCGCGGTGCCGGATCAGGTCGCCGTGGCCGTCGCGCTCGAGCTTGGAGGCGATCTTGTCGGTGCGGGTGTCCTGCCACACGATCGCGTTGTAGTAGGGCCGACCGGTCTTCCGGTTCCACACCACGGTCGTCTCGCGCTGGTTGGTGATCCCCACCGCGCACAGGTCCTCGGCCTGCAGGCCGGCCTTGCTCATCGCCTTCTGGATCACCGAGCGGGTGCGCTCCCAGATCTCCACCGGGTCGTGCTCGACCCACCCGGCCTGCGGCATCACCTGCTCGTGCTCGAGCTGGTGGCGCGCGACCTCCTCGCCGGCGTGGTCGAAGATCATGAAGCGGGTGCTCGTGGTGCCCTGGTCGACGGCGCCGACGTACTGGATCTTGTCCTGGGCCTCGGTCACGGGTGACTCCTCGTCGCTACGTAGCAGTGGTCGGTGGCTGGCACGGTCACACCTCGGGCCCTCCGGACGCTAGGCCCGGCTGACCAGGAACCAGACCACCAGCGCGGCGACCCCCAGCACGACCACCGCGGTGGAGACCACGCCCAGCAGCATGTAGCGCCCGAAGCAGCGCGTGTGCGGCGCCAGCGTCAGCCCCACCGGCAGGGCCAGTGCGACCAGCACGAAGGGGAACAGGCGCGAGGTCGTCTCGTCGTCGGCGAGCGCGCTCAGCACGCCGGCGTAGAGAGAGGGCACCAGCAGCACGAAGAGCAGACCGGCGAAGAAGCCGGCCAGTGGCGTGAAGACCGGGTGGCCGCGGTGCCACCAGCTCGACCGCGACGCGGTGTCGTCCGCCGTCGGCGCAGCCTGGTCGTCCGTGGTCACCATGACCTCAGTCTCCCACCCGGTCGCCGCCGGGGCCCTCAGGCACGACGGGGACCACCAGCACGTCGGGCATCGCCAGCTCGCGCCAGCGCTCGAGGTCGGGCGGGCGACCGGTCAGCTCGGCCACCGCCAGGGTCCAGGCCGTGCCGTGACCCACCAGCACGACGTCCTCGTCGCGGTGCACGTCGGCGATGCGGCGCACCGCCGCACCCACCCGCTCGCGGCAGCGCGCCAACGGCTCCCACCCGTCGTACGCCGCCTGCTCGGGCTCGGCGAAGGCCCGCTCGACCGTGCCGGCGAAGTCCTCGAGCCAGCCGGCCCCGCGCTCGTGCTCGCGCAGGTCGTCGACGACGCCGACCTCGCCCTCGGTGAGCAGCTGCGCGGTCGCCACCGCCTTGGGCTCCGGTGAGCAGAACCAGACCGCGCGCCGCGGCAGCCGGCCCGACTCGCGCAGCGCCCACACGTCGTCGAAACCGGCCGGGTCGAGCTCCCAGTGGGCCGCGGGCAGAGCAGGCTCGACCACCGGGCGGCCGTGGCGGACCAGGTGCAGGCTCACGCCCGGAAGACCAGGTGGTGCAGCAGCAGCCACACCGGGGCGATCGTGGCCAGCAGCGAGTCGAGCCGGTCCATCAGCCCGCCGTGGCCGGGGATCACCTGGCTCATGTCCTTGATGCCGAGGTCGCGCTTGACCACCGACTCGCACAGGTCGCCCAGGGTGGCCATCACCGCGACGATGAGGCCGAGGAAGATGCCGACCCACCAGCGCCCGTCGAGCAGCCACACCATCGCCACGATGCCGGCCGCGACGCTGAAGACGACCGAGCCGGCGAAGCCCTCCCACGACTTCTTGGGCGAGATCACCGGGGCCATCGGGTGCCTGCCGAACAGCACCCCGAAGGCGTAGCCGCCGGTGTCGGAGAGCACCGTGACGGCGATGAAGACGATGATGCCGCGCACGCCGTCGTTCTCGAACCCGCCGCCGAAGATCCCGCCCTCGCGCAGCAGCAGCGCCACGAAGGAGCCCAGGAACGGCACGTAGACCAGGGTGAAGAGCGAGGCCGTGGCGTTCTGCACGTAGCCGTCGATGCCGCGGCGCAGCAGCCACAGCATGGTGGCCAGCGCCGTCACGGCGGTGGCCGTCACCAGGGCGTCGGCCCCGAAGACGTAGGCGACCACGACCATGACCGCGCCGCCGAGCATCAGCGGCTCCTCGGGCAGGTCGATGTCCTTGGCGCTCAACCCGCGGCCCAGCTCCCAGATGGCCACGACGACCGCCGCGACCACGATCACCATGAAGGCGGTCTTCCACAGCAGCAGCGAGGCGAGGATCGCCCCGATCAGCAGGAAGGCCGAGGTGAACGCGGCGCGCAGGTCACGGCCGGCGCGACCGTGGTCCTTGACGGGCGGCACGCCCGAGGGCGCGCCGGACGGCGGCGTGGGGTTCGTCATCGGCATCGGGAGCAGGAGGTCTCAGACCTCGAGCAGCTCGGCTTCCTTGTTCTTGAGCATCTCGTCGATGGCGTCGGTGTGCTTCTTGGTGGTCACGTCGAGCTTCTTCTCCGCACCCGTGACGTCGTCCTTGCCGACCTCGCCGTCCTTCTCGAGCTTCTCGAGGCCCTGCTTGGCCGAGCGGCGCAGGTTGCGCACCGCGACCCGGCCGTCCTCGGCCTTGGTGCGTGCGACCTTGATGTACTCCTTGCGGCGCTCCTCGGTCAGCTCCGGGAAGTTGCAGCGGATCACCTTGCCGTCGTCGGCGGGGTTGACGCCCAGGTCGGAGTCGCGGATGGCCCGCTCGATGGCCTTCATCGCGCTCTGGTCGAAGGGCGCGATCAGGATGACGCGCGCCTCGGGGGCGGTGAAGGAGGCCAGCTGCTGCAGCGGCGTCGGCGAGCCGTAGTAGTCCACGACGATCTTGGAGAACATCGAGGGGTGGGCGCGCCCGGCGCGGATGGCGGCGAACTCCTCGCGGGTCGCCTCCACCGACTTGCTCATCTTGGTGTCGGCCTCGTTGAGGATGTCGTTGATCACGGCTGCTCCTGGGTTCGTCGCGTACGTCGGGCTGGGCGGGAGGGGTCAGTCGGCGCTGACCAGCGTGCCGATCTTCTCACCCTTGAGCACGCGGGGGATGTTGCCCTCGGGCTCCATGCCGAAGACCACCATCGGCAGCTTGTTCTCGGCGCACAGGGTGAAGGCGGTCTGGTCGACGACCTCGAGGTTGCGCTGGATGGCCTCGGCGTAGGTGATGGTGTCGAACTTGGTCGCGCTCGGGTCCTTGCGCGGGTCGGCGTCGTACACGCCGTCGACGCCGCTCTTGGCGAAGAAGACCGCGTCGCAGCGGCTCTCGAGGGCGCGCTGGACGGCGACGGTGTCGGTGGAGAAGAACGGCATGCCCATGCCGGCACCGAAGATGACCACGCGCCCCTTCTCCATGTGCCGGATCGCGCGGCGCGGCACGTAGGGCTCGGCGACCTGGCCCATCGTGATCGCGGTCTGCACGCGGGTCTCGACGCCCATCTTCTCGAGGAAGTCCTGCAGGGCCAGGCAGTTCATCACGATGCCGAGCATGCCCATGTAGTCGGCACGGACGCGGTCCATGCCGCGCTGCTGCAGCTCGGCGCCGCGGAAGAAGTTGCCGCCGCCGGTGACGACGGCGATCTGCACGCCCGAGCGGGCGACCTCGGCCACGTCGGTGGCGATCTTCTGCACCACGTCGGGGTCGACACCGACCTTGCCGCCGCCGAAGACCTCGCCGGAGAGCTTGAGAAGAACACGCTGGTACTGCTGGGTCATCGGGGTTCCCTTCGTGGGGGTGTGGGCACAGCACGAAGGCCGGCCCGTTGATCCATCTGGTGGGGGATCAAGCGGACCGGCCTCCTTGGCGTCAGGTGCAACCTAGCGGATCAGGGCCTCTCAGGCACCGACCTCGAAGCGGGCGAAGCGCTTGAGGGTGGTGCCGGCCTCCTTGAGGACGGCCTCCACGCTCTTCTTGGCCTCGGTCACCGACGGCTGCTCGAGCAGGACGACCTCCTTGAAGAAGCCGTTCACCCGACCCTCGGTGATCTTGGCGATCGCCTGCTCGGGCTTGCCCTCCTCGCGCGACTTCTGCTCGGCGATGGAACGCTCCGACTCGACGACGTCGGCGGGGACCTCGTCGCGGCTGAGGTACTGCGGACGCATCGCGGCGATCTGCATCGCGGCGCCGCGCGCGGCCTCGTCGGAGCCGTCGTACTCGACCAGGACGCCCACGGCGGGCGGCAGGTCGGCGGCACGCTTGTGCATGTAGGTCACGACGGGGCCGTCGAAGTAGGCCACGCGGCCGAGCTCGATCTTCTCGCCGATGGTGATGGCGAGCTGCTCGACGACCTCGCCGACGGTCTTGCCGTCGAGCTCGACGGCCTTGAGGGCCTCGGTGTCGCCGGCCTTCGCGGCGTCGGCGGCGGCGGCGATCTTCTCGGCGGCCGCGACGAAGTCGTCGTTCTTGGCGACGAAGTCGGTCTCGGAGCGCATCTCGACCAGCGCGCCACCGGAGGTGACGACCAGGCCCGAGGAGGCCTCGCGCTCGGCGCCGCGCTTGGCGGCCTTGGCCTCGCCCTTGACCCGCAGGATCTCGACGGCCTTGTCCAGGTCGCCGTCGGCCTCGGTCAGCGCCTTCTTGCAGTCCATCATGCCGGCGCCGGTCTGCTCGCGGAGCTTCTTGACGTCGGCCGCGGAGATGTTCGTCATTGACGTTCCGTCCCTCGAAGAGAAAGTGGTGGAGTAGCGGGGAGATCCCCGGCGTGCCGCCGTCCGCGAGCCCCGAAGGGCCCGCGGACGGCGGTCAGCACGGAGAGGTCAGGCCTTGGCCTCGTCCTTGGTCTCGTCCTTGGCGGACTCGTCCTTGGCGGCCTCGGTGGCCTCAGGGGCCACGGGGGCGTCGGTCGCCTCGGCGGCGGCCTCGTCGGAGGCAGCGGCCTCGGACGACGCGCCGGTGGCCTCGGAGGCCGCGGTGTCGTCGGCCTTGGTGGCGCTCTCGGCGGCCTTCTCGGCCTCACCGGCGAGGAGCTCGCGCTCCCACTCGGCCAGCGGCTCGTCGGTGGTGCCGGAGGCGGCACCCTCGCTCTTGCCACCGCCGCGGGCGATCAGGCCCTCGGCCACGGCGTCGGCGATGACGCGGGTCAGCAGGCCGACCGCACGGATCGCGTCGTCGTTGCCCGGGATCGGGAAGTCGACCTCGTCGGGGTCGCAGTTGGTGTCCAGGATGCCGATGATCGGGATCCGGAGCTTGCGGGCCTCCTCGACGGCGAGGTGCTCCTTCTTGGTGTCGACGATCCACACGGCGGAGGGCACGCGGCCCATCTCGCGGATGCCGCCCAGGGTCTTGTCGAGCTTGTCGCGCTCCCGCTTCATCTGCAGGAGCTCCTTCTTGGTGCGACCCGAGCCGGCGACGGCGTCGAAGTCGACCTCGTCGAGCTCCTTGAGGCGGTTGATCCGCTGGTGCACGGTCTGGAAGTTGGTGAGCATGCCGCCCAGCCAGCGCTGGTTGACGTAGGGCATCCCGACGCGGGTCGCCTGCTCGGCGATCGCCTCCTGGGCCTGCTTCTTGGTGCCCACGAACATCACGGTGCCGCCCTTGGCGACGGTCTCCTTGATGAAGGCGTAGGAGCGGTCGATGTAGCTCAGCGACTGCTGCAGGTCGATGATGTAGATGCCGTTGCGCTCGGTCATGATGAAGCGCTTCATCTTGGGGTTCCAGCGACGGGTCTGGTGCCCGAAGTGGACGCCGCTCTCGAGGAGCTGGCGCATGGTCACGACTGCCATGGTGGTGATCTCCTGTGCTGGAGCCGGCACCGCTGGTGGCGCCCTTGGTGCCTTGCGGCCAGGACGCACCGGTGTCGTGCTCCGGTGGTGGTTTACGGTTCGATGCGGCCGGCGGGTGCCGGTCGCCCTGACGTCTGCGCGCGACCCGACCCGGCTCTCCAGGCTCGCGCCTGTCGGTCCGGGACCGAGGATCGTCGCCCACGGGTGGCCACCCCTCCTCGCGGAGGCGTGTCGCGGTCTGCGGACGTGCGAAGTCAATCCCTGAGGATTGCGTCCGCCAGCGTACGCCAGCCCTGGCCCCACCAGCGAATCCGTCGCGGGCCGCCTCGCACGCACAGCCTCGACCCCCTGCCGCCCTGTCCCCACCCTGGCCCCGGGGTCCCGAGGCCGGCGTTCCCGACGCCCAGCCTGGTCGGGTGTCCTTCTCCCCCGCCGCCGCCCTGCTCACCGTCCTCGTGCACGCCCTGGGCCCCGCCACCGAGCCCGATCCGGTGGGCACCTGGCCGCTGCGCCCCGCCCCCGAGGTGGTCGCCGGCTTCGACGCCCCGTCCTCGCCCTACGGACCCGGCCACCGCGGCGTCGACCTGCTGGGCCGGCCCGGCCAGCCGGTGCGCGCGGCGCTCGCGGGCGAGGTCTCCTTCGTGGGGAGGATCGCGGGCCGCGGCGTCGTCGTGGTCGCCCACGGGCCGACGCGCACGACGTACGAGCCGGTCGCGGGCAACGTTGCGGTGGGCGAGCCGGTGGCGCGACGGCGAGGTCGTCGGCCGGCTCGAGGTCGCGCCGTCGCACTGCCTGCCACGCACCTGCCTGCACTGGGGCTGGATCGAGAGCGGGCCGGCGGGCGAGACCTACCTCGACCCCCTGCGGCTGGTCGGCCTGGGCCCGGTCCGCCTGCTCCCCCTCTGGACCACCTCCCCCACCGCTCTCACCACCCCGGGCCTGACTGGCTTCGGGTACGTCGACACGCCGTACCGGACGGTCCTGGACCGCCTCGCTGCGCTCGGATGACCGCGAGCCGGCGCCAGTTCCTCGCGAGCCGGCGCCAGTTCCAAGGAACTCGCGCCGGCTCGGCGGGAAGTAGCGCCGGGTCGGGGTCAGGCGCGTGGGTGGGCCTGCCGGTACGCCGCTCGCAGCCGGTCGGTGGTGACGTGCGTGTAGAGCTGGGTGGTGGCCAGCGAGGCGTGGCCCAGCAGCTCCTGCACCGAGCGCAGGTCGGCGCCGCCCTCCAGCAGGTGGGTGGCGGCGGTGTGCCGCAGCCCGTGGGGCCCGATGTCGGGGGCGCCGGGCACCTCGGCGATGCGCCGGTGCACCAGCGTGCGCACCGCCCGCTGGTCGATGCGCCCACCTCTGGCGCCGAGGAAGAGCGCGGGCCCGGAGCCGTCCACCACCAGCAGCGGGCGGCCGTGCCGGGTCCAGAAGTCGAGCGCGTGGGCGGCCGGCCGTCCGAACGGGACGCTGCGCTCCTTGCGGCCCTTGCCCAGGACCCGCACCACGTTGCGCTCGCGGTCGACGTCGTCGACGTCGAGCCCGACCAGCTCGCCGACCCGGATGCCGGTGGCGTAGAGCAGCTCGAGCATCGCCACGTCGCGCAGCCCCACCGGGCTGCCGTCGTCGGCGAGCTCGGTGGCGGCGCGGATCAGGTCGTCGGCCTCGTCGCGGCGAAGCACCGGCGGCAGCGTGCGGTGCGCCTTGGGGCTGGCCAGGCTGGCTCCGGCGTCGTGCTCGGCGCGGCCGGTGCGGGCCAGCCAGGCGGTGAAGACGCGGGCGGCGGTGGCGCGGCGGGCGATCGTGGTGCGCGAGCGGCCCAGGCTCTGCTGCTGGGCCAGCCAGCTGCGCAGGGTGCGCAGGTCGAGCCGGGCCACGTCGTCGAGCCCGAGCCGCCGGGCGTGCTCGAGCAGCCCGGCGACGTCGGTGAGGTAGGCGCGCACCGAGTGCGGCGTCAGGTCGCGCTCGACGGCGAGGTGCTGCTCGTAGTCGCCGAGGACCCGGACGAAGGCCTCGGGCAGCGCGTCCGCCTCCTGCTGCGCGTCGTCGGCCATGCCTGGAGTCTAGGAAGGCCCCGGGGGCTTACGGCAGAGCCAGCCCGGCGAGCCGCCACCCGTGGCCGTCGCTGCGCACCAGCCCGGCCTCCTGCAGTCGCACCAGGACCGCGTCGGTGGTCCCGGGTCCCACACCGGCGGTGCGCGCGATGGAGACGCTGGCGACGGCCCGTGAGACGGGGACCGCGTCGAGCACCTGCCGGTCGACGGGGTCCAGCTGGTCGCGCAGCGTCTCGGGGCCGCGCGGGACCTCGAGCAGGTACTGCCCTGCCTCGGCGACCATCTCGAGCACCTCGGGTCCGGTGGTGACCAGGCCGGCTGCTCCGGCCCGGACGAGCTGGTGCACACCCTGGGACTGCGCCGAGGTGACCGGGCCGGGCACTCCCATCACCGGGCGGTTGAGCTGCTGGGCCCAGTTGGCGGTGTTGAGCGCCCCGCTGCGCAGGGCCGCCTCGACCACGACGGTGCCGGTGGCCAGCGCGGCGATGAGCCGGTTGCGGCTCAGGAAGCGGACCCGCATCGGCGACCAGCCGGGGGGCGCCTCGGAGACGACCGCATGGTGCGCGGCGAGGTGCTCGATGAGGTCACGGTGCGCCTCGGGGTAGATCCGGTCGGCGCCGCACGCCAGCACCGCGACCGTCGACCCGTCGCTGCCCAGGGCCCCGCGGTGGGCGGCCTGGTCGATGCCGAAGGCGGCGCCGGACACGATCGGTCGTCCGGCTCCGGCGACCTGGGCGGCGATGTCACCGGCCACCGAGGCGCCGTACCCGGTGGCTGTGCGGGCGCCGACCACCGCGACCGACGCCGACGAGGCTGTCGAGACGCTGCGGTCCGCGCACCCACAGCCCGACGGGCACTCCCCCGCGTCCCTGGACGCGGGGCTGCTCGAGGTCGACGAGCTGCGAGGGCCACTCGTCGTCGGAGGGCGTGACGAACCGGATGCCCTGCGCGCGCGGCGAGCGCCAGGACGCGCTCGGGGTCGAGGCCGCCGCTGCGAGCCTGCGTCTCGGCCTGCAGCTCGGCGAGGTCGGGGTGGCGGTCGGCGAGCTGCTGGAGCACCTCGACCGGGCCGATGCTGCTGACGCTGGCCAGCAGCCGCGGGTCGCCGGGTTCGACGATGCGCGACAGCGCGACGCGGGCGAGGCGGTCGTCCTGCCAGACCCTCATCAGGCACCCCGCTCGAGCGCGCTCAGCAGCAGGGACGCGCCGGAGCGCAGTCGCAGCGCGGTGTCGACCTCACGCCTGCCCGGGCGTCGGTCCGCGTCGACGTCGGGCAGCAGGTCGAGCACCGACCAGGCCAGGCGGTGCACCCGGACGGCGCCGCGGCTGGTCACCTCGGCGTCGTAGAGGGCCTTGTCGAGCATGCGCCTGCCCGTCCTCGCCCAGCGGCCAGCGCTCGCGCAGCGCAGCGCCGGGGACCTGGGAGTTCAGCCGCCAGGTGCACCCGCGGTAGCGCTCGCGCCTGGCGCTGCCGGGCCCGCGCGACGCGCTCGCGCACGGTCGCGGAGGTCTCGCGCACGGCGAGGGGGTCGCGGCGCTCGTGCGGGCGCACCGGATCGACCTGGCGGGTGATGTCGATGCGGTCGGTGACCGGCCCGGTGACCTTGCGGCGGTAGTCGCGGCGCACCGTGTCGCGGCACGAGCACCGGTTGGCTCCGGCGTCGGCGCGGAAGTCGCCGCACGGGACACGGGTTGGCCGCGAGCACGACCATGCCGCGGGCCGGCAGGGTCACCAGCTCCTCGGCCCGGGCGACGGTGATCTCCCCGTTCTCGAGCGGCTCGCGCAGCGCCTCGATGACGTCGGCGCGGAACAAGCGGGAACTCGTCGAGGAGCAGGACTCCGCAGTGCGAGCGGCTGAGCTCGCCGGGTCGGACCTGGCCGCTGCCGCCGCCCACGATGCTGGCCTTGCTGGCGTCGTGGTGCGGGCGCGGCGTACGGCGGGCGGCGCAGCATGCCCGCGGCTGGGGTCGAGCACCCCGGCCAACGAGTGGATCGCGGTCAGCTCGAGGGACTCCTCGGCGTCGAGGTCGGGCAGGATCGTGGGGATCCGCTCGGCGAGGCGTGGTCTTGCCCGATCCCTTGGGGCCCTGCAGCAGCAGGTGGTGGCCACCGGCGGCGGCGACCTCGGCGGCGTACCGGGCGTCGGCCATGCCGATCAGGTCGGACATGTCGACCTCGTCGTGGCGGTCGGAGCCGCGCCAGGAGAGCAGGCTGGCCCCCGACGACGACGCGACGGGCGGGGCGTCGGGCACCTCGTCACCCTGCGAGCTCGGCGACGACCTGGCGCAGCGAGCGCATCCCGAAGACGGTGGTGCCCGGCACCATCGCGGCCTCGGCGGCCTGCGGCTCGGGCACGAAGACGGTGTGGACGCCGGCCTCGCGGGCGGCCAGCACCATCGGCAGCACGCCGGCGACCGGGCGCAGCCCGCCGTCGAGGGTGAGCTCGCCGATGAAGAGGCAGCCCGTCGAGGGCCTTCTCGGCGATCACGGCGTCGGCCGCCAGCACGGCCAGCGCCATGGCCAGGTCGAAGTGGGTGCCTCGCTTGCGCAGGTCGGCGGGCGAGAGCAGGATCGTGATCCGCTTGGTGGCCGGCCACCCGAGCCCGGAGTTGATGATGGCCATCCGCACCCGGTCGCGGGCCTCGCTGATGGCGATGTCGGGACGACCCACCAGGGTGGTGCCGACCTGGCCCGGGCGAGACGTCGGCCTGCACGTGGATGAGGTGGCCGACCGCGCCGTGCAGCGACACGGTGCGAGCGGTCGCGAACGGCATCAGACCAGCCCCCGCACGTGCTCGACCTCGGCGGCGCCCTTCGCCGCCAGCCGGACCGCGACCAGGTCGACGCGCAGCTCGGCCAGGCGAACGTCGTGCGCCACCTGCCACTCCTCGCCGAGGCGTTGCAGGCGCTCGAGCTTGGCGGGGGTCACCGCCTCGTGCGGCGACCCGCCCTCGTCACCGGCGCGGGTCTTCACCTCGCACGACCACGAGGACCTCGCCCTCGCGCAGCACCAGGTCGACCTCGCCGACCGGGCACCGCCAGTTGCGCTCGAGCAGGGTCATCCCCTGCTCCACCAGGTGGCGCGCCGCCACCCTCTCGCCGTACGCCCCCAGGGCCTGCCGGCTCGCTGCTGTCGCTGTCATCTCCGACCTCCTGGTCAGAGAGCTGCGTGCCAGCGAGCCGTCACGCAAGGCATGGGAAGGGAACCTGTGAATGGAAGTCGACCCCTGGCGCCCACTGTGGGCGCGGAGTGGCGCGCTCGTCAGCCGCGCAGCGAGGGGATGGCGCAGGACGCCGAGACCGCGAAGACGTCGGCGCCGCCGAGCCGCAGGCCCAGCAGCTCGGCCAGCGGTCCGACGAGCATCGAGTCGACGTTGGCCGCCAGCGGTCGCAGCGTCTTGTCGACGAAGTTGTTGTTGCCCAGGGTGAGCGCCTCGATGACGGTGTCGGTCACCAGCTTGGCTCGCGCGGCGTTGACCTGCACTCCGGCCACGGTGATGGAGGCCGACCGGATGCTGGGCACCACCGTGGTCAGGGCCTGCACGCTGGTGCCCGTCTCGACCGGCACGGTGTCGTTGGGCGGCATCGCGAGGTGGACCGGCGCAGGGTCGCTCGGACGCGGTGAGGTCAGCGTCAGGCCCACGACGACGTCCACGTCGACGCCCAGCTGGCCTATGACCAGGTCGAGGTCGAGGTCACCGGTCACTTCGACCTCGACGTCGAGCGAGTACGTCGCCAGGCCCGACTCGACGTCGACGCTGAACCGGTCGGGGTCGGCCACGGTGCCCGCGCCGCAGTAGACGGCGGCGGGTCGATCAGCCGCGAGGTCGCGTTGCCCAGACCCAGGCGAAGCGCCCCGGTGCCCTTGCGCCGTCTGGAGGTTGCCCTTCACCAGACCGAGATCGATGTTGAGGCTGCGGCAGGTTGACGAAGTCGAGGCCGAGGTCACCGACCACCTGGCTGCTGGTGCGGTGGCCTCGAGCCGAGCTGGGCGGAGCCGCACGCCAGCTGGCGCCCGCTGCTGCACACCGATCGAACCGGTGAACTGGTTGCCCAGGCCGGGCACGCCGGCCTGCAGGTTCGGGATCGACACGGCACGCTCGCCGTTCGCCACCAGCAGCGAGCCGGCGACCAGGTCCAGCACGTTGAACGGCACGTGAGCGCCGCGGAGTCCCTGGGGCCATGCTGAGCAGATCCCGCCAGGTCGACGGCGGGACCGTGCCGGCCATCGACGGCGAACGAGCCCAGAGCGCTCACGGCGTCGCGTACCGGTCGGCTTGGTCGGCGTTCAGCGCGTGGATCGTGCCGTCGACCAGGCGGCGAAGAGACGGGTGCGGTCAGGAGCTCGGACTCGGTGCCCAGCTGCGGCGACGCGGCCAGCTGGGCGAGCGTGACATCGACCCCGGCGATGTTGCGGTAGGAGAGCAGAGCACAGGTTGAGCCCCAGCAGTCCATTGAGTGGCGACGAGCAGCGCCGAGTCGCCGCTGCTGAGCGCGGCGGCGAACGAGCCGAGCGGTGACAAGCGGTCGTCGACGGCCTCGGCGTACGCGGTGCGGGTGGCCGCCCGCGCCGCTGGTGAAGCTGAACCCGATCGTCGGCGCCGGCCGGACACCTTCACGGCGGTGGGCACGTGGCCGGACCTGCTCGGGGTGAACACCCCTCCGTCCAGGGAGCCCCACGTCGCGGTGACCTGGCGGTTGTCGCCCAGGGTGGTCTGCGTTGCCCGCCAGGCTGCTGGCCAGCGCGCTCGACGGGGAGTCCGTCAGCACCTCCGGCGCCAGCTCGCGCGGTGGTGCGCCCGTCGAGCTCACGTGCGAGGTCGAGGGCCACCACGTCGGCCAGCGCCTGCATGTCGCGCCGCACGACCCGTTGCATCCCGAGGTCGACGGCGAAAGCGCCGACGATCACCAGCAGCGAGACGGTGACGGCGAGGAAGACCGCGACGGCACCCCGCTCGTCTCGACGGCGGCCGCGGGTCAACTGACCCTCGCGGTCGAGGTGAAGGTCAGGTCGTCGGGCAGCGGGACGAGCGGGATCTTGGGAGTCAGCGGCTTCGAGCCGTAGGGGTAGGTGACCACCACCTCCACGCACCGGGCGATGCCGCAGGGCACGATCGTGACCGCGCAGGTCGCGCCCGAGGAGCAGCTGACCCCGTAGCTCTGCAGGGCCTCGTCGACGCTGGCCGTGGCGGCGGCCCTGCGCTGGACGTCCTGCGAGGCGTCGTACGCCGACGCCCACACCGCACCGGAGCGCGCCCCCTCGGCCGCCCCCTGGCTGATCGCCTGACGGAAGCTGAGCATGTAGCCGTAGCTGATGATGCCGAAGACCAGCACCAGCAGCAGCGGCACCACGAGAGCGAACTCGACCGCGGCCGCACCGCGCTCGCGCTCACGCACGCGCCCAGCTGCTCCAGTCATGCTCCCCAACCCCGTCGTCGACACGGACTCCCGTTCCGCGGTCCCGAGCCTAGGGAGCCGGCTCGCCGCCGGGGGCCGCACTGGGGGCAGATGGCCCAGAAGGACTAGTCATCGTGACCGCTCGACCCCCTCCCGAGCCGGCTCAGGGCTTGGGCGGGTCGACGTCGGAGGACTGCAGCTCCTCGACGTTGACGTCCTTGAAGGTCAGCACCTTGACGTTCTTGGCGAAGCGGGCGGGACGGTACATGTCCCAGACCCACGCATCGCTCATCGAGACCTCGAAGAACACGTCGCCCTGCTCGGTGCGCGCCTTCACGTCGACCTGGTTGCACAGGTAGAAGCGACGGTCGGTCTCGACGACGTACTTGAAGATCCCCACCACGTCGCGGTACTCGCGGTAGAGGGTCAGCTCCATCTCGGCCTCGTACTGCTCGAGCTCCTCGGCGCTCACACGTGCTCCTCACTCGACCGGCGGACCTGCTCGCCCACCCCCGCGGTGAGGTGGGCACTGGCATCGTAGACGCGTGCCACCGACCGCGAGCACGACTCCCCCGGGCCAGGGCCCGCCGCTGCCCGGCCGCGCGATCATGGACCAGTGGTGGCGCGACATCACGTTCCTGCACTGGCCCGTCGACCCCGCCCTGGTGGCACCGCTGCTGCCGCGCGGCGTGCGCCCCGACCTGTACGACGGCGCCGCCTGGGTCGGTCTGATCCCGTTCCGGATGGTCGATGCCGGGGTCGGCGCGGGGCACCCGGTGCCCTGGTTGGGCACCTTCCTCGAGACCAACGTGCGCCTCTACTCCACCGACGACCGGGGCCGCCGCGGCGTGGTCTTCTGCTCCCTCGACGCCGACCGGCTCGCGGTCGTCGCGGGCGCCAACGCCGGCTTCGGCGTGCCCTACAAGTGGGCCCGGATGACGGCCGCGCAGGTCGACGGCGGCTGGCGCTACGAGATGCGACGCCGCACCGGCGGGCGTCCGCGCAGCGTCATCGACGTCGAGGTCGGCGAGCCGGTCGAGCCCGGTCCGCTCGAGCTGTTCCTCACCGCTCGCTTCGGGCTGCACACCTCCGTGCTCGGCCGCACCCTGTGGGTGCCCAACACGCACGGCCCGTGGCCGTTGCGCCGGGCGCGGGTCCGCGAGCTGCACGACGAGCTGGTCACCGCGGCCGGGCTGCCGGGTGTCGCGACCACCGCCCCCGCCTCGGTGCTGCACTCCACCGGGGTGCGCACCCGGTTCGGCCTGCCCCAGGCGCTCTGACCGGTCGGCCTACGACGGCAGCCCGGCCGCGCGGCGTACGTTGACGAAGCGCATCCGGTGCACCGGCGAGGGGCCGTGCTCCTCCAGCGCCCGGGTGTGGGTGTCGGTGATGTAGCCCTTGTGCGTCCCGAAGTCGTACGCCGGCCACTCGCGGTCGAGCTCGCGCATCAGGCGGTCGCGGGTCACCTTGGCCAGCACCGAGGCGGCCGAGATGCAGGCGGCGACCCGGTCGCCCTTCCACACCGCGAGTCCCGGCACCCCGAGCCCGTCGACGGGGAACCCGTCGGTGAGCACGTAGTCGGCCGGCATGTCGAGCAGCGCTACTGCCCTGCGCAGCGCCTCGATGTTGGCCACGTGCATGCCGAGCCGGTCGCACTCCTCGTGCGAGAGCACCACCACCGACCAGGCGACCGCGCGCCGCACGACCTGGTCGTAGCAGCGCTCGCGCGCCTTCTCGGTCAGCAGCTTGGAGTCGGCCAGGCCGGGCACCACGCCGCTGCGCCCCGGCGGCAGGATGCAGGCGCCGGCCACCAGCGGACCGGCGCAGGCACCCCGGCCGGCCTCGTCGACCCCGGCCACGGCCTGGAGGCCGTGGCGGCGCAGGGCGCGCTCGTAGCCGTAGAGCCCGGCGTCGCGCCGGACCGTGGAGCCCTTCGGCAGCAACGACATTCCTCGACCTGCCTAGGAGGCGTCCCGCACGTCGTCGAACGCGTCGGTCTCCTCGAGCCCGCCGAAGCGGTCGGTGGGCCACAGCAGCAGCCAGACCTTGCCGACCACCAGGTCGGTGGGCACGTACTCGTCGCCGGGCACGCACTCGGTCTCGTCCTCGAGGCACATGTGCACCGTCGAGTCGGCGGAGCGGCCACGGTTGTCGCCCATCACGAAGACGGAGTCCTCGGGCACGGGGCCGGCCTTCCAGGCGCAGTTGCCGGTCATCGGGCCGCGGCAGCCGCGCACCCGCCGGTCCTCGAGCACGTAGTCGTCCTCGTCGAGCGCGACCCCGTTGACCACGATCCTCTTCTGGGCGTCGCAGCACACGATGGTGTCGCCCTCGACACCCACGACGCGCTTGACCAGGAAGCCGGTGTCGGGCAGCAGTCCGATGGCGGCCAGGGCGCCGGAGACCGGGTTGGTCGGCTCGTCGATCTCCCCCTGGGTCAGCCAGCCGCCCGGGTCCTCGAAGACCACGACGTCGCCGCGCTCGACCTCGCCGCCGAACCACCCCGACCACTTCTCGACCAGGATGCGGTCGTCCTCGACGAGTCCGGGCTCCATGGACTCGGAGGGGATGTAGAAGGCCTGCACCACGAACGACTTCAGCAGCACCGCGAGCACCACCGCCAGCCCGAGCAGCAGCAGCGACTCCTGCCACACCGGCAGGCCGCGGCGGCTCTTGTCGCGGGCCGCGGCGACGCGCTGGGCCGGGGACGGCACGACCCCGCCGGCCTCGTTCGTCGGGCCTGCGGGGTCGTGGTCGTCGCTGCTCACGCGGCGAGTGTAGAGAAGGGGTCGCCGATCAGGAGTCGCGACGCTCCTTGATCTTGGCGGCCTTGCCGCGCAGGTTGCGCAGGTAGTACAGCTTGGCGCGGCGCACGTCACCGCGGGTCACGACCTCGATGGTCTCGAAGATCGGGGAGTGCAGCGGGAAGGTGCGCTCGACGCCGACGCCGAAGGAGACCTTGCGGACGGTGAAGGTGCGGCCGACGCCGGAGCCCTGCACGCGGATGACGACGCCCTGGAAGACCTGCACACGCGAGCGCGAGCCCTCGATGACCTTCACGTGCACCTTGACGGTGTCACCGGCGCGGAAGTGGGGGTTGTCGTCGCGCTTGACGTCGTTGCCGATCTGGGCGACCAGGTTGTTGCTCATGGTGTCTCCTCGCGGGTGCCACAGACCAGCCGCGGAATCAGGTGGTGCAGGAATTGTCGCGGCCCGCCGTCTGCTCCGGTGGCGTGGGCCGCCCTCTGTGGCAGGCGTCCGACGCGGGCCCCCCGTGCGTTCCTCGGGGCTGCCCTCCGGTCCGGCAGGACCAGCGACGAAGTCTGCCACAGCCGCACCCGCGGGCCGTAATCAGCCGCGGCCGGGCCGCCGCCGCTGCTTGGTGAGCACCGCGGGCCCCGACGGCCCGTCGAGCACCTCGTGCACCCGGTAGCCCGCCCGCTTGTAGCGGCGCAGGTTGGCCTCGCTGCCCTTCCCCGTCACCAGCCGGTACGCCGCCGCCCCGGGCGGGGCGACCCGCTCGGCGTGCTCGAGCAGCACCCGGCCCAGTCCGCGGCCCTGCAGGTCGGGGGCCACCATCAGCCGGCCGATCTCCCACGTGGCGTCCTCGAGCCGCCCCCGCACCGAACCCACGAGGCGACCACCGACCCGCACGACGTAGGTGTCCCAGAGCGCCAGCGAGGCCGCGGTGTCGGCGACCGACTCGTGCAGCGGCGGGATCGTCAGGTCGCCGTTGACCAGGGCCTCGCCGACCCAGCAGGCCAGCGTCAGCACGTGCAGCTCGGCGGTGTCGCCGGCCGCTGCGGGCACGACCTCCCACTCCCCCGCCACGTGGCTGGCGTGCAGCAGGTCGGGACGACGCTCGGCTGTGCGCTCCAGCGACTGCGCGTGGCGCCAGGCCGCGATCGCGGCGTGGTTGCCGCTCAACAGCACCGGCGGCACCTCGTGGCCGCGCCACGACGCGGGCTTGGTGTAGACGGGGTACTCCAGGAGTCCCTGCTCGTGGGACTCCTCCTCCAGGGAGGCGGCGTTGCCCATGAACCCGGGCAGCAGCCGCACCACGGCCTCGGTCACCGCCAGCGCGGCGACCTCGCCGCCGTTGAGCACGTAGTCGCCCAACGAGACCTCGACGACCTCCTCGACGTCGTCGCGGCCCCGGGCGTGGTCGAGCACGCGCTGGTCGATGCCTTCGTAGCGCCCGCAGGCGAAGAGCAGCCGGGGTCGGGTGGCCAGCTCGCGGGCCATCGCCTGGGTCAGCGGCCGCCCCGCGGGGCTGGGCACCACGACGGTCGCGGGCGAGCCGGGGCCGTCGGGGCAGCCCAGCAGCTCGTCGAGGGCCTCGCCCCACGGCTCGGGACGCATCACCATGCCGGCGCCGCCGCCGTACGGCGTGTCGTCGACGGTGCGGTGCCGGTCGTGGGTCCAGCCGCGCAGGTCGTGCACGTGCAGCTCGACCAGGCCCTTGGCGGCCGCCTTGCCGGGCAGCGAGAGCCCGAGGGGGGCGAGGTAGTCGGGGAAGATCGTCAGGTAGTCCAGGCGCACGGTGCTCGTCCTCGCCGCTTCAGTCGTCGTCGGGCAGCGGCGAGACCAGGCCGGGACGGTCGGCGACCACGACGCGACGCGCCGCCAGGTCGACCTCGGGCACCAGCGCCGCGACGAAGGGCACCAGGGTGTCGCGCCCGTCGAGGGCCTTGACCCCCAGGAGGTCCTGGGCGCCGTGCACCACCGAGGTGATCGTGCCGAGCGCGGCGCCGTCGGTGTCCACGACCGCGAGACCGACGAGCTGGTGGTCGTAGAACTCCTCGGGGTCCTCCGGCGTGGCGTCGGCGGGCAGGTGTGCGTGCAGCACGATCCCGCGGGCGGCCTCGGCGGCGTTGCGGTCGCCGAGCTCCTCGAAGGTCACCAGCAGCACCCCCTGGTGCCAGCGGGTGCGGGCCACCGCCAGGGTCCGCCAGGTCGCGGCCGAGCCGCGCGGCGCCTCGACCTCGAGCACCGCCCCGTCCGCGAAGCGCAGACCCGGCTCGTCGGTGCGCACGTCGATGGTCACCTCGCCGCGCAGGCCGTGCGGCTTGCCGATCCTGCCCACCACCACGTCGATGGTCTCCACCGCTGTCTCCTGTCGAAATGACGCCGACCCGCCCGAGTGTCCCGGGCGGGTCGGCGTGTGTGTCTGGTGCTGGCTCGGTGCTGGATCAGTGCCGGCGGTCGACGTCGACGAAGTCGACGCGCGCCCCACCGCGACCGGCGAGCGCGCCGATGACGGTGCGGAACGCCGAGGCGGTCCGACCGCCCCGGCCGATCACCTTGCCGAGGTCGTCGGGGTGGACCCGGACCTCGAGCACCGAACCTCGGCGCAGCTCCTTGTCGCGCACGCTGACGTCGTCAGGGTTGTCGACGATGCCACGCACCAGGTGCTCCAGCGCCTCCGCGAGCACGGGACTCAGGCCCCGGTCTCGTCAGCGACCTTGTCGGCCTTCTTGTCAGCGTCGGCGGTGCCGGGCTCGCTGTCGGCCTTGGACTCGGCGGCCTCGATGGCCGCGCCCTCGTCCTCCGCGCCCTCCGGCGACATGCCCGCGGTGACGGGAGCCGGCTCCTCGGCCTTGGTCTCCGCCTTGGCCTCGCCCTTCTTGGCGGCCGACTTCTTGGTCGTCGCGGCGGCGCCGGACGAGCCGTGCGCCTCCTTGAGGGCCTCGTTGAAGATGTCGAGCTTGTCGCGCTTGGCGTCAGCGGTCTTCAGCGTGCCCTCGGCGCCCGGGAGGCCGTGGTAGGTCTGGAAGTCACCGGTGATCTTGAGGATCGCGGCGACGGCGTCGCTGGGCTGCGCGCCGACGGAGAGCCAGTACTGCGCCCGCTCGGAGACGACGTCGATGTACGACGGGTCCTCCTTGGGGTGGTACTTGCCGATCTCCTCGATCACGCGACCGTCGCGCTTCTTGCGCGAGTCGACGACGACGATGCGGTACTGCGGCACCCGGACCTTGCCCAGGCGCTTCAAACGGATCTTGACGGCCACGGTTGTGGTGTCTCCTTGATGTCGTGTGTGGTGAGGACCGGGGCTCCAGGTGGGGACCGGGACTCGATTCCTCGATGGGCTCCACGCGCCCGGTTGAGAGGGGCCGCACGCGCGGGACTCAGCGTGGAATGATGCCAGACCCGAGGGGGCCGGGAGAAATCGCGCTGGCTGACCCCGACTCGGGCTCAGGCGACCACGCGACCGCGCAGCACCACGCAGGCGGGCTCCCAGAGCGCGGTCAGGTCCTGGGCCGGGTCCCGGTCGTAGACCACGAAGTCGGCGCTCGCGCCCTCGACCAGCCCCTCGAAGCCCAGCCACTCGCGCGCCTTCCACGACGCCGCGGCGAGCACGTCGGCGGCCGGCATCCCCAGCTGGGCCATCGCCAGCACCTCGCCGGCCAGGTGGCCGTGGCGCTGGGCGCCGCCGCCGTCGCTGCCGACGTAGAGCGCCACGCCGGCCTCGTGGGCCGACATCAGCACCTCGCGGCGGCGGGCGTGCAGCTGGTCCATGGTGCCGGCGTACGCCGGGAACTTCTCGCGGCCCTGGGCGGCGAACTCGGGGAACTTGTCGGTCTGCATCACCGTGGGCACCAGCGCGACCCCCGCGGCCGCCATCTGCTCGACCTGCTCGAGGGCCAGCCCGGTGCCGTGCTCGATGCAGTCGATGCCGGCGTCGAGCAGGCCCTGCAGCACGTCGTGGCCGAAGCAGTGCGCGGTCACCTTGGCGCCGTGGCGGTGCGCCACCTCGATGGCCTCGGCGAAGCTCTCCTGCGGGAACGACGGCGCCAGGTCGCCGGCGTCGCGGGAGATCCAGTCCCCCACCAGCTTGACCCACCCGTCACCGGCCTGCGCCTCCTGGGCGACGTACGCCGACAGCTCCTCGGGCTCGACCTCGTGGGCGTAGTTGCGGATGTAGCGCCGGGTGCGCGCGATGTGGCGTCCGGCGCGCACCAGCCGGGGCAGGTCGTCGCGCTCGTGCACCCAGCGGGTGTCGGCCGGCGACCCGCAGTCGCGCAGCAGCAGGGCGCCGGCGTCACGGTCGGCGAGAGCCTGGCCCTCGACCTCGTCGTCGCCCACCGCCCCGTGGTCCTCCATGCCCAGGTGGTTGTGCGCGTCGACGAGGCCGGGCACGATCCAGCCGCGCGCGGCGGTCTCGGCGCCGGGCTGGGGCTCGAGGGTGACCCGGCCGTCGACGACGTACAGGTCGCGGCTCTCGCCGTCGGGCAGGACCGGGCCGGAGAACTTCAGCGCGCTCATGCCCGCGAGGCTAACGGGTCGGACGGACGGGCCGAGGAGGCTCAGCCGTGCTCGAGCTTGTCGAGCTGGTCGAGCAGCCAGCTCGGGCCCACGACGGTGGCACCGGTGGCCGAGACGTTGGCGGCCAGGGCACGGTCGGCGGTGACGACCGTGACCGTGCAGCCGCGCTGGCCGGCGCGCTGGGCCTCGGCGAGGATGGTCGCGTCGCCCTCCTTGGGGGCGTGCACGATCCGCACGTGGGCGTCCTTGCCGGGCCGTGCGCCACCGCGGGCACCGCCCTCGAGGACCATCACGATCTCGTCGCCGGGCACGTCGGCCACCAGCAGCGCCTCGTGCAGGCGCCGGGTCGCCGCGGCGCGGTCCTTCCACCAGCCGTCGGGACGGCTGCCGATCACGTTGGCCGAGTCGACCACCACCACGGACCTCACTTGAGGAACTTCGAGAAGTCCTTGGGCAGGTCGAGGTCGGCCGCCGCCTTCTCGTAGTCGACCGGCTCACCGCCCGGCGTGCCGAAGGGGTTGGCCGGCGCGGCCGCCGCCTTCTCCTTGGCCGCCTGCTCCTGCTGGGCGGCCTTGGCGGGGTTGCCCGAACGCTTGGCGCCCTTGCCCTTCTTCTGCTGGGGCTTGGCCTTGCCCCGCTTGCCGCCACCCATCCCGGGCATCCCCGGCATGCCGGGCATCCCGGGCATCCCGCCGCCGCGGGCCATCTGCATCATCATCTTGCGCGCCTCGAAGAAGCGGTCCACGAGCTGGTTCACGTCGGAGACCTGGCGCCCGCAGCCCTTGGCGATGCGGGCCCGGCGCGAACCGTCGATCAGCTTGGGGTTGGCCCGCTCGGCCGGGGTCATCGACTGGATGATGGCCTGGATGCGGTCGATCTCGCGCTCGTCGAAGTTCTCGAGCTGCTCGCGGAACTGCCCCATGCCGGGCAGCATCCCCATGATCTTCGACATCGATCCGAGCTTGCGGACCTGCTGCATCTGCTCGAGGAAGTCGTCGAGGGTGAACTCGCCGCCCTGCCCGCTGAGCTTCTGCGCCGCCTTGAGGGCCTGCTCGGAGTCGAAGCTCTTCTCGGCCTGCTCGATCAGGGTCATCACGTCACCCATGTCGAGGATCCGTGAGGCCATGCGGTCGGGGTGGAAGAGGTCGAAGTCGGTCAGCTTCTCACCGTTGGAGGCGAACATGACCGGCTTGCCGGTGATCGAGGCGATCGACAGCGCGGCACCACCGCGGGCGTCGCCGTCGAGCTTGGTGAGCACCACGCCGTCGTAGCCGACGCCGTCGAGGAAGGACTGCGCGGTGATCACGGCGTCCTGGCCGATCATCGCGTCGACGACGAAGAGCACCTCGTCGGGCGAGACGGCGTCGCGGATGTCGGAGGCCTGCTTCATCAGCTCGGCATCGATGCCCAGGCGACCGGCGGTGTCGACGATGACGACGTCGTGCAGGGTGCGCTTGGCCTCCTCGACCGAGCCGCGCGCCACCGCCACGGGGTCACCGACGCCGTTGCCGGGCTCGGGGGCGAAGACGGTCACGCCGACCCGCTCGCCGTTGACCTGCAGCTGCTTGACCGCGTTGGGGCGCTGCAGGTCGGCGGCCACCAGCATCGGGGACTTGCCCTGGTCCTTGAGCCACAGCGCCAGCTTGGCGGCCAGCGTGGTCTTGCCGGCGCCCTGGAGGCCGGCGAGCATGATGACGGTCGGGCCGGTCTTGGCGTAGCGCAGCCGGCGGGTCTCGCCGCCCAGGATCGTCACGAGCTCCTCGTTGACGATCTTGATGATCTGCTGGGCGGGGTTCAGCGCACCGCTGACCTCCTCGCCGCGGGCGCGCTCCTTGACCGCGCCCACGAACTCCTTGACCACCGGCAGGGCGACGTCGGCCTCGAGGAGCGCGATGCGGATCTCGCGCGCGGTCGCGTCGATGTCGGCCTCGGACAGTCGACCCTTCCCCCGGAGGTTCTTGAAGGTGTCGGCGAGCCGGTCGGACAGTGTGGCGAACAAGGGCGTCCCTCGGTGAGTCGGCGGAGCGGGGTGGAGGCTCCAGCCTAACGGGGCTCCACGGTGAGAGCCGCACGGACGGCGTGCGCAGCGTCCGCGGCCCGGGTCTCGGAGAGCGCTCCGGCGGCGGCCTCGCGCAGGTAGAACACGTCCACCGCCTGCGGTCCGAGGGTCTCGACGTGCGCGGAGCGGACCGCCACGTCGAGCTGGGCCAGAGCGGCGCAGACGCGGTGGACGACGCCCGGCTGGTCGGCGGCGCGCACCTCCAGCACGGTCGCGGTACGAGAGGCGTCGGGGCGCACCTCCACGGTGGGCGCCAGGGCCCGGGGGTCGGCACGCAGCCGGCTCGCCGGGTCGACCCGTCCCTCGGCGATCGCCTCGTACCGCTCGCGCAGGTAGGGCACGTCGAGACCGGGCTCGGCCACCTCCCAGACCGACACGCTGTAGAGCTCCTGGGCCCAGGCACGCGCCGAGCGCACGGGGATGCGCTGCATGGCGAAGAGCCCCGAGAAGTCGGCCAGCAGTCCGACCCGGTCGGGGGCGATCGCGGTGACGCGGGTCCCGTCCGTGGTGGCCTCGACCCCGAAGTGGACGGCGCCGTTGCGGACCGCACGCGGGATCTCGACCTCCTCGTCGGCGACGGACGGCAGGCTGCGCCCGGTGTCGAGGGCGGTGTGCACCCGCCGCGAGAGCTCGGTCACCAGGCCCGCCCGCCAGGTCGACCACGCCTGGGCGGAGGCGGCCTTGGCGTCGGCCTCGGTCAGCGCGGTCAGCAGCGAGAGCGCCTCGGTCGAGCCCACCCGCGAGGCCACCCGCTCGATGGTGGCCGGGTCGTCGTGGTCGCGGGTGGTGGCGGTCTCGGCGAGCAGCAGGTGCCAGCGCACCAGCCCGGCGATGAGGTCGACCGAGGCGGGCTCGAAGCCCATCCGGGTCGCGATCTCGCGGGCGATCGGCTCCCCCGCCACGCTGTGCTCGGTCAGGCTGCCCTTGCCGATGTCGTGCAGCAGCGCGGCGACCATCAGCACGTCGGGCCGGTTGACCTGCCGGATCAGCGAGGAGGCCTCGATGCAGGTCTCCACGACGTGGCGGTCGACGGTGAAGCGGTGGATGGCCGAGGCGTGCGGCAGCAGCCGGATGCGCTCCCACTCGGGCAGCAGCCGCGGCAGCGCCCCGGTCTCCTCGAGCGTCTCCCACACCGGCAGCAGCCCGCGCCCCGAGGCCAGCAACCGCACCAGCTGCTGGCGCGCCTCGGTGGGCCAGGGCTGCGGCAGCTCGGCGACCTCGCTCGCCAGCCGCGCCGCGGTCGGCGGGGCCAGGACCGCGTCCATCTCGGCGGCCGCGGCCGCCGCGCGCAGCAGCAGCACGGGGTCCTCGGCGGGCCGGGCCTTGCGGTCCAGCACGATCTCGCGCCCGGCGAGCGCCACGCCGGGTGCGATCGGGAACAGCGCGGGCCTGCGGGCGGTGCGCACCGAGACCGGACGCGCGAGGAAGTCGTCGACGCGGCGCCAGCTCAGCCGCGACAGGTGGGTGATGCGCCGCCCCAGGGTGCGCACGTGCACCTGGGCGCTGCGCGCGTCGGTCATGCCCAGCCCGGTGGCCAGCTCGCTCCACATCTCGGGGTGGATGCGGTCGCTGGCGCGCCCGGCACCGGCCTGCACGAGGTCACGGACGTCGAGGAGCGCCTGCCGGCCGCGCTCCAGGTCGGTGTGCGGCACGTCGACCAACCAGGTCGCCACCAGGGCGCGCAGCACGGTCGCGTCGCGCAGGCCGCCCTCGGCCTCCTTCACGTCGGGCACCGACATGTGCGCCAGCTCGCCCACCAGCTCGTGGCGCGCGCGCACCAGCTCGCGCAGCGCCGGGAGCCGCTCGCGGGCGTGGCGGCGCCACTGCGCCAGCACCGTGGCGCGCAGCCGCAGGGTCAGGTTGGGGTCACCGGCCAGGTGCCGCACGTCGAGCAGGCCCAGCGCGACCCGGAGGTCGGCCTCGGCGGCGGCGAGCATCTGGGGCAGCTCGCGCACCGAGTGGTCGATGGTGGTGCCGGAGTCCCACAGCGGGTACCACAGCCGCTCGGCCACCTCGCCGGGCTCCACGCCCTCGTCGAGCACCAGCACGACGTCGAGGTCGGAGTGCGGGGCCAGCTCGCGACGGCCGTAGCCGCCCACGGCCACCAGCGCCGAGCCGACCTCGGCCCCGCCCGCCTTCTCGTACGCCGCCGCGCACAGCGCGTCCGCCTCGCTCGTGCGCTGCTCCCGCTCGGTGGCCGTCACGTCGGTCTCCTGGGGTCGGGGTGAGGGTGGGAGCGGGGCTGGTGGTGGCCCCCGATCATGCCGGACGTGACGACGGCCCGGCCCACCGCAGGGGTGGACCGGGCCGTCGCCGCGCTCACGGGAGCGTCACTGCCTCGTTCGCGGGCTCGGTCACAGGCTCCATCACAGGGCCGCCGCGTCGCGGTCGCCGGTGCGGACCCGCACCACGCTGTCGACGGGGCTGGTCCAGACCTTGCCGTCACCGATCCGGCCGGTCTGCGCCGCCTTCACGATGATGCCCGCGACGTCCTCGGCGTCGGCGTCGTCGACGACGATCTCGAGCCGGATCTTCGGCACGAGCGCCACGTCGTACTCCGCACCGCGGTAGACCTCGGTGTGGCCCTTCTGGCGGCCGTAGCCGCTGACCTCGCTGACGGTCATGCCGGCGACGCCGAAGGTCTCGAGGGCCTCGCGGACGTCCTCCCACTTGTGCGGCTTGATGACCGCGGTCACGAGCTTCATGCGTGTGCCCCTTCCGTGCGGGTGGAGGGATCGGACTTCGTGGCGGCGGCGAACGCGCCACCGCTGCCACTGGAGAGGCTGGTGTTCAGATCGTAGGCCGACTCGCCGTGCTGGTCGAAGTCGATGCCCTCGACCTCGGACTCCTCCTCGATGCGCCAGCCCATGGTGAACTTGATGGCCAGCGCGATGAGCAGCGTGGCCACACCGGACCAGGCCACCGCGACCAGGACACCGAGCACCTGGTCGACCAGGGACCCGACGCCGCCACCGTAGAACAGGCCGTCGACCGCACCACCGGCGATGTTGTCGCCCTCGCTCGAGGTGACCGAGAACAGCCCGATCATCACGGTGCCGACGATGCCGCCGACGAGGTGGACGCCCACCACGTCGAGCGAGTCGTCGTACTTCAGCTTGAACTTCAGGCCGACGGCCCAGGCGCACAGCGCACCGGAGACCAGGCCGATGGCCAGCGCCCCGAGGATGTTGACCGCACCGGCGGCCGGGGTGATGGCCACCAGTCCCGCGACGATGCCCGACGCGGCACCCAGGGTGGTGGCCTTGCCGTGCAGCACCTTCTCCACGACGAGCCAGCCGATGATCGCCGCCATCGTCGCCAGGGTGGTGTTGGCGAAGGTCAGGCCGGTCTCGGCCAGGAACTGGTCGCTGGCGTCGAGGTCGTCGCTGAAGACGATCGAGCCGACGTTGAAGCCGTACCAGCCGACCCACAGCAGGGCGGCGCCCAGCATGGTCAGGGTCAGGTTGTGGGGGCGCATGGGCTCACGGCCGAAGCCGATCCGCTTGCCGATCACCAGGGCCAGCACCAGGCCGGCGACACCGGCGTTGATGTGCACCGCGGTGCCCCCGGCGTAGTCCTGGGCGCCGATCTGGGTGCAGATGAGCGCATCGTCGGTGCAGCCGAAGACCATGTGGGCCAGCGGGAAGTACGACAGGGTCGCCCAGATCGGCACGAAGACCAGCCAGGCCGAGAACTTCACCCGGTCGGCGATCGCGCCGCTGATCAGCGCGGTGGTGATCACCGCGAAGGTCAGCTGGAACATCATGAACGTGTAGCCGTCGTAGCCCACGCCGTCGAGGGCGAAGTTGGCGAACGGCGAGTTGAAGAACGCATCGATGCCCCCCTCGCCGCTGAACACCATCGAGTAGCCCCACAGCACCCAGATGATGCCGACGATCGCCATGGCGGCGTACGACATCATCATCATGTTCAGCACCGACTTCGACCGCGTCATGCCGCCGTAGAAGAGCGCCAGGGCCGGGGTGGTCATCATCAGCACCAGCAGCGTGGCCACCAGCATGAACGCGTTGTAGCCGTCCACAGAACCTCCAAGATCAACTCCGAAGGACGCTCCCCCGGCCCCCGACCGCGATGTCGGGTGCGGGGTGCGTCCCCATCAGTGCTGAGCCTGTCGATGCCGTGTTTCAGGGTCCGGCGGCGGGTGTTACGCGCGGGCAACGAGTGCGCCGCCCGTGTTACGCCCCCGTGAACTCCGGTGGGCTCAGCCGCCGAGCAGGGCGTCGACGAAGGCGCCGGCGTCGAAGGGCGCCAGGTCGTCGGCGCCCTCGCCCAGGCCCACCAGCTTGACCGGCACGCCGAGCTCGCGCTGCACGGCGACCACGATGCCGCCCTTGGCCGAGCCGTCGAGCTTGGTCAGCACGATGCCGGTGACGTCGACGGCCTCGCTGAAGACGCGGGCCTGGATCATGCCGTTCTGGCCGGTGGTGGCGTCGAGCACGAGCAGCACCTCGGTGACCGGGGCCTGCTTCTCCACGACCCGCTTGACCTTGCCGAGCTCGTCCATCAGGCCCTGCTTGTTCTGCAGGCGGCCGGCGGTGTCGACGATGACCGTGTCGACGCCCCTGCGGCGGCCCTCCTCGACGGCGCGGAAGGCGACCGAGGCCGGGTCGGCGCCCTCCTCGCCCTTGACGGTCTCGACCCCGACCCGCTCGCCCCAGGTGCCGAGCTGCTCCACGGCGGCGGCGCGGAAGGTGTCGGCCGCGCCGAGCACCACGCTGCGCTCCTCGGCGACCAGGATGCGGGCGATCTTGCCGACGGTGGTGGTCTTGCCGGCGCCGTTGACCCCGACGACCAGCACCACGCCGGGCTCGTCGCCCTCGCCGCTCACGCGGAGGGCGCGGTCCATGGTCGGGTCGACCAGGGCCAGCAGCTCCTCGCGCAGCACCGCGCGCGGGTCGGCCGTGCCCTCGACCCGCAACCGGGTGCGCAGCCGCTCCACCAGCTCCTGGGTCGGGGCGACGCCGATGTCGGCGGTGAGCAGGGTGTCCTCGATGTCCTCCCAGGTGTCCTCGTCGAGGCGCTCGCGCGAGAGCAGGGCGAGCAGCCCGCGCCCCAGCGCACCCTGGGAGCCCGCGAGCCGCTGGCGCAGCCGGACCATGCGCGAGGCGGTGCCCTCGGGCCGCTCGACGGGCGGCGCGACCGGCTCGGCGGGCGCCTCCGGCTCGGCCGGGGCCTCGGGCTCGATCGTCGCCGGCGGCGCGCTCAGCTCGACCGGCGGAGCCTCCGGGTCGGCGGTGGGGGTGCCGAGGACGTCGGTGTGGGTGTCGGGCAGCGGGCCCGGCTTGCGGCGCCGGGTGACGACGAGGCCGGCGACGGCGCCCACGAGGGCGACACCGACGACGGCGATGACGAGGATCACGAGGGCGAGGGTCTCCATGGCCCTCATCCAACCACCCGGGACGGGCCCGGCCTCAGCCGGTCAACGGCCGTGCTGGTCGTGCCCCTGGTCGTCGCCGTGGTCGTTCCCGGGGTCGTGCTCGTCGTCGTCCTGGCCCAGAGTGCGCACCGAGCCGCGGGCCCGGCGCATCGTCTGCTCGAGCCAGCCCCCCGAGTCCGCCTCGCCGCCCCGGTGCGGGACGGCGACGTAGTAGAGGACCAGGGCGGCCAGGACCACGATGACGACCATGGCGACGACGATCGAGAGCACGAGGGATCTCCGAGGGGGAAGGGATGAACGGGGGGTGGAGCACCCCACGGTGGCACACCGTGGCTCTACCGGCCCCCGCCCACGCGCAGGAGCGGCTCGACTGCGGCGCGGATCACGTCGGGAATCGGGGTGACGCCGCGCGCCGGGTCGGTGTTGTCGACGTACACGTGCACGAAGCGACCCTCGGCGGCCGCCTCGTCGCCGTCGCCCTGGAAGAGACCGATGCGGTAGACCACCGACGAGGTGCCGACCCGGTCGACCACGAGACCCGTCTCCACCGGCGCCGGGAAGCCGATCTCGCGGAAGTAGCGGCACGAGGTCTCGGCCACCACCCCGATCTGCGGCAGCGAGCGCACGTCGACGCCGGAGGCCTCGTAGAGGTGGGCGTTGACCGCGGTGTCGAACATCTCGTAGTAGGTGGCGTTGTTGAGGTGGCCGTAGGCGTCGTCGTCGCGCCAGCGTGTCGTCACGGTGCGCCAGGCGACGTAGTCGTCGCGGGTCGGTCGGGTGCTCACACGGGCTCCGTCTCTCGCAGGCGCTGGCTGATGACGGCCGAGACGCCGTCGCCGCGCATGGTCACGCCGTAGAGGGCGTCGCCGACCTCCATGGTGCGCTTCTGGTGGGTGATGACGAGCAGCTGCGAGTTCTCGCGCAGCTCCTCGTAGATCTCGAGCAGCCGGCCCAGGTTGGTGTCGTCGAGCGCGGCCTCGACCTCGTCGAGGATGTAGAACGGCGAGGGGCGGGCCTTGAAGAGCGCCACCAGGAACGCCACCGCGACCAGGGAGCGCTCGCCGCCCGAGAGCAGCGAGAGCCGCTTGACCTTCTTGCCGGGCGGGCGGGCCTCGACCTCGATGCCGGTGGTGAGCATGTCGTCGGGGTCGGTGAGCACCAGGCGCCCCTCGCCGCCGGGGAAGAGCCGTGCGAACGTGGCGTCGAAGGCCTTCTCGACGTCGGCGTAGGCCTCGCGGAAGACCTGCTCGACCCGGTCGTCGACGTCCTTGACGATGTCGAGGAGGTCCTTGCGGGTGCGCCGCAGGTCCTCGAGCTGCTCGGTGAGGAACTTGTGCCGCTCCTCCATGGCCGAGAACTCCTCGAGCGCCAACGGGTTGACCTTGCCCAGCATCGCCAGGGCCCGCTCGGCGGCCTTGAGCCGCTTGCGCTGCTCCTCGCGCACGAACGGGACGGCGGCCGGGGTGCCCTCGGGGGCGTCGTCGGCGACCTCCTGCGGCACCGGCTGGTGCGGGCCGTAGTCGGCGACCAGCGAGTCGGGCTCGATGCCCACCTCGTCGAGGGCGCGCTCCTCGAGCTGTTCGATGCGCATGCGTTGCTGGGCGCGGGCCATCTCGTCGCGGTGCACCGAGCTGATCAGCTCCTCGTGGTCGCGCGCCAGGTCGCGCAGGCGGGCCCGCACCTCGCGCAGCTGTTCCTCGCGCTCGCGCCGGGCCTCCTCGACCGCGGCCCGGGCGTCGGCCGCATGCTGCACCGAGACCTCGAGCCGCGACAGGGCCCAGGCCACCGCGGTGGCGACCGCCTCGGCGGCACGTCCCTCGCGCAGCAGCCGCGCGCGGCGCTCCGTGGCCCGGGCGCGCTGCTCGCGCTCCTTGGCTGCGGCCCGCAGCAGCGAGTCGGCGCGCCCGTGGATGGCGCGGGCCCGCTCCTCGGCGGTGCGCAGCGCCAGCCGGGCGTCCATCTCGGACTGGCGCGCCTCGCGGGAGGCCTCGCCCAGGCGCTCGCGCTCGGCGGTGTCGGGCTCCTGCTCGGGGGCCTCCTCGGCCCGCGTGAGTCGCGCCTCGAGGTCGGCCAGTCCGGCGACGGCATCGACGCTCGGCCTGCTCGGCCCGCGCGATGGCCTGCTCGACACGCTCGGCCTCGGCGCGCGCCGAGCGGGCCTGCGAGCCGTGCTGGCCCAGCTCCTCGGCCACCGCGGCCAGCGTCGCGTCGGACTCGTGCAGCCGCGCCAGTGCCACGTCGACGCGCTGCTGGGCGTCGTGGCGCCGCGCCTCGAGCCGCGAGATCTCGAAGCCGGCCCGCTCGCTGGCGGCGACCGCCTCGGCCAACGCGGCAGCGGCCTCGTCGACCGCGGCCTGCACCTCGATCAGGCTGGGCTGGGCGCTCGAGCCACCGGCCACCAGGTGCGCGCCCACCACGTCGCCCTCACGGGTGACAGCGCTGAGCGCCGGGTCACCGTCGACCAGCCGGCGCGCGGCCGCCAGGTCGTCGACCACGACGACCCGGTCGAGGAGCCGGGTCAACGCGGGGCGCAGCCGCGCCGGGCAGTCCACCACGCCGACGGCGTACGCCGCCCCGTCGGGCAGGGCGGGCCAGTCCCCCGGCCCGGGCAGCTCGGGACCGTCGGCGAGCAGCAGCCCGGCGCGCCCCAGGTCGTCGGCCTTGAGCCCGGCCACCGCTGCGAGCGCGTCGTCGGCGCCCTCGACGGCCACCGCGTCGGCGTGCGGGCCGAGCGCGGCAGCCACGGCCGTCTCGTAGCCGGTGCGCACGGTGACCAGGGCGGCCACCGAACCCAGCAGGCCCTCGACCTGGTCGCTGCCCAGCAGCGCCCCGGCACCGTCCTTGCGGTTCAGGCCCATCTCGAGGGCGTCCTTGCGGGCGGCGAGCGTGTGCCGGTCGCGGTCGGCGGCCTGTGCCCGCTCGCGCACCTGCGCCAGCAGGGCCTCGACCTCGTCGAGCTCGTCGACCGCCTGCTCGTGCTCGGCGTCGAGGCCCTCCTCCCCCGCGTCCAGGCCCGCGACCCTGGTCTCCAGGGCGGTGAACGCCTGCTGGGCGCGCTCGGCCCGCTCGAGGGCCTCTTCGCGGCTGTGCCGCAGCCGGCCGACCTCCTCGTCGGCCGCAGCGGCGCGCGACCTCAGCGCGTTGACCTGGCCGTGCAGACGTGCGAGGCCCTCGCGCCGATCGGCGGCTGCGCGCTGGAGAGCGGCGATGCGGCGCTCCTCCTCGGCAGCGGCGTCCTCGGCGCCCTTGCGGGCCGTGACGGCCTGCTCGAGGTCCGCTCGGCGGGCGTCGACCTCGGCGGCGGTGCGCTGCTCCTGCTCACGCACCCGGGAGGCCTCGGCCTCCAGGTCGTCGGGGTCGCGCCCGCTCGCGGTCTCGACCTCGGTGCTGGCCGCGGCGTTGCGCACCCGCTCGGCGGCCAGCGACTGGGTGCCGCGCAGGCGTTCGCGCAGCCCCGACAGCGCGTACCAGGTGTCCTGGGCCGCCGCCAGCACCGGCAGGTCCTCGCGCAGCGCCTCCTCGAGCTGCGCCCTCCTGCTCGCGGGCCTGCGTGGTGGCCTTCTCGACCTCCTCGCGGCGCTGCAGCAGCACCGACTCGTCGGCCATCTCCTGCTCCAGCGTCGTGCGCGCGGTGACCAGGTCGTCGGCGAGCAGCCGGGCCCGCGCATCGCGCACGTCGGCCTGCACCGTGGCGGCACGCCGCGCCACCTCGGCCTGGCGACCCAACGGCTTGAGCTGGCGACGGATCTCGCTGAGCAGGTCGTTCAACCGGTGCAGGTTGCCCTCGGTCGAGTCGAGCTTGCGCAGCGCCTTCTCCTTGCGCTTGCGGTGCTTGAGGACCCCGGCGGCCTCCTCGATGAAGCCGCGCCGGTCCTCGGGTGTCGCATGCAGGATCTGGTCGAGCTGGCCCTGCCCGACGATGACGTGCATCTCGCGCCCGATGCCCGAGTCGCTGAGCAGCTCCTGGACGTCGAGCAGGCGGCAGGTCTGGCCGTTGATGGCGTACTCCGAGCCCCCGGAGCGGAACATCGTGCGGCTGATCGTCACCTCGGCGTACTCGATCGGCAGGGCGCCGTCGGTGTTGTCGATGCTCAGCTGCACCTCGGCACGTCCCAGCGGCGGACGGCCGGAGGTGCCGGCGAAGATGACGTCGTCCATCTTGCCGCCGCGCAGGCTCTTGGCGCTCGCCTCGCCCATCACCCAGGCCAACGCGTCGACCACGTTGGACTTCCCCGACCCGTTGGGGCCCACGATGCAGGTGATGCCCGGCTCGAGCTGCAGGGTCGTCGAGGAGGCGAAGGACTTGAACCCTTTGAGGGTCAGGCTCTTCAGGTACAACGCAGGGGCCCTTCCGCCGAGGTGGGCCTCAGGCTACCCCTGGGCGCGCCGGCGCCGCAGGAGCAGCGCGCCGGCCGCCGCGGCGCCGACGAGCCCCAGGGGCAGGGCGTTCGCGGCGGCACGGTCGGAGACCGAGACGGCCGACTGCGTGGCCGGGCTCGGCTCGGCTCCCCGGCCGTCACCCGGCACGTCGACGGCGTACACGTCGAGACCACGCACCAGGTCGATGCTGTAGACCAGGTTGGTGCGCTCGTCGGTGCGGCGGCCGCGGGCGTCGTAGACCGGCGCCCACATGGCGTCCCAGACCTCCGAGAGGCCCCACACGGCGTGCGCGTGGCTGCGGATGCGGCGCGGCCTGCTGACGTCGAGCACCTGGGTGCCGCCGCCGTAGAAGCCGGCCGCGACCAGCCCGCCGGGGCGGTAGTCGAACCAGTGCGAGGAGCAGAACGCGCCTCGGGGCAGCGGGAACGTGGCGAGGTCGGAGAGCTCGACCTTGTCGAGCGGCACGATCCGGCCGGGCTTGCCGTCGAGCCGCTTGACCCACCAGGTCTGGAACGAGCCGGCCAGCGAGCAGTCGGTCTGCTCGTAGTCCTCCTCGGTCACCAGCAGCACGTTGCCGCGGCGCAGCGAGGGCTTGCGGCCGGGCTCGAAGCGGTCGGCGTGCGGGCGGAAGGCGTTGTGCAGGATGAAGTCGTTCCAGCCCTCGTGGTCGGGGTCGCTGCCCTCGCCGGCCGCGCCGGTGGTGGTCAGCACCCGGGGACGTCGTGGCTTCGAGACGTCCCACATCGACGCTCCGGCGTACCCGGTGTGGGTGCCGATCCCGGCGGCGTCGAAGTTCCACTTGTGTCCGCCGGTGGGGCTGGTGAAGGGCTGCACACCTGGCGCGGAGCGGTCGGAGTCGACCTCGACGGGGTTCTCGAGGTCGCGCAGGTCGAAGATCGAGAACGTCGAGCGGTCGCCGGCCGAGTAGGCGTAGCGGCAGTTGGTGTCGTCGAGGCAGGCCACGGTGTGCGTGGAGGTGGTGCCGGGAGCCCTCGAGAGCACGACCGGCGCGGACGGGTCGGTCACGTCGACCACCACCAGCTCGCCGCCGCCGACGTTGACGTGCTCGATGTCGTCGGGCGAGAGCTGGACGAGGTCGACCCCGATCAGCGCGAAGCGGCGGGTGCCGTCGGGGGTGCGGCGCTCGCCGCAGCTCATCGCCTCGTTCTCGAACATCACGCTGGGCAGCACACCGGTCAGCCGGGGGCTCGCGGCGTCGGAGACGTCGAAGACGCGCAGCGAGTCCAGGCCGCTGGAGACGAAGAGCGGCGCGGTGGCGGTGAAGCAGCCCGAGATGCCGACCTGGCTGGGGTTGGAGGAGACCTGGGCGATGTTGTCGCTGGCGACCAGCGAGGCCGTCGTGCCGGGCTGCTGCGCAGCTCGCTCGAGCATCTGGCGGCGGACCTCGTCTGAGTCAGCGCCCTGCGCGGGAGCAGCCACCCCGATCGAGGTCAGCGCGAGGGCGACGGCGGCGAGGACTCCGGGCAGGAGACGGGGACGACGGGTCATGTGGGGCCCAACGACGCGGGGCCCCCCTGGTCACGTGCGGGGTCACGTGCGGGGTCATGCGCCGCTCAGGCGGGCTGCATCTCCTGCAGGTCCTGCATCTCCTCGCGCAGGCCCCGGTCGGCGACCTGGGCGGTGAGCCGGTCGTTCTCGGCGCAGAGGCTCAGGACGAGGGCCTCCAGCTCGGCGACGCGGGCCCGCAGGCGCGCGTTGTCGGCCGCCGTACGAGGGTCGAACAGGTCGCTGCTGCGGTAGCCGATCAGCGCCTTGGCCATGGGGACTCTCCAGTGCGGTGGGAACGTGGGGCGGCCACGGACGGACGTCCGGACCGTCTTCAAGAGTCCCACCGGCCGACCCTGGGGTCAATTGCGCTCAGTCGGGCGGAGCCGGCGCCGGGGCGACCACCCGACGACGGCGTGGCGCCGGCTGGCAGCGCGGGCAGAAGTAGGACGAGCGGTTCATGAACGCGACCCGGCGGATGGGGGTGCCGCAGCGGTCGCACGGCTCGTCGGCGCGCCCGTAGGCGTGCAGCGAGCGGTCGAAGTAGCCGGACTCGCCGTTGACGTTGACGTAGAGCGCGTCGAAGGACGTGCCGCCCTGGGCGAGCGCGTCACGCATGACGTCGCGGGCGTGTCCCAGCAGCGCCAGCACCTGGGCCCGGCTCAGCCGCTCCCCCGGCCGCTCGCCGTGGATGCGGGCGCGCCACAGGGCCTCGTCGGCGTAGATGTTGCCCACGCCCGAGACGAGGTTCTGGTCGAGCAGCTGCCGCTTGATCCCCGAGGCGCGCCGGCGCACCCGGGCCGCGAGCTCGTCGTCGTCGAAGAGCGGGTCGAGCGGGTCGCGCGCGATGTGCGCGATCTCCGGCGGCAGCTCGGCTCCACCGGTCGAGATCGAGAGGCCCCCGAACATCCGCTGGTCGACGAAGTGGAGGTGGCGGGAGTCGGCGGCGCCGTCGAGGCGGATCCGCACACGGAGGTGCTTCTCGGGCTCCGCGTCGGCCGGCTGCACGAGCATCTGGCCGCTCATGCCGAGATGGGCCAGCAGGGCGTCCCCGTCGTCGAGCGGCAGCCAGAGGTACTTGCCGCGACGACGGGCGCCGGTGATGGTGCGCCCGGTGAGCGCGGCGGCGAACCCCTCGGGACCACGCTCGTCGCGGCGCACCGGGCGCGGGTGCAGGACGTCGACGCCGGTCACCCGTGCGCCCACGACGTGGCGCTCGAGCCCGGCGCGCACCACCTCGACCTCGGGGAGCTCGGGCACGTGCGTCTACGAGCCGCTGGTGCCGGTGCCGGACTTGCCGGCGGCGGCGTTGCCGGCCGCGACCTCGGCGGCGGTCTCGGCCGGGTCGGTGACACCGAGGCGGGCCGCGATCTCGCCGTACGCCGTCTCGGCGGCGGCCTGCTCGGCCTCCTTCTTGGACCGGCCGGTGCCGTTGCCGTAGAGGTCCTCGCCCACGCGCACCTGGGCGGTGAAGGTCTTCTGGTGGTCGGGGCCGCTGTCCTCGATCACGTACTCCGGGACACCCAGACCGTGCTCGGCCGAGAGCTCCTGGAGGGAGGTCTTCCAGTCGAGGCCGGCACCGAGCGCCGAAGCGGCCTCGATGAGCGGGTCGAAGAGGCGGTGCACCACCGCGGCGGAGTTCTCGATGCCTCCGCCGGAGAGGTGCACCGCCCCGATGACCGCCTCGACGGTGTCGGAGAGGATCGAGGCCTTGTTGCGACCCCCGGTGCTCTCCTCGCCGCGGCCGAGCTTGACGTGCTCGCCGAGCCGGATGCCGCGGCCCACCCCGGCCAGGGCGCGGGCGTTGACCACCGCGGCGCGCAGCTTGGCCAGCCGGCCCTCGGAGAGGTCCGGGTGGGTCCGGTACAGCGTCTCGGTCACGACGACGCCGAGCACCGAGTCGCCCAGGAACTCCAGGCGCTCGTTGGTCGGCAGTCCGCCGTTCTCGTAGGCGTAGGACCGGTGCGTGAGCGCGCGGTCCAGCAGCTCGGGGTCCAGCTCAGGATCCCCGAGCGCTGCTCGCAGCTCGGCGTAGTCGTTCAGGGCTTCGGAGGTCTCAGAGGACCTGACGACGGTCGGCCTTGGCGCCGTACTGGCCGCACGCGCCGCACGCGCGGTGCGGGAGGTGCTTGGCACCGCACGCGGGGTTCGCGCAGGTCACCAGGGTCGGGGCCGTGGCCTTCCAGGCCGAGCGACGGTGACGGGTGTTGCTGCGCGACATCTTCCGCTTCGGGACAGCCACTGTTTTCTCCTCGTTGCGAGGCCGGGATCGCTCCGGGCCTGGTGGTGGTCGTGCTGGTGGGTCTGCTACTTCTCGTCCGGCTCGTCCTGCGCCAGGGCGGCCAGGCCGGCCCAGCGCGGGTCGATCGGTTCGTCGTGACCGTGGTCGGGGTCCCCGGCCAGTCGTGCTCCGCACTCGGGGCACAGACCGGGGCAGTCCTCGGTGCACAGGGGCTGGAACGGCAGCGTGAGCACCACCGCGTCCCGCAGCTGGGGCTCGAGGTCGAGCAGGTCGTCCTCGAGCCGGCTGACCTCGTCGTCCTCGTCGTGGGAGGTCTGGTGCTCGGCGTAGACGTACAGCTCCTGGAAGGTCACCTCGACGTCGTCGTGGATCTCCTCCAGGCACCGTGCGCACTCGCCGTCGAGCACGGCTCGCGCCGTGCCCGTGACCAGGACTCCCTCCATGACCGCCTCGAGCCGCAGGTCGATGTCGACCGGCGAGCCCTCGGGGACAAGGAGGACGTCGATGCCCAGATCTGCCGGTGCCGGCACCGAGAGCGTCACCTCACGCTGGGACCCCGGGCGGCGGCCGAGCTCGCGGGTGTCGAGCACGAGCGGCGCTCTCGGGTCCAGGCTGGTCAGGGGATCACTTCCGGGTCCGGGCACGAACAGATCAGCGGGAAGCGTAGCCCTCGGGGGAACCACGGGGCAAAACGCGCCGCCCCGCTCATCCGCGCTGCTCGGCGATGCGTGCGGTGAGGCGCGCGTGCACGAAGTCGGGCACCAGGGTGGAGACGTCGCCGCCGAAGGTGGCGACCTCCTTGACCAGGCTCGAGGCCAGGAAGGAGTACTCGGGGCTGGTGGGCACGAAGACGGTCTCGACCTCGGTCAGCGAGGAGTTCATCTGGGCCATCTGCAGCTCGTAGTCGAAGTCGCTGACCGCGCGCAGGCCCTTGACGATCGCGTGGATGCCGTGCTCGGCGCAGTAGTCGGTGAGCAGGCCCTTGAAGCCGTCGACGCGCACGTTGTCGAAGTCGGCGCAGGCCTCGGTGAGCATCGCCATCCGCTCCTCGGGAGAGAACATCCGGTTCTTGGACTTGTTCACCCCGACCGCGACGACGACCTCGTCGAAGAGCGAGGCCGCTCGCCGCACGATGTCGATGTGTCCGTTGGTGACGGGGTCGAAGGACCCCGGGCAGACGGCTCGGCGCACTACTGCTCCCCCGCTCCTGGTGCCGGTGCGACCGGCTCGGCTGCTGTCTCCCCGGGCTCGTCCACGGGCGCGTGGGCCGACCACAGGGTCGTCTCACCGTACTTGCGCGAGCGGACCTCGACGAAGCCGGCCGGGAAGGCCGGCTCCGGGCTGCGCCGCGACCGCTCCACGACGACCAGCGCGTCGGGCACCAGCCAGCCCTGCGAGACCAGTGCCGCCAGGTCGGCGGCCAGGTCCTCCTCCGACAGCGGGTAGGGCGGGTCCGTGAAGACCACGTCGTACGGCGCTGCCGGGGCCCGGCCCAGCGTGGCCGCCACCGGCGCCGCGAGCACCTCGGCGCGGGCGAAGCCGAGCGTGCGGGCGTTGGTCGCGATCAGCCCGGCCGTGCGCCGGTCGGACTCGACCAGGGTCGCCACCCCGGCCCCGCGCGAGAGCGCCTCGAGACCGACCGCGCCCGAACCGGCGTACAGGTCGAGGAAGCGCAGGCCGTCGAGGGAGCCGGTCGCGGCCTCGATGGAGGAGAACAGCGCCTCCCGGACCCGGTCGGCGGTCGGGCGGGTGGCGGTGCCGGGCGGGGTGCTCAGGCGGCGTCCGCCGGCGCTGCCGCCGATGATGCGCGTCATGGGGCGCGATCCTACGAGCGGTCGACGAAGTCGGCGGCCACCGACCGCTCGAGCCGCTCGACCGCCGCGGCCAGGGCGGGCGCTCCCCGGAGGTCGGGGTCGCCCTCGAGCAGGTCGCCGGCCGCACGCCGGGCGGCGAGGATCGTCTCCTCGTCGCGCAGCACGCGCAGGGTGCGCAGCGAGGACTGGTAGCCGGACTGGTGGGCGCCGAGCACGTCGCCCTCGCGGCGCTGCTCGAGGTCGACCCGGCTGAGCTCGAAGCCGTCGGAGGTCGCCGCGACCGCCTCGAGCCGACCGCGTGCCGGGCTGCCGACCTCGGTGTGGGTGACGAGCAGGCACAGCCCCGGGTGCCCGCCGCGGCCCACCCGGCCGCGCAGCTGGTGGAGCTGGGAGACCCCGAACCGGTCGGCGTCGAGGAGCACCATCGCCGTGGCGTTGGCGACGTCGACGCCGACCTCGATGACCGTGGTGGAGACCAGCACGTCGACCTCGCCGGCGGCGAAGGCGCGCATCGTGGCGTCCTTGACGTCGGGGGTCAGCCTTCCGTGCAGGGCGGCCAGCCGCAGCCCGTCCAACGGCCCCTGGCGCAGCTCCTCGACGACCTCCTCGACGGCACTGAGCGGACGGTCCGTGCGCTCCTCCTCGGGCACGTCGCCCTGGCCGGACTCGGGCTCGTCGCCGGCGATGCGCGGGCACACCACGTAGACCTGGTGGCCGGCCGCGACCTCCTCGCGCACCCGCTGCCAGACCCGGTCGACCCAGTGCGGGGCGTCGGCGACGGGCACGACCGTGGTCTGCACCGGCGCCCGTCCCGCGGGCAGCTCGGTCAGGGTGGAGACCTCGAGGTCGCCGAAGACCGTCATCGCCACCGTGCGCGGGATCGGGGTGGCGGTCATCACCAGCACGTGCGGCGGGGTGCCGGCCTTGTCGGTGAGGGCGGCGCGCTGCTCGACCCCGAAGCGGTGCTGCTCGTCGACGACGACGAGGCCGAGGTCGGCGAAGCCCACGCGGTCCTCGAGCAGCGCGTGCGTGCCGATCACGATGCCGGCCTCGCCGGAGGCCAGCCGCGACATCGGGCCGGTGCGCTGGGTCTTGGTCATCGACCCCGTCAGCAGCTCCACCGCGGTGGCCTCGTCGGCACCGCCCAGCAAGCCCCCGGCGGCGAGGTCGCCGAGCATCGCGGTGATCGAGCGGTGGTGCTGCTGGGCCAGCACCTCGGTGGGCGCGAGCAGCGCGGCCTGCGCCCCCGAGTCGACGACCCGCAGCATCGCGCGCAGCGCCACCAGCGTCTTGCCCGAGCCGACCTCGCCCTGCAGCAGCCGGTTCATCGGCCGCTCGCGCGCCAGGTCGGCGTCGATCTCGGCGCCGACCTCCACCTGGCCCGCGGTCAGCTCGAAGGGCAGGCGCGCGTCGAAGGCGTCGAGCAGCCCGCCGCTGCGACCGGCGCGCGGACGGGCGCCGAGGTCGGCCAGCGCCCGGCGGCGGCGCGCGAGCACCAGCTGGGTGACGATCGCCTCGTCGAAGCGCAGCCGCTGCAGCGCCCGGGTGACCTGGGAGTGGTCCTGCGGGTGGTGCACCCACTGCAGCGCGGTGCCGGCGTCGACCAGCCCGGCCTGTGTCCGCACGTGCTCGGGCAGCAGCTCGGGCACCTCGTCGAGCACGGCCAGCGCGAAGGTGACCGCCCGCTGCAGGTCCCAGGTGTCCACGCCCTTGGTGAGCGGGTAGATCGGGTAGAGGTCGCCGAGGGTCTCGAGCGAGAGCTGGGCGGCGTCCTCGCCCTCGGTGCCCATCAGCACCATCTGCGGATTGGTCAGCTGCCACTCGCCGTTGAAGCGCCCGACCTTGCCCTGGAAGATGCCGCGCCGCCCCTCGGGCAGCCGCCGCTCGTGCCAGTCGGCCATGTGCGGCTTCTTGGCGAAGAACGACATCCGCAGGCTCGGCCCGTCGGTGCGCAGCACCGTGTCGACGCGGTACGCCGTGCGCCCGGTGCGGCGGTCGGTGTACTCGCGCCGGCGGGTCTGGCCGATCTGGCCGACCACGGTGAGCAGCTCGCCCTCCTCGAGCGAGTCGACCGTCGTCAGCTCGCCGGTGCGCACGTAGCGTCGGGGCAGGTGGTGCACCAGCTCGCCCACGGTGCGCAGCCCCAGCCCCTTGACGATCTTGGGGGCCTTCGTGCCGGTGTCGCCCAGCACGGTCTCGACCGGCGAGTCCATCGAGATCACCGCCGCACCTCCTCGCTCACTCCACCGCCAGCAGGAGCGGGTAGCGCTCCTGCCCTCCGTCGTACACCACGGCGTCGACATAGGGGTGGTGCTCGGCCAGCCACGAGGTGCAGTGCTCGGCCAGGACGCCGTCGGGGTCGTCGGCGCCCGAGACGATGGTGACGAGCTCACCTCCACCGACCACCAGCCGCCCGAGCACCTCGGTGGCCACGTCGGCCAGCGCCGAGCCGACGACGGCGAAGTCGCCCGCGACCACGCCGAGGGCGTCGCCGGGCTCGCACGGGCCGGCCATCGTCATCGCCTGGCGCGCGGCGACCGTGACCGCGCCGTGGCGGGCGTGGCGGGCGGTGGCGGTCATCTCGAGGACGTCGGCGTCGAAGCCGCGGCCGGGCTCGTGCACCGCCAGCGCGGCCAGGCCCTGCACCTGCGCCTGGGTCGGGATCACCGCGACCCGGACCCCGGTGTCCTGGGTGGCCGTCGAGGCCGCGACCTGGGCGGCACGCACCGAGTCGCCGTCGTTGGGCAGCACCACCACCTCCTGGGCGCCGCAGCCGGTGATGGCCCCCAGCAGGTCGCCGGTGGAGGGTCGCCGGCCCGGTCCGCCCTCGACGACCACGGCACCGGCCTCCCCGAAGAGGGCGGAGAGACCGGGGCCGGCGGAGACGACGACCACGCAACGACCCTCGCGCGGGCGGGCCACCTCGCGCTCCTGGTGCGTGGCCTGCTGGGCGAGCTGGTCGTGGAAGTGGGTGACGCGGATCCGGTGCGGTCGACCCGCCTCGATGCCGGCCTCGATGGCCGCACCGACGTCGTCCACGTGCACGTGGACGTTCCAGAGCCGCTCGTCGCCGACCACCACCAGGGAGTCGCCGAGCGCCGCGAGCCGCTCGCGCAGCGCCGGGACCTGCTCCGCGTCGGTGTCGAGCAGGTACATCACCTCGTACGCCGGCCCGCCCGGGGTCAGGTCGGCGCCCGGTGGGTGGCCCGAACCGGTCGTCGGGGTGGTCACGGGGATCGCGTGCCGACCGATGCGCGGCAGCACCGGCTCGGGGCGGCGCCCGGTCAGCGCGGTCTCGGCCGCGTCGAGCACCACGCTCAGCCCCCGCCCGCCGGCGTCGACGACACCGGCGTCGGCCAGCGCCTGCAGCTGGTCGGGGGTGCGGGCCAGGGCGGCGCGGGCGGCCTCGGCGGCGGCGGTGAAGACGTCGCGGGTGCGCGCCCGGGGCTCCTCGCGCGTCACCTCGGCGGCCTCGGCCGCGGCCCGTGCCACCGAGAGGATGGTGCCCTCCACCGGCGTGCCCACGGCGGCGTACGCCGCGTCGGCGGCCAGGCGCAGCGCCTCGGCGAGCACCTCGGCGTTGCGCTCCTCGGGGGTCGAGCGTGCCAGCCGGCGGGCGATGGCGCGCATCATCTCGCTCAGGATCACCCCGGAGTTGCCGCGCGCACCCAGCAGCGCGCCGCGGCTGAAGGCGGCCAGCGCCTCGCCGAGGTCGGCGCCGGGGTCTCCCCCGGTGGCCTCGCGCACGGCGTCGCGCGCCGCGGAGACCGTCAGGTACATGTTGGTGCCGGTGTCGCCGTCGGGCACGGGATAGACGTTGAGAGCGTCGATCTCCTCGCGGGCCGCGCCCAGGGCGTCGACGGCGATGTCGACGAAGAGCAGCACGACCTCGAGGCTCACCCCGCGTCCGGTCGGTCCCACTGGCTCCACGGGGCGACACGTTAGTGTGCTGGTGGCGGCCACGGTCCCCCGAATGGTCACGAACGGCCACGAATCGGCTGCGGTCGGCCACGATTGGCCGAGCACCGGGCCCCTCGGATACTCTGATGCGGTTGCCCGGAGCACCCGGGCCCTCGACTCGTTCGGCTGTGCACGGACAGTTGTGCACATCAGTTTCGTCCCAACCTCGATCCTTCAGGAGTTCACGGTGGCTGCCGTCTGCGACATCTGCGCCAAGAAGCCTGGCTTCGGCAACAACCGGCCGTGGTCGCGCAAGATCACGAAGCGCCGCTTCGACCCCAACATCCAGCGTGTGCGTGCCAAGATCAACGGCACCCCCAAGCGCCTCAACGTCTGCACCGGCTGCCTGAAGGCGGGCAAGGTCTCGCGCTGACCTCCCCCTGATCCGCCGTCGGACGGCCGTCACCCCACCGGGGTGGCGGCCGTTCGTGCGTCAGAAGTGGGTCCAGCCGGTCTCACCGGTCCAGGTGGCGCCGTCGACGGTGACACCCTCCCCCTCGTGCACCTCGCCGATCACCGACCAGCCCTCGGGCAGGGTGGTGCCGGCGGGGAAGGTAGCCAGCAGCGCGTGGTCGTCGCCGCCCGAGAGCACGAAGGAGACCGGGTCGACCCCGCCCAGCGCCGCCGCCACCGCGTGCAGCGGCTCGGGCACGTCGAGCGCGTCGGTGCGCACGTCGATGGCCACCCCCGACGACACCGCCAGGTGCGTCGCCTCGGCCAGGAGGCCGTCGGAGACGTCGATCATCGCGGTGGCGCCCGCCTCGGCGGCGGCCGGCCCGGCGTCGTACGGCGGCTGGGGGCGGCGGTAGGCCTCGACCAGCACACGCGGGGAGCGGAAGCCGCGCCCGAGCACGGCGAGCCCGCCGGCCGCCCACCCCTGGCGCCCCGCCAGCGCGAGCACGTCGCCGGGCTCGGCGCCCGAGCGGACCACGGGTGCGACCGTGCAGGCGCCGATCACGGTCACCGCCACGACGACCTGGTCGGCGCGGGTGAGGTCGCCGCCCACGATGCTGGCCCCGACCAGCGCGCACTCGTCGGCGAAGCCCTGGGCGAAGTCCAGTGCCCACCGGGCCTCGAGGTCGGACGGCGCGGCCAGGCCGATGGTCAGCGAGCTGGCCCGCCCGCCCATGGCGTTGATGTCGGAGATGTTCTGCGCGGCGGCGCGGTGGCCCACGTCGGCGGCTCCGGCCCAGTCGCGGCGGAAGTGGCGGCCCTCGACCATCAGGTCGGTGGAGACGACCACGTGGCCGGTGCGCACCCGCAGCACCGCGGCGTCGTCGCCCGGGCCGATGAGCACCTGCTCGCCCTGCTCGAAGCGGCTGGTCAGGGCGGAGATCAGGCCGAACTCGCCGATGTCGGCGAGGGTCGCCGCGGGGTCCGTGGGCGGGTCGGCGGGGGGCGTGGCAGGCATGGGGCCATCCCACCAGACACCGGCCCTGCCTCGGGCGGCGACGCACCCGTGCGTGCGGTGGGACGCGGGCGCGCGGGGCTGCAGTGACCCTGCGGCCGCCAGCGGGTAGGTTGTCGCCGACACATCCGGGTGACGTGTCCGCGGCAAAGGAGCCGTGCCGACAACCCTTGAGGAGCAACACGATGGTCGTCCAGGCCTACATCCTGATCCAGACCGACGTCGGCAAGGCCGCGGAGGTCGCGGCCGAGATCGCTCAGGTCAAGGGCGTGACCCTCGCCGAGGACGTCACCGGCCCCTACGACGTGATCGTGCGCGCCGAGGCCCGCAACGTCGACGAGCTCGGCAAGCTGGTCGTCTCGAAGGTCCAGAACCTCGACGGCATCACCCGCACCCTGACCTGCCCCGTCGTCCACATCTGAGCCGACCGACGTGACCGTCCTGGTCCCGCCTCGTCGCAGCGCGTCCCGACGCCCCGCCCCCGGCAGGAGGCGGGGCGTCGTTGCTGCCGGCGGGCTGGCGCTGCTGCCGGCACTGTTGCTGAGCGCCTGCGGGGGCCCCGTCGAGGTCACCGCCCCGACCCTCGACGCCGAGACCGCGGCGACCTGCGAGACCTTCCTGTCCGCGTTGCCCGACGAGCTGGCGGGACTGGAGCGGCGCGAGCTCTCCCCCGCTGACGCGCCCGCCCGCGCGTGGGGCGACGGGCTGGTGCTGACGTGCGGTGTCGAGGAGCCGCCGGGCTTTCGGCAGCTGATCACCCCGTCCTGCGACGAGATCGTCGGCGTGGGCTGGTTCTTCCCGCCCTCCCAGCTCGAGACCGAGGACGGCCCGGTCACCGGCACCACGATCGGCTACCGGCCGCGGATCGAGGTCGTGGTGCCCGAGGACTACCGGGGCGGGGTCTCCTTCGCGGCGCTCTCCGATCTCGCAGCACCCGTCAAGGCCCACCTCGAGCTGGTCCAGCGCTGCCAGTGAGTGTTCGGGCCCCGGGCCGGATGTGGGACGCTCGTCCCATGAGCGAGGAGCAGCTGCCCGGTCCTGTCGCCGTCATCGCCGGCGGCCTGAGCCACGAGCGCGACGTGTCCCTGGCCAGTGGCCGCAACCTGGTGCGCGAGCTGCGCGCCGTCGGGGTCGAGGCCGAGGCCTACGACTTCGACCGCAACCTGCTGCAGACCCTCGTGCAGCACAAGGTGGTGGCGGCCGTCCCGGCCCTGCACGGCCACTTCGGTGAGGACGGCGAGATCCAGACCCTCCTCGAGCTGATCGACCTGCCCTACGTCGGCACCGGCAGCCGTGCCTGCCGGGTCGCCCACGACAAGGGCACCGCCCGCGAGCTGCTGCGCCGTGCCGGCATCGAGGTGCCGGAGAGCGTCGGCCTGTCCGCACAGACCTTCCGCGACATCGGCGCGAGCGCGTTGATGGAGCATGTGATGCACCGCCTCGGCGAGCGCGTCGTGGTCAAACCCACCCGCTGCGGCAGCGCCCTGGGCGTCACCGGGGTCGACGGCCTGGCGGCGCTGCCCTCCGCGCTGGTGACCGCCTACGCGTACGGCGACGACGCCCTGGTCGAGCGCTACTACGACGGCACCGACGTCAGCGTGGTGTGCATCGAGACCGACGAGGGCGTCCAGGCCCTGACCCCGGTGGCGGTGGAGTACGAGAAGGGCCACGAGTTCGACTTCGACGCCCGCTACACCGCCGAGTTCGTGTCGTTCTCGCGCCCCGACCTTCCCGAGGAGCTGATCGAGGACCTCGGCCGCACCGCCCGCGAGGCGCACCGCGTCCTGGGACTGCGCCACCTCTCGCGCTCCGACTTCATCGTCTCGGCCGACGGCTCCCACGTGCTCCTCGAGACAGCCATCACCCCCGGCACCACCGAGACGTCCGTGATGCCCTTCGCCTGCACCCTGTCGGGCACCAGCCTCGGCCAGGTCGTCCTCGACCTCGTCCGCCGCGTCCTGCCCTGACCCGGCGCAGATCTCGCGCTGACCCGGCCCGGATCTCGCGTTGAGCCGGCCCGGATCTCCGGCAGTCAGGCACCGCGGAGGTCCGGGCCGACTCGGCGCGAAGTTCGGGCCGGGTCAGCGCGAAGTTCGGGCCGGGTCAGCGCAGGCCGGTGGGGCGCTCGAGCGCCAGCTGGATCAGCTCGTCGACCAGCTCGGTGTAGGTCAGGCCGGTGGCCTCCCACATCTTCGAGTACATCGAGATGGGGGTGAAGCCGGGCATCGTGTTGATCTCGTTGAGCACGACCTCGCCGTCGGGGGTGACGAAGACGTCGACGCGGGAGAGCCCCTCGGCGCTGATCGCGTCGAAGGCCTGGACCGCCACCTCGCGCACCCGCTCGGCGACCCCGGCGGGCAGGTCGGCCGGGGCCTCGGTGCGGGCGTGGGAGTCGGAGAGGTACTTGGCCTCGAAGTCGTAGAAGGTCGCGGCCCCGTGGTCGACGACGATCTCGCCGGGCACGGAGGCACGCGCCGGCCCGCCGGTGCGGCCACCGAGCACGGCGCACTCGATCTCGCGGCCCTCGACGCCCTGCTCGACCAGCACCTTGGGGTCGTGGGCGCGGGCCTCCTCGACGGCCTCGGCGAGCCCGGTCAGGTCGTCGACGCGGGTGACACCGAGCGACGAACCGGCGCGGGCGGGCTTCACGAAGACGGGGAACTCCAGCGCCTGCTGCACCCGCTCCACCACGGCACCGCGGATCCTGCTCCCACTCGGCCGGACGGACCACGACGTACGGCGCCACCGGCAGTCCGTGACCGGCGAAGACCAGCTTCATGTAGTGCTTGTCCATGCCCACGGCCGAGGCCAGCACACCGGCGCCGACGTAGCGCACCCCCGCCAGCTCGAGCAGCCCCTGGATGGTGCCGTCCTCGCCGTAGGGCCCGTGCAGCAGCGGGAAGACCACGTCGACCGGGCCCGCCTCGGTGAGGCTCGCCAGCGCCGGGCCCGACCCGGTCGTCACCTCGGGCAGGCGGCCGGAGGCCAGCTCCCACTGGGTCGCGTCGCCGGAGGCCAGCACCCAGTCGCCGTCGCGGGTGATGCCGATCGGCAGGACCTCGTACTTGTCGCTGTCGATCGCGCGCATCACTCCGGCGGCGGTCGCCGCCGAGATCGCGTGCTCGCCGGAGCGTCCGCCGAAGACGAGGGCCACCCGGGTCTTGCGGGCAGGGGTCTCGGGCGAGGGGGTCTCGGTCATGGTCCGCGACCCTACTGAAGGCTCGCGGCCACCTCGTCCAGGCGCGCCCCGCGCGAGGCCTTGAAGAGAACCGCGTCACCCTCGGTGACGTGCTCGGCCAGCCAGGACGTGGCGGCCGCGTTGTCGGGGAGCAGCAGGCCACGCTCCCCCGCGCCGTCGTGGATGCCGCGCGCGGGCTCGCCCACGACCACCACCACGTCGACGCCCCGCTCGACCGCGTACGAGCCGACCCCCCGGTGCTCGTCGTGACTGGTCGCACCGAGCTCGCGCATCTCGCCGAGCACGGCGACGGTGCGCCGCACCGCGGGGTCGGCGCCGATCGAGGTCAGCGCGTCGAGCGCTGCCCGCATCGACTCGGGGTTGGCGTTGTAGGAGTCGTTGAGCACCGTGACGCCGCTGGACAGCTCGCTCAGCTCCATGCGCCACTGCGACAGCGACGCCACCTGGCCCAGCGCCGTGCCGACCTCGTCGATGCCCAGGCCCGCGGCGAGGGCCGCCGCGGCCGCGGCGGCTGCGTTGAGCGCCTGGTGGGCGCCCACGAGCTGCAGCGTGACCGGCACCTGCGACCGCGCGGTGACCAGGCTGAAGGACGGTCGGCCGAGCCGGTCGAGCACCAGCTCCTCCACGCGTACGTCGGCAGCATGCTGCGCCCCGAACGTGACGACCCGGCCGCGGGTGCGCCCGGCCATCGCGGCGACCCGCTCGTCGTCGGCGTTGAGCACCGCGGTGCCCTCGGCGTCGAGCGCCTCGACGAGCTCGCCCTTGGCCTCGGCGATGGCCTCGCGCGAGCCGAACTCCCCCAGGTGCGCCTGCCCGACGTTGAGGACCATCGAGACGTCGGGACGCACCAGCGCCGCCAGCTCGGCGATGTGCCCCCGGCCGCGGGCACCGAGCTCGAGCACCAGGTAGCGGGTGCCGGTCTCGACACGCAGCGCGGTCAGCGGCATCCCCAGCTCGTTGTTGAAGGAGCCACGCGTGGCCACCGTCGGCGCGGACTGGGCGAGCACCGCCCCGAGCAGGTCCTTGGTCGAGGTCTTGCCCTGCGACCCGGTGATGCCCACCACCGTCAGGCCGCCAGCGGCGCGCACCTGCTCGACCACGTGGGCCGCGAGGCGCTGCAGGGCAAGACGCGGGTCGTCGACCACGACCGTCGGCAGCCCGGTGGGGCGGCTCCCCAGCACGGCGACCGCACCGCACTGCCCGGCCTGCTCGGCGTGCTCGTGGCCGTCGACGTGCTCGCCGACGAAGGCCGCGAAGAGGCTGCCCGGGGCGGCCTCGCGCCCGTCGATCACGACCGGCCCGTCGACCACGACGTCCGCGGCGCCGACGACCTCGCCGTCCACCACGGCGGCGATCTCGGCCAGGCTCAGGGCGATCACGCGCGCCCCTGCGGGCACGTCCAGGAGCACGAGTCGGGGCACGTCCGGTTGGCCAGCGTCATGGGGCGTCACCCTAGTCTGTGGCCATGAGCGAGACTCCCCAGCCCGCCACCGTCGCCGTCCACGCCGGGCGCCCGCCGCACGAGGCCGACCGGCCCCTCAACGAGCCGCTGACGATGGCCTCGACCTTCGTCGCCCTCGGCGACCGCGAGTACGGGCGCTACGGCAACCCGACCTGGGAGGCGTTCGAGGACGCGCTGGGGCGCCTGGAGGGCGGCACCGCCCTGGCCTTCTCCTCCGGCCTGGCCGCCGTGGCCACCGTGCTCGACCTGGTCGGTCACGACGCGCTGGTCGTGGCCCCCGACAGCGCCTACAGCGGCAGCCTCGCCCAGCTCGCCGACCTCGAGATGCGCGGGCGGGTCCGCAGCCGGCTGGTCGACATCGCCGACACCGACGCCGTCGTGGCGGCCTGCGAGGACGCCGCGCTGGTGTGGGTCGAGACCCCCACCAACCCCAACCTCGACATCGCCGACCTGGGCCGCATCGTCGAGGCCGCGCACGCCGCCGGCGCCTACGTCGTCGTCGACAACACCTTCGCCACTCCCCTGGTGCAGACCCCGCTGGCCGAGGGCGCCGACATCGTCGTGCACTCCGCGACCAAGTACCTCGGCGGCCACAGCGACCTGCTGCTCGGCGCGCTGGTGACCAGGGACCAGGAGCTGGTCGGAGTGCTCAAGGGCCGCCGAGACCTCTTCGGCGCGGTGCCGGGCACCCTCGAGTCGTGGCTGGCGCTGCGCGGCATGCGCACCCTGCACCTGCGCGTCGAGCGGGCCACCGCCAACGCCGTCGAGCTGGCCCGGCGACTGGCCGAGCACCCCGCCGTGGCCCGGGTGCGCCACCCCGGCTTCGGCGCGATCGTCTCGATCGAGCTGGCCGGCGGTGCGATGGCCGCCGACCTGCTGACCCGCAAGACGAGGCTGTGGGTGCACACCACCAGCCTCGGCGGGGTCGAGTCGACCCTCGAGCGCCGGCGCCGCTGGAAGCTCGAGCCGACCACCGTCTCCGAGGCGCTGGTGCGGCTCTCCGTGGGCGTCGAGGACGTCGACGACCTCTGGGCCGACCTCTCCCGGGCGCTGGACGACCTCACGGTCTGAGGCGGCCCCGGCGTCCGCCGCTCGGCGTACGTCACCGGGTCACCGGCTCAGTCGGTCTCGGCCTTGGTGTCGCGGGCGAGGACGGCGTCCATCATCTCCTGCGCCGTCATGTGCCCGGCGACCACCTCGTCGACGTAGCGCGCGACCGGGGCGTCGCAGCCGACCTGCTCGGCCAGGGCCCGCAGCGAGGAGCACGACTTCGCACCCTCGGCGACCTGGCTGGTGCTGGCGTAGATCTCCTCGGTGGTCATCCCCTGGCCCAGCTTCTCGCCGAACGAACGGTTGCGCGACAGCGGCGAGGAGCAGGTGGCCACGAGGTCGCCGAGCCCGGCGAGGCCCATGAGCGTCAGCGGGTTGGCGCCCAGCTTCATCGCCAGCCGCGCCGTCTCGGCGAGGCCCCGGGTGATGATCGAGGCGGTCGTGTTGTCGCCGAAGCCCAGCCCCACCGCCATGCCGACCGCGAGGCCGACGACGTTCTTGTAGGCACCGCCGAGCTCGCAGCCCAGCACGTCGACCGAGGTGTAGGGGCGGAAGGCCGGCGAGTGGCAGCGCTCCTGCAGCCGCTTGGCCACCGCCTCGTCCTCGCAGGCCACCACGGAGGCGGCCGGCTCACGCCGGGCGATCTCCTTGGCGAGGTTGGGGCCGCTCACCACGGCGATCCGCTCGGGCCCGGCGCCGGTGACCTGGTGGATCACCTCGCTCATCCGGTTCAGGCTGCCGAGCTCGACACCCTTCATCAGGGAGACCAGGACGGCGTCGTCCTCGATGTGCGGGGCCCAGGCGGTGAGGTTCTCGCGCAGCGACTGCGACGGCGTGGCCAGCACCACCATGTCGGCGCCGTGCAGCGCCTTCTCGACGTCGGTGGTCGCGTCGACGCTGGGCGGCAGCTCGATGCCGGGCAGGTAGTCGGCGTTCTCGCGGCGTTCGTTGATGCTCTCCGCGATCTCGGGGCGCCGGGCCCACAGGGTCACGTCGTTGCCGGCGTCGGCGAGCACGACCGAGAAGGCCGTGCCCCACGACCCAGCGCTGAAGACGGCGATCTTGCCGTGCGTCGAGGAGCTCATGCTGTGTCCTTCCGGTCCTGGGGATGCCCGTCTGCCTGCGCGCCGCCACGGCGCATGTCGAAACGCTCGGCCGGTGCCTGCTCGCCGCGCAGCTGCTCGACCAGGCTCGTGATGGCGGCCATGATCCGGTCGGTGGCCTGCTGCACCGCAGCGGCACGACCGCCCTGCTGGTCGTGCCGGCCGGCGAGGTCGGCCAGGTCGACCGGGTCGCCGACGAGCATCGAGATCTTCTTGCGCGGCACCAGGTGCGGCACCTTCGTGTACGGCGCCAGCAGCTCCTGGGCACCCCACTGGCCGACCGGGATCACCGGGCAGCCGGTCGCCAGGGCGATCCGCGCCGCACCGGTCTTGCCGCGCATCGGCCACAGGTCGGGGTCCCGGGTGATGGTGCCCTCGGGGTAGACCACCACGCACTCGCCGCGACGCACGGCCTCGACCGCGGCGTCGTAGGCCCCGACGGCCGAGCTCGAGGCCCGGTGCACCGGGATCTGGCCCGCGCCGCGCAGGAAGAAGGCGAGCAGGCGGTTGCGGAAGAGCCCCGACTTCGCCAGGTAGCGCGGCAGCCGGCCGTGGTCGTAGAGCAGGTGTGCCGCCAGCAGCGGGTCGACGTGGGAGACGTGGTTGAGCACCAGCACGAAGCCACCGGTCGCGGGGAGCATCTCGCCACCGCGCCAGTCGCGGCGCGTGGTCGCGAGCAGCAGCGGCTTGACGATCGGCACAGCGAAGCTGAATGCCCAGCCGCGGGGTTGCTGCAGCTTGCGAACGGTCACGCGTCTCCTCGCCGACGGTGCCGGAGCAGGGTGCCTCCGACGTGGACCTGCAGGCTACTCGCAGCCGGCCCGCGCGGCGTGCAGCGACGCCTGCGAGGATGAGCCCCGATGAGCACGACGCCCGGCCCCGGTCACCGTCTGTCCGCGCCGGCGGACGGCTGGGTGGTGCTGGTGCCGGTCAAGCCTCCCGCGCGCGGCAAGTCGCGGCTGGTGGGTCTCGACGACGACACCCGCCGCGCGCTGGCGTCGGCCTTCGCGCTCGACACGGTCGCCGCCTGCCTGGCCACCCCGGGCGTGGCGCAGGTCCTGGCCGTCACCGACGACGCGGGGTTCGCGAGCTCCCTGCTGGCACTCGGCGCCGCCTGCATCCCCGATGGCGACTCCGGCGACCTCAACGCCACGCTCTGCCAGGCCGCCGCCGAGGCCGAGCGCCGCTGGCCGACGCTGCGTCCGGTCGCGCTCTGCGCCGACCTGCCCGCGCTGCGTCCCGCCGACCTCGCGGACGGGCTGGTGGCGCTGGGCGTGGCCACGGGGGAGGCCGGAGCCTTCGTGCCGGACGCCGCCGGGGCCGGCACGACCGCCTACGCCGCGACGTACGACCGCTTCGACCCCAGGTACGGCGGTGCCTCGCGCCGGGCGCACCTCGACGCCGGCTGCACCGAGGTGACCCACGCCCCCGCGACGCTGCGCCGCGACGTCGACGACCTGGTCGACCTGCAGGCCGCCACCACGCTGGGCCTGGGCCCGCGCACCGCGACGGTGGTCGCGGGGCTGGGCCTGTCCTGAGCTTGGCCCTCCGGGACGCGGACGGCGGGCCGCCCCCGGAGGGGACGACCCGCCGCGGCGAGGCTCGATCAGGAGGACGACGAGGAGCTGCTGCCGCTGCTCGAGGTCTCCGTGCTGCCCGACGACGCCGCCTTCTTGGCCGGCGCCTTCTTGGCGGTGGTCTTCTTGGCGGTGGTCTTCTTGGCGGTGGTCTTCTTGGCGGTGTCCTGGCGGCGCCTTCTTCGCGGCGGTCTTCTGTGCAGGCGCCTTCTTGGCGGGCGCCTTCTTGGCAGGCGCCTTCTTGGCGGGCGCCTTCTTGGCGGGCGCCTTCTTCGCAGCAGTCTTCTTGGCCGGCGCCTTCTTCGCTGGGGCGGCCGTCTCGGTCTTCGGCGCAGCCGCCTTGCTGGCGGGGGCCTTCTTGCCGGCAGCCTTCTTGCCCGTGGCCTTCTTGACCGTGTCGACGGCCATCGCCGCCGGGGCGGTGGCCGCGGCGACGGTCATCGCGGGCAGCTTCTTGGCGCCGGAGACCACGTTCTTGAGGTCGGCCCCGGGGGTGAACTTGGGCACGGCCGTCTTCTTGGCCTGGATCCGCTCACCGGTGCGTGGGTTGCGCACCCACCGCGCCTCGCGCACCCGCTTCTCGAACGACCCGAACCCGGTGATGGCGACCTTCTCGCCGCGCGACACCTCGCGCGTGATCGTGTCGAGGACCGACTCGAGCGCGTGAGCGGCCGCCTTCCTGTTCCCCTCGTACCGCGCTGCGAGCGCGTCGATGAGCTGAGACTTGTTCACTCCGCTTCCCCTTCGACCAGACCTCGGCAGCACGGCGCGCTGCCCGATGTTCCCTGCACGCTAGGGACTCGTGGCCCGGGCCACAACGACCACGCCGGAGATCGTGTCGACGTACGCCGCTGCCGCGGCGCCGCTCAGGCGCGGATGGTCAGCGGCTTCCAGCTCGGTCGGTCGGCCTCGAACGAGCTGATGTCGGCGTCGTGGCCGAGCGTGATGCCGATGTCGTCGAGACCCTCGAGCAGGCGCCAGCGGGTGTAGTCGTCGATGTCGAAGGAGTCCTCGATCGCGTCGTCGCCCTCCCCGGCGCGCACCGTGCGCGACTCGAGGTCGACGGTGACCGCGGCACCCGGGTCGGCCTCGAGCAGGTCCCACAGGCGCTGGACGACCTTCTCGTCGACCTGGGCCGCGAGGAGGCCGGCCTTGCCGGAGTTGCCGCGGAAGATGTCGGCGAAGCGCGAGGAGATCACGACCTTGAAGCCGTAGTTCTGCAGCGCCCAGACGGCGTGCTCGCGCGAGGAGCCGGTGCCGAAGTCGGGGCCGGCGACCAGCACCGAGCCCTGTGAGTAGACGGGGTGGTTGAGCACGAACTCGGGGTCGCTGCGCCAGGCCGCGAAGAGGCCGTCCTCGAATCCGGTGCGCGTGACCCGCTTGAGGTAGACGGCCGGGATGATCTGGTCGGTGTCGACGTTGCTGCGCCGCAGCGGGACGCCGATGCCGGTGTGGGTGGTGACCTTCTCCATGGTGGTGCCTCTCAGTCCAGGTCCGCGGGCGAGGACAGGGTGCCGCGCACGGCCGTGGCGGCGGCGACGGGGATCGAGACCAGGTGGGTGCGCCCGCCCTTGCCCTGGCGGCCCTCGAAGTTGCGGTTGGAGGTCGACGCGCTGCGCTCCCCCGGGGCCAGCGTGTCGGGGTTCATGCCCAGGCACATCGAGCACCCCGCGCCGCGCCACTCGGCGCCGGCCTCCTTGAAGACCACGTCGAGGCCCTCCTCCTCGGCCTGCAGGCGCACCCGCACCGAGCCGGGCACCACGAGCAGGCGGGTGTCGGGCGCGACGGTGCGGCCCTCGATGATCTCGGCGGCCAGGCGCAGGTCCTCGATGCGGCCGTTGGTGCAGGAGCCGATGAAGACGGTGTCGACGCCGACCTCGCGCATCGGGGTGCCGGCCACCAGGTCCATGTAGGCCAGCGCCTTCTGCGCCGCGACCCGGTCGGAGGCCTCCTCGAAGTCGTCGGGGTGCGGCACCGACGCGCCCAGCGGGACGCCCTGGCCGGGGTTGGTGCCCCAGGTGACGAAGGGGGTCATCGTGGAGGCGTCCAGCACGATCTCGGCGTCGTACGTCGCGTCGTGGTCGGTGCGCAGGCTCCTCCAGTGCTCGACGGCGGCGTCCCAGTCGGCGCCGGTCGGGGCCTCGGGGCGGCCCTCGATGTAGTCGAAGGTGGTCTGGTCGGGCGCGATCAGCCCGGCCTTGGCGCCCCACTCGATGCTCATGTTGCACACCGTCATCCGCGACTCCATCGAGAGCTCCTCGATGGCCTGGCCGCGGTACTCCACGATGTAGCCCTGGCCACCACCGGTGCCGGTGTGGGCGATCAGGTTGAGCACCATGTCCTTGGCGGTCACCCCCTCGGGGAGGCTGCCGTTGATGGTCACCGCCATCGTCTTGGGCCGGGCCTGCATCAGCGTCTGGGTGGCCAGCACGTGCTCGACCTCGGAGGTGCCGATGCCGAAGGCGATGGCGCCGAAGGCGCCGTGGGTGCTGGTGTGGCTGTCGCCGCAGACGATGGTCATGCCGGGCTGGGTCAGGCCCAGCTGCGGGCCGACGACGTGCACGATGCCCTGGTCGAGGTCGCCGAGAGGGTGCAGCCGCACCCCGAACTCCGCGGCGTTGCGGCGCAGGGTCTCGACCTGGGTGCGCGAGACCGGGTCGGCGATCGGCTTGTCCCAGTCGAGGGTCGGGACGTTGTGGTCCTCGGTGGCCAGGGTCAGGTCCGGCCGACGCACCTGCCGCCCGGCCAGGCGCAGGCCGTCGAAGGCCTGCGGCGAGGTCACCTCGTGCAGGAGGTGGAGGTCGATGTAGAGCAGGTCGGGCTCTCCCGCGGTCGAGCGGACGACGTGCTCGTCCCAGACCTTCTCCGACAGGGTCCTGCCCATGACGCGCTCCTTCATACGGTTCGTGGACGATGTTGAACAGGGACCGAGCCTACGTCCCCGATCCCAGTTCGTGAGACGCGAGTCCCGAAATGCGAGACGTCGACCCGGAGCGGGGTCGTTGCCGAGCGGTGGTGAGAGCCCGGTCACATGACTTGCATCCCATGATTTGAGACGCGAGTATTGGCATATGGACAGCAGTGGAGTGGGAGTGCTCGACAAGGCCGCGATCGTGCTGACCGCGCTCGAGGCCGGCCCGGCGACCCTGGCGGGACTCGTGACCGCGACCGGGTTGGCGCGCCCCACGGCGCACCGCCTGGCGGTCGCGCTCGAGCACCACCGGCTCGTGGCCCGCGACATGCAGGGTCGCTTCGTGCTCGGTCCGCGGCTCTCCGAGCTCTCTGCGGCCGCCGGCGAGGACCGGCTGCTGGCCACCGCCGGGCCGGTGCTGGCGCGCCTGCGCGACATCACCGGCGAGTCCGCACAGCTGTGGCGCCGCCAGGGCGAGCACCGCGTGTGCGTCGCCGCCGCCGAGCGCCCCTCGGGCCTGCGCGACACGATCCCTGTCGGCTCGCAGCTGACCATGCGGGCCGGCTCGGCCGCCCAGGTCCTGCTGGCCTGGGACGACCCCGAGCGGATGCACCGCGGCCTGCAGAACGCCGCCTTCTCGGCGGCCGCCCTCTCCGGCATCCGGCGCCGTGGCTGGGCCCAGTCGGTCGGTGAGCGCGAGCAGGGCGTGGCTTCGGTCTCGGCCCCCGTCCGCTCCCCCAGCGGCAAGATCATCGCCGCGGTCTCGGTCTCCGGTCCCCTCGAGCGCCTCTCGCGCCAGCCCGGGCGGATGCACGCCCCGGCCGTGCTCGCTGCCGCGGAGCGGCTCTCAGAGTCGCTGCGCCGAGCCGCCGCCGAGAGCGCCTGACCCCAGGACATACCTAGAACAGCCCGTCCTGCTCGATCCCGAGCAGCACCTGCTTGCGCTCCAGCCCGCCGGCGTACCCGGTGAGCGTGCCGTTGGCCCCGATGACCCGGTGGCACGGGATCACCACCGGGATCGGGTTGCGCCCGTTGGCCAGCCCGACCGCCCGCGAGGCGGCATGGGTCATGCCCAGCGCCCGCGCGACCTCGCCGTACGACGCGGTCTCGCCGTAGCCGATGGTGCGCAGGTGGGCCCAGACCCGCTGCTGGAAGTCGCTGCCCGCCGGCGCCAGCGGCAGGTCGAAGTCGCGCAGCTCGCCGTTGAAGTAGGCCGCCAGCTGGCGCGCGGCCTCGACCAGCACCGGGTGGTCGTCGTGCCGCTCCCCCGGGTCGGGCGCGCCGGCCTGGGGGTAGGGAGAGAACTCCACCGCCGACAGCGCACCGTCGCGCTCGACAAGGCGCAGCGGCCCGATCGGGCTCTCGGTCTCGGTCCACATCTCAGTCGTCCTCCGGGTCTGCTCGGGGCGGGGCGGGCATCAGGGTCTGCCACAGGTGCATCAGCGCGTAGGAGCGCCACGGGCTCCACTGTGGCGCGCGGGCGATCTCGGTCGCGGGGTCGCGGCCCAGCCGGGTCAGCGCGGTGCGCACCCCCAGGTCGGTGGGCAGGAACACGTCGGGGTGGCCCAGGGCCCGCATCGCTACGTAGTCGGCGGTCCACGGCCCGATGCCGGGCAGCGCCACCATCGCGGCGCGCACGTCGTCGCGCTCCGGGCCGCGGTCGAGCGCGAGGTCGCCGCCGGCCAGCGCGGCGCTCAGCGCGACCAGCGCGCGACCGCGCGCCCGCGGCATCGGCAGCGTCTGCGGGTCCGCCTCGGCGAGCGTCGCGGCATCGGGGAACAGGTGCGTCAGGCCCGGCTCCCCCGTCTCGACCCGCCGGCCGTGGACGGCCACGATCCGCCCGCCCACGGTGCGGGCGCCGGTGACGGAGACCTGCTGGCCGATGACGGTACGCACGGCGGTCTCGTCGCCGTCGACCTGGCCGGGCAGCCGCAGCCCCGGCGCGCGGTGCACGAGCGCCCCGAGCACCGGGTCGGCGCCCAGGTGCTCGGCGACCGGGAGCGGGTCGCAGTCGGCGTCGACGAGGCGGCGTACCCGCTCGACGGCCGCGGTGGTGTCACGCAGGTCGGTGAGCCGGAAGTGCGCCACCACCATCGCGACCCCGCCGGCCGGCACCTGATCGAGCGCCGGATCGAGGTCGACGCGCACGGTGCCCGGCCCGTGGGGCAGGTCGAGGGTGCGGGCGTACCAGCCGGGTCCGGCCGTCTCGACGCCCGGCACGAGGTGGTAGGCCAGGAAGCCGAGCAGCGCCTGGCCGGCGAACGGCGTGCGCACCGCGAGCCGCAGCGAGATACCGCCGGCGGTCGACGCCCCCACGCTGCCGCGCCCACGCAGCTGTCCGGGGGTCTGGGCGTAGACCTCGCGGATCGTGTCGTTGAACTGCCGCACGCTGGCGAAGCCGGCCGCGAAGGCCACGTCGCTCAGGGGGAGGGCCGTGGTCTCGATGAGCACCCGTGCGGTCTGGGCACGGCGCGCGCGCGCCAGGGCCAGCGGCCCGGCACCCAGCTCGGCGGTCAGCAGCCGGGTCAGGTGCCGCGGGCTGTAGCCCAGCCGCCGCGCCAGCCCCGCGACGCCCTCGCGGTCGACGACCCCGTCGGCGACCAGGCGCATGGCTCGGCCCGCGGCGCCGGCGGCGACGTCCCAGTCGGGACTGCCGGGCGTCGCATCGGGCAGGCACCGCTTGCAGGCCCGGAAGCCCGCTCCCTGGGCCGCGGCGGCGCTGGGGTGGAAGGTGACGTTGCGCGCCGCCGGGGTGCGCGCGGGGCAGGACGGCCGGCAGTAGATGCCCGTCGTGCGGACCGCGGTCCAGAAGACCCCGTCGAAGCGGCGGTCCCGAGCCTTGACCGCGGCGTAGCACGAACCCGCGTCGAGTCCCTCCAGGCTGGTCATGGGGCCATCCTCCCCCACCGCACCTACCGTCCACTGGCGGGAATCGGACGGCTCCTGGGGTCGGTCGCGACCCGGGTGTCGCGCAGATCACCACGGGTCAGGGAGAATCACCGGGTGGACGACGACCAGGACCTCAGCACTGACCGGCCCGCGCCCCGTCCGGGACGCCGCCGCCGGGAGAGCGCGGAGCGTCGCCACCGCCGCACCGTGTGGCGGGTGGTCCTGATCAGCCAGCTGTGCCTGGCCCTGCTCACCGCCGGCACCGTCGCCGTGGCCTACGACCGGCTCGACTCCGGCCTCGAGGTGCAGGACATCGAGGACCAGCTGATGAACCGTCCCGAGAAGAAGGAGGTCGAGGGGCCCGAGGAGCCGCTCAACATCCTGGTGCTCGGCACCGACGACCGGGGCTGTGAGGGCTGCGCGATCGACGGCGAGTCGGGCGGCGGCGGCTCGGACACGACGCTGCTCGTCCACGTCTCGGCCGACCGCAAGGACGCGTACGGCGTCTCCCTGCCGCGCGACGCGCTGGTCACCCGCCCCGACTGCGTCGCCGAGGACGGCAGCACCATCCCGGGGGCCGAGCTGGCGATGTTCAACACCGCCTTCGCCGAGGGTGGTGCGGCCTGCACCGTGCAGACCCTGGAGCAGCTGACCGGGGTGCTCATCGACCACTACGTGACCGTCGACTTCAACGGCTTCCGCGACATGGTCGACGCCGTCGGCGGCGTGGAGGTCTGCCTGCCCAAGGAGGTCGCCGACCCCAAGACCAACATCTACCTCGACGCCGGCACCCAGGTGCTCGACGGCGAGGACGCGCTGAAGTACGTGCGCGAGCGGTCGGTGCTGTCGGCCAACTCCGACATCGGGCGGATGAAGCGCCAGCAGGCCTTCATCGCCTCGATGGTCAACAAGGTCGTCTCGGCCGGCACCCTGACCCGCCCCGACCGTGTCTACGGCTTCCTCAAGGCCGCCACCGGGTCGCTCACCCTCGACGCCGAGCTCGACAGCCTCAGCAAGCTCGCCGACCTGGCCCTGCAGTTCCGCGAGACCGGGCTGAGCGACATCAAGTTCATCAGCGTGCCGTTCGAGGCCTACGAGCCCGACCCCAACCGGCTGGTGTGGACCGAGGACGCCGACAAGCTCTGGACCCGGATCAAGCGCGACAAGCCGCTCAGCTCCAGGCTCAAGGAGGGCTCGATCAACGCCGCCGACCCGGTGGGCGGCAACCAGGGCCCCTCGGCATCGCCCAGCGAGGAGCCGGGCCCCGAGCCCGGCGACGGCGCGGAGCCGGATACCGAGGCCCCCACGGACGAGGAGCAGGCCGAGGCGCTGGCCAACGGTCTCTGCGCCTGACCCTGCCGGCCCGTCGACGGGGACCCGGTCGACCGGGGCCTACTGCCTACTGCCTCGCCACTGCGATCCGGAGCCGCTCCTCGGGATCGATGAAGTGGTCGTGGTCGTCGGCGCCCAGGTCGAGCTGGACCCAGTGGAGCCTGCCGGTGAACCGCGAGTCCCGGGCGGTGTAGTCGGGTGAGACCGTGGTGCCGGACTCGTAGCCGATGTCGGTGGTCTCGTCGGCGGAGAAGATCATCGGCTGGGTGGCCCCCACCCGTCCGGTGCCGACCCGGTCGCCGTCGTAGTACAGGCTGACGTCGCCGCCCTTCGCGAGCCCGCCGCCGTCGTAGGCGAACTCCATCCGGACCTGGTGGGTGCCCTCGGGCAGGGTCCGGTCGGCCTCGGTGAGGAACGACTGGATGCCCAGCACGTTGTAGACGAACCTCGCCCGGCCGTCCTTGAAGAAGACGGACCAGCCGCCGAACCGACCACCCTGCGCGATGACGACGCCGCGGACCGCTCCGGGCGGCACCGTCAGCTCCGCGGTGACCGAGAACGACTTGTTCTTGATGCTGACGACGCTGTTCTCCGACAGGCGCCCCATGCCGGGGAAGAACAGCTGGGAGCTGCCGCGGATCAGGGTCGGTCGGCCCGCCATCTCCGCGTTGACGCGTTCGGCGGTGCGGTCGTCCAACGGGAGGACGTTGTACTTGACCGCCTCGATCAGCCACAGCCGCTGCAGGTCCCGGAGCCGGTCCGGCTGGTCGGCGGCCAGGTCGTGGGCCTGGCTGAAGTCGACGTTGCCGTCGTAGAGCTCCCAGGTGTCGTCGTCGAACGCCGGCATGTCGCCACCGACCATGATCCAGGGGGTCTTGTGCTTGGTGACCGCGCTCCATCCCTGGTGGTAGATCCCCCGGTTGCCGAACATCTCGAAGTACTGCAGGTCGTGCCGCTCGGGCGCGGTGGCGTCACCGAACGTGTACAGCATGCTCGTGCCCTCCATCGGCGACTGCAGGACGCCGTTGACCATCGTCGGCTCGGGCAGGCCGGCGGCCTCCAGCACGGTGGGGGCCAGGTCGATGACGTGCGTGAACTGAGAACGCAGACCGCCGCGCTCGGCGATCCCGTGGGGCCAGTGCACGATCGTCCCGTTGCGCGTGCCGCCCCAGTGCGAGGCGACCTGCTTGGTCCACTGCAGCGGGGAGTTCATCGCCCACGCCCAGCCGACCGAGTAGTGGTTGTAGGAGCTCGGTGAGCCGAGCTCGTCCATCTTCGAGGCCAGGAACTCCGGGGTCTCGAGGTCGGCCATCCCGTTGAAGTTGGCCATCTCGTTGAAGGCGCCGTTGACGGTCCCCTCGGCGGAGGCACCGTTGTCGCCGATGATGTAGTAGACGATCGTGTCCTCGAGGATCTCAGGTCCTGCAGGGTGTCGATGAGCCTGCCGACGTGGTGGTCGGTGTGCTCGAGGAAGCCCGCGTAGACCTCCATCTGCCGGGCCAGCACCGGCTTCAGCTCGGCAGGCATGTCGTCCCACGCGGGGATCTCCTGGTGCCGCACCGTCAGCTCGGCGTCCTCCGGGACGACACCGAGCTCCTTCTGCCGGGCGAAGGTCCGCTCGCGCTGGACGTCCCAGCCCTCGTCGAACTCGCCCGCGTACTTGTCGGCCCACTCCCTGGGCACGTGGTGGGGAGCATGGGTGGCTCCCGGCGCGTAGTAGACGAAGAACGGCTTGTCGGGCATGAGCGCCTTCTGCTGCCGCATCCAGCCCACGGCCCGGTCGGTGAGGTCCTCGGTCAGGTGGTAGCCCTCCTCGGCCGTGGCGGGCGGATCGACGGGCGTGGTGCCGTCGTACAGGGCGGGGTCCCACTGGTTGTTCTCCCCGCCGATGAAGCCGTAGAACGTCTCGAACCCGCCGCCACCGGAGGGCCAGGCGTCGAACGGACCCATCGGGGAGCTCTGCCAGACCGGCACCTCGTGGCACTTCCCGAACTGCGCGGTCGAGTAGCCGTTCAGCTTCAGGGTCATCGCGAGGGGCGCCTTCGTGTTCGGGCGCAACGAGCTGTTGCCCGGGGCCGACGTGGCCGTCTCGGTGATGGAGCCCATCCCGACCGAGTGGTGGTTGCGGCCGGTCAGCAGCGCCTGCCGCGTGGGCGCGCAGAGGGCGGTCGTGTGGAAGCGGTTGAAGCGCAGCCCGCCCGCAGCGAGTCGTTCCGCGGTCGGTGTGACACAGGGGCCCCCGAAGGCGCTGGAGGCGCCGAACCCGACGTCGTCGAGCAGGACGACCAGCACGTTCGGGGCACCTGCCGGGGGTCGCAGGGGCTCGATCGGTGGGAACGAGGTCGTCGGGTCCTTGGCGTCGTAGGTCGTGAGTCCTCGCGCTGCCCGGTCAGGGATCGGGAGCATCGTGCGGGCGTGGCGGTCGTGGCTCATGTCGTTCCTCCGTGGGATGCCAAGAATTGCCCTGAGACGGGGCCGAGATGCCCCGAAAGTACGGATCCGCCGTGCCGGCCGCGTCACCCAGAACGAACGAAACGACTACTGCAGCGCCGCGGTCAGCCTCATCACGTTGTCCCAGTACGCCGCACCCCTGGAGCGGGTGAGCCAGTCGTCGAGGAGCAGCTCGGTGGAGATCGACCGGTACTGGTCCTCGACCTTGCGCATCTCGGCGACGACCTCGGGCCCGAGAAGCATCAGCGAGACCTCGTAGTTCAGCCCGAAGGAGCGCATGTCCATGTTGCTCGATCCCAGCACGGCGACGTCGTCGTCGACACTGAAGAACTTCGAGTGCAGGATCGCTGGTGCCGGGTACAGGTAGATCCGCACGCCCGCGCGGAGCAGGGCCTCGTAGTAGGAGCACTGGGCGTGGTAGACCATGAACTGGTCCCCGGCCTCGCTCACGAAGAGCTCGACCTCGACGCCGCGCTGCGCTGCCGTGGTGATGGCGTACAGCAGGGACTCGTCCGGTACGAAGTAGGGACTCGTGATCGACAGCCGGTGCTGTGCCGAGTAGAGCAGCAGCGTGAAGGCGCGCAGGTTGTTCTCGGTCGAGAAGCCCGGACCGCTCGGGATCACCTGGCCCTCGATCTCGCCGGCCGGGGCCGGGACCGTGCCGAGCTCGTCGACCAGCTTGACCTCCGTCTCGCTGTACCAGTCGGTGCAGAAGAGCAGGTTGAGAGCGCTCACCGTCGGCCCCTCGACGCGGGCCACCAGGTCCACCCACTCGCGGCCGAGCTCGTGGTTGGCGGGCTTGTCGTAGCCGGGCTCGATCAGGTTCTGGGAACCCACGAAGGCGACCAGCCCGTCGATCACCAGGATCTTGCGGTGGTTGCGGAGGTCGGGCCGGCGCTTGAACGGCGCGACCGGCAGCATCGGGCGCCACTCGATCCCGGCCGCGTCCAGCCGGGTCGTGAACTCCCGGTAGCCGGGAATGCCCTTGGAGCCCAGGTGGTCGAACAGCAGCCGGACCGTCACCCCGCGGTCGACCGCTCGGGTCAACGCCTCGTAGAACGGCCCCGTCACGTGGTCCCACGCCGTGATGTAGAACTCGACGTGCACCCAGGAGGAGGCCTTGTCGACCTCCGCGGTCATCGCCGAGATCGACTCGCCGTAGACCGCGAACAGGTCGACCCGGTTGCCCGGCATCACCGGCTGGGCGCCCAGGTTGCGGTTCAGGGTCGCCACCGACCGCACGTACGCGGGGCCCGGGAAGTCGTCCTCGAGCGTGGGCACGTCCGCCGTCCGCTGCGCCACCAGCTCGTTGACCTCGGCCTGCTGCTCGTTGCGACGGCGCCCGAGCTTGGTCCGCCCCAGGACGAGGAAGATCACCCACCCGAACCCCGGCAGCACCAGGATCAGCAGCAGCCACGCCATGCCGCTGGACGGCCGCCTGTTCTTGGGCACCACACCCAGCGCGACGATCTTCAACGCAAGGTCGATCAGGTACACGGCGGCTGCGATCCACGGGCCCATGCCCGGGAGTCTGGTGCCGGTCCACCGGGGCGTCCTCACGCAACTTGGATGAAGCCCGGCAGACTCGCCCAGACCTATGCTCGTCGAAACGACCAGCCACGGAGGGACGACCATGGGCTTCTTGCGCAACCGGGGAGACGACGAGAACGTGCACCGGTTCCAGATGAGGGAGAAGCTGCTCTCGATCGGAGACGACTACTGGATCGAGGACGAGCGGGGCGAGCGCGCCTACCGGGTCGACGGCAAGGCACTCCGGGCGCGCGACACGTTCAGGCTCGAGGACTCCTCCGGCCGGGAGGTGGCGAGCATCCAGGAACGCAAGCTCAGCGTGCGCGACAAGATGGCGATCGAGCGGGACGGACGCTCGTTGGCGACCGTCCACAAGGCGCTCCTGGGCATCCGGGACCGCTTCGCCATCGACCTCGACGAGGGGGCCGACCTCACGGTGCGCGGCAACATCGTCGACCACGAGTACGAGATCGAGCGGGACGGAGACCGGGTCGCCCAGATCTCCAAGAGCTGGTTCCGCGTCCGCGACACCTACGGCGTGGAGGTCCGGGAGGGCGAGGACGTCGGGCTCGTGCTGGCCATCACGGTGGCCCTGGAGTCGATGACCGACCGGTAGGAGGCGCCGTGCTGTCAGCTCCCGCCCTCGGGAGCATCCTTGGCGGCGGCCTTGATGTCGTCCGCGGCCACGTCGTCGACCGCGCTGTGGACGATGGCGTCCGCCTGCGCGAGGGCCTCCTGGATCTTCACCGCGCCCGGGTCGGAGACCAGGGCCACGATGCCGGAGTGGCCGATGGCGATGGAGTTCTCGAGCTCAGCGGCCAGCTCCCGGCGGTGGTGCCGCTGGCGCAGCTTGCCTGCGGCGGCCCCGCCGGCCCCGACGGCCGCCGCGCTGCCCAGGATCGACGGCGGGAAGATCACACCGAGCGCGATCCCGCCGACGACGCCCCATCGGAGCCCGGACCTCGTGCTGTGGTCGGTGGCCTCCTGCACCTCGACCTCGCCGTCCGCTCCTCGCCGCACCACGACGACACCCTCGATGTCGACGGTGCGTCCGTCCTCGACGGACTTCAGTGCCTCGTAGGCCTGCCACGCCGACTCCGTGTCCGCGAAGTCAGCGACCAGGAGGGTGTACGCACCGTCCGTCACGCCTGCGATCACGCTGTCCTCCGGCATGGCGGGGTTCTCGTTCTCCGACATCGTCGCTCCTCTGGTGATTCCGGCGGGACCCGGTCGAGCCCCTCCGACCACCGTGGCCGATGGGCAGGACCCGCGAATCACGCAGGGTGGGTGAACTCGCGCCGGGACCCGCCGGCCGGGTCTCTCCGCCTCCCGGGCGGAGGCTTCACCGGATCTGCATGATGCGCGTGCGTCCGCGGTGCGGCTGAATGGGGTCGGACGCAGATCGAGCCGGAAGGGCGGTCCGGAATGCACTACGTCGAACGGCTCCACCGCCTGGCCATCAACCAGACGGACTGGTCGGAGCAGCCTGCCCACGCCGCCGACGCCGCGTGGCTCGAGCCCGTGCTGGACCCCCGGGCGCTGGCCCTCGTCCGGCTGGCTGCCCTCGTCGCGGTCGGCGGCGAGGTCCCGTCGTACGGCGCGGCGGCGGATGCGGCCGTCGATGCGGGTGCGACGGCGGCCGAGGTGGTCGACGTCCTGGTCGGCGTCCTCCCTGTGGTCGGTGCGCCGAGGGTGGTGGCGGCTGCTCCCCGGCTGGCGATGGCGCTCGGCTACGACGCCGACGCGCTCGAACGGGGCGCTGGCCGGTGAACGGCTCCGCCGCTAGGCGCCGAGCAGCCCGATCAGGGTTGCCCGCTGCACGGCATCGTTGCGCGAGGAGACCCCGAGCTTGCGGTAGATCGAGGCGACCTCCGAGCTCACGGTGTTGCGTGAGACGAACAGCCGCTCGCCGATCTCGGCGATCGTCAGGTGGGTCTGCAGGTACGGCAGCAACCGCAGCTCTGCCGGGGTGAGCGGCGGCGCTCCGGCGGCCGGGCCCCCGGCACCGGCGGCGAGGAGCCCACGGAAGTCACGCACCTCCTGGACCAAGGTGCCCAGCTCGGGGCGGTGCCCGAGGACGTCGTCGATCTCGCGGAGCAGGTGGTGGGCGGACGCGCGGTCGCTGCGTGCCAGGTAGACCTTGGCGAGCTGGAGCCGGCTGCGCACCGCGAGGAAGGGAAAGGCGTACGTGCACGAGGGACGTGCCCGCATCGCTCGGACCAGCTGCCGCTCCACCTCGTCCAGCGCGCCCTGGTGGAGGGCGAGTCGAGCAGCGGCCGCGAACGCGAGCACGCTGGGCGGGTAGTCGTGCATGCTGTGCTCCTCGACGAGCGCGAGCGCTCGGGAGACCCGGTCCGCGGCCTCGTCCCACCGCCGGGACTCCATGGCCAGCAGCGCGAGCTCGGCCTCGTTGAAGACGATCGTGTCCGTGTTGCCGAGGTCGGTCCCGACCCGGGCGCTCATGGCGAACAGCACGGCTGCCCGACCGGTCTCCCCGGCGAGCAGGTGCGCCTCCCCGGCCAGCACGAGCGCAGTGTCGCGCCACGGGCTCCAGGCCGGCTCCTGAGCCATCGCGACTGCCGCGTCGCGCTTCATCTGTTCCACGCCCGAGCGGCAGACCACACCTCGCAGCATGGCTCGCGCGGACTCGAAAGAGGCGGTCCCGTCGACGGACATCCTGTCGTCGACGACCTCGTCGGCCAGGGCCGTCCACCGCTCGGCCTCCACCGGCTCGCCCGCGAGCACGGCCACCCACCCGGCCAGCACCGTCAACGACGGATGCTCGGAGATGGTGGCATCACCCAGCGCCGCGAGCCACCGCCGCACGGTCGAGAGCTGACCCGCGCTGTACGTCGGGAGCACCAGCTGCGTGACGAGCTCCACGCAGCGCTCCCGCTCCGTGGTGTTGAGCAGGTGCTCGAGGGCCAGCGCCGGTGAGCCGTTCGCCTCGTACCAGTCGGCGGCGCCCAGGTGCAGCTTCATGATCGCGCCCGGCTCGACGCGACGCAGCTCGCCGAGCAGGAACTCCCGGAACAGCGGGTGGTAGCGGTACCAGCCACGCCGGCGGTCGAGCGGGATCAGGAACGAGTTCGACGACTCCAGCGCCTGGAGCCGGCCCTGGCTGGTCGTGTCCCCGAGCATGGCGTCGCAGAGCGGCGCGTGGAGCCTCTCGAGGACGGCGGTGCGGCGCAGGAAGTGCTGTGCGCCTGCGTCCTGCTGGCTCAGCGACTCGCGGTAGAGGTAGTCGGCCACGTAGCGATCGTCACCGGTGATCGCCCACCCTTCCTGGTCGGTGTCGCGGGCGATCATCGCGGCCAGCTGCAGCCCGGCCGGCCAGCCCTCGGTCCGCTCGGTCACGAGCGAGGCCTGGTCGTCGGTCAGTGGCACGTCCGACATCGAGAAGATCTGCTCGGCACCACCAGGTCCCAGGGCGAGGTCCGTGACACCGAGCTCCAGGGCCTCGCCGCACGCGCGCATCCGTGGGAGGTGCGGCTGTCCGGAGCGGCTCGCGGTCACCAGCTGCGAGCCGCTGGGGATGCCGGCGATCACCACGCTCAGGACGTCGTGGCACTGCGGTGAGTCCAGGTCGTGGAGGTCGTCGAGCATCAGCACGAACGGACCCGGGCTCCTCTGGAACGCGGAGGCGACCACCGGTGCGGCTCGCCCGAGGGCCGAGAGTCCTCGACCATGGACGTCGGCCACCAGTCCGGCGGCGACCGGGAACATCCGGGAGTAGGCCGCGGCCAGGACCGCGAGCAGGATGCCCGGGTCGTTGTCGAGGCGGTCGAGCGAGACCCAGCCGACGACGCGTTCCTCGGCCCGGGCCCACTCCGACATCAGTGTCGACTTCCCGTAGCCGGCCGGCGCCGTGATCCCGACCGCCCGGGCGGGGCTGCTCCGGGAGGTCTCGATGAGCGGGGCGCGACTGACCATCCCGGGACGTGTCTGAGGCACCGACAGCTTGACGTCCAGCAACACCTCGTCGAGTCCCGCGGTCGGCCGTACCCGGCCGGGACGGCTCTCGGTCACGCGGCCACCCTAGGAAGTCACCGGCGACGACGCCTCCCCAAACATGCGTACTCCCCCGGTCCGGCCGACGGTGGTCGCCCGACGCCGCTGCCGGAAAAGCCGAAACGGCCCCTCCCAGCATCTCTGCCGGAAGGGGCCGTTCGTCGAGCCGTGTACCCCCGACCGGATTCGAACCGGCGCTACCGCCTTGAGAGGGCGGCGTGCTAGGCCGCTACACAACGGGGGCGTGGCAGTCGGATCGGCTGTGCAGCCTCTCCGGAGCAACCTGCGGAACACTAGCCGGAGCTGGCTTTCCGCACAAAATCGCGGGGCTCCGACGTTTCTCGGGGCTCCGCGACAGAGTCGCTGCTCGCTGGGATACTAGGACTCGAACCTAGAATAACTGGACCAGAACCAGTCGTGTTGCCAATTACACCATATCCCACTGGGGGGTTCTCAGAGCCGCCTCTCGGCGCCCCTCAGGACCGGTGGAAACCTTACACGCGGCTCTGCCGAGCAGCCAAAACGGCCACCTCGCCGGCCCGTACCGAGGTCGCGATCCCGCGCATCCGGGCCCACCAGACCACCACGCCGAGATAGACCAGGCTCTGCGTCAGCGTCACCGGCAGGCTCCACCAGGTGCCACCGGTGGGGTTGAGCGCCGTGGTCATGTCGCTGAAGGCCAGGGCGATCCCGAAGGCCAGGAAGTTGTTGAGCACGTGCATCGCGATGGCGGCCTCGAGGCCTCCCGTGAGCACCACCAGGGTGCCTGCGACCAGGCCGAAGGCCAACCGGTCCACGAAGATCGGCGGGTCCTGGGGGCCGTGCAGCAGTGCGAAGAGCACCGCGGGCACGACCACGGCGACCATCAGCGCCACCCGGGCGTTCGCGAACAGCCCCCCGAAGGCCTGGGTCAGGTAGCCCCGGAAGGCGTACTCCTCCCCCGCCGCCTGCAGAGGCGTGAGCAGCAGCACCACGAGCAGGAAGTCGCGCGTGGTGCTGGTGAACTCGTTGAGGCTGCCGTCGACGGCGACGCTGTCCTGGGCGGGCACCACGGCGGAGACGACCAGGGTCGCCACGAGGGCCAGGAACGACAGCCCGAAGCAGGTCAGCATCCACCGCCAGCGCAGCCGGCGCGCCACCGACGACAGCCACCCCGGGCGTACGCCGTGGACCAGCCACACGATGCCCAGCGCGACCGGGATGGTCACCGCCCAGCCGAGGTTGACCAGCGCCAGGAACGACGGCGCCACCTCCCCCACTCCGCTGACGCGGTCGAAGGCGGCACCGGGGGTGAGCCCGCCCAGCACCAGCGACAGCGTGAGGACCAGGGCGAGCAGCGTCTGCAGGACGAGGAAGAGCACGCCCAGGGCAGCCACGCCCAGTGCGATCCACCACCCCCGACGCGGTGCCGCCCGCAGCAGCCGGTGGTAGGCCAGCCCCTCCTGCGCGTGCACGACCCTCAGCCCAGCGCGCCGCGCAGGCGCGACAGCGACCGGTCGCGCCCGAGCAGCTCCATCGACTCGAAGAGCGGGGGGCTGACCCGGCGACCGGAGACCGCCACCCGCACCGGCCCGAAGGCGTTGCGCGGCTTGAGCCCCATCTCGTCGACCAGCTTCGCCTGCAGGGCGTCCTGGATGGCCGCGGTCGACCACTGCTCGAGCACCTCGACGGCCTCCAGCGCCGCGCGCACGACGCCCAGGCCGTCCTCGGTCAGCAGCTTGGCGGCGTCGTCGGGGTCGACGGCGAAGTCGGCCTCGTCGACGAAGAGGAAGCCGAGCATGGCCGGGGCCTCGGTGAGCTTGTTGATGCGCTCGGCGACCAGGGGCATCGCCAGCTCCAGCAGCTGCGCGTCGGCGTCGCCGACCGGGTCGCTGACCACGCCGGCGTCCTTGAGGAAGGGCAGCACCCGGTGGGTGATCTCCTCGACCGTCAGGCGGCGCATCTGCGAGGTGTTGATGGCGTCGGCCTTCTTGAGGTCGAAGCGCGCCGGGTTGGGGTTGACGTCCCTGATGTCGAAGGCCTCGACCATCTCCTCGAGGCTGAAGACGTCGCGGTCGGCGGCGATCGCCCAGCCCAGCAGTGCCAGGTAGTTCATCAGGCCCTCGGGGATGAAGCCCTGGTCGCGGTAGGCCAGCGCGTGCGCCTGCGGGTCGCGCTTGGAGAGCTTCTTGTTGCCCTCGCCCATCACGTAGGGCAGGTGCCCGTACGCCGGCGTCTCCTCGGCGACGCCGATCGCCTTGAGCGCCTCGAAGAGCGCGATCTGGCGCGGGGTGGAGGAGAGCAGGTCCTCGCCGCGCAGCACGTGGGTGATGTGCATCGTCGCGTCGTCGACCGGCGCGGTCAGGGTGTAGAGCGGGTCGCCGTTGGCACGGCACAGCGCGAAGTCGGGCACGTGGGTGGTGTCGAAGGTGACGTCGCCGCGCACCAGGTCGTCCCAGGTGATCGAGCCGTCGGGCATCCGGAAGCGCACCAGCGGGGCGCGGCCGTCGGCCTCGAAGGCGGCGCGCTGCTCGGCGGACAGGTCGCGGCAGAAGCCGTCGTAGCCCATCACCTTGGAGCCCGCGGCCTTGCGGCGCGCCTCGACCTCGTCGTTGGTGCAGAAGCACTCGTAGGTGTGCGAGGACTCGGCCAGCCCGGCGAGCACGTCGCGGTAGAGGTCGCCGCGCTCGGACTGGCGGTAGGGGCCGTAGGGCCCGCCCTTCTCGACGCCCTCGTCCCAGTCGAGCCCGATCCAGCGGAACAGGTCGAGGATGGCCTGGTAGGACTCCTCGGTCGAGCGCTCCTTGTCGGTGTCCTCGATGCGCAGCACGAAGGTGGCGTCCTGGCCCTGCAGCGCCGCGTGGCGGGCGAAGGCGAAGTTGAACAGCGCGGTGCGGACCAGCCCGACGTGCGGGGAGCCGGTCGGGGACGGGGCCATGCGGACGCGGACGGGGGTGCTCATCGGGTTGCCACCTTGTTCGTGAGGGTGCCGAGGCCGTCGATCGAGACCTCGACCTCGTCACCGACCTCCATCGGACCGACACCCTCGGGGGTGCCGGTGAGGATGACGTCGCCCGGGAGCAGCGTCATGATGCTGGAGACGTGCGCGACGAGCGCGGGGATGTCGAAGACCATGTCGGCGGTCGAGCCGTCCTGGACGACCTCGCCGTTGAGGAAGGTCTGGACGCGCACGCCGTCCTTGAAGGTCTGGGGGTCGAGGTCGGTCTCGATCCACGGCCCGAGCGGGCAGAAGGAGTCGAAGCCCTTGGCCCGGGTGAAGTGGCCGTCGCGGCGCTGCAGGTCGCGGGCGGTCACGTCGTTGGCGATCGTGTAGCCGTGGATGACGTCGGTGGCCTTCTCGGCCGGCACGTCGCGGCAGATCCGCCCGATGACCACCGCCAGCTCGCCCTCGTAGTGCAGGTCCTGGGTCTGCGGCGGGTAGAAGACCGGGTCGCCCGGGCCGACGACGCTGGTGTTGGGCTTGAGGAACATCAGCGGCTCGGTGGGCACGTCGTTGCCCATCTCGGCGGCGTGGGCGGCGTAGTTGCGCCCGATGCCGACCACCTTGCTGCGCGGCAGCACCGGAGCCAGGAGCCGCACGTCGGGCAGCCGGAACTGCTGGTCGAGCAGCTTGACGCCGACGTACAGCGGGTCGCCGGCCAGGGCCACGACCACGCTGTCCTCGCTCGGTTGCCCGAGCTCGTCGAGCTCGCCTGTGACCACGCCGTAGAGCGGGTCCTCGCCGGTGGTGAATCTCGCGATGCGCACGCCCCGACCCTAGCGACCTACGGTTGGTGCCCGTGGAGGTGCTCGAGCGCGAGGAGTGGCAGGCGCGGGCCGCGTCACACGCGGCCCGGGTCGACGCCTACGTGACCCCGCACCTCGAGCGTCGCGAGGCCCGGGTCAAGCACCCGGTGCACGACTTCCTCTTCACCTACTACTCCCAGCGCCCGGCCCAGCTGCGCCGCTGGCACCCGGGCGTCGGCACCGCACTGGCCGACGCGCCCGAGTACGCCGGCCTCAAGGGCTACGCCGAGCGCGACGGGCTCGTGTCGGTCACCGCCGAGCACGTCGAGCGGCAGCGCCCCCTGCTGGAGGCCACCCGCCGGCTGCTGCGCGCCACGGCCGCGCGCCCGCCCCAGCTGGGCTGCTTCGGCCTGCACGAGTGGGCGATGGTCTACCGGCTCGCCGACGACGAGACCCGGCACGCCGACTGGCCGCTGCGCCTGGGCAACGACGGCACCGACGCGGTGGTCGAGTCGCACCGCATCGCCTGCAGCCACTTCGACGCCTTCCGGTTCTTCACCGAGCCGGCCCGCCCGCTCAACACGCTCTCCCCCGCCGTCGACGACCGCGCCGACTTCGAGCAGCCGGGCTGCCTGCACGCCGGCATGGACCTCTACAAGCACGCCTTCCGGCTGAGCCCGATGGTGCCCTCCGACCTGGTCGCCGACTGCTTCGAGCTGGCCCGCGAGATCCGGGTGCTCGACATGCGCGCGGCGCCGTACGACCTCAGCGGGCTCGAGGTCGACGGCCGGCCCTTCACCCCGGTGCGCATCGAGACCGCCGAGGGCAAGCGCGAGTACGCCGCCGCGCAGGCCGGCTTCGCCGAGCGCGCGGCCCCGTTGCGGGCGCGGCTGCTCACCCTTGGTGACCATCTGCTCCAGGACCCCGACCTGCGGGGGACGAACCCGCGTAGGCTCGACGCATGAGTGCCGTCAGCCGCCACGCGGTGTCCGTGTCGGGCCGGCCCGGTGCGCCCCCCATGCTCTTCGTGCACGGTTTCGGCTGCGACCAGCACATGTGGCGCCACGTGGCGCCGGCCTTCGTGGACAGCCACCGCGTCGTCCTGATGGACCTGATGGGGGCCGGCGCGTCCGACCTGGCCGGCTACGACGAGCAGCGCTACTCCACCCTCGAGGGCTACGCCGACGACATCACCCAGGTGGTGCGCGACCTCGACCTGCGCGACGCGGTGCTCGTGGGCCACTCGGTCTCGGCGATGCTGGTGGCGATGACCCAGCTGGCCGCGCCGGAGCGGGTCACCGCCCTGGTGATGGTGGCACCCTCGCCGCGCTACGTCGACGAGCCGGGCTACACCGGTGGCTTCGCGGAGGAGGACATCGACGAGCTCCTCGACTCGCTGGCCAGCAACTACCTGGGCTGGTCGTCGGCGATGGCCCCGGCCATCATGGGCAACCCCGAGCGACCCGAGCTCGGCGCCGAGCTCACCGAGAGCTTCTGCCGGATGGACCCCGGGGTCGCACGCCGCTTCGCCAACGCCACCTTCCGCTCCGACCACCGCGACCTGCTGCCGCGGGTCGACGCGCCGACGCTGGTGCTCCAGTGCAGCAACGACGTGATCGCGCCGGTGGCGGTCGGTGAGTACGTCGCCGAGCAGCTGCCGGCCGGGTCCCTGGTGATGCTCGAGGCGACCGGCCACTGCCCCAACCTCAGCGCCCCCGACGCCACCACGCAGGCCATCACCGCCTTCGTGGACACCCTCGACACCGTGCCGACGTGACGGGCGAGTCGCAACGCCACCCGGCGGGCCTCACTCCTGGTGACGAGGCCGCGGACCTCTACCACCACGCCCCGTGCGGCTATCTGACCACCGACGCCGACGGGCGGATCCTGCGCGCCAACGAGACCCTGGCCCGGTGGCTGGGTCGCACCTGCGACGAGCTCGCCTCGATGACGTTCGTCGAGCTGCTCACCCCCGGCGGCCGGATCTACCACGAGACGCACTTCGCGCCCTCGCTGCGGATGCACGGCGAGGTCCGAGAGATCGCCGTCGACCTGCGCCGCCGCGACGCCGGCCGACTGCCGGTGCTCGTCAACGCCACCCTGGACCGTCACGGCGACGGGTCGGTGCGCGCGGTGCGGATCGCGGTCTTCGACGCCACCGAGCGGCGCAGGTACGAACGCGAGCTGCTGCTCGCCAAGGAGCGTGCCGAGGCCTCCGAGGAGCGTGCACAGACCCTGGCCCGCACGCTGCAGGAGACCCTCATCCCGCCCATCCCTCCACACGTCCCCGGACTGGAGGTGGCGACCGTCTACCGGCCGGCCGGCGACGGCACCGAGGTGGGCGGCGACTTCTACGACGTCTTCAGCCTGGGCCAGGACGACTGGATGGTCGTGCTGGGCGACGTGCGCGGCAAGGGTCCCGAAGCTGCCGTCGTGACCGCCCTGGTGCGCTACACCGTGCGGGCGCTGGCGGTGACCACCCGTCGGCCGTGCCTGCTGCTCGAGCAGGTCAACGAGACCCTGCTGAAGCACGGCACCGACCGCTTCTGCACGGCCGTGCTGGTGCGGCTGCGCCGCCGCCAGGACGGCTGGCGTGCCGAGATGGGGGTCGCGGGGCACCCCGCGCCGCTGCTGCTGCGCGCCGACGACCGCACCCGACAGCTCGACCTGCTGGGCCCCCTGCTCGGGGTCCTGGACGACGTGGCCTACACCGACCGCGAGGTGTTCCTGGGTGCCGGCGACACGCTGGTGCTCTACACCGACGGGGTCACCGAGGCCTCGGGCCCACTGGGCTTCTTCGGCGACGAGCGCCTGCTCCAGGTCATCGACTCCGGGAGGTCGAGCAGCCCTCGCGAGGTGGTCGACCACCTGCTGGGCGAGGTCCTGGACTTCCAGCACGGGATCGCCCGCGACGACATCGCCGTCCTCGCCCTGGGGGTCCCCGGGCACTAGGGTGCGCGCCATGGATAGCTTCGCCGCGGTGGCCACCGTCGTCGTCATCGCCGTCGCGGTGGCGGTCCTCGGCATCGACCTGCTGCTCACCCGCCGGGAGCGTCGGGGCCTGGGCGGCCCGGACCGGCCCGGCACCGACTCCGACCTGCTCGGGCAGTCCTCCGCGGGCCGGGGCGCGGCCTACGAGTTCTCGCGCGGCCACGGGCTGCTCAACAAGCGGGAGCGGCGGTCGCGCTGAGCGGCTCGGGCACGGCGCGCGTCGAGGACGGGCGCAGCTTCGTCGGCGAGGACTGGTACGCCGCCGACCTCGCCGACGCGCAGTTCACCGACTGCACCTTCCGCGACGTCGACCTGACCGAGACGACCACCCGGGGCGCGGCCTTCACGGGCTGCATCTTCGAGGGCTGCCGGTTCAACGCCTCCACCCACGTCGAGAGCGCGTTCGTGGCGTGCACGCTGCGCGGCTGCACGTTCTTCGGCGCCACCCTCGAGGGCTGCAAGCTCACCGGCTCGGTGCTCGAGCGCTGCACCCTGCGCCCGATGACGGTGCGTGGTGGGCAGTGGCGGGGCGTGGGGCTCGTGGGCGCCGGCCTCGGCGGGCTCGACCTCACCGGCCTCGACCTGCGCGACGCCGACCTCTCCGACGCCGACCTGACCCGCACCGAGCTGCGGAAGGCCGACCTGCGCGGGGTGGTCGTGCGGCGGGGCCCGGCTGGCGGTGCCGACCTGCGCGGGGCCAGGCTGGAGGGCAGCGACCTGGGCCGCGCCGTGCTGCGCGGCACCCGCCTCGACCTCGCCGGCGCGGTGGTGCTGGCCGAGCGCCGGGCGGTCAGGACGCCCTGGTCAGGACGACGCGCAGATGGTCGACGGCCCGCCGGGCCCCTCGGCGCCGGCGGCAGCCGGATGCCGTCGACGACGAGGCCCAGCCCGGCCGCGAAGTCGGAACGGGGTCGGGGTCGTCGCCGATGGCGCCGGCACTGCCCGCCTGCAGGTGGGTCTGCTCGTCGAGGGTGTGGCCGAGCACGAGGTGCAGGAGGGTGCGGGCGGCGGTCGGCGTGAGGTCGGCGCCGAGCCGGGCGGGGGCGAGGGCCGCGACCAGGTCGTCGTACGGACGGGAGGCACCGAGCCCGAAGGCGACGACGGTCGAGACCAGCTCGGCGCCGTCGCGGTAGGCCAGCAGCGCGTCGCGCAGCCCGGAGCAGATCTCGACGACCTGCTCGTCCCACGCGGTGCGGCGAGCGGTCGGGCGCCGCGGAGCAGCACCTCGTCGGCGACGGCCGCCAGCAGCGACTGCTTGTCGCGGAAGTGGTGGTAGAGCGCGCTGGGACGCACGCTCGAGGTCGGCGGCGAGACGGCGCATCGTCAGGTCGGCCAGGCCGTAGGCGTCGAGGACGTCGATCGCATGGCGCACGACGTCGTCGCGGTGGTGGCGCACGTCACTTCCCTCCTGTCGGTGCCCCCGCATTGACCGGGTGGCGGCCGCCACCCTAACCTGAACGCCGTTCAGGAGGCGACCCTCTCCTCCCCCGCACCCCGAAGGCACCACGATGGCGACCGACCAGACCTCCCTGCCCGGCCAGATGCACGCCGACGAGCGCCGCCGCCGGATGACGCCGACCGACCTGGCGCTGATCGCCTCGTTCGCGGCGCTGATCTCGGCCTTCGCCTACGTCGGCGCGATCCCCGTCGGTGGCGCCGGCGTGCCGATCACCCTGCAGACCGCCGGCGTGATGCTGGCCGGGTGCCTGCTCGGTCCCACCCGCGGCTTCCTGGCCGTGGCCCTCTACCTCGCGCTGGGCGCCATCGGCCTGCCGGTCTTCGCCGAGCACTCCTCCGGCCTGGGCGCGATGACCGGCGCCAGCGCGGGCTACCTGTGGTCCTTCCCGGTCGCCGCCCTGGTCGGCGGCCTGCTGGTCAAGTACGTCGCCGGCGAGCGCGGCAAGACGCGCGCTGCGATCGTCTTCGGCTGCTCGATGGCGGCCTCGGTGCTGGTCATCCACCCCGCCGGCATCGCCGGCCTCTCGCTCTACCTCGACATCTCGCTGGCCGAGGCGCTCAAGATCGACGTCCTCTACTGGGCCGGCGACGTCCTCAAGACCACCCTGGTGGCGCTGGTCGCCGCCGAGGTGCACCGCGCCTTCCCGCAGCTGCTGCGCGCGCGTCGCTGACCGGTGCCGCTGATCGAGCTCGACGCCGCCGGGGTCGCCGTCGCCACCCCGGACGGCGACCGGGTGCTGCTCGAGCCCACCACGCTCACGCTCACCGAGCACCGCATCGCCGTCGTCGGCGCCAACGGGTCGGGCAAGTCGACGCTCGCGCGGATGCTCAACGGCCTGGTCGCCCCGACCACGGGTGCGGTGCGGGTCGACGGGCTCGACGTGGCACGAAGCAGGGCTCGGCGGTGCGCCGCAAGGTCGCCTTCAGCTTCACCGACCCCGCGGCGCAGCTGGTGATGCCGACCTGCGTCGAGGACGTCGAGCTGTCCCTGCGCCGGCGTGAGCGCCGCGCCGGTCGTCGCCGTGAGCTCGCGATGGCGGTGCTGGATCGCTACGGCCTCGCCGACAAGGCGGACGTCTCGGTGCACAGCCTCTCCGGCGGCCAGCGCCAGCTCCTGGCCCTGGCGGGCGTGCTGGCCACCGACCCCGACGTGCTGGTCGCGGACGAGCCGACGACCCTGCTCGACCTGGCCAACACCCGGCGCGTCGGCGACCTGCTGCTCGGGCCTGGAGCAGCAGCTGGTGCTCGTCACCCACGACCTCGACCTGGCGCGGCGCTGCGACCGGGTGCTGGTGGTCGAGGACGCCCGGGTCGTGCACGACGGAGCCGGCCGATGCCGCGGTGGCGGCGTACGAGGCGAGCGTGCTGGGGTGAGCCCGTCATGAGCAGCGGATGAGCGGCCGATGAGCAACGCCGTGACGGTCGCGGCCTACCGGCCCGGCGACACGCTGGTGCACCGGCTGCCGGTGGGCGCGAAGCTGGCCGCGCTGGCGCTCTTCAGCCTGACGGTGGTGCTGGTGCGCTCGATGCCCGCCTCGTGGGTGTGGCTGGGCCTGGCGCTGCTGGCCGCGCTGGTGGCGCGCACCGACCTGGCCACCCTGCTGCGCGCGGCGCGGATGATCCTGGTGCTCGCCGTGGTCGTCTCGGCGTTCCAGTGGTGGATCGACGGGCCGGCGAAGGCGGTCGAGACGCTCGTCGACCTCCTGGCCCTCGCGCTGGGCGCGATCGTGGTCAGCGCGACCACGTCGGTCAACGCGATGCTCGACGCGATCGTGACGGTGGGTCGGCCCCCTGCGCCGGGTCGGCATCGACCCCGACCGGGTCGCGCTGACCTTCTCGATGGCGATCGGCGCCCTGCCGGGCACGGTGGCGCCTGGCGCTGGAGACCCGCGACGCCGCGCGGGCGCGCGGGCTGGGCCGGCACCCCCGCGCCTACCTGACGCCGTTCGTGGTGCGGGTCGTGGCCCGCGCCCACGAGACCGGCGACGCGCTGCACGCCCGCGGTCTCGGCGACGACTGATCCCTCGCCACGGGTCGTGGTCCGGGTCGTGGTCCGGGTCGTGGTCCGGGTCGTGTCCCCGAGCACGCGCCATGACGCGGCCAGAGGCCACGACCCCCCACACAGCGGGAAGGCCACGTCACCAGCCCGGCGGGCGGCGGTCGTGCCACGGGGCGGCCTGCTCGACCTGGGCCGCGAGCGCGAGGAGCGCGGCGTCGCCGGCGGGACGCCCGGCGAGCATCACGCCCACCGGCAGGCCCTCGGGGGTCCAGTGCAGGGGCAGGCTGATGGCGGGCATGCCGGTGACGTTCCACGCCGAGGTCCACGGGGTGAAGCGCTTCTGGGCCTCGAAGTCGGCGGCCGGGTCGTCGTCGTCGCGCAGCGCCCCGACCGGCAGCGGCGGCGCCGCCAAGGTCGGCGTCAGCACGGCGTCGTACGCCGCGAGGGCGCGCACCGCCTCAGCGGCGTGGCGGCGCATCGCCCCGATCGCCAGGCCCAACTCGGGTCCGCGACACGACGCGGCCGCGCTCGCTCAGCCACCGGGTGAGCGGGCGGAGCAGGTGCTCGCGGCCCGCAGGGCGCGGTCGACATGGCGGTGAGCACCGCCCAGCAGATCTCGAAGACCGGGACGGCCTCGCGGGCCATCGGCACCGGCACGTCGACGACCTCGTGGCCCAGCGACTCCAGGAGTCGAGAGGCGTCCTCCCAGGCCGCGAGACACTCGGGGTCGACGTCGGTGTCGGTGATGAGGGGCTCGGCGAAGCGGGCGATGCGCAGCCGACCGGGCTCGCGGTCGCAGGCGTCGAGGAAGGTGCCGTCGGGCTCCGGCGCCCAGGCAGGGTCGCCGGTGCGGGGCCCGGCCAGCACGTCGAGGAGGGCTGCGGCGTCGCGGACCGTGCGGGCGATCGGGCCCGGCGGTGGCCAGGCCGACCGGGTCGCCGTACATGGGGAAGCCGCTGATGCGACCGCGCGAGGGCTTGAGGCCGACGAGGCCGCAGCAGGAGGCGGGGATGCGGATCGAGCCGCCGCCGTCGGAGCCCTGGGCGAGCGGCACCAGACCGGCGGCCACCGCGGCGGCCGCGCCCCCGGAGGAGCCGCCGGCCATCCGGGTGCGGTCCCAGGGGGTGACGGCGGGCGGGTGCCCCTCGGGCTCGGTGTAGCAGGGCGAGCCGAACTCGGGCGTGCGCGGTCTTGCCGAGGCTGACCAGCCCGGCCGCTTCCATGCGAGAGCACCACCCCGTCGGAGACCTCGGGCACGAAGTCGTCGTAGGCGGCGGAGCCGAAGGCGGTGCGGACGCCCGGCGGTGAGGTTGAGGTCCTTGACCGCGGTGGGCAGGCCCCAGAGCGGCCCGGCCCCGTCGGGCGGCGACGGCGCCGAGCGCGGCGGCGCGCTCGCGGGCCTGCTCGGCGGTGTGGTGCACGAAGGCACCGACGTCGTCGAGCCGCTCGACGCGGTCGAGGTAGTGCTCGGCCAGCTCGAGCGGGGACGTCTCGCCGCGGCGGACGAGCGCCCCCTGCTCGAGCGCGGTCAGGTCGTGCAGGTCGGCCATCCCACGACCCTAGGCCTCAGGCCGCGGCTGCGTCGCTGTGCGCGACGAGGCGACGCACGGCGTCGGCCAGCTTCTCCTGCACCTCGGGGTCGGTCAGCGGGTCGACCTCGAGGGCCGACTGCGACACGGTGATGTCCTCCACCACGGTCGCGCCGGCGACACCGGCGGAGCGCACGACGTCGGCGTGCGCCCAGCGACCGCCGTACGGCGTCGGGGTGGCACCGATGACGCCGAGCGGGGTGCCGACCAGGGCGCCGGCGCCGTAGGGACGCGAGAGCCAGTCGATGGCGTTGTTGAGCACGGCCGGCATCGTGCCGTTGTACTCGGGGGTGACGACCAGGACGCGGTCGGCGGCACCGACGCTCTCGCGCAGGCGCACGGCCGCGGCCGGCGGGGTCTCGCCGTCGAGGTCCTCGTTGTAGAAGGGCAGCTCGCCGAGGCCGTCGACGATCTCGAGCTCGACGTCGTCGGGCGCGGAGGCGACCAGGCCCTCGGCGAGACGACGGTTCAGGGAGTCGGCGCGCAGGCTGCCGACGAGGACGGCGACACGGGTGGAAGTCATGCAAGCTTCAACCAACAGCGACCCTGCGGCATTCCCGCAGGCGCGCACGAGGAGCGTGAGGCAGGTCACCGACCGTCGCCCCCGAGGGTGCCGGGGTGACTCCGCCGCTGTCCACACGAGATGACGGAGGGGTCTCGAGCCGACAGCCTGACGAAGCAGGGCGTCAGCGGTGGTGGCGGCGCAGCCCGAACGTCACGGCGTCGAGCAGCGCCTCCCAGGAGGCCTCGATGACGTTGTGGCCGACTCCGACGGTCACCCAGGAGCCGGCACCGTCGGAGGTCTCGATGAGCACGCGGGTGATGGCGTCGGTGCCGTGGCCCTGGTCGAGGATCCGCACCTTGTAGTCGACCAGCTCGAGGCGGGCGACCTCGGGGTAGGCCTGGCCGATCGCGGTGCGCAGCGCCTGGTCGAGGGCGTTGACCGGGCCGTTGCCCTCCCCGGTCACGACGTAGCGCACTCCCCCGGCCCGCAGCTTGACCGTCGCCTCCGACAGCGCCTCCTGCCCGGGGCCGGGCTGGGTCTCGGTGATCACCCGCCACGACTCCACGTCGACGTACGACGGCCGCTCGCCCTCGACCTCCTCGGCCAGCAGCAGCTCGAAGGAGGCGTCGGCGGCCTCGAAGGTGTAGCCACGGCTCTCGAGGACCTTGACCCGCTCGGTGATCCGGGTGACCAGTGCCTTGGCCTCGGGGTCGTCGCCGGAGAGGTCGAAGCCGAGCTCCTTGCCCTTCAGCTCGATGGAGGCGCGCCCGGCCATGTCGGAGACCAGCAGCCTCATGTCGTTGCCGACGCCCAGGGGGTCCATGTGCTGGTAGAGGTCGGGGTCGACCTTGATCGCGCTGGCGTGCAGGCCGGCCTTGTGGGCGAAGGCCGAGGTGCCGACGTAGGGCTGGCGCGCGGCCGGCGCGATGTTGGTGACCTCGGCGACGGCGTGCGCGATGCGGGTCGCGTCGCGCAGCAGCCCCGGCGGCAGCACCTGCCGGTCCAGCTTGAGCTCGAGGTTGGCCACCACGCTGACCAGGTCGGCGTTGCCGGTGCGCTCGCCGTAGCCGTTGACGGTGCCCTGCACGTGGGTGGCGCCCGCGTCGACGGCCGCCAGGGAGTTGGCCACCGCGCAGCCGGTGTCGTTGTGGCAGTGGATGCCGACCCGCCCACCTGTCGACTCGACGACGTCGTGCACCACGTCGGAGACCCACGGCGGCAGCATCCCGCCGTTGGTGTCGCACAGCGCGGCCACCTCGGCCCCGGCCTCGAAGGCGGTGCGCAGCACCTCCAGTGCGTAGTCGCGGTTGGCCCGGTAGCCGTCGAAGAAGTGCTCGGCGTCGAGGAAGACCTGCTGACCCTCGGCGCGCAGGTGGGCCACGGTGTCGCGCACCATCGCCAGGTTCTCCTCGAGCGTGGTGCGCAGCGCCAGCTCGACGTGGCGGTCGTGCGACTTGGCCACCAGGGTCACCACGCCGGCACCGCTGTCACGCAGGGCGGCCACCTGCGGGTCGTCGGCGGCCCGCACGCCCGGGCGCCGCGTCGCGCCGAAGGCGGCCAGCCGGGCATGGGTCAGGTCGAGCTCGGCCGAGGCGCGGCGGAAGAACTCGGTGTCCTTGGGGTTCGCCCCGGGCCAGCCACCCTCGATGTAGCCCACGCCCAGCCCGTCGAGCTGGCGCGCGATCGCGAGCTTGTCGGCGACCGACAGGTTCAGCCCCTCCTGCTGCGCGCCGTCACGCAGGGTCGTGTCGTAGACGTGGAAGGCGCCGTGGAGGTCCATCGCTGCTGCTCCGCTGCTGGGTGGGGGTCGTGGTGGGGTGTGCTCCAACAAAAAAACCTCTCGCGGACGAGAGGTTGGCGCGCCGGGGAGGTCCCGGCGCGCTAGCGAATGATGGAGACGTGCTGCACGCCGTCGAGTGTGCCACCGACCACGCCGCCCGGGGCGGCGTCTCGCGATCCGACCGGCTGGTCCTGGGCCGGCGTCCACCAGGGACCCCGCGCCTCCAGCGTGTACGCCGCCGCCCCGGCGGCCACCGCGACCAGCACCAGTCCCGCGACCCAGCGGCCCGGGGCGGCCGAGAGCGGGCGCACCACGCGCCCCAGGGGCGAGCGGACCCGCGAGCCGCCGGGGCCCCACCACAGCCCCACCACGAGGGCGCCGGCCCCGGCGAGCAGCGTGACGGTCGTCCCGGCGGCCACGGCGTAGGCCAGCAGCCCCGCGGCGACGGCCAGCCCGAGGGCCCACAGCTGCAGCACCACCGTCGAGGGGATGGAGCGCAGCAGGTCCCAGGGCGCGCGCACCAGCACCACCGGAGCGTCGTACCAGCGTCGCCCGCGCAGCCGCCGGCGATCGCCCACGCGACTGGCGGCCAGCGAGCCGCTGCGCAGCAGCCAGACGGCCAGCAGCACCAGCGCCAGGCCGGCGTAGGGCACGGCGGCGACGCCGACCGCGACGGCGACCCCGCCGGCCAGGCTGAGCAACCCCCGGCGCGCCCGCTCGACGGCCGGCACGCGAGGGGCCTGGTCGACCCACTGCCGCTCTGCCCACTGCTCGGCGGGCAGCACGGCGGTGTGCGGGCCCTCGTCCGGCCAGTCCTCGTGCCGGTCGACGGGCTCGGCCTCGACCCGGGTCTCCTCCTCGGGCCAGGCGGCGGCGCGCATCGGCGCGGTCTCGACCACCTCGGGGAGCGGGCCGGCGACGGGGCGACGGTGCACCTGGGTCGACTGCGGGCGCAGCCAGACCAGGATCTCCTCGAGGGTGGGCCGCTGCTCGGGGTCGGGGTCGAGCGCGGCCTCGACGACGTCGTGCAGGTCGCCGCGCAGCCCGTCGAGGTCGTGCTCGCCGCGGCGCACGCGGTCCATCACCGCCATCGAGGGGCCGCGCCCGAAGGGGGCCCGCCCAGTGCCGGCGTAGGCGACCGTGGCCGCCCAGGAGTGCACGTCGGAGGCGGTGCTGGCGTCGTCGCCGTAGAGGATCTCGGGGGCCAGGTAGCCGGGGGTGCCGATCAGCCAGCCGGTGTGGGTCAGCCGGGGGTCGTCGGCGAGGCGGGCCAGCCCGAAGTCGATGAGGATCGGGGTGCGGCCCTCCATCAGCACGTTGGAGGGCTTCACGTCGCGGTGCAGCACCCCGACCTCGTGCACCGAGGCCAGGCCCTCGGCCAGGCAGCCGGCGAACCACACGAGGTCGCGCCCGACGATCGGGCCCTCCTCCACGACGTGGTCGTGCAGGGAGAGCCCGGGCACGTAGCGGGTGGCGACGTAGGGCACGTCGGCCCACGGGTCGGCGTCGATCACCTCCGCGACCCAGCGGCTGCGCACCCGTGACAGCGAGGAGACCTCACGCTCGAGCCGTTGCCGGGCCTCCTCGCCGCCGACGACGTGGGGGCGCAGCACCTTCAGCGCCACCCGGTCGCCGCCGGGGCGCCGGGCCAGGTGCACCACGCCCATGCCGCCCTCGCCGATCTGGGTCAGCAGCGTGTAGCCGCCGACGGTGGCGAGGGCGGCGCTGCGCGGCGTGGTGCTCACGTCACGAGGCTACCGACACCGGGGCCTCATCCGTCGTCAGGCGGCACCGGCCAGCGCCTCGACGAAGGTGTCGAGGCTGTAGGTCAGCGACAGCGCGGTCGGCGGGGAGACCGAGGAGACGACGGCCTCGCCGGCGACCGTGGCGACGCGGTCCTCCTGGAACTGCTCCATCGTCTGGTACGTCGGGTCCTCGGCGATCTCCTCGGCCCGCTCCTCGGTGGGGGCGTAGGACAGCAGCACGTCGGAGTCGAGCTGGTCGACGTTCTCGGTGCTGAGCGTGTAGTAGAAGGTGCTCTCGCCGGTGTCGAGCTCGTCGACGCTCGGGGCGACGGTGAAGCCGAGGTCCTCGAGGAACTGCACGCGGGGGTCGGCGCCGCTGTAGACGTAGAAGGCGCTGGGGTCGATGGCGACCGCGGCGATCGAGGTGCCCTCGAACTCGGGGTGCTCCTCGGCCGCGGCGGCGACCTCGGCGTCGATGTCGGAGAGGACCTCCGCGGCCTCCCCGGACTGGCCGAGCACGTCACCGACGGTCGTGATGACCTCGCGCCACGGGGTGGACCACGGCTGGTCGGGGTAGGCCACGGTCGGGGCGATCTGGGTGAGCTTGTCGTAGTCGGCCTCGGTGATGCCCGAGTAGCTGGCCAGGATCACGTCGGGGGCCGCGGCGGCGATCTCCTCGAACGGCGGCGCCTCGCCGGGGGTCAGCGCGGTGGGCTGCTCGGCGTCGAGCTCCTCGAAGGCCTCCTCCTGCCAGGGCATGAACCCCTCCTCCGAGGCGCCGTAGCTGAGCTTCTCCATGGCCACGGGCACCACCCCGAGCGCCAGCACGGCATCGGGCGTGCCCCAGCCCCAGGTCACGACCCGCTCGGGCACGCTCGGTGACCTCGGTGGCGCCGAAGGCGTGCTCGACCGTGACGGACTCGAACGCCTCCTCGGCGCTGGTGGCGTCATCGGTCTGGGGCTCCTCGGCGCCGTCCTCGGCGCCGCAGGCCGCCAGCGGCAGGAGCAGCAGGCCCGCGGCGAGCGGGAGGACGAGACCGGACAGGCGGGACCGGGAGGTCCGTCGGCGAAGGGACGACACGTCCACTCCTCACAGGTGGGACCGGCCGAGCCCGGTCGAGTTGGTTAGGTAAGGCTAACCTTAGCCCATCGGCTCTCTCGGCGCTCCCGGACCCCCGCCGGGACGACCATCGGGCAGCCGGTCACCGGGTCGGCCACGACCCGGGCGACGAGCCCGAACGCCTCGCGCACGCAGTCCGCGTCGAGCACGTCGCCGGGAGCCCCCTCGCGCACCAGCCGGCCCTCGGCCATCACCACGAGGCGGTCGGCGTAGCGCGCGGCCAGGTTGAGGTCGTGCAGGACCATCACCACGGTCGTGCCGCGCTGCTCGTTGAGGTCGGCCATCAGGTCGAGGACGTCGACCTGGTGGGCGATGTCGAGGTACGTCGTCGGCTCGTCGAGCAGCAGGATGCGCGGGTCCTGGGCCAGCATCATCGCGACCCACACCCGCTGGCGCTGGCCACCCGAGAGCTCCTCGACCCGACGCCCCACGAGGTCCTGGGTGTCGGTCAGCGCGAGTGCCCGCGCGACCGCGTCGGCGTCGGCGGCGCTCCAGCGTCGGAAGGCGCCCTGGTGCGGGTGCCGACCGCGCCCGACCAGGTCACCGACGCTGATCCCCTCGGGCGCCACCGGCTGCTGGGGCAGCAGGCCCAGCACCGAGGCGACCTCGCGGGGGCGCATCCGGTGCAGGTCGCGCCCGTCGAGCTCGACACGGCCCTCGACCGGGCGCAGGATCCGGCCCAGCGCCCGCAGCAGCGTCGACTTGCCGCAGCCGTTGGCGCCCACGATCACCGTGACCTGCCCCGCGGGCACCGCGAGGTCGACCCCGTGCACCACGCGGCGCTGGTCGTAGGCCAGGTGCACGCCGTGCGCCACCAGGCGGGTCTCGTCCGTCATCGTGCTGCCGTCCTTCCGGTGGCCATCAGCCAGATCAGGTAGGGCCCGCCGACCGCGCCGGTGACGACCCCCACGGGCACCGACAGGTCGCCGGGCAGGAGGTGCTGGGCGACCAGGTCGGCCCCGACCACCAGCACCAGGCCCGCCAGCGCCGACTCCGCCAGCGCCAGGCTGCCGTCGGAGAGCAGGTGGCGCGCGACCGGGGCGGCGACGAACGCCACGAAGGCCACCGGCCCCGCCGCCGCGGTCGCCGCGCAGGCCAGGGCGACGCCGAGCGCGATCACCCCGGCGCGCACCGCCTCGGGGCGCAGCCCCAGGCTGCCGGCCTGGTCGTCGCCGAGCAGGAGCAGGTCGAGGCGGCGCGCGACCACGGCCACCAGCGGCACCAGCACTGCCAGCGCAGCCGCGAGCACCTGCACCAGCCCCCACTCGGCCTGGGCCAGGCTGCCGGCCATCCAGCGCAGCGCGACCTGGGCCTGGTCCACCTCGCTGCGGGTCAGCAGGTAGCCGACCACCGCCGCGCAGACGTGGGCCACGCCGATGCCCGAGAGCACGAAGCGGTGACCGGTCATCCCGCCGCGCCACGCGACGGCGTACAGCAGCAGGCCGACGAGGGCGCCGCCGGCGAGGGCCGACAGCGACACGGCCGCCCCGCTGAGCCCGCCGAGCAGCAGGGCGGCGACCGCCCCGGCGCTGGCGCCCTGCGAGATGCCGATGATGTCGGGGCTGGCCAGGGGGTTGCGCAGCACCGCCTGGAAGAGTGCCCCGGCGAGCCCGAAGGCGACGCCGACCAGGGCCCCGAGCAGCAGCCGGGGCGCGCGCAGCTCGACCACGATGAAGCGTGCCGACGCGTCGTCGGCGCCGACCAGCGCACCCAGCACCTGACCGAGCGAGAGCGGGAAGTCGCCCAGCACCAGCGCGGCGCCCGACAGCGAAAGAGCCAGCGCGAGCAGCACCGCCAGCACGCCCGTACGCCGCGCGCGCCGGCGCCGCCGCGACCCGCGCAGCCCGGCGGCGGCGACCTGGTGGCGCTCCGGGGTGCTGTGCTCCACGGTGCCCGCGCTCATGCGGCCACCGCCCTCGAGCGGCGTACGACGAGCAGCAGCACCGGCGCCCCGACCAGGGCGACGACCAGCCCGGCCTCGAGCTCGCCGGGACGCACCACCAGGCGGCCCACGACGTCGGCGCCGAGCAGCAGCGCCGGGCCCAGCAGCGCCGAGACCGCCACGATGCGACGGTGGTCGAGCCCGACGAGCGCCCGGGCCAGGTGCGGCACGGCCAGGCCGACGAAGGCGATCGGCCCGACCATCGAGACCGCCGAGCCGCACAGCAGCACCACCGCGAGCACGACCAGCAGGCGTCCGCGCACGACGTCCTGGCCCAGCCCGCGGGCCACGTCGTCGCCGAGCGCCAGCGCGTCGAGCACGCGGCCGGCGGCCAGCGCGAGCACCAGGCCGACCAGCACGAAGGGCGCCACGGCGGTGAGCACGTCGAGGGGGCGGTTGGCCAGGGAGCCGACCTGCCAGAACCGGTAGTCGTCGAGGGCCTGGGTGTCGGCGAGCAGCACCACGGTGATGACGGAGGTCGAGGTGGCGGTGACGGCGGCGCCGATCAGGGCGAGCTTGACCGGGGTCACGCCCTCGGCGCCCAACGACGCGGCGCCGTAGACCACCACGGCGGCCAGCGCGGCGCCGGCGAAGGCGAACCACAGGTAGCCCGAGACCGAGGTGACCCCGAGGACCGAGATCGCGCCGAGCACCGCCAGCGAGGCGCCCGAGTTGATCCCCAGCAGGCCCGGGTCGGCGATGGGGTTGCGCGTGACCCCCTGCATCAGGGCACCCGCGACCCCGAGCGCGGCGCCGCCGACCAGCCCCACGAGGGTGCGCGGCACCCGCAGGTCGCGCACCACCAGGTGGTCGTTGTCGCCGGCGACCGGGTCGACCAGCGCGGCCCAGACCTGGCCGAGGGCGATGTCGCGGGCGCCCAGCGCCAGGCTGGCGACCGCGGCGAGCAGCAGCAGCGCAGAGCAGACCCGCGAGGAGCCCCACCCCGCCGACCGGTCGGCGACCGCTCGGGGCACGGGTCAGGGTCGAGGGCACTGACTTAGGTTAGCCTCACCTTTCCTCCGGCGCACACCCGGCGTCGCGCAGATCACACGAAGCGGTGCATCCAGCCGAAGGAGTCCTCGGCGCGACCGAACTGGATGTCGACGAGCGCCTGGCGGATGCGGCGCGTGAGGTGGCCGCCGCCCTCGCCGGTGTCGGCGGGGGCGGGCACCTCTCCCCCGGCGTGCTTGAGCGCGCCGACGGGCGTCACGACCGCCGCGGTGCCGCAGGCGAAGATCTCGCGGATCCGACCCGAGGTGACGCCCTCGCGCCACTCGTCGACCGAGAACCGGCGCTCGTCGACGCGGTGCCCCAGCTTGCCCGCCAGCTCGATGATCGAGGCGCGGGTGATGCCCTCGAGGATCGTGCCGGTGGCCGGCGTGACGATCGTGCCGTCGTCGTGCACGAAGTACATGTTCATCCCGCCGAGCTCCTCGACGTAGCGCATCTCCTGCGCATCGAGGAAGACCACCTGGTCGCAGCCGTGCGCGGTGGCCTCCTGCTGGGCCACCAGCGACGAGGCGTAGTTGCCGCCGGTCTTGGCCGCCCCCATGCCGCCGCGACCGGCGCGGGTGTACTCCTCGGTCAGCCACAGGCTCACCGGCTTGAGTCCGCCCTTGAAGTAGGCGCCGGCGGGGCTGGCGATGACCATGAAGGTCACGTGCTGGGCCGGTCGCACCCCCAGGAACGTCTCGGAGGCGAACATGAAGGGCCGCAGGTAGAGGCTCTCCTCGCCGCTGTTGTCGGGCACCCAGCGCTGGTCGACCTCGACCAGCGCGCGGACCGCGGCCAGGAAGTCCTCGGTCTCGAGCACCGGCAGCGCGAGGCGGTGGCTCGAGCGCGCCATCCGCTCGGCGTTCTGCTCGGGACGGAAGGCCCACACCGAGCCGTCCCCGTGGCGGTAGGCCTTCATCCCCTCGAAGGTCTCCTGGGCGTAGTGCAGGACCGCGGTCGCGGGGTCGAGGGTCAGCGGCCCGTACGGCGTGATCCGCGCGTCGTGCCAGCCCTTCTCGGGCGTCCACTCCACCGTGAACATGTGGTCGGTGAAGTGGGTGCCGAACCCGGGGGCGGCCAGGATCTCGGCCAGCCGGTCGTCGGGGACGGGCGAGGGGTTGCGGGTGACGCTGATCTCCATGGGCATCAAACTACCGCTCTCGTCGGGTCGGGCTCAGCCTGCTACCCGCTTGGCCACCGAGTCGCCCACCTCGGCGGTGCTGCGCCGCGCCGTGCCGCGCTCGGCCAGGTCGGCCAGCACCGCGCCCTCGATGCGGGCGGCCGCCTCGGGGTGGCCGAGGTGGTCGAGCAGCAGCGCGGTCGAGAGGATCGCCGCGGTGGGGTCGGCCACCTGCTGACCGGCGATGTCGGGGGCCGAGCCGTGCACCGGCTCGAACATCGAGGGCGTGGTGCGGTCGGGGTTGATGTTGCCCGAGGCCGCGAGCCCGATGCCGCCGCTGATGGCGCCGGCCAGGTCGGTGATGATGTCGCCGAAGAGGTTGTCGGTGACGATCACGTCGAAGCGCTGCGGGTGGGTGGTCATGTGGATCATCGCCGCGTCGATGTGCATGTAGTCGACGGTGACGTCGGGGTGCTCGGCGGCCACGGCCTGGGTCAGGCGCCACCACACCGAGCCCGCGTGCACCAGCACGTTGGTCTTGTGGACCAGGGTCAGCTTCTTGCGCGGCCGGCGCTCGGCGCGGGCGAACGCGTCGCGCACGACCCGCTCCACGCCGTACGCCGTGTTGACCGAGACCTCGGTGGCCACCTCGGCCGGCGTGCCGACGCGCAGCGCGCCGCCGTTGCCGGTGTAGGGGCCCTCGGTGCCCTCGCGCACCACGACGAAGTCGACCTCGTCGTCACCGAGGACCTCGCGGCTCAGCGGCGAGGTGACGCCGGGGAAGATCCGTGAGGGGCGCAGGTTGACGTAGTGGTCGAGCTCGAATCGCAGCCGCAGCAGCAGGCCGCGCTCGAGGAGGCCGGGAGGCAGGTTCGGGTCGTTGGGCTTGCCGCCCACGGCGCCGAGCAGGATGGCGTCGTGCTCGCGGATCTCGCCGAGCACGGTGTCGGGCAGCACCTCGCCGGTCGCGAGGTAGCGCTCCGCGCCGAGGTCGTAGCGGGTCTGCTCGAAGGTGACCCCCGCCGGTGAGGCGACCTCGAGGACCTTGAGGGCCTCGACCGTCACCTCCTGCCCGATGCCGTCGCCGGGGATGACGGCGAGCTTGACGGGACCGGTCGCGGCAGGAGTGGTGGTCATGGGGCGAACGCTAGTTGTCGTCGGGGCGCTGGCCGCCGTTGTCCCGCAGGTCGAGCGAGGCCTGGACCGCCTCGACGCTGCGCGGGTTCTCGGGGTGGTGGGCTGCCGGGCCCCACTCGGGGTACATGTCGTACATGTCGGTCTCCTTCTCTGGTGGTCGTGCGATGGGTGGTCGGTCCTGGTGGTGCTGCGGTGGTGCTCCGGGAATGGCTCACGCCACGGCCGGAGATGACCCCGCGGTGGGGACGGACGACCCATGGATCGCATGGGAGGTGGAGACCTCGAGAGGAGCGGATCACGCGTGTTCAGCGAAGTGGACCCGCCGCGGAGACATCTTCAGATGTGCCGTGAGACCGAGGGCAACGCCGAACACCGCGGCGAGGTGGCCTCACTGGCAGCTATCGCTGCTGGGCCTCGCCGCGGCACTCGATAAGTACGTAGATGCTCCGCATGGTGGACACAGCCTAGGCACGCAGAGCGGACGGCGGCTACCGCTTTCCGGAATGTGTCCACCATCCGGGACGAGCGTCTCGAGGTGACAGACTCCCCGCCATGAGTGCCCCTCCCGAGCTGCCGGACGTCGTACGCCGCGCCTTCGAGGTCTCGCGCCGCGCCGGCTACGTCTCGTTCTGCCGCAACGAGACCGGTCGGCTGCTGGCCACGCTGGCCGCGACCCGCGAGGGCACGATGGCCGAGTTCGGCACCGGCTGCGGGGTCGGCACGGCCTGGCTGCGCAGCGGGGTGCGCGGGCAGGACGCCCGCATCGTCACCGCCGAGCTCGACCCCCGGCTGGCCCGGGCCGCCTCGGAGATCTTCGTCGACGACCCGCTGGTGGAGGTGCTGGCCGCCGACTGGTCGACGCTGCTCGACAAGGGCCCCTTCTCGCTGCTCTTCCTCGACTCGGGGCAGCCGGGCGAGGTGGGCGTCGACGCGATCGCCGACCTGGTCGCCGACGGCGGGATCGTGGTCCTCGACGACTTCACGCCCTGCGAGCAGTGGCCCCCGGTGACCTACGGCCGCGTCGACGTGCTGCGCGAGCAGTGGCTGACCGACCCGCGCTTCACCGCCGTCGAGGTGATGGTCGCCTCGGACGCCTCCACGATCATCGCGACGAAGCGGTAGCGCTCGCGGGATCGACGCCGGGCGGGTCGACGCGGGCGGGCGTGCAGCCGCACGGTCAGCGCGGGCAGCAGCGCCTGGGTGACCGGTCCGATGCTCAGCGCGTAGAGCACCGTGCCGATGCCGGCAGTGCCGCCGAGCAGCAGGCCGACCGCCACCACCGTGACCTCGAGACCGGTGCGCACCACCCGCAGGGAGATGCCGGTGCGCCGGTGCAGGCCGGTCATCAGCCCGTCGCGCGGCCCGCGGCCGAGCTGGGCACCGATGTAGCAGGCGGTCGCGGCGCCGTTGCCGAGCACGCCGACGACCATCAGCGTGATGCGCAGCCACAGCTCGTCGGGGCGCTCGAGCACCGCCAGGGTGGCATCGGTGGCGATCCCGATCACCAGCGCGTTCGAGATCGTGCCCAGGCCGGGCACCTCGCGCAGCGGGATCCACAGCAGCAGCACCAGCAGGCTGACCACGATCAGCACCTCGCCCAGGCTCAGCGGCACGTAGCGGGCGATGCCCAGGTGCAGCACGTCCCACGGGGCGGCGCCCAGGTCGGCGCGCACCATCATGGCCAGCGAGACGCCGTACAGCCACAGCCCGACGTAGAGCTGAGGGAGACGGCGGCCCAGGCGCCCGGCACGGAGCTGGGCGAGGGGTCCGAGGTCGGCGAGGAGCATGGGTCCAGGGTGCAGGCCGATTGGCCTGTTGTGAAATAGCCAATCGTGCGACAGTGGTCTGCATGGCCACCGCCGTGTCAGCCGCCCGGGTCGCCGCCCTCGTCGGCTCCTTCGACCGCTCCCCCGCCTACGTCGGCCTCGCCGACACGCTCACCCTGCTCATCGGCGACGGGCGCATCGGCTTCGACGTGCGGCTGCCGAGCGAGCGCGAGCTGACCGAGACGCTGGCGGTCTCGCGCACCACCGTCACGCGGGCCTACGCGCTGCTGCGCGAGAGCGGGTACGCGGTGTCACGGCAGGGGTCGGGCACCTACACCCGGGTGCCCGGCGGGCGGGCCCGGTCGCACGACCGGGCCCTGCTGCCGGGCATCGACGACGGCGACGCCATCGACCTCAACTGCGCCGCGGCCCCGGCGCCGGCCGGGTTGATGCAGGCCTACACCGACGCCATCGGCGACCTGCCGGCCCACCTCGGCGGGCACGGCTACTTCCCGGCCGGGCTGCCGTGGCTGCAGCAGCGCATCGCCGCGTCGTACGCCGCCCGCGGCCTGCCCACCGACCCCGACCAGGTGCTGGTGACCCCCGGGGCACTGGCCGCGGCGGCCGTCGTGGCGCTGGCGTTCGCGGGCCGCGGCGACCGCGTGCTGGTCGAGTCGCCCGTCTACCCCAACGCCACCCAGGCGCTGCGCAACGCCGGCGCGCGGCTGGTGCCGTCGGCGGTCGACCCGGAGGGCTGGGACCTCGACGCCGTGGGCGCGACGCTGCGCGGCTCGCGACCGCGGCTGGCCTACCTGGTGCCGGACTTCCAGAACCCGACCGGCCACGTGATGAGCGACGAGCAGCGCGCGGCGTACGCCGGGCACCTGCGCGCCGCCGACACCCGCGCGGTGGTCGACGAGGCGCACCAGGCACTGGCGCTCGACGGGCAGGAGATGCCCGCACCGTTCGCCGCCCACGCACCCGGCACGATCACGATCGGCAGCGCGAGCAAGAGCTTCTGGGGCGGCCTGCGGCTCGGGTGGGTCCGGGCGCCGCACGAGTGCGTCGAGGCCCTCCAGGAGGCCAGGCTGGCGCTCGACCTGGGGGCGCCGGTGCTCGAGCAGCTGACCCTGGCGCGGCTGCTGGAGCACGGTCCGGTGCTGCCCGGGCACCGCGAGCGGCTGCGCGAGCAGCGCGACCGGCTGGTCCACGAGGTCGCCGAGCGGCTGCCCGACTGGCGCTTCCACGTGCCCGGCGGCGGCCTGGCGTTGTGGGTGGAGCTGCCCACGGCTCGCGGCAGCGCGCTGGCCGCCGCCGCCGAGCGGCACGGCGTCATCGTCGCGCCCGGCCCGGTCTTCGCGGCCGAGGGCGGACTCGACCGCTTCGTGCGCATCCCCTGGACCCGCCGCCCCGACGAGCTCGCCCTCGCCGTCGAGCGCCTGGCCCTCGCCTGGGCCGAGGTCCGCGACGCCCCCGTCGGCCGCGTCCGACGCGGTACCCGCGTCATGGTCGCCTGAGCCGACCGCTTCGTCGCGGTCCTGACGACCCTCACGCGACACGCCGACGACGGCGTACGGGTCGTCAGGACGGCCGCCGGGGACCCCTCGCCGAGCACTCGAAAACCAGGTGCCGCACCCCCATCCGCCGTCCTAGCCTGACCACGTCCCACTCCCCACCCCAGGCAAGGTCCCGTTGCTCCGCTGAGGCCCGTCCCGCGTCCGTCGCGACGCACCCGACCCCTCACCTGGAGCACCCATGCCCTCGACGCATCCCGTCATCTCCGTCTCCGGCCTCACCGTCACCTGGCCCGACGGCTCCCCCGCGCTGCGCGACCTCGACCTGACCCTCTCGCGGGGCCGCGCCGGCCTGGTCGGGGCCAACGGCTCCGGCAAGTCGACCTTGTTGGAGGTGCTGGCCGGGCAGCTGCGCCCCACCGCTGGCCACGTCTCGATCCACGGCGAGGTCGGCTACCTGCCGCAGGACCTCGACGCCGACCCGTCCCGGCCGGTGGCCGACTTCCTGGGCGTGGGCGCGACCATCGCGGCCCTGCGTGCCATCGAGGCGGGGCAGGGCGACGAGCACCTCTTCGACGCCGTCGGCGACGACTGGGACGTCGAGGAGCGCACCCGCGCCGAGCTCGAGCGGCAGGGTCTGCCGCCCGGCGCGATGCACCGTCGCCTCGGCGAGCTCTCGGGCGGTGAGCTGACCGGTCTGGCCATCGCCCGGCTGCTCCTGGCCCGGCCCGACGTCCTGCTGCTCGACGAGCCCACCAACAACCTCGACCGGGCAGGCCGCGAGCGCGTCCACGACCTCGTGGCCACCTGGTCGCGCACCCTGCTCGTGGTCAGCCACGACCGCGAGCTCCTCGAGCGCGTCGACCGGATCGCCGACCTGCGCGGTGGCTCGCTGCGCTGGTACGGCGGCGGGTGGTCGTCGTACGCCGCCCAGGTCGCGGCCGAGCAGGAGGCCGCGCAGCAGGCCGTGACGACCGCCCGCAACGAGGTGCGCCGCCAGCGCCGCGACGCCGTCGAGGCCGAGCGCACCCTCGCCCAGCGGCGCCGGGTCGCTGCCACGGCGGAGCGCACGACCGGCATCGGCAAGGCGGCGCGCGACTACCTGGTGGGCCGGGCCGAGCGCTCGGCGGCCTCCTACCGCCACGTGCACGCCGACCGCCTCGACACCGCCCGCGAGGACCTCGAGCGCGCCGAGGAGGCCGTGCGCGGCGACCTCGCGATCCGCGTCGACCTCCCGCAGACGGCGGTGCCGCGCGGCACCCGCGTGCTCACCCACACCGAGGTCGACCTCGACATCGTCGGGCCCGAGCGGATCGCGCTGGTCGGGCCCAACGGCAGCGGCAAGACCACGTTGCTGCGCACCTGGGCCGGTCTGGCGCCACCCGCGCAAGGCGAGGCGCACGCCCACGTGCCGGTGGCGCTCCTCCCCCAGCGCCTCGACGTCCTCGACGACGACGCCCCGCTCGCCACCGCGGTCGCTCGTCGCCACCCCGGCGCCCGCCCCGAGCAGGTGCGCGCCCGGCTGGCCCGCTTCGGCTTCCGCGGCGCCGTCGGCGACCGGCTCGTCGGCGACCTCTCCGGAGGTGAACGGCTGCGCGCCACCCTGGCCGCGCTGCTGCTCGCCGATCCCGCGCCCCGCCTGCTGCTGCTCGACGAGCCGACCAACAACCTCGACCTCGCGTCGTACGACGCCCTGGTCGCGGCGCTCGCGGGCTACCGCGGCGCGCTCGTGGTCGCCAGCCACGACCGGACCTTCCTCGACGACCTCGGCCTGGGGCGCACCATCGATCTCGGAGCCGCCGACGCCGATCGTGGGAGCCTGGACGCATGACCACCGTCGAGCAGCTCGCCGTCGAGAAGTACCTCGCCTTCACGACCTACCGCCGCTCCGGGGAGCCGGTCACCACGCCGGTGTGGGTCGTCCCGGTCAGCGACGGCCGCCTCGGGTTCTGGACCGCCATGGGCACCGGCAAGACCGAGCGCCTGCGTCACGACCCGCGTGTGCAGGTGGAGCCGTGCGACGTGCGCGGGCGCACCCAGGAGGCCACCTCTCCGGTGGACGGGCGGGCCGAGATGGTGCGCTCGGGCGCGCTCTTCGACGAGGTGCAGGGCCGGGTCCGCGAGAAGTACGGACGGATGACCACGGTGACCCGCCTGCTCGCCAGGTTCGGGTCCCAGGGCCGCCGCGGACTGGGCTACGCCGACACGGTCGTGCTGGTCAGCCTCGACTGACTAGTCCTCGATCACGTCCAGGCCCTGCTCGCGCAGCCGGGCAAGGCTGGCCAGCATCGCCTCGAGCGCCTCGGGAGGGTGGCGCGGCCAGTCGTCGACCACGGCGACGACGCGCACCGGGTGCACCGTGCGGTAGGACCGGGTGGGGTTGCCGGGGAACCGCTTGTCGGTGACGTTGGGGTCGTCCTCGAACGGTCCGAGCGGCACCACCTCGTAGACCTGCCCCGACCCGGCGTCGCCGGCCAGCGCGCTCGCCAGCTGCGCACCCCAGGCAGCGGTCTCGACATTCGCGGTGAAGTAGACGTTGTTCGACACCCGACCCTGCTGGAAGTTCGAGCCGTGGCCGACCACCAGCTCGTCACCGGGCACGAGCACCGCGCGGGTGCCGTGGAAGAAGGGTCCCGGGACCACGGCTCAGCTGCAGCCGTCGGGGCCGCAGACCGCGCCGTCGGCGCCGTTCTGCGCCCCGACCATCTCGACGGCCGGGTGGCTGTCGTCCCAGGCCCGCTGCAGCACCTCGCTGAAGGTCTCGGCAGGCTGGGCGCCGGCGATGCCGTAGCGGCCGTCGACGACGAAGAACGGCACCCCGGTGGCGCCGTAGGCACCCGCCTGGCGGATGTCGGCCTCGACCTCGTCGGCGTACTCGGTGGAGGCCAGCACCTCACGCACCCGCACCTCGTCGAGCCCCGCGGAGACCGCGATCTCGGTCAGCACGTCGTGGTCGGCCACGTTGCGGGCCTCGACCAGGTACGCCGCGAGCAGCGCCTCCTTCAGCTCCGCGCGCTGCTCGTGGTCGCGAGCCGCGTGCAGCACCCGGTGCACGTCGGCGGTGCCGACCCGGTGCGCCTGGCCCAGCCGGTAGACCAGGCCCTCCTCGGCGGCCACGGCCTCCATCTGGTCGATCATCCGCTGCCCCGCCTCGGGGCCGCCGCCGTACTTGCGGCCCAGGTGCTCGGCGATGGTCTCGTCGGCCACCGACGGCGCGCCCGGGTCGAGCTGGAAGGAGCGCCAGACCACCTCGACCTCGTCGCGGTGCTCGAAGCCGGCCAGCGCGGTCTCGAGGCGCCGCTTGCCGATGTAGCACCAGGGGCAGACGACGTCGGACCAGATCTCGATACGCATGTGGGCCCCAACCCCGAGGGACCCCTGGTTCTTCCCGGGACCGTCCCGGGGTCCGACCAGGGTCGCGGCCCGCGTCATCCCTGATGTGCGCCACCCCTCGCGCGACCGAGACTCAGGTCATGATCACGATCGAGAACCTCACCCGTCGCTACGGCTCCCACACCGCCGTCGACGACGTCACCTTCACCGCCCGTCCCGGTCGTGTCACCGGGTTCCTGGGCCCCAACGGCGCCGGCAAGTCGACCTGCATGCGCGTCCTCGTCGGGCTGACCCCGCCCACCTCGGGCTCGGCCACCGTCCTGGGTCGCCGCTTCGCCGACCTGCCCAATCCCGGCCGCGAGGTGGGCGTGCTGCTCGATGCCTCGGCCCAGCACGCCGGCCGCACCGGCCGGGAGATCCTGACCCTGGCCCAGCGCACCATGGGGCTCCCCCGCACCCGGGTGCAGGAGATGCTCGAGCGGGTCAGCCTGAGCGACGAGGAGGCCGGGCGCCGGGTTCGGCACTACTCGCTGGGCATGCGCCAGCGCCTCGGCATCGCCACCGCGCTGCTCGGGGACCCGCAGGTGCTGGTGCTCGACGAGCCGGCCAACGGGCTCGACCCCGCCGGCATCCGCTGGATGCGCGACCTGCTGCGCGACTACGCCGACCGCGGCGGCACCGTGCTGCTCTCCAGCCACCTCCTGCACGAGATCGAGGTGATCGCCGACGACCTCGTGGTCATCGGGCGCGGCCGGATCGTCGCCGGTGGCACCAAGGCCGAGCTGCTCGCCCGCGCCGGCACCCACGTCGGCGTCCGCGACCGCGAGACGCTCGCCGCCGTTCTCACCACGGCCGGGCACACCGCCCACCCCACCAACGACGGCGCGTTGGCCACCGACGCCGACCCCGCCGTCGTCGGCCGGCTGGCCCTGCACGCCGGCGTCGCGCTGCACGAGCTGCGCGCCGCCGACGGCGCGGGGCTGGAGGAGATGTTCCTCGAGCTGACCGCCGACACCCAGCGCGAGACCACCCCGACCCGAGCAGGAGCCGCAGCATGAGCACCCCGACCCTCACCGCACCCCACCTCGAGCCCCACCGGTCGGCGTACGACGCCCGCCCGGCGCCGGCCCCGATCCCGTTCAGCCGCCTGCTGGGCGTGGAGCTGCGCAAGATGTTCGACACCCGCTCGGGGGTCTGGCTGATGATCGGCGTGGGTGTGCTGTCGGCGCTGGCCAGCGGCGCGGTGGTGCTCTGGGCCCCCGACGACGCCATCACCTACGCCTCGTTCGCGCAGGCGATCGGCTTCCCGATGGCGGTGCTGCTGCCGGTGATCGCGATCCTCTCGGTGACCAGCGAGTGGAGCCAGCGCAGCGGACTGACCACCTTCACCCTCGTGCCCCACCGCGGGCGGGTCGTGGCCGCCAAGACCGTCGGCGCCGTCGCGGTCGCGGTCGCCGGGATGCTCGTGGCCGCCGGCGTCGGTGCCCTGGGCAACCTGCTCGGCTCCGCGCTGGCCGGCACGCCCACCGTGTGGGACGTCAGCCTCGCCGACTTCGCCGCCATCGTGCTGGCCAACGTCCTGGGCGTGCTGATCGGCTTCATGCTCGGGGTGGTGCTGCGCAGCTCCTCGGCCGCGCTGGTCGGCTACCTGGTCTACGTCTACGCCCTCACCGGCCTGACCTTCACCCTGGCCCAGGCCCAGCAGTGGTTCGCCGACCTGCAGCCGTGGGTCGACTTCAACTACACCCAGGGCTCCCTCTTCGAGGGCTTCCCCGCGACCGGGGAGGGTTGGGCCCAGCTCGGCGCCACCAGCCTGCTGTGGCTGGTGCTGCCCCTTGCGCTGGGCCTGTGGCGGGTCGCCCGCGTCGAGGTGAAATGACAGCGACGCCGAGCCGGCGCGGTGGACGCGCCGGCTCGGCGTCGGACGTGCTCAGCGTGCGGAGGAGCCCTCGGTGTAGTCGGAGTCGTGGCTCTTGACCCAGGCCATCAGCTTGCGCAGCTCGCGGCCGGTCTTCTCGATCGGGTGCGACTCGCCCTGCTCGCGGAACTTGGTGAACTCGGGCTGGCCGTTCTCCATGTCGGTCATGAAGCGCTCGGCGAACGAGCCGTTCTTGATGTCCTCGAGCACACCGACCATGTTCTGCTTCACGCGCTCGTCGATGACCCGCGGGCCGGAGACGTAGTCGCCGAACTCGGCGGTGTCGGAGACCGACCAGCGCTGCTTGGCGATGCCGCCCTCGTACATCAGGTCGACGATCAGCTTGAGCTCGTGCAGGCACTCGAAGTAGGCGACCTCGGGCTGGTAGCCGGCCTCGGTGAGCACCTCGAAGCCGTACATCACCAGCTGCGAGGCACCGCCGCAGAGCACCGCCTGCTCGCCGAACAGGTCGGTCTCGGTCTCCTCGGTGAAGGTCGTCCTGATGCCGCCGGCGCGCAGTCCGCCGATGCCCTTGGCGTAGGACAGCGCGAGGTCCCAGGCCGAGCCCGAGGCGTCCTTCTCGACCGCGACCAGCACGGGCACGCCGCGCCCGTCGACGTACTCGCGGCGCACCAGGTGGCCGGGGCCCTTGGGGGCGACCATGAAGACGTCGACGCCCTCGGGAGGCTCGATGAAGCCGAAGCGGATGTTGAAGCCGTGGCCGAAGACCAGGGTGTCGCCCTCGGCGAGCTGCGGGGCGATCTCCTCGGCGAAGAGCTTCTTCTGGTGCTGGTCGGGGGCCAGGATCACGATGACGTCGGCCTCCTCGGCCGCCTCGGCCGGGGTGACGACGCGCAGGCCCTCGGCCTCGGCCTTGGCGCGGCTCTTGGAGCCGGGCTGCAGGCCGATGCGCACGTCGACGCCCGAGTCGCGCAGCGACAGCGCGTGCGCGTGACCCTGGCTGCCGTAGCCGATGACGGCCACGTTCTTGCCCTGGATCAGGGACAGGTCGGCGTCGTCGTCGTAGAACATCTCAGCCACGGGGGCTTCTCCTTCTGGTGGGTGGAACGGTCGTCGAGCGGGTGGGGCGGTCAGACTGCTGCGGGCGGGGCGGGCACGGCCACCGGGCGCTGGTGGCGCTCGGAGATCGAGCGCGGACCGCGCCCGATCGCGACCATGCCCGACTGGACGAGCTCACGGATGCCGAAGGGCTCGAGCATCCGCAGGAAGTCGGCGATCTTGCCCTGGTTGCCGGTGATCTGCATGGTGATCGCGTCAGGGGCGACGTCGATGACCTTGGCCCGGAAGAGCTGCACGGTGTCGAGCACCTGGCCGCGGGTCTCGGCGTTGGCGCCGACCTTGACCAGCACCAGCTCGCGGTTGACCGAGGCGTCGGGGTCGAGCTCGACGATCTTGATGACCTCGATCAGCTTGTTGAGCTGCTTGGTGACCTGCTCGAGCGGGGACTCCTCGACGTTGACCACGATCGTCATCCGCGAGATCTCGGGGTGCTCGGTCGGGCCGACGGCGAGGCTGTGGATGTTGAAGCCCCGGCGGCTGAAGAGGCCGGCGATCCGGGTCAGGACGCCGGGCTTGTCCTCGACCAGGACGGAGAGGGTGTGCTGGGTCATCGCTGGATCATCCTCACAGGTCGTCCTCGTCGAAGTCCGGGGCCAGGTCGCGGGCGTACTTGATGTCGTCGTTGCTGGTGCCGGCGGCGACCATCGGCCAGACCATCGCGTCGCGGTGCACGCGGAAGTCGACCACGACGGGCACGTCGTTGATCTCCATGGCCTTCTCGATCGTGGCGTCGACGTCGTCGGGACTGTCGCACGCCAGGCCCACGCACCCGTAGGCGTCGGCGAGCTTGACGAAGTCGGGGATCCGCACCGGTCCGCCGTGGCGCTGCAGGTTGGTGTTGGAGTAGCGCTCGTTGTAGAAGAGCGTCTGCCACTGGCGCACCATGCCCAGCGACTCGTTGTTGATGACCGCGACCTTGATCGGGATGTTCTCGATCGCGCAGGTGGCCAGCTCCTGGTTGGTCATCTGGAAGCAGCCGTCGCCGTCGATGGACCACACGGTCGCGTCGGGGCGACCGACCTTGGCTCCCATCGCGGCCGGCACGGAGTAGCCCATGGTGCCCAGGCCGCCGGAGTTCAGCCAGGTGCGGGGGTGCTCGTACTGCACGAAGTGCGCCGCCCACATCTGGTGCTGGCCCACCCCGGAGGTGTAGATCGCCTCGGGCCCCGCGATGGCGCTGAGCCGCTCGATGACGTGCTGGGGCGCCAGCGTGCCGGCCGGCGACTGCTCGTAGCCCAGCGGGTACTTCTTCTTCGTCCCGGCCAGGAACGCCACCCAGGCCTCGTAGTCGCCGGTGTGGCCGGCGTCGGCCTCGGCCTTGAGCGCCACGACCAGGTCGGAGATGACCTCGCGGCAGTCGCCCACGATCGGCACGTCGGCGTAGCGGTTCTTGCCGATCTCGGCGGGGTCGATGTCGGCGTGGATGACCTTGGCGCCCGGCGCGAAGGAGTCGAGGTTGCCGGTGACGCGGTCGTCGAAGCGCGCGCCGAGGCTGATGATCAGGTCGCTCTTCTGCAGGCCGGCGACCGCGGCGACGGTGCCGTGCATCCCGGGCATGCCCAGGTGCTGGGGGTGGCTGTCGGGGAAGGCACCCAGCGCCATCAGCGTGGTCACCACCGGCATCCCGGTCATCTCGGCGAGCACCCGCAGCTCACGCGACGCGCCGGCGCGGATGGTGCCGCCGCCGACGTAGAGCACCGGGCGCCGGGCCTCGAGGATCAGCCGCGCGGCCTCGCGGATCTGCTTGCTGTGCGGCTTGGTCACCGGGCGGTAGCCCGGCAGGTGCAGCTCGGTGGGCCAGCGGAAGGTGGTCATCGACTGCAGCGCCGACTTGGCCACGTCGACGAGCACCGGTCCGGGGCGACCGGTGGAGGCGATGTGGAAGGCCTCGGCGATCTTCTGGGGGATCTCGGCGGGGTCGGTGACCAGGAAGTTGTGCTTGGTGATCGGCATCGTGATGCCGCGGATGTCGGCCTCCTGGAAGGCGTCGGTGCCGATCAGCGAGGCGCCGACCTGGCCGGTGACGGCCACCATCGGCACGGAGTCCATGTGTGCGTCGGCCAGCGCGGTGACCAGGTTCGTGGCGCCCGGGCCCGAGGTGGCCATGCAGACCCCCACCCGGCCGGTCGCAGCGGCGTAGCCCTGGGCGGCGTGGCCGGCACCCTGCTCGTGGCGGACCAGGATGTGGCGGATGGAGGAGTCCATCAGCGGGTCGTAGGCCGGCAGGATCGCCCCGCCGGGGATGCCGAAGACGTCGGTCACGCCGGCCGCCTCGAGCGAGGTGACCAGGCTCTGGGCGCCCGTGACCTGGGCGCCGGTGGTCGGTGTCCCGGACGTTTCAGTGCTCATGCCCTGCCGCTCCCCTTGCTGGTGTGGTGCCTCGCCGTGCCCTGCTCATGAAAAAGCCCCTCGGCCCTGGGGGCAACGAGGGGTGACGCGCTGGCTGTGTGCCGGTGCCGGCTCAGCTCACGCGTCGCGTGGGTACGAGAAGGTCCTGGCGCATGGCTGCACGGTATCCCGGGCCCCGTCACCTCGTCACGCCAGTCTGCCAGGCGTCCCAACATCTGGGACGCGAGTCCCACATGCTGGCCTACGGCGCGCCGGGACGTCCTCAGGGCAGCACCTCCTGGCCCACCGGTCCGGGGTTCCAGGCCACCTCCCACCGGTAGCCGGCCGGGTCCGCGAAGTAGCCGGTGTAGCCGCCCCAGGCCCGCTCCTGCGGGGCCAGCACGACCCGGGCGCCGGCGACGCGGGCCTGCTCGAGGACCTCGTCGACCTCGGTCCGGGTGGCCACGTTGTGCGAGATGGTCAGCGGGGCCGCACCCGAGCCGAGCGCGCCCACCTCGGCCTCCATCGCGGTGCGGTCCCACAGCGAGAGCACGAGGTGCTCGCCCACCCGCAGCATCAGCACCTCCTCGCTGTCGTGGTTGGCCTGCCAGCCCAGGCCGTCGAGGAAGAAGGCTCGCGACGCGTCGAGGTCGCGCACGCCCAGGGTGATGAAGCTGATCCGCTGGTCCACCGCACAAATGCTGCCAGATGCCCTAGCGTCAGGGCCCATGACCCGCAGCGTGCGCACCTTCTGCCGCATCTGCGAGGTGCACTGCGGCCTGGTCGTCGACGTCGAGGGCAGCCCCGGCGTCGGCGAGGGCGAGCGGGTCGTCAAGGTCCGCCCCGACCGCGAGCACCCCGTCTCGCAGGGCTACTGCTGCGTCAAGGGCCTGGGCCTCGGCGCGCTGCACCACGACGAGGACCGGCTCGAGACCCCGCTCAAGCGCGTCGACGGCGAGCTGGTGCCGATCACCTGGGAACAGGCGAACCGCGAGATCGGCGCCCGGGTGCGGGCCCTGGTCGACGAGCACGGGCCGCGCGCGATCGGGATGTACCAGGGCAACCCGACCTTCTTCTCCCTCGCCGGCACCCTGATGTCGTCGGGCTTCGTCGAGGCGCTGGGCTCGCCCAACGTCTTCGCCTCGCACTCGATCGACGTCAACACCAAGTTCCACGTCGCCACCGAGATGTACGGTCTCTCGCTGGTGCAGCCGGTGCCCGACCTCGCCCACGTCGAGATGTTCCTCTGCCTGGGCTCCAACCCGCTGGTCAGCCAGATGTCGGTGGTGCAGGTCGCCGACGCCGCCGGGGTGCTGCGTGCGATCGAGGAGCGCGGCGGGCGCGTCGTGGTCGTCGACCCCCGGCGCACCGAGACCGCCCGCCGGGTCGGCGAGCACCTGCCGATCCGTCCCGGCACCGACGCCTACCTGCTGGCCGCGATGCTGCACGTGGTGACCCGCGAGGTCGGCGTCGACCTGGCCCCCGCCCGCGCCGTGGCCCGCGGCGTCGACGACTTCGTGGCCGCCGGCGCCCCGTGGACCCCCGAGCGCGCCGAGCATGTGACCGGGGTGCCGGCCGCCACCATCCGCGAGCTCGCCACGGCGTACGCCGCGGCCGACGGGGCCGCGCTCTACTGCTCGACCGGCGTCAACATGGGGCCCTTCGGCTCGATCTGCACCTGGCTGGTGCAGGGGCTCAACCTGCTCACCGGCAACCTCGACCGCCGCGGCGGGCTGCTGGTGCCGCGCGGCGCGTTCGACACCCTGCGCCTCGCGGGCCTGGCCGGGCTGGGCCGCTTCGACGAGCACCGCACCACCGACGGACGCTGGCACCGGGTGGCCGGCGCCTTCCCCGTCGCCGCGCTCGCCGACGAGATCACCACCGAGCACCCCGACCGCATCCGGGCGCTGTTCGTGACCTCCGGCAATCCCGTGCACTCGGTGCCGGGCGGGCGGTTGGCCGCCGCTCTCGAGCGGCTCGACCTGGTCGTCAGCGTCGACCTCTACCGCAACGAGACCGCCGCGCACGCCGACTACGTGCTGCCGGCCACCGACATGCTCGAGCGCAGCGACTTCCCCGCCTCGCACCAGTCGCTGCAGGTGGTGCCGCACGCGCAGTGGACCCCGCCCGTGGTCGCGCCCCTGGGCGAGCGGCGCACCGAGTGGCAGATCTTCTCCGACCTGGCGCTGGCCTCGGGGGCGCGTGCGTGGGGCACCACCCCGGCCCACCTGCTGCCCCGCCTCAACCGGCTGCTGGCCCGGCTGCCGCGCTCACCCCAGGTCGGCTTCGACCAGCTGCTGGCCGTGCTGCTGCGCTGGGGGCGTCGTACGACGCTCGGCGAGCTGCGGCGCCGCCCCGAGGGCGTGCTGCTGCCGCCGACCGAGCCCGGCTCGTTCCTGGGCCACCGGGTCGCCACCCCCGACGGGTTGGTCGACCTGGCGCCCGCCGACCTGGTCGCCGACCTCGACCGGCTGGCGGCGAGCGAGGCCGACCTGGCCCGACCCGGCGTGCTGCGGCTGGTGGGCCGCCGCGACCGGCGCTCGCACAACAGCTGGATGCACAACAACCCCTACATCGAGCAGCCCGACGGCAACACCGCGCTGCTGCACCCCCTCGACGCCGACGAGCGCGGGATCGACGACGGCGACGAGGTCGAGGTGCGCGGCGCCGCGGGCGCGGTGCGGCTGCCGGCCCGCCTGACCACCGACGTCGCTCGCGGTGTCGTGGTGGTGCCGCACGGCTGGGGGCACCGCACGTCCGGCGCCAGCCGGGCGCGGGCCCGCGCGGGGGTCAACGTCAACGAGGTCGTGCCCGGCGGGGCCGCGCACATGGAGCCGGTCAGCGGTCAGGCGGTGATGCTGGCCCACGAGGTCGAGGTGGTCCCCGCCAGCGCGCTCAGCCCCACGTCTGGGTGATCTCGCTGCGTCTCGCGTCGACGACGACCCGGGTCGAGGCGCCGTTGACCAGCGACAGGTTCGGCGGCACGTGGCCCACGTCGACCCCCAGCACCAGCGGCACCTCGAGCGGGCCGAGGGCGTCGACGACGGCCTGGCGCTGGGTGAGCCCGGGACTGTCGGGCGCCGAGGTGCGGCCCACCAGCACCGCCTCGGCCTCGTCGAACCAACCGGCCATCCGCATCCCGTGCAGCGCGCGGCACACGTCGAAGGCGGCGTGCTCAGCCGCCTCCACGTAGACCACGAGGCCCTCGTCGACCTGCGCACGGCCCCAGCCGGCGACGTCGGCGTACGGCGTGCCGACCAGCGGGCCGAGCACCTCGACGCAGCCGCCCACCAGGCGGCCGGTCAGGTCGAGCCCGCCACCGCCGACGACCTCCCACGAGCCGGCCGCGTCGAGCTGCTGCTCGGTGAGGCCCGGCTCGGCCTCCCAGTCGTCGAAGCCGCCGGAGCGGTGCCGCCCCGGCGAGGCCTGCACGACCGGGTCGCCCGGCTCGGTCTCCAGCACGTCGAGCCAGTGCGCGAGACCCTCGGGCTGGCGGTAGGGCGTGTCCATCAGGTTGCCGCCGTGCAGCGAGGCCCAGCCCAGCCGGGTCAGCAGCGGCACCATCAGGGTGGTGAGGTCGCTCCAGCCGACCAGCCAGGTCGGCTCGGCGGCGGACAGCGCGTCCCAGTCGAGGTGGTCGAGCACCTGGATCGCCAGCTCACCGCCCCACGGTGGCACCACGGCGCGCACGTCGGGGTCGCAGAGCATCGCGGTCAGCTCGGCGGCGCGCTGGGCGGCCGGGGCGGCCACTCCCCCGTCGGGCGTCTCGAGCACCTCGCCGCGACGCACCTCGTATCCCCGTTGCCGCAGCGTCTCGCAGGCCACGTCGAGCCTCGCGAGCAGGGAGGGCTGCACGCCCGAGGAGGGCGCGGTGACCCCGATGGTGTCGCCGGGGCGCAGCGGTCGCGGGAAGCGGACGTCGGGGCTGCTCATGCGTCCGAGGCTGTCAGGTCGGCGAGCACGTCGCGAACCGATGTCATGCCCCGCGCCACCTCGTCGTACGACGTCGAGAGCGGCGACAGGCCCAGCCGCAGGCCACCGGGGTCGCGGTAGTCGGGGACCACGTCGGCCGACCAGAGCCGCGCGGTCGCCTCGCGCATCGCGGGGTGGGTGAGCGTGACGTGGCCACCGCGCCGCTGTGCCTCACGGGGCGTGGCGACGCCGACACCCAGCGGCGCGAGCAGGTCGTCGGTGAGCCGCAGGACGTGCTCGGCCAGGCCCACCGACTTGGCGCGCACGGTCGGCATGCCGACCTCCTCGAGCAGGTCGAGCATGTCCTGGACAGCGAGCATCCCGACCACCGGTGGGGTCCCCGAGATCATCCGGCGGATGCCCGGCGCGGGGGTCCAGCCGGGGCCCATCGCGAACGGGTCGGCGTGGCCCATCCAGCCCGGGACCGGCTGGCGCAGCCCGTCGAGCAGCCGCTCGGCGACGTAGACGAACGCGGGCGAGCCGGGGCCGCCGTTGAGGTACTTGTAGGTGCAGCCGACCGCCAGGTCGACGCCCCACGCGTCGAGCTCGAGGGGCACCGAGCCGACCGAGTGGCTCAGGTCCCACAGCACCAGCGCCCCGGCGTCGTGGACCGCGGCGGTGATCGCCGGTGCGTCGGCCAGCCATGCCGAGCGGTAGGCGACGTGGCTCAGCAGCACCACCGCGGTCTGCTCGCCCACCACCTCCTGCACCTGCTCGAGGGTGACCCCGGCGCTGGTGTCGACGTCGATCCAGCGCAGGCTCAGGCCCAGCTCGTCGGCCACCCCGGCGGCGACGTAGCGGTCGGTCGGGAAGTTGTCGCGGTCGAGCACCACCTCGTGGCGGCCCGGCCGCGCCGCCACGGCCGCGCGCAGTGCCTTGTAGAGCAGCACCGTGGTCGAGTCCGCGACGACGGTCTGGCCGGGCGCCGCACCCAGGCAGATGGCCCCGATGCGGTCGCCGACGACGGTCGGCAGGTCCATCCAGGCCTCGTCCCAGCCGCGGATCAGCCGCCCGCCCCACTCGTGCTCGACGAAGGTCCGCAGCCGCTGGCCCGTCACCCGCAGCGGGCGGCCCAGCGAGTTGCCGTCGAGGTAGACCAGCGGGCTCTCGGCGCCGACGAAGCGGTCGCGGTAGGACGCCAGCGCGTCGTCGGCGTCGAGGTGGGCGGCGCTCTGGTGGGTGGTGGAGGTCACGGCGCATGTCTACCCCACCGAGCCCGCTCCTTAGACTCCCCGCCATGTCGACCCCTGCCTCGATCCGACCCGCCCTGCTGGAGGTGCTCGCGCGGCGGGCGCTGACCGAGGACGCCGCCCGCCCCGAGGCCGTCGAGCGGCTGCACGAGCGCGGCGGCCGCACCGCCCGCGAGCAGGTCGCGGCGCTGGTCGACCCGGGCAGCTTCGTCGAGTACGGCCGCTTCGTCACCGCGGCACAGGAGGACAAGCGGTCGATGGACGACCTGCTCGACCGCACCGTCGCCGACGGCATCGTGGGGGGCCTGGGCACCATCGGCGGCCGGTCCGTCGCGGTGCTCTCCTACGACTACCTCGTGATGGCCGGCACCCAGGGCATGCGCGGGCACCGCAAGACCGACCGGCTCCTCGACGTCGTCGAGCGGCTCGCGCTGCCCTGCGTCTTCTTCGCCGCCGGGGGCGGTGGGCGCCCTGGCGACACCGACATCCCGCTCGTCTCCGCGCTCGACGTCACCACCTTCGCCGCGTGGGCGCGGCTGTCCGGCACGGTGCCGCGGATCGCCGTGGTCGAGGGCCCCTGCTTCGCCGGCAACGCGGTCGTCGCGGGCTGCTCCGACCTGGTGGTCGCCACGCCGCGCGCCTCCCTGGGCATGGGGGGGCCCGCGATGATCGCCGGTGGCGGTCTCGGCGAGGTCAGCGCCGCCGAGGTCGGCCCGCTCGACGTGATGACCGCCAACGGCGTGGTCGACGTGGCCGTCGACGAGGACGACGCGGTCGAGGCGGCTCGCGCACTGCATCGGCTACTTCCTGGGCCGACGAGGAGTCCTTCGAGGCGCCCGACCAGACGCCGCTGCGCGAGGCCGTCCCCGACGGCGAGCGCACGTCGTACGAGCTGGTGCCGGTGGTGGAGACGATCTGCGACGAGGGCACCGTCACCGAGCTGCGCCCCGAGTTCGCGCCTGAGCTGCTGACCGCGCTGGGCCGCATCGAGGGCCGCACCGTCGGGGTCGATCGGCAACGACACCCGCCACCTGGCCGGCGCGATCACCGCCGACGCCGGCGACAAGGCCGCGCGCTTCCTGCAGCTCTGCGACGCGCACGGCTTCCCGGTCGTCTCGCTGGTCGACACCCCCGGGATGATGGTCGGCCCGGAGGCCGAGCGCACCGGGCTGGTGCGCCACACCTCACGGCTGCTGGTGGCCGGCGCCAGGCTGCAGGTGCCGATGGTCGGGCGTGGTGCTGCGCCGTGGCTACGGCCTGGGCGCCCAGGCGATGCTCGGCGGCAGCACCCACCAGCCGCTGATGACGCTCGCCTGGCCCGGGGCGCACCTGGGCGCGATGGGGCTCGAGGGCGCGGTGCGGCTCTCGATGCGTCGCGAGCTCGAGGCGATCGAGGACGAGGCCGAGCGCGAGCAGCAGGTGCGCGAGCTGACGGCGTACGCCCAGGCGCACTCCGCGGCCCTCAACGTCGCCCGCCACTTCGAGATCGACGACGTCATCGACCCCGCAGAGACCCGCAGGTCATCGCGGCGCTGCTCGCGGCCGCCGCCCGCGACGGCCGCCTGGCGGGCAGTGGCCGCACCGTCGACACCTGGTAGCGGCACGAGCAGTCACTTTCGCACCACCGACCGGTCACTTCTGCACCCGCCAGGGTGCGGAAGTGACTGGTCGGTGGTCAGAAGTGACCGGTCGTCAGCCGGTGACCGCGCCGTGGGCGGCGGAGGAGACGGTCTTGGCGTACTTGCCCAGGACGCCGCGGGTGTACTTCGGCGGGTTCGGTTCCCAGCCCTCCGTGCGCGACTCCCAGTCGTCGCCCTGCTCGACCTCGAGGGTGCGGTTGAGGACGTCGAGGGTGATCCGGTCGCCGTCGCGCACGAAGGCGATCGGGCCCGCCGTCGACGGCCTCGGGGGCCACGTGGCCCACGCACAGGCCGGTGGTGCCGCCGGAGAAGCGGCCGTCGGTGAGCAGCAGCACGTCCTTGCCGAGCCCCGCGCCCTTGATGGCGCCGGTGATGGCGAGCATCTCGCGCATGCCGGGACCGCCCTTGGGGCCCTCGTAGCGGATGACGACGACGTCGCGGGCCTGGATCTCGGCCGGCCGACAGCGCGTCCATCGCGGCCCGCTCGCCGTCGAAGACCCGGGCGGTGCCCTCGAAGACGGTCTCGTCGAAGCCGGCCGACTTCACCACCGCGCCCTCGGGCGCCAGCGAGCCCTTGAGGATGGTCAGGCCACCGGTGGCGTGGATCGGGCGCTCGAGGCTGCGGATCACGTCGTCGTCGAGTGCCGGCGGCGCGAGGGCCTCGAGGTTCTCGGCCATCGTGCGGCCGGTCACGGTCAGCACGTCGCCGTGCATCAGCCCTGCGTCGAGCAGCGCCTTCATCACCACGGGGATGCCGCCGATCTTGTCGACGTCGTTCATCACGTAGCGGCCGAACGGCTTGAGGTCGCCCAGGTGCGGGCACCTTGTCGCCGATCCGGTTGAAGTCGTCGATGGTCAGCGGCACCTCGGCCTCGCGCGCGATCGCGAGCAGGTGCAGCACGGCGTTGGTGGAGCCGCCGAGCGCCATCACGACGGTGATGGCGTTCTCGAAGGCCTCCATGGTCATGATCTGGCGCGCGGTGATGCCCTCGCGCAGCATCTCGACCACGGCCTCGCCGGAGCGGTGCGCGAAGCCGTCGCGGCGTCGGTCGACGGCCGGCGGCGCGGCCGAGCCGGGCAGCGACATGCCCAGCGCCTCTCCGACGGCGGCCATCGTGTTGGCGGTGTACATGCCGCCGCAGGCGCCCTCGCCGGGGCAGATCGCGCGCTCGATCCGGTCGACCTCCTCGCGGCTGATCTTGCCGGCCAGGCAGGCGCCGACGGCCTCGAAGGCGTCGATGATCGTCACGTCCTCGCCGTCGACCTGGCCGGGCATGATCGAGCCGGCGTACATGAAGACGGAGGCGAGGTCGAGGCGCGCGGCGGCCATCAGCATGCCGGGCAGCGACTTGTCGCAGCCCGCCAGCAGCACCGAGCCGTCGAGCCGCTCGGCGCTCATCACCACCTCGACGGAGTCGGCGATGACCTCGCGGGAGACCAGCGAGAAGTGCATGCCCTCGTGGCCCATCGAGATGCCGTCGGAGACCGAGATCGTGCCGAACTCCAGCGGGTAGCCGCCGGCGGCGTGCACGCCGTTCTTGACCGCCTTGGCCAGCCGGTCCAGCGACAGGTTGCAGGGCGTGATCTCGTTCCAGCTCGACGCGACGCCGATCTGGGGCTTCTCCCAGTCGTCGTCGCCCATCCCGACGGCGCGCAGCATGCCGCGGGAGGCGGCGCGCTCGAGGCCGTCGGTGACGTCGCGGGAACGGGGCTTGAGGTCGGGGCGCTCGGACGGTCCGGTCATGGCACCAGGCTATCCGTGAGCGTCGTCGCAGTCGGCGCGGCGTCTCACGGCTGTCGATCTGCGTCGAGCTGCGTCGATCTGCGTCGAGGCGTAAAGGGCCCTAGCCTCGTGGGGTGACGACCGTGACCTGGACCGACCACGACGCCGTGCTGCTCGACCTCGACGGCGTCATCACGCCGACCGCCGAGGTGCACATGAGGGCCTGGGCCGAGATGTTCAACGCCTTCCTGGGCTCCTACGACGGTGCCGCGGCGGACCGCTCGCCCTACACCGACGCCGACTACTTCGCCCACGTCGACGGCAAGCCCCGCTACGACGGCGTGCGCGACTTCCTGGCCGCGCGGGGCATCGACCTGACCGAGGAGCGGGTCCGCGAGCTGGGCGACCGCAAGAACGACGCGTTCAACGAGGTGCTCGGCCCGCGACGGCGTCGTGGCCTACCCGGGCTCGGTCGCGCTGCTGGACCACCTGCGCGGGCTCGGGATGCCGCTGGCCGTCGTCTCCTCCTCGGCCAACGCGCCGGCGGTGCTCGAGGCCGCGGGCCTGGCGGACCGTTTCGGCACCGTGGTCAGCGGCGCCGTCGCCACCGACCTCGGCCTGCCGGGCAAGCCCGAGCCCGACACCTTCGTGCACGCCGCCCACGAGCTGGGCGCCGACGCGGCGCGCTCGGTGGTCTTCGAGGACGCGGTCTCCGGGGTGCGCGCCGGTGCGGCCGGCGGCTTCGCGCTGGTGGTGGGCGTCGATCGCGGCGCCGGGGCCCAGACGCTGACCGAGGCCGGAGCCGACCTCGTCGTCGCCGACCTCGCCGAGCTGCTCCCGGCGGCCCGGGTCGGCGTGAACCGCCGAGCTGTCGTCACTCGCAGGGACCCGATGGACCGCGGCCGGTTCCCGGTGCACCCGTGGCGACTGGTCGAGCGCTCGCACCGCCCCGACGACCTCGGCGTCACCGAGACGCTCTTCGCGGTGGCCAACGGCTACCTCGGCATGCGCGGCAACCCCGAGGAGGGGCGCGACGCGCACGCGCACGGCACCTTCGTCAACGGCTTCCACGAGACCTGGCCGATCCGCCACGCCGAGGCGGCCGTCGGCTTCGCGCAGACCGGGCAGACCATCGTCAACGTCCCCGACGCCAAGCTGATGAAGGTCTACGTCGACGACGAGCCGCTGATCCTGGGCACCGCCGACCTCGAGCGCTACGAGCGCTCGCTGGACTTCCGCGACGGTGTGCTGCGCCGCTCGCTGGTCTGGCGCACCCCCTCGGGCAAGCGGGTCAAGGTCGAGTCGACGCGCATGGTCTCGATGACCCAGCGCCACCTCGCCCTGATGGGCCTGACGGTGACGATGCTCGAGGGCGACGCCCCGATCACCATCTCCTCGCAGCTGCTCAACCGCCAGGACGGCACCGACGAGTACCACGACCCGGGTGCCGCGATGGGTGAGGGCATCGACCCCCGCAAGGCGGCCACCTTCGAGGACCGGGTGCTGGTGCCGCGCCTGCACTGCGCCCAGCAGCAGCGCATGGAGCTCGGCTACAGCTGCGCCAACTCCCGGATGACGATCGCGGTCGCCGCCGACCACACGCTCACGACCGACGACCCCAACGAGACCGTGCGCAGCGCCGAGCAGGACCTGGCCAAGATGGTCTTCCGGGTCGAGGCCACCGAGGGCAGCCCGGTGCGGCTGCAGAAGGTCGTGGCCTACCACACCTCTCGCGGCGTGCCGGTGCGCGAGCTCGCCGACCGCTGCGAGCGCACCCTCGACCGAGCCCGCCACCACGGCCTGGACCACTACCTCGACGAGCAGCGCGACTGGTACGCCGACTTCTGGTCGGCCGCCGACGTCGAGGTCACCGAGGACGACGCCCCGGACGAGCAGATCGCCATCCAGCAGGCGATCCGGTTCAACCTCTTCTCCCTGGCCCAGGCCAGCGCCCGCGCCGACCAGCAGGGGGTGCCCGCGAAGGGCGTGACCGGGTCGGGCTACGAGGGGCACTACTTCTGGGACAGCGAGATCTACGTCGCGCCGTTCCTGACCTACACCCAGCCCCACCTGGCCCGCAACCTCCTGCACTTCCGGGCCCGGATGCTGCCTGCCGCGCGGCACCGCGCCCGCGAGATGGCCCAGAGCGGTGCGCTCTACCCGTGGCGGACCATCAACGGCGAGGAGGCCTCGGCCTACTACGCCGCCGGCACCGCCCAGGTGCACATCGACGCCGACGTCGCCCACGCGCTGGTGCAGTACGTCGCCGCGTCGGGCGACGTGGGCTTCCTGGTGCGCGACGGCATCGACATGCTGGTCGAGACCTCGCGGATGTGGGTCGACCTCGGCTTCTGGCGCAGCAACGGCACGCCGTCCTTCCACATCCACGGCGTCACCGGGCCCGACGAGTACACGACGGTCGTGAACAACAACCTGTTCACCAACGTGATGGCCCGCCACAACCTCGAGCAGGCCGTGGCGGCCGTCGAGACGGTGCGCCGCGACCACCCCGAGGACTTCGAGCAGGTGCGCGCGCGCCTCGAGCTCGACGACGACGAGGTCGAGGAGTGGGCGCGCTGCGCGGCCGGGATGCACATCCCCTTCGACGAGGGCCTGGGCATCCACCCCCAGGACGACGCGTTCCTCGACCGCGAGGTGTGGGACCTCACCGAGACGCCCGACTCGTTGCGCCCGCTGCTGCTGCACTACCACCCGCTGGTGATCTACCGCTTCCAGGTGCTCAAGCAGGCCGACGTGGTGCTGGCGCTGTTCCTGCAGGGCGACCGCTTCACCGACGAGGAGAAGCGCGCCGACTTCGAGTACTACGACCCGATCACCACCGGCGACTCGACGCTCTCGGCCGTGGTGCAGTCGGTGGTCGCTGCCGAGGTCGGCTACGCCGACGCGGCATGGGGCTACTTCTGCCAGGCGCTGCACGTCGACCTGGCCGACCTGCACGGCAACACCGACGACGGCCTGCACATCGCCTCCGCGGGCGGGGTGTGGGCGGCGCTGGTCAACGGCTTCGCCGGCATGCGCGACCACAGGGGCCGGCTCTCCTTCGACCCGCGGCTGCCCGACGCCTTCCCGGTGCTGCGCTGCACGCTGCGCTGGCAGGGCCGCCGCCTGGCGCTGGAGGTGCGACCCGACCGGCTCTGCGTCTCGGTGCTCGACGGCACGGGACCGGTCTGCATCACCGTGCGCGGTCACGAGCACGAGGTCGACCCGGGTCGCCCTCTCGTGGTCCGGCTCGACGCGCACGGCACCCGGCTTCCGCACCCGCTCGACGAGCGCCCGCAGCTCGGCGGCACCCGCGCCGACGGCAGCAGGATCACCGCCGGGGTGCCCGCCGCCACGCTCTAGGACGACCTCAGTACGACGCCGCGCGCACGCAGACGACGTCGGGGAGGTCGGCCACCACCAGGCGCCAGGTCCGCCCGGCGTCGGGCGAGCCCCACACGGTGCCGTTGCGGGCACCGACGTAGAGCCCGGCCTCGGCGTGGTCGTCGCTGCACATCGCGTCGCGCATCACCCCCACGAAGAACCCGTCGGGCAGGCCCTCCCCCAGCTCCTCCCAGCTCTCCCCGGCGTCGCGCGAGCGCCACACGCGGGCCCGTCCGTCGGGCGGGTAGCGACCGCCGGCGCCGCCCAGCGGGAAGACGTGGACGGTGTCGGGCTCGTGGGGGTGCACCACGACGGGGAAGCCGAAGTCGGCCGGCAGACCCTCGGCGATCGAGGTCCAGCTGCCACCCTCGTCGTCGGAGCGGTAGACGCCACCGTGGTTCTGGGCGAAGAGCCGCCCGGGGCGGGAGGGGTGGCGGGCCACCTTGTGCACGCACTGGCCGAACTCGGGGTACTGCTCGCCCTCGGGCAGGAACTCGGCTCGGATGCCGTTGTTGCGCGGCTCCCACGAGGCTCCGTCGTCGGTGGTGCGGTAGACCCCGCCGGTGGACAGCGCGACCACGGCCGAGCCCGGGTCGGCGGGGTGCGGCAGCACGGTGTGGAACGCCTGCCCGCCGAACCCCTCGGACCACTGCGCACGGTGCGGGTGGTCCCACAGGGCGCGCTCGAGGTCCCAGGTCTCGCCGCCGTCGCGGGAACGGAAGACCGCCCCCGGCTCGGTGCCCGCCCAGACCACGCCGGGCTCGCTGCCCGCCACCAGCTGCCAGACCCGGTCGACGGAGGCGTCCACGTCGGCGGGGAAGGCCGGCGGCTGCTCGCCCGGTCGCCACGCGGCACCGAGGTCGTCGGAGACCTGCACCTGGGGTCCGAACCAGGTCGACGAGGCTCCCGCCAGCAGCCGGGGCCGGCCCCGCGCGTCGCGCACCCGGGTGTCGACCAGGCAGGAGTAGACCTCCTGCATGTCGTGGTGAGGCCCGGTGAAGGACCACTCCTCGCGCCGCTCGTCCGACTCCCCCACCCACAGGCCCTTGCGGGTGCCCACCATCAGCACCGTCCTGCCCTGCTGCTCCGACCATGTCGCTGTCCTCTCCTGCGCGCTCCACCCGTACATTGACCCGCGTGGTCGGCCCGAACTCATCGTCGCCGCTCACCCGCGCCGTGTCACCGGTGTGGCTGGTGCTCATCGGGATCGCGTCGGTGCAGCTCGGCGCCAGCGTCGCGAAGTCGATCTTCGACGAGATCGGCCCCACCACCATGGTCTGGCTGCGGTTGGCCTCGAGCGTGCTGGTGCTCGCGCTGGTGGTGCGCCCGCGGCTGCGCGGTCGCAGCCGCCGCGACTGGGCGGTGGTCGTGGCGTTCGGGCTGAGCCTGGGGCTGATGAACTGGGCGATCTACCAGTCCTTCGCGCGGATCCCGCTCGGGGTCGCGGTGACGATCGAGTTCATCGGACCGCTGAGCCTGGCCGTGCTGGGCTCGCGGCGCGCCCGCGACCTGGTGTGGGTGGGGCTGGCCGGGCTCGGGGTGGCGCTGCTCGGCCTCGACGGCGCCGCCGTCACCTGGGCCGGCGCCGGGTTCGCGCTGCTGGCCGGCGCCGCGTGGGCGGCGTACATCCTGCTCAGTGCGGAGACCGGGCGGCACTGGCAGGGCGTCGACGGCCTGGTGCTCGCCAGCGCGGTGGCTGCGCTGCTGCTGATGCCGTTCGCCATCGGCACCGGCGGCGGTGACCTGCTCGACCCCCGGGTGCTGCTCATCGGCGCCGCGGTCGGGCTGCTGTCGTCGGTGATCCCCTACAGCTGCGAGCTGGTGGCGTTGCGCAGCCTGCGCCCGGCGGTCTTCGGCATCCTGATGAGCCTCGAGCCGGCGGCCGCCGCGCTGGCCGGCATCGTCGTGCTGGGCGAGCTGCTCGGCCCGGCGCAGTACGCCGCCGTCGCGTGCGTGGTGCTGGCCAGCATCGGCGCCACCCGTTCGCGGCGTCCCGCGGTGCCGGTCGTCGACTGAGGGCCGTCGGGCTGGGCTCGGCCACCGGCCCCTGACCTGCTTGTTCATGCTGCGGTGACGCCGCGGACTCCCCAGCGACGCCGAGGCGACCTAGATTCGGCGGCGTCGTCGAACCCCCTGGAGCCCCCTGATGTCCCTGGCACGCCGCGCTGTCCTGCCCGTCCTGGGCCTGGCCGGGGCTGCCCGGCGCTGGCCGGTCGCCGCCCAGCAGCGGGCCCAGCTCAACGCCATGGTGGCCAGCACCGAGGCGGCCCGACGGCGCGTGGAGCGCTTCGAGGTCGAGCACTACCTGGAGGAGCTCGCTGCGGCACGCCGCCGGCAGGGCCAGCCGCACGCACCGGCCCAGCCGCGCGCCCAGCACCTCTGATCCTGCGGACGACCGCACCGCCGGTGCGGCACAATCGGCGCCATGCCGACCACCCAGGCCCGCACCTCGACGCCCGAGCTCGCCTTCGACGAGGTGCTCTCCGACGACGGGACGCGCCTGCGCGCCTGGACCAACGACCCCGACGGCGCCATCGACGGACCCACGGTCGTGCTCTGCAACGGCCTCGGCACCAACGCCTACGCCTGGCCGGCGCTGCTGGACCCGGCCTGCGGGGTGCGCGTGGTCTCGTGGCACCACCGGGGCGTCGGCGGCTCCGAGCGCCCCCGCGACCCCTCCCACTGCCGCATCGAGGACGTCGTCGACGACGGCCTGTCGGTGATGGACCACTTCGGGATCGACCGAGCGGTGCTGATGGGCTGGTCGATGGGCGTCAACACGATGTTCGAGCTCGCGCTGCGCCACCCCGAGCGGGTCAGCGGCCTCTTCGCGGTCGCCGGGGTGCCCGGTGACACCTTCGCCACCATGCTGGCGCCGCTGCGGGTGCCGCGTCCGCTGGCGCGGCTGCTCACCGTCAACGCGGCCCGCGCCGCCAAGCACGCCGGCTGCCTGCTGAGCCCGGTCGCCAGCCGGCTGCCGGTGGGCGTCGCTGACGATCGCGGCGCTGAGCCACAGCGGGTTCATGCTGCCGGTGCGCGACCCCGAGATGGCGGCCTTGGCGGTGCGCGAGTTCCTCTCCACCCCGCTCGACTGGTACTTCCACCTCGCCCTGCACACCTCCGAGCACGCCCGGGTCTCGCTGCGCCACCTGCAGGTGCCGGCGGCCTTCGTCGCCGGCACGTACGACGTGCTGGCCGGTGCACGCGACATGGCCAGCGCGGCCGCGCGGGTGCCGGGCGCGACCTACCACGAGCTGCCCGGCACCCACTTCCTGTCCCTGGAGCAGCCCGACGAGGTGCACCGCCTGCTCCTCGAGCTGCTCGAGCGGGTCGGATGAGGCGCCGCCCCGGGCTCGCCCTGGCGGGCGTGCTGGTGGGCGCCCTCCTGCTCGGCGGCTGCCTCGACGAGGGCAACAGCACCGACGTACGGATCCTCGAGACGACCCCCGGCACGACGCCGCTGCCGGCCACCCCGACCGCCCAGCCCGCACCTCGACTCCCTCGCAGGCACCCGGGGCGACCCTGACCCGGCCGCCGACCGCGATCCGCGCGGCTGCTCGGCACCGTGGTCGACCGGGCTGTCGGTGCCCTGGGGCCTGGACTTCCTGCCCGACGGCGACGCGGTGGTCACCGAGCGCGACAGCGGCCGGGTGCTGCTGCTGCGCGGGGAGCAGCACCGCGTGGTCGTGGCGGGCACGGTCGAGGAGCGGGTGGCCCAGGGCGAGGCCGGCCTGCTCGGTGTGGCGGTCTCCCCCGACTTCGACGACGACCGGCTGCTCTACCTCTACGTCAGCACCGCCGAGGACAACCGGGTGGTGCGGGCGCGGCTGCAGGGGACGCGGCTCGGCGAGACCGAGCCGGTGCTGACCGGCATCCCCAACGGCTTCATCCACGACGGGGGCCGGTTGCTCTTCGGTCCCGACGGCCACCTCTACGTCTCCACCGGCGACGCCGGCGAACCCTCCCGGGCTCCCGACCCCGACAGCCTCGGCGGCAAGATCCTGCGGATCACCACCGACGGCGAGCCGGCGCCGGGCAACCCCCGCCCCGACAGCCCCGTCTTCTCCTCCGGGCACCGCAACGTGCAGGGCCTGGCGTTCGTCGGCGACCAGCTGTGGGCCTCGGAGTTCGGCGACAGCACCGCCGACGAGCTCAACCGCGTCGACGGCGGGCAGGACCACGGCTGGCCGGCCGTCGAGGGCATCGGCGACCAGCAGGGCTACGTCGACCCGCAGGTCACCTGGGGCACCGGCGAGGCGTCGCCGTCGGGCCTGGCGCTGGCCGGCGGCCACCTGTGGCTCGGCGCGCTGCAGGGCGAGCGGCTCTGGCGCGTGGAGGTCGGCGCCGACGGCCGCCGCGCCGGCGAGGCGACGGCGTTCCTGGTCGGCGAGCACGGTCGGCTGCGCAGCGTGGCGCAGGCCCCCGACGGGTCGCTGTGGGTGACGACCAGCAACCGTGACGGCCGCGGCGACCCGGGCCCGGACGACGACAAGATCCTCAGGATCCGTCCCTGACCCGCCGTCACGGCGCCCGTCACGGTCGCGCGCCGTGCGGCGCGGCGCAGCACCGCGAGGATCGAGGGGCCCAGCAGCACGATCGCGGCACTGTTGGTGACCGCGCGCAGGGTGTCCCAACCGCCGGTCGAGGTCAGCAGCGTGTAGACCCCGAAGCGCTGCAGGTTCTCGAGCACCGGCGCCCCGGCGACGTAGCTGAGGTCGCCCTCGTGGCCCGGCACCGCGACACCCAGGATGAAGGGCCAGCCCGAGAGGTTCATCAGCGCGCCGAAGAGGTAGGCCGCCACGATCCCGTAGACCACCAACATCGCGATCTCGCTGCGCCCGCGCGGGCGCCGGGGCAGCAGCCCCGCGAACATGCCCACCCACGCGGCGACCAGCATCTGGTACGGCAGCCACGGGCCGACACCGGCGGTGACCAGCGCCGAGGCGAACAGGCTGGTGCAGCCCAGCACGAACCCGAAGCCCGGTCCGAAGACGCGCCCGCCCAGCACGAGCAGGAAGAAGACCAGCTCGACCCCGGCGATGCCCGGGGAGATGGCGCGAGCCAACGCGTTGACGGCGCTGAGCACCCCCAGGACCGCCAGCACCCGCGCGTCGAGGCCACCCTCGCTGACCTCGGCGAGCACGACGGCCACCACGATCGGCAGCAGCGCCAGGAACAGGAACGGCGGGTCGACCCGGGTGCCCTCGGGCACCCGCAGCAGCAGCGGCCAGACCAGCATCATCAGGCCCGCGACCGAGGCCAGCACCAGCACCAGCCCGGAGCGGCGCCCCAGCGGCACGGCGTCGGTGCGCACCTGCGCCGGGGCCCTCACACCGGCTCCAGGGCCGTGACGACCTCGTCGACGCGCAGCCACGGCGCGCCCAGGACCTTGGTGACCTGCGGGGCGAAGGCGGGAGACTCGACGACGACCCGGCGGGCCGGGCCCGAGGAGACCACCTCGCCCTCGGCCATCACCACCGCGTCGTCGGCGGCCTGGGCCACGAACTCGACGTCGTGGGTGGCCACCAGCACGGCGTGCCCCTCGCTCGCCAGGGTGCGCAGCACCCGGGCCAGCTCGGCCTTGGCAGCGTAGTCGAGCCCGCGGGTCGGCTCGTCGAGCAGCACCACCCCCGGGCGCGCGGCGAGCACCAGCGCCAGGGCCAGGGCCAGGCGCTGGCCCTCGGAGAGGTCGCGGGGGTGGGCGTCGCCGTCGATGCCGGGCACCAGCCGGTCCAGCAGCCCCCGGCAGGCCCCGGCGGCGCCGTCGGGGTCACCGGCAGCGAGCTCCTCGGCCACGGTCTCGAGGTAGAGCAGGTCGGCGGCGTTCTGCGGCAGCAGGCCGACCAGCGCCCGTCGTCGGCCGGGCGGCACCGCGACCGGGTCGGTGCCCGCGGCGGCGACCGTGCCGGCCGACCGGCGACCGGTGCCCTGCAGCGCCCACAGCAACGACGACTTCCCGGCCCCGTTGCGGCCCATCAGGGCGGTGACCCGGCCGGGCGGCAGCACCAGGTCGACCTCACGCACCGCCACCTTGGGGCCATGGCTGACGGTGAGGCCGCGAGCGACCAGGCCCTCGCCCGGCGGCCCGGTGACCGTCGCGATCTCCTCGACGGGCGGGGCCAGGCGCTGCTGCAGGGGGCGGGCGGCACGCCGGGCCTCGCGCACGCTCAGCGGCAGCGGGGACCAGCCGGCGGCGCGTCCGAGCTCGACGATGGGCGGGGCGACCGGCGAGGTGCGCAGCAGCTCGGCCGGCGGCCCGACCAGCAGACGGCCGTCGCCGGGCAGCAGGCACATGGCGTCGGCGAACGGCACGACCCGCTCGAGCCGGTGCTCGGCCAGCAGCACGGAGACGCCGAGGTCGTGCACGAGCCGGGTCAGGGTGGCCAGCACCTCCTCGGCGGCGGTGGGGTCGAGCGCCGAGGTGGGCTCGTCGAGCACCAGCAGTCGCGGGTGCATGGTCAGCACCGAGCCGATCGCCACCCGCTGCTGCTGCCCGCCCGAGAGGGTGCGCAGGTCGCGGGCGCGCAGCTCGGCGATGCCGAGCAGGTCGAGGGTCTCCTCGACGCGGCGGCGCATCGTCTCGGCAGGCAGACCCAGCTGCTCCATGCCGTAGGCCAGCTCCTCCTCGACGGTGTCGGTGACGAAGCCCCGTGCCGGGTCCTGGCCCACGTAGCCGATGGCGTGGGCGCGCTCGCGCGGCGGGCGGTGCACGATGCTCTCGCCGTCGAGCAGCACGTCGCCCCCGAGGTGGCCGCCCGAGAAGCGCGGCACGAGCCCTGTGACGATCCCGAGCAGCGTGGACTTGCCGACGCCGGTGGGTCCGGAGACCACGACGAGCTCGCCCTCCTCGACCACCAGGTCGACCGAGTCGAGGACCCGTCGGGCCGGTGCGCCGGGGCCGGGCTCGTAGGCGAAGTCGATGCCGCGCAGCTCGATCATGCGGGCGCCCCCCGCCTGGCCGGCGGCGCGGCCAAGCCACCGGCCAGGGCCACGAAGGCGGCGGCCAGCGCGGCCGCGCTCACGGTCGGCACGGCGTCCAGCGGCGGATGGGCGAGGGCGACCTGGGCCTCGGCGACCCAGAGCCCGAGGGCGCCGGCGCCCACGCCCGAGAACGCCACGACGAGGTCGGGCCAGCGCCAGCGGTCGGCCCGGTAGCGGGTGCGCTCGACGCGGCGCCCGGCCGTGACCAGCCCGGCGACCGCGAGCAGCACCCCCAGCCCCAGCATCGGCAGGGCCAGCACCTGCGGAGCGGCCGTGTCGAGCAGCGCGTAGGTGCCGACGCAGACGCCGAGCAGCCCGGCCACCATCAGGGCGCCGGTGAGCAGCCGGGCTCCCCGGTGCTGTTCGGGCAGCCGGCCGTAGCCGCGCGCGTCCATGCCGGCGGCCATCGCCAGCGAGCGGTCGAGGGCGTCCTCGAGCACCGGCACCAGCGCGCGGCGCAGCAGACCGATGCGCCCCTCGGCGCCCGCGCGCAGGCCCTGCGCCGCGCGCACCCGGCGCACCGAGTCGGCCAGCTGGGGCAGCACGGTCACCGCCACCACCAGCGCCGTGCCGATCTCGTAGAGCGCCGGCGGCACCGAGCGCAGCAGCCGCTTGGGGTTGGCCAACGAGTTCGCGGCGCCGACGCAGACGACGATCGCGGCCAGCCTCATGCCGTCGTACAGCCCGGCCAGCAGGGCCTGCGAGGTCAGCGGGCCGAGCAGGGCGATGCCGGCGGCCGCGTCGGGCAGCGGGACCTCGGGAAGATCGAGCAGCACCGGCCCGCCGGCGTACCCGCCGCCGAGCAGGACGCGGAAGAGCACCCGGACCACCACGATCGCCAGGCCCAGCCAGAGGTAGAGCTTGAAGGAGCGCGCCCACGGCTGGTCGGAGCGGCGGGCGGAGACGACCAGGGCGGCGACCCCGACCAGGAGCAGCAGGCTCAGCGGGTTGGTGGTGCCCGAGGCGGCAGCGGCCAGGCCGATGGCCCAGACCCACCACGCGACCGGGTGCAGGTCGCGGGGCAGCCGGGCGTTGCCGCCCGCGGGAGGGCGGGCGGGGAGGTCCGCGCCGGGGCCCTCGACGCCACTGGCGTGCGCCAGGACGCTCACGGGGACCCCGCCTCGCAGCGCTCGGCCTGCAGGTGCGCGAGCGCCGGGGCTGCCTGGGCGGTGGCCCGGCGCCACTGGTCGCGCTCGGGCACCACGATGCGCCCGCTCGCCGGCAGCGAGGCGAAGGCGTCCTGCGAGTAGGCGACCGCTCCCGCCTCGCGTTCGTCCTCGGCCACCTGGACCGCCGCCAACCACTGCGCCGCCCGCGAGGCCTCCTCGCAGGCGCCGAGCCGGCCCAGCACCCAGCCGGCGAGGCCGGTGGAGTTGGAGCTGGGCACCGGGTCGGGCGCGCCCGGCTCGGCGACCAGGCTGCCGTCGGCGGCCTGCTGCTCGACGAGCCAGGCCTGCGCACGCTGCACGGCCTCGCGCACCTCGCTCGACGGGTCGTCGACCTCGAGCAGCGCCAGCACCACCAGCGCCGTCGTGTCGGTGTCGGGAGCGCTGCGTCCCTCGGGGTCGCCGGCGTCGCAGGACTGGTCGCGGGCGGTCGGGTCCTCGGTGAGCAGCAGCCGGAACCACCCCTCGGAGCACTGCTGGTCGAGCAGGTACGCCGTCACCGGCGCGGCGGCCGGCGAGCCGGCGGCCTCGAGGGCGTGCGCGCCGAAGGCCTGGCCGATGGTGTTGGCGACGTCGGCGCCCGGCGCGCTGTCCTGCAGCCGGCCGGCGGAGACCGGCCGGGTGCTGACCAGGCCCTCGAGCCGCTCCACGAGGTCGGTGCCGCCGAAGGAGGTGGGGTCGTCACCGGTCTGGACGACGAAGGACGCCAGCTTGGCCACCGCGCCGGAGTAGAGGCCCTCGGTGCCGCCGGTGGTGTACTCCTCCACCGCGCCCTCCAGGGCCGCCGCGACCTCCTGCACCACCGGCTCGTGCCCGCCCAGGGCCTGCAGCGCCAGGGCCACGTCGATGCTCAGGCCGTGGTCGTCGAAGTCGTACTGCTCGTTGCGCACCACGCCGTCGCTGAGCTGGGCGACGAGCCAGTCGGCGGCGAGCGCAGCCTCGGCCGGCTGCTCGACCAGCGGCTCGGCCTGCTGCTGGGCCGGCTGCTCGTCCTGGGCGGGGTCCCCTGCGCCGCAGGCGGTCACGGCCAGCAGGGCCGCGGCCAGGACGCTGGCCAGGGCGATGCCTGGGTGTCGGCTCCTCACGGGGCTCCCCTCCGCTGCACGCGGCGGCGACCCGGTGGAGCGGGGGCGACACCGCTGCGGTCCTCGACAGCGTGTGATCGGTGCGCGGCACGCGGGTGCTCCGGCTCGCCGCCTGCCGGCGGCCTACGGTTGCGGGTCAGCGCCGGACTCAGACCGGCTTCCCCCGACGTGCGCGGGTGTGTGGTTGGTGCTGGGAGCATACCGCCGCCGGGGCCCGACGGCGGCATGCGTCCCTCAGCCCCTGTGGCGACGGCGTACGACGGCCAGGCCGGCGAGGCCCACAGCCAGCAGGCCCAGCACCGCCGGGGCGACCCAGACCGGCAGCCCGGCGGGGTCGTCGACGGGCGCGGCGGTCGGCTCGGTGCCGTCGAGGTCGACGACGGTGTCGCGCTCGTCGGTCTCGATCTCGGTCTCGGCGTCCTGGTCGGCGCGGTCGGCCTTCTTCTGCTTCTCCGACGTCCGACGGTCCTTCCCGCCACTCCCGGCCTCGTCGGCCTTCCCGCCCCGCTCCTGCTGCGGGTCGGACCCGTTCGCCGGTTCCTCCTCGCCGGCCGCGGCCCCGGCGCTGGCCGAGCCCGCGGTGGGGGCCGGGGCGGCCGGGGAGGTGCCGCCCTGGCTGCTCTGGCCACCCTGGCTGCTCGAGCTCGAGCTCGGGCTCGGGCTCGGGCTGGGGCTGGGGGCCGGAGCCTTCGGCGGGGCGGTTCCGGGCTGCACCTGACCGGACTGGTCGTCCCAGGCGAAGCCCACCGAGCCGCCCTCGGGGACCTTGAGCTGGTCGACCCCGAGGCTGGCGTAGCTCCAGGAGCCCGACGAGCCGTCGGACCACCACAGCGACCAGTAGGCCTCGGACGGCGAGGCGTTGACGCAGGGGTCGCTCTGGGGCACCTGCTGCACGCGGCACACGAAGCCAGGCTGGTTGCGTGCCCGGGTCAGCTCGACACCAGCGGCGCCCAGGATCGTGGCGGCACTGGTGCCGCCCTTCCCGCTCACGCAACCGGTCTGCTGCCCACCGCCGAGGCCCTTGAAGTCGACGACGACCGAGACACCGGCACCGTTGCAGGTGGCGGCTCCGGCCGCCGGAGCGCCGACCACCAGGCCCGCCGTCGCCACGCCCAGCGCGACGACGACGGGCCCCAGCACCGAGCGCAGGCTCACGCCTTGCACTCGACCTTGCGGAGGTTCTCCAGGGCGGGCGCCGCCTGGGCGGTGGCGCGGTGCCACTGGTCGCGGGTGTCGACCGTGATGCCCTGCTTCTTGCCCTGCAGGAAGGCGGCCCGGTCGTAGGCGATCGCGCCCTTCTCGACGCTCAGCGCCTTGTCGCGACCGCCGGCCTGCTGCTTCTTGACCCACCGCGCGGCCTGCTGCGCCTTGCCGCAGAGGCCGGCGCCGCCCAGGGCCCACCCGGCCAGGCCGGTGCTGTTGGAGTTGACCCCGGCGTCGGCGCCGCCGTCGAAGGCACCGCCGTCGCTCTGCTGGGCGACCAGCCACGCGGTGGCGTCGGCGACCGCGGCGACCACCTCGGCCGAGGGGTCCGCCACCTCGAGCAGGTTGAGCACCACCAGCGAGGTCACGTCGGCGCCCTGGTCGGGGGCGCCCGGGGCCGCGTCGCAGCCCTGCTCGGCGGCGTCGGCGGCGGCGAAGGAGAGCCGGAAGTAGCCGGCCTCGCACTGCTGCTGCAGCAGGTACGACGTCGCCGGCGCAGCCTGCTCGGAGTCCACCGCGTGCAGCGCCTGCACGGCGAAGGCCTGACCGATGGTGTTGGCGTAGTCACCGGACGAGGAGCGGTCCTGCAGGCGGCCCGCGGTGGGAGTCTCGGTGGAGACCAGACCCTCCAGTCGCTGCACGAGGTCGACGCCGTTCACGTCGGCGGGGTCGCCGCCGGTGCGGGCCACGAAGGAGGCCAGCTTGGCCGTGGCGCCGGCGTACACGTCGTCGGAGCCGAAGTCGGCGCCGGTGGTGTAGCTGTCGACGGCATCGGCCAGGGCCGCGGAGATCGTCGAGACCTTGCGGGCCTTGAGGCCCTGCGCCCGCAGGGCCAGGCCCGTGTCGATGCTCAGACCGTAGTCCTTGAAGTCGTACTGCTCGTTGACGGCGACGCCGCCGTCGAGCTGGCCGGCCAGCCAGCCGGCGGCGGCCCGCTGCTTGTCGGCCGGGCCGGCGACGGCCGGCGTGGCGGTGGCCACGACGGCCAGGGTGGTGACGGCGGCGCTGACGACGAGCGCCGCACCGCGGGTGAACGGGTGCTTCACGGGGTTCCTCTCCGCTGCAGGCAGCGGAGACGACCCCGCGCAGCGGGGGCGGCACCGCTGCGGTCCTCGACAGCGTGTGATGGGTACGCGCCATGTGGGTGCTCCGGCTCACCGCCCTGCGGGCGGTCTACGGTTGCGGGTCAGCGCCGGACTTCGACCGGCTTCCCCCTGCATGGGCGTGCATGTGTAGTTGGTGAGCGGAGCGTACCGCCGCCGGGTCCCGGCGGCGGCACCGCGTCCGTCAGGCGAGCTTCTCGAGCACCAGCTCACGCACGCGAGCGGCGTCGGCCTGCCCGCGCATCTGCTTCATCACCGCACCGATGAGCGCGCCGGCGGCGGCGTGCTTGCCGTCGCGGATCTTGTCGGCCACGTCGGGGTTGGCCGCGATCGCCTCGTCGACGGCGGCGGTCAGCGCCCCCTCGTCGGAGACGATGGCCAGCCCGCGGGAGGCGACGATCTCGTCGGGCGTGCCCTCGCCGGCCAGCAGTCCGTCGAAGACCTGGCGCGCGAGCTTGTCGTTGAGGGAGCCCTCGTCCACCAGCGCCTGCACGCGGGCCACGTCGAGCGGGGTGACGCCGAGGTCGGCGATGTCGGTGCCGGAGTCGTTGGCGCGGCGCGCCATCTCCCCCAGCCACCACTTGCGCGCGGCCTGCGGGGGGCACCCGGCGGCCACGGTGGCCTCCACGAGCCCGAACGCGCCGGCGCCGACCGTGTCGCGCATCTCCATGTCGGAGAAGCCCCAGTCGGCCTGCAGCCGGGCACGCTTCTGCGTCGGGTTCTCCGGCAGCGTCGCCCGCAGCTCCTCGACCCACTCGCGCGTCGGCGCGACCGGCACGAGGTCGGGCTCGGGGAAGTAGCGGTAGTCGTCGGCGTCGGACTTCTCGCGACCGCTGGTGGTCACGCCGGTGTCCTCGTGCCAGTGCCGGGTCTCCTGCAGGATCGAGCCGCCGGAGCCCAGGATGCCCGCGTGGCGCTGCATCTCGTAGCGCACCGCACGCTCCACCGAGCGGAAGGAGTTGACGTTCTTGGTCTCGGTGCGGGTGCCGAGCACCCCGCTGTCCTTCGGGGCCAGCGACAGGTTGACGTCGGCGCGCAGGTTGCCCTGGTCCATCCGAGCCTCGGAGACGCCGAGCGCGACGATCAGCTCACGCAGCTGCTGCACGTAGGCACGCGCCACCGCCGGTGCCTTCTCCCCCATGCCCGTGATCGGCTTGGTGACGATCTCGATCAGGGGGATGCCGGCGCGGTTGTAGTCGACCAGGGAGTAGTCGGCGCCGTGGATGCGACCGGTGGAGCCGCCGACGTGCAGCGACTTGCCGGTGTCCTCCTCCATGTGGGCGCGCTCGATCTCGACCCGGAAGGTCTCCCCGTCGACGTCGACGTCCATGAAGCCCTCGAACGCGATCGGCTCGTCGTACTGGCTGGTCTGGAAGTTCTTCGGCATGTCGGGGTAGAAGTAGTTCTTGCGCGCGAAGCGGCACCACTCGGCGATCTCGCAGTTCAGGGCCAGGCCGATGCGGATCGCCGACTCGACCGCGACCCGGTTGACCGCCGGCATCGCGCCCGGCAGCCCCAGGCAGGTCGGGCAGACCTGCGTGTTGGGCTCGGCGCCGAAGGCGGTCGGGCAGCCGCAGAACATCTTGGTCGCGGTGCTGAGCTCGACGTGGACCTCGAGACCCAGCGCGGGGTCGTAGGCGGCGAGCACGTCGTCGAAGGGCACGAGGGTCTCGGCGGCGCTCATCGGGCCGCTCCTTCCAGGGTGGGGGCCTTGTCGAGCAGCGGGCCGCCCCACTGCTTCTCGAGCGCGGACTCGAGCGCCGCGCCGACCCGGTAGAGCCGGTCGTCGGCCAGCGCCGGGGCCAGCACCTGGAAGCCGGTGGGCAGGCCATCCTCGTCGGCCAGCCCGCTGGGCACCGAGATGCCCGGCACGCCGGCGAGGTTGGCGGGGATCGTCGCGAGGTCGTTGAGGTACATCGCGAGCGGGTCGTCGAGCTTCTCGCCCAGCTTGAAGGCGGTGGTCGGCGAGGTCGGGCTGACCAGCACGTCGACCTTCTCGAAGGCCGCCTCGAAGTCGCGCGAGATCAGCGTGCGCACCCGCTGGGCGGTGCCGTAGTAGGCGTCGTAGTAGCCGCTCGAGAGCGCGTAGGTGCCCAGGATGATGCGGCGCTTGACCTCGTCGCCGAAGCCGGCGTCACGGGTCGCGCGCATGACCTCCTCGGCCGAGGGGGACTCGACGCCCTCGGGCAGCACCCGCAGGCCGTAGCGCATCGCGTCGAACTTCGCGAGGTTGGAGGACGCCTCGCAGGGCATCACCAGGTAGTAGGTGGCCAGCGCGTGCACGAAGTGCGGGCACGAGACCTCGACGACCTCGGCACCGGCCTGCACCAGCAGCTCGACCGACTCGTTGAAGCGGGCCAGCACGCCGGGCTGGTAGCCCTCGCCCGACAGCTCGGTGACCACGCCGACCTTGAGGCCGCTCAGGTCGCCGGCCGCGCCCCGGCGGGCCGCGTCGACCAGCGGCGGCAGCGGCTGGTCGACCGAGGTGGAGTCGAGCGGGTCGTGGCCGCCGATGATCTCGTGCAGCAGCGCCGCGTCGAGGACCGTGCGGGTGACCGGGCCGACCTGGTCGAGGGAGTTGGCCATCGCGACCAGCCCGTAGCGCGAGACCCCGCCGTACGTCGGCTTGACCCCCACGGTGCCGGTGACGGCGCCCGGCTGGCGGATCGAGCCGCCGGTGTCGGTGCCCAGCGCCAGCGGCGCCTGGAAGGAGGCCACGGCCGCGGCCGAACCGCCGCCCGAGCCGCCGGGGATGCGCTCGAGGTCCCACGGGTTGTGCGTGGGGCCGTAGGCCGAGTGCTCGGTGGAGGAGCCCATCGCGAACTCGTCCATGTTGGTCTTGCCCAGGATCGGCAGGCCGGCGGCCTTGAGGCGCGTGACCACCGTGGCGTCGTACGGCGGCAGCCAGCCCTCGAGGATCTTGGAGCCACAGGTGGTCGGCAGACCGGTGGTGGCCAGGACGTCCTTGACCGCGACGGGGACGCCGTCGAGGGCGGAGGCGGGGGTGCCGGCGGCCCGGCGGGCGTCGGACTCGGCGGCCTGCGCCAGCGCGCCCTCGGCATCGACGTGGAGGTAGGCGTGCACGAGGCCGTCGACAGCGGCGATCGCGTCGAGGGCGGCGCGGGTCAGCTCGACGGAGGTCGTCTCACCGGCCGCCAGGGCGCGCGCCATCTGGTCCGCGCTGGCCCGGGTCAGGTCGGCGCTCACTGCTCGTCCCCCAGGATCCGCGGCACCATGAAGCGCTGCTCCTCCGAGGCCGGGGCGCCGGCGAGGGCCTCCTCGGCGCTCAGGCCGGGCCTGACGACGTCCTCGCGGAAGACGTTGGTCAGCGGCAGCGGGTGCGAGGTGGGCGGCACGTCGGCGCCGGCCACCTCGCTGATCGAGGCGACCGACTCGAGGATGACCGACAGCTGGGGTGCCAGGTGGTCGAGCTCGTCGTCGGACAGGTCGATCCGGGCCAGGGTCGCCAGGTGGGCGACCTCGTCTCGGGTGATCTCGGGCATGGGCGCCATCCTAGGAGGCGCCGCAGCGACCACCCGACCGGGTGGGTCGGCCCGAGAAGGCCCGCTTCTGAGCATCCTTCTCTAGGCTGGCCCGGGCAGCACCCTGGAGCGGCACCACCTGGAGGCACGATGACGGCGACGACGCGCGAGCGCCCGGCGCGCCTGCTGGCCGACTCCCGCTCCGCCGAGCCGCGCGCCCGCCTGGCCCAGGCGGTCAGCCGAGCCGAGTTCCTGCTGCGCCTCTCGCGCAACGTCTCGGCCGTGCAGAACCCCGACCGGGGCCTGGAGGCGCTGGTCGAGCTGCTGCTCGACGAGGTGGTCGACGTGGCCCAGGTCGTGGTGCGCTCCGGAGCGCACCACCTGGTCTGCAGCGGCACCCACGTCGACGAGCCGGCGACAGCGCGCCGACCACTGGCCGACCCGCTGCCGGGCGACACCGCCGCGACGATGGAGACCGGGCTGGGCGCCGAGGTCGTGCTCCCGCGCACCGGACCGGCGCGTCGGGAGGCGCTGCGCTCGGTGGTCGTCGACGACGACCTCGCCGCCCGCCTCGAGCTCAGCGAGGTCGAGCTGCTGGCCGTGCTGCCGCTGGTCGCGCGCGGACGCACGCTCGGCTCGCTGGTCGTGGGCCGCGACCGGGGCAGCGACTTCTCCGGCTCGCAGGCCTTCCTGGCCGACCTGACCGAGCGGATCGGGGTCGGTCTCGACGCCACCCTGCTGGTCGCCGAGAGCCGGTACGTCGCCGACGTGCTGCGCCGATCGCTGGCCCCCGGCCGGGTGCCCGACGTCCCCGGTCTGCAGATCGCCACCCACGTGCGCGTGGCCCACGAGTCCCAGGCCGTCGGCGGCGACTTCTTCGACGTGCTCCACGACCCCGGGCACCCCGACGACCTGGTGCTGCTGTGCGGCGACGTGACCGGCAAGGGCGTGGAGGCAGCGGTGCACGCGCGCCGCATCCGCAACGCCGTGCGCACCAGCTCGTTGGTGCACGACTCCCCCGGCGCCGTCCTCGCGCTGACCAACCGGGTGCTGGTGCTCGAGGCCGACCAGGACGACGAGTTCAGCGAGCGGCTCGCCACGGCCGTGTGCGGGCGGCTGAGCCGCGACGGCGACGAGCTGGGCGTGACGCTGGCCGGGGCCGGTCACCCCGACGCGCTCCTGCTGCGTGCCCGGGGTGAGGTCGAGGCGCTGCCCGGTGCGGGCGTGGCCCTGGGCCTGATGCCGGGAGCCGAGTTCCCCGAGAGCTTCGCCTCGATGGATCCGGGCGACACGCTGGTCCTCTACACCGACGGCGTCACCGAGGCCCGCGGCGCCGCCGACCTCTTCGGGCAGGACCGCCTCGAGGCCGTGCTGGCCACGGTCGCCGGGATGCCCGCGGCCGCGGTCGTCGAGGCGGTGGCGCTGGCCGTCTCCGACCACCTGGGCGAGCGCGCGCACGACGACATCGCCCTCGTGGTGCTGCACCGCGAGCCGGCGAACCGCGCGTGAGCGCGTCGGCCACCGAGAGCACCGCGCCGCACCGCGACGACTACTGGGCCGCGGTGTCGGCCGGCGACGCCGCGAGCGCCCACGCGGTGGCCGCCCGTGCCCTGGCCGACGGCACCGACGTCGAGACCTTCCTGCAGGAGGTGGTCGTCGAGGCCCAGCGCCGCGTCGGCGAGCTGTGGGCGACCAACGACTGGAGCGTGGCCCAGGAGCACGCAGCCACCGCCGTCTCCGAGGCCGTGGTGCGTCGGCTCGCCGACACCCTGGTGGTCGGCTCCGGCCCCCTGCTGCTGGTCGGCTGCGCCGAGCGCGAGTGGCACGCGATGCCCGCCCTGGTGCTGACCACCACCCTGCGCGCCCGCGGGCTCGACGCGGTGCACACCGGCGCCTCCACCTCGCGCGACGAGCTCGTCTCCACCATCCTCGACCGTGGCCCCCGCGCCGTGCTGCTCAGCGCCTCGCTGTCCTCGTCGCTGCCCCGGCTGCGCCGCCAGGTCGAGGCGGTGCGCGGCACCGGCACGCCCGTGGTGGTCGGCGGGCGCGCGTTCGCGGGCGGCGGGCGGTGGCGCGTGCTCGGCGCGACGGCGTACGCCGCGTCGCCGGCGCAGGCGGTGCAGGTGCTGGCCGACCTGCCTCGCCACGTCGGCGCCGCGGCCCCGCTGGCCCACCCCGGCGCCGCCGAGTCGCGCACCGTGCAGGCCTCTGCCGACCGGGTCGTGCGCGACGTGCTGGCCGCCCTCGACCTGGGCAACCTGGCGCTGCCGCCGGACGACTGGCGGGTGGTGCTGGCCACGCACACCCCGCACGTGGTCGACTCGGTGGGCAGCGCGCTGCTCTGCGACGACGCCTCAGTCCTCACGGAGGCACGGACATGGCTGGGCGAGGTCGTCACCGGCCGCGGCGGGGACCCTGCCGCGGTGGACCGGCTCTGGGACGCGCTGGCCCACGAGCTGCGCGACTTCCCGGTCGCGCTGACGATGCTGCGCTCCTGACCGGCGTGCGGCAGCCCACCCGTGGGGGTGTGCGGCCGCGACCTACCGTCGAAGTTGAAGAGTGAATCATTCCTCGACCTCATCGGGAGTCTCCGCATGACCAAGATCGCGATCGTCTACTACTCCTCCTACGGCAGCGTGCACGCGCTCGCCGAGCGCGCCGCCCAGACCGCCGAGAAGGCCGGCGCGGAGGTGCGGCTGCGCCACGTCGCCGAGACCGCGCCCGAGGAGGTCTGGTCCTCGGTCGAGGGCTGGGCCGCGCACCGCGCCGAGGTCCAGGACCGGCCGGTCGCCGAGCCCGCTGACCTCGAGTGGGCCGACGTCGTGCTGCTCGGCTCCGGCACCCGCTACGGCAGCGTCACCAGCCAGCTGCAGTCCTTCATCGACACCCTCGGCCCGCTGTGGGCGGAGGGCAAGCTGGCCGACAAGGTCTACGCGGGCTTCACCGCGAGCCAGACGGCCCACGGCGGCCAGGAGACCACCCTGCTCTCGATGCTGACCACCTTCGTCCACCTCGGCGGCATCATCGTGCCCCCGGGCTACACCGACCCGGTCAAGTTCACCGACGGCAACCCCTACGGCGTCGGCAAGGTCACCGGTGCCTCCGCCGAGCTCACCGACGACGACCACGCGGCGATGGACCACCTCGTCGAGCGGGTGCTGCGCATCGGCACCAAGCTGGCCGCCTGAGGCCCCCGGTCCCCCGGGGGCCGCTCAGGCCTCCGGGGGGCCGTGCTCCAGCAGGGTCTTGAACCCGTCCTCGTCGAGGATCGGGACCCCCAGCTGCTCGGCCTTCTCCGCCTTGGAGCCGGCGTTGTCGCCGACCACCACGAAGTCGGTCTTCTTCGAGACCGACCCCGCGGCCTTGCCGCCGCGCAGCAGCACCGCCTCCTTCGCCGAGTCGCGGCTGAAGTCGACCAGCGAGCCGGTCACGACGATGGTCAGGCCCTCGAGGGTGCGTGGCACCGACTCGTCGCGCTCGTCGGCCATGCTGACGCCGGCCGCCTCCCAGGCCTCCACGATGCGGCGGTGCCAGGCCACGTCGAACCACTCGATGACGGCGCTCGCGATGGTCGGCCCCACGCCCTCGGCGGCGGCGAGCTCGTCCTCCCCCGCCGTGCGGATCCGCTGCATCGACCCGAACTCCTGGGCCAGCGCGCGAGCCGCCGTCGGCCCGACGTGGCGGATCGACAGCGCCACCAGCACCCGCCACAGCGGCACCTGCTTGGCCCGGTCGAGGTGGTCGAGCAGCCGCTGGCCGTTGGCCGAGAGCACCCGTCCGTCGACGGCCCCCTCGGTCTCGGTGCGCTTGGCTGCACGGGTGAAGAGCTCGGTGCGCAGCAGGTGCTGCTCGGTGAGGGCGAAGACGTCGCCCTCGTTGGTGATCACGCCCGCGTCGAGCAGTGCCGAGGCCGCCTCGTAGCCCAGCCCCTCGATGTCGAAGGCCCCGCGCCCGGCGACGTGGAAGACCCGCTCGCGCACCTGGGCGGGGCACTGCTCGTGGTTGGGACAGCGCAGGTCCTTGTCGCCCTCCTTCTGCTCGGCGAGCTCGGTGCCGCAGGCGGGGCAGTGCGTCGGCATCACCCAGGGCGCCAGGCCCTCGGGCCGCAGCGCCAGCACCGGGCCGAGGATCTCGGGGATCACGTCGCCGGCCTTGCGCAGGATCACGGTGTCGCCGGGGCGCACGTCCTTGCGGCGCACCTCGTGGGCGTTGTGCAGGGTGGCGTTCTCGACGGTCGACCCGGCCACCCGGGTGGGCACCATGACGCCGTACGGCGTGACGCGGCCGGTGCGCCCGACGTTGACGCGGATGTCGAGCAGCTCGGCGTTGACCTCCTCGGGCGGGTACTTGAAGGCGATCGCCCAGCGCGGCGCGCGGCTCGTGGAGCCCAGGCGGCGCTGGTCGCTGACCGCGTCGACCTTGACCACCACCCCGTCGATCTCGTGCTCCACGTCGTGGCGGTGCTCGCCGTGGTGGGCGATCAGCTCCTCGACCTCGGCGAGGGTGCCCAGCACCGTGGCCCGCTCGCTGGTCGGCAGCCCCCATGCCTGCAGCGCGCGGTAGGCCTCGGACTGCGAGAGCGGCTCGAAGCCGCGCCGGGCGCCGACCCCGTGGCAGACCATGCCCAGCGCGCGCGTGGCGGTGACCCGGGGGTCCTTCTGGCGCAGCGACCCGGCCGCTGCGTTGCGCGGGTTGGCGAAGACCGGCTTGCCGGCCTCGGTCATCGCCTCGTTGAGCCGCTCGAAGGCGGCCACCGGCAGGAACACCTCGCCGCGCACCTCCACCAGCTCGGGCACCGGGAACTCGTCGGTGCCGGTGAGGCGGTGCGGGATGGTGTCGATGGTCTTCACGTTGGGCGTCACGTCCTCGCCCGTGCGCCCGTCGCCGCGGGTCAGCGCCCGCACCAGCCGACCCCGCTCGTAGAGCAGGTTGATGGCCAGCCCGTCGACCTTCAGCTCGCACAGCAGCGCCGGGTCGTCGACACCGTCGCGGCGCAGCCGCTCGTGCCAGGCCTGCAGCTCCTCGAAGGAGAAGGCGTTGTCGAGGCTCTGCATCGGCTCGAGGTGGTCGACGGCGGTGAACAGCGTCGACACCGCTCCCCCGACCTGCTGGGTCGGCGAGTCGGGGGTGCGCAGCTCGGGGTAGGCCCCCTCGAGCTCCTCCAGCCGCCGCATCCGGACGTCGAAGTCGGCGTCGTCGATCGTCGGGCTGTCCAGCACGTAGTAGCGCCAGCGCGCGTCGTTGATCTCCTCGGCCAGGCGGCGGTGCTCCTCGCGGGCCTCGTCTCCGGGTGGGGTGGGGTCGCTCATGGGGACATCCTGCCCGGTACGGGGGACACCGTCGGGGTGCGGCTGGGGCTCTGCGGTCTCCCCGGGTACCCGGGGAGACCGAACCGGGCCAGCTACCCCAGGTTCGCCAGGTTGTCGGCGACGGTGCGGCTCAGCGCCAGCGCCCGCCGCGACCAGTCGTACGACGCCCCGGCCAGGCCGCAGGTCGGCGAGACGCCCAGGCGGCCCGAGGTGGGGTCGAGGCCGAGCATGTCGAGCCAGCGCACGACGCGCTGGATCAGGGCGGTGTCGCTGACGGCGCCGTCGGGGTCGGTGCTCGGGACCAGCCCAGGACGACCGCGTCGCCGGCCTCGAGCGCCTCGGCCAGCACGTCGTGGTCGGCCGCGACCAGCCGGTCGACGTCGACCAGGAGCCCCCGGGCGCCGGCGCCGCGCAGCAGGGCCAGCGGGGTGCCGGCCGAGCACGAGTGCACCCAGGGCTGCGCGCCCTCGGCGACGACGGCTTCCATGACCGTCTCGAGCAGGGCGGAGGCCTCGGGCGGGTGCACCGCACGGTGCCGCCCGAAGCCCGACGCGGTCGGCACCGCCGCGGCCAGCACCGAGGCCAGCGCGGGCTCGTCGAGCTGGACGACGAGGGAGGCCGCCGCCGGCATCCGGCGGCGTACGTCGCGCACGTGGTCGCGCAGGCCCTCGGCCAGCGCCTCCGCGAGGTCGCGGCGCGCCCCGTGGTCGCCGAGCACGAGGTCGCCGCGCGGCTTCTCCACCGTCGCGGCAAGCGTCCAGGGGCCGGCGACCTGCAGCTTCACGACGCCGGCGTACCCCTGGCCGAGCTCCTCGAGCGCGTCGAGGTCCTGGGCCAGCAGGCTGCGGGTGCGGCGGTGGTCGATGCCCGGGCTGCCCGAGCTGCCGGTCAGCCGCCACCCGGCGGGCTGCAGGTCGACGTCGAGGCCGCGAGCGACGGCCAGGGTGCGCCCGGTCATGGTGGCGGCGGGGCCGCGGCCCGGCTGCTCGGGCACGGCTGCGAGGTCGGGCAGCTGGTCGAGCACGACCTTGACCGCCTCGCGGTAGGCGCCGCGCCTGTCGTCTCGTCGCCGGGCATCGACCCGATCGCGGTCGCCAGCACGCTCATGGCTCTCCCTCCGGTCTCGCTGATGGTGGCCGAGCCGACGACCCGGCTGCCGTCGTAGACGACGACGGCCTGACCCGGCGCGATGCCGTACGCCGGCTCGTGCAGCTCGACGTCGACGCGGTCGCGCCCGGGGCCGACGACCACGCCGCGCGCCGGCAGCTCGGCGCCGTGGGCGCGCAGCTGCACGCTGACGCGCGGGGCCGTCGAGGGCGGGTAGGGCGCGGTGCCGCACCAGCGCGGTCGGATGCCGCGCAGCCGGTGCACGGCGAGCCGCTCGCGCGGGCCGACGCGGACGGTGCCGGTCACGGGCTCGATGTCGAGCACGAAGCGGGGCCTGTCCGTCGGGCGCCGGCCGACCGATCCGCAGCCCCTTGCGCTGGCCGATGGTGAAGCCGTAGGTGCCGTCGTGGCGGCCCAGCTCCTCGCCGGTGGCGTCGTCGACCACGACACCGCCGTGGTTGGGGGCCCGGTCGCCGAGCTTCTCGCGCAGCCAACCGGCGTTGTCGCCGTCGGCGACGAAGCAGATGTCGTGGCTGTCGGGCTTGTCGGCCACCAGCAGGCCGCGCTCGGCCGCCTCGGCGCGCACGTCGGTCTTCGTGGAGCCGCCGAGCGGGAAGAGCGAGTGCTGCAGCTGGCGCTGGTCGAGCACGCCCGAGCACGTAGGACTGGTCCTTGCCGTGGTCGAGGGCGCGGTGCATCTCCACCAGCCCGTCGGTGCCGGTGCGCAGCTGCGCGTAGTGCCCGGTCACCACGGCGTCGAAGCCGAGCGCGAGCGCCTTGTCGAGCACCGCGGCGAACTTGATCTTCTCGTTGCAGCGCAGGCACGGGTTGGGGGTGCGCCCGGCGGCGTACTCGTCCATGAAGTCCTCCACGACGTCGGTCGTGGAAGCGCTCGGACATGTCCCAGACGTAGAACGGGATGCCGATCACGTCAGCGGCGCGGCGCGCGTCGTTGCTGTCCTCGATGGTGCAGCAGCCCCGCGCGCCCGAGCGGTACGACGCCGGGTTGCGCGACAGCGCGAGGTGGATGCCGGTCACGTCGTGGCCGGCCTCGACGGCGCGGGCCGCGGCGACGGCCGAGTCCACGCCGCCGGACATGGCGGCCAGGACCCGCATCAGAGCCGGACCCCGCGCGCCCGCTCGACGCAGGCGCCGATGGCGTCGACCACGGCCGTCACGTCGGCCTCCGTGGAGGTGTGGCCCGAGGGAGAAGCGCAGCGAGCTGCGGGCCGCGGCGTCCTCGCGGCCCATCGCCAGCAGCACGTGGGAGGCCTGGGGCACGCCTGCCGAGCAGGCCGAGCCGGTCGAGCACTCGATGCCGCGGGCGTCGAGGAGCATCAGCAGCGAGTCACCCTCGCAGCCGGGGAAGGAGAGGTGGACGTTGCCGGGCAGCCGCTCGGCGTCCCAGGCGTCGGGACCAGGGCCGTTGAGCACCGCGTCGGGCACGACCTCGAGCACGCCGGCGACCAGGCGCTAGCGCAGGGCGGCCATCCGCGCCGCGTGCTCGGGCTGGCGGCTCACCGCGAGGCTCGAGCGCGGCGGCGAAGCCGGCGATCGCGGGGGTGTCGAGGGTGCCGCTGCGGATGTCGCGCTCCTGGCCGCCGCCGTGCACGAGCGGGACCACCCCGACCTCGCGGCGTACGACGAGCGCGCCGGCGCCGTGCGGTCCGCCGATCTTGTGACCGGTCACGCTCATCGCGTCGACGCCGGAGGCGGCGAAGTCGACGGGCAGCACGCCGAGGGCCTGCACGGCGTCGGTGTGCACCGGGATGCCGTGCGCGGCGAGCGACCTCGACGACGTCGGCGACCGGCTGGCGGGTGCCGACCTCGTTGTTCGCCCACATCACCGAGACCAGGGCGACGCTGCCGGGTCACGCTCGATGCTCGCGCGCAGCGCCTCGACGTCGAGGCGGCCCTGCGGCGTCGACCGGCAGGTGCTCGACCTCGGCACCGGCCTGCTCGGCGAGCCAGTCGAGGGGGTCGAGCACGGCGTGGTGCTCGACGGCCGTGGTCAGGATGCGCACCCGACGCGGGTCGTCGGCCCGTCGCGACCAGTAGATGCCCTTGACCGCGAGATTGTCGGCCTCGGTGCCACCCGAGGTCAGCACGACTTCACCGGGGCGGCAACCCAGGGCCCGCGCGATGGTCTCGCGCGACTCCTCGACGACCCGCCGGGCGCGGCGACCGGAGGCGTGCAGCGAGCTCGGGTTGGCCGCAGCGGCCAGGTGGCTGGTCATGGCGTCCAGAACCGCCGGCACCATGGGTGTCGTGGCGGCGTGGTCGAGGTAGACGGGCGTGCTCATGTGGGTGCCAGCCTACGGCGCGGGCCGGTGCCCGGACGCACCCGTCCCCGGCCGGCGCCCAGCCGCAGTGTTCAGCCCGACACGGCCGACGCGAGGTTGTCCAGGGACGACTCGAGGGCGGAGCGCTCGACGAGCGGGAAGGTGATCTTGGACAGCAGCTCCTTGTCGGTCACCTTGCTCCAGTCGTAGGTCAACGAGACGTCGCAGGCGTCCGAACCCTGCGACGTCAGCTCCCACGTCCACTCCCAGCCCGGCGGCGGCGTGCCCGCGGGCGCGGTCTGCCAGGCGACCAGGTGGTTGGGGTCGTAGCCGGTGACGGTGTTGTCGGTCTGGTAGTCACCGCCCATGTGGTCGCCGGTCATGTTCATCCGGAAGACCTGCCCGGTCCCGGTGATCCGGTCGCTCTTCTCGTCGCTGATCACGAACCCCGAGCCGTCGAGCTCGGGATGCCGCTCGGGATTGGTGAGGACGGAGAAGACGTCCTGGGTGGGGGCCGGGATGGTGCGGCTGACGGTGATGCTCTGGTCGCTCATCACCCCACGGTCCACCTGGTGGTCTGGTCCACCCACACCTGAGGGGGTGAGGAGCCGTTGCCACGGGTGGTGCGTCCTGCTGCTCCGCCGCGACGTCGTCCATGACCCCATCCCGGCCGACCGGTGGCCTACGTTGGAACGATGAGATCCGAGCCGCGCCGACCCGGCCAGTCCAACGAGAGCTACGAGGGACGCGCAGGCGCCCGGCAGTCGGTCCAGCGGGATTTCCTCGGCACGTCCTCCGTGGTGCATGGCGGGGACCCGTCGTTCACGGTGCGGATGTTCCGTGCCCTGTTCGCCTGGCGGGACCGCAGGAGGCGCTGAGGCGGCTGCACCTGTCGGGGCCGGTCGTGACTCAGCGCCGGCGCAGCTCGACCAGGAGGGCCTTGTGGTCGGTGCCCTCGATCGGCACGGTCCAGGCCCCGGTCGCCGCCAGCTGCGGTCCGGCCAGGACGTGGTCGATCGCGACCAGGGGCGGCAACGGCAGGCCCTTGAAGAGGCCGTTGGCCGGCCAGGTGGGCTGCCAGCCGGCGTTGGACTGCTCGACGGCGTCGCGGTAGCCGTCGGCGACCAGGCGCTGCAGCGGCGCGTGGTCGAGCGTGGCGTTGAAGTCGCCGACCAGCAGGTCCACCCCGGGCTCGCGGGCGGCCTCGAGCAGCACCGCGTGGTCGCTCAGCCAGCCGGCGGGATCCGTGGGCGCGTTGGGATGCACCGCCAGCAGCGTGACGCCCTCGACCTCGACCCGCCACGACTGCAGCTCGGTGCCCAACCGCAGGGGCTCCTGCAGTGGCGTGCGGGCGAAGACCATCGTGCCGACCGTGTCGGCGAACGGCGGGTCACCGTCGTCCGGCCGGCCGATGCGGTGCGGCATCAGCTCGCCCAGCCCGGCCCGGTCGAGGTCGGCGAGCGCAGCAGCGGTCACCTCCTGCAGCACCAGCACGTCGACGTCGTCCTCGACGGCGGTGGCGACCACGGCGGTGGCGTCGCCCTGGCCCATCAGCAGGTTGCTGGTCATCACCGTCAGCGGTTCAGCGGTGGCCGCCGGGCTGGAGCCGGTGACCAGCGGCGCCAGCCACCAGACGTGCGCGGCCAGACCGGCCGAGGCGAGCAGCACACCGAGCCCGGCCGCCCGACGACGGCGTACGACGGCGAGGAGCAGGAGCAGGGCGGCCGAGTAACCCAGCAGCGCGTACGGCGCGAAGGAGACCAGCCGCACCGCCCGTCCCTGGTCGAGCTCGGCGACGCGCAGGACGCTCAGCAGCAGGGCCGGGACCAGGGTCACGACCAGGAGCACCCACCAGACGGCGCGACGCGCGCTCATCTCAGAGCAGCACCAGGTCGTCGCGGTGCACGACCTCGCGCTCGTAGGCGGCCCCGAGCTCGCGCTTGAGCTCGTGGCTGGAGCGCCCGAGCAGCCGCGGCACCTCCTCGGCGTCGAAGTTGACCAGCCCGCGCGCGACCGCGGTGCCGTCGGGGCCGGCCAGGTCGACCGGGTCACCGGCCATGGAAGACCCCGGTGACCCCGGTGACCCCGGCGGCGAGCAGCGAGGCCCGACGCTCGACGACCGCGCGCACCGCGCCGGCGTCGAGGTGCAGGGTGCCCGAGCGGCTCGGTCGCGTGCGCCAGCCACAGCAGCCGCTTCGGTCGACGCTTGCCGGTGGGGTGGAACAGGGTGCCGACGGGCTCGCCGGCCACGGCCTCGCCCGCCCGGTCGGCCGAGGTGAGCACGACCGGGATGCCGGCGCCGGTGGCGATGCGGGCGGCCTGCACCTTGGTCTCCATGCCCCCGGTGCCGAGACCAGCGGCACCGGTGCGCCCGATCCGCACGCCGTCGAGGTCGTCGAGGCCGTGCACGTCGGCCAGCAGCCGGCTGCCCGGGGTGCGCGGGTCGGCGTCGTACAGGCCGTCGACGTCGGAGAGCAGCACCAGCAGGTCGGCGTGGACCAGGTGCGCGACCAGCGCGGCGAGCCGGTCGTTGTCGCCGAAGCGGATCTCGGAGGTCGCGACCGTGTCGTTCTCGTTGACGATGGGCAGCACCCCCAGGTCCAGCAGCTGGGTGAAGGTCTGCGAGGCGTTGCGGTAGTGCGCGCGCCGGGTGACGTCGTCGACGGTGAGCAGCACCTGCCCCGCGATCAGCCCGTGGCGGCGCAGCTCCTCGGTGTAGCGGTGCACCAGCAGACCCTGGCCCACCGAGGCCGCGGCCTGCTGGGCGGCCAGGCCCGAGGGCCGCCGGCGCAGGCCGAGCGGCGCCAGCCCGGCGGCGATCGCCCCAGAGGAGACCAGCACGACCTCGACGCCCCGCTCGCGCGCGGCGCCGAGCACGTCGACCAGCGCCCGCAGCCGGTCGGGGTCGATCCCGCCGGCGGCGGTGGTCAGCGACGAGGAGCCGACCTTGACGACGACACGGCGGGCCCCGGTGACCTCGGGGCGCCTGCTCATCGCGACGTCACTCGCTGTCCTGCCCCGTGCCGGGGTCCGACTCTTCCCAGTCGGGGTCCGTGGGCGTGCCGATCTCGTACGACGTCGGGCCGCTGGCCCCGCCGCGCTTCTGCTTCGCTGGGTTGGTGGTGTCGAGGCGACGGGCCACGTCGGCGCGGGTCTCGTTGTCCTCGCGGCCCTCCATCGCCTCGTCGATCTCGCGACGGCGGCGGGCGGCGGGGCGGGAGTCGTCGAAGCGCTGGTCCTCGCCGCGGCGACCGAGCATCTCGGCGCCCGCCTCGATGCCGGGCTGGAAGTCGAAGACCACGGCGTTGTCGGGGTGCCCGATGAGCACGGTGTCACCCTCGACGGCGCCCGATGCGCGACCAGCCGCTCCTCGATCCCGAGGCGGTTGAAGCCGGTCGGCGAGGAAGCCGACGGCCTCGTCGTTGCTGAAGTCGGTCTGGCGCACCCAGCGCTCGGGCTTGGTGCCCCGCACCCGCCAGCCCTCGCCGGTCTGCTTGACGGTGAAGTCGTCGCCGCCGTCGGCGCTGGGCGGGTCGCAGCACGATGCGCTGGGCCTCGACGACCTCCTTCTCGGCGCGGGCCGCGGCGACGATCTCGCCCATCGCGAAGGTCAGCTGGCGCAGACCCTCGCCGGAGGCGGCCGAGATCGGGAAGACCTTCAGGCCGCGCTCGCGCAGCTCGTCGATGGTGATGTCGGAGAGGTCGCGCCCGTCGGGCACGTCGACCTTGTTCAGCGCCACCAGGCGGGGGCGGTCCTCGAGACCGCCGTAGCGCGCGAGCTCGTTCTCGATCACGTCGAGGTCGTCGAGCGGGTTGCGGCCCGGCTCGATCGAGGCGGTGTCGATGACGTGCACGATCGCCGCGCAGCGCTCGACGTGGCGCAGGAAGTCGTGGCCCAGGCCGCGACCCTCGCTCGCTCCCTCGATCAGGCCGGGCACGTCGGCGACGGTGAAGGTCAGCTCACCGGCGGTGACCACGCCGAGGTTGGGCACCAGCGTGGTGAAGGGGTAGTTGGCGATCTTGGGCCGGGCCCGCGAGATCGCGGCGATCAGGCTCGACTTGCCGGCGCTGGGGAAGCCCACCAGGCCGATGTCGGCGACCACCTTGAGCTCGAGGACGATCTCGAGCTCGTCGCCCGGCTCGCCCAGCAGCGCGAAGCCGGGGGCCTTGCGCTTGGAGGAGGCCAAGCGCGGCGTTGCCGAGCCCGCCGCGACCGCCCTGCGCGATGACCAGCTCGGTGCCGGGCCCGACCATGTCGGCCAGCACGTTGCCCTCCTTGTCGCTGACCACCGTGCCCTCCGGCACGGGCAGGACCAGGTCGGCGCCGTGGCCGCCGTTGCGGTGGTCGCCGGCGCCGTGCCCGCCGTGCTCGGCGCGGCGCTTGGGGCTGTGGTGGTAGTCCAGGAGCGTGGTGACGTCGGTGTCGACGCGCAGGATCACCGATCCGCCGGGCCCGCCGTTGCCGCCGTCGGGGCCGCCGAGCGGCTTGAACTTCTCGCGGTGCACCGAGGCGACGCCGTTGCCGCCGCGGCCGGCGCTGACGTGCAGCGTGACGCGGTCCACGAAGGTGGGGACGGCCATGGGGTGCTCCTCGGGGCTGGGTGCTGCTCAGGGTGGTGCAGAAATGCCGAAGGGCGCCCCGGGTGGGGGCGCCCTCCTGGACAGCTGCCGGTCAGGACCGGCGCAGACGTGGTCGCCTCAGGTCACTCGCCCGGGACGATGTTGACGACCTTGCGGCCACGGCGGGTGCCGAACTCGACGGCGCCGGCCTCGAGGGCGAACAGGGTGTCGTCGCCACCGCGGCCCACGTTGGAACCCGGGTGGAAGTGGGTACCACGCTGGCGCACGATGATCTCGCCGGCGTTGACGAGCTGGCCGCCGAAGCGCTTGACGCCGAGGCGCTGGGAGTTGGAGTCGCGGCCGTTCTTGGTGGACGCCGCACCCTTCTTGTGTGCCATGTCGTGTTCCTTAGTCCTGGATTCGTTCGGGAGGGCCCTGCAGCAGGCTCGAGCCGGGGCTCAGAGCGAGATGTCGGTGACCTTGACCTGGGTGTACTTCTGGCGGTGACCCTGGCGCTTCTTGTAGCCGGTCTTGTTCTTGTACTTCTGGATGATGATCTTGGGGCCCTTGGTGGCGCCGAGGACCTCGACGGTCACCGCAGCCTTGTCGAGGCCGTTGGCCGTGACCTTCTCACCGTCGACAGCCATGAGGACGGGGAGCGTCAGGGTCTCGCCGACGGCCGTCGTGACCTTGTCGATCTCGATGACGTCGCCCACGGCAACCTTCTGCTGGGTGGCGCCAGCGCGCACGATCGCGTACACCGCGGTCTCCTTCGTCGAACTCTGGATGTGTCTTCGGTCTGGGGCTGCCCGCCCGCTCGCGGGCCACCTCCGAGGAGATGCCTCGTCAGTGGGGGTGCCACGCAGAGACGGCACGCGTAGGCGCACCGAGGGGCAATACTACGGACGGGGCCGGACAGGAGCAAAACGTGGCCCGCTCCTGCCCGGCGCCGGTGTCCTCAGCTCTTGCGGGCCCGGGTCCGCGTGACCACCTTGGGTGCCGGGGCCGCAGGGGCCTCCGCAGCCTCGACAGGCTCGGCTGCGGCGGGTGCCTGCGCAGCGGGGGCCGACATCACCACCGGCTCCCCCGCCGTGGTCGGCTGGCCCGCGGGACGGGTCGCCGCACGACGAGTCCGGGTCACGACCCGGGTCCCGGCTGCGGGCGCCGGCTCGCCCTGCCCAGCGCCGTCCTCAGGCGGCGCAGCGGGCTGCGGCTCGGCTCCTTTGGGCTGGCTGGGCTCCGGGGCCTGCTCGGGCTCGGGCTGCTGCTCCGGCTCCCGGACCTCGGGCTGCTTCTGCTCGGGCTGCTTCTGCTCGGGCTGCTTCTGCTCGGGCTGCTGCTGCTCGGGCTGCTCCGCCCCGGTGCTCTCGGGGCTCTCGGGGCTCTCGGGCCGCGCCATCGCCGCGACGTCCTTGGGCGAGGGCGCCTTGGCGGGAGAGGAGTCCTCGCCGCCGGAGCCACCCCTGCCCCGGCCGCCGCTCTTGCCACCGCCCTGCTGACCGGTCTGCTGACCGGAGTCGTCGCTGCCCTTGCCGCCCTTGCCGCTGCGCCGACCGCCGCCGCGACGACCCTCGTCATCGCCGCCGCGCTTGGGCTCGATCGGGTGGTCGTGGGTGACGATGCCGCGGCCCTGGCAGTGCTCGCACGGCTCGCTGAAAGCCTCGAGCAGGCCGGTGCCGATCCGCTTGCGGGTCATCTGCACCAGGCCCAACGAGGTGACCTCGGCGACCTGGTGCCGGGTCCGGTCGCGGCCCAGGCACTCGACCATGCGGCGCAGCACCAGGTCGCGGTTCGACTCCAGCACCATGTCGATGAAGTCGACGACGATGATGCCGCCGATGTCGCGCAGCCGCAGCTGGCGCACGATCTCCTCGGCCGCCTCGAGGTTGTTCTTGGTCACCGTCTCCTCGAGGTTGCCCCCCGAACCGGTGAACTTGCCGGTGTTGACGTCGACGACGGTCATCGCCTCGGTCCGGTCGATCACCAGGGAACCGCCCGAGGGCAGCCACACCTTGCGGTCCAGGCCCTTGGCGATCTGCTCGTCGACCCGGTAGGCGGCGAAGACGTCCTTGCCGGCGTTCTTGCCCTCGGTGGCGGGCTCGAAGCGCTGCAGGCGCTCCTCGAGGTCCGGCGCGACGTGGCTGACGTAGCTCTGCACCGTCTCCCACGCGTCGTCGCCGTCGATGACCAGCTGCGAGAAGTCCTCGGTGAACAGGTCGCGCACGACCTTGAGGGTCAGGTCGGGCTCGCCGTAGAGCAGCTGGGGCCCGTTGCCCTTCGTCTTCTTCTCGATGTCCTCCCAGCGCGCCTTGAGCCGCTCGACGTCGCGGGTCAGCTCGTCCTCGCTGGCGCCCTCGGCGGCGGTGCGCACGATGACGCCGGCGCTGTCGGGGACGATCTCCTTGAGCAGCGCCTTGAGCCGGGCCCGCTCGGTGTCGGGCAGCTTGCGCGAGATGCCGCTGGTGGTGCCGTCGGGCACGTAGACCAGGAAGCGTCCGGCCAGGCTGACCTGGCTCGTCAGGCGGGCGCCCTTGTGACCGATCGGGTCCTTGGTGACCTGCACCAGCACCGACTGGCCGGAGGAGAGCACCGACTCGATCTTGCGCGGCTGGCCGTCCTTGTGGCCCAGCGCCGACCAGTTGACCTCGCCGGCGTACAGGACCGCGTTGCGGCCCTTGCCGATGTCGATGAAGGCGGCCTCCATCGAGGGCAGCACGTTCTGCACGCGGCCGAGGTAGACGTTGCCGATCAGCGAGGTCTGCGACTCGCGGGCCACGTAGTGCTCGACGAGCACCTTGTCCTCGAGGACCCCGATCTGGGTGAGGTCCTCGCGCTGGCGGATCACCATGACCCGGTCGACGGCCTCGCGGCGAGCCAGGAACTCCGCCTCGCTGGCGATCGGGGCACGACGGCGACCGGCCTCGCGGCCCTCGCGCCGGCGCTGCTTCTTGGCCTCGAGCCGGGTCGAGCCGGAGACCGCGGTGATCTGGTCCTCACCGGTGCGCGAGCTGCGCACCCGGGTGACGGTGTTGCTCGGGTCGTCGCCGCCCTCGCCACCGTCGTCGCCCGAGCGGCGCCGGCGCCGCCGGCGGCGCGAGCTGCTGCTGCCACCACCCTCATCGCCGTCCTGGCCGCCGTTCTGGCCGCCGTTCTGGCCGCCGTTCTGGCCGCCGTTCTTCTTGGCCTCGGAGTCGTCCTCGGACGTGGTGTCGGCGGAGCCCTGCTCGGCGTCGCCACCCTTGCCTCGGCCGCCGTTGCGCTGGCCGCCCTTGTCCTGGCCGCCCTTGTCCTGGCCGCCCTTGTCCTGGCCGCCCTTGTCCTGGCCGCCCTTGTCCTGGCCGCCCTTGTCCTGCTGGTCGTCCTGCTGGTCGTTCTGGCCGTTGTCGCCGCCGCCCTCGCCGGACCTGCGGCGCCGACGCCCGCCGCGACGGCGGCGACGGCGCCCGGTGCCGGAGCCCTGGCCCTCGTCGTCGCTGTCGTCGTTGTCGTCGTCGCTGTCGTCGTCGGTGTCAGCGCGACCGGTGTCTGCCGTGGGCTGGTCGGTGGTCTGGTCAGCGCCCTGCTGCTCACTGGACTTCTCGGCGGCCGGCTGGTCGGCGCGAGCCGAGGACGAGCGGCTGCGCCGGGTGGTCGTGGTGGTGGTCGTGCGGGTGCCAGCGCCCGACTCCCCGGGGGCGGCCTCCTCGGTCTCCGTCGACCTCGGGCTCGACCTCGGCGGGGGTCGCGGCGACGGGCTCGGCGGCCTTCGCCGGGGTGGCCTTGCGGGCGCTGCGGGTGCGCGTCGTGGTGGTGACCGTGGGCGCCTGGAAGACCGGCGCGACGCCCGCGGGCCCGGGAGCGGCCTCGGCCGGCTGCTCGGTCTGGGTGTCGCTGGTGGTCTCGGTGGTCGGGGCGGCGGGGGCCGCCACCTTCGCGGTGGTCGAGCGGCGGGTGGTCCGCTTGACGACCGGCTTGTCGGCGGCAGGCGCCTCGGTGGACGCCGTGGTCTGGGCGGTCTGCGTGGTCTCCGGCCCGGTGGCGGTCTTCTTCGCGGCGGTCTTCTTGGCAGCCGCCTTCTTCGCCGGCGCCTTCTTGGCCGCGGTCTTCCTCGCTGGCGCCTTCGTGGCGGGCGCCTCGGCGGCCTCGCCGAGCTCGAGCTGCCCGTCGGCCGGGGCCGATGCGCTGGCCGCCTTCTTCGTGGCGCGCTTGGCCGGCGCCTTCTTGGCGGGCGGCGCGTCGGCGGCAGCCTCGGCGCCGCTCTCGGGGTCGGCCCCCGAGCCGGCTTGGGCAGCCTTCTTGGTCGGGGCCTTCTTCGCAGGCGCCTTCTTGGCGGCGCTCTTGCGGGTGCGCGTGGTCGTGGTCACCTTCGGCGCGGCGGCCTCGGTGGCATCGGTGCCCTCGGCGGGGGCTTCCTGCGAGGTGGCCGGCTCCTGGCCGACCTGGGTCTCGTCGGGCATGTGGTGCTCCTCTGCCCGGCACGCCAGCGGGTGCCGGACTCGTCAGACGTCGTCGTCCGCAGCGCGGTCGCGACGCAAAGCCTTCGGTGGCGACGACACCCTCCGCGTGCGCGTCACCACGGTCACGACCATCACCTTCCGCGGTCGCCGGGCTCTCCTCCGGATGGAGGTGGCGGACTCGCTGTCACCGGGCCTGCCTGCCGCGTCGCGGTCTGGCGACGACCGGTTCCCTGGTGTGCCGCCCTCCTGCTGGGAGGACCGGCGAGAACGTCGTCGGGTCGACGACCGCAGCTGTGCCGTCAGGGCGGGCGCTGGAGTGCGCCCTCGTCGGGTACGACCACAGGTCGGGGACCGTGGCGAGTATCGCACACCACGGCCCCGCGGTCGTCATGTCGACGCGGCCAGCGGGTCGCCGACGCTCCCGTCCTGCTCCAGCGGCCCCTGGGCCAGGCGCGTCAGCAGCGGTGCGCGCCCGGCCTCGAGGCCCGCGACGGCGCCCAGCCCGCGCAGCACGTCGTCGGGACGCACCGACGGGACACCGTGGCGCAGCACCAGGTCGAGCGAGGAGCCCTGCTCGCGCGGCGAGCTGCTGAGCGAGACCACCGCTGCCCGGCAGTCGAACTCGCGCAACCCCTTCTTCATCATCCGCTCCACCAGCACCGACTCGGTGTCCAGGAAGGTGCTGACCGCGGCCGCCGACTCCTCGGGCATCGCCTCGATGTCGAGGCGCCAGCGGCTGGCCTCGAGCCGGTCGGCCAGCGACCCGCCCGGCGACTCCACGACCTCGAGCACGTCGAGCCCGGTCGGCAGCGCCTCGGCGAGCTCGGCGTGGATGTCCGCCGGGTCGACCACCTGGGCCAGCCCGATCTCGAGGTACTCCGCCTCGCTGGCCGAGCCGGTCGGGGCGGCACCGGCGTACGAGATGCGCGGGTGCGGGTTGAAGCCCGAGGAGTAGGCCATCGGCACCCGGGCGCGGAAGACCGCGCGCTCGAAGGCGCGCGAGAAGTCGCGATGGCTGGTGAAGCGCAGCCGCCCCCTCTTGGCGTAGCGGATGCGCAGGCGCTGGACGGGCGGGGCTTGCTGCTCGGGCTGGTCACGCACGCACGACAGGGTAGGTGAGGTCACCGGTGTCGGCCCGCATCGCCGGCGAGGGGTAGACGGTGCCGACCCGCTGACCATCGAGGCGTCTGGTGAGCCGGGCGGCCTCCACGGCCAACCCGGCCCGGGCCTCGCGGCCCACGTCGTCGAGCAGCCGCACCTCGACCACGCCGTCGGGGTCCTGCACCCAGCAGCCCACGACGCGGCCGTCCCACCAGGCGGTGGTGCCGGCGTTGCCGTTGCGGTCGAAGAGCACCCCGGCGTGCTCGGGCAGGTAGAAGTCGCGCTGCTTCCAGCCCATCACCGTGGGGTCCAGCACCGGCAGCAGCGCGGCCCACGGCTCCACTGCTGGCTCCTCCTCGAGGTCGTCGGGCAGCAGGTGCCCCGGCCCGACACCCTCCAGGTCGACCTCGACGGCCTCGACGGCCCCCAGCGCAGCACGCACCGCGCCCTTGGTCGCGCCCAGCCACCAGACGAGGTCGGCCTCGGTCGCGGGCCCGAAGCGCTCGAGCCAGCGGCGTACCAGCGCGGCGTACCCCTCGACCGGCTCGAGGGCCGCGGGCCGCTCGCCCAGCCACTGCTCGGCCAGGGTCCACCGCGGGCGGGACTGGCGCCAGTGGGTGGTGTTGTGGCCACGCACGACCTCGCCACGGGCGCCGAGCCAGGTCAGCACCCGGCTGCCGGCGTACGTCGCCCCGCCGGCCAGGCGCACCTCGAGGCCGGGGACGCTCGAACGCAGCTCGAGCGCGGTCAGCCCCTCGGGCCGTGCGCCCAGCACCGCCAGCACCTCGGCGCGGGTCTGGTCCAACCACCCCACGGGGTCGGCGACCTCGCCGGAGGCGGCGAGGTCCTTGGCCAGCCGCGCCTCCTCGGTCCGCGCGACCCGGGCAGCGGCGCTGCCCCAGGCCGCACCCAGCAGGTCCCGCGGCAGCACGAACAGGGTGCGACGCATCGCCAGCTGGCGCACCAGGCTGCGGTCGACGTGCAGCGCGCGGTCGAGGCCGGCGGCCGGCTCGTCGGCCACCCGCTCGGCGCCGGCCGCCTCGTCGACCCGGGCGTGCACCGAGAGGTGCACCGTGGCCGGCTCGGTGGCGTGCAGCGCCACCACGGCCCTGGTCGCGCCCACCGCGTCGGCGACCCGGTGGGCGGGAGCGACTGCGTGCCGGCGCGCCAGCCTCGCCCGTCGCTCCGCCACGCCCACCTCCCGCACGACACGCACCCTGCCACCGACCACGGACGGTCGGCGACAGGGTGCGGGTGGCGGGGTGGGTGTCGGACGGACTGGCGGTCAGCCCGTGGTCAGGGCGGTGTCGTCGACCACGAAGCTGGTGCCGAGGGAGGAGTCCTCGGTGCCGACGAAGCGCACCGTGACGCTCTTGCCCGTGAAGGCGGAGGCATCGAGGGTGCGGGTGACGTAGCCCGTGCCCTCGTCGAGGTTGGAGTAGGTCGCCAACGTCGTGGTGCCGGCGCCCGAGACGACCTGGACCCGGAGGGTGTCGTAGGCCCGGCTCGTCGTGGTCTCCGCGCTGCTGACGTAGAGCCTGAACGAGAGCGTGGCGTTCGCGGCCGAGGGGACGCTCACCTGTTGGGTGAGGGTGTCGGTGCGGGCGGTGCCGTAGCCGGTGAGCCACGCCTTCCAGGAGCCGCTGGCCGCGGGAGCGCCGGCGTCGTCGGTGATGACCCCCGAGCTGGCCGACCACACCGAGGCGCCGGACTCGAAGCCGGGGTTGGCCAGCAGGTTGCCCGACGGGGCCGGCGGCTCGGTCGGGGCACCGCTGAGCAGGGCGGTCAGCAGGCGGTTGGGCGACCCGGTGCCGGCGCCGACGACCTTGCCGCTGGTGGAGCCGCCGAGGATCGCGCTGGTCACGGTGCTCGGCGACGCGCCCGGGGAGCCCTGGAGGTAGAGGGCGGCCACGCCGGCGACGTGCGGGGTGGCCATCGAGGTGCCGGAGATGGTGTTGGTGGCGCTGTTCGAGGTGTACCAGGCCGAGGTGATCGCGGAGCCGGGTGCGAAGAGGTCGAGGCAGCTGCCGAAGTTGGAGAACGACGAGCGGGCGTCGGTGCTGGTCGTGGAGCCGACGGTGAGCGCGGCGGCCACCCGCGACGGGGAGCCGTTGCAGGCGTTGGTGTTCTCGTTGCCGGCCGCCACGGCGTAGGTGACGCCGTCGGCGATGGAGGCGTTCACCGCCTGGTCGAGGGCCGCGGACACCCCGCCGCCCAGGCTCATGTTGGCCACCGCGGGGGCACCGGCGCCGTGGTGGGAGGTGACCCAGTCCACGCCGGCGATGACCCCCGAGGTCGAGCCGCTGCCCGCACAGTCGAGCACCCGCACCGGTCGCAGGGTGACCTGCTTGGCGACGCCGTACGTCGTGCCGCCGACGGTGCCGGCGACGTGCGTGCCGTGGCCGTTGCAGTCGCTGGTGCCCCGGCCGTCGTTGATCGCGGTGTAGCCCGACTGCACCCGACCGCCGAGGTCGGTGTGCCCGGCCAGGATGCCGGTGTCGATGACGTAGGCGGTGACCCCGCTGCCGGTCGGGGCGTAGGTGTACCCGCCGTCGAGCGGCAGGTCGCGCTGGTCGATGCGGTCCAGGCCCCAGGTGGCCCCGGGCTGGGTCGCGTCGATCGAGAGGGTCTGGTCGGCCTCGATGTAGGCGACGCCGGGACGGTTGCGCAGCGCCTCGACGGCCCGCTGCGGGAGCCGCGCCGAGAACCCGTCCAGCACCGTGTCGTAGGTCTGCTGCACCCTGCCACCCTTGTCCCGCGCGACCCGGCGGGCGTCGGCGACGGCAGCACCGCTCGCCCGTTCCTCCATCACGACGATGTAGTCGCCCGGGACGGCCGCGGCGCGGCCCTGGCCCACGACCGGCGCGGGCCGGTCGTCGGAGCGGTCGCCCCGGTCGGGGACGGCCTGGGCCGAGGAGGGGCTGAGCGCCGCGAGGCCCGCGAGGGCCACAGCGGCGGCGGTGCCGGCGCCGAGACGGCGCAGGCATGATGACGAGGTTGTCATGGATGGACTCCCGAGAGATGAGGTCGCCGCGGGACGCCCCGCGGCTCCCGTGCCGGTCGGCGCGGTGGGCAGGACAGTAGGACCGGACGACCACCGGTGGGGCCGGCTGCCCGCCTCAGCTTTGTCCGCTGCAGGAACCTGCACCTTTACCTTCCCCGACCACGGGCCCCGACCGCCGGGGTGGAGCGCCGGGTGCGACGATCCTCGGGTGTCTCGTCGCGGTGGATGGTTGTTCCTGGTCGGCCTCGTCCTGCTGTCGCTCAACCTGCGACCGGCGGCCGTCAGCGTCGGTCCGGTGCTGGCCGAGGTGCGGTCGGGGCTGGCGATGTCGGCGGCCGAGGCGTCGCTGCTGACGACGCTGCCGGTGCTGGCCTTCGCGGTCTTCGGGGCGCTGGCTCCGCGCGCCGCGGCCTCGGGCGGCCTGCACCGGGTCACCCTGGCCGCCCTGCTGGCGGTGGTGGTCGGCCTCGCCGGGCGGGCCGTCACCGGCTCCGACCTCGTCTTCCTGGCCCTCTCGCTGCTGGCGGTGGCCGGCATGGCGATGGCCAACGTGCTGATGCCCTCATTGGTCAAGCGGCACGCGCCGGAGCGCATCGGTGCGGTCACAGCCGTCTACTCCACCGCCCTGGCCATCGGGCTCACCTCCGCGCTGCTGCTGACCGTGCCGCTCTCCGAGGCCCTCGGCGGCTGGCGCGGCGGCCTGGGCGCGTGGGCCGTGCTCGCGGGCCTGGCGGTGCTGCCCTGGCTGGTGCTCGCGCGCCACGACCGGGTGGCCCCGACCCCCGGAGGGCCGATCACGGTGGGGCAGGTGGCGCGCACCCGCCTGGGGCTGGCGATGGCGGCCTTCTTCGGCGTGCAGTCGTTGCACGCCTACGTGATGTTCGGTTGGTTCGCGCAGCTGTGGCGCGACGCCGGCTACTCCCCCGCCGCCGCCGGGGCGCTCGTGGGGCTGCTCGCGGGGGTCAGCATCCCGCTCTCGTGGCTGCTGCCGCCGCTGCTGGCCCGCTCGCAGCACCAGCGACGGGTGCTGCTGCCGGTGATCTCCTGCTACCCCGTGGCGTACGTCGGCCTGCTGGTCGCGCCGGCCGGGCCGGCCGTGCTCTGGGCGCTGCTCGCCGGGATCGGCGCCTGCACCTTCCCGCTCATCCTCACCCTGATCGGGCTGCGCGCGCGCACCGCGGAGGGCACCGCAGCACTGTCGGCCTTCACGCAGTCCGCGGGCTACCTGCTGGCCGCGGCCGGGCCGTTCGTCGTGGGGCTGCTCTACGACGCGACCGGCGAGTGGACCATCCCACTGAGCATGCTGCTGGTCCTCGTGGTACCCATGCTGGGCCTGGCCACCTGGCTGTCCCGCCCGCTGCTGCTCGAGGACGAGCTCGAGCAGCACGCCGCACGAAGGAGCGCACCCGCATGAGCAGCACGCCGCCCGAGGGCCCCGAGGACCAGCCGCCGTACGGCCAGCAGCCGCCGCAGCCGGCGTACGAGCAGGGCCACCCGCCCGCGGGCGGACACCCCTACGGACAGGCGTTCCCCGGGGGCGGCGACCCGCGCCAGGAGGCGCCGCCGTCGAAGGCGATGGCGATCACCTCGCTGGCGCTGTCGTTGCTGTTCTGCGTGCCCTTCGTGGCCGCGATCGCCTCGATCGTGCTCGGCGTCATCGTGCTCGGGCGCAGCAAGGACGGGCGTGACCACGGACGGGGCATGGCCATCGCCGGCATCGTGATCAGCACGCTGGTCATGCTGGCCACGGTGGCGCTGCTGGTCGTGGCGGTGGTGCTGGGTCTCAACACGTTCAAGGACGTCAACGACCTCGCGGTCGGCGACTGCATCAGCGCCGACAACCTGATCGACCCCGACGTCGAGGACGAGGGCTTCGGGCTGATGACCATCGAGAGCTGCACCGACGAGCACGACGCCGAGGTCGTGGGGACCCTGACCCTCGACGCCGAGCAGGCCGCGGCGTACGACGCCTCGCCGGTCGGCGAGATCTGCCAGAGCCTGGTGCTCGACGACCCCGACCTGTTCCCGCTCGTCGGCCCCGGCATCGACCTGCTGACCATCACCGACGCGGCCGAGCCCGAGGCCGGCGACCAGGTCGCCTGCATCCTCTTCAACGCCGACGGCTCCCCCCTCGACGAGCCGCTGCTCGACTGAGAGGAAGGTCCGGGCCGGGTCGGCGCGAAGTTCGGGCCGGGTCGGCGCGAAGTTCGGGCCGGGTCAGACCACCTGGAGCGGCAGCAGCTTCTGGCCGGTGGGGCCGACCTGGATCTCGGTGCCCATCTCGGGGCACACCCCGCAGTCGTAGCAGGGCGTCCAGCGGCAGTCCTCGACGTCGACGGAGTCCGGGTCGAGGGCGTCCTCCCAGTCGGCCCACAGCCAGTCCTTGTCGAGGCCCGAGTCGAGGTGGTCCCAGGGCAGGACCTCGTCGATGGTGCGCTCGCGGGTGGTGTACCAGTCGAGATCGACACCGGTGCCGGCCAGCGCGGTGGTGGCCGCCTGCATCCAGCGGTCGTAGGAGAAGTGCTCGCTCCAGCCGTCGAAGCGGCCGCCGTCGCGCCAGACCTGCTCGATGACCCGCCCGACGCGGCGGTCGCCGCGCGAGAGCAGACCCTCGATGATGCCGGGCTTGCCGTCGTGGTAGCGGAAGCCGATCGCGCGACCGTACTTCTTGTCCTCGCGCACCGTGTCGCGCAGCTTCTTGAGCCGCTCGTCGGTGGTCTCGTGGTCGAGCTGCGCGGCCCACTGGAACGGGGTGTGCGGCTTGGGCACGAAGCCGCCGATCGAGACGGTGCAGCGGATGTCGTTGCGCCCGGAGACCTCGCGGCCCTTGGCGATCACCTTCTTGGCCAGCTCGGCGACCTGCAGCACGTCGTCGTCGGTCTCGGTGGGCAGCCCGACCATGAAGTAGAGCTTGACCTGCCGCCAGCCGTGCGAGTACGCCGCCGCCACGGTGCGGATCAGGTCCTCCTCGGTCACCATCTTGTTGATGACCTTGCGCATCCGCTCCGAGCCGCCCTCGGGGGCGAAGGTCAACCCCGAGCGGCGCCCGTTGCGGCTGAACTCGTTGGCCAGGGTGATGTTGAAGGCGTCGACGCGGGTCGAGGGCAGCGAGAGCGAGACGTTGGAGCCCTCGTAGCGGTCGGCCAGGCCCTTGGCCACGTCGCCGATCTCGGTGTGGTCGGCGCTGGAGAGCGAGAGCAGGCCGACCTCCTCGAAGCCCGACTTGCGGATGCCGTTCTCGACCATGTCGCCGATGGTCTCGATGGAGCGCTCGCGCACCGGGCGGGTGATCATCCCGGCCTGGCAGAAGCGGCAGCCGCGGGTGCAGCCGCGGAAGATCTCGACGCTGAAGCGCTCGTGCACGGTCTCGGCGAGCGGCACCAGCGGCTTGGCCGGGTAGGGCCAGGCGTCGAGGTCCATCAGGGTGTGCTTCTTGACCCGGAACGGCACGCCGGGCTTGTTGGGCACCACCGCCTCGATGGAGCCGTCCTCGGCGTGCACCACGTCGTAGAACTTCGGCACGTAGACGTTGCCGGTCACCGCGAGGCGGCGCAGCAGCTCGTCGCGACCGCCGGGGCGGCCCTCGCCCTTCCACTCGCGCACCACCTCGGAGATCGCCAGCACGACCTCCTCGCCGTCGCCGAGCACGGCCGCGTCGAGGAAGTCGGCGATCGGCTCGGGGTTGAAGGCGGCGTGACCTCCGGCCAGCACGACCGGGTCGTGCTCGCCGCGGTCGACCGCGTGCAACGGGATGCGGGCCAGGTCGAGGGCGGTGAGCATGTTGGTGTAGCCGAGCTCGGTGGAGAAGCTCAGGCCGAGCACGTCGAAGTCGCCGACGGGGCGGTGGGCGTCGACGGTGAACTGCGAGATGTCGTGCTCGCGCAGCACCGCCTCCATGTCGGGCCACACCGCGTAGGTGCGCTCGGCCACGATCCAGTCGCGCTCGTTGAGGACCTCGTAGAGGATCTGCACGCCCTGGTTGGGCAGGCCGACCTCGTAGGCGTCGGGGTACATCAGCGCCCAGCGCACCGTCTCGCCCTCGGGGGCGCAGTCCCACTCCTTGACGGTGGAGTTGAGCTCGCCGCCGACGTACTGGATCGGCTTCGAGACGCCCGGCAGGTGCGGCTCCAGGTCGGCGAAGACGGAGCGACCAGCCTGGCGCGTGGTCTCGACGGTGGACGCGGACATGCAGCAGACCTCGCAGCGGTGGTGGGACGGTGGGGCGAAGCATCCAGGGTACGGCGGCGCCGGGTCCCGGACCATTTCCCGCTCGTCCCCGCCGGGGTCAGCGGGCCGCGACCAGCACCCGGGGGGCGGAGTAGCGGCGGGGGGCGGGCTCGGTGGCGCGCAGGTGGATGTTCTGCAGCAGCCCGACCGCGACCAGCCCGGCGAACATCGAGGAGCCGCCGTACGACACGAACGGCAGCGGCACGCCCGTGACCGGCATGATGCCCAGGCACATCCCGACGTTCTGGAAGGCCTGGAAGCCGAACCAGCAGGCGATGCCGGCGGCCGCGACCCGGCCGAAGACGTCCTCGGTGCGGGTGGCGATCGCCAGCGCGCGCCAGATGACCACACCCAGCAGCACCACCACGAGCCCGGCGCCGACCAGGCCGAGCTCCTCGCCGGCGACGGTGAAGACGAAGTCGGTGTGCTGCTCGGGGACGAAGCCCGAGCGGGTCTGCGAGCCGCTGAAGAGGCCCTGGCCGAAGAGGCCGCCGTTGCCGACCGCGACCCGGGCCTGCTCGACGTTGTAGCCGGCGCCGCGGGGGTCGAGGTCGGGGTTGGTGAAGGCCATGAACCGGTCGACCTGGTAGTCCTTGAGCACGCCGGCCGCCACGGCCGCCACGGCCGCGGTGACGCCGCCGGCGCCGAGCAGGGCCAGCCAGCGCCGCGGGGCCCCGGAGACGGCGAGCACGCCCACCACGGTGGCGGTCAGCACCAGCATCGTGCCGAGGTCGGGCTGGAGGAGGATCAGCACGGCGGGCACCGCCGCGATCAGCAGCATCAGCGCCACCTCGACCAGGCCGACCTTGGGTCGCCACCTCCCGGCCGCCCGGTGCGCGAGCACCAGGCTCATCCCGATGATGACGGCCAGCTTGGCGAACTCGGCCGGCTGCACCGACATCCCGCCGACCATCAGCCACGAGCGCGAGCCGTTGATGGTCGAGCCCATCACCAGCACCAGCACCAGACCCACCAGCGAGGCCAGGTAGACCACCGGCGCGGCCACCCGCACCCAGCGGTGGTCGGCGACCACCACGCCCGCCATCAGCAGCAGCCCCACCGAGATGTTGAACAGCTGCTTCTCGAGGTAGGCGCGCGGGTTGCCGCCGGTCAGGTCGTCGCGGGTCGAGGTCGCCGACCACACCAGCAGGGTGCCGATGACCACGAGCGCGAGCACCGCGCCCAGCAGCACCCAGTCGAGGCCCCTCCAGCGCAGGCGGGGCCGGGTCCCGCCGGGGGTGCGCAGGCGTACGCCGGCGCTCATCGGGCGCCCTTCGAGCGGGTCCGCGCCGGCGGCAGCACCGAGCCGTCGCGGGTGAAGGTGGGCAGCTCGGTCGGCGGTGTGGTGCCGGGGATCGCGGCCTGCGCGGGGCGCACCCGGTCGCCCTCGACGCCGTACAGCGTCTCCCAGATCGTGCGGATCGCCGGGCCCGAGGTGCCCGAGCCGGTGCCGCCCTGGCTGACCATCATCACCACGACGTAGTCCTCGGAGTAGGAGGCCACCCAGGAGGTCGACTGCTTGCCGTAGACCTCGGCCGAGCCGGTCTTGGAGCGGATCGGGACCTCCTCGAGGGGGAAGCCGATCATCCGCCACGACATCGTGCCCTGACGGGTCACCCCGGCCAGCGCCTGGTCGATGTAGCCGAAGGTCTTCTCGGGCAGGTCGACGGTGCCCTGCACCTCGGGGTCGATGCGGCGCAGCACCTTGCCGTCGGGACCCACGACCGCCTTGGCCACGCGCGGCTCGTAGAGGGTCCCGCCGTTGGCGATCGCGCCGTAGGCCCGGGCCAGCTGCAGCGGCGTGACGATGGTGTCGCCCTGGCCGATCGCGAAGTTCACCGCGTCACCGGCGCGGTAGGCGTAGCCCTCGACGCAGAACTCGCGGGAGAAGGTGTAGACGAAGTCGGAGGTCTCGGCGTCCTGCGGCTTCTTCGAGATGCCGCAGTAGTAGTCCTTCATCGACTCGTAGTAGTCGCGCTTCCACTGCCGGTCGGCGATCCGGCCGGAGGCCTCGCCGGGCAGGTCGATGCCGGTCTCCTCGCCGAAGCCCCAGTCCTTGGCCTCCTCGACCAGCGGGTCCTTCGCGTCGACGTCGTCGACGTCGGATCCCAGCCGGCGCCAGTAGTCGTAGCCGATCCGGTAGAAGAAGGTGTTGCAGGAGACCTCGAGCGCCTTGGCGAAGGAGATCGAGCCGTAGGCGCCGGACTCGTAGTTCTTGAAGTCGCGGTTGCCGACCCGGAACGCCGAGGAGCAGTCGAGCATCGTGTCGGTGTCGTAGCCGTTGCTCAGCGCGCCGGCCGTCATGAACGGCTTCCACGTCGAGCCGGGAGCGAACTGGCCCTGGGTGGCGCGGCCCAGCAGCGGGGTGCCGGCGGCCTCGGAGTAGAGGCGGGCCAGCTCCTTGTCGGAGATCCCGCCCACCCAGACCTCCGGGTCGTACGTCGGCTGGCTGGCCATCGCCACGACCCGGCCGGTGTCGGCCTCGAGCACGATCGCGGCGCCGGAGTCGGCGGCGTACCGGCGCCCGGTCACGGTGTCGGTGGTGGCGCGCGCGGTCGCGATCGTCTCGGCGAGCTGCTTCTCGACCACGCTCTGGACGCGGGCGTCGATGGAGGTGACCAGGGTGTCTCCGGGGCGGGCCTGCGTCTGGCTGTCCTCGCCCAGCACGCGCCCCATCGAGTCGACCGCCACGGACTCGTAGCCGGGCATGCCCCGCAACCACGCGTCGTACTGCTTCTCGACCCCCGCCCGGCCCACCGAGGAGGCGCCGTTGACGCTGGCGTCGCCGTCGGACTCGGCCTGGTCGAGCTCGTCCTCGGTGATCGGGCTGAGGTAGCCCAGCACGTGGGCGAGGTTGACGCCGTAGGGGCGCGGGTAGGCGCGCACGGTCTGCTGCTCGGCCAGCACGGAGGGGTAGTCCTCGGGCTGCTCGAGGACCCTCAGCGCGACCCCGCGCTCGACGTCGGTGGCCACCGGGACGGGCTGGTAGGGCGAGCCGTTCCAGCAGGTGCCGCTGACCGATCCCTCGTCGCCGCAGGTGACCAGTCGCTTCTCGAGCGTGCGCCGGTCCTCCCCGGTGACGGTGGCGACCCGGTCGAGGACCTCGCGCCGGTCGCGCCCGCCCATCCGGCCCAGCAGGGTGCGGTCGACCGAGACGACCCACGCGGTGCGGTTGGTGACCAGGGGGCGGCCCATGTCGTCGACGATGAGGCCACGCTGGGGCTGCACGACGATGTCGCGCACCGACTGCGAGGCGGCCTGGGCGGTGTACTCCTCGCCGGTGACGACCTGCAGGTAGTACAGCCGCACCAGCAGGGTCGCGAACAGCGAGAGCACCAGGGCCTGGATCACCACGATCCGCAGGCGCGAGCGGCGGGTGCCGGTCGCTTCCTCGCCGCGGGTGGGAGCACGCATCAGCTGGACCTCACAGGGCTGTTCTCTGGGCTGTTCTCTGGGCAGTTCACTGGGCGGTTCACTGGGCGGTTCATAGGGCGTGGGCGGGTTCGAGGCGACGGAAGAGCGCCATCAGCGGGGGCAGCACGAAGGGGGTGAGCAGCACGTCCCAGACCAGCGAGACCGCCAGCACCGAGAGGGTCTCCCCCACCCCCACCACCGGGTCGGAGAGCACCACACCGCTCAGCGCGAAGACCGAGGTGCCGACGAAGGACGCACCGGCGACGGTGGCGACGACCGTGGTCGCCGTGGGCCGCGACTCCGGACGCACCCGACCCACCAGGTAGCCCACCAGCAGCAGGGCCAGCGCCCAGCGGCCGGCCACGTGGTCGGCGGGGGGCGCGAGGTCGAGCAGCAGCCCGGCCCCGAAGCCCAGGACCATCGCGAACTGGGGCCCGCGGGTCAGCGCCCCGGCCACCACGACGAGCAGGCACAGGTTGGGCACCACGCCCTCCCAGGCCAGCGGGCCGAAGACGGAGACCTGCAGCACCAGGGCCAGCGCGACGGCCACGGCCGCCACGACGGCGCGCACCGCGCTCACCGCTCGCCCCCGACGATCTCACCGTCGGCGCCGATGACGCCGCGGTCGCTGCGGGTGCCGGTGGGCACGACCACGCCGACGAGGTCGAGCGCGCCGAAGTCGACGTACGGCTCGATCACCGCGCGTTGGGCGGTCTCGCGCAGCGAGGAGTAGACCTTGGTGACGCGCCCGACGGGGATGCCGGCCAGGTACGGCGCCCCGCCGTCGCTGCCCCAGGTCACCACGCTGTCACCGCGGGCGGGCACCGAGGAGTCGTCGACCAGCTCGAGGTCGAGGCGGCCCTCGTCGCCGATCACGCCGCGCCCGCTGAGGAAGCCCATCTCCATCGAGTCGCCCACCCGGGCCCCGACGGTCACCTCGGGGTCGACGAGCAGCAGCACGGTCGCGGTCGAGCGACCGGCGCTCAGGACCCGCCCGACGAGGCCGTCGTTGTTGACCACCGTCATGTCGGGCTGCACGCCCGCGTCGGTGCCGGCGTCGATGGTCACGGTGCTCGAGAACGACTGCGCCGGACCCACCCCGACGACCCGCGAGGGCACCAGGGAGTAGCCGAGGTCGGCGGCGACGCTGGTCAGGCCGTCGTACTCGGCGAGGCGGTTGCGGTCGTAGGCCGAGCGTGTTGAGCTCGGAGCGCAACGCGGAGTTCTCGGCCTCGAGGGCCGCGACCTCGTCGCGCAGCGAGCCGTTGCTCTCGAACCAGCCACCGATCGCGGTGAAGGGCCGCACCACGGCCGTCGCCGCGCCCTGGGCCGGCCCCATGGTGTCGGCGAGCACGCCGCGCACCGGGCTCGAGCGGCGAGTCCTCGCCGGCGGCCAGGTCGAGAGTGGTCACCGTGGCGCTGGCCAGCAGCAGCGCGACCAGCAGCGAGCGTGAGACGCGCGGCGGCTCGGCGCCGGCGCCGCCGTCGTGGCCCCGACCGGCGCTCGCGGCGCTCGTGGCGGGCCATCAGCGAGCGGGTACGCCGCGTGCGGCCGGGGCGCCCGGGGCGCGCCGGCTGCTCCTCGCGCGGCGCACCGGGGCTGCGGCGGGCGGTGCTGACACGGTCGAGCAGGGCCATCAGTAGCGCCTCGGGTCGGTGACCAGCACCTGCTGCAACGCCTCGAACTCCTCGACGCACTTGCCGGCGCCGAGCGCCACCGAGCTCAGCGGGTCGGGGGCCACGTGCACGGGCATGCCGGTCTCGTGGCGAAGGCGCTCGTCGAGGCCGCGCAGCAGCGCGCCGCCGCCGGTGAGCACGATGCCCCGGTCCATGATGTCGCCGGCCAGCTCGGGCGGGGTCTGGTCGAGGGTGGTGCGCACCGCGTCGACGATGGCGTGCAGCGGCTCCTCGAGGGCCTGGCGGACCTCGGCGCTGGAGACCACGACGGTGCGCGGCAGCCCGGAGACCATGTCGCGGCCGCGGATCTCGGCCTCCGGCTCGTCGGGCAGCGGGAACGCGGAGCCGAGGGTCATCTTGACCTCCTCGGCGGTGCGCTCGCCGAGCATGAGCGAGTACTCCTTCTTCATCCACGCCACGATCGCGGCGTCGAGGTCGTCACCGGCGGTGCGGATCGACAGGCTGGTCACGATGCCGCCGAGGCTGATCACGGCGACCTCGGTGGTGCCGCCGCCGACGTCGACGACCATGTTGCCGGTGGCCTGGTGCACCGGCAGGCCGGCACCGATCGCGGCGGCCATCGGCTCCTCGACGATGTAGACGCGCCGAGCGCCGGCCTGGTAGCCGGCCTCCTTGACCGCGCGCTGCTCGACGGCGGTGATGCCGGAGGGCACGCAGATGACCATGCGCGGCTTGGCGAAGGCGCTGCGGCGGTGCACCTGCTGGATGAAGTAGCGCAGCATCTGCTCGGTCGCCTCGAAGTCGGCGATCACGCCGTCCTTGAGCGGGCGGATGGCAGTGATGTTGTCGGGCGTGCGCCCGATCATCCGCTTGGCCTCGTGGCCCACCGCGAGGATCTCGCCGGTGGTCGCGTTCAGCGCCACCACGCTGGGCTCGTCGAGCAGCACGCCGCGGCCGCGGGCGTAGACCAGCGTGTTGGCGGTGCCGAGGTCGACGGCCATGTCGCGGCCGAAGAAGCTGTTCGCCATGGCAGGTGCGCCTCGTGGTCCCTCGTGCGCGAGTGCTGACCGGGGAAGGTGGGCCGCCCCGCGCGCACGATCCGGCACGACCTGGTCCCGAGCCTAAGGAGCGCCTACCACAGATCCCGGACGCCACGCCGAGCCACCACGCGCCACACGAGTCACACGCACCTCAGCCACGGTGACCCGGCCCGAATCTCTCGCGACCCGGCCCGAATCTCCGCGAGTCGGCCCGAACCCACCGTGGTGGGTTCAGGCCGGGTCAGGGTGAAGTCTGGGCCGGGTCACGCGGGCGGGTAGAGTCTGGGCCGGGTCGGCGTCAGGAGGTGGGGAACCAGATGCCGATCTCGCGCTCGGCGGTCTCGGGGGCGTCGGAGCCGTGCACCAGGTTCTGCTGCACCTTCAGGCCCCAGTCGCGACCCAGGTCGCCGCGAATGGTGCCGGGGGCGGCAGCGGTCGGGTCGGTGGCACCGGCCAGCGAGCGGAAGCCCTCGATGCAGCGCTCGCCCTCGACCACCATCGCCACGACCGGGCCGGAGAGCATGAACTCGACCAGCGGCTCGTAGAACGGCTTGCCCCGGTGCTCCTCGTAGTGCTCGGCGAGCAGCTCGGGGGTGGCCTCGCGCAGCTCGAGGCGGGCCAGGGTGTAGCCCTTGGCCTCGATGCGGCGCACGATCTCGCCGGTGAGGCCGCGGCGGACGCCGTCGGGCTTGATCAGGGCAAGGGTGCGCTCGGTCATGGCGGCGACCCTACCGAGCCCCCAGCGCCGCCACGCGTGCGGTCACGTCGTCGGGCACCGCCAGGTCGCGTCGCGTCGGCGTCGGCGACCGGCTCACCGGCGACCAGCCGCAGCGGGACGTGACCTCCCCATATCCCGGCCTCGACGTCGGCCTCGTCGTCGACGGGGCCACCCGCGCGGACCTTGAGGGACGCCTCCGCCAGCGGCAGGGCCAGCACCACCGTGGCGGCCAGCTCCTTGCGGGTGTGCGGGCGCAGCGTGGCCGAGCGCCCGGGCACCACCTGGTCGACCACGAGGTCGAGCGCCCGGGCGCGCTCGGTCTCGTCGTCGACGAGCCGGGGCCGCCCGACCACGACGGCACTGCGGTAGTTCATGGAGTGGTGGAAGCCCGACCGCGCCGCGACCAGTGCGTCGAGCAGGGTGATGCTCACGCAGACCTCGCCGGCGAGCGCCGGTGCCAGCCAGCCGGCGGCGACCGAGCCGTGCAGGTAGAGCGAGCCGCCGTCGTCGGGGCCGTCCGGGTCGGCGGCGTACGCCGTGGGCAGGACGAGCGGGTGCGCGTCGAGCCCCGACCCGACGACGATGCCCAGGTGGGCGACCAGCGCCTCGTCGAGGAGGGCGTGCAGCGCGGCCCGGTCGTCGACCATGCGGTGCCGGCCGCGGGTGGCGGTGGTGCGCTGCGTGGGCGAGAGCGGTGCACTGGGCATGCGACCATCGTGGTCGAGAAGTGGCCCGCACTCGAGAGCCACTCGCCACCCACTTCGACAGGCCACTATCGATGACCTCGCTCGTCCTGCACCTCGACCGCTCCGCCCCCGGCCCGCTGGGCGTCCAGCTGGCCGACGCGGTCCGCGACCGGGTCACCGACGGTCGGCTGCTCCCCGGCGAGCGGCTGCCGAGCAGCCGCGCGCTGGCCGCCGAGCTCGGCGTTGCCCGCAGCGTGGTCGAGCAGGCCTGGGCCCAGCTGGTGGCCGAGGGCTGGCTGGAGGGGCGGCACGGGTCGGGCACCTTCGTGGCCGCCGGGCGCAGCGGCGCCGGCGCCGCGCCCAGGCGCCGCCCCCGCGCCCCGGCGGTGACCGCCGAGCCGCCCCTGCGCCTCGACACCGGCACCCCATGGATCGACCGGCGCCACCAGGCACTGTGGCGCCGCGCCTGGCGCGACGTCGCGGCCGCCACGCCGCCGCGCGGGTACGACGACCCGCGGGGCCTGCCCGACCTGCGCACCGAGCTCGCGGCGCGCCTGTCGCGCACCCGGGGGCTCGCGGTCGACCCCGACGACGTGCGGGTCACGGTCGGCACCACCGACGGGCTGCGGCACCTGCTGGGCGCGCTGGCCCCCGGGCCGGTGGGGGTGGAGGACCCCGGCTACCGCGCGGCCGTCGCCACGGTCGAGGCCGCTGGGCGCCGGGTCGTCGACCTGCCACCCGGCGCCGCCGGGGCCGACCTGCGCGGTCTCGCGGCGGCGTACGTCACGCCGGCCCACCAGCACCCGCTCGGGCGCACCATGTCGGGGGCCGAGCGGCTGGCGCTGCTGGCCGCGGCCGGCGAGGCGGGCGCGGTGCTCGTCGAGGACGACTACGACTCGGAGTTCCGCTACGACGTGGCGCCGATCCCCGCGCTGGCCAGCCTCGACCGCGAGCGGGTCGCCTACCTGGGCACCACCAGCAAGTCGGTCTCCCCCAGCCTGCGCCTGGGCTGGGTGGTGCCGCCGCCCGGTCTCGGCGCCCGCATCGACGCGCAGCGGGCCCGCACCCACGACGCGGCGCCCTGGCCGGTGCAGCGGGCCTACCTCTCCCTGCTGCGCGAGGGGTACGTCGACCGCGTGGTCCGCTCGGCGCGCCGCACCTACGCGGCCCGGGCCGCGCGGGTGGTCGAGGTCCTCGGCGCCCATCTCGACGGACCGGTGGCCGGGATGTACGCCACGGTCCCGCTGCCCGCGGACGCAGCCCGACGGGCCCGGGACGCGGCGCTCGCGGCGGGCTTCGACGTGCCGCTGCTCGACGACTACTGCCGCTCGGCGCGGCACAGCGGGCTGGTGCTCGGCTTCGGGGGCTGCACCGACGCCGAGCTCGACCTGGCGCTGGCGGCCGTCGCGACCGCCCTGCGCGGCTAGCTAGCCCTGCTCCGCCTCGTACGCCGCGTAGGCGGCGGCCCGCTCGTTCTCGATCTTGCGCCCCAGGAGGACCGCGGTGCCCCAGAGCAGGGCGAAGAAGCCCCCGAGGAAGAACATCATCGGGATCACCAGGCCCAGCGCGATCGCGGCCCCCTGCACCACCCAGCCGGCGGTGTAGGCCCACTCGGAGCGGAGCATGCCGGCCAGCAGCAGGCACGCCACGGCCAGCCCGAGCCCGATCAGGACGGCGAGCCCGGTCGGCACGTCCGTCAGCGAGATCAGCACCGGCGTGGTCAGGCCGAGGGTGATCGCCTCGAGCGACAGGATCGCGGCGCACATGCCGCGGCGGGGCGAGCGGTTCACGTCTGGTCCTCCTCGCGGGGGGTGCCGGGGGCGCGTCGACCACGGGTCAGCAGCGTGCGGGCCTCGCCGGCGGTGACCACCGATCCGGTGACCAGCACCGCCCCCGAGCCGATCGAGGAGCCCACGACCTCACCCGCCTCGGCGAGCGCAGCGGCGGCGTCGATCGCGTCGACGAGCCGCTCGACGACGGTGACGCGGTCCTCGCCGAACACCTCCACGGCCGCGGCGCCCAGCGCGGCGGCCGGCATCGCCCGGTCGGTGCTGTTCTGGGTGCACACGACGTGGGCCAGGTGCGGCTCGAGCGCGACGAGCAGGCCCTCGGCGTCCTTGTCGCCCATCACGCCGAGCACGCCGATCAGCGGCTCGAAGGTGAAGGAGTCCTCGAGGGCGGCGCCGACGGCCTCGGCACCGTGGGGGTTGTGGGCGGCGTCGAGCACGACCGTGGGGCTGCGGCGCACGACCTCGAGCCGGGCCGGCGAGGTCACCTCGGCGAAGGCGGCGCGCACGAGCTCGGCGTCGAGGGGCTGGGCGTCGGGTCCGGAGGCGGCGAACGCCTCGACCGCGGCCAGCGCGACGGCGGCGTTCTGGGCCTGGTGGGCGCCGTAGAGCGGCAGGAACACGTCGTCGTAGCGTGCCCGCAGGCCCTGCAGCGAGAGCATCTGCCCGCCCACGGCGGGCGTGCGCGAGACCACGCCGAACTCCAGGCCCTCGCGGGCCACGGTGGCGCCGACCTCGGCGGCGCGCGCCATCAGCACCGCGCCGGCCTCGGCCTCCTGCTGGGCCAGCACGACGGTCGAGCCGGGCTTGATGATGCCGGCCTTCTCGTGGGCGATCGCCTCGGCGGTGCCGCCGAGGTAGCGGGCGTGGTCGACCGCGACCGGCAGCACCACGGCCACGTCGGCGTCGGCGACGTTGGTGGCGTCCCACGAGCCGCCCATGCCGACCTCGACCACGGCCACGTCGACCGGGGCGTCGGCGAAGGCGGCGTAGGCCATGGCGACCACCGTCTCGAAGAACGACAGCGGGTGGGTCTGGTCCTCGTCGACCAGGTGCGTGTACGGCGCCACGTCGTTGAAGGCGCGCACGAAGGCCTCGTCGTCGAGCGGCTCGCCGTCGACGCTGATCCGCTCGTTCATCGTCTCCACGTGCGGGCTGGTGAAGCGCCCGGTGCGCAGCTCGAGGGCGCGCAGCAGCGCGTCGATCATCCGCGAGGTGGACGTCTTGCCGTTGGTCCCGGTCAGGTGGACCATCCGGAACGAGCGCTGCGGGTCGCCGAGCAGCTCGAGGAACGCCTCGATCCGCTCCAGCGAGGGCTCGAGGCGGGTCTCGGGCCAGCGCGAGAGCAGGGCGTCCTCGACCTCGCGGAAGGTCTCGGCGGCGCGGGGCACGACGGTCTCGTCGTCTGGCAGGGCGGATGCGTCACTCATGTCCGGTCCAGTCTAGGGACGTGACCCCCTTGACCCCGAGTCTGTAACACGTTCTAGTTCTGCGCATGAGGACGACAGTGGCGATGGTCGCCGAGCAGGGCGGCGCGTTCGAGCTCGCGGAGGTCGAGCTCGACGATCCCCGCGACGACGAGGTGCTGGTGCGGATCGTGGCCACCGGGCTGTGCCACACCGACCTCACGATGCGCCACTTCCTGCCCGCCGAGATGTTCCCGAACGTCTTCGGCCACGAGGGCGCCGGCGTCGTCGAGGCGGTCGGCTCGCAGGTCGAGGGCATCAGCGTGGGCGACCACGTCGTGCTGTCCTTCCGTTCCTGCCGCGAGTGCGCGCCCTGCCGCGCCGGCGACGTCGGCTACTGCGAGCAGACGCTGCTGCTCAACTACCTGGGCATGCGCGCCGACGGCTCGACCACCATGACCCGCGCCGGCTCCCCCGTCTTCGGCTCCTTCTTCGGCCAGTCCAGCCTCGCACGGCATGCCATCGCCCACGCCGACAACTGCGTCGTGGTCGACCCCGCGCTCGACCTGCGCATCGCCGCGCCCTACGGCTGCGGCTTCCAGACCGGCGCCGGCACCGTGCTCAACGTGCTGCGCCCCACCCCCTCCGACTCGCTGGCCGTGTACGGCGCCGGCGCCGTCGGGCTCGCCGCCGTGGCGGCCGCCGTGGCCGAGGGGGTCGGCACCGTGCTGGCCGTCGACATCGTGGCCGACCGGCTCGCCGAGGCCCAGCGGCTCGGGGCCACCCCCCTCGACGCCGGCGGGCTGGAGCCGGCCGAGGTGGTCGCCCGGGTCAAGGAGCTCACCGGCGGCGCGGGATCGGCGTACGCCATCGACACCACGGCGCTGCCGGTCGTGGTCAAGCAGGCCCAGCAGGCCCTGGCCCCGCGCGGCACCCTGGTGGCGCTCGGGCTCGGGCCGGAGGAGTACCGGCTCGACGCCATCGACCTGCTCCAGGGCGGCAAGCGGGTGATGTCCTCGATCGAGGGCGACTCCGACCCGCTGGAGATGGTCCCCCGGCTGCTGGCGCTGCGTGCGGCCGGCCGCTTCGACCTCGACGCCCTGGTCACCACCTACCCGTTCGAGCAGGTCGACGAGGCCGTCGAGGACGTGCTGGCCGGCCGGGTCGTCAAGCCGGTGCTGGTGTGGTGAGCCGCAGGTTCGCGGTGTCGGTGACCGCCTCGTAGCCCAGCGCCTGGTAGATCCGGTTGGAGACCGGGTTGGCCTGGTCGGTGAAGAGGGTGGGCCGCGCACCCTCGTCGAGCACGCCGCGGCTCAGGTGCGCCACGAGGGAGCTGGCGTAGCCGTGCCCACGGCGCTCGCCGGGGGTGTAGACGGGACCGATCCGGGCCACACCGAACCGCGCCGGCGTGCGCGCGCTGAAGTGCACCGGCACGCCGTCGACCTCCCACACCCACAGCAGCCCGCGCTCGAGGCGCTCACGGGTCCACTCGCGGTCGAGGTGCTCGAGGGGCTCGGGCGGGCGACCGGCCTGCTCGTCGGCGTCGACCGAGAAGGCCGCCGCCCAGCCGGTGAGCAGGTCGAGGTCCGCCGGCCCGGCGGGGCGGGGCGCCCCCGTCGTCGCCCGAGGCGCCACGAGCCGGCGCAGCTCGAAGAGCCGCAGGTGCTCGTGCACGTACGCCGCCCCGCCGCGCAGCCGGGCCAGCTCGTCCATGAAGACGCGCACGGCCGGCAGCGCCCCGTTGGCGGCGGTGACGTCGTCGCCGCGCTCGTGCACCCAGCGCGCCAGCGCGACCGCGGCCTGGTCGGGCATCTGGTGCACCCACATCGGGTACGGCCGGAAGGGCGCGGTGCGCATCGCGACACCCACCACCTGCCCGCCCCGGCCGGCCAGCACGCTGACCCACCACTGCGGGTGCGCGGGCCGCGCCGCACCGCCCTCCAGCACCCCGTGGACCGAGCCGGCGAGCACCGTGGCGAGCACCGGCTCCAGGGCCAGGTGCGGCCCGGCACGGTCCAGGAAGTCCGCCGGGTCGGTGGTGCTCTCGAAGAGGTAGGACGTCACGGGGCGCACGCTAGGCGCTGCCCCACGGCGGCCGCACGTCGGTTTCGGGCACGACGCGGGTTCGCACCCCTCGAGCCGCCCCTCATAGGATTCCCCCATGACCGAGACCACGCAGCAGGCCACCGACACGACGAGCACCGACGCGCGTGCTCTCGTCGTACCGGAGAAGCCGGCGCTCGAGGGACTCGAGTCGACCTGGGCGGCGCGCTGGAAGGAGCAGGACACCTACGCCTTCGACCGCACCCGGCCGCGGGAGGACGTCTACTCCATCGACACTCCCCCGCCGACCGTCAGCGGCAGCCTGCACGTGGGCCACGTCTTCTCCTACACCCACACCGACCTGATCGCGCGCTACCAGCGCATGCAGGGCAAGTCGGTGTTCTACCCGATGGGCTGGGACGACAACGGCCTGCCCACCGAGCGCCGGGTGCAGAACTACTACGGCGTGCGCTGCGACCCCTCGCTGCCCTACGACCCCGACTTCACCCCGCCGGCCAAGCCCGACCCCAAGAAGCAGGTGCCCGATCAGCCGACCCAACTTCATCGCCCTGTGCGAGGAGCTGGTCGCGCAGGACGAGGAGGTCTTCGAGTCGCTGTGGCGCACCCTGGGCCTGTCGGTCGACTGGTCGCAGCACTACACGACCATCGGCCCGAAGGCGCAGACCGTCAGCCAGCGCGCGTTCCTGCGCAACTTCGCGCGCGGCGAGGCCTACCTGCAGGAGGCGCCCACGCTGTGGGACGTCACCTTCCAGACCGCCGTCGCCCAGGCCGAGCTGGAGGCGCGCGAGTACGCCGGCGCCTACCACCGCGTGGCCTACCACGCCCCCGACGGCACGCCCGTGCACATCGAGACCACCCGCCCCGAGCTGATCCCCAGCGTCGTGGCGCTGGTCGCGCACCCCGACGACGAGCGGTACCAGCCGCTGTTCGGCAGCACGGTCACCTCGCCGGTCTTCGGCGTGCAGGTCCCGGTGCTGGCCCACCCGGGCGCCGAGATGGACAAGGGCGCCGGCATCGCCATGTGCTGCACCTTCGGCGACCTCACCGACGTCACCTGGTGGCGCGAGCTCGACCTGCCGGTGCGCACCGTCATCGGCCGCGACGGCCGGTTCACCCGCGAGACCCCGCCCTGGCTGGCCGCGGCCGAGGAGTCCTACCAGCGCCTGGCCGGCAAGACGACCTTCTCGGCGCGCGAGGAGATGGTCGCGATGCTGCGCGAGGTCGGCGACCTCGAGGGCGAGCCCCAGCCCACCCAGCGGATGGCGAACTTCTTCGAGAAGGGCGACAAGCCCCTCGAGATCGTCGCGACCCGCCAGTGGTACCTGCGCAACGGTGGACGCGACGCCGAGCTGCGCAGCGAGATGCTCGGCCGCGCCGACGAGATCACCTGGCTGCCCACCCACATGAAGCACCGCTACGACAACTGGGTCGGCGGCCTCAACGGCGACTGGCTGATCTCGCGCCAGCGCTTCTTCGGCATCCCCTTCCCGGTCTGGTACCCCCTCGACGCCGAGGGCGAGCCCGACTACGAGCACCCGCTGCTGCCCAGCGAGGCCGAGCTGCCGGTCGACCCGTCCACCGACGCCCCGCGCGGCTACGACGAGTCGCAGCGCAACCAGCCGGGCGGCTTCCTCGGCGACCCCGACGTGATGGACACCTGGGCCACCTCCTCGCTGACCCCGCAGATCGCCGGCGGTTGGGAGGACGACACCGACCTCTTCGAGCGGGTCTTCCCGATGGACCTGTGCACCCAGGGCCACGACATCATCCGCACCTGGCTCTTCAGCCGCGTGGTGCGCGCGCACTTCGAGCACGGGCGCACCCCGTGGACCCACGCGATGCTCTCGGGCTGGATCCTCGACCCCGACCGCAAGAAGATGTCGAAGTCCAAGGGCAACGTGGTCGTGCCGACCGAGATCCTCGACAAGTTCGGCGCCGACGCGGTGCGCTGGCGCGCCGCGATGGCGCGCCCGGGCCTCGACTCGCCCTTCGACGAGGCGCAGATGAAGGTCGGGCGCCGCCTGGCCATGAAGGTCCTCAACGCCTCCAAGTTCGTGCTCGGCAACGTCGGCGCGACCTCGTGCAACGCCTTCGAGGTCTCCGAGCCGGTCGACTGCGCGTTGCTGGGCCGACTGGCCCTGGTGGTGCGCCGGGCGACCGAGGCGTTCGACGCCTACGACTACACCAGCGCCCTGGAGAGCGTCGAGAAGTTCTTCTGGGAGTTCTGCGACGACTACCTCGAGCTGGTCAAGGAGCGCGCGTACGCCGAGGACGGCGGCGCGGCGACCGCCTCGGCGAAGGCCACGCTGGCCATCGCCCTGGAGGTCCAGCTGCGCCTGCTGGCCCCGTTCCTGCCCTACGTCACCGAGGAGGTCTGGTCGTGGTGGCAGGAGGGCTCCATCCACCGCACCAGCTGGCCCACCGAGATCGACCTGGGCGCCGCGGCCGCGGCCGACCCCGGCGTGGTCGACGCCGTCGCAGCGGCCCTGGTGGGAATCCGCGGCGCCAAGTCGCAGGCCAAGGTCTCGATGCGCGCCGAGCTGGGCCGCGTCGAGGTGCGCGGCCCCGAGGCGCTGGTGCGCGCGGCCGAGCAGGCTGCCGACGACCTGCGCCGCTCGGGCCGCATCGTGGGTGAGCTGCTCTTCACCGCCGACGATGCGGCAGGCGAGATCAGCGTGGTCGCCGAGCTCGCCCCGGTCGTCGAGGTCTGAGCCCGGGCCGGACCGGCCCCGAGCCGGCCTGTCACGCACGCAGCGCCCCGACCGGTCCGGTCGGGGCGCTGCTGCGTCGGGGCGGCGGGAGGGCCGCTCAGGCCGACTTCTTCTTCTTCGTCTCGCTCTCGCGCAGCACCAGCTCGGGGCTCTCCTCGCCGGAGACGACCTCGGCGGACAGGATCACCTTGGCGACGTCGCCGCGCGAGGGCACGTCGTACATCACCTGGAGCAGGACCTCCTCGATGATGGCGCGCAGGCCGCGCGCGCCGGTGCCGCGCTCCATCGCCTTGTCGGCGATCGCGTCGATCGCCTCGGGAGTGAACTCGAGCTCGACGCCGTCGATCTCGAAGAGCTTCTGGTACTGCTTGACCAGCGCGTTGCGCGGCTCGGTGAGGATCTGCACCAGTGCCGGGCGGTCGAGCTTGGAGACGCTCGCGATGAGCGGGAGCCGGCCGATGAACTCGGGGATCAGTCCGAACTTGGTGAGGTCCTCGGGACGCACGAGGGCCAGCAGGTCGTCCTCGGTGCGGTCGGCCTGCTTCTTGACCTCGGCGGTGAAGCCGAGGGTCTTCTTGCCCACCCGCTGCTCGATGATGTGCTCGAGGCCCGCGAACGCCCCGCCCACCACGAAGAGGATGTTGGTGGTGTCGATCTGGATGAACTCCTGGTGCGGGTGCTTGCGCCCGCCCTGCGGCGGCACCGAGGCGGTGGTGCCCTCGATGATCTTCAGCAGCGCCTGCTGCACGCCCTCGCCGGAGACGTCACGCGTGATCGAGGGGTTCTCCGCCTTGCGGGCCACCTTGTCGATCTCGTCGATGTAGATGATGCCGGTCTCGGCCTTCTTGACGTCGTAGTCGGCGGCCTGGATCAGCTTGAGCAGGATGTTCTCGACGTCCTCGCCCACGTAGCCGGCCTCGGTCAGGGCCGTGGCGTCGGCGATGGCGAAGGGCACGTTGAGCATCCGGGCCAGCGTCTGGGCCAGGTAGGTCTTGCCGCAGCCGGTGGGCCCGATCACCAGGATGTTGGACTTGGCGACCTCGACCACCTCGTCCTTGGCGTGCTTGCCGCCCGCCGGCGCGAGACCGGCCTGGACGCGCTTGTAGTGGTTGTAGACCGCCACCGCCAGCGACTTCTTGGCCTGCTCCTGACCGATCACGTAGGAGTTGAGGAAGTCGAAGATCTCGCGCGGCTTGGGCAGCTCGCCCATGCCGACCTCGGTGCCCTCGCTGAGCTCCTCCTCGATGATCTCGTTGCACAGGTCGATGCACTCGTCGCAGATGTAGACGCCGGGTCCGGCGATGAGCTTCTTCACCTGCTTCTGCGACTTGCCGCAGAACGAGCACTTCAGCAGGTCTCCGCCGTCACCGATCCGTGCCACCGGGGTCACCCTCCTCGATCACCTCGGGCGCGAGAGGCGCCCGGGTCGTGCTTCTTGGTGCACCGCTCCCCGTCGGGCGGGGGGCGGTGCGTGTTGCAACGATCTGGACGAAGGTACTCCCCGAGCCGCCCCTCGTGGGGGAGGACGCGGGGAGACACCCTCGTCGTGTGGGCCTCAGGTGAGGGCCGGGGCCTTCAGCGACTCCAGGACCGAGTCGATCAGGCCGTACTCCACCGCCTGCTGGGCGGTCAGGATCTTGTCACGCTCGATGTCGCGGCTGACCTCCTCGACCGGCCGGCCGGAGTGGTCGCTGATCATCTTCTCGAGCAGCTCGCGCATCCGGATGATCTCGTTGGCCTGGATCTCGATGTCGGAGGTCTGGCCGAACGTGCCCTCGGTGTAGGGCTGGTGGATCAGGATGCGGCTGTTGGGCAGCCCCATCCGCTTGCCGGGGGTGCCCGCGGCCAGCAGGATCGCGGCCGCCGAGGCGGCCTGGCCCAGGCACACGGTGCGTACGTCGGGCTTGATGAAGTTCATCGTGTCGTAGATCGCCGTCAGCGCGGTGAACGAGCCACCGGGGCTGTTGATGTAGATGCTGATCTCCTGGTCGGGGTTCATCGACTGCAGGCACAGCAGCTGGGCGATGACCGCGTTCGCGACGTCGTCGGAGATCGGCGTCCCGAGGTAGATGATGCGCTCCTCGAAGAGCTTCGCGTAGGGATCGATGCGGCGCACGCCGTAGGAGGTGCGCTCCTCCCACTGCGGGATGTAGTAGTTCATGGTGTGCGGTGCTCCCGTCACTTCGTGTGGGCCGGACGGCCGTCGTCGGCCGCCTCGCGAGCGCTCTTGATGACCTGGTCGACCAGGCCGTAGTCCTTGGCCTGGTCGGCGGTGAACCAGCGGTCGCGGTCGGCGTCGGCGACGACCTGGTCGATCGGCTGGCCGGTGTGCTCGGCGATCAGGTCGAGCAGCACCTTCTTGATGTGCAGCGACTGCTGGGCCTGGATCTTGATGTCCGAGGCCGAGCCGCCCATGCCCGACGAGGGCTGGTGCATCATGATCCGCGCGTGCGGCAGGGCGTAGCGCTTGCCCTTGGTGCCGGCGCACAGGAGGAACTGGCCCATCGAGGCGGCCAGGCCCATGCCGACCGTGGCCACGTCGTTGGGGATGTAGTTCATGGTGTCGTAGATCGCCATGCCGGCGTCCACGGACCCGCCCGGGGAGTTGATGTGCAGGAAGATGTCGGCCTCGGGGTCCTCTGCCGAGAGCAGCAGCAGCTGCGCGCAGATCGCGTTGGCGTTCTGGTCGCGCACCTCGGAGCCGAGGAAGACGATCCGCTCGCGGAGCAGACGCTGGTAGATGTGGTCGTCGAGGACGTTGAGCCCGCCGCCACCACCCATCCAGTGGTCGGAGGCGGTGTCGCGGCCTGCGGAGCTGGAGTTCTGGTTCACGTCGCCGACACTAGCCCGAAGGACGGACAGTTCCACGGGTGACCCCGCCCTGTTCGCCGACAGCGGATTTCGCCCACGGGGTGGTTCAGTCCAGCCATCGGCGCAGGGCCGCGAGCACCTCGGGGTGGTTGAGCAGGTCGAAGTGACCGGCGCTGCCGACGTGGAGCACGGTGGCACCGGGGAACAGCTCGCCGCCTCGCCGGTCGCGGCCGTACGCCGAGCGCGGGCGCACCAGCATGTCGCCCACCACCTGGCCCACCGGGTGCCGCTCGGCGGCGCTCAGGGTCGCGGCCACCAACCGGTAGCGCGCGTGCGGCAGCGGGGGCACGTCCTCGGCGAGCCCGGCCACCAGGTCGTGCACGCCCACCGAGCGCCAGTCGAGCAGCCGCCCGAAGGCAGCGGTCTCGGGCAGCAGCGACAGTCCGCGGCTGCCGTGCCCGATGCCCTGGGCCACGGGCGCACCCAGGTGGGGGGTGCCCAGCGTGACGACGTCGCTGACCAGCCGGGTCCAGCCCGCGCCCGCCCCGTCGGGCTGCACGGCCACGGCCCCCGCGGCACGCATCACCAGCCCGCCCATCGAGTGGCCCACCAGGGCGATGCGGGCGACGTCGACGGGCCAGTGGTCGACGACCTGCTGCAGGAGCGAGGTCAGCGCCGCACCGTTCTCGCGCAGCGACAGCCCGGTGTTGGCGCGCAGCAGCACCGGGGTCCACCCGCGCGCGGCCAGGTCGTCGGCGTACGTCGTGCCGGTGCGCTCGCGGTGCCGGCTCCAGTAGGACTCGTCCTCGCACAACCCGTGCAGCATCACCACCACGCGACCCGTCGCGGCGGGGAACGCCGCGGCCAGGCCTGCCGCGTCGGGCACCACGTCGCGGCCCTCGTGACGTACCGCGGTCGGGATCGCCATCTGCGGTCGCTCGCGCAGCAGCCGGTCGCCGATCAGGCCGTTGACGGCCGCGCTGACGAACCGGCCCCGGGGCGACTCCTCGAGGCGGGGCCCCGCGCCGGCCGCGGACACCCGGTCGAGCCCGCGCGAGGCGCTGCGCAGCCCCAGGCCCAGGCCGCCGTACACGGCGCCGGCGATGCCGCGGTGGACCGTCTCCACGACCCCGGGGCCGGTCCCGCTCACACGGCGACCGAGGCCGTGCACACGATCGAGCCAGGCGGTGTGGGTGTCGCGCACGCTGCGCACGACCAGGCCGTCGGCGACCTCGCAGGCCAGCGAGGCGAGGTCGAGCACCGAGGGGCCGGTGGCGGTGGTCATGGACCCACCCTAGCGCTTCAGTGGACGTCCGTGCACTCAGTGGTGCGGGAGCGCGCGGAACGCCGCGACCCGCCCGAGCAGTGCTCGGGCGGGTCGCGCGGAGAGGTGCGTCAGGCTCAGGCCTGGGCGTCCTCGGTGTCGTTCTCGCCCTCGACCTCAGGGGTCTCGGCCGCCTCGGGAGCCTCCTCCGAGGCGTCCTCGGCCGGCTGCTCCATGATGGTGCCGTCGGGCTGCAGGTTCTTCAGCTCCAGCACGTTGCCCGAGGCGTCCTTGACGCTCGCCGACTCCACCAGCACCGCCAGCGCCTTGCCGCGCAGGATCTCCTGCACCAGCTCGGGGATGTGGTTGTGCTCGAACATGTGGTTCGCGAACTCCTGCGGGTCCTGGCCGGACTGCTGGGCGCGACGGATCAGGTGCTGGGAGAGCTCCTGCTGGTCGACGCCGAGCTCCTCCTTCTTGGCGATCTCGTCGAGCAGGAACTGCGCGGCGACGGCGTCGCGGACCCGGCGGTCGAGCTCGGCCTCGAACTCCTCCTGGGTCTGCTCCTCGTCCTCGAGGTACTTCTCCATCGTGATGCCGGCCATCATCAGCTGCTGCTCGATGTTCTGGCGGCGCGCGTTGAGCTCGTCGGTGACCATGGTCTCCGGCAGCGGGACGCTGATCTTCTCGAGGAGGGCCTCGAGCACCGCGTCGCGGGCCTCGGCGGCCTGCTCGAGGCGCTTGCCGTTGCCCAGGCGCGAGCGGACGTCGGCCACGAGCTCCTCGGAGGTGTCGAACTCGGAGGCCAGCTGGGCGAACTCGTCGTCGAGCTCGGGCAGCTCCTGCTCCTGGACCTGGCTGACCGAGACGGCCACCTCGACCTCCTCGCCGACGAGGTCGCCGCCGACGAGCTGGGAGGTGAAGGTCTTGTCGTCGCCGGCCTTCATGCCGACCAGCGCGTCGTCGAGGCCGTCGATCATGCCGCCCTTGCCGACCTGGTAGCTCATGCCGGTCACCTCGGCGCCCTCGAGCACCTCGCCGTCCTTCATGGCCTTCAGGTCGAGCACGACGAAGTCGCCCTCGGCCGCGGCACGCTCGACGTCGGCGAGGGTGCCGAAGCGCTCGCGCAGCGACTGGACCTGCTCGTCGACGTCCTCGTCGCTGATCTCGATGTCGTCGACCTGGGCCTCGAGGCCCTCGTAGGCCGGCAGGTCGATCTGCGGCTTGACGTCGACCTCGGCGGTGAACTCGACGAGGTCGTTGTCCTCGAGCCGGGTCACCTCGATCTCGGGCTGCGCGAGCGGCTCGAGCGAGTTCTCCTGCAGCGCCTCGACGTACTTCTTCGGCAGCGCGTCGTTGATGGCCTGGTCCAGGACCGCGCCCCGGCCGACCTGACGGTCGATGACCATCGGCGGCACCTTGCCCCGGCGGAAGCCGGGGACGTTGATCTGCTGGGCGATCGCCTTGTAGGCCGCGTCGAGGCTCGGCTTGAGCTCCTCGAAGGGCACCTCGACGGTCAGCTTGGCCCGGGTCGGGCTCAAGGTCTCGACGGCGCTCTTCACAGGGTGTCTCCTCATGGTTCGGTGGTGGTGTCGGCACAGGTGGTTCGTGGTGTGACGTCGGGGCGACAGGACTCGAACCTGCGGTCTCCTGCTCCCAAAGCAGGCGCGCTAGCCACTACGCTACGCCCCGCCAAAGCGCCCCCTCCGGCTCGCGTCGCGAGGCCGCCGGAGGCTCCTTGGAGCGGATGACGGGAATCGAACCCGCGTAGCCAGTTTGGAAGACTGGGGCTCTACCATTGAGCTACATCCGCACGCACCAGGGCTCCGCCCCCGTGTACCCCCGGCCCGTGGTGCCGGTGGGTGCGCAGCTGCGGGTCCCCTGGACTATCGAATCGTGCCACACGGCCGGGCCGCGGCCACAACCGGCGCCCTCCCCCGCACGCCCGTCGGGGCGGTCTCAGCGCCGGTGCACGACGACCATCGCCCGGTCGTCGTCGGGCGAGCCGAGCGATGCGACCAGCCGCTCGGCCGAGCCCACGAAGCTGCCGCGCAGCAGCGTCTCGGCCTCCCCCAGCATCCGGTCCAGCCCCATCTCGATGTCGCGACGGGGGCGCTCGACCATCCCGTCGGTGTAGAGCAGCACCGCGTCGCCGTGGCCGAGCACCCCGTGGACGACCTCGAAGTCGGCGTCGTCGAGCAGGCCCAGGACCGGACCGGCGCTCGGCAGCACGCCCCAGCGCCCGGACCCGGAGTGGCGCTGCACGGCCGGCGGGTGGCCGGCGCTGCGCACCGAGAAGCTGCCGCTGTCGAGGTCGAGGGAGAGGTGCACGGCGGTGGCGAAACCCTCCTCCCAGCCCTGGCGCATCAGGTAGTCGTTGGCGGCGCCGAGGAAGTCCTGCGGGGCCAACGAGCCCAGCATGCCGCCGAACGCACCCGAGAGCAGCAGCGCGCGGGTGCCGGCGGCGTCGCCCTTGCCGGAGACGTCGACGACCACCACCTCGAGCCGGGTGTCGTCGTCGAGCACGGTGGCGACCAGGAAGTCGCCGGCGAAGGGGGTGCCCGAGGCCGAGCGCAACGCCGACTCGACGAGCCAGCCGCCGGGCAGGGCCGGGATGCCGCCCTGGTTGAGCAGTCGGTCACGCAGGTCGACGAACATCGACGCGCCGGTGTTGCCGGCCACGCCCAGGCTCGAGCGGCGGCGTGCCGTGACGAGCACGATCGCGGCCATCAGGGCCTCGATCACCGCCACCGCCACGATGCGGCTGGTGTACTCGGTCTGCAGGAACAGCGTGACCGCCACCATCGCGACGATCCAGCCCACGAACCACGGCAGCTGGCGCGGGTTGAGCACCAGGCTGCCCAGCAGCAACGGGACCATCAGTGCGGTGATGGGGACGAGCGGCGGCGCGAGCGCCACCGCCACCACGAGGCCGGCGGCCAGCAGGCACAGCAGCACGGCGGTGCGGAACTGGCGGACCCTGCCCCGGCGCCACCCCAGCCGGACCCGGTCGAGGCCGCTGGCCACGACCCCCGGGCCGGAGTGGTCGAACACCGCGTTCACGCTCCGTCCTTCGCCGATGGTCCGGCTCATCGTAGGGCCCGGGAGCGGAACGTCGGCTGGCAGCGGCTGCACCAGAACAGGTTGCGCCCGGCCATCTGCGTGGTGCGCACCGCCCGGCCGCAGACCAGGCAGGGCTGGCCGTGGCGCCGGTAGACGTAGACCTCCCCGCCGTGGTCGTCGCGGCGCGGCGGGCGGCCCATCGCCTCGGGCTCGTGCTCGGGGCGCACGGTGTCGATGCGCCCGCTCCGCACGCCCTCGGCTCATCAGCACCACCAGGTCGTCCCACACCGCGCGCCACTGACCCACCCGCAGCGTGCGGCCCGGACGCTGGGGGTCGAGGCGGTGGCGGAAGAGCACCTCGGCGCGGTAGACGTTGCCCACGCCGGCCAGCACCGACTGGTCCATCAGCAGCGCCCCGATGGGGGTGCGGCTGCGGCGGATCCGCTCCCACGCCCGGTCGGGGTCGGCGTCGGCGCGCAGCGGGTCGGGCCCCTGGCGCTCCAGCACCGCGTCGCGCTGGGACCCGGTCAACAGCTCGCAGGCGGTGGCCCCGCGCAGGTCGGCGTACGCCTGGCCGCGGACGTCGGCGGCGACCAGGCGCAGGCGCACCTGTCCGACCGGCTCGGGCACCTCCTCGACGTCGGGGTGCACGTCGAGCTTGCCGTAGAGACCCAGGTGCACGTGCACCCAGCGCTCACCGGGGAAGGCCAGGAAGAGGTGCTTGCCCCACGCCTCGGCGTGCTCGAGCGCGCCCCCGTCGAGCTGGGCTGCCGCCTCGGCGAAGCGGCCCTGGGGGCTGGAGACGGCGACCCGCCGCCCGGCGAACGTTGCGCCCAGGTGCCCGGCGAGCCGGTGGAGGGTGTGCCCCTCAGGCATCGGTCCCCTCGTCGGGGCCCAGGCCCCGCGCCGACTCCGGCAGCGGCGGCAGCACCGACGTCTTGTCGTACGACGAGAGCTGGCCGATGCGCCGCACGTGCCGCTCGTCGCCGCTGAAGGGCTCGGCCAGGAAGACCTCGACGAAACGGGTCATGTCGTCGAGGCTGTGCATCCGGCCACCGACGGAGACCATCTGCGCGTCGTTGTGGTCGCGGGCCAGCGTGGCGGTCTCCTCCGACCAGGCCAGGGCGCAGCGGATGCCCTCGACCTTGTTGGCCGCCATCTGCTCACCGTTGCCGGAGCCACCGATCACCACGCCCATCGAGTCCTGGCCGGCGGCCCGCTCACGGGCCACGGCCTCGGCGGCGCGCAGGCAGAAGACGGGGTAGTCGTCGAGGGCGTCGTAGACGAAGGGGCCGTGGTCGACGGGCTCGTAGCCGTGCTCGGTGAGCCAGGCGACGAGGTGGGCCTTCAGGTCGAGTCCGGCATGGTCGGAGCCCAGGTGCACGCGCATGGCGGGATCCTCCCAGAGCCCGGCACGCCGGTCGGCTCAGGGGTACATGCCCAGGAAGGCCGCGACCTGACGGGTCATCGGCTCGGCCGCGTCGAAGACCTCGGGATGGCGCCAGAAGCCGTGCACCTGGCCCAGGTAGCGGGTCGCGACGACAGCGACACCGGCGTCGGCGAGCAGCGCGGCGAGGTGCTCCCCCTCGTCGCGCAGCGGGTCGTGCTCGGCCGTGGTCACCAGGGTCGGCGGCAACGTCCAGAGCCGGTCGGAGCGCAGCGGCGCCAGGTCGGGGTGCTGCAGGTCGGCCTGGGTGGCGGCGTACTGCTGCCAGTACCACTGCGCCTCGCGCGGGTCGAAGCCGTCGGCGGCGGTGCGGTAGCTCTCGAACGCGCCCTCGGGGTCGAGGAACGGGTAGACCAGCGCCAGCGCCCGGAAGCGCCCGGGGTGGCGCAGCGCCGCCACCAGGGCCAGGTTGGCCCCGGCGCTGTCGCCGTGCACGTAGAGCGGCGCCTCGAGCTCGTACGCCGCTCCCTCGCGCGCCAGCCAGCCCAGCACGGTGTCGACGTCGTCGGGGGCCGCGGGGAACCGGTGCTCGGGCGGGCGGCGGTAGTCCACGCTGAGCACCGTCACCTCGCAGCGGTTGGCCAGCCGGCGCGCCGCGGCGTCGTGCACGTCGATGTCGTGGAAGACGAAGCCGCCGCCGTGCAGGTGCACCAGGGTGCCCGCGCGCGCATCGCGGGGCCGGTAGAGGCGGCAGCGGACCCCGTCGGCGTCGACGTCGAGGACCTGCTCGACGTCCTCGCGCGGCTGGCCGGCGGCCAGCTCACGGGCCTGGCGACGGGACTCCGCGATGTCGAAGTCGGGGTCGAAGACCTTCGGGGTCAGCGCGGCCGCCTCGACCGAGCGTCGGGACTGGGGGTAGAGCACGTGGTCTCCTCAGCGCTGCATCAGGGCGTCGAGCCCGACGGCGACGGCGGCGGCCACCCGGAAGTCGACGCGCTCGTCGGGCACGGTGACGGTGTAGCGGTCGCGCAGCTGGAACTGCCGCTCCACGCTCATCAGCGGCGCTCCGTCGGGGGTGGTGAAGTCGAAGTGGATCGACAGGAACGGGATGTCGGCGACGCGGCGCAGCAGCGCCGTGAGCTGGCTGCGCTCCTGGCCGGTGCCGGTGTAGCCGGGGCCCTCGACGTGGAAGGTCGAGCGCAGCAGGCTGGCCCCGGCGTCCTTGCGGAAGAAGCCGATCTGGCGCTGCGCCTCGTCGAGCACGTCGTAGCCGGAGTTGAGGTCGACGCGCTTGCGGGCCTTGAAGCCGAAGACCGGACGCGCCTTGGACTCGTCGGCGTAGAAGGTGACCTCCTCCTTGAAGGCCAGCCGCTTCTGCTGGGCCAGGGCCATCAGCCGGCCCTCTCCCCCGTCGGGGCCGGCCGCGACGAGCTCGTAGCGGTTGCTGCTCATCGCCAGCTTCTGCTTGACGTAGAAGCTGGGGAGATACATCTCCGCGGTCATGGCCCCGAACCTACTGCCGAGCAGTCACTTTCGAACCACCGACCAGTCACTTCTGCACCCACGGGTACGGACGGCTCGGGCTGCTCGCCCGGGCGACGTACGGCGTGCTCGGGTGCGGACCTGACTGCTCGGTGGTGCAGAACTGACTGCTCGGCCCGCTCAGGCCTCGGCGAGGCGGGCGACCTCCTCCTCGGCCACGGCGGGGTCGAGCTTGGTGAAGACCGGGGTGGGCTTGTCGACGGGGGTGCCGACCACGATCGGGTGGCGCTGCCAGGAGGGCGCGGTGGTGTAGTCGCCGGTGATCACCGGGTAGGCGGCGCCGCCGTCGAGGTCCTCGACCTCCTCGATGCGCGGCATCGGGGCGACCTCGCCGGCGCCGCCGAGGGCGCGGTCGACGGCGTTGGCCGAGAACGGGAGGAACGGCGCCAGCACCAGGTTGAGGTCGGCGACGCACTGCGCGACCACGTGCAGGATCGTGGCCAGCCGCTCGCGCTGGTCGTCGCCCTTGAGCTTCCAGGGCTCGGAGTCGGAGACGTACTTGTTGACCACGCCGACCGCGCGCATGGCCTCGGAGATCGCCGCCTTCTGGCGGTGCCGGGCGATCAGGTCGCCCACGCTCGCGAAGGCGGCCTCGGCCACCGCGAGCACCTCCCGGTCCTGCGGCTCCAACGGGCCCGCGGCCGGGATCTCGCCGAAGTTCTTGGCGATCAGGGTGGCGGTGCGGTTGACCAGGTTGCCCCAGCCGGCCACCAGCTCGTCGTTGGTGCGGCGCACGAACTCGGCCCAGGTGAAGTCGGAGTCCTGGTTCTCGGGGCCGGCCGAGGCCACGAAGAAGCGGAACGCGTCGGGCTGGTAGCGGCTGAGCAGGTCGCGCACGTAGATGACGACCTTCTTGGAGGAGGAGAACTTGCGCCCCTCCATCGTCAGGAACTCCGAGCTGACCACCTCGGTCGGCAGGTTGAGCTCGCCGTAGGCGTGGGTGCTGCCGCCGTGGTCGCCCTTGCCCGAGTAGGCCAGCAGCTCGGCCGGCCAGATCTGGGAGTGGAAGGTGATGTTGTCCTTGCCCATGAAGTAGTAGGACAGCGCCTCCGGGTCGTTCCACCACCGGCGCCACGCCTCGGGGTCACCGCTGCGCCGCGCCCACTCGATCGAGGCCGAGAGGTAGCCGATCACGGCGTCGAACCAGACGTAGAGCTTCTTGGTGGGCTGCTCGCGCCACCCGTCGAGCGGCACCGCGATGCCCCAGTCGATGTCGCGGGTCATCGCCCGCGGACGGATCTCCTTGAGGATGTTCTGGCTGAAGCGGATGACGTTGGGCCGCCACAGACCGGTCGCCTCGCGCTCGTCGAGCCACTCCCCCAGCGCCTCGGCCAGCGCCGGCAGGTCGAGGAAGAAGTGCTGGGTCTCGATGAACTCGGGGGTCTCGCCGTTGATCTTCGAGACCGGGTCGACGAGGTCGGCGGGGTCGAGCTGGTTGCCGCAGGTGTCGCACTGGTCGCCGCGGGCGCCGCCGGCCCCGCAGATCGGGCAGGTGCCCTCGATGTAGCGGTCGGGCAGGGTGCGCCCGGTCGACGGCGAGATCGCGCCGTGGGTGGTCTGCTCGACGAAGTAGCCGTTGGCGTGCACGCCCAGGAACAGCTCCTGCACCACGGCGTGGTGGTTGGGCGTGGTGGTGCGCGTGTAGAGGTCGTAGGTGCAGCCCAGCGCGGCGAGGTCCTCGGCGATGATCCGGTGGTTCTTGTCGGCCAGCTCCTGGGGGGTGACCCCCGCCTCGTCGGCGGCGATGAGGATGGGCGTGCCGTGCTCGTCGGAGCCCGAGACCATCAGCACGTCGTGGCCCGCCATGCGCATGTAGCGGCTGAAGACGTCGGAGGGCACGCCGAAACCGGCGACGTGGCCGATGTGGCGCGGACCGTTGGCGTAGGGCCAGGCGACTGCCGACAGGACTCTGCTCATGGGGGAATCCTAGGAGTGCGCGGCGCGCGGCTCGTCGGCGGCGTGCCCGCACCTGGCTAGCGTGGAGACCATGACCACGCTGCTGGCCGAGGACCTGCTGCTCCTGCTGCTCGACGACGAGTCGGGCGCTCTCGACGTCGCCGCGGACCCGGCGCCCGCACTGGGCGGCGCGCTGCTGCTCGAGCTGGCCCTCGACGACGCCGTCGAGGTCCACGAGCGGCGCTGGGCCCGCGGCGTCGTACGGACCACCGGCGGCCACGACCACACCGAGGGGCGTGACCCGCTGCTCGGCGCCGCACTGGCCACGGTGGCGGAGAAGGAGCGCAGCGCCCAGGACCTGGTGCAGCGACTGGGCAAGGGGCTCAAGGAGCAGCTGGTCGACCGGCTGGTGGAGCGTGGCGTGCTCGAGGTACGGCGCGACAAGGTGCTGGGGCTCTTCCCCCGCACCCGCTGGCCGGCGCGCGACAGCTCCCACGAGGACGCCGTACGCCGCGCGCTCACCGCGGTCCTCGTCGGTGGCGCCGAGCCGGACCCGCGCACCGCAGCGTTGGTCGCGCTCCTGCACGCGACCGGCCGGGCCCACAAGGTCGTCGACCACCAGGGCATCCGTGCCGGGCAGGTGCGGCGCCGGGCCGAGGAGGTCGCCGAGGGCGCCTGGGCCGCCGAGGCGGTGCGGAAGGCGGTCGGCGCGGCGACGGCCGCGGTCGTCACCTCGATCGCGGTCGGGGCGGCGGTCTCGTCGGGCGGCTGACCCGGCCGGTCAGCCAGGGGTCAGCCGGGGTTCACCCGATCCCGCCGTGCTTCCTGGCCCGCCTGCGGGTGCGCTTGCGGATCGTCGGCAGCTTCTTGTAGAGCGACTGCCCCGGGCAGGCGGTGTCGTTGGTGTCGCGGTGCCCGTCGATGACGCGCAGCCGCACCCAGCCCCGGGGGTACTTGTCGCTGCCGGTGGAGTAGACGCGGACCTTGCCCGACGGCCGGCGCCCGTACTTGTCGAGCTTCCAGGCCGCCAGCTTGACCACGGCCGTGACGGTCTTGCTGGTGACCCCGCTGCTCTCGAAGTTGCCGATCACCGCGACGCCCACCGAGGTGTTGTTGAAGCCCAGCGTGTGCGCGCCGCGCACCGGCCTGCCCGGGCCGCCGGCGCGGCCGACCCAGGTGCGCCCGAACTTGTCGACGAGGAAGTTGTAGCCGATGTCGGACCAGCCCAGGGACTGGGTGTGGTAGCGGTACATCGAGCGGATCAAGGCGGGCACGTCGGTGCGGCTGTAGTCGTTGCCGCTCGCGGTGTGGTGCACGTGGACCTGCTGGATGGTGCGGCACATCACCGGCTTGCCGTCGCGCCACGAGCCGTCGGCGCCCCAGTCCTTGCGGCTGCGCAGCCGCGGTCGCGGCGAGCGACGGGGCTTCCTGCGGGCGGGCTCGTCGCTCTCCTCCGTCCCGCTGCGTCCCGCGGGGATCGAGGCCCGGGCGCGCGAGTCGCCGGCCCGGCTGCCGGGGTCGATGAGCACCAGGCGCAGGTCGCGGGGTCGCTGCCCCACCACGAGCACCTCGACGCCGTCGGCCTCGGGCAGCCACAGCGGATCGGTGCCGCGGCGCCCGGCGTCCTCGCGACTGCCGGTGTCGGGCCCGTCGTGCAGGACCCGCAGCGCCTGCCACGACGACCAGCGACCGCGGCTGCGGGTGCGCACCCGCAGGCCGGGCGCGCTGCCGGTCCAGGTCAGCGCGAGCATCCGGTACGACGCCGTGTCGAGGCGGCCGGTCGCCCACCGACCCGAGCCGCTTCGTTGCAGCCGCTGGGCGCCCAGCGCGATCTCGTGGCTCGTGACGCCGCCGGAACGGGTGGTCTCGGCGGCCACGGCGCCGGGGGCGGCCCACCCGGTCAAGGCACCGAGGGCGGGCACGGTCGACAGGGCGGCGGCCCGGGCGACCAGGGCGCGGCGCGGCAGTGGGGGGCTGGACATCACCAACATCATGCGTCACTGCAGCCACAGTGTCGATCCCCGCAGCAGCGGCGTACACGATAGGAAGGGGCGGTGAGCACACCACAGACCCGGCCCAGCCCCGTCCCCGCGGCCCCCTCCGGCGACCAGGCCGGACGCAGCTGGGTGAGCCGGCAGGCCCGCCGGGCCGTGCGCCCGTTCTGGGTCGTGCCGGCACTGTGGTCGGGCGGGGCCATCGCGCTCGGCGTGGTCGTCCCGCGGCTGGACGACACCGGCCTGGCCGACCTGCTGCCGTTCCTCTTCCCCGGCGACGTCGAGGGCGCGCGCAGCGTGCTGTCGAGCATCGCGGGCGCGATGATCACGGTGACCGGCCTGGTCTTCTCGAACACGATGGTGGTGCTGCAGCTGGCCAGCAGCCAGTTCTCGCCCCGGGTGCTGCAGACCTTCCTGCAGGACCGGGTCACCCAGCACACGCTCGGTGTCTTCACCGCGACCTTCGTCTACGCCCTCACGGTGCTGCGCTCGCTGGCCGACGCCGGCGACAACCCCGTGCCCCAGCTGGCCGTGACCCTCGCCTTCGCGCTGGTGGTCGCGGCGGTGGCGATGTTCCTGCTCTTCATCAACCACATCACCGCGTCGGTCGGCATCTCCAACATCCTGCACCGCAGCGCGCGCGAGACCCGCGACCTGCTCCAGCGCGGCCGGGGTGCACGCCGCGACCTGCCCGGGAGCCCGCCCGAGATCCCCGACCTGGGCCACCAGCACGTGGTGCTGGCCCCGCACAGCGGCTACCTCGACGCGCTCGACGTCGACCAGCTGTGCGCGCGCGCCGAGCAGCACGGGGTGCGCATCGAGATGCTGCACCCGTTGGGCACCTTCCTGGTGCGGTCGCGACCCCTCGCGGTGGTGCACGGCACCCGCGCGGTCGACGTCGACTGGGACCAGGTGCTGCGCCGCCACGTCGACCTGGCCAGCGAGCGCTCGCTGCAGCAGGACATCGCCTTCGGCCTGCGACGCCTGGTCGACATCGCCGAGCGAGCGCTGTCGCCCGGCATCAACGACCCGACCACCGCCGTGCAGGTCGTCGACCAGCTGCACGACCTCCTGCACCGCCTGGCCACCGAGCCCGACCCGTGGCCGGTGCACGTCGACGGCGACGGCACCGCCGCGCCTGGTGACCCGCGAGACCACCTTCGAGCAGCTGCTCGACCTGGCCGTCGACGAGATCGCCCACTGGGGCCACGACAGCCTGCAGATCCCCCGGCGGCTGCGCGCGATGCTCGACGACCTCCTGGTCGACGCGACGACCGAGCACCGCACGGCCCTGCAGGCCAAGCAGTCCCGGCTCGCCGCGCTCGACACGGCGGGCTGAGGGCGCCGCCCCTGCCTGGAGCCGCCTAGCTGAAGTCGAGCTCGGCGGTGCGCGAGCGCTTGAGCTCGAAGAAGTAGGGGTAGCCGGCCAGCAGCACCGCGCCGTCCCAGACCCGGCCGGCCTCCTCGCCGCGCGGGATCGACGTCAGGACCGGGCCGAAGAAGGCGGTGCCGTCGATGGCGATCGTCGGGGTGCCGACCTCGTCACCGACCTGGTCCATGCCCTCGTGGTGCGAGGCGCGGATGGCGTCGTCGTACGACGCGTCGTCCCACGCCTCGACCAGCGTGTCCGGCAGCCCGACCTCGGCGAGCGCCTCGACGACCACGTCGCGCTCGGCCCCCCGCCCCTGGTCGTGGATGCGGGTGCCCATGGCGGAGTAGAGCGGCAGCAGGTGGTCCTGGCCGTGGCGCTGCCAGGTCGCCATCGCGACCCGCACCGGGCCCCAGCCCTTCTCGAGCGCCTCGCGGTACTCCTCGGGCACGTCCTTGCCCTCGTTGAGGTAGGCCAGGCTCATCACGTGCCAGGAGACCTCGATGTCACGCACCTGCTCCACCTCGAGGATCCACCGCGAGGTGATCCAGGCGAAGGGGCACAGGGGGTCGAACCAGAAGTCGGCCGTGGACGTCGGGACGGTCTCGGAGGTCATGGACCCTTCAATCATCCCCGCCGTCGCACTATTCCCCCGGCACCGCGACCCGCAGGACCTGCCGCGCGCGCCTGACCACGTCGGTGCCGTCGTACAGCACGCGGATGCGGTGCGTGCCGGGGTCGAGGCGGCCCAGGCGCAGGCGTGCCGACCCGTCGACGAGCTCGGCCACCTTCTCGCGCTGCCCGACCAGCAGGCGCACCGTGCCACCGGGGCCGGGCTCCGCCACGCCGAGCGCGGAGACGGAGACGTCGGCGACCACCTTGCGGGTGCGGCCCGTCGCCTCGACCAGCATGGTCGAGCGCGTGGTGACCGGCCCCCCGGTCCCGAGCAGCGCGGTGTGGGTCTCGTAGCCGGGCCGGGCGACCTCGACCAGCACCTCGAGGGCGCGGCCCACGTCGCCCTCACCGAGCGAGTAGCGCCGACCGCCCGCACCGACCGCCGGGCCCGAGACGGCCTGGCCGTCTCGACGCCACGTGTAGGTGACCTCGGCGTCGGAGGGCGTGAAGGTGCCGCGACCGACCTCGAGCGTCTTGCCCAGCCGGGCCTTGCCCGTCAGCGTGAACGGCTCGGTCGACGCTCAGGACGCCCGGTGCGACCCGGCCGCCCGGGACCGCCGCGGTGCTCGTGCGGTAGCCCTCGAGGACGGCGGCCTCGCGCACCTCGACGTCGGCGCCGACCAGCTCGGGGGTCAGCCGCAGCCTGGCCGTCGTGGCCCCCGGCACGGGCGTCGCCGTCGGCGTACCACTGCAGCGAGGTCTGCTCGGGCCTCGGCTCGTAGCTGCCGCGGGTGGCGGTGAGGACCTGGTCCACCTGCGCGGTGCCCGCGACGGCGGGCGCGCCGAGGGTGGTCAGGGTGCCGGGCTTGACCTTGCGGGTGCGCGAGGAGGTCGCGGTGCCGTCGGCGTAGCCCTTCTTGGTCGCCACGACCGCCACCGAGAGCCGCGTACGCCGCTGCGCCGCGGTCGGCGTGAAGGTGGGCTGGTCCGCCCCGGGCACCGGGGTGTTGCCGGCGTACCACTGCAGCCTGGTGGTGCCCGCGGGCCGCCAGCTGCCGGTGGTGGCCTGCAGGGTCTCGCCCACGGCGACGTCACCGGTGATCACGGGCGCCTCCTCGGCCTCGACCTGCTGGTCGCGGAAGTGGATGAAGCCGCTGGGCCAGCCCGTGCCGGACGTCGTGATGCGGCGCCAGTGGAAGTCACCTCCCCAGGAGTCCTCCGAGACGATGATCTCGGTCGGCGAGACGACCTGCTCGACGTAGGCGACGTGGCCCGCCGAGCCGGCGCCGGGCACGTTGGCCTTCCACCAGGCCACCGAGCCCACGACGGGGACGTCGTCGACCAGGTGCGACATGGCGTAGCCCCAGTTGGTGGCGTTGCCGCTGCCCGACCAGGGCCGCTCGGGCGACATCCCGTTCTGCACCAGCCGGTAGGCCACGTAGTTGGTGCAGTTGTGCCCGGCGTACATCCGCCACCACATCTGCTGGCCCGCCGTGCGGTAGCCGGCGTGCGAGTAGCCCTTCTCCTGGCACGACACGTACCCGGTGCACAGGTAGGTGGAGTAGCCCTGCGCCGGCACCACGGGCAGCACGACCAGGCTCACGGCCAGGCTGACGAGCAGTCCCACCAGTCGCCCGGCCGAACGCCTCGTCCCACCGCACCGGCCATTCCGAGTCATCGTCACGAGTGGGGATTAAACCCCACGTCAAGCACCGACACGCCGGTTGTCTCGATTTTTTTCACATTGGTCACACTGGCCGCACGAGCTTTCAGCCACCACTCCAGGCACACGGCCCGCCCCGCCGGGTATCTGGTTGTCGCCACCTCCCGGGGCGGTGCGATGATCGCGCCATGCCTGGAACCAACCTCACCCGGGACGAGGCCGCCACCCGCGCCGCCCTCCTGGACGTCACGTCGTACTCCATCGACCTGGACCTCACGACGGGCGAGAAGACCTTCGCCTCCACGACCACGATCTCCTTCACCTGCAGCGAGCCCGGCGCCGAGACCTTCGCCGACCTCGTCGACGCCACGGTGCACGAGATCACCCTCAACGGCCGGCCGCTGGACCCGGCCACGGCGTACGCCGACAGCCGCATCGCGCTGGACGACCTGGCGGCCGAGAACACCCTGGTGGTGCGCGCCGACTGCACCTACTCCCACACCGGCGAGGGCCTGCACCGCTTCGTCGACCCGGTCGACGACCGGGTCTACCTCTACTCGCAGTTCGAGGTGCCCGACGCCCGCCGCGTCTACACCACCTTCGAGCAGCCCGACCTCAAGTCCGTCTTCACGTTCCGCGTCACCGCGCCCCAGGACTGGAAGGTCGTCTCCAACTCCCCCACCCCCGAGCCCCAGGGCCTCGGGGACGGCCGCGCGGTCTGGGAGTTCGAGCCGACCAAGCCGATGTCGACCTACATCACCGCCCTGATCGCCGGCGAGTACCACGAGGTGCAGGACGCCTACGAGGGCAGGCACGGCACCATCCCCCTGGGCCACTACTGCCGCCAGTCGCTGGTGGAGTACCTCGAGCGCGACCTCGAGGACGTGCTGACCATCACCAAGCAGGGCTTCGCCTTCTTCGAGGACGCCTTCGACTTCCCCTACCCCTTCGGCAAGTACGACCAGCTCTACGTGCCGGAGTACAACATGGGCGCGATGGAGAACGCCGGCGCCGTCACCCTGCGCGACGAGTACCTGCCGCGCTCGCGCCAGCCGCGCTCGTTCTACGAGTTCCGCTGCTCGGTGATCCTGCACGAGATGGCGCACATGTGGTTCGGCGACCTGGTGACCATGAAGTGGTGGGACGACCTGTGGCTCAACGAGTCGTTCGCCGAGTGGGCCTGCTACCACGCCGAGGTCGAGGCCACCGAGTTCACCGACTCCTGGACCGGCTTCGCCAACGCGCGCAAGCAGACCGGCTACCGCGCCGACCAGCTGCCCAGCACGCACCCGATCGCCGCCGACAACCACGACCTGCAGGCGGTCGAGGTCAACTTCGACATGATCACCTACGCCAAGGGCGCCTCGGTGCTCAAGCAGCTGGTCGCCTGGGTGGGCCTCGAGGACTTCCTCGGTGGCCTGCAGCAGTACTTCAAGGACTTCGCCTACGGCAACTCCGAGTTCTCCGACCTGCTCGCCGCCCTCGAGCGCTCGTCGGGCCGCGAGCTGGCCGGCTGGGCGAAGGAGTGGCTCCAGACCGCGGGCGTCAACACGCTCAGCGCGGAGTTCGAGCTCGACGACCAGGGGCGCTACGCCCGCCTGGCGGTGCGCCAGGGCGCGCACCCCGACTGGCCGCAGCTGCGCCGCCACCGCCTGGGCATCGGCCTGTACTCCGACGTCGACGGTCGCCTGGTGCGCACCCGCTACGTCGAGACCGACGTCGAGGGTGAGCTGACCGAGATCCCCGAGCTCGCCGGCGAGACCCAGCCCGACCTGCTGCTCCTCAACGACGCGGACCTGACCTACGCCAAGATCCGCCTCGACGAGCGCTCGCTGGCCACCGCCATCGACGGCCTCTCGCGCCTCGACGACTCGCTGGCCCGGGCCCTGGTCTGGGGCGCGGCGTGGGACATGACCCGCGACGCCGAGATGGCCGCCACCGACTACGTCGAGCTGGTGCTGGCCAACATCGGCCAGGAGACCGACCCCTGGGGCGTGAGCCGGCATCCCGAGCACGGCCGCCACCGCGGCGTCGGCGTACTCGGCGCCGGCGGGCCGGGCAGCGCTGCTCGAGCGCTGGGAGAGCGGGCTGCGCGAGCTGGCGCTGGCCGCCGAGCCCGGCAGCGACCAGCAGCTGACCTTCGTGCGCTCCTACGCCGCCGCCGCCCACAGCGACCGCGCGCTCGACGACGTGGCGGGGCTGCTCGACGGCACCTGGGAGGTCGAGGGGCTCAGCGTCGACCAGGACCTGCGCTGGTCGCTGGTGACCTCGCTGGCCGCCGCCGGCCGGGCCGGGTCGCGCATCGACGACGAGCTGGCCGGTGACGCCACGATCTCGGGCCAGGAGCACGCCGCCGCCGCGCGCGCGGCGCGCCCCGACGCGGCCGCGAAGGCCGAGGCCTGGGAGCTGGCCGTCGAGCGCACCGACGTGCCCAACGAGACCGCGCGCTCGATCGTGTTCTCCTTCATGCGCCAAGGCCAGGAGGAGGTACTCGCGCCGTACGTCGACAAGTACCTCGAGGCGGCCGAGACCCTGTGGGACCACCTGGGCACCCACCGCGCCTCGACCGTGCTCAACTTCATCTTCCCCAGCCCGCTCGCGAGCACCGAGCTGGTGGAGAAGGTCGACGACTGGCTGGAGCGCACCGCCGCCCCCGCCGCCGCCCAGCGCTACGTGCTCGAGGGCCGCGCCGACGTGCTGCGCGCCCTGGCCGCCCAGGAGCGCGACGCTCGCCGCTGAGGCACGAGCAGTCACTTTCGCACCACCGAGGGGTCACTTCTGCACCTCTCGGTGGTGCGGGGGTGACCGGTCGGTGGTGCGAAGATGACCGGTCGCGCCGGGTCAGGCCTGGGCGTGCAGGGTGCGCGGGGGCCGCGCGTGCTCGGCGAGCATCTCGATGCCGCGGCGCAGGCCCCCGGCGAGGTCGCCCGCGGCGAAGTCCTGCTGCATGTGCAGCGCGGCCAGCTCGACCTCACGGTCGGTGAGGGTGCGACGCACGTAGGCGCCGGTCACGATCTCCAGCACCCGGCGGGTCGGGTCGACCATGACGAGGATGCTGCGCGAGGGCGCCACCAGCGTGTTGTGCAGGCTCGTGGCGAAGTCGCGGGGCTCACCCTCGGCGTTGCCGACGAAGACGGAGAACTCCATCCGGCACAGCTGCTCGGCGCGACGGATCGTCGCGTCGAGGGCGGCGTGATCGGCGGAGGTGAAGGGGTCACCAGCGGGCACTGGAGCCACCCGCCTGCGAGTCGTCGTCGTCGGGGCCGGCCAGCTCGCCGGTCGCGCGACGCGGGCCGCCGATCCACTGGTTCTCGACCGCCGGGGCGCCGGGGGCCACGCGCTCGCCACGGGCCAGCGGCGGCCCGTAGACCAGCGCGGTCAGCACGAGCACGCCGAGCACCGGCAGCCCGACGAGGACCAGCAGCCAGCCGAGCGGGTCGACGGCTGCCGGGTCCGACCAGCCCTCGGGCACGTCGGCGGCGGCCGGGGCGGCGCTCAGCACGACCGCGGCGCCGGCCGCGCCGAGCGCGAGCAGCAGCGTGCGGGCACGGCGGGCGAGGGTGGTGGGGGCGGTGATCAGCGTCGTCACGACGCAAGGATATCCGTCCGCCCGCCGCTCCCTCCACCCGCGGTCGCCCCGACCCGCGCGACGTGACCGGTTCGACACGCGGTGGGTTGGGGGTCGTGGCAGGGCACCTGTTTCACTGGCACGCATGTCCCCCCTCGTTTCACTGTCCTCGCTCATCAAGGGTCGCTGCGACGAGACCGAGCAGGTCTGCAACTGGGTCAAGGACCAGACCGGCAGCAACAAGCTCGCCAACACCGCCGACCTGCTGATCGGCAAGCCGATGGCCGTGCTGGGCCTCATCGTCTTCGGCCTCGTGCTGCGCTGGCTGCTGCACCGGGTCGTCGACCGGATCGTCTCGCGGGCCGAGGAGGGTGTCCTCCCCGACCAGGTCAACCGCTTCCGACGCGGACGAGCGGCCAAGGTGGAGGCAGCCCACGAGGCGCGCAACGCGACCCGCCGGGTGCAGCGCGCCAAGACGATGGGCAGCCTGCTCAAGAGCATCATCACCGGACTCGTGCTCGCGATCGTCGGCACGATGGTGCTCAGCGAGATCGGTGTCAACATCGCCCCGATCATCGCCAGCGCCGGCATCGTGGGCCTGGCGGTCGGCTTCGGCGCCCAGTCGCTGGTGACCGACTTCCTCTCGGGCGTCTTCATGATCTTCGAGGACCAGTACGGCGTGGGCGACGAGATCGACCTCGGCGAGGCCATCGGCACCGTGGAGGCGGTGAGCCTGCGCGTGACCCGGCTGCGCGACATCAACGGCACCGTCTGGTACGTCCGCAACGGCGAGATCGCCCGCGTGGGCAACATGAGCCAGAACTGGGCACGCACGGTCCTCGACATCTCGGTCGCCTACGACTCCGACCTGGTCAAGGTCAGCCGCGTGCTGCAGGACGTCGCGCAGGACCTGTGGGACGACGAGGACTTCAAGGGCAAGGTGCTCGAGGAGCCCTCGGTGTGGGGCGTGCAGGACCTCGGCGCCGACGGCATCGCGGTGCGGGTGGCCCTCAAGACCGCCCCCGGCCTGCAGTGGGGCGTGGCGCGCGAGATGCGCCAGCGCATCAAGGCCCGCTTCGACATCGAGGGCATCGAGATCCCCTTCCCGCAGCGGGTGGTCTGGCACCGCGACGAGCGCTCCGAGGACCAGGCCGCCGGCCGCCCGGCCGAGGACACCGCGGGCACGAACGGGATGATGGGCCGGTGACGTTCTACGACGAGATCGGGGGCGAGGCCACGATCCGGGCGATCGTGCACCGCTTCTACGAGGGCGTGGCCGACGACGAGGTGCTGCGCCCGATGTACCCCGAGCAGGACCTCGGTCCCGCCGAGGACCGCTTCGCGCTGTTCCTGGTGCAGTACTGGGGCGGGCCCACGACGTACTCCGACACCCGCGGGCACCCCCGCCTGCGGATGCGCCACGCGCCGTTCGCGGTCAACCCCGAGGCACGCGACCACTGGCTGATGCACTTCCGCGCCGCGCTCGACGAGGCCGACCTGACCGAGGAGCAGCGCCAGACGTTCTGGGACTACGTCACCCACGCGGCCCAGTTCATGGTCAACACCTTCGACTGAGCCACTACCCGGCGGACCGGGCCCGCATGGCCTCCAGCGGCTCGCGCTGCTCCGGGGCCGGCGGGCGGGCCCGGCCCGAGCCGGGGTCGACGAAGACGAGCACGACGCGCGCCCGCGCCAAGACCGTGTCGGCGTCGCAGATCTCGCTCTCGACCACCATCGAGGTCGTGCCGACGTGGCTGACCCACGACCAGGCGTCGTACGCCGCCTCGCGGTGCAGGATCGGCACCCGGTAGTCGACCTCGGCACGGGCGACCACCAGGCTGGCCCGGCTCGCGTCGCCCGGACTCGGCCACAGCCGCGACATCAGCGCGATCCGGGACTCCTGCAGGTACTCGAAGTAGCGCACGTTGTTGACGTGCCCGTAGACGTCGACGTCGCTGAAGCGGACCCGCACCGGGTAGTGCCCGGCCTCCTCTCGGTGTGCCGGCCCAGCCGCTGCCCGCTCCGCCACCTCCCCGGACTCCCGGTCCTCGAGGTACGCCGTCGAGGGCCTCGCGCTCCTCGGGTGCCAGCCGGCGGGGTCGCTCGTGGCTGAAGACGAAGGGCGTCAGCACGGTGGTGGCCCGCAGGTAGACGGTGCGGCTGCCGTCGTCGTGCTCGTCGAAGATCTCGTAGGCCATCGTGAAGCTCGCCGCGCGCACCCGCACGACCCAGCACTCGATGCTCACCGGCCCGAAGCGGAAGGTGAGCGGCGCGCGGTAGGAGACCTCGTGGCGCACCACGACCAGGCCCTCGACCAGGCCCTGCGCCGACTGCTGGGCCGGCGCCCCGCCGCGGTGGTGGCGCATCATGTCGACGCGCGCCTCCTGCAGGTAGTCGACGTACACGACGTTGTTGACGTGGCCCAGCAGGTCGAGGTCGGCCCAGCGCACCGGGCACTCGTAGCGATGTCGCACGTCGCGATCGTGCCAGACGCGGAGCGCGCCTGGCTCAGCGTGCGGTCATGAGACCCCGGTAGTAGACGGGGATGCTCTGCCGGGCGGCGCGACGGCGGTGGTGGTGGCTGGTGAGCGTGGCGAGCGCCGTGCCCAGCACGACGACGCCGACCAGGACCGCGACGGCGAGGGTGAGGACGTACAGGGCTGCGACGGGAGTGGTGACGGTGACCATGACACATCTTTCTACATCTGTAGAGCTACTGACATACCGACAGTACGCTCACCATCGCCCCACCACGAGCGCAGCAGGCGAGATGTCCCTCACCCCACCCGTCCCCCGGACGGGACGCCGAGCCGAGCTGCTCCAGGCCGCGCGCACCGTGGCCGCCCGTGAGGGGCTTCGCGGGGTGACCACCGTGCGGTCGACCGCGAGGCGGCCCTGCCGCTCGGCACCTGCTCGGCCTACCTGCGCACCCGCCGGGCGCTGCGCCTCGCGCTCGCCCAGGAGGTGGTCGAGCAGCTCGTGGACCGGGTCGAGAGGCCGTCCGGCTCCGGAGTCGCCCCGGGGACGCTCGCGACCCAGCCCTGACGACGTGGCTGGTCCTCCTGCGCGACGCTGCGCTCCCACTCCCCGGTCCCACCCCGCTGACAGGCCCGCCCGTCACCGGCACGCTCGACTAGGGTGAAGCCGACTCCACCGTCCCCGAACAGAGAGCCGGTCTCCATCCATGCCTGAGGCAGTCATCGTCTCCACCGCCCGCTCGCCCATCGGGCGCGCCAACAAGGGCTCGCTCAAGGACCTGCGTCCCGACGACCTGAGCGCGACCATCATCAAGGCCGCCCTCGACAAGGTGCCGGCGCTCGACCCCAGCAGCATCGACGACCACTACATGGGCGTGGGCCTGCCCGGCGGCGAGTCCGGCAACAACCTGGCGCGCGTCGTCAACGTGCTCAACGGCATGGACGACGTGCCCGGCGCGACGATCACGCGCTACTGCTCCTCCTCGGTGCAGACCACCCGGATGGCCTTCCACGCGATCAAGGCCGGGGAGGGCGACGTCTTCATCTCCTCGGGCGTCGAGACCGTCTCCCGCTTCGCCAAGGGCACCTCCGACCACTGGCCCGACACCCACAACCACCTCTTCGACGACGCCAAGGCGCGCACCGACAAGATGGCCGAGGGCGGCCAGGACTGGGTCGACCCGCGCGAGAACGACCAGCTGCCCGACGTCTACATCGCGATGGGCCAGACCGCCGAGAACGTCGCGCGGATGCGCGGGCTGGACCGCAAGGAGCTCGACGAGTTCGGCGTACGCAGCCAGAACCTGGCCGAGAAGGCGATCAACAACGGCTTCTGGGCCCGCGAGATCACCCCGGTGACCCTCCCCGACGGCACCGTCGTGTCCACCGACGACGGTCCGCGTGCCGGGGTCACCTACGACGCCCTCAAGGACCTCAAGCCGGTCTTCCGCCCCGACGGCGTGGTCACCGCCGGCAACTGCTGCGCCCTCAACGACGGCGCCGCCGCAGTGGTCATCATGAGCGACACCAAGGCCGCCGAGCTGGGCCTCACACCGCTGGCCCGCATCGTCTCGACCGGCGTCAGCGGCCTGTCCCCCGAGATCATGGGCCTGGGCCCGGTCGAGGCCACCCGGAACGCGCTCAAGCACGCCGGCATGAGCATCGGCGACATCGACCTGGTCGAGATCAACGAGGCCTTCGCCGCGCAGGTCGTGCCGTCCTACCAGGACCTCGGCATCGACCTCGACCGCCTCAACGTCAACGGCGGCGCGATCGCCGTGGGCCACCCCTTCGGCATGACCGGGGCCCGTCTGCAGAACACCATGCTCAACAGCCTGGACTGGCACGACAAGACGACCGGCCTGATCACCATGTGCGTGGGCGGCGGCCAGGGCATGGCGCTGATCCTCGAGCGTCTCTGAGCCCTGGCTCGCACCACCCACGACCGCTCAGGCGCGACCCCCGGCACCCTGGTGCCGGGGGTCGCGGCCGTCCTGGGGTGTGCAGCGCTGCTGCCTCGCCGCACTAGGATGACGGGCGTGACCAGCACCGAGACCTCCCCCAGCCGCGTCACCGGCCGTTGGCTCGACGCCGACCAGCAGCACGCCTGGCGCGGGCTGGTGATGGGCTCGACGCTGCTCTTCGACCGTCTCGACGACGAGCTGCGGCGCGAGTGCGGGCTCTCCCTGACCGAGTACGAGATCCTGGTGCGGCTCTCGGAGCGCGACGGCCGCCTGCGGATGGCCCAGCTGGCCGACGCACTGGCGCACAGCCGCAGCCGGGTCACCCACACCGTGGCGCGCATGGAGAAGGCCGGGCTGGTCGAGCGGCGCACCTCGCCCGAGGACGGTCGCGGGATCGTGTGCTGGCTGACGCCGTCGGGTCGCCGGCTCCTCGAGCAGATCGCGCCGCTCCACGTGGCCGGGGTGCGCGAGCACCTCATCGACCGGGTCGACCCCGAGGACCTCGCCGCCCTGGGCCGTGCGATGAACGCCGTGGCCGACGCGCTGGTCGCCTGCCACCCCGAGATGGAGATACGACAGCCGGGACCCTGAGGCCCCGGCCCTCGTCGTGCGGTCCCGGCGTACCCGCCGGGCCCCGCCGCCTCAGTCGCGCGTGAGGCGACGGTGGGTCACCCGGTGCGGGCGAGCCGCCTCGGCGCCCAGCCGCTCGATCTTGTTCTCCTCGTACGCCGCGAAGTTGCCCTCGAACCAGAACCAGCCGGCCGGGTCCTCGTCGTCGCCCTCCCAGGCGAGGATGTGGGTGGCCACGCGGTCGAGGAACCAGCGGTCGTGCGAGGTGACCACGGCGCAGCCGGGGAAGTCGAGCAGCGCGTCCTCGAGCGAGGACAGGGTCTCGACGTCGAGGTCGTTGGTCGGCTCGTCGAGCAGCAGCAGGTTGCCGCCCATCTTCAGGGTCAGGGCCAGGTTGAGGCGGTTGCGCTCACCACCGGAGAGCACGTTGGCCTTCTTCTGCTGGTCGGGGCCCTTGAACCCGAAGGAGGCCACGTAGGCACGCGAGTTCATCTCGAAGTTCGCGACCTTGATGAAGTCGAGCCCGTCGGAGACGACCTCCCACACGTTCTTGGTCGAGTCCAGACCACCACGGCTCTGGTCGACGTAGGAGATCTTGACGGTCTGGCCGACGTTGAGCTCGCCGGAGTCGGGCTGCTCCTGGCCGGTGATCATCCGGAACAGCGTGGTCTTGCCGACACCGTTGGGGCCGATCACGCCCACGATGCCCGCACGCGGCAGCGAGAACGACAGGTCGTGCATGAGGGTGCGGCCCTCGAAGCCCTTGGTCAGGCCCTTGGCCTCGAGCACCACGTCACCGAGCCGCGGCCCGGCCGGGATGTTGATCTCGGAGGTGTCGATCTTGCGCATCCGGTCGGCCTCGGCCGCCATCTCCTCGTAGCGGGCCAGGCGGGACTTGCTCTTGGCCTGGCGCGCCTTGGGGTTGGAGCGGACCCACTCCAGCTCCTTCTCGAGCATCCTGGCGCGCTTGGCATCCTTCTGCCCCTCGACCTTGAGCCGGTCCTTCTTGGTCTCGAGGTAGGTGGAGTAGTTGCCCTCGTAGGGATGCGCCTGGCCCCGGTCGAGCTCGAGGATCCACTGGGCGACGTTGTCGAGGAAGTACCGGTCGTGGGTGACGGCCAGGACCGCGCCGGGATAGTTCGCCAGGTGGCCCTCGAGCCACTGCACCGACTCGGCGTCGAGGTGGTTGGTGGGCTCGTCGAGCAGCAGCAGGTCGGGCTGCTGCAGCAGCAGCTTGCACAGCGCCACCCGGCGCCGCTCGCCTCCGGACAGGTTGTCGACCAGCGCGTCGGCGGGCGGGCAGCGCAGGGCGTCCATCGCCTGGTCGAGCCGGCTGTCGAGGTCCCAGACGTTGGCTGCGTCGAGCTCGCTCTGCAGGTCGCCGGCCTCGCTGGCCACCTTGTCCTGGTCGGCGTCGGGGTCGCCCATCATCATGTAGAGCTCGTCGAGGCGCGCCATCTTCGCCTTGGTCTCGGCGACGGCCTCCTCGACGTTCTCCAGCACCGTGCGGCCCTCGGTGAGCGGGGGCTCCTGCTGCAGCATCCCGACCGTCGCCCCGGGGTCCAGGATCGCGTCGCCGTTGTTGGCGTGGTCGAGCTGGGCCATGATCTTCAGCAGCGACGACTTGCCGGTGCCGTTGGGGCCCACGACGCCGATCTTGGCGCCGTGCAGGAACGAGAGGGTGACGTTGTCGAGGACGACCTTGTCACCGTGGGCCTTGCGCACGTTGCGCAGTGTGAAGACATATTCCGCCATGCCACCGAGCGTAGTTGCTCCGCGGCCCGGCGGCTCGTCTGGGTCCCCCGGCGCAGGGCGCCTCGGTGAGGTCGTGGCCGACCAGGACGGCGTCCACCTCGATGGTGGTCATCTCGCCGCAGCGAGGTCGCGCAGCTCTCGGTCAGCGCGGGGGGGCGTGGGCGGCGGCCCTCAACGGGCGGCGAGGGCCTTGGAGAGCCCTCCGCGGGCGCGGGTGTAGGCCTCGAGCTCGACCTCGACCGGGCTGACGACCAGGTCGTGCGCCACCACGCCGACGGCCTCGCGCATCCGGCTGTCGGCCACCGCGGCACGCCGCCGGGCGGTGCCGGCGACCAGGCCGCGGCACACCAGCGCGAGCAGCACCCCGAGACCCACGCCGCCCAGCAGCAGGATGAGCGGGAGCGCGACCCCGGCGTACACGGGGGTGTCGTCGAGGGTGCCGGACAGCGCGGTCGCCACGGTCCACGCGGCGCCCAGCAGCGCGGCCACCACGAGGATCCACTGCAGCACGCGCACCACCCCGGCCCAGACCGGGATGCGTGAGACCTGCAGGTCGACGCCGCGCAGGGCCTCGTCGAGCCGGTCGCCGATCTCGGGCAGCCGCTGCACCGAGGCTCGGCGCACGGCCTCGGCCCAGGGCCGGCCGAGCCCCTGAGTCGTGTCGTCGGCCAGCGCCCGCACCTCGGAGTCGACGCGGGCGCGCTGCACCGAGGTCGCCTCGGGCACCGCGCTCTCGGCCCCGCGCAGCGCCTTGGCGGAGCCGCCCAGGTCGAGCTGGAGCTTCTTCAGCGGGTCGGGGCGCAGCCGCCCGACCCACGAGACCAGCGGCCAGCCGGTGGCCCGCCCGGCCCGCATCCGGGTGGAGCGCTCGACGGCCTGCACCACGGTCGGCACGCCCGCCGCCTCGGCGAAGGCGTCCTGCAGCGCACGGACCCGCTGGTCGGACAACGCGCGGGTCGGGGCGTCGCCGCCGGCCTCCTGCAGTCGGGTCGCGGTCGCTCGTACGTCGGACTCGATCCGCTCGGCGGTCATCTTCTTGGCCCGCACCCGGGACTCGATCTCGCTGCGCAGCGCGTCGAGGCCGATCCCCTGGCGGGCACTGACGCCGATCACCGGCACCCGGCCCAGGCCGTCGGCCTCCAGCAGGCGGCGGACGTCGGCGAGCATCGCCTCACGTCCTTCGGCCGGCACGGTGTCGATGTGGTTGAGCACCACGACCATGACGCCCTCGTGGGTCCTCAGCGGTGCCAGGTAGCGATCGTGGATGGCGGCGTCCGCGTACTTCTGGGGGTCCAGGACCCAGACCAGCATGTCGGCGAGCGCGACCAGCCGGTCGACCTCGAGGTGGTGGGAGACCTCGGTGGAGTCGTGGTCGGGCAGGTCGAGCAGCACGACGCCCTCGAGGGCCTGCGACTCCCGGCGGGTGTCGAGCATCGAGTCGCGGGTGGTCTGGTGGCGCGGGGGGATGCCGAGCCAGTCGAGCAGCTCGCCGGCACCGTCGCTGCCCCACACGCAGGCGGTGGCCCACGACGTGGTCGGGCGGCGTACGCCGACTGCGGACAGCTCGAGACCGGTGAGCGCGTTGAAGGTCGAGGACTTGCCCGACCCGGTCGCCCCGGCGATGGCCACCACCGTGTGCCCGGCCGAGAGGCGCAGCCGGCTGGTGGCGCGGTCGACGACCTTCTCGGCGTCGTCGACGAGGGCGTCGTCGAGCCGCCCACGGGACGCCTCGGCGGCGGCCGCGAGCCCCTCGATGCGGGCGCCGGTGTCGGTCCCACGGGTGACCAGCTTCTTGGCCCCCTCGAGCAAGGACGTCATGTTCTCCCACTCAGCGTGCGATCAGTGCTGGGCGACACCCTAGGGTGCCGCCTCAGCCGTGTGGTGGGCAGGGCTCAGCCCTGCCGGGGTGCGGCCGCGAAGCGGACGTCGTCGACGCGGCGCGCCGCCTGGCGCAGCTGCTCGGCGGCGTCGGGAGCCAGGCCGAGCGCATCGACCAGGGCCGTGAAGCGCTCGCGCTCGGCGGCGAGCAGCGCCGTGATCCGCTCCTCGAGCATCCGTCGGGCCCGCTCGGCCAGGCCGCGGACGGCCTGGTCGCCGAACACGGCCTCGAGCAGCTTCTGACCCAGCGCGGCCGAGCCGCCGGCGATGCCGGCCTCGGCGCCGGTCAGGCCGGCGGTGTGGGTGAAGACCACGACCATCAGCGCGACCGAGAGGCCGTTGACCCCGAACGCCAGGAACCTGGCCGTGGAGCGCTTGTCGGCGCCCTCGGCCTTGACCAGCTCGAGCACGTCGCCCTGCCAGTCGCGCACCGCGCGTTCGGCGCGACGGCGCAGGTCGCGCGAGGCGCGCCCGATGTCGGGCCCGGCCTGGGCCAGCAGGCCGACGCCCGCGGCGTGCTGCTGCCAGGCGGCCTCGGCCCGCTCGGCCGCCTGCTCGGCGTGCTCGAGGATCAGCAGCTCCAGGCCCGACTCGACCGCGACGGTGACCCGCTCTGCCTGCTGCGGCTTGCCCTTGACGGCGTTGACCACCCGGTCGCGCAGCCAGCCGACACGGTTCTCCAGCGACTTGAGCAGCTCGCCGGTGCCGACGAACTCCTGCCAGCGCGCCAGCACCTCACCGCGCAGCAGGGTGCCGTCGGCGGTGGCGCGCACGGCGTCGGCCACCGCACGCTCGTAGGCCCGCTCGGCGTCCTCGCGCAGCGTTGCCGCGGTCCCGACCTGCACGGCGGCGGCGTCGGCCACCGGGTGCACGTGGTGGGTGATGCTGCGGATCGCACCGTCGAGGGTCTGCTTGACGACCGCGGCCCGGGCCCCCGCGTCGGCGGCCAGGGACTCCAGCCAGCCACGCACGTCGGCGACGTGCCCGGCCGGCAGCAACCCGGCGTCGTCGACCGGTCCCTCGTTGACCACGAAGAGCGGGGAGTCCTTGAGACCCCGCGAGGCCAGCATCCGCGCCAGGTGGGTCGAGACGGTCTGCACGGCCTCGGGAGCGGTGCGGTCGAGCACGACCGCCACCGCCGCCGAGCGGTCCGCGGCCTGCTTGAGGAAGCCCCACGGCACCTGGTCGGCGTACCGGGCGGCGGAGGTGACGAAGAGCCACAGGTCGGCGGCCGCGAGCAGCTGGGCGGCCAGGGTGCGGTTGCGCTCCTCGACGGAGTCGACGTCGGGGGCGTCGAGGATCGCCAGCCCCTTCGGGACCGTGTCGGAGGCCACCAGCTGCAGCGCGTCGGGGTCGTTGGTCGAGTGCTCGACGCGGCGCAGGTCGGGCAGCAGCCGGTCCTGCCCGAACCAGTGTCCGTCGTCGGGATGGTGCACCAGCACCGGCGAGCGCGTGGTGGGGCGCAGCACGCCCGGCTCGGTCACGCGCCGCCCGACCAGGGAGTTGACCAGGGTCGACTTGCCGGCACCCGTCGAGCCGCCCACCACGGTCAGCAGCGGCGCATCGATGGTCATCACCCGGGGGATGACGTAGTCCTCGAGCTGGTCGACCATCTCCTGGTGCGAGGCGCGCACCTGATCCACCCCCGGCAGGTCGAGCGGCAGGGTCGCGGCCTGGAGCGCGCCGCGCAGGCGCACCAGCGCCGTGAGCATCTGCGCGTCGTCGACCCCGGTGGGGCCGCCAGGGCCGTCGGGGCTGGCGTCGTGCGGGGCTGTCATCGGGTCGGAACCACCTGTCCGGGGAAGGCGATGGACGGCCGTACGGCGCGGATGCGGGCGACGTAGTGCTGTCCTCGGAGTGCGAAGTCTGGCGGAGGCGTGCCCCGCAGGTAGCGATGATGCAGGAAGCCGAGCTCGATCACCGCTTGCTGGTAGTCACGCATGGCCCGCTCTCCCGCGGCACCACCCAGCCAGCGCGCGTGCGCCCTTGCGCGGCGACGGGCGCCGAGGTCGACCACCCAGCCGATGTCGGTCGCCGGCAGCAGGCCCTGCTGGGCCGCGTCCCCGAGCGCCGCGGCCAGCATCCGGCGCTCCGAGCGCCGGGCCCACACGGCGATGGCGAACAGGCCCACCAGCGCAGGGAACATCAGCACCACGTAGACCGCGACGAAGCCGCCGAGGCCGAAGATCGTCGCACCGTTCCACAGTCCGTGTGCGAGCACGGCGAGCACGTAGCCCACGAGCGGGGCCAGCATCCGCACCCCCGCTGAGCGGGACCCGACGGCCAGGCCGACACCGATGCCGATGAAGGTGGTGAAGAACGGGTGCGCGAACGGGCTGAAGAGGCAGCGCACCACGAAGGTGGCGGTCAGGGCCTCGGTGCCGCCCGGCCCCACCCCGTCGGTGCCGTTGTACGCCGCGGCCAGGTAGAGGATGTTCTCCACGAAGGCGAACCCGATGCCGACCATGCCGGCGTACACGATGCCGTCGAGGACACCGTCGAGCTCGGCCCGGCGCCACCACAGCAGCAGCACCAGGAACGCCCCCTTGGAGAACTCCTCGGTGACCGGGGCGACCACGGCCAGGCTCGCGGCCTCGGTGACCCCGACGACGAGGCCGCCGATGCCCTGGACCAGCAGCGCGGCGGCCGTGGCCACGAACCCGCCCCACAGCAGCCCCAGCAGCAGCAACGACCTCGGCTCGGGCTCGTAGCGGTCGAGCCACAGGTAGCAGGCGACCAGCGGCCCCACCGGCAGGGCCGCGAGCGCGGTGGCCAGCACGAGCGTTCCCGGGCCTCCGGACAGCGCCACGACCAGCAGGATCGGCAGTGCACCGAGCGCGACCAGCGCGGTGACCACGACCGTGAAGACGACGTTGTCTCGACGGGGCGGCACCATGGCAGCAGAGCCTATCGGCAGCGTTCATGGGGCCGGACGCGCGGCGTCGCCGGGCGTGGGTGGTCGACGTAGCATGACGGGCATGAGCGAGCAGAGCACCCCGGAGTCGACCGAGCCCAAGACCGAGTCTCACGACCCGGCCGTGCCTGCGGCCTACTCCGAGTTCATGCGCACCGGCTGGGGCGAGCGCGAGCTCGACCTGCCGCGCCACCCGGTGGCCGGCCTCGCCGCGCAGCGTCGTGCCCGCCTGGCCGAGACGTTCCCCGGCGAGCGTCTGGTGCTGCCGGCAGGCACCTACAAGGTGCGGGCCAACGACACCGACTACCGCTTCCGCAGCGACACCGCGCACACCTACTTCACCGGCAACCTCACCAGCGACGCGGTGCTCGTGCTCACCGACGGCGAGGCGGTGCTCTACGCGCGACCGCGCTCCGACCGCGACACCGACGAGTTCTTCCGCGACCGCCAGTACGGCGAGCTGTGGGCCGGTCGTCGCCCCTCGGCCCGCGAGATCTCGGACTCCCTGGGCATCGAGGTGCGCCACGTCGACCGGCTCGCCGAGGACCTCTCGGTGACAGGGCCCAAGACGCGGGTGCACCGGGGGGTCTCGGGCCACGTGGACCGGCTGGTCGGCGCCGACGCCGGCCTCGACGCCGAGCTGGCACGGGTGGCCTCGGAGATGCGGCTGGTCAAGGACGACTGGGAGGTCGCGGAGCTGCAGGAGGCCTGTGACGCCACGACCCTGGGCTTCGAGGACTCCGTCTCCGACTGGGCCAACGTCCTCAAGTACGGCGAGCGCTGGATCGAGGGCACCTTCTTCCGCCGCGCCCGGGCGATGGGCAACGACATCGGCTACGACTCGATCGTGGGCGGCGGCAAGCACGCCACCACGCTGCACTGGATCGAGAACTCGGGGCCGATCACGCCCGGCGAGCTGGTGCTGCTCGACATGGGCGTCGAGGGGCACAACCTCTACACCGCCGATGTGACCCGCACGCTGCCGGTCGACGGCACCTACACCGGCGCGCAGCGCGAGCTCTACGACCTGGTGCTGGCCGCACAGGAGGCCGGCATCCAGGCGGTGCGCCCGGGCAGCGCCTTCGCCGATGTGCACACCGCGTCGATGACCGTGCTGGCCCACGGCCTGGAGGACATGGGCCTGCTCCCCGTGCCGGCCGCCCAGGCGCTGGACCCCGACAGCAAGGTCTACGCCCGGTGGACGCTGCACGGCACCAGCCACATGCTGGGCATGGACGTGCACGACTGCGGCGCGGCCGCCCCCGAGTCCTACGCCAAGGGCACCCTCGCCGAGGGCATGGTCCTCACCGTCGAACCGGGCCTGTACTTCCAGGAGGACGACCTGCTGGTCCCCGAGGAGCTGCGCGGCATCGGCATCCGCATCGAGGACGACGTGCTGGTCACCGCCGACGGCCACCGCAACCTCTCGGCGGCGCTGCCGCGCAGCGCGGCCGACATCGAGTCCTGGATGGGCGCCCGCCTCTGACGCGCGGGCCCCGTCAGTCCGGCGGGGCCGGCAGGTCGATCCAGAAGGTCGACCCTTCACCGGGTCGGGAGTCGACACCCAGCCGGCCGCCGTCGCGTTCGGCGACGGCGCGCGCCAGCGACAGCCCCAGCCCGGTGCCCCGGACCCCGGGCTCGGCGAAACGCACGAACGGCTCGAAGACCTGGCTGAGCTGACGCGGGGTGAGGCCGGGGCCGGTGTCCTTGACGCTGATCCGCACCCTCGGTTCGCCCGCCTCGCCGCTCGCGCGCGAGGCCGTGACCGTGACACTCCCGCCCAGACGGTTGTGGGTCACCGCGTTGCCCACGAGGTTGGTGAGGACCTGGCGCACCCCCGACGGGGTGGCCTCGACCACCAGGTCGCGCGTCGACGTCGACGACGACCTCGACCCCGGCGGCGGCGGCCGGCGTACCGACCCAGTGCGCGACGTCCCGCACCGCCTCGGCGACCACGACCGGCTCGCGGGCGCCGTCACCGAGCAGGCGAGCGGTGCTGAGCAGGTCCTCCACGATCGCCAGCAGCTGCTCGCCGGCACCGACGATGATGCCCGCGTCCTTGTGCACCTGGGCGACGAACTCCGTCGAGCCGTGATACGTCGTCGACGTCGCGCCAGGTCCTCGGCGTCGCTCTGCAGCACCTCGGCGAAGCCGAGGACGGCGCTGATGGGGGTGCGCAGCTCGTGCCCGGTGGCGGCGAAGAACTGCTGCTGCACCGCGCTGGCCTGGTCGCCGCGCACGATGGCGTCGGCGAGGGAGCGCTCGGCCGCCTCCGCCGCCATCCGGGAGGTGAACGCGGCGCTGAGGAGCCGGAGGTCGGCGACGAGCGTCTCGGACCAGTCACCCGGCCTCCTCGCTGCCCACGGACAAGGAACCGAACATGGTCCCGCCGGACGAGCAGCGCTGTGCTGATGCGCAGCCGCGACATGGCAGCGCGCCATCTCGCGGCGTCCTGAGCAGCCTCGGGCGGGCAGCAGGTCGGCGTCGGGACAGCGACCACGATCGACGCGACGGAGCGCTGCGAGACCCACGGCATGGTCGAAAGCATCCTGGGCCCGCGGCATCCACGATCGCGCGGCAGCACCGTGCACTGGCGCCCGGGACGCTGCCACTGGCGCAGCCAGGCTCGGTCGCCCAGGTGCACCCACTGGCGTCTCGTCGGCCGGGCTGAAGGTCGTGAGCGCGACGGCGAACGACGTCCGACGCGGGGGTCGGCCAGCGCGATGGCGGCGAGTCTGCTCGAGCGCCTCGTCGAGCGTCACCTCGGCTCGGAGCACCTGCTGGGCCAGTCGTACGGCGCAGCGACTGGGACGCGCGCCTCCGGCGACCTCCTGCAGGCCGAGCTCCATCTGCTCATCTCTCCCTCCCGTCGCTCACGTACCAGGACGTCGATCCGCGCCGGTCGCGGAAAGATACCCCGGGTCTGGTCCAGCCGGACCGGAGCGGCCAGCCGCAAGGACACGCCGCTCGGCCCAGGTCGTGAGCGCCGACGAGTTGCGCCAGGCCCACGCTGCGACCCGGGCAAGCGTGCGGACCAACCCCGAAGGGCAGCCACGACCCCGGGCGCAGCCGCGAGCTCTGCCAGCGCTGCGGCGAGAAGCGGTCCCGCGTCGTCCGCGACGTCTTCGCCGCCGGAGGGGACGAGGTCTGCGAGCCGACCCAGGAGCAACGGGCTGACCAGCACCACGCCGCCCTCGGGTATCCGGACTCCGGCCAGGTCGACGGCGGACCGCGGCCACCCGAGCGGTGACCCACGTCGGCGGGGTCAGCCGCAGCACCTCCCAGACCACGGACTCGGCTCGACTCACCCCGGACGCGAGCTGCTGCTGCAGGGCGGGCCGCTCGGCCAGGGCCACGAGCAACCAGGCACCGGCGGCGATCGGCACCTGGGTGCCGGCCGCGAGCACCGTGGCGGTGCGTGCCGGCGCGGGGTCGCCGAGCCGTCCGAGCAGCGACTCGAGGCCTGCCGGGCCGCGTCCTCGTCGCGACGGGCGCGTGACCAGCGGCGCGGCGGTCGGGGTGCGGAGATCACCGGCCCAAGGGCGTCGACCCAGTCCGAGCACGGCGTCGGCGACCTCGTTACGGTCGCCGTCGTCCAGACCCGGCGGAGCTGGCAGCCACCGTGGCACGTGCCACCGGCCGGCGCAGGAGCTGCATGGCGTCGTGCTCCGTCGCCGTCGGCTGCCTCGAGCGCTCGACGCGAGCTCGGCACAGGACCGCCGCGCCGCGAGCTGCGCCCGTCGCGGGCGAGCGGCGCGAACGGGTGCGTGCCGCGAGCGCCCGTCGACCTCGACGCGCGGAGACCAGCGCGCCGGCTCACGTCGACCGGGAAGTCGAAGGCGACCGGGTCGGTGAGGACCGCTGCGGGCCTGGCGGCAGCGTCGTGACCACCCACGGACCGTGCCGGCCCAGCGCGACCGGGTCGCGGCGGCGCCGACCGCACGCAGCACGGCACCGAGACGACCTGGGGTGTCCTCGGTGCCGTGCTCGAGGGCAGACGTCATCCGCCTGCCGCCGGATGGTGCGGTCGGGCTCAGCGACCCGGACGCCACGAGTAGAACGCGGCGACCTGGCGTGCTGCGCGGCGCCTCTGGATGAGCTTCAACATGTGATGTTCCTCCCTTGGTGGTGCGGTGACATGACAGTCCCGAGAACCACCGCACGGTCCCTCCCCGGCGGCTGGACGTCAGCATAGTGACGGCGCAGGCTCCGCGACCATCAAAACCATTTACCTGCACCGGCGACCACCCCTCCGGGTCGTCGCGGGGCTCAGCGGGGCTGGTCGAGCTCCTCGAGGAGGTCGACCAGCTGCTGCTTGCGGAACGGCTTGGGCAGCACGGCGTCGACGCCCAGCTCGTGCAGGGTCGAGCGCTTGTCGCCGGCCCAGGCACTCACCACCACGATGCGCAGGTCGGGAGCCACGTCGGGGTGCTGGCGCAGCCAGCGGACCACGTCCTCACCGCTCATCCGGGGCATGGAGAGGTCGAGGAACATCACGTCGTAGCGCTCGGCGGCCAGGGCCTCGACGGCGTACTGGCCGTCCTCGGCCTCATCGGCGCTGTGCCCCAGCCGGGTCAGCATCCGGACCATGATGTCTCGGATGTCTTCCTGGTCGTCGACGACCAGGAAGCGCCACCGCGCCCCGTCCGGAGAGGTGCCGCCGGTCCCCGAGCCCTGCGACGCCGCGTCCACGTCTCGAGCCTAGCGATCTTTACGTGAAGCGCAGGGATTCACGACGCCGCCCGGGCCACTCCCCCGGTTCCCGTCTCGACGTCGTCCTCGAGCCGGCCGGCCACACGGTGCGCCACCAGCAGGATCGCCGCACCCGCCGCAAGGGTGACGGCGAAGCCGGCGAGGACGGAACCGACGATCGCGACCGTGACGTAGCCGAGGGTGGCCGCGACGACCGAGATGACGACGTACGGCAGCTGGGTGGTGACGTGGGTGATCACGTTGCAGCCGGCTCCCGTCGAGCTGAGGATCGTGGTGTCGGAGATCGGGGACGCGTGGTCGCCCGCCACCGCGCCGGCCAGCACGGCGCCGAGCGCCGGCAGCAGCAGCTCGGGCGCGTCCACGGCGTTGATGATGCCGCCGGCGATGGGCAGCAGCAGCCCGAAGGAGCCCCAGGAGGTGCCGGTGGCGAAGGCCATCGCGCCGGCGAGCAGGAAGACCGTCGGGATCAGCCAGGACGCCGGGATCGAGGAACCCTCGACGAGGCCGCCGAGGTAGTCGCCGGTGCCGAGCACGCCGATGAGGGAGCCGAGCATCCAGGCCAGCAGCAGGATGCTGACGGCCGGCCACATGGACCGCAGCCCCTCGACCCAGCCGCGGCCGAAGGTGCTGCGGCCGAACTTGGGGTTCGAGGAGGTGTCGCGCGCGTAGTAGTAGATGGAGGCCACCAGGCCAAGTGCCCCGCCGACGATCAGCGAGAGGGTCACGTCGGTCTCGGCGAGCACGTCGATGGGCGACCACGAGCCCGCCCCCAGCCGACCGGTCACCGCGATCCCGCCCAGCACTCCCAGGACGAGCAGGCCGAAGGGGACGACCAGGGCGCGCTTGGCGCCCGGGCGGTGCACCGGCAGGTCCTCCGAGAGCTGGCCGGGGATGGACTCGTCGCTGTCGTAGGTCTCCCCCTCGACCAGCGCCCGGCGCTCCTCGCCGCGCATCGGTCCGATGTCGACGCCGAGCACGACGACGAGGGCGACCATCAGCAGTGCCGCATAGGCGTAGTAGTTGGCCCCCGCGGCGCCCAGGAACGCGCTCACGTCGCTCATGCTGAGCGACGACTCGTCCATGATCGGAGCGATGACCCCGAGGATGTAGGCGCCCCAGCTGGAGAAGGGCACCAGCACCGCGACCGGCGCCGACGTCGAGTCCACCAGGTAGGTCAGCTTGGCGCGCGAGACCCGGTAGCGGTCGGTGACCGGACGGGTCACCTGCCCCACGGTGAGGGCGTTGAAGTAGTCGTCCACGAAGATCGCCATGCCGAGGAGGGCGGGCAGGACCACCGCGCCGCGGCGCGTCCGGATGCGCTCCTGGGCCCAGTCGGCGAAGGCCTTGGTGCCGCCCGACATCAGGATGAAGGCCGTGATCACGCCGAGGGTGAGGGTGAAGACGAGGATGTAGACGTAGGTGGTGTTCAGGCCGCCGTCGACCCAGAAGATCTCCGCGAACGCGCTCGCGACCAGCTCGACGGTCCCCCACGGCGACCCGTCGGCGATCAGGAACGCGGCGCTCAGCACCCCCAGCCCCAAGGACAGCAGCACCTTGCGGGTGGCCACCACCAGCCCGATCGCCAGCAGCGGCGGGACCAGCGACAAGATCTCGTACGACTCGACCATGGGGCTCTCCTCCTGGCAGGGGGCCATCACGCTACCCCTGCCTCCGCCCACCGGCGCCCACCCGCGCGGCACCGTCGCGGCCACCCGGGACCGGTCCCGGCCCGCCCGCCGCTAGGCTTGCGCGGGGCCCAGCGGCCCCTCGCCTCCGTAGCTCAGCTGGATAGAGCAGCGGCCTTCTAATCCGCCGGTCGCAGGTTCGAGTCCTGCCGGGGGCGCTCGTCGCGGCGCCGGCACCTCCCGGGTGCCGGCTCAGCCGCTGCGCGGGTCCTGCTCGGTGGGCCGCAGCACCCGCACCCGCTCGGGGCGGAAGCCGTGCTGCATGGCCCAGGCCACGGCCTGCGAGCGCGACCCGGCTCCGATCTTGCGGTAGGCGGTGCGGATGTAGGTCTTCACCGAGTTGATCGACAGGTAGGTCCGCTCGGCGATCTCCTGGTTCGACAGCCCGGCAGAGATCAGGGCCAGCACCTCCGCCTCCCGGGCGGTCAGCCCCCGGTCGCGCCCGGGCCACGCCCCGACCTCGAGCAGGGAGGAGTCGCCCACGTCCTGCGGCCGCAGCTGGGCCCCGGCCGCGACCCGTTGCAGCGCCCGGGCCATCTCCTGCCCGGTGACCTGCTTGGACAGGTAGCCGCTGGCACCACGAGCCAGCGCCCGCTCCACCAGCTCGGGCTCGGTGTTCCAGCTGAAGACGACCACCTTGGCGGGGCCGCCGTCGACGAGGGTCGGCAGGTCGACCCCGTCGCCCCGGTCCTGGGCGAAGGTGTCGTAGAGGATGACGTCGACCTCGGAGCGCACCTCGGCGCCGGTCACGATCTCGACCACGCGCACCCGGTGCGCGTACGGCTCGAGGACGGCCGCCACCCCGGCCACCACGATCGGGTGGTCGTTGACGATCGCGACCCGCACCGGGACCCCGACGACTTCCATGGCGCTGATCATATTTCACCCGGGCGGAGGGTGCCCGCGAGTCGCGATGATCCTTAACCTCGGGAACGACGATCGTGGGGGGCGAGACCTGTGCCGGAGACGTGGCAGCAGCACCCGGAGTGGGGCCGGGTCCCACCTCTCGTCGTGGGCCCGGCCACCGACCGGTGGCACCGCCTGGTGGTCGTCTCGGCCCACCCCGACGACGAGAGCCTCGGCGTGGGCGGCCTGATCGCCACCGCGCACCGCGCCGGCATCGACGTGTACGTCGTGCTGCTCACCGCCGGTGAGGCCTCGCACCCGCCGGGGCGCGAGATGTCGCGACACGCGCTGACCACCGAGCGCCTGGCCGAGATGGGCCGGGCCGTCGAGCTGCTCGCGCCCGGCACGCCCGTCGTCTTCCTGGGCGCAGCCGACGGCGGGGCGTGCGACGTCGAGGAACAGATGGTGGTCGCGCTCGGCGACATCGTCGGCGACGGGGAAGGCACCCTGCTGGTCGCCCCGTGGCGCCACGACGGCCACCCCGACCACGAGGCGGCGGGCCGCGCCGCGGCAGAGGTCGCGCGCAGCAGCGGCGCCTGCCTGGTCGAGTACCCCCTGCTGATGTGGCGCCTCAGCGATCCGACCGACGCGCCCTGGGAGCAGATGGTGCGACTCGACCTCGCGCCCGAGGTCCGCGAGACCAAGCTGGCAGCGATCCGGGCGCACGCCAGCCAGCTGGGTGCCCTCTCCCCCGACGACCCGCCGGCGCTCTCGGGCCCGATGCTGGCGCACTTCACCGGCAGCTCGGAGCACCTGGTGCTCACCCCCGTCGAGTCGGGGCCGCACGACCGGGGTGACGACGAGCTGCACCAGCCGGTCTGACCCGGCGGACCCGGTTCAGCCGCGGTGGGCGTCGATCTCGCCCAACAGCCGAGCGGCGACGTCGGCCGGCGCGAAGGAGGCGTGCACCGACGCCCGGGCCAGGTCGCGCACGCCCTCCTCGTCGAGGTCGAGCAGCCCGGCCGCGATCACGTACTCGTTGTTGAGGGTGGTGCCGAACATCGACGGGTCGTCGGAGTGCACGGTGACCGTGACCCCCGCGTCGCGGAACGCGCGGATCGGGTGCTCATCGAGCGCGGCCACGGCCCGCGTGGCGATGTTGGACGAGGGACACACCTCGAGCGGCACGCCGCTGTCGGCCAGGTGGGCCAGCAGCTCGGGATCCTCGGCGGCCGAGGTGCCGTGCCCGATGCGCTCGGCGCCGAGCAGCGTCAGCGCGTCCCAGACCGTCTGCGGCCCGGTGGTCTCCCCCGCGTGCGGCACGCTGCGCAGCCCGGCGGCGCGGGCGGCCTCGAAGTGGGGCTGGAACTGCGGGCGGGGCACCCCGACCTCGGGACCGCCGAGCCCGAAGCCCACCAGCGCGTCGGTGCGGTGCTCGAGGGCGTACTCCAGCGTCTTCTCTGCCGCGGGCAGGCCCGCCTCGCCGGGGATGTCGTAGATCCAGCGCAGCACCAGCCCGAAGTCGCGCTCGGCCGCGACCCGCGCGTCCTCGAGCGCCTCGGTGTAGGCCTCGACCGCCATCCCCACGCCGCTCTCGTGCGGGCGCACCGACGTGTACGGCGTGCACGTGAGCTCGGCGTAGCGCACCTGCTGGGTGGTGGCCAGCTCCCGCGCGACCTCGTAGGTGAGGAAGCGGACGTCCTCGGGGGTGCGCACCAGGTCGACGACGGCGAGGTAGACCTCGATGAAGTGCGCGAAGTCGCGGAACTCGAAGAAGCGCCGCAGCTCGTCGAGGTCGCTGGGGACCACCCCGGGGTGGCGGGTCGCGAGACCCGAGACGATCTCGGGCGAGGCGGAGCCGATGTGGTGCACGTGCAGCTCGGCCTTCGGCAGCCCGGCCACGAACCTCTCGAGGCCGGTCACGACGCCGGAGGCGCTCACTCGACGCCCTCGACCAGCAGGTCGGCGATCTCCTCGACCGAGCCGCCGTTGACGACCTCGCCGTCGAGCAGCACCGTCGGGGTGCCCCGTACGCCGGCCTCCTGCGCGGCCCGGGTGGCCTCCTCGACCCAGTCGCTGCGGGCGCCGGACTCGATGCCCTCGGCCACCGCGGTCTCCTCGGCCCCGGCCTCGACGGCCAGGTCGACGAGGTCCTCGTCGGACGGGAAGGGACCGCTCTCAGCGGGCTGGTTCTCGAACAGGAGGTCGTGGAAGGTCTTCGCGACCTCGGGACCGGACTCCTCGAGCACCACCGCGAAGGCGTTGGTGGCACGTCCCGAGTAGTCGCTGATCCGCGAGAGCAGCTCGAAGGGCCGGTACTCCACGGTCACCTTGCCCTCCTCGGCGAGGCGGGCGAGGTCCGCGCGCGAGGCCTCCTCGAGCTCGCCGCAGAACGGGCAGAGGAAGTCCTCGTAGATGACGATGTCGTGCGGGGCGTCGGGCTCGCCGATCGTGACGCCGTACTCACTCTGGCCCGCCGCCGGCGCGGCCACGTCGGCGCTGGTGTCGCGGTCGCGCTGGATGGCGAAGCCGACCCCGATGACCAGCACCATCGCCAGCACCACCCCGCCGACCGACAACAGCTTGCGGCGCCGCTCGGCCCGCTCCTGCTCGGCGCGCGCCTGCTGGGCCCTCGCGGTGCGCTCGGCCGCCCTGGACTTGCTGCTGCTCATCGTTCTCCCTCGTGGCTCAGGTGGTCGTCGTGGCTGGGGTCGTGGTCGACGTCCTGATCGACGTCATGGGTGCTCGCCCGGCGCGGGGCGAGGAAGAGGTTGTCGAGGGCCCACCGGGTGCGTGGCAGCGCGACCAGGTAGACCGAGGCCGCCAGCAGCGCGGTGTCGCGGGCGATCTCCCAGGGGTACTTCGAGGCAGCGTCGGGGTCGGTGCCCCCGCCGCCGAAGCAGCCGCAGTCGATGGTCATGCCCCGCGCCCAGACCGAGGCGATGGCGGCGATGAAGGCGACGAAGAGCACCGCTGAGACCACCGAGGCGCCCCGGGTGAGCAGCCCGAGCACCAGCATCAGCCCGATCACCACCTCGAGCACGGGCAGCAGCTGGCCCACCGTGGGCACGACCGCCTCGGGCAGCAGGTCGTAGGCGCGCACGGCAGCCACGGACTCGCCGGGATCGGGCAGCTTCACCGCGCCGGCGGCGATCCAGACACCACCGGTCGCCAGGCGCGCCAGCAGCCCGATCCACTCCTTGACCGCGTCGCTCACACCACGAGCCTAGGAGAAACGGCTGAGCAGCCGCTGAGAGAGGGGCCGGGGCGCAGAGGGACGCGCGTAGGGTGTGGGCCCATGAGTGACCGACTGGTGTGGATCGACTGCGAGATGACCGGCCTGGACCTGGGCGCCGACGCCCTGATCGAGGTCGCCGCGCTGGTCACCGACTTCGACCTCAACGTGCTCGGCGAGGGGGTGGACATCATCGTGAAGCCTCCGGCCGAGGCGATGGAGCAGATGATCCCGTTCGTCCGGGAGATGCACGAGAAGTCCGGCCTGCTCGTCGAGCTGGAGCACGGCGTCACCCTGGCCGAGGCGGAGGAGCGGGTGCTGACCTACATCAAGGAGCACTGCCCCGACGGCAGCCGGCCGCCCCTGGCCGGCAACACCGTCGCCACCGACCGGGCGTTCCTGGCCCGCGACATGGCCGCGCTGGAGTCGTTCCTGCACTACCGCATCGTCGACGTCTCCTCGATCAAGGAGCTGTCGCGGCGCTGGTACCCCCGGGCCTACTACGCCGCGCCGGAGAAGCGCGGGAACCACCGCGCCCTGGCCGACATCCAGGAGAGCATCGAGGAGCTGCGCTACTACCGCGAGGCCGTGTTCGTCGCGCCCCCCGGCCCCGACAGCGCCACCGCCAAGGAGCTCGCCGCCCTCCACGGCGGCTCCATCACCGGTCTCACCGAGCACTCCTGAGGCGCCACCGACCGTCGGGCGAGCCCGATTCTGCACCGCTGGGGCGTGTGCCCTAGACTTTGCGTCGTTCCGGCCACGGCCGGATCGTGGTGGGCGTAGCTCAGCTGGTAGAGCACCGCGTTGTGGTCGCGGGGGTCGCGGGTTCAAGCCCCGTCGTTCACCCCACTGTCGTCGGGCCCCTGATCCGCACGAGTGCGGACCAGGGGCCCGACGCACGTCCGGGGCCACGGTGTCCCCGATCGGGCGGTTCTCCTAGGCTGCCGGGGTGGTCGACCGTCGCCCTGTCTCCCTCGTGCGGGCCGAGCACGACGACCCGCGGGTCGTCGGCGCCGTACGCCGCTACGTCGCCGAGCTCGACGCCCGCTTCCCGGGCGGGTTCGCGGTCGTCGAGTCCGACCTCGTCGACCCCGGCGGCCACTACCTGCTCGCCCTCGACGACGGGCGCGTCCTGGGGGTCGGCGGCGTGCGGGCGCTGCCCGGCGCCGACGGCGCGGCCAGCGCGGAGGTCAAGCGGATGTGGGTCGACCCCGCCGCGCGCGGCACCGGCCTGGGCCGGATCCTGCTGGACGCCCTGGAGGAGCTGGCCGTCCACCTGGGCCACCGCCGGGTGCTGCTCGACACGAACCTGGTGCTCGGTGAGGCCGTCTCGCTCTACGAGCGCGCGGGCTACGACCGCGTCGAGCGCTACAACGACAACCCCTACGCCCAGGCCTTCTTCGCCAAGGACCTGCCCGGGCCCGCCTGAGCCGGCTCAGGCAGGGACGTGGCCGAACCGACCGCGCTGGAAGTCCTGGTAGGCCTCCATCACCTCGGCGCGGGTGTTCATCACGAACGGCCCCGCCCACGCGAGCGCCTCGCGGATCGGCCGCCCACCGAGGACGACCACGTCGAGGGCCGGCGTCCGGCTGTCCTGGCGCGCGTCGGCGCTGACGCTGAGGTAGTCGCCCGCGCCGAGCACGGCGGTCTGGCCGGTGCGCAGCGGGCGCTCCTCGACACCGACCGAGCCCTGCCCACCGAGCACGTAGACCAGCGCGTTGTGCTCGACGTCCCACGGCAGCTCGAGCCGGGCCCCGGGCTCGACGGTGGCATGCACCAGGCTCATCGGCGTGTACGTCGCGCCCGGGCCGGCGTGCCCGTCCACGGTGCCGGCGATGACCCGCACCAGCGCACCGGCGTCGCGGGTCGTGAGCAGCCGCACCTCGCCGGAGCGGATGTCCTGGTAGCGCGGGTCGCTCATCTTGGCGCTGCGCGGCAGGTTCACCCACAGCTGGATGCCGTGGAAGAGCCCCCCGGACTGCACCAGCCACTCGGGCGGCGTCTCGATGTGCAGCAGGCCCGAACCCGCCGTCATCCACTGGGTGTCGCCGTTGGTGATCGACCCGCCGCCCCCGTGGGAGTCGCGGTGGTCGAAGACGCCGTCGATCATGTAGGTCACGGTCTCGAAGCCGCGGTGGGGGTGCCAGGCGGTGCCGCGCGGCTCACCGGGTGCGTACTCCACCTCGCCCATCTGGTCCATCATGATGAACGGGTCGAGCAGCGCGAGGTCGATGCCGGCGAAGGCCCGGCGCACCGGGAAGCCCTCCCCCTCGTGGCCCTGGGGCGCGGTGCTGACCTGCAGCACCGGGCGCGGCTGGTCGCCGAGGCCGGGCGAGCCCAGCCTGGCCAGGGTGGTGAGGTCGTCGACGGTGATCGCGGGCATGGGGCCCACCTCGCTTCGTAACTGGGACGGGGACTCCTGGTCAACGGTAGTTGAATCTTGGATATTCCGGGTCGGGGTGCCGCTGCAAGGTCGACCACAGCCTCGTGGCACCCGCACCCGCACCCGCACCCGCAACGCACGACGCCGAGGACTTGTCCCGGCACGTGCTCGACTACCTTGGCCCGATGAGTCCGGCCTCCCCGTCACGCACCCACTACGACGTCGCCGTGGTCGGCGGTGGCCACAACGGCCTGACCGCCGCCGCCTACCTCGCCCGCGCCGGGCTCTCGGTGGTCGTGCTCGAGCGCCTGGACCACACCGGCGGCGCCGCGGTGTCGGCCCCGGCCTTCAGCGGCCACGACGTGCGGCTCTCGCGGTACTCCTACCTGGTCTCGGTGATGCCCGACGAGCTGGTGCGCGACCTCGACCTCGACGTGCGGCTCACCTCGCGCCGCACCGCGTCGTACACCCCGACCCTGCGCGGCGGCACGCCCGGCGGCCTGATGGTGCAGCGCCCCGAGGGCGAGGAGACCGCACGCTCGTTCCGCGACCTCACCGGCGGCGACGACGAGTACGCCGCGTGGTGCGACTTCTACGCCGGCGTCGGCCGCCTGGCCGAGGTGGTCGCCCCCACGCTGCTCGCGCCGCTGCCGCACGAGCGCGACCTGCGCGAGCAGGTCGACCCCACCATCTGGCGCGACGTCGTCGAGCGCCCGCTGGCCGAGGCCATCGAGCGGCGCTTCGCCGACGACACCGTGCGCGGGGTGGTCGGCACGGACGCGCTGATCGGCACCTTCGCCTCGCTGCACGACCCCTCGTTGGTGCAGAACCGGTGCTTCCTCTACCACCTCGTCGGCAACGGCACCGGCGAGTGGCGGGTGCCGGTCGGGGGCATGGGTGCGGTGACCGATGCGCTGGCTCGCGCGGCCGTCGCGGCCGGGGCCGAGGTGCTCACCTCGGCCGGCGTCTCCGCCATCCGCCCCGGCGGGGGCGCCCCCGCCGAGGTCGACGTGCACACCCTCGACGGCCCCCGCACCGTCACCGCCACCACGGTGCTGGCCAACGTGGCGCCCTGGGTGCTGCGGATCCTGCTCGGCGAGCCCGAGGACGCCGCCTCGAAGCCGGTCGGGGCGCAGCTGAAGATCAACCTGCTCCTCGACCGACTGCCCCGGCTCCGCTCGGGGGTCGACCCCGAGGTGGCCTTCGCCGGCACGCTGCACCTGGCCGAGGACTACACCGAGATCGAGCAGGCGTGGGCCGACGCGGCCGCCGGTCGGGTGCCCACCCGGATGCCGGGCGAGGTCTACTGCCACTCGCTGAGCGACCCCTCCATCCTGGGCTCGGCCGCCGCGGGCACGCACACGATGACCTACTTCGGCCTGCACACCCCCGCGACGCTGTTCGAGCACGACGCCGCGGCCGCGAAGGAGCTGGCGGTCGAACGGGCCCTGGCCGCGCTCGACGAGCACCTGGTCGAGCCGATCTCCTCGGTCGTGGCACGCGACGCCGAGGGCAACCCGTGCATCGAGGCCAAGATCCCCCAGGACATCGAGGCCGACCTCGCCATGCCGGGCGGGCACATCTTCCACGGGGACCTCGACTGGCCGTGGGCGCCGCACCGCGCCCGGCTCGACACCCCCGCCCAACGGTGGGGCGTGGCCACCGGCGTCGACCAGGTCCTGCTCTGCGGCTCGGGCAGCCGCCGCGGCGGCGCGGTCTCGGGCCTGGGCGGCCACCACGCGGCGCAGGCCGTCCTCGAGGCCCGCTGAGCCGTCGAGGGGCCCCTCGATTTCGACTCCGCGCGCGCCGCTGGTAACGTTCACGTCGCTTCACCACGCGGCATTAGCTCAATTGGCAGAGCAGCTGACTCTTAATCAGCGGGTTCGGGGTTCGAGTCCCTGATGCCGTACCGATCACCACGCTCGAGGCCCTCCACGCAGAGATGCGGAGGGCCTCGAGTGCTTCTCGCCCCGCCCGTCCGGCCGGTCTGGACCGGCCCCGGCCCGCCGGAGCCACATTTTACCGTCCTGCCGGCGCCGGGGCCGCCCCCGCCGTAGCCTCGACCCGGGTCGCGTTCGTGGAGGGACGAGGCGGCACCGGGGCTGGGAGGAGCCATGGCGCACGAGCGCGGCACCGCCGCACCGGAGGACGGCCGTGCCAGCCGTCCCAGCGGGGCCGGCCTGGCCGACCCCGGCACGGTCGAGCGGGCACTGACCGCCCTGCGCAGCGTCACCGACGCCGACCTCTCCGACCTGCTCGCACTGGCCGCGGACCTGACCGGGGCGGAGATCGCGGCGCTGGCCGTCGCCGACGACGAGTCCTTCCATTACCCCCTCGCCGTCGGCACCGCCCCGTTCACGACGCCGTACGCCGAGGCGCTGTGCCGGCGGGCTCGTGGCGTGCCCGGCATCTTCGAGGTGCCCGACGCCACGCTGGACCCGCACCTGCGCGACTCGCCGCTGGTCACCGGGGAGCAGGCGGAGGTGCGCTTCTACGCCTCGGCGCCGCTGACCACGTCGGCCGGGCAGGAGGTCGGCCGCTTCTGCCTCTTCGGCACCCGCCCCCGCCGGCTCCACGAGGACCAGCGCCGGGCGCTGGCGACGCTGGCGGTGGCGGCCGACCGCATCCTCCAGCTGCGCATGCGCCGTCTGGCGCCCGGCCAGCCCCCGACTGCCGACGTCGTGGCGATCGCCGCGCAGGTCGGCCACGACCTGCAGTCCCCCCTGGCGACGCTCACCATGAGCCTGGGGATGCTCGAGGACGGTGGGCTCGACGCCCAGACCCGGTCCTCGGTGCTGGCGACGGCCTCGCGCTCGGCGGAACGGATGCGTGGCATGGTCGAGGGCACCCTGCGTCTGCACGACCTGGCGCACGAGCCGCCGCGCCACGAGGTGGTCGACCTGCGCGCACTGGTCGAGCAGCTGGTCACCGACGAGCGCGACCAGTGGCAGCGCTCGGGCGGTCGCGTCGATGTCGGTGCACTGCCCACGGTGCTCGGAGACCCCGCCCAGGTGACCCTGGTGCTGCACAACCTGCTCCAGAACGCCCGCAAGTTCGCGCGCCCGGGGCACCCGCCCCAGGTGAGGGTCCGAGCGACCCGGGAGGGCGACCGCGTGCGGGTCACGGTGCGCGACAACGGCGTGGGCATCCCGGTCGGGCGCAGCGCCCGGGTCTTCGACCTCTTCGCACGCGCCGGCGACGCCCAGGGGCACGGGATCGGCCTGGCCACCGTCGCCCGCATCGTGCAGGCCCACGGCGGGCGGTGCGGCGTCGACGACGTCCCCCCGGGCGGGGGCGCCGCACTGTGGTTCGAGCTGCCCGGAGCCTGAGCGCCGCCCGGTGCCGGACCGCCGGTGCGGGTGGTGCGTGGTCACCAGGTGCCTGGCACCGTGTGAGCGGTGAGCACCTCCAGCCCCGGTCATGACGCGGTCGTCGTCGGCGCCGGCCACAACGGCCTGGTCGCCGCCAACCTGCTGGCCGACGCCGGCTGGTCGGTGCTGGTCGTCGAGCAGCAGGACCAGGTCGGCGGCGCGGTGCGCAGCGACACCGAGGTGCACCCCGGGTTCGTGCACGACACCTTCAGCGCCTTCTACCCCTTCGCAGCCGCCTCACCCGTGATCTCCGGCCTGGCCCTGGAGGAGCACGGCCTGCGCTGGCGGCACCCACCGGCGCCCCTGGGCCACCCGTTCCCCGACGGCGGCTGGGCACTGGTGCACCCCGACCGCCACGACACCGCCGCCGGCCTCGAGGACGAGCACCCCGGCGACGGCGAGGCGTGGCTCGAGCTGTGCCGCACCTGGGACCGGGTCGGCGAACCGCTGCTGTCGGCGCTGCTCGACCCCTTCCCCCCGGTGCGCGGCGGCGCCCGCCTGCTGTCGCGGCTGCCCGGCGCGGGCGGCCTGCACCTGCTGCGCGAGCTGCTCACCCCGGCCGCGTCGTTCGGTGCCTCCCGGTTCGGTGGTCGTGGCGCCCGCACCCTGATCGCGGGCAGCGCGGGCCACGCCGACATCCCGCTCGACTCCACCGGCTCGGGTGCCTTCGGCCTGATCATGACGATGCTCGCGCAGAGCGTCGGCTTCCCGGTGCCCGAGGGCGGCGCCGGCCGGCTCACCGAGGCGATGGCCCGTCGTCTGGAGTCCCGCGGGGGCCACGTGGTGCTGGGCACCGAGGTCGAGTCCGTCGAGGTGCGGGACGGCCGGGCCGTCGCGGTGCGCACCCGTGAGGGCGAGCGGTACGCCGCCCGCCGCGCCGTGGTCGCCGACGTGTCGGCACCGCTGCTCTACGGCCGCCTCCTCGACCCCGCCGACCTGCCCTCCCGGGTCGCGCGCGGCATGGACTCCTTCGAGCTCGACCCCGCGACGGTCAAGGTCGACTGGGCGCTGTCGGGGCCGATCCCCTGGGCCGGGGAGCCCGCGGTAGCGCCGGGCTCCTTCCACGTGGGCGACTCGCTCTCGCAGCTGCAGGGCTCGCTGGCCGAGGTCGCCGCCGGCGGGGTGCCGCAGCGTCCCTTCCTGCTCGCCGGGCAGATGACCACCAGCGACCCCACCCGCAGCCCCGCCGGCACCGAGTCGCTGTGGGCCTACACCCACGTGCCGCAGTCGGTGGGCGCCCGCTGGGGTCGCGACGACGTGGAGCGTTTCGGCGACCGCGTCGAGGCGCGGATCGAGGAGCTCGCCCCGGGCTTCGGCTCGCGCGTGCTCGCCCGGCGGGTGCTGGGTCCGCGCGACCTGCAGGAGCGCAACGCCAGCCTCGTCGGCGGCGCCGTCAACGGCGGCACCTCCCAGCTGCACCAGATGCTGGTGCTGCGACCGGTGCCGGGGCTGGGCCGTCCCGAGACCGGGATCGGCGGTCTCTACCTCGGCTCGAGCTCGGCGCACCCCAGCGGTGGGGTGCACGGCGCCCCCGGCGCCAACGCGGCCCGTGCCGCGCTGCTGCACCACCGGCTGGGCGCCCCGCGGCGCGCGCTGGGACGGGTGCGCCCGGACGGGTGAGCGGCGGGCCACCTCGGCGACCTACGGTCGAGACCATGTCCACCATGAAGCTGTCCCGTGCCCTGTCCGCCGCCACCGCGTCGTACGGCGCCTTCGCGCTCGCCCGTCCCTCCCACCTGCCCGACGCGCTCGGGTCCCAGGCTGCCGACCGCGACGGGCTCGAGCTGCTCGCGCAGTCCTACGGCGTGCGCGACCTGGCCATCAGCGCAGCGGGGATGTTCGGCTCGCCCGCGGTCGTCCGGTCCGCGATGAAGATCAGGATCGCGATGGACCTCGGCGACTGCGCGCTGCTCACCGCCCGCACCCAGGGCGACGTGCGGCGCAAGGTGATGGGCGTGACCCTCGGCTGGGGCGCGCTCAACGCGGTAGCGCTGCTGATCGACCGGAAGGGCTGATCGCGCCGGCACTCGGCTACACTCCCCGCGTGCTTGGTTGTCAGGCACAACCATCTCTCCAGGAGGACCCGGGTGCCGTCGCTCTCGACCCTGCGCCAGCGCGGCGACGAGCGCGTCACCTTCGCGGTCCTGGCGGTGGCGGTTGCGTCGTTCGTGATGCTGCAGTCGCTGGTCGTGCCGGTGCTCGCCCAGATCCAGGTCGAGTACGAGACCGACCAGGCCACCGTCACCTGGGTGCTGACCGCCTACCTGCTCTCGGCCTCCATCGCCACGCCGCTGGTCGGTCGGCTCGGCGACGCGGTGGGCAAGCGCCGCGTCCTGGTCATCGCCCTGGCCCTGCTCACCCTCGGCTCCGCCCTCGCCGCTCTCGCCCCCACCATCGGCTGGTTGATCGCCGCCCGCGCCGTGCAGGGCGTCGGCGGCGGCGTGATGCCGCTGGCCTTCGGCGTCATCCGTGACGAGTTCTCTCCCACCCGCGTCAACGGCGCGCTGAGCGTGATGGCCTCGCTGACAGCCGTCGGCTTCGGTGTGGGCATCGTGGCGGCCGGTCCGGTGGTCGACACGCTCGGTTTCACCTGGCTGTTCTGGCTGCCGATGATCGCCACCGCGCTGGCCGGCGCGGGCGCACTGCTGCTGGTGCCGGAGTCACCGGTGCGCACCCCCGGTCGACTGCCGGTGCTGCCCGCGGTGCTGCTGGCCGGGTGGCTGGTCTGCCTGCTGCTGGGCGTCAGCCAGGGCAACGTGTGGGGCTGGGGGTCCGGGCGGGTGCTGGGTCTGCTCGTCACCGCGTTGCTCCTGCTGGTCGCCTGGGTGCGCGTCGAGACCCGTGTGCCGGTGCCCCTGATCGACATGACGATGATGCGCCAGCGCGGCGTGTGGACCGCCAACGCGGTCGCCGCCTTCGTCGGCTTCGGGATGTTCGCCTCCTTCGGCTTCCTGCCCCAGTTCCTGCAGAGCCCGGCCGAGACCGGCTACGGCTTCGGTGCCACGATCAGCGAGTCGGCGGCGCTGCTGCTGCCCTCGGCGGTGGCCAGCTTCCTCGTCGGCTTCGTCACCGCGCGACTGGTGCGCCGTCTGGGCGCGCGCACCGTGATCGTGGCCGGCACCCTCGGCAACGCCGTCGCCTTCGCCTCGGTGGCCCTCTTCCACGACCACACCTGGCAGCTCTACCTGGCCACCACCCTGCAGGGGCTCAGCTCGGGCTTCGTCTTCTCCTCGCTGGCCGGCGTGGTCATCGGCGCGGTGCCAGCGCACCAGACCGGGGTGGCCAGCGGCATGAACGCCAACATCCGCACCATCGGCGGCGCCGTCGGCTCGGCGGTGATGGCCGGCATCCTGACCGCCGACGTCCTGGCGTCGGGCTACCCGACCGAGCGGGCCTACGTCGTCGGCTTCCTCGTGCTCGCCGGCGCGATGGCGCTCGCGGCACTGGCCGGCGCGCGCATCCCCGACTCCCGCGAGCAGCACACCGCCGGTGGCCTGGCCGACGCCGACAACGCCGAGCTCGGCAACGTCCCGGCAGCGCCCGCGCGCTGACCCGGGCCCCTCGTCGGGGGTGGCGGGGCCGGGCGACGACAACGCCCAGGGCGCCAGGTCGTGGAGGCCGAGGTGACCCTCTCGGAGGTGGCGTCGGCTGCCGCGGACGCGGCGATCGACGAGCTCGTGGGGGTGTGCCGTGCGATCTCGGGCGAGCTGCCGGCTGCACCCCACGCGGGCCTACGGCGCCCTGCGCGGAGACCCGCCCCGTTCTGCAAGGAATCCTCAAGGTTGGTGCCAGCGGGCACAAGGTCTGCACAAGTGGGGCGTGCCGGCCCGTCCGGCACGACAGGGTGGTCCCATCACCTGCTGATCGAGGAGACCGCCGTGCACGAGACCACCCCGCCCACCCGCTCACCGCGCCGCGCCGCGCTGGCCGGTGGCCTCAGCGCCCTGCTGGCTTTCGGCACCGTCGCGACGCTGTCGACCACCTCCGCGGCCGCAGGGAAGCCGGACGACGGCGAGCAGGTCTGCCGGGACCTCGGCTCGACGAAGATCGATGTCAGCGGCGAGAAGCTGACGCTCACCCTGGACGCCCCCGCCGGTCAGCTGATCGACAGCTACTGCGTCAAGGCGGGCAGCACCAAGAACGGTGACGGGCCCCAGTACGTCACCCTCGACACTCCCCTGGCGTCGGTGGCCATCAGCTACTTCTCGACCGCGGCCGGCAAGAACCGGGCGATCTCGCACTACTCGTTCTCGACCGTGCCTGCCACTCCCACCACCGACCCCGTTCCCGAGCCCGAGCCGAACCCGGACCCCGCTCCCGACCCGGGGCCTGACCCGGACCCCGCTCCCGACCCGGAGCCTGACCCGGAGCCGGAGCCCGAGCCGGAGCCCGAGCCCGCCCCGGAGCCCGAGCCGGAGCCCGAGCCCGACCCGGACCCGGAGCCGGAGCCCGACCCGGAGCCGGAGTTCCCGCCGAACCCGCCGACCAACCCCGGCGGCCCCTTCGACTGGAACTGGAGGTACGCCGCGCCCACCTGCGCGGGACTCGTGGTGGCCTACCCGAGCGACCTGCCCCAGGGCCAGTCCAACGACGTCAACATCCGGCTGCGCACGGCGACCGGCCAGATCACCCTGAACTACCACAACAACGAGGGCACCTGGTCGGGCACGCGGGCCTTCCCCTACTCCCAGCACCGGAACTGGCCGGCCGGGACCACCGACTACACGGTCGAGTGGATCCAGGTCGCCGGCACCAACTACCACTGGGAGGAGGGGCTGCGCTGCCTCCTCGAGGCCGACGGTGACGACACCACCCTCGACGTGCCCCGCGCCGTGACCGCCATCGACGACTTCGACACCGACAAGGTCACGCTGCGCCGCGGCCAGCGGGCGGGCACCGACCTGGTCACCATCGACCAGCCCGGCCTGGAGTCCGTCGAGCTGCAGCGTCTGCAGCGCGGCGACTGGACGACCAGGACGAGCCTGCCCGCCGACAGCGGTCGGGTGCTCGTCTCCTACCCCAAGGAGCGCACGAAGGGCACCTCGCGCTACCGCCTGGTGGTCCCCGGCTCCGAGTCGGTGACCGGCGCCGTCACCGAGGTGCTGAAGGTGAAGGTCCGCCGCTGAGGCGAGACCCCCACAGCAACCACACGGACCGGGTCCGTCAGCGGGTGATCACCTGCCGACGGATCCGGTCCTTGCGGATCCGGGCGTCGGTCCACGCGAAGCGCACCCACTTCTCCTGCGAGAACAGGCGCGTCTGGTCGCGCGAGAACGGCGAGCGCGGGTCCTCCGACTGTCCGTAGGTCAGGATCGTGCGGGCGTCGACGCCCCGGCGGCCGCGGTAGCTGATCGCCTGGATGTGCGAGGAGCCGTAGGTGATCGGTCGGTAGCGGTCGGCGTTGTCGACCACGTCGCGCGAGGCCAGGGCGTTGGCGTTGCCCAGCGCGTCACCGGTGCCGCCACCCAGGCCGTACGGCCGCGCGCCGCGGTCGCCGGCCACCTGGAGGCTGCCCCACCGTGCGTCGAAGGCGATGCCGGCGTCGCGCACGGCATCGATCGCCGCCTGCATCGCCTCGACCACCTGCGGGTTGTCGGTGTTGAGGTCGCGCGGGGTGTTCAGCGGGTCCTCGGGGTCGAAGGGGGTGCGCCAGACGGTCTCCACCAGGTCGAGCGGCACCGTGGGCAACCGGGTCACGAACTCCTCGAAGAGGTGCACCCCGCGCGAGCCCTTGTCGGAGCGCCCGTCCCAGGCCGCCAGCGCGGCGCACGCCTCGGTCTCACCGGTCTGCGCGCAGACGTCGTCGAGGGCACCGCCGGCGCGCATCACCTCGGCGGCCATCACCCGGTTCTCGTGCTGGTGGCCGCGGAAGCTGCGCGGGGTCTCCTTGCGCCCGGCCGCCAGGCGGTCGGCGACGTAGGCGGAGACGACCCGGGTGCGCATGGTCCGCTCGCAGCGCTCGCAGCCGATGATCGCGGCGTACCCCTCGAGGCGCACCTCGTCGTTGGGCAACCAGTAGGAGTCGTTGGCGTTCATCACCCAGTCACGACGCACGACCGACGGCAGGTTCTCGGGCCCGAGGATGCCGGGGCGCTGGGCGTCGTCGTCGGCGCCCCACGCGCACGACGAGGAGGCACGGGTGCCGTCGAGGCCGGGCAGGCCGGCCACCTGCTCGAGCACCCGGCCCACCGGGGTCATGCACTGCTGGGCGAGCGCGTCGGGCACGTTCGGCACCACCGAGTGGTCGGCGTAGAGCACCCGGCCGTCGCGGTCGGCGGCGGTGGTGTTGACCCAGGGGATCCCGGCCCCCGCGTCCTGGCGGCGCAGCAGGTCACGCACGTCGGCGGCCTTGCCCATGTCGAAGAAGGTGTCGATGGTGCGCAGGTGCTCGGCGTTGGCGTCACGGATCGCCCAGACCGAGGCCGCGCCCCACGGCATCAGGGTGTCGGGCGAGTCGACGACGTACCCCTCGGCCGTGCGGTAGAGGTCCTCGGTCACGGTGCTGACCCGGCCGTCCTCGCCGAGCACCTCGACCTCCACCTCGCGGCGCTCGATCGGCTGCGGGCCGGCGTCGGTGAGGTACGTCGACGGGCCGAGGGTGAGGTACTCGTAGGGCGTGAAGCGGTAGGCGGTGGAGACGGTGTGGCTCCACGCGACGTCGGCGTTGAAGCCGATGTTGATCGCGGGCGAGCCGACCAGGGAGGCGCCGGCGACGTCGTAGCGGCCCGGGATGGTCAGGTGCTGCTGGGTGAAGTGGTAGCGACCGCGCCACGGGAAGTGCGGGTTGCCCAGCAGCATCCCGCCACCCGTCGAGGTGGCGGCCGAGCCGGCGGCGGTGGCGTTGGAGCCGAACGGCGCCTCCGGGTCGCGGCCCAGCGCGGTGAGCAGCGCGACGCGGTCGACGTCGGCGGCACGCACCGGCAGCGACGGCAGCCCGGGGTCACCGGGGCCCGGAGGCGCCGCGTCGGCGATCTGCGGCACGAAGACGCCGGTCGAGGCGAGCAGGTTGGCCAGGTAGACGCCGTACCAGAGGTCGGTGGTGGTGACGTCGGGGCGCACGTACCCCGCGCCGCGGCAGGCCTCGTCACGCACGTCGTTCTCGCGCACCCACTCGTTGATGCCGGCCACGTAGCCCTTCACCAGCGCCCGCGCCTCGCGGCCGGGGCCGCGCACCTCGTCGGCCAGCAGGGTCTCGACGACCTCGCGGTCGCGCAGGTCGGTGACCAGCGTGTCGACCTGCAGGTTGGTGGCGTCGAGGGTCACCTGGTCGTCGTAGCGGGCCTCGGGACCGAACCAGCGCGAACGCTCGCCGCGGCCGGTGACCAGGGTGTCGAAGAGGGTGCAGGCCGTCATCTCGGTGGCGGCGTACCCGCTGCCGAAGCCGAGCGAGGTGACGTTGCGGGCCTCGATGTGCGGGATGCCGTGCTTGGTCCAGGTGATCTCGGCGCGCAGGCCGGCCTCGCCCCGCTCCTGCTGGGATCGCTGCTCGAGCACCTGCTCGAGCACCTGCTGGGGTGCCTGCTGAGGTGCCTGCTGAGCGGCGCCGCTGAGGGAGACGATGCTCAGCGGTGCGAGGACCGCGGCGGTGAGGGCGGCGATCAGCCGGGCGGGCCGGCGGGTGGGGGGCATGACTGCCCTAACGGCCCGGGGTGACGTGCGTTACGCACTCGTCCTACCGGTGGCCCCTGCGGTGTCAGCGGGGGTCGATGTCCTGGTGCAGCCGCAGCTCGGCGTGCAGCGCGTAGGGCACTGGCAGCCGGCGCTGCTCGAGCTCGCGCACCAGCGCCTCCAGCGAGCGGCGCAGCTCGAGGTGCGCGCGGCCCAGGTCGTCGCGGCGGCCGGGGTCCTGGCGGCGCAGGGCGACCTCGTCGCGTGCCGATCGCACCCGCTCCCGCAGCATGCTCAGCGCCAGGTCGTTGCCCGTCTCGTGCACGTGTCCCCCTGTCGAGCCGGCTCGGCCATGTGGTCGTCCTGCCAGACTACGCGGCCCGCGTGGTGCCGGGGCCGACTCACAGGTAGAGACCGGTGGCCTGGTCGCCCACGCGCTCGGCGGCCACGGCGTGCACGTCGCGCTCGCGCATCACCACGTAGGTCTCGCCGTGCACCTCGACCTCGGCCTTGTCCTCGGGCCCGAAGAGGACCCGGTCACCGACCTCGACCGCGCGGGCCTGCGGTCCCACCCCGACGACCCGGGCCCAGGCCAGGCGCTGGGCGCCCATGGCGGCGGTGGCGGGGATGACGATGCCGCCCGAGGAGCGGCGCTCGCCGGCCTCGGTGTCGAGCTCGACCAGCACCCGGTCGTGCAGCATCTTGATCGGGGTCTTCTCGCTCATGTGCCGGCGCTGCTCAGGTGGCTCGGTGCGCTCAGGCCGTGATCTTGCGGACCGCGACGAACGCGACGACCACGCCCACGACGGCGCCGACGGTCTTGAGGATGTTGTCGGTGCGCGGCTCGCCGGTCTGCGGGTCGACGTAGTGGGCCTTGATGCTCCAGATCTCGCGGCCGACGATCGTCTTGGGGCTGGCCCGGTGCAGCAGCTGGTCGATGGTGCCCGCCAGTCGCTCGCGGGTCTCCTCGATCTCACGCTCGAGGGCGCTGGGGTCCGTGGTCACGGCGTCACGCTATCAACCCCGGGCCCGGCCCGGTGACCACCCCGGGAGGCGGCGGGCGGCGCCCCCACGGTGCGGGGGTCGAAGCCGAAGGGCAGCTCGAGGCGGTGGGCCCGCATCAGCGCGTCGTCGGTGAGCACGTCGTAGGTGGCGCCGTCGGCGACCACCTGGCCGTCGTGCAGCACCACCGAGCGCGGGCACAGCTCGAGGGCGTAGGGCAGGTCGTGGGTGACCATCAGCACCGTCACGTCGAGCGCGCGCAGCACGTCGGCCAGCTCGCGGCGCGAGGCCGGGTCGAGGTTCGAGGACGGCTCGTCGAGCACCAGCACCTCGGGCTCCATCGCCAGCACGGTGGCGACCGCCACGCGTCGACGCTGCCCGAAGGAGAGGTGGTGCGGCGGCCGGTCGGCGTACGCCGTCATCCCGACCTGCTCGAGCGCGGCCATGACCCGCTCCTCGAGCGCGGCGCCGCGCAGGCCGAGGTTGTGCGGGCCGAACGCGACGTCGGCGCGCACGCTGCCCATGAAGAGCTGGTCGTCGGGGTCCTGGAAGACGATGCCGACGCGGCGGCGCACCTCCTGCAGGTGCTCCTTGCCGACCGGCAGGCCGCTGACGCTGACCGAGCCGGCACCGGCGCTGTGGATGCCGTTGAGGTGCAGCACCAGCGTGGTCTTGCCCGCCCCGTTGGGTCCCAGCAGCGCCACCCGCTCGCCCCGGTGGACCTGCAGGTCGACGCCGTAGAGCGCCTGGTGGCCGTCGGGGTAGGCGTAGGCGAGCCCGCGCACGTCGAGGACGGGTGGCTCCTCGTGGCCCGGGCTCACCGGTGGGCTCCCTGCTCGGGCATCGTGCCGGTGTAGCCGCGCGAGAGCATCGCCAGGTGCACCCGCTCTCCGCGTTCGTAGGAGCGGATGAACAGCGCGCCGGTGGAGCGGGCGATGACCGGCCACTGCCGCGGGTCGCGGGCGCTGAACCCGCGCGACTCGCGCGCGACCCGCATCCGTTGCATCTCACCGGTGACCACGTCGAGGTAGCGCACCATGAACGCCATGATCTGGACCAGCAGGCTCGGCACGCGCAGCCGTTGCAGGCCCGCGAGCAGCGCCTGCGGCTCGGTGGTGGCCGCCAGGGTCAGCGAGGCCAGCACGCCCAGCGTGGCGGTGGCGAGGATCCCGAAGGCGGCCAGCAGGCCCGGCCGGCTCAGCGAGAGGCCCAGGACCTCGACCTGCTCGCCGTAGGCCACGAACGGCAGCACCAGCGCGAAGACCACGAACGGCACCTCGACGACCATCCGCTTGAGGAGGTAGGTGGGCGGCACCTGCGACAGCGCCACCACCCCGAGCAGCACCAGCAGGTAGGCGCCGAAGGCGGCGAACCAGTCGTCGGGGGTGGCCACGACGACCAGCATGAAGCCCAGCAGAGCGAGCAGCTTCAGGTGCGCCGGAGCGCGGTGCAGCGGCGAGTGCCCGTGGTAGTGCAGACGGTGACCGTGCCCCGCGCCCACCCTCAGGCCTGCGGTCCGTCGGTGCCGGGGCGGCGGCGTACGACGGCGGTGAGAGCGGTGCCCAGCACCAGGACCACCAGCACCCCCGCGACCCCGGCGACCGGGCCACCCAGGTCGCCGTCGAGGAAGCCGGCGTCGTAGCCGGCGAACGGGCCGTCGGCCGCACCGTGCTCGGTCTCGGTGTCGGCGAAGCCCTGCTCCTGCGAGACCTTGGTCAGCCCGTCGGGGGTGGAGGCGGCGTAGAGGCTCACGACCCCGGCCAGCAGCAAGGAGACCAGCAGCGCACCGATGACGACGGCGCGGGTGCTGACGGTGCGGCGCTGCGTGCTCGTGTCGGTGCTCATGTCGGTGCTCATGCGGGGGCTCCCGTGGTCTCGGTGCGGATCTCGAGGGTGCGCTCGGCCAGCACGGGACGTGCGCCGCGCACCAGGTCGGGCCGCACCGCGATGATGCCGGCCACGGCCAGGAAGGTGATCAGGCCCTCGCCGAGACCGATGAGCGAGTGCACCCCCACCATCGCCGTGGTCAGGGTGTCGAGCGGCACCGGGGCGGCCCCGCCGACGGCGTACAGGGCCACGAAGAGCAGCGAGGCGACCGGCACGGAGGCGAAGGCGCCGATGCCGGCCAGCACCGGCACCAGGGCGAGCCGCTTGGGCAGCACCGCCTGCAGGCCGCGGAAGACCCCGTAGCCGACGACGACGGTGGCCAGCCCCATCACCGTGATGTTGGTGCCGATCGCGGTGATGCCGCCGTCGGCGAACATCAGGGTCTGCACGACGAAGACCACGCTGGTGGCCAGCACGGCGGTCCACGGCCCGACGAGCACCGCGGCGACCGCACCGCCCATCAGGTGCCCGCTGGTGCCGGCGCCGACCGGGAAGTTGAGCATCTGCGCGGCGAAGACGAAGGCGGCCACCAGGCCGGCCATCGGGGCCGTGCGGTCGTCGAGCTCGCGGCGGGCCCCGCGCAGCGAGACACCGATGGCGGCGACGGCCACGACCCCCGTGGCGATGGAGGTGGGGGCGTCGAAGAACCCGTCGGGCACGTGCATGGCCGCTCCTGCTGAGGTCTCGGGGTGGGGCTAGGTTGGACGCCGGTCGGGCGCCCGCGCCCACCCTACGTTGTTGCAAACTCTTCGCAACAAGCCCCCGGACCGGATTGCCCCCAGGAGGATCCCTTGACCACGACCCCCGCCCCGCGCCTGTCCCCCGGCGACCCGGCCCCCGACTTCACCCTGCTCGACGACGCCGGCAGCGAGGTCTCGCTGTCGTCGCTGCGCGGGCGCAAGGTGGTCGTCTACTTCTACCCCGCGGCGATGACGCCCGGCTGCACCAAGCAGGCCTGCGACTTCACCGCCACCCAGGACGCCTTCCGCGAGGAGGGCTACGAGGTGCTCGGCATCTCACCCGACCAGCCCGAGAAGCTGGCGCGCTTCCGCGACAAGGAGGCGCTGGGCATCCGGCTGCTCTCCGACCCCGACAAGGCCGTGATGAGCGCCTGGGGCGCCTTCGGCGAGAAGAAGATGTACGGCAAGGTCGTCCAGGGCGTGATCCGCTCGACCTTCGTGGTCGACGAGCAGGGCGCGGTCGAGCTGGCCCAGTACAACGTCAAGGCCACCGGCCACGTCGCCAAGCTGCGCCGCGACCTGTCGCTCTAGCCCTCCGCAGGCGCGCCCGGGCCGGGGTCGGTGACCAGCCGGGCGTGCAGGTGCTCGTCGTGGTGGCGACCGTCGGCGTAGCGGAACGACTGGCGCAGCGTGCCCTCCAGCAGGAACCCCGCGCGCTGCGCCACCGCGCACGACGCGGCGTTCTCCACGGAGTGGAGGAGGTGGACGCGGTGCAGGCCCAGCCGCTCGAAGCCGTACGTCGCCGCTGCCGCGGCCGCCGCGGCGCCCACCCCGCGCCGCCGGGCCCACGGTGCCACCCAGTAGCCGACCTCGGCGTCGCCCTGGTCGCGGTCGATCCTGTGCAGCGAGACCGAGCCCAGCAACCGGCCCGCGGGCCCCGGGCCGGCTCCGGCGTCGGCGACCGCCCACGAGGCGTGCGTGCCGGCGCTCCAGTCGTTGCGCTCGCGCATGAAGGCCACGGCGCCCTCGGGCGGGCCGGGGTTCCAGGTCACGATCTCGGGGTCGGCGAAGACCTCCATCAGGTCGGCCTCGTCGCTCCAGTCGAAGACGCGCAGCACGATGCCGGTGCCGGCCCACGGCTCGGGCGCTGCGGGCCCCGGCCCGGGGGTCACAGGCCGCAGCTCTCGCGCACGAACCCGACCGCCGCCGCGCCGACCCGGTCGTCCATGCGCACCAGCAGCTGACCCGGCTCGCCGTCGAGGCGCAGCCCCACCCGGAAGGCCGTCGAGCCGCCGCCCTCCATGAAGACGTGGTCGTCGCAGCGGGCCGCCCGGGCCTCGAGCCGCACCCGCACCACGGGTCCGTCGCTGGCCACCCGCACCCCCGGGGACCAGTGCGCGGCGCGCGCTGCCCCCAGCAGCGGCGTACCGCTGACGGAGTCGAGGTCCACGACGTGGCCCGGGGCGCCGCTCGGGCGGGCCTCGAGCACCAAGGTGGCGGTGCTGCCCCGGCGGCCGTCGTGGCGCACCGCCAGCCAGCGCAGCTCGACGACCCGGTCGAGGGCGCGCTCGAGGCAGCGGGCGGCCAGGTGGCGCCCGAGCACGTCGGTCTCGTCGTCGACCGGCACGCTCCACCGGCCCTCGCCCGCCTGCACCCGCACCTCCTGGCGACCTCGCTGCGAGGCGCCCGGCCCGCAGCCGGGTCGCTGCGGCAGGGCCAGCACGAAGCCGAACCGGGCCCCGTCGGGCACCTCCCGCAGCCGCTCCCCCGTCAGCGGTCCGGCCAGCCGGTCGTCGAGGTAGCGCACCGCCGTGGGCGACAGGGCCGCGCCCGTGTTGTTCTCGACCCAGACCTGCATCTGCCCGCGCGCCACGTCGAGGGAGGACTGGCGCAGCTCAGCCGCGATCCCCGCCTCCGCGCTCGGCGTGGGGGTGGGCGCCAGGCTGGTCGTCGGGCTGGTCGTCGGGCTGGTCGTCGGGATGGGCGCGGCTGCACCCTGCTCGGGGTCGCTGCAGCCGCCCCCGAGCAGCACCGGTGCGAGCAGCAGCAGGCCCGCCAGACGCGTGCGCCCCATCGCCCTAGACTCCCACCTGCAGCCGGAGTGGTGGAACAGGCAGACACGCAGGTTTTAGGTACCTGTGCCCCAGGGCGTGCGGGTTCAAGTCCCGCCTCCGGCACGCACGAGCAGTCACTTTCGCACCATCGACCGGTCACTTTCGCACCATCGACCGGTCGCTTTCGCACCATCGACCGGTCGGTCCTGTCCCTGCGGCAGGTGCAAAAGTGACTGCTGGAGGGTGCGAAGCTGACTGCTCGTGGGTCAGGCCGGGCCCTCCTCCTTGAGGCGGGGCGCGGTGGTCAGCTCGGGCCTCAGACCGGTCTTGTCGGCGTAGAACTCGCGGATGCGGTCCATGTCGGCCGAGACGTCGCCGGTGAGCGGGAAGGTCGGGCCCCAGCCGACGCGACGCGAGGGCTTGTCGACGAAGGCGAGCGTGATCGGCAGCCCGGTCTGCTGGGAGATCCGGTAGAACCCGGACTTCCAGTACTCCCCCTTGCTGCGGGTGCCCTCGGCCGCGATGCCGAGCAGGAACGTCTCGTCGGTCTCGGCGTCGGCGATCAGCTCGCGGATGGTGGCGCCGGGGTTCGCGCGGTCGAGCGGCACCGCGCCGGTCGAGCGCAGCACCCAGCCGATCGGGCCCTTGAAGAACTCCTTCTTGACCAGCAGCCGGATCGTGACCTTGCTGTCCCAGGCCAGCAGCAGCGTCAGCACCCAGTCCCAGTTGGAGGTGTGCGGGGCACCGACGAGGACGCCCTTGCTGGGCACCTCCCCCACGGTGCGCCAGCGCACCAGGCGCAGCAGCAGACGGGCGAGCGGGCGGCGCAGCAGGAAGGGACGGGTCACGGGGGCAGCCTCTCAGACGGGAGCGTCGAGGCGGGCCGCCACGAGCGGGGCGATCTCGCGCAGGGCGCGGCCGCGGTGGGAGACCCGGTCCTTCTCGGCCGGGTCGAGCTCGGCGCTGGTGCGCTCGGGCTCGCTGTGCTCGTCGGCCACGAAGAGCGCGTCGTAGCCGAAGCCGCCCTCGCCGCGCAGCTCGTCGATCACGGTGCCCTCCATCCGGCCCTCGACGACGAGCTGGCCGTGCTCGCCCGGCCCGTCGACGTACGCGACGGCGCAGGCGAAGTGGGCGCCGCGGCGCACCTCGGGCACGTCGGCGAGCTGGGCGAGCAGCAGCGCGTTGTTGGCCGCGTCGTCCTTGCCCGGGCCGGCCCAGCGCGCCGACAGCACCCCGGGCATCCCGTTGAGCGCGTCGACGCACAGCCCGGAGTCGTCGGCCAGGGTCGGCAGCCCGGTCGCGGCGTGACCGGCGCGGGCCTTGAGCAGCGCGTTGCCGGCGAAGGTGGGCTGGTCCTCGACCGGCTCGTCGTACGCCGCCACGTCGTCGAGGCCGACCACCTCGAGGTCGGGCGCGTGCTCGCGCAGGATGCGCTGCATCTCGGCGATCTTCTTGGCGTTGCGCGAGGCCAGGTGGATGCGTGGCCGCCCGGTGCTCATCGTGCGAGCGCCTCCTGCTGCAGGCGGGTCAGGTCGACGCAGCCCTGGGCGGCCAGGTCGAGCAGCGCGTCGAGCTCGGCCCGGTCGAAGGCGGCCCCCTCGGCGGTGCCCTGGACCTCGACGAAGGACCCGGCGCCGGTCATCACGACGTTCATGTCGGTCTCGGCGCGGACGTCCTCGACGTAGGGCAGGTCCAGGCGCGGGGCCCCGTCGATGATGCCGACCGAGACGGCGGCGACCGAACCGGTCAGCGGCTCGCCCTTGAGCGCGCCGGTGGAGCGCAGGTGGGAGACCGCGTCGGCCAGGGCGACGTACGCGCCGGTGATCGCCGCGGTGCGGGTGCCGCCGTCGGCCTGCAGCACGTCGCAGTCGAGCTGGATGGTGTTCTCGCCCAGCGCCTCGTAGTCGACGACCGCGCGCAGCGAGCGGCCGATCAGCCGGCTGATCTCGTGGGTGCGGCCACCGATGCGGCCCTTGACCGACTCGCGGTCGGAACGGGTGTTGGTCGCGGCCGGCAGCATCGCGTACTCCGCCGTCACCCAGCCCAGGCCGGAGCCCTTGCGCCAGCGCGGCACGCCCTCGGAGGCAGAGGCGGCGCAGAGCACCTTGGTGCGGCCGAACTCCACCAGCACCGAGCCGGCGGCGTGGTCGAGCCAGTGGCGGGTGATCGTGATCGGGCGGAGCTCGTCGTCGGCGCGGCCGTCCTCGCGTGCAGTCATGCGGGCGACCCTAGCCAGCCGCGCCGACGAGGCGCGTGCCCGGGCGGTGCCGGCCTACTTCGGCTCGGCGCGCAGCAGGCGCAGCAGCCCGAGCACGAACGGCAGCACCAGCCAGATCAGCCCCGAGGTGACCAGCTGCGCGGCCTCCTCGCCGGTCGGCACGTAGTCGCCCTCGAAGAGGGTCGCCTGGGCGGTGTTGAACTCGATCCACGGCGCGAGGTCGGCGAACCACTCCTGGAAGGCGCTGAGGATGCCGACCGCGATCGGCAGCACCAGCGTGTAGATGAAGTAGGTGACGATCGCCGCGGGCGTGTTCATCAGCAGCATCGCGATCGCGAACCCGAGCAGGATGCCGATCAGGTTGGCGACCACGAAGCCGTTGACCAGCAGACCGGTCTCGACGCTCCAGTCGGCGCCGGCGATCAGCGCCCCGAGCGCCGCGACCACCGCCGCGACCACGATCAGGGCGCCGCCGAGGACCAGGGCGGCCAGGAACTTGGCCCCGACCACCCGGGGCCGGTGCGGCTCGAGGGTGAACGTGACCAGGCCGGTGCGCTGGCTCCACTCGCTGGTGACCATCAAGATGATCAGGATCGGCAGGAAGTAGCCCAGCACGCTGCCGGAGACGAGCAGGAAGTCGCCGTAGGTCAGGCCGACCTCGTCGGCGATCAGCGCGAAGATCACCACGATCGCCAGGCACAGGCCCACGATCGAGCCCGTGAACCAGCGCCCGGCCCGGGTGTCGAGGCTCTTGCGGAGCTCGACCGAGACCAAGCGGCCCAGCGGGACCCGCGGGGTGGAGCTGATGTCGAGGGCGCCGGGGGTGCCGGGCCCACCGGGGACGGGTGCGGTGGTGGTGCTCATGCGTGGACTCCCTGCTGGGTCGACTGGCCGGGCTGCTGGCCGGGCTGCTGGGTGGCCGCCTCGGGGTGGCCCTCGCGCTGGGTGCTGGAGGTGAGCTCGAGGAAGAGGTCCTCGAGCCCGGCCGCACCGGTGCGCAGGTCGGTGAGCACGATGCCGTGCTCCGCGGCGGCGCGGCCCACCTCCACCGGGGCGCACTCGGCGCGCAGCCCCTCCCCCGACGCGGCGACGCTGACGCCCTTCTCGCGCAGCACCTGTGCCAGGCGGTCGTTGTCGGTGGCGGTGACCAGCGCGGCGGCCGCCTGGCCCTGCAGCAGGGTCTTCTTGTCGCCCTGGGCGACCACGCGGCCCCGGCCGATGAGGATCATCTCGTCGGCGATCTGCTCGACCTCGTGCAGCAGGTGGCTGGAGAGCAGCACCGTGCCGCCGCGGTCGGCGTACCCCTTGAGCAGCCCGCGCATCCAGCGGATGCCGGCGGGGTCGAGGCCGTTGGCCGGCTCGTCGAGGATCAGCACCGACGGGTCACCGAGCAGGGCGTGCGCGATGCCGAGGCGCTGGCGCATGCCGAGCGAGTAGTTGCGCAGGCGGCGCTTGGACTCCGCACCGGTCAGCGAGACCAGGTCGAGCATCTCGTCGATGCGCGAGTCGGGCAGGCCCATGGTGCGCGCGCCGATGGTCAGCACCTCGCGGCCGGTGCGGCCCGCGTGCTGCGCGGAGGCGTCGAGCAGGACACCCACGTGGCGGCCCGGGTTGGGGATGTCGCTGTAGGCGTGCCCGCCGATGGTCACCGACCCGCTGGTGGCCGGGGTCAGCCCGACCATCACGCGCATGGTGGTGGTCTTCCCTGCCCCGTTGGGGCCGAGGAACCCGGTGACGCGGCCCGGCTGGGCCACGAAGCTGACGTCGTCGACGGCGGTGAACGCGCCGTACTTCCTGGTGAGGTGGTCCACGATGATCATGCGCCCAGCCTGCCCGACCGGCGCCGTTCGCGCATGCGACGTGCGGGTGGCGCGACCCCCGACCTTGGTAGGGGATCCGCACCCGAGGACCCCTACCCCCGCCCCTCGCCGGGACCCCCCGGCCCTTCCTAGGCTGGCGGGGTGAGCGAGCCCGACCCCGTCCGACCCCCGCTGACGCGGTGGGGGCACACCTGGCGCCTGGTGGCCTGCGTGGCCATCAGTGCCGTGGCGTGGGCACCGGTGGCCGGCTGGCAGGCCGAGCAGCACCGCGGGTGGCTGGTCCTCGACCTGTGCCTCGGCGTCGCCTGCCTCGCCCTGGCACAGCTGCGACGGCGTCAGCCACTGCCCGTCGCCCTGCTCACCTCCGCGGCGACCGCGGTCTCCGGCGCGTCCGCCGGCCCCGCGCTGCTGGCCGCGGTGTCGCTGGCCACGCACCGCCGCTGGCGCTGGCTGGTCGTGCTGGGGCTGGTGGCGCTGCCTGCCGCGCAGACCTGGGTCTGGCTGATCCGTGGGGTCAACGACGACCCGATGTGGCTGCTCACGGCCGCCAACGTGGTGGGCTTCGGGGCGGTGGTGGGCTGGGGCATGTACGTCGGCTCCCGCCGCGAGCTGCTCTGGACGCTGCGCACCCGCGCCGAGCGCGCCGAGGCCGAGCAGGAGCTGCGCGTGGCCCGGTCGCGCAGCAACGAGCGGGCCCGGATCGCGCGCGAGATGCACGACGTCCTGGCCCACCGGATCTCGCAGATCTCGATGCAGGCGGGCGCGCTCTCCTACCGCGACGACCTCGACGCCGCGCAGCTGCGCTCGGGCACCGCGCTGATCCAGCAGCAGGCCCACGAGGCGCTGACCGACCTGCGCGGGGTGCTCGGCGTGCTGCGCGACGCCGATGGCGCCGTGCTCGATGCCCCGCAGCCGACGTACGCCGACGTGGCCGGGCTGGTCGAGCAGGCCCGGGCCGCCGGGCTGCGCGTCGAGCACGCCGACACCATCGAGCCCTCGGCCGGGCCGCCCGACGTGGTGGGGCGCACCGTCTACCGGATCGTGCAGGAGGGGATCACCAACGTGCGCAAGCACGCTCCCGGGGCGCCCCTGGGCGTGCAGCTGTGGGGCACGCCCGAGTCGGGGGTCAGCGTCCGGCTGTGCAACCGGCTCGGCTTCGCCGGCTCCCCCGCCGCGGCGGCGGGCGCCGGTCTGGGGCTGGTCGGTCTGGCCGAGCGGGCGGCGCTGGGTGGCGGCCACCTGGCGCACGGGCGCCGCGACGGCGTCTTCGAGGTCGAGGCCTGGCTACCGTGGGCGCCGTGAGCCTCCAGGAGCCCGTCCGCACGCGCGTGCTCGTGGTCGACGACGACCCGCTGGTGCGCTCCGCACTGGCGCTGATGCTGGGCGGCAGCCCCGACATCGAGGTGGTCGGGGAGGCCACCGACGGCATCGAGGCGCTCGAGCGGGCCGAGGCGACCGCGCCGGACCTGGTGCTGATGGACATCCGGATGCCACGGCGCGGCGGGCTGGAGGCCACCCGCGACCTGCACGCGCTGCCCGACCCGCCGCACGTCATCGTGCTGACCACCTTCGACGCCGACGAGCACGTGCTCGGCGCGCTGGCCGCCGGCGCCGACGGGTTCCTGCTCAAGGACACCCCGCCCGAGCAGATCGTCGAGGCGGTGCGCCGCGTCGCCGACGGCGAGCCGATGCTCTCGGCCAGCGTCACCCGCACCGTCATCGAGCAGCTGCGCGGCGCCGGCCCCGACGACCGCGGCGCGAAGGCCCGTTCGCGCCTGCTGGTCCTCACCGACCGGGAGCGCGACGTCGCCCTGGCGGTCGGTCGTGGGCTCAGCAACGCCGAGATCGCGCGCGAGCTCTACCTGTCGGTGCCCACCGTCAAGGCGCACGTCTCGCGCGTCCTCGACAAGCTCGGCACCACCAACCGGGTGCAGGTGGCCATCTGCGTGCACGACGCCGGGCTGGCCTGAGGTCGCTGGTGCCTGCAGGAGTCCCGGTCGGCCGGGGACTCCTGCGCGGGCTCAGAGCTCGTAGACCGCCCCGGCGGTGGCGAGCTCGGTGGGGCCGTCGAAGACGGCGACGGCCTCGGCGAGGGCGTCGGCCGGGTCGTACCAGGGCGGTACGTGGGTGAGGACCAGGCGGCCCACGCCGGCGCGGGCCGCGGCCTCGCCGCAGTCGGCTCCGGTGAGGTGGATGTGGGGCGGGTTGTCGTCGCCGGAGCGGAAGGAGGCCTCGGCCAGCAGCAGGTCGACGCCGTCGGCGACGGCGTCGAGGCCCGGGCAGGGAGCGGTGTCGCCGGAGTAGCCGATGGTCACGCCACCCACCGAGATCCGCACCCCGAAGGCGTCGACGGGGTGGTCGACCGGGATCGCCTCGACGTGGAAGGGGCCGATCCGCACCGGTTCGCCCCAGACCCGGAAGTCGAACTCCTCGCGCATCCCGGGGTCGGGGTCGAGGTCGTAGCCGCGCGCGAGCCGGTCGGCGCTCTCAGCGGGTCCGTGCACCGGCAGCAGCGGCTGCGGTCCGGAGGGGTGGTAGCGGCGCAGCACGTGGTAGCCGCACATGTCGAGGCAGTGGTCGGCGTGCAGGTGGCTCAGCAGCACCGCGTCGATGGCCAGCGGGTCGGCGTAGCGCTGCAGGGCGCCCAGCGCCCCGTTGCCGAGGTCGAGGACCACCCGCCAGGTGCGCGGACCGGTGCCGTCGTCGTGCTCGGCCTCGAGCAGGTAGCAGGAGGCGGGCGAGTCGGGGCCGGGGTAGGAGCCCGAGCAGCCGACGACCGTGAGCCGCAGCGACGTACCCGCGCTCGAGCCCGTGCTCATGCGAGTCTCTCGAGGCGCGGAGCGAGGCTGGTGGCCGCCACCATCTCAGGGCCCAGGAAGCGCCGGCCCACGGCTGCGAACTCCTCGGGCTCGCCGGTGGTCAGGAACGAGTGCCGCGGCTCGCCGCCGTCGCGCAGCAGGTCGTTGACCACGAGCATCTTGAAGACGTCCTTGGCGCACTCCTCGGCCGAGCTCACCAGGGTCACGCCGTCGCCCATCACATAGGAGATGATGCCGGTCAGCAGCGGGTAGTGGGTGCAGCCGAGGATCAGGGTGTCGACCCCGGTCTCGATCAGCGGGTCGAGGTACTCGTGGGCGGCCGCGAGCAGGTCGTCGCCGGCGGTGACGCCGGCCTCGACGAAGTCGACGAAGCGGGGGCAGGCGCGGGTGCTGAGCTCGAGGTGCGGCGCCGCGGCGAACGCGTCGTCGTAGGCCATCGACTCGGCGGTGGCTCGCGTGCAGATCACCCCGATCCGCCCGTTGCGGCTGGCGGCCACGGCTCGACGGGTGGCGGGGTAGATCACCTCGACCACGGGTACGTCGTAGCGCTCGCGGGCGTCGCGGAGCATCGCTGCGCTGGCCGAGTTGCAGGCGATCACCAGGGCCTTCACGCCGGTCTCGACCAGGTGGTCGAGGCACTCCAGGGCGTACTCGCGCACCTGCCCGATCGGGCGGGGGCCGTAGGGCTGGCGGGCGGTGTCGCCGAGGTAGACCACCGACTCGTGCGGCAGCTGGTCGATCACCGAGCGGGCCACGGTCAGGCCGCCGAACCCGGAGTCGAAGATCCCGATCGGGGCGTCCTTCGACGGCGTGGTGGACTCTGGCGGCACGGGTGAAGGGTAGGCGCAGAATCCTGCGCCCGCACGCAGGCGCGAGCCAGGTCACGCCGTGGGACCGACCACAGGGACGACGCGGCCCTCAGACGCGGCCGCGCTCGCCGGCCACCGGCCAGGGGTTGAACCGGCAGCCGCCCAGCCCCTTCGACTGCTGCTGCATCACCGGCGCCGGCTGCCCGACCCCCGGGCAGGAGCCGTGCCCCAGCCCCAGCCAGTGGCCGGTCTCGTGGTTGACGACCATGTGGCGGTAGTCGCGCAGGCTGCCGCCGGCGGCGTTCCAGGGCGGGGTCGCGGTGCGCCACCGGTCCTGGTTGATGATCACGTAGCGGCCCACCCGGCAGCTGTACTGCGTCGAGCAGATCGGGTGGAACGACGGCAACGTGGAGGCCTGGGCCAGCACCAGCGTGAAGGCACCACCCTTGGCCACCCGGCGGAACCCGACGCCGGCACCGCGCCAGCCGCGTGGGTCGTCGTACGTCTGCTGCGCCAGGCGGGCGAAGTCGCGCACCCTGGTGGTGGTGCGACCGCGGGTGGTGATGCTGTAGGTGACGGTGCGGCGCAGGTCCACGCGGTGGCGCACCGGGGCCGTGACGGGCGAGGTCGCCGTGGCCGGGCGGTGTCCGGGGGCGTCGACCCGCACCTGGAGGCGCAGCCGGTGCCCGACGTCGTCGGGGGCAACGGCGCGGGTGCGACCGCGCGCCCCCGCGACGGGCTCGCCGTCACGCAGCCACCGCCAGCGCACCTTCGTCGGCCGGGTGCTCCACCGCCCGACCTCGCCCCGCAGGACGTGCCCGAAGCGTTGCGTGCCCAGCACGCGCGGCGCGCTGCGCGGCTCGAGGTCGGCACGGCGCACCGGCCCGACCTCCTCCGCGACCGCCCTGGCCCTGGCGCCCTGGTCGTCGTGCGCGGTGACCTCGACGGCGAGGTGGTGGCGCAGGTCGTCGAGCCCGGGGCGGTAGGTGCGCTCCCGGGCGCCACGGACCCGCTCGCCGTCGCGCAGCCAGCGGTAGGTGAAGCGCAGGTCGGCGCCGGGGGCGGCCGTGGCCCAGCTGCCCCGCTTGGCCCGCAGCCGCTCGCCGAAGACGGCCTCGCCCACCACCCGCGGCGGGCTGACGCTGGTCACCGGTGCCGGGTCGGGGGCGGGCTCCGGCTCCTCGCTCGCCAGCGCCGACGCCGGCAGCAGGGCCAGGAGCAGGACGCCTCCCAGGACGCTGCCCCGGACCCTGCCCGGAGCGGGCCGGCGAGGACGACGGAGCTGCGAGCTCATCGACCCAGCCTAGGAGATCTCCCCCGCGGCGTACGCCGAACCGGTCGGTGCGTGCGGGCTCCTAGGCCCAGAGCTGACCCTCGAGCCGGTCCTCGGCGTCGTCGACGGTGCCCTCGTAGGCGCCGGTCGACAGGTACTTCCAGCCGCCGTCGCAGACGATGAAGGCGATGTCGGCGCTCTCGCCGGCCTTGACCGCCTTGGCGGCCTGGCCCAGCGCCGCGTGCAGGATCGCACCGGTGGAGACGCCGGCGAAGATGCCCTCGAGCTCGAGCAGCTCGCGCACCCGGCGCACGGCGTCGCGCGGGCCGACGGAGAAGCGCGAGTCGATCAGCTCGGCGTCGTACAGCTCGGGCACGAAGCCCTCGTCGAGGTTGCGCAGCCCGTAGACGAGCTCGCCGTAGCGCGGCTCGGCGGCCACGATGCGCACGTCGGGCTTGGCACGGCGGAAGAAGCGGCTGGTGCCCATCAGGGTGCCGGTGGTGCCCAGCCCGGCGACGAAGTGGGTGATCTCGGGCAGGTCGGCCAGCAGCTCGGGGCCGGTGGTGTCCTCGTGCGAGAGCGCGTTGGCCTCGTTGCCGTACTGGTAGAGCATCACCCAGTCGGGGTGCTCCTGGGCGGTCTGCTTGGCCACCCGCACGGCCTCGTTGGAGCCGCCGGCGGCGGGCGAGGAGATGATCTCGGCCCCCCACATCCGCAGCAGCTGGCGCCGCTCCTCGGAGGTGTTCTCGGGCATCACGCACACGATCCGGTAGCCCTTGAGCTTGGCGGCCATCGCCAGCGAGATGCCGGTGTTGCCGCTGGTCGGCTCCAGGATCGTGCAGCCGGGACGCAGCGTGCCGTCGCGCTCGGCCTCCTCGATCATCCGCAGCGCCGGGCGGTCCTTGATCGAGCCGGTCGGGTTGCGGTCCTCGAGCTTGGCCCACAGGCGCACGTCGGGGCTCGGGGAGAGTCGCGGCAGCCCGATGAGGGGGGTGCCGCCGACGGAGGCGAGCAGGTTGTCGTAGCGCATGGTGTGGCGGGGGCTCCTCAGCGAAGGAAGTAGGCCGGGTCGAACTCCTCGAGCGGGATGATCCGCACCCGCGGCAGCGGGGAGAGGAAGGCCGCGACGTCGTCCTCGAGGTCGTGGACCTCCAGGCCCAGGCCGGTCAGGGCGGTGCTCATGAACTCGCGCAGGCCCAGCAGGCCCACGCGATGGCCGGCGTCGAGCAGCGCACCGGCCTGGGGTGCGAAGTCGCCGTCGTGGCTGCAGAGCAGCACGTCGACCGGGTCGTCGTCGCCGCGCTGGGCGATCGCCTCCAGCGTGCGCTGGATGCCGACGTCGACGACCTTCACGTCGTGCCCGCCGGACAGCGGCACCGGGCGGTAGCCCATCGCCAGCAGGGCCTGCACGAACGGCGTGTGCAGCTGGCCGCTGGAGGCGTTGAGGAAGAACAGCCCCTGGGTGGGCTGACCCCACAACCGCTCGGCGTACGTCGTCACCCGCTCCCAGCGCGGGCGCTCCTCGGGGGTCGGTCGGCGCCCGAGGAGCGAGTTGCCGAGCGTCGCGTCGATGTTCTCGCCGTCGACGATGACGAAGGTGCGACGCTCGGTCATGGCGGGCCGCTCAGCAGCCGCCGGCGACGGCCGGCAGCACGACGACCTGGTCGCCGTCGTTGAGCGGGGCCTCGAGGCCGCCGATGAAGCGCACGTCCTCGTCGTTGACGTAGATGTTGACGAAGCGGCGCAGGTCGTCCTTGCCGTTCTTGTCCTCCACCAGGCGGTCCTTGATGCCGGGGTGGTTCGACTCGAGGTCGTCGATGAGGGCGCTCAGGCTGGCGCCGTCACCGTTCACGGCCTTCTCGCCTCCGGTGTAGGTGCGCAGGATGGTCGGGATACGGACCTCGATGGACACAGGTGCTCCTAGCTCGTTCGGGGGATCTGCTGGTGGTGAGACTCGTGCGGGGACCGGCGCCGCGCTCAGGGGAGCGCGTCGAGGACGGCGACGTCCTCCTCGCTGACCTCGCCGTCGACGATCCTGTAGGACCTGAACTCCACAGGCCCGTCGTTATTCCCGTGCTCGCGGGTGCTGACGAGCACGTAGTGCGCTCCGGGCTCGCTCGCCAGCCCGATGTCGGTGCGCGAGGGGTAGGCCTCGGTGGCGGTGTGCGAGTGGTAGATCACCACCGGCTCCTCGTCGTTGTCCCACATCTGCTTGTAGAGCTCGAGCAGCTCGGTGGGGTCGAACTCGTAGAAGGTCGGGCTGCCCGCGGCGTTGACCATCTCGACGTGGCGCTCGGGACGGTCGCTGCCCTCGGGGCCGGCGACGATGCCGCAGGCCTCGTCGGGGTGGTCGCGCCTGGCGTGCGCGACGATGGCGTCGTACGTCGTCCGGTCGATGCTCAGCACCGGACCAGCCTAGGGGGTCGGGTCAGGAAGGCCGTCGCGGTCTCGACCGGCCACCACCGCACCTCGGTGTCGGGATGGGCACCACCCCATGGTGTCGCACCGGTCTCCTAGGGTGCGTCCATGACCTCCCTCGACCCCGTGCTCGACGAGCACTACGCGACCGTCCTGGCCCGCAACCCCGGTGAGCGCGAGTTCCACCAGGCGGTGCTGGAGGTCCTCGAGACCCTCTCGCCCGTGGTGCGCCGTCACCCCGAGTACGCCGACCAGTCGGTCATCGAGCGCATCTGCGAGCCCGAGCGCCAGCTGATCTTCCGGGTGCCGTGGGTCGACGACCGGGGCGTGGTGCAGGTCAACCGGGCCTTCCGCGTCGAGTTCAACTCCGCGCTCGGCCCCTACAAGGGCGGGCTGCGCTTCCACCCCTCGGTCTACCTCGGGATCGTGAAGTTCCTCGGTTTCGAGCAGGTCTTCAAGAACGCGCTCACCGGCATGCCCATCGGCGGCGGCAAGGGCGGCTCCGACTTCGACCCCAAGGGCCGCAGCGACGGCGAGGTGATGCGCTTCTGCCAGTCGCTGATGACCGAGCTCTACCGCCACCTCGGCGAGTACACCGACGTGCCGGCCGGTGACATCGGTGTCGGCGAGCGCGAGATCGGCTACCTCTTCGGGCAGTACAAGCGGATCACCAACCGCTACGAGTCCGGCGTGCTGACCGGCAAGGGCCTGGCCTACGGCGGCTCGCAGGTGCGCAAGGAGGCCACCGGCTACGGCACCGTCTTCTTCACCGAGCAGATGCTGGCCGCGGCCGGCAAGGCCATCTCGGGGCGCCGGGTGGTGGTCTCGGGCTCGGGCAACGTCGCCATCTACGCCGCGGCCAAGGCCGCCGAGCTGGGCGCGCAGGTGGTGGCCTGCTCCGACTCGTCGGGCTACGTGGTCGACGAGGCCGGCCTCGACATCGACCTGCTGCGCCGCGTCAAGGAGGTCGACCGGGCCCGCATCTCGGCGTACGCCGAGGAGCGCGACGGCGCCCGCTTCGTCGAGGGCGGCGACGTCTGGGACGTCGCCTGCGAGGTGGCGCTGCCGTGCGCGACCCAGAACGAGCTCGACGCGGCGGCCGCGACCACCCTGGTCGAGAACGGCGTCCTCGCGGTCGCCGAGGGCGCCAACATGCCCTGCACCCCCGACGCGGTCGACGTCTTCCAGAAGGGCGGCGTGCTCTTCGCGCCGGGCAAGGCCGCCAACGCCGGCGGCGTGGCCACCAGCGCGCTGGAGATGCAGCAGAACGCCTCGCGCGACTCCTGGACCGCCCAGCACACCGAGGAGCGGCTGCACCAGATCATGGCCGGCATCCACGAGAGCTGCGCGAGCAGCGCCGAGGAGTACGGCGTGCCCGGCGACTACGTGGCCGGCGCCAACATCGCCGGCTTCCGCAAGGTCGCCGACGCGATGCTGGCGCTCGGGGTGGTCTGAGCCGGCTCGGGGCCCCGGCTCAGTGGCTCAGGGCGTCGACCAGGGTCTCCTGGAGGTAGCCGACCCACTCGTAGATGTCGTGGGCCTGCGAGCGCGGGTCGTCCTCGGGCAGCGAGACCCAGTAGTCCTCGTCACCCTCCTGGACGTCGAGGCGGGTGGCCAGTGCGAGGCGCAGGTCGGCGAAGGAGCGCAGCCACCTGGTGGCCACGTCGTGCTCGAGCTCGACGTCGATCATCAGCCCGTCCTCGTCGAGCTCGGGCGGCAGCCCGGCCTCCTCGAGGGTGTCGATGATCGAGCAGGCCGCGGCCGCCTTGCTGTCGCGCAGGGCGCCCTCGGTGAAGCGGCGGAACTCGCCGGCCGCCTCCTCGTCCTCGGTGTAGGCGGTCGGGAAGAGTCGCGCCAGCACCGGGTCGTCGGGCGCGGTGGTGGGCCCCGAGAAGTCCATCATCGCCTCGAGCGGGTCGCGGTCGTCGTCGGGCACGGCCGCCTCGTTGCGCAGCAGCTCGACGAGCTGCGAGGCCAGCGAGCGCAGCAGGTCGGCCTCGAAGCCGGTGAACGTGGCGATCACCCGCTTGCTGCGGCGGTGGCGTGCGAAGGCGCTCACGGCTCAGTCGTCCTTCTGCATCGTGGCCCACAGGCCGTACTCGTGCAGGGCCTGCACGTCGCGCTCCATCTCCTCGCGGCTGCCCGCCGAGACCACCGAGCGACCCTCCTCGTGCACCTGCATCATCAGCTTCTCCGCCTTCTTCTTGGAGTAGCCGAAGTAGGAGCGGAAGACGTAGGCGACGTAGCTCATCAGGTTGACCGGGTCGTTCCACACGATCGTCACCCACGGGGTCGCGGGGCTGAGGAGCTCGTCGGGGGTCGTGGTCGGCTCGACCTCGACCGGGCTGGGCGCGGACACAGCACCATGCTTGCACAGCGAGCCGGGGCGATCCCTAGGGTGGGCACGTGACCGGGTCGACCGCGCTGCTCACCGACCACTACGAGCTGACGATGCTGCAGGCCGCCCTGGCCGCCGGCACCGCTGAGAGGCGGAGCGTCTTCGAGCTGTTCTCGCGCTCGCTCCCGGACGGGCGGCGCTTCGGCGTGCTCGCCGGGGTCGGGCGGGCCCTCGAGGCGCTCGAGTCGTTCCGCTTCGAGGAGGAGTCGCTGGCCGCGCTCGACGGCGTCGTCGACGACCGCACCCTGACGTGGCTGGCCTCCTACCGCTTCTCCGGCGACGTGCGTGGCTACGCCGAGGGCGAGACCTACTTCCCCGGCTCCCCGCTGCTGCAGGTCGAGTCGAGCTTCGCCGAGGCCGTGCTGCTCGAGACCCTGCTGCTCTCGATCTACAACCACGACTCGGCCATCGCCGCGGCGGCCTCGCGGATGACCCGCGCCGCCGGCGAGCGCCCCTGCATCGAGATGGGCTCGCGGCGCACCCACGAGGAGGCGGCGGTGGCCGCGGCCAGGGCGGCGTACGTCGCGGGGTTCGAGGCGACCTCGAACCTCGCCGCCCGGCACCGGTGGGGGGTCCCCTCGACCGGCACGTCGGCGCACAGCTTCACGCTGCTGCACGACAGCGAGGCCGACGCGTTCCGCGCCCAGGTCGACTCGCTGGGGGTCGGTACGACGCTGCTGGTCGACACCTACGACGTCGCCGAGGCGGTGCGCCTGGGCGTCGAGGTCGCCGGACCCGGGCTGGGCGCGGTGCGCCTGGACTCCGGCGACCTCGCGGTGCTGGCCCACCAGGTGCGTGCCCAGCTCGACTCCCTCGGCGCACACGAGACCCGGATCGTGGTGACCAGCGACCTCGACGAGTACGCGATCGCGGCCCTGGCCGCCGCCCCCGTCGACGGCTACGGCGTGGGCACCCAGCTGGTCACCGGCAGCGGGCACCCGACCTGCGGGATGGTCTACAAGCTCGTGGCCCGTGAGGACCAGCACGGCGAGCTGGAGCCGGTGGCCAAGCGCAGCAGCAAGAAGGCCTCCTTCGGCGGTCGCAAGTGGGCGCACCGCCGCATCGGCCCCGACGGTTGGGCCGAGGCGGAGGTGGTCGGCACCGGCCAGGCGCCCGCCCCCGGCGCCGACTCCCGTGACCTGCTGGTCGACCTGGTGCGCGATGGCGAGGTGGTGGGCCGCGAGCCGCTCGCGCAGGCCCGGGAGCGCCACCACGCCTCGCGCGAGGAGCTCCCGCTGGCCGCGCAGTCGTTGGGCCGCGGCGAGCCGGTGCTGCCCACCGAGCGGGTGGATGCCGCCGCGCCGGCGCGTGGCTAGGGTCGCGCCATGACCCGAGCACTGATCGTCGTGGACGTGCAGAACGACTTCTGCGAGGGCGGCTCGCTGCCCGTGACCGGGGGCGGGCAGGTGGCGCGCGACGTCGACGCCCTCCTCCGGCAGTGGGCGGCGGGAGGACCGGAGGCTCCCGGCTGGGACCACGTGGTGGCCACCAAGGACCACCACGTCGACCCCGGCGACCACTGGTCGAGCGAGCCCGACTTCGCCACCTCGTGGCCGGTGCACTGCGAGGTCGGCACCGACGGCGAGCAGTTCCACCCCGACCTCGACCCGGCGCCCTTCGAGGCCGTCTTCCTCAAGGGCCGCCACGAGGCGGCGTACTCGGGCTTCGAGGGCCACGACGACGACGGGGCGAGCCTGGCCGAGTGGCTGCGCCGGCACGGGGTGACCGAGGTCGACGTCTGCGGGCTGGCCACCGACCACTGCGTGCGCGCGACCGCCCTCGACGCCGTCGAGGCCGGGTTCGGCACCCGGCTGCTGAGCCGGCTGTGCGCCGGCGTCGCGCCCGAGACCACGACCGCCGCGCTCAGCGAGCTCGAGAGCCACGGGGTCCAGGTTGCCTGAGCAGGGGTCGACGCCGGCGGTGCCGGGTCTGGCGGTCGACCTGACCGACGGGGTGCTGACCGCACGCTTCGACCGGCCCGAGGTCTTCAACGCCGTGTCCGGGGAGATGATGCTGGGCCTGGCCGACCTGCTCGAGTCGGTGCCGGCGCGCGACGACGTGCGCGTGGTGGTGCTCACCGGCACCGGGCCCGCCTTCTGCACCGGCGCCGACATCGGCGGCGAGGCCGCCCACGAGCGCTTCGACGTGCGCGCCATGGACGTGACCAACCGGGTGGTGCGCGCGGTCGTGGCCTGCGACCGGCCGGTGCTGGCGGCCGTGAACGGCATCGCCGCCGGGGTCGGGTGCTCGCTCGCGCTGGCCGCCGACCTCAGCGTCGCGGCCGCCTCGTCGTCGTACCTGCTGGCCTTCACGCGCATCGGCTTCATGCCCGACGGCGGCGCCTCGGCCACGGTCGCCGCCTCGATCGGCCGGGCCCGGGCCATGCGGATGGCGCTGCTCGCCGAGCCGCTCTCGGCCCAGGAGGCCCACGACGCCGGCCTGGTCTCCCACCTGGCCGCCGACGACGAGTTCACCGACCTGGTCGCCACCCTGGCCCGCCGCCTGGCCTCCGGACCGCCGCTGGCCCTGGCCGCCACCAAGAAGGCCGTCAACGCCGCCACCCTGCTCCCCCTCGAGGACGCCCTCGAGCGCGAGCGCAGCGGCCAGAGCGTGCTGATGCGCACCGCCGACGTCGCCGAGGGGATGGCCGCCTTCTCCGAGCGCCGCCGCCCGGCCTTCCGCGGCGAGTAGGCACGAGCAGTCACTTTCGCACCATCGACCGGTCACTTCTGCACCCCGCTGCGCGCGGAAAGTGACTGGTCGGTGGTGCAGAAGTGACTGCTCGTGCATAACCCCCCAAGAAGTGCTTGACAGTAGGTGGAGGTGAGGCGTCTACTACTGTCCAAGACTTCTTGGAGGGTGAGATGACGGACGAGATCGCGGCGATGCGGGCCATCGCCCACCCGGTGCGACTGCGCATCCTCTCGCTGCTGACCGGTACGGCGATGAGTGCGGCCGAGGTGGCGCGCGAGCTGGGGCTGACCCACGCCAACGCCAGCTACCACCTGCGGCTGCTGGCCGATGCCGACGAGCTGGTCGTCGACGGGGAGGAGAAGATCCGCGGGGGCGTGGCCAAGCGCTACCGCTACCCCCACGAGCGCGACCTGGTGCCGGGCGAGCCGGGGGCCCAGCGCAGGCCGGGCGCCCCCTCGCCCTACCTGCGCGCCCTGGCCAAGGAGCTCGAGCGGCGCAGCCGCTCGCGCACGGCCTCGGCCCAGAGCCTGAGCAGCGACCTCGAGGGCTGGGTCGACGAGGAGACCTGGGAGGAGGTGCTCGGGCTGCTGATGCGCGCCTCACGCCTGGTGCACGAGCGCAACCGCCCGCCGCGCACCGAGGGCACCGTGCACGTGAGCGCGACCGCCCTGGCCTTCCGGATGGACGACGACGAGGCTGCTGACGAGGCAGATGACGAGGCAGATGGCGAGGCCGGGCGATGAGCACGACCGGAGCGCTCGCGCCGCTGCGCGAGCGCAACTTCCGCCTCTACTTCTCCTCGCGCGTCGTCAACCTGATGGGTGCCCTGATGGCACCGGTGGCGCTGGCCTTCGCGGTGCTGCAGATCAGCGACTCCCCCACCGCGCTGGGCGTGGTGCTGGCCGCGCACAGCATCCCGATGGTGGTCTTCCTGCTGGTCGGAGGCGTGCTGGCCGACCGTTTCGGACGCACCCTGGTCATCCAGACCTCCAACGTCGTGGCCGGACTCAGCCAGCTCGCCATCGCCACGCTGGTGATCACCGGGCAGGCCCAGATCTGGCACGTCGTGCTGCTCACCGCTGTCAACGGGGTGGCTGCCGCGGCCGCTCTGCCGGCCCTGGCCGGGGTGCTGCCCCAGCTGGTGCCGCGGGCCCAGCTGCAGCCGGCCAACGTGCTGGTCTCGATGGCCGGCGGGGGCCTCGCGGTCGTCGGGCCGACCGTGTCCAGCCTGCTGGTGGTGGGGGTCGGCCCCGGGTGGGCGCTCGCGGTCGACGGGGTGACCTACCTGGGCGCCGCGGCGCTGCTCTCCCGCATCCGCTTGCCCCGCCCGGTGCGCGCGGCCGGCTCGTCGGCCGTCGCCGACCTGCGCGAGGGGTGGACCTACTTCCGCACCACGCCGTGGCTGTGGGTGGTCGTGCTGGCCTTCAGCATGATCTGTGCGGTCCACCAGGGCGGCTTCTTCACCCTCGGTCCGGCGCTGGCCAAGGACTCCGCGCTCGGTGAGCGCGGCTGGGGCCTGGTCCTGTCTGCCGAGGCCCTCGGCCTCCTCGTGGCCGGACTGGTGCTCTTGCGGGTGCGCCTGGAGCGTCCGCTCTTCTGGGGCATGCTCGGCACGGCCGTGTACGGCGCCCCGCTGATCGCGCTCGGCCTCACCGACGACCTGGGCATCGCGCTGCTGGCCGCGCTCGCGGCCGGGGCGGGCATCGGGGTCTTCGAGCTCGCGTGGAACCTCGCGATGCAGGAGAACGTGCCGCCCGACATGTTGTCGCGGGCCTTCTCCTACGACGCGCTCGGGTCGTTCGCGGCGATCCCCCTGGGCCAGCTGCTCGCCGGGCCGCTCGCGGTCGCCTTCGGGCTGCAGCGGGTGATGCTGGTGGCCGGTCTCCTGCTCACGGCGGTCGCCCTGCTGCCCCTGCTGTCCCCCGCCGTCCGACGTCTCCAGCGCGTCGAGGCGGCCGCACCGGAGCCGACACCGGCATGACGACACCGGCATGACGACCCCGCCGCCGGCCCCGACGACCGCGGACGAGCGGCACGTTCAGCCGAGAGCGGGGATCTCGGGCGGGTGCTCGGGGACCCCGTGCCGGAGGACCCGGTCGAGCTGCTCGGCCAGGTCCCGCGGACTGAACCTCACCTCACCGTCCGCCACCTCGCGCGGCGAGAACCAACGCAGGCCGTGGACGTTCTCGGCAACGAGGTCGACCCGGGGCCGCGGCTCGAAACGAGGAGCGCGCACCAGGTAGGTGACGTCGCTCTGCCCGTCGAAGGCCGCCGTCGCGAACGTCCGCGTCAGCCGCCACACCGGGCCCCGGATGTCGGGGTCCTCCAGCCCCAGCTCCTCGGCCAGCTCGCGGCGCAGGGCCGCCTCGTGGGACTCCTGCGGCTCGATCCCACCCCCCGGACAGGCCCAGAACCCGTCGGGCAGCGCGAGTCCCGGCCAGTTGAAGTGCACCAGCAGGATGTGGTCGTCCTCGTCCATGACGAGTGCGCGCACCGCCTGCCGCAGTCGAGGTCCAGCCATGGTGGTGATCCCACCAGGTGCGCCCGGCCAGGGCCGACTCAGGAGCACCAGCGCTCCACGAGCGTGCGCAGCACGGTGGGGTTGCGGGTGGTGGCGACCGTGCCGAGGACCTTCTCGACGAGGTTGTTGCTGAGCCGGGTGCCGTGCACGCCGTCGGCGCCGACGAGCAGGTGCACGGCGCGGCCGCCGAGGACCACCTGCTCCCCCTCGCCCGCCCGGGCCTGCAGCGCCGCGAGCGCCGCTGGGGCCGGTCGTTCGCGCAGCAGCGCCACGTAGTGGCGGCCGTCGTGCTCGATCGCCGTGGCGGCGGCGTCGACCTCGCGCAGCTCGTCGGGGGTGAGCACGAGCGTGGGGACCTCGAAGCCGCGGTCGGCCAGGAACGCCGCCTCCAGGGCGGCCTCGATGCGCGCCGCGGAGCGCATCGTGGTCGTGAGGCGCACGTTGCCGGTGTTGAGGTAGGTCTCGACGTCCCCGAAGCCCGCGCCGGCCACCGCGGCCACGACGTCGTCGCGCGGGAACGTGCGCTTGGCCCCGAGGTTGATGGCACGCAGGAACGCGATGCGGGTGCTCATGCCCGAGATCCTGCCCGAAGAGCGGCCACGCTGGCCGGACTTCCGGGCCGACCCTCAGCCGGACGTGGTGTTGACGGTGATCTTGGCGATGCCGACGAGCAGCTGGTCGGTGACGGCCTTGGTGCCGTAGGTGTCGTTGAGCAGGCCGGCGGCCACGTCGGAGACGAAGACCTTGGTGCCCTCGAGCACCGCGAACTTGCCGTCCTTGATGGTGGCCAGGTCCTTCAGGGTGCGGCCGTCGAGCCGGAAGAGGTAGGCACTGGTGACGGCGGTCTGGCCGTTGACGGCCACGTCCCCGTACACACGGGACACGCCGGGGTCGACGTTGAGGTTGCTCAGCCGCACGGTCGTCCCGCCGGCGGCCAGGGTGAGCCCCGAGCCCTCGTGCTGCAGCTGGCCGATGACGTACGGCGACACCTCGCCCGGCGTGAAGACCGAGACGTTGCCGCCGCTGATCGGGAAGACCAGCGAGCCCCTGGCCAGCTTGGCGCCCCCGGTCACGCCGGGCGTCAGCCCCAGCGAGCCGAGCGCGTCGGTGAAGCCCTTGTCGAGCTTGATGGCAGTGTTCTTGCCCTTGACGGCGGCGATCTCGGCGACGGGCTGCGGCGGCGCGTCGCTGGAGGCGTCGGCGTCGTCGCCGCAGGCCGACAGCGGCAGGGCGAGGGCGAGCACGGCGGCGCCGGCGGCGAGCCGGCGCAGATGACGGGAGGGCGGGCGCGGGGCCATGACGGGATCCGTTCGGAGGGAGCAAGAGGGACGGTGACAGTTCGTCACCGTCCCCCCTCCCGGATGGGTCGAGCCGCTCAGGCGGGCAGGTCGACCGTGATCTCCGCGATGCCGACCAGCAGGCCGGCCTCGACCGCGTCGGTGCCGAACGTGTCGTTCAGCAGCCCGGCGGCGGGCTCCGAGATCTTCACCTCGGTGCCCTCGAGGATGGCCTGGTCGCCCTCGACCTGCAGCGGGTTCAGCGTGCGCCCGTCGAGCTGGAAGAGGAACGCGCTCTCGACGGCGGTCTTGCCGTTGACCGACACGTCGCCGTAGACGCGGGACACGCCCGGGTCGACGTTGAGGTTCTCGAGCTGGACAGTGGTGTCGCCGGCGCTCAGCGACAGCCCGGAGGAGACGTGCTGCAGCTGGCCGATGACGTACGGCGACACGGTGCCCGGCTCGAAGACGGTCACGTTGCCGCCGGTGATCGGGAAGCTGAGCTCGGCGCCCTCGAGGGTCGCCTCGCCGATCGTGCCCGGCGCCAGCTCCAGCTGGGTCAGCGCGTCGAGGAAGCCCTGGTCGAGAGTGATCTGGGTGTCCTCACCGGTCAGGGACTCGATGGCCGCGACGGGCTCGGGCGCGCCGGCCTCGGAGCCGGTGGTCTCGGAGCTGGTGGCGGCGGCTGCGGCGTCACCGGCGTCCTCCTCGGTGCCGCAGGCGCTGATCGGCAGGGCGACCAGCGCGGTCGCCGCGAGGCCCCCCACGACGCGACGGACGCGACGGGTGCCGGTGGTGCGGTGGGTGCTGGTGGTCGAGCGCATGGGTGCTCTCCCTGTCTGTGTCGAGACTGTGGCTTCGTACACAGGGGGTTCGCGGGGCCCGACGCGACGGATGGGTCTGGCCGGTGGTGATCCGGGTCACCACCGGCGACGACCGCTCAGAGGTTGCCGCGCAGCTCCTGCTCCCGCTCGATCGCCTGGAAGAGCGCCTTGAAGTTGCCCTTGCCGAAGCCCAGCGACCCGTGCCGCTCGATGAGCTCGTAGAAGACCGTGGGCCGGTCGCCGATCGGCTTGGTGAAGATCTGCAGGAGGTAGCCGTCCTCGTCGCGGTCGACCAGGATGCCGCGCTTCTTCAGCTCCTCGATCGGCACCCGGACCTCGCCGATCCGCTCGCGCAGGGCGGGGTCGTCGTAGTAGGAGTCGGGTGTGTCGAGGAAGGCGATCCCGTTGTCGCGCAGGATGTCGACCGAGCGCAGGATGTCGCCGGTGGCCAGCGCGATGTGCTGGCAGCCTGCACCGTCGTAGAACTCCAGGTACTCGTCGATCTGCGACTTCTTCTTCGCGATCGCCGGTTCGTTGAGCGGGAACTTCACACGGTGGTTGCCGCTGGCCACGACCTTCGACATCAGCGCGGAGTAGTCGGTGGCGATGTCGTCACCGATGAACTCGGCCATGTTCGTGAAGCCCATGACCTTGTTGTAGAACTCCACCCACTCGTCCATCCGGCCGAGCTCGACGTTGCCGACGCAGTGGTCGACGGCTTGGAAGAGGCGGCGCGGGTGGCCCTCGCGGCGGGTCACCGCGGTCGTGCGCGCCTCGAAGCCGGGCAGGTAGGGGCCGGTGTAGCGCGAGCGGTCGACCAGGCTGTGGCGGGTCTCGCCGTACGTCGCGATGGCCGCCATCCGCACCGTGCCGTGCTCGTCGGAGATGTCGTAGGGCTCGTCGAGGATGCTCGCCCCGACCGAACGGGCGTGCTCGATGCAGCGGTCGACGTCGGGCACCTCGAGGGCCAGGTCGACGACGCCGTCGCCGTGCTTGCGGTGGTGCTCGAGCAGCGGGCTGTCGGGGGTGACCCCGCCGGCGAAGACGAAGCGCGCGCTGCCCGACCGCAGCACGTAGACCTTCGCGTCGCGCAGCCCGGTCTCGGGGCCGCGGTAGGCCTCGAGGTCCATCCCGAAGGCCAGCTGGTAGAAGGTCGCGGTCTGGGTGGCGTTGCCGACCACGAAGCACACGGCGTCCATCGCGGTGACGGGGAACGGGTCGCTGCTGGCGTCGTACTCGACCAGGCCGACGAGCTGGCGCAGCTGGTCGAGGGTCAGGTCGGCCTTGAGCTCGTCCTCGGTGAGGGCGCCGCCGGTGGTGGGGGTCTCGTGCGTGGTGGTCATGGGAACAGCGTGGTCAGACAGGGCAGAGTGTGCAACAGTACGCCGACACGCTGGTCAGGTTGCACAGTCAGGAGACGCCCCGTGGACGACCTGGACGTCAGGTTGATCGACCTCTTCAGCAACGAGCCGCGCCTCGGCGTGCTCGAGGCCTCGCGCCGGCTCGGCGTGGCCCGCGGCACTGTGCAGGCGCGCCTCGACAAGCTGGTCGAGCGAGGGGTGGTCACCGGGTGGGGCCCGGACCTCTCCCCCGCCGCGCTGGGCTACCCGGTCACCGCGTTCCTGACCCTCGAGATCCGCCAGGACGTGGGCACCGCCGGTGCCGGCGAGGCGCCGGGTGCCAGCGGGCACGACCTGGTCGGTGAGCACCTGGCCCGGATCGCCGAGGTGCTGGAGGTGCACACCATCACCGGGGCCGGCGACCTGTTCGCGCGGGTGGTGGCCTGCTCCAACGCCGACCTGCAGCGCGTCATCGACCGCGTGCTGGCGCACCCGGCGATCACGCGGTCCTCGACCGTCATCGCGCTGGCCACCCAGGTCGGCTACCGCACCCTGCCGCTGGCCCGGGCTGCGACGGCAGGAGGCTGACCCGCCCTCGCCGCCTCAGCCCTCGCGGCCCGACAGCAGCGCCGCCACCTCGTCGGCGGCGGCGATGACGGCCTGGCTGACCGCACGCTCGTCGAGGACCCCGAGGGTGACGATGCCGACGCTCGCCTCGAGTCCGTCGACGTCGCGCACGGGGGCGGCCAGGCCGCGGGCGCCGGTCTGCAGCTCGCCCTCCGTCACCGAGTACGCCGCACCCGCGCGCCCCCGGCGCGCCAGCAGCACGGCCCGGCCCGCGGCACCCTGGGCCAGCGGGTGCCGGGTGCCGACGCGGTAGCCGACGTGGAAGTCGGTCCAGGACGGCTCGACCACGGCGACCGCGAGCGCCTCGGCGCCCTCGGCGACGGTCAGGTGGGCGGTGCAGCCCACGGTCTCGGCGAGGCGGCGCAGCACCGGCCCGGCCAGGTCGCGCAGCACCGGCTGCACGGCCGAGGCCAGGTGCAGCACGCCGAGGCCGACGTGGAGGCGGCCGCGGGCGTCGCGGCGTACGAGTGTGTGCTGCTCGAGGGTGGCCACGAGCCGGTAGACCACGGTGCGGTTGACGCCCAGCTTGGTGGCGAGCTCGGTGACGGTCAGCCCGCCCGCCGAGCCGGCGAGCGTCTCGAGGACCAGCAGCCCGCGGTCGAGGGTCTGGGAGGTCTCGGCCGGCACGGGTGGAGTCTAGGGCGTGCGGCCGGTCCGGCTCAGCCCGACTTGCGCGCCGCCCACTCGCGCACCCGGTCGATGCGGGCGCGCAGCTGCTCGGCGTTGGCGATGGCCGCGGCCGGCCCGCCGCACTCCTTGCGCAGCGCGGCGTGGGTGATGCCGTGGGCCTGGCCGGTGCGGTGGAACCACGCGGCCACCAGGCCGTTGAGCTCGCGGCGCAGCACCGCCAGCTGCTCGTGGGTGGAGACCTGTTCCACGCTGGGGGCCGGCGTCGCGGCCGCGGGCGTGGCGGGCTTCTGCTTGCGTGCCCGGTCGGACTGGCGCTGGCGCAGCAGGTCGCGCATCTGGCCGGGCTCGAGCAGGCCGGGGATGCCCAGGAAGTCCATCTCCTCCTCGGAGCCGACCTGCACCTCCCCCTCGTGGCCGAAGGTGGCGCCGTCGTAGAGCACGTGGTCGAAGCGCGCCTCGGAGCCGATCGCCTCGAACGACAGCGCCTGCTCCTCGGAGGAGGCCGACTCGCTGGCGTTGGCCTGGGCCAGCAGGTCGTCCTCGGCGGCGAAGATGTCGTCCTCGTCGGTGACCTTGCGGCCCAGCACGTGGTCGCGCTCGACCTCCATCTCGGACGCGAACGAGAGCAGCCGCGGCACCGAGGGCAGGAAGATCGAGGCGATCTCGCCGCGGGTCCGGGCCCGCACGAAACGCCCGACCGCCTGGGCGAAGAACAGCGGGGTCGAGGTGGTGGTCGCCCACACGCCGACGGCCAGGCGGGGCACGTCGACGCCCTCGGAGACCATCCGCACCGCGACCATCCATCGCGAGTCGTCGGCGGCGAAGCCGCTGATCTTCTTCGAGGCCGCCTTCTCGTCGGAGAGCACCACCGTGGCGGCCTCGCCGGTGATCTTGCGCAGGGTCTTGGCGTAGGAGCGGGCGCTGTCCTGGTCGGTGGCGATCACCAGGCCGCCGGCGTCGGGCACGTGGCGGCGCACCTCGGAGAGCCGCTTGTCGGCCGCGGCGAGCACCGAGGGGATCCAGGAGCCCTCCGGGTCGAGCGCGGTGCGCAGCGCCTGGTTGGTCAGGTCCTTGGTCAGCGGCTCGCCCAGGCGCGCGGCGACCTCGTCGCCGGCGCGGGTGCGCCAGCTCATCTCGCCGGAGTAGGCCAGGAACAGCACGGGGCGCACCACGTGGTCGGCCAGGGCATGGGCGTAGCCGTAGGTGTAGTCGGCCGCCGAGCGCTCGACGCCGTCGGCGCCGCGCAGGTAGCTGACGAACGGGATCGGGTTGACGTCGGAGCGGAACGGCGTGCCGGTCAGCGCCAGGCGTCGCGCGGCGGGCTCGAAGGCCTCGCGCACGCCCTCGCCCCACGAGAGCGCGTCACCGGCGTGGTGCACCTCGTCGAGGATGACCAGGGTCTTGAACCGCTCGGTGCGGATCCGCATCGCCAGCGGGTTGACGGCCACACCGGCATAGGTGACCGCGATGCCGACGTAGTCCTGCGAGGTGCGGCCCTTGCCGGCGGCGTACGTCGGGTCGATGGGGATGCCGGCACGCTCGGCCGCCTGCGCCCACTGGGTCTTGAGGTGCTCGGTCGGCGCCACGACCGTGACCCGGTCGATGAGCCGGCGCCCCAGCAGCTCCGCGGCCACCGAGAGCGCGAAGGTGGTCTTGCCGGCGCCGGGCGTGGCGACGGCGAGGAAGTCGCGAGGCTGCTCGGAGAAGTACTTCTCCATCGCCGCCTGCTGCCAGGCGCGCAGCGAGGGTGCCGTGCCCCACGCGGCACGCTCGGGCCAGGCGGGGGGCAGCGCGGGCGTCAGCGAGGGACCGGACCCGTCGTCGAGGGGAAGGTCCGGCTGGTGGGAGCCCGTCACGCGTCGGAACCGCCCTGGCCCCCGGAGCCGCCGGAGCCGCCGGAGCCGCCGTCGTTGAAGGAGTCCCACACTTCCTTGCAGTCGGGGCAGACCGGGAACTTCTCCGGGGAGCGGCTGGGCACCCAGACCTTGCCGCACAGGGCGATGACGGGCGTGCCCATCACCATCGCCTCGGTCAGCTTGTCCTTGTCGACGTAGTGCGAGAAGCGCTCGTGGTCACCCTCGTCGGTCGGGACCGTGCGACGGTCCTCGCGGACGTCCTCCTCGACGGCGGTGCCGGTCCCGAATCCGAAGCTGCTCACAAGAGACCACCCTACGCGAGAAGGTCGCTCAGTTCAGGTCGGGATCGGCCGGGCGGGTGGAGTGCCAGGCCAGCTCGCCGGGCTGGCGACGCATCACCTCGCGGCGCAGCTCGGTGGTCTCCTCGCGGAACACGTCCTCGTCGTGGGCGGGCACGACGTACCAGCTGCCCTCGGCGATCTCGTCGGCGAGCTGGCCGGCGCCCCATCCGGCGTACCCGGCGAAGATCCGCAGCGCGTCGAGGTGGCCGGCGAGCAGCTCGACCGGGGTGTCGAGGTCGACCAGGCCCAGCGTCGGGGTCAGCGGCCGGTAGCCGGGCGCAGCCACCGGCTCGGCACCCGGTGCAGCGCCGGCCAGGTGGGCGACCGCCAGCGCGCCCTCGGTGCTGACCGGGCCGCCCTGGAAGAGCACGTCGGGCTCGGCGACCACCGGGCTCCAGTCGGCCAGCACCTCCGCGACCGGCACCGGGGTCGGGCGGTTCAGCACGACCCCGAGCGCCCCCTCCTCGTCGGCGTCGAGCAGCAGGATCACCGTGTCGGCGAAGTTGGGGTCCTGCAGCGCGGGACTGGCCACCAGCAGCATCCCGGCGCGCGCCTCGCTCGACATGGCCCCATCATGGCCGACCAGTCACTTTCGCACCATCGACCAGTCACTTCTGCACCCAGTTTCAGACCTCGAAAGAAGTTTCGATCTGCCTGTGGAAAACGGCTTCTGACCTGGTGCTTTGTCGGTGGGCCCTGAGATACTTTACTCATGTCCACCACCGCGGCGCACCCCATCAACGGGGCGCTCGCGCGCATGCACTCGCTGCTCGACGAGCTCGCCGCAGGTCGCCGACCTGGTCGATGAGCCAGGCCGCGACCGCGGAGGCGATGGTCGACATCGCGCGGCTCGAGGCGAGAGTGGTCGAGTTGAAGTCTCGGACCCTGGTGCATGCCGAGACCGTGGCGGTGGCGGAGACGAATGCGTCGCCGTCGGTGGCGGTGTGGCACTCGAACGCGACGCGGTCGACGAAGCGGGAGTCGTTCCGGGAGGTGCGGCTGGCTGCGGGGCTGGATCGGTACGACGTGGTGCGGGAGGCGCTCGGGCGCGGCGATGTCATCGCGGAGCAGGCGTCGGTGATCTGCACTGCGTTGGACGAGCTGCCCGACGACCTGGATGCCGCTGTGTTGGAGCAGGCGGCGAAGGCGCTGGTGGCGTTCGCGGAGGTCCACGACGCCAAGGGCCTGCGGGTGCTGGGCCGACGGATTCTCGAGGTCGTCGCACCCGAGGTGGCCGAGGCGTGGGAGGCCGAGCAGCTGGACCGCGAGGAGCGGGAGGCCGAGAAGTCCGCGGTGTTCCGGATGCGCGAGGACGGCCACGGCCGGATCAAGGGCAGCTTCACGGTGCCGCTGCTGGTGGGCCAGATGCTGGAGCGGGCGCTGCTCGCCTTCGCTGCGCCGAAGCACCAGATCGCCAACCGTGAGGCTCAGGAGGAGCAGAGCGAGGCGCCGGCGCCGATGCCGGTACGACGCCCGACCGCGCAGCGGCTGGGTGCGGCGTTCGTGGAGCTCATCGAGCGGCTCGACCCGAACGAGCTGCCCAAGGCGGGTGGGGTGAACGCCACCGTGGTGGTGACGATGACCCTCGAGTCACTCAAGGGCGGCCTCGCGGCGGCGACGCTCGACACCGGTGACCGGATCAGCGCCGCCACCGCACGCCGCCTGGCGTGCGAGGCGGGCGTCGTACCCGTCGTGCTCGGCGGGGGCAGCCAGCCGCTGGACGTGGGACGCACGAAGCGGTACTTCACCCCCGCCCAGCGGATCGCGATGGGCATCCGCGACGGCGGTTGCACCGCCCGCGGCTGCGACGCACCGCCGGCGATGTGCCACGCCCACCACGACGACCCCTGGTCGTGTCACGGCCACACCGACCTGGCCCGCGGGCGGCTGCTGTGCCCCTTCCACCATCGGCGGATCCACGATCCGGAGTACGAGGTCGACGTCGGTGGCGACAACCAGGTCACCTTCCACCGGCGGACGTAGATCAGGTCTGCTCGGTCCTCACGGGGTCTCGACGGGCGCGCGTCGCTGGCGCTCCTTGCTGCTCGACCAACGGTGGTCACCGTCGTTGGTTGAGCAGGGAGGGCCGAAGGCTCGAGCGTGTCGAAACCCGGTGGGTCCATGGCGTACGGCGGGTGGGCACCTCGCGGGGTCTCGACGGGCGCGCGTCGCTGGCGCTCCTTGCTGCTCGACCAACGGAGTGGTCACCGTTGGTTGAGCAGCGAGGGCCGAAGGCTCGAGCGTCGTCGAAACCCCGTGAGCCCGCGGCGTACGACGAGTGGGTACGTCACGCGGTCTCGACGGGCGCGCGTCGCTGGCGCTCCTTGCTGCTCGACCAACGGCGGAGGAACTGACGCCGGCTCGGCGGGCCGCTCCCTGCTGATCGACCAACGAGGGCATCGCCGGGAAGGGGACAGCCCCCGGCGACGCGTCAGGGAGGGAGGGAGACGCGCCGGCGGGGGCTGTCGGACGGCCCGGTGGGAGGTCCGGGCCGGATCAGGGCCGACTCAGGCGGCGAGTGCCGCGCGGAGCCGGTGCAGCAGGGTGGGGCGCTCAGGCTGCAGACGCACCGGCTGAGGATGCCGACCGGCACGGGCGGCGGCCTCGAGACGGGCACCGACCCGAGCGGCGCCGGCGTCGCTGGCGCTGGCACGACCCGCCATCAGGGCCAGGAAGGCCCGCTCCTTGGCCTCCGCCCGGGCCATGGCGGCGGCCATCTCCTCGTCGAGGGGGTGCTCGCGGTGCTGGTCGACGATGGCCCGCACGCCGGGCAGCTCGTCGGCGGTGGCCCGCCAGGCGGCGATCACGGCCCGCTCGAGGTCCATCGGGTCCTCGACCAGCTCGCGCTCGATGCGCCCGGCGAGTCGGGTGTGCCAGCGCAGCTGCAGCGCGCCGAGCAGGTCGAGCTCGGAGCCGAAGGCCTCGGCGACGCCCTCGAGGTCCGTCGGCAGGCGGCCGTCGCGTCGGAGATCGGCACTGGCGATCACGCGACGGAGGGTCTCCCCGCGGTGGCGATACGAGTTCCAGGTCATGAGTCTCTCCTGTGTCGGTCAAGGTTCACATACCTTGAGTACGTACCGAGAGTACGGAGACGTACCGTCGGTATGCAACGGCCGCAGGGGTGCTCCGACAGTGATCCTGACCACCGCAGCGGCCAGCCGACGTGACGGCCGGCACAGGCGGGTCCCTAAGGTGGACCCATGCCGAAGTCCTCCGTCCACAAGCTGGTGCCGAAGGTGCCCGGTGTGCCCGGAGTGGGGGGCACCCGCCGCCAGCAGTACTCCGCCTCGACCAAGCGCGCCCTCGTGGACGTCGCCGAGGAGCTCTTCACCGAGCACGGCTACGCGGGCACCTCCCTCGACGCCATCGTCGGGGGCGCCGAGGTCACCAAGGGTGCGCTCTACCACCACTTCTCCGGCAAGCAGGCGCTCTTCGAGGCCGTCTTCGAGCGCGTCGAGGCCGAGGCATCGCGCACCATCCAGAAGGCGTTGAAGGAGAACCGCGACCCGTGGACCAAGGCCCGGGCCGGCCTCGAGGCCTTCCTCGTCGTCGTCCAGGACCCCACCTACCGGCGCATCGTGATCCAGGAAGGGCCCTCGGTGCTGGGCTACGAGCGCTTCCGCGAGCAGGAGGAGCGCTCCACCTTCGCCAACGTGCTCGACATCGTGCGCGCGGTGCTCCACGCCGGCCCCTGGGACCTCGACGAGGACATGCAGCAGACCTTCGCGCGGATCTTCTTCGGCGCGATGTCGTCGGCCGGCGAGGCCGTGGCCGGCTCCGACGACGCGATCGCCGCCGCTGCCCGGGTCGAGACCGCGATCGGCTTCATCATCAGCGGCTTCCAGGCCCTCGCCGACGCCGGGGTCGAGCTGCCCGAGCAGCCGAGCTGACCCCGCCTGGCTCGACCGCCGGCCGGGCTCAGCGCGAGAAGCTGACCGACCCGCTCACCGCCGGCACCAGCTCGACCCAGGTGCGTCCGGCGGGGACGGTGAGCTTCTTGCCGCCGACCTTCAGCGCCAGCGGCGCCTCGAGCGTGGCCTTCGACCACTGCCCGCGCACCACCCGGCCGTCGTGGAAGAGCAGCACCTCGCCCTTGCCCTCGAGCTTGGTCTCGGGCACCGGGTTGCCGGCCGGGTCGCGGTAGCCGGCGTCGCCGACCTGCACCCGCAGCACCAGCACGGTGTCGGCCGGGAACCGGTCGTCGGCGGCGGCGAAGGAGTTGGTGTTGGTCCAGCCCTTCGGGCCGTGGCTCCAGGTGGTGGTGTGGCTGCCGAAGTCGGCGGAGAGCGACGTGGCCGGCTTGCCCTTCGGCAGGTCCTTCGCCTCGCCCCACGGCAGGTAGTCGTCGGGGCGCTCCTCAGGGCCCTCGACCAGGGTGGTGGTGGCCTCGAGGTCGGTGAAGAGGTTGTACGGCGCCGAGCGGGCGTTGTCGCGGAAGAAGCCCTTGGAGCCCTCGGAGAAGAAGGTGATCCCGGCACCCCGCAGCCGCTGCAGGGTGACCGGGGCCGCGCCGCTGGTCACCACCGCGGCGTCGGCCGGAGCGACGATGCCGATGTCGCTGGCGCGCATCGAGCGCACCGGGCCGACCGTGCCGGGGATGTCGGAGTAGTAGAAGGCCGCGAGCCGGGTGACCCCGCCCTCGACGAGCTCCTCGACGACCAGGTCGGCCGAGCCGAGCCCGCGCTGCGGCGCGCTCGAGGGGGTGTTGTCCATCTTGACCACCATCACGGGGTGGTCCTGGGCGGCGGACTGCGACCCGGTGACCGGCAGCCCGGTCAGCGGCCAGGTGGCGTCGAGCGTCGCGCCCTTGCTCACCTGCTGGCCCTCGGGACCCTCGGCGGCCGGGTCGTCCCCGCCCCCGTCGTCGGAGGAGCAGGCCGCCAGGGCCAGGCTCGCCACGAGGGCGAGCGCACCGACCCGGAGGGGACGGTTGCGCCGCGGGTGCGGGCGGCGCGGCCGGGTGGGGCTGGTGCGAACAGGGCGCACGGTGGCTCCGATCAGGGGGTGACGGGGGCGGGGCGACGGGGTGGAGCGGGGCGCGGCTCAGCCGAGCTTGGCGCCGCCGTCGACGTACAGCGTCTGGCCGGTGATGTAGGAGGCCTCGTCGCTGGCCAGGAACGCCACGGCCGCGGCGATGTCCTCGGGGAAGCCGACCCGCTTGACCGGGTTGACCTCAGCGGCGGCGGCGCGGAAGTCCTCGACGCTCATCTTGACCCGCGCCGCGGTGGCGTCGGTCATCTCGGTGGCGATGAAGCCGGGCGCCACGGCGTTGGCGTTGATGCCGAAGGGGCCCAGCTCGATGCCCAGGGTCCGGGTGAAGCCCTGGATGCCCATCTTGGCCGCGGAGTAGTTGGCCTGGCCGCGGTTGCCCAGCGCGGAGACGCTGGAGATGTTCACGATCTTGCCGTACTTCTGCTCCACGAAGTGCTTCTGGGCGGCCTTCGTCATCAGGAACGCGCCCTTGAGGTGCACGCCGATCACGAGGTCCCAGTCGTCCTCGGTCATCTTGAACAGCAGGTTGTCGCGGGTGATGCCGGCGTTGTTGACCACCACGTGGATGCCGCCGAGCTCCTCGACGACACGGGTGACCGCGGCCTCGACCGACTCGCCGTTGCTGACGTCGGCGCCGATGCCGGCGGCCTTGGCGCCGTCGACCACGGGCAGGCGGCCCGCGGCCTCGGAGGCGGCGGCCTCGTCGAGGTCGACGATGGCGACCGAGGCGCCCTCCTCGGCGAAACGGGTGGCGGTGCCGAAGCCGATGCCCCGCGCCCCTCCGGTGACCACGACGACGCGTCCGTCGAAACGACCCATCTGCTACCCAACTCCTTCGAAAGTCTGCGGCGCGCGCACGGCACGCTCGCGCGGTGCGGTCACCGCGCCGTCTGCACGATAGCCGCGACTCATCCCAGCGCTGCGCGCAGCCTCGCGGCGTACGCCGCCCGCTCGCCGTCGGCGTACTTCTGGCGCGGCCAGAAGAACCCACGCAACCCGTCGCCCTTGGTGCGCGGCACCACGTGCAGGTGCAGGTGGGGCACCGACTGGCTGACGGTGTTGTTGACGGCGACGAAGCTGCCCTGCGCGCCGAGCTCGTCCACGACGACCGTGGCGATGCGTTGGGCGGCGGCCAGGAACGGGTCGCGCAGCGGCGCCGGCAGGTCGGGCAGGGTGACGACGTGCTCGCGGGGCACCAGCAGCACGTGGCCCTTGAAGACCGGGCGCTGGTCGAGGAAGCCGACCAGGTCCTCGGTCTCGAGGACCAGGTCGGCCTCCAGGTCGCCGGCCACGATGCGGCAGAAGACGCAGTCGCTCATGGGCCGCAGGCTAGCCCGGGCCGCCCCCGGGTCAGTGGCACACCACGTGGTCGCACACCGGTGGCAGGTCGGGCCGGTCGCCGCGACCCGCGGTGCGGTCGCCGCCGGGGCGGGCGTCGAAGTGGTGGGCGTCGGCGGTGCCGTAGGTCCAGCGCACCCCGTGGCCGCGCATCAGCGACACCACGCCGTGCGAGCCCGAGCGCCAGGCGACCCTCGGGTGGCTGCGCCCGACCCACCAGCCCGTCGGCAGCCACCCGCCGGAGGTCCGGTAGGGGTTCTCCCACGGGTTCACGTCGAGCGAGCGCCCCCACGAGTGCGGCGAGCGCACGCCGGGTCGGCCCACCACCTGGCGGCAGTTGAACGCCGAGGTGTTGCCGGCGGCCATGGAGGCATGGTCGTCGGCGCCCTTGAGCCGCGTCGACCAGCCGAACCGGTCGACGCGGTACATCGAGCGGAGCGGCAGCTCGCGGGCGTGCATGTCGGCGAGCGCTCGGCTCATCCGGCCCACGGCGTCGGCGTGCGCGACCAGCTCGCCGCGGTACCGGTAGCCGTCGTAGCCCCAGTAGTTGATGCGCAGCAGCCGCAGCGCGTCGCGGCCCACGGGACAGCCGGCGTGCCAGCTGCGCCCGGTCATCTGCTTCCAGACCCCGTCGGGGATCCGCGAGATCCTCGGGTGCGGCCCCTCCCCCACGGCCCGGGGCTGCGCGGGCAGCGACCGGCGCGGACGCGGGGCCCCCTCCGGCAGCGCCACCGGCGTGCCCGGCGGCAGGTTGTCGAGACGGTGCACGGTGCTGGAGCCGGCGCTCAGCCAGGGCCGCTGGAGCACGCGGGCGCGGTAGCGGGTGTCCTCGCGCGGGGCGACCCTGGTCGCGGCGCGTCCGCGCTCGTCGAGGCGCAGCCGCTCCTCGTCGACCCAGCGCCGCCCGGCCCGGCGCTCCAGCCGCACCGGCCCCTCGACGGGCTCGCCCGACCCGGTGGTGACCCGCAGGCGCAGCCGCACCGACTGCTCGTCGACCACGCTGCCCGGCCCGCGCAGGCGCACGTCGGCGTTGCGGCGGCGCAGCCGCAGGCGCACCAGCCCGGTGCCCGAGGCCGCGTGCGTCTCGTCGCCGTCGTACGACGCCCGCACCCGGTTGTCCCTGGGCGCGCGGGCGGCCTCGACCGCGGCGGTCGCGGTGCCGGTCTCGTCGGTGGGCCCGGCCGGCACCTGGCTCCACACGCCGTCGGTGCGCCGCTCGAGGCGCAGCGCCGCGCCGACGACCGGCTGCCCGGTCCCGTCGGTGAGCACGAGGCGCACCGGCACCCGGCTGCCGGCGTACCGGGCGGGTGCCTCGGCGGTGAGCACCGTGGGGCCGGGCTGCGGCCCGGGGTCGGGCCCGGGGTCGGGCTCGACCCCCGCGTGGCCGGTCGCCGGCACGGCGAGCGCCAGGCCGAGCGCGAGCACCAGCGCCGGCAGCAGCCGGTGCGGGCGTGGGCGGACGGGTCGGGGGGATCGCGCGGCTCCGAGATGCACCCGCACAGTGTGCCCAGCGTCGCACCCGAGTTCGTGCGCCACGCTCAGCACATGTCGCTGAACCGCTCCACGTCCTGGCGGGAGCCGGAGACGACGATCACGTCGCCGGCCACCAGCACCGTCTCGGGGGTCGCGTAGGTGAAGGCGGCGCCGGGGCTCTTCACGCCGACGACGGTCACGCCCCAGCGGCGACGGACGTCGGACTCGGCGAGCGAGGTGCCGTGCATGGCGGCCGGCGGGCTCGTCTTGACCATCGCGTAGCCGTCGTCGATCTCGATGTAGTCGAGCATCCTCCCGCGCACCAGGTGGGCGACCCGCTTGCCCATGTCGTGCTCCGGGCGCACGACGTGGTGCACCCCGATCTGGGTCAGGATGCGGGCATGGGCCTGGCTGATCGCCTTCGCCCACACCATCGGCACGCCCAGGTTGAGGGCCACCGAGGCCGAGAGGATGCTGGCCTCGAGGTCGTTGCCCACCCCGACGACGGCTCGGTCGAAGTCGCCCACCGAGAGCTGGCGCATCGCCTCCTCGTTGGTGGTGTCGGCGGTGACGACGTGGGTCAGCCGGCCGCTGAGCGACTGGACGATGCGCGGGTCGGCGTCGACGCCGAGCACCTCGGTGCCCTCGGCGACCAGCTCGAGGGCGAGGCTCTTGCCGAACCGGCCCAGCCCGAGCACGACGACACCGCCGTCGGTGGCGCCGTGACCGTGCCGTCGGCGGAGAGGGTGCTCCTCGGCGCGGTGCTTGTTCCTAGCCAATGATCGGCCTCTCCTCGGGGTGGCTGTAGGCACGCTGCCGCTCGCGCAGCGCGAGCGCGGAGACCAGCGTGACCGGGCCCAGACGGCCCACGAACATGAGCAGGGTCAGGACGAGGTGCCCGTCGCGGCCGACGTCGGCGGTGATGCCGGTCGAGAGCCCGACGGTGGCGAAGGCCGAGACGGCCTCGAAGAGGACCTGGTGGGTGGGCAGCCGGGTCATCTCCACCAGCGCGACCGTCGCGGCGGTGACCACCCCGACCGACAGCAGCGCCACCGTCAGCGCCTGACGGGTGGCCCGGTCGTCGATGCGCCGGCCGAACGCCTCGACGTCGGGCTCGCCGCGCACCTCGGCCCAGATCACGAACCACAGCAGCACGAACGTGGTGACCTTGATCCCGCCGGCGGTGCCCGCCGAGCCACCCCCGATGAACATCAGCACCACGGTGCCGAGCAGCGTGCCCTCGTGCATCTGGCCGTAGTCGAGGGAGTTGAAGCCCGCGGTGCGCGGCATCACGGCCTGGAAGAAGCCGGCCAGCACGCGGCCCGGTCCGGCGTCCAGGGCGCCCAGCGTGGCCGGGTTGCGCCACTCGTTGGCGGTCACGAAGGCGGTGCCCGCCACCAGCAGCACGAGCGTCGCCGAGACGGTGATCTTGGTGTGCAGGCTCCAGCGCCGCGGTCGGCGCAGCTGTCGACGCAGCTCGAGCACGACCGGGAACCCCAGTCCACCGAGGATCACGGCGGCCGCGATCGGCAGGCAGATCCACGGGTCGGTGACGTAGCGGGTCAGGCTGTCGGACCAGAGCGCGAAGCCCGCGTTGTTGAAGGCGGAGACCGAGTGGAAGACACCGAGGTACGCCGCCCGCCCGGGCGAGTGGTCGTAGGCCCACCAGAACCGCAGCGCCAGCGGCACCGCGACCGCGGCCTCGACCAGGAGGCTGACGCGCGCGACGCCCAGCACCACGCTGCGCACGTCGCCCAGGCCCAGCGCCTTGGTCTCGGCCATCGCCGTGATCCGGCTGCGCAGCCCCATCCGCCGCCAGACCAGCAGCCCGAGCAGCGAGGCCAGGGTCATGATGCCGAAGCCACCCACCTGGATCAGCGCCAGCACCACCACCTGGCCGAAGCCCGACCAGTAGGTGCCGGTGTCGACGACCGCGAGGCCGGTGACGCACACGGCCGACGTGGCGGTGAAGAGTGCGGTGACCAGGTCGGCCCCCGCGGTGCCGGTGCGCGAGACCGGCAGGAGGAGCAGCAGGGTGCCCACAGCGACGGCACCCGCGAAGCCCAGGACGACCAGCTGGGCGGGGTGCCGCAGGAACCGACGTGGTCGGGCATCGTGCACCGCCGCAGCGTAGGGCACGACCGGTCCGCCGCAGCGCGACCACCCCGTCCCTTTACTCGCCGGGCTGTCGCTGTCACCATCGGCGGATGACCGAGCTGGTGCTCTTCCACCACGTCCAGGGGCTCACCGACGGGGTCCGCGCGCTCGCCGACGACCTGCGCGAGGCCGGCCACACGGTGCACACGCCCGACGTCTTCGAGGGCCGGACCTTCACCACGCTCGACGAGGGCATGGCCTTCGCCCGCGAGAGCGGCTTCGACACGCTGACCGACCGGGCGGTCGCGGCTGCCGAGACCCTGCGCCCCGACCTGGTCTACGCGGGCATCTCGTTCGGCGTGATGGCCGCCCAGCAGCTGGCGCAGACGCGTCCGGGAGCGCGCGGGGCGCTGCTGCTCGAGTCGTGCGCGCCCGTCACCGGCGAGTGGGCCTTCGGGCCGTGGCCCGACGGCGTCCCGGTGCAGGTGCACGGGATGCTCGCCGACCCCGAGTTCGCCGGCGGCGGCGACCTCGACGCCGCCCGTGAGCTCGTCGAGGTGGTGGGCCCCGGCGCCGAGCTCTTCACCTACCCCGGCGACCGGCACCTGTTCACCGACCGCTCGCTGGCGTCGTACGACGCGGCCGCGGCCGACCTGGTGCGTGAGCGGATGCTGGCCTTCCTCGCCCGCACCTGACCGCGAGCCGGCGGCTACCAGCCGAGCGTGTCCAGGCGGTGCCGGCGGCCGAAGGCCCGCAGGTCGTCGGTGGTGTAGTCCAGCTGCTCGGCGCGGACCTCGGCGGCCGTGGCCTTGAACCGGCTGAAGGGCAGGAAGCCGGCCATCACGGCGCGGGCCTGGGTGACCAGCAGGTCGCGGTGTCGCGACTCGTGCAGCTGGCCGTGCCACTGCTCGCCCTGCCAGCGGAAGGAGAAGATCCAGTAGAACAGCGAGCCGCCCGACTCCGGGAAGTGCAGGTGGGTCTGGTCGACGCGCAGCTCGGGACTGATCAGCAGGTTCTCGCGCTCGCTGCTGACCTCGTCGGTGAACACGAGGTGGCTCAGGTCGGCGGTGAACTCGTGCGACGACCACGTGCGCCTGCTGTCGTCGGCGGCGGTGGTGCTGCTCATGCGGCTCCTCGATCTGTTCGCGTGGAACGGCCCGCAGTGGTGCCGGATCGGGCATGACGCGGGCCTCGTCGTCGAGGCTCCCCCCGGAACCTCGAGCGCGACTCCACCAGTGTCAGGGCCTGACCTGGCATTTCCACCACCCCTGGTTAAGTCCCGAACGAATCCGAACAGCCCCGCCGGCTGCTCGTACAGTGCTACGCAGCACGTTGGCGCGCATGGGGCCGCCCTCGCTGCACCCGAAAGGAGGACCACGTCGTGGCTGACGCACCGCCCCAGTCACCCAGCGGCAGCGAGTGGGACCTCCTCGCCCACCAGCTGCAGCAGCTGCGGTTCGGGGCCGGCGAGCCGTCGTACGGCGAGATCGCCCGCCGCGTGGCGCGCCGCCGCCTCGAGGCGGGCCTCGGTGAGCACGAGGCCCGGGTCGCCCGGACCACCGTCTACGACGCCTTCCGCACCGGCCGGGCGCGGGTGAACCTCGAGCTGGTGCGCGAGATCGTGGGCGCCCTCGGTGGCGAGGACCTCGACGTCGACCGGTGGGTCGCGCAGTGCCGCCGCCAGGGCGACGCCCCTGTCCCGGCGCCCGCCGCCCGGTCCACCGACGTGCCCGAGAGCGCCGCGCCCCACCCGCCGCCTCCCGCGTCCGACGCCACGGCGCTGCCGGCCGGTCCGCCCGGGCCGCGGCTGGCCATGGCACTCACGGGGCTGTGCGTCGTGGCCAACCTGGCGGGCCGCGCGGTCGTCGACGTGCTGCACCTGCCCGTCTTCCTCGACATGATCGGCACCGCGGTCGCCGCGATCGCGCTCGGTCCCTGGTACGGCGTCGGGGTCGGCCTGACGAGCAACCTGGCCGGCACCGCGGTCAGCGGTTCCGACTCCATCCCCTTCGCCCTGGTCAACATGGCCGGGGCGCTGGTGTGGGGCTACGGCGTGCGGCGCTTCGCGATGGGTCGCACCCTGCTGCGCTTCATGGGGCTCAACGTGCTGGTCGCCATGACCTGCACCCTGGTGGCGATCCCGGTGCTGGTGCTGCTCTACGGCGGCGGGGTCGGGCACAGCCAGGACGTCGTCACCGCCACCTTCGTGGAGATGACCGGCCTGCTCGAGGTGGCGGTCGGGCTGTCCAACATGGTCGTGTCGCTGGGCGACAAGATCATCAGCGGCTTCGTGGCCCTGGTCGTCTGCTCCATGCTGCCGCTGGCGCTGCGCCGGCGCACGCCGCTGGTGCTGGTCTCCCCCGACCTCGGCGGCCCCGCGGGCTGACCCCGGGCTCAGGCACCCGCGCGGGCGCGCCCGTGCTGGGCCTGGTGCTCGCCCAGCTGCCGGGCCAGGTACGGCGCGGTGACGCTGCCGTCGGCGGCGGCGACCTCGTCGGGGGTGCCGGTGGCGACCACGCGACCGCCCCCGTCGCCGCCGGCCGGGCCGAGGTCGACGACCCAGTCGGCGCCCGCGATCGTGGCGAGGTCGTGCTCGACGACCACCACGGTGTTGCCGGCGTCGACCAGGCGGTGCAGCTGGTGGACCAGCAGCGCGATGTCGGCCGGGTGCAGCCCGGCGGTCGGCTCGTCGAGCAGGTAGAGCGCGTGCCCGCGCCGGGCCCGCTGCAGCTCGGTGGCCAGCTTGATGCGCTGCGCCTCGCCACCGCTGAGCTCGGTGGCGGGCTGGCCCAGGCGCAGGTAGCCCAGGCCGACCTCACGCAGGGTCGTCAGGCTGCGCGCGGCCGCCGGCACGTCGCCCAGCACCTCGGCGGCCTCGTCGACCGAGAGGGCCAGGACGTCGGCGATGCTGCGGCCGCGGTGCCGGATCTCGAGGGTCTCCGGGTTGTAGCGGGCGCCTCCGCAGGCCGGGCACGGCGCGTAGGTGCCGGGCATGAAGAGCAGCTCGACGGAGACGAAGCCCTCGCCCTGGCAGGTCTCGCAGCGTCCCTCGGCGACGTTGAAGGAGAAGCGCCCCGCGCCGTAGCCGCGTGCGCGGGCCTCGGGGGTGGCGGCGTAGAGCTTGCGCACCGCGTCGAAGAGGCCGGTGTAGGTGGCCAGGTTGGAGCGCGGGGTGCGCCCGATGGGGCGCTGGTCGACGCGCACCAGCCGATCGAACGACTCGAGGCCGGTGGCGTCGTCGACGTCGATCTCGAGCGCGCTGTCGTGCTCCTCGTCGGGCTTCTGACCCAGGTGGCGGCGCACGAGCTCGGCCAGCACCTGGGTGACCAGGGTCGACTTGCCCGAGCCGGACACCCCGGTGACCGCCGTGAGGGTGCACAGCGGCAGGTCGACGTCGAGGTCGACGAGGTTGTGCCTGCTGATGCCGCGCAGGTGCAGCCAGCCGTGCGGCGTACGCCGCTCCCGCTCGACGGGCTCGACCCGGCCGAAGAGGTGCGCCCCGGTGACGGAGCCCGCCACGTCCTCGAGCCCGGCCACGGGGCCGGAGTAGAGCACCCGCCCGCCGCCCTCGCCGGCACCCGGACCGATGTCGACCACCCAGTCGGCGCGCCGCACCACGTCGAGGTCGTGCTCGACCACGAAGAGCGAGTTGCCCGACGCCTTGAGCTGCTCGAGCACGTCGAGCAGCGGCTCGGCGTCAGCGGGGTGCAGGCCGGCGGAGGGCTCGTCGAGCACGTAGACGACCCCGAAGAGCCCGGAGCGCAGCTGGGTGGCGATCCGCAGGCGCTGCGTCTCGCCGGGCGAGAGCGTCGTCGAGCTGCGGCCCAGCGACAGGTAGCCCAGGCCGAGCTCGAGGAGCACCTCGACGCGCGCGACGAGATCGGCGCACAGCCGCACCGCGACCTCGGTGCCCTCCCCCGAGTCGGCCGACGACGTGGCGGCCGCGGCCTCGCCCAGCTCGGCGACCGGTCGCAGCTGCTCGACCAGGTCGACGAAGGAGAGTGCATTGGTCTCGGCGATGCTCAGCCCGGCGAAGGTCACGGCCAGCGAGTCCGCCTGCAGGCCGCTACCTGCGCAGGCGGCGCACCGCACCGCACGCACGAAGCGCATCGCCTTGTCGCGCATCATCTGGCTCTTGGTGTCGGCCAGCACGTGCCGCACGTGCTTGCGCGCGCTCCAGAAGGTGCCGTGGTAGTCGCGGCCGGTGGAGTCGTCCGGCTCGCCCCGCCGGTCGACGAGCACCCGGGGCTGCTCGTCGGTGTAGAGCAGCCAGTCGCGGTCCGGGCGCGAGAGCTGCTCGAAGGGCGCGTCGACGTCGATGCCGACCGCCTTCACGACCCGCAGCAGGTTCTTGCCCTGCCAGGCGCCTGGCCAGGCGGCGATCGCGCCCTCGCGGATGCTGAGCGCGGGGTCGGGGACCAGCAGGTCCTCGGCCACGTCGTGCACCTCCCCCAGCCCGTGGCACTCGGGGCAGGCCCCGGCCGTGGTGTTGGGCGAGAACGCCTCGGCGCCCAGGCGCTGCGCGCCCGACGGATAGGTGCCGGCACGCGAGTAGAGCATCCGCACCAGGTTGGACAGCGTGGTCAGGGTGCCGACGCTGGAGCGCGAGCTGGGCGCCCCGCGCCGCTGCTGCAGCGCGACCGCCGGCGGCAGACCGGTGATCTCCTGCACGTGGGGTGCGCCGACCTGCTGCAGCAGCCGCCGGGCGTACGGCGCCACCGACTCGAAGTAGCGGCGCTGCGCCTCGGCGTAGAGGGTGCCGAAGGCCAGCGAGGACTTGCCCGACCCCGAGACACCGGTGAAGACGACCATCGCGTCGCGGGGCAGGTCGACGTCGACGTGCTGCAGGTTGTGCTCGCTGGCGCCGCGGACATGGACGAAGTGGTCGCTCGGGTCGTGGGGCACGCCCCCTTCCTACCGGCCGGGACCGACGAGCGGGTCCCCCGCACGGGGTGCGACCTCCGGACCTCCCCCCACCAGCGCGTCGACGACGCGGTCGACGACCGTGGCCAGGGGGGCGCTCACGTCGACGCGCATCCCCATCTCGTCGGCGCCGAGCGGCTCGAGGGTGGCCAGCTGGGAGTCCAGCAGCGAGGCCGGCATGAAGTGCTCGCGCCGCTCCATCCGCTCGCGCAGCAGCCCGGCCGGCGCCTCGAGGTGCACGAAGATCCTGCTGCCGGGCTCGTCACCGGCCCGCAGCGCGTCGCGGTAGCGCCGGCGCAGCGCCGAGCAGGTGAGCACCGTGCCGGCACCGAGCGCCTCGTGCCGGCGTACCTCGGCGGCCAACGCGGCCAACCAGGGCGCCCGGTCGTCGTCGGTCAGGGGCTCGCCGGCGCTCATCTTGGCGACGTTGGCGCGCGGGTGCAGCGCGTCGCCCTCGACGAAGGTGAGTCCGAGCCGCTCGGCGAGCAGGCCGGCCACCGATGTCTTGCCGGTGCCGGAGACGCCCATCACGACGAGGTGGGGCAGGCGGTCCGTGCGGGGCGGAAGGGGCGCGCTCATGACCTAGGCTCCCCGGCATGGCGACGATGCACGAGGAGGTCCTGGCGAGCCTGGGTCCGCGCATCATCGACGGCTCGCTCGCCGAGGGCACCGTGATCACGCTCGAGTGGCTCGGCGCCGAGTACGCCGTCTCGCGCACCGTGGCCCGCGAGGTCGTGCAGGTCCTCGCCTCCAAGCGTCTGGTCGAGAGCCGCCGGCGCACCGGCATCCGGATCCGACCCGCCGCCGAGTGGAGCTCCTACGACCCGGCCGTGGTGCGTTGGCGCCTCGACGGCGAGCAGCGCACCGCCCACCTGCGCGAGCTCTCGCAGCTGCGCGCCGCGGTCGAGCCGGCCTCGGCGGCGCTCGCCGCCGAGCACGCCGGACCCGACGACGGTGCGGCGCTGCTGCGCCTGGCCCACGACATGGAGACCACCGGTGCGGCCGGCGACCTGCGGGCGTTCCTGGAGCACGACGTGGCCTTCCACCGCCGCCTGCTGCACCTCTCCGGGAACCAGATGTTCGCCGGGCTGTGCGACGTGGTGGAGGAGGTGCTGCGCGGGCGCACCGACCACGACCTGATGCCGCCGCGTCCCAAGCCCGAGGCCCGGCGCCTGCACCTCGTGGTCGCCGAGGCGGTCGCCGCCGGCGAGCCGGAGGCGGCTCGCTCGGCGATGACCGCGATCTGCACCGAGGTGCTGCGGGCCACCAGCGCCGACTGAGCGGCCCGAGGTCACAGCAGCAGGCCGCTGAGCGGCCAGAGCACCACCGCGAGCCCGAAGGCCGACAGGCCCAGCGTGGTCTCCATGACCGTCCAGGACTTCAGGGTGGTCTTCTCGTCCATGCCGAAGAAGCGGCTCACCAACCAGAAGCCCGAGTCGTTGACGTGCGAGAGCACGGTGGCGCCGGCAGCGATCGCGATCACCAGCAGCGCGATGCGTACGTCGTGCAGGCCGGCCGCCTGGCTGGCGATCAGGCCCGCTGCCGTGGTCAGGGCGACGGTGGCCGAGCCCTGGGCCACCCGCAGGGCGGTGGCGATGAGGAAGGCCTGCAGCAGCAGCGGCACGCCGAGGCCGGACAGCGAGCCGGTCAGGGCCTCGCCGATGCCGCTGGCGCGCAGCACGCCGCCGAACATGCCGCCGGCGCCGGTGATGAGGATGATCGAGCAGATCGGGCCGAGGGCCTCGTCGAGGATCTGGGTGGTCTCGGAGAGGGTGCGCCCGCGACGTCCGAGCGTCGCGATCGCGAGCAGCAGGGTGATGAGCAGGGCGACCGAGGTCTGCCCGACCAGCTGCAGCGCCTCGACGAGGGTGTTGCCCTCCTCGATGGCCCCGGAGGCGACCAGCGTGGTCAGCACCGTGTTCAGCGCGATCAGCACGAGCGGCACGAGCAGCAGACCGAGCACCATCGCGAAGCTGGGCGGGGTGGTGCGGGTCGCGGTGGCCGTGGCGGTGCCGGCCGCCCCGGGGGCGGTGCCGTCGTCGGCGTCGGTCGCGGTGCCGCTCGCGGCGCCCGGCTCCGTGTCGCGACCACCGTTGACGGGGCCGAGCAGCAGGTCGGGCAGCGGGACGTAGATGCGGGCGCCGAGCCAGCGCGAGACCAGGTAGACGCCGACGTACCAGCTCAGGACCGCGACCGGCAGCCCGACGAGCAGCACGATGCCGATGTCGCCGCCCAGGACGGTGCCGGCCGCGACCGGGCCGGGGTGGGGCGGCACGATGGCGTGCATGGCGGCGAAGGCACCGGCCGCGGGCAGCGCGTAGTAGAGCACCGACCCGCCGAAGCGACGCGCGACGGTGAGGATGATCGGCAGGAACACCACGAGCCCGGCGTCGAAGAAGATCGGGAAGCCGAAGAGCAGGGCGGCGACGCCGAGGGCGAAGGGCGCCCGCTCCTCACCGAACCGGTTGATCAGGGTGTCGGCGAGCACCTGGGCGCCCCCGGTGATCTCGAGCAGCCGCCCGAGCATCACACCGAAGCCGACCAGCAGCGCCACGGACGCCAAGGTGCTGGCGAAGCCGCTCATGAGCGCGTCGGGCACCTGGTCGAGCGGGATGCCGGCCGCCACCGCGGTCACGACGCTGACCAGGACCAGCGCGATGAAGGCGTGCAGACGCACCTTGATGATCAAGAAGAGCAGGGCGGCGACGGCCGCGGCTGCGATGAGCAGCAGCGTGGCGGTGCCGTAGGCGGGAGCGATCGCTTCCATCGGGACTCCAGGCGACGTGGGGGGTGTGGCGTCGGTCACGACGAGGGTGCCTCAAAGGTATGATCTTTGGCAAGACCAGCCCCACCCCACGCCACGGCCTCCCCGCGAGCTCGCTGCGACGAAGTGGTCCGCGACTGGTCACCACCCGGTCATCCGGTGTTCTCCGGCGCCCACCCCCGCCCTGCCAGGGTCCGGCCGAACCCGAGAGACAAGAGGTATCTTCATGCCCTGGTCGCCCCTGTCGCGCACCGTCACCGGCACCCTTGCCACCCTGCTGATCACGCCCACGCTGGTGCTCGGCGTCACCACCAGCACCGCCGCGGCCGACCCGAGCCCACCGGCGCCGGCGCTGTTCGTGTCGGAGGTCAACGGCGACAACGCCGGCGTCGACCGCTTCGAGTACGTCGAGCTGCACAACCCCACCGAGGCCGACATCGACCTCGACGCGGCGGGCATCGAGCTCTACTACGCGCACGGTGACAGCGAGGACCGCACCAAGGACCAGCGGTTGAGGCTCGGCGGCGAGGGGACCGCGCTGCCCCTGCCGGCCACCGACGCGGTCGTGCCGGCCGGAGGCACCCTCGTGGTCTGGCTGCGCCACAGCGCCTACCTGGACAACACCGAGGCGGAGTTCCGCGACTTCTACGACCTGGGCGAGGACGTGGCACTCGTCCACGCCACCGGCCAGGACGGCTTCTACAACACCGGCGACCGCAGCATCCGCCTCGTCGGGGCCGACGGGAGCGAGCTCACCCGCTCCCACGTGCCGGCACGCCCCTCGAGCGTCGCCGACGGCGCCGTCCACTTCCGGCTGCCCGCGGCACCGGGAGACCCGGCCGGGCTCTGGTACGACGGCGCCGTCGAGCCGGAGGTGCTGCTCACCCCCGGCGCCGTCGACCCCGAGCAGCTCGAGGCGGCACCCACCCAGGAGCCCAGCCCCACCCAGGAGCCCAGCCCCACCCAGGAGCCGGAGCCGACCCAGGAGCCCAGCCCCACCCAGGAGCCGGAGCCGACCCAGGAACCCAGCCCGACCCAGGAGCCCAGCCCCACCGAGACCTCGGACCCGGCCCCTACCGACGAGCCGGGCCAGGGCGAGCGGCCCAGCGCCCAGGACCTCTTCATCTCCGAGATCCACCCCGACAACGGCGACCCGGCCAACATCGACGACGACTACGAGTTCGTCGAGGTCACCAACACCACCGACGCCGACATCGACCTCGCCGCGGCCGGCATCGGCGTCTCGTACACGACCTCGAGCACCCCCAGCGACACCGTCCTGGCCGACGCCCTGGACCTCGCGGTCTCCGACGGCGACCCGAGCAACCCGGTCACCCCCGGCCCCCTGGACGTCGTCGTCCCGGCCGGCGCCAGCACCGTGCTCTGGCTGGACTACGCCACCGGCACCGTCGACTCCTACGCCCGCACCGAGGCCGACTTCCGCTCCTTCCACGGCACCGTCCCCGCGTCGACCCAGGTGGTCCGGGTCGAGGGCCAGGCCGGCATCGCCAACGGCGGCCTGCGCGGCCTGGGCCTGGTCGACGCCAGCGACCCGTCGGCGCTGTCCGTGGTGAGCTGGTCCTACCTGCCGCGCCGCTCCCCCACGACGCCTGCGGTGTCGACGCACTTCCGGGTGCCGCCGGCCACCGCGCCCGACAGCCCCGCGACCGACCGGTACGCCGCCCCGGTGCTGGCCGACGGCGACGCGACCCCCGGCACCACCACGCCCGAGCAGCTCGACGGTGGCGCCGTGCCGGAGCCGACGCCCACCGACGAGCCCACGGACGAGCCCACGACGAGCCGACCCAGGAGCCCACCGAGCCGGCCGGTCCGAGCGTGCCCGAGCAGGGCCCGCCCCCGGCGACCGATCCGCAGCTGGACGCACCGATCCTGCAGGTCACCGAGGTCGCCCCCGACACCACCAACGTCGGCGGCGCGGACGGCTACGAGTTCATCGAGGTCTACAACGCCTCCGACGCCCCGGTCTCGTTCGCGGACTACACGATCAACTACCTCTACATCGACGCCAGCGAGGTCGTGACCAACGCGATCCTGTGGCCGGCTCGCCCGGCCGACCCGGTCATCGCCCCCGGCAGCACCCTGGTGCTGTGGGTCAAGAACGGCGCCAACGACGCGCTGGGCGCGGCCGACTTCAACGCCCACTTCGGCTCGCGGCTCGTCGCGGGTGAGGACCTCGTCGAGATCGACGTGGCCGGCATGGCCAACGGCGGGCTGCGCGGCCTGCAGGTGATGACCAACACCGGCCACGAGGTCAGCACGGCGTACTACCACGACAACGACGACACCCTGCCCGACCAGCCGATCCAGTACGCCTGGACCGAGGGCACCTCGCAGACCAAGCTCGGCACCGGCACCGCCACCCCGGGCTACGCCGCTCCCGAGCAGGTCCCCGGCGGCCTGGTGGCCACCCCGGCCGACACCACCGCCCCGAGCATCGAGGACCTGACCGGCAGCGAGGACGCCCCCAGCACCGACGGCCTCGCGGTCGAGCTGGAGGTCGCCGACGAGCGCCTGGTGCGCACCGTCGAGCTGACGATCGAGACCGACCAGGACGCCCCGACCAGCCGCTTCCTGCAGTTCGACGCGCCGGACCGCTACTCCTACGCCATCCCCGCGGTCGACCTGTACGGCAAGCGGTGGGTGGAGTACACCGTGACCGCGACCGACGGCACGAACCGCAGCTCGCTGGGCCCGGTGCGCGTGCAGCTGGGCGCCGAGGAGCCCGACCCGGTGCGCCTCGACGTCGAGGAGGGCCAGTACGTCGGCGGCACCACGCGCCTGGCCGCGTCCACGTCCGGCGACCCGGCCGACCTGTCGCTGTCGGTCGACGGCGAGACCGTCTCCCCCACCGTCCCCACCCTGGAGGCCGAGCCGGTCTTCGCGTTCGAGGCGACCAGCACCGACGCGTTCTTCCGCAACGGCGTGCGGGCCGGCGACGAGGTCCTCACGATCTTCGACGAGGGCTTCTACGACCGGGTCGAGACGGTGACCGCCGAGGTGCCGCTGCGCATGGTGCGCCGCGGCGAGCAGGTCACCGTCGGGATCTACGCCGGCACCAAGGCCTGGCCCGAGCCCGACCCCGACGAGAACAACGACGACTTCTCCGCGCTCAACATGCGCCTGGCCCTGCCCGACGGTCGCGTGCTGCGCCCCGTCAGCTGCGCCGGTGCCGGCGAGGGCCAGGAGGAGCGCCAGCTCGAGTGCCCCGACCCCACGGCCCGGATCGGCTTCTCCGACGCCACGCTGGTCTACATCGACGCCACGTTCGACGTGCCGGCCGACGCGTTCGACTCCATCGCCCACGACTGGGACACCAGCGCCGTCGAGGACGGTGAGCACCTCGTCTCGGCGACCAACGGGTCGCGGACGCTGGAGCGGCGCGTGCTCGTCGACAACACCGCCCCCGACCTGTCGCCGACGGTGCCGGACGGTGCACAGCTGCGCGGCGACTTCGTGCTGGACGCGGAGGCCGGCGACAGCGGCTCCGGCCTGGCCCCGGACGGTGTCGAGGCCACGCTCGACGGGCTGCCCGTGGAGCTCCCGTACGAGACCTCCTCGCTGGAGCTCGCCCCCGGGACCCACGTCCTCGCGGTGAGCGCCCGGGACCGGGTCGGCAACCAGACCCAGCGCCTGGTCTCCTTCACCACCCCCGAGGAGCAGCCGGTCGTCGAGCCGGTCGACCCGGCGCACCAGTCGACGGTGACCGCCGGCGACGTGCCGCTGAGCGCCGAGGTCGGCTCGGCCGAGGGCGACGACCTGACCGTGCGCTTCCGCGAGGGCCACACCTTCACCCCCGGCGACGCCGAGGTCCGCGCCTACGAGGGCAGCACCGGGGTCGCCCGGGGCACCGACCGGCCCGACAAGGTCGCCCTGGGCCGTGACGAGCTCGCGGCGCTGGCCGGCACCGACGGCGTGGCCCACGAGGTCTCCTCCGAGACCGCCCTGCCCTACCAGCTGTTCACCGTGGACGTGCCGGCCGACGCCGGCGACGACGCCCGCGCGCGGCTGAGCTGGACCGGCTCGGCGAACACCGGCGCCAAGGTGCTGCTCTACGTGCAGCAGGCCGGCAGCGGCGCGTGGCAGGAGGTGGCCCGCCGGGTCACCGACGACGCGGAGACGTTCACGCTCGAGGCCCTGGTGCCGACCGCCGACCACGTCGTCGACGGTGAGATCACCGTCCTGGTCCAGCACTCGGAGGGCTTCGCGGGTCGGGTCCAGTCGACCCGCGAGGACACCCCCGAGCCCTTCCACCCGGGCGCCATGGCACGCTCGGAGTACGACTTCACGATCGGCTGGGAGTCCGACACGCAGTACTACAACGAGACGCAGGACTGGTACAAGCACCAGCTGGCGATCAACGAGTTCCTGCTCGACCAGCGCGAGGAGCTGGACCTGCAGTACGTCATCCACACCGGCGACATCGTCAACGTGGCCGGCGAGGAGCGACAGTGGCGCAACGCCGACCCGGCGTACCGGATGTTCGACGAGGCGGGGCTGCCGTACGGCGTGCTGGCCGGCAACCACGACGTGGGCCAGCAGAGCAACGACTTCACCGCCTACAGCCGGTGGTTCGGCGAGGACCGCTTCAGCGCCAACCCCTGGTACGGCGGCTCGCACCAGGACAACCGCGGTCACTTCGACCTCGTCAGCGCCGGCGGCATCGACTTCCTGATGCTCTACATGAGCTGGGCTCCCGGTGAGGACCAGATCGCGTGGATGAACGAGGTGATCCGGGCGCACCCCGAGCGCAAGGTGTGGATCAACGTCCACGAGTTCATGCTGACCACCGGCGGGCTCGGCCCCATCCCGCAGCGGGTCATGGACGAGGTCGTCGCGCCCAACCCGAACGTGTTCGCGGTCTCCTCGGGGCACTACCACGACGCCTACACCCGCACCGACGACTTCGACGACGACGGGGACGGCGTCGCCGACCGCACGGTCTACTCGATGCTCTTCGACTACCAGGGACTGCCGGAGGGCGGTCAGGGCTACCTGCGCCTGATGCACTTCGACAACGACGGCGGGCGGATCGCGGTGCGCACCTACTCCCCGTCGAAGCAGCGCTTCAACTCCGACGACCCCTCGCTGGACCTGGTGCACCAGGAGTTCGAGATCCCCTACTCCGCTGTGGGGATCGACCCGGCGGTCAAGACCCTGGCGACCGACTCGTTCCGCGCCGACGTGCTGACCAGCCGCGACATCGCGGTGCGCGAGGGCGTCGCCTCGGGCAGCACCGTCACCGCGACCTGGCGTGACGTCCCCGAGGGCCAGCACGGCTGGTACGTCGAGGCGACCGGCCCGTACGGCGGTCGCGAGCGGTCCGCGGTGCGCACCTTCACCGCGGTGGCCCCGGCCGGGCCGGCGCAGTTCACGTCGGCGCCGACCCCGTCGCTCACCGGTGAGCCCCGGGTCGGGGAGACCCTGCGCGCCGACGCCGGTGCCTGGGCACCGGTCGACCCCGAGATCGTGCTCACCTACCGGTGGACCGCCGACGGCGAGGTGGTCGAGGGGGCCGACGGGCCGACCCTGGCCCTGGGCGCGGACCTGCTGGGGGCCGAGGTGGCCGTCGAGGTCACCGGCAACCAGGAGGGCTACGCCGAGACGACGCGGGTCTCCGAGCCCACGTCCCCGGTCGAGGCCGGCGAGCTGGTCGCTGCCGAGCTCGTCGTCACCGGCACGCCCGTCGTGGGCGGCACGCTGTTCGCGGAGCCGGGGTCGTGGACGCCGGGCACCGTCCTGACCTACGCCTGGTCGGCCGACGGCGTCGGCATCGAGGGCGCGGACGGTCCCAGGCTGGCGCTGGGCGAGGAGCTGGAGGGGCGCCGGATCACGGTGAGCGTCACCGGCACCCTCGACGGCTACGAGACCGCGACACGCACCTCCTCCCCCACCGCCGTCGTCACCGGGGCGACGCTCGAGGCCGGCACGCCGCGCCTCGTGGGTCCCGCCCGGGTGGGCGAGCGCCTGCAGGTCGACTCGGGCGACTGGACGCCGGGCACCACGCTCGACTACCAGTGGCTGCGCGACGGTGAGCCGGTCGCCGGCGCCACCGGGCCGGCGTACGACCTGACGCTGCGCGACCTGCGCTCGTCGGTGAGCGTGGCCGTCACCGGCTCGCTGGCCGGGCGTGAGCCGGCCACCGCGGTCTCGGAGCCGAAGGTGGTCCGTGTCGGGAAGCTGTCGGGCAAGCGCCCGAAGGTCCGCGGCGCGGCCAAGGTCGGCCGCACGGTGTCGGTGGTGACCGGGCGCTGGGCTCCCCGCCCGGTGTCGCTGCGCTACCGCTGGCTGGTCGACGGTCGGGTCGTGCGCGGTGAGAAGGACGACGAGCTGCGCCTGACCCGGGCGATGCGCGGCGACCGGGTCGCCGTGCGGGTCGTGGCCAACAAGCGCGGCTACGCCAAGCAGGTGCGCGTCAGCAAGGCCCGCAAGGTCCGCCGCTGACGCTTCTCCTCGCAGGCGCCCGTCCCCTTCACCGGGGCGGGCGCCTGTGTGCGTGGGAGAGTGCCACGGCGGGCGGCGAAGAGCCCGAGGGTCGGGGCGCGGAGGGGCTGAGAAGTTCTCCACAGATTGTCGAACTGGTGTTCCCATCGGGTCTTTACCTTGAGAGAATGGAGGCATGACGATCCAGGCGCTCCCGACCCCCACCGCGGCCCCCGCGGTGAGCGAGGCGAGCGCCCACCTGGCCCGGGCCCACGAGGTCGCGCTCGAGCGGGTGCACCGCGACGAGCTCGGCCAGCTGCTGACCACGCTGGCGACCCTGGAGTCCCAGACCGAGGCGCTGCGCCTGAAGGTCCTCGCCGAGGCCGAACGCCGCCAGGTCGCCGCCGACCAGGCCGCCACCGGCACCGACGCCTGGGCCGCCGCGCTGACCGGCACCACCCGCGAGGTCAACGCCGGCGGTCTGCACCTCGCCGAGCTCCTCAAGACGAAGTACCACCACACACGTGAGGCCTACGCCGCCGGGCAGCTGCGCGCCGACCAGGTCCGCGTCATCGTCCGCGCAGCCGAACAAGCACCCCTCGACACCACGGTCGAGCAGCTCGCCGCCGCCGAGGAGGTCCTGGTCAACAAGGCCACCGGCATCGGCACCCGGTCGGGGCGCCCGATGAACGCCAAACGGCTGCGCCAGGCAGCGCGGCGGATGCTCGACATCGTCGACCGCGACCTGGCCGACAAGCACGAAGCGATCATGCTCGGGCGCGAATCCCGGCGCGCGAAGCACGAGACCTACCTGGCGCTGCACGACAACGGCGACGGCACCTACACCGGGAAGTTCACCATCCCCGAGCTGCACGGCTCCCTGCTACGCACCGCCATCGAGACCCTCTCCGCACCCCGACGCCTCAACAAGACCCACACCAGCCCCGACGGCGAGAGCGTCTCCGGGTACGACGAATCCGCCCCCACCGGCCCCGACCACGGCCTCTCCGGGTGGGAGATCCACGGCAACGCCCTCTGCGAGCTCATCGAGCACCTGCCCACCGACGGCTGGAACGGCGCCAACGCCCTGACCCTGCTGGTCACCATGACCGCCGAGGACCTCACCCACGACCTCACCCAGGCCGGGAAGACTCGACCCGGCCTCCTGGCCCGACTGGCACGGCCCCGACGAGACCGGCACCGCCAAGCTCGACACCGGCACCCGCACCGCCGCCGGCGACCTGCGACGCCTGGCGTGCGAGGCCGGACTCGTCCCCGCCGTCCTCGGCAGCCGACCCGGCACCAACGACTCAGTCCCGCTCGACCTCGGCCGCACTCGTCGACTGCACAGCCACCACCAACGAAAAGCCCTCGCACTGGTCCACGACACCTGCGCCATCGGGACCTGCGAGAGACCCTTCGCCTGGTCCGAGATCCACCACCTCATCCCCTGGTCCCACCACGGCGACACCGACCTCGAGGCCATCCCACTCTGCTCCTGGCACCACCACCGCGCCCACGACCCCCGATGGCACCTCACCCACCACCCCCTCCGCGGCTGGGAGCTGCGCTCACGACGACGCAAGCGGTCCTAGACGCACGCACGGCCGCCCCCACCCGGGGACGGCCGTGCGTCGAGGTCGTGCGCGGTCAGCGTCGCGGGCGCGGCACCGGTCCGAAGTCGCGGAAGCAGGCGGTGGCACCGCCGCAACGGTTCAGCTTCGACAGCCGACGCTCCAGCTCGCGGCGCACCTTGCGGTAGCGCGGCTGGCCGGCCACGTTGCGGATCTGCTGCGGGTCGGCCCGCCGGTCGAACAGCTCGGCGAAGGGCCGGCCCGAGCGCCTCTTCCACTTGGTGAAGGTGTAGTCGGCGGTACGCACGCCGCGGTACATCCACGCGCCGGTCCCGTCCCGGGCCGAGCGGGCCCCGGCCTGCACGAGCGTGGTGTCGCCCGTGGGCCGAGCGCCGCCGGTCAGCGCCGGCACGAGGTCACGACCGTCCTGGCGGCGACCCGGCTCCGCGCCGGCCAACGAGGCGATGGTCGGCGCCAGGTCGACCGTGGTGGCCGTCCAGGTCGGGCGCGAGCGCTCGATCCCCGGCCCACGCACCAGCAGCGGCACCCGCAGCGCCTCCTCGTAGGGCACGATCTTGCCGGAGTAGCGGTGCTCCCCCAGCAGGTAGCCGTTGTCGGAGGTGAACATGATGACGGTGTTGCTCAGCTCACCGGCCTCGCGCAGCGACGCCACGATCCTGGCGACCCCCTCGTCGACGCTCTGCAGCGAGCGGATCCGGTCGAGGAAGAACTTCTGGGTGTGTCCGCGGGAGGCCACCTGCTTGCCTGCGACCAGGGGGTTGGGACGGTGCTGCGGGGCGTCGTACGACCGCTTCTTCAGGCTGGGCGCCTTGGCGTTGCGACGCGCGTCGGCGTACTTGCGCTCCGGCGTCGGCCCGTTCTTGCAGCTGCCCTCGCCGCACTCGCCGTGCGGGGCGAAGTAGGAGCTCCAGATGAAGAACGGCTTCGGCTCCGCCTCGGGCGCGGCGTCGGGCTGCGCCGGGTTCGACCCCTGCGACCAGCTCTCGATCAGCTCGACGGTGCGGTCGGTGGTGTAGGTGCTGGAGTAGGCCTTGCCGTCGTTGTAGCGCTGCTTGACGCCCTGGGTGAACATCTTGAAGTCGTAGTAGCCGAACGTCGAGGTGCGCGGCACGTCGAACCACTCCCAGCCGGTCGGCACGCCGTCGCGCTGGGGCTTCCAGTGCGTGATGAACTTCCCGACCATGCCGGTGTGGTAGCCGCTCTCGTAGAGCCACTTGGGCAGCGTGTCGTGCGGATCCTTGAGGCGGCGGTAGCCGCCGTACTCGCCGCCGTTGGAGTGCACGCCGTTGTTCTGGGCGAACTGGCCCGAGACGATCTCGGCGCGCGCGGGGCAGCACAGCGGGTGCGGGCTGATGGCGTCCTCGAAGGTGGCCCCGGCCCGGCCGAGGAGCCGGCGCGTGCGCGGCATGAAGCGCATGTCGGCGGCCGTCTGGTCGTCGGTGGTGATCAGGACGATGTTGGGGGCATCGGCGTCGGCCTGCTCACGCACCGGGGGCAGCGGCGGCTCGTAGTCGTCGGAGACCCCGGCGTACATCGCCGCGCCGACCAGTCGCTGGTGCAGCTGGACGGGGTCGACCGCCGTCGTGGTGGCGCCCGCGGAGACCCCGGGCACGACGGCGGCGGCCAGAGCGAGGAGGGCGAGGGCGAGGACTGCCGAGCGCAGGCGTGGAACAGGCACAGGCGGAACGTAAAGGAGGGTGCCCACCTCGCTGAAATCGAAGGGCGGCCCTCAGCCGGTCCCACCGTGGGTGCGGCGCTCGGGCGGGCTGTCGACGGGCGGGTAGGTGATCTTGTCCGTCGAGGTCAGCGACCCGCGCGCTCGAAGCGCTCGCCCACGGCCGCGCAGTGCTCGGCGAGCTCGGGGGGCTCGAGCACCTCGAAGTCGTGCCCGGCCACCCCGAGGTAGACCGCGACCATCGCGAGGTCGTCGCCCCCGGTGCGCAGCAGGCAGGTCCTCTCGGTCTCTGGCTCCACGCTGACGGCCGCGACCGGATAGGCCGCGCGCACCGCCTCGGCCGTGGCGTGGAAGCGCACCAGGACCTGGTGGGGGTACGGCGAGGAGGTGACGGCCCGGTGCACGTAGGTCACCGGGTCCTCGTGCTCACGCACGGTGAACCGCCACGTGCTGACGTGCACCTCGCGCAGCCGGTCGAGGCGGAAGGTGCGCCAGTCGTCGCGGTCGAGGTCGTAGGCCATCAGGTACCACCGTCGCCCGGTCGCCACGAGCCCGTACGGCTCGACGCGTCGCTGGCTGCTCGCGCCCGACCGGTCGGCGTACGCGAACTCGAGGCGGACCAGGTCGCGGCAGGCGCCGGCGATCTCGACCAGGGCGTCGGGGTCGACGGTCTCGGCAGAGCCTGCTCCGGGCAGCGTGGAGATGGAGTCGTGGATGCCGCGCACGCGGTGGCGCAGCCGTGACGGGAGGACCTGGTCGAGCTTGGTCAACGCGCGCAGCGCCGCCTCGCTGGCTCCGGCCACCGTGCCTCCCGCGGCCAGTCGGAGCGACACCGCGACCGCCACCGCCTCGGCGTCGTCGAGCAGCAGCGGCGGCAGCGCCCGCCCGGCGCCGAGGCGGTACCCGCCGGCGACACCCTGCGTGGCGTTGACCGGGTAGCCCAGCGCGCGCAGGCGCTCGACGTCGCGCCGGACCGTGCGGGTCGTCGTGGCCAGGCGCTCGGCCAGCTCGCTGCCGCTCCACGTCTGGCGCTGCTGCAGCAGGGCCAGCAGGACCAGCAGGCGCTCGGTGGGGCCCGAGGAGGAGTCGGTCACGCCCCTAACCTCCCACAGGAAGCGGACAGGAACTGTCCTATTTCTGCCGCAGGGTGGAGGGAGCAGCACATCCACGACCGAGGAGAACCGATGCCCTTCCTGGCCCCACCCGCCGCCACCGAGCAGGACAACCTGACCGGCTACCTGTCCATGCAGCTCGACGCGTTCCACGCGCTCGCCCACGGCTTGTCCGACGCGCAGGCCGCCGCCAGCCCGAGTGCGAGCGCCTTCTCCATCGGCGGCCTGGTCCGCCACGTCACCTTGGTGACGGCCAACTGGGTCGACGCCGTGACCCACGCGCCGGCGGCCACCCCGGCCGGCCAGGTCGAGCAGCGCATCGCCGAGTTCGAGCGTGGCTTCGTCGTCGGCGACTCGCTCGCCGCAGCGCTGAAGGAGTACGACGACGTCTGCGACCGGGCGCTCGAGGCGGCGCGACGCGTCGACCTCGCGACCCCCGTCCCCGTGCCCGACGCCCCGTGGTTCCCGCAGGACGTCGGGCACTGGTCGGTGCGCTGGGTGTGGGGCCACCTGGTCCAGGAGCTGGCCCGGCACGCCGGCCACGGCGACATCATCCGCGAGACCCTCGACGGAGCCACGATGTACGAGCTCGTCGCCGCGGCCGAGGGGCTGGGCGACCTGGGCTTCCTCCAGCCGTGGAGCCGCTCGGAGCCCGGCTTCACCACCGGTATCAGCACGGTCGTCTACTTCGCGGCCGACCCCGCCGCGGCCCGGGCCTGGTACACCGAGCTCCTCGGCGCCGAGCCCTACTACGACCAGGGCCCGTACGTCGAGTGGCGGGTCGGGCCCCATGACCGTGAGCTGGGGCTGCTCGACGCCGCCTTCGCGCCCGAGCACCGCGCCGACGGCACCGGGTCGGTGATCGCCTACTGGCAGGTCGACGACGCCACGGCGGCGTACGAACGGCTCCTGGGGATGGGCGCCACGAGCCAGTGGCCCCCTCGGGACTTCGGCGCGGGGTACGTCGGCGCCAGCGTCGTCGACCCGTTCGGGAACGTCCTCGGTGTCATGCAGCGTCCGATCGGCTGAGCGGTCCGCCGTTCCATTCCCGCCCCACCTTGCCCGAACCATCCCGGACAGCCATGTGCAGCCATGTCTGCCTGTTCCACCACTCCGGCGAGGTCGTCAGCCCACGAGGCGGCAGCGTCCTGGCGGTAGCGGGGCGGTCGTACACTGTGAGCGGTTCGGGTGCGCGAGGGAGCTGGGGCGCTGGGGGATCCGACGACTGTCTCGGGCGGGACGACAGAGGCGGAATCGGTATGGACAAGGCGAGATCGACGCCATCGGGTCGCGGGGCCCTGCCCGCCGAGCTGACCACCTTCGTCGGTCGTCGCCGCGAGCTGGCCGAGACCCGCAAGCTCCTGGCCGGCAGCCGGATGCTGACCCTGACCGGCGTAGGTGGGGTCGGCAAGACACGCCTGGCGCTTCGGATGGCAGCCGAGGTCCGGCGTACCTTCCCCGACGGCGTGTGGTTCGTCGAGCTGGCCGCCCTCCACGACCCCCAGTTGCTGGCGAGCACGGTGGCCAACACACTCGAGCTCCGCCAGGGCTCCGGGGACCCTGCCGGCGACCTCGCTGGCTACCTGGAGGAGAAGAGGCTCCTGCTGGTGCTCGACAACTGTGAGCACCTCACCGACGCCTGCGCCGTGCTCACCAGCAAGCTGCTGGCCGCGGCGCCGGACCTGCGCATCCTCGCCACGAGCCGGCACGTGCTCGGCGTCGAGGGCGAGCAGATCCTCGTCGTCCCACCCCTGTCGACCCCAGGCGCCCGGGTCAGGGCCGGCGACGCGGCGCACTACGACTCCGTCTCCCTCTTCCTCGACCGGGCGGCGGCGGTGGCGCCCGACTTCGAGCTCGGGGACGGCAACCGCGACGCCGTGGTGGAGCTGTGCCGCAGGCTCGACGGCATTCCGCTGGCGATCGAGCTCGGCGCCGTCTGGCTGCGCACCCTCTCGCCGGTCCAGATCCTGGAGCGCCTCGAGGACCGTTTCCTGTTGCTGACGACCGGCAGACGGGGGGCGCCTGCTCGGCAGCAGGCACTGGACGCGACCATCGGCTGGAGCTATGACCTGTGCTCGCCTGCTGAGCAGATCCTGTGGGCGCGCCTGTGCGTCTTCTCCGGGGGCTTCGACCTCGAGGCGGCCGAGGAGGTCTGCAGCGGGGACGACATCTCGCGTGACGATGTCCTGAACCTGATCGCGAGCCTCGTCAACAAGTCGATCCTGGTTCGCATCCAGGCGACGGAGCACACGACGGCCTGGTACCAGATGCTGGAGACGGTCCGGCAGTACGGCGCGGCGTGGCTCGAACCGGATGAGCTGCGGGTGCTGCAGGTCCGTCATCGCGACCACTGCCGGTCCCTGGCGCAGCAGTACGACGCCGAGAGCTTCGGCCCTCACCAGGCCGACTGGTTCATCCGCCTGCGGCGGGAGCAGGACAACGTGCGGTCCGCACTGGAGTTCTGCCTCGCGGACCGTTCGGAGGCTGCCGCGGCGTTCGACATCGCGGCACCCACCTGGAACTTCTGGTTCGCGGGGTTCCCCCGGGAGGGCTACCGATACCTGGTGCAAGCCCTGGACGTGGCCCGCGAACCGACCAGGAGCCGGGCATACGCGCTGTGGGCGGCCAGCTACCTGGCCATGTTCGCTGCGGAGTTCGACCGCAGCAGGGCGATGCTGGACGAGTGTGCCGAGATCGCCGCGGGACTCGACGACATGCGGTTGGACGCACGTATCAAGGAGTGTCGTGGCAACGCGACGCTCTACCAGGGTGACGTGCCGACCGCCATCGGGCCCCTGCAGGAGGCGCGCGCCGAGTTCCAGGCGGTCAACGACCTGCGCGGCGAGTTCGACACGCTGATCCTGCTCACCGTGGCCACGTTCTACCTCGACGACCCGAGGGTCGCGGAGTTCAGTCACGAGGCGCTGGCGCTCGCGGAGCGACACGACGCACTGATGTCGAAGGCCTACGCCCTGTGGAGCGTCGGCCTCGCCGAGTGGCGCGCCGAACGCTACGGACGGGCGACCCGTTCGCTCCGGGAGTGCGTCCGGCTCTTCCAGTCGATGCACGACCTCACCGGCACCAGCTTCGGCGTCCAGGCGCTCTCCTGGTGCGCCGCCTTCACCGCTCCCGACGAGGCGGCCGCCCGGCTGCTGGGGTGCTCGCAGGCGGTCTGGAGGACGGGCCGGGCGAAGGTCGACGAGACGAACGCCTACGCCGCCTTCGACCAGCGTTCGAAGGACCACGTGCGCGAGGCGCTGGGCTCGGAGCTCTACGAGCAGGCGTTCCGCGAGGGCGCGGCGTACTCCTTCGAGCAGGCGGTGTCGCTCGCCCTCGGAGAGGGCGTCGATGTCGACAGTGACGATGGAGCAGCCTCGCCACGCCGCGGGGGGCGGAGTGCGGCGGGCGGGCTGACCCGACGTGAGCGTGAGATCGCCGAGCTGCTCGCCGAGGGCTTGAGCAACAAGGAGATCGCGGCGCGGCTCGTCATCTCGCGCCGCACGGTCGAGACCCACGTCGATCACGTCCTCAGCAAGCTGGGCATGACCTCCCGCGCCCAGGTCGCCAGCTGGGTGGCCGAGCAGCAGCCTCGCTGAGGTCACGGCACCAGTCGGACTACGTAGCCCCTCGCATCTACGTAGTCATCTCCGTACACCTTCGGATGCCGGGAGGCGGCACAGACGTGAGCGTAGGACCACCCCCCGTTCCCCACCGCTCGAGGTCCCCCCGATGTCCACCCCGACCCTTGTTCCCGCTGCGCCCGCCGGCAGGTTCGACGGGTCCGGTGGCCATCTCGGGTGGTGGCGGAACGGGGTCATCTACCAGGTGTACGTGCGCAGCTTCCAGGACTCCGACGGAGACGGAGTCGGCGACCTGGACGGCGTCCGCGCCCGGCTCCCCTACCTGAGCAGCCTCGGGGTCGACGGGATCTGGCTCAACCCCTTCTACGCCTCTCCCCAGCACGACCACGGCTACGACGTCTCCGACCACATGGCCGTCCACCACGAGTACGGCGACCTGCTCTCCTTCGACCGGCTGGTCCACGACGCCCACCGGCTGGACATCAAGGTCATCGTCGACGTGGTGCCCAACCACTGCTCGATCGAGCACCCGTGGTTCACGGACGCTGTGGCTGCCGGACCGGGCAGCTCCGAGCGCCACCACTTCCACTTCGCCGACGGCACCGGTGACCACGGCGAGCTGCCCCCCAACAACTGGCGCTCCATCTTCGGCGGCCCCGCCTGGCACCGGATCAGCGAACCCGATGGCTCGCCCGGGCAGTGGTACCTCCACACGTTCGCCGCCGAGCAGGCCGACTTCAACTGGCGCCACCCGGACGTCGCGGAGCACTTCGAACAGGTGCTCCGGTTCTGGTTGGACCGCGATGTCGACGGCCTTCGCATCGACGTGGCCCACGGACTGCACAAGCGGGACGGGCTGCCGGACCACCATCTCGCCATCGACGACGAGCTGACCGGCGACCCGGTCAACCCCTACGCCTGGAACCAGCCCGAGGTGCACGACGTCTGGCGCAGCTGGCGAGCAGTCGCCCAGGAGTACACCGAGCGCAGCGGTCGGGAGCGGGTGCTGGTCGGCGAGGTGGGCGTGCTGGACGCCGGCGAGCTCGCGTCGTACCAGCGTCCCGACGAGTTGCACCAGAGCTTCTTCTTCGAGTTCCTGCGTACACCCTGGGCGGCCGAGCCCCTGTCAGAGGTGATCGACCGGGGGTTGGGCACGGTCGCGGCGCACGACTCGCCGGTCGCCTGGGTCCTCAACAACCACGACATGCCCCGATCGGTGACGCGGTACGCGGGAGGCGCTCCCGGCTTCGATACGGGGGACGTCGACCTCGGACTGACCCGGGGCCGGGCGGCCGCACTGCTGATGCTCGCGCTGCCTGGCTCGGTCTACCTCTACCAGGGCGAGGAACTCGGTCTTCCCGAAGTCACCGACCTGCCGGACGAGGTGCTGACCGACCCGATGTTCCACCGCACCGGTGGTGCGCGGCGTGGCCGGGACGGTTGCCGGGTCCCGCTGCCCTGGGCGTCCGGACACGACGCGCTCGGCTTCTCCCCGTCGGACGCCCACACGCCCACGTGGCTGCCGCAGCCTGCGTGGTTCGCCCACTACTCGGCAGATCGTCAGCTCGAGTCCGGGGAGTCAGTGCTCCAGCTCTACCGCGAAGCCATCGCCCTGCGACGCCGCATCCCTGCACTGTCCTTGAGCGGCTTCCGGTGGATACCGACCGAGCCGAACGTGCTCGGGTTCGCCCGTGGAGACGGCTTCGTGTGCATCGTCAACTTCTCCCCCCGTCCCGTGTGCGCGCCCCCCGGGTCGCGTCTGCTGCTCGGCAGTGACCCCGAGGTCGGGGAGAAGCTGCCCCCGGACAGTGCCGCCTGGTTCCTGGTCGAGGAGATGTCATGAGCAACCGTCCGCTGCTGTTCGGCTACATCCGTGTCGGCGTGCTGAGGGGCCGCACCGAACTCCGCAGGGTCGAGGCCCAGCTCCACGCGTGCGCCGAGCGCGAGGACTTCTGCCTCGGGACCGTGTTCCTGGAGAGGGGCCACAGGCCCGGTGCATTCCACGCCTTGATGGCCGAGGTGAGCCGTGCGGATGTCTGGGGGATCGTCGTCCCGGACCTGCGGCACGTCAGTGTCGTCGAGCAGCTCATCTTGGACAGGCACGAGGTCGGTGCCCGCCTGGCCGTGCTCGTGGCGAACGTGTCCCCCCATACCGACGGACCTGGCGCCGTCCGACCTGCGCGCCAGGTCCGTCGCTCCACCCCGGTGAGCTGATCGCCGGCGCCGCAGGGCTCAGACGAGTCCCAGGTCGCGCCGCAGCGGGCATCGTGCCCGGTGGCCTTCACGCCGTACCGCGCGAGCTCGACCTTGCCGGCCTCGTCGATCACGAAGGTCGAGCGGATGACCCCCGCGTCCATGAACACGAGAGCCGCTCCGACGGGTGTCGGAGCGGCTCTCGTTCAAGAGGGCTGGCTCTCGGTGGTGCGACCCACCGGGACCGGCGATTCTGCGAAGAATCCTCGCGATTTCTGCGAAGACCCCCTGGTCTGGTGGAGCTGGCGGGAATCGAACCCGCGTCCTCGAGCGTCGAACCTGGTCTTCTCCGGGTGCAGTCTGTGATGTCGTTTTCTCAGCCCCGGTGCTCGCACAGACACGTCACCGACGGGCTCAGTCAGATTTGAGTCCCGATCAACCACTCTGACTGCAGTTGATCAGCAAGTCTCCTAGTCGACGCCAGGTTCCGGGACGGAGACGGATGCCCGGTCTGACGCTTCGATCACTGCTCAGGCAGCGAGAGCGAAGGAACTGCGATTGGTGTTGGCAGTTATTGGTTTCCAGCGATCGTTTACGAGATGACGCTGGCTTCTCGACCCGCTTCTCCAGGAACTAACGTCCCAAGTCGAAACCGATCAGCCCCTCTTGAGTTGTACCTGCTCGGACAGGTTACCTTCCTCAACCACAGCGCGTCACGTCGCATTCCCCTCGCCGGCACGGACGCGCACCACCACCCCGCTGCGCGGCAGGCGCGCCCGGGGCCACCGCATCGCGTACGTCGACCAGGCCTCGTCGCGGTCGGGGTGGCCGGGCACCAGCGGCTCGGCGCGGGCGGGTCTCCACTCGCCCTGCCACAGCACCTCGACCGCGGTCGTGGGCCGGTGCACGTTGCGCCACCAGCTCGCGCGGTCGCGGGGCACCACCAGCAGCGCACCCTGGACGTCGACGGCGTACCGCACGGGCACCCGGTAGGTCCGGCCGGTCCGGCGCCCACGCACCTCCAGCCCGACCAGGTCGCCGTCGAGCCATCCCCACGAGGAGGCCAGCGCCCGCAGCAGCGCCCGGTCCCACGCCGGCACCGCCGTCATCGAGCCGAGCGCCCACCACGTCGCCAGGCCCAGCACGCCACCGGCCAGCGCACCCGTCGCCGCTCCGGTGGCGATGACCGCCGACCACGCCCAGTCCTGCCCGGGCAGCGACGCGCCAACGAAGATCACGACCATCACCACCGGCCAGGCGAGCGTGCTGGCCACCATCCACGCGGCGACGTGGCGTACGGCGGGCCGCAACGCCCACGCCTGCGCCAGGCCGAGCGCCGACCCCATCACCACGCCGACCCCGATCGCGCCCAGCACCAGCAGCGGCACGGATGGGCTGCCCGCGTCCCGCTGGTCCGGGCCCAGCAGGGCCGGAGCCGCACCGGCGGCCCAGCCGAGCCCGGCGACCAGCATGGTCACCACGACGAACCGGGCTCGCCGAAGCCGCGGCAGCCAACGACCCAGCACCCAACCCTGCGCCGAGCCCAGCGCCAGGCCTTCGGCGAGACCCGCGCCCACCACGAGCAGCAGCGTGAGGCCGACGCCTCCCCGGAGGCCCGGCTCGGCCGACCACGAGCCGGCGGCCCGCGACGCGGCCGCCGCCGAGCTGAGCCCGACCGCCTCTGCGACCGCGATGGCGGCGGTCCAGGTCGACAGGCGTGGCGGGCCGGCCGGGCGGGAAGTCCGCCTCGGCAGGAGATCCGCGGTCCCCGACTCCATGCCTCCAGTGGAGCGCGCGGACGCCGCACTGAGCAGCGCCGAAGGTCCCGAGGGAGGGGCCACTAGGCCCCTGGCACCGCGGAGCACGACGCGTGGACCTACGGGGTCCGCGCCACCCACTCCTCGTCCAGCATCGCGTACTCGACCTCGTCCACCCAGCCGAGCTCGCGGTGCCACAGTGCCTTGACCGCGTGGCGCTCCCGGCGCATGCCCGCCTGCTCGAGCACGCGCACGGACGCGACGTTGTCGAGGTTCGCAGCCGCGGTCACCCGGCGCAGGCCGAGCCCGTCGAAGGCCGCCTGCAGGAGGGCACGAGCGGTGGCGCTCCCGACGCCCTGACCGGCGGCACCGGGTCGCACGATGTAGCCGATCAGGCCGTCGGTGCCCTCGGGGTGGCCCGGCTGCCCGGAGCCGTCGACGATGTCGAGGAACCCCATGGCCACGACCTGTCCGTCACGCTCCACGACACACGAGTAGTCCGTCGCACTGTCCGGCACCGCCAGCCACTCGCGACGCAGGTCGTCGGGCTCGACGTGGGTGCGCACCATGAACCGGTTGACGTCGGGGTCGTTGCGGAAGGACTGCAGCACGTCGATGTCCGGCTCCGTGGCCTCTCGGAACAGCAGGGCGCCCCTCTGCAGAGGCCAAGGGCTGCCGAGGCCGTGCGCTACGCCCGCTCCAGTCACGGGCGGCATCGTGCCACGACGGGCCGGACACGCCGTCGCGACAGGCGCGAGAAGTTCTCCACAGATTGTCGAACTGGTGTTCCCATCGGGTCTTTACCTTGAGAGAATGGAGGCATGACGATCCAGGCGCTCCCGACCCCCACCGCGGCCCCCGCGGTGAGCGAGGCGAGCGCCCACCTGGCCCGGGCCCACGAGGTCGCGCTCGAGCGGGTGCACCGCGACGAGCTCGGCCAGCTGCTGACCACGCTGGCGACCCTGGAGTCCCAGACCGAGGCGCTGCGCCTGAAGGTCCTCGCCGAGGCCGAACGCCGCCAGGTCGCCGCCGACCAGGCCGCCACCGGCACCGACGCCTGGGCCGCCGCGCTGACCGGCACCACCCGCGAGGTCAACGCCGGCGGTCTGCACCTCGCCGAGCTCCTCAAGACGAAGTACCACCACACCCGTGAGGCCTACGCCGCCGGGCAGCTGCGCGCCGACCAGGTCCGCGTCATCGTCCGCGCCGCCGAACAAGCACCCCTCGACACCACGGTCGAGCAGCTCGCCGCCGCCGAGGAGGTCCTGGTCAACAAGGCCACCGGCATCGGCACCCGGTCGGGGCGCCCGATGAACGCCAAACGACTGCGCCAGGCCGCGCGGCGGATGCTCGACATCGTCGACCGCGACCTGGCCGACAAGCACGAAGCGATCATGCTCGGGCGCGAATCCCGGCGCGCGAAGCACGAGACCTACCTGGCGCTGCACGACAACGGCGACGGCACCTACACCGGGAAGTTCACCATCCCCGAGCTGCACGGCTCCCTGCTACGCACCGCCATCGAGACCCTCTCCGCACCCCGACGCCTCAACAAGACCCACACCAGCCCCGACGGCGAGAGCGTCTCCGGGTACGACGAATCCGCCCCCACCGGCCCCGACCACGGCCTCTCCGGGTGGGAGATCCACGGCAACGCCCTCTGCGAGCTCATCGAGCACCTGCCCACCGACGGCTGGAACGGCGCCAACGCCCTGACCCTGCTGGTCACCATGACCGCCGAGGACCTCACCCACGACCTCACCCAGGCCGGGAAGACTCGACCCGGCCTCCTGGCCCGACTGGCACGGCCCCGACGAGACCGGCACCGCCAAGCTCGACACCGGCACCCGCACCGCCGCCGGCGACCTCCGACGCCTGGCGTGCGAGGCCGGACTCGTCCCCGCCGTCCTCAACTCCACAGTCCGTCCCCCTCGACCTGGGACGGACCAGACGACTCCATAGCCACCACCAACGAAAAGCCCTCGCACTGGTCCACGACACCTGCGCCATCGGGACCTGCGAGAGACCCTTCGCCTGGTCCGAGATCCACCACCTCATCCCCTGGTCCCACCACGGCGACACCGACCTCGAGGCCATCCCACTCTGCTCCTGGCACCACCACCGCGCCCACGACCCCCGATGGCACCTCACCCAGCATCCCCTCAGAGGCTGGGAGCTGCGCTCCCGCGCCCGGCGCCGGAGGTAGCCTCCCGCGCCGGTCGAGGTCTCAGCGGTGCGCCACCAGGGGCACGTCGAGCACCTTGCGTCGGTCGTCGGCGGGACGCCCGCCGGGGAAGTCGGGGCGCTCGGAGGTGAAGAGCCAGCGCCGGAAGAGACCGTCGAGGTCGCGCCCGGCCGTCTTCTCGGCGTACCGGATGAACTGGCGGGTGGTGACGCTCTGGCCGGCCCGCTCCGTGGCCCAGCCCCGCAGGATCCGGAAGAAGGTCTCGTCGCCCACCCGGACGCGCAGCGCGTGCAGGGTCAGGGCGCCCCGCGAATAGACAGCCCCGTCGAAGATGTTGTCGCGTCCGGGCGCACCGATCCGCAGGTCCCAGAAGCCGCTGCTCGGGGGCGAGGAGCGCCAGGTCCGCCACGCGAGGCGGGCCGCGCTCGCCCGTCCCTCCTCCTCGGACCACAGCCACTGGGCGTAGCTGGCGAAGCCCTCGTTGAGCCAGATGTGCTTCCACCGATCGACCGTCAGGCTGTCCCCGAACCACTGGTGGGCGAGCTCGTGCACGATGATGCTGGACCCCCCGGACACACTGGCGAAGAAGCCGCTCTCGTAGACCGGCCGTGTCTGGGTCTCGAGGGCGAACCCGAGGCCGGCATCCTCGACGATGCCGCCCACGTCGCGCCACGGGTACTCGCCGAAGACCCCCGCGAGGAACCGGACGATCTCCGGTTGGCGCGCCAGGGCGCGGCGCGCGTTCTCGCCGACGCCGCCGGGTACGTCGTCGACGCCACCCACGCGCCAGTCGGTCCTGTTGGCGGCGTCCCCCTGGGGCGGTCCCGGCACCGTCCAGCCCTCGAGGCCCTCCTCGAAGGAGGTGCTGCCGGCTCCGGTGCTGACCTGCACGTCGTCGACCGTCACGCCGGCGCCACGGAACGACCCGTCGGTCAGGTAGGTGATGGACACCTCGACCTCGGATCCGGCGTAGGCCCCGAGGTCCACCTCCCACCGCTCGATGCCGTCGCCGGCCCCGGCGGCGGCCCACCACTCGCCGGTGGGGCCCACCGGCCGGCAGCTGCGACGACGCTGGGTCTGGTAGTGCTCGAGGATGAACGGACGCTCGTCGCTCCAGGTGGCGCACTGGCGGCCGGTCCTCTGCGAGGTGTGGCCGTTGAGGTCCCGCAACGTGGTCCAGTCGTCCTGGCCCACGGTGTGCGCCTCGACGAAGACGTAGTCGAAGCCGGGCTCGGTGTCGCGGGCCAGGTCGAAGGAGATCGTCGCGCCGCCCCGAGGGACGTCGATGCGCCGCGCGAGGCGCTGGTAGGCGTCGTTCGAGCCCGGCGCGATCGCGAGCCGGCTGCCGGTGCTGGGGGCGGACAGCCTCCCTGGCAGAGCAGCGTCGACGGCATCGTGGAAGCGCAACCCGTCCTCGTCGTACATCGTGACGTCGTAGTCCCCGATGCCGACCGTGGTCAGGTAGCTGGCCATCGGCTCCTCGGCCCGCCACGTCCACGTGGTGGTGCGTCCGTGCTCCTCGGTGCCCTCCAAGCGACCGTTGGCCATCACGCTGAGCGTCGACGGGACCCGGACACGGAACGTGTAGCGCGCCCGGTCGGTCGGGTGGTCGTTCGCCGGGAACCAGCTCGTCGCCGAGTGCGGCTCGCCCGCCACGATCGCCCCGTCCGGCAACGGGATCCAGCCCTCGTCGAACTGGCTCTGCCCTGCGCGCCCCGGACGGCCCGCGTAGGTCACCGCGACCACGAAGTCGGTGTCGTCCGTGACCGATCGGCGCGGTGTGATCCGCAGCTCCTGCCCACGGCGGTCCCACCGGGCGGGGCGTCCGTCGACGGTGACGTCGTCGACGCGCAGGCCCGCGAGGTCGAGGTTGAAGCGCGAGAGGGCCTGCGTGCTGCGTGCCGAGATCGTCGCCACGCCCGACAGCCGCCCCGACCCCGGTCGGTAGCGCACGTCGAGGTCGTAGTGGTCGACGTCGTAGCCGCCGTTGCCGTCGCGGGGCCAGTAGGGGTCCCCGACCCCCGACGAGCCCGGGCCCGCGGGCTCGTCACTGGGTTCGGCCCCCACCGCCCCGCCGGGGACCTGCAGACCCAGGGTCATCACGAGGGCGAGAGGTCCGAGCAGCGCTCGCGAGAGGGTCACCCGCACAAGGTAAAGCAGGACGGTCGGCTCAGCGACTCAGCAGCGCCTCGGCGTTGTGCCAGCAGACCGCGCGCAGCCAGTCGTCGCCCAGGTCGAGCCCGGCGAGCCCCTCGAGCTGGTGGCCGTAGGGGTAGGGGATGGTCGGGAAGTCGGTGCCGAGCAGGATCCGGTCGCCCTGGTCGGCGAGGCGCAGCATCAGCTCGTCGGGGTAGGTGGTCGGCCAGAAGTCGGTGAAGATCATCGTGGTGTCGAGGTGCACCCGGTCGTGCCGCTCGGCCAGCGCCAGGAAGTCCAGGTAGTCCGGCGCCCCGAGGTGGGCGACCACCAGGCAGAGCCGGGGGTGCGCGGCCAGGACCCTGGCCATCGGCGCCGGCCCGGTGAAGTCGTTGCCCACCGGCGCATGACCGGCGTGCACGACGACCGGCGTGCCGGCCTCGGCCAGCAGGCCCCAGACAGGGTCGAGCAGCGGGTCGTCGAGATCGAACTCCCCCACCTGCACGTGCACCTTGAAGATCTCGACGCCGGCCTCGATCCCGGCCGAGACGTAGGCGCCCGCCTCGGGCTCGGGGTAGAAGGTCGCGGACCACAGCGACTCGGGCACCTGTTGCTTGAACTGCGCGGCCCAGTCGTTGAGGTAGTCGGCGATGCCGGGCCGATGGGCGTAGGGCAGCGTCGAGAAGCGGCGTACGCCGAGCTCGCGCAGCTGCTCGACCCGCTCCTCGACAGTGCCGCGGTAGCGGATCGGCCAGGGCCGGCCGATCTTCGGGCCGGCCTCGTCGAACTGGGCCCACACCCGGCGCTGGATGTTGTCGGGCAGGAAGTGCGTGTGCACGTCGAGGAGCCCGGGCAGGCCCAGGCCTCGCCAGAACGACGTGACGTCCTCGACCTCCTGCGCCCAGCTCACCTCGGCGCCGTCAACAGCCTCAGTCACGCATGCCCTTGAGGCGACGACCCACGGCCTGCTCGACCTCGCGCTTGGCGGTGCGCTCGGCGATCGACTGGCGCTTGTCCCAGTGCTTCTTGCCCTTGGCCAGGCCGATCTCGACCTTGGCGCGGCCGTTGACGAAGTAGAGCGACAGCGGGATGACCGTGAGGCCCTTCTCGCTGACGCGACGCTCGATCTTGTCGATCTCGACCCGGTTGAGCAGCAGCTTGCGCTTGCGGCGGGCGGCGTGATTGGTCCAGGTGCCCTGCGAGTACTCGGGGATGTGCACCCCGTGCAGCCAGGCCTCGTTGCGGTCGATGTCGACGAACCCGTCGACCAGGCTCGCGCGGCCCATCCGCAGCGACTTCACCTCGGTGCCCTGCAGCACCAGGCCGGCCTCGAAAGTGTCCTCGATCGCGTAGTCGTGGCGCGCCTTCTTGTTCTGCGCCACCATCTTGTGTCCCTGCTCCCTGGCCATCCGTCCATTCTCCCAGGTCAGGTCAACGCGGATGTCGGGCGGGACCGGTCACAGCCAGTTCATCGGGTCGACGGGGTTGCCGCTCACGAGCACGCTGTAGTGCAGGTGGCAGCCGGTCGACCAGCCCGTGTCGCCGACGTAGCCGATCGTGGTGCCGCGGCTGACCCTGGCGCCCACGCCGTAGCGGTAGCTGCGCGCGTGGTTGTAGACGACGGTCAGCGAGCGGCCGTTGACCTGGCCGAGGTTGAGGAAGAGCCGGTTGCCGTAGACCTCGGAGTAGTACTTCGCGATCACCGTGCCGGTGCCGGAGGCCACCATCGGCTGTCCGCACGCGACGCCGAAGTCGGTGCCGTCGTGCATGCTGCGGTAGCCGTAGATGGGGTGCGTGCGGTAGCCGAAGGGCGAGGTCACCACTCCCCCGACCGGCGCCAGCAGGTAGCCGGTCGGCTTGGCCGAGACCGACGTGCCACGTGCGCGGCGGGCGGCGGCGGCGATCCGCTCCTTGATCCGCGACTCCTGACGGCGCAGCGCGGCCAGCGCGGCCTGGTCGGCCTGCTTCGCGGCAGTCGCCTTCTTGCGGGCGGAGAGGCGCTTGGAGACCAGGCCCCGGACCTCGTCGCGCACCTGGACCGCCTGCGCGGTCAGCGACTTCACCTTCGACAGCTGCGCGGCGGCAGCCGCACGCTCGTCGGCGACGCGGTCCTTGGCTGTCTCGACCTCGTCCTCGCGGACCTGCAGGAGCACCTCGGCGGCGTCGAGGTCGTCGTACATCGACGTCTCGCGGCCCACGATGGCGCTGCTGGCCGCCTGCTGGCGGGTCAGGTCGCTGGTGGAGCTGGAGTTGAGCAGGCTGCCGAGGACCAGCATGTCGGGGCTGCCCTGCATGTAGGTGTCGGCGATGCGGTCCTTGACCACGTCGCGCTGCTCGTCGAGGGCCTCCTGGCCGGCGACCAGCTCGTCTCGGGCGCTCTCGAGGCGCAGCTGGGCCGCGGCGAGGCGCTGCTCCAGGCGGGCGTCCTCGAGCTTGGCCTCGTCGAGCTTGCTGCGCACGCTGCCCAGCTCGGCCGTCGCCGAGTCGAGCTCGGCCCGGGCCTTCGCCGCGGCCGCGAACGCCTGGCGGGTCGCCTTGCTGGACTGCTCGAGGTCGTCGGCAGCGCCCTCGATCTGCTTCTGGACCTTCTTCTGCTGGTCCTTCAGGTCGTCATCGGCGTGAGCGAGTGGGATGGCCAGGGCACCCAGGACCAGCGCACCGGCCGTGGCGGCCGATGCGAGGCGGTGGCGCGAGGCGCTGGGGAAGGAGCGCACCGTATTGCCTTCGACGTCGGGGAAGAGTCGTTGAAACGGTACGGCGCCCGGCTCAGACTTTGACGTATTTGCGGGTCAGCGCGAGTGTCGGCAGCAGCGTCAACACCGGTCCGAGCACCGCCACGACGCCCAGCGCGACCACGTAGTCGTCCCACCCGATCCACGGGATGAACTCCAGGTAGTCGCTGAAGCGTTGCTGCACCCCGAAGTACTGGAAGCCGGCCAGCGCCGCGCCCGCGAGCACCACGCTGATGACGGCGGTGACCAGCGCCTCGAGCAGGAACGGCAGCGCGATGTAGAGCGTGGAGGCGCCCACCAGCCGCATGATGCCGATCTCCTTGCGGCGCGCGAAGGCGGCCAGGCGGATCGTGTTGGCCACCAGCAGCAGCGCCGAGACGACCAGGAGCAGGGCGATGCCGAGCGCGGCGCGCTGCATCGCCTCCATCGTGTTGATGATCTTGCCCGCGGTCTCGCGCTGGTCGACCAGCTCGGCCACGCCGTCGAGGCCGACGATCGCCGAGGTGATGCCCTCGAACTCGGCGGGGTCCTCGAGGGTGATCCACACCGACTCGGGCAGGTCCTCGGCGCCCAGGATCGCGTTGGGTCCCTCGAAGCGGTCGGCCTCCTCGGGGCCGTAGAGCTCCTTGACCTTCTCGAAGGCCGTCTCCTTCGACTCCACGCGGTAGGACGCGACCTCGGGATTGTCCTCGATCGTGGCCAGGATCCGCTGCTTCTCCTCCTTCGTCACCTCGCCCTGGCAGCTCTGGTTGGGATCGTCGTCGCGGCACAGGTAGGCGGTGATCTCGAGCTCGCTGCCGAGCTGGTCGCTGGTCTTCTCGGCCTGGCGGTTCAGCAGCGCCCCGGCGCCCACGAGCGTGAGCGAGACGAAGAGGGTCAGGATCACCGCCAGGTGCATCGAGAGGTTGCGACGCAGCCCCTGGCCGAGGTTGGAGAGGACGTAGCGCATGGAGGAGGGGGCTCTCTGCCTGTAGAGGAGGTGCTGGGTGTGCGGGTCGTGCGGGTCGAGCCGAGGGCGCTGCTCAGTGCTGGAAGCCGTAGGCGCCCTGCGCCTGGTCGCGCACGACCTTGCCGTGGTCGAGCTCGATGACGCGTTTGCGCATCTGGTCGACGATGCCGTGGTCGTGGGTGGCCATCACCACGGTGGTGCCGGTGCGGTTGATCCGGTCGAGCAGCTTCATGATGCCCACCGACGTCGTGGGGTCGAGGTTGCCGGTCGGCTCGTCGGCGATCAGGATCATCGGCCGGTTGACGAAGGCCCGGGCCACCGCGACGCGCTGCTGCTCGCCACCGGAGAGCTCGTCGGGCAGCCGGTCGGCCTTGGTGTCGAGGCCCACCAGCTCGAGGGTCTCGGGCACCAGGGCACGCACCTCCTTGGGCGAGTGCCCGGTGACCTGCATCGCGAACGCGACGTTCTCGGCCACGGTCTTCGACTGCAGCAGCCGGAAGTCCTGGAAGACGGTGCCGATCTGGCGCCGCAGCCGTGGCACCTTCCAGCCCGCCAGCCGGTTGATCTCCTTGCCGGCGACGTAGACGCGGCCCGACGTGGGCCGGGTCTCGCGAAGGATCAGGCGCAGCGCCGTGGACTTGCCGGAGCCGGAGCTGCCGACCAGGAAGACGAACTCGCCCTTCTCGACGTCGACCGACACGTCGTCGAGGGCGGGCCCTCCGGTGCCGGGGTAGGTCTTGGTGACCTTCTCGAAGCGAATCACCCGAACGAGATTACGCCAGGGGGCCAGGAGTGCCCGCCTCGTCGTCGTCGGCGGCGTCCGTAGGGTGTGCCCGTGTGGTCCCGGTCCCCTCGCGCAGCAGCCCTCGCGGCGCCCGCGTGGGCGTTGGCGCTGGTGCTGGGCGCCTGCAGCTCGCAGCCGTCCTCCCCCGCGCCCGACGCCGGACCGAGCGCCCCGGCGCCCTCCGCCGAGCCGACCTCGCTCGACGAGCTCGACCCCGCGACGATGCCGGTCCCCCGCGCCGACCTGTGCGCCGGGCTGCCGGCCGCGGCCGTCGAGGCCGCACTGGGCGGCGAGCCCGGCCGGGTCGAGACCTGGGCCGACGGCGAGCAGGCGCGGCTGACCGACCAGGTGCGTGACGTCGCCCACGAGGACGGCTGCCGCTTCGACGGCCCCTCGCGCACCAGCGCCGCCGCCTGGGTCTTCGCGCCGCCGGTGGCACCCCAGCGCGCCGACGAGCTGGTCGCGGCCGCCACCAGCGACGACCGCGGCTGCCGCGAGGTGCCCGGCGCGGCGGCGTACGGCGACCCGTCGGTCGCGCGCACCTGTCGCACCGGCCCGCTGCGCGAGACCAGGTACGCCGGCCTGGTCGGCGACGCCTGGCTGACCTGCAGCCTCAGCGCACCCCGGTCGGTCGAGCGCGCCGAGCTCGAGGCACGCGCCGACGCGTGGTGCGCGGCGGTGCTGCTCGGCGCCGCGCCGGACCAGGGCGCTACCAGCGGCTGAGGATCAGGCGTCGGCCTTGTCGGCGCCGCGGCGCCAGCGGATGCCGGCCTCGAGGAAGCCGTCGAGGTCGCCGTCGAAGACGGCCTGCGGGTTGCCGACCTCGTAGGAGGTCCGCAGGTCCTTGACCACCTGGTAGGGGTTGAGCACGTAGTTGCGCATCTGGTCACCCCACGAGGCCTGCACGTCACCGCGCATCTCGTCGAGGTGGGCCTTCTCCTCGGCCTTCTTGCGCGCGAGCAGCTTGGCCTTGAGCACCACCATCGCGCTGGCCTTGTTCTGCAGCTGCGACTTCTCGTTCTGGCAGGAGACCACCACGCCGGTGGGGATGTGGGTCAGGCGCACCGCGGAGTCGGTGGTGTTGACCGACTGGCCGCCGGGGCCGCCCGAGCGGTAGACGTCGGTGCGGATCTCCTCGTCGGGGATGTCGATCTCGTCGGTCTGCTCGAGCACCGGCACCACCTCGACGGCGGCGAAGGAGGTCTGGCGGCGGCCCTGGTTGTCGAAGGGGCTGATCCGCACCAGGCGGTGGGTGCCGGCCTCGACCGAGAGGGTGCCGTAGGCGTAGGGCGCGTGGATGGCGAAGGTGGCCGACTTCAGGCCCGCCTCCTCCGCGTAGGAGGTGTCGAAGACCTCCACGGGGTACTTGTTGCGCTCGGCCCAGCGGGTGTACATCCGCATCAGGGTCTCGGCGAAGTCGGCGGCGTCGACGCCACCGGCGCCGGCGCGGATCGTCACCAGGGCCTCGCGGGCGTCGTACTCGCCGGAGAGCAGGGTGCGGACCTCGAGCTGCTCGACGGACTTCTTGATGCGGCCCAGCTCGCGCTCGGCCTCGGCCATCGAGTCGGCGTCACCCTCCTCGACACCGAGCTCGACGAGGACCTCGAGGTCCTCGATGCGCCCGGACAGCTCGGAGAAGCGGTCGACCTGGCCTTGCAGCAGCGAGAGGCGGCCGGTCACGCGGGTGGCGTTCTCCTGGTCGTCCCACAGGTCGGCCGCACCGACCTGCTCGCCGAGCTCGGCGATCTCGCGACGCATCGCGTCGATGTCGAGCACCTGCTCGACGGTGCGCATGGTCGCCTGGAGCTGCTTGATCTCGAGGTCGTAGTCGATGCCTGCCACAAGGCACCACACTACGGCCCCGCGGGGACGGTTCCTACTTGCGGCCGAAGACCTGGGCGGCGTACCACCGGCCGTCGTCGTCGCGCGCGGCGCCGACGCCGAGGAGTCGGTACTGCCCGGTCAAGATGGTGGCGCGGTGACCCGGGGAGCCCATCCAGCCCTTCACCACGGCCTTGCCGCTGGGGTAGCCGTGGGCGACGTTCTCGCCGACGCGGCTCAGGTCGCACCTCTTGAGCACCGGTCCGAGGTCCTGGTGGAACATCCGCTCCTGCTCGGCCATCCGGCGGGCCTGGCGGTCGGCGAAGCGCTGCACGCACTTCTGCTTGCGCAGCGCCACCAGGTCGCGCTTGGTGCGCTTGGCGTTGGTCTTCTTGTGCACCGACTTCTCGTACGCCGCCGCGCCGGCGGCGTGGGCCGGGGTCGGCACCGCGACCGAGCCGGCGACGGCCAGGAGCACGGTGAGCAGGAGGGCCACGGGGGCGGTGAGGGGAGCGAGGGGGGCGGCGAGGGGGGATCGCATACCCGGCAGGGTAAGGCCGGCTACCCCGCGGGCACCCGTTCGCGGCGCTCCAGCATCCCCATGGCCGGGCCGACGAGCACCCCGTGCACGAGCACCGAGGCCACGACGGTGAAGCCCACCGTCGACCACAGCCACGGCTGCCCGAAGGCGTCGACCTCACCCGCGGCGTAGGCGAGGTAGAACAGCGACCCGACGCCGCGGACACCGAAGAACGCGGCGGTGCCGCGCTCGGCCCGGGTCAGGCCGCCCCGCTCGCCCGGCGGGACCGGGCGCACGCCGAGCGCCAGGTAGCCGGCCAGCGGCCGCACCACCAGGATCAACCCGAGACCGATGGCCACCCCGCGCCAGTCGAGCGCCTCGAGCAGGCCCCGGGTCAGGGCGATCCCCAGGACCAGCAGCACGAAGAGGGTCAACAACCGCTCGAGCCGCTCGACCACCTCGTGCATCGCGCGGTGGTAGTCGTGGCGCCGCTCGGAGGCCCGGAAGGTCATCGCGCAGGCGAAGACGGAGAGGAACCCGTAGCCGCCGAGTGCCTCGGCCGCGCCGTACGACGCCGCCAGCGCCGCCACGGCCAGCAGCGGCTCGCCCCGCTCGGCGACGCGCAGCGACGGCCGCACGGCCCGGAACGCGACGCGGGCCAGCACGTGGCCGACCGCGATGCCGACGAGCACCCCGATCGCGACCTTGCCCAGCAGGTACCAGCCCACCCACTCCAGGGCGGTGACCCCGAACGCCCCGCCGCCCGCGACCAGCACCGCGAGGTAGACGAACGGGAAGGCCAGGCCGTCGTTGAGGCCGGCCTCGGCGGTGAGGGCGAAGCGCACCTCGTCGTCCTCGTCGATGGGGGCGCAGTCGTCCTTCTCCTCGCCCAGCAGGCTGCTGGTGGCCGGTCCGCCGACCTGCACGTCGGAGGCGAGCACCGGGTCGGTCGGCGCGAGGACCGCGCCGAGCAGGATGGCGACGGCGGGGGCGAGCCCGGCCCACCAGCCCAGCAGCGCGACCCCGGCGATCGAGAGCGGCATGGCGATGCCCAGCAACCGCCAGGTCGGCGACCAGGCGCGGCGCGAGGCCTTCTGGCGCGGATCGAGGGGCCGGTCGAGCGCCAGACCCACGCCCATCAGCGCGATCAGGACGGTGAGCTCGGTGATGTGCTCGATCGCGGCGCGATCGTCCTGCGGGCTGAGCGGCAGGTCGTCGGGCAGCGGGGTGAGGCCGAGCAGCATGCCCAGCCCGACCAGGACCATCGGTGAGGTGAGCGGCAGCCGGCCCAGAGCGCTGGGCAGCACGATCGCCAGCAGCAGGCTGGCCCCGGCCACGAGGTAGACGAGGTCGGCGGTCACGGCCCCGAAACTACCGGGACCGGCCGGGTGGGGAGCCCGGCCGGTCCGAGGTGTGGCGGGTGGCTCAGAAACCGCCGACGAGGGTGCCGAGGGTGATCACGACCACCAGGGCGACCAGCGGGATCGCGACGGCGACCACGAAGATGTCCTTGTAGGACTGGCGGTGGGTCAGCCCGCAGATCGCCAGGACCGTGACCACGGCGCCGTTGTGGGGCAGGGCGTCGAAGCCGCCGGCGGCCAGCACGGTGACGCGGTGCATCAGCTCGAGGCTGATGCCCTGGGTGTCCGCGAGGCCGCGGAACTGCTCACCCAGCGTCTGCAGCGCGATGCTCATGCCGCCCGAGGCCGAGCCGGTGATGCCGGCCAGCACGTTGACGGCCACGGCCAGCGAGATGACCGGGTTGCCGGAGATGCCCAGCACCGCGTCGCGCACGGTGCGGAAGGCGGGCAGGGAGGCGATGACGGCGCCGTACCCGACCTCGCTGGCGGTGTTGAAGATCGGCAGGAAGGAGGCCATGGTGCCGGTGTTGACCGACTCCTTGACGTCGCCGAACCGCTGGAGGTTGGTCAGCACGACCACGAGGGTGGCCACGACGAGGGCGACCACGATCGCCCAGATGCCGCCGACGGTGTCGATGTCGGTGTTGCCGTAGGCGTCGTCGGCCAGGTAGTCGGTCTCCATCGCCGGGAAGACCCAGGTGACCAGCACGTAGTTGAGCGCGATGACCACGACGATCGGCAGGAAGGCGATCAGCACGCCGGGGCGCGGCAGCGTCGACTGGTCGGTCGCCGCCGGCGCGCCGGTGGTGGCGGTCGCGGTGGCGGTGCCCTCGCCCTCGGGCGCGGGACCGGACGAGATGGTGGTGCTCCCCCGCTCGCCACGGTCGCCGCGGTCGCCGCCCCTGCCGGTCACCCGGCTGAGCAGGCCGGGGCCCTTCGGGGCGTCGGCGGGCAGGTAGGTCTCGCCGGCCGCGGTGAGCTTCTTGGAGCGGTACATCAGCCACGCGGTGCCGCCACCGAACATGATGACCGCGGCGATGACGCCCAGGCCGGGGGCGGCGAAGGCGTTGGTGCCGAAGAACGGCGCCGGGATCGCGTTCTGGATCTGCGGGGTGCCGGGCAGGGCCGTCATCGTGAAGGTGAAGGAGCCCAGCGCGATGGTCGCCGGGATCAGCCGCTTGGGCACGCCCGCCTCGCGGAAGAGCGCCGCGGCGATCGGGAAGACCGCGAAGGCGACCACGAAGAGCGACACGCCGCCGTACGTGAGGATGCCGCAGGCCAGCACGATCGCCAGGATCGCCTTGGTGTCGCCGAGCTTCTCCACGATGAAGTAGGCGATCGCTCGGGCCGCGCCGCTGTCGTCCATCATCTTGCCGAAGAGGGCGCCGAGCAGGAACAGCGGGAAGTAGGTGATGAGGTAGTTGCCCAGCGCCGGCATGAACACCTGGGTGTAGGTGGCCAGCATGGGAAGTCCCCCGGCGAAGGCGGTCGCGAGGAGCGCCATCAGCGGGGCCAGGATGATCACGTTGACGCCGCGGTAGGCGAAGAAGATCAGCAGGACCAGGGACAGGATGATTCCGACGAGCCCGATCATGGGCGGGGTTCCTTCCGTTCAGGGCGACCGCGTCCACGGGTGCGTGTGACAGCGGTCTCGTGCATTCGGGTGACGCTACGCACACAGCGACCCGACAGGTATGTGCGCCAGCCACACAGAACGGCGACGTCGTTGTGAACCGTCTAGACAGGTGGGCTTAACTCTGTCGCCGCCTCACCGCTCGACGTCGGAGACGGCCGAGCCCTCGGCCGAGACCATCGGCGCCTCGGGAGCGCCGGGCACGCCCAACGGCAGGTCGAGCGGGGCGCTGACCCGCACCTGCACCGAGGAACGGGCCCGGTCGACGACCACGACGAACCGCAGCCCGGGGTACTCCTGGTGGGCGCCGACGCTGCGCAGGTAGTCCTCGACCCCGGCGCGGGCGACCCCGGCGTCGAGGGCGAGCTGGTCCTGCGGCACGCCCTCGGTGTACGTCGACGCGCCGGTCGCGCCCGCGTCGGCGCCGTACAGCGCGGCCCCGTCGGCCAGGGTGCTCAACCCCGAGCGCTGCAGGTAGGCGGCGCTGACGTCGACCACCACCGCCACGCCCAGGGCCAGGACGAAGGCGAACCCGATGATGAGCACGCTGACCTGGCCGGCGTCGTCGCGGCGCCGTCGCCGGGCGGGGCTCATCGGGAGATCTCCTGGTACTGACCGATCGGGACGGTGTGGCTGGAGGCGAGCGCGAAGCTGGGCGCTCCCCCGCCGAGCACGTCGGGCATCAGCGGCAGCTCGACGCGCGAGTCGACGCGCACGGTGATGACCGCGGTGCCGGAGTGGCAGTCGGCGAACCCGCCGCAGTCGACGTCGACCTCGACCGGGGCGTCCTCGAGGCCCTGGTCGGCCAGCGCCTGGCGGGCCGCGGCCCGGGCCCGCTCGCGACCGCTGGCGTCGTCGGGGGCCAGCGCGTAGGCCCGGGCGGCCGAGCGGGCCGCGGACTCGACACCGAAGGCGCCGCGCTGCACGTCGAAGACGCTGACGACGATCCACAGCAGCGGCACCAGCAGCAGGATGCCGAGCCAGACCAGCTCGACCAGCGCACTGCCCCTCTCGTCGCAGCGGCGTCGGCCGGTGGCGGGGCTCACTGCTCCTCCTCCACGGCGTGCCCGGCGACCTCGATCCCGACGCCCGGCCCGCCGAGGCCCAGTGCGGGCACGGTGGCCCGCACCGTGACCACCACGGTGGGCGCGCCGTCGACCAGCACCGTGCTGGCCGAGACGTCCTGGGCGAAGCGACCCGAGACCGCGCCGTCGATCTGGCTGCGGGTCCGCGCCACCCCGTCGGCCTCGCCGCGCCCCGCGGTGGCGGCGTACCGGGCACCCTCGGAGGCAGCCGAGGCCAGGGTGTTGCGCACCAGCAGCACCAACGAGACCTGCAGGATGCCCAGCACCAGCGGCACGAGCACGACCAGCACCAGGACGAAGTCGACGATCGCCGCACCGCGGCAGCCGCGCCGAGGCAGCAGCGGCACTACTTCACCTTGTTGAGCGCGTTGCGCAGCATCTGCCCGAGCTCGTCCTGGGCGATCGAGCCGATGGCGACCACGATGCCGGCCGACATCACGGTGACCAGCACCCAGCCGGGTACGTCGCCGCGCTCGCCACGGAGCCGACGGGGTGCGGGCGCCACGAGGGCGAGCCAGAGGAGCACCAGGCGGTGCGCGAGGAGGGGGGTCATGACGGGTCCTTTCCCGAGAGGGTCATGGGGTGGTCAGGTCGAGGCCGACGACGCCGGGCCAGAAGGCGAAGAGGATGGTCACCGGCAGCACCAGGAACACGACGGGCACCATCATCAGCACCTCGCGCCGGGCGGCGGACTCGATGAGCTCGCGGCGACCGGCCTCACGCACGTCGGCGGCCTGGGCGTGCAGCACGTCGGCCAGCGGGGTGCCGCGCTCGACGGCGGTGGCGATGCCCTGCGCGAAGCGGGAGACCAGGGGAAGTCCGCTGGTCGCGGCCAGGTCGTCGAAGGCCGAGCCGACCGGCTCACCGGTGCGCACCTGGGCCAGCACCCGGGCGAGGTCGGCCGACAGCTCGCCGCCCGATCGGCTGACCACCCGGTCCAGGGCCCCGACCGGGCTCTCCCCCGCCGCCACGGCGAGGGCGAGCAGCTCGGCCACGGTGGGGAACTCGGCGAGGATCCGGCGCTCGCGGGTGCGGACCTGGCCGGAGAGGTGGTTGTCGCGGCCCAGCACGCCCACCACGAACGCGATCGCGCACACCAGCGCCGAGCTGACGACGGCCCCCGGGTCGCCCAGGGTGCGCAGCAGGCCCCAGGCCGCGGCCACCGAGAAGGCCACCAGCCCCCACTGCACCTGCTCGACCCGGAACTCGTGGACGGTCTTGTCGAGACCCGCCCGGGTCAGGCGGCGGCGTACCGAGGTGGCACCGCCCAGCACCCGTTCGACGCTCTCGGCCATCGAGCGCAGCAGCGGGCCGAACACCGCGAGCACCACCGAGGGGCCGGCACCGCCGCCGGCCGCCGCCCGGGGCGCGGAGGGCAGGCCGGCGGCGGGCAGGTCACGCAGGTAGGGCAGCACGCGGGACGCGAGCTGCGGGCGGCGCACGGCGCGCACGCGGGCCGCGACCAGCAGCAGACCCGCGGCCGTCGTGGCGCCCAGCAGCGCGCCCCACATCGCCAGGCTCACGAGAGGATCCGCCTCTCGGTCGGCAGCCGTCCGATGCGCATCATCAACCGGTAGGCCAGCACGCACAGGCCGGCGCCCACCCCCAGCACCACGACCCCGGCGGGCGAGGCGTAACGCCGGATCACGTCGCTCTGCACCGACATCAGCAGCAGCACCACCCACGGCGCGGCGACCGCGAGACGGGCCCCGTTGACCGTCCAGGCCTGCCGCGACTCCAGCTCCGAGCGGGTCCGTGCGTCCTCGCGCAGGTAGCCCGACAGGTTGCGCAGCAGGCGCCCGAGCTCCCCGCCACCCACTTCGCGAGCCACGCGCAGGCCCTCCACCACCCGGTCCCCCACCGGGTCGGCCAGACGGTCCTTGAGCCGGTCGAGGCTCTCCCCGAACCGACCTGAGACCTGGTAGTCGACGGCGAACCCGGTGAACGCCTCGCGCAGCGGCTCAGGCCCACGCGTGCCCAGCGCCGACAGCGCATCGGGCAGCGACATCCCCGCGCGCACCGCGGAGGCCAGGTTGTCGACGGCCTCCGGCCAGACCTCGGCGAACTCGCGCAGGCGACGCCGGGCACGGGCCGCCACCACCGTGACCGGCAGGTACGCCGCGAGCACCCCGAAGACGATCGCCACCGGGGGCGTGCGGGAGACCAGCTGCACCAGCAGCGCGGCACCGACGCCCGAGACCGCGCACAGCAGCACGAACGACGTCGACGAGACGCTTCGCAGGCCGGCGGAGCCCAGCAACCGCTCGAGGCTGCCCGGGCCGCCGTGCGAGGCGACTCTCGGACGCCGGGGCATCGTGAACGCCGACCAGATCAGCAGCAGGCCGACGCCCACCCCGAGGCCCACGAGCGCGCCCACGCTCAGGCCTCCTGCTCCGCGCCCACCGCGAGCAGGCGTCGTACGTCGATGCCGTGACGCTCGTAGAGCTCGGTGCGCGGCGGCATCCCCTGGGCGCGACGCAGCTCGCCGTCGGAGCGGCGGAAGATCGGCTCGACCTCGATGATGTCGTTCTCGGTGCGGCCCGGCACGGCCACGATCTCCTCCACGTGACGCCGGCCCCGGTGGTCGAGACCGAGGTGGACGACCAGGTCGACCGACGAGGCGACGGTCGGCACCACGAACCTGGAACCGATGTTCTCGCCGGCCAGCAGTGGCAGCGTGCACATCTTGACCAGCGCCTCGCGCGCGGAGTTCGCGTGCAGGGTGCACATGCCGGGCAGGCCCGAGTTGAGCGCCAGCACCAGGTCGAGGCACTCCTCGGCCCGGACCTCCCCCACGATCACCCGGCTGGGCCGCATCCGCAGCGTCTCCTTGACCAGGTCGCGCAACCGGATCTCGCCGGTGCCCTCCAGGCCGGCCTGCCGGGTCTGCAGCGGCACCCAGTCGGGGTGCGGGAAGCGCAGCTCGAAGACCTCCTCGGCCGAGATCACCCGCTCGCTGCCGGGGATGGCGGCGGCCAGGCAGTTCAGCATGGTGGTCTTGCCGGCCTGGGTGCCGCCGGAGACCAGGATGTTGAGCCCGGCCCGCACCGAGGCCTGCAGGAACGCGGCCGCCTGCGGGGTCAGGCTGCCCAGCTCGACGAGGTCGTCGAGGCGTGCGGCGCGCAGCACGAACTTGCGGATGTTGACGGCCGAGAAGCCGCGGCTGATGCCCTCGAGCACGACGTGCAGGCGGTGTCCCTCGGGGAGCATCGCGTCGACGAAGGGCCGGCTCATGTCGATGCGCCGCCCGCTCGACTTCAGCATCCGCTCGACCAGCTCGGCGACCTGCGCCTGGGTGAGCATCAGGTTGGTCAGCTCGTGCCGGCCGTTGCGGGCCACGAAGACCCGGCTGGGGTCGTTGATCCACACTTCCTCGACCGTCGGATCCTCGAGCAACGGCTGCAGCGCCCCGAACCCGGAGACCCGCGCGACCAGCTCGCCGACCACCGCCTCGACGTCACCGACGGGCACCACCGCGCCGGTCAGGCTGCGCTCGTCGTGCTCGTGCACCAACGACTCGGCCAGACGTCGTACGACGGCGGGGTCACGCTGGGGATCGATGCCCTCGCGGCGCACCACCTCGCGCAGCGCGTGGTCGAGGTGCTCGAGCGTCTCGGCGTGTCCCGGCAGCCGAGCGCCCGAGCCGGGCCTGGCCGCGGGCCGCGGGGACGCGGAGGCCCGCCGGGTGTCGGCGTGGGTCATCGCCATGGCAGGCCCTCTCCGAGTAGGGGTCTGAGCAGCAGGAGTGCGTCGCCGGTGACGCTACGCAGCCGGACACCTACCCGGGAAGACGTGATCCTTAACCTGTGGAGAACCCTTCGGGGTGTGCCGTGGGCAGGTCCACCGCCACAACGACCTCCCTGGCACCTGCGACCCCATCAGCCACGCCGACCCGGCCCATACTTCGCGCCGACCCGGCCTGGACTTCGCGCTGAGCCGGCCCGGAGCTGGCTCGGCGGAGCCCAGTCAGCCGGTGGAGAGGCGTTCGAGCAGCTCGCTGGAGTGCCTCACCCCCGTCAGGGCGGAGGGATGCACCTGCTCGCCGCGACGCAGCACGGTGAAGCGGCCGTCGGGCTCCACCACTGCGACCGCCACCTCTCGCGGCGAGCGCACCCCGGCAGCGCGCAGCTCTGTCCACAGGCTCGACTCGTCGAGCCCGAGCCGGGTCAGCTCGTGGCGCTGCACCTGCCCGACCACCATCACCGCCACCGCACGGTGCCGCCGACGCGCGACCACCCGGTCGCTGCGCCGCACCCGCCCGGCGACGCCCTCGACGACCAGCAGGGTCGCGAGCGCGAGCAGCCCGCCACTGAGCGTCGGCACCTGGCCCAGGATCGAGCGGCCCACGATGGCACCCAGCACCGTGACCACCGCGAGGTCGAGGCTCGACGGTGAGGCGTAGAGGCGCTGGCCCGCGTGCGAGAGCAGCGTGGTGATCGCCAGGTACAGCACGATCGTGGAGACCACGATCGCCAGCGCACCGGGGAGGGGCAGGCCGAGGTAGAAGCCGAGGTCGTCCATCGGGCCATCGTGTCGCATCGACGCCGACGCAGCCCGGCCCTGGAAGTTCGGGCCGGGTCAGGGGGAAGTTCGGGACGGGTCAGGGGGAAGTTCGGGACGGGTCAGGGGGAGATTCGGGCCGGGTCGGGGGTCTCGGAGGAGACGCTGCCCAGGAAGACCAGCACGATCACGGTGACGACCAGGCTGACCAGGGTGCCCATCAGCGCCAGCACCACGAGGCCGGTGCTGACCAGGCCGCCGAGGGCGAGCAGGGCGTAGACCCCCGCCACCACGACGTACGTCGTGCGCAGCGTGCGGGCGCTCCCTGCCCGGCGCGGCAGGACCGCCACCACCCCGCTCAGCGTGCCCACGACCACGACCAGGTCGACGACCCCCTCCAGGACCCCCAGCCACACCGCGGTCTCGCCGAGCAGCTCGGGGCCCGGCCACAGCGGCGCCGAGACCAGGGCGCCGACCCCGGCGGTCACGGCGCCGAGCCGGAAGCCCCGGTGCAGGTGGGCGAGCCTGCCCAGCGCGACCGCGACGACGATCCAGCCCACGGGGTCGGGCAGCAGGTCGAAGGCGGCTCCCCCGCCGCCGAGGCGCAGGTCGAGCAGGACGACGACCAGGCCGACGACGACGGTCATCAGGGGCTTCACGCACCCAGGCTAGTCGTGCAACTCCCGCGTGGCGGCGACCACGGCCTCGGCCCCGCGGGGGCCGAGGACGATCGTGTAGTGGTTGACGTCCTCGACCTCGACGTCGCGCAGGTGGGGCATCAGCGCGCGGGCCCGCTCGGCGGCGTCGGGCGGGTAGAGCGCCTGCGGCTCGTCCATCAGCCCGCGCGGGGCGCGCAGGAAGGTGGTGGGCACCCGTACGGCGCGCATCGCGGCCTCGTACGCCGCTCCCCCGAAGAGCTGCGCGGCGTCGGCGGCCACGGCGGCCACCACCGCTGAGGGCTTGAGGTGCGGCGCCTCGCCCTCGAGGTCGTAGTCGACGTACCCCTCGACGACCGGGCTCCAGCCGTGGGCGAAAGCGGGGTGCTCGCGCCAGAAGTCGCGGTAGACCTCGTGGCTCTCGAAGGTCATCCGCAGCCGCGCCGCGGCGGGGCCGAGCACGTCGTCGGGCGTCGCGGTCGGCGACGGCGCGCCCCCGGCCGGCGCCAGCAGCGGCAGCCCGCCGTCGACGAGCACCAGGCCGGTGGCCCGCTCCCCGATCCGCGCGGCCAGGGTGAGCACCACGAAGGCGCCCATCGAGTGCCCGACGAGGCCCACCCGGGCCACGTCGAGGTGGTCGAGCACCTGCTCGAGGTCGCGCGCGTGCTGCTCGAGCCCGTACGGCGCCGGCAGCGACGCGCTGCGGCCGCGACCGCGCAGGTCGGGGGCGACGACCCGGTGGCCCGGCAGCGCCTCGGCGACCAGGGGCCAGCAGCGGTGGTGGGCGGTGATGCCGTGCACGGCGAGCAGCACGGGCGCGTCGGGGTCCTCGGGACCCCACACGCCGCAGGTCAGCTCGCCGCCGTCGACGGGCACGCGGACCGTGCGCGGGCCGGTCGGGGCGGCGGGCGCCGAGGGGTGCCGGGTGGCGGTGGTCATCGCTGGTCTGCTCCTGTGTCGCTGCTGCTGGGGTCGGGGTGGGCGGCGGCCAGGGCCCGCTCGATGAAGGCCATCACCTGCTCGAAGACGTGGTCGGGCACGGTGGCGGTCGACCCGGGGCCCGGGGCGTCGCCGGGCTCGTCGCCCCACAGCACCCAGCGCATCCCGACCATCTCGCCGATGCCCATCAGCACCCACGCGACGACCTCGGGGTCGATGTCGCCGACGTCGCCGACGGCGCGGGCCCGCTCGAGGTTGGCGATGTAGCCCTCGACGATGCGGGTGTAGTGCAGCTTGAGCGCGCGGGGCGAGACGAACTCGGCCTCGCGCACCACCCGGTAGAGCGCGGGGTGCTCGGCGGTGAAGGCGAAGAACGCCCGGAAGCCGGCCCGCTCCCCCTCCAGGCGGGTGGTGGCGCCGGCCGAGCCCTCGGTCATGGCGTGGCGCACCCGGCGGTTGAGGTCCTCGACGAGCTCCTCGAAGACGGTGAGCTTGGAGTCGAAGTAGAGGTAGAAGGTGCCCTGCGCGACCCCGGCCCGCTCGGTGATGCGAGTGATCGAGGCGTCCGCGTAGCCGTGCACGGCGAAGACGTGCTCGGCGGCGTCGATGATCGCCTTGCGGGTCGCGGTGCCGCGCTTGGTGCTCGGCGGCTTGCGCGTGGTCTCGCTCATGCCCGGGCCTCCTGCTCGCGCCACCGGTCGGCGAGCGCGCGTCGCACGACCTTGCTGCTCGAGGAGCGCGGGATCTCGGCGACGACCTCGACGTGGCGCGGCACCTTGAAGGCCGCCAGCTCGCGGGCGCAGTGCTCGCGCAGGTCCTGCTCGTCGGTGGCCACGCCGGGGCGCAGCACGACGTACGCCGCGCAGACCTCGCCCCAGCGCTCGTCGGGCACGCCCACGGCGGCCGCGTCGGCCACGGCCGGGTGGGCCAGCAGCACCTGCTCGACCTCGGCGGGGGCGACGCTCTCGCCGCCGGTGATGAAGATGTCCTTGATGCGGTCGACGATGCGGTAGTAGCCGTCGGCGTCGCGGGTGGCCAGGTCGCCGGTGTGCAGGCCGCGGCGGCGTTCCTGCTCGGCCCGCTCGTGCTCGGGCTCGCGGAAGTAGCCGGCGAACACGTTGGGTCCGCGCACCACCAGCTCGCCGGTGCCGGGGCCCTCGACGACCGCGCCGGTGACCGGGTCGACGAGCTCGACCTCGACGTGCGGGTAGGGGGTGCCGGCCATCCCGACGCGCCGGGTGGCCTCCTCGGGCGGCAGGCACAGCACGTTGGGGGCGGCCTCGGTCAGGCCGTAGCCCTGGGTCAGCGCGACCCCGCGCCGGTGCCAGGTGCGCAGCAGCGGCTCGGGCATCGGCGCCCCGCCGACGATGGCGTGGCGCAGGCTGCTCAGGTCGGCGGCGGTGAAGTCGGGGTGCTCGGCCAGCATCAGGTAGGTCGCAGGCACCCCCATCGTGGTGGTGATCTGGCGCTCGGCGATCAGGTGCAGCACCCGTCCGGCGTCGAAGGTGCGCTCGAGCACCACGGTGGCGCCCATCCACCACGCGAGCAGCGGCTGCACGTTCCACCCGCCGACGTGGAACTGCGGCATCAGCGCGAGCACCACGTCGCGGCTGGTGATCTCGGCGGTGCGCGAGAGCGACAGGTTGGTCCAGAAGCAGTTGGCGTGGGTCAGCACCGCGCCGCGGGCCTGCCCGGAGGTGCCCGAGGTGAAGATGATCAGCAGCGGGTCGTCGTCCTCGACCGGCGCGCCCGGCCCCGAGGTCGTACGCCGCTCGCCGCGGGCGCGCTCGGAGCCGCCCGGCCCCGGCGCGTGCCGCTCGACGCCCTGGGCGCCCATCGCGGCCACCGGGACCTGCCCGACGACCAGGTCGAGGGTCGCCCGGGCCAGCGCGGTGAACTCCTCCTCGACCAGCAGCAGCGCGGGGTCGGCCTCCTCGACCTGGCCGGCCAGCTCGCGCGGCGAGAGCCGCCACGACAGGGGCACCAGCACCAGCCCGGCCTTGGCGCAGGCGAAGAAGAGCACGACGTGGTCGGCGCTGTTGCCGGTCAGGGTCGCCAGCCGGTCACCCCTGGCGTAGCCGGCACGACGCAGGCGCGCGGCGAGGTCCTCGGCGCGCTGGTCGAGGCGCTCGTAGGTGAGCACCACTCCCCTGTCGTCGATCGCGACCCGCTCAGGGGTCGAGGTCGCCCGGTCGGTGGTCCAGCGGCCCAGGGTGTGCAGTCCGCCGGTGGTCGCGGACGGTGAGGTGGTCATGGGCCATCCTCACCCGCGGCGAGCGCGCCGGGGCGTGCCGCGCGGCTGCGGGCCCCGGCCACGCGGGCGCCGAGGCCGACCAGGCCGCCGGGCACGAAGAGCACGACGAGGATGAACAGGGTGCCGAGGATGAACAGCGGCTCGCCCAGCGGCACGCTCAGCACCGCCGGCAGCGACTCGACGGCGTCGGAGGCCGCGAGCGTGGTCAGCCGCTGGTCGAGCAGGGTGTAGACGACGCCGCCGACGACGGCGCCCCAGCGCGAGCCGAGGCCGCCCAGCACCACGATCACCAGGATCGTGAGCGTGAAGTCGGCCGAGGCGATGCGGGGCGTGGCGCCGCTCTGCAGCAGCAGGTAGACCATGCCCACGACCACCGCCAGCACCGAGCCGGTGACGAAGGCGAGCAGCTTGACCGCGAAGGGCCGCAGGCCCAGCACGCGCACCCGCAGCTCGTTCTCGCGGGTCGCGGCGGCGACGTGGCCGGCGCGCGAGCGCTCGAACCAGGTCACCAGCGCGAAGACGACCACGAGCAGCACCAGCGCCACCCAGTAGAGGTTGCGGGTGTCGGCGACGCCGACGAGCGCGTCGGGCACGTGGGTGGTGTCGAGGCGCAGCCCCTCCTCGCCGCCCGTGACGTCGCTGTTGCGGCGGATCAGCACCGAGCCGGCCTGGGCGAAGGCCAGGGTGACCATCGCGAAGGAGATGCCGCCGACCCGCAGCCCGACCGCGCCGAGCACCAGCGCGACGAGCGCGCCGCCGAGCAGGGTGAGCAGCATCGCCGGCACCAGGCCCAGGTCGGTGCGCTCGAGCACGATGCCCAGCCCGTAGGCGCCGATGGCCAGGTAGAGCGCGTGCCCGAAGCTCAGCAGCCCGGCCACGCCGAAGATCACGTGGTAGGTCAGCGCGAGCGAGGCGAAGACCAGCGCGAGCGCCATCAGCTGCAGCGTGCCGGGCGTGTACGTCGCTCCCGGCAGCACACCGGGCACGCTCAGGTTGACCAGCGGCAGCACCGCGAGCAGCACGACGAGGCCCAGCACCGCCAGCAGCCGCAGCGGCAGGCCCGCCCCGCGGCGACGGCCACCCGTGGGGCCGTCCGGGGCAGCGGGCTGCGGCGTACCGGTGTCGGGGTGGGTGTCGGTGGTGGTGCTCATGCGCGGGCTCCCATCAGGCCGGAGGGACGCACGAGCAGGACGGTGGCCAGCAGCAGCACGACCACCAGGTCGCCGGTCCCGGAGAGGTAGAAGTTGGCCATCTGCTGCAGGACCGCGACCACCACGGAGGCGATCGCCGCGCCGAGCAGGGAGCCCAGGCCGCCGATGACGGTGACGATGAAGGCGAAGATCAGCAGCGAGCCGCCCAGCTGGGGCGAGACGTAGCCGAAGTAGTGCGAGGCCAGCACCCCGCCGAGACCGGCGGCGGCGCCGCCGATGGCGAAGACGACGGTGAAGGCGCGGCGCACGTCGATGCCCAGGGCGGTGACCATGGAGCGGTTCTCGACGCCGGCGCGGATCACCAGCCCGAAGCGGGTGAAGCGCAGGAAGGCCACGATGCCGCCCAGCACCAGGAGCGCGACCCCGATCAGCAGGAACCGGTCGTTGGGCACCCGGGCCCCGAGGATCGAGGTGGTCTCGTCGAACCAGCCGGGGCCGGTGACGAAGATGGCGTCGGTGCCCCAGATGCCGTCGAAGAGCGCGACGGTGGCCAGCGCCAGGCCGACGGTGACCAGCACCTGCTCGATGTGGCGCTCGTAGAGTCGGCGGATCAGCAGCAGCTCGGTGAGCACCGCGGCGAGGGCGCCGACGCCGGCCCCGATCAGGAGCGAGAGCAGCAGCGAGCCCCAGGAGTCGCCGCCGAGGCGGCGGGCGGTCTCCCACCCGGCGAAGGCGCCGAGGGTCAGGAAGGAGCCGTGGGCGAAGTTGAGCACGCCCATCAGGCCGTAGATGAGCGAGAGGCCCGAGGCGACGAGGAAGTACAGCGCCCCCAGGCCCAGGCCGGTGGCGAGCAGCAGCACGACGGTGCTCACGAGCGGACCTCCTGGTCGTGGGTGGACGGGTGGGGGTGGCTGCCGGAGCCGTGGCTGCTCGAGCCGGTGGAGCCGACGCCGAGGAGGCTGACGACCCGCTGCTCGTCGTCGAGCAGCTCGGCGGCGTCGCCGGTGTGCACGACGCGGCCGTCGGCCATCACCACGGCGCGGTCGGCCAGGCGGCGGGCCACGACGAGGTTCTGCTCGACGAGCAGGATCGGCACGACCTGGGCGGCGCGCTCGAGCGCCTCGGTGACCTCGCCGACCAGCTTGGGCGAGAGGCCCTTGGTGGGCTCGTCGACCAGCAGCAGCCGGTTGTCGTTGAGCAGGGCCCGCGCCAGGGCGACCATCTGCTGCTGACCGCCCGACAGGGTGCCGGCGGCCTGCTGGCCGCGGGCGATGATGTCGGGGAACAGGTCGGCGACCAGCTCGCGGCGCGGGTTCGCGCCGCGCTCGGCCAGGCGCAGGTTCTCCTCGACGCTCAGGGAGCCGAAGACCTCGCGGTCCTCGGGGACGTAGCCGACGCCTCGCTGCACGATGCGGTGCGTGGGCAGGGTGTCGATGCGCTCGCCGTCGAGCTCGACGACACCGCTGCGCTCGACCAGGCCGAGCACCGCCTTGATGGTGCTCGTCTTGCCCACGCCGTTGCGACCGAGCAGGGCGGTCACGCCCTTCGCGGGCACCTCGAGGGTGACGTCCTCGACGACCTGCTGCTGGCCGATGCGGGCCGAGAGGCCGCGCACCCGCAGGACGGGGGGCGCGGTGGTCGGCGTCGGGGCGGGGGTGCTCATGCAGTGGCTCCGAGGTAGGCGCTCTGGACGGTGGGGTCGGCCATCACGGCCTCCGGGGAGTCGCAGGCCAGCAGCTGGCCGTGGTGCATCACCGCGAGCCGGTCGACGAGCCCGAGGACGACGTCCATGTGGTGCTCGACCATCAGCACGGTGGTGCCGTGCTCGCGGTGCACCCTGCGGATGAGGTCCATCAGGCCCTCGACGTCGGCGCTGCCGACCCCGGCCATCGGCTCGTCGAGCAGGATCACGTGGGGGTCGCTGGCCAGCAGCATGGCGATCTCGAGCTTGCGCTTGTCGCCGTGGGCCAGCCCCCCGGCGACGGTCTGCTCGTGGTGGGCCAGGCCCACCTGGTCGAGCCGGTCGCGGGCCCGTTCGGTGGCGGCGCCGCCGCGACCGGGGAAGCGGACCAGGCTCAGCGCCCCGCCGAGGGCCGCCTGCGCGGCCAGTCGCACGTTCTCGAGCGCGGTGAGCCCGTCGAAGAGGCTCGAGGTCTGGAACGTGCGGCCCAGCCCGGCCCGGGCGCGGGCGTCGACCGAACGGGCGGTGACGTCGTCGCCGGCGAGGTGCACCGTGCCCGCCGTCGGGCGCATGACGCCCGACAGCAGGTTGAACAGCGTCGTCTTGCCCGCACCGTTGGGGCCGATGACCCCGAGCATCTCGCCGCGCGGCACCGAGAGGGAGACCCCGTCGATGATCACCGCGCCGCCGATGCTCAGGTGCAGGTCGTGCACCGCGAGGACCGGGCCGGGCTGGCTCACGAGGTCGCGACCGGGGGTGCGACGACGTCGGGCTCGACCTGGTCGGCCAGCTCCGGCACGAACGAGCCGCCCTGCTCGCCCAGCGTGGCCGCGAACATCGGCTGGATCAGCGCGTGGTCCTCGGCGCGCACCGTGGTGGTGCCCTTGGGGCCCTCGAACTCCCAGCCCTCGAGCGCCTCGATCATCGCGTCGACGTCGTCGCCGCCACCCTCCTCGATGGCGTGCACGATCATCTGGCCGGCCACGAAGCCGTCGGGCGAGAACAGGTCGGCCTCGGCGCCGGCCTCCTCGAGCGCCTCGACCATCGCGGCGTTGACGTCGTTGTCGGGGGCGCCCGCGAAGTAGTGGGACAGGAAGGTGATCTGCTCGCTGGCCGCGCCGTAGGCGCCGTAGCTGGCGATGTCGCCGAGACCGGTGGTCACCGGTACCTCGTCGAAGACCTGCTGCTGGTCCAGGGACTGCCACATGGCGCTGGTGGTGTCACCGGCCCAGGCCACGAAGACCAGGTCGGGGTCGGCGTCGAGGATGCGCCGGGCGAAGGGGGTGAACTCGGTGGCGTCCTCGGGCACGAGCACCGCCTCCACGTCGGCGCCGCCGCCGCCGAGGACGGCCTCGACGCCGGCCACGTTGCCCTGGCCGAAGGCGTTGTCCTGGGCGAAGACCACGACGTCCTTGCCCTCCAGGTCGCCGATCAGCGAGCCCGCGGTGGCGACGTCCTGGTAGGTCTGACGACCCGAGCGGAAGGTGTAGCGGTTGATGCCGGTCACGGCGTCGGCCGCGGCCGGGCCGGAGATGTAGAGCACCTCGTTCTGCTCGGCCTGCTCGGCCAGCGACAGCGCCACGCCGGAGGAGACGGTGCCCGCGATGATCTGGGTGCCCGCGCCGATGGCGTCCTTGGCCAGGCCGACCGCCTTGGCGGGGTCGCCGGCGTCGTCGGCGAAGTCCAGCTCGATCTCGCGGCCGTCCACCTCGCCGGAGCCGTCGGTGGCGTAGTCGATGCCGGCCTCGAGGCCGTTGCGGTAGGCCTCGCCGTACGCCGCGAGCGGGCCGCTCTGCGAGTAGATGATCGAGACCGGGACGGCCGCGCCCTCGCCGTCCTCGCCCGAGGAGGCGGAACCGCTGTCGGGCGCGCAGGCACTGAGGCCCAGCACGCCGACGACCGCTGCTGCGGCCACCGCCAGGGAGCGTCGTCCGCCCGTTCGGGCCGGGGTGCGCTGCGTCATGACTTCTCCTTCGTCGTCAAACCTGACAGGTGATTCAGGTCTCATGACGTGACCGTAGCCACAGCCTTCGCGCGTGTCAACGACCGGTACGGACCCCCTCGTAGGCTCAGGTCGTGAGCACCCCTCCCGCCGCCCTGCCCGATGCCGTGCTGCGCCTGGGCACCCAGGGGCACCCGACCTTCGGGCTCGACACCTTCGGCGACCTCGAGCTCGGCCCCGACGGGCGGCCGGTGCACGAGGCCGAGGCGATCCGCCAGGTCGTCGCCGAGGGCGTGCTCGCCGACCGGGTCGGGGTCGACTACCTCGGCCTCGGCGAGCACCACCGCGACGACTACGCCATCTCCGCGCCCGACGTGGTGCTGGCCGCGATCGCTGGGCAGACCTCGCGGCTGCGCCTGGGCACCGGCGTCACGGTGCTCTCCTCCGACGACCCCATCCGGGTCTACCAGCGCTTCTCCACGCTCGCGGCGATCAGCGGAGGTCGCGCCGAGGTGCAGCTGGGCCGCGGCTCGTTCACCGAGTCCTTCGCCCTCTTCGGCCATGACCTGTCCGACTACGAGGTGCTCTTCCACGAGAAGCTCGACCTCTTCGCCGCCGTGCAGTCCGAGCAGCCGGTCACCTGGTCGGGCACGATCCGCCCGCCGCTGCGCGACCAGGTCGTGCACCCGCGCACCGAGGCCGGGCTGCTGCCTGCCTGGATCGCGGTCGGCGGCACGCCCCAGTCGGTGGTGCGCGCCGCGGCGTACGGCATGCCGCTGGTGCTGGCGGTCATCGGCGGCTCACCGGCCGGGTTCACCCAGCTCGCCGACCTGTACCGGCGCGCCCTGGTCGAGTACGAGCGCCCCGAGCTGCCGATCGGCATGCACTCCCCCGGCCACGTCGCCGCCACCGACGAGCTGGCCCGCGAGCAGATGTTCCCGCACCAGGCGGCCGCCTTCACCCGCATCGGGCGCGAGCGCGGCTGGGGCCCCTACACCCGCGAGGCGTTCGAGCAGGGCGCCGGCGAGCAGGGGGCGCTCTTCGTCGGCTCCCCCGAGACCGTGGCTCGCAAGATCGCCTGGGCCGTGCGCACCCTGGGCCTGTCCCGCTTCCAGATGAAGTACGCCGTCGGCGCGCTGCCGCACGCCCAGCGGCTGGAGTCGATCCGCCTCTACGGCACCGAGGTCATCCCCCGGGTGCGGGAGCTGCTGGCCCAGGAGCGTGCCTGACCGGGCAGCCGGCCACCCCCGGGGTCGGGAAGGTGCCCAGCTGCTCGATGTCGAAGCCGTCGGGGTAGGAGCGCACCCACGGCAGGTCGGCGACCGTCCGGGCGCTGAGCCGCGCGGGGAAGAACCGCAGCAGTCGGCCCCGGGCCCGCAGAGCGGCCCGCGAGGCGCGCCCGACCGGTCCCGGCGGTGCGGCGTAGCCGAGAGCCTCGCGCAGGGGCGGGTCCATCAGGGCCCGCGAGAAGACCTCGACCCCGCGCGCGGCGAACGAGGGCCAGAAGGTGAGCATCAGCGCCAGCGTCGAGTCGGCCACCGCGCGCCCGCCCTCGTCGTGCCCGAAGTGCGCGGCCTCGTAGTCGTCCATCAACCGGGCGAAGCCCTCGTAGGTCTCGGGCACGTCGGGGATCGCCAGGTGCCGTCCCAGGGTGCGGTAGTAGTTCACCGAGGCGCGCAGCTCCGTGGCGGTGAGGGGCCGCTTGCCGTAGTCGTCGAGCCAGCGCTTGGGCACCACCACGAAGGTGGACAGCACGTAGCGGAACTCGTGGTCGGGGATGTCGTAGGCACGGTGCATCTGGTTGACCCGGCGGATCGCCGCGCGGGCGTCGGGGTGGTCGAAGCCCTTCAGCGAGGGTTGCTCGAGCAGCAGCGCGGTGTCGTCGTAGCGGCGCTGCACCTGCTCGGTGAACGCGCCGGTCTCGGCGAGCAGACGACCGATCCCGGGCACGGCGTAGGTGCGGAACAGCGCGAAGGAGAGCGCCTGGTTCATGTCCCACGGGAACTCGTGTGCCACCGTGGTGCGGTAGATCTCCACGAAGTCGGTCTCGGGATCGAGCGCCTCGTTGACCCGCCGCCAGTGCTCACGCGGGACCCCGCCGAACCTCGTGCCCCGCCACGTGAACGACCTCATGGCCGAACGTTAGGCCCCCGGCATGCTCCAGCCCAGCAGCGCGGCGACGTCGCGGGGCAGCTCCATGGGGCTGAAGGGCTTCGCGAGCACGCCCGCGACGGCCAGGCCGTCCCACGGCTGGGTGGGCCCGACGCGGCTCTTGGCGGTGAGCAGGACGACCGGGATGCCGCGCGTGGCGGGGTCGTCCCGCAGGTGGCCGAAGGTCGTGATGCCGTCCATGTCCGGCATCATCAGGTCGAGCAGGATGGCGTCGGGCGGGGCGTTGCGCGCCAGCTCGATCGCCTCGCGGCCGCGGGAGGCCTCGAGCACGTCCCAGCCGCCCACCCTGCTCAGCGAGAGGCAGGTGACCATCCGGACGTCGTCGTCGTCGTCCACCACCAGCACGGTCGGCATCGGTTCCTCTCGACGGGTCGCAGCCCCCGGGCGGCTGCTGCTGGAGACGATACCTGCGCAGGCATCCGGCCCGGCATCCGAGCAGCGCCGGCCCGGCGGGCTCAGGCCCGGTGTGGCCCGTGCATCTCCACGACGGAGTAGGTCTGGGCGTCGACCTGCTCGACGGCGCAGTCGGCGTGGGAGTGCAGCAGCTCCCCGATCATCGCGGAGAAGCCCAGCACCTGCTCGTTGTAGGCGCACACGTCCCAGCCGCAGACGCCCCGGGCCTCCAGGACCCGGTCGATGATCGCCTCGATCATCGACTGGAAGACGTGCGTACGCCGGTGCTGCGGGGCCACGAGCGTGAAGCCGAGGTAGAAGACCGCGTCGCGGGCCGTGTGCTCGGGGTAGGCCGCTGCGAAGTACTGCGGGCTGATCCACGGCACCGTCTCGAGGTCGCGGGTCAGGGTGGTCAGGCCGACCACCTCGCCGGAGGAGTCGCGGGCCACGTACTTGAGCACCCGAGGGTCGCTCATCTCCTCGACGAACTCCTCGCGGTGCAGCACCTGGCGGGCCACCGCGCGGGTCGCCATCGGCTCGAAGGTCTGGATGTAGAGGTCGTGGAACCGGTCGACGACGTCGGGGTCGAGGGCTCCCTCGACGTCGATCGTGATCGTCAGCCCCTCCAGGGTCCGCTCAGGCACCGCTCGCCCACCCCTGCACCTCGTAGGCGGCCACGGCCAGCGCGCAGACCGGGTCGTCGACGCACGCGGCGCTCGCCACCACGGTGCTGCTCTCCACGTCGCTCCAGCCGCGGGAGGCGCACAGGTCCTCCAGGCTCAGCGTGATCTGGGTGCGCAGGGACTCCTCGCTCCCGCTGTGGTGCTCCACGAAGACCCCGGCGCCGGTGGCGGTGTCGCGGGCCCAGCCCAGGCCGGCCCAGACGACCTCGCCGTGCTGCTCGGCGCCGGCCGAGGCGAGCACGCACCACAGCCGGTCGCCGTGGTCGTGCTCGAGCGGCTCGTGCGACTCCACCACCGTGCTGCCCGGGGGCACGACCGAGGAGAGGGTGATCAGGTTGAGGTCGGCGACGCCGGCCTCGCGCAGGGCCGCGTCGAAGGCGGAGAGCCGGGTGCGACCGGTGCCGCTGCCGGTGCGCACGGTGATGCGCGGCCCGGCTGGTGCCGGGGGCGCGGTGGCGTCGGCGGAGCGGTCGAGGGGCTGAGCGGGAACCAACGGGGCCTCCGAGAGATCGACTTCGGCGGAGCGGGGCGCCGCCGCCGGTTGGACGAGCCCCGATTGTTCCCTGGCGCTCAACCGGACACTGCGGAGGGTCCCCCGACAGCCGCGGTCTCGACCTCGGGCGCCGCCCGCAGGCGCAGGTGCGCGGTCGTGCCGACGCCGACCTCGCTCGCCAGCCACACGCGGCCGCCGTGCCGCTCCACGATGCCCCGGCAGATCGCCAGCCCCAGGCCGGAGCCGCCCTCGCGGCGCATGTCGGAGGAGTCGACCTGCACGAAGCGCTCGAAGATCGTGTCGAGCCGGTCGGCGGGGATGCCGCGTCCCTGGTCACGCACCTGGATCTCGACGTCGCCGTCGACCAGCCGGGCGTCGAGCTCGACGACCGAGCCCGGCGCGGAGAACTTGATCGCGTTGCCGACCAGGTTGGTCAGCGACTGCACGATCCGGTCGTGGTCGGCCAGGACCCGCGCCGGGCAGTCGACGTGGCGCACCAGCCGCACGTCGCGACTCGTGGCCAGGCCCTCCATCTCACGGTCGGCGATGGCCAGCAGGTCGGCCACGTCGTGGGGCTGGACCTCCAGGGCCAGCGTGCCCGACTCGATCCGCTCGAGGTCGAGGATGTCGTTGATCATCCGGGTCAGGCGCTCCGAGCTCATCAGGGCCCGGTCGACCATCCCGGCCGCCTGCTCGGGCAGGGCGCCCATGACCCCGCCGGACAGCAGGCCCAGCGAGCCACGGATCGAGGTCAGCGGGGTGCGCAGCTCGTGGCTGACCACGGAGAGGAACTCGTTCTTGACCCGCTCGACCTCCTGGCGGGAGGTGATGTCGCGGAAGACGACCACGCCGCCACGGACCTCGCCGGTGTCGTCGTCGACCAGCGGGCTGGCGGTGATCTCGACGGGGAAGAGCTCGCCGTCGGCGCGCACGTAGCGGTCCTCCTCGCCGTTGCTGACCTGGCGCAGGCGCACCGCGTCGGCGATGTAGCAGTCCCGCGCCGGGTAGGGCCGCCCGTCCTCGTCGGGGGCGTGGAAGACGTCGTGGGCCAGCAGCCCGGTGAGGTCGTCGACGGCGTAGCCCAGCAGCTGGGCGCCGGAGGGGTTGACGAAGGTGACCCGGCCGTCGAGGTCGACGCCGTAGATGCCGTCGGCGACCGAGGAGAGCAGCACCTCGGTCTCGCGGCCCATCTGGCGCAGGTCGGCGGTGCGCTCGCGCACCTGGTCCTCCAGGTTGTGCCGCAGGTCGCGGTTGTCCCGCGCGATCAACGCCTGCCGCACCCCCGCTCCCCCGATCAGCAGGACCCACAGGAGGGCCTCGATGCTGAGCAGGCCGCCGGCGCCGTCACCGATCACCTCGACCATCGTGGCGACCAGCAGCACGCCGAAGACCACCGCGGTGTCCCAGTCCTCCGCGCCCGCGACCCCGGTCTCGCGGGCCACGTCGCTGACCCGGGTCGGCCACCAGGCGGCCAGGGCGAGCAGGAGGTAGCCGCCGATCCAGCCCAGGTCGAGCAGCGAGCCGAACTCGAAGGTGCCGGCGGCCACGCGCACGGCGTACCCGAGGTCGGTCATCGTGTAGACGATGAAGCCGGCGGCGACCAGCCCCAGGGCGATCCTGTCGGGGCCGCGGGTGCGGCGCAACAGGATGAGCGCGAGGGTCGCCAGCACGACGTCGAGGATCGGGATCACCGCGCCTGCCAGGAACGAGACGCTGTTGCCCGAGGCGAGCAGCTGGTCGTAGACCAGGCTGGCGGCGATCATCAGCACCGCGGCACCGAGGATCAGCCCGTCGAGGGCCATCACCGCCAGGTCCACCCGGCTCCGGGTGACCTGCGTGAAGGTGGCCAGGCTGGCGATGGCGAACAGCAGCGCCACGGCGATGGCGACGTCACCGATCGGCGCGGTGCCCTCGCCCCCTGGGGCGCGCAGCAGCGCCGAGGCGAGGTTGCCGGCGATGGCCGTCAGGCCGGCCAGCGACAGCAGCCGCCACGCGCGCCGTCGACCGCCGGTCGACCACCGCGCCCGGTTGGCGGTGCTGGCCGTGGCCAGCGCACCGGCCACGAGCAGGCCCAGCGCGCTGACGTCGGCCCGCGTGGCGGCGGGCAGCGACGAGGCGAGCAGGGCCCAGAACAGCACGAACAGCGCAGCCGCGCCCACGGCGGCGACGACGAGGAAGAGCTGCTGGCGCCTAGCGGCGGGGGGGCCGGACGGCATGCGGGGAGACTACTGCCCGTCCCGCTCGTGGGTCGGTCGCGGGTCGGCCTGGGCCCACTCCTCGACGAGGTCGACGAGGTCGGCCACCGACTCGTGCACCACGGTGGGTCGGTAGGGGAAGGTGCCGACCTGGTCGGGCGGCGTCGACCCGCTGGTGACCAGCACGGTCCGCAGCCCCGCCTCGAGGCCGGCGATGATGTCGGTGTCCATCCGGTCACCCACCATCACGGTGGTCTCGGAGTGGGCGTCGATGCGGTTCAGGGCGCTGCGCATCATCAACGAGTTCGGCTTGCCGACGTAGTAGGGGGCCCGCCCGGTGGCGGTCGTGATCAGCGAGGCGACCGCGCCGGTCGCCGGCAGCTTGCCGTCCTGGCTGGGCCCGCTGGGGTCGGGGTTGGTGGCGATGAAGCGCGCCCCGCCGTCGATCAGCCGGATCGCGCGGGTGATCGCCTCGAAGGAGTAGGTGCGGGTCTCGCCGAGCACGACGTAGTCGGGGTCGCGGTCGGTCATCACGTAGCCCGCGTCGTGCATGGCGGTGGTCAGCCCCGTCTCGCCGACGACGTACGCCGAACCGCCGGGGCGCTGGTCGTGCAGGAACTGGGCCGTCGCCAGGGCCGAGGTCCAGATCGCCGACTCGGGCACGTCGATGCCGCTGCCGAGCAGCCGCGCGCGCAGGTCGCGCGGGGTGTAGATGGAGTTGTTGGTCAGCACCATGAACCCGAGCCCCGAGCGCTGCAGCGCCTCGATGAACTCCTGGGCGCCGGGGATCGGCACCTCCTCGTGCACCAGCACGCCGTCCATGTCGGTCAGCCAGGTCAGCACCTCGCGACGCGGGGCGCCCCCGTCGCGCCGGGTCTCCTCGCGGGTCACCGGCTCAGCCGTCGGTCGCCGAGGAGGACGCCGACGCGGGCTGCGAGGTGGCACCTTCCAGCCGGAAGCCCACCCCGCGCACGGCCACGATCTTGTCGGTGACGCCGACACCCTCGAGCTTCTGGCGCAACCGACCGATCGTGACGTCGAGGGTCTTGGTGGAGCCGTACCAGTTCTCGTCCCACACGTCGGCCATCAACCGGCTGCGGGCCACCACCTTGTCGCGCTGGGAGGCGAGGATGTTGAGCACCTCGAACTCCTTGCCGGTCAGCGGCACCTCGCGCTCGTCGTAGTAGACCCGCCGGGCCGCCACGTCGATGCGCAGGCCGCGGGGGTCGGCCTCGGTGGCCGCCGCGAAGCCGCTCGTGGTGCGCCGCAGCAGGGCCCGCACCCGGGCCTGCAGCTCGGCCAGGCCGAACGGCTTGGCGAGGTAGTCGTCGGCGCCGTAGTCGAGCCCGACGACGCGGTCGAGCTCACCGGCGCGGGCGGTGACGATCATGATGGCGCCCTCGTAGCCCGCCTCCCGGGCCCGACGGCAGACCTCGAGGCCGTCCATGTCGGGCAGCCCGAGATCGAGGATCACGACGTCCGCCGGGATGCCGGCGAGGTCGTCGAGCGCGCGCTGCCCGCTGTCGACCCAGGAGACCTCGTAGCCCTCGCGCTCGAGGGTGCGCACGAGTGGGAAGGCGATGTCCTCCTCGTCCTCCACCACCAACACGCGCTGACCCATGTCTCGAAGCATAGGGGCACGGGCATGCCGGCGCGGGCCCAACGCCCGACTTGTCCGTCCGTGCACCGCTGCCCGCTCGGCTCAGGGCGTGGTCTCCCAGGCGTACGTCGCGGCGGCGGGCTGCCCCCCGGCCGAGAGAGGCACCGCCCCCGGGGGCAGGGAGACGGTGAAGGTGAACGTGCTCTCGCCCCGGGCCGGCACCCAGCCCATGTCCTGGCGCACGTCGGCCATCGCGCCGAACGGGCCCTCGTAGACCACCCGCTCGTCGTGCTCGATGCGCAGCACCAGCGCACCTCCCCGGCGCTGGTGCGGGCGGCGTTCTCGACCAGGGCCAGGCGCATGTCGGCGCCCTCGGGGTTGCGGATCGTCACGGTGCGGCTGGCGCTGGCGCCGGCGTCGAGGCTGGTCACGCTCAAGGTCGTGCCCTGCTCGCCCGCGCTGAGCGACATCCCGGCCCCCGAGCCCACGTCGGCGGCGCGCAGCGGGATGCCGCTGAGCCACACCGTGCCGGCCAGCACCAGGAGCACCACGAGGAGGATGGAGCCGGTGCGCAGCTGCGAGCCGCTCAGGCTCGGCAGCTGCGGCTGGCCGCGCCGCGAGAGCTGGATCGAGGTCATGACGGGTCCTCCCCTGGTCACGGTCCGGGCGAGTACCGGTCCTCCCCGACCGTAGGGCGCCGGCCGCACGTCGCGGCCACGCCGCCACCACGTCGCGTGCACGGTTCGGTAACACCCTCCCGGCGGGGTCGGCCCGGGGTCGGCCCGGGGTCGGCCCGGGAACGCTCCGGACGCTCAGGCCGGGTCGCCGAACAGGTCGCCGTGCTCCTCCACCCGCTCCACGACCTCCTCGAAGCGCAGCTGCTCCAGCCCCAGCGGGTCCTCGGCGCCGGCCTCGACCTCGGCCCACGACACCGGGGCGGCGACGTACGGCCGCTCGCGCCCGCGCAGCGAGTAGGGCGTGATGGTGGTCTTCGAGCCCGCGTTCTGCGACCAGTCGAGGAAGACCTTGCCGCCGCGCCGGGCCTTGGTCATCGTGGCGGTGACCCGGCGCGGGTGGGCCGCGGCCAGCTCCTCGGCGACCTGCTTGGCCAGCTCGGTCGACTCCGCCGGCGGCAGACGTCGCGGCAGCGTGGCGTAGAGGTGCAGCCCCTTGCTGCCGCTGGTCACCGGGCGGGCCTCCAGCCCGCGCTCGGCGAGCCGTTCGCGCACCAGCAGCGCCACCTGGCAGCACTCGTGCAGACCGGCCGGGTCGCCGGGGTCGAGGTCGATGACGACCCGGTCGGCGTTGCGGGGCCGGCCGTTGCGGCCCACCCGCCACTGGTGCACGTGCAGCTCGAGCGCCGCCAGGTTGGCCAGCCAGGTCAGGGTCGCCAGGTCGTCGACGACCGGGAAGACCAGGCGGTCGCCGTGCCGCGACTCCCCGCGGCTGCCGGTGGTGGGTACCGACACGGTGCGTACCCACGACGGCGTGCCGCTCGGTGCGTTCTTCTCGAAGAAGCTGCCGCCCCCGGTGCCGTGCGGCCACCGGATGCGGGTCACCGCCCGGTCGGCCAGGTGCGGCAGCAGGGTGGGGGCGATGCGGGCGTAGTACTGCAGCACCTCCCCCTTGGTGGTGCCGGTGGCCGGGTACATCACCTTGTCGAGGTTGCTGATGCGCAGGGTGCGGCCCTCGACGTCGACCAGCACCTCCTCGCCGGCGCTCACGACTGGTCCCGCAGGTCGTCGGGCGACAGGTCGGTGCGCAGGCCGCGGTACGACGGCTGGCGCAGCCGGGCGTGGCCGGTGCCGTGGGTGTCGACGTCGACGACCAGCACCGGTTCGAGCCAGTGCGTGCCCCGGGCGTCGACCGCCGGCACCTCGTCGGCGAAGGGGCTGTCGGCGCGCGCCAGGCCCACGACCAGGTCGGTGAGCTGGCGCGAGACCCGTCCGCCGATGCCGCTGCCCACCCGCCCGCGGTAGGCGAGCCCGGCGGGGGTGGGCTCGCCCACCAGCAGCGCCGCCAGCCGGTCGCGGCTGCCCTCCTGCGCTCGCCAGCCGCCGACCACGTAGGAGCGGCGGTGCCGGTGGGCCAGCTTGAGCCAGTGCGGGCTGCGCCGCTCGAAGGTGTAGCGCGAGTCGAGCCGCTTGCTGACGACGCCCTCGAGCCCCTGCTCGAGGGTGGCGGCGTGCAGCATCGCCCCGTCGTCGTAGGCCGCCGGCAGCTGCCAGCGACCGAGGTCGAGGTCGCCGAGCCGGGCCCGCCGCTCGTGCAGCGGCAGGTCGGTGAGGTCGGTGCCGTCGAGGCGCAGCAGGTCGAAGACCATGAACGTCGCCGGGAGCGAGCCGGCCAGCCGCTCGGCGGTGCGCGCGCGGCGTACGTGCAGGCGCTCCTGGAGCACCCGGAAGTCGGGCAGCCCGGCCTCGTTGAGCACGATCACCTCGCCGTCGACGAGCAGGTCGCGCGCACCGACCGGGCTGTCGACCACGTCGGGCCACGCGACGCCGACCTCGTTGGCGTTGCGGCTCCACAGCCGGGCGCCGGCGGGGTGGGCGGCGGACAGGTCGGCCAGGATGCGCACGCCGTCCCACTTCACCTCGTGCGACCACTCGGGGCCGGTGGGCAGGCTGCTCGCCTTGGTGGCGAGCATCGGGCGCAGCGGTGGCACGTCCCCATCCTGCCCGAGCCCGCCGGTGACGGCCCCCACCCGGGCGATGACGAGCGGGCGTCCCACCCGTCACACTGGTGGGGCGCCCGGGCGGGTGCACGTCGACGAGGAGGATTGTGATGCGAGCGATCTGGAAGGGTGCGGTGTCCTTCGGGCTGGTCAGCGTGCCGGTCAAGCTCTACTCCGCGACCGAGTCGCACGACGTGTCCTTCCGCCAGGTCCACGCCAAGGACGGCGGCCGCATCCGCTACCAGCGGGTCTGCTCGATCGACGGCGAGGAGGTCCCCTACGCCGACATCGCCAAGGGCTACGAGACCGAGGACGGCGAGATGGTCATCCTCACCGACGACGACATGGCCGAGCTGCCGTCGACGTCGTCGCGCGAGATCGCGGTCGAGAAGTTCGTGCCCTCCGACCAGATCGACCCGATGCTCTTCGAGAAGAGCTACTACCTCGAGCCGGAGAAGTCCGGCGCCAAGCCCTACGCGCTGCTGCGCCAGGCGCTCATCGACGCCGACCGGATGGCCGTGGTCACGGTCGCGCTGCGCCAGCGCACCACGATCGCGGTGCTGCGGGTGCGCGACGACGTGATCGTGCTGCAGACGATGATGTGGCCCGACGAGATCCGCACCCCCGACTTCTCGGTCGAGACCGGCGAGGTCAAGGACGCCGAGACCAAGATGGCCACGATGCTCGTCGACACCCTCGCCGGCGACTTCGACGCCTCCGAGTTCGAGGACGACTACGCCGCGGCCGTCGAGATGATGGTCAAGGCCAAGATCGAGGGCGGCGAGATGAAGCGCACCCCCACCTCGACCAAGTCCTCCGGCGAGGTCGTCGACCTGCTCGCGGCCCTGCAGCGCTCGGTCGACGCCGCCAAGTCGGGGCGTCGCGAGAGCGACGAGGACTCCGCCGAGGGTGAGGGCTCCGCCGAGGGCGGGGACGAGAAGACGACGGGCTCGGGCAAGGGCGCCACCAAGAAGTCGACGGCCAAGAAGCCGGCCGCGAAGAAGAGCACCGCCAAGAAGTCGTCCTCGAAGAAGGCCCCCGCCAAGAAGACCGCGGCCAAGAAGACGCCAGCGAAGAAGACCGCGGCCAAGAAGGCCAGCTGAGCCCGCGGGAGTTTTGTCGGCCGGCCGATGAAGCTCGCGGGTGGCCGATGAAGTTTCATCGGCCCGGCGGGAGTTTTGTCGGCCGGCCGATGAAACTCGCGGCGCCCGGCTGGGTCTTCGGTCAGGTGACGACAGGTTCGTCGGGTACCCGATGGGTCTTCGGGGCGCTGCGGGCGGCGGCGGAGTCGGCGAAGGCCCGGTCGGCGCGGGCGAAGAGCACGTCGGTGAGCCGGGGGGCGAGCAGGTTGAGCACCTCGCCGAGGTTGCCGGCCAGCGTGCTGACCAGCACCGGGCGTTCCTCCATCGCGCGTACGACCCGCGCGGCGGCCTGCTCGGGGCTCGTGCCGCGCCCGGCGTAGGCCTCGGTGGGTGCGGTCATGGCCGTCTCGACCAGCCCGAAGCGCATCGAGGTGAAGGTGACGCCGTCGGCCCAGGTCTCCCGGCCCGCGACCCGGCTCCAGGCGTCGAGGGCGGTCTTGGAGGCGATGTAGGCCGAGAACTTCGGTGCCTTGAGCTGCACGCCCCACGTCACGATGTTGACCACGTGTCCCGAGCCGCGCTCGCGCATCGAGGGCAGCAGCCCCATCGTCAGGCGCACCGGGGCCAGGAAGTTGATCGCCGTCGTGCGCTCCACGTCGTGGAAGCGGCCGCCGCTCAGCGCGAGCGAGCGGCGGATCGAGCGCCCGGCGTTGTTGACCAGCTGGTCGACGTGCCCGTGCTCGTCGAGCAGCCGCGCGACCAGCGCGTCGACGGCCGGGCCGTCGGTGAGGTCGCAGGGGTAGGTCGTGGCGAGCCCGCCCTGCTCGCGCACCCGGGCGGCCACGCGCTCGAGCTCGTCGGCGCGTCGCGCCACGAGCAGCACGTGGGCGCCGGCGCCAGCAGCGGCGTACGCCGTGGCCTCGCCGATGCCGGAGGAGGCCCCGGTGATCACCACGTGCGCGCCGCGCAACGGGCTGGGTCGACCGGTGACGGGCCGCGCGAGGCGGTCGAGGCGGGCCAGCGGGGTGCTCAGCAGGTTCATGCGCGTTCCCATCGGAAGAGGCGGGCCGCCACGAGGGTGACGACCACGGCGAAGAGCGTCAGCACGCCGATCGGTGCGAGCGCGGCCGAGGGCCCCTCGCCGCGCACCATCACGTCGAGCATGCCCTCGTTGAGGTGGCGCAGCGGCAGCGCCTGCGACACCGTCTGCAGCCACTGCGGGGCCGCGTCGAGGGGGAAGAACGAGCCGCTGAGGAACGCCATCGGCAGCACCACGAAGTTGGCCGCGTTGACCGCGCCCTCGGTGCTGCGGGTGACCGCGCCGGCGAGCAGCCCCAGCGCCATGAAGCTCAGCGTGCCGGTGACCAGCAGCGGCACCGCCATCCACCACGACCCGGTCAGGGTGAGCCCGAAGAGCGCGGTGCCGAGGCCGAGGAAGATCGCCATCTGCACCAACGCGATCACCAGGGTCACGCTCACCCGGGCGCCCACCACGGTGCGGGTCGCGACCGGGGCCAGCTGCAGGCGGCGCAGCAGCTTCGACTGCCGCCAGCCCTGCAGCGTCGCGGCGGCGCCGAACGCCGCGCTCATCGCCACCGCCCAGCCGAGCAGGCCGGGGGTGACGAACTGGATGGCGCTCAGCGACTCGTCCTCGACCTGCTCGACGCTGAGCTCGTACGGCGGCGCGCGGCCGGCGTCCTGCGCGAGCAGTGCGACGTTGGTGCCGTCGACGAAGGCCCGCAACGAGCCCTGGGTGACTGCCGCCGCGACCTGGTCGGTGAGCGTGATGTGGGCGACCAGGGTGTCGTCGCGCATCTCGACCGCCACATCGGCGTCGCCGCTGCGCACCTGCTCGACGGCCGCGTCGAGGTCGTCGGTGCGGGTGAGGGTGAAGGTGTCGTCGAAGGCCTCCTGCGCCCCCTCGGGCAGCTCCTGGAGGACCGGCACGGCGCCGACCTGCACCAGGTCGAGCTCGGAGCGCGTCTGGTCGGCGAAGATGCCGCCGAAGAGCACCAGGAACATCAGCGGGAAGACGAGCGAGAAGAACACCGACGCCTTGTCTCGCGCGAAGCCGCGCACGATGGCCAGGGAGAGCGCCCAGAACTGCCTCATGCTCGGTACTCCCGTCCGGTGAGGGTCAAGAAGACGTCCTCCAGGGTGCCGGTGTGCACCTGCACCCCGTCGAGCAGGTCGAGCTCGGCGAGACGGCTGACCACCCGCGCGGGCTCCCGGGTGACCAGCACGGTCCCCTCGACGCCCACCTCCGCGTCCACGACCCCGTCGAGGGCGCGGCCCTCGGCCCGGTCGATCATGCCGGGCGCCACGGTGATCCGCGCCGGCGCGTCGAGGCCGCGCACCAGCGCGGCCGGGCTGTCCATCTCGAGGATCCGACCGTGGTCCATGATCGCCACCCGGTCGCAGAGGGTCTCGGCCTCGTCCATGTGGTGGGTGGTCAGCACCACGGTGCGACCCGACTCGTTGAGCCCGGACAGCAGGTCCCACAGGTTGCGCCGCGCCTGCGGGTCCAACGAGGCGGTCGGCTCGTCGAGGAAGAGCACCTCGGGGTCGTGCACCAGCGCGCAGGCGATGGAGAGCCGTTGGGCCTGGCCACCGGACAGGTCCTCGACCCGGGTGCCGGCCTTCTCGGCCAGACCCACCCGCTCGAGCCAGTCGTCCGCCTCGCGCGCGGGGCAGGAGTAGAGCGCCGCGAAGGTCTGGATCTGCTCGCGCGCGGTGAGCCGCTCGAAGAACGACGACGCCTGCAGCTGCACGCCGATGCGCGGCAGCAGCGCAGCGTTGCGCGGCCACACCGGCTCTCCCAGCACGGTGGCACTGCCCGACGTCGGACGCCGCAGCCCCTCGACCATCTCCAGCAGCGTGGTCTTCCCGGCCCCGTTGGGGCCCAGCACTCCGACGAACTCCCCCTCGGCGATCTGCAGCGAGACGCCGTCGACGGCGCGCAGCGTCGCGTAGGTCATCGTCAGGTCGACCGTCTCGATCGCTGCCATGCCTCGGACCCTAGTACGCCCGGCGGTCTAGGCCAGCGAGGCCTGCCAGGCCTCGTGCAACGCCGAGAACCGACCCTCGCCCGCGGCGACGAGCTCCTGCGGGCTGCCGTCCTCGACGACCCGTCCGTGCTCCATCACCAGCACCCGGTCGGCGATCTGCACGGTGGAGAGCCGGTGCGCGATGATCACCGCGGTGCGCCCGGCCAGCACCGTGTGCAGCGCCTGCTGGACCAGCCGCTCGGAGGGCACGTCGAGCGAGGACGTCGCCTCGTCGAGGATCAGCACCGCGGGGTCGGCCAGGAAGGCGCGGGCGAAGGCCACCAGCTGGCGCTGACCGGCCGAGAGCCGTCCGCCCTGGTTGGCGACATCGGTCTCGTAGCCCTGCGGCATGGCGGCGATGAAGTCGTGCGCGCCGAGCGCGGTGGTGGCGGCCACGACCTCCTCCATCGTCGCCTCGGGCCGCCCGAAGCGGATGTTGTCGGCGATGGTGCCCGAGAACAGGTAGTTCTCCTGGGTCACCATCACCACGTGGTCGCGCAGCGTGTCGCTGGCCAGGTCGCGCACGTCGACCCCGTCGAGCAGCACCCGCCCGGCGCTCGGGTCGTAGAAGCGGGTGGCCAGCTTGGCCAGGGTGGTCTTGCCGGCCCCGGTGGTGCCGACCAGCGCGACGCTCTGGCCCGCGGGCACGACCAGGTCGAGGCCGGGCAGCACCGGACGGTCCTCGACGTACTCGAAGCGCACCGCGTCGAAGCGCAGCTCCCCCGCCGCCTGCTCGAGCGCCCGGGGCTCGGCCGGCTCGGGCACGTCGGGCTCCTGCTCCAGCACGCCGGCGAGCTTCTCCAGCGCCGCCGACGCGGACTGGAAGGTGTTGTAGAACTGGCTGATCTCCATCATCGGCTCGAAGAACTGGCGCAGGTAGAGCAGGAACGCGGCCAGCACCCCGACGGTGACCTCGCCGCGGTAGGCCAGGTAGCCGCCGTAGAGCAGCACGACCGCGATGGTGATGTTGCCGATCAGCCGGATGCCGGGCATGAACCAGGCGACCAGGCGGAAGGCCACCAGGTTGGCGCGGCGGTACTGGTCGTTGACGTCGTCGAAGATGGCCTGGTTGCGCTCCTCGCGGCGGAAGGCCTGCACCGCTCGCACGCCGCCCATCGACTCCACGAAGTGGACGATGACCAGCGCGACCTTCTCGCGGGTGACCCGGTAGCTGCTCGCCGAGGCCTTGCGGAACCAGTTGGTCAGCAGCGCCAGGAACGGGCCGCACAGCAGGGCCACCAGCCCCAGGCGCACGTCGAGGAAGAGCAGGATGCCGGCGGTGCCGACCAGCGTGAGCGCCGCGGTGACCAGCCCGTCGAAGCCGGTCTCGAGCATCTCGTGGATGGCGTCGACGTCGCTGGTCTGGCGCGAGATCACCCGTCCCGAGGTGTAGCCGTCGTGGAAGGCCGGGCTGAGCGCCTGGAAGTGGCCGAAGACGCGGCGGCGCAGCGCCAGCAGGACGTCCTGGCCGATCACCCCCTGGCGCACCAGGAAGCGGTTGCGGGCCACCGCCTGGGTCAGCGTCGCCAGCAGCACCGCACCGACCACCAGCAGCAGGGTGGACAGGTCGTCGCGCTCACGGATGGGCGGGATGCCCGAGTCGATGCCGACCTTGACCAGGTAGGGGATCGCCAGGCGCGCGGCGTTCTCGACCAGCACGATGAGCACCAGCACCTGCAGCGCCCGGCGGTAGGGCGTCAGCAGCTCGCGCAGCAGCCGGCCCGCGCCACCGCCCAGCGACCCGGCGGTCAGCCGCTCGGCGGCCTCGTCGGCGTCGACCTGCGCCTCCCCGCGCCACGAGCGCGACGGCTGCTCGCTCATGCGGGCACCTCCGCGCTCTCGTCGCCGGCGAGCAGCTCGCGGTACGCCGGCACGGTGGCCAGCAGCTCGCGGTGCCCGCCCACGTGGGTGATCCGGCCGTCCTCGAGCAGCGCGACGCGGTCGGCCAGCTGCACCGTGGAGGCCCGGTGGGCCACGACGATCGCGGTGGTGGAGGCCAGCACCCGGCCCAGCGCCTCCTCGACCAGCGCCTCGGTGTGCACGTCGAGGGCGGACAGGGTGTCGTCGAGCACCAGCACGTGGGGGCGGGCGAGGACTGCGCGGGCCAGCGCCAGGCGCTGCCGCTGGCCGCCCGAGAGCGCCATGCCCTGCTCGCCGATGCGGGTGTCGAGGCCCCAGGGCAGGTCGTGGACGAAGCCGGCCTGGCTGATCTCGAGCGCCTCCTCGATGTCGGCCTCGGTGGCGTCGGGCCGGCCCAGGGTGAGGTTCTCGCGGGCACTCATCGAGAACAGGGTGGGGTCCTCGAAGGCGGTGGCGACCCGGCTGCGCAGGTGCTCGGTGCGCAGCTCGCGCACGTCGACGCCGTCGAGGAGCACCCGACCGGCGGTGACGTCCCACAGCCGGGGCACCAGAGCGGTCAGGATCGTCTTGCCCGAGCCGGTGGCGCCGACCAGGGCGATCGTCTCGCCCGGGCGCACGTCGAGGTCGACCCCGCGCAGCACCGGCTCGTCGGGGGCGTCGGGGAAGGCGAAGTGCACGCCCTCGAGGCGCAGGTGGCCGCGGGGCTCGGCGATCTCGCGCTCGCCGCTGCGGATCGCGGGCTCGGTGTCGTAGATCTCCAGGATCCGTGCCGACGCGGTCATCGCCTCCTGGGCCATCGCCAGGATCACCCCCAGCGAGGAGACCGGCCAGACCAGGCTGAGCATCAGGGTGATGAAGGCGACGAGCTCACCGATCGAGAGCTGCCCGCGCCCGACCCCGATCGCCCCGAGCAGCAGCACGACCACGACGGCGACGTTGGGGATGACCTCGAGGAAGGTCCAGAACCTCGCCGAGAGCCGCGCCTTGTCGACGCTGGTGGCGTGCAGGCGCCGGGCGGCGACGTCGTAGAGCTCGCCGACGTGGGTGCTGCGCCCGAAGGACTTGATCACGCGGATGCCGACGGCACCCTCCTCGGCCAGCGTCGCCAGGTCGCCCTGCTCGTCCTGGACCTGGCGCGAGATGACGACGTAGCGCTTCTCGAAGCGCATCGAGAGCCACACGATCGGCACGGCGGCGGCGGCCACGACCAGGCCCAGCGGCCAGTACATGTGCAGCAGCACGGCGGTGGTGGCCACCAGCTGGACCACGTTGATGAGCAGGAAGAGCAGGCCGAAGCCCGAGAACCGGCGGATCGCCGCCAGGTCGGTGGTCGCCCGCGAGAGCAGCTGGCCCGAGCCCCAGCGGGCGTGGAAGGCCATCGGCAGGCGCTGCAGGTGGGCGTAGAGGTCGCGCCGCATCGTCGTCTCGAGCCCGAGCACGGCGTTGGACTGCACCCACCGGCGCCAGAACACCAGCACCGCCTCGAGCACGCCGAGCAGCAGCGCCAGGCCCGCCAGCGGCAGCAGCGCCCCCAGGTCGCGCTCGGTCACCGGCCCGTCGATGATCGCCCGGGTCACCAGCGGGATGCCGATCGCCAGGGCGACGCCGCCCAGCGAGGCCACCAGCATGATCGCCAGCGAGCCGACGTAGGGGCGCAGGTAGCCGCGCAGGCGCCACAGCGAGTGCACGCCCGCGGGCGGGGGGCTGTCCGGGTCGGGACCGAGCAGGCCGGCGCCGTCCGAGGATCCGAGAGTGGTTGACATCGTCCACGATCCTAGAGGCCGACACCGACACCCCTCACCTCGGTTTCCTCACCCCCGCGCCCCCGGGACGGAGCCCTGCTGCTCGACCGTCATCCGCCGCACGAGCGAGCCCGCCAGCTCGAGCACGTGGACCACGTCGGTGCGGCTCAGGACGTTGCCCGAGGAGTCCCGCACCACCAGCCGGACGAGCACCTCCACCGTCGCGTCGGGTCGCTCGCGGATGCGTCGCACCGTGGTCGTCGGACGCACCTGCTCCCACTGCCGCTCCCAGTAGCCTCGCACGCTCTCGCGTCCGCTGAGGCGACCGCCCTCCCAGCCGTTGGGCCAGTCGACGTCCGGCGTCATCGCGGCCGTCACCCTGTCGAGGTCACGCTCGTTGAAAGCCTCGTAGAGGGCCCGCACAGCCTCGACCCGGTCACCCACTGCGTGTCCTGCCTCCTCGGACGCGGTGGGCGCCGACACCTGTCGCGGCGCCCGACACCATCGTAGGACGCAACCGCCCCGGGGCGGCCGGCTTGCCGCCCCGGGGCTCCGGTGCGCGCAGGAGTCGTTGCCGTGGTCCGCCTAGCTCGTCAGCAGCCCCCGCACGATCCGCAGCCCGACGGAGAGCCGCGCCAGGTCGGCCTCCTCGTCGGAGCAGATCTCGCCCAGGGTGCTCGCGGCGCGGCCCACCGCAGTGGCGTCGCTGTCCTCCCAGGTCGCGATGCGAGCCGGGGCGGACTCCTCCTCGCCGCTCGCCTCGATGACGCGCAGCGTCAGCTGCAGGTGCACCGAGTGCAGGTCGTCGCGCAGCGCGGCGCGGGCCATCGTCTGCCAGCGGTCCTCGCGGGGCAGCCCCAGGATCCGCAGCACCAGCGCGGGCAGGCCCAGCCGCTCGCCGAGCGCGAAGTGCACCCGCGCGACCTCCGCGGGGTCGAGGCCCTCGCGAGTGGCGGCGTCGACGATGCCCAGCACCATGTACGCCGGCGGCAGCACCGCGACCCGGGCCGCCAGGTCCTCGGGCACCCCCCGCTCCACGAGCCGGTCGCGGCGCTGCTCGAAGGCGGACAGCTCGCGACCGGTCATCAGCTCGGGCAGCTTCTCGACGGTCTCCTGCACGGGGCCGGCGAGCTGCTCGACCGTGCCGCCGCTGTCGAGCGGGGCCCGCCGGTTGGCCACCAGCCAGCGGGTGGCCCGCTCGACCAGGGTGCGCATCTCCAGGCGCATCCGGGTCTGCACCGACGCGTCGAGCCGGTTGTCGTAGGAGCGCAGCTCCTCGCGCAGCGGCAGCGACCCGAAGATCTCGCGCGCCACGAAGTTGGCGTGGGTCAGCTCGGCCGGCCCGACCCCGGTCTCCCCGCCCAGGCGTGGCCAGAAGGTCATGCCCGCACCGTTGACCAGGTCGTTGACCACCTGGGTCACGATGATCTCGCGGCGCAGCGGGTGGTGGCGGATCTGCTCGGCGAACCGCTCCCGCATGGCGGAGGGGAAGTAGACCAGCAGGTCCTGGTCGAGGTACGGGTCGTCGGGCACGTCGGAGTCGAGCAGCTCCTGGGCCAGCACGATCTTGGTCCAGGCCAGCAGCACCGAGAGCTCCGGGGCCGTCAGCCCCTCGCTCCGGTCGGCACGCCGGCGTACCTCGCGGCTGCTGGGCAGCCCCTCGACCGCTCGGTCGAGGACCCCCTCGCGCTCGAGCCGCTTCATGAACTCCTCGTGCACGTGCAGCAGCGAGGGCGCGTGCGAGAGCGCGTTGGCCAACGCCAGGTTCTGCTCGTAGTTGTCGCGCAGCACCAGCTCGGCGACCTCGTCGGTCATCTGCGCCAGCAGCTCGTTGCGCTGCTTGCCGGTCAGGTCGCCGTCGGCGACCACCCGGTCGAGCAGGATCTTGATGTTGACCTCGTGGTCGGAGGTGTCGACGCCGGCGGAGTTGTCGATGAAGTCGGTGTTGACGCGCCCCCCGCCGGTCTCGGGGTCGCCGCCGAAGCGGGCGTACTCGATGCGGCCGGCCTGGGTGAGCCCCAGGTTGCCGCCCTCGCCGATGCAGCGCGCCCGCACGTCACGACCGTCGACCCGGATCGGGTCGTTGGCCTTGTCGCCGGCGTCGGCGTGCGTCTCGTCGCGGCTCTTGACGTAGGTGCCGATGCCGCCGTTCCACAGCAGGTCGACGGGTGCCGTGAGGATCGCGCGCATCAGCTCCGCGGGCGCCATCGACGAGACGTCGTCCTTGATCCCGAGCGCCTCGCGCACCTGCGGCGTGATCGGGATCGACTTCTTCGAGCGCGAGTGCACCCCGCCGCCCTCGGAGATCTGCGAGGTGTCGTAGTCCTGCCAGCTCGTGCGCGGCTGCTCGAAGAGCCGCTTGCGCTCGGCGTACGACGTCGCGGCGTCGGGCGTGGGGTCGAGGAAGATGTCGCGGTGGTCGAAGGCGGCCACGAGCCGGATGTGCTCGGAGCAGAGCATCCCGTTGCCGAACACGTCGCCGGACATGTCACCGATCCCGACGCAGGTGAAGTCCTCGTTCTGGCAGTCGATGCCCCGCTCGCGGAAGTGTCGCTGCACCGAGACCCAGGCGCCGCGCGCGGTGATGCCCATCGCCTTGTGGTCGTAGCCCACCGAGCCGCCGCTGGCGAAGGCGTCGCCGAGCCAGAAGCCGTAGTCCTCGGACAGCTCGTTGGCGATGTCGGAGAAGGTCGCGGTGCCCTTGTCGGCCGCGACCACCAGGTAGGAGTCGTCGCCGTCGTGGCGCACCACGTCGGAGGGGGGCGCGCTGTGGCCGTCGACGAGGTTGTCGGTGATGTCGAGCAGACCGCTGATGAAGGTGCGGTAGGAGGCGACGCCCTCGGCCATCCAGGCCTCCCGGTCGCCCGGGTCGGGCAGCTGCTTGGCGAAGAAGCCACCCTTGGCGCCGACCGGCACGATCACGGTGTTCTTGACCATCTGCGCCTTGACCAGGCCCAGCACCTCGGTGCGGAAGTCGTCTCGGCGGTCCGACCAGCGCAGCCCGCCTCGGGCCACCGACCCGAAGCGCAGGTGCACGCCCTCGACGCGCGGGGAGTGCACGAAGACCTCGTACTCCGGTCGCGGGCGGGGCAGGTCGGGGATGGCCGACGGCTCCAGCTTGAGGCTGAGGTAGCTCTTGGGGTCGCCCTGCTCGTCGCGCTGGAAGTAGTTGGTGCGCAGGGTCGCGCCGACGTGGGTCAGGTAGGAGCGCAGGATGCGGTCGTCGTCGAGGCTGGCGACGTCGTCGAGGGCACCGGCCAGCCGCTCGCGCAGCGTCTCCTCCCGCGCCTCGCGGTCCTCGCACGCCGGGTCGAAGCGGGTCTCGAAGAGCCGCACCAGGAGCCGGGTGATGTCGACGTTGCTGCTCAGCGCCTCCTCGATCGTGTCGAGCTGGAAGGGCGAGCTGCCCTGGCGCATGTACTTGGCGTAGGCACGCAGCACCGCCACCTGCCGCCAGCTCAGCTCGGCGGCCAGCACCAGCACGTTGAACCCGTCGGTGTCGGTGCGCCCGTCCCAGATCGCGCGCAGGGACTGCACGAACAGGTCGCGCGAGCGCTCCGGCAGGGAGCGGCCGTAGCGCAGCCCGAACTCGTAGATGTAGCAGTAGCGCTCGGGGTGCTCGATCTCGTAGGGCCGCTCGTCGACGACCTCCACGCCCAGGCTCGAGAGCATCGGCAGGACCTCGGAGAGCGAGAGCGGGGTGCCGACGCGGTAGACCTTCAGCCGGACCTCGCCGCGACCGGCGTCGAGGTGCTCGTGCAGGGTCAGGTCGAGCCCCTCCTCGCCCTCGATCGCCTCGAGTCGACCCAGGTCGACCGCGGCGGTGCGCGCCGAGTAGTCCTCCTTGTAGGCCTCGGGGAAGGAGTCGGCGTAGCGCCGGCCGAGCACCGCGCCGGCCTGCTCGCCGTACTCCGCCAGGACCGCGGCCAGGAAGTCGTCGCGCCACGAGCGCGACGCGTCGGCGAGACGGCGCTCGAGGTCGGTGGTGTCGAGCGCGCGCAGCTGGCCGGTGACGGTCGGGTCGGTCTCGCCGCGCGGCAGGTGCACCACGAAGTGCACCCGGGCGGTGGTCGACTCGTTGATGCGCACCGTGAACTCGATCGACTCCCCGCCGAGGCGCTCGAGGAGGATCTCGCTGAACCGTTCGCGCACCGCGGTGTTGTAGCGGTCGCGGGGCAGGTAGACCAGCACCGAGACGTAGCGGCCGTAGGTGTCGGGGCGGATGATGGCGCGCACCGCGCGACGCTCGCGCGCGAGCATCGCCGACTCGGCCATCGTGGCGAGCTGGGCGACGTCGGTGTGGAAGAGCTCGTCGCGCGGGTAGGTCTCGAGGGTGTCCATCAGCGCCCGGCCCGCGTAGGAGCGCGGGTCGAAGCCGCTGCGGCGCAGCACCTCGCGGGCCTTCTCGCGCAGCAGCGGGATGCGGGTCAGCGACTCGGCGTACGCCGTGGAGGAGAACAGGCCCAGGAAGCGCTGCTCGCCGACGACCCGGCCGCTCTCGTCGAACGTCTTGACGCCGACGTAGTCGAGGTAGGCCGGGCGGTGCACGGTGGCCCGGGAGTTGGCCTTGGCCAGCACCAGCAGGCACTTCTCCCGTGCCTTGACCTTGACCGGGTCGGGCAGCCGGGCGAAGGAGGTGCTGTGCGCCTGGTCGGCGCGCAGGATGCCCAGGCCGGTGCCGGGCACCGCGCGCAGCACGTCCTCCTCGACGCCCTCGATCTCGGCGGTCTCGAGTCGGTACTCCCGGTAGCCCAGGAAGGTGAAGTGGTCGTCGACCAGCCACTCCAGCAGCTCCGCGCCCTGGCGGACCTCCTCGGCGGTCAGCTCGACCGGCGGGTCGCCGCGCAGGCCCTCGACGATGTCGAGCATCCGCTGTCGGGTGCGCGGCCAGTCCTCGACGGCCTCGCGCACGTCGCGCAGCACCCGCTGCACGTCGTCGACGATCTGGTCGACGTCGTCGTCGTCGGCGAGTCGGTCGACCTCGACGTGCATCCACGACTCGCGCACCGAGGAGTCCTGCGGCTCCATCGCGCCGTCGTCGACGACCCGCGCGCCCTGGAGCTCGCCGGTGATGTCGCGCTCGACGTCGAAGTGCGGGTGCACGACCAGGTGCACCGCGCGCAGCTGGCGCGAGAGCTCCATGGTCAGCGAGTCGACGAGGAAGGGCATGTCGTCGGTGACGACCTCGACGACGCTGTGCCCGCCGGCCGACCACCCGTGCTCGGCCAGGCTGGGCGTGAAGACCCGCACGTTGGCCCGGCCCTGGGGCCGCTGCTCGGCCAGGCGGTAGTGGCTGGCCAGGGCGCCGTACACGTCGCTCTCGCTGCGCTCGACGAGGTCGTCGGGGGCCACGTGGCGGTAGTAGGCGGCGAGCAGGTCGCCGACCTCCTCGTGCGGCGGGCCACCGCTGCCACGGCCCGCGCGGGCCAGCTCCACGGCTCTGGAGATCAGCTCGGACTTGTCGAGATCGTGCGTCGTCGTTGACACGATCCGACCCTAGGACCACGGCGTGACGCGGACAACACGGGGGGCGGCGCGCCGCCGGCTGATCCGCCCGGCTGATCGGACCCGCTCACAGCTGCGAGCGCAGCTCCCACAGCAGCGGGTAGTACTGCAGCGGCAGCCGCGAGCGCAGGTACGTCGACCCGCTCGACCCACCGGTGCCCGACTTGGCCCCGATCATCCGCTCCACCATCACCACGTGCCGCGCCCGCCAGGACGCGGCCAGCTCGTCGTGCTGCAGCAGCGCCTCGGCCAGCGCCCACAACGCGGCGTGGGAGTCGCGGTCGTGGGCGACGGTGCGCAGCGAGCGGGCGACCTGCTCGTCGTCGTCGACCGCGAGGTCGGCGCCGGCGAGGGCGGCGACGAAGGCGTCCCACAGCGTCGGCTCCTCGAGCCGGCGGCGCAGCCGCTGCTGCTCGTCGTCGCTGAGGCCGCGGAAGCGCTCGAGGTAGCCCGGGTCCTTGGCCCCGGAGAGGAACTCCAGCTCGCGGAACTGCACCGACTGGAAGCCGCTGGCCGGGGCCAGGCGCTGGCGGAACTCCAGGAAGTCCTGCGGGGTCATCGTCTCGAGGACGTCGACCTGCTGGACCAGGGTCCGCTCGATGACGTGCACCCGGGTGAGCAGGTGCTGGGCCCACCACAGCCGCTCGCGCCCGGCGCCTGCGGGCGCCAGCAGAGCGTCGCGGGCGGCGGTCACCTCGTGCAGCAGCTGCTTGAACCACAGCTCGTAGACCTGGTGGATGGTGATGAAGAGGAGCTCGTCGTGAGCCGGCGGGTCGGACTCGAGGTGCTGGCTGTCGAGCAGCTGGGGCAGGCGGAGATAGGACCCGTAGGTCAGCTGGGCGCCCTGCTCGCCGAAGGACACGAACGTCTCACTCATGCCCCGCACCCAATCACGCCGCGGCCCCGGCATGATGTCGGCCATGAAGCAGCTGCGCCAGGACCTGACGTACGACGCCCCCCTCGCCGCCGTCGCGGCGATGCTGGCCGACCCCGCCTTCCGCGAGGAGGTCTGCGAGCGCCAGAGGGTGCTGCGCCACGACGTGCGCGTCGACGCCACCGGGGAGGTGGTGCAGGTGCGCATCGAGCAGGTGCAGGACGCCGACGGCATCCCGTCCTTCGCCAAGAAGCTGATCGGCGACGAGATCACGATCGTGCAGGAGGAGCGCTGGGCCACCCCCGAGGCGGGCGACATCACCGTGACCATCCCCGGCAAGCCCGGGGACATGAGGGGCACCGCCACCCTGGCCGAGAGCGGCGGGGTCACCACCGAGACCGTCGACCTGGCCGTGAAGGTCTCGATCCCGCTGGTGGGCGGCAAGGTCGAGGGCCTGGTCGCCGACATGCTGCGCAAGGCGCTGCTGGTCGAGAACAGGGTGGGCCGCGACTACCTGTCTCGCTGAGCCGGCAGGCCGGGCTCGTCGTCCTGGCCCGGCTCGTCGGGCTCGGCGTGGCGCGAGCGCCACCAGACCACCGCGCCCAGCACCACGAAGGGTCCGAAGGCCAGCACCAGCGTCAGGGCGCGCTCCACCGGGTGCAGCGCGCCGAGGTGCAGCACGGCGAGCTGGGCCAGCACGAGGTCGACGATCGTCATCTCCACGATTGTCCCTCACCCCTGGGGACGGAATGCCCCGGGGGCGAGGGCGGGTTGGGACGCACATGCCCTCCCTCTTCGAGCCCCTGACCGCCGGCGCCCTCGCCATGCCCTCGCGCCTGGTGATGGCCCCCCTGACCCGCAACCGAGCCGTCGGCACCGTGCCCGGCGACCTGCACGTCGAGTACTACGCCCAGCGTGCCTCCGCCGGGCTGGTGATCACCGAGGGCAGCCAGCCCGTGGCCGCGGGGCAGGGCTACCCCAGCACGCCCGGCTTCCACTCCCCCGAGCAGCTGGCCGGCTGGCGCCGGGTCGCCGACGCCGTCCACGAGCGTGGGGGCCGCATCGTGGCCCAGCTGATGCACGCCGGGCGGATCGCCCACCCCGACAACACCGGCGGCGAGGAGATCGTGGCGCCCTCGGCGCTGGCCGCGCCCGGTGAGATGTTCACCCCGACCGGGCCGCAGCCCCACCCCACGCCGCGGGCCCTGGAGACCGCCGAGGTCCCCGGCGTCGTCGAGGGCATCGTGCAGGCCGCGCGCAACGCCGTCGAGGCCGGCCTCGACGGCGTCGAGGTGCACGCCGCCAACGGCTACCTGATCCACCAGTTCCTCGCCCCGGGATCCAACACCCGCACCGACGAGTACGGCGGCTCCCCGGAGGGCCGGGCCCGCTTCGCCGTCGAGGTGACCCGGGCCGTGGCCGAGGCCATCGGCCCCGAACGGGTCGGCATCCGGATCAGCCCGGCGCACAACATCCAGGGCGCCACCGAGGAGGACCCCGACGACGTGCGCGCGACGTACACGCACCTCGTCGACCAGCTCGCCCCGCTCGGCCTGGCCTACCTCAGCGTCCTGGCCGACCCGCGGCTCGCGCTGGTGCAGGACCTGCGCACCGCGTTCGGCGGCGTCGTCATCGCCAACGACGGCTTCGGCGAGGTCACCACCCTGCAGTCGGCCCAGGCGATCCTCGACGAGGACCTGGCCGACGCGGTCGCGGTCGGTCGCCTCTTCATCGCCAACCCCGACCTGCCGCGGCGCTGGGCCGAGGGCGCCGGGCTCAACGAGCCCGACTCCGCGACCTTCTACGGCGGCGGGGCCGAGGGCTACACCGACTACCCCGCGCTCGGGGCGTGAGCGGGACCCGGCCGGTGCGAGCCGGCCGGGTCACCCGCGGTCTCAGCCCATGTAGGGGTAGCGGTACTCCTTCGGCGGCACGAACGTCTCCTTGATGGAGCGCGGGCTGGTCCAGCGCAGCAGGTTGACCGCGGCGCCGGCCTTGTCGTTGGTGCCCGAGGCGCGCCCGCCGCCGAAGGGCTGCTGGCCCACCACGGCGCCGGTCGGCTTGTCGTTGATGTAGAAGTTGCCGGCCGCGAAGCGCAGCGCCTCGCGCGCCCAGGCGACGGCGCCGCGGTCCTGGCTGATGATCGCGCCGGTCAGCGCGTACGGCGCGAACGACTCCATCTGGGCCACGACCGACTCGAACGCGCCGTCCTGGGAGTCGTCGTAGACGTGCACCGCCAGGATCGGGCCGAAGTACTCGGTCTCGAACATCTCGTCGTCGGGCTTCTCGGAGACCACGACGGTGGGGCGCACGAACCAGCCCACCGAGTCGTCGGTCTGGCCGCCGGCGACGACCTCGAGGCCCGGGGTCGACTGCGCCCGCTCGATGGCAGCGACGTGCTTGGCGAAGGCGCGGTCGTCGATGACCGCTCCCATGAAGTTCGACAGGTCGGTGGGGTCGCCCACCTTGATCGCCTCGACCTCGGCCACGAGGTCGTCCTTGATCTGCCCCCACACCGAGGCCGGCACGTAGGCGCGCGAGGCGGCCGAGCACTTCTGGCCCTGGAACTCGAACGCGCCGCGGACCATCGCCGTGCGCAGCACCGCCGGGTCGGCGGAGGGGTGGGCGACGATGAAGTCCTTGCCGCCGGTCTCACCGACGATGCGCGGGTAGGAGCGGTACTCGGTGATGTTCTCGCCGACGGTGCGCCACAGGTGCTGGAAGGTGGGCGTCGAGCCGGTGAAGTGGATGCCGGCCAGGTCGCGGTGGGTCAGCGCCACCTCCGAGACCTCGAGGCCGTCGCCGGGCAGCATGTTGATGACGCCCGGCGGCAGCCCGGCCTCCTCGAGCAGCTCCATGATCAGCGAGGCGGCCAGCTGCTGGGTGGGGCTGGGCTTCCAGAGCACCACGTTGCCCATCAGCGCTGGGGCGGTGGGCAGGTTGCCGGCGATCGCGGTGAAGTTGAAGGGCGTGATCGCGTAGACGAAGCCCTCGAGCGGGCGGTGGTCGGTGCGGTTCCAGACACCCGGGCTGTTGGCGATCGGCTGGTCGGTGAGGATCTGCTTGGCGTAGTGCACGTTGAAGCGCCAGAAGTCGATGAGCTCGCAGGCGGAGTCGATCTCGGCCTGGAAGGCCGTCTTCGACTGGCCCAGCACGGTCGCGGCGTTGAGCCGCTGGCGCCAGGGACCGGCCAGCAGGTCGGCGGCCTTGAGGATGATCGCGCAGCGGTCGTCGAAGGGCAGGTCGCGCCAGGCCGGTGCCGCCGCCAGGGCCGCGTCGATGGCGTCCTGGGCGTCGGCGCGGGTGGAGTGGTGGGCGGTGCCCAGCACGTGCTGGTGGTCGTGGGGCTGCACGACCTCGATCGCCGCACCGCCCCCGTGGCGCCACCGGCCACCGATGTAGGCGGGGAGCTCGCGGGGCTCCTTCTCGAGCACCGCGATCTGGTCGAGCAGCGCCTCCCGCTCCGCAGAGCCGGGGGCGTAGTGGAGGTTGGGCTCGTTGACCGGAGCCGGCGGGAAGGAGATCGCGTCCATGACCCGACCCTAGGCGCCGTCGGCCCCCTGGACCAGTTGACCGATCTCCTGGGTGGCGAACCACGCGAGGTCGTCGTCGGGATCGGCGCCGGCCTCGATGTCGACGTGCACCGCGACCACCTCGCGCACCGTCACCGGGTCGCCGGGCCGTGCGACCTCGGCCACCACGACCACCCGGCGCCGGCCCGCGCCGACGAGCTCGGCGGAGGCCTCGGCGGCGGTGAGCAGGGCGGCGTACTCGCTGTCCTCGCTGTCGTCGTCGGCCTCGACCGCAGCGGCGGTCGGGAGGTCCTCGCCGACGTGCAGGCGGGCGAGCAGCTCGAGGCTCGCCGGCAGGTAGAGGCGCGTCACGAGCGGTCAGCGCCCTTCTTGCGGCGCCCGCGCGGCGCGCGCGGACGCGCGCCCGAGACGGTGTCGAGCAGCTCGTCGAGCGACTCGGCCAGGCACTGGCCCAGCACGTCGGCGTCGGGCACCTTGTCGCGGTCGGCGGTGATGCCGTAGGAGACCTGGCCGTCGTACGACGTCACGCCGATCGCCAGCAGGTGCCCGGGCAGCAGCGGGGGCACCGGGTAGGTGGCCACCATCCGCGCCCCGGCGGCGTACAGCGGCGACTGCGGGCCCGGCACGTTGGTGACGATGAGCTGGTCGCTGCGCCCGGCCTCCCAGGCCGCGACCCGGGAGCCGATGGCGTGGAAGGTGCTGGGCGCGAAGCCGGCGATGCCCGCGAGGCGGTTGGCCGCCACGCCGCGACCGGTCTCCTGGTGGCTCTGGAAGGAGTAGGAGACCTGGTGCAGACGCACCACCGGGCTGGCCTCGCCGACGGGCAGGTCGACGACGTGGGCGGCGATCTGGCTGCCCAGCGAGGTCGCCTCCAGCTCCCTGTCGATCACCGAGACCGGCACCACCGCGCGGATGCGCCGCAGTCCCGCCATCGACTCCGAGCGGTTCATCAGCCAGGCCCGCAGGGCGCCCGAGATCGTGGCCAGCACGACGTCGTTGACGGTGCCGCCGTGGCCGTCGCGGATGAGCTGGTGGTCGGCGAGCGCGGTGTGCACCGAGACCACCCGGCGCTGCTGGGAGTGCCGGCCGCTGATCGGGGTCTCCCGCTCGTTGCCGCGACCGGTCAGCGCCCCCAGCACCCGACCGGCGCGCTCGCCGGCGGCCTCGGCGGTGCGGGTCGCCGAGGCCGAGGCGCTGCGCAGCGTCTGGCCCAGCACGGTGGGGCGGGTGAGGTTGTCGCGCACCGCCCCGGCCAGCAGGCTCGGTGCGGAGGGCCGCTTCCAGGCGTCCCAGTCGTCGCCGCCCAGCAGCTTGGGCTCGGGCGAGGTGTCGAGGAGCACCTGGGCCAGGTCGACGGTGTGCACGCCGTCGACCAGCGCCTGGTGCGCCTTGTAGAGCAGTGCCACCCGGCCGTCGGCCAGGCCCTCGACGACGTAGACCTCCCACAGCGGCTTGGACCGGTCGAGCGGGCGGGAGACGATGCGGGCCACCAGCTCGCGCAGCTGCTCGGGGGTGCCCGGGCGCGGCAGCGCCGAGCGACGCACGTGGTAGCCGAGGTCGAAGTCGGGGTCGTCGATCCAGACCGGGTTGGCCAGCCGCCCCGGGACCGCCTGCAGGCGCTGGCGGTAGCGCGGGACGAACGAGATGCGGTCCTCGATCAGCTCGAGCAGGCGCTCGTGGTCGAAGCCGGACTCGCCGGGCTCGAAGACCTCCACCGTGGCGTTGTGCCGCGGCGTCGACGCCGTCTCCTCGGCCAGGAAGGCCAGGTCGCGCGCCTGCACCCGGGTGGTCATCTGGTGGGGCCCCTCTCACCGTCGGCCTTGTCCTGCATGGGATTCTGTCAGAGTCCTCCGCCACCGGCAGCCCGGCCACGACCGGACCACCACCGGACCACGACTCGCACCCGACAGGAAGAGCCTCATGCACCGCGCTCCGACCCGACCCTCGACCCGCGCCCTGGCCGCCCTGGCGGCGCTGGCGCTGCCGCTGAGCCTGGTCGGCTGCGGCTCCGACGAGCCGGCGACGGACTCGCAGGCCCCCCAGGAGCCGACGGCCGTCGAGATCACGGTCGAGGACGGCACGATCACGCCCAAGGGCGACCGGATCGAGGTCGGCGTCGGCGAGGAGGTCACCTTCACCGTCACCTCCGACGCCGCCGGCGAGGTGCACGTGCACTCCACCCCCGAGACCTCCTTCTCCTACGAGGAGGGCACCACCGAGGAGACCCTCACCTTCGAGCGCCCCGGCGTGGTCGAGGTCGAGGCCCACGATCCCGACCAGCTGATCGTCCAGCTCGAAGTCTCCTGACGTGGGGCGCCGGCTGGACGACGCCGCCCGCACGATCGAGGCCCACGGCATCGGTGGGGCCAAGGACCTGCCGATCTCGCCCGAGCTGGCGATCGCCGGTGCGGTCGCGGCGCTGACGATCTCCTTCACCGTGCTGGCGCTGGCCTGGCGCACGCCCCGCTACGCCTCACCGGCCCGCGGCCCCCGCGGCGGCCACCCGCTGCCCGACGGCCTGCAGCGCGTCGTCGACTCCACCGCCTGGCGCGGTGGGCTGCGCGTGGTCGGCCTGCTGTTCTTCGGCTGGGCCGCGCTGGCGGCGATCGCGGGCCAGGACCTGCTGACCAACCCCTTCTTCGGGATGTTCTACGTGTGGTGGTGGGTGGGCCTGGTGCCCGCCTCGCTGCTGCTGGGCCCGGTCTGGAAGGCCGTCAGCCCGGTGCGCACCTTCCACCTGCTCCTGGCGAAGGTCTCGGGCTCCGAGCCCGGGGTCGGGGTGCTGGTCTACCCGGCCCGGCTGGGCTACTGGCCCGCGGCCCTGGGCCTGTTCGCCTTCGTCTGGCTCGAGCTGGTCTACCCCTACTCCACCGAGCTGGGCCCGGTGCGGCTGTGGGCCTCGGTGTACGTCGCGGTGATGCTGCTGGGCGGCGCGCTGTTCGGTGACACCTGGTTCGAGCGGGCCGACCCCTTCGAGGTCTACTCCTCGCTGGTGGCCAAGCTGTCGGTCTGGGGTGAGGCCGACGGCCGGGTCGTGGTCCGCTCCCCGCTGGCCAACCTGGCCACCACCGAGGCTCGCCCCGGCCTGGTCGCGGTGGTGGCGGTGCTCTTCGGCAGCACCGGCTTCGACTCCTTCCGCGAGTCGCCGACGTGGGTGCGGTTCCTGCTGAACACCGAGGCGATCGCCACCCGCGACTGGGCGGCGACCCTGGCCGACAACATCGCGCTGCTCGTCTTCTGCGGCGGGGTCGGGCTGCTCTTCGCCCTGGGCACGATGCTCACTGGCATCGGCGATGACCCCGCCGCGCCGGCCGCACCCCGGCCCGACCAGCGCTGGCGCCGGGCGCTGCTCGCCGTGCGCTCGGCCCCGGCTCGTCTGCGGCGCGGCACCCGTCGCCGCCTCCACCTCCCCGAGCAGTTCGCGCACACGATGATCCCGATCATCGTCGGCTACATCGCCGCGCACTACCTGTCGTACTGGATCGAGGTCGGCCAGGACACCCTGATCAAGGCGAGCGACCCGCTCTCCACCGGTGCCGACTACCTCGGCACCGGCGACTGGAGCGTCAACTACTGGCTCTCCTACCACCCGACGCTGCTGGCCAACCTCAAGGTGCTCGGCGTCGTGCTGGGCCACGTGGTCGCCGTGGTGGCCGCGCACGACCGGGCGATCGCGCTGCTGCCCAAGCGGCACCAGCTGACCGGTCAGCTGCCGCTGCTGCTGCTGATGGTCTTCTTCACCGCAGGCGGGCTCTTCCTGCTCTTCGCCGCCTGAGGGCCGCTGTCGCAGCGGCCGGGGCGGCCTCGCCCACCAGGGCGTCGGCCAACCCGGCGACCGCCCGGGTCAGCGGGGACTCCCCGGCCTCGAGCAGGGTGCGCCCGGCCACCAGCGCCCGGTCGACCCCGGCGCGGTCCTCGGGCAGGAAGTGCAGCGACGCCGGGGCCACGAACCCACCGATCATCGAGCCCACCTCCTCGCGGGTCCAGCCCAGCGTGGGTCGCATCTGGTTGAGCACCACCCGCACCGGGGTGCCCGGCCAGCGCTCCCCCAGCTCGACCAGCCCCCGGGCCAGGCGGGAGAGCCCGACCGGGTCGGCGGTGCCGACCACCAGCACCTCGTCGGCCACGTCGAGCGCCCCCAGGGTGAGCGCGTTGCGCGCCGGACGCCCGCCCAGGTCGGCGGCGGGGTCGTCCTCGAGCGAGGCGCCGGTGTCGACGACGACGTGGCCCTGGGCGCCGGCCAGCTCGAGCAGGTGCTCCAGGGAGCCGGGACGGACCTCGCTCCACCGGTCGGCGCGCGGGAGCCCGGTCACCACGCGCAGGTGCGGGCCCAGCGAGCGCTGCACCGACGCGAGCCGCTCCTCCAGCACCCCCGCCGTCGCCAGGCGGGCCGCGGCCAGGAGGCCGGAGACCTCGTCGAGCACGCCGAGCTGCTGGGCGATGCTCCCGGCCTGCGGGTCGGCGTCGACGAGCAGCGTCGAGAGCCGACGGTGGGCCAGCTCGGCGGCCAGGGCCACGGCCACGGTGCTGCGACCCGGAGCGCCGGCCGGGCCCCACACCGCCAGCACCCGCCCCGCGCCCTGGGCCACAGGGGCGTCAGCGGGCGCCGAGGTCGGCGGCGCCGCCGCGGGCGGCACCGCGACCGACGGCCGCACCGGGGGGACCGCAGGGGCGCCGGCGGCGGCGTCGTAGGCCAGGCGCGTCTGCTCGGGCACCACCTCCGGGGCGGTGACGGCGTCGGCGACGGTGTCGACCCGGCCCTCGGGCACCAGGGTGCGGATGCCGATCCGTGAGGCCCGCAGCCGGGCGGTGTCGGGCTCGACCGAGCCCGGCACCACCGCCACCGGGTGGACCCGGTGGCGGCGCAGCAGGTCGACCGCCGCGGCGTCGAGCCCGTGCGCGTCGAGCCCGAGCACCGCCGCGTCGGCCTGGCCCGCCGACGCGGCCGCCAGCAGGTCGTCGACGTCGACGCAGCGCTTGAGCAGGACCACGCCGGTCCGCCCGGTGAGCGCTTCGACGGCCGTGGACTCCCAGGCAGCCCCGGCCGCGGCCACGAGCACGACGACCGGCTCCCCGAGCCCGCGCAGCGACGTGTCGGAGGGGCCGGAACCGCTCATCGGGCTCTCGAGACCAGGACGGTCGGCTCCCCCAGCCGGCCGAGCAGGGCTACGTAGGCGTCGGCGTCGTCCTCGGGCACCGCGACCACGACCCGTCGCTGGCCGGAGGAGCCGAAGCCGCCGTCGGGGGTGCCGGCGTCGACGACGGTGACGTCGGCGAGCACCGGGCCCGGGTCGAGCTCGACGCGGCGCCCGTCGGCGTCGCGACCGGTGGCCAGCAGGTAGACGTCGACGCTCATGCCGGCGCCCAGCTCGGGCAGCCGCTCGGGATCGACCGACAACGGCAGCTCCACGCGCCCGGAGTCCTGCGCCGAGCCGAGCGCGGCCGCGGGGACCAGCTCGCCGGCCGCCACCGGTCGCACCAGCACGGTGTCGGCGGGCAGCTCGTCGTCGACACCCAGGTAGCCCTCCAGCGCCCGCGCGTCGTCGAAGCGCACCCGCTGGGCGACCAGGTCGTCGGGCTGCAGCCGTTGGCCCACGCCCAGGTCGCTGCCGGCCGACCAGACCGTGACCATGTCGTCGGCCGCGGCGAGCAGGCGCGCGCCGAGCACCACCGAGGCGGCCACCAGCGCCACGCCGACCCACAGCCGCGGGTCGCGCCAACCCGGACGGCTGCTGCGCACGGCGCTGGGCACACTGCTGGGCACACCGCTGGGCACGGCACTGGGGGCGGGGCCGGACGCGGGGCTGGCCGCGGGGCTGCGCGCGGCCCGCTGATCGATGCTCACGGCGGGCATCATGCCCACTGCGCGCCCTCCTCTCACCTGTTCCTCCACAGGTGCCCCGGGGCCGGCGATCTCCACAGCGTCCGGGGTGGCCGGTCCCGCCCGGCGGGCCCAGGTGGGAGCATGGCCCCATGCCCGGTACGCCCCGCTTCCTGACCCTGGCCGACGTCGCGGAGGTCCTCAACACCTCCAGCGCGCAGGTCTACGCCCTGGTGCGCCGCGGCGACCTGCCGGCGATCAAGATCGGCGGGCGCGGGCAGTGGCGCGTGGAGGACGCCCAGCTCGAGCAGTTCATCGAGCGGATGTACGCCGAGACACGCACCTTCGTCGACGAGCACCCCTACGTCGAGGCGGAGCGGCCCGAGTAGTCCCGGGCGCGCGCACAGCCCGGCCCCGCGGGCTCAGCCCACCTCGGCCCGCAGGGTGATCGACACCGTCTCCCGCGAGCCCTTGCGCAGCACGGTGAAGTCGATGGTCTCGCCCGGCTGGTGGGAGCGGATCGAGACGATCAGGGCGATCCCGTCGACGACCCGGTCGCCCTCGACCTCGACGACCAGGTCGCCCTCCTGCAGACCGGCCTCCTGGGCGGCACTGCCGCCCACGACCTCCTCGATGCGGGCGCCGCGGCCGTCCTCGCGCCCGGTCTGCACCTGGGCACCGATCACGGGGTAGCGGGCCTCGCCGGTCCGGAGGATCTGGTCGGCGGTGACCTTGACCTGCTCGATCGGGATGGCGAAGCCGACCCCGATGTTGCCCGAGCTGCCACCGCCGAAGCCGCCGCCGCCGGTGGTGGCGATGGCGGAGTTCACGCCCACGACCTGGCCGAGCAGGTTGACCAGCGGCCCTCCGGAGTTGCCGGGGTTGATCGCGGCATCGGTCTGCACCGCGTTGATGTAGGAGGACTCGTTGGCCGAGTCGCCGGTGGTGACGGGGCGCTGCAGCGCGCTGACGATGCCGGAGGTCACCGTCGAGCTCAGCCCCAGCGGGGAGCCGATGGCCACCACGGTCTCACCGACCCGCAGGGCCGCGGAGGCGCCGAGCGAGGCCGGCTCGGTGCCCTCGAGGTCGGGCACCTCGAGGACGGCCAGGTCGTAGACGGGGCTGCGGCCCACGACGCTGGCGGCGTACCGCGCGCCCTCCTGGTCGACGACCTGGATGCGTCCGTCGTCGGCGGCGTCGGCGACGACGTGGTTGTTGGTGATGACGTGTCCCTGGCGGTCGAGCACGAAGCCCGAGCCGGTGGCCCCCTCGGAGTCGCCGCCGAACTCGGCGATGATCTGGACCGTGGCCGGCAGCAGCGTCTCGGCGACCGCGGCGACGGTGCCGTCCTCGGGGCGCAGCGGGGCCTGGGTGACGGTGTCGACCCCGGCCAGGCCGTCACGGACGGGGCCGAGCCCCTCACGCTCGATCGCGCTCACCAACGCGCCGCCCACGGCGCCGCCCAGCAGGCCGACCACCAGTGCCACCACGGTCACGACCGGCCACACCCAGCCGCTGACCCGGGCCCGGGGCGCGGGTCGGGGCGGCTGGCCGGAGCCGGCGTACGCCGCGCCGGTCCACGGGCCGGGCGCCGGCGCCGACACCGGGTGCGGGGGCAGCCAGGCGCCTGGCTGCGGTTGCTCGGGCGGTGGTGGCGGGGCAGGCTGCTGCACCGGCGCGGTCTGCTCCTCGTCGTCCACCGCACCATCATCCCCCGCAGGCCCTGACCGCGAGCCCACCCGGGCGGTGGATGCCCTGGATCAGGGACCGGCGACCCCGCGAGCCGGCACCACGCCGGGCCCGTAGGTCGGCACCGTCACCGAGGTGACCGGCACCTGGCGGTCGGCGGTGGGGGCGTCGGCGGGCGCCGCTCCGAAGGAGAGCAGCCCGAGCACGGCGACCCCGGCGGCGCCGCCCACGGTGGCCGCGACGGTGCCCGCGCGGCGTACGGGCGAGACGGGCTGCTCGGCGAGCAACAGGTAGCCCTCGCCCTGGGTGAGCCCGGCCTTCAGCGCGCCCTTCAGGTGCTCGGGGGCGCCCACCACGGGCGCCGACCCCAGCCCGCCCAGGCGGGTCTTGACCGCGCCGAGCCGCTCGACCAGGTCGCGGCACTGGTGGCAGCCGTGCACGTGCTCCCACAGCCGGTCGGCCTCGTCGGCGCCGAGCCGCCCGTCGAGCAGGGCGCTGGCGCGGGTGCCGAGGTGACCGATCACCGCGCTCCCCCGAGCGCGCTCACGTCGGAGGCCGGGCGCGGGCCGGCGAAGCGCAGCCGGCCGTCGCCCGGGGCGCGGTGCGCCAGGGCGCTGCGCAGCATCGCCCGGCCGCGGTGGATGCGGCTGCGCACGGTGCCGATCTTGGCGTCGAGGATCTGCGCGATCTCCTCGTAGCTGAGCCCCTCGACGTCGCAGAGCACGACGGCGGCACGGAAGTCGGGGGGCAGCGTGGCCAGGGCCCGCTCGATGTCGTCGTCGAAGCGCTGGTCGGCGTAGGCCGCCTCGGGCGGCGGGGAGCTGCTGGCCAGCCGCGCGGCGCGCTCGTCGGAGAGCGCGTCGAAGCGGATCCGCTGCTTGCGGCGCGCCTGGTCGAGGAAGAGGTTGGTGGTGATGCGGTGCAGCCAGCCCTCGAAGGTGCCCGGGGAGTAGGTGTGCAACGAGCGGAAGACCCGCACGAAGACCTCCTGGGTGAGGTCCTCGGCGTCGTGCCGGTCGCCGGTGAGGCGGTAGGCCAGCCGGTAGACCCGGTCGGAGTGGCCCTCGACGACCTGCTCCCACGTCGGCAGGTCCGCCGAGGGGTGCTCGGGGTGCTCGGGACCGGTCATCATGCTCTCCTGCTGGCGCCGCCTGCTGCGCACGTCGTCGTCACCCTCCACGCTAGGGCTCCTTGCTGAGGGGAGCCTGTGAACGTCGTCGCCCTCTCCAACGCCCCGCCCCCGCGACGGGTTCCCCGCCTCGAGGCCGGGGTTGCCGGGCGGCGGGCCCGCGCCGCGATAGGTTGGGCGCACCGTGCGGGCGAGCGCCCGCACGCCGTGTCTGCAGGAGGCCCGTCATCACCACGCCGATCACCCCCGCCAGCTGGTCCCACGCGGAGGCGTTCGTCCCCGAGGACGACGTCCTGGCCGCGGCTCGTGCGCGCGCCGAGGAGGTGGGCGTGGCACCGATCAGCCCCGGCGGCGGCGCCTCGCTGCGCTTCCTCGCCTCGGTGCTCGAGGCGCGTGCCGTGGTCGAGATCGGCACCGGCACCGGCGTCTCAGGACTCTGGCTGCTGCGCGGCATGCGCGGCGACGGGGTGCTGACCACCGTCGACATCGAGGCCGAGCACCAGCGCCTGGCCCGCCAGTCCTTCACCGAGGCCGGGGTGGCCTCGCAGCGCGCACGCACCATCTCGGGCTCCGCGCTCGACGTGCTGCCGCGCCTGACCGACGGGCACTACGACCTGGTCTTCTGCGACGGTGACAAGCGCGAGTACTCCGCCTACCTCGCCGAGGCGCTGCGCCTGCTGCGTCCCGGCGGCGTGGTGGCCTTCGACAACGCCCTGTGGCACGACCGGGTCGCCGACCCCGCGCAGCGCGACGAGGAGACCGTGGCGATCCGCGAGCTCGGGCGCACCGTGGCCGCCCACGACGGCCTGCTCTCCGTGCTGCTGCCCGTCGGCGACGGCCTGCTGTGCGCCAAGAAGGTGTGGAGCCCCGAGGACGAGGACTGAGTCCTCTCGGGGCCCGGCTCAGCCCTCGTCGCGCGCGACGGGGCTGAAACCGTCCCAGCCCTCGGCGACGGCCACGACGTCGCAGGGCTCGATCAGCACCGGCGCGCTGCCGATGATCACCGAGCCCGGCGCCTCGGCCGCGCCGGCGGTGAAGGTCTCCTGGAACGCTGCGCGGGCCTCGTCGGTGGCGAAGACGTAGCAGCCCTCGAACCACTCCCCCGCGCGCATCCGCCAGGTCTTGAACCGCAGGTCCGACATGCCGGTGAACTTCGCGTGCGAGGTGCCCTCGACGTACGTCGCCAGCTCGGCCTCGACACCCTGCGGCGCGTCGGCGAGCGACCAGCGCACGCTCAGGCCCTTCACGAGCGGCCCGCCCCGGTGCTCGTCCCGGCGGCGCCGACCCCGGCGAGCGGGTCCTCGGAGCCCAGCCAGGCCAGCAGCGCGCGGGCCCCGAAGCCGGTCGGGCCGGCGCTCCACTCGTGCACGTCGACCGGCGAGTCGCCGACCGAGGCGACGTCGAGGTGGGCCCAGGGCACGTCGCCGGTGAAGTGACGCAGGAAGAGCGCTGCGGTGATGGCGCCCGGGCCACCGCCCGCGTTGTCGGCGTCGGCGACCTCGGAGGCGATCCGCTCCTCGTAGACGTCGGCCAGCGGCATCCGCCACAGCGTCTCGCCCGACGCCTCGCCGGCCGCTGCGATGTGGCCCGCCAGCGCCTCGTCGTCGGCGAAGAAGCCGCCGGTGCGCAGCCCGAGGGCGACCTTCATCGCCCCGGTGAGGGTGGCCACGTCGACGATCGCCGCGGGAGCGAGCTCGGCGACGCCGTAGGCGAGCGCGTCGGCCATCACCAGCCGGCCCTCGGCGTCGGTGTTGGTGACCTCCGAGGTGCGACCGCCGTAGTGGCGCACCACGTCGCCGGGGCGCATCGCGCTGCCGGAGACGGCGTTCTCGGCCGCGGCGACGAGCCCCACGACCCGCACCGGGCAGCCGACCTCACGCAGCGCGGCCATGGTGGCGATGACCACGGCGCCGCCGGTCATGTCGCGCTTCATGGTGGCCATGCCCTCGGCGGGCTTGATCGACAGGCCGCCGGTGTCGAAGGTGATGCCCTTGCCGACCAGCACCACCGTCGGCGTACGACGCGTGGCGCGGGGCGGGGTGTAGTCGAGGCGGATCAGCCGCGGGGGGCTGGCCGAGGCCTGGCCGACGCCCAGGATGCCGCCGCAGCCCTCGGCGGCGAGCCGCTGCTCGTCCCACACCTCGACCTCGAGGCCGGCGCGGGCGGCGACCTCGACGGCCTGCGCGGCCAGCCAGGCGGGACTCTTCAGGTTCGAGGGAACGGTGGCCAGCAGCCGCGACTGCCAGCCGGCCCCGGCGACGGCCAGCGCCCGTGCCAGGACGGCCCGGTTCTCCTCGGTGCCCTCGATGTCGCTGAGCACCGCGCGGCCGACGGGACGCTGGTCGGGTTCCTGCCCCGACCAGCGGAAGCCGAAGGAGCCCAGCACCAGCCCGACGACGAAGGCCTCGAGGCCAGCGGCCAGTCCCTCGGGCCCGGCCACGGCCGGCACCGAGGTGGCCACGGCCTCGCGGTTGCGCACCGCGCGGGCCAGCGCGGCCCCGGCGCGACGCAGGTCGACCGGGCGCTGCTGGCCCACCCCGACGAGCAGCACCCACCGCAGGTCGGCATTGTCGGGTCCGCCCAGCGGCACCGGCACCCGGGTGACCTCGCCGGCCGCGCCGGTCGCCCCCTCGAGCTCCAGGAACGCGAGCAGGTCGAGCCCGAGCTGCTCGCACAGCTCGACGGCCCCGGGCCCGAGCACCGGTCCGGTGCCACCCGGGTCACCGTCACCGTCGGGGACGGCATCGTCGCCGGCCTCGCCCGGCAGGACGGGCACGGCCACCACGTCGACGCCGAGGACGGCGTAGGGCCCGAGGTCGCTGAGCGCGACGTCGGGCGGGGCGACCTGGGGCGGCAGCTGGGGCTGGTCGGCGGTGGTCTCGGGCATCGAGGACGCTGGCAGCCGGCTCAGCCGACGACGCCCTTGAGGGCGTCTCCCAGAGCGGTGGCCTCGTCGGCGTTGAGCTCCACGACGAGGCGGCCTCCACCCTCGAGCGGCACGCGCATCACGATGCCGCGCCCTTCCTTGGTGACCTCCAGCGGACCGTCGCCCGTCCGCGGCTTCATCGCCGCCATCCGGCACCTCTTCCATTCGTGCGTGCAGGGGTGCGCACCCGAGGATCCGGGACACGCTTGGGCCCTAGTATCCCCCATCGCCCTGGTGATCGGCACCACAGGGTTGCCCTGCGCGATCTCGCGGCCCCGGCGCGGGGTGGGCGCCGGGCGGGCGCGGCGTTCGGGCAGACTCGCCCCATGACCTCCGAGAGCGCCCCCACGACCGTCCTGCTCGACGTCGCCGCCGGCGTCGCGACGATCACCCTGAACCGTCCCGAGGCGATGAACAGCCTCGACAACGCGACCAAGGTGCAGCTGCTGGGTGCGCTGCGCGAGGTGGCCGACGACAGCGCCGTGCGCTGCGTGGTGATCACCGGGTCGGGGCGCGCCTTCTGCACCGGCCAGGACCTCAAGGAGCACATCTCGCTGCTCGAGAGCGGCGGCAGCGACGCCCTCTTCACCACCGTCGACGAGCACTACAACCCGATCGTCACCGCCATCGCGGAGATGGACAAGCCGGTGGTGGCGGCCGTCAACGGGGTCGCGGCGGGCGCCGGGGCCAGCATCGCGATGGCCTGCGACCTGCGCGTGGTCGCCGAGGGCGCCGGCTTCAACCTGGCCTTCGCCGGGGTCGCGCTGTCCTGCGACACCGGCGCCTCGATCCACCTGCCCCAGCTGGTGGGGCGGGCCAAGGCGATGGAGCTGCTCTACTTCCCGCGCACGGTGCCGGCCCAGGAGGCCCTCGAGCTCGGGCTGGCCACGGCGGTGGTGCCGGTCGAGGACTTCGACACCGAGATCGACGCCTTGGCGACCCGGCTGGCCGCGGGGCCCACACTGGCCTTCGGGGCGATGCGGCGCTCGGTGGCCCACGCCGCCCACCACGACTTCGCCGAGGCGCTGGCCTTCGAGAGCGAGCAGATGACCCGCACCGGCTCGACGCACGACCACCGCATCGCCGTCGAGGCGTTCGTGGCCAAGCAGCGCCCGCAGTTCGAGGGCCGCTGACCCGTCCCGCGATGGTCTAGACCACGGCTGACCAGTAGGCCCAGGTGAAGACGGCCACGCCGACGACCATGCCGCCGTGGGCGAGCACCGAGAGCCCCGGCCCGGTCGACCAGGTGTCCTCGGTGCCGGCCTGCGCATGCTTGCCCTTCGAGGGCAGCCAGCGCGCGAGGATCAGCAGGCCGACGAGGGCCACCACCCACCACAGGCCCAGCGCGACGACCCCGAGCAGCGAGCCGCCCAGCGCGGAGTCGGCGGGGGCGAGGAGGAAGACCAGCCAGAGCACCAGCGCCAGCGCCCCGGCGACGGTGTGCACCGCGAGCCAGCCTCGTCCCACGTCGAGGCGGCGCGCCGCGCCGTCGGCGCGACCGAGGCGGACACGGGTGAGCACGACCACCACCGCCGCGAGGGCGGTGAGCACGTAGACGACGACCTGGGAGGACACCCGCGTGAGTGTGCCCTACGGCTCGTGGCGTGCGCCACGCTCCCCGTCGCCCGCTCCCGTCTCCGGCCCGACTTCCGGCCCGACTTCCGGCCCGGCCTCCGGCCTGGCCTCCTGCCCGGTCTCCAGCTGCGCGGCCAGCCGGTCGAGCAGCGCGTCGACCTCCGACATCCGGTAGCCGCGGAAGGCCAGCGAGAAGCGGACCCGGCGCAGGTCGTCGCCCACGAGCCGGCCCGCCGGCACGCTCGCGTCGGGCCGGTCGTCGTACTCGGGCGCGAGCGGGGTGCCGCGGCCGGCCGCGACCATCGCGATGGCACCCAGCACCAGCACCAGCAGGATCGCGAAGAACCACATCATCGCGGCGGGGCCTCCTCGGTACCGCGGTGCTGCACGGCCGCCACGTGGCGCACCGCCTCCTCGACGTCGTCGGTGAGGTGGAGGAGGTCGAGGTCGGCCGGCGAGATCTTGCCGTCGGCCAGCACCGTGTCGCGCATCCAGTCCAGCAGCCCGCTCCAGTAGTCGACGCCGACCAGCACGATCGGGAAGCGGGTGACCTTCTTGGTCTGCACCAGCGTGATCGCCTCGAAGAGCTCGTCGAGGGTGCCGACACCGCCCGGCAGCACCACGAAGCCCTGGGAGTACTTCACGAACATGGTCTTGCGCACGAAGAAGTAGCGGAAGTTGATGCCGACGTCGACCCACTCGTTGAGCCCGGCCTCGAAGGGCAGCTCGATGCCGAGCCCGACGCTGGTGCCGCCCGCGTCGCAGGCGCCCTTGTTGGCCGCCTCCATCGCCCCGGGACCGCCTCCGGTGATCACCGCGTAGCCGGCCTCGACCAGCAGCCGTCCCAGCTGCTCGCCCTGCGCGTACGACGGGTGGTCGGACGGGGTGCGCGCGGAGCCGAAGACGGCGATCGCGGGCCCCAGCTCGGCCAGGGCGCCGAAGCCCTCGACGAACTCGGCCTGGATGCGCAGCACCCGCCAGGGGTCGGTGTGCACCCACTCGGCGCCGCCGGGCGAGTCGAGCAGGCGCTGGTCGGTGGTCGTGGCCTCCTCGGCGCGGGTGAAGACCGGGCCCTTGAAGCGCCCACGCAGCCGCGACACCTCAGGCCCCCGCCCGCTCGGAGCTGCTGGTGGTGCCGGTCAGCCAGGCGTGCAGGGCACGCTCGCAGTGCTCGATCTCGGCGACCGGCACGTGCTCGTCGGCCTTGTGCGCGAAGAGCGGGTCGCCCGGGCCGTAGTTGACCGCGGGCACGCCGAGCGCGGTGAAGCGGGCCACGTCGGTCCAGCCGAACTTGGGGGCGACCCCGCCGCCGACCGCGGTGACGAACTCCCTGGCCGCGGGCCGGTCGAGCCCGGGCATCGCGGCAGCACCGAGGTCGGTGAGCGTGACGTCGTAGCCCTCGAAGAAGTCGTGCACGAAGGCCTGGGCCTGGTCGGTGGAGCGGTCGGGGGCGAAGCGGAAGTTGACCTCGACGACGCACTCGTCGGGCACCACGTTGCCGGCCACACCGCCGCGGATGGCGACCGCGTTGAGGCCCTCGTGGTACTCCAGCCCGTCGATCACCGGGCGCCGGGCCTCGTAGGTGTTGAGGCGGGCGAGGACGTCGGCGGCGCCGTGGATCGCGTTGACGCCCTTCCAGGAGCGCGCCGAGTGGGCCCGCTCGCCGGTGGTGCGCACGTCGACGCGCAGGGTGCCCTGGCAGCCGGCCTCGACGCCGGCGTTGGAGGGCTCCATCAGGATCGCGAAGTCGGCCTCGAGAAGGTCGGGGCGCTGCTCGGCGACCATCTTGAGCCCGTTGTGCTCCTCCTCGATCTCCTCGGCCTCGTAGAGCACGAAGGTCACGTCGCGCACCGGCTCGGGCACCGTGGCGGCCAGGCGCAGGATGACCGCGTCGCCACCCTTCATGTCGCAGGTGCCCAGCCCGTGCAGCACACCCGTCTCGGCGTCGAGGCGGCTGGGGAAGTTGCCGTTGACCGGCACCGTGTCGAGGTGGCCCGCGAGCACCACCCGCTCGGCGCGGCCCAGGTCGGTGCGCGCCACCACGGTGTTGCCCAGCCGGGTGACGCTGAGGTGCCCCAGCGCCTCCAGCGCCGCCTGCACCGCGTCGGCGATGCGTTCCTCGTCGCGGCTGACGGACTCGATGTCGCACAGCTGGCGGGTCAGCGTCACCACGTCGGCGCCGAGGTCGAGGGCGGGGGTGCGGACGGCAGGGCTGGTCATGGCGCCCATCCAACCAGCCGCTCCCCGCCCCGGGGTGGGTGCGCGCCGCCGACCCCGAAGGTTCATCGGCCGGCCGATGACACTCCTGCTACCCCAGAACTGCAACACGTTCTAGTGTGAGGGGCATGCGCAACGGTCTCGTCCTGTTCACCTCCGACCGCGGCATCACCCCGGCCGCCCTGGCGAGCGCGGCGGAGGAGCGTGGCTTCGACACCTTCTACGTGCCCGAGCACACCCACATCCCCGTACGCCGCGACGCGGCGCACCCGGGCACCGGTGACGAGACGCTGCCCGACGACCGCTACACCCGCACCCTCGACCCGTGGATCTCGCTGGCCACCGCGGCGGCGGTGACCAGCCGGATCCGGCTCTCGACCGCGGTGGCGCTGCCGGTCGAGTCCGACCCGATCACCCTGGCCAAGCAGGTCGCCACCCTCGACCACCTCTCCGGCGGTCGGGTCGAGATCGGCGCGGGCTTCGGCTGGAACACCGATGAGCTGGCCGACCACGGCGTCCCCGCCGACCGGCGCCGCACCGTGCTCAAGGAGTACGTCGAGGCGATGCGCTCGCTGTGGACGCAGGAGGAGGCGGCCTACGACGGCGAGTTCGTGTCGTTCGGCCCGAGCTGGGCCTGGCCGAAGCCCGCGCGCCACGTGCCGCTGGTGATCGGTGCGGGCGCGGGGCCACAGACCTTCGCATGGATCGCCCGGCACGCCGACGGCTGGATGACCACCCCGCAGCAGCGCGACATCACCGACCAGATCGGCGCGCTGCAGCGGGCCTGGGCCGCCGCGGGCCGCGAGGGCCGACCCGACGTACGGATCCTGATCGCCTTCAGGCCCGACCCCGACGACCTGGCGGCGTGGGCCGAGGCGGGCGCGACCGAGCTGATCTGGGGGGTGCCCGACAAGGAGCCCGCCGAGGTGCTGGCCGGCCTCGACCGGCTCGCCGCCCGCCTGGGCCTGACCCCCGCGCCGCTGCTGGGCTGAGCCGCGGCGCGGGCCGGCCCCTCGGGGCCTCAGACCAGCGCGACCGCCACGGTCGCCTTCTCGCCGTCCCCGACGGTCACCGGTGTGCCCGGGTGGTCCACGTTCGAGGTGACCTCGTAGGCCGTCGCCAGGGTCTCGCCGGTGATCAGCTCGCGGTGCGTCGACGCGGCCGCCTGCACGGTCTCGGAGCCGGCGATGGTCAGCCCGATCCGGTCGGAGACCTCGAAGCCGGCGTCGCGGCGAGCCTGCTGGACCGCGCGCACCAGGTCGCGGGCCAGGCCCTCGGCGGCCAGCTCCTCGGTGACCACGGTGTCGAGCACCACGAACCCGCCGCCGGGCAGCATCCCGATCGCGTCGGTGGACTCGGCCGAGCCGGCGACGGTCTCGAGGGTGTACTCCCCCTCGACCAGGGCCAAGCCGCCCGCGGTCACGGTGCCGTCCTCGGCCACCGACCAGTCACCGGACTTCGAGCCCTTGATCGCGTGCTGCACGTCCTTGCCGAGCCGGGGCCCGGCGGCGCGCGCGTTGACCGTGAGCCGCTGCGAGACGCCGTACGACGCCGCCTCGGGCGCGTCGGCGCCCAGCAGCCGCACCGAGCGCACGTTGACCTCGTCGGCCACGATCGGCTCGAAGCCCCCGAGCGCCGCGGGGTCGGCGACGACCACGGTCAGCTGCGACAGCGGCAGCCGGTTGCGCAGCGAGCGGGCCTTGCGCAGCGCCGAGGTGGCCGAGCAGACCTCGCGCACCTGGTCCATCGCCGCGACGAGCTGGTCGTCGGCGGGCAGCTCGCCGACGCCCGGCCAGTCGGCCAGGTGCACCGAGCGCCCGCCGGTCAGGCCGCGCCAGATCTCCTCGGTGGCCAGCGGCAGCAGCGGCGCGGTGACGCGGCAGACCGTCTCGAGCACCGTGTAGAGGGTGTCGAAGGGGGCCGAGTCGTCGGCGTCCCAGAACCGCTCGCGCGAGCGGCGGATGTACCAGTTGGTCAGCACGTCGAGGAACGAGCGGGTCGCGTCGCACGCCTCGGCGACGGCGTAGGAGTCGAGCGCGGTCGTCATCTGCTCGACGTACTGGCCGCACTTGGCCAGCAGGTAGCGGTCGAGGCGGTCGCTGGAGGCCGTGGAGGTCTGCGCCTCGACGGAGCCGGCGTTGGCGTAGAGCTGGAAGAAGTACCAGCTGTTCCACAGCGGGATCAGCACCTGGCGCACCGAGTCGCGGATGCCCTGCTCGGTGACCACGAGGTTGCCGCCGCGCAGGATCGGGCTCGACATCAGGAACCAGCGCATCGCGTCGGCGCCGTCGCGGTCGAAGACCTCGCGCACGTCGGGGTAGTTGCGCAGGCTCTTGCTCATCTTGTTGCCGTCGGAGCCGAGCACGATGCCGTGGCTGATGCAGTTCTCGAAGGCGGGCTTGTCGAAGAGGGCGGTCGCCAGGATGTGCAGCGTGTAGAACCAGCCGCGGGTCTGGCCGATGTACTCGACGATGAAGTCGGCCGGGAAGTGGCCGCCCTTGCCGTCCGCGCCGTCGGGGCCGGCGAACCACTCGGCGTTCTCGAACGGGTAGTGCACCTGGGCGTAGGACATCGACCCGGAGTCGAACCACACGTCGAGCACGTCGGGGACCCGGCGCATCATCGAGCGCTCCCCCTCGGGCCGGGGGTCGTCGGGGTTGGGCCGCACGAGCTCGTCGACGAAGGGGCGGTGCAGGTCGGGCTCGCCGGCGTGGTTGCGCGGCAGGTCGCCGAAGTCGCGCTCGATGTCGGCGAAGGAGCCGTAGACGTCGAGGCGCGGGTAGGCCGGGTCGTCGCTCTTCCACACCGGCACCGGGGAGCCCCAGAAGCGGTTGCGGGTGATCGACCAGTCGCGCGCGTTCTCCAGCCAGCGGCCGAACTGGCCGTCCTGGATGTGGTCGGGCACCCAGTTGATCTGCTGGTTCAGCTCGAGCATCCGCTGCTTGATCGCAGTCACCTCGACGAACCACGACGAGACGCCCTTGTAGATCAGCGGCTCGCGGCAGCGCCAGCAGTGCGGGTAGGAGTGGTCGTAGGTCTCGCGGCGCAGCAGGATCGTGCCGGGCGTGACCGCGCCGGCCCGCTCGCCGCGGGTCGTCGCCTTCAGGTGGTCGATGATCTGCAGGTTCGCCTCGAAGACCTGCAGCCCGGCGTAGTCGTCGACCGGGTGCGTGAAGCGCCCGTCCTTGCCGACCGGCATCACCGCCTCGATGCCCTCGCGGTCGGTGACCTCCTTGTCGACCTCACCGAAGGCGCCGGCGGTGTGCACCAGCCCGGTGCCGTCGGTGGTGGTGACGGCGTCGTCGGCCGCGACCACCCGGAACGCGTTCGCGTGGCCCACGAAGTAGGAGAACGGCGGGGTGTAGGTGCGCCCGACCAGGTCGGCGCCGCGGTAGCGGCCCAGCACGGTCGGCTCGTCGCCCGCACCCGTCGAGCCCAGCTCCTTGGCGTACGACGCCAGCCGGGCCTCGGCGAGCAGGTAGCGCGCCGTGGTGTCGGTGCCGGGCACGGCGGCCTCCACGACGACGTACTCGATCTCGGAGCCGACCATCACCGCGAGGTTGGAGGTCAGGGTCCAGGGGGTGGTGGTCCAGATCAGCAGGTGCGCGCCGTCGAGCACCTCGTCGTCGCCGGTCGCGTCGAGGGCGTAGCCGACGGTGACCGCGGGGTCCTGGCGGTTCTGGTAGACGTCGTCGTCCATCCGCAGCTCGTGGTTCGACAGGGGCGTCTCGTCGTTCCAGCAGTAGGGCAGCACCCGGAAGCCCTCGTAGACCAGGCCCTTCTCGTGCAGCTGCGAGAACGCCCACATCACCGACTCCATGTAGTCGGGGTTCATGGTGCGGTAGTCGTTGTCGAAGTCGACCCAGCGCGCCTGGCGGGTCACGTAGTCGCGCCACTCGCCGGTGTAGGTCATCACCGACTCGCGGCAGGCGTCGTTGAACCTGTCGATGCCCATCTCGACGATCTCGTCGGTGGTCTTGATGCCGTTCAGGCGCATCGCCTCGAGCTCGGCGGGCAGCCCGTGGGTGTCCCACCCGAAGCGGCGCTCGACCCGGCGCCCGCGCATCGTCTGGTAGCGCGGGATCAGGTCCTTGACGTAGCCGGTGAGCAGGTGGCCGTAGTGCGGCAGCCCGTTGGCGAACGGTGGGCCGTCGTAGAAGACGAACTCGTTCTCGCCGTGCTCCCCCGCGTCGCGCTGGTCGATGCTCGCCTGGAAGGTGCCGTCGGCGGCCCAGTAGGCCAGCACCCGCTCCTCGATCTCGGGGAAGCGCGGGCTCGACGGGACGGCGCTCGCGCCGCTGTCGGGACCGTCGGGGTGAGTGGAGACCTTCGGGTAGGTCACGGCTGCTCCTGGGGTACGTCGGTCGTCGGGGCCTGCTGCCACGAGGACGACTCCCCTGCCGGGGTCCGCGGTACCACCTCGCTTGCCTCCGCCGCTCACGCTGCGGGGGCCGCTCGTTGCGGGCTGTGACGGGCCTACCCGTCCGGTTCTACTCACCCGAGGGCTTTCTTCCGGAGGCTCGCCGCTGATGACGGCTCAGACGCCTGTGGCCCGATCGTACGCCGCCGCACCGGCCGCCCCGCAATCCGATTGCGACCCGGCCCATACTTCCCGCCCACCCGGCCCACACTTCCCGCCCACCCGGCCCACACTTCTCCCTGAGTCGGCCCGAACCGACCGATCAGTGCGGCTCGAGCCAGGCCAGCACCCGCTGCGCCGCCTCGTCGGGGGTGAGCGCGGCGTTGTCGAGGCGCAGGTGCTCGACGTCGGCCAGCAGCTCGTCGGCGACGGTGGGCTCGCTCGGGTCGGTGTTCATCCGGAGCCGCTGCTCCAGGTCGCGCACGTGCGCGTCCGACCACACCAGGTCGGCCTTCGAGGGCTTCGCCGCGATCCGGTCGGGGCCGCTGTTGCGGGCCAGACGCGTCTCGAGGTCGGCGTACAGCTCGACCCAGCGCACGGGGAGCCCGGCTTCGCGGTAGGGCGCGACCATCTGGCCGACCAGCGCGGCCTCCACGGGGTCGTCGACGCCCCACACCAGCGTGAAGACCAGCCGCAGCCTGTGCTCGACAGCCTCCTCGAGCACCCGGCGGCGGAACTCCAGCGTCAGCCGCTCGAAGGACGGCGTGCCGTGCCCGAACACCTCCAGCAGCGGCTCGACGGTGTGGTGGTTGTGGAAGAGCCGGAAGTCGCTGCGGGCGCAGATCGCACGACCGACCGTCATCTTGCCCACGGCCGGGGGGCCGGTGATCAGCAGCAGCTCGCCTGTCATGCGCGCACGGTAGACGCTGCCCCAGGGGCGTGTCGCTCCCTTTCACGGCACCCTCGAGCGACGACGAACCCGGCGGATCTCGTGGGGTTCCTGCGGAGGACGAGCGGTGTAGCCTGCCGTCCGCATGGTGCAGGACGTCGCTCGCCACCGGAGCGCCCCCCGAGAACGAGGAGATCCCCCGATGCCCGGTCCCAGCACAGATCCAGCGGCCACTCCCCGCTCGACGGAGAAGTCGTCGTCGGGGCTCTCGGCCCTGATGCGGCCGGTCAACTCGCTCGTCGAGCGCTTCATCCCCAGCGCCCTGGTCTTCGCGATCGTGCTGACCTTCATCGTGGCGATCCTGGCGCTGCTCCTGACCGACACCGGGCCGGTCGACGTGGTCCGGGGCTGGGGCGACGGCCTGTCCGGGCTGCTGGCCTTCATGACGCAGATGGCGCTGATCCTGCTGCTCGGCCACACCCTCGCCAACACCGGACCGGTGCGCGGCCTGCTGGCCAGGCTCGGTGGGCTGCCGCGGACCGTCCTCCAGGCCTACCTCTTCGTCTTTCTCGTGGCCGCCGTGGCCTCGCTGATCACCTGGGGCCTGGGCCTGGTCGTCGGTGTGCTGCTGGCCGTGGAGGTCGCCAAGCAGGGTCGGGAGAAGGGACTGAGGCTGCACTTCCCGATGCTGGTCGCGGCCGGCTACTCCGGCTACGTCATCTGGCACATGGGCTACTCCGGCTCCGGGACCCTCGCCGCCGCGACCGAGGGCTCGTTCATCGCCGAGCAGCTCGGCGAGACCATCCCCATCGGTGAGACCGTCTTCGCCTGGTGGAACATCGTGGCGATCATCGCCACCATCGTGGTCGTAGGGGTCGGGCTGGCCCTGGTGTCCCCACGCGGCAGCGACAGGATCATCGAGCTGGACCCCCAGGCACGCCTCGACGACGCGGCGCGTCGAGGACGACGTGGTCACCCCGGCCGATCGCGTCGACGGCAGCCGCGTCCCGACGCTGATGGTCGGCCTGGCGCTGGTGGCCTACCTCGTCCTGCACTACTCCGACGGGGGCACGGCCACCCTCGACATCGTGAACTGGACCTTCCTGGCGCTGATCTTCCTGCTGGTGCGCAGCCCGCTCGAGCTGATCGGCCTGGTCAAGAACGCCGCCTCGAACGTGGGTGAGATCCTGCTCCAGTTCCCGCTCTACGCCGGGATCATGGGGATCATGGCCACCTCGGGCCTGATCACCGTCTTCTCCGACTTCATGGTCGAGACCGCCGGCCCCTCGACCTTCGGGCTGCTGGTCTTCCTCTCGGCCGGAGTGGTGAACTTCTTCGTCCCCTCCGGCGGCGGCCAGTTCGCCGTGCAGGGGCCCGTGATGCTCGACGCCGGCGGCCGGCTGGGGGTGGACCCCTCGGTGACGATCATGGCCATCGCCTACGGCGACCAGTGGACCAACATGATCCAGCCGTTCTGGGCCCTGCCGGTGCTCGCGATCTCCGGGCTCAAGATCCGCGACATCCTGGGGTACACGATGGTCACGCTCATCGCGTCCGGGCTGGTCTTCGGCACCACGATGCTCCTGCTGGGCATCGCGGGCTAGCAGCGAGTCGCCGGCTGTGGGCCGCCGCTCAACCGAGCGTCAGCACGTCGTCGGGGACGACGGTGAGCCCGTGGGCGTGGGCGGCGTCGAGCAGGCGGTGGCGTACGTCGGCGTGGACGGCCGCCGGCAGCTCCTCGAGCACGATGCGACGCACGGCCCCGTGGCGGAAGGCGGGGGTGCCGTCGGGGGTGTGCACCAGGAGGCCCGACTCGACGGCTCGCGCGAGCGGCGCCGGACCGACGGCGTCCTCGACGACGCCGGCGGGCACCAGCGCGCCGGCGACGGCGCTGACCCCGACGGCCAGCAGGACCTCCGGGTCCAGCATGGCGAGTCGGCGGCGCACCGAGTCGACGAGCGCGTGGGCCAGCCGGGGCGCGTGGTCGGTGGGGTCGGGGGCGGCACCGGCCGCGGCGAACTCGGCCCGCAGCTCGGGGTCGTCGAGGACGGCCCGCAGCACCCCGGGGTTGCCGGCGCTGGCGCGGTGGTAGGCCGAGACCAGCCCCGAGCTGCCCTCGAGCTGCTGGCCCAGCGCGTCGCCGACCAGATCAGCGACGCCGGCGCGCTCGAGACCGCCCAGCTCGATGAGCGTGCAGTCGCGGACCTCGGCGACCTCGGGCACGTCGCCGTGGGCGCCGACCAGCAGGGGCGCCCGGGAGCGCTGGCACCGGCGCACCACCTCGGCACGCTGCGCCGGGTCGCACAGGTCGGCGTCGTCGAGCACGACCACCACCTTGTCGCGACCGGTGAGCATCGGCTCGAGGTCGTCGAGGAGCTCGAGCGTCGAGGCGGCCCAGGGCCGGGGGCGGAGCCGGCCCACCCGCGCGCCCTCGCTGGCCGCGCGGCGCGCGGTCTCGTCGAGCATCGTGCTCACCCCGGCACCGGGCCGACCGCGCACGACGGCGGATCGCACCTCGCGCACCACGACCTGGAGGATCGCCAGCTCTCGGTTGCGCCCGCGCACGACCTGCGGGGCGGGCCTGGGGGCGCGGGTGGTGGAGGACATCGGATGATCCCTCCGGTCGACGTACGGCGCACGCGCCGACCCGCTCCCCCCGAGCAGGTGGACACAGGCTAGGCGCTGCGACGACGCCTGCCAATGTCGCCTACCGAACGTGCGGGACGGGTCCGGTCCGCGGGGAGGGGCCGCGCGAGCGCCCGGACTTTCCTAGGGTGGGCCCGTGACCTCCTCCGACGCCGCCCCCGAGCCCACGACCACCACCGCCGCCGACCCCGCCCGCACGACCGGGCCCGCCTGGGGCCACGGCCTGGCCACCGTCACCGCCGACGGCACGGTGCTCGACACCTGGTTCCCCGAACCTCGTCTGGGCGCCCGCCCCGACGAGGAGGAGCATGCCCCCAAGGCGCTGCTCGACCTCGAGGGCAGCGACCACGCCCGCGGCGTGCGCCGCGAGGTGCGCCTGGTCGAGATCGCCGACCTGCAGCAGCCCCCGGCCGACACCGCCGACGTGTGGCTGCGCCTGCACCTGCTCTCCCACCGCCTGGTGCGCCCCCACGGCGTCTCGATGGACGGCGTCTTCGCCAAGCTCACCAACGTCGTGTGGACCTCCGCCGGCCCGTGCGCGGTGGAGGACTTCGAGCTGACCCGGGCCCGGATGAAGGCCGGCGGCAACCACGTCGCGGTCTACGGCATCGACAAGTTCCCGCGGATGACCGACTACGTCGCGCCCACCGGGGTGCGCATCGCCGACGCCGACCGGGTGCGCCTGGGCGCCCACCTGGCCGAGGGCACCACCGTCATGCACGAGGGCTTCGTGAACTTCAACGCCGGCACCCTCGGCTCCTCGATGGTCGAGGGCCGGATCTCCGCCGGTGTGGTCGTCGGCGAGGGCAGCGACATCGGCGGCGGCGCCTCCGTCATGGGCACCCTGTCGGGCGGCGGCACCGCGGTCATCTCGATCGGCGAGCGCTGCCTGCTGGGCGCCAACGCCGGCATCGGCATCTCGCTGGGTGACGACTGCGTGGTCGAGGCCGGCTGCTACGTCACCGCCGGCACCAAGGTCACGATGGTCGACCCCGACGGCGGCGAGGCCCGCGTGGTCAAGGCCGCCGAGCTCTCCGGCGCCGACAACGTGCTCTTGCGCCGCAACTCGGTCTCCGGCGCGGTCGAGGCCGTGGCCTGGAAGGGCGAGGGCATCGCCCTCAACGCTGACCTGCACGCCAACTGAGCCGCCCACCGAGCCCCCGGCCCACCCGGCTCAGCCTCCTCTTGGGCTCGTCACGGACCATGTCCCCATGAGGAAGCTCGTCCCCGCCGTCGCGATCACCCTGGCCCTGGCCGGGGTGGTCGCGCTCGGCGTCTGGGTCGTGCTCGACCGCGCCGGCATGGTCTTCACCAGCCGCACCTGCACCGCCAGCGTCGACGGGCTCGACGTCGAGCTGACCGCGCAGCAGGCCGAGAACGCCGGGCTGATCGCCGCGATCGGCGTCCGCCGCGGCCTGCCGGCGCGCGCGGTCTCGATCGCGCTGGCCACCGCCTACCAGGAGTCGAAGATCCTCAACCTCGACTCCGGCGACCGCGACTCGCTGGGCATCTTCCAGCAGCGGCCCTCGCAGGGCTGGGGCACCGAGAAGCAGCTGCAGGACCCGGTCTACGCCACCAACGCCTTCTACGACGCCCTGGTCGAGGTCGAGGGCTACCGCGAGATGGAGGTCACCGAGGCGGCCCAGGCGGTGCAGCGCTCCGGCTTCCCCGACGCGTACGCCGACCACGAGGCCGACGCGCGCGTGCTCGCCTCCGCGCTGACCGGCAACTCGCAGGGCGCCCTGAGCTGCCAGGTGCCGGGCGGCGCCGACGAGGTCAACGCCGAGCTGCGCGAGGCCGGGCTGACCTTCCGCGCCGACCAGCTGCGCAAGGACGTCACCTCGGTCTTCGGCGAGGTGCCGCTGGGCGGCTACGCACCCGGCGGGGTCAGCTCGGGGCACCAGGAGGGCTCGGCGCACTACGAGGGCCGCGCGGTCGACATCTTCGTGCGGCCGGTCTCGGAGCCCAACAAGGTGCGCGGCTGGGCGATCGCGCACTACCTGGTCACCCAGGCCGAGCGGCTCTCGGTGGCCACCGTCATCTTCGACGGCCGGATCTGGACCGCCCGGCGCTCGGGCCAGGGCTGGCGCGACTACGACGTCGACACCTCCGACGTCTCCGCCGAGACCGCGGCGATCCTCGAGCACCGCGACCACGTGCACGTCGACGTCTTCGCCTAGCCCGTCGGCGCCCCCGCGCGCGTAGGATGGTGGGCCTTGATCCGGCACGCCGGGAGGCCCGATGCCCGCGCAGCGCGACCCTGCGACGGAGGCGGCCCGCGCCTACGAACGGCTGCACGTCGACGCCCTGTTCCGGGTGTGGGCCGACCCGGTGCTCGATGCGGCGAGGGTCGGCCCGGGCGAGAGCGTGCTCGACGTCGCGTGCGGCACCGGGGTCCTGGCCCGGGCGGCCTACGACCGGGTCGGCCCGCACGGGACGGTGGTCGGCTCCGACATCGACCCCGGGATGCTCTCGGTCGCCGCGAGCATCGAGCCCGCCATCCGCTGGGTGCGGGCCGAGGCCGGTCGGCAGCCTCTCGAGGACGACTCCTGCGACGCCGTGGTCAGCCAGTTCGGGATGATGTTCTTCCCCGACCCCGTGCAGGCGGTGCGCGAGATGGTGCGCTGCACGCGCGCAGGGGGCCTGGTCGTCGTCGCCGTGTGGGACGACCTCGAGCGCTCACCGGTCTACCCGGCCTGCGTCGACCTGCTGCAGCGGCGCGCCGGCACCGCCGCGGCCGACGCCCTCCGGGCGCCGTTCGTCCTGGGTGACGTCACCCGGCTCCAGGGCCTGTTCGAGGCCGCCGGCGCCGCACCGGTGTCGATCACCAGCGAGCGTCGCCCCGCCGTCTTCCCCAGCGTGCGCTCGATGGTCGAGGCCGACCTGCGGGGCTGGCTCCCGGTCCTGGGCGTCCACCTCGACGCCGATCTCGTCGAGGACCTCCTGGTCGAGGCGGAGGACCTCCTCCGGGAGCACGTCGCGCCGGACGGCCGGATGGTGTTCGACGCCCCGGCCCACGTCGTCGTCGTCCGGTCGTGAGTCCCGGGGCCGCCATAAGGGGTATTCCCGATGCGGACCGCGGCCCCGCGCTGCCAGACTCGGAGCATGCCCGAGACCAGCACTCCCGCGCCCCGCACCACACCGCGCACCGAGCCCGCCGCCAGCGCCCGCGCGCTGACCAAGGTGTACGGCGCCGACCAGGCGCAGGTGCGCGCCCTCGACGGGGTCGACGTCGACCTGCAGCGCGGTGAGTTCACCGCGATCATGGGCCCCTCGGGCTCGGGCAAGTCGACCCTGATGCACTGCCTGGCGGCACTCGACACCCCCACCGACGGCGAGGTGGTCGTCGACGGCACCGCCCTGGGCGGGCTCAAGGACAAGGACCTCACCACGCTGCGGCGCGAGAAGGTCGGCTTCGTCTTCCAGGCCTTCAACCTGATCCCGACCCTGACCGCGCGCGAGAACATCCTGCTGCCGCTCGACCTGGCCGGGCGCAAGCCCGACCAGGGGTGGTTCGACGAGGTCGTCGACGCGGTGGGGCTGCGCCCCCGGCTGGGCCACCGGCCCAGCGAGATGTCGGGCGGGCAGCAGCAGCGGGTGGCCTGCGCCCGGGCACTGGTCAGCCGGCCCGCGATCGTCTTCGCCGACGAGCCGACCGGCAACCTCGACTCCACCAGCTCCGCGGAGGTGCTCGGCTTCCTGCGGCGCAGCGTCGACGAGCTCGCGCAGACGGTCGTGATGGTCACCCACGACCCGGTGGCGGCGGCGTACACCGACCGGATCCTGTTCCTGGCCGACGGCCGCATCGTCGACGAGCTGCGCGAGCCCGACCGCGAGTCGGTGCTGGAGCGGATGGGCCGCCTGCAGAGCGCGGTCGCGCCGCCGCAGGAGGGCTGAGCGGTGCTGCGACTCACCTGGCGCACGCTGCTGGCGCGCAAGGCACGGCTGGCGATGAGCACGCTGGCGATCGTGCTCGGCATCGGCTTCCTGGGCGGTGTGCTGACCTTCAGCAGCGGCCTGGCCACCACCTTCGACGGGATCATCGAGGGCTCCACGCCCGACGGCCTCGCCCGGCCCGCGGGCACGGCGTCGTTCGAGGCGATCGGCGCCGGCAACACCAGCACCGTCTCCCCCGACGACGTCGCCGCGCTCGCGGCGCTGCCCGAGGTGGCGCAGGCCGACGGCAGCGTCGACGGCCTGGGGCTCTACGTGCTCGACCCCGACGACAAGCTCGTGGGCACCGGCGGCGCACCCACGCTGGCCTTCAACTACACCGAGACCCCCAACCTGGCCGGCGAGCAGATCCTCGTCCTCGACGGGGGCCGCTGGCCGGAGGCCGTCGACGAGATCGCCCTCGACACCGCCGCGGCGGAGAACGCCGGTTACGAGGTCGGCGACACCGTCACCGTCATCCCGCCCGGCATCGACGGCACCGGGCCGGTCACCCAGGACCTCGAGCTGGTGGGGCTGGCGGGCTTCAACGGCGGCGCCGGCACGGCCGGCAGCACCCTGGTCATCTTCAGCACCCCCGGCGCGCAGGCGATGTTCCTGGGCGGCGAGGACGTGTTCACCTCCGTCAGCCTGACCGCCGCCGCGGGCGTCACCCAGACCGAGCTCGCCCAGGCCGCGGGCGCGGTGCTGCCCGAGGGCTACGAGGCGGTGACCGGCGACGAGGTGGCCGAGGAGTCCCAGACGGCGGTCGGCGAGTTCCTCGGCTTCGTCGACATCTTCCTGGTCACCTTCGCGGTGATCGCGGTCATCGTCGGCGGGTTCATCATCGCCAACACCTTCTCCATCCTGGTCGCCCAGCGGGTCCGCGAGCTGGCGCTGCTGCGCGCCCTGGGCGCCAGCCGGGTGCAGGTGCGCCGCTCGGTGCTGCTCGAGGCCGCCCTCACCGCCCTGCTCGGCTCCACCGTGGGGCTGTTGCTGGGCCTGGGCCTGGCCCGCGCCCTGGCCGCCCTGTTCGGCAGCTTCGGGCTCGAGATCAACGGCGAGGTCCTCGACCTGACGCCCGCGACCATCGCGGCGGCGTACGGCGTGGGGCTGGGCGTGACGCTGATCTCGGCCTACCTGCCGGCCCGGCGCGCCTCCCAGGTCGCCCCGGTGGCGGCGATGCGCGAGGACACCGGGACCACCGAGCGGGGGCTGGGCCGGCGCACGCTGGTCGGTGCTGTGCTGCTGGTCCTGGGCGCCGGCGCGGCGGCGGCGGGCGTGCTCGGCGCGCCGGGCAACGACGCGCTGTGGATCGGCGTCGGGGCGGTGGTGTGGGTGCTGACGGCGGCCGCGATCAGCCCGGCGCTGGGCCGCCCGCTGCTGCTGGGCGCCCGGGCGCTGTTCAGCCGCCTCTTCGGCACGACTGGCCGCCTGGCCGGCGACAACGCCCTGCGCAACCCCCGGCGCACCGGCGCCACCGCCTCCGCGCTGATGATCGGACTGACGCTGGTCGCGGCGGTGGGCGTGCTGGCCGCATCGCTGAGCGCCTCGACCGACCGGCTCGTCGACGAGCAGTTCGAGGCCGACTTCCTGGTGCAGTCGCCGGTCTTCGGCAGCTTCCCGATGGCGATCGGCGACCAGATGGCCGCCGTCGAGGGCGTCGACGTGGTGGCGCGCCAGCAGGGCGTGCTGGCCACCCTGGACGGCGAGCAGGAGCCGGAGTTCCTCATCGCCGCCGACGAGGCCGTGGGCGAGGTCTACCAGCTCGAGCTCGTCGACGGCGCCGAGCAGCCCGGTCCCGGCGAGGCCGTCGTCAACGAGAGCACCGCCACCGACCGCGGGCTCTCCGTGGGCTCTCCGCTGGTGCTGGGCTTCCCCGGCGCCGAGCCGGTCGAGGTCACGGTCGCCGGCATCATCGAGGACACCCCGGTGGCGGGCTCGGTCAACATCGGCTTCGACGTGCTGGAGGAGGCCGGCGTGCGCCGCGTGGACACCACGCTGAGCATCAACACCACCCCCGGCGCCGACGTCGCCGAGGTCAAGGACCAGCTCGACGCGCTGGTGGCGGACCTGCCGATCGTGGCGGTGCAGGACAAGGAGGAGTTCGGCGACTCGATCACCGCCCAGATCAACCAGCTGCTCTACATCGTCTACGGACTGCTGGCCCTGTCGGTGGTGATCGCGGTGATCGGCATCGTCAACACCCTGAGCCTCAGCGTCCTGGAGCGCACCCGCGAGATCGGGCTGCTGCGCGCCGTGGGGCTCTCCCGCACCCGGTTGCGGCGGATGGTGACCTTGGAGTCGGTGACGATCTCGCTGATGGGCGCGGCGCTGGGCCTGGTGCTGGGCCTGGTGATCGGGGTGCTGCTGCAGTACTCGCTGCGCGAGGAGATCACCGAGCTCGCCCTGCCCTGGACCAGCCTGCTGGTCTTCCTGGCCATCGCCGTCGTCTTCGGCGTGCTGGCCGCCATCCTGCCCGCCGTCCGCGCCTCGCGGATGAACGTGCTCGAGGCGATCGCGACGGAGTAGGCCGGGCCGGGCGAGCGGGTCCTTCGACCCTGTGCGCGGGGTCGCGCCGGCCCTAGCCTGGGCCTCCCGACTCGGAGGTACCTCCATGACCGACCATCCCGCGTCTTCCATCGGCCTGGCGCTCGCCCTCGACGCCGGGTGCCGGTCGATCGAGCAGACCATCGACGACTACCTGTCCGCCCGGGGCGGCCCGGCGACCGCGGCACAGCGGTTGCAGGAGGCGGTCAGGGAGTTGCGTCGGCACATCTTCGCGCAGGAGGAGCTGGTCCTCCCGCTGCTGCGCGGGACGACGCTGGACGGGCCGGCCCACGCCATGTCGGTCGACCACGTGCAGCTGTGGGACACCCTGGACCGGGTGGAGGCCGCACTCGCCCCACCGACCGACCCCGAGGTCCGCAGCACCGCGGCGCGGATCCTGCAGGCCGAGCTCGACCGGCACACCACCAAGGAGCGCCCGATCATCTTCGGTCACGTCGAGGACGTGCTCAGCAGCGAGCAGCAGCAGGGGTTGGCACAGCGGATCGAGACCGTCGAGATGCCGCCCGGCTGGGTCTGCCCCGACCCCTCGCGGGACTGAGCCCGCCGCCGGCGGCGGCCGGCCGATGAACATCAGCCCCGGCGGCGAGAAGTCAGCTGCCAGGTCACCGGGGTCAACGGGTCGCTCTCGTAGCAGCAGTAGGTGCCGGTGCGCACCGAGCGGGCCAGGTGGGCGGCCAGCGCCGGGTGCTCGGCCTCCAGCCTGCCCAGGGCGTAGCGCACCGAGCGCGCGACACTGGTGCGGGCCCGCTCGGAGGTGCCGCCGACCAGCCGGTCGCGACCGCCGAGCCCGACGGCGGCGCTCAGCTCGTCGACGAGGAACTGCCGGTCGCGGCGCGCCAGCTCCACGCGAGCGGGGTCGTGGTCGGCCTCCGCGTCGGCGATGTCCTCCTCGACCTCGACGAGGCGACGCCGGTAGGCCCGGCGCGCCTGCTCGTCGAGCACCGGGAGCCCGGACTGCCCGACCGCGCCACCGCCCAGCCCGTCGTCGTACGCCGGTTCGTGGGGGCGAGCGCTGCGTGCCGCCTCGGCGCCGACCAGGTCCACCACGTGCACCTCCCGCCCCGGTTGGGCCAGGAGCCGCTCGAGGTAGCGGAAGCCCTTGAGGTCCGGCAGCAGGCGCTCCCGGCCGCCCAGGGCGACGCGTCGGGACCCGCCCACCCGGGCGAAGACGGCCGGCAGGGGCGCGCCACCGGGGGTGCCCGACGGGGACGGCGTCGCCGGCGTGCCGACCAGGCTCTCGGTCACACGCGCCACGTCGCGGACCGCACCGAAGGACTCGAAGGCCGCCAGCGCGGCGCGGCGCTCGTCCGTGGCGAGGTCGTGGGCACCGGCCGCCGCGTGCGCCTCGGCCAGCACCTCGCGGGCCGTCGCGGTCTCGTAGGGCGCCTCCGCGTCGGCGTACGCCGCCACCGCCCGCGCCGCCTCCGTCTCGGCGGGTACGCCGGCGGCCAGCGCCGCCCGGGCCCGGGCCAGCGCCGCGGCCGCGGTCAGCCCGGGGCCGGCGTACCGCTCGGCGATCCGGGTCAGCGCCGCGGCCGCGTCGGCCACCAGCGCGGCGTCGCCCGCGGCGGCAGCGATCTGCGCCTGCGCCTCGAGCAGCGGTGCGATCCGCAGGTCGTCGACCGGCGGGCGCTCCTTCCACGGGACGGGCAGCGGGTGGGCGATGGCGTCGGCGATGAGGACGCCCGCCTCCTCGACGCGGCCCTGCGCGAGCCGGAGCTGGGCCAGGGCGGGGTGCGGGCACCAGACGAGCGCGTGCGCGGCCAGCAGCGCCTCCTCGGCCCCGGTGAGATCACCGCGGCGCAGCCGGATCGTGCCGAGCTCGACGAGCGGCCAGCCGTACTCGCGGCGCATCCACGGCCGCAGCTCGTCACAGGCGGCGGCCGCCTCGGCCTCGGCCTCCTCCCCCGGGCCGGAGAGGCGCAGCAGCTCGGCGCGGTGCACCCGGCAGCGGCCGTGGAAACCACCCAGGGCCCGGCCGTGGCGCCACTGGTCCATCAGCGCGGTCCACTCCCGAGCCCGGTCGTAGCGGCCCACGCCCTGGGCGGCGCAGACCAGCTCGCACAGCATCATCCCGGAGGTCAGCGCGTCGAGGTCCCCGGCGACCAGGTCGACGGCCACCTCGTCGAGCAGCTCCAGGCCCTCCTCGACCTCGCCGGCGCAGATGCGCAGCCGGGCCTGGGCGGTGCGGCCCACCACGACCGCCGGGCGCACCCCCAGCCGCTCGCCGGTGGCCACCGCGAGCCGGGCCTGCACCCAGGCCTGCTCGGTGTCCCCGCAGAAGAACCGCTCGTAGGCACGCACCATCGCCACGATCGCGTGCGCCGGGGCGTCCGGCTGGTCCTCGACCAGGCGCGCGGCGCGGCGCAGCCAGCCCCGCACCGGCGACATCAGGCCCGAGTCGATGAGCAGCTGGACAGCCACCATGGCCGCGGCCCGCGCGGCCGCCGCGCTCTCCTCTCGCGCGAGGTGCAGGGCGTGCAGCTCCTCCCAGCACTCCACCGCCTGCTCGGGCCGGCCGGTCGCGTAGCAGGCCTGCGCGCGCAGCTCCCACGCCTCGGGGAGGTCCTCCGGGGCGACGCCGGCACGCTCCAACGCGTCCAGCTCGGCGAGCACCGCCGGCCACTCCGCACGCCGCAGCGACTCCCGGGCCCGCTGCAAGGACGGCACTGTCGCATTGTGACAGCAGTTGTCACGCCTGCGCAGTGTCCGCACCACTTCGAGGAGAGGCACGACCATGCGCATCGACAAGTCCGAGATCCCCGTCAAGATCGACATCCCCGGCGCCACCGCGCGCCACCTGCCCGGCTTCGGCTCCGCCGACGCCACCCTGGCCGCGGAGTACTTCTCGCTGGCTGCCGGCACCGACATGGCCCCGCTGCTGGTCGGCCTGCGCGAGGACGCCTGCCAGTCCGCCCACTGGGGCTACCTCATCGAGGGTGCCGTGGTGGTCGGCTACACCGACGGCTCGCAGGAGCGCGTGCGCGGCGGCGACGTCTTCCACTGGCCGGCCGGGCACAGCGTGCGGGTCGAGCAGGACGCCGAGGTGATCCTCTTCAGCCCGGCCACCGCCCACGCCGAGGTCCTCGACCACATGCTCGCCGGGCTGGCCGCGGCGACCTGAGGGGGGCCGTCCGATCTCAGGCAGCCAGCCGCGCCACCGCGGCGGCGATCCGCTCGTCGGTGGCGGTGAAGGCGACCCGCACGTGGCGGGCGCCGGCGCGGCCGTAGAAGATGCCGGGGGCGGCGAGGATGCCGCGCTCGGCCAACCACGCCACGGTCTCCCAGCAGTCCTGCTCGACGCCGTCGACCACCCGGGTCGACCACAGGTAGAGCGAGGACTCGGAGTGGTCGACGCGGAAGCCCGCGCCCTCCAGCGCCGCGCGCAGCGACGCGCGCCGCGCGGCGTAGCGGGCGTGCTGCTCGTCGGCGTGCGCGTCGTCGTCGAGGGCGGCGACCATCGCGTGCTGCATCGGCCCGGGCATGATCAGCCCGAGGTTCTTGCGCACCGCCAGCAGCTCGCCGACCAGCGCGGGGTCGCCGGCGACGAACGAGCAGCGGTAGCCCGCGAGGTTGGAGCGCTTCGAGAGCGAGTGCACCGCGAGGATGCCCTCGAGCGAGCCGCCGTTGATGTCGGGGTGCAGCACCGAGACGGGCCGCTCGCCCTCCCAGGAGCACTCGATGTAGCACTCGTCGGAGACCAGCACGGTGCCGCGCTCCCGGCACCAGTCGACGACCTTGCGCAGGTGCGCCGGCGGCAGCACCCGCCCGGTGGGGTTCGACGGCGAGTTCAGCCACAGCAGCGCCGGCACCTCGGGCCCGAAGGAGGTCAGCGAGTCGGTGGCCACGCCGGTGGCACCGCACAGCGCCGCGCCGACCTCGTACGTCGGGTAGGCCAGCGCGGGGTAGGCGACCACGTCGCCGGCTCCCACGCCCAGGTGCAGCGGCAGGGTCGCGACGAGCTCCTTGGAGCCGATCGAGGGGATCACGGCGTCGAGGCCGAGCCCGGGCACGCCGGTGACCCCGTGGCGCCGCTCGAGCCAGTCGAGGCAGGCCCGACGGGTGCGCTCGAGCCCGATGGTGACCGGGTAGCCCGGGCGAGTCGGTGGCCGCGGCCAGTGCGCCCGGGCCACGTCGGGGGTCGGGTCGACGGGGGTGCCGACGGACAGGTCGACCAGCCCGTCGGGGTGGGCGCGCGCGGTGGCGGCGTACGCCGTCAGCTTGTCCCAGGGGAAGTCGGGCAGGCGGGCCGAGACCGGCCCGCCCGCCCGGCGACGCTGGTTCAGGAGTCCTGGTTCTGCGGCGGGAGGGCGGCGATCATCGGGTGGTCCTTGTCGATCTCGCCCATCTTGGCGGCACCGCCCGGCGAGCCGAGGTCGTCGAAGAAGTGCACGTTGGCGTCGTAGTAGCCCTTCCACTCCTCCGGCGTGTCGTCCTCGTAGAAGATCGCCTCGACCGGGCAGACCGGCTCGCAGGCACCGCAGTCGACGCACTCGTCGGGGTGGATGTAGAGCATCCGCTTGCCCTCGTAGATGCAGTCGACGGGGCACTCGTCGACGCAGGCGCGGTCCTTGAGGTCGACGCACGGCTGGGAGATGACGTAGGTCACCGGTTCCTCCTCGGAGGCGGGGTCAGCGGGGTTGCAGCGATGGATCTGCTTGGTGGCGGCGTCCGGTGGACACCGGTCCTCAGCCTAGTATCCCGTCGTGCCTGAGTCGTCGGAAGCCCACCCTTCGGGAGCGGCGTCGCCGCCCGCGGGGGCCCCGCACCTGGGCCCGCACGTGGTGGGCACCCGGGTGGTGGTGCGCAGCGTCGTACGCCGCGCGGGCGAGCCCGGCGAGCCCGGCGAGCTGGAGACCGGCCCGAGCGGTGGCCCGGCGCTGACCGACGTGCTCGGCACCTGCCTGGCGTGGGGCGAGGGCGTCTGCGTGGTGCAGCCGGCCGACGGCGAACCGGTGACGATCGCGATCGGCGACATCGTGGCCGGCAAGCCGGTGCCGCCGCGGGCCTCGGTGCGCCAACGGGTCTCGGCCCGCGAGGCCGAGGCGCACTCGTTCGTGCTCTTCCCCGACGTGGAGCGCCGCGACGTGGGCGAGTGGGTGCTGCGCAGCGACCCGGCCCCGATCGGGCGGCGCTACAAGCGCGCCAACTCCGCGCTCGCGATGGGCGACCCCGGCTGCTCGTTCGACGAGGCCGAGCGGGCGGTGCTCGACTTCTACGCCGAGCGGGGCCGCGAGCCGATGGTGGCCGTCGAGGCCGACGGCGACGTCGAGGCGGCGTTCCGCGAGCGCGGCTGGGTCGGCTACCCGAGCGGCGAGGTCGAGTTCCGCCTCGGCTCGCTGGTCGCCGTACGCCGCCGCCGGCGCGGCCGTGGCCGGGGCCTGGGCGTGGTGGCCGTCGAGGGCGACCGCGACGAGCGGGTGCACGTGGTGGTGCCCGGCCCCGCCGAGCCGCTGGCCGAGGGCCGCGGCGCGGTGCACGCCGACTGGCTGGGCCTCAACGGCCTGCGCACCCATCTCGCGCACCGCCGCCAGGGACTGGCCGGCGAGGTCCTCGACGCGCTGCTCGAGTGGGGCGCCGAGCGTGGCGCGATGACGGTGTGGCTGCACGTCGAGACCGACAACCCCGCCGCCCGCGCCCTCTACGACGACCTGGGGCTGGCGGTGCACCACGTGGGGCGCTACCTGGTGCCGGGCGCTCGTGCCTGAGTCCCCGGCCCACGCCACCCGGACCCCCTCAGTCCCCGTCCCGCACGCCGACACCCTCCTCGCGGCTGTGCCCCGGCCCGGCCGACCCGGAGCGGCCGTCGTCGTTGCCGTAGGACAGGGCGCGGAAGACCCGCTCGGCGCCGGCCGTGACAGGGATCCACCAGGCCCGCTGGAAGGCGAGCACCAGGGTGCCGGCCACCAGCATCCCGGCGAGGTTGATGCCGAGCTGGGCCAGGGAGCCCTGGATCTCGGCGACCTCGAGGAAGGCCAGTCCCAGGGCCAGGTTGCCGGCGGCGGGCACGGTGGTGACGCTGATGAAGACGCCGACCATGGTGGAGGTCTTCTGGATCGACAGCGCCAGGACGCCCACCGCGCCGGCGATCAGCGCCACCACCAGCGACCACTGGTCGGGGCGCCAGATGAAGCCGGTGTTGGGACGCGGGGCGGTCACGTCGGCCATGTCGATCATCCCGGTGAGCCGGCCCAGCACGCAGAGCAGGCCCACCACCGCGATGGCCAGCACGAAGGAGAGCACCAGCAGCTGCAGGCTGCGGCGTACGAGCTGCCAGCGGCCCAGCACGATGCCGGCGCTGGCCGAGGCGACCACCGCGAAGTCGGGGCCCACCACCATCGCGCCCACCACGAGCACCGCGGAGTCGGTGAGCACCGCGACCGCGCCGAGCGCGACGGCCAGCACCAGGAACAGGTGGTAGGAGACCGTGGGGTCGGCGCCGCTCTCGGCGTCGGCGGCGACCTGCTCCCAGATCACCGCGTCGTCGGGGTGCCCGGCCGCCACGGCCTCGAGCTCCTCGGCGCGGTCGAAGGGCGCCCCGCTGGGCTCGAGGACCAGGATCGAGCCGCGCTCCTTGAGCCCGCAGCGCTCCAGCTTGTCGATCAGCGGGCCGGCCTTCTCGCGGGCCACGTCGCACTCCAGCACGTCGCCGGGCGGATCGAGCACCGCGTCGCGCTGCAGGGTGACGTTGGTGATCCACTCCTTCGCGCACAGCGTCTCGCGCACGGAGTCGGTCAGGTCGGCGGGCGCGGTGAGCCGCAGGTGGACGAGCACCTGCTCACACTAGGGCGCTACTCGCACTCCACACCGTCGGAGGGCGTGTAGACGGTGTTGAACTTCTCGGTGCGCTCCAGCTCCGACTCCCCCGCGCGGCGGAAGTAGCGCCACACGTTGATGGAGAAGCCCGAGGAGCCCTCGTAGGCGTAGCAGTCCTCGCCGGAGAGGGTCCGCGTGGTGGGCTGGGTGTAGTCGTAGCGCTCGCCGGTCTTGGAGGTGATGTCCCAGTACTTCGTGGAGTAGAAGGTCGCGGTGACCACGCCGGTGCCGGTCGCGTCGCCCGGGGTGACGTTGGTGTCGATGAGGACGCCGTGGGGCGTGTCGTTGGTGAAGCGCAGGTCGATCGCGCCCCACGCCACCGTCGCCTCGCGCCCGACCGGGTAGCGGTCGATGTAGAACGAGTGCGGCTTGTGCTCGACGTCCTCGAGGCCGGCGAAGAACGCGGCGTTGAACAGGGTGGTGGCCATCTGCGAGACGCCGCCGCCGAGGTCCTCCCTGAGGATGCCGTTGGAGATGATGAAGCCCTCGGTGAAGCCGTTCTCGCGGGTCCGCTCCCCCACCGTGTCGTTCATCGAGAAGGTCTCGCCCGGCGCCAGCACGGTGCCGTCGATGATCTCGGCGGCGCGCCCGATGTTGACGTTGCGGTACTCCGCGTTGGGGTAGTAGGTGGTGAAGGTCGAGACCTGCTCGCGGATGTTGAGCTCGCGGGCGTCCTTGGTGGTGAAGTCGGGCTTCTCGACGCGGGCCTCGACCTCGATGGTGCGCTTGCCCTCGCGGCGTACGACGACCTGGAGCAGCGCGTCGCTGACGTCGCCGGCGTCGTAGGCCAGGCCGGGCTTGCCCGGCACCACCTGCGGCTCGCCGTCGACCAGCGCCACCGTGGCGTCGACGGGGGCGCCGTCGCCGGCGGTCGCGGAGTCGACGAGGCCGGCGAGCTTCTTGGTCTTCACGGCCGGCTCGAGGGCGCCGTCGACGGCCTTGAGCCGCACCACGGGCGCGTACTGCTGCGGGTCGAGGGTCACCGTGGCGTCGCCGAAGTCGAGCGAGACCGGCGCCGACATCGCGGGGTTGGCGAACTCCTCGACGGCCCGGTCGACGTCGGCGGCGTCGATGTCGGGCTCGACGTCGGTGAGCTCGAGCTCGGTGGTCACGCCCTCCTCGCCGCCGGCCTGGTCGACGTACGCCGCCACGACGGCCTCGCGCGAGGCGTCGAGGTCGAGCTCGCGACCGGCCTGGGGCTTGGTCGTCTTGACCCCGTTGGTCGTGAGCTTGACCTGGCCGTCGACGGCGGGCTCGGCGACGTCCTCGGCGAGCCCGGCGAGGGCCTCGTCGAGGGTGGACTCGTCGACGTCGACGACGGGGTCGAGCTCCTCGCCGCCGGTGAAGAAGTCCCAGAGCCGCTCGGGGGCCCAGGAGCGCCGCCCGCCGGCCGTGGCGACCGAGGCGGCGTGGTCGACCGACAGGCCGAGCTCGGCGGGGTCGAGCTCGCGGGTGCCGGCGCCGGGCACCGTGACGCTCAACGGCTCGGCGAGGCGCTCGTCGAGGCCGGCGGCCAGGGTGCGCTCGGCGCGGGCCGGGCTGCGCCCGCCGATGTCGACGCCGGCGATGGTGGTGCCGCGCGGCACCTTGTCGCCGGCCACGGCACCGGCCGCGGCGTAGCCGCCGGCAGCCAGCAGCACGAGCACGCCGAGCACCAGCACCACGGCCTTGGCGCCGCTGGACTCGCGGTCGTCGGAGGGTCGCTTGGGGTCTCGGCTCACCCGCCCCACTTTAAGAGCCACCACCTACAGCGTTGAATCCTCGGCCGTGGTGGTGGTCGGGCCACGCCGCGGCACGCTCACCACCGCTCCCACCAGCACCACGAGGCCGAGGGTCAGCAGCCCGTAGCCGGCCAGGTCGGAGCCGACCAGGAAGTCGCCCTCGGGGCGCTGCTGGACCGCCTGCACGAGCAGCAGCACCAGCCCGAGCGCGAACGCGACCCGGGTGGTGAACCCGGGCGGCAGCGCCACCAGCACCGCCACGACCGCGGCCGCGCCGAGCGCCAGGCCCCAGCCGGTGGCGTGCACGAGCAGCACCGCGAGCCCGACCACGGCCCCCGCGACCAGCAGGCCCAGCGCCCCCAGGGCGCGCCGGGGGGTGGGCAGCAGCGTGCTCAGAGCCCCGCGAAGAGGTCGGTCTCGAGACCGTCCTCCCCGACCGGCCCGAGCTCGCCCTTGACCAGGCGGTAGTACTCCACGCCCCACGCGGTGGCGCCGACGTTGTTGGACAGCGCGAAGAACGGCCCGTCGGTGGTGATCTGGGTGGCGTGCGCGGCCAGCGCGGCCATCTTGGTGTCGACGTAGTCGGTCGCGTCGACGCCGCAGGCGAGGTCCTCGTCGGCGGTGACGAAGTGCGGCAGCGGGCCGTCGGGGTCCATGCCCTCGAAGGTGGTGGTGTCGCCGGCGTCGCGCAGCGCGCGCAGCCCGGCGCGCATCCGGCTCTCCGACATGGCGCCCCAGTAGATCTTGGCGATGTCGTGGGCCGCGCCGAGCTCCTTGCGGTACGACGGCACCGCGGCGAGCTGGGCGGCGTACATCGCGACGCGGTGCGCCTGGATGTGGTCGGGGTGGCCGTAGCCGCCGAACTGGTCGTAGGTGACGAGCACCTGGGGGCGGACCTCGCGGATGACCTCGACGAGCAGGTCGGCGGCCTCGGTGAGGTCGGCGCGCCAGAACGCGTTGTCGTGGATGTCGTCGGCCGCGATGGCGTGGCCGTCGGCGTGCCACTTCATGCCGGAGTCGCGGAAGCGCCCGAAGCCGCCCAGGAAGCGGTGGTCGGTGACGCCGAGCGCCTTCATCGCCGCGTCGAGCTCGGTGCGGCGGTGCTCGCCGAGCCGGTCCTCGCGGTCGGCGGCCAGGTGCTCGAGCTCGGGGACGAGGATCTCGCCCATCTCGCCGGCGGTGCAGGTCACCAGGGTGACGCCGCGGCCCTCGGCGACGTACTTGGCCATCGTGGCGCCCTGGCCGATCGACTCGTCGTCGGGGTGGGCGTGCACGAGGAGCAGGCGCTGGTCGCCGGAGGTCGAGGAGGTGGGCATGGGCACGATCCTAGGAGGGCGCGCCCGGGCGCTTGATCCGCCGGGGGCCGGTGGGCAGCTCGAGCGGCGCGACGGGCTGCGCGGCGCTGACGACGCTGTCGTCGTCGAGCCAGCCGTCGTGCTCGTCGACGAGCACCTCGACCAGCAGCTGCGGAGCGTCGGTGAGCACCGCCCAGGGGTGGTCCTCGTCGTCGTCCTCGCCGGCGAGCCGCTCACGCTCGAGGCGGGCCTCGTAGCCGTCGGCGCGCAGCCGGTGGAGCACCGCGGCGGCGTCGTCCTCGTCGAAGAGGACCGCGCGCAGCACCCCGCGGTGCTGCTCGGTCGCGGCGGCGCGCAGCACGTGGCGCAGCTCGGGCAGGAAGGGCCGGTCGGCGACCATCCAGTCCAGCCCGCCGGGGCCGTCGAGCCCGTCGACGCCCACCCAGGTGAGCCGGTCGTGCTCGTGGGGCTCGGGCTCGCCCTCGACGATGCGGGCCACCGCCACCCGCAGCTCGAGACGGTCGTCGATGACGCTGGCGCCGCTCAGCCAGGCGCTCACCTCGATGACGCAGCCGAGCTCCTCGGCGATCTCGCGCTCGAGCGCGTCGGCGGGCTGCTCGCCCGGCTCGACCTTGCCGCCCGGCAGCTCCCAGCGGCCCGCGGCCTCGGGTGGCGTCGTACGCCGCGCGGCCAGCACCCGCGCGCCCCGCACGATCGCCGCCCCCACCACCAGTCGCCGCTCACCCACGCCCCGCACGATAGTCGCCCCCTCCGCTGGTCGAGCAGCGACGAGCGCCGAGGAGCGCCTCCGCTGGTCGAGCAGCGACGAGCGCCAGCGAGGAGCGCCCGTCGAGACCCAGCGACCACCCCACCCACCTCCCATCGGGCAGGCTGGCCCCGTGACCTCTCGGGACGCCACCACCCCTCGCTCCGCTCCCCCGCCCGGCGCCGTGCCGCTGGTCCCGGCGGCGGCGTTCGTGCTGGTGTGGTCGTCGGGCTACATCGCGGGCCCCGCCGGGGTGGCGGTGGTCGAGCCGTTCACGCTGCTCACGCTGCGCTTCGCGCTGGCGGCGCTGCTGCTGGCGCCGCTGGCCTGGTGGCTGCGCGGGCCCGATGCGGATGACCCGCGACGAGGTGGTGCGGGTCGGGGCGGTCGGGCTGGTGCTCAACGGGGTGCAGTTCGGCCTGATGTACGTCGCCTTCGAGCTCGGCCTGGGCGCGACCCTCGCGGCGCTGCTGCACTCCCTGTCCCCCGTGCTGACCGTGGTGCTGGCGGGGCTGCTGCTCGGCGAGCGGCTGACCCGGGTGCAGGTGCTGGGCTTCGCGGCCGGCGTGGTCGGGGTGCTGGTGGTGCTGGGCCCCGACGTCGACGGCGCGGGCGGCCCGGTCGGGCTGGTGCTGGGGGTGGCGAGCCTGCTGGCGCTGAGCCTGGGCACCCTGGGCCAGCGCTGGATCCACGTCAGCGCCGACCCGATCTGGTCGGCCACGGTGCAGTGCGCGGTGGCGGCGGTGCCGCTGGGCGTGGTCGCGCTGGCCGTCGAGGGCACCGGCGGGGTCGACGACCCGGTGCTGGGCCTGGCGGCGATCGGCTACATCGCCGGCATCAACTCGGTGGTCGGGCTGCTGCTGCTGGGCGTGCTCGTGCGCCGCGGCGGGGCCAGCGCGGGCGCCAGCGTCTTCTTCCTGATGCCGCCGGTGACCGCGGTGCTGGCCTGGGTCGCCTTCGGCGACACCCTGGGCCCGCGCCAGGTGGTCGGGCTGGCACTCTCGGTCGTCGGGGTCGCGGTCGCGACCCGGGCCGGGCGCGCCCGCCGCGCCGCCACCGCGAGACTCGAGGAGCCGACCGCATGAGCCACCCCGAGGCCGAGACGTCGTGGACCGACGAGGCGAGCGGGCTGCGGCTCGCGCGCAGCGCGGCGTACCCGCGGGTGCCGGGGGCGGTGGGCCTCGAGGGCGTGCCGCTGACCGGCAAGCTGCGGCGCAGCTGGGCGCTGGGCGCGCTCGGGATGCGCGCGTGGACCTGGGAGCCGCCCGACCGCCGAGACCGCGACTGGTGGCCGCAGGGCATCACCAGCGCCGGCGACGGCGACGCGGGCCTGCTGGTGTCGTGGTACGCCAAGCGGGGCGGCTCGCGGATCTCGGTGGTCGACACCCGCACCGGCTGGTACGCCCACGTCGCCCTGGCCGTGCCCCGGCTCGCCGACGACGGCTCCGTGGCGCTGGGCCCGCTGAAGGTGCACGCGGGCGGCCTGGCCCGCACCGGCCGCTGGCTGCACGTCGCAGCGACCGCGCGGGGCTTCTGGACCGCCCACCTCGACGACGTGGTCGAGGTCGACGGGGAGCTGGTGCTGCCGGTGCGCCACGCGCACCGTGCCTCGGCGCCCGAGGGCGTCGAGCCGCTGCGCTACTCGTTCATGTCGGCGGGCCCGTCGGGGCTGGTGGTGGGCGAGTACGCCCGCGGCAAGAAGACCCGTCGCCTGGCCCGCATCCCGGTCGACCCGGCCACCGACCTGCCGTGCGGCGCCCCGGTCGTGGCCGGCGACGGCCCCGCGGGCATGCAGGGCGCGGTCGAACGAGAGGGCCGCTGGTCGGTGACGACCTCGCACGGCCCGTGGACGCCGGGCTCGCTGTGGACCGGCTCCCCCGGCGCGCTCGTACGCCGCCCCCGGGCGGCCCCGATGGGCCCCGAGGACCTGTACGCCGACGCGGCCGGCGACCTGTGGACGGTCACCGAGCACCCGCGCCGGCGGTGGATCGTGCGGCTCAGCCCTTCCCGCAGGTGAACTCGGCGACGATGTCGACGGGGCCGCCCTCGGTGGGGTTGGCGGCGGCGTCGATGGCGACCTCGGTGCCGTCCTCGGCGGCCTCGACGCCGGTCGGGTCGTCGGGCGGGGTGGTGTAGGCGACCCCGTCGACGGTCACGACGGCGCTGGTGGGGATGTCGCCGGCGCCGGCGAAGACCTGGATCGAGGCCTTCTTGCCGCTGTAGAGGTAGTAGGCGGCGGGCTCGCCGTCGGCGGGCTGCACGGACTCGCCCTTGCCCTTGAAGGAGGTCTCGGCGGCGCCGGTGAGGTCGACCTTGACCTTGCAGTCGCGCTGCTGGTCGCCGCTGCCGTCGCTCGGTCACGCCGGTCTCCTCGTCGAAGCCGGCGGAGGGCGAGGAGGTCGCCTCGGGCTCCGCGTCGGAGCTCGTCGTCGCCGCTGCAGCCGGTGAGGACGAGGGCGGTGGTGGCCAGGGCGGCCAGGGCGGTGGCGGGGTGGGTAAGACGCATGCGCCGAGTCAAACATCCGACGCTCCGAAAGTAAAGCGGGGCGGCCGCTCGGTGCGGCCCCGAAATGCCCACCGGGGCCGCACACGGCGTGTGCGGCCCCGGTGATGCAGCCGGAAGACCTTGATGTCCTATGGTGACAGGGCGGTCCGGACCATTCTCAAGCAGCGGCAACAGAGAATGGCCCGGACCGCGTCTGTGTCTCCGGCTCAGCTGAGCTGTGCTCAGCGATCGCGCTCAGTTGACTGCGCACAGGAGTGGGGGCGTCGCTCCGGCGTCCCCCGGGGAGAGTGCGCTCCGGGGCGGCTGGGCCGCCCCGGAGCTCCTCACTTCGGTCCAGCTGGATCAGCGGGGCTTCTGGGTGTTCGACTTCGCCTTCTGCGAGATCTCCGTGGCGGAGACCTTCGCGATGAAGCGGTCTTCTTGTTCCCGTTGCGGTCCGCGACCTTGAAGGTCAGGGTGCCGCCCTCGGGGACGATGTCCTCGCGGACCTGCACCAGACGCTTGTTGCCCTCGGGCTTCTTGCCACGGATCTTGAACAGCGTGGCGCTGGCCGTCGCCCGGAGGCGGCGGCGTCCTTCTCGGCTCTCGCGAAGCGTGACCGTGTCGGTGGCCTGGGTCTCCGGGATGGCCTCGCCGGCTCAGTCTCCGACGCGATGGCGGTGACGGTGGCGGTGCCCTGGGCGGTGCCGGCGAACACGTAGGTGGCCTGGCCGTCCTCACCGGTCTCGACGTTCCGCGCGTTCGCGTCGCCGTCCTGCTGGTCGTCCGGGCCGGTGCGGAAGAAGTCGACGACGAACTCGATCGGCTCGCCGTTCTGGTCAGTGGCGGTGTAGGTCATGATGACCGTGCTGCCGACCGGCTGTTTCCTCGCCGCCCTGCTCGAGGGTGAAGGTGCTGTTGGCGAAGTCGACGTCGTAGAACTCGACCGTCGGGCCCTCGCCCTCGATGTCGTCCTCGGCGTCGTCGACGACAACGGCGTTGTCGTCGTACACGCCGAAGTCGGCGTCCCAGGTCCCGACCGGGGTCGAGTCGCCGGCAGTCGAGTACCGGAATCGACGTCGTCGTGAAGTCGTCTCGACACTGGTGTCGTTAGCGGTACCGACGTCGAGTGTCCTGTCGTCGCCCGACCGGGTTGCCGAACTGGTCCGTCACGAACACGTCGTGGACGTCGTCCGAGGCGGGCCACGAGCACGCCCGACTGCTGGAGCGGTCAGCGCGCTCGATGATGACCTCGGCGCCGTTCAGCGGGTCGCGGACGAGAACTCGTAGTCCTCGGTGTCCGATGACCGTCGACCGTCGCGGTGACCTCGTCACTCGGCCTCGCCGTCGTCGTCGAAGTCGTCGCTGCCCTTGATGCCGAGGTAGAAGTCGGCGTCGCCGTTGTTGTCGGTGACGACGGTGATCTGCTGACCACGGTCCGACGAGGTTGCCCTCGAGGTCACCCTCCTCAGGGGTTCGCGCGCAGCTCACCGTTCTGTCGGGTGGTGAAGAACGCGTCGCCGTCGACGGTCAGCGTCACCAGGACGTTGGCAGCGGGGTCGGTCTCGACCGCTCGGTCTCGGGGTCATCGACCGTGACGTTGACGCTGCCATCGGTGACCTCGCCCGGCTTGCCGGTCGCGTTGTTGCGGGTCGATGGCGACGACGGCGGTGCCGTCGACGTCGTCGGTGACGAAGTTGACCTCGATGGCGTCGGCGTCCGCGTTGGCGTTGCCGATCTCGTTGCCCACGCGTGGTGGCGTCGAGCTCACCGTCGAGGCTCGGAGCGCGAGGGGGGTGTTGGCCGGGTCGGAGAGAGCGACCTGGACCTCGCCGCGGCGTCGGTGGTGTCCTCGGCGACGGTGTTGCTGATCCGCGAGGTGCCGGCGGGCTGGTTGCCCTGGGCGGCGACGACGACGTCGTCACCGTTCGCGGCGTAGGTGAAGCGCACGTCGCGGCCCGGCAGGGCGGTGCCGTCGTCGAGCGTCAGCGACGCCGAGTAGGTGGCGGTGGTGCCCGCGGCGTTGTCGTCGGCCTCGTCGAGGACCAGGTTGGCCTGACCGGCCTTGAACACCAGGTCGTCGGCGGACAGGTCGCCCGGACCCTCGCCGGGGGTGCCGTCCTGGTTCACGTAGGCCGACAGCGTGTACTCGCCCTCGCCCTTGTTGGTGAACGGGATGTTGGCGTAGCCCTGGGCGTCGGTCTGCGCGGTGCCCGTGGTCGGCGCCGGGTCCGGCGTCGCGGGGCCGCTGGCCGGCGGGAACAGGTCCACCGAGAGCGAGTACGAGACGTTCTGGCCGGTGACGGGGTTGCCGTTCTGGTCCAGGACGCGCACGCGCAGGTCGTCGCCGTCGTTCTCGTTGAAGTCGAACGCGTCGCCGTCGGCGGAGCTGGCGGTGATCGTGGTCGGGGTGGCGGTGTAGCTGCCGACGGTCACGCTGCGACGGAAGTCGACACCGTTCTCGTAGTCGTTGTTGTCCGTGGTGTTGACGTAGAAGTCGTACGTCGTGCCGTTGGCCGAGCCGGTCGCGCCGGTGAAGACGGCCTCGCCCTGCGAGTTGGTGTAGACGGGGCTCTGCGTGGCGGTGACGCCGTCCTCGCCGAACGACCTGGGCACCCACGACCGGGTTGCCGTTCTGGTCGGCGACGGTGACGGTGATGTCGGTGGTGTTCGTGCCCTGCACGTTGGCGTTGTCGGCCTCGGCCGTGACACCGCTGATGTCCTGGGTGTAGAGGTTCACCGGCTCGGCGTCCTCGGCCTCGGCCTGCGCCAGGATGATCGCCTCGTTCACACGGGGGGCGGTCGTGTCCAGCGGGTAGCCCGTGAAGTCGACGGGAGCCGAGTAGGAGCGGCTGGTGTCGCCGGTCTCCACCTCGCCCGCCACGTCCTCCTGGGTCACGACGCCGCTGCTGGTGTAGGAGCTGAAGTCCAGGTCGGGGTCGGCCGAGAGGTCCGAGGTGGTGCCGGAGACGGCGCCGAGGAGCGCCTCAGCGGTCTCGCCGGCGTACGGCTGGTCGAAGACGCCGACCGGCGCACCGGGGGCGTAGGCGATGTCGATGGCGTCGGCGTCCGCGTCGACCGGGACGTCGTTGGAGTCGGGGGTGCCGATCTCGGTGCCGACCGAGCCCAGGGCAACGGCCTGGACCTCGATGGTCTGGTTGAAGGTCGCCGGGGGCGGCGTCCACTCGGTCGAGAAGGCGCCACCCGCGTTGCGCGACACGGTGCCGATCGGCGTGAAGGTGGCGCCGCCGTCGGTGCTGTACTCGAAGCGCACCTGCTGCACGTCCGAGCCGCCGGAGGCGACCAGGTGCACGGTGCTGTCGGTGCCGTCGTTCTTCGACGGACGCGCGACGGCCGTGCGGGGTCGACGAGCGTGACCGCGTGTCGGCCGGGTCTCCTGTCGGAGGCGAGGGAGTCGGCCGAGGCCGAGGTGGCGAGGAACGGGAGACCCGAGATCGCCAGGGCGGTGATGGCCGAGCCGGCCAGCCCCCGCTTGATGCCGCTGCTGTTCATGGCAGAGTGATCCTTCCGGATGTGTGTAGAGGACTGGCCTCGACCGAGCCCGAGCCCATGCCACAGCGATCCCGAAGGCCGCTGTGAGGTCTGAGCACGAGACAGGTGCACCGAGCCAGACGATCGGACTCTAGGAAGGTAAAGAACCGCGATGTGGGTTTATTGCAGCGAGTCGCAACTACCTCTGCAATAACCAACGCGCCTCGACCTAGTTATGGGTATATGAGCGCCACGGCAGTCGGGGCCGCTGGCCAGTGCGGTCGACGATGGACAGCGAGTGTGTTTTGCGAGGATCGGCCTCCCGACCGACCCGTCCTGACCGGCGCCCGCCCCGGTGCGGCCGGGCGAGCCCGCGCCGACCAAGCGCCGCGGTCGACCCGTGCAGATGCCCGACGACCCCAGCACGATGCGCTCCCGCACGATCGACGCCGACGCGCGCACCGCCTGGCTGCTGGCCACGACCCGCTCCTGTCCGATCGACCCCGCGTCGGCCAGCCGCAGCTCCTTCGTCGAGCGGCTGCGCGCGCACGGCGTCGACGCCGACCCGAGCCGGGTCAGCCGCTGGGAGTCCGGCGCCGCAGGCGGTGCCGGCGAAGGTGGTGCTCGGCTACGAGCGCGCCTCGGCGTGCCCCAGGGCGTGCTGCTCGCCGCCCAGCGCGGCCTGGTGCGCACCTCCGACCCGCGCACCCCGGCACCGGAGACCGATCCAGTTCTCGCCGACGCCGACACTCCGCTCGACGAGCTGGTCTCCACCTCTCGAGCGGGCCACCGACCCGGCTCGCGCCGATGACCGGCGGCGACTGGCTGCGCCTGGCCGTCGAGGTCACCCGCTTCGAGATGGTGCTGCTGCCCCGCCCGACCTGGCGGGCCCTGTGCCGCGCCTGGTCAACGAGCTGGCCCGCACCACCGGCGGCGACCGGCTGCGCCGCTACGAGGCCGCCGTCACCCTGGTCATCGCACCCCGTGGCGCAGCGCCACGTCGTGCAGCGCCCTGGGCGCCTGGCTGGTCGACCCGCACGTGCAGGTCGTCAGCCCGATGCTGCTCGCTGCTGCAGCACGTGCGCGCCGACGGCGCCAGCAAGCTGGTGCTGCGTCTGCTCGACTCCGACACCCGCGCATGGGCCACGGCGCCGTGCAGGTCGCCGCCGCCAAGGCGGCCCGCGGCCACTTCCAGGGCGCCGCGCTGGCGCTGCTGGAGCAGCGTGCCATCCGCGAGCTCGTCACCCCGCAGGGCCACAGCGGCATCGACATCCTCGACCTGACCGCCCACCTGCCGGACGTCGTCGTACCAGCGGGTGCTGATGCAGCGTGCGCGACGCCCAGCTGCGCAGCCGGGTGAGGCCAGGCCCGCGAGACGCGCTGCCTGCTGCTGCTCGAGATCAGCCGCACGCTGAGCCGCACCATCGCCACCCAGGCCCAGACCGCGACCCCGAAGACGTACGCCGTCGAGCCCGACCTGCTGCTGCAGCGACTGGTCGGCGAGGCACTCTTCCACGTGCACGGCGCCCGCCGCTCGATGGCGGTGAGCATGCTGCGGGTCAGCCCCTACGGCACCGCCGTCGCCGACGCCTGCCTGAGCCTGGCCTCGGCCGAGAGCGAGTTCGTCGGCGCCCGCGCCTGGGAGGCCGTCTGGCAGCTGGGCGTGGGCAGCCGCCGCGACGAGGTCGTGCGGCTCGCCGACAACCGCCGCCACCCCTGGATGCAGCGGCGCGCCCTCACCGCGCTCGGCAACAGCGGCGCCCCCCTCGACGACGTCGAGGCGACTCAGGTGGTCGACGCCACTCTCGCCACCTGGCACCGCGGCGTGCGCTCCGCAGGACTGCTCGCGCTCGGGATGGGATCCCCCGGCAGCCTCGGGCTGATGGACTCGCTGCCCCCCGACCAGCGTGCCGCCGCCACCTGGTGGCTCAAGGTGGGCCCGAGCATCGCCGACGGCGACTGAGCCGGGACACTTTCCACAGCAGGCCCGACCCCCTGGTTGTCGAACGCGTGTTCGAGTACAGTAGGGCCATGGCACCCGCTCCCGTTCCCGGTCTCGACCTGGCTGACCTCTCCGAGGTCGAGCTGGTCGAGGTGCTGCGCGCGGCCGAGGAGGAGAAGTGCCGGCTCGAGGCGTTGCAGGTCGAGGCTGACGGCCCGTCTCGACGAGGTCGTACGCCGCCGCCACGCCGCGGCGGGTGTGCCGCGCGGAGAAGCAGGGCGCGGGGGTGGCCTCCCAGGTCGCGCCTGGCCCGGCGGGAGTCGCCGAACCGTGGCGCGCGCCATCTCGGGCTGGCGAAGATCCTGGTGGCCGAGCTGCCGCACACGCTGGCCGCGATGCGGGCCGGGTGGTGCAGCGAGTGGCGCGCGACCCTGGTGGCCCGCGAGACCGCCTGCCTGTCGCTGGAGGACCGCCGCCGCATCGATGCCGAGCTGATGGCCGACCCCGCCACCACCGAGGGCTGGGGCGACCGGCGGCTGGTCGCCGCGGCGCGGGCCCGGGCCTACGAGCTCGACCCGCACGCCGCCCTGAAGCGCTCGCGCAAGGCCGAGGGCGAGCGGCACGTCTCGCTGCGCCCCGCCCCGGACACGATGACCTGGCTGACCGCGCTGCTCCCGGTCGCCCAGGGCGTCTCGGTCTACGCCGCCCTCACCCGGAGCGCCGACCAGGCCCGCGCCGCGCGGTGACGAGCGCAGCCGGGGCCAGGTGATGGCCGACGCCCTCGTCACCTCCCTGACCACCCGGGAGCCCGCCGAGCCGGCGCCAGTTCCTGGCCCGGTGCCCCACCGGTGCCGGTGGCGGTCAACCTGACCGTCTCCGACGCCACCCTGCTCGGCGGCGGCCACGCCCCGGGCTGGATCGCGGGCTACGGCCCGGTGCCGGCCGGGGTCGCCCGCGACCTGGTCGCCACCGCGCTCGAGCAGGCGCACGCGACCCTGCGCCGGCTCTACACCACCAGCGCCGGGTCGCTGGTCGCGATGGACGCCCGCTCCCGGAGCGTTCCCCGCCGTCGCTGGGGCTGTTCATCGACCTGCGCGACCAGTCGTGCCGCACCCCGTGGTGCGACGCACCCGATCCGGCACCGCGACCACGTCATCCCCGACGCAGCCGGCGGCCCCACCAGCGCCGGCAACGGCCAAGGCCTGTGCGAGGCCTGCAACCAGGCCAAGGAAGCCCCCGGCTTCACCGCCCTCGCCTCCGACGACGGCCGCACCGTGGTCACCACCCTGCCCACCGGCCACCAGGTCAGATCCCGGGCACCAGCCCTCCCGCCCGGCGACCCACCGGTCAGGATCGACCCGCTCCACGCCCGCCTGCAGCTCGTCCTCGACGGCTACCCTCCCGCGGCCTGAGCGCCGAAAGCAAAGATTCTTCCCGCCCGGCGCAACCCTTTGCCCTGCCGGAACGTCTAGGTGGCATGGGGTTCTCGGGTCTTCCGGTACGGGTGCGCACCGGCGGCAGTGTGCTGCTCGTCGTCACCGCCGTCGTGCTGGCGCTCATCGTCGCGACCTGGCCGGCCTCGACCCACGACCGGGGCGAGCCGCGCGACGGCGGCGCCCCGAGCCGCGGGGCGGAGCGCCAGCAGCCGACGTACGGGGGCGAGCGGCTGGAGCCCACCGGGCAGCCCATCCAGCGCCCGGCGCGGCAGCGCCCCAACATCGTGCTCATCACCACCGACGACCAGAGCGACGCCGAGCTGCGGTTCATGCCGCGCACCCGGCGGCTGATCGGCGAGGCGGGCATCGACTTCACCGACGCCATCAACCCGCACCCGCTGTGCTGCCCGGCGCGCGCGGAGATCCTCACCGGCGAGTACGCGCACAACAACGGGGTGCGCCACAACGACGGGCCCTACGGCGGCTGGTCGGCCTTCGTGGCCGGCAACGAGAAGGAGAACCTCGGGCCCTGGCTGCGCCGCGCCGGCTACCGCACCGGGTTCGTCGGCAAGAACCTCAACGAGTACACCTTCGACGACCCGCGCCCGCCCGGCTGGGACTTCTACTCCCCCACCGGCGAGCGCACCTACTCCTACTACGGCACCACCTTCTACAACGACGGCGAGCCCCGCGGCTACGGCGAGAAGTACGTCGCCGACATCGTGCGCGACGAGACGACGCGACTGATCGAGCGCTGGGCCGCCGAGCCCGAGCCGTTCTTCCTGTGGGCCTCCCACGTCGGCCCGCACGCGGCGTACGTCGACGGCTGGCGCTCGCCGGTGCCGGCCCGCCGCCACGCCGACATGTTCGGCGACCTCGCAGGTCGCCACCCGCGCCAAGGCCTCCTTCAACGAGGCCGACGTCAGCGACAAGCCGGCAGCCCTGCGCGACCGGGCGCGGGTCCCGATGCGCAAGCTGACCCGCCAGGTGCGCGACCGGGCCCGCTCGCTGCAGGCCATCGACCAGGCCAACGCCGCCACGATCCGTGCGCTGCGCCGCAGCGGCGAGCTCGACGACACCCTGGTGGTCTTCGTCAGCGACAACGGCTTCCTGCTCGGCGAGCACCGCTTCTTCGGCAAGGACGTGCCCTACGACGAGGCGCTGCAGGTGCCGCTGCTGGCCCGCGGCCCCGGCATCACCCCCGGCACCACCAGCCGCGCCACCGCCAGCCTCGTCGACCTCGCCCCGACCTTCCTCGACCACGCCGGCGTGCTCGAGGAGCTGCGCGACGCCGGCCACACCGACGGCATCAGCCTGCGGCCCGTGTGGAGCGAGGGCGCACCGGTCAACGACACCTCGCTGATCCAGGCCGGCACCAGCGACCCCTTGGCGCTCGCCGCCTACGGCTGGGCGTGGCGCGGGGTGCGCACCGGCCGCTACACCTACACCCGCTGGTGGGACGGCTTCGAGGAGGTCTACGACCGTCGCCGCGACCCCGGTGAGCTGCGCAACGTCGCCGCGCGGGCGGCGTACGCCGGGGTCCGCCGCGAGCTGCGCCGCCGGCTCAGGCTGCTGGGTGGCTGCGCCGGGGTGGCGCAGTGCGAGCAGCAGGACTTCGGGCCCTCGCCCCGCCCGGCACGCTGAGCCCCCACCGGCGCCCGCCCCTGCCACGCCCCCTCAGGGCTGCGCCACCGAGATCGCCAGCTTGCCGACGACCTCGCCCGCGTCGAGCCGACGCATCGCCTCCTGCACCTGCTCCAGCGGCAGCACCGCGTGCACCGGCGCGACCAGCGTCCCGTCGCGCACCGCCTGGGCGAGGCGGGCCAGGTCGTCGGGGGCCTTCTCGCGCGAGGTGACCATGGCGTAGCGCTGGCGGGAGAGGAGCATCCGCAGCACCCAGCGCATCGGCCGCCCGTAGCCGCCCGTCCACTCCCCGCCGGTCTCGTCGCCGACGAAGACCAGCGAGCCCCGCGGCGCCAGCACCCGGCGCAGGTGGCGCAGCGACGCGCCTCCCGCGACGACCACCACCGCGTCGTACGCCGCCCGCCCGGCCACGGGCTCGGTGGGGTCGGTGCGCGCGTGGTCGACGACGTGGACCGCGCCCCAGCCGCGCACCGCCTCGGCCTTGCTCGCGCTGCACACGCCGGTCACCTCGGCGCCCCGGGCGGTGGCCAGCTGCACGGCGAAGGCACCGACCCCGCCGGAGGCGCCGATGACGAGCACCCGGTCACCGGCGCGGACCCGCGCGGCGTCGAGGGCCTGCAGCGCGGTCAGTCCGGAGACGGCCAGCACGGCAGCCTCGGCCGGTGCGGCCGCGCCGGGGCGGTGGGCCAGCCGGGTCTCGGCCGAGGCGGCGTACGGGGCCAACGACCCGGCCGCGGTGCCGAAGACCTGGTCCCCCACCGCGAAGCGGGTCACGTCCTCGCCCAGCGCCACGACGGTGCCGGCGACGTCGCGACCTGGCACCAGGGGTTTCCGGGGGCCGCGCCATCCCAGCACCACACGCACCAGCCGCGGGGTGCCGGTCATCAGGTGCCAGGTGCCGCGGTCGACAGCGGCCGCCTCGACGCGCAGCAGCACCTCGCCGCGGCCCGGCCGGGGCACCGGGCGGTCCTGCAGGCGCAGGACCTCGGCCCCGCCGTACCCCGCCTGGACGACCGCTCGCATCGTCGCAGCAGCCATCGGGTCACCGGTCCTCTCATCTACCGTACAAAGTACGGTAGAGGTAGTCTCGCCCGCGTGTCCACCCCCGGCCGCGCCCCGCGCAACTCGCTGAGCCGCGAGCTCCTCGTCGCCCGGGCCCTGCAGCTGGCCGACCGGGAGGGTCTGGGCGCGCTGACGATGCGGGCGCTGGCCGCCGAGTGCGGCGTCAAGCCGATGGCGATCTACCACCACGTCCCGCACAAGGAGGCGATCATCGACGCGCTCGTCGACGCGGTGCACGAGGAGGTCCACCCACCTCGCGCCGACCGACCCTGGCGCGACGAGCTGGCGCAGCGGTCCCGCTCGATGCGCGCGGCACTGGCCCGCCACTCCTGGGCGCTGTCGGTGCTGGAGAACCGTCGCAACCCGGGCCCGGCGACGCTGCGCGGTCACGAGGCCTGTCTCGAGGTGCTCCGCTCGGCCGGCTTCTCCCTCCCCGCGACCGCACACGCCTACGCCGTCCTCGACGCGTTCGTCTACGGCTTCGCGCTCCAGGAGTCGATGCTCGGCGACCTCGACCTCGACCTCGCCGGCTCCGCCGAGGACCTCATCGAGGGCATCGACCTCACGGACCTGCCCCGGATGGCCGAGTTCGCCACCCAGCACGTCCTGCGCGACGGCTACTCGTTCGCCAGCTCCTTCGAGGTCGGTCTCGACCTCACCCTCGACTCCCTCGAGCGGCTCCGGGACCACTGAGCGCACAGGGCCCACCCGCCAGGTGACGTTCGACCCTGGGACCCGCGCTCCCGGCGCAGGAGGGTGGCTGGGCAGGACCCGGTCGGGCCCCGCTCGAGCAGAGGGGAGCAGGTCATGATGAACGACGGGTACTACGGCATGGACGCCGGCGGCTGGATCGCGATGACGATCTTCTGGGTCGGGCTGGTCACCTTGGTGGTGTGGGCCCTCTGGCGAACCTTCGCCGGCTCGCACGCTCCGACCGGCTCGCCCTCGGGCGGCGAGAGCCCCGAGGACGTCGTGGACCGACGCTTCGCCGCCGGTGAGATCGACGAGGAGACCTACCGGTCGATGCGTGCCGCCCTGCACTCGACCCGCACCCCGCACGCGGAGCCCCGATGACCGGCCGGACCAGCCACCTCTGGGTGCCGCTGGTCGCCCTGGTCGCGGTGCTCGCCTCCGGCGCCTACCTCGTCGTCGCCGACCACGACCCCGGTGACCGGTCCGGAGGCTGGGACCGCAGCGGGATGCCGATGACGGGCGGGTACGCCGGGTCGGCCTGGGGCGACGGGGAGCGCGTCGACAGCCTGGGCGAGGCGCAGGAGCGGGCCGACGCGTTCGCCGAGCAGCTGAGCCCCGACCTGCAGGTCGGGGAGGTGATGCGCTTCAGCGAGAACTTCTACGTCGAGCTGGAGGAGGCGGACGGCACCCTGGCCACCGAGCTGCTGGTCGACCCGACCTCGGGCGCGACCCGGCTGGAGCCGGGGCCCGCCATGATGTGGAACACCCGCTACGGGATGATGGCGCGCTCGGGGACGCCGGTCCGCATCGATGCCGACCGGGCCCACGACATCGCCGCGCGGTGGGCCGAGGACCACGACGGCCTCGACGTCGGCGAGGCGGAGGCCTTCCCCGGCTACTACACGCTGCACACCCTGCACGACGGGCGCATCGACGGGATGCTCTCGGTCAACGCCGCCACCGGCGACGTCTGGTACCACGGCTGGCACGGCGACTTCGTCGAGATGTCCGACGAGGAGTAGCCCCGCGGCTACCCCTGCCTGGGCGCCAGCGCCAGCTGGCGCGACTGGGCGACCAGGCGCCCGGTGGAGTCCCACACCTCGCAGTCCTCCTCGAACATCCCGCCGGCCAGGTTGCGGGTGTGGTGCTGGACCTTCAGCCAGCCCGGCGCCGGCTTGGCGCGCACGTGGGCGGAGAGCTCGATGGTCGGCGCCCAGCCCATCAGCCCCAGGTCGAAGGTGACCGGCGGCAGCGCGTCGAGCACCAGCAGCAGCGACAACGGGTCGGGCTCGCGCTCCCCCTCGAGGCGGAACCACGCCTGGAAGCGCCCCTCGCCACTCGGCTCCCCCGTCGTCCAGCCGGCCTGCTCGCGCGGGAAGCGCATGTCGAAGCGCGACATCAGCGGCGCCATCTCCAGCACGTACGACGGCACGTCGGCGCGCCCCACGCACTCCTCGAGCGGCGGCAGGTCGGGCTCGGTCGCAGTGGTGCGCACGTCGCCGTCGAAGCGGTCGAGGTCGGAGTAGGTGGCCAGCACGCTGAGCCGGGTCGCCTCACCCTGCTTCAGCTCGGCCGCCACCGTCGACATCCGGCCGCCAGCGCGCTTGACCTCCACGTCGACGGTGGCCGGGCCGGCCTCGGCGGCGGAGAGGAAGTAGGCGCTGACCGCGACCGGGTCGGGCTTGTCGCCCAGGTGTGCGCTGATCGCGGTGCCGAGCACCGCCAGCTGGTAGCCGCCGTTGAGGCCGCCGCCGACCTTCCAGCCCGGCGCGAGCTGCGCGGCGTACCGGCCCTCGCCCGCGGGGCTCACGGTCGTGTCGACGTCGAACTCGGCCTGCATCGTCATGCGCAGAAAGTACCGACCCCGCCTCCCCGCGGGTGAAGCCGGTCGGCCCGTGGGCGGGCAGGGTGACCAGCAGCACCCGCACCCGACCCCCGGAGGACGACATGGGCACCCTGCACGGCCGCGACGACCAGCCGCTCCACACCGAGGGCGTGCCCGACGAGGAGGGCATGTCGCAGGCCGACGCCGCCGAGCGGCTCGACAAGGACCCCGAGGAGCAGCTCAACGCCACCGACCCCGACTCCGACGTCGACCTGCACGCCCCGCAGGAGCGGGTCTCGGGCACCGGTCACGACGCCGAGGACGGCGAGGACTGAGCCGGTTCAGCCGGCCCGCGGGGAGTACATGATCACCGCGACGCCGACCAGGCAGACCAGCGCGCCGGTGACGTCGTACCGGTCGGGGCGGAAGCCGTCGACGACCATCCCCCACGCGAGCGAGCCGGCCACGAACACCCCGCCGTACGCCGCGAGGATGCGCCCGAAGTTGGCGTCGGGCTGCAGCGTGGCCACGAATCCGTACAGGCCCAGCGCGATCACCCCGGCGCCGATCCACAGCCAGCCGCGGTCCTCGCGGACCCCCTGCCAGACCAGCCAGGCGCCCCCGATCTCGGCGAGGGCGGCCAGCACGAACAACAGCAGCGAGGCGACGACGGGCACGCCTGCAGTCTCGCAGCCCGCCCGGCAGGGCAGACTCGGCGCCGTGGAGCAGCAGCGATGACAGCATCTTCCGGCCCCGCCCTGCCCGTGCCCGACGGGCTCGTCGAGGCGTTCGGTGCCTACGAGCGCGCCGTCGCCGAGCGGGACACCGCCGCGCTGGCGCGCTTCGTCGCGCCCGGCGCCAGCACCCTGGCCGGCGACCCGCGGGGGCTGCTGGTCGGCAGCGACGCGATCACGGCGTACGCCGCCGCCCCGGCCCCGCGGCGCCTCGTGCAGACCCACGTGCAGGTCACCGACCCCGACCACGCCCTGGTGGTGGCGCTGACCGAGCACGAGTCGGGCGGTCGCGGGCAGCAGACCCAGCTGTGGGCGCGCACCGAGGCCGGGTGGGTCGTCACCGCCGCGCACACCTCCGAACCGGCCCCCGCGCTCGACACCCGCGTGTGGCGCGTCGTCGGCGACCCGCTGGTGCCGGGCACCCCCGGCGGACCGCTGTCGGGCGAGAGCGTCGCGGTCAAGGACGTCTACGCCGTGGCCGGGCACCCCGTCGGCGGCGGCAACCCCGCCTGGGAGGCAGCCGCGCCGATCGAGCGCGGCGACGCCAAGGCCGTGCTCGGACTCGTCGAGGCCGGCGCCGACCTGCGCGGCATCGCGCGCACCGACGAGATGGCGTGGTCGCTCTTCGGCACCAACCCGCACTACGGCGCCCCGCCCAACCCGCGGGCGCCCTACCGGGTGCCCGGCGGCTCGTCGTCGGGCCCGGCCAGCGCGGTCTCGCTCGGGCACGCCACCATCGGGCTCGGCACCGACACCGGCGGGTCGGTGCGGGTGCCCGCGGCCTACCAGGGCCTGTACGGCGTGCGCACCACGCACGGGGCGATCGGCACCCACGGGGTGCTGGCCCTGGCGCCCAGCTTCGACACCGTCGGGTGGCTGACCCGCGACGCCGACCTGCTCGCCCTGGTCGGCGACGTGCTGCTGCCCGACAGCACCGCGCGGGGCAGCTCCGAGCTGGTGCTGGTGCCCGAGCTGCTCGACCTGGCCGAGCCCGACGTGCGCGAGGCCGTCGAGACCTGGGTGGCCACCCAGGGGCTGGTGGTGCGCGAGAGCTGGTCGCTCGGCGAGCTCGCCGAGTGGCGCCGCGCCTTCATCACCTGGCAGTCCTGGGAGGCCTGGGCGGTGCGCGGCGCCTGGTTGCGCGAGCGCATCGACGTGCTCGGCGCCGAGGGCCGCGCCCGCTTCGAGCACGCCTCGAGCATCGACGAGGCCACGGCCGAGCGGGCCCACGGCGTCGTCCGGGCCGCCCGGGCCCGGCTGCGCGAGCTCGTCGGCGACCGGGTGCTGGTGGCCCCGACGACCCCGTCGGTGGCGCCGCTGCTCGGCAGCGACCTCGCCTCCCTGCGCGAGCCCACGCTCTCGCTGACCTGCCTGGCCCCGCTCGCGGGCCTGCCCGCCGTCAGCCTGCCGCTGCGCACCGCCGCCGGCCTGCCCTGCGGCGTCAGCCTGACCGCCGCCCCCGGCCGCGACCGCGACCTGCTGGCCCTGGCTGCCTCGCTGGGGTAGTCCCGTCAGTCCCGGCCTCGGCGGGGCCGGGGCTCACCTGCTGTGGCCGTCCCTCGGACGGACGCTGCGGGACCGCCCCGGGTCGAGGCCGTGCTCGAAGCCCCAGATCACTGCCTGCGACCGCCGGTCGACGCCGATCTTGCGGTAGGCGGAGCGGATGTAGGTCTTGATGGTGTTGACCCCGAGGAACAGCTGCTCGGCGATCTCCGCGTTGCTCAGCCCGCGACAGATCAGCGCGAGGACCTCGGCCTCGCGGGCGCTGAGGCCGACCTCGCGACCCGGCCACCGGCCATGACCGTCGGCATCGTCCACGTGGCTCGGCACCCGCACGACCCGCTCGCCGCGGTGCACCCGCTCGATCGCCTCGACCAGCTCGCAGGCGGTGACGCTCTTGGCCACGAACCCGGCCGCCCCGGCCTCCATGGAGGTGGCGACCAGCCCGGGGTCGGTGCTCCAGCTGAAGACGATCCACCGCGCCGAGGTCCGGTCGAGCCGGCCGAGGTGCGCCAGCGTGACCCCGGCGGCCTGCGCGAAGGTGTCGCACAGGACGACGTCGGCGGCACCACCGATCCTCGCGTCGCCGACGTCGAGCTCGACGACCTCGAGGTCGTGGTCCTGCAGCATCTGGGCGATCCCCGCGACGACGACGGCGTAGTCGTTCACCACAGCGACCCGCACCGGGCGTACGGCGGGAGAGGGAGGGGACGGACCGGACACAAGCACCTGATCTCAGCGAGCGACCGGGGTTGGCACCGACCGGGATCGCGCCCCGGCCCGTGCCCAGCTCAAGCAACCAGCAGGTGGGCAGACCCGCGACGACATTCGTTCTCGCGGGTGGCCCCCATGCTACGCCTAGGAGTGCAGCCCCGCTCAGCCGAAGACGTCGGGGTCGGTGTCGCGCAGGTGCTGCAGCAGGTACGCCGCCTGGGCGCGGGCGCCGGCCGCGTTCGGGTGCGCGGGCACCCCGAGGGCGGGGTCGTTGACGGAGGCGCCGTAGGTCTCGGCCCAGCGCACCTGCGGTGCCTGGCACAGGTCGTGCCCGGCGCTCTGCCGATAGGTGTTGACCACCTCCGCCCCACCGCGGCGGGCGGCGCGGTGCACCATCGTGTTGAGCTGGCGGAACTTCGCGGAGATGTAGGCCATGTCCTCGTCGGTGGCCGGCAGCGTCGGGTAGCAGCCGTGGTCGGGCACCACGTCGAGGTAGTCCATCACCAGGATCCGCGCCTGCGGCGCCCGGCGGCGGATCTGGCGCAGCGCCTTGACGAGCTTGATCTCGGAGGCACGGATGCGCTGGCCCAGCTGGTCCTTCCCACCGGCGGTGTACTTGGCCTTGCAGCCGCCGAAGGGCAGGCCGGGCCCGGTGTCGGAGACCGGGTTGGCGACCGGGATCAGGTTCAGGCAGTCGAGGCCGGCCCCGGCGATGCCGGCGTCGTTGCCGCCGATGCCGACGCTGACCAGGTCGGTGGTGCGGCTGAGCCGGTCGAACTGCGGCGGGTTGGTGCCGCCGAGCGGGAGCCCCTCCTGCGGGCGCCGGAAGTGCCGCGTGGTCGCCGAGCCGCACGAGGCGTCGCGGAACGTCGGCACCGCGAGCGCCTCGGCCACGATCTTGGGGTAGTTGGCCTTCGACTGTGCGCAGTCGATGGGCGCGTGGGTGGTGTCGGGCAGGCCGTAGCGGTCGACCAGCACGACGTCGGCGGTCCACGAGTCCCCGAGGGCGACGTACTCGGTGAAGGCCGGCAGGCGGCGTTCCTGCGGGGCCGCGGCCTCGGTCGAGCCGGCGCCCGGCGCGACCAGCAGGGCCCCGATCACGGGGGCGAGGAGACCGAGGAGGGCCAGCGGGCGGGTCGTCATGACCTTCTCAACGGGCCGGGGTGAGCGAGGTCACGCCTCCCCCGGTCATGGCCTCAGGCAGCGGCCTCGGCCAGCCCCTGCGCCGCCCGGGCCAGGTCGTCGACGACACCGGCGAGCTGGTCGGAGGTCTCGGTCACGAGGTCGACGTGCAGGCCGAGCAGGGAGGCGTCGACGAGGCGCACCACGCGGCGGGCGCGGCGCGGTGGGGCGCCGCAGCGCACGAAGTAGTCGCGCAGCGCCGCCGCCCACTGCTCGTTGCTGGCCTGCACGTCGCTGCGGTAGGGCTCCTCGCCGAGCAGACCGGTGGCGGCGGCCTGCACGTAGGAGGTGATCAGCGGGCGCAGCGGCGCGACGGCGAAGGCCTCCCAGAGCCCGTGCACGCCGGCGCGCACGGTACGCCGCGCGGGCAGCGACTCCAGGGCGGCCACGGCGCGCTCGTTGACCCGCAGCACCACGGCCGAGACCAGCGCGTCGCGGCTCTCGAAGTGGTAGATCAGCATCCGGTCGCTGGTGCCGATCGCGGCGGCGAGCGGGCGCAGCGTCAGCCCGATCAACCCGTGCTCGAGGACGTGGTCGGTGACCTCGTCGAGCAGCTCCTCACGTCGCGACACCCCACTATTGTAGCGATCGCTACAATCGAGGGATGCCTGCCGCCGTCCTGCTCACCCTGGCCATCCTCGTCGAGGTCGTCTCGACCGCCCTCCTGCCACGCACCGAGGGCTTCACCCGCACCGGCTGGAGCCTGGCTGTGGCGGCGGGCTACGTCACCGCCGCGTGGCTGCTCTCGCTGGTGGTGCGCACGATGCCGATCTCGGTGGCGTACGCCGTGTGGGCCGGCCTCGGGACCGCCCTGGTCGCCGCGGTGGGGGTCCTCTTCCTCAGCGAGCCGCTCGGATGGGTGCGTGCGGTGTCGCTGGCGATGGTGGTGCTGGGCGTCGTGGGACTCAACCTCGGCGGCGCGCACTGACCTCGGTGTCCGGGGCCCGGCCGCCCAGGTGGACCCGCTGGTCGGCGACCACGGCCGTCAACGCCGACCGGGCGCTGCGGGCCAGGTAGGGGAAGCTCAGGAAGCCGTGCGGCATCAGGTGGAAGTCCTCGACCCGCGCCGGCGTGCCCGCCGCGACCAGGGCCTCGGCGTACCGGACCCCGCTGTCGTGCAGCGGGTCCAGCCCGGCCACCACCACCACCGCCGGCGGCAGGCCCGACAGGTCGCGCGCCAGCACCGGCGAGAGCCGCCAGTCGGTCGGGTCGACGCCCTCGGGCAGGTAGTGGCCGTAGAAGATCTCGAGGTCGTCGTTGCTGAGCACGATCCCGCGGTTGCCGACGTACGACGCGTGCTCGCGCAGCGACTCGGTCAGGTCGGTCGCGGGGTAGAGCAGCGCCTGGTGACGCACCGCCGGCCCGCCCTCGTCACGCGCGCGCAGCGCCAGCACGGCCGCCAGGTTGCCGCCGGCGCTGTCGCCCATCAGCCCCAGTCGCGCCGGGTCGGCGCCGAGGTCGTCGGCGTGCTCGGTGGTCCACAGCAGCGCCTCGTAGCAGTCCTCGAGCGCGGCGGGGAAGCGGTGGGTGGGGGCCAGCCGGTAGTCGACGGCCACCACGACCGCGTCGAGCTCGTCGGCGACGGCGCTGCACAGCCAGTCGCCCTGCCGGGCGCTGCCGAGCACGAAGCCACCGCCGTGCAGGTGCAGCACGACCGGCCGTGGCGCCGAGGTCGCCCGCTGCGGCACGTAGAGGCGCAGCGGCAGCTCGCCGTGCGAGGCGGGGAAGGTGCGGGTGCTGATCCGCACGCCGCGTCGGGGTCGGCCGAGGAGGAGGTTGGCCGGGCCGCGGGACGGGATGGTCGTCCCCTGGACCCGGCGCAACCGCTCCTCGCTCATCCGGGCGACCGACATCGCGGGCGTGGCGCGGAAGAGCCTGTCGAGCGCGCGCACGCCCAGCGGTGGCCGCTCGGTCACTGCTGGTCCTTCGAGTGTCGGCTCAGCGGCGGGTGAAGCGGCTCAGGATGCCGCGCACGCCCCTGCCGATCGCGGCGTCGGTGCCGCCGCCCGAGGTGCCGGCCGCGCCGCCCCCCATGGCGCCGCCGCCCATGCCGCCGCCCGTGCGGGCGCCGCCACCGCGGCCTCGACCGAGGACCTTGGACAGGATGCTGCCGATCATGGTGTCTCCCTCCTGGCCGGCGCGAACGCCGGCGACGTGTGTGCTGCCGGGACTCCTACCCAGACCACGGCCAGGTCATGCCGACTCACCCGGATGGTGCGGACGGGCTCAGACGACCCGGTCACCGACGATGCGCAATTCGCCGCCGACCCGACCCACGTCGATGCGCCGGGTCTCCCGCGAGCCGCCGTCATAGGTCAGCGTCACGTCGACGGCACCACCGCCGACGTCCTGGATCTCCACGATGCTGACCGACGAGACGCTCGACCAGAACCCTTCGTAGCTGCCGCGGCCGATCTGCTCCTGCAGCGACGGGCTCAACGTCGCCCAACCGGCGTCGCGGTCGCCGGGCAGCACCGCGTAGTAGTCCTCGACCAGCCCGACCGCCTCTCCCCCGCCGGCACCCTGGGTGGGCGACGGCTCCTCCGTCGGCTCCGTGCTCTGCTCGGTGGGCTCGGTGGGCTCGGTGGGCTCGGTCTCCTCGGGCTCCTCGGTGGGCTCGGTCTCCTCGGTCGGCTCGGGCGAGCCGGAGGGCGCCGAGGTCGTCTCGTCCGCGCTCGGGGCCCCGTCGTCGCCGGTGGTGGCCAGCAGCGCGAGGCCGCCGATGGCCAGCACCAGCACCGCGATCACCGCGGCCACCCACCAGCCGGCGCGGGTACGCCGCTGCCGCTCGCGGCCCGGCGTCGGCATCGGAGCCGGCGCGGGCTCGGGCTCGGGCTCGGGCTCGGGCTCGGGAGGTGAGTCCGCAGCGGCCGCCACCGGGGCGGGAGCGGGGAAGACCTGGGTCGCGGCACCGTCGTCGTCGACGCGGGTGTCCTGCACCCCGGCGCCGCCCGCGGCGACGTCGTGCAGCTCGCGGGCGACCTCGGCCATCGACCAGCGCACCTCGGGGTCGGGGTCGAGCATGTGCCCGATCACCCCGGCCAGGGCGCCGGCTCGCCGCGGCGGCTCGGGGCTCTCCTGGGCGATCGCGGCCAGGGTCGCGATCGCGTTCTCGCGCGGCGCGTAGGGCTGACGGCCCTCGACGGCGGCGTACAGCGTCGCGCCCAGCGCCCAGACGTCGGAGGCGGGCGAGGAGTCGGCGCCCCGGGCGAGCTCGGGCGAGAAGTAGGCGGGGGTGCCGGTCAGCAGCCCGGTCTGGGTGCGGTGCTCGTCGGCGGTGTTGCTGCGCGCGATGCCGAAGTCGGAGATCTTGGCGTGGTCGCCCTCGGTCACCAGCACGTTGCCGGGCTTGACGTCGCGGTGCACGGTGCCGCGCTCGTGGGCCAGGGCCAGCCCGTCGGCGACCTGCGCCCCGATGGCCGCGGCGCGGCGCGGGTCGAGCGGGCCCTCCTCGCGGGCCAGCTGCGAGAGCGTGCGCGAGGGCACGTACTCCATCACCAGCCAGATGGTCTCGCCCTCGTCGACGGCGTCGAAGACCGAGACGACGTTGGGGTGCTGCAGCGCCGCCGAGCTGCGCGCCTCGCGCAGCCCCCGGGCCAGGTCGGCCGCCTCGCCGGGCAGCGCTCCGATCTGCTTGACCGCGACCTCGCGACCCAGCATCTCGTCGCGGCACAACCACACCGCGCCCATCCCGCCCCGGCCCAGCTCGCGCTCCACGCGGTAGCGCCCCGCGATCAGCTGCGGTGCCATCACTCCCCCTCCGACGACTGCGTCGGGCCCCGTCCGGAGCCCGACCTGTCCTTGCATACCCGCTCGGCGGGCCGTTCACGCAGGCGACGGGGCGGTAGCACCGCCTCGAGCCCCAGCCACCCTGCCAGGTCCTCGACCTCGGCGCGCACCGCTGCCCGGGTCTCGGCGCCGAACGGCTCGTCCTCGTGCACCGCGTGCACCACCAGCGCCCCGGCGCGCCGGTCGGCGGTGGCGTCGATCTTGCCGAGCAGCCGGTCACCGACCAGCACCGGCAGCGCGTAGTAGCCCCAGCGCCGCTGGGCCTGGGGCTTGTACATCTCGAGCTGGTAGTCGAAGCCGAACAGCTCGCCCATCCGCTTGCGGTCGAAGACCAACCGGTCGAGCGGCGAGAGCAGCGCCACCCGCGGCTCGAACGGCTCCTCCAGCGCCGCCAGCTGGGCGGGGTCGACCCGCCACCGGCCGCGCACCCCCTCGACCACGGCCGGCTCCCCCACCTCGCCGACGTGGTCGGGGTCGGGGCCCGGCACCTTCGCCGACCTGGCGCGGGCCACGCCCAGCGCGGCCAGGCGGCGTACGCCGCGCTCGTGCAGCGCCTCCTCGACCGGCGGCAGCGGGTCGTCCGCGTACACACGCTCGGCGAGGTCCCACAGCCGGGTGCGGCCCTCCCGCCCGGCCACCGCGACCTCGCCCCGGGTCGCGAGGACCTGCAGGAGCTTGTCGATGTTCTTGCCGTTGCTCCAGCCCGAGGAGCCCCACGGCCGCACGCAGGTGTCGGGCAGCGCGGTCGCCGGCAGCGGCCCGTCGGCGCGCAACCGCTCGAGCACGTCGGCGCGGCAGCCGCCGTTGTCGAGCGCCCACTCCCAGGCGGCGTGCTCATAGGGGTCGTGCAGCGTCGGATCGGGCCAGCGCGCCATCTCGGCGCGGTGCAGCGCGACGTCGTCGTGGTGGACCAGGCGCATCGAGATCTCCACCAGCCGCTGCTCCTCGCACCGCGTGGGCAGCTCGTCGCGGTCGAGGCCGCCGCCCAGCCGGCTCCACAGCACCAGCTCTGCGCTCGGGGCGACCCGCGCGGTCAGGTCGACCTGCACCATGGTCAGCGCCCGCACCACCTCGAGCACGTCGAGACCGCGGCGCCGCGCGGGCGCGTCGAGCAGCTGGGCCCGCACCGCGACCCGGCGCGCCTGCTCGGCGCTGAGCCGGTGCGGGGGCGAGGAGTCGGCGGCCATGCCCGGCAGCGTAGGCCGCCCCGGGGACGGTGCGCAGCCACTACAGTCACCGCCGTGAACCTCCTCAGCGGCCTGCTGCACCGTGGCCTGCACGCGGCCTGGCGCTACCTCGACGGCCTCGGCGAGATCGTGCCCGGCACCGCCTCGGCCGCGGCCTTCGGCTCGCTCGGGCGCGGCAGCAGCATCGGCTTCGCCCCCGCCACGATCCTCAACCCCGCCTCGATCCACATCGGCGAGGACACCCTGATCGGTCGCCAGGTGACGTTGTCGGTCGGGTACGGCGTCGGCGACCCCACCGCACCACCTCGCGGCCTGGTGATCGGTGACCGGTGCGCCATCGGGGCGCGCAGCTCCTTCACCGCCCACGAGTCGATCGAGATCGGCGACGGTGTCTTCTGCGGGCAGGGCGTCTTCGTCACCGACACCAGCCACGGCTACCAGGACCCGACGATGCCGGTGGGCAGGCAGTTCGGCGCCCACGACCCGGTCGTGATCGGTGCCGGCTCGTGGCTGGGCCACGGGGCGATGGTGATGCCGGGCGCCCGGATCGGGCGCAACGTCGTGGTCGCGGCCGGGTCGGTGGTGCGCGGCGTGGTCGAGGACCACGCCGTCGTCGCCGGCAACCCCGCGCGCGTCGTACGCCGCCTCGAGCCCGACGTCGGGTGGGTCGGCTCACGCGGCGACGTGCGGCCCGTGGTGCCGCAGGCCGAGATGCTGGCCCGGCTGGGCGAGGGGTGAGGAGGAGCGCGAGCCTCAGCGGCTCCCGGTGCGTGCCAGGTCGTCGAGCTCGGCGTGGAAGAAGTGCAGGATCTTCTCCGGGTCGGGCACCACGCGGGTGTCGACCTTGAAGCCCACGCGCACGGTGCCGGCGTAGGTGAAGATGCAGGTGCCGACGGTCTGGTCGCCCGAGCCGGGCACCCAGCCCAGCAGGCTGCCGATGCGGGTGCCGGCCAGGTAGCGGGCCTCGCGGGGTCCCGGCACGTTCGTGGTCACGCCGCTGGCCTTGCCGGCGAAGAACGTCACCAGCGCCCTGCTCAACCGGGCCCCGAGCCGCCCGATGCCCTGGATCAGGGCGAAGGTGATCACCGGCTCCGGGGAGCGCTTGATGACATCCATGCGCCGCTTGGTCTCGGCCAGCCGGTCGGCGGCGTCGAGGCGCCCCGAGGGCAGCATCAGCAGCACCAGCGCGAAGCGGTTGCCGAGCTCGCGCGGCAGCGGCAGGTGCATCGGGCGCAGGTTGACCGGGATCATCGTCGGGACGTCCACCGAGCGTCCGTCGTGGTCGAGCTGGTAGTGCTCCAGCGCGCCGGCCAGCGCCGCCACCAGCACGTCGTTGACGGTGGCACCGGTCGCGCGGGCGACCTGCTTGACGCCCTCGAGCTCGATCGGCTCCGACCAGACCGCGGCCTTGTGGGCACCGGCCGCGCCCGACAGGGCGGTGTCGGGGTTGGAGGTCAGCAGCAGCTTGCGCAGCGCCGCGACCCCGCTGACGCCGATCCGCATCCCTTCCCGCAGCCCGCGGCGCACCCGCTCGGGGCGCAGCATCTTGGGCACCTCAGGCGCGGCGCGGCGCGCGGCCTGCACCACGTCGGCCAGCGCGTGGTGCGGCCGCGGCGAGGCGTGCGTGCCGTCGCGGTCGGCCTCGGGGGTCTCGTCGGTCAGCGAGAGCAGCACCTGGGTCAGTGCGATCCCGTCGGCCAGCGCGTGGTGCAGCCGCACGTAGACCGCCGACCCCTCGCTCAGGCCCCGGACCAGGTGGATGTCCCACAGCGGCCGGTCCCGCGGCAGCGGCGTACCGAGGAAGCCGCTGACGTAGGCCTGCAGCGCCGCGTCGTCACCGGGGGCATCGAGGTGCACCTCGTGCACGTGCTGGTCGAGATCGAGGTCGGGTACGTCGCGCCAGTGGGCCCGACGCCCGCGCAGCCGGCCGCGCCCGGGCACCGGCCGGCGCGAGAACACGGGGTAGACGTCGAGCAGGCGGGTGCGCACCACGTGGTCGAAGCGGGCCCGGTCGAGCGGGCCGTCGAGGAACATCAGCGCCTCGATGACCATCAGGTTCTGCGGCCGGTCCATGCCCAGCCAGATCGCGTCGACCGGGTCGACCCGGTGCTCCCCGGGCTGCCTGGTCATGTCGCGGTCCTGTCCTCGAGCATCGTCAGACCCCTCCCAAGGCTGCGTGGCACGTCACCGGCGAACCTACGTGGCCCCCGGTGGTGGGGGCTCATCCCCAGGGCGAGACGCCGCCGCGGGCTCAGGGCGTGTTGATGCGCCGGTTGACCGCGCGCAGCAGCCAGCTCGGCGTCACCCCGGCCGAGGCCAGCATCAGCCGGGCCTGCCGGCCGACCGCGCGGTGGGCGCTCGGGTGCCGGCCGGGCCGGACCGCGGCCAGCACCTCGTCGGCGACGTCGTCGGCGGTGAGCTTGATGCCCAGCGAACGGGTGGAGGCGGTGTCGACGCCCTGCGTCATCGCGGTCTGCACGAACAGCGGCCACAGCGCGCGCACCGTGATGTCGTCGGCGGCCCACTCCAGGTCGAGCGCCTCCGTGAGCCCGCGCACCGCGAACTTGGTGGCCGAGTAGGTCGCCAGCTCGGGCTGGCCGTAGATCGCCGAGGCCGAGGCCAGGTTGACCACGTGCGCGCCCGGGGTGGCCGCCAGGTAGGGGTGCGCGGTGTGGCAGCCGTTGACCACGCCGGTCACGTTGACGTCGACCTCGCGCTGCTGGGCCTCGAGCGGGACCTCCGCGAAGCGGCCCGCCACGAGGATGCCCGCGTTGTTGACCAGCACGTCCAGGGTGCCCCCGGTGCGTGCGGTCAGGGTCTGCAGCGCCGCGCGCCACTGGTCGGCGTCGCGCACGTCGAGGCGTCCGGTCACCACGCTGTCACCGAGCTCGGCGGCGAGCGAGGCGAGGCCCGGCTCGTCGACGTCGTACGCGCCCACCAGCCACCCCTCGGCGGCGAAGCGGCGGGCGACGGCGCGGCCGATGCCGGCGGCGGCACCGGTGACCAGGACGGATCGACGTGTCATGCGCGCCAGTATGTCGCGATCCCGCGAGGCAGCTCAGGACTCCGGGTCGTCCATGAACTCCCGGACCTCCTGGGGGCACCGGCAGGAGGCGGCGAACCGTGCCGCCCACTCCAGCGCCGCCTCGCGTGAGGGCAGCTCGAGGACGGCGAAGCCGCCGGTGAGCTGCTCGTTCTCGGGGTAGGCGCCGTCGGCGACGGAGCCGTCGGACGCGACCCGGACCGGCGCCACACTCTCGTCGAGGCCGCCGCCGAAGACCCAGGCACCGGCCCGCTTCGCCTGCCGCATGACCTCGTGCGACTCGCGGCCCACCAGCTCCCACTCGTCGTCGGCGACCTGCATCGCGCGGCTGGGGAACGAGATCAGGTACTTCGTCATCGGAGGCTCCTCGGGAGGACGGGCTGGACGCTCATCCTGTCGGACCCCTTCGGCCCGCGGAACTCATCGCATCCACGTCCGGCCCAGCTGTCCGAACCGGACGCTTGACGCGTAACGATCATCACATCTAAGGTGCCTAAACGTTTAGCCTAAACGTTTAGGCACTCCTCCCGGACCTACAGATAGGGCATCACGATGGGACAGCACCTTCCAGGTACAGCACGTCGGTCGAGGCTCGGCCGCACCAGCGGCGCCGTGGCGACAGCGTTGGCGATGACAGCGAGCCTGGTCGCCTGTGGTGCTGGCGGCGACGATGCGTCGAGCGAGGGCAGCGACACGGTCACGGTCCTGGTGGAAGGCGGTGGCAAGGCGGAGCTCGAGCCGATCGCCCAGGCATTCACGGAGGAGACCGGCACAAGGTCTCACTCGTCGAGCTGCCCTACGACGGACTGTACGACCGCTTGTCGAGCGAGCTCTCCTCGGGGAAGGTGTCCTTCGACGTCGCTGCCCTGGACGCGATCTGGCTGACGGCGTTCGCGGACGGCGTGGAGCCGCTCGACGACCTGTTCACCGACGAGGTGAAGGCCGACCTGTTCCCCGTCGCTGGTCGACGAGGCCGAGGTGGACGGCAGGTACGTCGGCATGCCGGTGTGGACCAACGCCGAGATCCTCTTCTACCGCACGGACCTGTTCGAGGACCGGAAGAAGAAGGCGGACTTCAAGGCGCAGTACGGCTACGCGCTCGCCCCGCCGACCACCTGGCAGCAGTTCGACGACATGGCTGACGTTCTTCACCCGGGACACCGACGGCGACGGGAGCGACCGATCATCTACGGCACCGACGTCAAGGGCGCCGTCGAGACGGAGTGGCTGGCCACTGTCGCTGCAGGCCGGTGAGCGCCCGGCATGGTGCTCGACCGACGGGCGGCAACGTCATCATCGACAACGCCGAGCACCTGGCCGCTCTGGACTTCTACGACCAGCCGCTCGCCGAGGCTCGGCCCCTCCGGGCGCCGCCCAGATCGACTGGGCCGCCGCGCAGAACCTCTTCTACCAGGGCCAGCTCGCGATGACGCGGTTCTGGGCGCACGCCTACACCCAGATCCCCGACGGACTCGCGCGGTCAAGGGCAAGGTCGGCGCCGCCCCGATGATCGGCCGGGCCCGGCGGGATCGCCGGCGTCCCCGGCGCCTGGTACCTCTCGATCCCCGCGGCGGGCAAGCAGCAAGGACGCTGGCCAAGGAGTTCATCGAGTTCGCCTACGACAACAACGACCTCAGCATCGAGACCGCCCTGGGCCTGGCAGCCACGAAGTCCGCGTTCGAGTCAGTACGCGGACCCAGCCGGCCACGAGAACCTGAACCCGCTGATCGAGACGCTGGACGCGTCCGGCCACGTTGCCGCGCCCGGCCAACGCGCAAGTGGCAGCAGATCGTCGACACCGTGCTGAGTCCCGATGCATGCAGAAGGCCGTCGAGCCCGGCGGCCGACAACCAGGTCCTGCTCGACGACGCGCAAGGCCCAGATCGAGGACATCCTCGATTAGCGCTGACCCGGTCCGAGGCGTGGCCGGCCCCTGCGGCCGGCGACCACCGGCCCACCTCGCCGACCCCACGCCGGGCACCAGAGAGGAGGTCTGACCGTGCGTCTGACCGACCAGCGCTTCGCCGCCGCTGCTGATGGCGCCTGCCGCACTGTTCCTGGCCGCCTTCGTGGCCTGGCCCCTCGCTGAGGCTGGTCATCGACAGCTTCTACGAGATCTCCCCGATCGCGGGGCCCTCGCGACTTCGTCGGGTTGGCACAACTACGCGAGCGCGTTCACGTACCCGCAGCATTCCAGCGGCGCCGCCTGGCGGACTCTTGCTCTACACGGTCATGCGTGGTGACCTTCGAGTTCGTGCTCGGGCTCGCGTGCGGCCCTGCTGTTCAACGGCCTGGGCAAGCGGTCCCGGTGCTCCGCACGCGTCGTTCCTGTACCCGCTGATGATCGCTCCCGTGGTCGCCGGCCTGCTGTGGCGGTTCCTGCTGATCGACAACTTCGGCATCGTCAACGAGCTGCTGTTCCGGGTCGGGATCCTCTCCGACCGCAACGCGATCGGCTGGCTCAGCGACCCGGACATCGCGTTGTTCTCGGTGGCGTTGCCGGACGTCTGGCTGACCACGTCGTTCATGACCCTGGTCCTCTTCGCCGGTCTGCAGAACATCCCGGGCGACGTGATCGAGGCGGCCAGGCTCGACGGCGCCGGGCTCTGGCGACCCTGCTGGTCCGGATCATCCTCCCGCTGCTGCGACCCGTGATCGCGGTCGCGCTCATCGTGCGCGGCATGGACGCCGCGAAGGCCTTCGACATCATCCTCATCCAGACCGGCGGCGGCCCGCAGAACGCGTCGAGACCACTCGAGCCTGCTGATCTACCAGACCATGATGCGCTTCGGCGACAGCCGGGCCTCGCGAGCGCCATGGGCACCCTGTACCTGGTCGCGATGCTGGCGGTCGCCATCGTCGCGGTCGCCACGATCTGGCGCCCGGGACAGGAGCTCAATGAGCACGGCCTCGAGGTCCGACGCACATCGACCGCGCGCCGTCCTGTGGCTGCTGCTCGCGGCCGTGCTCGTCGCTCTACGGGTTCCCGTTCGTCTACCTGCTGCTGACCTCGTTCAAGACTCCGCTGGACGCGATTGCGGTGCCGCCGAGGCATCCTGCCCGACGGAGTGGACGCTCGCAGAACTACGTCAAGGCGCTGGCCCGTGACGGGGTCGTCGCCTCCTTCGTCAACAGCGTGTCGACCGCCGCGATCAGCACCCTGCTGTCGCTGGCCCTGGCGGTCCCGGCGGCGTACGGCGTCACCCGGTTCCGGACGCTGAGCGGTCGGGTGTTCATCATGGCCGCGCTCGTGACCCGGATGGTCCCGCCGGTCGCGCATCGGCGTGCCCACTGGTCGCCACGATGTCGCACGCTCGGTCTCACCGACACCCCGTCGGGCTGGCGATCGCCCACACGACGATCTCGCTGCCGCTGTCCATCTGGCTGATGGCGAGCTTCTTCGAGGCGGTCCCCCGCGAGCTCGAGGAGGCCGCGCGGGTGGACGGGCGCGGCAGGCTGCGCAGCACTGTGGTAGGTGGTCCTGCCGGTGGTCACGGGCGGGCGTGGCGGTGACCGCGATCTTCGCCTTCCTCGCGTCGTGGAACGAGTTCCTGCTTCGCCCTGCTCCTCACCGCGGTCCGCGGCACAGACGACGCCGATGGTGATCGCGAACTTCCAGACCCAGTTCGGGCTGGACTGGGGTGCCGATGACCGCGCTTGGCGACGCTCTACTCGCTACCCGTGATCCTGCTGACGCTCGTCCTCCAGCGCCACATCGTGGCCGGGCTGACCGCTCGGGGCGGTCAAGGGATGATCGGCACATCTCGTCCGCACCCAGCACACGACGCAGAAAGGGCCATGACGTGGACCCATCGAGACACTGCAACCCTCCTCGGCAGCCCCAGCCACGTCGAGACCGGCCGTTCGCGCTCCGGCCCCAGCCGGCACCGCGCCCGGAGCGAGTGACATGACCCGATCGGGGAAGGACCCCGAGCAGCGCACCCCTGGGAAGCCCCCCGGCATCAAAGACGTCGCTCGCATGGCGGAGGTGTCGGCCGCAACGGTCTCGCAGGTGCTCAACGACGTGCCCGGGTCTCGGATCAGCGTCGAGACCCGGCAACGGATTCATCGGGCCGCGGCCGAGATCGGCTACGTGCCCAACCGGCTGGCCCGCGGGATGCGCACCGGGCGATCCGGGATGCTCGGCCTGATCAGCGACACGATCGCGACCACGCCGTTCGCCGGCAGCATCGTCGTCGGCGCCCAGGACGCGGCCCTCAAGCACGGCTGCACCCTGGTCCTGGTCAGTACCGACGGCGATCCAGCGGTGGAGCAGGAGTCGGCCAACGCACTGCTCAGGCACCAGGTGGACGGCTTCCTGTACGCAACGATGTTCCATCGGCGAGTCGACCTGCCGCCGGCCCTCGAACGGGTTCCCACCGTGCTCCTGGATGCAGCGTCGAACCGCGCGGAGCTGCCCTCGGTGGTGCCCGACGAGGCCGGCGGAGCCGAGGCGGCGGTCGAGGAGCTGCTTGACCACGGTCACCGCCGGATCGGGTTCATCACCAACGAGGACGACGTACCCGCCACCCATGGGCGCCTCGAGGGGTATCGCAGCTCCCTGTCCCGAGCAGGCATCGCCTTCGATCCGGGACTGGTCCTTGCCGACGAGTCGGTCACCGCGGGCGGGTACCGCACCGCCCGCCAGATGCTCGAACGAGAGGATCGCCCGACCGCGCTCTTCTGCTACAACGACCGGATGGCGATGGGCGCCTACCGCGCCGCCGCCGAGCTACGGCTCCGGATCTCCCGAGGACGTCTCCATCGTGGGCTTCGACAACCAGCTCCTGCTGGCCGAAGGACTCCATCCGGGTCTGACGACGGTGGCCCTGCCCCACTACGAGATGGGTGCGTGGGCCGTGGATGCACTCATCTCCCTGCTCGACGGTAGGCCGGTCGTCGATGACGGCACCACCTTCCCCGTGGCCCTCCCTTGCCCCCTGGTGCGCCGGTCCTCGGTCGCTGCACCCTCCTGACCGACCACACCACTGCGAAAGGCACTGCCGTGTTGCGACTTCCGTCCTCCTGGACGTGGGACTTCTGGCTGGCGGAGGACCAGGGGGTCTACCACCTGTTCTTCCTCAAGGCGTCCCGGGCCCTGCACGACCCCGACCTTCGTCACTGGCGGGCGACGATCGGGCACGCGATCAGCGACGACCTGCGGTCCTGGACCGAGGTGGCCGACGCCCTGGTCCCCTCGGACGGGCCAGCCCCGGACGATCTCGCCACCTGGACCGGCTCCGTGACTCGAGACGACTCCGGTCGGTGGTGGATGTTCTACACCGGCGTCGACCGGGAGGGTCGAGGGCAGGTCCAGAGGATCAGGGCCGCGACCTCGACGGACCTGATGACCTGGCACAAGCGCGCGGGAGTGCTGCTCGAGAGCGACGGCCGCTGGTACGAGAAGCTGTCCGACGACAACTGGCAGGACGAGGCCTTCCGCGACCCGTGGGTGTTCAGAGACACCCCCGACGGGCCCTGGCACATGCTTGTCACCGCTCGAGCCCGCACCGGTCCGAAGTACGACCGCGGCGTGGTCGGACACGCGATCTCCCCCGACCTCGAGACCTGGGCGCTGCAGGCCCCCCTGAGCCGGCCCGACGCCGGTTTCGGACAGCTCGAGGTGCTCCAGGTCGAGGAGGTCGAGGGCCGACGAGTGCTGTTGTTCTCGTGCCTGCACACCGAGATGTCCAGTGAGCGACGCCGCACTGGGCAGCTCGGAGGCGTCTGGTCCGTCCCCATCGATCACGTGGCAGGCCCCTTCGACATCACCCGGGCCCGACGCCTGACGAGCGAGACCGTCTACAGCGGGCGGCTCATCCAGGACACGTCCGGGCGTTGGGTGATGCTGGCCTTCCACCACGTCGATGCCGACGGCTCCTTCGTGGGCGAGCTGGTCGACCCCGTCCCCATCACCTGGAACACGGACGGGACTGCACTCGAGCTGGTCGATCCCCCCGCTGGTTGGGCCCCCGAGGAGCACCAGCCGCTCGTGGACGCGGCGCCTGCCGACGTCGCGTCCGGACGCCCTTGACCCACGCCGTAGATCGAGCATGCCCGCACCCCACCGCCTCTCGCAGCACCCCCTCTCCACGACACGAGGTAGACATGTCAAGCAGCAACTACTACGACGTCACCAAGTGGCCCGTGGGCGACCCGTCCGAGGACGTGGGCGAGGTGATCAACAGCATGATCGCGGACATCAAGATCGCGGCAGACCTCCAGCACGACGGACGGCGGGAAGCCGCGGGGCAGTCATCTACATCCCTCCGGGGGACTACCGCCTCCGCACCCAGGTGACGATCGACATCAGCTTCCTCAAGATCCAGGGTTCGGGACACGGGTTCGCGTCCTCGAGCATCCGCTTCAACGTCCCCGAGGACCGAGTGGCCCGACCTGCACGAGCTGTGGCCGGGCGGAAGCCGCATCCTCGTCGACATGCCGCTCGCAGCGGGCGACACCGAGTCGAAGAGGAGCCGCCTTCCTCGTCGAACGGAGCGGACACCCGCGCATCAGCTCGATCGAGTTCGCCGACTTCTGCCTCGACGGACTGCACTTCGACGCGGATGGGTCCGGGTTGCCCGCAGAGAACACCTACGTCAACGGCAAGACCGGCGTCTACGTCGCGAGCTCGAACGATTCACTGCGCATCACCGGCATGGGCTTCGTCTACCTGGAGAACGCGCTCACGATCTACAACGCCGATGCGCTCTCCGTCCACGACAACTTCGTCGCCGAGTGCGGAAGCTGCATCGAGCTCCGGGGGTGGGGACAGGCTTCGAAGATCACCGACAACCTGGTCGGGGCAGGGTTTCGACGGCCGGTCCATCTACGCCGAGAACCACGGTGGCCTCCTGATCACGGCGAACAACGTCTTCCCCCGGGGCGCCAGCAGCATCCATCTCGACGGTGTCACGCGATCCAGCGTGACGAACAACCGCCTGCACTCCTTCTACCCGGGGATGCTGATTCTGGGCGGCGGCAGCTCGGAGAACCTCGTAGCCACCAACCACTTCCTGCGTGACCACGAACCCTGGACGCCCTTCCTGGGAGTCGACAACGGACGGGACGACCTCAGCGGACTGCTCGACATCGACGGGAGCAACAACTCGGTGATCGCCAACCACTTCTCCGAGATCATCGACGCCGAAGCGTCCGGCCAACCGGCGCAACGCCCGTGGTCATCAGGCTCACAGCCGGGACCGGCAACTTCGTCTCCGGCAACCACGTGGTCGCGCTGGACGCCCGCCCCACACCCAGCGACTCCTGCTTCGAGGCTCAGGTCGACGCACTCTTGACGACCAGGGCGACCGCTCTCCGCGTCGTGACCGTCCTCGTCGATCCAGGTTCGTCCGGGAACACGATCCTCGACTCGGGAAGCGACCCCCAGGTGGTCGCGGACCGGACCACCAACGCCGTCAGGGCGACACCGACGGTCGGCTCCTGACGGACCTCCACCACGTTGTTGCTGCGCAGCCCGACCTGACGCCTGCCACGGCGCAGCCGTGCAACACGCTGGCCGCGGTCTCCCCCTACGCTGGTGAACCGTGACCGAGGAGAAGCGACCGCGACCTCACCACGGAGCCTCACCGGTGCCGAGCTGCTCCGCTGGTACTGGCTCAAGGAAGAGCTGTCCGACCTCGCCAGGCGGCTCGAGATCAGGGCCACAGGCAGCAAGGAGCTGCTGACCCGCCGGATCGTCGCGTCGTTGGACGGCGTCGCGTTCGTCGAACCGCGCGTCGCGCGCGCACCAACGGGCCGCAGCTGACCGCGTCGCTGGGACCGTCCACGCTGATCCCGGTCGGGCAGCGGTGCAGCCAGACGCTGCGTGCCTGGTTCGTCACGCAGGTCGGCAGCGGGTTCGGCTTCGATGCGCGATGCGCGCCTTCTTCGCCGGCGTCGACGGGACCCAGACCATGCAGGACGCGCTCGTGCACTACCGGGCCACACGTGGCGCGGCCCCGAAGGCCATCGACGCCCAGTTCGAGTACAACCGCTTCACCCGCGCCTGGCACGAGACCCATCCTGCGGGCAGCCAGGACGAGCGCGGCGTGGACGGTTCCGGGAGCACGCGGTCGTACGAGCGGGAACTGCGCCTGGCTCGGCGAGGAACTGGCGCCGGCTCGCGGGGCTCAGACGTTGAAGCGGAACTCCACCACGTCGCCGTCGGCCATGACGTAGTCCTTGCCCTCCATGCGCACCTTGCCGGCCTCCTTGGCCTTCTGCATGGTCCCGTGCTCCATCAGGTCGTCGAAGGAGACGATCTCGGCCTTGATGAAGCCCTTCTGGAAGTCGGTGTGGATGACACCGGCGGCCTCGGGGGCGGTGGCGTTCTTCCTGATCGTCCAGGCCCGCGTCTCCTTGGGCCCGGCGGTCAGGTAGGTCTGCAGGCCCAGGGTGTCGAAGCCGACGCGGGCCAGCACGTCGAGGCCGGGCTCGGTCACGCCCATCTCGGCGAGCATCTCGCGGGCCTCGTCCTCGTCGCCGAGCTCGACGAGCTCGGACTCGAACTTGGCGTCGAGGAAGATCGCCTCGGAGGGGGCGACCAGGTCGCGCATCTGCTGCTTGAGGTCCTCGTCGGCGAGCTCGTCGGCGTCGCAGTTGAAGACGTAGATGAACGGCTTGGCCGTCAGCAGCGACAGCTCGCGCAGCAGCGCGGTGTCGAGGTCGGTGTCGATGACGGGGGTGCCGGCCTCGAGGTGGGCCAGCGCCTCCTTGGCCGCCGCCACGACGGGGGCGAGGTCCTTGTTGCCCTTCGCCTCCTTCTCCAGGCGCGGGACCGCCTTCTCGACGGTCTGCAGGTCGGCCAGGATCAGCTCGGTCTGGATGGTGGAGATGTCGCTCTTCGGGTTCACCTCGCCGTCGACGTGGGTGACGTCCTCGTCGCGGAAGACCCGGGTCACCTGGCAGATCGCGGCCGACTCACGGATGTGGGAGAGGAACTTGTTGCCCAGGCCCTCGCCCTCCGAGGCGCCGCGCACGATGCCGGCGATGTCGACGAACTCCACCGTCGCCGGCAGCTGCTTGGCCGACCCGAAGATTTCGGCCAGCCGCGGCAGCCGGTCGTCGGGCACCCCGACCACGCCGACGTTCGGCTCGATCGTGGCGAACGGGTAGTTCGCCGCGAGGACGTCGTTCTTGGTCAGGGCGTTGAAGAGCGTCGACTTGCCCGCGTTGGGGAGACCGACGATGCCGATGGTGAGAGCCACGTGGGCTGACTCTAGGCGGGGCGGGGACCCCCGGTCACATCTCCACCGTCTCGTTGTCGCCGCGGACCCGGTCGCCGGTGACCTTCGCCTTGACCAGGTTGGTCAGCTGGACGACCTTCGACCCACCGGGCGCGTCCCAGTACTCCGCCGACTCGGCGTCGACCTCGATCAGGATGTTCTCGGGGTTGTCGGGCCCGCCCTGCAGCCACGAGTCGGTGAACGCGCTCCACAGCTCCTCGAGACGAGCCTCGTCGTCGACCACTCTCGCGGTGCCGGCGATCGAGACCCACGAGCCCCGCTCGCTGTAGGAGACGTTGACCCGGGGGTCGGCCTGGAGGGCCTGCACCTTGTCGGAGTGCAGCTCGGCGATGAAGTAGAGCGCGCCGTCGACGTCGGTGTCCTGCGTGGCCATCGGCTTGCTGAGCAGCTTGCCGGCGGGGTCGACGTAGGTGAGCATCGCGATCTTCGCGTCGTTGACCAGGTCGAGCACACGCTGCTCGTCACCGGTCAGCTGGTCGTTCGTCACGGGATCCTCCGGGGTGCTCGGGTGCGGGGGTGTGCGTCGTCGAACGTACGTCGCGCCCCCCGCCCGGAGGTCACCCCTGCAGCGCCCGGAACCGCTGCGCCAGCTCCTCGCCGAGGGCTCGCGACCCGCGGGTCCCGTCGTCCATCTGCACGATGACGGTGGTGGCCCGGGCGACCGGCCGCCCGGCCTGGAAGAGGCCCTGGCTCATGGTCACCGACGAGCGGCCCACCTTCTCGACACGGGTCCCGATGTCGATGCTCCCCGGCCAGGTGATCTCGCCGACCAGGTCGAGCTCGATGCGCACGATCACCCACGAGGCGCCCTCGTCGTTCATCGAGGCCCCGCCGGCCGGGTGCAGCAGCTCGACGCGCCCGGTCTCGAGCAGGGTGGAGAAGACGGCGTTGTTGACGTGGCCCTGGCGGTCGGTGTCGCCGTAGCGCAGCTTGTCGTGGCTGCGGGCCGGGAAGTCCTCGAGGACGGGGTGCGCGGTGGTCTGCTCGGTCACGGCGCCCAGTCTGCCCGCGTCGACAGCGGCGTACGCCGGGGGTGGTGCCGGGCGCGCGGTGGTGTGGGTCACACTCGACACCTGCCCCCGCGCCGGCCTGGAGCGGGAGCCAGCCGTCCTCGGGAGGAAGCACATGACAGCGACCCGCACCGAGCCCGCCCGCCGGGCCGACGAACGCATCAGCGAGGCAGGGGCGCGCGACGAGCCGGGCGGCTCCGAGCTCAGCACGCCGCTCGACCTGCTGCTCTCGGAAGCCGGACGCGGCCCGCTGCGCCGCTTCCTGCCCGGCATGTCGGGGGTGCGCCTCGCCGCCGGCCTGGCGCGGCGACCGGGCGCGCTCGTCGGTCGGGCCGCCGGCCTGGGCGCCGAGCTGGCGCGGGTGCAGGTCGGGCGCTCCGAGGTGGCCCCGCACCCCAAGGACCGCCGCTTCGCCGACGAGGCGTGGGCCAAGAACCCGTTCCTCAAGCGCACGCTGCAGAGCTACCTGGCCACCGGGCAGGCGCTGCGCGGACTGGTCGCCGACGCGGGTCTCGACTACGGCGACGAGCAGCGGATGGGCTTCATCGTCGACAACCTCGTCGAGGCCCTCTCCCCCACCAACAGCCCCGCGCTGAACCCGAAGGTCCTCAAGCGCACCATCGACACCGGTGGCGGCAACCTGCTGGCCGGAGGGCGCCGCTTCGTCAAGGACTACGCGACCGCGCCCCGGGTGCCCTCGATGGTCGAGCCCGACGCCTTCGCGGTCGGCGAGGACATCGCGGTCACGCCCGGCTCGGTGGTGCTGCGCACCGAGGTCTTCGAGCTCATCCAGTACACCCCGCAGACCACCAAGGTCCGCAGCGTGCCGCTGCTGATCGTGCCGCCGACGATCAACAAGTACTACGTCATCGACCTGGCCGAGCAGCGCAGCCTCGTCGAGCACCTGGTGCAGGCCGGCCAGCAGGTCTACTGCATCTCCTGGCGCAACCCCGACGCCCGGCACGCCGACTGGGGCCTCGACACCTACGGCCAGGCGATCATCGAGGCGATGGGCGCCGCGCAGGAGATCGCCCGCCAGGATCAGGTGGCGCTGCTGGGCATCTGCTCGGGCGGGATGCTCGCCTCGATGGTGATGGCCCACCTGGCCGCCACCGGCGACCTCGACCGGGTCGCGGCCTTCAGCCTCGCCGTCACCGTGCTCGACCAGCACCAGGCCGGGCTGCCCAGTGCGCTGCTCTCCCACAAGGGCGCGGCCGCCTCGACGAGGGCATCGCGCGAGAAGGGCTACCTCGACGGTCGCGCGCTCGCCGAGATCTTCGCCTGGCTGCGGCCCAACGACCTGATCTGGAACTACTGGGTCAACAACTACCTGATGGGCCACGCCCCCAAGGCCTTCGACATCCTCTACTGGAACGCCGACCCGGTGCGGATGACCGCGGCGATGCACCGCGACTTCATGGACCTCGCGGTGCGCAACGCGCTCGTCGAGCCGGACGCCTCGACGATGCTCGGCTCCCCCGTCGACCTCGGCAAGGTCGACGTCGACTCCTACGTCGTGGCCGGCATCGCCGACCACCTGTGCCAGTGGGAGTCCTGCTACCGCACCACCCAGCTGATGGGCGGTCGGTCGCGCTTCGTGCTCTCCACCAGCGGCCACATCGCCGCGATGGTCAACCCGCCGGGCAACGAGAAGGCCAGCTTCCAGACCGCCGAGACCAACCCGGCCGACCCCGCCGAGTGGCTGGCCGGGGCCACCAAGGTCCGGGGCAGCTGGTGGGAGGACTACGTCGAGTGGCTGGCCCCGCGCACCGGCCCGGAGCGCAACCGGCCGCGGCGTACGGGTTCGGCCGCCTACGAGCCGGTCTGCGAGGCGCCGGGCACCTATGTCCACGACCGCTGAGCCGCGCGTGAGCACCCGCGAGACCCCCGAGTCCGCCCCCGACCGGGTGCGCACCGTGTCGGTGCGCGGCATCACCGCGCGCGTCTCGGTGCGCCCGGGGGTCGGGCCCTTCGTCAACGAGCCGCCGCTGCTGCTGTGCAACGGCATCGGTGTCTCCTTCGAGGTGCTGCAGCCGCTGGTCGACGCGCTCGACCCGCGCCGCGGCGTGGTGCGCTTCGACGTGCCCGGTGTGGGCGGCAGCGCGCCGCCGCCGACGCCGTACCCGATCGCGGCGCTGGCGTCGTGGGTCGCCCGACTGATGGCCGACCTGGGCCACCAGCGCTTCGACGTGCTCGGGCTCTCGTGGGGCGGCGGGCTGGCCCAGCAGATGGCGGTGCAGTCGTGGCGGCGGGTACGCCGCGTGGTGCTGGTCGCGACCGGCACCGGCGTGCTGATGGTGCCGGCCCACCCCTCGGTGCTGGTGAAGATGTCGACGCCGCGGCGCCACCGCGACCCGGCGTACGCCGCCAGCATCGCCGCGGAGATCTACGGCGGCACCATGCGCACCGACCCCCAGAAGGGCGCCCGGCTGCTGCACTCGGTGACCCGCTCGGGCCCGCGGCGCGGCTACTACTACCAGCTCGGCGCGATGGCGGGCTGGTCGAGCCTGCCGTTCCTGCGGCTGCTGCGCCAGCCGACGCTGGTGATGGGCGGCGACGACGACCCGATCATCCCGGCCGCCAACCCGCGCCTGCAGGCCCGGCTGATCCCGCGCGCCCGGCTGCACCTCTACGAGGGCGGCCACCTCGACATCGTGACCGAGGCCGAGAGCCTGGTGCCGGTCGTCGAGGAGTTCCTGCTCGCGCCCGACCACGACCTGTGACCCCCTGACCTGCACCTGCGTCGAAAGGCCTTCCTGATGAGCCACGAGCCCGAGGTCGCCGACCTCGACGACTCCCCCTTCTCCGACTTCCTGGGCTTCGAGCTGCTGCTCGAGGAGCAGGACCGCGAGCTGCTCAGCCGGGTGCGTGCCTTCATGACCCGCGAGGTCGAGCCGGTCATCAACGAGCACTGGACCCGCGGCGAGTTCCCGCACCAGCTGGTGCCCCAGATCGCCGAGCTCGGCATCGCCGGCCTCGCCTACGACGGCCCCGGCTGCCCGGGCCGGGGCGCGCTGGTCGACGGCATGGTCGCGATGGAGCTGAGCCGCACCGACCCCTCGATCGGCACCTTCATGGGCGTGCACGGCGGGCTGGCGATGGGCTCGATCCAGCTGTGCGGCTCCGACGAGCAGCGCGAGCGCTGGCTGCCTGCGATGGCGCGGATGGAGCTGATCGGCGCCTTCGGCCTCACCGAGCCCGACGTGGGCTCCGCGATCTCGATGGGCCTGGCCACCACCGCCCGGCGCGACGGCGACGGCTGGGTGCTCAACGGCGACAAGAAGTGGATCGGCAACGCCTCCTTCGCCGACCTGGTCGTCATCTGGGCCCGCGACGAGGACGACGGCGAGGTCAAGGGCTTCGTGGTCGAGAAGGACACCGAGGGCATGACCTTCGACGTCCAGCAGGACAAGATCGCGCTGCGGGTCGTGCAGAACGCCGAGATCCACCTGCGTGACGTGCACGTGCCCGAGACCAACCGGCTGCAGGGCGCGAGCAGCTTCGCCAGCACCTCCGAGGTGCTGCGGGTGACCCGGATGGGGGTGGCCTGGCAGGCCGTCGGCTGCGCGCGCGGTGCCTACGAGCACGCGGTGCGCTACACCAAGGCCCGTGAGCAGTTCGGCCGGTCGATCGCCTCCTTCCAGCTGGTCCAGGACCTGCTGGTCAAGATGCTCTCCAACGTCACCGCCGGCACCGCCATGAACGTGCGCGCCTCACAGCTGCAGGACGCGGGGCTCCTGCGCGACGAGCACGCCTCGCTGTGCAAGGTGCACAGCACCGTGCGGATGCGCGAGACCGTCGGCTGGGCGCGCGAGGTCCTCGGCGGCAACGGCATCCTGCTCGAGCACCACGTGGGCCGCTTCGTGGCCGACGCCGAGGCGATCTACTCCTACGAGGGCACCCGCGAGATCAACACCCTGATCGTGGGCCGCGCCATCACCGGCGAGAGCGCCTTCGTCTGACCCGCCTCACCCCGCACCGCTCTCGCTGCGCACGAACGCCGCGAAGCCGGGCACGGTGAAGCGCAGCATCCCGCGCGCAGCCACCTCGATGAGCCCCTTGTCGAGCAGGCTGCGGCGGGCGACGCTGATCTCGTTGGTGCCCACACCCATCCGCTGCGCCACGTCGCCGCGGCGTACGTCGTCGTCACCCAGCGCCGCCATCGCCTCCAGCAGCCGGCGCTCCCCCGGCGCGGCCTTGGCCCAACGGGCCCGGAACATCGTCTCGAGCTCGCGCTCGACGTCGGCGTGCGCGTCGACGAGGTCCCCGAGGTGGAGCTCCGCGCCGACCGCCGGCCTGGCACGACGCCACAGCGCGTCACCGTAGAGCTGGAGGAAGTAGGGATAGCCCTGGGCCAGCGCGACGACGGCGTCGAGCAGCCCGGGGCTCCAGGTGACGTCGTGCTGGGCGGCGGGCACCACCAGCGCCTCCGCGGCGTCGGCCGCGTCGAGCCGCTCCAGGGTGCGGAACCCGAAGCGCTCGCTGAAGGTGACCGCGGCCGTCAGCACGTCGGGAGCGTTGGGCAGGCCGGCCGCGAAGAGCACCGCCGGCGGCTCGGGCACGGCGTTCTGCAGCTCCTGCCAGGCGTAGGCCAAGGTGCGCAGGTCGGCACGAGGGGCGGCCTGGATCTCGTCGACGAGCAGGCACAGCCCGGCCGAGCCGCGCTCGCGCGCCTCGAGCGCGGCGCTGGTGACCAGCTCGGCGAACGCCGCCGAGGCCGCGCGCCGCCCGGCGGTGGCGGCCGCCGGGCTGACGTCGACCTCGACACCGGCCTTGGCGGGCCCCACCCCGAGCTCGACGCTCAGCCGTTCCAGCCGCTCGCGCCACGGCGCCCGCCGGGCCACGTCGATGCCGATCCGGTCGAGCTCGGCGGCCAGGGCGTGCACCAGCGAGGTCACCAACGACTCGTCGCCACGGGCGGTCACCCAGGCCGTCACCATGCCGATGCCCGCCGCCGACTCGCGCACGGTCTTGAGCAGCGAGGTCTTGCCGACCCCGCGCGAGCCGATGTCGACGCGCACCCGCCCCTGGAACCGGCCGTAGGCGGCCACCACGGCCAGCTCGGCCTCGGCCGCCTCCAGCTGCTCGCGGCGCCCGGCCAGCACGCTGGGCGCCGCGCCGGGCGTGTAGGGGCTGGGCAGCGTCGTCATGATGATTCCTTATGGACCGGGGCTTCCATCAGGAACCATAACCGGGCCCGCCGACGCTGTCGCCGCCGCTGCGGCGTAGTTTGTCAGCGTGCGCCTGGTCACCTGGAACGTCAACTCGCTCCGCTCCCGCATCGATCGCGTCGAGGCCTTCCTGGCCCGCCACGACGTCGACGTCCTGGCGCTGCAGGAGACCAAGGCACGCCTCGACCAGCTGCCGCTGATGGGCCTGCAGTCGGCCGGCTACGAGGTCGCCGCGGCCGGCGTGGACCAGTGGAACGGCGTGGCCGTCATCAGCCGGGTCGGCCTCGACGACGTCGAGGTCGGCTTCCCCGACCAGCCCGGCTGGGGCGAGGAGGGCGAGCCCGAGGCGCGCGCGATCGGGGCGACCTGCGGCGGGGTGCGGGTGTGGAGCCTCTACGTGCCCAACGGCCGCAAGGTCGACGACCCGCACTACGCCTACAAGCTCGACTGGCTGACGCGCCTGCGCACGGCCGCACGCGACTGGGCCGCGACCCCCACCGCGCTGGTCGGCGACTGGAACATCGCGCCGCGCGACGAGGACGTCTTCGACATCGCCCAGTTCAGGACCAGCACCCACGTGACCGCGCCCGAGCGCGCGGCCTTCCAGGGCTTCCTCGACGACGGGTACGCCGACCTGGCCCGCCCCTACACCCCCGAGCCCGACAGCTACACCTACTGGGACTACTACCGCCAGCGCTTCGAGCGCAACCGCGGGATGCGCATCGACTTCGTGCTCGGCTCCCCCGCCCTGGCCGCGCGCACCACCGGCGCGTTCGTGGACCGCGACGAGCGCGCCGGCAAGGGCGCCTCCGACCACGCGCCGGTGGTCGTCGACCTGGCCGACTGAGGACTGTCGGTGGCCGCGTCCATGCTGGGCCCATGGACGTCTCGACGGTCGCCTCCCTGACCACCACCCTCCTGCTCGGCCTGGCCGTCGGGGCCGTGCTGGGGCTGCTCTGGGCCCGCCTGCGCCACGCCGAGGCCGCGGCGCAGCGGCCGTACGACGACCGCGTCGGCGCCGCGCTCGACCAGCGCGCCGCCGACCAGGCGGTGGTGCGCGAGGGGCTGGAGCGGCTGCAGGACCAGCTGCGCGACCTCGAGCACACCCGCGTCTCGTGGCAGGGCCAGCTGCACCAGCAGGTCGCCGACATGCGCCACACCACCGACCTGCTCAGCAGGGAGACCCGCGCGCTGAGCACCGCGCTGCGCAAGCCCCAGGTGCGCGGGCAGTGGGGCGAGCTGCACCTGCGTCGCGCTGTCGAGCTGGCCGGGCTGGTCGACCGCTGCGACTTCCACGAGCAGGTGCGCCTCGACGACGGGGCGCTGCGCCCCGACCTGGTCGTGCAGCTGGTCGGCGGACGCCAGGTCGTGGTCGACGCCAAGGTCCCGCTCGACGCCTACCTCGACGCCACCTCGGCCGACGACGAGGAGACCCAGCGCGCCCACCTGGCCCGCCACGCCCGGCAGGTGCGCACCCACGTGGAGCAGCTCGGCGCCAAGTCCTACTGGCGCTCCCTGGAGCAGACCCCCGAGTTCGTGGTGCTCTTCGTGCCGGCCGAGTCGTTCCTGGCGGCCGCGCTCGAGGCCGACCCCGGGCTCATCGAGCACGCCGCGACCCGACAGGTGGTGCTGGCCTCCCCCACCACGCTGATCGCACTGCTGCGCACCGTGGCCCAGGGCTGGCAGCACGAGGCGCTGGCCGAGCAGACCCGCGAGATCCACCGCCTGGGACGCGACCTCCACGAGCGCCTGGGCACCCTGGGCAGCCACGTCGACGCCGTCGGGCGCTCCCTCAACGCCGCGGTCGGGCACTACAACAGCGCGGTCGCCTCGCTGGAGTCGCGGGTGCTGGTCTCGGCGCGCCGCTTCACCGACCTGGCGGTCACCGACGAGGAGCTGGGCTCGCCGCGCACCGTCGAGCTGCGCGCGGTCGACCGGCGCGGCGCGCACGACGATCCCGACGAGCGCCCTAGCGTGGCGTTGTAGGCCCCCGGGCCGCCCCCACCCGAGCGGAGGTGCGACAGCGATGAGCAGCCCTGGTCGCGCGCGCACGCTGTGGGAGGAGGGCACCACGCCCGGGCGTCAGGTGGTGGCGCTGGGCCTGGCGCTCACCCTGACCGCCGTCGCGCTCGACCTGCTGGTCTCCCCCGCCCTCGGCTGGATCTTCGACCTGGCCTTCGTGCTGGTCTGCGTCGGCTGCGCACTGCTGGTGCGCCCACGCGACTTCTTCACCGTGGGCGTGCTGCCGCCGCCGCTGATGCTGGCCGCCCTCGTGCTGCTCGGCGCGCTCAGCCCCGGCGCGATCGCCCGCGCGCAGGACGGCGCGGTGCAGGCGGTCTTCTCCGGGCTGGCCGACCACGCGCTGGCCCTGGTGCTGGGCTACGCGCTGGCCCTGGCGGTGCTCGTGGTGCGCGACCGCTTCGCCCGCGCCCACGGGCGCGGCGCGGCGATCGCCTGGCCTACTCGAAGCGCGACGCGTCGCCCGAGCCGTGGCGCAGCACCTCGGGCTCCGGGCCCGACCAGTCCACGACCGTCGTAGGCTCCGCGGTCGTCTCGCCGGCCTCGATGACGATGTCGACCTGGTGCTCGAGCTCCTCCTTGATGTCCCAGCCCATCGTGCGGACCTCGCTCTCGCCGGGCAGGATCAGCGAGCTCGACAGCAGCGGCTCGCCGAGCTCCTCGAGCAGCGCCGTGACCACCACGTGGTCGGGGATCCGCACCCCCACGGTCTTCTTCTTGGGGTGCAGCAGCCGGCGCGGCACCTCGGGGGTGCCGGGCAGGATGAAGGTGTAGGGCCCCGGCGTCGCGGAGCGGATCGCGCGGAACGCGGAGTTGTCGACGTGCACGAGCTGGCCGAGCTGCGAGAAGTCGCGGCACACCAGCGTGAAGTGGTGCTTGTCGTCGAGGCCGCGGATCTTGAGGATGCGGTCGCGGCCGTCGCGGTTGCCGACCCGGCAGCCCAGCGCGTAGCCCGAGTCGGTCGGATAGGCGATCAACGCGTCGTCGCGCAGCGCCTCGACGACCTGGGCGACGAGGCGGGGCTGCGGGTCGACGGGGTGGAGGTCGACGTACCTGGCCATCTGCTGCGCCCGCCTCAGCCGCGGGCCGCGGCCTGGGCGGCCTTCATGTCGCGGCGCAGCTCCTTGGGCAGCGAGAAGATCAGCGACTCCTCGGCGCTGTGCACCGCCTTGGCATCGGGGTAGCCGCGCTCGGCCAGGTAGGCCAGCACGCCCTCGACCAGCGCCTCGGGCACGCTCGCGCCCGAGGTGACGCTGACGGTGCGCACGCCCTCGAGCCAGGCCTCGTCGATCTCGCTGGCGTCGTCGACGCGGTACGACGCCGTGGCGCCGGCCTCCAGGGCGACCTCGACCAGGCGCACGGAGTTGGAGGAGTTGCCCGAGCCGACCACGATCAGCAGGTCGCAGCCCTGGGCGATCTCCTTGACCGCCAGCTGGCGGTTCTGGGTGGCGTAGCAGATGTCGTCGCTGGGCGGGTCGAGCAGCTCGGGGAAGCGCTCGCGGATGGCCGCGACCGTCTCGAGGGTCTCGTCGACCGACAGCGTGGTCTGCGAGAGCCAGGCGACCCGGCTGGGGTCGCGCACCTCGATGTTCGCCACGTCGGCGGGGCTCTGCACCAGCTGGATGTGCTCGGGCGCCTCGCCGGCGGTGCCCTCGACCTCCTCGTGGCCCTCGTGGCCGATCAGCAGGATGTCGTAGTCGTCGGAGGCGAAGCGCTTGGCCTCGTGGTGGACCTTGGTGACCAGCGGACAGGTCGCGTCGATCGTCTTCAGCTCGCGCTCGGCGGCCTGCTGGTGCACCTCGGGGCTCACGCCGTGCGCGGAGAAGACGACGGTGGCACCCGCCGGCACCTCGGCGATCTCCTCGACGAAGACCGCGCCGCGGGACTCCAGGTCGGCCACGACGTGCTTGTTGTGCACGATCTGCTTGCGCACGTAGACGGGGGCGCCGTAGAGGTCCAGGGCCTGCTCGACGGTGACCACCGCGCGGTCGACGCCGGCGCAGTAGCCGCGCGGCGCCGCCAGCAGCACCGCCTTCTCGGCCTCGTCGGGGCTCAGGACCGGGGGCATGCCCATGCTGACTCCCGTGCTCGCGCCCGGGCCGGTGCTGGTCGCTGCGTCGGTGCTCATGTGCTCCATCGTAGGCGTGTCGGCGTGATGGCCTAACCTCGCGGCCATGGCCCTCGAGACCTCCGCCGCCGCACCCGCCCCGGTGCGCCAGATCGCCACGGCGATCGCGGGCTGGGTCGACCGGCTCGGCGCGGTGTGGGTGGAGGGCCAGCTGGCCCAGGTCAACCGCCGTCCGGGCATGGCCACGGTCTTCCTGACGCTGCGCGACACCGTCGCCGACGTGTCGGTGCCGTTGACCGCTCCGCGCACGTTGGTCGACTCGCTCAACCCGCCACTGGTCGAGGGCGCCAGCGTGGTGGTGCACGCCAAGCCGTCGTACTACGCCAACCGCGGCAGCATGTCGCTCCAGGTGCGCGAGATCCGCATGGTCGGGCTCGGCGAGCTGCTCGCCCAGCTCGAGCGGCGTCGCCAGCTGCTGGCCGCCGAGGGGCTCTTCGACCCCGCCCGCAAGCGCCGGCCGCCGTTCCTGCCGACGCGCGTGGGCCTGGTGACCGCGCCCGGCAGCGCCGCGGAGCGCGACGTGCTCGAGAACGCGCGCCGGCGCTGGCCGGCCGTCGAGTTCGAGGTCGTGCACGCCACCATGCAGGGCACCCGTTGCGCCGGCGAGGTGATGGCGGCCCTCGAGCGCCTCGACCGGCACGGCGACGTCGACGTCGTCGTGGTCGCGCGCGGCGGCGGCTCGGTCGAGGACCTGCTGCCGTTCTCCGACGAGGCACTGGTGCGCACCGTGCACCGGATGAGCACCCCGGTGGTCTCCGCGATCGGCCACGAGCAGGACGCCCCGCTGCTCGACCTGGTCGCCGACGTGCGCGCCTCCACCCCCACCGACGCCGCCAAGCTGGTCGTGCCCGACGTCGTCGAGGAGCTCCAGGGCGTCGCCGGGGCCCGCGACCGGCTGCGCTCGCTGGTGGCCGCGCAGGTGGCCCGCGAGCAGGCCGGCCTCGACGCGTTGCGCTCCCGGCCCGCACTCGCCGACCCGCGCTCGCTGGTCGAGGGCCGGGCCGAGGAGCTGTCGTCGCTGCGCGAGCGGGCCCGTCGCTCGCTGTCGCACCGCCTCGACCGGGCCGCCGACGAGATCGACCACCAGCGCGCCCGGGCCCGGGCCCTGTCGCCGCTGGCGACGCTGCAGCGCGGGTACGCCGTGCTCCAGGGCCCCGACGGCCACGTCGTCACCTCCGTCGAGGCGATGACCCCCGGCGCCGAGGTCAGCGTGCGGGTCGCCGACGGCCGCGTGCACGCCACCACCACCCGGCTCGAGCCGCTGCTCGAGCACCACCCCGCCTCCACCTCCCCCACCGCAGAGGACGAGCCCGATGGCTGAGCCCACCACCGACCCCGCCGCCACCACCGACCCCGAGGCACCGTCGTACGAAGCGGCGCGCGAGGAGCTCGTCGACGTCGTACGCCGCCTCGAGGCCGGCGGCACCACCCTCGAGGAGTCGCTCGCGCTCTGGGAGCGCGGCGAGCAGCTCGCCGGCACCTGCCAGCGCTGGCTCGACGGCGCCCGCGCCCGCCTCGACGAGGTCCTCGACGCAGACGACTGACCCGGCCCGAACTTCTCGCCGACCCGGCCCGAACTTCCCTCGTGCCGGTCCGGGACGGCTCAGCGGAGGGGGGCGGTGGTGAGGGTGGCCAGGAGGTCCTGGAGCACCTCGGGGTCGGCGGAGCCGTAGACCATCACGCTGCGAGTCGCTGCCTCATCGGTCCCGTCGTCGCCGGTCCCGCTGCCACCGGTCGCGGAGTCGCTGCCGATCTCGGCGACGTACGCCGTGTCGCCGCCGCCGTCGGTGAAGGTGCGCCACTCGGTGGTCACCTCCGACGCCTCGACGAGGAGGGGGTCGCCCTCGACGGCGGCCTCGTCGACGTAGGACTCGACGAGCTCGTCGGGCTCGGCGCCGGTGTCGATGACCCCGGCGAACTCCTCCTCGTCGGTGAGCAGCGCCAGGGAGAAGGTCGGCGGGAGCCCGGGCAGGTAGTCGAGGTTGTTGACGACCCAGCCCTCGGGGAGGTCCTCGGGGTAGACCAGGTCGCCGCCCTCGCCCTGCACCGCCCGGACCACCGCGACGTAGTCGGTGTCGGGCGGGGTGTACTCGGGCTCGGTGCGGAAGAGGCCGCGGAAGACCACGAACCCGATGACCGCGACGAAGAGGATCAGCATCGCGCCGACCAGACCACCGGTCGATCGGGTGTAGCGGCCCGGACGGCCCGTCTCGCTCATGCCCCGATTGTCCCGTGCCACCCCAGCCTGCATCGCTCCGGGGCACCCTCGACCCAGCCGGATGCCGCAGATGCGGGCGCAACAATCCTGTCCAGCCGCATGTGCGGCATACTCGCAGCGTGAGTACCTACCGGATCGCGGAAGCAGCCGACCTGCTCGGCGTCAGCGACGACACCGTGCGCCGCTGGGTCGAGGCCGGCCGGGTGCGCGCCGACCACAGCGAGGGCCGCACCACCATCGCCGGCCCCGACCTCGCGGCGCTGGCCGAGTCCCTGGCCGACGCCCCCGACCCGGCGCGCGCCTCGGCGGTCAGTGCCCGCAACCGGCTCGTCGGCATCGTCACCCGGGTCCGCAAGGACACGGTGATGGCCCAGGTCGACATGGTCTGCGGGCCCTACCGGATGGTCTCGCTGATGTCGGCCGAGGCCGCCGACGACCTCGCCCTGGCCCCCGGCTCGAGGGTCGTGGCGTCGGTGAAGTCGACCAACGTCGTGGTGGAGCTCCCGTGAGGGCCCGCGCCACGGCGACAGCCGCCCTGGTGGCGGCCATCGCCCTCGCTGGCTGCAGCACGGGGGGCGTCGACGCGGACCCCGCGAGCGACCAGGGCGCCGAGCAGCGCCTGACCGTGCTGGCCGCCGCCTCGCTCACCGAGACCTTCACCGAGCTGGCCCGCGAGCTCGAGGCCGAGCACCCCGACGTCGAGGTCACCCTGGCCTTCGACTCCTCCGCGACCCTGGCCCAGCAGGCCCTCGAGGGCGCGCCCGCCGACCTGCTGGCCACCGCCGACACCCGCACCATCGAGTCGGCCGCCGACGCGCTCGCCGCGGCCCCCGAGGTCTTCGCGACCAACACGCTGGTGCTGGTCGTGCCGGCCGGCAACCCGGGCGGCATCGACTCGGTCGACGACCTCACCGGCGCGACCTACGTCGCCTGCGTCGAGACCGCCCCGTGCGGCGCGAGCTGGGCCGCGCTGGCCGACCAGCAGGGCATCGAGGCCGAGCCGGCCAGCCTCGAGGTCGACGTCAAGGCGGTGCTGGCCCGCGTGGTCGCCGACGAGGTCGACGCCGGCGTCGTCTACGCCTCCGACGCGGTCGCGGCCGGCGACGCCGTCGAGACCCTCGACCTGCCGGGCGCCGAGCAGCAGGTGACGTCGTACGCGCTGGGCCTGCTGGAGCAGAGCAGCCAACCGGCGCTCGCCCAGGACTTCGCCGACCTGGTGCTCGGCGAGACCGGCCGGCGCGTGCTCACCGACGCCGGGTTCGGCGTGCCGTGAGCCTCACCGCTCCCGCCCCGCGCGCCGGCGAGGCCGCCCACCACCTCGGCCGCCCGCCGCTGGTGCTGCTCGCCCCGGCCGCGCTGGCCGCGGTGCTGCTGGTGCTGCCGCTGGTGACCCTGGTGCTCGACACGCCGTGGGACACCTTCCTCACCGAGCTGCGCTCGGAGCCCGTGCGCCGGGCGCTGGGCCTCTCCGCGCTCACCTCGCTGCTCACGGTGCTGGTCTGCGTGCTGCTCGGCACCCCGCTGGCCTGGCTGCTGGCGCGCGTGGAGTTCCGCGGCCGGGGCCTGCTGCGCGCCGCGGTGGCGGTGCCGCTGGTGCTGCCGCCCGTGGTGGCCGGCGTCGCGCTGGTCACCGCCCTGGGCCGCAACGGCCTGGTCGGCTCGCTGCTGCGCGAGAGCACCGGCCTGACCGTGCCGTTCACCACCACCGCGGTCGTCGTCGCGCACGTCTTCGTCTCGATGCCCTTCTACGTGCTCAGCGTCGAGGGTGCGCTGCGCACCGCGGGCGAGCGGTACGACGTCGTGGCCGCCACCCTCGGCGCGACCCGCTGGACGACCTTCCGGCGGGTCACGCTGCCGCTGGCGCTGCCCGGGCTGGTCGCGGGCGCGGTGCTGGCCTGGGCGCGCAGCCTGGGCGAGTTCGGCGCGACGATCACCTTCGCCGGCAACTTCCCGGGCACCACCCAGACGATGCCGTCGCTGATCTACACCACGCTGCAGGCCGACCCGGCCGCCGCGCGCACCCTCAGCATGATCCTGCTGGTGGTCTCGGTCGGCGTGCTCGCCGGGCTGCGACACCGTTGGCTGAGGCCCCTGTGACCGGCCTGCGCGCCGACGTCACCGTCGAGGGCCGGCTGCGCGCGAGCCTGCGCGCCGAGCCGGGCCGGGTCGTGGCCGTCATCGGCCCCAACGGCGCCGGCAAGTCCACCCTGCTGGCAGCCCTGGCCGGCACCGTGCGGGCCGCCGGCCGCGTCGAGGTCGCCGGCCGCGACTGGAGCGACCTGCCGGTGCGCGAGCGCCGTCTCGGCGTGGTCTTCCAGGACCGTTCGCTGCTGCCCCACCTGCGCGCCCGCGACGACGTCGCCTTCGGGTTGCGGGCCCGCGGCGTGCCGCGCCGCGAGGCCGACCAGCGCGCCCTGGCCTGGCTCGAGCGGCTCGGGGTCGGCGACCTGGCCGACCGGCGCCCCGCCCAGCTCTCGGGCGGGCAGGCCCAGCGGGTCGCCATCGCGCGGGCGCTGGCCGGCGAGCCCGATCTGCTGCTGCTCGACGAGCCCTTCGCCGGCCTCGACGTCGGGGTCGCCACCGGGCTGCGCATCGAGCTGGCGCGCCACCTGGCGGCGTACGCCGGCATCGCGCTGCTGGTCACCCACGACGCGCTGGACGCGCTCACCCTGGCCGACGAGGTGCTGGTCCTCGACGAGGGCCGGGTCGTGCAGACCGGCACCCCCCTCGAGGTCGCGGCCCGCCCCCGCACCGAGCACGTGGCCCGGCTGGTGGGCCTCAACGTGGTGCGCGAGGGCCACGAGCTGCGCTCCTTCGCTCCCAGCGCCGTCGCCGTCTCGCCCCGCACACCCAGCGGGCACGACGCGCCGGCGACGTCGGCCCGGCACCGCTGGGCGGGCCAGGTGGCGGCGGTCGCCCCGCACGGCGACGCCGTGCGCCTGCTGGTGAGCACCGAGGACGGGCCCGAGCTGATCGCCGACGTCACCCCGGCCTCCGCCGTGGAGCTGGGCCTGGAGCCGGGAGCCGAGGTGTGGTTGAGCGTCAAGGCGACGGCAGTGCAGACCGATAGCATGCGCCCATGACCTCGCTCTCGCCGTTCGACAGTCCCTCCTCGACCCCCGACCGCAACCTCGCGCTCGAGCTGGTGCGGGTGACCGAGGCGGCCGCGATGGCAGCCGGGCGCTGGGTGGGCCGTGGCGACAAGAACGGCGCCGACGGGGTCGCGGTCAACGCGATGCGGGTGCTGATCTCGACGATCGGGATGAACGGCACCGTGGTGATCGGCGAGGGCGAGAAGGACAACGCCCCGATGCTCTACAACGGCGAGCAGGTCGGCGACGGCACCGGTCCCGAGTGCGACGTCGCGGTCGACCCCATCGACGGCACCACCCTGACCGCCAAGGGGATGACCAACGCCGTCTCGGTGCTCGCCGTCTCGCCCCGCGGCTCGATGTACGACCCCTCCGCCGTCTTCTACATGGAGAAGCTGGTCACCGGCCCGGAGGCCGCCGACGTCGTCGACATCGACGCGCCGGTCGCCGACAACATCGCCGCGGTCGCCAAGGCCAAGGGCAAGCGCGCCGAGGACGTCACCGTCGTGCTCCTCGACCGCCCCCGCCACGAGAACCTCGTCGCCCAGATCCGCGCCACCGGCGCGATGATCAAGTTCATCAGCGACGGCGACGTGGCCGGCGCGATCATGGCCGCGCGCCCCGAGACCGGCATCGACCTGCTGCTGGGCATCGGCGGCACCCCCGAGGGCATCATCACCGCCTGCGCGATGAAGTGCATGGGCGGCACCATCCAGGGCAAGCTCTGGCCGCAGGGAGCCGACGAGACCCGCAAGGCCATCGACGCCGGCCTCGACCTGGGCCAGGTGCTGACCACCGACGACCTGGTCACCGGCGACGACTGCTTCTTCGTGGCCACCGGCATCACCGACGGCGAGCTGCTGCGCGGCGTGCGCTACAGCGCCGGCGGGGTCACCACGCACTCGCTGGTGATGCGCTCGCGCTCAGGCACGATCCGCCAGATCCACTCCGAGCACCAGCTGCACAAGCTGCGCGCCTACTCCGCGGTCGACTTCGACCGCTGAGGTCCGCGGGTGGTCGCCGCTCAGGCGGTGGCCACCCAGCTCTGCGCCTCCTCGCGCGCGGTGCGGTGGCGCACGAGCGCCTCGCCGACGGCGCTGATGACGCTGGGGTCCACGGCCATCCCGACGTGGGAGGTGCGCACCTCGACCTGGGCGGTGGCCTCGGGGTCGATGCAGGCCCGCCAGTCCACGATGCCGTCGCGGCGCGAGTAGATCGCGGTGAAGTCGACGCCGTCGGGCAGCGGGGCGCGGCTCTCCTCGAAGCTCTGACGTGCACACGGTCCATTGACGCAGTCGCTGGTCATGGTGCGCGGCACGCCCAGCTTGCTCAGCGCGATCACCCCGCCCAGGCTCGCGGTCAGCGCCCGGTGGTGGGCGGCCGGGGCCATCATCGGGCTGCCCATCGTCACGATGCCGGCCACCAGGTCGGGGCGGCGCACCGCGATGCCGCGGGCCAGCATGCCGCCCAGGCTGTGCCCGACCAGCTGCACGCGCGAGCCTCGCTTGGCGGCGATCACCTCGAGGCGCTGCTCGATCAGCTCGGCGGCGTCGAGGGTGCAGCCGACGTTGGCCAGGATGTGCGAGCGGTAGGTGCGCATCCCCTGCCCGCGCAGCGCGCCGGCCATCAGCCGCAGCGTCAGGTCGCCGGCCAGGAAGCCGGGCACCAGCAGCACCGGGTCGAGATCGCGCTGCTGCGCACCCGCGACGTACGGCGCCCGACGGCGCTCGCGCAGGCCGCCGACGGCGGCCGCGGCCCAGCGCCGGGCCTCGCCCGCGACGCGTGCCTCGTTGAGCACGGCGACCACCGGCGGGCGGCGGTAGCCCTCCGGCAGGAGGAAGGAGGCGAGCGGCGACTCGTTCATCCCTCGACGGTAACGTGACGTGGACCACCCTGTGAGGTGTGACACCCAATTGTGACCGGACGCCCGGTCGACCTACCTGATGTTGTGTACTTGACGCATGTCTGCCCGCACCCCGGTCACCGTGTCCGAGCAGCTGCGCGCCCCCGTCGGGCCGCGGGTGGAGCTGTGCTACCAGACCTTCGGCGAGCCCGACGCCGACCCGCTGGTCCTGGTGATGGGCCTCGGCGCTCCGCTGACCTGGTGGGACGACGACCTCTGCACGCGCCTGGCCCGGCGCGGCTTCTACGTGGTGCGCTTCGACAACCGCGACGCCGGGCGCTCGAGCCGCCTCGAGGGCCGGGTCACCCGGGCCACCCTGCTGCGCGCCTTCGCCGGGTTGCCCACCCGGGCGCCGTACACGCTCAGCGACATGGCCGGCGACGTCGTCGGCCTGCTCGACCACCTGGGCCTGGAGTCGGCGCACGTGGCCGGGGTGTCGATGGGCGGGATGATCGTGCAGACCCTCGCCGTCGAGCACACCGCACGGGTCCGCTCGCTGACCTCGATCATGTCGACGACCGGACGGCGCACCGTGGGCTGGCAGCACCCCGCGCTGCTGCCGATGCTGATCGGCAGCGGCGCCAAGGGCAAGGATGCCTACATCAAGCAGAGCGCCCGCCTGTGGCGCCTGATCGGCTCCCCCGGCTACCCGCTGTCCCCCGAGGAGAACCGGCAGCGGGCCGCCGACACCTTCGACCACGGCGTCAGCGCGGCCGGGACCCTGCGCCAGATGGTGGCGATCCTGACCCAGCCCGACCGCGGGCCGCGCCTGGCCGCGCTCGACCTGCCCGCCCTGGTGGTGCACGGCCTGGCCGACAAGATGGTGCACCCCTCGGGTGGTCGCGCCACCGCGCGGGCGCTGCGCGGCTCCGAGCTGCTGCTGATCGACGGCATGGGCCACGACCTGCCCAGGGCCCTGCACGACACCCTCGCCGCGGCGATCCGTCGCACCGCCGACCGGGCCCCCCGGGGCTGAGCACCCCCTCCCCGGCCCGGGAGGGGGTTGTGGTCGTCGTCACGAAGCACTAGACCTGAGGGCCCCATCCTCGTCAGCGGGAGGTCCCATGCCGCCGGAGAGCCCACCCCGAACGACTGCGCGACGGCGCCGCCACGGCGTGCGCCGCCGCGCCCGGCGCGGCCTGGCCGTCGCGGCGGCCGTGGGCCTGTGCGCCGGGCTGCTGGCCGCCTGCGGTTCCGAGGGCAAGCCCACGCTGACCTGGTACCTCAACCCGGACGGCCAGGCGACCTTCGAGGCCTTCGCCGAGCAGTGCAGCACCGACGAGTACGACATCCAGACCCGACTGCTGCCCACCAGCGCCACCGACCAGCGGGTCCAGCTGGCGCGGCGCCTGGCCGCCGAGGACGGCCAGACCGACCTGATGAACCTCGACCCGGTCTTCGTGCCGGAGTTCGCCAACGCCGGCTGGCTGGCCGAGCTGCCCGGCGACACCGTCACCGACGACACCCTCGAGGGCATCGCCGAGACGGTGCGCTGGGACGACAAGATCTTCGCGGCACCGCTGTGGGCCAACACCCAGGTGCTCTGGTACCGCAAGTCGCTGGCCCAGGAGGCGGGGCTCGACATGAGCCAGCCGGTCACCTGGGAGCAGGTCATCGACGCCGCCGACTCCGTCGAGGGCGCCACCGTCGGGGTCCAGGGCAACAAGTACGAGGCCTACGTGGTGTGGATCAACGCGATGATCGAGAGCGCCGGCGGCACGATCATCGAGAACCCCGAGGCCGGCGTCGACGCCGAGGTCACCCTCGACACCGAGGAGGCCCGCCAGGCCGCGAGGATCATCGAGACCCTCGCCGACTCCTCCGCCGCCCAGAGCGACCTGTCGGTGTCCAACGAGGGCACCGCCCTGGCCTACATGTACGGCGACGGGCCCGGGTCGTTCATGACCAACTGGACCTTCGTCTACAAGAACTTCGAGCCGGGCGAGGCCAACGACTACACCCGGGAGCAGTTCAACGACCTGGGCTGGACCCGCTACCCCCGCAGCGTCGAGGACCAGGAGTCCGCTCCCCCGGTGGGCGGCATCGACATCGGTGTCGGCGCCTTCAGCGAGAACCTGGACTTCGCCAAGGAGGCCGCGGCCTGCATCACCTCGGTGGAGAACCAGGTCGAGCTGGCCGTCACCGACGGGCTGATGCCCGCGACCCAGTCGGCGTACGACGCTCCGGAGCTGGCCGAGGCCTACCCGCCGGACCTGCTGGAGCTGTTCCGCACCAGCGTCGACGAGGGCGGGCCCCGGCCCAAGAGCGCGTTCTACGCCACCATCTCCAGCGCCATCCAGGCCCGGTGGCACGCGCCGAGCGACGTCGATCCGGAGACCACGCCCCAGAGGTCGCAGGAGTTCCTGCAGGCCGTGCTCGAAGGGAAGGCCCTGCTGTGACCTCCACGACCGTCGCGACACCGGCCACCGACGCCGGCAAGGGCCCCAAGTCCAAGCCACCCGAGCTCAGCGACCGCGCCCGCCACGAGAACCGGCTCGGCCAGCGGCTGGTGGCCCCGGCGATCGCGGTGATGCTCATCGTCACCGCGTTCCCCATCCTGCGGGCGCTGTACCTCTCGCTCTACAACTACTCGCTCACCGCGCCCGAGGACCGCGAGTTCATCGGGATCTCCAACTACGTCACCGCGCTCACCGACACGCTGTTCTGGCGCGACATCGGCGTGACGGTGCTCTACATGGTGGTCACGGTGGCCATCGAGCTGGTCATCGGCTTCGTCTTCGCGCTGGTGATGCACCGCGTGATCTTCGCCCGCGGCCTGATCCGGACCTCGATCCTGATCCCCTACGGCATCATCACCGTGGTCTCCGGCTTCGCCTGGCAGTTCGCCTTCACCTACCAGAACGGCTTCGTCAACGGCTGGCTGCCGTTCATCGAGGACAACTTCAACTGGTTCGGTGACCCGGTGCCGGCGGTGATCGCGATCATGGTCTCGGAGATCTGGAAGACCACGCCGTTCATGTCGCTGCTGCTGCTGGCCGGCCTGGCTCAGGTCTCCGAGGACATGGTCGAGGCCGCCAAGGTCGACGGCGCCACCTGGTGGCAACGGCTGTGGAAGGTGATCCTGCCCAACATGAAGGCCGCGATCATGGTGGCGGTGCTGTTCCGGGCGCTCGACGCCTACCGCATCTTCGACAACATCTTCGTGATGACGGCCGGCGCCCAGGGCACCGAGTCGATCTCGTTCCTGACCTACCGCCAGAGCATCGAGCAGTTCCAGCTCGGGATGGGCTCGGCGCTGGCGGTCCTGCTGTTCCTGTCCGTGCTGCTGGTGGCCTTCCTCATCGTCAAGATGTTCAAGGTCGACCTGGCCCAGGCCCGAGGGGAGTGATCGCGATGAGGAAGCTCGGACTCGTCGTCGGCGTCGCAGCCGTGCTGGTGTGGTGCCTGCTGCCGGTGGTGTGGATCATCTCGCTGTCCTTCAAGAGCCAGGCGGCCGTCTCCGGAGGCACCGACCCCGGGTTCCTGCCGCTGGACTCCTTCACCGGCTGGGACAACTACTCCACGGTCCTGCAGGACGAGCAGTTCCGCCGCGCGATCATCAACTCGATCGGCATCAGCCTGATCGCGACCCTGCTGTCGGTGATGATCGCGACCCTGGCGGCGTACGCCATCGCGCGCCTGGAGTTCAAGGGCAAGAAGCTGGTGCTCACCGCCGCGCTGGCGATCGCGATGTTCCCGGTCGTCTCGCTGGTCAGCCCGCTCTTCGACCTGTGGCGCACGATCGGGCTCTACGACACCTGGCCCGGGCTGATCCTGCCCTACATGTCGTTCACGCTGCCGCTGGCGATCTGGACGCTCTCGGCGTTCTTCCGCGAGATCCCGTGGGAGATGGAGCAGGCCGCGCAGGTCGACGGAGCCACGTCGTGGCAGGCGTTCCGCAAGGTGATCGTGCCGCTGGCCGCGCCCGGTGTCTTCACCGCCGCGATCCTGACGTTCTTCTTCGCCTGGAACGACTTCGTCTTCGGCATCACCCTCACCTCCACCGAGAACGCACGCCCGATCCCGGCGGCCCTGTCGTTCTTCGTGGGGCCCGACCCCTTCCAACGTCCCGCCGGCCTGCTGGCCGCCGCGGCCGTGGTGGCCACGATCCCGATCGTGCTCATCGTGCTCGTCTTCCAACGCAAGATCGTCGCCGGTCTGACCTCCGGCGCCGTCAAGGGCTGAGTCAGACACAGAAAGGCAGGTCCGATGGCCGCCATCACGCTCAAGAACATCGTCAAGAAGTACGGAGACGGCTTCGCTGCCGTCAACGACGTCTCCATCGACATCGCCGACGGCGAGTTCGTCATCCTGGTCGGCCCCTCGGGCTGCGGGAAGTCCACTCTGCTGCGGATGATCGTCGGGCTCGAGGACATCACCTCGGGGGACATGATGATCGGGGACCGCAAGGTCAACGACCTGGCCCCGCGCGACCGCAACCTGGCGATGGTCTTCCAGAACTACGCGCTCTACCCGCACCTGTCGGTCTACGAGAACATCGCGTTCCCGCTGCGGCTGGCCGGAGCCCCGGAGCAGGAGGTCGACGAGAAGGTCCGCAAGGCCTCCAAGACCCTCGAGCTCGACGAGCACCTCGAGCGCAAGCCCGGCAACCTGTCGGGCGGCCAGCGCCAGCGGGTCGCGATGGGGCGCGCGATCGTGCGCGAGGCCGACGCGTTCCTCTTCGACGAGCCGCTCTCGAACCTCGACGCCAAGCTGCGCGGGCAGATGCGCACCGAGATCGCCCGGCTGCAGAAGCGCCTGGGCATCACCACGGTCTACGTCACCCACGACCAGACCGAGGCGATGACCCTCGGCGACCGGGTGGCGGTGCTCAAGCGCGGCTACCTGCAGCAGCTGGCCACGCCCCGCGAGCTCTACGAGAACCCCGGCAACCTCTTCGTGGCCGGCTTCATCGGCTCCCCGCCGATGAACTTCCTGCCCGCCGAGGTCGAGGGCACCACGGTGACGCTGCCCTTCGGGACCGTGCAGATCCCCGAGGCGAAGGCCGAGCGGGCGCAGGGCAAGGGCGTGCTGATGGCCGGCATCCGCCCGGAGTTCTTCGAGGACGCCGAGATCGCCGACAAGGTGGGCTCCGACTCCACCTTCAGCGCCGACATCGACTTCGTGGAGTGGCTCGGCAACGAGACCTACGCCTACATCCCCTTCGAGGCCCCGCCGGAGGTGGAGGCGAAGATGCGCGAGCTCGAGGCCGACCTCGAGGGCGAGGGGCTGCGCACCCAGCTGGTCGTCTCCCTCGACGGTTCGAGCCGGATCAAGGAGGGCGACAAGGCCGAGATCTACGTCGACGCCACCAAGATGCACCTCTTCGACCCCGCCACCGGCGAGAACCTCACCGTCGACCGGGAGCACGCCGGCGAGATCCCCGACCACGCGCTGGTCACCGCCGGCTGAAGGGCCCCACCGGCCCCCGACGCACGAGCCGGCGCCACTCCCCGCGGGAAGTGGCGCCGGCTCGGCGTACGACGTCTCAGTCGCTGAGGCGCTCGCCGCTCTTGGTGTCGAAGACGTGCACCTGGTGCGGGTCAGTGGTCACGTGCATGGTCTCGCCGCGGCGCGCGTGCTCACGCCCGTGCACGCGCACGATGACCGTGCCCGGCACGCCCTCCACGTCGGAGGTGCCGTAGATGTAGTTGTCGGCACCGAGCTCCTCGACCACCGTCACCTTGATCGGCAGGCCCTCGTCCGGGCCCACGACCCGCCACGCCTCGGGCCGGACGCCGACGGTGATGGCGCCCTCCATCCGGCGCTCGGCCGCGGGGTCGACCGGCACCTCGTAGCCACCGATGTTGGCCCGGCCGTCCTTGGCCACGGCCTCCATCAGGTTCATCTGGGGAGAGCCGATGAACCCGGCCACGAACAGGTTGGCGGGCCGGTCGTAGAGCTCGAGCGGGGTCGCGACCTGCTGCAGCTCGCCGAGCTTCATCACCGCGACCCGGTCGCCCATCGTCATCGCCTCGATCTGGTCGTGGGTGACGTAGACGGTCGTGATGCCCAGGTCAGCCTGCAGCTTGGCGATGTCGGTGCGGGTCTGCACGCGCATCTTGGCGTCGAGGTTCGACAGCGGCTCGTCCATGCAGAAGACCTGGGGCTGGCGCACGATCGCGCGGCCCATGGCCACGCGCTGACGCTGACCGCCAGAGAGCGCCTTGGGCTTGCGATCGAGGAACTCGGTGAGGCCCAGCATCTCCGCGGCCTCCTCGACGCGCTTGTTGCGCTCGTCGGTGGGCACCTTGGCCATCTTGAGCGAGAACCCCATGTTCTCGGCGACGCTCATGTGCGGGTAGAGCGCGTAGTTCTGGAAGACCATCGCGATGTCGCGGTCCTTGGGCGGGAGGTGCGTGATGTCGCGGTCGCCGATGTAGATGTTGCCCTCGTTGACCTCCTCGAGCCCGGCGAGCATCCGCAGGGTCGTGGACTTGCCGCAGCCGGACGGGCCGACCAGGACCATGAACTCGCCGTCCTTGATGTCCAGGTCGATGCCCGGCACGGCCGGGGTGTCAGCGCCGGGATACCAGCGCTGGGCCTTCTGGAATGACACAGTTGCCATGCTTCTCCTCGTTCCTTCACCGGCAGGTACGTGCCGGACGATCCGTCGTGAAGTGGGCGCACCTCCGAAGGGGTGACGTGGGTCACTCTAGCAGCGGCCGACCGCCCGGATTCCGTTCCCCAAGGTCGAGAGCGCGAACCGGCCGTGCCAGCGGGGCTCAGGCGGCCTGGTCGACGCGGCGGGTGCCGGTGTGGTCGACGAGGTAGAGCGCGCCGTGGGGGTCGCGCCACAAGAAGATGCCTGGGAAGGGCTGCTTGAGGCGCCAGTGCGCGAAGGTCTTGGCCCGGTGGTGGGTGGTGGTCATCGGCCCGTAGTTCCCGACCTCGCTCGATCCACCGGTCCCGTCGGGTGCCCAGGGCACGGTGTGGTCGACCTGCATGCTGGTGCTGGTGCAGGAGGAGTAGGGGAAGACGTCGGCCGGCGAGATCAGTCGCACGGCCCGCCGATGTCGCGCCGGGATCTCGTAGGCATCGACCGGCACCTGGCCCAGCGGGTCGAAGACCGGGCGGATGGTGAACCTCGCGTGCGGACCCAGGACCTCGCGGACCCAGTCCCGGGTCACCGGGCCGTGGCCCTCCACCCGGCCGATGGCCGGCAGACCGGTGTCGCCGGTGTCGTTGTCGGTGGTGATGTCGTGGCCGTCGAGGTGGACCACCAGCTCCACCCTCGGTGTGAGAGCGGTCAGGTCGAGGTTCTCCGGTGCGGTGTCGGGGTTCGCGAGCATCAGCACCGCCAGCACCCGACGCTCATCCGCGCACACCACGGTGGTGGCCTCGTCGGGCTGCTCCTCACCGACCGGCTGACGGATCGGGTCGGCGGCGTGCGGGTCGTCCGGCAGCTGCTCACGCAGCCGCTCGGCCAGCGCTCCGATGGTCGCGTCGAGCTGGGTGATCACGGGGATGGGGGCGCGGATCAGGAACGAGGCCATCCCGTGCTCGGGGGTGCCGATGATCTTCGCGAACGTCGCGCGCCGGGCACGCTCCTCCTTCTCCCGCGCCAGCTCCGGTGCCGCGGCGGCGACCTTGCCCACCACCAGCGCCTCGAACCTGGTCCACGTGATCCGCCCGTCGGCCGATTCGGCGACCTCCGCGTCGACCCAGGCGGCCTCCAGGGCGCTCAGCTCGCGGGTCCTGGTGACCACGAACCGGGCATAGGAGGCCCGCACCTCCCCCGCCACCACCCGCGCCCACAGGACCGGGTGGCGATGATGCAGGTCCTGGGCATCCGCGATCAACGCCGCCGCGGCGTGGGTGGTGCGCCCGATCCGGGCACCGAGCTCCGCGGCCGCGAACTCACTCACCGGCGTGGTGCCCTCACCGCCGTACCGGCGGGCCCTCTCCCGCCCCGGCAGCACCGCCACCCCCGGATCCAGGGTGCGGGCGGGGTCGTGCAGCACCGCCCACCGGTACGCCGCCCGCAACAACCCCACCTCGGCCCGCTGCACCGTGGTCGCCAGCTCGGCGGCGGTGTCGAGGACAGCGTCCTCCGACATCTCCTCCACCACCGGCTCCTTGACCATGACACCAGCCAAGCACCCACCACCGACATCGAGGTCCTGGCCAGGAGACGTGCTGTGCATGGCCGGCCCCTCGGTGCGGCGACTAGGTCGCGTCGAGGAAGGCGGCCGGCGTCGAGCTGCAGCGCAGATCGGCGGGGACGGCCCACCACTCGTCGGGGCGATCGACGACCGTGGCGTCCAGCCCGTCCTCGGTGACCCGTGCCAGGCGCAGCAGGAACGCGGCGATGCCCGCCGCGCCCTGCATCCACGAGGTGCCTGGCGGAAGCAGCGGCGGCTCCAGGCGGTGCTCGACGAACCTCCAGAACGCCCGGTCCTCGGCCCGGATCGAGCGTTCCACCAGCGCGTCGCCCATCACCCGGGCTGCGGCCAGCAGCTCGGACGCCTCGGCGGCGTCCGACGTGTCCTGCGCTGCATCCAGGAGCACATCGCCGACACCGGCCGTGCCGCAGCACCGACCCTCGTTGTCCCAGAAGCCCGGGCGGAGCCGGTGCGGGACACCCGAGTCGAGGACGGACCGGAAGCACCGCCGACGCAGCTCGTGCACCCCGAGGCCGCTCACGTCCGTGACGCCGGCGTGCGACAGCGCCGCGAAGAGGTGGGACGTTCCTGTCGGGCCGTGGCACCAGGTGTAGGTGATCGGCTCGACCTCCCGCTTGGACGGCGGGATGGTGTGCGGGACGACGAAGCCCACGTCGTCCAACGTCCCGACGGCGAGCAGGTGCTGGGCCCCCAGCACGGCCGCGTCCACCAGGTCGGGCCGCCCGTAGGTCGCGCCCGTGACGGCCAGCGCGCTGGCGATGCCGGCCGTGCCGTGCGAGTAGTTCGGTCCTCGTGAGGGCGCTCCTGGCCACGACCCCCAATCCAGCCCGGCCGCGGTGCGCTCCGCCGCCTCGAGCAACGCGTCGCACCCGGCCAGCGCCATGGATTCCGCGTCGTCACCGCCCAACCAGGTCGCCGTCAACACCACGCCGGCGGTGCCCGTGGCCAGGTCGGTCAAGCACTCGGCCGGCGCCCCCTCGAGCGTCGCCACCCAGCCATCGGGGGTCATCAGCTCCACCAACCGGTGCAGGACCACGGGGACCTGCACCGGCGCAAGCATCCGCAGGGCCGTCGCGTCACCAGCCAGCCCGTCGTACAGCGACGCCTCGGTCCTCGTCGCAGCCATGGTCGAGAGCCGCTCGGCGATCCCGGTGGCGAGTCGTCTCTCGCCCTCGACCAGGGGCCGGGAACGGGCGACCTCGGCCAGCACCGGGGCCAGCCCGGCGATCCCGGCGTACAGGCTGTCGCGGTCCATCGCCGGCCCCCTCGCCTCCCAACCGTCGGTCACCGACTCGGGGATCCATGGCCCGTCGACATCGCGGACGTGGTCGAGGACCCACGACCAAGCAGCCTCAGCGACCTCTCGGTACGCGTCCGTCGTCACCGTGCCGAGGCTACGTGTGGACCGATCCGAGCTGCACGACCCGAGCCGAAGGCCCCGATCCGCTGGAAGCCGAGAGACTCGACTGTTCGCAGTGCCCGAGCGTCGAACGATGCCACGGTGACGCGGAACGCCGTGGGGCCGGCCTCGCTGCTGGCGTCGGACGCCGGGCGGTGCCACCGTGGTCGCAGCGAGCTCCGAGACGACGAACGAGGCCACCATGACCACCGACGCGCCGTACGCAGGGACCGACTTCTACTGCGACGTCGCCATCCCCCGCCCCGACCGTCTCCGAGTCGTGCACGAGGACGACCGGGTCCTGGCCTTCCACCACACCCGCCCGTTCTGGCAGGTCCACGTCGTCGTGGTGCCCAAGCGCCACATCGCCTCCCTCACCACGGCCGGAGCCGAGGACGAGTCCGACGTCCGTGCGCTGCTCGCGGTGGTGCAGTCCGTCGCCCGGGACGTGGAGGAGCAGCACGGAGCGGCGGCGGTCCTCACCAACCTCGGGACCTACCAGGACTCCAAGCATCTGCACGTGCACGTCCACGCAGGGGGCAGGCTGGCGCCGCCCCGGCGTCAGTAGGTGCCGAGGTACTTCTTCGGGGTGCCCGGCGGGGGCAGCCGCTGCACCGTCACCGAGCCCATCACCGCCACGCCCGTGCACCCGCACGACGGGCGAGTCCGGGCCGAGCTCGGCCGGCACCTTGTCCTTGCCCTGGCCGTAGTCGCCCATCACCGGCGTGCCGTCGACGACGACGTGCACGTGCGCCGGCACCACGACCTTCACCTCGCCCATCACCGCACTGGCCTGGATGCTGCGTCTCGTGGCTCTCGAGCACCGCCTCGCGCAGGTCGAGCAGGACGCTGCCCATCAGCGCGAACGCGGTGTGCTGCGCCGGCACCCGCCAGACGCCCCTGCCGCTTGCACTCGCTCATGATCGAGCGCGACGACAGGTGCTGCGGCGACCAGGCGGGGGCGCTGCCGGTTCGCGGCGCCGGCACCTGCGGGCGGGGACCGTCGGCGACCTGGAGGTCGCGCGTGAGCGGCGCCAGGTCGGCGTACGTCTTGGCGCTCCAGGTCAGCCCGAGCCGCTCGTCGAGCTCGTCGAGATCGAGCCGGCCGTCACCGGCCGCCACCCGCAGCACCTCGGCCACCTGCTCCCGGTCGGCGTGCGAGACCCGCATCGTCGACGGGTCCGGGCCGCGCTCCTCCATCTCTCCCATGCCGGCAGAGTAGTGCCCGCCCGCGCGGCGTACCCTGGGCGCTCGTGAGCGAAGCCGAGTTCCGTTACTCCGACCTGCTGCCCACCGGCAAGGACGACACGCCCTACCGGTTGGTCACCACCGAGGGCGTCTCGACCGTCGACGTCGACGGCCAGACCTTCCTCAAGGTCAGCCCCGAGGCGATCCAGCGCCTGACGGCCGAGGCGATGCACGACATCGCCCACTACCTGCGCCCGGCGCACCTGGCCCAGCTGCGCAAGATCATCGACGACCCCGAGGCGTCGGGCAACGACCGGTTCGTGGCCACCGACCTGCTCAAGAACGTCAACATCTCCGCCGGCGGCGTGCTGCCGATGTGCCAGGACACCGGCACCGCGATCGTGATGGGCAAGAAGTCCGAGGGCGTGCTGACCGGCGTCGACGACGGCGAGGCGATCAGCCGCGGCGTCCACGAGGCCTACACCAAGCTCAACCTGCGCTACTCGCAGCTCGCGCCGCTGACGACGTACGACGAGAAGAACACCGGCACCAACCTGCCGGCGCAGATCGAGATCTACTCCACGCCGCAGACCTCGGGGAAGCCGGAGTACAAGTTCCTCTTCATGGCCAAGGGCGGCGGGTCGGCCAACAAGTCGTTCCTGTTCCAGGAGACCAAGGCGATCCTCAACCCCCAGCGGATGCTGGCCTTCCTCGACGAGAAGATCCGCTCGCTCGGCACGGCCGCCTGCCCGCCGTACCACCTGGCCGTGGTCATCGGCGGCACCAGCGCGGAGTTCGCCCTCAAGACCGCCAAGTACGCCTCGGCGCACTACCTCGACAACCTGCCCACCGAGGGCTCGATGGACGCCCACGGCTTCCGCGACCTCGAGCTGGAGGAGCAGGTCTTCGAGCTCACCCAGTCGTTCGGCATCGGCGCGCAGTTCGGTGGCAAGTACTTCTGCCACGACGTGCGCGTGGTGCGGCTGCCGCGCCACGGCGCCTCCTGCCCGGTCGCGATCGCGGTCTCCTGCTCGGCCGACCGCCAGGCGCTGGGCAAGATCACCCCCGAGGGCGTCTTCCTCGAGCAGCTCGAGACCGACCCCGCGCACTACCTGCCCGAGACCACCGACGAGGCGCTCGAGGCCGAGTCCGACGTGGTCGCGCATCGACCTCAACCAGCCGATGGCCGACATCCTGGCCGAGCTGGGCAGGCACCCGGTCAAGACCCGGCTCTCCCTGACCGGCCCGCTCGTGGTGGCCCGCGACATCGCGCACGCGAAGATCCAGGAGCGGCTCGACGCCGGCGAGGGCATGCCGCAGTACCTCAAGGACCACGCCGTCTACTACGCCGGCCCGGCCAAGACCCCCGAGGGCTACGCCTCCGGGTCGTTCGGACCGACCACCGCGGGCCGGATGGACTCCTACGTGAAGTCCTTCCAGGCCGAGGGCGGCTCGATGGTGATGCTCGCCAAGGGCAACCGCTCCAAGGTCGTCACCGAGTCGTGCGACGAGCACGGCGGCTTCTACCTCGGCTCGATCGGCGGCCCCGCCGCCCGCCTGGCCCAGGACTGCATCAAGTCCGTCGAGGTGCTGGAGTACCCCGAGCTGGGCATGGAGGCGGTCTGGAAGATCGAGGTCGAGGACTTCCCCGCCTTCATCGTCGTCGACGACAAGGGCAACGACTTCTTCACCGACCCCGGCGGCGCGGTGACCGTGCCGCTGAGCTCACTGACCGGGGCCGGCATCCGGGTCCGCTCCGCCGAGTAGCGCGAGCCGGCTCGGGTCAGTTCTCGTCGGAGCCGCTGCGGGCGTTGGGGCCGGTGGGTCCCTCGTCGACCCTTCCGCTCTCCCCGTCGGGCTGGCCGGCGACCGCCTGGTCGTCGGAGATCTCCTCCCCCGCCGAGTCCATGCTCTGGATCTCCGAGACCTGACCGCCCCCGGCCGCGCCGGCCTCGTCGGTGTCGCGCTGCTTGTCGCGCTTGCGCTCCTGCTCGCGCTCGTGCTGGCCCTGGCTCACAGGTCCTCCTCGTGTGGGTGTCACCTCGACGCTAGCCAGGCGGTCCCAGGACCAACCTCACCCCCACGGCGGGCGTGACCCCACCGCCTCGTCGGGCAGGATGCGTGGGTGGACCACGTGGAGATCGCCCGGGCCGAGACCGAGCGCGGAGAGCTGGTGCTCAGCCAGCGCCGTGACGAGAACGCTCCGGTCGCGCTCGAGCTGCGCGTCAACGGCGTCTTCGTGATGGACACCGTCGAGGTCGCGACCGAGCGCGCACTGGCTTCCGCGGCGCTCGGCGTCGTCGACGATCCGCGGGCGGTGGTGGTCGGTGGCCTCGGCCTGGGCTACACGATGCACGAGGTGCTCGCCGACTCGCGGGTCGAGAGGTGCGCGGTGGTCGAGATCGAGGAGGCCCTGGTCGGCTGGATGCGCGACGGCACGGTGCCGCACGGCCCGGCGCTGCTCGCCGACGAGCGCGTGACGGTCGTGACGGCCGACATCGCGGTGGCGATGGCCGAGGCCCGCCCCGAGACCTACGACCTGGTGCTGCTCGACGTCGACAACGGCCCCGGATACCTGGTGCACGAGGGCAACGCCAGGCTCTACGAGCACGTCTTCCTGCACACCGTGCAGGCCGCGCTGCGCCCCGGAGGGGCGCTGGTGGTCTGGTCGGCGGCGGAGGCCCCCGCCCTCGAGTCGGCGCTGCGCTCGGTCTTCGACGAGGTCGACGTACGCCGTCACGACGTGCGGCTGCAGGACCGCGACGAGCAGTACCTGCTCTACGTCGCCCGCTCGGTCTAGGAGCCCGGCTGGGGCGCGCCGGGAGGCACGGGGTCGGCCGGCTCGTGGCCCTCGACCCGTTCGTGGTCGCGCTGGCGCACCGCGAGCCGGATCTGCTCGAGGTTGTTGCGCAGCAGGTCGGAGACCAGCTCGTCGGTGCGCGGGTCGGAGAGCATCTCGATCATCACCCGCAGCGTGGTCTCGGTGACCTCCGAGACGATGGTGTCGTAGCCGGGCAGCCGCGAGACCAGGCGCGCGTTGGGGTCCTCACGGACCTTCTCGGCCACCAGCGCCTTGAGCTCGTCGTGGTTCTCGATCAGGGCGTCGGAGATGTTCTTGGTGTAGTGGCCGGTTCGCATCACTGCGGCCACCTCGTCGAGGACCGTGATCGTCAGCGGCCGCTTGATCAGCTCGAGGCCCTTGAAGGCCAACCGGCTGGCCCGCCGCAGCACCCACGGCCGCCGCATCCCCAACCGCACCAGCAGCGCACCCGCGACCGCCGCCAGCACCGAGCCGCCCAGGAGCACGGCCGCCACGAGCAGCAGCACCTGGAGCGTGCTGAGGTCCTCCAGCCACTGCGTCATCGTCGGCCCCTCCTCACCCGTGGTCGTGTCGAGCAGGCCCACCGTAGCGGTGAGGCGCCGTCCTGCCACCAGTCGCTAGCGTGGCGGCATGAGCGAGCACGCTGACAGCCAGGCCGGCCGCGAGGTCCGCGTCGAGCACGACTCCATGGGCGAGGTCGAGGTGCCCCGCGACGCGCTGTGGCGTGCGCAGACGCAGCGCGCGGTGCAGAACTTCCCCATCAGCGGCACCCCGATCGAGCCCGCGCTGGTGCACGCCATCGGCCAGGTCAAGGCCGCCGCCGCGACCGTGAACGGCGAGCTGGGCATCCTGGAGCCTGCCCAGGCCGAGGCCGTGACCCGCGCGGCCCACCAGGTCGCGGCCGGCGAGCACGACGACGCCTTCCCCGTCGACGTCTTCCAGACCGGGTCGGGCACGTCGTCGAACATGAACGCCAACGAGGTCATCGCCTCGCTCGCGGCACGCGCCGGCACCGAGGTGCACCCCAACGACCACGTCAACGCCAGCCAGTCGAGCAACGACACCTTCCCCACCGCCATCCACGTGGCCGCGACGCTGGCCGTCGTCGACGACCTGCTGCCCGCCCTCGACACGCTGGCCGGCTCGCTCGAGGCGAAGGCCGAGGAGTTCGCCGGCCTGGTGAAGTCGGGTCGCACGCACCTGATGGACGCCACACCGGTGATGCTCGGCCAGGAGATGGGCGGGTACGCCGCGACCGTGCGCTACGCCGCCGAGCGGCTGGAGGCCGTGCTCCCCCGGGTCCGTGAGCTGCCCCTGGGCGGCACCGCGGTCGGCACCGGCATCAACACCCCCGCGGGCTTCGCCGCCCGGGTGATCGAGGTGCTGGGCGAGCGCACCGGCCAGCCGTTCACCGAGGCCCGCAACCACTTCGAGGCGCAGGGCACCCGCGACTCCCTCGTCGAGCTCAGCGGGGCGCTCAAGACGTACGCCGTGGGGCTGACCAAGATCTGCAACGACCTGCGCTGGATGGCCTCGGGGCCCACCACGGGGCTGGCCGAGATCCACCTGCCCGACCTGCAGCCCGGGTCCAGCATCATGCCCGGCAAGGTCAACCCGGTGATCCCGGAGGCGACCCTGATGGTCTGCTTCCAGGTGGTCGGCAACGACGCCGCCGTCACCGCCGCAGGCGCCAGCGGCTCCTTCGAGCTCAACGTCGCGATGCCGGTCATCGCGCGCAACGTGCTGGAGTCGGTGCGGCTGCTGGCGGCCTCCTCGCGGGTGCTGGCCGAGCGCACCGTCGACGGCATCAGCGCCGACGCCGAGCGGATGCGCACCTACGCCGAGTCCTCGCCCTCCGTGGTCACGCCGCTCAACAAGCACATCGGCTACGAGGAGGCCGCCAAGGTGGCCAAGGCGGCGCTGGCGGAGGGACGCACGATCCGCGAGCAGGTGCTGGCGATGGGCTACGTCGAGCGCGGCGACCTCACCGAGGCGCAGCTCGACGCCGCGCTGGACGTGGAGTCGATGACGCACCCCTGAGCCCCGGCCGGACGCTCAGGTGCGCAGCGTCACCGGCGTGCCCGCGTAGCGCTCCAGGCCGGCCCGCACGGCGGGGCTCATCGGCCACGACGCCTGCGTGGCGTGGTCCCACAGCACCACGGTCGTGGCCGCGACCACGGCCGGCTCGTGGTCGCGCTCGACGCGCATCTGGGTGGCGACGGTGAACGAGGAGCGGCCGACCCGCTGGACCCACAGCCGCAGCAGGAAGGGCTGGAACGGCACGAAGCGCATCTCGGCGTGGTAGTCGACGCGCTGGGAGCCGACCAGCTCCACCACCCCGCCGGGCAGTGCGCCGAGCAGGCCCGGGCCCTCGCCCGTGGGCGGCTCCAGGGCGGCGTACCGGGTGAAGTGGATGCGCGCCTCGTCGAGGATCCGGATGGCCTCGACGTTGTCGACGTGGCCTCCGAGGTTCACGTCGCGCAGCCGCGCCTGGATCTCGCACTCGAAGACGTCGCCCACGTGCGCATCCTCGCAGCACAGTGGCCGCCGGCGGCGCACGGGCCCGGGCACCTTGGCGGGAGGGACGGGACTTCGGCCCGTCGCGGGGACCCCTCATCGGGTCTAGGTTGCAGGGGCGTGGCCGGTCGAGACGGCCGTTCTGGGGAGCGCCGAACCGCGACCGAGGAGCCAGCCATGTACGGACGAGTAGTGGTCTACACGCACGACGAGGACAAGGACGAGCTGGAGGGCAAGGCCCGCGCCGGCGTGATCCCCATCGTCACCAGCACACCCGGCTACATCTCCTACGGCGTCATGTTCGAGGGCGACCGCGTGGTCTCGGTCAGCCAGTGGGAGTCCGAGGAGCACGCGAAGGTCGCCGACGCGGCGCTCGCGGAGTGGGTGCGGGCCAACACCACCATGAAGAGCGAGACGCGCTTCACCGGCGACTTCTCCTGGCTCGAGCTGGCCTCCGGCTAGGCGGCTGCTCGGCCGGGGGTCGAGCCTCTGCGAGGCTCAGTACCAGTTGTTGGCCTGCTTGAAGGACCAGGCGCTGCACGGGGAGCCGTAGGAGTCCTGGATGTAGCCCAGGCCCCAGCGGATCTGGCTCTCGGCGGAGGTCATGTAGTCGGCCGGCAGGTCGTGCAGCTGGGTGAGCGCCTGCGGGATGCCGTAGGCCGAGGAGGTCGGGTTGTCGGCGTCGACCTCCCAGTCGCTCTCGCTGACCCAGAGCGAGTCGAGGCAGCCGAACTGGTCGGCGGAGAAGCCGTAGTCGTCGAGCAGCGCCCGGCCGATCTCGCGCGGGTCGGCATCGGCGAGCCGCTCGGACTTGGTCATCGCCTGACCGTCGGAGGTCGCGAGCGCGGCCTTCTTGGCCGGGTCCGCCTTCTCGCGACGGTCGGTGCGCGAGACGACCTTGTCGTCGCGGCCCTCCAGGGCCGACTCGCGCTCGGCGGCCGAGACGACGTCGGCGGCCAGCGGCACGATCGAGGCCGACGACTCCGCGCCGGCGGTGGTGGTGGCCGGGCCACCCATGACCCCGCCGGTCACCGCGGCCCCGGTCGCCCCGACCGCGAGCGTCGACATCACCACGGTGGAGCGCAGCACGCGAGGTGCGGCGCTGGCACGGTGGGTCTTGGGGGCGGCGTGCTTGCCGACGTACGTGGGCTTCTTCGACACAGGGGATGGCTCGCGATGCTCGAGGACAGGACGCGGCGCCCGTCGCAAGCGGCGGGCGCCGTCGTGACCTGCTGGGGGAAGGCGAGGTCACGAAAGGATCACGGGCCACTGTGCAGGAGGCGCGGTGCGCACGCAAACCGAACGACCAGACCTGTGGGGTGCGTCTCGAGCGGACGCGCCCCACAGGTCTCTGTGACCCCAGGAGGAACAGCAGCCTCACGGGTCAGAGTGTGACGTTCTCCAACATCTCGGTGACCAGGGCCGCGATCGGCGAGCGCTCGGAGCGGGTCAGCGTGACGTGCGCGAAGAGCGGGTGGCCCTTGAGCTTGTCGATCACCGCCACCACGCCGTCGTGACGGCCCACGCGCAGGTTGTCGCGCTGCGCCACGTCGTGGGTCAGCACCACCTTGGAGTTGGCGCCGATGCGGGAGAGCACCGTGAGCAGCACGTTGCGCTCCAGCGACTGCGCCTCGTCGACGATCACGAACGCGTCGTGGAGCGAGCGGCCGCGGATGTGGGTCAGCGGCAGCACCTCGAGCATCCCGCGGTCGAGGATCTCGTCGACCACCTCCCGCGAGGTCATCGCGCCGAGCGTGTCGAAGACGGCCTGCCCCCACGGCGACATCTTCTCCGACTCCGAGCCGGGCAGGTAGCCCAGCTCCTGCCCGCCGACCGCGAAGAGCGGCCGGAAGACCACGACCTTCTGGTGCTGGCGACGCTCGAGGACCGCCTCGAGGCCGGCGCACAGCGCCATCGCCGACTTGCCGGTGCCGGCGCGCCCGCCCAGCGACACGATCCCGACCTCGGGGTCCAGCAGCAGCTCGAGGGCGACCCGCTGCTCGGCCGAGCGGCCGTGGATGCCGAAGGCCTCGCGGTCGCCCCGCACCAGGTGCACCCGCTTGTCGGGGCCGACCCGGCCCAGCGCGGTCCCGCGCTCCGAGAGCATCACCAGGCCCTGGTGGCACGGCAGGTCCCGGGCCTCGTCGAGGTCGATCACGCCGTCGTCGTACAACGCGTCGATCTCGCCGGCCGGCACGTCGATCTCGGCCATCCCCGAGTAGCCGGTGTCGGACTCCGAGATCGCCTCGCCGCGGTACTCCTGGGCGTCGAGGCCCACCGCGGACGCCTTGATGCGCAGCGGCAGGTCCTTGGAGACCAGCGTGACGTCGGCGCCCTCGTCGGCCAGGTTCTTGGCCACCGCGAGGATGCGGGTGTCGTTGTCGCCGAGACGGAAGCCGGAGGGCAGCGCCGTCGGGTCGGTGTGGTTGAGCTCGACGCGCACGCTGCCGCCCTCCTCCCCCACCGGAACCGGCGTGTCCAGCCGCCCGTGGGTGACGCGGAGCTCGTCGAGACCGCGCAGCGCGGCGCGGGCGAAGTAGCCGAGCTCGGGGTGGTGGCGCTTGCCCTCGAGCTCGGTGATGACGACGACGGGCAGCACGACCTCGTGCTCCGCGAAGCGCTTGAGCGCCCCCGGGTCGGCCAGCAGGACGCTGGTGTCGAGGACGTAGGTGCGCACCGCGACGGGCGCGAGGTCCGCGTCGGTGGCCCGGTCCGCGGGCGTGGGCATGTTGAGCGACTGCTGCGACGTGACCTTGGTCGGCACGGTTCACCCCTCACGGGTCGCGGCGCGCACTCGTCGCCCCGGCCCTAGTACCTGATCTCGGACCGGGAGGGGACCCGCCAGCGGGAGTGCCCGCCTCCGTCCGCGCGCCAGGGGCGAACCTGCCGTGCGGTGCAGTCGTGAGTGCTCACGATCGGGCCTCCAGGTGCGGCGAGCTTCCCCACTCGCCGTTGCCACGAACGTACGCCTGCGCAGCCTCGCAGCGAAGCAACACGCCGAGAAGGCGCGCGGAGCGGGAGGTGAACACCCGGTGCCGCGGTCGACGGGTCGGTCAGGCGCCGTGCCGGCGCTCGCGCAGGGCGTAGGCCCGGATCGCGCGCAGGAAGTCGACGCGGCGGAACTCGGGCCAGTAGGCCTCGCAGAAGTAGAACTCCGAGCGCGCGCTCTGCCACAGCAGGAAGCCGCCGAGGCGCTGCTCGCCACTGGTGCGGATCACCAGGTCGGGGTCGGGCTGGCCGCGCGTGTAGAGGTGCGAGCCGATCATGTCGACATCGACGACGCCGGCGAGCTCCTCCATCGAGGTGCCCTTCTCGGCGTGCTCGAGCAGCATCGACCGCACCGCGTCGGCGATCTCGCGCCGGCCACCGTAGGGCACGGCGATGTTGACGAGCATCCCGTCGACGTCGCGCGTGGACTCCTCGGCGGCCTTGAGCCGCTCCGCGGTCTCGGCGGGCAGCAGGTCCAGGGCGCCTACCGGATGCAGCCGCCAGCGTCGCTGCACCGCGAGGGAGTCGACGGCGTCGGCGATGATCTGCAGCAGCGGCTCGAGCTCGGCGGCCGGGCGGTTGAGGTTGTCGGTCGAGAGCAGCCACAGCGTGACCACCTCGATGCCGACCTCGTCGCACCAGCCCAGCAGCGGCTCGATGTTGGCGGCCCCCGCCCGGTGGCCGTGGGCGGTGTCGTGCCCGACCGCGCGCGCCCACCGGCGGTTGCCGTCGAGCATCACCCCGATGTGGCGCGGCAGGTTCTCGGGCAGGCGACGCAGCAGCCGAGCCTCGTACGCCGGGTAGAGCACCCGTCGCACGCCCCGCTTCCAGTCCGCCACCTGCTCAGGCTAAGGCCTCGCCACCCCGACCCGGGTCGCCGACGTGATGTTGACCCCAGCAGACCGCTCGAGGATCCCACGAGGCGGACAGGACCGGTAGGTTGTGACGGCATGAGCGCTCATCTCCCCGAGTCGGTCCGTCACGGCGTGGATCACCTGCAGGAGTCGGTGCACCACAAGTTCAGCGAGATCAAGCCCAAGCTGCGTGGCTGGCTGCACCTGGGCACCGCCCCGTTGACGCTGGCTGCGGGAATCGTGCTGGTCGCACTCTCCCCGGACTCCACGACCCGCATCGGCTCGGCTGTGTTCACAGGCTCGGCCCTGCTGCTCTTCACGGTCTCGGCGATCTACCACACCGGCACCTGGTCGCCGCGCACGTGGGCGTTCCTGCGCCGCTTCGACCACTCCAACATCTTCGTGCTGATCGCCGGCTCCTACACCCCGCTCGCGCTGATCCTGCTCCAGGGCACCGAACGGGTGGTGCTGCTCGCGACCGTGTGGACCTGCGCGGTCCTGGGCGTGCTCTTCCGGGTCTTCTGGACCGACGCCCCACGCTGGCTCTACACCCCGATCTACGTGGCGATGGGCTGGTCGGCGCTCTTCTTCATCCCCGGCTTCATCGACGGCGCGACCTCGCGCCTGGGCACCGGGATGGCGATCGGGGTGCTGGTGCTCATCGCGGCCGGCGGGGTGCTCTACACGCTCGGCGGGGCTGTCTACGGCTTCAAGTTCCCCGACCCCAGCCCGCGCTGGTTCGGCTTCCACGAGGTCTTCCACACCTTCACGATCCTCGCCTTCATCACCCACTACGTCGGCGTCTCGCTGGCGACGTACTCCCTGCGCTGAGCGTCCCTTCCGCGGGGTCCACCCGGCGCCACCACGGGGGCCGAGCACGTGGTCCCACGCACCACGAGCTCGGTGCCGAGCTCGACGTGGTCGCTGACCTCGCCCGTCTCCTGCGGGGCCATCAGCCGCAGCACGTGCCGCGCCGCCACCCGGCCCTGCTCCAGGACCGGCTGCCGCACGGTGGTGAGGTCGAAGAGCGCCGCCATCTCGTGGTCGTCCACGCCGACCACCGAGAGGTCCTCCGGCACCCGCACCCCCTCGCGGCGGGCCGCCCGCAGCACGCCGAAGGCCATCTCGTCGGAGGCGCAGAAGACCGCGGTGGGCCGAGGCGACAGGGCCAGCAGCCGCCGCCCCGCGGTCGCTCCGCCCTCGAGCGTGAACCCGCCCTCGAGCTCGAGGCCGGGGTCGGGCTCGATCCCGGCGTCGCGCAGCGTGTCGCGGTAGCCGCGCACCCGGGCGCGCGGCGTGGCCAGGCTCAGGCTCGCGTCGTTGAGCATGCCGACGTACGCGATGCGGCGGTGGCCCAGCTCGAGCAGGTGCTCCACGGCGGTGCGCGCGACCAGCTCGTCGTCGACGCGGACACTGGGCCACTGCGCGACCCGGGCGCCCACCGTCACCACCGGCATCCCCTGGTTGCTGAGCCAGTGCACCTCCTGGGGCGTGGGGCCCAGCCCGACGATGAGCATCGCGTCGACGCGCTTGGTCAGCAGGTGGGTGCCCAGCACCCGGCGCCGCGCCTCCTCGTCGTCGTCGAGGTTGTAGAGCAGCACGTCGTACCCGCGCTCGCGCAGCACCTGCTCGGCGCCGGAGATGACGGTGGCGAAGAACCAGCGGGTCACGAAGAGCACCACGATCGCCACGGTGCGGGTCTGCCCGCCGCTGGCCAGTCCCACGGCGTGCGGGGACGGCACGTAGCCGAGCCGCACCGCCGCCTCCATCACGCGGCGCCGGGTGTCCTCGGAGACCCGGGGCAGCCCGCGCAGGGCCCGGGAGACGGTCGCCGTGGACACCCCGGTCTCCCGGGCCAGGTCGTGGATGCTGGTCATGACACGTCCTCGTTGTACCGGTCAACCACGTGGCCTACGGTAGGTGCATGAGCACACCTTCGCGACTGCCGTCCGGCTCCACCCTCGAGCTGGGCACGGCCACCGCGTCCTACCAGGTCGAGGGCGCGACGGGCGAGGACGGCAGGGGCACCTCGATCTGGGACACCTTCGCGGCACGGCCCGGCACCATCAGCGACGCCAGCGACGGCACCACCGCCTGCGACTCCTACCACCGCTGGGCCGAGGACGCCGACCTCGTCGCCGGGCTCGGCGTGCAGTGGTACCGCTTCTCCATCGCCTGGCCGCGGGTGCAGCCCGAGGGCCGCGGCCGGGTCGAGACCCGTGGCCTCGACTACTACGACCGGCTCGTCGACGGCCTGCTCGAGCGCGGCATCAAGCCCACGGCCACGCTCTACCACTGGGACCTGCCCCAGCCCCTCGAGGACGCCGGTGGCTGGCTCGAGCGCGGCACCGCCGAGGCGTTCGCCGACTACGCCGAGGTCGTCCACGAGCGCCTGGGTGACCGGGTCGGGCTGTGGGCCACCCACAACGAGCCGTGGTGCGCGGCCTACCTCGGCTACGCCGCGGGCGTGCACGCCCCGGGTCGCCGCGAGGGCGGCGCCGCCCACCGCGCCGCCCACCACCTGGTGCTGGGCCACGCGCTGGCCGCCGAACGGATGCGCGCCGCCGGTGCGCGCGACGTCGGCATCGTGCTCAACCTCGCCCCGATCTGGCCCGAGCGCCCCGGGGCGGCCGACGTCGCCGACGGCGTCGACGCGATCCGCAACCGGGTCTGGCTCGACCCCCTGGTCGACGGCGCGTACGACGACGGGCTGCTCCGGGTCGCCCCCGAGCTCGCCGACCCCGAGCTGGTGCGCGACGGCGACCTGGCCCTGGCGCAGGGCTCGGCCGACTGGATCGGCATCAACTACTACACCCCGGTCCGCGTGGCCGAGGGAGCGGCAGGCTCGGAGCACCCCGAGGGCGGGGCCTACCCGGGCGTGGCGCCCTTCGAGCTGGTCGAGCGCGACCCGCGCACCGACATCGGCTGGGAGATCGACGCCTCCGGGCTCGAGGAGCTGCTCGTCGAGACCCACCGGCGCACCTCCCTGCCGCTGCTGGTGATGGAGAACGGCGCTGCGTGCGCCGACGACCGGGTGCTGGACGGCCGGGTCGAGGACCAGGACCGCATCGACTACCTGCGCGACCACCTGGGCGCCACCGACGCCGCCCGCGCGGCGGGCGCCGACGTCCGCGCCTACCTGGTGTGGACGTTGCTGGACAACTTCGAGTGGGCCTACGGGTACACCAAGACGTTCGGGCTGGTCCACATCGACCCGGCGGACCAGACGCGCACGCCCAAGGCGTCGTACGACTGGCTGGCCGGGGTCGCACGAGAGCGCGCCGAACCCTGAGGGACCCCCTGCTCCCTCCCCCCGGACCGGGGGGAGGGTCATCCCTTCACACTGCCCGCGAGCAGCCCGCGCACGAAGTAGCGCTGCAGGCCCAGGAACACCGCGAGCGGGATCACCAGGGAGACGAACGCGCCCGCTGAGAGCAGGTGCCAGTCCTCTCCTCGCTGACCCACGAGGTTGACCAGCTTGACGGTCAGTGGCGCCACGTCCGGCCCGCTGAAGACCAGAGCGACCAGCAGGTCGTTCCACACCCACAGGAACTGGAAGATCCCGAACGCCGCGATCGCCGGCGCCATCAGCGGCAGCATGATCCGGGTGAAGATCTCGACGTGCCCGGCGCCGTCGACGCGTGCCGACTCGATCAGCTCACCGGGGATCTCGCGCATGAAGTTGTGCAGCAGGAAGATCGCCAGCGGCATCGCGAAGATGGCGTGCGAGAGCCACAGCTCGTAGAGACCGCCCGCGGGGGCGTCGCGCCCGGCCAGCGGCCGCAGGTTGAAGGGCGGCGAGGTGTAGAGCGAGAGCAGCGGGATCAGCGTGACCTGGATCGGCACGATCTGCAGCGCGAACATCGCCACGAAGAGCACGTCGCGGCCCTTGAACTTCATCCAGGCGAAGGCGTAGGCCGCCAGCGTGGCCAGGGTGATCGGGATCAGCACGCCCGGGATGGTGATGACGATCGAGTTGATCAGGAAGGTCGTCAGCCCGGCGTTGCCCTCGCTCGAGAGCACCTCGCGGTAGTTGTCGAGGGTGAAGCTGGGGTCGGTGAAGACGGTCCACCAGCCGGTGGTCTTGGCGTCCACCTCCGGGCGGAAGGAGGAGACCAGCAGACCGAAGGTCGGCAGCGTCCAGAGCAGGGCGATGACCAGGCTGACACCCGACGCAGTGCGGCCGGTCAGCCCCTCACGGGCCGCGGCGGCGGCCGACTTCTTGCCCTTGGTCTCGCTCGCACGGGGACCAGGGGTCTCCTCCACCATCGCGGGCTCGGGAGTCGGGGTGGTGGTCATCGTGCCTCCAGCTTCTGCAACTGACGGACGTTGTAGATGATGATCGGGCTGACCAGCGCGAAGATCAGGACGGCCAGCGCAGCCGCCAGGCCCTGGTTGAGCGAGACGAAGTACTGGAAGTAGTACTCGTAGGCCAGCACGCTGGTGTCGAAGCGTCCGCCGGTCGAGGTCTGGACGATGTCGAAGACCTTCAGCGTCCCGATGCTGATGGTGGTGAGCACGACGATCAGCGACGGGCGGATGCTCGGCACGGTGATGAAGAAGAACATCCTCAGCCCACTCACGCCGTCGAGGCTGGCGGCCTCGACGATGTCGTCGGGGATGGCCTTGATCGAGGCCGACAGGATCGTCATGGCGAAACCGGCCTGGATCCAGATCAGGATGACGATCAGGAACAGCGTGTTCCAGGGGGAGTAGAACAAGAAGTTGTAGGTCTCGAACCCGAGCGCCTTGAGGATGCCGTTGAGCAGACCGATCTGGTCGTTCTCGGTGCCCTTGTACTCGTAGACGAACCTCCAGATGATCGAGGCGCCCACCAACGAGATCGCCATCGGCAGGAAGACCAGCGCCTTGGCCAGCTTCTCGAAGCGGGAGCGGTCCACCAGCACCGCGTAGACCAGGCCGATGAAGGTCGAGAGCGTGGGCACCAGCAGCACCCACAGCATCGTGTTGCGCAGCACGATCAGCAGGCCGGAGTTGGTGAAGATGTCGATGTAGTTGTCGACGCCGACGAAGCTCTCGCCGTTGGCCCCGAAGAACGATTGGTAGACGGTCGTGAGGGCCGGGTAGAGCAGGCCGACCGCGACCAGGAACAGGGCCGGGCCGACGAAGGCCGCTGCTTGGACCCGTTCACCGCTGCGCGACCTCAGCCGCGATGTCAAGACCAGGATCGCTGCCATCACGCCGACGAACAGCACGATGGCGATCACCATCTGGATGAGCTTCTCTGTCGTGCTCACGTCCTACCCGCTCCTTCTCCCGCGCTCGTGCCCGGACCCTCAGACCTGTCGGTGGTGCTCGTGCGCCGGGCCGGTCAGAACATCAGAGCGCGCCGGCCCGGCGTACGAGTGGAGACCGGTCAGTTGGGCCAGGACTCCTCGATGTTCTGCAGCGCGTCCTCGCTGCTCTCACCGGTGACCCACGAGGTCATCTCCTTCCAGAAGGAGCCGGCACCCACGGCGCTGGGCATCTGGTCGGAACCGTCGAAGCGGAAGACGGCCTCGGGGTCCTGGAAGGTCTCGGCGGAGAGGCGGTCGATCGGGTTGTTGAGCAGCTCGATGTCGAGACCGGTGTTGGCGGTGACCCATCCGCCGTCAGGCGTGGCCTCGGCCTTCTCGTTGGCCCAGATGTCGCTGGAGAGGTAGGTCTGGAAGGCCTGCACCTCGGGGCGGTCGTCGAAGGCGACCGTGAACTCGCCACCGCCGAGCACCGGACGACCGTTGTCCTCGTTGGTGGTCGGCAGGTAGAAGGCGAAGATCTCCCCGTCCTCGGAGATGTCGGTGCCCTCGGGCCACTGGGCGGCGTAGAAGCTCGCCTGGCGGTGCATCGCGCAGTTGCCGTCGAGGATCGGCAGGCCGCCGTCCTGGAAGGTGGTGGTGGCGATGGAGTTGACGTCACCGTGCCCACCGTTGACGAAGTCGGGGTTCTTCACGATGTCGCCGACGCGGTCGAGCGAGTCGACGATCTGCGGGTCGTCGAAGGGGATCTCGTGGTTGACCCACTGGTCGTAGACGTCGGGGCCCACGTCGCGCAGGAGGGCGTCCTCGAGCCAGTCGGTCAGCACCCAGCCGGTGCCCTCGCCGGACTCGATGCCCACGCACCACGGCTTCATGTCACCGGCCTGGGCGATCTCCTCGGACAGGGCGACCATGTCGTCCCACGTCTCGGGGACCTCGTAGCCCTCCTGCTCGAACATCTGCGGGGAGTACCAGACGAACGACTTCACGTTGGCGCCCAGCGGGGCGGCGTAGAAGGTGTCGTCGACGGTGCCGTAGGCCTTCCAGTCCTCGCCCCAGAACTCGTCGACGTTCTCGGCGGTCGGCTCGGGGGCCGGCACCACCGATCCGGTGTCGACCAGGGTGGCGAGCAGGCCCGGCTGCGGGACGTAGGCGATGTCGGGGGCGTTGCCGCCCCGCACGCGCACGATGAGCTGGGTCTCGAACTGGTTCGAGCCTTCGTAGGCGACCTCGGCGCCGGTGCACTCCGTGAACTTCTCGTACGAGGCTTTGTGCGCGGCGTCCTCCGGCGCGATGATCGAGGTGTAGACGCTGACCTCGGTGCCGCTGAGGTCGCCGAACTGGGTCAGGTCCTCGCAGCCCTCGACGCCCTCGCCGGGCGAGGTGCCCTCGGCGGTGTTCGTCTCGCTGGTGCTGGTGTCGCTGGCACAGCCGGCCAGGACGAGGCCGGTGGCGGCCATGGTCGCGATCGTCGCGTGCCGGATCTTGCGTGAGCGCATCGGGCTCCCTCTCTCTGACGTGCTCCGGACAGTGGTGCGTCACACATGATGCAAGCGTTTACGCACGCTCGTCGTCAAGGAAAACCGGGTCACGACTCTGTAACGCAGGTCACACGGGGTCCGGTGCGACGCCAGTGGTCTGGACCAGAGCCGGGTCTTCGCGACCTTCACCCCGCTACAACGGGCTGCTGAGCACCGTGCGGCCCGACTCGTCGCGCACCACCACGGCCGTCACGTCCGCACGCAGCAGGGCCGACTGCAGGGTGCAGGTCATGTCGTCCGCGCCGGTGCCGAGGAACTGCCCCGCCGGCGTCAGCCGGCCCGCCTCGTCGCGGAACGCGGCCCGGTAGACCGCGCCCTCCTCGAAGCCCGCGCCCACGAAGCGCAGCTCGGTGCCCCACGTGTGGGCGACCAGCCCCGCGCTCTGCACCTCGATGCCGGTGCGCTCCCCCGGCGTGGCCACCTCGAGGCTGATCGCCTCCAGCGGCACGGCCGGTGGCCCCGGCGCCGTGGCCCGGCCCAGCCCCACGCCCGCGCCGAGGGCCAGCACGACCACCGCTGCGGCCGCGGCCAGCAGCGTCGTACGACGTCGGGAGCGGTGGCGCGCGGCCTCCTGCCGGTCGGCGTGGTCGCGCTGCTCGCGCTCGGCCTGCTCGGCCGCGATGGCGCTGCGGATGCGGGCCCCGAGGCCGGCGGCCGGCGAGGGTCGCTCGTCGAGGTGGGTGGGGTCGACGGCGTCGAGGCGCGCCACCAGCGGCTCGAGGTCGGCGACCTCGGCCCGGCACGCGGAGCAGCCGTCGAGGTGGGCGCGGACAGCGTCGGCCTCGACGTGGTCGAGATGGCCCAGCACGTGCGCCCCCAACAGCTCGCGCAGCCGCTCGTGGCGGGTCCTCGTGCTCGCCGTTCGTCGGCCGGTCCCGGTCGTCGCTCACGGCGCCACCCCCATCTCGTCCATCGCGGCGCGCAGCGCCTTGAGCCCGTAGAAGACGCGGCTGCGCAGGGTCCCGACCGGCACCCCCAGCTCGGCGGCGACCTCGTCGTGGGGCCGTTCGCGCAGGTGGGTCTGCACGATCGCGACCCGGTGGTGCTCGCTGATGCGGCTCAGCGCCTCCTCCACCACCCACTGTCCCACCAGCCGCTCGGAGGGGTCGCCCTCGGTGCGCGCCGGAGTCGTGGATCGCGGCCTGCACCGCCTCGTCGCCCGCGAGCGCCACTGCCAGGGCCGCACCCGGGCGGCGCGCGCGTGGTCGATCACGGCGTTGCGCGCGATCCCGAAGAGCCACACCCGCAGCGAGGCGAGCGCGGGTCGTAGCGATCCGCGTGCCGCCAGGCCTTGATGAAGGTCTCCTGGGTGACGTCCTCGGCGGCGCCGCGGTCGCCGAGCGAGCGCAGCACGAAGCGGTAGATCTCCGGGCCGTGGCGCAGGTAGGCGGCGTGCACGGCGTCCTCGTCCTGCAGGCCCTCGCCGTCCCTGCCGGTCGACCCAGGTGCGGTCCGCCCCGGTCGGCCCGTCCGCGCGGCCCGCGCCGTCCTGCGAGCACCAGCCCACCCCTCGACCTGCGTCCCCATGTGGATGTCGCCGTCCTCTCCAGGACCCGTCGCGCCCATCCCTGTCGATGGGTACGGCGGCGGCCTGCTCACCGTTCATTCGGAACCCGGCCGGCCGGGGATGGCCGCGAGCCGGCGCCAGTTCCGCGCGAGCCGGCGCCAGTTCCGCGCGTAGCCGGCGCCAGTTCCCCACGTCGTACGCCGCCCGCCCGGCGCCCACTGGAAGTTCGGGCCGACTCGGGGCGAAGTTCGGGCCGGGTCGGGAAATCGGGGGACGGCTGAACGCGGGCCGCCCGGGCGGCGTACCCACCCCTGACACACCACCGCGCCCCGTCGGGGCGCGCTCGCGCGACCGCCCGGTCGCACCCCAGGAGAAGGGCACGACATGACGACACCCAGGACCCGAGGCGCGCGGCTGCTCAGCGGCGCCGCAGCCGGGGCGCTCGCGCTGGCAGCGGTCGCGGCCGCCCCCAGCGCCTCGCAGGCGGCCGAGCGGCCGTCGCGAGCAGCGCAGCTCGAGGGCGAACACCGAGGCAGGGCTGCGCGCAGCCGTGGCCAAGGCCAACCGCAAGGGCGGGCTCGACCGCGTCAAGCTGCGCGACGACGTCCGCTTCAACGGCCGCCTCGGCGGGGCCATCGAGGTCACCGACGACCTGGTCCTCAACGCCCGCGGGCCACACGATCGACGCCGCCGGCGTCGACCGCGTCTTCACCGTGGCCGACGGCGCCCGCCTGGTGGTCAAGAACGCGCGTCTGCGCCGTGGCGCCCCCGCGGCCGGCGAGAGCGGTGGGGCGATCCTGGTCAACGGCGAGCTGGTCGTGCGCAACACCTCGATGCTGGCCAACCAGGTCACCGGCACCGGCGCCTCGGGTGGCGCGGTCTTCAACGACGGCGGCAGGCGTGCTCATCTCCGACTCGCGCCTGGCCCGCAACACCGCGACGCGCGCCGGTGGCGCGATCGAGGCGAACGAGGGGCTCGACCCAGCTGCATCGGCACCCGGCGTGGTCAAGAACTCCACGGGCGACGAGCCGGGCAACGGCGGCGGGCTGCACCTGACCGGCGCCGGCGCCGTCCAGATCACCAGCAGCTGGATCGGCGGCAACACCGCCGGCGCCGAGGGCGGCGGGCTGTGGAACTCCGCCGACGGCACCTTCATCGTCGACCGCACCCGCGTCGAGGGCAACACCGCCGGCGGCGCCGACGCCGACCAGGGCGGTGGCGGCATCTACAACGACGGCGGCCTCCTGCAGGTCACCGGCTCGCACGTGAGCGACAACATCGCCTCCGGCGCGGCCGGCTCGGGCGGCGGCATCCTCAACAACCTCGGCACCCTCGAGGTCGTCGAATCCACCGTGGCCGACAACGAGGCCCCGCGGGCCGGCGGCGGCATCGAGGCCATCGGCGGCGACACGACCGTGCGCCGCTCCTCGCTCGAGGACAACACCGCGGGCGCGGCCCCCGGCAACGGCGGCGGGCTGCACCTGACCGGCGCCGGCACGGTCGACGTCGTCGGCTCGACGGTGCGCGGCAACCTCGCGCTCGCCGAGGGCGGCGGACTGTGGAACAGCGCCGGCGGTGTCTTCACCGTGCGCGGCTCCGAGGTCACCGACAACGTCGCCGCGGGCACGGCCGCCGACCAGGGCGGTGGTGGCCTCTTCAACGAGATGGGCGACCTGACCGTGCGCGGCAGCAACGTCACCGGCAACTCCGCGCCCGGCGCGGCCGGCTCCGGCGGCGGCATGCTTCAACAACCAGGGCACCCTGAGCGTCGTGCAGAGCGATGTCACGGGCAACGACGCCCAGCGCGCGGGCGGCGGGATCGAGGCCAACGTCGGCACCACGCGGGTGCTGCGCTCCTCGCTCAACGACAACACCGCCGGCGCGGCCCCCGGCAACGGCGGTGCGGTGCACCTGACCGGTGCCGGCAGCGTCGACGTCACCGGCACCGAGGTGCAGCGGCAACAGCGCCTCGGCCGAGGGCGGCGGGCTGTGGAACAGCGCGTCGGGCACCTTCACCGTCACCGGCTCCGACATCGTCGGCAACAGCGCCGGCGGCAACGACGCCGACCAGGGCGGTGGCGGCCTCTACAACGACGGCGGCACCCTGACCGTGCGCGACTCCACCGTCGACGACAACACCGCGACCGGCACCGCCGGCTCGGGCGGCGGCCTGCTCAACAAGGGTGTCCTCGAGGTCACCGGCACCACCTTCGACGCCAACACCTCGGTGCGCGCCGGCGGTGCGATCGAGACCACCGACGCCACGACCGTCGCCCTGCGCGACGTCGTGATGACCGGCAACGACACCGGCGCCTCCCCCGGCAACGGCGGCGGCCTGCACATCACCGCCGCCGGCGTGGTGACCTACGACGGCGGCCGGGTCACCGGCAACAACGCCGACAACGAGGGCGGCGGGCTGTGGAACAGCAGCACCGGCATCCTGACCGTCACCGACGTCGTCATCACCGGCAACACCGCGCCGACCAACCCGGACAACCACAACGACGGCGGCGTCTTCACGATCGACGGCACCCCGGTGCCGCCGACCCCGTGACCATCCCCGGCTGGACCACCTGACCCACCGGCTCGTCCGGGGCGCACGCCCGCCCCCGGACGGGCCGGTGGCACGTCCGGGGCCGGGCGCGGCTACTTCAGCTCGGCGGTGAGCACGTCGCCCGCCAGCTCGGCCAGCGACGGGGCGCGCAGCTCGGGTGCGCGCAGGTGGGCCGGGTAGGCGTCGTGCCCACTGCGGTCGATCCAGCCGGTGCGCAGCCCGGCGCGCGCCGCCCCGTCGATGTCCCACGGGTGCACCGCGACCAGCATCGCCTCGTGCGCCTCGACGCCGCACTCCTCCAGCGCGTGCGCGTACGCCGCCGCCGCGGGCTTCCACGCCGGCGCGTCCTCGACCGAGAGCACCAGGTCGACGTGGTCGCGCAGGCCGGCGCGGTCCAGCAGCCCCTCGGCGACGCCGGCCGAGCCGTTGCTCAGCGTCACCACCCGCAGCCCGGCGGCGCGCAGCGCCCGGATGCCCGGGCCCACGTCGCGGTGCACGGTGAGAGTGGCGAAGCGGGCCATCACGTGCTCGACCGCGCTCTCGGCGTCGTCGGCGCCGGTGCCCTGGTCGAGCAGCCGGGCCCGCAGCAGCCCGGCCGCCACCTCCGCGAAGGGGGCCGGGGCGCCGGCGAGCCCGAGGCCGAAGCCGTCGCGCAGCACGCCGGCGAACCACGCCTGCCGCTCGTGGGCGGCCAGCCCCACCTCGGTGAAGGCCTCGTCGAGGGGCGAGAGGTCCGAGAGCGTCTCGTTGACGTCGAGGACCACGACGCGGGGGGCACCGGTCCGGTCGTCCATCCGCCGAGCCTAACGACGTTGCGCTCCGGGCCCACCACCCCGCCGGAGGCGACCGGGTGGTGGGAGACTGCGCAGGTGGTCTCCCCCCTCCTCAACGACAGGTACGAGCTCGGCCCGCTGCTGGGCTCGGGCGGGATGGCCGACGTGCACCGGGCCACCGACCGGCTGCTGGACCGCCAGGTGGCGGTCAAGGTGCTGCGCGACGTGGCCGGCGACCCGACCGACCGCGACCGCTTCACCGCCGAGGCCCGCACCCTGGCCAACCTGTCGCACCGCGGCCTGGTCACCGTCCTCGACGCGGGCATCGACGAGCAGCACCCGTTCCTGGTGATGGAGCTGGTCGAGGGCCGTTCGTTGTCGGACGCACTGTCCGAGGGCCCGCTGGGCGCGGTGGAGACCGCGCGGGTGGGCGCCGAGCTGGCGGCCACGCTGGCCCACACCCACGACCGGGGCGTCGTGCACCGCGACCTCAAGCCCGCCAACGTCCTGCTCGGCGACGACCGGCGCGTCAAGCTCGCCGACTTCGGCATCGCCCGGCTGATCGGCGACACCGTGCGCCACACCCGCACCGGCACGGCGGTCGGCACCGCCGCCTACCTCTCCCCCGAGCAGGTCCGCGGCGAGGACGTCAGCACCGCCGTCGACGTCTACTCCCTGGGCCTGGTGCTGCTGGAGGCGCTGACCGGCGAGCGCGCCTTCCCCGGCAGCCCCACCGAGTCGGCGCTGGCCCGGCTGCACCGCGACCCCGACGTGCCCGGCACCCTCGACGACCGCTGGCGCCGACTGCTGCTCGCGATGACCGCCGCCGACCCGGCGCAGCGCCCCGCCGCCTCCGAGGTCGCCGCCTCGCTGCAGGACCTGCGGGCGCCTGAGGGTGCCGATCCGACCGCGGTGCTGACCGCCCCCGTGGCGGTCACCGCCCGGGTGCCGGGCGAGACCTTCCCCGACCGGGCGGGCGCCGCCGTCGCGCACGCCCCGGGCCGGCTGTGGGCGCGCCTGCGCGAGACCCCGGCCCACCAGCGCGGCGTGGCCGGCGCGGTCGCGGCGATCCTGCTGCTGGTGCTCGTCGCTGGGCTGGCCTCCGGGGGTGACGACGCGTCCGGCGAGCAGCCCCCCGCCCAGCAGGGCCGGACCCAGGACGAGCAGGTCCGGCGTCCGTGAGCGCGCCTGCGCGGGGTGAGCCGACCTCACGCGGGCGTCGTACGGTGGAGGCATGGCAACCATCGAGCTGACCGATGCCAACTTCGAGACCCACGTGAAGGAGGACGACATCCTGCTGGTCGACTTCTGGGCCGACTGGTGCGGGCCGTGCAAGCAGTTCGCGCCGACCTACGAGGCGGCCTCCGAGGCGAACTCCGACATCACCTTCGGCTCCATCGACACCGAGGCCCAGCAGCAGCTGGCCGCTGCGGCCGGCATCCAGTCGATCCCGACCCTGATGGCCTTCCGCGAGGGCATCCTGGTCTTCGCCCAGCCCGGCGCCCTGCCGGCTCCGGCACTCGACCAGGTCATCCAGGCCGTGCGTGACCTCGACATGGACGAGGTCCGCAAGCAGGTCGAGGCCCAGGGGACGCCCGAGGGCTCGAGGACCCGGAGGGCTGAGGGCCGCTCGGCGTCGTGGCCTGTCGTCCCCGTCGGGCCGGCTGGCGTCGCGGCGGCTCGGCGGGCACGTCGCCGTAGACGCCGGTGGTGCGGCCGTGCTCGACCTTGCTCAGCTGACGGAAGAGGCTCCAGCCCAGCAGCGCCACGGCCAGCGCCATGCCGGCGAAGATCGCCAGCGCGCCCCAGCCGGCCTTGACGTCCTCGGGCTCGGGGACCTCGTCGGTCAGGCGGACCAGGTCGAGGACCGGCGCGAGGTGGGCGACGAGCTCGGGCAGCAGCATGCTCACAGGGTGCCACCCACACCGTCGACGCCCGTGAACAGGTCGTCCTCGGGCATCGTCGAGGCGACGTGGCTCACCACGAGCTCGTAGTCCTCGGTGGGCCACACGTCGACCTGCAGCTCGCGCGGGATCGCGAACCAGTGCCCGTCGGGGTCGATCTGGGTGGCGTGCGCCAGCAGGGCCTGGTCGCGCACGCCGAAGTAGGCGCCGCACTCGACCTTGGTGGTGATCCGGGCGTCCCACTCGGGCTCCGGCTTCCAGTTCTTGAGCCGCTCCTCCCACGGCGACTCCAGGCCGTGGGCCTGCATCGCGGCGTGCAGCGCCTCCATCCGGGGGCGGTTGAAGGAGTGGTGGTAGTAGAGCTTCCGGGGCTGCCAGGGCTCGCCCGCCTCCGGGAAGCGCTCGGCGTCGCCGGCCGCCTCGAACGCCGCGACGCTCACCTCGTGGCAGCGCACGTGGTCGGGGTGCGGGTAGCCCCCGCGCTCGTCGTACGTCGTCATCACGTGCGGGCGGACCTCGCGCAGGATGCGCACCAGCGCCTCCACCGACTCCTCCAGCGGGGCCAGCCCGAAGCAGCCCTCGGGCAGCGGCGGCTTGGGGTCGCCGTCGGGCCAGCCGGAGTCGACGAAGCCCAGCCAGTGCTGGGTGATGCCGAGGATGTCGCGCGCCCGCTCCATCTCCTGGCGGCGCACCTCGGTGATGTTCGCCAGGATGTCGGGCCGCTCCATCTTGGGGTTCAGGATCGAGCCCCGCTCCCCGCCGGTGCAGGTCACCACGTGCACCTGCGCGCCCTGGTCGACGTAGCGCGCCGTCGAGGCGGCGCCCTTGCTCGACTCGTCGTCGGGGTGGGCGTGCACGTGCATCAGGCGCAGCCCCTCGTAGGGACGGACGCGGTCGTGCTGGGTGGCCGGCTGGGGGCCGCTCGGCTGGGGGTGCTGCGACATGGGTTCCATCGTAGGTGTCACCATGGAGCGGTGACCTCGCAGGACCTCCTCGCCGAGCGGTACGGCGCCCCGTCGCCGTGGCGACGCCGCTCGCTGCTCGCCGCGGTCGCCGTGGTGGCCGCGTCGTCTCGCTGGCCTGGCTGGCCTGGACGACCCTGGTGCACGCGAGTCCGCCGGTGCGAGTCCGACATCGTCGGCTTCGACGTCGTCGACGACCACACGACCACCGCGGTGGTCGACGTGCGCGTCGAGAGCGACGCCACGACGTCCAGTGCCTGGTGCGTGCCTACGCCACGGACAAGGTCGTCGTGGGCGAGCGTGTCTTCACCCCGACCGGCGACGGGCGCACCGAGGTCAGCGTGCGCACCGAGCGTCTCGCCACCGCGGTCGAGAACGTCGGCTGCACCGCCGACGGCCAGCTCCGTCCCCGCTGAGCGCCCCCTCCGGACCCCCACCGCCCCGGCTTCATCCCTACGGGCGGACGTCTCGGCCTGCGCTTTGCGCCCGGGATTGTTAAGGTGGTCCTTCTGACGCTCCCGCCGGGCCCGCCAGGACGAAGGCCCGCGACCGAGTCGAGCGCTTCTCCGGCGCTTCCGACCACGTCAGATCCGCACGAGACACACCCAACGACAACGGGTGCGGACGACCACACCCTGACGCACCCCCCGTAGGAGCCACCCCATGACGCAGTCGACCGAGCCGGGCAAGATCTGGCTGACCAAGGACGCCTTCGACAAGCTCAACGCCGAGCTCGAGGACCTCAAGGGCCCGGTGCGTGCGGACGTGATCGAGCGCATCAGCAACGCCCGCGACGAGGGCGACCTGAAGGAGAACGGCGGCTACCACGCCGCCCGCGAGGAGCAGGGCCGCATCGAGGGCCGCATCCGCCAGCTCGAGGACATGCTGCGCCGCGCCGAGATCGGCGAGACCCCTCCCGACGACGGCGTCGTGGAGCCGGGCATGAAGATCACCTACAAGTTCGTCGGTGACGACGACGACGAGGCCGAGACCTTCCTGCTCGGGGCCCGCGAGATCGAGGACTCCGTCGAGGGCCTCAAGGTCTACTCCCCGCAGTCGCCGCTGGGCCAGGCCATCAACGGCGCGAGCCGCGGCGACACGGTCTCCTACGAGGCCCCCAACGGCAAGATGCTCGAGGTCGTCATCCTCGACGCGGTGCCCTACACCGTCTGAGGCACCGCCCGCGGTCTCACTCCAGGACCCGGTAGCCGTGCTCGCGCAGCCGCGCGAGCACGGTGTCGGAGTGCGTCGAGCCGCGCGTCTCGAGCTGCAGGTGCACCTCGACCTCGTCCATCGACAGGGCCGGCGAGATCCGCTCGTGGGCGACCTCGAGCACGTTCGCGCCCGCGGCGCTGACCTCGGTGAGGAGCCGGGCCAGGCCGCCGGGGGCGTCGGGGATGGTCACGTCGAGGTTGAGGTAGCGACCGGCGGCGGCCATGCCGTGCCGGATCACCTTGCCCAGCAGCAGCGGGTCGATGTTGCCGCCCGAGAGCACCGCCACCACGGGCGCCTCGAAGCCGTCGGGGTGGTCGAGCAGGGCCGCGACCGCGGCGGCCCCGGCCGGCTCGCAGACCAGCTTGGCCCGCTCGGCCAGCGACAGCACGGCGCGCGCCAGCGAGTCCTCGCTGACGGTGACGACCTCGTCGACGTGCTCGACCACGGCGGCGAAGGTCAGGTCGCCGGGCCGGCCCACGGCGATGCCGTCGGCCATCGTGCGCATCACCGCCAGCGGCGTCGGTCGGCCCGCCTCGAGAGATCCCGGGTAGGCCGCGGCGTCCTTGGCCTGCACTCCCACGACCCGTACGTCGGGACGCAGCGCCTTGACGGCCAGCGCGACACCGGCCAGCAGGCCGCCCCCTCCGGTGGGTACCACGACGGTGGCCACCTCGGGCAGCTGCTCGATGATCTCCAGCCCCACGGTGCCCTGCCCGGCCACCACGTCGGGGTGGTCGAAGGGATGGATCAGCACCGCACCGGTGCGCTCGGCGAACTCGTGGGCGGCGACCAGCGCGTCCTCGAGGTACTGCCCCGTGAAGACCACCTCGGCGCCGTAGCCGCGGGTGGCGCGCTCCTTGGGGATCGGCGCCCCCTCGGGCATGAAGACGGTCGCGGAGATGCCGAGCAGCGCAGCGGCCAGGGCGACGCCCTGGGCGTGGTTGCCGGCCGAGGCCGCGACGACGCCCCGGGCCCGCTCCTCCTCGCTGAGCCGGGAGATCCGCACGTAGGCGCCGCGCGCCTTGAACGACCCGGTGCGCTGGAGGTTCTCGGCCTTGAGGCGGACCTCGCCGCCGACCAGCTCCGAGAGCCAGCGCGACTCCTCCATCGGCGTACGGACCGCGACGCCGGCGAGGACCTCGCGGGCGGCCTCGATGTCGGCGAGCCCGACGGTCGGCACCTCGCTCACGACGGCTCCCCCTCGGGCGTGGTGCCGGAGGGCTCCTGCACGTCGACCATGGCGGCACTCTCCTCGTAGTCCCCGACGAGCTCCTCCTCGGGGTCGTCGCCGGGGGCGGTGTTGGCGGCGAGGTGCTGCACGACGGCGTTGAGGGCCGCGGCCAGCGGCACCGCGACCAGCGCGCCGGCGATGCCGGCGACGATCACACCGGCCGCGATCGCGAGGATCACCGCGAGCGGGTGCACCGAGACCCAGCGGCCCATCAGGAAGGGCTGCAGCACGTGGCCCTCGACCTGCTGGACCACGATCACCCCGACCAGCATCAGCAGCGCGGCCACCGGCCCCTGGTCGACCAGCGCCACCAGGATCGCCACGGTGCCGGCGATGGTCGCACCGATCATCGGCACGAAGGCGCCGAGGAAGACCAGCACACCGATGGCGGCCACGAACGGCACGCCGAGGAACCAGGCCCAGCCGGCGATGCCGACGGCGTCGACGAGGGCCACCACGACGGTGGCTCGCACGAACTGGGTCAGCGAGATCCACGCGACGCGGCCCGAGGAGTCGACCCGCGGACGCGCCACCCGGGGCGCCAGGCGCACCAGCCACGACCAGATCCGCTGCCCGTCGGCCATGAAGAAGTAGGTGGCGAAGAGGACGATGAAGAACCCGGCGACGACGTGGGTGAGCGTGGTGCCGACCTCGGTGAGCCGGGTGACCACCTGGCCGTCGCTGGTCTGGTCGGTGATCAGTGCGCTGCGCGTCGTTGATCCAGCGGTCGACCTGGGAGTCGCTGGCGTTGAGCGGGCCGTCCTCGAGCCACTGGCGGATCTGGCCGAGGCCGGCGACCGTCTGCTCGGCCAGGTCGGTGGCGCCGTTGGCGACCTGCTGGCCCACGAAGGTCAGCAGGGCGCTGACGGTGGCCAGCCCGCCCACCACGACCATCAGCGCGGCAAGGCCCCGCGGCACCCGCGATCCTGGTCAGCAGGTCGACGGCCGGCACGGCCAGCGCGGTCACCAGCAGCGCCACCACGATGGGCAGCACGATCACGGAGAGGTAGCCGACGGTCCAGGCGATCACCGCGCCGGCGGCCACGATGACCAGGAAGCGCCAGGCCCAGGCCGCGGCGAGCTCGACGCCCGGCGGCACCGGGGTACGCGGGTAGGCGTCGGCGCCGCTGGCCAGCTCGGGCGGGGTCAGCCGGCGTTCGCGCTCGTCGCGCAGCTGGCTCCACTGCTGGAAGAGCCGGTGCGCCAGCCCCTCCTCCTCCTCGACCGAGCGGCTGCGCAGGGCGCGGCGTCGCAACCGTCCACCGGGGGCCGGCGCACCCGGGTCGGGCCGGGCCACCGCCGCGTCGCCGGCGGGGTCGGGTCCGGTCACCTCCTGCTCGTCCACAGCGCTCAACCTATGCGACGCCCAGGACGTGGCGCGGACGCCGCACTCGCGCTCATCCGAGGGCGCGGTCGAGGTCCGCGACGAGGTCGTCGGCGGTCTCGATGCCGACCGAGAGCCGCACCAGGTCGGCGGGGACCTCGAGGTCGGTGCCGGCGACGCTGGCGTGGGTCATCCGGCCCGGGTGCTCGATCAGCGACTCGACGCCGCCGAGCGACTCCCCGAGGGTGAAGACCTCGGTGCCCTCGCAGACCGCGAGCGCGGCCTGCTCGCCGCCGCTGACGCGGAAGGAGACCATGCCGCCGAAGCGCTTCATCTGGCGCGCCGCGACCTCGTGGCCGGGGTGGGAGGCCAGACCGGGGTAGACGACCTGCTCGACCCGGGGGTGGTCGAGCAGGAAGTCGACGACCCTCTCGGCGTTGTCGCAGTGCCGGTCCATCCGCACGCCCAGGGTCTTCAGCCCGCGCAGGGTCAGCCAGGCGTCGAAGGGCCCGGCCACGGCGCCGATGGCGTTCTGGTGGAAGGCGACCTTGTCGGCGATCTCGAGGTCGCGCACCACGAGCGCGCCTCCGACGACGTCGGAGTGCCCGCCGCAGTACTTCGTGGTCGAGTGCAGCACCACGTCGGCGCCCAGGGTCAGTGGCTGCTGCAGGTAGGGCGAGGCGAAGGTGTTGTCGACGACCAGCAGCGCGCCGGCCTCGTGGGCCACGCCCGCGAGCGCCTCGATGTCGCCGATGGTCAGCAGCGGGTTGGTCGGAGTCTCGACCCACACGATCCTGGTCTGCCCGGGGCGGATCGCCGCGCGGACGGCGTCGACGTCGGAGACGGCCGCGGGGCTGTGCTCGAGGCCCCAGGCCTTCTCGACCTTGTCGAAGAGGCGGTAGGTGCCGCCGTACGCGTCGTCGGGGATGACGACGTGGTCACCGGGGGTGCACAGCGCCCGCACCAGGGTGTCCTCGGCAGCCAGGCCGGAGGCGAAGGCGAAGCCACGCTCGCCCTGCTCGAGGGCGGCGATGTTGCCCTCGAGCGCGGTGCGGGTCGGGTTGGCCGAGCGGGAGTACTCGTAGCCGCCCCGCAGGCCACCGACGCCGTCCTGCTTGTACGTCGACGTCGCGTAGATGGGCGGGATCACCGCCCCCGTCGTGGGGTCCGGCTCGTAGCCGGCGTGGATGGCGCGGGTCTCGAAGCCCGCCTTGGCCAGGTGCTGCTGCTCGCTCACCCGTCGAGGGTACTCACGCCGGGAACCATCTGGCCTCCCCCGGTGTTGTACCCCTCGGACACCCACTCCGAGGAGGAGCACCGCATGTTCTTCACCCGCAAGCAGACCGACCTCATCGCCCCCGAGCAGACGCTCCCGGGGCGCAGCGAGAGCCCCTGGCACCTCGCCGACCGGCACGTCGTCCTCGACTCCCCCGTGGTCACCGACCAGGCGCCCGCTGGCCACGAGGTCGCGATCTTCGGGCTCGGCTGCTTCTGGGGCGCCGAGGAGCTCTACTGGAAGATGCCCGGCGTCTGGTCGACCTCCGTCGGGTACGCCGGTGGCGACACCCCGCACCCCTCCTACGAGGAGGTCTGCTCGGGGCGCACCAACCACACCGAGGCCGTGCGGGTGGTCTTCGACCCCGCCGTCGTCTCCTACGCCGACCTGGTCAAGGCGTTCTTCGAGGTGCACGACCCCACCCAGGGGATGCGCCAGGGCAACGACGTCGGCACCCAGTACCGCTCCGCGCTCTACTGGACCACCCCCGAGCAGGAGGCCACCGCCCTCGAGCTGACCCGCGTGTACGGCGAGGAGCTCGCCCGCCGCGGCCTCGGGGAGATCACCACCGAGGTGCGCGAGGCGCCGACGTACTACTACGCCGAGGACGTGCACCAGCAGTACCTGGCCAAGAACCCCTACGGCTACCGCTGCCACGCCAACACCGGGGTGCCCTTCCCGACGAGCGCCTGAGCCCCGACACCCTTGTGGGTGGGCTTGGGCGACGACGTCTACGGGCACGGTGCCGAAGGACCGTTCCCGACGACGCGCAAGGAGCACCTGATGGCCCGCGACACCCTGTCCCGCTCGATGCACGACCTCGGCCTGGCCGCCTGGTTCGGCGGCACCCTGGCCAACGCCGTGGCCCTCAACGCCGCTGCCGGCGAGGCGTCCGACGCCCGTAGCACCGGTGCCGTGGCCAACGAGGGCTGGGACCGGTGGACGCCGGTCAACGCCGGCGCCATCGGGCTGCACCTGGTCGGCAGCGTCGGCCAGCTCATCGGCAACAAGGGCCGCCTCGCCGCCCAGCAGGGGGTGCCGACGATGGCCGGCGCCAAGACCGCACTGACCGCCGCGGCCCTGGGCGCGACGGCGTACTCGCGGGTGCTCGGCCGCACGGTCTCCGAGCACGGTGAGGTGCCCGCGGAGTCCGGCACCTCCCCCCAGCAGGACACTCCCCCGCACGTCGCGCAGGCCCAGCGCCGCCTGGCCGCGTTGCAGTGGGTGGTGCCGGCCCTGACCGGCGCGGTGGTCGTGGTCAGCGCCTACGCCGGGGAGCAGCAGCGCGCCAGCGAGCAGCGCCGGGGGCTGCGCAGGCGCGTGCTCGGCTGAGCGGACCCAGCGGACCGCTCGTCGCCGACGGGGCCCACTTGTGACGCTGGGGGACAATGTGCCCATGAGCGACATGCCGCGCAAGGCGTTCGGGCGGACCGCACGTCTGGCGGCACTCCCGCTGGGCTACGCCGGTCGCAACGCGATCGGGTTCGGCAAGCGGCTGGGCGGTCGCCCCGCCGAGGCGGTGCTGAGCGAGATCCAGATGCGCACCGCCGAGCAGCTGTTCCGCACCCTGGGCGAGCTCAAGGGCGGGGCGATGAAGTTCGGCCAGGCGCTGTCGGTGCTCGAGTCGGCGCTGCCCGACGAGCTGGCCGCCCCCTACCGCGAGCAGCTCACCAGGCTGCAGGACGCGGCGCCCCCGATGCCGACCCAGACCGTGCGCGAGACGCTCGCGCGTGACCTGGGCCCCGACTGGCAGGACCAGCTGGTGTGGCTCGACGGCGGGCCGACCGCGGCCGCCTCCATCGGGCAGGTGCACAAGGGTCGCTGGCACGACGGTCGCGAGGTCGCCGTCAAGGTGCAGTACCCCCGCGCCGGCGAGGCGCTGCGTTCCGACCTGCGTCAGCTGGCCCGGGTCGCGCGCAGCATCGGCCCGCTGGTGCCCGGCCTCGACGTCAAGCCGCTGGTCGCCGAGATGCAGACGCGGATGGAGGAGGAGCTCGACTACGACCTCGAGGCCTCCGCCCAGCGCACCTTCGCGGCGGCGTACGCCGGCGACCCCGACATCGTGGTGCCCGACGTCGTGGCCCACGGTCCCGCGACCCTGGTGACCGAGTGGCTCGACTCGACCTCGTCGCTGGCGAAGGTGATCGCGGAGGGCACGCCCGAGGAGCGCGACCGGTTCGGCGACCTGTTCACCCGCTTCCTGCTCGGCGCCCCGGGCAAGACCGGGATGCTGCACGCCGACCCGCACCCCGGCAACTTCCGCGTCGTGCCGGGCCTCGACGGCGGGCCGGCCCGGATGGGCGTGCTCGACTACGGCGCGGTCGCGCGGCTGCCCGACGGGCTGCCGACCGCGATGGGCACCCTGATCCGGATCGCCAGCATCGAGGACGACGCCACGCTGCTCGAGGGGCTGCGCGAGGAGGGGTTCGTCAAGCCGGGCGTCAGCATCGGCTCGCGCGAGCTGCTCGACTACCTCGCCCCGTTCGTGGAGCCGGCGCGCACCGAGCGCTTCCAGTTCACCCGGGCGTGGATGCAGGAGCAGTTCCAGCGCATCAACGACCCCAAGAACCCGTCCTTCACTGTGGCGATGAAGATCAACCTGCCCCCGTCGTACCTGCTGATCCACCGCACCTGGCTCGGCGCGGTCGGCATCCTCTCCCAGCTCGAGGCCGACGTGGCGTTCGGCGAGATCCTGCGCGAGCTGCTGCCGGGGTTCGCCGAGCCGGTCTGAGCGGGGCTCAGCGGACCGCGCGCCGCAGTACCCGCAGAGGCCGGGCCGAGGAGTCGATGCGCCAGTCGCGCTCCTTGTCGGCGTGGAACCAGATGAGCGCTCGCACGCGCGGCATCGAGCGGTCGGCGAGCATCGACCGGACCCAGGCCGCCTTGCTGCGACGCGGGTCCGCGGGTGCGCCGTCGTCGATCGCCGGCTCCTTCGAGGCCACCTCGCAGATCCACACCGGCAGGCGCGGCGCGAGCGCCGTCAACCGGCGGTACTGGGGCGTGAAGACGGCGCGGAAGGACCGCCACCGCCCCCACCCCTGGTCCGCTCCCCAGTTGAAGCCGTCGAGCCCGAGCACGTCGACGTACGCCGCCCCCGGCCAGATGGCCCTGACCGGCGTGGTCTCCGCGTAGGTGTCGGCGGTGGGGTTGAAGACCCACCGCAGGTTGTCGGCGCCGTGCTCGCGCAGGTAGGTCACGACGTGGCGCCACGCCCGCTTGAACTGACGGTAGGTGCCCCCGTGGGGTCGCTCGCCGTCCGCGGTGGGCTGGAAGCTCTGCCAGTCGCCGTTCATCTCCGGCCACGGCCGCACGTACAGCTCGTGCGGGTAGGCCCGCGCGGCTGCGGCGATCCGGTCCAGGTAGCCGTCGTGGCGCCCGCGGCTCCACTCGGCGAAACGGGTCGGGCCCATGTCCCACGAGACGAGGACCCGGCGCCGCCCCCCGTCGGCGAAGTGCCGCTCGGGCGCCGCCGGGAAGACGTCGCCGTAGCCGTAGTAGTAGGACGCGATCCCCACCTGCGCACCGACCTTCGTCTCGAGCTCCGCCAGCCGGTCGGGATCGGCCTGCATGCCCTCGACGAACGCGCCGAACGCGGCACGCTCGCCCAGCGAACGCGAATAGTGGGCACGTTCCTCTCCCGTCGACGCCGCAGCCGAGGGGGTGGTCACGGCGGTCGGGGGGCCGGCGGGTGCGACGGCGAGGAGCATCGAGAGGCCGGCCACGACCAGGCATCCGCGGGGGGAACGGAGGAGCACGGTGCCACTGTGGCGGCCGGAGAGGGGGCTGTCTGCACCAGGGCACCAGAACCGCTCGTTCGTCCGGCCCGGCATGGTCCCCACGGGTCACCCGCCCCGACCGATCGGATCTGGTGGCCGGTGGCCCTGTTGACGCTCATGTCGCGCTCGCGTCACGGCCGAGCCGTACAGATGGTGCGACGACCACCAATCAGGGGATGCGCGTTGCGCACTCGAGCGGTGGCCGACCGAAGACCACTGCTGGGGGGCAATGAGATGGTCGAAGCCGACGTCATGGCGCGCGCGGGCCACGAGCCGGGCACGCCGCAGGGCACGACGCAGGGCACGACGCAGGGCAGCGGAGCGAGGTCCGTCGCCAGGCACGGGCGCCTCGTGGCACTGCTCCCCGCGCACGACGAGGAGACGTGCCTGCCACTGGCGCTCGAGTCGCTGGAGAGGCAGTCGATGCCGCCCGACCGCGTCGTCGTCGTCGCCGACAACTGCACCGACGCCACCGAGCAGGTCGCTGCCGAGCACGGTGTCGAGGTCTTCCGCACCGTCGACAACCGGCAGAAGAAGGCCGGTGCGCTCAACCAGGCGCTGCGCCACGTCCTGCCGGAGCTCCAGGACGCCGACCTGGTGCTCGTGATGGACGCCGACTCCCTGCTCCGTCCCTCCTTCCTCGAGGGCGCACGCAGCCGCCTCGACCACACCCACCTCCCGGCCGGGCCTGCTCCACGACCGCTCGGGGGTGTGGGCGGCACGTTCTCGGGTGGGCCCGGAGGCGGCCTGCTGGGCACGTTCCAGCGCAACGAGTTCGCCCGGTACGCGCGCGACGTACGCCGACTGCGAGGCAAGGCCCTGGTCCTCACGGGCACCGCGTCGGTCTTCCCGGTGCACGTGCTGCACGAGGTGGCCCAGGCCCGTCGCGAGGGGCGGGTGCCCGACAAGTCCGGTCGCGGCGAGGTGTACGACGTGCATGTCCTGACGGAGGACAACGAGCTGTCGCTGGCACTGATGCACCTCGGCTACTCGATCCTGGCCCCGGCCGAGTGCACGCTCGAGACCGAGGTGATGACCACGTGGCCCGATCTCGTCCGCCAGCGGCTGCGATGGAAGCGGGGCGCGCTGGAGAACATCGTCGACTACGGGCTGACGCGGGTCACCGCTCCCTACTGGGGGCGCCAGCTGCTCAGCGCGCTCGGCGTGCTGGCGACCGTGCTCTACCTCGGCAGCATCGCCTACAGCGCGCTGACGGGCTTCAACCTCCACCCCTTCTGGATCGCCGCCTCCGGGATCTTCGTCCTCGAGCGGGTCGTGACCGTGCGCGAGCGCGGCTGGCGGCAGATGCTGCTCGCGGCCCCGCTGGTCGTCGAGATGGTCTACGACGTGGTCCTCCAGGTGGTGCAGGCACTCGCCTTCACCCAAGCCCTCCTGCGCCTCGAGAGGAGGTGGTGAACATGTACAACAGTGCAGGCACTCTGTCGACCGGTGGCGCCCTGGCCGCGACCGGTCTGACCGGCAACCCGGTCTGGGTCTTCCTGGCGGCCTTCGCGATGATCGCGCTCGGCCTGGCCGTGCTCCGGATCGTCCCGCGGAGCCAGGCGTGAGACGCCTCGCCGGGTCACTGCTGGCGATCGGCGGCTGCGTCGTCCTGGCGTGGCAGCTGGTGCAGCCGACGGTCTCGGCCCACCGGACCGAGCAGGCCCAGGCGGCCCTCGCCGCCGAGGTCCCGGTCGGTGCCGAACGGCTGACCAGGGCCGGCGTGCCCGTGAGCCGGGGGGTCGAGCAGGGTGAGGCCTGGGCCGCCCTGACGATCCCCCGGTTCGGGGGGGCGTGGCGCTGGATCGTCGTGGAGGGCACCGGCCCGGAGGAGCTCGAGACCGGGCCCGGCCACTACGACGGCACCTCGCAGCTCGGGGCGAGGGGCAACACCGCGATCGCCGCCCACCGTGCGGGGCACGGAGACCCCTTCCTGGAGTTCGACACCCTGCGCAGCGGCGACGCGGTGATCGTGCAGCAGGGTGACGTCCGCTGGGTGTACCGGCTGGACGTGGCGCCGATGATCGTGATGCCCGAGGACACCTGGGTGCTCGATCCCGCCGGGGACCGCCGCCTGACGCTCACGACCTGCTGGCCGCGCTACGGGTCGGCCAAGCGGATGTACGTCACCGGCGCCCTCGCCGAGGTCGCCGAGCGTGACGACGCGGGCAGGTGGGAGACGGTGTGGGAACGACGTCCCGGCTCGACGTGAGCGCCCCGGTCAGCCCGGGGCGACCGCCCCGAGCAGCGCGTCGAGCGCCCGGCCGCCCTGCTCGCCGTCGAGGATGTGCTGGGCGTGGTCGGAGCCCGGGAGCAGCAGCACCTCGTTGTCGCCGGGCGCGGTCTCGGCCAGCTCGGTGGAGACCTCGGCGACGCTCTCGTCCTCGCTGGCGATGAACAGCTTGGGCTGGTCCCCGAGGCCCTTCACGGTGCTGTTGGCCGAGAGCATCACGACCCGCTCGACCAGGCCGGGGTCCTGGGTGAGCAGACGCAGGGCGGCGTCGGCGCCGGCACTGCCGCCGACGAGGGCGACGCTCTCGGCGCCGTCCCGGCGCAGCCGGTCCACGGCCGCTGTCATCGCCTCGGGGGTCAGGTTCTCCACCGCGATGACGCTGTTGCCCTGCTCGGCCATCTCCTCGGCCTCGTCCTGCCAGCTCGCGGCGTCGAAGGCCGCGCCGTGCGCGAGCACGACGCCGTACGAGCCCTCGCCCCAGCGCAGCGCGTCGCCGTCGTCGACCAGCGAGATCCGTTCCCCGCTCGACTCCGGGCTCTCCGTGCCGGTGGTCGGCGCCGACTCGTCGGCGCCGCAGGCGGCGAGGCCCAGCAGCGCCGCCAGGACGACCGCCGCGATGCCGGCGGTGGCAGGGCGCGTCGTGGGCCAGCTGGCGGGGCGCAGGATCGACGACAGCATCTCCCCACCGTAGGTCGCGGGGGCTCGGGGAGTCCGACCACACGTGCCCAGGAGGGCTCTCCACAGATCCGATCGAGCGCTTGACCCGAACACCAGTTCGAGTAAAATGGGGTCATGACCACGCAGGAGCTCCAGCGCTGCGACACCACCGACGCGGTGCTCGCCTACGCCCGCTCCCAGCGCGCGGCCCGCGACGCCGCCGAGGTCGCGATGTACCAGGCCACCTGCACCTGGGCGGCCATGCACACCACCGCCGACCCGGCCCGCGCCGCGGTCCTGCCCGGCACCGACCTGCAGATCAGCATCGCCGGGCCGGGCGCCCCGTCGGTCTCGGAGTTCGCCGTCATCGAGTACGGCACCGCGATCGGGCTGTCCGCCGACGCCGCGGTGCGCTACGTCGCCCACGTCGTGGAGACCCGCTACCGCCTCCCCCGCCTCCACACCGCCGTCACCTCCGCCCGGGTGCCGGTGTGGCGGGCCCGACGGATCGCCGAGGCCACCCTCGCCCTGCCCGCCGAGGCCGCCGAATGGGTCGACCGGCACCTCGCCGGGGTCGCCGCCACCTGCTCCTACGCCACCCTGGCCCGCCTCGTCGAGGAAGCCCTGTGCCGCTTCGACCCCGAGACCGCCGAGGACAACCGCGCCAAGGCCACCGAGGACCGCCGCCTCGACATCCACCTCGACGCCGCCACCAGTGGCGGCGCCTGCATCGAGGGCACCGTCGACGTGGTCGGCTGCCTCGACCTCGCCGACGCCCTCGACCTCGACAACGCCGTGACCCGCGAGGCCCGCAACCTCGCCCTGGCCGGCTCCGACCAACCACTCGACGTACGCCGCTCCCAAGCCCTCGGCATCCTCGCCCGCACCCAGACCACCCTCGACCTCACCAGCGACACCAGCGACGCCGCCGCACGACCCCGGCGATCAGAGCCCAGCGCCGCGGGTGCCCGCACGACAGGTCGTGCTCAACATCCACCTCACCGACACCGCCCTGCACGGCACCGACCCCACCACCTGCCGGATGGGCATCGACCCGTTCAGCCCCTCGGCCGGGCTGCACCTCGCGCGCATCGAGGAGACCCGCAGCTTCACCACCACCGACCAGGTCGCCGAGTGGCTCCGCGTCCCGGGCACCCACGTCTCCTACCGCACCATCACCGACGCACCCGGCCCCGTGGACCCCGAGGCCTACGAACACCCCTTCCGCAACACCCAAGCCCCGCAACACCAAGCCCACCGGCCAGGTCACCGCCGACGACCTCCGCCGCTTCGCCAGCCACCCCGACCTACGACCCCACCCCCGCCGACCCCTCGACCTCGCCGAGGAGATCACCACCCCCGGCTACACCCCCACCGACCGGCTCGCCGAACAGACCCGACTGCGCCACCCCCGCTGCGTCTTCCCCCACTGCACCCGCCGAGCAAGGCGCCGCACCCCCGACGAGGCCCACGCCGACCTCGACCACATCACCACCCACGACCCCGAAGCATCCGACGGCCCACCCGGCCAGACCACCACCTCGAACCTCGCCACCCTCTGCCGGCGACACCACCGCGCCAAGACCCACACCGCCTGGACCTACCACCCCACCCCCACCGGGTTCCTCTGGACCAGCCCCCACCGCTACCAGTACCTCGTCGAACCACCAGGCACCACCGACCTCGACCGACCACCGAGACCACCGACCCGGGCCATCTGAACCAGCCGACCAGCCGCACCCCCGCGCACAGCACCACCGCGACGGGGGCACCGGCACGAGGGCCCGGTTCAGAGGCCGGTGGTCCCGTCGATCGACTCGCGGATGAGGTCGGCGTGACCCGCGTGGCGGGCGTACTCCTCGACGAGGTGCAGCAGGATCCAGCGCAGGCTCGGCGCCGACCCGTGCCGCTCGACGACGGCGAGGGTGTCGAGGCCGCCGGCGGCCAGGGCCCGGTCGATCGCCTCGTCGGCGACGCTCACCGCGGTCTCGTGCAGGGCGAGCAGGTCGTCGGCCGACTGTCCGGTGGCGCGGTGCCAGTCGCGGTCGGGGTCGGCCCGCCAGTCGATGCTGCGCCACGGCTCGGCCGGCTCGGCACCGTGCAGCACGTGGCGGCACCAGTAGTCCTCGACGAAGGCCAGGTGAGAGAGCATCCCGCCGAGCGTCATCGGGCTGGGGGCCAGCGCCCGGTCGAGCTGTTCGGCGGTGAGGTCCTCGACCTGGCGGCGCAGGGTCGCCCGGAAGAAGGCCAGGAAGGAGCGCACGGCGCTCACCTCGTCGGTGACGAAGGGGATCTCTGGCAGCGGGGTCCGGGTCATGCGGGCACGTCGTCGTCGGGCGGGGCGCCGGCGATGCAGTAGCGCAGCCCGCCGGGGTCGGCCATCACCGTCCAGTGCTCGCGGCTGGCCACCACCCGCGCCCCGAGCGCCACGTGCCGCTCCAGCTCGGCCCCCACGTCGTCGGTCGTCAGGTCCAGGTGCACCGACACCTCGTCCGCGTCGTCGTCCAGGCGCTGCAGCAGCACCTGGAGCGGCTGGCCGGCGGGCACCTCGAGCAGCCAGAACTCCTCGTACGCGGTGCGGCGCAGCGACCAGCCCGTCAGGTCGCGCCAGAACGCCAGCTCCGCCTCCAGCAGCGGCGCCGGTATGTCGATCGAGAGCTGGTCGACCTGCGAGTGGTGGCCGGTCGGCCACGCCGCGGGACGGCTGCGGGTGCCGGCCGGGTGGCCGACGAAGCAGAAGCTGAGCCCGCCGGGAGAGCGCATCACCGCGTAGCCGTCGTCGCCCTCGCCGCCGACGATGCGCACGACCTGCGCGCCCAGCGCCGCGGCCTGTCGGGCCGCGGCGGCCTGATCGCCGACGTGCAGGTCGAGGTGGACCCGCGACGGTCCCTCGTCGCGACGCTGCACCCTCAGGTGGTCGTCGCCGTCGACGGGGACCAGCGTGGTGAACTCGTGCTGCTCCCCGCGCACGGCCGACAGCGTGGTGCCGGTGACCTGCGCCCAGAAGGCGGTGCCGCGCTCGAGCTCGTCGGCCGCGAGGTCGAGGAAGGCGCCGATCCACAGCGGGCTGGTCACCCAGACACCGCTCATGCGCCCGGCTCCGCCACGACCGGACGGTGCAGGACGGCCCCGGTGGGGCGCACCCGCAGCGTCTCCCCCGTCGCCTCGGCGCTCCCGTCGACGATCAGGGAGAAGTCGTCCGGCCGCAACGGGGGCCACAGCAGGGTCACCGCGGCGTTGGCCGATGCGTTGACCAGGGAGCCTCGACCCGGCGCACCGAGCAGGAGCAACCCGTCGACCAGCCTGGGGCGCACCGAGACGACCTTGACCCGTGCCGGGGTCGCGGCCGGGTCCGTCGTCATCAGGAAGGCTGCGCCGAACCGCTCCAGCGTCTCGCCCAGGTCGGCCACCGCCACGGGGATGCTCATGCACCCCACCCTAGGGCTCGCCGGGCCGGGCTCAGCCGATCCAGCGCTCGCCCAGCACGACCGGTTCGCCCGCTCCCCCGGTCACCTCGGCCAGCACCGCCCGGGTCGCCTCCTCCTCGACCGGAGCGACGCCCAGCACCAGGTGCACGCTCGCACCCCACCGCGCGTCGAGCACCTCCACCCCGCGCGCCCGCAGCTCGCCCTCGACGCGGCCGGCCTCGGCGTGCTCGACCTCGAGCTCGAGCTCGCGCAGCAGCCGTCGCTCCCGCGTGCCGGCCACCTCGAGCGCGGCGCGCACCGCGTCGCCGTACGCCCGCACCAGTCCGCCGGCGCCCAGCAGGGTGCCGCCGAACCAGCGCGTCACGACCACGACGGTGTCGCTGAGGCCCGCCCCGCGCAGCACCTCCAGCATCGGCGCGCCGGCGGTGCCCGCCGGCTCCCCGTCGTCGGAGGAGCGCTGCACCGGCACCGGCGGCGGCCCCACCACCATCGCCGAGCAGTGGTGCCGAGCGTCCCCGTGGCGCTTGCGCAGCCGATCGATCACCGAGCGCGCCTCGTCCTCGCTGGCCACCCGTGCCGCGGTGGCCAGGAACCGCGAACGCTTGACCTCGATCTCCGCCTCCGCGTCCCGCGCCACCACCAGGTACGACGCGTGCTCGCTCACCGGGCCACCCCTGGTCGGCCCAGCGGCCTGTTCACCACAGCCCCGTCACGTCGCCGCCGATCTTGACCACGAACGCCGCCACCACAGCGATGAAGAAGACCCGCACGAACCGCGACCCCTTGGCCACCGCGGTGCGGGCGCCGACGTACCCGCCGACGAGGTTGGCCAGGCCCATCAGCAGACCGATCTTCCACAGCACCGCGCCCTGGGGGATGAAGACGACCAGGGCGGCGAGGTTGGTGGCCCAGTTGGCCATCTTCGACTTGGCCGAGGCCTCGAGGAAGCCGTAGCCGAGCAGCCCGACGAGCGCGAAGACGAAGAAGGAGCCGGTGCCGGGCCCCAGCGCGCCGTCGTAGAAGCCGATCGCGAAGCCGGTGCCCATCGTGGCCCCGGTGTGGCGGCGTCCGGCGAAGCGCAGCGCGGTGACCTGGCCCAGGCTCGGCTTGAACAGCACGTAGGAGCCCACGAGCACCAGCACCACCAGCACGATCGGCTCGAAGGCCTCGCGCGGGACCAGGCTCGCGACCGCGGCACCCCCGGCCGAGCCGAGGAAGGCGGTGAGCATCAGCGGCCCGAAGGTGCGCGGGTCGGGCCGCACCCGCCGGTAGAAGGTGACGCTGCTGACGCTGGTGCCGCAGATCGAGCCGAGCTTGTTGGTGGCCAGGATCTGCACCGGGCTCGCGCCGGGCAGCCCGACCAGCAGCGCCGGCAGCTGGATCAGTCCGCCGCCCCCGACGACCGCGTCGACGAAGCCCGCGACGAGCGCGGCGAGCCCCAGGAGGAGCAGCACGGTCAGGGTCGGGTCCTCCACACCGCGACCTTAGGCCCGCGTCCTACCGTGTCCCCATGCGGCCACAGCGGATCGTCTCCCTCCTGCCCTCGACCACCGAGATCCTCTTCGGCCTCGGCGCCGGCGACAGCGTGGTCGGGGTGACCTTCGAGTGCGACCACCCCACCGAGGCCCGCTCCCGGCGCATCGTGTCGTCGACGACGATGCCCGAGGGGCTCACGCCCGCCGAGATCGACGCGTACGTCGCCGCTGCCGCCGCCGCAGGCGAGGACCTCTACCGTCTCGACGCGGGCGCGCTGGCCGAGCTCGACCCCGACCTGGTGCTGACCCAGGACCTGTGCGCCGTGTGCGCGATCGACGTCGGCTCCGTCGACGAGGCGCTCGACCACCTGGGCTGCCGCGCCGAGGTGCTCTCCTTCGACCCGCACACCCTCACCGAGATCCGCGACAGCGTGCTGCGCATCGGGGCGGCCGTGGGCCGCCCCGACGAGGCCACCCGCCTGGCCGCGCCGCTCGAGGCCCTCGTCGGGCAGGCAGCGACCCCGCCGACCGGCGAGCGCCGCCCGCGCGTCGTGGTGCTGGAGTGGACCGACCCGCCGTACGCGCCGGGGCACTGGATCCCCGAGATGGTCGAGGCGGCCGGAGCCGAGTGCGCGCTCGGCACGGCCGGGGCGAAGTCGGTGCGGGTGACCTGGGACGACGTGCACGCCGCGCGCCCCGACCTGGTCGTCGTCGCGCCCTGCGGCTATGACCGGCCCGCCGCCCAGGAGCAGGCCGACCGGCTGGTGGCGGGCGGGCTGCTGCCGGCGGGCGCCGCCGTGCACGCGGTCGACGCCGATGCGCACTGGGCGCGCCCAGGACCACGGGTCGTCGACGGGGTCGCCGACCTGCGTGCCGCCCTGGAGCGGCTCGGGCTCCTCGAACCCGTCGGCTGAGCGCTACTGCAGCCCGCGGATAGCCCGGGCCGGGAGCAGCCGGCCCGCGATCACGTCGACCATGTCCACGCTCTGGCGTGTCTCGACCACCTCGTGCACCCGGTAGATCCGGGCCCCGGCCAGCGCGCACACCGCGGTCGCGGCCAGGGTGCCGGTGAGCCGCTCGCCCACGGGCAGGTCGAGCGACTCGCCCACGAAGTCCTTGTTGCTCAGCGAGACCAGCACCGGGCGCCCGGTGGCCACCATCTCCCCCAGCCGGCGGGTCAGCTCGAGGGAGTGGAAGGTGTTCTTGCCGAAGTCGTGCGCCGGGTCGATGACCACGCTGCGGGGATCGACTCCCGCCGCGACCGCCCGGTCGGCGTACGCCATCGTGTCGGCGATCGCCGCGGCCACCACGTCGTCGTACTCGACCCGGTAGGGGCGGGTGCGCGGGGTCGCCCCGCCGGTGTGGGTGCAGATGATCGCGGCGTCGTGGGCGGCAGCGACGTCGACCAGCTCGGGGTCGGCCCCGCCCCAGGCGTCGTTGAGCACGTCGGCGCCGGCCCGGCACACCGCGTCGCCCACCTCCGCGCGCCAGGTGTCGACCGAGATCACCAGGCCCGGGAAGGCCTCGCGGACCCGGGCCACGAAGTCGACCACCCGGCCCTTCTCCTCGGCCGCGTCGATCTCGACGCCCGGAGCCGCCTTGATGCCGCCGATGTCGACGATCTCGGCGCCCTGCGCCACCACGGTGGCGACCCGCTCGAAGGCCTTGTCCTCCGCCCAGGTCGCACCCCTGTCGTAGAACGAGTCGGGCGTGCGGTTGACGATCGCCATCATCAGCTTCTGGTCGTCGGCGAAGCTGTGGCGGCCGAGCTCGAGGGTCACACCAGGTGTCTAGCAGACGCCTCCACGCCGCCCGCGCCGATCCGATCAGCCTCAGCGCAACAGCGCCGGTGTCGGTGTGGCCGTGGTCGCTGTGTCGGTGCCGCCGGGTAGAACCGGGCCGTGCAGCCCACCGACCCCGACGCGCCCGAGCCCTATCCCGACGAGTGCGTCGCGTGCTACCTGCGCCGGGTCGTGGGCGACCACGGGTGCGACCACGCCCCCGACGGCGCGCTCGGGTGGGCCGAGCGGTTCCGCGACCTGCGCTCGCCCACCGCCCACTCGCTCGTACGACGCCTGCTCGCGCTGGGCGGGTGCGACTGCGCCGTCGTGCGCGAGGGCCTGGCGCCGGTGCGCGAGGTGATGGTGCGCGATCTGCACACCGACGAGCTGGAGGAGCCCGAGCGGTGGCCCGGCTGCGCCGGGGTGGGGCCCACCAGCAGCCGGCCCTGCCGGCACTGGGAGCGCCGGCCGCGCGCCGCTGCCCGGTGACTCAGTCGCCCACCCAGAAGCCGCGGCCGCCGAACCAGTCACCCATCGAGCCGTGGGCGCCCCCGCTGCGCCCGGCGCGACCGCCCAGGTAGGAACCCACGACGGCGGCGCCGAGGTCGTCGAGCTCGGGGGCCACGACCCGTCCGTCGGCCCGCCGGGCCATCTGCTCGATGAACCGGGCCAGGCCGGGGTCCTCGCCGAGCCGGAAGAACGTGGTCTGCGCGCCCAGGCGCATCGAGGTGTCGAGCTCGCGCACCGCGTGCGCGACGGTCAGCGGGTGCGGCGGGTAGGAGAAGAAGACCTCACCGCCGGCCTCGAGGTGCGAGGTCGGCTCGCCGTCGGTGACGATGAGCAGCACCGGCTGGGCGTTCGGGTGCTTGCGGAAGTGCCGGTTGGCCAGCAGCAGCGCGTGGTGCAGGTTGGTGCCCTTCTCCCAGCGCGCGTCGAGGGCGGTGAGCTGCTCGATCTCCATCACCTCGGCGTGCCGGCCGAAGCCGACGAGCTGCAGCGCGTCGCCGCGGAACCTGCTGCGGATCAGCGTGTGCAGGGCGAGCGCGGTGCGCTTCATCGGCACCCAGCGACCGTCCATGGCCATCGAGAAGGAGGTGTCGACCAGCAGCGCGACGGCCGCCTGGGTGCGGGCCTCGGTCTCCTGCACCTCGACGTCGTCGACCTGCAGGCGCACCCCCGCCGCCGGCGAGCCGCCCTCGCCCACGGTGCGGGTGATCGCGTTGGTGACCGTGCGCGTCACGTCCCAGGGCTCGGTGTCGCCGTACGCCCAGGCCCGGGTGGCTCCCGAGCGTTCGCCGGCGGCGCCGGCCCGGTCCATGTCGCGCTGGCCCTGGCGGCCCGACATCCGCTGCGCCACGTCGCGCAGCAGCGACCGGCCGAGCTGGCGCATCGCCTTCGGGGTCAGCCGCAGTGCACCGTCGGAGCCGCGCTGCAGGGTGCCGGAGTCGCGCAGGGCGCGCTCGAGCTGCTGCAGCTCACGCGCGCTGACCGAGGCGTCGCCCCCCAGCTGGCGGGCCAGCGCGTCGAGGTCGAGGTCGTCCATCCGGGCGCCGCCGTAGGACTGCGAGAGCTGCTCGGAGAGCGCGTCGAGCTCGGCGAGGTCCTGGAAGACGCCGGTGCCGTCGCCCAGCCCGACCCCCTGTGCGCCCTCGCCGCCCACCTGCTCCGAGCCCGACCAGTCCTCGCCGGGCCGCAGCGCCTGCAGGTGGGAGTCGAGCCGCGCCAGCGACTCCATCAGCTGCGGCGAGCCGAAGGCCTGCGCCGAGAGCTCCATCAGCTGCTGGCGCTGCTCGGGGCTCATCGAGGCCAGCATCCGCTGCGCGGCCGCCGCCCGGGAGGCCATCGCGTCGAGCAGCTCGTCGAGGCTCTGCGGCTGCTCGGGGAAGTGCTGGCCGTGCGCGGCCATGAACTCCTCGAAGTCCTGCTGGGTGTCCTCGCCGCGCTCGCGCTTCTCGAGCAGCTCGTTGAGATCCGTGAGCATCGCGTCGATCGCGGCGCGGTCCTCGTCGGTGGCGTTCTCCAGGGCCTGCTTCATTCCTTGGAAGCGCTGGTCGAGCAGCTCGCGGCCCAGCAGGTCCTTGATCTGCTCGTAGGCCTCGCGCGCCCGGGTGCTCTGCCAGTCGTAGGAGCCGAGCTCGCTGACCGCGGCCGCGGCGTTGGGCGGCAGGCTGTCGAGCTGCATCTCGCGCAGGGCCCGGTCGCCGTCGTCCATGGCGACGTCGCGGGCCAGCTGCTTGCGCTCCTCGAGGACGGCGGTGTCGAGCAGCTCGCGGATCTCCTGCAGGGTGCCGTCGAGGTCGTGCTCGGCCAGCAGCTGCCGGCGCCGCTCGGCGACCCGGCGGGCCAGGTCGTCGAGGCCCTGGCGGTCGCCCGCCCCGCGGCGCAGCAGCTCGCGCAGCGCCCGCTCGGGGCTGTAGCCGGCCATCACGTCCTCGCCGATCTCGTCGAGGGCCTCGGCGAGGTCGACCGGGGGCGCGAGCGGGTCGGGCCCGCCGTCGTAGCGGGCGTAGCGCGAGGCGCGTCGCTGCGCCCAGATGTCAGCCATACACGCTCTCACCGCGCCCGGAGGCCTTGCTGACCCGGCGGGCCAGGTAGAGCCCCTCCAGGGCCAGCTCGATCGCGCCGGCGCGGCGCCCGTCGGTGGTGGCCTCGAGCCGGTCGCAGATGTCGTCGTAGAGCTCCGACTCCCCCAGCACCGGCAGGCCGGCCAGGAAGTCGCGGGCGGTGACCTGCTCGCCGGTGGTCACCATCTGGCCGGCCTCGAGGGCGTCGACCAGCACGCCCATGTCGAGCCCGCGCAGGTGACCGCGCACGGTCTCGGCGACCGCGGTGCGCAGCAGGTGGGTGAGGACCTCGGCCTCGCGGCCCTCCTCACCGCTCTCGAACTCGATCTTGCCGCCGAGCACGTCGACGGCGGTCTCGAGGTCGACCACGCGTGCCACGGCGGCCTCCTCGCCCCGGGCGGTGGCCCGGTGCAGCGCGGCGGCCGCGATCGTCTCGGCGCCGGCGATCGCGAAGCGGGCCGAGACCCCCGAGCGCTGGTCGACCGAGCTCGAGTCGCGCAGGTGGCGGGTGAAGCGGGCCAGGATCTCGACGAGGTGGTCGGGGACGTCGACCAGGGCCGGGTCGATCGCGGCCTCCTGCCGGATCACCGCGACCTCGTCGTGCAGCTCGGTCGGGTAGTGGGTGCGGATCTCGGCGCCGAAGCGGTCCTTGAGCGGGGTGATGATGCGACCGCGGTTGGTGTAGTCCTCCGGGTTGGCGCTGGCGACGACGAGGACGTCGAGCGGCAGCCGCAGGACGTAGCCGCGGACCTGGATGTCGCGCTCCTCCATCACGTTGAGCATCGCCACCTGGATCCGCTCGGCGAGGTCGGGCAGCTCGTTGATGGCCACGATGCCGCGGTGGCTGCGCGGCACCAGCCCGTAGTGGATCGTCTCGGGGTCGCCGAGCGAGCGGCCCTCGGCCACCTTCATCGGGTCGACGTCGCCGATCAGGTCGGCCACCGAGGTGTCGGGGGTCGCCAGCTTCTCGGCGTAGCGCTCCTCGCGGGCGCGCCACTCGACCGGCAGGTCGTCGCCGAGCTCGAGGGCCCGACGGCGCGAGGCCACGGTGATCGGCTCGTAGGGGTGCTCGCCCAGGTCGGAACCGGCGATCACTGGGGTCCACTCGTCGAGCAGGCCCACCATGGTGCGCAGCAGCCGGGTCTTGCCCTGGCCGCGCTCGCCCAGCAGCACCACGTCGTGCCCGGCGATCAGGGCCCGCTCGAGCTGGGGCACCACGGTGTCCTCGAAGCCGTGCAGGCCGGGCCAGGGGTCGCGCCCCTCACGCAGGTGGGCCAGCAGGTTGTCGCGCAGCTCGCTGCGCAACGGACGGTGCTGGTGTCCCGACGCGCGCAGCTCACCGAGCGTGGCGATCGTGGGCCGGGGGGTGGCGGGCGCGGTCTCGGCGGAGGTCACGACGACCACGCTACTGCGCCCGCCAACCCTGGACGGCCGACGAGACGACGCCACTCAGTCGTGCGAGGGCACGACCATCACCGCGCCGTGCGCGTGCTCGAGCACCGAGCTCACCACCGACGGGAAGATCGCCTCACCCAGTGCGTGCTGACGGCGGTAGCCCAGCACCACCAGGTCACGGTCCTTCGACTCGGCCACCAGCACCTGGTCGGCGAGACCGCGGACGATGCGCACCTCGACCTGCACGTCGGGGTGCTTCTCGGCCAGGCCGGCGGTCGTCTCGGCGACCAGGGCGCGCACGTCGGATGCGTCGTCGGACTCGTCGACGACCATCGCGCCTGCGTAGGCGACCCGGGCGTCCCAGAAGCAGTGCAGCACGGTGAGCCGCTGCCCGGTCGCCGCCGCCTGCTCGTAGGCCGCCGTCACGGCACCCATCGAGCGCTCGGTGCCGTCGATGCCCACCAGGATGCCGCCGCCACCCGCGCCGCCGGGTCGCACGACCACGACGGGGCCTTGCGCGTGGCGGGCCACGGCCGCGCTGACCGAGCCGAGCAGCAGCGAGCGCAGCGGCCCACGCCCTCGCGAGCCGAGGACCAGCAGCGAGGCCTTCTTGGAGAGCCGCAGCAGCTCGCCGCGCACGTCTCCTCGCGCGACCGCGGTCTCGATGCTGAGCTCGGGGTGCAGCGAGCGTGCCCTCTCGGCGGCCGCCTCGACCCGGTCCGCGCCGGCCGAGGCGAGCTCGGCGTAGAGCACCGTGTGGTTGACGCCGGTGGTGTCGAGCCACATGCTCGGCACCGGCTCCCACACCGAGACCACGGCCAGCGGCCGGTGGTGCAGCGCCGCGTGGTCGGCCGCCCAGGCCAGCGCATGCTCGGCGTGCTCGGAGCCGTCCACGGCCACCACCACGGCGCCCGTGGACGAGAGGTGGTCGGCGACCGTGGGGCCGGCGGCCTGCTCGGTGTCGGTGCTGCCCTGGCTGTCGGGGTTCTCGAGATCGGTGTCCATGCCCCTCACCATGGGGCCCGCATGCCCGGTTTCGCAGGGGGCGGTGGTCGTGCGGGCCCGGGACCTTGGTCCCGAGCACCCCGGCGCCGGGTGACCGGGCGGCACTAGGCTGCCGGGGTGCAGACGGCGACAGGGGTGGCAGCCGTGGTGCTGGTGGCGGTGCTGGCGCTCTCGCTGGCCGTCCTGGGCGTGCTGCTGGTCCGCATCCGCCGCGAGCTCGACCTGTCGCGCCGGATGGTCGTCCAGCTCGAGGCCGACCTCGACGCTGCGCTGCGCCCCTCCCCCGCGCTCTCGCCGACCGAGCGCGCGGTGCGGGCCGTGGTCGGGACCGCCTCGCGGGTGCGCCGCCAGGGGGTCGCCGGCGTGCTGGGCTCCTCGCTGGAGGACCTGCAGGCCTGGGCGCTCGAGAAGCGTCCCGACATCCTGCAGGTCGCCGCTGCCGATGGCACCGTCACCCTGCTCTTCTCCGACATCGAGGGCTCCACGACCCTCAACCACCGGCTCGGCGACCGGACCTGGGTCAAGGTCCTCGAGGCGCACGACCAGGTCGTCCGCGCCCACGTCGAGCGGCACCGCGGCCAGGTCGTCAAGAGCGCCGGCGACGGGTTCATGGTCGCCTTCCGCGACCCGTACCCGGCGGTGCGGGCCGCGCGCGGCATCCAACGGGCCCTGGCCCGCACCCTCGACCCCCGGCTGCGCCTGACCCAGGTCAGGGTGCGCATCGGCGTGCACTGCGGACCGGTGATCTCGCGCGACGGCGACTACTTCGGGCGCAACGTGTCGCTGGCCGCCCGCGTCGCCGACCTCGCCCACGGCGGGGAGGTGCTGGTGAGCGACGCGGTGCGCGAGCAGGTCGAGGGCACCGACGAGCGGCGGATGCGCTTCGAGGAGGCCGGCGAGGTCGAGCTGAAGGGCCTGCCCGGCGAGCACACCCTGTGGAGGTTGGTGGTGGAGACGTGAGCAACCGGCAGCACGCCCTGGGCGCGACCGGGGCCGGCCCGTGCCCCTGCGGCACCGGCGCGGCGTACGACGCCTGCTGCGGCCCGCTGCACCGGGGTGCCCGGCGCGCGGGGACGGCCGTCGAGCTGATGCGCAGCCGCTACAGCGCGTTCGCGCTGGGCCACCTCGACCACCTGTTCCGTACCTGGCACCCGCGCACCCGGCCGCCGGGCCTGCTCGAGGACGGGCTCGACCCCTCCCGGGAGTGGACCGCGCTGGAGGTGCTCGACCACGGCGAGGACTGGGTCGAGTTCGCCGCCCACCACCGCGACACCTCGCCGGCCGGGGTGGTCAGCAACGGCGTGCTGCGCGAGCGCAGCCGCTTCGAGCGACGGGCGGGACACTGGCTCTACCTCGACGGCACTTTCGGCGGATGACGTCGGGACCAAGGACCCTGTGGAGCCCTGCCGGCCGAGTTGAGGATGGACGACGTCCTGGTCCCGTCCACCCCGTGAGGTCACCGTGCTGGAGTCAGCTGAGCTGTCGGAGAGCGAGTGCGAGGCACTGCTGCGCGCCGGGATCGTGGGCAGGGTCGCGGTCTCGACACCCGACGGCCCCCACATCGTGCCGGTGAACTACGCCGTGGTCGACAGCCGTGTCGTGATGCGCACGACGCCGTACTCCGTGCTGGGCAGCAACGCTCGCGGGTCGGTGCTGGCCTTCGAGGTCGACGGCTTCGACCACGAGCGGCAGCGCGGCTGGAGCGTGGTGGCGCGCGGACGCAGCGAGGTGCTGACCCACCCCGAGGACCTCGAGCAGGTCCGCAAGGTGTGGGAGCCCCGGCCGTGGGCGTCGGGCACCCGGTCGCTGTACGTCGCGATCTCCTGGACCTCGATCTCCGGGCGCCGCCTGGGCGGCGGCTGGGACCCGGTGAGCACCTTGCCCAGCCGCCGTGTGGTGTGAGCCTGCCGGTCGCCCCACCGACCTGTGAGAATGGCGGCATGCCCGAGCCGTCCCCGCAGCGCCACCCCGAGATCGCCGGGTCGGCCCAGGCGCTGCTCGACGCCGTGGTGGCGGTCTCCTCCGACCTCGATCTGCCCAGCGTGCTGACCCGCATCGTCGAGTCGGCCCGCGAGCTGACCGGCGCCAGGTTCGGCGCCCTGGGGGTGGTGGGTCCGGGCGGCGACCTCAGCGAGTTCATCACCTCGGGCCTCGACCCGCACCAGCGCGAGCGGATCGGCGCGCCACCGCGGGGCCGGGGCATCCTGCGCCTGCTCATCGAGCACCCCGAGCCGCTGCGGATGCCCGACCTGGGCCGGCACCCGTCGTCGTACGGCTTCCCTCCGAACCACCCGCCGATGCGTTCCTTCCTGGGTGTGCCGGTGCGGATCCGCGGCATCGTGTTCGGCAACCTCTACCTCACCGAGAAGCAGGGCGCCGCCGAGTTCAGCGACGCCGACACGATGCTCGTGGAGGCCCTCGCGTCGGCAGCAGGCTTCGTCATCGACAACGCCCGGGCCTACGGGCTGAGCGAGCGGCGACGGCAGTGGCTGCAGGCCAGTGCCGGGCTCAGCGACGCCCTGCAGCCGCCGGTGGCCCGCGACACCGCGCTCGAGCAGATCGCCTGGTCGGCGGCGTCGATGGCTCGCGCCGACGCCGCCGCCGTCGTGAGCCTGTCGGTGCCGGCCAGGGAGGCCGTGCAGGCAGCCACACTGGCCGACCTGCGCGAGCCCGGGCGCGAGGGGGACGCCCGGGGCCACCTGCGCGGCCCCGTCGAGGGCGCCCTGCTCGCCAACGCCGACGGCGCCGGGCCGGTGGAGGTCGACGTCGACGACTACCGGGTGCTGCTGCTCCCGCTGCGCGCCCACCTGGCCGAGCGCACCGCGCTGGTGCTGCTCTTCGAGGACGGTGCCCCGCTCGAGAGCGAGGAGCGCGAGCTGATGATCTCCTTCGCCGACCAGGCGGCGCTGGCCCTGGACCGGGCCCAGGCGCTGGAGGAGCGCGCCGAGCTGGCCGTGATCTCCGACCGGGAGCGGATCGCGCGCGACCTGCACGACGTGGTGATCCAGCGGCTCTTCGCCACGGGGCTGCAGCTGCAGGGCGCGCAGATGCTCGCCGCCCCCGAGGTCGCCGAACGGCTCGACAAGGCGGTCGCCGACCTCGACCTGACCATCCGCGACATCCGTGGCTCGATCTTCGAGCTGCAGCACCGCGAGCGCGCCTCGCTGCGCTCCGAGGTGCGCACGCTGGTGCGCGAGTACGTCCCGGCGCTGGGGTTCACCCCGCTGGTGCGCACCGCGGGCCCGCTCGACACCGCCGTGCCCGGCGCCGTGCGCGAGCAGCTCGTCCCCGTGCTGCGCGAGGCCCTCTCGAACCTGTCGCGCCACGCGTTGGCCGACCGGGCCGAGGTCGACCTGAGCCTCGGCGACGCCGAGCTGGTGCTGCGCGTCGACGACGACGGGGTCGGGCTGCCGGACCAGGTCGTCGAGAGCGGGATGCGCAACGCGCGGCGTCGGGCGGAAGCCCTCGGGGGGTCCTGCCGGATCTCGCACCGCGAGCCCCGTGGCACCTCGTTCGTGTGGAGCGTGCCCGTCGGCTGAGGCACTCGTCTGGGTCGGGACCAAGGACCCGCGAGAGGGGACTCACGCCCCCTGTGCCCGCGGGGCACGGGGGGCCACCTTGGTCTGGGGGCCCGACGCGGGCCGCACCACGACCAGGAGGAACCATCGATGAGCACCCTCTCGCACCGCCAGCAGCAGCCCGGACCGACCCCGTCCGCAGGGGCGGGCCCCGGGGCGTCGGGCACCGGCCCCTTTGCCGCCCGGGCCCTGGCGCTGCTGCGGATCGGCTTCGGCCTGACCTTCCTGTGGGCCTTCTTCGACAAGCTGTTGGCGCTCGGCTTCGCCACCGGACGCGGCCCCGAGGGGCAGGTCGACCGGTTCGGCGACGCGGCCTGGGTCAACGGCGGCAGTCCCACGGAAGGGTTCTTGAGCTTCGGCTCCGACGGCCCCCTCGCCGACTTCTACCAGGGAATCGCGGGCGAAGCCTGGGCCGACACCCTGTTCATGGTCGGGCTGCTGTGCATCGGCCTCGCGCTCACCCTGGGCATCGGGATGCGCCTGGCCGCCGCGAGCGGCGCGCTGCTCTACGTGCTGATGTGGAGCGTCGCGCTGCCCCCGGCCAACAACCCGGTGCTCGACGACCACCTCCTGAGCGGGCTGACGCTGGTGGTGCTGGCGGCGTTCCACGCCGGCGACACCTGGGGGCTCGGACGTCGCTGGCGCGAGGTGCTGCTGGTGCGTCGACTGCCCGTGCTGCGCTGATCGCCAGTCCAGGCTCCATCACCAGCCCAGTCCCAGCGCCTGCGCCTCCTCCCGCAGCTCCTCGCGCACCTGCGGGTGGGCGGTGTGCTCCACCAGCTGGCGTGCCTGCTCCTGCTGGGTGTGGCCGAAGACCTCGGCCACACCCTGCTCGGTGACCACCGCGCTCATCTGGAACGACGTGACCGGCTCGTCGACCATCGCCACCACCGTCGAGCAGTCGGCCTTCGGGTGCCAGGAGCGCAGGGCGATCACCGCCTGACCGCCCGGGCTGTGCATGGCCCCGACGATGAAGTCGGTCTGGCCGCCGAAGCCCGAGTGGATGCGGGTGTCGATCCTCGAGGCGTTGGCCTGGCCGAAGAGGTCGACCTGCAGGGCGGTGTTGACACTCGTCATCGCGGCGTTGCGAGCGATGCGGCCGGGGTCGTTGGTGGTCTCGGTGCGCGCCATGTGCACCCGCTCGTTGCGGTCGACCCACTCGAGCAGCTCCTCGGAGCCGAAGAGGAACGACGCCGTCAGCGGCACCGAGGTGTCGAGCGCCCCGGCCCGCTCCAGCCGCAGCACGGAGTCGGAGAACATCTCGCTCCACACCCGCAACCCGCGGCGGGCGACCAGTCCGCTGACCGTCGCGTCGGGCACCGCCCCGATCCCGGTCTGCAGCGTCGCACCGTCGGGGACCCGGGCGGCCACGAGCTCGCCGATGCGCGCCGCCTCGGGTCCGATCGGCGCCTCCGGCGCGGTCATCAGCTCCTCGTCCGCCTCGACGACGACGTCGACGAGGTCGAGGTCGACCTCGGCGTCGCCGAAGGTCCACGGCACGTGCCGCGACGCCTGGGCGACGACCACCCCGCCTCGGCGGCGTACCTGCTCGACCGCGGCCGGCAGCACGTTGACCTCGGTGCCCATCGAGACCCGGCCCTGCCGCGGCCGGGTCGTGTTCAGCACCACGACGTCGGGCGGCAGCACCGAGGCGAAGAGTGTCGGCACCATCGAGAGCCGCGAGGGCACGTAGGCCAGGCGCGGGCTGCGTCGCATCCCGGGGCCCACGAAGGAGGTCTCCAGGGTGACGCCGTCACGCTCCGGCAGACCCGGCTGGGCGTTGAGCATCCACAACCGGTAGGCGGGCAGCAGGGCGTCGATGAGACCCAGGGTGTGCCACGGCGTCGCGTGGTTGCCGGCGACGACGACCCGCGGATCGTGCGGCAGCGTGCGCAGGGCCGCGGCCAGGTCGGTGCGGGGCACGCCGGTCAGGCCCGGCCCTCGGGGCCCAGCAGCCGGCTGGCCAGCACCGCCGCCTGGGTGCGCCGCTCGAGCCCCAGCTTGGCCAGGATGGCCGAGACGTAGTTCTTGATGGTCTTCTCCGCCAGGAACATCCGCTCCCCGATCTGGCGGTTCGTCAGCCCCTCGGCGATCAGTCCCAGCAGCTCCATCTCCCGCTCGGTGAGGCTCTCCAGCTCGGGGGCGGTCGAGGGCCCGTTGCGCACCCGCTCCAGCACCCGGGCCGTCAGGGACGGATCGATCAGTGACATGCCGTCGGCCACCTGGCGCACCGCGTTGACGAGGTTCAGCCCAGTGACCTCCTTGAGCACGTAGCCCGAGGCGCCGGCCATGATCGCGGCGAAGAGCGCCTCGTCGTCGTCGTACGACGTCAGGATGAGCGCCCGGATCGACTCGTCGACCGCCCGGACCGCTCGGCACACCTCGATGCCGGAGCCGTCGGGAAGCCGGGCGTCGAGCACCGCCACGTCGGGCCGGAGCGCGGGGATGCGCGCGGCGGCCTCCTCGGCGAACCCCGACTCCCCCACCACCTCGATGTCCCCCGCGCCCTCCAGCAGCGCACGCAGGCCCTGCCGCACGACCTCGTGGTCGTCGAGGAGGTAGACGCGCAGGCGTCGGGAGCCGGTTCGGGTGTCAGACATGGGGCTGCTCCTGGGTGAGGGTGCGTCCCCGTACATCTACCACCTCCTCGACGCGGTCGAGACCGGCACGCGCGTGGGTGATCCACACGACCGAGCGTCCGGTGCGGTGGTGAGCCGCCCCCGGCCCTGCGCCGACGCGCACCCGGGGGCCCAGCACCTCGGCCGCGAGCTCCTCGGCCGTCGCCTCGTCGAGGTGCGCTGTGGGCTCGTCGAGGACCAGCACCCGCTGGTCGGCCAGCAGCGAGCGGGCCACCGCCAACCTCGCCCGCTCCCCGCCCGACACCGCGGCGTGCCCGTCGCCCAACCACGTGTCGAGCCCCTCGGGCAGCTGGTCGAGCCAGTCGCCGAGACGGGCGCTGCGCAGGGCGGCGTCCACGTCGGCGTCGCAGGCGCCCGGCCGGGCCAGGCGGACGTTCTCGACGAGGGTGCTCGCGAAGACGTGCGGGTCGTCATCGACCAGGCCGACGGTGCGGCGGACGTCGTCGAGGGCCAGCCTCGCCAGGCCTCGCCCGCCCAGCGCCACATCACCCGAGACCGGGTCGAGGAAGCGCAGCAGCAGCGCGGCGACGGTGCTCTTGCCGGAGCCGGACGGTCCGACCAGGGCGAGGCTCGCCCCCTCGGGCAGACGCAGGCCGAGGTCGCGGACCGCGCTCGCACCCTCCCAGCCGGCGCTGACGCCCTCGAGGGCGACCTCGTGCCCGGCCGGCGCCGGCGCCGGGTCCGGCGGGTCGACGACCGTCGGGGTGCGCCCGACCAGCTCAGCGACCCGACGACGCGCGGCGTCGGTGCGGGCCGACAGCGCCCCGGCGTCGGCCAGCGGGAGCGCCACGTCGGCCAGGGCCAGCGGCACCAGCACCAGCAGGGCCAGCACGGGCGCCGACAGCGCACCAGCGGCGACCAGCGCGTCGAGCCACCAGGCGGTGGCGGCCACCCCGGCCCCGGTGACCAGCAGCACCCAGGCCCGCGCGGCCCCCAGCCAGGCCGCGGCCCGGGTGGCCGCGGCGCCGAGCCGGTCGCTCAGGTCGACGGCGGGGCCCACCGCGACCCGGTCCACGCCCTGCCACATGACCAGCTCGTCGGCCAGCGAGGTGGCGGCGACCACCTGGTCCGACAGGGCGGCGCGCAGGGCGACCCCCCGGCGCTCGGCGCGCGCAGCGCCGAGCCTGCCCAGCAGGTACGCCGCCGCCCCGGCCGCTACCGAGGTCAGGGCGACGACCAGGGCGGCGCGGGGCTCGAGCAGGGCGGTCACGCCGACGGTGAGCGCCACGACCAGCGCGAAGGCACGCACCGGCAGCTGCACCCGCAGGCGGTGGTCGAGCTCGGAGTCGACGTCGTCGACCAGGGCGGCCAGCAGGTCGCCGCGACGGCGGCCCAGCCGGCCGGGCACCAGCGGGACCAGGGCGTCGTACACCGACACGCGACGCTCGGCGAGCATCCGCAGCACGACGTCGTGGGAGCGCAGCCGCTCGGCGTAGCGCAGCGCGGGGCGGGCCAGGCCGAAGGTGCGCACCCCCACGATCGCCACCATCAGCGTCAGGACCGGGGGCATGGTCGAGGCCTGCACGATCAGCCAGCCCGCTGTCGCGGTCAGGGCCACGCCCGACGCGGAGGCCGACGCGCTGAGGAGGGTCGCCAGCACCAGCCCGGGTTCCCGCCGCGGCGCGGGGTCCTCCTCCGGTCCCGGAGCCGGGGCCGGCGCCGGGACGGTGGACCGGGGTGCGAGGGGGGCGAGGGGGGCGGACGAGGCCGGCACGGGCCCGGGCAGCACGACGACGTGGTCGGCCAACGCCACCAGCGCCGGCCGGTGCGCCACCACCACCACGGCGCGGGTGCGGGCCAGGTCGAGCAGCGTGTCGGCGACCACCTGCTCGGTCAGCTCGTCGAGGTGCGCGGTGGGCTCGTCGAGCAGCACCCAGGCACGGTCGGCCACGACCACACGGGCCAGCGCGAGCCGCGCACGCTCACCGGCCGACAAGGTGGCGCCGTCCTCGCCCAGCCACGTCTCCAGAGCGTCGGGCAGGTCGCGCACGCGCTCCTCGAGAGCGACCTTGGCCAGCGCGTCCCAGAGCTCGTCGTCGTCGGCCTCGCTGCGTCCCAGCCGCAGGTTGTCGGCGATCGAGCCGGCCACGAAGCCCGGACGCTGCGGCAGCCAGGCGACCTGGTGCTGCCACGACTGCCTGGCGACCGCCAGGGGCGCACCGCCACGCGTGACGTGGCCGGCCGTGGGCTCGAGGAGCCCGGCCAACAGCGACAGGAGCGTCGACTTGCCGCAGCCCGAGGGCCCGGTGAGCGCGGTCAGCCCCCGCTCCGGCACCACCAGGTCCAGGTCGTGCAGCACCGGCGTGCGCCGCCCCGCGCGGGTCAGCGAGAGACCGTGGACGACCAGGGGGCCGTGGTCCCGGGGGTGCTCGTGGCCGTCGAGCGGCGCCGCGTCGGGGGCGTCGAGGACCTCGCTGAGCTGTTCGAAGGCCGCCACGCCTTCGGCGGCGGCGTGGAACTCGGCGCCCACCCGCCGCAGCGGCCAGTACGCCTCGGGTGCGAGGAGCAGCACCACCAGGGCGGTCCGCAGGTCGAGACCCCCCTCGGCGAGCCGCAGCCCCACGGTCACCGCGACCAGGGCGACCGACAGCGTCGCGACCAGCTCGAGCACCGCCGAGCTGGCGAACGCGACACGCAGGGTCCTCATGCTCCGCCGCCGGTAGTCGTCGGTGATCCGTCGGATCGTCGCCGACTGCGCCTGCGCGCGTCGGAAGCCCACCAGCGTCGGAAGGCCCCGCACCACGTCGAGGAAGTGCCCCGACAGCGACGACAGCGCGCGCCACTGGGCATCGGCACGGTCCCGGGTCGCCAGCCCGACGAGGATGCCGAAGACCGGCACCAGCGGCAGGGTGGCCACCACGATGCCTGCGCTGAGGAGGTCCTGCGTGGCGATCGCGGCGACGGTGAGCAGCGGCAGCACGGCTGCCAGCACCAGCGCCGGCAGGTAGCGGGTCAGGTAGGGCTCGGTGGCGCTGACCCCTCGGGTCACCAGCACCGAGAGCCGGCCCTGGGCCACGCAGCGTTCGCCCGGCGCCAGCAGGCGCGCGACGAGGTGCCGGCGCACGTCGCTGCCCACGAGCGCGGCCGCGCGCGCGGCGGCGACGTCGCTGACCCACCCGACGACCGCGCGCCCGGCGAGCACGGCGACCGTGGCGAGCGCCCAGGACCCCAGGTCGGCGCCCTCGACGGCGGCGACGACCAGGCCGGTCACGACGAACGCCTGCGCGATGACGAGCAGCGCACCCACGCCACCGCAGACCAGGACGAGCGCCAGCGGCAGCCGGGCGGGGTCCAGTCGACGCAGCAGCCGGGGGTCGGTGGGCCTCACGCGTCGGTGCCGGCCAGCACCGGCTCGGGGATGTGGTGCACGGCGATCCGCTTGCGGAAGACCCAGTAGGTCCACGCCTGGTAGCCGATCACGACCGGGGTGAAGACCACGGCGACGACGGTCATGATGGCCAGGGTGTAGTCGGTGGCGGCGGCGTTGGTGGTGGTCAGGCCGACCCCGCCTGCCAGCGTGGTGGGCATGACGTCCGGGAAGAGCGCGACGAACAGCCCGCCCACCCCCAGGGCGATGGTGGCGAAGGTGCCGATGAACGCCCAGCCCTCACGCCCCGCCCGGGCCGCGCCCAGGCCGGCGACCAGGGCCAGCGCGGCGACCAGGAAGAGCGCGGCCGAGGCGGCGTTCCCGGTCTCGGCCTGGGTCCAGCCCAGGAACGTCACGGCGACCACGGCCGCCGCGACGCCGACCTTGAGTGCCAGGGCCCGGGCCGCGTGGCGGATCGGACCGTCGGTCTTGAGTGCGATGAACATGGCGCCGTGGGTCAGGAAGAGCAGCAGCGTCATCGCGCCGCCGAGCAGCGCGTAGGGGTTGAGCAGCGTGAAGAACCCGCCGGCGTACTCGAGGTCGGCATCGATGGGGACCCCGCGCACGATGTTGGCGAAGGCCACGCCCCACAGCAGCGCCGGCACGACGGAGCCGACGACGATGGCGGCGTCCCAGCGCGCCTTCCACTGCGCCTCGGGGCGCTTCGCGCGGTACTCGAAGGCCACGCCCCGGACGATCAGCGCCAGCAGGATCAGCAGCAGGGGCAGGTAGAACCCGCTGAAGAGCGTGGCGTACCACTCGGGGAACGCCGCGAAGGTCGCCCCGCCCGCGACGAGCACCCACACCTCGTTGCCGTCCCAGACCGGCCCGATCGTGTTGATCAGCACCCGGCGCTCGCGCTCATCGCGTCCCAGGACGGGCAGCAGCATGCCCACCCCGAAGTCGAAGCCCTCGAGGGCGAAGTAGCCGATCCACAGCACAGCGATCAGCGTGAACCAGATGGTGGTCAGTTCCATGTGTCCTGCGTCCTTGTCGGATCGGTGCTCAGTAGGCGAAGGCGAGCGGGCGGTCGGGGTCCTGGTCGTCGTCGCGCTGCGTGGGCGCCTCGAAGGCGTCGGCTCCCCGGGCGATGTAGTGCAGCAGGAGCTTGAGCTCGATGACGGCCAGCACGCCGTACAGCGCGGTGAGCACGAGCAGCGAGGTCAGTGCCTCCGCCGGGCTGACACCGGGCGAGACACCCCGTTCGGTGGTCATCAGCCCGAAGACCACCCAGGGCTGGCGACCCATCTCGGTGAAGATCCAGCCGAAGCTGTTGGCGAACAGCGGCATCAGCGGCAGCGTGACGCCCAGCCACACCCAGCGCGGGGAGCGCAGCCGCCGGCCGCGGCGGGTGGCCCAGAGCACCGCGACCGCTCCAGCGGCACCGGCCATCCCCAGGCCGATCATCAGGCGGAAGCTCCAATAGGTCAGCGGGATCACGGGGGTGTAGTCCCCGGCCGAGTAGTAGGCCTCTCCCGGGTCCTGGCCGTAGGTCTCGGTGTACTCCTCGCGCAGGTCGTTGATGCCCTGCACCTCGGCGTCCAGGCTCCCGGAGCCCAGCCAGGACAGGAGACCCGGCACCTTGATCGCGAAGCTCTCCTCGGAGCCGTCGAGCGAGCCGATGGTCAGGATCGAGAACGCGGCCGGCTGCTCGGTCTCGTAGAGCCCTTCGGCAGCAGCCATCTTCATCGGCTGCACCTCGGTCATGATCTTGCCCTGGACGTCACCCGAGATGGTGACGGCCACGGAGGCCACGAGCATCACCCAGGCTCCGGTGCGGGCCGCGCTGCGGTACATCCCGGCGTCCTGCCCCTCGTCCCGGCCCTGGCCGCGCACCAGGTGCCACACCGAGATCCCGACCACGAAGGCAGCACCCGTCATGTAGGCAGCCGCGACGGTGTGCGGGAAGGTCACCAGCTGCACCTTGTTGGTCAGCACCGCGACGAAGTCCGTCAGCTCGGCACGGCCGGTCTCGGGGTTGAACTCGTAGCCGACGGGGTTCTGCATGAAGGAGTTCGCGGCGAGGATGAAGTAGGCCGACAGCACCGTCCCGATGTGCACCAGCCACATGGTCGCGGCGTGCAGCTTGGGGGGCAGCCGGTCCCACCCGAAGATCCACAGGCCGAGGAAGGTCGACTCGAGGAAGAACGCCAGCAGTCCCTCGATAGCCAGCGGGGCCCCGAAGACGTCGCCGACGAAGCGCGAGTAGTCCGACCAGTTCATCCCGAACTGGAACTCCTGCACGATGCCGGTCACCAGACCGAGGGCGAAGTTGATCAGGAAGAGCTTGCCGAAGAACTTCGTCAGTCGCAGCCACTGCTCGTTGCCGGTGCGCAGCCAGGCGGTCTCGTAACCGGCCACCATGGCCGAGAGCCCGATGGTGATCGGGACGAAGAGGAAGTGGTACACGGTCGTGATGGCGAACTGCCACCGGGCAATGTCGAGGGTGTCGAGATCCACGTGCACATCGTGGTGGAACCCATCTTCTCCTCGACAGCGTCGTGGGTCCCTCCCTCGTGGGACCAACGTCCCCATTCTCCGGAAGAACAGGGACGCAAATGACAGCAGCCCCACCGCGGTGCGGTGGGGCTGCTGGAAGAATTGTCCGGCGGCGTCCTACTCTCCCACAACCTCTCGGTTGCAGTACCATCGGCGCTGAAAGGCTTAACTTCCGGGTTCGGGATGGGACCGGGTGTTTCCCTTTCGCTATGGCCGCCGTAACTCTTGCGGCACACATGCCCAGGGGGTTGTCACTGGGGTGTGTGTACCAAGCCATTATTCACATGTGGTCATGCGTGTGTTTGTGTGTGGTGGATTCGTGGACGCGAGCAGCTTTGTAGGTTCAGCTGAGTGGTTGTGGGACAAGCCCTCGGCCTATTAGTACCGGTCGGCTAGGCATTGCTGCTGTACACCTCCGGCCTATCAACCCAGTGTTCTGCTGGGGGCCTTACCCGGTTGACCCGGTGGGAAACCTCATCTTGAAACGTGCTTCCCGCTTAGATGCATTCAGCGGTTATCACTTCCGAACGTAGCTAACCAGCCGTGCCCCTGGCGGGACAACTGGCACACCAGAGGTTCGTCCATCCCGGTCCTCTCGTACTAGGGACAGCCTTTCTCAAGTTTCCTGCGCGCGCGGCGGATAGGGACCGAACTGTCTCACGACGTTCTAAACCCAGCTCGCGTGCCGCTTTAATGGGCGAACAGCCCAACCCTTGGGACCTACTCCAGCCCCAGGATGCGACGAGCCGACATCGAGGTGCCAAACCATCCCGTCGATATGGACTCTTGGGGAAGATCAGCCTGTTATCCCCGGGGTACCTTTTATCCGTTGAGCGACGTCGCTTCCACATGCCGACGCCGGATCACTAGTTCCGACTTTCGTCCCTGCTCGACATGTCTGTCTCACAGTCAAGCTCCCTTGTGCACTTACACTCGCCACCTGATTGCCAACCAGGCTGAGGGAACCTTTGAGCGCCTCCGTTACTCTTTAGGAGGCAACCGCCCCAGTTAAACTACCCATCAGGCACTGTCCCTGATCCGGATAACGGACCTAGGTTAGACATCTAGTACGACCAGAGTGGTATTTCAACGATGACTCCACACTCACTGGCGTGAATGCTTCACAGTCTCCCACCTATCCTACACAAGCCGAACCAAACACCAATACCAAACTATAGTAAAGGTCCCGGGGTCTTTCCGTCCTGCCGCGCGTAACGAGCATCTTTACTCGTAGTGCAATTTCGCCGAGTCCACGGTTGAGACAGCGCCCAAGTCGTTACTCCATTCGTGCAGGTCGGAACTTACCCGACAAGGAATTTCGCTACCTTAGGATGGTTATAGTTACCACCGCCGTTTACTGGGGCTTAAATTCTCCGCTTCGGTATTGCTACCTAACAGGTCCTCTTAACCTTCCAGCACCGGGCAGGAGTCAGTCCGTATACATCGTCTTACAACTTCGCACGGACCTGTGTTTTTAGTAAACAGTCGCTTGGGCCTGGTCTCTGCGGCCCTTCCCGCTCCCACCGCTAGGGTGTTCACGTTCCGGGCCCCCCTTCTCCCGAAGTTACGGGGGCATTTTGCCGAGTTCCTTAACCGTGGTTCGCTCGATCGCCTTAGTATTCTCTACCTGATCACCTGAGTCGGTTTGGGGTACGGGCGGCGCATAGCTCGCTAGAGGTTTTTCTCGACAGCATAGGATCATCCACTTCCCCCCAACGGGGTCCCCATCACATCTCAGGCCCGACATCGAAGTCAGAGATCCGGATTTGCCTAGATCTCGCCCTACATGCTTAGCCGTACACAACCATCGGTACGGTTGGACTACCTTCCTGCGTCACCCCATCGCTTGACTACTACCAGTTCGGGTCCCACGCTACGCTCACCCGCCTCGCCCCGAAGGGTCCGGTCGGATGAGTTTCAGATGGTTAGCATCACCAGGTTCGTCATGGGCGCTACTTTGCCGGTACGGGAATATCAACCCGTTGTCCATCGACTACGCCTGTCGGCCTCGCCTTAGGTCCCGACTTACCCAGGGCAGATTAGCTTGACCCTGGAACCCTTGATCATTCGGCGCACGTGTTTCTCACACGTGATTCGCTACTCATGCCTGCATTCTCACTCGTGTCGCATCCACACCTGGATCACTCCGGCGCTTCACTCGCGACACGACGCTCCCCTACCCATCCACACACCTGAACACCCATCGAGTGGGTGCTGGGCTTGCATGAATGCCATAGCTTCGGCGGATGACTTGAGCCCCGCTACATTGTCGGCGCGGAATCACTTGACCAGTGAGCTATTACGCACTCTTTCAAGGGTGGCTGCTTCCAAGCCAACCTCCTGGTTGTCACTGCGACTCCACATCCTTTTCCACTTAGTCACCGCTTAGGGGCCTTAGCTGATGGTCTGGGCTGTTTCCCTCTCGACTACGGAGCTTATCCCCCGCAGTCTCACTGCTGCGCTCTCACTTACCGGCATTCGGAGTTTGGTTAACGTCAGTAACCTGGTCGGGCCCATCGGCTATCCAGTGCTCTACCTCCGGCAAGAAACACACAACGCTGCACCTAAATGCATTTCGGGGAGAACCAGCTATCACGAAGTTTGATTGGCCTTTCACCCCTATCCACAGGTCATCCCCTCAGTTTTCAACCTAAGTGGGTTCGGTCCTCCACGCGGTCTTACCCGCGCTTCAACCTGCCCATGGATAGATCACTTCGCTTCGGGTCTTGATCGCGCTACTCAAACGCCCTATTCGGACTCGCTTTCGCTACGGCTTCCCCACACGGGTTAACCTCGCAACACAACGCAAACTCGCAGGCTCATTCTTCAAAAGGCACGCCGTCACCCCGTCACACAAGTGTGAGCAAGGCTCCGACGGATTGTAGGCACACGGTTTCAGGTACTATTTCACTCCCCGCCAGGGGTACTTTTCACCTTTCCCTCACGGTACTTGTCCGCTATCGGTCATCAAGGAGTATTTAGGCTTAACGGGTGGTCCCGCCAGATTCACACGGAATTTCAGGGGTTCCGTGTTACTTGGGATAACGCATCACAGCTCGCGACTTACACTTACGGGGCTATCACCCTCTACGGCGCCACTTTCCAGCGGACTTCAACTTCACCACGAGTTTCTTACTGTGCGGTAGGCCGGCAGACCCACCCATACGATCCCACAACCCCACATACACAACCCCTGCCGGGTATCACATGTACGTGGTTTGGCCTCATCCGATTTCGCTCGCCACTACTCTCGGAATCACTATTGTTTTCTCTTCCTGTGGGTACTGAGATGTTTCACTTCCCCACGTTCCCTCCACACACCCTATATATTCAGGCGCGGGTAACTGGACATGACTCCAGCTGGGTTTCCCCATTCGGACACCCCCGGATCACAGCTTGGTTGCCAACTCCCCAGGGCTTATCGCAGGCTCCTACGTCCTTCATCGGCTCTTGATGCCAAGGCATCCACCATGTGCCCTTCATAGCTTGTCTCACAAACACTCAACAAAAACTACAAAGA